>CAWKNT010000001.1:0-390179 GCA_963850935.1 uncultured Isosphaeraceae bacterium
ATCACTGGGCGACTTCAAGCTCGATTTTGGCACGGCGGCCGTCGGCGTTGGCGCTTTTATCGACAGGGTAAATGGGAGCCAGAATCGTCCCGCTGCGCGGGTCGACTAGATCAACTCGGCCGAGGTTCCAGCGGGCGTAGCGCACGGCGACGTCGCGGAAATGACGATACCGTGCCGGAATCTCGAAGCGCACGCCCTCGAGCGAGATTGTGCCATCGCTCTGTCGCTGGCGCCTGGTGGTTTCCAGTCGAAACGCATCCCGAAGCGACTCGCTCGAAGGGCTCGGGCGAAGCACGTGAAGCGCCTGTGCGAAACGGTGAACCGGCGAGCTTGATGTTTCGCGGTGGACTGCGTGGTTGTACTCGATTTCCACCCACGCCTGGGTGGCCTCGTTGAGAAGCTCGAGCGTCAACTGGGCCGTGCCGTCGAGCATCCTCATGAGGCGCCCTTCGAGCGTGCCCCAGAAGGCCTCCTGCTTGCCATTCTGATAAGGGCTGTACGGCAGGGTTCGCTCGTGGAGGATACCCAGGCACACCAGACCCTCGGCGACCTCTTCGGCCACCATCGCGGAGCCATTATCGGTCAAGAGTGCCCGAGGCAAACCGCGCTTCTGGATGGCCTGGGAGAGTCCGTGCACCAGATCTTCAGTGGTCTCCGAGAGGTACCACTGGACGTGACAGCAAAGTCGCGAATGGTCATCCAGAATGCCCAGCGCAATCGGGTGCAGCCACTGGCCGCCGGGAGTGAGCACTTTGAGGGACCCATGGTGGAAATCGAGATGCCACAGCGACCCGACGTAATCAGCTTCATAGCTGCGAATCTCTCGTGTCTGGCGTCTTTCTTCCGCCCGCGCTTCGCCGGGGCGTCGCTTCGGCGCTGAATCTGGGCTTGCGCACCCAGCCGTGAGCCAGCATGTACCGCCTTACCGTGGAATAACAGCGCGGTCGCCCGAGCGAAGGCTCGGCCTCCACGAGCGCGGCGAGATTGTCATAGTGCAATTGGTAACTCCAGTGAGGATGATCGCAGTACTGGAGGCGGAGCCGCTCGGCCAGCGCCGGGGCGAGGGATACCTTGCCGCAGTCTTGCGCACGGCGCGGCGCAAGACACGGAGCGGATCGTCGCGCTCGCGTCGCGCCATGTAGTACCAGCGCTCGATGCTGACCGCGGTGAACTGAACGTCGCATCCTGTCACAGGATGACGCCACGTCTTCTCTGCAAGCGAGCGAATGGTTGTCTTGAGCGATCCGCGCAGGGGGTGAGCTCAGGAGCGGTCCCACGACGGAGAATCGGAACCGCGCCCACAGGGCACCGGTGGAACTTTTGGGTGTTTGGGTCATCACGCCTCCTCGGGAAATGAGTGAAGAGTCCGCGATAACCTCTATAGGTCGGCCAACCCGGATGCAAAAAACGCATCTTCTGCGGGCCGGGCGTGATCATCGTGATAGCTAGCTCGGCGGGCCTGTCGCGGTCGTGATTGGAGAGAGAAAACGAAGCAGCCGCCCCCAGCCCTCGTGGTCATGGCTGTGGCGGACGAAGGCGGTCAGAAGCGACAGCGGCAAGGTCGCGAGATTGCAGTGGAGGACGAGGCGAGCACCGGCGACTTTCCAAAAGTGGGTCTGGGGAAAGTGATCGCGCCAAAACTCCTGCCAGCGAGCAATGGTCCGGCGGTCAACGCCAAAGACCGTGGAAAGCTCACGGACTCGCCGCGGTGACGGTCCGTGTCGCATGGCGCTGATCAAGACGACGAGGGCGCCGACATAGATCTTTCGGCCGAGGAAGCGCACCGACGGCGGTGTCGCTCGCCTTCTGCAGCCGTCGCGATCGCAGCAGAAGCTGAACCTGGTCTTGTATGTACATGGCAAGGAGTCGGAATCAGCCCGCGGCTTGCGAGGGTAGTTGGCCTGGTGCAGGCGTCCACCACAAGGACACCCCTGCTTGCGAGTGGTCCCCGCAAGATCCTGATCGACCGTGAAAAGGAAAGGCCAAAAGCTGGCCGCGGGAGGAAACGTGTGATACATGGTTGAGTACTCCGCGTGTGACTGGTATCCCACGGAGTACACCCCTCGCGAACCTCGATCAAGTGATCAGGCTCCGCGAGGGGATTTTTCTTCCCACCCTCAAAGAACTTGCTCAGCACGCGGCGAATTCACATCGAGCACGTTGGTCAACCACATGATTCCGCCGGCCGGCTCACTCAGGTCAAGGATCCGTTATCCAACAGCGTGACCGTAAGTTACGATTCCGCCGAAAGAGTCGGAACCATCACGCGCCCCGACCTCACTACCGAAGAGTTCAGCCCCTACCAGGAGCAAGGCTACAACACCTCGGGCACCTCAGGGAGCCCGGCGCCGACGGTGCTACTGGCCGCGTCGGTCGCGAGCTTTACCGACCCGAATTTGAACACTACGACTCTTCGACCCGACTGGTTCGGCTTGGGCGTGACGGGCATCTTGACCGATGCCGTGGGCAACTTCACCACCTACGATAACAACTCCAACGGCCTGCCCACGATCACCATCGACCGCCTTGACCGGATCACCCAGTATTCGTACGACTCGCTCGGCAACATGACCGAGGAAATCTACCCCGATCTCAACACAGATCAGTACACGTACAACAGCGATTCCGAACCCTTGACCCACACCGACGCCAACAATCACACCACTTCCTATAGCTATGACAGCCATGGAAACCTGACGGTCATCCAGGATCCGCTGAACAACCGGACGACGATGACCTATACGTCGACTGGCCGGCTCCAGACCAGCGACGATGCGAATAATCATACAACGACGTATCAGTATGATAGTCAAGATCGCGTGACGACGGTCATCAACCCAGA
This sequence comes from uncultured Isosphaeraceae bacterium, assembly GCA_963850935.1. GTDB lineage: Bacteria > Planctomycetota > Planctomycetia > Isosphaerales > Isosphaeraceae > CAWFRS01. Next base: position 2,843 of record CAWKNT010000001.1, read on the forward strand.
TAATACGACCGTTCTGACCTCCTACAATTCCCAGGGAAACGCGATCAAGGTGACCGACGAACGGGGCAATTCGACGACCTTTAGCTTCGACGCGATGAACCGCGAGACCGGATCGACCGATGCTCTTAACGATACTACTACATACGTATATGACTCTGATGGCAATCTGAAAGTCGACGAAGAGCCAACCCCTGCCGGCCAGACAGCCCGGACGACAACCTATGCGTACGACAGCATGAATCGTCTCACCACGACCACGGCACCGCTGTCGCTAGTGACGGTCAACAGCTACGATTCCGATGGCAATTTGATCGCGGTCAAAGATCCGATGGGGCGGATCACCACCACGGTGTATGATCAGCTTAACCGGCCGGTGGTGACGATCGACCCCATGGGCAATCACGTGACCACAAGCTACGACGCCGAGGGGCAGGTCGTGACCGTCACGGATGCCATGAATCGCACACGACCTACACCTATTCGATTCGAGGCTGGGTGTCGACGGTCACCGATCCGATGGGCTATACCGCGACGTACATCTACTCCCCCACGGGCATGGAAACGGCCGAGCAGCAGTACATGGGAGGCGAGTTTCAGGAGGCGGGTTATACCTACGATGCCGACGACCGCGAGATCGTGTTCTCGGACGGGTTGGGGCACAACACCTCGTATGTCTATGATGGCGTCGGTAACCAGACGGAGGTCATCGATGCAAATAGCAATACCATAACTTATGTGTACAATTCAAGAAACGAGCTGATCGAAGAGATCGAGCCGTTGGGGGTGACGGTCAGCTACGGGTACGACGCATCGGGCAACCAGCAGACCGTGACTGATGCTTTGGGGCATACATCGACCACGCTCTACGACGCCCTGGACCGCGCCACCACGATGATTAGCGCCGTGGGTGGAACGACAACGATTACGTACGACGCGGCGGGTCGCGAAATCAGTTTGACCGATCCGGTTGGCAATAAAACCCAGTGGGCGTACGACGCTGACGATCGCTTGACCACGCTCACGCAGCCCAATAACGCCACGGTCACCTACGTCTACGACAACGATGGCGAATTGACCGACACGACCGACGCCGACGGCCGCCGCACAACCTATTCCTACAACGCGGATGGCGACCAGACCGGCGAGACGTGGGTCGGCGCGTCGCCGGCTGAGAAGATCACATACACGTATGATGCCGACAACGAAATGACCGGCGCGGCCGACACATACGCGACGTTGACCTTCACCTATAACAACGACGGCGAATTAGCGACCGACGTCACTTCCGGCCCCGGCACCCACCAGCCGACGGTGACGCTTACCTACAGTTACGATCAACTGGGCGATGAGACCGGTGTCAGCGACAGCCTGTCGAGCCAGGGGATCACAACGTACGCCTACGACGTCGCTCAGCGCTTGACCACGATCACGACGTCGTATGGCGGGTCGGCAGGTCCCGCAGGTGACTTATACATATGATGGCGCGAATCGATTGACGGCCTTGGCCAGGACCGACGGCAGCGCCGCGGGTGTCTACGCTACCATCGTTTACGACAATGCCAACCGCGTGGTCTCGATCGTCGATTATTCCCATCTCGCAACCACGCACAGCGGTTACAACAACACGCCGCTCGCCACCTATCGTCGTACAGTTATCGATCAACGCAAATGAACTGACGGTGAGAGCGATCACGCTAATCGACGCACTTTTGAGCAGGATAATCGATGGTTTGCCTCTTCTGCCGCTCGCAGCTTGAATTGCCGCGTTGCGGCGTGATCTGGATTACGAGTGGGTTGTGGCGGATGACGCGGACATCCTGTCCCGGATGTCGCGGCTCCTGCCGCGAAGGTTTTTCGCATTAGTGCCGATCCCGGAGCTGGGATTGACCGAGGTCGGAACGGGAGCCAGGCCGAGCTGCGGCACTCGGCCTGGGCTCCGGTCTCGGCCCCTGGGTCGGCGCTCGGGTTGCTCCTCAGCAGAGCCCTATCCTCCGCCCAGGCCGTTCTTCAGTTTGAGGCGGTCGTGCCTCCCACGCAACCTCTTGCACCGCGCGACCGACCCAAAGCCCGACCGTCTCGCGCCGCCCGCAACAGGCGTTCGCGCTTTAGCGAGGATCCGCGCACCGAGACCGGCGAGTTTGTCCGTCGGCGTGACGTATCCGAGCACGCCGCGCACGCGGCAAAGCCCAAGAGCGACGTTCCGTTCCCGCTTATCTCTATAGGGGGAACGGGAACGGCCCTGCCGCGCGATCAATCGAGCCGCTGCCATCCCGCGGCCGTTCGGCTCAACCGCCCAGCGCGCTCGAGCGACTCGAGCACCTCGCCCAGACGCTCATTCTTGATCGCGAGGCAGTCACGGAGCTTCGCTCGGGTGAGCACCATGCCGCCGGCCAAATTGTCCAGCACTCGCTCCTCGAGGCTGGGTGGCTTTCCATCCTCCTGCTGCGCTACGACCTCCAGGTGCGTCTTGTCCGGATTGGTCGTGACGAGCGCTAAATGGATTGGCGGCGATGCGGGCGCCGCCCGATGCTCGGTGGAGAGCACCAGGTGTTCCTTGCCTCGCCGTAGGTAGAGGTTGGAGTCGCCGAAGGCGTGGATGTCACTGGAGCCGCGAAGTCCTATTCCGGCGGCGGCCCCTCCAGCGGCGTTCTTGCGCGTGTGATGCACCAGCAACACGGAAACGTCGAACTGCCGCTGCAACGAACGGAAGTACGCCAACAACGCGGCCACTTCGCTGGCATTGTTCTCGTCGATGCCGTGAAGTCTCACCAGAGGATCCAAGAGCAGCAGCCGAGGCCGCAGCCGGCGGGTCGTCTCCAGAAGCCGCGTCCGGTCCGGGTCGCGATCGAGCCGGAGAACTGGCGCAGTGATCACATCGATCTCGACCCCAGCCAGATCAAGACCGCGATGCCTTGCCATTCCGTCGACTCGTTCGCGCACGACCGGCAGCGCGTCCTCAGCCAGATAGATTAAAACCGGTCCCGGCTCGGGCACGGCATACTTGCCCAAGCATGCCGTGCCAGTGGCAACCGAGAGGGCAATGTCCAGCCCCAGCCACGTCTTCGAGCACTTGGGAGCGCCACCGATGACGCCGACCGAGCTGGCACCCCAGAGTTGCTCCACAAGCCAGCGCTGGGCATTGTCTTCGCCCCGGATCTCACCTAAGCGCACGACGGGAAGCGGTTGGCTCAACATCGCAGGCATTTTCATGTCCTCACTTTTTTCCGCAAAGCGGGGCGCGGGTGCTTCGGTTGATACACCTCCAGGTAGACTTTCTCGTCGAGCTGCTTGATGTCGTGCGCCATGCCATAGGCCAGGAGCTCGCCGGCCATGGTCATCAGCACTCGGTAATTGCCCGCGCTGTGGTCGACTAACGCGTCCTTGAGCTCGGCCGTCATGAGTGCTCCGTTTCCGGCAGTCGAGAGTGCATGGCTCAAGAGCTCCAGGAGCTCCTCGCGTGACGCAGGCTCGGTCACGAGTCGCGTGCGGATTCTGGTCCCTAGCGGGATCAGATACTCCTGCCGCAACAGTTCCACGAGACGCCCGTCGCCCGAAAGAACCACGGTCAATAGCGACGTGGCGTCAAAGTCGGCGCTGGAGAGAATCCGCAGCTCGGCCAAGACCTGGCCGGGCATCTCCTGAGCTTCGTCGATCAAGAGCACTGGGCGGATGCGCGACGAGGCTACATGGGCCTTCCAGCGCTCGCGGAGTGCCTTGAATCCCCCCCAACGATTGGACGGCGTGAGCTTGACTGCGAAGATATCGCCCAGCTCTCGGTAGAAGTCGGTGTTTTTCGACTGCGGTCTCTCGATCACGCCGACTATGACATCACGCTGCGCCTGGAGCCGCCCGGCGACAACCCGCAGTGCCACTGACTTGCCAGTGCCGGAGTCTCCCGTGATGAGTGCGAAGCCACCCTCCTGGACGAGCTGTTCGACACGCCAGGCGAAGTGCTCAATCTTGGGTGTCACCAACAGACCTTCATTCGGGAGCTCGGGCGAAAAGGGGTTCCACTTCAAGCCGTAGAGCGAGAGCATTCGCTTGACGTTCATGAGGATTCTCCTGTCGTGGGAGGTGGTGTCTTGGGCAGGTACGCCGGCGGCAATCCCGTGGCGGAATACTCCTGGAGGATTTGCTTCAAAAGCGGCGGCAACTCGTCGCGAGTGCGTTGGCCTTCGCCGGATCGATCGGGCGGCAACTGGGCGACTTCAAGCTCGATTTTGGCACGGCGGCCGTCGGCGTTGGCGCTTTTATCGACAGGGTAAATGGGAGCCAGAATCGTCCCGCTGCGCGGGTCGACTAGATCAACTCGGCCGAGGTTCCAGCGGGCGTAGCGCACGGCGACGTCGCGGAAATGACGATACCGTGCCGGAATCTCGAAGCGCACGCCCTCGAGCGAGATTGTGCCATCGCTCTGTCGCTGGCGCCTGGTGGTTTCCAGTCGAAACGCATCCCGAAGCGACTCGCTCGAAGGGCTCGGGCGAAGCACGTGAAGCGCCTGTGCGAAACGGTGAACCGGCGAGCTTGATGTTTCGCGGTGGACTGCGTGGTTGTACTCGATTTCCACCCACGCCTGGGTGGCCTCGTTGAGAAGCTCGAGCGTCAACTGGGCCGTGCCGTCGAGCATCCTCATGAGGCGCCCTTCGAGCGTGCCCCAGAAGGCCTCCTGCTTGCCATTCTGATAAGGGCTGTACGGCAGGGTTCGCTCGTGGAGGATACCCAGGCACACCAGACCCTCGGCGACCTCTTCGGCCACCATCGCGGAGCCATTATCGGTCAAGAGTGCCCGAGGCAAACCGCGCTTCTGGATGGCCTGGGAGAGTCCGTGCACCAGATCTTCAGTGGTCTCCGAGAGGTACCACTGGACGTGACAGCAAAGTCGCGAATGGTCATCCAGAATGCCCAGCGCAATCGGGTGCAGCCACTGGCCGCCGGGAGTGAGCACTTTGAGGGACCCATGGTGGAAATCGAGATGCCACAGCGACCCGACGTAATCAGCTTCATAGCTGCGAATCTCTCGTGTCTGGCGTCTTTCTTCCGCCCGCGCTTCGCCGGGGCGTCGCTTCGGCGCTAATCTGGGCTTGCGCACCCAGCCGTGAGCCAGCATGTACCGCCTTACCGTGGAATAACAGCGCGGTCGCCCGAGCGAAGGCTCGGCCTCCACGAGCGCGGCGAGATTGTCATAGTGCAATTGGTAACTCCAGTGAGGATGATCGCAGTACTGGAGGCGGAGCCGCTCGGCCAGCGCCGGGGCGAGGGATACCTTGCCGCAGTCTTTGCGCACGGCGCGGCGCAAGACACGGAGCGGATCGTCGCGCTCGCGTCGCGCCATGTAGTACCAGCGCTCGATGCTGACCGCGGTGAACTGAACGTCGCATCCTGTCACAGGATGACGCCACGTCTTCTCTGCAAGCGAGCGAATGGTTGTCTTGAGCGATCCGCGCAGGGGGTGAGCTCAGGAGCGGTCCCACGACGGAGAATCGGAACCGCGCCCACAGGGCACCGGTGGAACTTTTGGGTGTTTGGGTCATCACGCCTCCTCGGGAAATGAGTGAAGAGTCCGCGATAACCTCTATAGGTCGGCCAACCCGGATGCAAAAAACGCATCTTCTGCGGGCCGGGCGTGATCATCGTGATAGCTAGCTCGGCGGGCCTGTCGCGGTCGTGATTGGAGAGAGAAAACGAAGCAGCCGCCCCCAGCCCTCGTGGTCATGGCTGTGGCGGACGAAGGCGGTCAGAAGCGACAGCGGCAAGGTCGCGAGATTGCAGTGGAGGACGAGGCGAGCACCGGCGACTTTCCAAAAGTGGGTCTGGGGAAAGTGATCGCGCCAAAACTCCTGCCAGCGAGCAATGGTCCGGCGGTCAACGCCGAAGACCGTGGAAAGCTCACGGACTCGCCGCGGTGACGGTCCGTGTCGCATGGCGCTGATCAAGACGACGAGGGCGCCGACATAGATCTTTCGGCCGAGGAAGCGCGCCGACGGCGGTGTCGCTCGCCTTCTGCAGCCGTCGCGATCGCAGCAGAAGCTGAACCTGGTCTTGTATGTACATGGCAAGGAGTCGGAATCAGCCCGCGGCTTGCGAGGGTAGTTGGCCTGGTGCAGGCGTCCACCACAAGGACACCCCTGCTTGCGAGTGGTCCCCGCAAGATCCTGATCGACCGTGAAAAGGAAAGGCCAAAAGCTGGCCGCGGGAGGAAACGTGTGATACATGGTTGAGTACTCCGCGTGTGACTGGTATCCCACGGAGTACACCCCTCGCGAACCTCGATCAAGTGATCAGGCTCCGCGAGGGGATTTTTCTTCCCACCCTCAAAGAACTTGCTCAGCACGCGGCGAATTCACATCGAGCACGTTGGTCAACCACAACGGGCGTTACAGAAAACGGAACGCAGGTCAATTCCTACAGCTACGACCTGAATGGCAACCGCAATTCGACCGGCTACACCACCGGCACGGATAACGAGCAGACAGCATCGCCGGGGTATACGTACACTTATGACTCCGAAGGAAATCTGACCGCCCAGACCAACACGACGACGCACGTCATCACAACATACACGTACGATTATCAAAATCGCTTGACCGAAGTGAAGGTCGGCGGCACGATAGAGGCGACGTACACCTACGATGCTCTGGACAGGAGAATAGGCATCGACGACAGCGGCACCCAAACCTGGACGGTCTACGACGGCACGGGCGCCGACGCCGAGCCCTATGCCGATTTCAACAGTTCGGGCAGCTTGTCCATGCGCTATTTGTCGGGCCCAGGGGTTGTGCTCGGCGCGGTGGTCGACCAGCTCTTGGCGCAGACGAACTTCGGGCGGAACGACGGACTGGTATCTAGACGACAACCTGGGCTCGGTGAGGACATTGTCAGCATCACCGGCGTGGAGCAGGATCACATCGTCTACGACAGCTTCGGCAACATCTTGACCGAGACCAACGCCACGAACGGCGATCGGTTCAAGTTCGCGGGGATGCAGTACGACTACGCGATTTCATACTGCTCTCCTTGTGGTACTTGCCATTGCTCCCCTCGTCCGGTGGCGTTGCCGGGCCGGGGGAATAAGTCGACGTTCATCAGAGTGCTCGATTACCGGTTCTTAGTCGCCTTTTCTCGCTCGGTTCCGCGGCGACTTGCGGCGTGAGCGACGCGCGGGTTCCGCCTGGCGGTGTGGCTGCTGCCGTCTCCGGCTACCCGGAATCTTCAGCTCCGCCGGGCACTCGCGGTTGTACCCGCGGCGATGCGCGGCGCGAAGACGGCGCAACCGTTCCAGGTCCCGTTTGTCAGCCCAAATGATCCAGCAGCCACCGACTGTGCTGGACTTCCGCCCCACGACCCAGCCGCGACTGTGCCAGTGGCGCAGAGTCATGGGCGACATGCCGAGCTCTCTGGCCAGGTCGCCCAGTCGCCACTCATTGGGCTTGAGCTCTGCACGATCGATTCGCGGGCTTCCTTCCGGGTGCAGCAGTCCGTACCGGAGGAGGAACGGCTTCACATGTCCGCAACGGAACAGGCCTGTCCCGCGCGGCGGCTGGAAGCCCTCGCGGTTGAGCTGCTCCGCAATCTCCCCGGCCGTCGCGCCAGCCTGGCGCAACGCGGTCACGCGGTCTCGAAGAGCTCTGTACGTGCTGAGTTGCTCATATTTCCGAACGCCACGCCGCATGACGTGCCGGCTCTCCATCCCACCGGCCCACTGAATTGTCACATCGACCCACTCGGTCTCCCCCCGAATCGCCACGGTCACCCGCTCGACCAATGAGCGCACGATCGTCTGCCGGTCCTGGACTGTGGTGGTGGCCGCGTGCCAGAGCGCAGGGATGTCAGTAGCGAGGGCCTCGATGCGGCGGCGCTCGGCCACGCCGAGCACGGGAGGCTGTTCAGCCCGGAATCGATCATACTGCTCCTTCAGGTCGCGCTGCTCCCGCAGTGCTTCTTCCCAGCGCCGTTCCAGCTCGCGCGCAACCAGGCGGTCCTCCGGCTCGACGGCGTGATACTGCCGGGCTGCTCGATCGGCCTGGATCTGGGCCCGTTCCAGCCGTTTTTGCCAGTGCTGTTCGAGTCGCTGGCGCTCGCGCTTTAGATCGGCCAGGGCCCGCTCGTGCAGTTCCAATCGCGCTGGCTCGATCGCGCAAGACCTCCTCTGTGACCAGAGCCTCGAGCTGCTTTCCCGAAAAGCACTGGCAGGCGGGATCGAGGGGTTTTTGATGTCGATTCGTGCACACGTAATATGCCGGCAGCCCCTTGGCGTGGTAGGCGACCCGCATCTTCTGCCCGCATCGCCCGCAGTAGACCAGGCCGGTCACCAGCGACGGGCCACTTCGCGGTGCGCCTGGCGTGGTCGGCAGGTAGCGGTTGGAGTCCAGTCGTTGCTGGTTGGCCAGGTAGCGATCCCAGGTGATGTAGGCGGGGACCGCGTCGGGGATCATGACCTGCCACTTCAGCCTGGGAACCTGGACCGTGCCGGAGCCAGGCCGGTCCGGCTTCTTCCGCCGCGGGTCTTGACGGGTGAACCCGAAGGCATAACACCCGGCGTAGTAGGGATGCCGGAGGATTCGCCTGAGAGCGTGCACCGAAGGGGCGCGCCACTCCAGCCTCCCGGCACCTGCCTCGCCGCGCACGCGGACCCCCACCTTGATGTCGTTCCGGGCCATGTAGCGGTGCAGGGCTCCGATCGATCCCAGCTCCTCGAACTTGTCCAAGACCAGCCGCACGACGTACTGGACTTGCTCGTCCGGGTCCAGCTCGAGCTGGTTACCCGAGCGCGAGCGGACGTACCCGGTAGGGGCTGAAGTGAACTGCTCGCCGCGTCGCGCCTTGTTCAACCGCCCGTTATAGAGCCGCTGCTTGAGGAAGTGCAGTTCGGCCTCGCTCATCGTCCCTTTGAGCCCCAAAAGCAGCCGGTCGTTATACAGCGTTGGATCGTAGATACCGTCGAAGTCTGCCAGCAGTGTGTGGAAGACGGTGCACCGCTCCAGCAGATGGTACCAGTCAGAATTGGCACGTGACAGGCGGCTGACCTGGAACCCCAGGATGATCCCGACGTGGTTGAGATTCAACTCGGTCATGATCCACTGAAAACCGGTGCGAGCCACAGCGGATGTCGCCGACAGGGCCTGATCGTGATCGACGACAATGACCCGCGATGCTGGCCAGCCCCAAGCCTCCGCGAGGTAGCGGAAGCCGCTCTGGACTTCAGCGGACTCCTTGTTGTGGATGACTTGATATTGGCTCGACTGGCGAACATACACGATCGCCAGTCGCTCAAGATGCCACGGCTGGATCTTGCCGGGCCGTCCCGGCGATGCCGGCGCATCCACGACGGAAGTTCGAGGCTCGGCATGCCCAAGAGTTGTACTGGAGACCGGCACCAGGTCAGGCGCCTCATGATCGCCCTCCTGTCCCGCGGCGTCGCGAAGCCTTTGGATGAGCACCCGCCCCAGAGCGCTGACCACGCGAAGGCGAACCTGCTGCGGCAGGAGGGCCCACCGGAGATCCAGCCGGGGCGGATGATGCGGTTTCAGTTTTGCGCTGGGCGGGGGGGGACTGGGGGACGATAGCTGCGTGGCATGGGTTCCCTCCTTGACCAGATGCGCGTCGTGATTCCATCCAGTCCGCAAGACGAAGCAGTGCGGACAGGGCTATGGTAACGGGGACCGGCGAGGAATGGTAGGTGGGATCTTCTTGAGCATTTTGCGGCGGCTTATGACGCGACGACGGGCCAGTATTACGACCATGCTCGGGATTATGAATCAGCCACCGGCAGGTTCATGACGCAGGACCGGATTGGCTTTTCGGCTGGCGACGCGAATCTATACCGATACGTCCAAAACGATCCGCAAAACGCTTACGATCCGACGGGCCACACTGAGTCGCCCTATAAGCCCCCCGTATTTCCCCCGGATTTCAAACCGCCCCAGGGTTGGTGGTACAATAATCCTTACGTCCGGGGGAAACGCGAACAGGCATGGTTTGATTCTCACATCGACGGTAGCTACGACCACGAGGAAGGCGGCTGGATTTACTACAACCATTCGACCGGCGACTTCATCGTCGACCCATTTCCGTCGGGAAGGCCGCCAGTGCCGGGCGAACGCTACCACATGAATCCCCCCGCGCCGAAGCCTCCGCCTGGCTATCAGACAGTTGGAATGTTCCATACCCATCCCGACAGTACGTACGCAGGTCCGAGTGATAAGCTATTCTCGAAGTACTACCAGGCGCCCGACGTCATCCAGGCGCCGGGTAACCAACACCTTCCACATTATCCGTTTCTATATCCAAATCGACTTAAATAAGTATATGTTTGACATGATAATGTCACGATCAAGGGAAAATGATGATGCCGTCACTATCAAGCGAGCATATTGTGAAGCGTGAGGTGCGATTCGCATTCGTGGCCTTAGCTCTGTCAGCGGTATTCGGCGCCGGACCTCAGGCAAAGGATCGCCCTGGAGAGTCGAGGGCGCAAAGTATTGCCGCAATTTTGAAACTCGGGGGACAGATCAACGACGAAGAAAATGAAATTGAAGTCTGGTTGAGCGGGCCTAATGTCACTGACGCCGCACTTACCCATCTCGGTTCAATTAGCGACCTCGAACGGCTCAACCTCTCCAGCTCGCGAATCACGGATGCCGGCCTTGCAAAGCTGAAAGAATTGAAGAAGCTGCGTCGGCTCGATCTCTCGGACACTCCCATTAGCGGGTCCGGGTTGAAACATCTGAGCTCGTTGTCGAATCTGCGAAGTCTGGAACTCTCGAATTGCCCGATCCACAACGCGGGCTTGGCAGGCCTGAAGGCTTTGATCAGGCTGAATTACGTTGGGTTATCGGGCACGCTGATAGACGACAAGGGGTTAGAGATCCTGGCCGCACTTAAGGATCTCGAGGCGCTTGGCGGCTTCGCGGTGTCTGCCTTTGGCGGCTTCGCGGTGTCTGCCTTTGTTTTTGGCGGCTTCGCGGTGTCTGCCTTTGTTTTTGGTTTTTGAGCTGTAATGGCGGCTTCGCGGTGTCGGCGGCTTCGCGGTGTCTGGCGGCTTCGCGGTGTCTGCCTTTGTTTTGGCGGCTTCGCGGTGTCTGCCTTTGTTTTTGGTTTTTGAGCTGTAAGGACATGGCGGCTTCGCGGTGTCTGCCTTTGTTTTTGGTTTTTGAGCTGTAAGGACATGCATGGCAGACGGTAGCAGCGCGAGGGAGTTCGCAGCTGCCCAAGGGGTTCGGCGATTTCTACGAACTCAAAGCGAGGCGCGATTGAATACAGGGCAGTGGGCAGTAAGGACATGCACTGCGACGCGACGAAAGTCACCGCCGCCCAAGGTGCTCGGCAGTTTCTTTGAGTGAAAGCGCCAATGCGATTGGATACAAGCGCACAATGCGGCGGCGCACTGCCTTTGGACGTGGTCCGAGGTAGGTTCGAGCGGACTCTTCGGCGTGGGATCAATCGCGCGTGTCGAGGTTCAACTGAGTGTTTTCAGATATGCAAAAAGCCGCGACATTTCCGGGCGTCGGCAATGCAGTTGGCCGGCGGCAATTCGATTCGATTCATTAGCCCGTAATTGCACGGAACAACCCGCCACGATGACCGGACGCTTCATGCCGAGCCGCTCTTGCAGTTTTTCGACCAAGATATTGAGTTGATGGAATCTTGAGGCTTATCCTTCCCCATGCAAACAAAGCTCGAACAGAAGGAAACGAAGGCAACGAAGTGTGAGAGCACGGCCTGAAGCAGCGGCTAGACCGAATACGCGAAACTCAAAATCGTCTACACAGTCGCGCCAAAGTCAGGGGCGCCAAGCCAGTGACATACTCGTCATCGCCGCGCTGCACCGGATCGCATCGACCATCGGGAGGAACACCGACTGTCGGCATGCCAAAGTGCCACTGACCTAATCGACGTATTCAACCTCTTGCATTTCTTTGTTTTCTTCGTTTCCTTCTGTTCCAAGATGAGTCCGCTACCATACACCCGCTATTCGCCAAAGCTGATTGGCTCTACTGTCGGGCAGGGGAGATCCCAGCAGATGACCGCTGGTACATCGCCGCTGTCATTCGTCACCTGTGCCTCGAACGGCGCCACGCTCCGGACAAACCTCCTCGCCTCACCTTGTTCGGCGCCTCAAGCGGCGCACCAAGCCGTCGCAGTCAGAAACTGCCCAAGCGCTGCAGACGGCCTCAACATTGGGACTGCACGGGCGGAGACGGACTGGGTCGTCTGCGTTCATCAAGATGTGTGGCTGCCGGCGGGATGGGACCGATGCGTTTTAGAACAGCTCGATGAAGCAGAACGCAGGTTCGGGCCGGTCGGGGTTGCGGGGGTATACGGTGTCGGCGAGATGATCGCGCCGCGCGAACAATCACAGCCGATGGCCGCCCAGCGTATCGGCTGGGTCGTCGATCGCGGCCAATTTTACCGCAGTGCGGAGGTATTCTCGCGAAAGTGGCAGCATCGGCTGCCGGTCGCCACGCCGTGCGTCATCATCGACCGCGGAGGGATCGTGCATGTTCCCGGAAATGCGACCACGGAGGGACTTCGATCAATTGCTCATACCTACCCACGTGACGGCTCGACCGAAGCAGGGGTAGAGCGGACTTCGACGTCGCGGACCAGTTTGGGCTGAAAGTCGATTAGTGCAAACGCAATATAAATATATTTTACCGCAGAGACACAGAAGGCACAGAGAAAAAACATTTCAATTGGCACGTTAGCGTAGGGGGGCAATTTTGGCCCGTTGTTTTTCGAAGCCCGTATTCAAACTAAACGTTGCGCATTTCAATGCGCAGTCATGCCAGGGCGGGACGCATCCAGTGCGGCGGATTCATAAGTCAGGCCGCGGACCCCGACACGGCTTCTGCCTCCAAATCGTGGAGCGCCTCCGGTGCGAAATCCGCACCGTTGGGCCAGACGACCGTGCCGCAGAACGAGTCCAATGTCACGCTCGCGAAATAGGCTGGCTCACGCAGCGGCTCAAAAACGGCGCCATCGAGCAAAGGACGCACATTCACCTGCTTCGCCGTCCCATCGTTGAAGGTCAGATGTAGCGAATGCGGTCCACAGACTCGCGCCTCACAAATGCGAAGAATCATACCCCATCCCCTCCTCGACTCACTCTAGCCCGTCGATCGCGGGCAAAGGCTGGCTATCGCGCGCCAATTCCCACACACGGCGCAATTCGTCTCTATGCGACATCACCCACTCCGAAACCAGTGACCGCGCACGCCGTGGCAGCCTCCCCTCCAGCAAATCGCCTGTCTCGATCGACACCGTTGCTTCGAATTCTCCGTAGAGAGCATGGACGCGAGGGGCGCATGGTCGCGATAATACATGTAGATCGCGATTCCGTAGAAGACGGAAATTCGGGGCAATCGGACCTCCATGATGTTCGCGGTCTACTCGATCACCTGACGGTCGTGACCACGTGTCGTGAGACCATGGTCCAGACGGGGTCACCGCCAACCTCGCACGGGAGGCGAAGCGGTCCGCCGCCCCTGCCCGCTCGACCAGCATCGGCAGGGCTGCCGACGCAACGGTAGTCGGAACACCCGTCCCCGAAACCCGCACCAGCTCGTTAGGCATCGATTCCCCCTTCTCAACGGTCGCCGCCCTGTTTACTAACCCACCAGATGATTGCCACAAAAATCACCACCCCCAATATGAGCATTCTTAACTCGAAGGGGATGGTGTAAAAGGCCCCGAAAAGGGGCGGGCCCAATGCGAAAGGGATGTAGTCAGAGCCCATCGTCAACTCCTGACGCTTAAGACTCGCTGCATGTAATTTCATCGGCCGGAGCCTATCCTATCCAGCATGTCCGACGGCGGCCCTCTTGCGTCGTTCGATTCCTGGCAAACATCACGCGACGATTCCATCCTCGGCCCGAATCGATCAACGCGGGGACTGGGTAGCGTGACCAGCGGGCCGAGTCCAATCAATTTCCAGCCCCGTTCGACGAGGTTGTGCGTACCGCCCTGCCCGGCCGACAAAGCCCCTAAGCTTCAGGTGCATGAAGTCAATTGATTGCTGTTAGTTGCTGTGTGCGCTAATATTTCCAAAATAAAATTTTGGAAATATTCATAAGTCCCATCCGCATTGACACCCGCGCCCATGGTTGTGCGCATATGGGCGTAGGTGCATTAACGAATTCTGCAAAACCCGGTATATTGTATTTGGAGGCTGCAGGGAAACTGTGCGCCGACGATTGATCGAGGATGGTCACGTCGCCGCGGCCATCTCGAAAGAGCGACCAAACGCAAACTTGCCAGATTGGTGGGCCGATCCGCCAATGCGTTCACCATCTAAAGAATTCGTTGTCGATCCCATCGCGCGGGCCGAGACGGCTGGGAGACCTGCCCAAAAACTGCCATCTACTGCCATCTACTGCCATTTTGGAGCCGCAAGACCGCTATGCCCATTGCAACCGTTCTATTCCTTCCTTGCCCCTTGTAGCCGATAGGACACGCATCGGCGTCGAGTAACGGATCAAGATTAAGATCAAGAGCAGGATCAAGATCAACATTTACTGCGTCGCGTTGCCTTTGTCATATTCGCGCGTCGAGTTCCTCTTGATCAGCCCTATGAGCATCTGAACGATCCTTTGAAGTCTCTCGTGACGTCCTGTTCCTAATCTTGATCCTGCTCCTGATCATAGACTTCATTCTCATGCTAGTCTTCTTTTGCCCGATTCCGTTAGCACGTCGAACAACGACAAATGCCAAACCCCTCCTTGCCGAACCCGAATTCGTTCGGCAAGATAGAAGGCAGCAACGATCAGGCAAGAGTTAGCGTTTGAAGGGGTCGAGCAACTCAGTTCCAGCCCCACACTTCGATATAATTCCGTCCAAGAACGTTTCTTGGCGAGTTTTGGCGCGACGGCCGGCCCCAGCTCCGGGCCTCGGCCAATCCGAGGAGAACTCCATGAGTCGCATCATTGTTTTCGGGTGGGTTGCGGCGTTGACCGTGAGTCTCGTCGCCGCCGAGTTGCCTGCGCAAGAGGCCAGGCCCGATGGGCCCATCGATTTCGAAGGGGTCATCGTCAACGCCCGGCAGGGAGGCGTGCGTCGCGGCGGGCCGCCCAGCCAGTTTCGCGACTTCAATGAGGTGACCAGGGGCGCCGAAAAGATCGAAGGGCTGTTCACGCTCTACAAAACAGGTGACCATCTCTACGGCGAGATTCGCCCCGATCAGTTCAACCAGACCCTGCTCGTTCCCGTGACCATCGCACGCGGGCTGGCCCAGGCGGGCCATCCGGTCGGCGATGACGAGATGGTCTTGATCTTCAAGCGTGTCGGCGATCGCGTCCAGCTCGTCCGCCGGAACATCCATTACAAGGCGCCGGCCGGTTCTCCGCTCGACAAGGCCGTCAAGCAGAATTACACCGACTCGGTCTTGATGGCGCTGCCGATCATCGCGCTCAATCCGATGCGAGGCGGCGCGGTCCTGATCGACTTTTCCGACATCTTCATGACCGACTTCGCGCAGCTCGGGCTGGGAATGCTCGACCGAAGCCGGAGCAGTGGACGAAGGTCAAAGGATTCCCGCACAACATGGAGCTGGAGGTCGAGGCCACATTCAGCCGGTGGTGGCGGAGGTCGGCGCATGCACATGGGTGGCGGCGACGGCGTCGCCGACCATCGGGGCATCACCGTCGTGATCCACTATAGCCTGATGAAGACCCCGGATTTCGGCTATCGACCCCGCAAGGCCGACGATCGCGTCGGCCATTTCTTGAGCGCGACCAAAGACTATGGCCTCGCCGACCCCGACTCCAACTTCGTCCGGCTGATCAACCGCTGGCGGCTCGAAAAAGCCAACCCCGCAGTCCAAGCTTTCGCCTCCCGAAGAAGCAGATCGTGTGGTACGTCGAAGACACCGTGCCGATCGAGTACCGCCCGTACGTCGAAGAAGGGATCCGGGAGTGGAACAAGGCGTTCGAGAAGATCGGATTCAAGGATGCGATCGCCGTACGCTGGGAAGAGACCGGCCGCGATGACTTCGACCCTGAGGACACCAACTACTGCACATTCCGCTGGATCACTGCCGAGACGATCGGCTAGCCATGTCGTGCCTGCGAGCCAATCCGCTTGACCGGCGAAATGATCGACGGCGACGTCGTCTTCGATGCCAGCTTCATCCGTTTCTGGAAGCAACAGTACGCCCTCTTGATCGGCAGCACGACGGCCATCGATGGCAAGCAGCAGACCGCTCCTCTGGCCATCGGCGAGGTGATCAGCCCGATCCTGGCCTCGAAGATGGGCTACGGCCAGCCCGACGCGCGTGCCTTGCTGGGCATCGACGCGCTCGATAAGAACTCCGAACCGGATGGTCGGCCGAGGTCGTCCCCGCCGATCAAAATTCCTTCGCCTGGCAACTCGCGAAGAACCTCGCCGGGGAAGCCGGGGCTTTTGCCAGTACTCAGTCGGGCCTGCAACGCGACTTCGGCCTGGCCGCAATCGCCATGGCCGAGGCGTACGACGGTCCCAAGCCGGCAGACGACGAAGAAACCCGACCAAAAGAAAGATGAGAAGGATAAGGACAAGGTCGAAAAGAAGAAGCCCGAGCCCAAAGACGAGCTGCCCGAGGAGTTTATCGGGCAGGCGATCAAGGAGATCGTGATGCACGAGGTCGGCCACTCGCTGGGCCTGCGGCACAACTTCAAGGCCAGCACGATGCTGACGGCCGATCAGCTCAACGACACCGCGATCACCACGATCCAAGGGCCTGGTCGGAAGCGTCATGGAGTACAGCCCGATCAACATCGCCCCCAAGGGCAAGAAGCAGGGCGATTACTACACGACCACGATCGGCCCTTACGACTACTGGGCGATCGAATATGCCTACAAGCCCATTGACGGGGACGAAGCAGCCGAGCTCAAGAAGATCGCCGCGCGTGCTCCGGAGCATGACCTGGTCTATGCGACCGACGAAGACTCGTTCTTGAACGATGACCCCTACGTCAATCGTTGGGACCTGGGCTCCGACCCGTGCCAGTTCGGCAAGGACCGGATCGCGCTGGCGACGGAGCTCATGAAAGACCTGGACGCCCGCGTGGTCAAGGACGGCGAATCGTGGGCGCGGACGCGGCGGGCGTTCGGCATGTTGCTCGAGCAGTGGGGCGACGGCGCGACGCTGGCTTCGCAGTACATTGGCGGCCAGTCGGTGTCGCGCGATCACAAGGCCGACAAGGACGGACACGACCCGATCGTCCCGGTGCCGGGAGCCAAGCAGCGCGAATGCCTCAAGTTTCTCACCGACGCCATCCTCTGCGACAAGTCGTTCCAGTTTTCACCGGCCTTGCTCCGCCGGCTGGGAACCGAGAACTGGTCGCATTGGGGCAACGGACGGCGCACATTCGGGCCCGGCGTCGATATCTCGGTGCTCGAGCGCATTCTGGCAATCCAGAAGATCGTGCTTGGCCAATGCCTGAGCACCTCGACCCTGGCACGCCTCGAAAACCAGCAGCTCCAAGCCGATCCAGGCTCCGACCCGCTCGAATGGAGGAGGTATTCCGGGCGCTGACCGACGGGATCTGGTCCGACCTCGATCACCTTCCGGCATCCACCGACGACAAGCCGGGCAAAGTTTGCCTTGTCGATGATCCGCCGTAATCTCCAGCGCGAGTACCTGCGGCGACTGAGTGGCATGGTCATCGGCAACAGCTCTAGCTCGCGACGGCGACATCGTTCAGCTTTATCGTCTTCTTGCGCGGGGGCAACAGCTCGGTACCCGCCGATGCCCGTGCCTTGGCCCGGCTTGCACTTGAAGGAGATCGCCAGCCGGATCAACAAGGTACTTGGAGACCAAGAACCTGACCATCGACGACACCAGCCGCGCTCATCTCGAGGAATGCCGGCACCGGATCGCCAAGGTCCTCGAAGCCAATCTCGACGTGCGCGAGCCGTGAACATGGCGGGTCGGGTCTCTCGGCCCCTTCACATTCGCCCTCTCCCGTCCGTTGCGACGGCGGCAGGCGCTCATTCCCCTCGCCCCGCCGGTCCCCGCCGGGACGAGGGTGCCCGCAGGGCGGGTGAGATGTTTTCGAAGTTCGTGACTAACGAGGATGCGGCGATGACGGACGAGCGCAGATGGATCCCGGCGGCCTTCGTGGGCTTCGCATTCGTCGGCCTGGCGATCAGTTTTTGTTCGGGTGCTGAGGATCCGCCGTCTCAGCCGCGGCCCGGATTGACTGCCAGGCAAACCAAGGAGGCCGTCAAGCTTGCCCAGGGTGCGATGGTCGAGCTCCGCAAGAAAACCGAAGGGGCTTCGACCCCCGGCGCCGATTTGCGCGAATATGTGGTCGGCGTCGAGTTGCAGGCCAGCAGCTTGCCCAAGTCTTCCCCCGCCAACAAATCGGCGGCCGCCGCGGAGCCTGACGCGGGCAACCACAAAGTCGCGGAAAAGGAAAACGGGAAAGAGAACGAGACAGAAAAAGAGAACCGACCGGTTCCTGGCCCGCGGGCAATCGTGACATCCTATCGCTATTTCGATGACATCACGGTCTTTTCGACGATCGACCTGGGAACCAGCCAGGTGGTCAGGGTCGAGGCCGCCCAGCATCTCCGCACGCCACTTTCGCAAACCGAATTCGACGAAGCTCAGGAGATGGCCCGCGACAAGAGCTGACCGGTGAAACAGCTCTACGAGCGATTTGGCGACCAGATCAGTGTTTATCCGCAATTCAGCCAGTTCACGATCAAAGAACGATCCGCGGGTCCATCGGGTCGTTCATCTGACGTACCGGGTGGGCAAGCGGGACCTGAGCTATCCGCGCCCGCAGGTCGACCTGACGACGCGACAGGTCGAGACGCCCGAGCCCCGAGCCGCCCGAGCCGGCGCCCAAGCTGCGCCGGCGCACGCCATGATCGAAAGCCGCGCCAAGCGACGACCGGGTCGAGACCTAGCCGATGGTCACCGAAGGGATCCCGCATGCTCTTTCCTCTGGCTCGCACCGGTGCGTTATTGCGCTCTCTGTTTGCTCGCGGTCATGCCGTCGGCTGCCAACGCGCAGCCAGATTTTTTCGCCAGTGCGCTGGCCGATCCGCCCGCGCAAGAAGTCACGACCGAATTCTTGATCAGCGAGTCGGGTGGGCATCGAGCCGCGCAAAGGGACCGCCTGGAAGGTTCATTTGCCCGCGGCGTGCACAAGGGTCTCTATATCACCGGGGCCTGGTTCAAGCGCGACCTGGGCGAAGACTGGATCAAGGTCTTGAACGACGCGCGGGTCGCCGAGCTGTTCGTCCCGTATCATCAGTCAAGCTATATCCGCTACTACGATCTGACCAGCTTTTCAGTTTCCCTTGAACGAGGTCAAGGCCGAAGACGCCGGGCCGTTCGGCACGCTTGATGCCGCCCTTTCAGGGCGACCCGTTCGCCACGGTCGTCAAGGAAGTGCGCGATCGCGGGCTGGCGTGGAAGGATTACGCCCATGGCGTGCGCCGCGGCCGCGAGCTGGTCATCTGGGCCGCGCTCGAGGCGGGGAATTACATGTACATCATGTCGTATGCATTTCATGACGACGGCACCATCGCCTTTCGGGTGGGCGCGACCGGGCAAAACCTCCTGGAGCCCGTTACGAGGCCCACGTTCACAGCGCCCACTGGCGGATCGACATCGACCTCTTCGACGGCAAGAAAAACTCGGCCATGCTGATGAAGCACGTCGAAGACCCGGCCAGCTATGGTGCCGAGGACGTGAAAGAGCCGTTCAACGGCGGGCTCGAGGGGGGCGTCGACTGGGACCCCAAGGAATTCACGATGATCCGCGTTCAATGCGAGAAGCAAAACGCCCGCGGCGAGACTGATCGGCTACGACCTGATGCCCTTGCGCTACGGCACCCCGCGGCACAACGAAGAGTTCACCCAGCACGACCTCTGGGTCACGCCGCTCGCATCCCGAGCGGCCGATGGAGTTTATCTTCGCCAACCTGCCGAACATCATCAAGGATGAGGAAGTGGTCGAGCAGACCGACGTCGTGCTCTGGACCAACTCGGCGGTGCATCACGAGCCGCGGCACGAAGACGGCAAGCCCAACTCCGGCCCGCGGCTCTGGCCGGGCGACGACGCCTGGGAAGGCTCGGCGCTGCTCATGTGGAGCGGTTTTGACCTGCGCCCTCGCAATCTCTTCGACCGGACGCCGTTTTACCCTTATTCGCCGCCGCCTCCGGCTCGTCCGGGTGCCAATGCCAGACCCAACGCCGACCCGGCAGATGGAAACGGACGAGCCGGCTGGGCCGGCGGCGAGCGGCGTCCATCACGACGGTGAAGTCGCAGCTCTACCGTGAGGCCAAACCAAACAGCCAGCCCGCATGCGAACAGAGCGACGCTGATATTCTGAGACAAGCGTCATGCCGGCAGAAGATGGCGGGCTCGTCGCCTCGCACCGCTTCGAGCGGCCAGCGAGTGAGCGGATAGGCGATCATGAGCACGGCCATCGTCTGCCCGGCGGCACGGCGACGTCGGGAAATACGCCAGCAGCAAGCCGAGCAGCGCAAACCCGGCGAGCGACGCATAGATCTGCGTGGGATGCACCGGCAGCGAAGCCGCCGCGGTGGCGGAATCAAGCCGGCGTCAACCTGGCGAGCCCAGGCGTGCGACCCGGCCGGGAAGCAGACGGCCCACGGCAGGTCGCACACTGCCCCGTAGCAGCAGCCGTTCAAGAAGCAGCCGATCCGGCCGATGGCGATTCCCGATCGCGACCGCGGGCGCGGCCACGTCGGTCATCAGCCAGAACGGAAACGGCCGCCGGAACCAGTAGAGGATCGATCCGGTCAAGCCCGCCCAGGATGCAGCCGTAGAAGTTGTTGCCTCCCTGCCAGCTCCGGAGGACGTCGCCCAGACTGTGGATCGATTCGAGGTGCGAAAGCACGTAAACTCCCCGCGCTCCAATGACACCGCCCAAGAAAAGCCACGTCGCCAGCTCGTAGACGACGTTGGTGTCGATTCGCTCGCGTCGTGCCCGCCAGACGCCGATCGCCAGCGCGGCGAAGCAGGCCACAAAATCATCACGCCGTAGCTGTGGACCTTGAAATCCCAGCCCGGAATGACAAACAAGATCGGCCGCATCCTTGCGTCTCCTCGCGCCCAAGTGGCCGCGCACACCATCCCGTGGCCGGCAGAATGCCAGGGAACTCGCATTCGTTCAATATCAGAATCGTAAGCAATCGTGCGTGTGTGGGTTTCCTCGACGAATGAATTTAAGCGACCGGCCCGCTCGTCGCTGAGCGCGGAATTCGCGTTAGAATGGTGGTGGTCACTGAGCACACCTCGCGCGATCAAAGAATGCTCCCAACCTTTGGAGCCATCTGATGAATCTCATCGTCCGGAGTACGGCCTTTGCTCCCGGGGCCACCATTCCGCGCAGGCATACGGGTGACGGCGAGGATCTCTCGCCACCATTAACTTGGTCCGGCATACCGGCGACGGCTTGCGAACTTGTGTTGATCGTAGACGATCCCGACGCTCCCACGCCCGAGCCGTGGGTCCATTGGGTCATTTACAACTTGCCTGTGACAACCGAAGGGATTGCGGAAGGCGTTCCGCCGGTCGAGCGGCCGAGTTTTCCAGCGACGGCGGTTCAAGGTAAGAACTCGTGGCATACGATCGGGTACCGTGGCCCGGCGCCGCCGAAGGGCCATGGTGTGCACCGCTATTTCTTCAAGCTCTACGCGCTGAACAAGGCGCTGGATCTGGCCACCGGCTTAGACAAGCCGAGCTTGCTCAAGGCGATGAAGGGCCACATCATCGCCGAGGGTGAGATGATGGGAACGTACCAGAGATAGACTCACGATCGAGGCCTGCCCGACATGCCGGACAAGCGCGCTCATCGCGGCCCAGACCCCCGCGACGCCGAGGCTTTCGGGCCGCTCAACTTGCCGGCGCTGCGCGGGCGTCGCAGATCTTTCCTGGCTTCTCGGCCGGAACTACTCGCCGGTTGCCGCTCTGAAACTGGTTGGTGATCGCTGGTCCCTGACCGCGCGCCAGCGCCAGGCCGTGCGCCGGGCGGCCTGTTCGGATGACGCCCGGCGCGCAGGCTCGCCGGCCGGATCGCCACTGACAATGTCGCCGGCAAGGATCTGGTGATCGACGGCTTCAACGTCCTGACGACAATCGAAGCCGCCTTGGGCGGCGCCGTCGTGATCGTCTGCCGCGACACAACCTGCCGGGACATCGCCGGCATTCACGGCGGTTACAGAAATGTCGCCGAGACTGAGCCGGCGCTCGAACAACTGATCGGCGTGCTGACGAAACTGAATGTCCGCAGTTGTCACTGGCTCTTCGACCGACCGGTATCCAACAGCGGACGCATCGGCAGTCTTGTCCGACAAACCGCCCTGGAGCGATGCCTTGATTGGTCCGTCGATCTTGTTGACAATCCGGACCCCATTCTCAGCTCTTCCACCGAGATCGTCGCCACTGCAGATAGCGCGATTCTAGACTGCGGTCCACGTTGGATAAACCTCGCCCGGCGCACAATTGAAGCGGTCTGGCCCCAGGCCATGGTAATAGATTTGTCATGCTAATTGCGATGACGACTTCGGATAAAATGAATGGCTTAGCCTCGGCGCAGGCGGCATCCACGCTGTCCCATGCCACGACGCGCGCAGCGACCCGCTTCGCGTCCGGCTATGTTGCAAGTGAAACCGTCTCGGCATGGGCAACGGCCATTGCCCGTGACGTCATTCGGTCCATAATACACACAACGGCCGTTTCGAAATACACGGGCTCGAGCCCGACGCCGAGGTTGCTGTCTATTTCCTCGAGCCCAAGAGCAAGCAGGGCGCGACGGCGTCCGATGCCCAGGGCCGAATCACATTTCCGGCCTTGATCCCGGGTGCGACTTACCGCATCATCGTCCGAACCCCGTTTCGCGGCCCGGAAGGGCCACAGCGCCGCAAAGACTTCACCGTTAAACCCCGCGAGCCTCTCGACCTGGGCGATAGATTGATCGAGACGCCGGTTGGATAAACTCAAGATCGCCATGGTGACCACTCGCTCGCTCCAAGTCGCTCAGGCCTTGCAGCGGCAGGGACGCACGGCCGAGGCCGAGGTCCTGTATCGCGAGCTTTTGAGCGCGCAGCCCGATGCGCTCAAAGCACTCGAGGGACTGGCTGTTTTGGTCTTTCAACAGGGTCGTGACCGCGAGGCAGTCGATCTGTTCGAGCGCGTCGTGGCGATCCGGCCGGAGTCGGCACGCGCTCGCGCCAACCTGGGCGAAGCGCTCAGGCGTGCTGGCCGGCTGAATCAAGCGCTCGGGCACCTGAACCGAGCGGCGGATCTTGATCCGTCATTCCCGCAAACCTGGAACAGCCTCGGCCTCTTGGCCTTCGATCAAGGTCGCCTCGTCGACGCGGAGCGGGCATACCGCGAATCGATCCGGCTCGGTCCTCGGTTCGCGGCGGCGTACATCAACCTCGGCAACACATTGCACTCGCTTGGCCGCGGGGATGACGCGGCAGAAGCGCTGCGAACGGCCCTGCGGATCGAACCCAAGAACCCTCTGGCACTTGTTAACCTCGGCACCGTACTGAGTGCGAGACATGAGCCCGCTTCGCTCGAGGAGGCCGAAACAATCTGTCGCCAGGCCGTCGCGCTGGCGCCGCAGCTTCCTCAGGCGGTCAGCAACTTGGAACGGGTCCTCCGTCTTAAAAGCCAGCTCGTCGAAAGCAACAACAAATCCGCCGCGTGGCATTTCAAGCAGGGTTTGGCTCACTTGAGAGACTCGCGACACAATGAGGCGGAAACGTCTTTCCGCGCAGTGCTGCGTTTCGATGCAACGCTGGCAACGGCGTGGGTGGGGCTGTCGCAGCTTCAGGCAGAGCTCGGCGACTTGGACGCATCATGCGCGTCGGCACGGTCGGCATTGGCCCAGGATCCCAGGATGGCCGAGGCACACTGGCGACTTGCAATCACCGTTAAAGGGCGGCTCCCCGATTCAGATGTCGCGGTAATCGAACGGCTTGCCCCGGATGAGTCCTTGCCCGATAAGGCCCGCGCTTTCCTGTACTACGGCCTCGCTGCGGTTTGCGACGACCGCGGTGATTACGAACAAGCCGCTGCCCACGCGGAAGCGGCCACCTCTCTGGATTCACTATCGATGGCCAAACAAGGGCGTCAACATGATCCCGATGCCGACGCGCGGTTTGTCGATCAGATGATCGCTGCATTTGACACCGAGCGATTAGCCCGCATGCGCAACTGGGTCAAGCCAGACTCGCGGCCGATTTTTGTGGTCGGCCTGCAACGCTCGGGAACTAGCCTGGTCGAGCAAATCCTCGCGTCTCATCCGCAAATTCACGGCGCGGGTGAGTTGCGCGATGTTGGCCAGATCTTTGATGCGCTGCCCGAAATTGCCGGTCCGCCGTCGCGCGATTCGTTCGACGCCTTGAACTGGATGAATCCCGACTCCGCAACGCGAGCGTCTCGCCGGTATCTCGAACGGCTCGCCATGCTGGCGCCCACCACTGCGACGCACGTCGTCGACAAGATGCCTGACAATATCCGGTTTCTCGGTCTGATCGCCGTTCTCTGGCCGGGCGCTCGGGTGCTTGTCTGTCGCCGTGACGTGCGCGACATTGCAGTCTCATGCTGGATGACTGCTTATGCGTTCTTGTGGGGCAAGAATTGGGATCACATCGCCGAGCGATTCCGCGTTTATCAGCGGATGGTGGATCACTGGAGAGAGACAATGCCGCTCGACTGGCACGACATCGCCTACGAAGACTTGGTCAGCGACCTGGAGCCAACTGCCCGTCGTTTGATCGACTTCGTGGGTTTGAAATGGGACCCCTCCTGCCTCAACTTCCATTCAACCAAGCGCGTTGTGCGGACACCGAGCGTGATGCAGGTCCGCCAGCCCATCCATACCGGTTCGGTTGGCCGTTGGCGAAACTATGAGGCGAGTCTTCAGCCTTTGCTCTGCGCTCTCGAGCAACTGCGCATCGACGTAGGCCGCCGTGCCCAGCCAGTGTCGCGTTGATGCGATCGGACGCGACGTCTGAACCTTGCAACTCAGGCTTTTTCACCAAACGGCCGACTGCCTACTGCCTACCGCCTGGTTGCGATGATAGCATGAGAACCCTCTCTCCCAATCGGTCAGCGTCCCGGACCGAGTCCGACAGTTGAGGCCTCTACGAGACCAAGACGGTTAATCCGCGGAGACCGACCATGTGGAAGCGGCCGACACTGGTATATCTGACAATCGTTGTTGCTTCGATCATCGCAGTCCTCGCGGTGCCGTCGGCCACTCGGGCACAGGGAGCCGGGCAGGCCGATGGCACTCCGAGGATTCTCGAGCCCGCGCCGGGCCAGTCCATAACCGTGCCCGTCGAAATTCCGGCCGAACGGACCGGCGATCTTGTCATGGTCATGGCATGTACGGTGCTGGCGCTTTTGATGACGCCGGCGCTGGGGCTCTTTTACGGCGGAATGGTGCGGCGCAAGAACGTTTTGTCGGCGTTTCAGCAGGCATTCATCCTTCTGGGAATCGTGCCAGTCCAGTGGTACTTGCTCGGCTACAGTCTGTCGTTCGGGGAGGACATCGCCGCCGGCTGCATGGGAGGCTGGCAGTGGTTGGGACTCGCGGGCGTCGGCCTGACGCCGAATGTTGAACTGGCTCCGCGGATACCGCATCAGCTCTTCGCGGCCTTTGAAATGATGGTCGCCGTATTCACAGCCGCGCTGATTTCGGGGGCGATTGCTGAGCGGATGAAGTTTGCATCGTACGTGGTTTTCATCTTGCTCTGGACGACGCTGGTTTTTGACCCGGTTGCACACTCCGTCTGGGGCCCGGGGGGTTGGATCAAGCGGATGGGCGCGCTCGACTTTGCCGGAGGGCTGGTGGTTCACTTGACCTCGGGGCTGGCTGCGTTGTGCGCGGTCTGGGTGCTGGGCAAGCGCAAGGGTCTCGACACCGAAGATCTGCACCCCCACAACCTGACGCTGACCGCACTGGGGACGGGGCTTTTGTGGTTTTGCTGGGTGGGCTTAAACGTTGGGCAAGCGCGGGGTGCGACAAACGCGGCGGCCGCGGCCGTGGTCGCGACGATCCTCGCCGGCTCTGCCGCCATCGTGAGCTGGGGCGCCTTGGAATATATTCAAAAGCGCAAGGTGACGGTGTTGGGCGCCTGCACCGGAGCGATTGCCGGACTGGTCGCGGTGACGCCCGCCGCCGGCTATGTTACTCCGACAGGGGCCTTGCTCCTCGGGATTTTGGTATCTCCATTTGTTTATGGAGCGATCGCAGTCAAGGGCAAGCTTGGCTACGACGACTCGCTCGACGTGTTTGGAGTCCACGGCGTTGGCGCCATCGTAGGCGTGCTCGCTCTCGGCGTGCTGGCGACGCCCGGTCTTACGGGGGCGCGGGGGGTCTCTTGGACGGCAACGCCGATCTACTTTTTGCCCAGGCCGGCGCTATGTCTGCCGTTGCGATTTACACCGTCGTGATGACGCTATTGCTGCTCGCGGTCGTGGACCGGTTGATGGGGCTGCGCGTCAGCGCCGAAGAGGAAGACCTGGGCCTCGATCTGACGCAGCACGGGCAGCGCGGCTACATGATGGGGGAGGGAGAATTGATAGGTATTGTGCCCAAGTGAGCTTCGCATGCCTGGCCACTCGCGGCAACGATCAACCACCGGCGGTGCTCAGGCGGCGATCGAAATACTCGGCCAGGGCAGCGCGGACGTCCTCCGACATGGCGATTTCGCCCATCGCTTCGATGGTGGCTTGGCGGGCGGCATCACGGCCGTGGGCGAGGCCGATCGAGACAATTGCGAGGATTCGAAGCTGTGCTTCGGGGAAATCTCCAGGTTGTTCATCGATCGATTCTCGAGCACGATTCCAGGCCTCTTCCCAAACTTCCTTAGGCCAGTTCCGCTCGGGTGCCGGATCGCTGCCAAGGACGTCGAGCGATTCGATCGAATCGCCCTGGGACGCGAGCCGATCGACGAATCCGTGAGAACGGGCCAGGAGGTAGCCGATTGTGCGCCCTGAGATTAAGAGGTTGAGGCCATCGTCAGGGCCAACGACTCGCGGAAGCTGCGTGATTGCCCCCCAAACCGGTATCAATCCAAGGTTAACCTCGGGAATCCCGACCTTGATCGGCTCGTCCGACGCCAGCGCCACGCGCCGTCGGCAGGCGAGCGCCAGCTCGACCCCTCCCCCCAGGCATGCTCCATGGATTACGGCGACAGTCGGTATCGAGAGCACCGACAAATGTTCGAACACGCGCAGGCCATGGGTTGCGAACGCCTGACTCTCTTCCGGCGTACGGCAGGACAGGATCGTTTGCAAGTCGGTCCCCGCGCAAAAGCCGGCCGCTTTGGCGCTCCTGATCACCAGCCCCCGTGCCGATGGGTCAGTCTCGAGCTCGCAGAGTCGGACTTCGAGCCCATCGAGCGCCGTCGCGTCGAGGAAATTCTGGGGGGATCCGGGTTGATCGAACCAGAGGGTCCGAATGCCCCCGGCTCCTTGTTCCCATCGCCAGGTTGCTTCTCCTTTGTCCTCTGACATAGCTGTCACCTCGCTAGGGGGTTATGATCGGGCAAGGTAGACTCTCCGAGTGGGATCTCTCATGGGAGCGTGGTGAATGTCGCGGTATGTGATCAGCAACGCGCTCGGTCTGATCGGCGCGATCGCCGGCGGAGTGTTGGGATTCTACACCTTTCAATGGCTCTTGGGACAGAGCTTCTACGGCCTGATCATCCCCGGTGCCTTTCTGGGGTTGGGTTGCAGTCTGCTGGCGCGGCACCCGTCCAGGGCACGTGGAATCGTCTGCGCACTGGCCGCACTGGGATTGGGACTTTACACCGAATGGCACTTCTTCCCATTCGCAGCGGACGACAGTTTTTCGTACTTCGTGAAAAACCTGGGCAGCCTCAAACCCGTGACGATTTTCATGAGCGCTGTTGGAGCGCTGGTCGCATTCTGGCTCGGGAGCGATTCCGGTTTCTCTGGACTTGGGAGTCGCCGAGGCCGTATGCAAACGTCTTCTGACCCAGGTTCGCGCGAAGGGGGATAGGGTTCAGGTTTATCTGTCGCCTTCTCTTCGCGTACGAAGCGGCTACAATTCCAGTGGAGCGAGCCGGAACTCGATCTCTCTTGCGATTTTACCCGACGAATAGAGGAGTCTTTCGCCATGGCAACCTCAACCACAGAACGCGATCGGGCGGCGTCTCACCAGGCCGACCAAGCGCTGCGGGCCAAGCAAATCGAGCAAGCGGAAGAGCTTCTTTTTTCAGGGCCAGCAGCGACCGGGTTTGCCAAGGCATTATTTCGGGGCGAATTTCGTGGCAACGCGCTGTTCCCGTACCCAGAGCTCCCTGAAAACCAACGCGCGGCTGTTGAACAGGCGGTTGCGGCGGTCACTGAATTCGCGGATGCGCACATCGACGCCGCGGCCATCGATCGTGACGCGGATATTCCGCGGTCGGTCATAGAAGGGCTGTCTCGGCTCGGGGTCTTGGGCATGGCGGCACCAACCGAGTGGGGAGGGCGAGGGTTCTCGCAAATGGGCTATTGCCGGATCATGGAGGTGATCGGCGGGCATTGCTCATCAACGGCTGTATTCGTCAATGCCCATCACTCGATCGGCTTGCGAGCACTCGTCCTTTTCGGAACGCCTGACCAACAGGCGCGGTGGCTGCCCCCGTTGGCTAGCGGTGAAAAGCTGGCGGCCTTTGCGCTGACCGAAGAACAGGCCGGATCCGACGCGAGCAACGTGCAGACGAGCGCGCGGCCTTGCGATGACGGCAAGTCATATATTCTGAATGGCAGCAAGCGCTATATTACCAATGGAGCGATCGCCGACGTGTTGACCGTGATGGCCCGGACCCCCGATCCGCGCGGGGAGACTCGAAGGTCACGGCGTTTCTGGTCACGCCCGATATGCCCGGGTTCGAAGTTGTAGAGGCGCGGATGCCCAAGTGCGGCATCCGCGGCACCGCGACGGCGCGGTTGGCTTTTCACGACATGCCGGTCCCGGCAACGAATATCCTGGGACCGCTCGGCAAGGGGCTGAAGGTCGCACTGACCGTACTTGACTTCGGCCGGACGACCTTTGGCGCGAGTTGTACGGGGGCGGCAAAGGTTTGCCTGGCGGCTGCCGCGCGCCATGCAGCCGGCCGGCGCCAGTTTGGTCGTCCATTAGCCGACCTCGAACTGATCAAGAAAAAGCTCGCCTATCTCGCCGCAACCGCATACGCGATGGAAGCCACGACCTACCAGACGGCCGCCCTCATCGACCGGGGCGCCGAGGATTACATGCTCGAAACCGCGATTCTCAAAGTTTTCACCACCGAGGCCTTGTGGGAGGGAGTCAACGAAACGCTCCAGGTCTTTGGTGGTCAGGGCTATTTCAGCAACGAACCGTATGAACGAATGATGCGCGATGCACGAATTAACCTGATCGGCGAAGGAGCCAACGAGGTCCTCAAGGCTTTCATCGCCATGGTGGGCATGCGCGACATCGCCGTTGGACTTAAGGACACGCTTGATGGCCTCAAGAAACCGAGCGCATTCTTGTCCACGCTCTGGGCCTTTTCTCGCGACCACTTAGGCCGTCTGGTGCGCACGCCGGTCGTGCCAGTGGCAAGCGCCATGCTCAGGCCCATGGCTGATTCGCTGGGACGCCGGGTGGGTCGATTCGGGCGCACAGTCGAACGGGTCTTGGTCACACACCGCGAGACTGTGCTGGATCGCGAGTACGTCCAGGAACGGATCGCTGATGCGGCGATCGCGCTTGTGACTGCAGCCTGTACGCTGTCGCGGTGGGATCTGTCGATCACCCGAGATCGGTCGACTCCGACAGAGCGTACGGCTGCCGAGCTTTATCTGCGGATGGCACAACGGCGGTTTGACCGATCGCTGCAGGCGCTCAGCCAAAACGATGACCGCCTGACAACCGCCGCGGCCGACGCCGCACTTGCGGCGTGGTCGGACTATCAGCCTCGCTGATGATCGATTTTTACTCGAAGAATCGACCGACGCGAACTCGGAAATCACCGAACAAATCGGGAATGGTCAACTCGTCGTCCACGTTGAGCACAAGCGTCGCACCATCCGCTCTGTACAGATGAGCGAGGCGACGCTGGTCATCGAGGACCAGGACGAACGTTGTTCCCGCGTCAAGATATTCAGCCACCTTTGCCAGCACCTTGGGCCAGCGGTCAAACGGTGAGAGAGCTTCGACCACCAGGTCGGGTGGCACGTCAAGGTAGCGATCGGGCAGAGGTCCCTTGGGAACGCGTGCATAACTATAGAACGAGACGTCAGCGCGTCGAACAGTGTCCGGTCCGCGTTCAGTAATCACGCCGGTGTCATTGTTAAATACGCGGCCAAGGTCGCGCTCTTCCGCGCAATTCCCCAAGATTCGGCCCGCCTTGTTGCAGATCTCACCGTGTCGAGGCTTGGGCATGGGCATCGGCACAATCCTTCCACGCACGAGTTCTTCCGGATACCCTGGGTCTGGCCGTTGAGCAAATTCTTCCGCAGTCATCAAGGTGGGCGTGGTTACCGATGCCGTGGACATAGCGCTTCTCCTTCGAAAATGGATGCCAATAGATTATCGCATGTTATCGATGATGACGTCGATCGTTCGCCAGGGTCTCGCGCAACTGTGTTCAGCGCGAACTCTGCGATCGCTCCTTAATGTCCACTTCAAATCGACTCCAAAGCTGGCACGTCAGATCGCTGATCAGGCCCTGCATCCAGGAGTACTCGCTGTGTTCCTTCACGAACCGGTCGGCAATGAAGTCCGACCCATGGTGACCGATCTGGCCCCAGAAGGTTATTTTGGCCGCAAGCGTCCCATCGATGACCTTCGATTGCACGGTACCGCCAGGGTAAAACGGGCCCCAGTCCCACTCGGGCACGCCGCGTGGGGAAATTTCGACACGACCGCAGAGCGTCCGCTCGTTGGTACCATGTTGCTGACTGATCACGTCGAAGTCGTCGGTCTCGAAGGCTTTCGCCAGTTCGATGTCGATCTTACCTTTGTGTGCCGCGATCAGTTCTTCCCAGCGGGCCTTGCGAGCGTTGGGGGATGAATCTTTCTTTGTGATGGTCGTCTAAGTGACCATGATGCCGGCCGAATTCACACCGAAGTCGTCATCGCTGGCAATCACGCATGCAAACCGTCCATGAGAATCCTTGCGCCCTTTGTGGCTTTGATGTCAAAGATGATATTCCAGCGCGTGCCGATCACGTAATTGGTCCAGGCGTTATGACCCATAACGATCTTTTTGTCCCTGGTAAAGCTGCCGGTGGCGACAAACGCGCTGCAATTGCCAGGAGCATGTGTGGACGGGGTTTTACCTTGCTTCTTGTCGAGCCACGGAACGTAGTAATAGGAAGAAAGGCTTGATCGCGCAGGAAGTCGGCGATCTCCTTCGCGAGCAACGCGCCGTGCTGATAGCCGATCTCGTCCGGCGCACCTTCCAGATGGACGTAGATCCAACCATCGCGCTCGCAACGATAGCTTCGCGCGAGTCGGCTGGAATCGACGCCCGACGTTTCGGCAGCTGCGGCCGAGTTGCCGGCGCCAAAACACAGTGCCGTCGACAACAAAATTCCCGACAGTCTGAGACGCAACATGGTCGTGGTCGACCTCCCGTTGGCGAAATTTCGGCAGGGATCTCCCGATGATCCAGCAACGCTAATGGCGACAGAGACCAGCCGCAACAAACGAGCGTTCTGGCGCAACGCGTGCATCCGCTGTTGCCACCTTCGCCGCGTGGATGGCGTCATTTCTGGTGGCGATGCACCGGGAGGAGTTCGCACCGAGGGAATGACGTCGTAGATTCCTTGGTTGGGAAGCTAGGCGCTGACGAACAAGCGTTTCTAAGCGAAACGGCGTAGTTTCGGCAAAATTGGCCGGCTGCGCGCTCGTGTGGAGTGTGAGCGTGATGAAAGCCTCGGTTCGAATGGTATGCGGCGGTTGTCTTCGCAGCGTGGAGTTGAGTGGTTCTTCGTCCGGTGTGCCGTCGAACCGATGTCCTCATTGCGACGGGCCGATCGAGAGCCACTTGAGTCAGGTCAACCCGGCGAGCGGTGAAGATGATACTCCGCCCACGGTGACGCCATCGCTGGCGACCGAGATTGGCGGCCCGATCGACTGGGTACAGACTTGGGCGCGCGGCTCGCTCGGATCACTTGGTCGATTTCAGCTACGTGAGCGTCTGGGGGACGGCGGCTTTGGCCAGGTTTTTCGTGCATACGACCCCAGACTCGACCGTGACGTTGCGATCAAGGTGCTCAAGCAACCCAATCCCAGCGAAAAGGTCATGGAGAGGTTTTTCCGAGAAGCCCGGGCGGTCGCGCGATTGGATCATCCCTATATCGTGGCGGTTCACGACGCAGGCTTTGACAGCAATCGGTGCTGGGTTGCCTACCAGCTCGTGAGCGGGAGGCCTCTCTGGTGGTATCGCGATCACCACCAGATGGACGCGATGACGGTTGCCCGAATCATCAGAAATCTGGCCGACGCACTTGATCATTCCCATCACATGGGCGTCGTTCACCGCGACCTCAAGCCGGGCAACGTGCTGATCGACGACCAGGGGCGGCCGCGTCTTATCGATTTTGGGCTGGCCCGACGTGCCGACTTTGAATCTGACCTCACGCGCGAGGGTGCGATCGTGGGAACGCCGGCCTACATGAGTCCCGAACAGGCCCTGGGACGGAGCCGACAGGTCGACGAACGGAGTGACGTCTACAGTTTGGGTGTCATTTTTCACGAGCTCTTATATCGGCGCCGACCCGACGAGCCAACCGTCGAGGCAGTTGCAGGACGGTCGAAAAACTCGGTTGGCGGCCCGGCGAAGACGGGCAACGACCTGGCATTGCCCGCTGACTTGAAGATTCCCGTGATGCTCAAACGGATCTGTGCGAAAGCGACGGCCACCAATCCTGCACTTCGACACGCCTCGGCGCGCGCCTTGGTCGACGAACTGGAAGATTGGCTGGACCAGCAACGACGCGCCAGTGACAGGCGCTGCCGTGCGCGCGAGACATGACGATCATTCTGGCCGCGGCAATGCTGGTTACGATCGGACTGGTGGGGCTCTTTGTTTCTTATCGGGGCCGGTCGGGATTCGACGCTGATTTACCGAGGCAGTTCGCACCCGTCGGCATGCCCCTGGCAGCAGTCCCACATGTGGCCGCTAGTCCGAGATCTGGCGCCGTACTCATCGGCAATCGCGAGAAGCACCGCTACCATCGTGCTGATTGTCCGTCGGTGCCGGCAATGTCGGAGCGGAACAGAGTTGTGCTCCAAAGTCCCGAGAACGCTAGAACCCAGGGGTTCGAGCCGTGCGAGAAGTGCCGCCCACCGGTCGCTGAGAATGGCCCGCCACGCCAGTCCAGCAAGCCGGGATGAACTGACTAAGTGGCCTGTTCGGCCGGGCCCGAACCTGGCAAGGCCGTGATCGATCGCTGGATGGTGACAATCGATCCTCGGGATCGAGTGTCCCACCGATCGTCAGAGCAGATTGTTCGGCCTCGCCGCGATTTGTCGCGCCTCGGCGTCACCGTACCTGGCCGGGTTGACCATATCTTCCAGCACGCCGATACTGGAAACGATGAGAACCAGATCGGTGGCCGAGGGGGAACATGACGGACGCTCGCCGTCTTGGGGTCAATGATGCGGATCATCCTTGCTGCGAGCGCGGCAGCAATTGCGGCGGTAGCCACGTTGTACTTCGTCTGGCGCTGGTGGCGGGCCCTGGCTGAAGTGAGGCGGGGCCTGGATGCCCTGGGGTCGTGGGAGAAGGCACGCCCGGTGTTGATCGCTGCGCGGGGTCCAGTGGGAAAGCTGGTTCGGGCTTTCAACACGGCCGCCACCGAAATCCAGGCACGCACAGCAGGGTTGGATCAAGATCGACAGCAGCTGCTCGTGGTGTTAGGCGCCATGACAGAAGCCGTCATCGCCGTTGATCCTCGTCGCCGTCTTCTCTTCGCCAATGCCAGCGCCAACCGGCTTTTTGGTCTCGAAGCTAAATCGGTCGGCCGTCTTGTGCCCGAGCTGATAAGAAGTCCTCAGGTGCAGGACGCTGTCGAGGAGACGCTGCGACTGGCGAGCCCCGCCGCATTCGAGGGAGAGGTGACCCTGCCGGGCCGCGACTCCGGCCAGCGCGCCAACAATCGATTTCTGTCAGTGCGCGGCAACCCTCTGCCAGGGCGTCCATCTAGCGGCGCTGTTCTCGTCTTCCACGATGTGACCGAGCTACGTCGGCTCGAGCGCATGCGGCAAGACTTCGTGGCCAACGCGTCACACGAACTTAAAACGCCTCTGTCTTCGATCAAGGCATACACCGAGACTTTGCTTGACTGGGCGCTCTACGATGAGTCAGTCAATGCTCGCTTTTTGAAGCGTATTGAAGAACAGGTCGAACGACTCAACCAGTTGATTCTCGACCTCCTCTCCCTCGCCCGGATCGAGTCGGGGCAGGAGATCTTCGAGCATGGACCGCTTTACTTGGTACCAGTTTTGGATTCGTGCGTCGAGTCGCACCGCGACCGTGCACAGACTAAAAATCTCAATCTTAGTTTCGATCCGAGAAAGCTGGACGAAGACACCATGGTTTTCGCCGATGAAGAGGCGATCCGCCAGATCGTCGACAACCTGGTGGACAACGCGATCAAGTACACGCCCGATGGCGGTTCGGTATCGATCACGTGCCATAGCGACCAGAATTCAGCCAGCATCGAAGTCGCCGACACCGGCATCGGAATTCCCCGCGCCGATTTACCCCGTGTTTTTGAGCGTTTCTACCGCGTCGACAAGGCCCGGAGCCGTGAGCTGGGTGGAACTGGCCTGGGGCTGTCGATCGTAAAGCACTTGATGCAATCGATCGGTGGCCAAATCGATGTGACCAGCAGGGTCGGTTCCGGGTCGAAGTTTACTGTTCACTTGCCCCGCTGCCTCGTCGCGGATGTGCGAAAACAAGGCGCCGAAAGATCCTGATTTTCACGGCCATCTGCGTACTCAGCACCGCGCCAGTGGACCGATTCCTGGGACTGCCCGCGCTGGACGGCGCGCGACTAAGTGACGGCGACGTCGTCGATGAAGGCGGTGTTGTCTCCACCGGCACTGTCTAGTCCTTGGAAAGTGACCGTATGAGTCCCGGCGGTGACGGTGAACGCGGTAGTGGAGTAGCTCTCGTACGAGGTACCCGATGGTGTAAAGGTGCCCACGACGTTGCCGTCGATCAACACGTTAAAGTTTTGCTGGGACGCCTGGTGGTTGCCGCGCTGGGCGGCGTCGAAGGTGAGCACGTAGGAGCCGGCTGCCCAATCGGCGACCGACTGAGTGAACGAGCCTGTTGACTGAAGGAAGGCGACCTGTGAGCCTTGAGGTGCCGGCGGGTTGCCAGCGGTGAATTGGCTGTTGTTGCCCGAGATGCCCGCACTCCCGGAGAAGGTCCACGGTGAGCCGGTGGGATCGTACTGGTAGTGGCCGGCCCCAACGACAACCTGCTCGAAACCAGGGTCGGCAACCGAGACGGCGCTGGCCGGTGCCACAGCGACCTGGTCGACGAATGCGGTATTGTCTCCACCAGCACTGTCCAATCCTTGGAAAGTGATCGTATGCGCTCCGGCGGTGACGGTGAACGCGGTAGTGGAGTAGCTCTCGTACGAGGTACCCGATGGTGTAAAGGTGCCCACGACGTTGCCGTCGATCAACACGTTAAAGTTTTGCTGTAACGCCTGGTGGTTGCCGCGCTGGGCGGCGTCGAAGCTGAGCACGTAGGAGCCGACTGCCCAGTCGGCGACCGACTGAGTGAACGAGCCGGTTGACTGGAGGAAGGCGACCTGTGAGCCTTGCGGTGCCGGCGGGTTGGCAGCGGTGAATTGGCTGTCGTTGCCCGAGATGCCCGCATTCCCGGAGAAGGTCCACGGTGAGCCGGTGGGATCGTACTGGTAGTGGCCGGCACCAACTACAACTTGCTCGAAACCAGGGTCACGCACCGAGACGGTGCCGACAAGCGATCCAACCACCAGATTGGCCACTGGAGAGCCCATGCCGGTGACATAGTCGTAGCCGGTCCCGGCCGAATAGTGCGGGTGGCCCGTGCTCGTGCCGCTGGTGATGTCGTGGAAGTCAGTCGGGTTTTCGTACAGGATGTCCATCACTTGCTGCGGACTTGTGCTGTTGAGCGCCTGTTGGCCACTCAAGGCGAGGCCCTGGTCGGCGATCGCCAGGAGCGCCGACCACTGCGGTGCCCCCTCGCTGGTCCCGCCGACTTCGACCCAATCGAGGGTCTCGCCGTTGTATGGGACGGAGTCGTAGACGGCCACGCCGGTTGACGGCGATGCGTCATAGGCGACGTCCGGGGTGGCCCGAGCCGTCGACGTCTGCGTCACCACACCCGTCTGGTATGACGGTTGCGACTCGTAGACGCTGGGCCCCCCACCGCTGCCGGACCAACCCACCTCGCTTGACCAGACATTGCCTGTGCCAACGGAGAGGGACGTGCCGCCGACAGAGAGGACGTTCGGCGAAACCGCCGGCCAGATGGCGGGTGCGCCGCTGTCGCCCGAGGACGCCACGAACGCGACGCCAGGCTGGTCAAAATAGCTGCTATCGTCAGCTGTCTCGCCCGAGAATTCACTGCCGCCCCAGCTCATCGAAACGACATTCGAGTTGGCTGCCGCATACTTGACAGCGTCGAGCAGATCGGTAGTAGAAGTCGAGCTGGCCTCTACCAGCATGATGGCTGCCCCAGGGGCCATCGCGTGCGCCCACTCGACGTCGAGCGACTCCTCCAGTTCCCAGCCGCCCGTGGGATCGCTAGGCGGATAGCTATTCCCGCCCGTCTCGTTGACCCGCGTGACCGTCGCGGCCGGCAGTCCGAAATAGGAATCGAACGTGTTCAGGTCGGATTGGATATTGGGGTCGTCGTAGGCATCGACGATCGCGATCGTCTCACCGTTACCCGTCCCAGCAGTGCCGTTGAAAACAATATTATTGAATCCATAAGCTGTTTGCAGTTGTGCCGGCGTGTACCCTCCACCGGGGCCACTGCCACCGGCAAACGGGTCCAATACAAATGTTGGGTAAGTGACCGTTGTGCTAAGCAGCGCGCGCACTTCGAGATGATCCATGGTCGGCCTCAAGCGACGCCATGTTGCGGACCGGCGTTTGCCAGATCCTCGCGCTGTCCTCGAGCTCATTTAGAGCACCCACCTCACGAGCATTGATGCATACGTGCGCGTCGTATCGAAGAAAGCGTCTGAGATTCAGATCAATGTACTCTCCGAACGGGACCAAATAAAGCCGTTGCCGGCGTATTTTTTGAATCCGTCGTGATTCCCGAGATTGAATCACGCTCGCTCGTCGGAGGTTATGTTTCCGCGTGGGTGGGAAGCGGAACGGGATCAAGGTGGTGGTCAAGTGCGCAGAGCCATACGCGGCGATGAGGCGAGGGTCGGTGCACCCCCGCCCCATGTTTTCGCCCAAGCTCATGCCCCGACCATGCCTCAGTTTCGAGCCGCAACCCGTTACGCCGGCAGGACGCTCCAATCGAGTGCCACGCGCTACGCGCTGACTGCGATGCTCTCTTGCTCCTGGGCCATCTCCTCGTTGGCCGGCGCCGCTTGTTCCGCGACCTCAGTTGCCATCACCTCATCCTGAACCGGTATGACCTGGTCCGCGGCCTCTGTCGCGACGACCTCATCCAGTACGGGCGTGACCTGGTCGTCGACATCAGTTGCGTTGACCTCGTCCTGGATCGGTATGTCCTGGTCGTCGACATCAGTTGCAATGACCTCGTCCTGGACCGGCGTGACCTGGTCGTCGACATCAGTTGCGTTGACCACGTCCTGGACCGGCGTGACCTGGTCGTCGACCTCAGTTGCAATGACCTCGTCCTGGACCGGGGCGACCTGCTCGGCGACCTCAGTCGGAATGACGTCATCGAGAACCGGGGTGACCTGCTCGGCGACCTCAGTCGGAATGACGTCGTCTGGAACCGTCGCGACCTGCTCGGCGACCTCAGTCGGAATGACGTCATCGAGAACCGGGGTGACCTGCTCGGCGACCTCAGTCGGAATGACGTCGTCTGGAACCGGCGCGACCTGCTCGGCGACCTCAGTCGCAACGATCTCGTCTGGAACCGTCGCGACCTGCTCAGCGACCTCAGTCGCAACGACCTTGTCTTGAACCGGAGAGACCTGCCCGACGAACTCCGATTCGTGCTGGGCGGCGATAGACTCAACGTTCCCGTCAGCGTCCGTGCTCTCTTTCGTGGCCTCCGCAATCGGTACTTCTAACACTTCATTCATGGTGACCTGCTCCCGGCTGCGATGTGAAATTGACGTGAGGGAAACACCAACTTTAATATTACCAATGGAACGTGTCTTTGCATCTTTTTTTTAAAGTTTCTAGAGAACTCGATACAAGTGATGCGGATGGCTACGGCCTTGGGGTTTCTCGGCATCATTCGGGGAGAGGACAAATAGCCGTACCGACAGCTTTTTCTAGCAGAACGAAGCTGTTCACCTGTCGGCGACGAAGGCGAAGACCAAGGGTTACGGTAGCAGACGGGCGGGAGGGTTTATTCGGACCGCGACCGAGGGTAAGCTAAGCGGCGTTCGGTAGGAATTCGGAAATGTCGCGTGAGGAGCGCTCATCATGACTTGTCCAAGTCTGTTTTTGTCTCTCTGTTTGGCTGCCATGGGGGCTCAAGCCGAGAACAGCACGCTGGCAGGGGATTTTGTCGTCGAGCACCCCACACTTTTGAACTTGGGCTTTGAGTGGGCGATCCGCGGGGACGCGAATCGGAATGCAACAGTAAGCGTGGAGTTCCGGGCAGTCGGTGAATCTGCCTGGCGAGAGGCACTGCCTCTGGTGCGGATCGGCGGGGAGAACGTATACCGGCGACGCGAGAATCTCGACTATACCGTTCCGGATGGATTTGCCGGCAGCATTCTGAATCTGCACCCGGGGACGGAGTACGAATGCCGGTTCCTCCTCGCCGATCCGGACGGGGCGAGTGGCGAGCTCGCGCACACCGCGCGGGTGACGACGCGCAGCGAGCCGCAGTGCTCCAAGCAAGGGCGCACGCTGCATGTCTACCCCCCCGACTATCAAGGTTCGCGCCGGGAACCCAGCTTCACGAGCCTTTTGCAAGCGTATTACGGCGCGGGGTTGGGGGACTGGAGCGTTG
Source organism: uncultured Isosphaeraceae bacterium (assembly GCA_963850935.1). Classification (GTDB taxonomy): domain Bacteria; phylum Planctomycetota; class Planctomycetia; order Isosphaerales; family Isosphaeraceae; genus CAWFRS01. Next base: position 41,993 of record CAWKNT010000001.1, read on the forward strand.
TCTGGGAACGGCGGGCACAGCCGGGCGATACGATTCTCATGCACGCCGGACTCTACAAGTCCCAACGGCTCAACTACGTGGACCCGATGATGACGCCCTTCGATGGCACGATGTCCTTGACGTTGAAAGGAACGCGTGAGAAGCCGATCACGATCAAGGCAGCCGGCGACGGAGAAGTGATCTTCGACGGCGCCGGCAATCACAGGCTGTTCGATGTGATGGCGTCAAGGTATCACATCTTCGATGGATTAACGATTCGCAACACGGATGTGGGCATTTTCGCCGGCCAGAAGGAGGTGCTGGGAGCGGTAGGACTGACTGTCAAGAATTGCCGCTTTGAACAAGTGGGTTTCGGGGTCTGGACCGAGTTCGCCGGATCGAGTGACTTTTACATAGCGGATAACCTGTTTCTGGGCCGCGACGACCGATTCCGGCTGATTGGCTGGACATGGACCTATGTGGGCGAGCGCCGGAGCGTACGGCTCGCACCTACTCACGAGCTATTACGCGATCAAGGTGTATGGCCCCGGGCATGTGATCGCCCACAACGCGATCGCGTATTTCCACGACGGCATCGGCATCTCGACGTACGGTACACCACCGCAGGATCCCGCCCAGCAGGCATCGTCGATCGACATTTACAACAACGATCTCCACCTGCTCAATGACGACTTTGTCGAAACCGACGGTGGAGTTCACAACGTGAGGGTCATGAATAACCGCGGGGTTAACGCCGCGCAGGGTGGATACAGCTCTCAGCCGGTTTTTGGCGGGCCGGTCTACTTTATCGGCAACATCCTCTACCACGTGCCGTCGGGCGTGGCGTTCAAGTTCTCGGCCAAGCCGGCAGGACTGTTCGTTTACCACAACACGATCATCGGCGAACAAGTTTCGCGTGATCCATCGTCAAACATGCACTTTCGCAACAATCTGTTTTTGGGCAGGGACACTCCGGGCCGCGGCATTATGACTTGGGCGAACGCGACGGATGCGTTCAGCTCGGATTACAACGGGTTTCGACCGAATGAAGGTGTGACCGAGCAATTCTCGTGGTTAGCGCCAGGAACTGGGAAGCGATTGTATGAACCCAAACCAGACGACTGGAAGATCTTCGCGACGTTAGCTGACTTCCGCGCGGCAACGAATCAAGAGACGCACGGTATCGAAGTCGATTTCGGTGACTTTGAACGATTGGCTGCGCCCGATCCAACCAATCGCCACGCGGTCTATCACGCCATGGACCTGAACTTCCAACTCAAGCCGACAGGTAAGGCGGTCGATGCGGGGATATTGATTCCGACGGTGAACGACGGCTTTACTGGTCGCGCGCCCGACTTGGCGCGCTCGAAATCGGCAAGCCAGAGCCGACATACGGGCCAAGGTGGCTCAAAGGGCAGCCGTTTTACCGTTAGCGGTAGGTCAGAGCAATAAAGCCGAGCGTACTCGGAGCGGTCGCACGCGACTAATCTGCGTGCAAATTCAGCTCCGACGCAATCTTCGCAACCCAAGGTCGAATAACGAACGGACGCTGGGTTGAGGAGCTTAATCTTGCTGCGACGAATTGCCCCCGCGATCGGGCTGTTCTTTCTTTCGCCGTTCGTGGGAGAGTTTTTGCTTGGCAACGTTGCACTCGACGCGCTCCCGATCGGGCTCATCATGGCACCGATGTATGGTGGTGGCGCGGTGCTCATCCGCGAGGTAGCCCGCCGGGCAAATAGGGGATGGCCCACGATCATCTTGCTCGCCATCGCGTACGGGGCAATCGAAGAGGGCCTGGCCTGTCAGACGCTGTTTAACCCATCTTACTTCGGATTTAGCTTGCTCCATGAAGGATACATCCGTCCGCTCGGCATGGGCGCCTGGTGGACTTTGTTCGTACTCACACTGCACACAGTCTGGAGCATCTCGGTCCCAATCGCGATCATTGAATCGCTCGTTCCCGCGCGCGACAGACCCTTGGCTCGGCAAACCTGGACTGGCGTTTGTGTCGTTCCTTTACGTGCTCGGCTCCGCCCTCGTTTTCTCGGGCACGTATCAGCAAGAACGGTTCATCGCCACACCACGCCAATTGATCGGAGTCGTCGGTTTCGCCGTTGTTCTGATAGTCGCCGCGTTTTTGGTTCGGCCACTAAGCCCTCGGAATGACCGTCCAGTGCCTGGACCTTGGGTGGTCGGAGCATTTGCATTCCTGACCGCAAGCACGTTCATGATCGTAAGGGTCCTCCTCGCGGACTGGCCGCTCGTTTTCGCTTATCTTCTCCTTTATGGCTTGGTCGCGGTGGTGGTCGTGCGCTGGTCGGGACGGGTTGGATGGGGTGCAGTCCATCGGCTGTCACTGGCGGGCGGGGCGTTGCTGACCTATGCGTGGCATTCGTTTCCGGAAAAACCTGTTCTTGGCTCTGCGGGTACGATCGACCTGATCGGCAACATCATCTTTTCGATAGTAGCGGTGTTAATCCTGGTCGCTGCCAGCCGAGCGGTGCGTCGCGCGGACTCGCCCGCCGAAGCTCACGAATGACCGTGAAAAAGAGTCGGGACCGCGCACAGTTGAGTGTGCCATTGCATTATATTTTGACAAAGTTAGCGTACATGGCGAGCCCTGTCGCCTGGCTCTTCTCAGGATGGAACTGGCAGGCCGTAAGATTGTCGCGCCAGACGACCGCGACAAACGGATCGGGATAGTTGGATTCCGCGGCGACATCGTCGTCGACTGCCGCTACCGCGTGATACGAGTGGACGAAATAAACCGAGGGCTCGGACGCCAAGCCGGCCAACAGCGGGGCCGGCTTGCGGATCCGAAGCGTGTTCCAGCCCATGTGGGGTACCTTTAGCCCCGGCCGCGCCTGGAACCGGACCACGTGGCCCGGCAATAGTCCCAGGCCTGTGTGCTCACCGTCTTCTGTACTCGAATCAAATAATAGCTGCAGGCCGAGACAAACCCCGAGGCATGGCTTACCGGCTTGCACGGCCGCGCAAAACGCTTCCCCCAGTCCGGTCCGGCGCAGTTCGGCCATGGCGTCGGCAAACGCCCCGACGCCCGGCAGGATGACCTTCGACGCTCGGGCTACCCGCGCGGATCGGAAGTGATTTCGGCCGGTGCGCCGACGGCCTCGATCGCTTTCTGAACGCTTCGCAAGTTACCCATGCCATAATCGATGATCACAATCATGCCGTTCAGTCTCCGGTGCGGTAACACAACGCCAGCGCGCAGGCATTGGCCTTGTAAATCAACTCAGAGCTGAGCCACGCGTTTTTCGACGCGTCGTTTCTCAAGACGCGCCGGACGCTGTTGGGTTCGCAGGCTCTAATTTCGGCAGCGGCCCAATGGAAAGTCGGATCGTCGTTCCCTGGCCTGGGCGGCTGTCGATCGACAGCGCACCGCGATGCCGTCGCCAGATTCCCTGTGCAATGGTCAGGCCCACGCCGTCTCGATCGGGCTTGGTGGTGAAAAAAGGCTCGGTTGCGCGCCTGAGTACATCCGCGCTCATTCCGCAGCCAGAGTCTCGAATGGCGACGACCAGCCAGTCTCGTGGGTCGATGTAAGTTGAGACCGCCACGCTGCCGGGCCCGTGAGGCAGCGATTCGCGCGCGTTTTGTACCAAATTACCGAGCATCGTCCGAAGATGATCTTCAAGACCGGGGATCGGCGGGATGAGACCAAGATCGACGGCCCAGCTCACGTGAGGGGGCGCCAGAGCTTTTTCGCGCTCAATGGTTGCTTTGAGCAATTGATTGAGGTCAACGTCAGTGGTTTGGTGGCTCGGTGAATCGACTTCGACGGCCGTGGTACGTCGACTCCAGTCGATCAGCTTGCGCGATTTGCGAGGCATCAAGCGACGTCTCGACGATTCCGCTTGCCAGGTTATCGAGCTCTGAACAATCCGAAGCGTCGATGGACTGGGAACGAAGCAGCTCGGCGTTGCTCACGATTGCACTGAAGGCGTTGATCACGCTATGGCCAATCGCCGCCGCGAGATGACCAAGCTCGATGAGCTCTTGCGCGTCATCAGAGCGCTGTGTATTTCCACCGGTCATAATGGGGCATCACTTTGAAAGTTACGGCAATCGATCTCGGCCAGATCCGCCGGACCGACACGACGACGTTTACTTACGTGGTTCGAGTCTTCAGCGAATGATTCGGGCCTCCACCCAGTCGGCGAGGTCTCGCACATCGCCCCGATCGCCGAATTCCGTGGCCAGAATGACAAATTTGCCGCCAGCCAGATCGACGTCAACGGACTTGGGTGAATCATGGTCGGTCATAGGAGCTGTTTTGAATCGTTCCTTGCCGTCGACTAGCACGCGAAAGACGACGCTGCCCAGCGGCCCTGCCCGCTCGTCGACTCCGACAATTGCCTGAAACCGTCGATCGCCCGGTTGGACACGATATGCCAGCCAAGGTCGTGCTCTGCATGCCCAGGCCCCGGTCGTAACGTCTGCCCTGCCAGGTGGAAAAAGTGGCCATCAACCGTCCGATCGACCCGAATTCCACGTGTCGGCCCGACGTAAGGAACGTACGGAAACTCGGAACGGCTCTCGTTCGGAAAGATAGACGATCGACTTGCTGCGGATATGCACACGTACCAGCTCGTTCAACGAAAACTTGACGGCGACTCCAAAACGCGTGGTCGCCAGAACGGTGCTATCGTCGAGCCTGGCATCCGTGACACCGAGCCTCGAGCCATCCTTCAAGGTCGAGCTCGAGAAAATCGGAATTCGGACGCGGATAGACTGACCAGCGCTCGGGTCGAAGCCGAACGCAACGACCCCCGAGCGATCGATCAGGATAGGCTTGCCCCCCACCTGGATCTTGATCTTGTTTTCGTCCAGGCCAAGGAACCCGCCGGCCATGCCGGTCGCCGTTGGCCAGCCAGACAACTTCGGTCGTGCGCGGCTCGGTTCGCACTTGCTCCCATTATCGGGTCGAGCTCGGAATCGGACCGCTGGCCGGCGAAGATCAGCCCCAGCATGCTTTCGAGCGGAACGCCATCTTTCCCAGCGCATCGGACTGGACGTCCAGGCTGGTTTCCGTCGACGACTCGATCGACTACCCTCATAAGGCAATCTCCCTCCGGGAAGATCACCTGAGAACGCGTCGAGCACAGGAAACGCAGCTGTATAGTCGCGCGTCAGCTTGATCACCCGGCCCGAGCGGCAATTCGCGTGCGTGCCCGTCGGTCGACGCCAGCTTGATCGCACCCGGTCCCAGCGACACGATCCGTCCCGAGACACGTCTCCCATCAATCAAAAGGGCTTTGAAAACAGGATCGACGAAACCGCCGCGACCGACGTGGCTGCCGAACCGATAGTCCCGCGGCCGGCGAGAAGCGCGATCGACAATGCGGCTGCGAGCAACTGCACGAAGGCCGTGCGAGCACGTTTTTCGAGGTATGGCTAGCACAGGAAAGGCCCTTCCGTTCATCGTTGAAAAATGGGCAAGTAATCGTTGGGTATCTGGAGGATGATGAGCGCCATGGCCGTTCCGTATTCGTTGCAGACGCCGTTGTCGGTCCAGTATCCCGACGCCGATCTGGCGGTGGATCAGCTCATTGCGAATCGCCGGATACCATTCCGCCCAGGGCTCTCCGCCCTCGAGCCACATCGCCTGGGCCGCATAGTATTGACCGTAGAAATAGTGGTTGTTTCGCCGGCCGATGCCTCAGTCCATGGCCGATACTGGCGGAGATAGGCGATCCCGTCGCGCACCTCCTTGGAATCATATTCGCCGGCGCTTTGCAGGGCCACCACGCCGGCGGCCGAACGGGGAAACTCGCTCGTGGCCCCCGCCTGGAGCATGTAGCGAAAACCGCCGTCGGGGTTTTGCGAGCCGTTTCACATAGCGGATGCAGGCATCGACCGTTTCTTTGGGAACGAACAGCCCGGCATTGCGCGCGGCCCGCAGCGCATTGATCTGGCAGATCGTCACCGACAGATCGGCGTCATGCCGGACTGGCTGATACCGCCAGCCCCCTTCGATATTCTGGCTGTCGATGATCAGGCGGACGGCTTTCTGCAGTTTCTCGCGGATCTCCGGCCGATGCGTCATCCCGTAGGCTTCGGCCAGGAACAACGTGCCGAACCCGTGCGAATACATCGGTCCGTGCGTCGACGATCGCGAGCACCGCGATGAAGCCCGACGGCGACGTATTCTGCATCACGTAGGCGAGCGCCTTGTCGATCTGCGATCCATACGGCCCCCGGCCCGGGCTCGAGCCCGACGCCATGAAGGCCAGCCCCGCCAGGCTCGTCACCGCGATATTGCCCCGGTACGCTCCGTTGCCGTACGATCCGTCGCTGTTCTGGCTGCCGCGCCAGCCAGCCAGGCCGTTCTTGATGGCCTCGTCGGTTTCCGGCGTCATCATCTCCAGCGTGCCCTCGGGGACGTCGCCGCGGCGCGACTCGCCGAAACCCTCGACCGGCTTTGGCCTGATCGGGCGCCTGGGCCCGCGCCGGGGCGCGACGCCCAGCGCGAGCGCGAGCCCGAAGCCAGCACCAAGTCGATCCGTGTGATCATGACTCGACTCGGGCGATCCGACGGCCATTTGATCGACTCCTTCGCATGGGATTAGAGCTCGTCTATCGCTGAAAGATCGGCAGATAGTTGTTGGGAATCTGCAGGATGATCAGCGCCATCGCCGTGCCGTATTCATTGCAGATGCTGTCGCTCCAGAAGCCGGAGCTCGACTGCCGGTGGAGCAGCTCGTTGCGAATCGCCGGGATACCACTCCGCCCAGTCGTCTCCCCCCCGCAGCCACATCGCCTGGGCCGCGTAGTAGTGGCCGTAGAAATAGTGGCTGTAGCGGTTGCCGAGCTTGATCTCGCGCATGTATTGACGGAGGTAGTGCGACCCCGTCGCGAACCTCCTTGGTATCATACTCGCCCGCGCTCTGGAGGGCGACCACTCCGGCGGCCGACCGCGGAAAGGCGCTCGCGCCCCCCTGAAGCATGTAGCGAAAACCGCCGTCGGGGTTTTGCGACCGCTTCACATAGCGAATGCAGGCGTCGACCGTTTCCTTGGGCACAAACAGGCCGGCATTGCGCGCGGCCCGCAGGGCATTGATCTGGCAGATCGTCACCGACAGGTCGGCGTCGCGCCGCACCGGCTGATACCGCCATCCCCCCTCGATATTCTGGGTGTCGATGATCAGGCGGACGGCCTTCTGAAGCTTTTCGCGGATCTCCGGGCCGGTGCGTCATCCCGTAGGCTTCCGCCAGAAACAGCGTGCCGAACCCGTGCGAATACATCGGCCCGTGCGTCGAGGCGGCGACCACCGCGATGAAGCCCGACAGGCGACGTATTGTCCATCACATAAACGAGTGCCTTGTCGATCTGCGAGCCGTATGGCCCGCGGCCCGGGCTCGAGCCCGACGCCATGAACGCCAGCCCGGCCAGGCTGGTCACGGCGATGTTGCCGCGATAGGTTCCGCTGCCGAAAGAACCGTCGGCGTTCTGGGTGCGGGCCAGCCAGGCCAGACCGTTCTTGATGGCCTCGTCGGTTTGGGGCGTCATCATCTCGAGCGTTCCCTCGGGCACATCGCCCCGGCGGGCCTCGCCGAATCCCTCGACCGACTTCGCCTGATCGCGAGCCGGCTCCTGCGCCGCCGCGTTGCCGCCGCACATGATCAAGGTCACTACCCAGAATGCCGACGCACCAGCGGACAAACGCGCGCGCGAACTGGCCGGTCGGCTGCCATGGCGTCACTCCTCTCGCACGAGCTTTCCCTTAGCCACGGAGAGAAAATACCGGCTGATCAACTCTCTCTTCGAGTCGAGCTCGGTCTCCTTGAAGGTGTTTTCCATGATCTGGCGCAGCTCGGCCGGCAGGTGTCCCCAGAGTCCTTGCCGCCGGCGGTCGAGTGCTGCGAGGTCGGCTTGGCCGGCTTCATCGGCGGAGCGCCGCGGGCCTGCGCACCGGTCTGATCGCCGTCTTCTTGGCCCTGCTGTTGCCCCTGGCTGACGCATTCGCCGCATAGCCATGCTTCCGGCCGACGACCCGACTGCTTGACCTGTTCGATCAGGGTCTCGATGCGCTTGACGATCTGCTTTTGCTTTTTCTGCGTATCCTCACTGGGATCGGGCTTGCCCAGCCGCTGTTCGACTTCTCTCATTTCCTTGATCATCTCGCCGATCGGGCCGGTGCGCTCTTGATCGGAGGTTCGGCCGTTTCTTCTTTCGGCCCGGTCAGCTCTTCAAGCCGCTCGTCCAGGTCTTTGTCTTTTCCGCCCAGCTTGTCGGCGTCGGCTTTGTCGCCACGCGACGGCTGCTGTCGGCCCTTGCGCCCGAGGCCGATTCCGGGGCTCGTCCTCGGCGGTCGGCTCGTCCTTGGTCTCGCCCAGTTTTCCCAAGAGATCGTCGAGTCGCTTGATCCTTGGGTGCCACCTTGGCGGCGTCTGGCGATTTGACGGTGCGTGTCTCGCTGCTCTTGGCTGCGGGTGATTTGCCGTCCTTTTCGCCGACCGGCTTCGCTGAGGGTGCAACCTTGGATTTGTCTTGCGCGGGTCGCCTTTTTCGTCTCGGCCGCACCAGGCTTGGCGGATTTTGTTGCGGCCTCCTCAGGCTCTTTAAGCTCTTTCAGCAACGACGTCGAGTGCATCGTCCTTTGACTTTCCCGCGTCCTGGGCCCACGACCGAGCCGCCCCGGTGATGGTGGCAATGACCGCGAACGTGAGGACGAATTTTACGGATTTGAGCGACATCGATCACTCCTCCCCATCGTCCCGTTTCGGTCGGGTCATGTCACGAACCAGGTCGGCCAGGATCCCCTGCTCTTCGCCAATCCGCTTGAGCTCGGCGGCCTGCTCGGGGGTCAGCTTCTGGTTGCGGCGCTGCAGCTCGTCGAGCGCTTCGGTCCGGTCGTTGATTTCTTGCTGGAGCGACTTGAGCATCTTGAGCTGAGCGGTCGCGGGGATGCCGTCGCCATTGCCGCCGTTACCGCCTGCTCCGCCGCCGCCCCCGCCACCCCCGCCGCCGCCCCCTCCTCCACCGCCGGCCGCGTCGGCCTTGAGCGATTCCATGAGCTGCTTGAATCGATCGGAGGCCGCCTTGGCGGCTTGTTCGGTCGAGTCCGTCGGTCTTGAGCTCGCCCAGCCGCTTGGCGGCGTTCTTCCATGCTCTGTGAGGCGCGACGCAGCGTCAGGGCGAAGACCGGCGCCCCTTCGAGGTTCTCGATCAGTTCGGCCGTCTCGTCCTTGAGGCCGGACTGTACCTGGCCCAGCCCCTTGACGCCCGCACGCTGGGCGATCGTCAGCTTGCCGTCGTTCTTCTGGCGCATGGCTTCATAAGAGCTGGTTTCCGAGACGATCTTTTCCTGCCGCTCGGCGAGCGACTTGAGCCGGTCGCCCATCCGGGCGAGCTGTTCCATGGCCAGTTGTTCTTCGGCCTCGCGGCGCGTTTCCTCGAGCTCTTCCTGCGCGTCTTCAAGATCGGCCAGGGCCTCCTCCTGTTCCTTGCCGGCCTCTTCGCCCTGATCGTCATCGAGGTTGCCCTTGGCGCGGTCCATCTTGCCGCTGGCCGTCTGGCCCGCTCTGGCGGCCCGATCGGCACTCAGCTTGGCCAGTTTTTGCAGTTGCCGCTTCAGGTCCTTCTGGATCTCGGCCTGCTCTTTGGCGAGCCGTTTCAACTGCTCGGCACGCTGCTTGGCGTCGGGATTCTGCTGGGCCTCGCGCGTCTTCTTCAGGTTCTGGGCCTGCCTGGCGCGGGTCTTGGCCAGCTCGGCCTCGGCGTTCTTGAGCTCCTTGACCAGCCGGCGAAAGCTCGCGCTCGCGGCGGTTCTGAATGGCGTCGACCAGGTCTCTCAGCTCGTCGCGCGCCTGCTCCTGGCGAGGCTGTGCCTTGCCCATCTGGTTCTTTTCGAGTTGATCGGCGGCCTCGCCGAGCTTGCCGGTGGTCCCCTGCTGCCGCGTTTTCTCGGCGGCCTCGCGCATGGCCGATGACGCCAGCGGGTCCGACTCGTTGAGGCGGCCGAGCCATCTCGCCCATCCGCTCCAGCAGGTTTTGCAGGCCCTTGCCGACCTGCGACTGCCGTGACGGCGAGATTGCCGAGCTCCGCCTTTCTGCTCCGGGTTCAAGGCATCGAGCGGCTTGCCCATCGTTTCCGGCTTGGCGGCGGCTTCGTCGGTTTGCTTCATGGTCTGCTCGTGCTGCTTGAGCAGTTCTTGCGCGTCCTTGACCACGCCCCGGTAGGTCTCGAATTCGCTCAGGCCGTCGAGCATCTTCTGAAGCTCGTCGGCGATCGCCTTCTGGTTCGTCTTCGACTCGGCCAGCGCGAGCTGAGTCGATTCGTTGCCCGGCTTGGGTCGGAGAGGCTGCCGGTGGAGTTTCGGGCTTGGGAAGCTTCGCTTGGCCGCCTGGCCTCGCTCGCTCGTTCCCTTTGGGTGCCTCTACCTGCTTGTTGCTTCCCTTTGCCTCGTCCCTGCGCTCGGTGCCCGTCTTGGCCGCACGCTGAGATTGCTTTCCAGATGCAAGTTTTTCCTCGACAGCCTTCGCGGCGGGAGACGGAGACGCACCCTTCTGCGTCTGGCCTTTTGCGTCGGCTTGCGCCGGATCGGCTGCGGCTGGCTGGTTGGTCTCTGGATTCGCGCCGGGCGAAGTCTGAGCATCGCTTCGCTAGGGCGGCCTCGTCCGTCCAGGCTCTTGGTCGCGCGAGTCAAGTCCTTGCTCGGCTGGGCCCAGATGCTGTTCGCGAATCTGACGCCAGCCTGCGCGAGCATGTCTTCCATTTGCTTCTGGGCATCGGCGTTGTCGATCTTGAAGTTTTGCAGATCGTCGAGCATGCGCGTGATCCGCGCGCCGACGCCCTTCGTCGCGATTATTGATGCCGGCTGGTCACCTGGCGCTGAATCATCGCCCCGTTGTTGAGGTCGTCGCGGTCCTTGGGCGGCGAGCCGATCGGTCTGGGACAGGGTGCGCATGGCGTTATCGACCGGCGTGATCGCTTGCTTCTGCATGGTGAGGACGCGGGCGAGTCTCTTCCCGCAGCTCGCGCCGTGCGTCGTCGAACTGGCGGGCCGCGTCTTCCTTGGAAACGATCCGCAGGCGAATTTCGCGGCTCTTGCCGACGTTCGGTCCCTTGAGCGTGTCGAAATCGCGGGCATCGGCATAGAACGTGATGACGGTCCCCACCGGCGAGCTTGAGCGGCGCAAGCTCCCACTTGTGCGAGATCTCCTGGTGCTTGACGAAATCGCGACGGCCCCGTCGGTGCCTTGCTCCTGAGCCGTCCAGAGGGGAATGGCGACTTCCGCGTGCGGCTCGGAGTCGCCGGTGGCGAGCCGGTAGATCGAGCCGCGACGAGTGGAGGCCGAAGTCGTCGTCGAGCGTCACGCGGACCGGAATCGTCGCGTCGGCCGGAACGTCGCGGTCGGTCTTGGGCTCGTCGATCACGACCCGCGGGGCCTCGTCGCGAAACCCTCGCACGTCGTAACGCACCGCCTCGCGGTTGCGGAATCCCTCGGTGTCTTTCAGATCAAACCAGAAGCTGAAGTTCCCCTTGACGGGCAGCGTCGTCTTGAATCGGGTCCGCACCGGTATCGAAGCTCAGCTGAGTCGCCGGCCGGATCGTCGCCCAGGCGCAGCTCGGCGTGGGCCAGCGGCTTGTTCGCCAGACCCTCGAGCTCGAGTTGAGTCCCTTCCAGAGCGCGAAGTTGCGTCAGGCCCGGGGCAAGCAACTGGTGCGGGCATGCCCGTGTACGTCGGGAGCGAATCAACCTGATGGCCAGCGATTTCAAGGTGGGAGGAGGGACGACCTTGACGGCGACATCGCGGATCGACGTCGAGTCGTCGCCGGCGGCGACCGAGAACCGGAACGGCTGATTGACCGAATCGATCCGTCCCCGGAACTCGCCCCCTTCGACCGACCGGAGCGGCTCGGCCGCGTCTGTCGCCGTCGGCGAAACGATAAGTCGCCTCGGCCGACTCCGGGATCTTGTCGCCGGGCCGAACCTTGACCGACAGCGTGAACGAGTCGCCGCGCGCGACCTTGAGTGTGGTCTGGCCCTCGTCAAGGACCAGATGCGTTCTGCCGCGGCCAGCTCGTCGTTCCAAAGGGAACGAACAACCGTCTCAGGGCGATCCGCGACGATACCGGCGCGAACAAGAGCAACGAATGCTCCCAGGCAGAGCGCGCCCGCGGCGACCGCCGAGTGCCCGCACGACCGGCTTGGGCTCGATCACCTCGCGAAAGTCGATCTTGCTCGCTTCCTCGACAGCCTGGCGAACCGTCGCCTCGCGCAAGGCCGGCGAGCCGTGGCGATCGTCGCTGGCGTCGAGCTGCAGGAACTGGATCGTGCTCGCCAGCCGGTCGTTCAAGCCCGGCCACCGCTCCTCGATCCGCATGGCGATATCGAGATCGGCGAACCGGACGAAAAGGGGCCGAATAACGCGGCGATAACCCAGGTAGAACGCAGCCGCCCACGAGCGCAGCCAACAGCGCCGCCCGGATCACCGAGTCGAGGTGAAACAGCCAGTCGGCGAAGCCCGCCACGATCACCAGCGGCACGATCGACCCCCAGCACCCAGGACAGCCCATGGAGCGCCAGCAGCCGCCTGAGCGAACCACGCAGCGCCCTGATTCGCGATTCCAACTGACGAGGAGTCATCGAGTCCTCCGTGGTTGCCGGTATCGTTCGAATGGTCCCAGTTTCAATGCAATTAGCAACTTACGACTACTACAAACATACAACAATCATACCATTTGTTTGCGTTTTCTGAAAACCCACTCCGTCGTGATCAAGCAGCAGGAACAACGTCAAGACGGGCCAGGTATTCCAGAGCGGAATCGGGGGATCGGTGTCGAGCGGGACCTTGGACGGCTGGGGAAGATCCTTCGAGCAGCGTCTCGGCGTCGAGGGGCGTGTAGAACTTGCCGCCGGTCGACTCGGCCGCGCGGATCAGCTCGGGCTCGTTCATCTCGATGCGTTCGAACTCGTTGACCGGCGCATCGACGCGGAAACTCGTCGTGGCGATCGGGCCCTCGAGGACGGGCGGCGGCAGGAGCCGGACTTCGTACTCCCCTTCGGGGGCTTGCGGCAGCGCTCCTTCGAAGACATTCTTGCGTTCCGGGCACGAGCTTGAGCGCCAGCTTGCGCGGGCCCTGGCCTCGTCGTTCGACCTGGACGGTGACGTCGCCGGTCGTGGGGGCCAGCCCGGGATTGGGGAACCGGACCCGGAACTGGATCGGCTGTCCTCGCTGGTACCGCTTGCGGTCGGTCTGGACCTCGGCCTGGCGCTGGCCGACCAGCTTCGATCGCGCCAGGAACCGGATCGTCTGGACCCAGAAGCGGCCGAAGTACTTGTCGCCGGCGCGAAACCGCCAGCGCCAGGTGTCGTCGAACGCATGGAACATCGACTTGCCGGCACCCACGAACTGGTAGAGGACCAGCGGCAGCTTGCCGTCAGACCCGATGGCCGTCGGATGTTCGGCCAGCACGAGCGCCGCCGGCTTCTTGCGCGGGGCCTCGAAGTACCAGAACAGCTCGGGGAAGCTTTTGCCAGATCTGCATGCTCGCGGCTTCGTTGTCGCCGAAGCGGAAGATCGGGCTCGAGCGTCCCTCGAGCGTGAGCTCGGGCCGGAACGCATTGACGCTCGTGCCCACGGCCGTGGGGTTGCGCGCATCGGCCAGCTCGATCGGCAGCAGGAGCTCCAGCGGCGTGCCGCGATACGACAGCGGGTTAAACAGCTCGCCGGCGATGAACAGGACGCCGCCCCCCTTCTCGGTGACAAACTCGACCAGGTTCTGCATCTGCGACTGGCTCAAGAAGCTGGTGTCGGCATCGCCGAAGAGAACGACGTCGTAGGCGAACAGGTCGTCCTTGGCGGCGGGAAAGGTCGGCAAGGCCGAGCGGTCTTGCTGGCTGTACGCCGGATCGGACGAGAGCAGCACGATGTTCAGGTCGATGGTCTCGTCGCGCTCGAGATAGTTCTTCAGATAGCGGAACTCGTAGCGCGGCTCGCTGTCGACATACAAGAACCTTGAGCTTCTCCTTGCGGACCGTGATCACGCGCTCGATCCGGTTGTTCTCGGTCTGGAGCTCGCGGGGCCGCTGGTCGACTTCGAGGATGAACGTGCGCTCGCCGGTGGTCTTGGGATGATGGACGAGCTCGACTCGCTTGGGCTGACCGTTGCGCGGGGGCATCGACTTCCGTCGACTCGAGCTCGCGGGCCGTCTTGGGATCGCGCGAGCCCGGCTCGAGCTCCTTGAGCCGGACCATGACCTTCTCGCCCTCGAAAGCCCCGGGCCAGCAGCTTGGCCTGGAACCGGACGGCGTCGTCGACGAACACGACGTCGTCGACCAAAAGCTCGGTCAGCTCGATGTCGCGGGCCGGCTCGGCGCTGCCCAGGCCGATCGCGAAGAGCGGCACGCCCTTTTTCGCGGCCAGCTCGGCGGCCTTGGAGAGCGGCTCGCCCTCGGTGGTCTGGCCGTCGCTAAAGCAGCACGATCGCCGACGGCGGCGCCCCGCGCAGCTCGGTCAAGCACCTGGCGGACTCCATCGCCCAGCCGCGATTGGCTGCCCGAGGGCTCGATCGCCCGCACCAGCTCTTGACCGCCGGCTCGCAAGTCGTCGGGCGATCGACCTCGGCCAGCAGCCTGGCCGCGTTCGAGACCAGATAGAGCCGCACCTTGTGCTGCTTCTCCAGCTCGCGGAGCAGCCGGGCCTGGTCCTTCAAGATCAAGCCCTTGGCGATGTCGAGCCGCGTCGTCTGCTTTTCGGCTCGGCTGGTGCGGCTCGCCCTTTGCCTCGGGTTCGCCGAGGGCGCGGCCAGCGCGTCGAGCGCGGTCTTGACTTCGGGCTTGTCGTACTGGTCGGCGATGCCGCTCGCTCGCCGAATCATCGATCAGGATCGTCAGGTAGGGGAGCCCGTTCCGCTCGACCGAAAGGACCGCCTCGGAAAGCATGAACATCGCCAGGAGGACCAGCGCGATCCGCAAGCCGGCGAGCACGACCTTGCTCGCGGTCGACGCCTTGCCCTCGCGGCGGTAGAGCCAGCATGATCAAGGCCACGCTGCCCAGGGCGCGTGAAAACGAGCAGCGTCTGCGGCCACGGCTGCTCGAAGCGGATGCGGGGAATGGTCTCCTCGCCCGGCTGGGGCGGGGCCACGCCCAGTCGATCGGCCAAGCTATGGAGGAGCCAGTCAATCACGTTCGAGCCACCTTCAGGTCGAAGACTCATGGTGCCCGAACTTCCACGCCAGTAATCGATTCGACCAAGAGCAAGATCAAGAGGCCGTAAAGCAACGGGCGGTGCAGCTCGCCGCGGCGGCCGACCGAGCTTGCATCTTCGGCCAGTTCTCTCGAGTTGGTCAGATACAGGAAATTCCAGCCCGGCAGCATCTCGGCCAAGCCGCGCGGTCGAGCTTGGTCAGATCGCTCTCGGCGGGGTTGGTGTTGGCGGCGAACGACGATTCGCGTGCCAGCGGCGGCCCGACCTTGACCTGGTACTCGCCCGCCGTGTCGGTCTGCTCGAAATGGAACTGGCTGACGCCGCCGGCGGGCTGCAGCTTGGTCGCGATCGACTGCCTCTTGGGTGTGACCACCGTGACCGGCGGCCGACGCGCCGGCCGCCGGAAACGACTGGTCGAACGGCTGGCCGACGCGAATATTCCGCTCCGAGAGCCGGCCGGCCGACGCCTGCAGCACGATCTCCTGCATGACCGGCGGATAACTCTTGTGCATCGGCCAGGTCGTCCAGCCCGTGTCGGCCGAGGTCGCCACCAGGATCACCGTCCCCCGGTGCCGCCGCGACTCGACGACGGCCGGATCGCCGGTGTCGAACGCCAGGGCGACCTCGGCTTTCGAGCCCTTGGGGAATCACGAGCTTGTGATATTGCCAGGTGACGCGCCTGCGTCAGTCCGGACGTGACCGGCTCGGTCTCGCCCTGATAGTCGGCGACGAGCGGATGGCGATAGCCGAGCGGATTGAAGAAGAAGCCCGCCTCCTTCTTGGCGGCG
Organism: uncultured Isosphaeraceae bacterium; assembly: GCA_963850935.1. Lineage (GTDB taxonomy): Bacteria > Planctomycetota > Planctomycetia > Isosphaerales > Isosphaeraceae > CAWFRS01. Next base: position 57,942 of record CAWKNT010000001.1, read on the forward strand.
TCGCCCACGCTGGGCCCAATCTGCGGCCGGCAGCAGCCCGTTGCCGTCGTCGTAGAGCAGGCGATTGTAGTTGTCGGCGACGACCTGATCGCCGCCGAAGACCACGACGCCCCCCCCTTGCTTCAGAAAATCGTCGAGGGCCGTGACCTCGGGCTGACTGAACTGGGCGACGTTGCAGAGGACGACCACGTCGTAGGGCGCCAGCTCGCGCCGCGAAAGCTGCGACTCGGAGACGACCTCGACCTGGATCGGCCGCGGCTGCCCGGGCGATTCTTCGCTGGGAGCAGAGAGCCTGGGCCAGATAGTCGGTCTCGGCCTGGTACGGCTCGGACTTGAAATGGCCGTCGACCAAAAGAACATTGAGCGACTCGCGGACCGGCACGACCAGCCAGCGGTGGTTGTCGAGCTCGAGCGGATCATCGTCGATCGAAACCTCGACCAGATGGTCGCCCGGCGTGGTGAACTGCTGGCGGAAGACGGCCGGGACGTCTTCGCCGGGCGGAAGATCGAACGGCTCTTCGAGTCCCAGGACCGCCGTCGGCCGTCAGCCGCGCGCGGACACCGTCGGCGCGGGCGGCGCCGAAGTTGCGCAAGTTGGCGCGGATCAAGACGGCGCACCCACCGTCACGACGGGGACGTCCAGCTTCAGGTCGGTGACCGCGCGGTTTTCGCCGCCCGGCTTTCCCAGGTCGATCACCACCGACCGCGGCCGCCGGGCCTCGAGCTGGGCCACGTGCGAGCTTGAGCGCTTCGGCCGCCTCGGCCGGCGGCCGCCAGCTCGCGGCTTGCAGGTCGGTCAAGAAAATGACTTCTTTCTGGGCGATCGACGAAACCTCGAGCACGCGGTCGACCTTCTCGAACGTGGCCGCCAGATCGGTGCCGCCGTCCGACTGCGTCAGCTCGCCGATCTCTTTCTCGACTTCGCGCAGGTTGTTGAGTCGGGTCGCCGATCACGACCCTGCGGCGGGTCGTCCCATCAGGATCACGCTGATCGGCGTCGCCCCGCGCGCGAATCCTTGACGAGCTGGGTCGCCACCGCCTTGGCCTGATCGAAGCGGCTCGATTCGCCGCGATCGATAGCCCATGCGAGAGCGAGCCGTCGAGCACGATCACCTGTGGGTCCGCTGGCCGGCGATGACGGCGCCAAACGACTCGAGAAACGGCTTGGCCATCGCCGAGACGACCAGCAGGACCACCAGCGTCCGGATCGCCAGCAGCAGCCACTGCTCGATGCGCAGCCGCCGGCGATTCTTGCGGATGGCCGCCAGCAGAAACCGCATCGCCGCCCAGGGGACCTCCCGGTACTTGCGCCGATTCAGGAGATGGATCACGACCGGCACCCCCGCCGCCGCCAGCGCATAGAGCAAGCGGGGCGTTGGCGAATCCCAGGGCCCAGACGAGCGGCAGCATCACGGCGGACAACTCCTCGAGGCAGCGCGGACGCGAACGTCTAGCGGATTCGGGCCGATCGCGAAGCCAGGTAGCTCGAAAGCGCAACGTCCAGGCTTTGATCGGTACGCAAGCGGAACGTAATCGATGTCGACCATCCGGCAGCCTTTCTCGAGCTCGTCCAAGAACGACCCCAGCTCGGCCTGATAGGCGCGCTTGAGCGCATGCGGATCGGTCAAGATGTCGGCCATGCCTTCCATTCCCTTGAAGAGCGTCGTATCCCGGAACGGAAAATCGAGCTCGGCCGGGTCGAGGATGTGAAACACGATGACCTCGTGCCGCCGGTGGCGAAAATGCTTGAGCCCGGTGACGATCCGCGCGGGATCGTCGAACAGGTCGGAAAGGACCACCACGACCCCCCGCTTCTTGAACCGCTCCGCCAGGTCGTTGAAGACCAGCCCCAGGTCCGACTTTTCGCGGGCGGGCGTCACGTCCAGGAGATGCAAGATCTCCTTGAGCTGCGACGGCTGGCCGGCCGGTTTCAAGTAGCGGCGGACGGCATCGTCGTAGATCGACCAGGCCGACCGAATCTTGCTGCTGGAGAATCAGGTACGAGAGCGACGCCGCGATAAACTGCGCGTATTGCAGCTTGGTGACGTTGCCCTCCGAGGCATAGGCCATCGACTCGCTGGTATCCAAGAGCAGGTACGTGAGCAGGTTGGTCTCTTGCTCGTACTGCTTCAGATAGAGCTTGTCGGTCTTGGACCAGACTTTCCAGTCGACGTGGCGGATGTCGTCGCCCGGCACGTACTCGCGATGCTCGGCGAACTCGACGGAGAAGCCGTGGTACGGGCTGGGATGCATCCCGGCGACGTAGCCCTCGACCACCATCCGCGCCTGCAGGTCCAGCCCCTCGAGGCTAGCCAACGTGAGCGGATCTAAATATTTTTGGTAGTTTTCCACTTTGCTCGGCCTCGTGCTCGTCGACGGGGACCGACTTGATCAGCCGCTCGACGATGTCGTCGGGCTTGAGGCCCTCGGCTTCGGCGTTGAAATTGGTGATGATCCGGTGCCGCAAGACCGGTCCGGCGACGGACCGGATGTCGTCGGTGGAGACATAATAGCGGCCGTGCAAGACCGCGCGGGCCTTGGCCGCCAAGACCAGGTACTGGCTGGCGCGGGGCCGGCGCCCCAGCTCACGTAGTCGCGAATGAAATTCAGCGGGCTATCCTTGTCGCGGCGGGTATTGCGGGTGAGCCGGACCGCATACTGCGAGACATGGTCGGCGATCGGCACCTTGCGCACCAGTTCTTGAAGCGACAGGATGTCGGCGCCCGAGAGCACCTTCGACACCGCGGGCCGTTGAACCGAGGTCGTCATCCGCACGATGTCGAGCTCTTCTTCTTCCGACGGGTAGCCGACCATGATGTTGAGCATGAAGCGGTCGAGCTGGGCCTCGGGGAGCGGATAGGTTCCTTCCTGCTCGATCGGGTTTTGGGTCGCCAGCACGAAGAACGGGTCGGGGAGCCGGTGCCGTTCGCCCCCGACGGTCACCTGCCGCTCCTGCATGGCCTCCAGGAGGGCGGCCTGGGTCTTGGGAGGGGTGCGGTTGATCTCGTCGGCCAGCACGATATTGGCGAAGACCGGCCCTCGCAGGAACTTGAACTGCCGGACGCCCGTCGCCTTGTCTTCCTGGATCACCTCGGTGCCGGTGATGTCCGAAGGCATCAGGTCGGGCGTGAACTGGATCCGGTTGTAGCTCAGGTTCAAGGCGTCGGCCAGGGTATGGATCATCAGCGTCTTGGCCAGGCCGGGGACGCCGATCAACAGACAGTGTCCCCGGGCGAAGATGGCGATCAAGAGCTCCTCGAGGACCGCGTGCTGGCCGACGATGACCTTGGCCATCTCGGCCTTGAGCTTGGTGAATGCATCTTTCAGGCGCTCGACGGCGGCGAGGTCGTCCTCGCTCTGAAGGGTTTCGAGCGGGTTTGCGTCGCTCACGCGTGCCTCCCGGCTGTACAGCAAGGAATTCAAAGGTGAAGTACTCGAGTCAGTGAAAATCGCAGTCGTCCTCGTCGTGCGCGGGCCCGCGCCATGCGGCACCGTTCGCGAGCCGTCTAATGCCCGCGGTCGGACAAGCGGCGACGAGCTCGCCTCCTTCGAGCCCAGTCCCCAGAGGCCCCGCGCCGTCGCCACCAAGGCCGCCATGCGGATCGGCCTTGAAGGTCACATCGGCGATCGTCGTCGGAAACACGAACCGCTGCACCAGCTCACCGGTCTCCCGTTGCCGGACGATCACGGGCATCACGATTACCGGCAGTTTATCGACTGGCTCGCTGGCGGGCGCGTTATTGCCGGGATAGGCGATCACGTAGCGCTGCGTGAGTGCGATCGACCAGGCGATCACCGGTCGCTCAGTTCCTTGGGCCCGGACAGGTGACACGACCAGACGCGCGAGCCGTCTTCCAGCGAGACGGCCCGGACCGCCTGCCGCGAGCCCGCCATAGATGTTTTCCGTGTTCACACAATAAAACCGCTTGTCATCGTAGGCCATCGCGCCGGGGCGTTCGCTCAGGTCTTCGAACCCCAGCAGGCACGACCATCGCTTCGAGCCGGTCGCCGGGTCGAGCCGGATCAACAAGCGGCCGTCGTGCAGGACCAGCAGCCGCTCGGAATCGCCGAACAAGCGGGGGCGACCGTTGACCGGCAGACGGGGCTCTCCTGGTAAACCCAGACGGTCTGGCCATGATTGAAGTCGAATTTCTTGACGGTCCGGAGATCGGTGACCAGCAGGACCGAATCTTCATCGACGGGCATGGGCACGCGCTCGAGCCGCTCGTTTTCCTCGAGTGGCGTGCGCGAGATCGGCTGGCCGTCGTCGGTCCGGAGCACCAGCAATTGATTGGGCTTGTCGACCTGGAGGACCGTTCGATCGGCGCCGATCCAGAAAATTGGGATTGATCTGGCCGGGCGGAGCCGAGAACGACCAGTCGAGGGCGCCCGTATCGCCGTCAAGGGCGATCAGCTCGCTCTGGCCGCGCAGACAGAAGACACGTCCCTTCACCAGCTGAAAGCCGGACAAGACCTCACTCGGGCGGTCGCGCCGCGGGCGGCGTCCCCTTCCTTCGCGTCGGCGAACGGGTCGGGCCGGTCGAGGTCCTTGCCCGGCGCGAGACAGGTCGTAACGCCATTGCACGGTCCCCTGCCCCAGCTCGAGCGCGACGATCTGGCGAGGCGTCGCCGCGATCAGCTTGTCGGCCAGGTAACCGGCCCAGACGGCCGGCTCTCCCAGCTCGGCACGACCAGCGCGGCAAGCCGGTCGACGGGTCGAGCAAGCCGCAGGCCGGTCTTCTCGACCAGGAAGAGCCGGCCGGCATCCAGCGACGGGGCGACTCCGTCGGCGCTAGATCACCCGGAGCGGCTGGCTGGCGGGGGCCTGCCAGTGCCAGCGGCGAACCAAGCGGGACCGGCGTCGGCGGCACGCGGACGATCGGCGATCAGCTGGGCGTAAGCGGGCCGCGCCAGCTCGGCCGCCACCAGCTCGGCGACCGTCCCCTGGCCGCCGGCTCCTTCAAGCTGGATGTTGGGAAACCGCGCCTGCAGCTCGAGGTAGCTGTCCCGGGCCGACACGAAAAGCTTCCGCGCTTCATAAACGTGCGCCAGCCGCCAGATCGCCTGGGCCCGGCGATCGTCGTCGGGCGCGATCAAGAGCAACCGTTTGTACGTGTGGGCGGCCTCGGTCCAGCGGCGTGACGATTCGTGGAGCGACCCCAGCGCCAGCAGCGCATCGGGGACGACCCGGGCCACGGGAAACGTCCGGCAGACCTCGTCGAGCAGCCGGGCGTCTTTCTCTTCCTTGCCGCGCTCGAAGCAGCCGGGCCGCCTCGCGGTCGTACGCCTCATACACGCCGCGGCCATGGGCGTGCACGATCGAATTCAGGCGATCGGCGATAAAGAGATCGGCGCGGATGGTTCGATGGCCGTCGGCGGCGGCGACGGCCAGGGGACGCAGCCGCTCGTCGGTCAAGAGCCGCTCGCAGATGTCGACCGCCTCGCGCGGGCCGGCCCGCGTCGAGCAAGACGTCGGCACGCAAGAGCTGCGCCTGCAGCCGCTCGGGATCGGACCTGGCGACCGCGGCGGCCGCGTCGAGATGGGCCGACGCATCGTCCCAGCGCTTGGCTTTGCGGGCCTGCGCCGCCAGCCGCAAGAGCAGCCGGAACCGATGATCGCGGGCCGCTCCGACCAGCGAAATCCCGTCGATCGTCTCGTCCGGACCGCGCCTTCTGGGCGGCTTGCCGATACATGTCGAGCGCAAGCGGGTCGCGGCCGATCGCCTCGGCCGCCCGGGCGAGCCGGAAGTAATTGGACGGCGCGGTCGGGCGCCGCGCGATTTCGTTCTGGTAGCGCTCGATCAGCCGGCTGTTCTGGCAGAAGACGACCATCCCGTCCGCCTGGGCCACGATCAGGTAGCCGTCGCCGGCGACCAGGTTGCCTCCCTTGGTGTGATAGGTCTCCACCAGCTTGATCGGCGGCTCGGCGCGCAGGGCCGTCCGCTGGTCGAGGACCTGGATCTCGTTTGCGGTCGGCCAGTAGATGAAGTCGCCGGCCAAGAGCCCGCGGCCGTAGCCTTCCAGCGACTTGCCCGAATCGGGCCAGGCATGGAGCAGCTTGCCGGTCTTGACGTCGAAGAGCAGGACGCGGTTGCCGGTGGCGACCAGCCGATCCTTGGCCACTCCCAGCAGGTGAGAGAGCTTGACGTCGTCGGCGATCGGATCGCTCTTCCAGAGCAGGCGGCCGCTGCCGGCGTCGAACGCGAAGATGGCGTCGGCGTCGCTGGGGGCCACGAATACCCGGCCGTCGTGGACCACCGCCGGATTCAGGTCGCGCTCGCTGCCGGTACCGACCAGCACGATCTGATTCCTGGCGGGGATAGGTCGCGACCCAGAGCGTCGCCCCCGTCTCCGCCTCGAGCGCGACCACCGCCCCCAGATTCGTCTGATAATAGAGGGCCGGCCCGTCGAGCGACAGCAGCCGATGATTGAAGTCGCTCGGCGCGGTCATGCCGCCGAATTGCATCGGCATCATGCCGAACAAGTTGTCGCCATCCGGCGACGCCGCTCCCAGGTAGCGGATCCAGCGGCTGGCGCCGGTGTCGGCATCGAAGCAGGCGATGTAGGTCGCGGTCTGCTCGCGCCGATCGGTGACCGCGACGTAAACGTTGCGCGCGTCGGCGACCGGCGTCCCCTCGAAGCTGACCGTCCGATTGTTGCCGTTGCGGTCGGCGGGCCGGTTGGGAAGAGACGATCGACGTCGACTTCTGCTCCCAGAGCAACTTTCCCTGCGTGTTCCAGTCGAGAGCGATGATCGAGCTCGATGCCTCGCTCGTCCTCCCATGCCGGCCAGAAAGGCCGCGCTCATCGCCCCCATCCGGGCGTAGATCCGATGGCCGACGGCCGTGAGCGTATACCGCGGAATCACCACTGGGCATGGGACGGACCTGCGGAACCTGGGCACCGTTCTCGGGGTCGTGCTTCCAGGCGGCTCGACCGGCCGCGGCACGCTCCCTTCGGAATCGGCCGGACGATCATTCAGGTTGAACGCCAGGACCCGCGTGCCGTCGCAGACGATCACCTGGTCTCCCAGCACGATCGGATGGAAGGCCAGGAGCCGCTCGTGGGGTATCTGTGGCCGCTCCGATCACCGCCTCCGCGGGTCCGAATGCCGGCTGACGATTTACCCAGACCTTCTCGAGCTCGACGCGCCACTGGGTCGAGCCCACATCGATCGGCCCGGCAACGACTTTCGAGCGGGTGAGCGAACCGGCGAACGTCGGCCACGGCTGTCGGGCTGAGATGGGCGGGGCCAGATGATCCGACTCGAGCGATTCGGCGAGGATCGCCGCATAAACCCCGGTTCGGCCTGCGAGCGCACCCGTCGCGCGGGATAGAGCCGCGCAAACTCGTCGAGCTCGGCCTTGGCCGGCGCATTTTCTCCCGCGGCCGCGCGGCAGAGCAGTTTCTTGGCGCGCAACTTGACCAGGTCGACCGACGGATCGGGATGAACCAGTAAACTGGAGTCGCCGGGACGGTCCGCCACCAGACGCCGATACATGCCAGCGCTTCACCAAAGCGGCCGTCCTGAAACGCCAGGTCTCCCAACAACTCGAGCGCGTCGTCGCCCCACGAACTGCAAAACGCCTGGTCGACGACCCGGCGGAGCAGACCGAGATCCCGCTCTTTCGCTCCCTGGCGGAACCAGCGCTCGGCCAGTCCCATCGACCCGGTTGCGATAGATCGCGCCGCGCCTCGGGCGGCAACTGGGCGATCGCGGCATGGCAGAAGCTGCGGTCGTCCACATACAAAACGAAATCGCTGTCCGCAAGCGCGGCCGGTTCCGTTTTGGGCAGCTGGGCGACCTTGTCGCCAAACTGGTCGATGACGCGCTGGTAGATGTTGATCGCCTCGGACCACTGACGGTCGTGCGCATGATTCGCCGCGTTGCGAAGCAACTTTTCGGCGTCGTCACTCGAATCCGGATAAAACTTTCCCCCCGTGCGATTCGGTCCCTGAGCACGGGCGGATCCGGCGGCGAGGATGAGCAATCCCACCAGCCCGGCGACGACGGGGCGGCCAGGCATCGTGGTTCGATCTGTTAGCCACGATCGCAACCGGCGCATCACCTGGCCCCTCCTAACAACATCGCCCATCCTGACAATATTGGACACTAGATCATCAGGCCGACGCAACAGCAAATCGAATACCAAAGCGCGTGGTTTCCATCTCCTATTATAGAAAACGCCCGGGCGTTAGGTATCGTTCGGGAGTATTGCTCAGAAAATATGCACTTCGCATAGCGGCCGCGCGGTGGAGTTCGTTCACGACGTGCGGTTCTGAACCACAAACCCGACGTAGAAGACAGCAGCCCCGCCCGCCGCGATCAGCATCGACTGACCGAGTCCAACTCTGCCAACGAGTTCGGACGCAATGGCGAAAGGAAGAATCAAGAGTCCAACGAATTGGAGCGTTCGGCCGATGGCGTAGCGTCCCATTTTCTTCTACTTGACCTTGTCGAACTTGACATCACCCATGTCGGTGACTTGGCCGGCAACCACTTTGACCGGCGTCCCGCGTCCCGCTCCAGGCGTGACGTAGCCGGCCCCTTCTTGCCAGACCACAACGTTTTGGTCGCCGGCTGGAACCCCTTTGATCTCAAACGAGCCGTCGGTTCCCGTGACCGCGAAGAACGGATGATCGAAGACCATGACGTGGCCGTGCATCCACGGATGAATATCACAAGCGACTGTCATGGGCAGCCGTTCGGCAACCAGCTTGAGCTCGAGCTGACCGTTAGGTGCGATGGTCTGATTGGTACCGGCGTTGGTAAAACCCGAGAGCCGGACGTTATGACCGGTGGGATCGCTGGATTGCATCACGAGGGTCTGGTCTTGATGTATTGCTGTGGAATGGGGCACAAAGTCGCAATTCTTCTGGTCGACCTCGACTTTTGGATTCTTGGCGATCAGATTCTTGACGGCGACGGGATTCGCACCCTTGGGGCGCACAACATACGCAAATCCGTACTTGACCCCCCTGCTCTTGGGATCGATTTCGAGGGCGTGTGACAGGATCGACTGGTCCTTGGCACACACGTTGGGGTCTTTCTCGGCCTTACCTTTCTCTTCGAGGACCTTGGGCGGGACGACGGTCTCTCCGCCCCAGACCAGCCGGCCCTTGATCGTTCCATACTGTGCGACCGCTCCACGCGTGCAAAAGAGCGGAACTGTCAGGCAGATGCCGATAAACAGCGCCGATCGTCCGATCGCGGGGCGGCGGTTGTTTTCACTGGTTCCCATTACCTGTTCCCTCTGACGCATAAAGGAGGTGGACCACTTCTGGTTGAGACGTCCAGAAGTGGTCCTTGTTGCGAACCCGCGACCGATCCGAGCCCGTCCGAATTAGTTGGCGGGCAGCAGCTTGGTCGGATCGATGGTGAAATCTTTGACGGTCGTATCGTTGGCCTTGATCGTGATGTCCTCGCCCGACGGTGGCGTCACAAACCCCCTTCGCCACCGCCTCCTGCCAGACGACGACTTTTTGCGTGCCGGCCGGCACATTCTTGATCTCGAAGTATCCCTTGTCGTCGGTCACGGCGAAATAGGGATTGTCGAGGACCATCCACCACGAGCGTCATCCAGGGATGAATATCGCAAACGACCTGGCCGGGTGTCCGCTCCGGCAGCCGACGGCGTGAACGGGAACGACTGTCCGCCGGCGACCGTCTGGTTGAACGTGGAGTTCTTGAGCTTGACGTTGACGTTATGATTCGCGGGATCGCTCGACTTGAGCGTGACCGGCACGCCCGCCATCAGGCCCAGGACGTGCGGCTCGAACACGCAGCCCTTCTGGTCGAACATCGAGTTTCGCCGCGGCGGCCGCCTTCTTGGCGTCTTCGTTGACCGCGGTGGGCTTGGGCAGATAGACGAGCGCGAACTTGACCCCCTTCTGGCCGGGTCGACGACCAGGCGCTCGGATTTGATCGGACCATCCTTGGCGCAAATCTCGGGGTTCTTTTCCGCCTTACCTTGTTCGACGAGATTCGCCAGGGCGGCGGATCACCGCCGAAGACGACCTGACCCTTGAGCGTTCCCCAGCCTTCGGCCTTGACGGGCGCGGTCGACGCCGTGCTCGCGGCGGCGGCGGGCGGCCGCGGTTGCAGGCGCCGCCGTACCGCCGCCGCGCGGCTGTCTTGGTCGTCAAACTGTTCGGCTCCGGCACGAGCACCGCCGTGCTCGAGTCGGACGGCTGACCGCCACAGCCGGTCAGGCCGCGGCCAGGGTTGCGCTCAAGCTCAAGGCCCACGATCGCCGGCCTACGGAACCAACGTGTCCACATTGCCTCATTCTCCTGTTGTGAATCTCGATGAACCGGTCCGTCGCACTACACGATCCGGTGGAAACCGGTATCGCCCTTACTCTATACTACGGGGCATTTCCCGAAGTCTTGAGGGGCGATCCCGGCGGTGTCGCGTCGCGACCGTGCTGCTGGCGAGCTGGAGCTCGACGGCGTTGACATAGTTGAGGAGCGTGTCCCGAACCGCCTTGACCATCTCGAACGGTTTATTCTCGAACGTCTTGGGCACCAGGATCTGGACCGTTCCATGCGGTGCGATGTTCTGGGGCATCGCCGTGTACGGCACCAGCCGGCGCGGGTTGGCGATCCAGGCCGCGAGATAGTCGGGCCGGAACCGGGGGCGACTTCGCGCAGGTCGGGACCGTTGACGACCTGGTCGCCGCCGCTGGGCTTGAACTGGCCGATCGCATGGCACTGAAGGCACGGCGAGGCCTTGTTCGTCATCATCAGCCAGCCGGCCGCCAGATAGTCGGGATGGGCCTTGTTGCGCTCCGCCAGGTAGCTCGCGATTCTGCTCGGGGATCGTCTGATAGGGGAACTCGGCCCGATCGCGCGCGGCGAAGTAGTTGGCCAGCTCCTCGGTTTCATGCGACGGGTACTTGCGTCCGACTTGCCATAATGGAACTGCGGCATCCGCAACTGGGCCGCCGGGCGAATCATGTGCGGGATCTTTCAGGAACGCCGGTCAGCCAGGGGTCTGGACCTTGTTCCCTTCGCGCAACAAGCGGCGGCGGCAGCCGGTTCCAGAACGATTCGAACGGGTTGCCCGTCCGCTCCGCCTGGTAGGTCGCGAACAGCCAGGCGAAGTCGCCGCCCACCGGCAGGGGTCTTCTGCGATCTTGGTCTGGTCGAGCGTGACGTTGTCGCCGACGTTGAACGTGTAGCCGCGGATCGTCACCGGCTGCCAGAGCTGGACCGTCAGCTCGTTTTCGAACAGGCCGATCGGCATCCCCTCGATGGTGATCGGCCGCGCCGTCGTCGTCGGTGACCCCGAGCTCCTTCTCGATCACGGCGGGATCGAGCTTCTTGTTGGGATCGTACGTGAGCGTCGGGATAGAGCTCGGCCAGGTAATCGCTGCCGCGGGCGGTATACGACGAGCGGAGGTTGGCCTTGAAGTCGGTGAAGGCCTCGGCGACCTTGACCCCCTCGGGGATCGTGAACTTGGGCATCTCCAGGACATGGCAGCCGGCGCAGTTGAACCGGTTCAAGTCCCTGGCACCCAGCGCCACCGCCGTCCGCGCCGGCGTGGTGTGCGTCTTGGGGAGATACTTGGCGGGGATCCTCTCGTTGGTCAGGCCCAGCACGAAGGTCATCACCTCCTCGACCGCGGCCGGGTCGTTGGCCCAGGCGAACTGGGGCATCCGCAGCCGGTCGTCCCACGTCTTGTACTTCTCGCTCTTCTTCAGATAGTCGTAGCTGCGCGGGCCGGTGCAGCTTCTGATAGAGGAAGCCCATCCGGCGTCTCGTGCATGACCTTCTCCTGATAGAAGAGATCGGTGCCGTCGCGAGTTGCCCTTCGCGTCGGCGGCTGCTCCTGATCGGTCAGGTATTCCGTGATGTGCCCGAAATCGAGCCGGGCCGGGAGCTTGATCCCCCAGTCGTTGAGCGCCGTCCCGATCGGCTTGGCGTTCTCGAAGCCGGGGATCGTGTGGCAGCCGAAACAGCCCAGCCGCGAGATCGTCCTCTCGCCCAGGTACAGCAGTTTCTCGTCGGTCGTCGAGCTTCTTGTCGACCAGCTCGTCGACCTCGCTGAGCGACACGGCGAGCGATCTTGCCGTCGGCCTTCTTGAAGCTGCCGCTCTTGGAGACATAGAGCTTGACCAGCTCGTCGACGGCCGTCCTTGACTTCCTTGGAGTCGACGGCCGGCACATCGACCTTGACCGGCCATTCGCCGGGCACCGAAAGATCCAGCTCGCGATGTCGGCGGCGTCTTGCGGCGAGAGCTGGAGGTTGGGCATCAAGCTCTTGGGATGATACTTCTCCGGGGCGCCGATCCAGTTGGACAGCCACTTGAGCCCCTCGGGCTTGCGACTGGAACTTGGCGGCCATGTTCGACAGGTTCGGGCCGAAATCGGCCAGGGCATATTCCTGGACCGCCGCCGGGAAACCCTTGGGATCATAGGTCATGGCCGGCGTCGGGCTTGTAAGCCGGGTTGGCCGACTTCCGATCGGCAAGCTGGATGTCGGCGTCCTGGTAAGGCCGATGCTGATGGCAGGCCAGGCAGCCCTTCTGCAGGAACAGCTCCTTCCCCTTGGCCGGGTCGGTCTTGGCGGGCGGATCGACGAAATCGGCGGCGGGCGTGCTCTTGGCGAAGAGGTAGTGGGTGATCGCGTGGATCTCGGCGTAGTTCTTGGGCCAGTCTTCCTTGGCGTTGTTGTTGGTCAGCCCGTAGAACCGCGGCATCCGCGAATCGGGACGGAACGCGTGGGGATTGGCGATCCACTTGACCACCCACTCCTTGGCGTCCTTGGCGGCGATGTGCGAGAGGTTGGGCCCGACCTGGCGCTCGTCGGTGAGATCGGGGCCATCGGCACCGTCGCCGCCGATCGTGTGGCAGCCCGTGCAGCCGTACTTGACGATCCGCTGGTAGCCGGCTTGCAGCTTCTTGGCCTGGGGAATGTCGGTGACCTGGGTGTGGCACTTGAGGCAGCCCGACTCGATGAACCGCTTGGGGAGCATCGGGAAATCCCAGATGATGGATCTCGTGCCAGTCGTGCTCTTCTTCCCACTTCTCGGCCTGCTCGCGCGTAGTCGGGCGTGTGCGAGGCATAGGTGAAGTCGGTGCCCGAGCCCTGGCCGCCGTGGCAGATCGTGCAGCCGAAGCTGTTGATCGGATGCGGGCCGTTGGCGTCGAGATAGAGCCCGGCCGGGACCACCTTGCCGCGCGGGTCGACCGTGGTGGCGCCGCTGGTCAAGAACGGGATGCGACCTGAACACCGCGGCCATTTCTTGCCCGTGTGCGTCCTTGTCGTAGCCGATGCGGTCGATCCCCTGGTGGCAGGTCGCGCAGCGGTCGTAGCGAGGAACTTCCTTGAAATTGTAGTTGATCGTCAGCTCGGGAAGGCTGATCTGCTGGATCTTGGTCGGCGGCATGATGTCGATGCCGGGCAGGCTGCGGAGGAACGCCATCGGCTTGCTGTACCAGTTGCAGCGGCCGCCGTAGAGGGCGTCTTTCTGCTCGATCACCCGCGTGACGCGATCGGCCTCGCGCGTGAGCCGCTCCTTCTCTTTCTTGAGGTCATCGACGAAGCCCAGCAGCTTCTCCTTCTCGGCCTTCTTGCGCGTTCAAGTCCGCCTTGCACCTTCTCGAGCTCGAGCGAAAGGGCCTCGAGCTCGCTGCTCGGCCTGCTGCGACGACGGTGCTCAGGTAGCTCCGCGCCTCGCGTTCCTCGCCCCGGTCGATCATGCCGTCGTAAAAGCTGCGCTTGCTGTCGAGATCGGCCTTCTGGAATCGCCGCCGCGGTGTCGACGTTCTCGGTCCGTCCCTCGAGCACCTTGAGCTCGTTGTCGATCGTGCGCAGATCGCGGCCGCGCGTCTCGGCGTCGGCCTCCGCCGCCTGGATCTTGGCGTCGATCTCGTCGATCTGATTCTGGTACTTCGTCTTCTGCTCCTCGAGCTTTTCCTTCTCGGCCGCCTCGAGCTTTTCGCGCTCGACGACTGAAACTCGCGCTGGACTTGCTTCCAGGGGCGCAGGTGGTCGGCCATCACCATCCAGACCGTGGAAAGCAGCATCGCGATCGAAGAGATCGCGAAGACCAGGTGGAGCGTCGGTTGGCGTCGGTACGTTTCCTCGGTTGCCGGCATGGTCATTCGTCCTGTGAGATCGACCGAGTCACTAGATATTGAAGAAGTACTCGGGAATCGCCACGACGTATTTCAGGTTGATCGTCCACCGCAGCACCATCTTGATCGGCAGACTGGCCATGAACAGGATCAGGACCGCCAGCGTGATGTACCGCACCATGCCCGCCTGCTCGGCGTATTTCTTGAAGAACAACCGGTAGAGCAGGTACGGCACGATCGTGAAGTAGGCCAGGGTCAGCAAGATTCCGGGCGACTCGCGCAACAGGATCGTGCGGCGGCTTGGCCGTCCCCAGAAGCTGGATCCAGAAGATGTCCGAAAGATTGACGTTGTTGAGCGGAATCACCTTGTGCAGGTCCCAGAACTCGTACGGACCGAAGAAGTTCCAGTTGGGCCCGCGCAGGAACGTGCCCAGCAGAATCAAGACCACCCAGAGGACGACGAACCCGTACTGGAACGTGAGGAAGGCGAACTTGCGGTCGTTGTAGCTGTAATAGCCGTTGCCGGCCTTGTTGGTATCGATGTAGGGAATCGCCATCAAGCCGACGATGATCATGCTCGGCAGCACGACGCCGGCCATCCAGGGATCGAAGTAGACGAGCATCTCCTGCAAGCCCGAGGAAGTACCAGGGGGCCTTCGACGGGTTGGGGGCGACGGTCGAGCTGGCCGGCTGTTCCAGGGGCGCCTGGAGGACGATCCCCCAGACGACCAGGACGATCGTCAGGATCACCATGCAGATCAGCTCGGTGTAAACCAGGTCGGGCCAGGTCAAGCGTCTTGTCGGGCTCGAGCTCTTCGAGAGTCGGCAGGCCCTGGGCGATCCGGGCATCGTTGATCACCGCGCGGCGCAAGCGCATACCAGAAGAAATAGCCGACCAGGATCAAGAGGCCGACGATCGGCACGTTGTCGGGCTTGGTGACGATGTCGCGGAAGTCGTAATCGGTCATGCGCAGAGACCGAAATAGAGCAGGAACAGGTTGACGATCGCCCAGCCCACCAGCCCATTGGCGATGAACCGCCGCCAGCGGATCATGGCGATGAAGCCGAGCGTCGCGCCGACGAAAAACGTGGTCGGGCCGGCGACGAAGTCGATGGCGTCCCGCACGAACTGCGGCATCAGGATGCCCGTGACGGGGAGCAAGTCGGACTGATCCGCTCTGACCGCGTCGCACTGAGCCAGTAGGTGATCCCCATCGCCTGAAAGATCACGGCCGCGACGCCCCAGATCAACGTCCAGAGCGTGCGGTTGATCGGCTTGCCGAGCCCGACGGCGGGATGGTGATCGTCCAAGGCTGGGGGGCTCGAGCGGGTCTCCCTCGCCGTGACCGTGCGCTTTCATCTCGGCGAAGTGGGCGGCGTCCGCCCCCGCCATCACGGCCAGGAGACGCGTTGGCCGCCGCGCACAGGCCGTAGGCCACCCCGACGGCGCCCGGCAAGACGTGCCGCCCCAGGATCATCAGGATGGCCAGGCCGTACAGGCCAGAAGAAGCCGCCGATCAGCCAGGCCGGCAGCCGCCTGCGTCTTGGGGGCCAGGCCGACCCGCGAGGCCCCTTCGGAGACCATCTCGCCATAGGAGACATAGGCCGCGGCGGCCGCGTTCATCATGGCGGCGAGCAGGTAAGTACCACGCCAGCCCGAACCATCACGCCCACTGTCAGATCGTTGTGCATGAGTCTGTTGTATTCGTGATATCGAGGAGAAAACCAGTACTCGACTCAGTCACATCCGCCGAGCGAATCGCCTCTGCCGACTCCGCGAGCGACCGTCCGCGGCTCGTGCCTCGCGGCCGGGACGAAGACGCGGCTCCGCCCAAGTGCCCGATCACATCGGCCCGCTGATGCCGCCATCCTTGCGGACCCGCCAGAAGTGGATCATGATCAGCAAGGCGGCGGCCAGCGGTATCGCCACGCAGTGGAGAACATAGAAACGATTGAGCGTCATCTCGCCCACGCTCCGTCCTCCCAGGAGCGCGAACTTCGCATCCGAGCCCGACGTGATCAGGCTCACGCCGTTGAGTTTCAAGAGCGACGCGCCCGGGCCCTCGACCCCCAGGCCCGGAGTGGCACGCGCCATGTTCGAGCCGACCGTGATGGCCCAGATCGCCAGCTGGTCCCACGGCAGCAGGTAGCCCGTGAACGACAGCAAGAGCGTCAGGACCAGGAGGATCACGCCCACGCCCCAGTTGAACTCGCGCGGCGGCTTGTAGCTGCCCGTCAGGAACACGCGATACATGTGCAGCCAGACCGCGATCACCATCGCGTGGGCTCCCCAGCGATGCAGCTCGCGGAGGATGCCCAGCGTCGTCACGTCGCGCAGGGCCAGGATGTCGTTGTAGGCGTGCTCGAGCGTCGGCCGGTAGTAGAACATCAGGAGCACGCCGGTCACCGTCTCGACGATGAACAGGAAGAACGTCGTTCCCCCCATGCACCAGGTGTAGGAAAGCGCGATCCCTTGCTTCCGCACGCTGACCGGGTGCAGGTGCAGGAAGAAGTTGGTGAGCATCACCACCACCCGGTTGCGCCGATCGGTCGGCATCGGATGGCGGAAGACGCTCTTCCAGAGCTGCGTTTCGGTGATTTTGTCCAGGATCGGCATGGGCCTTCTCTCGAGGTCGCGAACGGAAGAGGAACGATCCCTCGCGGAGCGGGCTGAACGACCGCGATCTTAACTTTCCGATAATCCAGGGGTCAGGCCGGGATGAAGCTATCGGGGTCTGACCATTGCCCTAGCTCTTGCTGGAATTTCTGACTCTTGTCGACCATGATCTGGCCGTCGTCGGCGAGCGCGACCTTGAATCGCTCCAGGGGACGGGGCGCGGGGCCCTCGAAATTGATCCCGGAGATGTAAAAGCCGCTGCCGTGGCACGGGCACTTGAATTTCTGCTCGGCGGCCAGCCAGTTGGGCGGGCAGCCCAGGTGCGTGCAGACCGACTGAAGAGCGTAGATGATGTCCTGGCCGTCGTACCGCGTCGACCGGACGATCCAGAAGCCCCACTCCGCCTTGAACCGCTCGCTGACTTCCTCGGGCTCGTAATTGGTGGGCAGCCCGACCTTGATGGTGCTGGGGGGCTCGGCGAGCACGTTGGGGAACATGAATCGGACGCACATCAAGGTCATCGCCGACAGGGCCGCGGTGAAGGTGACCCAGGCCAGCGACGATCCAGGCGACGCCCCAGGAGACGAAGAGGCTGCCCACGAAGAAGCCGCGGCGGTTGACTCGTCCACGCGGTCGCGGCGGCTGTCGCCGGCGAGCTCGCGGGTCGGCCGGGGTGGAACGGTATTGGGCTTGGCCGGGCCGGACTTGGCCGGCGGCCTTGGCGGGAGCGGCCGCGGCGGCTTTGGCGGCGAGTTCTTTGGCCTTCTTGGCGGCGGCCTGGCGAGCGGCCTCGGCCAGGTCTTTGGGGTCGGTGATCTCGCCCAGCGGCGGCAGCACGCGGGCCGGCTCGGCCTTGGCCGCAGCGGCGGCTTCGCGGCAGCCGGCTTGGGCCGGCCGGCCGGAGCGGCGGCCGGCGGCGGCCGCGGCTCCGCGGGCGGCCGCCAGCTTTTCTTGCAAGGGTCATCGGCCGGCCCAGAGGCTTCGCCGGCGGAGGCACCGCCTTGGCTGCCTCGGCCGGTGCGGCCTCGCCTCGGCCATCGGCCGCCGGTGGCGGCCGCTTTCTTCGCGGCGGCCGCAGCGGCCGGCGGCCGCGGTGCTCCGCCGGCACGAGCCGCGGCCAGCTTTTCCTTGAGCGTCAGCGGCCGGCCGAGCGACGCGGCGTCGGGACACGCGGCCGCAGGCGCGGCGGCCGGCTCGGCCGCCGGCTGCGGCATCACCGACATCCTCGACCGGCGCGGCCGCCTCCGCAGACTGCTTCCGCGGCCGGAGCAGTTTCGTCCGCGGGCTTGGCCGCGCCCCCCTTGCGGGCCGCCTCCAGAATTTCTTTGACACTAGGGCGTTTTGCCATCGCCAGGCTCTAGCCTCCCAATAACCTCGGTCCCCGTCGCCCCGCCATGCCCCGCCAGACACGTCGGTTGTTAACCCGTCGCCCGCACTCGCAAAGCCGATGCCACTTCAATATGCACATGGCACGAAGCCGTTAACTGTCATGTCTAGCTTCGACTTCCGCAACTTAATTCACTCGCGGTCAAACACCGCATTCTCAGTTCCGGGAAGAAGCAGCCGCCGATGTTCCTACATTCGAGAATGCACGGAACCCGATCTTATCGCAGGTTACTGTGCGGTTCGCCGATTAAGCTTGCACGAAGGACCTGAATGCCGGCGTCGTCGATCGATCGAGCGGCATAGACTAGCAGGCCGCGACGCCGGCAGGCAACACGTTGGCAGCGCGAACGACAATTCCGGCCGCGCTCGAACTGACGATCTGCCGAGATCCGCCGTTACGAGCTGTCGAACACTTCGAGCGTGCTCGAAACCTCGTGCAGCCGCGCGGTCAGGTACGAGCGGATCTCCTCGCTGGTGCTGAGCTGAAGCACGTGGTGGGCGAACCGTTCCGCCTGGGCGGTCGTCACCGACGACGAGCAGCTCCTTGACGGTCGGAATGAACGCGGGGCTCATGCTGAACCGGCGCAGGCCCATGCCGAAGAGGACCAGGACCGACCGGGGCTGGCCGGCCATCTCGCCGCAGAGGGTCACCGGCGTGCCGGTGCGCTGGCAGGCGTCCAGCACCATGCGCAACACCCGGAAGATCGCCGGCGAGAGCGCCTCGCAGAGATGGGCGACCTTGGGATTGTCTCGATCGGCGGCCACGAGGTACTGGATCAGGTCGTTGGAGCCGATCGAGATGAAGTCGGTCTCGCGGAGGATCGCGTCGATGCACACGGCGGCCGCCGGTACCTCCACCATCACGCCGGTCTTCACGTCCTCGCCGAAGGCCACCCCCTCGCGGCGCAGGTTGCTCCGCGTTTCCTTGACCAGGTTGTTGACGAACAGCAGCTCTTCGAGCGTGGTGATCATGGGGAAGAGCATCGAGACCTTCCCCTCGCCGGCCGGCGCGGAGGATCGCGCGGATCTGCGTGACGAAGAGCTTGGGGTTCTCGAAGAAGATGCGGGTCGAGCGCCAGCCCATGAACGGGTTGGGCTCGCCGCGGCGGCCCAGGTAGGGAACCGTCTTGTCGCCCCCCAGATCGAGCGTGCGGATCGTGACGGTCTGGTTGGGCGAGTTGCAGGATGATCTGGCGGTAATACTCGTACTGCTCCTCCTCGCCGGGCACGTCGTGATGCGTCAAGAAGAGATATTCGGTCCGGAACAGGCCCGACCCCGGTCGCGCCGACCTTGTGGGCCGCCTGGGCGTCGGCCAGGTTGTTGATGTTGGCGAGCAGCTCGACATGCGTCCCGTCGGCGCTCTTGGCGGGGAGATCGCGGTTGGCGACCAGCCGGTCCTTGAAATTGAAGAACTCGCGCTGAACCTTGCGATAGGCGGAGGTCGCTTCCTGGTCGGGCCGGACGAGCACCATGCCGTCGCGGCCGTCGACGATCATCAGGTCGCCGCTCTCGACCTCGGTCATGATCCCCTCGACCCCCGAGACCGCCGGGATGCCGCGGCTGCGCGCCAGGATCGCGGCGTGGCTGGTCGACCCGCCCAGCTCGGTGACGATCCCCGCGATCGGCAGGTCCCCCAGGCTCATCGCCTGGCTGGGAAGGATCTCGTGCGCCACCAGGATGACCGATTCGTCGCCGTTGCGCGACTCGCCGTTGCGCGACTCGCCCGCCGGATCGACGTGCCCGATCTTCTTCCGCGTCAGATGCGACTCGATCCTCAGGATCACGTCGCGGATGTCGGTCATCCGCTCGCGAAACAGCTCTTGCTGGCTCCGCGCCAGTTGCGCGGCGTAGCCGTTCATGACGACTTGCAGCGCCGACAGGGCCGTCAACTGCTGATTCTCGATCAGCGCATGGACCTTGCGACAGCAGCGCGGGGTCGTTGACGATCTGCAAGTGGCTCTTGAAGATGTCGGCCTCGGCGGTCCCAAGCACCTCGGCGACCTTCTGGACGATCGCTTCGAGCTCGGCCGCCGATGCCGCCACGGCCCGGTCGAATCGCTCGATCTCCGCCGCGACCAGGCCCGGGTTGTCGAGGGTCTCTTGCTCGATCGAGCCGAGCACCGACTCGACGCGATGGGCAACGCCGACCACGACTCCCGGACTGACACCGATTCCCTTACGCATGACGAGCCCGTCTCACGGTTTCGTGGCGATCGAACTGAACACGCGCGATGCCCGTCGTCTCCGGCCGTCACCTGATTCGGCTTAAAGTCACCAAGTTCGTCGTCGCGCAGGCGCCCCGACTGCGCGCGATCGACTTCGCTGCATGCCAGAACGAGTACCGAACCGAATATCGAACGGGCTGAAGTCACTCGCCGATGGCAGCTCTTGCGGGGCCAGCACTTCCCTCAGCGATTTCAACCGGGCCGATTCGCCCTGTAGCAAGTTCTGTGCCAGCAAGGCGCGACGGTTGACGAATTCCGCCATCTTGAGGCAAAAACGCATCACTGACACTAGGGTATAGCGCCGAGCGCGTGCGCGTCTATATCGGACTTGCGTCGTATAGCGGTTGATGTCGATGCCGAGCCGAACGGCTTGGTCGCAACAATTCGCGTCGATTGCAGTTCTGTCTAGCTCGATTTCCTTTGCGGCGGGCATCGTGCCGAACCGGGCAGAGGGCCAGAAGCGCGAGAGCCATCAGGACATAAGCGGCCGCCCAGTGATAGGGCGTTTGATGGGCCGACGCCTCGGCGCGTCCTTCGGCTTCGAGCTGCCGGATCACGGCGCCCGGGGTCATGATCGGGCTCGATGGCAACGGCGAATGAATGACGCCAAACCAGGAAAAGACGGCCGCCAGCAGCAAGCGTCGCGACCAGCGGCCGCACCCGGCCGTCGATCAAGTGTGCCAGCGCAGTCCCCCACAACAGGCTGGTGATGATGAAACCGCCACCGCCGGCCAGAACCGTGACCGTTTGAATCCAGTGCTGCGTCTGCGGTCTGAGCTCGGCGAACGGCTTGCCCAGTTCGGGCATGAGCTGATTGAGCGTGAGCAACGCCAGATAGGCCAGCGCCGGCACGCACGCCAGGGCCACCGCCGGATAATGCCGGGCCGGCGTGGCGTGAAACGACTGAGACGTGATTTCCAGGCCGACGAAGATCAAGATCGGGAAGATCACCGCCTTGGGAATGACGAAGAAAATCCAGTCGAAATAGCCGAAGATCCCCGCGGCCCCGACGAAGATCGCCGTCGCCAGCGTGTACGCCGACCGTGCTCCCATCGCCTTGTAGGCGGGGTGGCCGATGTAGGGCGTCGACTGGATCACCCCGCCGAAAATGCCCCCCACCAGCGTCGCGAAGCCTTCGGCCGCGATGATCTGCCCGGTCGGATAATCATCGCCGGCCGCCGCGGCACTCTCGGTGCAGTCGATGCCGCCGACCACCGTCGCCAGGGCCAGCGGAATCGCCACCGGCAGATAACCGATCGCCTCGCTCCCCGACCGCGCGAACCAGGCCAGCCATTCCTCCACCGGCACCGGCAGGACGGCCCGCAACGCCAACGACGGCGCCGCCGCCCCTCGCCCCCCAGTCCCGGGCCCCATCCCAGCCAGGTGCATCCCGTAATAGACCAAGCAGCCGACCACCACCGCACCCAACGCCCCGGGAAACTGCCGCGGAAACTGCCACCGCGCCGTCAACGTCGCCAGCATCAAGCCCAGCGCCACCAACCCCGCCACCGGCTCAGCCGCAATGTCCAGCAAGCGGAAGAAAGCTGATCAATACCAGTGCAATCGCTGTCAACGAACCAAGCAATCCGGCCCGCGGCACACTGCTTCTGATCCAACCGCTCCACGGGGCACACGCAATCTTGAAGAGGCCCGACGCCAACAGCATCGCGATGCCTAAAAACCAGGCATGGCGTGCCGCTGAATCGGGATCGAGGCCTCGTGCCAGGGCGGCCTGATAGGCTGGACCGATGATCAGAAACACCGTGCCGAACGTGCTCGGCGTATCGAGACCCAGCGGCATGGCCGTGACGTCGGACCGGCCGGTCTTCCGGGCCAGCCGAAAGGCCATGAACGTGTAGATCAGGTCGCCGACCAGCACGCCGACGGCCGTCCCTGGGATCATCCGGGTCAGGACGAACGACCGCGGCATTCCGAATCACCAGGACCAGCAGGCTCGCCATCAGGATCATGACGCCGATGTTGTCGAGCATCAGCCCGAAGAAGGCGTTGACATCGCCCCGCCTGGCCCAGACGTAGCCGTTGCCTCCATTGGGATCGATGGCTGCCCGCCGAATTCACCGTCCAGCTCCCTTGATGACGATGAAAAGATCTGCAAGCTTCGAGCGGCGACCTCGCGTCGAGCGGCCACGTTCGCGCGCCAGCCGTCGAGCCGCCACGAGCGCCAGCAACCCAACCAGCAGATACACGGCCGCCGTCGCGGTGATCGCGACTCCCAGACCGAAGCGTTCGACGAGGCGCTGCCGATCAGCGGCGGCGCCACGAACGCCTCCGCTCCAGCCGACCGTATTCATCAGCCCCGCCGCCGTCCCTCGATCCTCCGGCCGCACCACGTCGAAAAGCGAGGCGAAGATATTGGCGTCATAGATTCCCTTGCAGAAGCCGGCGCCGATCAAGGCGGCGATCAGCATCGGACCGATGATCGACCATCCGGTCAGAAAGACGAACGGCGCCGCCAGGATCAGCCCCGCACCCTGCACGCCGATCCGGCCGCCGCGCCACCGCTTGACGGCCCAGTCGGCCACCACTCCGCCCAGCACTGCGCCCGGCAGACTGGCGAGCGGCCAGACGGTCGAGGTGAATCCGACGAAGCTCAGAGTCCAGCTCGAAAGTTCGAAGATAAACATCGGTAACCAGCTCAGGAAGGTCGCCGCAACGAAATTGGCCCCCACGAAGACGCCCAGCAGCAGCAAGGCGGCCGGGATTGCGCGATGATTCGCATGATCTTGCCGCAGCAGCGAACCGGAACCGTCTGAAGTAGCACTCCGATTCGGTCGTCGGTCAGCGGCTCCGTCCTTGGCATCTGTCGCGTCGATCGCGGCACGGCGGGGCTCGATCAGACAGAATCCCAGCATCACGGCGTATACCATGCCCGCCAGGCCCAGAACCCAGAACGGCGACCGCCAGCCGTATAGCTGACCCAGGTAGCCCGCCAGAAACCAGCCCGCCGGCCGTTCCCAGATACACGCTCGTCTGATGGATGCTCATCGCGCGCGAACGCGTCTCGCGGGCCATGATAATCCGCCAGCATCGACATCGACGCCGGAAAGTAGAACGACTCACCCAGCCCCTCGGCCCCGCGCAACAAGATCAACTGGACAAAATTTCGCGAAAACGCCGTTGCCGCGCAGATCAGGCTCCAGAAAGCCAGACCCAGCGGGATCAGCAGCCGGCGCGACAGCAGATCGACCGTGTAGCCGGTGAACGGCGACGTCAAGCGCATACACGAGCATGAACGCCGAGTTCAGGATACCGAGCTGCGGATCGTGCTCAGTTCGAATTCGCTCTTGCAGCACGGCGCCACAGCGGATAGACGCCTGCCGGTCCGCGTAATTGAAGAAGCCGCAGAACCAGAGCAAGCCCACGACGACCCATGGGTAGTACCGGTGCCGACGCCCAGCTCGGCGAGTCGCAGACGAATTGATAGCCACGTTGCCCGTTCAATTCTTGTCGCCCGCCTTGAGCCACGCCTCGTTGAACCGTGCGTGCTCGATCGTGCTTCCCCGGCCCGGTCGGCTGTACGTATACGTGACGTGGATCGACCCGTCGGCCGCCTGGATGATCGACGGATAGTGAAACTGGCCCTTGCCCGGTTCGCTGCGCTCGACGTGCCGCGTCCACTTCCAGCTCGCCCCTTCGTCGTCGGAGAGCGAGACCGCCAGCGAGTGCCGACCCCTGGGCAAATCGTTGTAGATCAAGGCCCAGTGGCCGTTCGCCAGCCGGATCGCCTCGATCCCCGCGCCGGGGTTGGGAAACGGCGAATCGACCACCGGCGACCACGAAACGCCGTCATCGCTCGAGTGGCTGAGCCGGATGCGGTGGTGAGGACCGTTGTCGCGCATGAACGCCACCAGCTCGCCGTCGTTCTTCCGCACCAGGCTGGGCTGAATGTTGCCGAAGCCGATCAAGGGCCGGCTGGCCGTCCAGGTCTCTCCCCGATCGTCGGAGATCGCCATGATCGAGGCAGTAGAACGTGTCGGAATAAAGCGGCAAGATCCAGCGCCCGGAGGGAAGCACGAGCGGATGAACCCGCGGCATCCAGCCCAGCCGCTGATAGAGCTCGTCGCCGGCGAGCTTCTTCGACTCGTCCAGTATGCGGCTGTACCTGCTCTTCTCCTCGTCGCTCAAGGCCGCGATCGCCTGCTCGACCGCGGCGGCGAAAGTCTTTGGGGGTGACGTGCAAGACCCCGGACGCCGACCATTTCCACGCGGTGCGACTCGCCCGCGGGCTGGTCGCAGCGGGCATACTTGAGGAGTGCCCCTTCCCAGCGGTGGTCGAGGATGGTCGGCCAGAACAGCCAGAGCGATCCGTCGGGCGCGGCGAAGAGAGCCGGGTTGCAGTCCGGATAGCCGGGCGTGTCGGCCATCAGGAACTTGGGCCCCCATGCCGTTTTCCCTTTGGCAAGCCGTGCGCCCTCGATCACGACGTCGTCGGCCTTCCGCTCGCCGCTGCCGGCATACCAGGCCGCCAGCAGGCTGCCATCCTTCAGCTCGACCACGCACGAGGCATGGTTGTGCTTGGGATTCGCCGGGAAGATGTCCACCCGCTCGCACTTCGGTTCGGCCGCTGGCGCAGCCGATGCCAATGGGCCAAGCGCCAGCGCCACGATCAGAGCCGCGGGAGATTTAAGCGGATAGATGCTCATCTCGAGGTGATTTCCTTTTAACACGGTCGGCCTGATCGACAATCGGGTGAGAGGCAATGAGTTTACGAGCAGGTGACTGGACGAGCAAGTCGCGGAAAAACGGCTAGCGGATGCGCGCATCGAACGTTTTGCCCGCCGTGCGCCGCGCGGCCGGCTGGCCTTGAGCCCCTGCGGGGAGCCGGAGGTGGCGATTGGAAAGCAGCCGCTGGTTATAGTCGGCGGCATTGATCAAGAGCGAAGGCCTGGTCCTGACCGCGGCCGGGGCCTCGAGCCGGTTTCCCTGAGCAAAAACGAGCAGCTCGCCCGGATCCGATGACTGGGGGTAGCCAAGCGTCAAACCAGCAAGCTCGGCCTTCGGTCCCTCTGCCTCCATCCGCCGCAAGAATGGACCAGTCCAGCGCACGACATTGTTGGCAAGTTGCACCGACATGTAGGTGCGCCCGGTATTCGACTTGATGTACCGCGGGTCATGCTCTAGCCCCAAAATACCGCCGTGCCGAACGTCTTCGATGATGTTGCGCTCGATCACTCCCTCAAGAAACGGGTTGTGCGTCCAGCCCCACATCACTGGAGTCTCGGTTGGACAGGCCGTGAACTTGAATGCACATTCACCCCCAAGTATATGATTGTCGACGACACGCGTTCCAAAGTGGTTGCCGACGAAAACCAGACCGAACGACCGCTGCCCTCCCCGCATGTCGATCCAGTTGTCCTCGAAGATCTCGCTTTGAAATCCCTGCGAAACCGACACGACCCCCGTACCGGCTGGAATGGGGAGGTCGACTAGGTAGGTCGAATCATCGATCGTTTGAACGATCCGCCGCCACTGGCCCTTGGCCGGGCCGTTCAAGAGCGAGATGATGTCACCGCTCCGCGCCGCGATCGACTGGGGCCGGCCGGTGCGGATCAACCGGCCATCGGCCGACAGAGCCATGACTTTTCCCTCATAGCGGACGTGATAGGCCTCGGTCAGAATGATCTCCGGCTCGTTGCTCCAGGGAATGGTGTCGTCATCGCGCGACTCCAAGCCCGTCGATCGTGTTACGATCGACAATATCCCCCGTCCCCTGCCAGGTCAGAACCAAGAACCGCCAGGTCTTGCCGCTGGGAGCGGGCGACGATGCTCGATTACCGCGCACCAAGAGGTCGTACGTCCCGTGGCCCGTGAAGACGGCATGGGAAAACGTGCCGGGGATCGTACCCCGAAAATCGTTGTTTTCAACGCGCCACGGACCTTCGAAAAACTCGATCGGCCCGCCCCGGAGCACGTTGTCGGCGATGACGCCCTCTTGGGCTCGTATCAAGCCGCATCAGGCGAACTGCCTCGACCCAGCCCTCGTTCTTTTCGATCGGCGGAATTTCCAGATCGAGATGCGTGAACGTGAAGTTCTGTCTCGCCTCGCCGTAGCCCGGATCGAAGTTGTCGGTCATACCGATCACGGCCGGTCCCCAGGCGACCTCATTATTCCAGCGAACCGGACCTGCGAACCTGACCGCGAAGCCGTCCAAGGTTGTATTGCCGCACAGAACCTTGATCGCCGCGGTCCATGCGGGTTCCGCGGCATCTTGGTCGAACAGCAGGGTCGCGCTCGCAGCGTCGGCCGTCGTCAGATTGACGGGGCGCTTGAGCGCGAGCGGCCGGTGCAGGCGGTAAGTACCACCTGTCAGGACAATCGTCCCATACTTTTCGACAAGAGCCTGTAGGTCGTCGCCCGGCTTGGCCAGAGTTCGGCTCGCCGCCGGCTTCGGTCCACGTAAGCTCAGGTCGCATTTGCCCCCTCGAAAACGAGCGATCAAAGCCTTGCCGTTCGCCCCGATCAAACGGAGTGTCAACGTCTCGCCGCTGTCATCGCGATAAGGCGGAAAGAAAACGTCGGCAGAATCTCCGCCCGGGCGCGGCCTGACTGCCAGTGGCAGCGCGCTGGGCTCGTCGGGAATCGACACGCTTTTGCTCATCCGCTCGATCCACGTCCCGCGCACGGCGTCGGTAAGCACGGCACCGAACATTGAAAAGGATGTGGGCAGACCGGTCAGAACCACATGGATGTCGCCTGGGCGCCCCCAGGCGTACCATCCTGTCCCTTCCATGTGGCTTTGAGAGACCCTTCGATTAACTCCGGCAATGGTGACTCGGGCATCCGCAACTTGGGATCGCACGGTCCGGCGACCAGGGTCACGGTTTCGATCTTGTCATCCTGATATGCCACTTTCACCTTGATTTGCTGCGTGTTCAGGTCGCGATCGGGCTGAAAGTAGAGCGCGCCATCCGACTGTTTCTTGGCGTCGCGGATCAGTTCGGCATTGGGATAGAGCCTGGGATTGGTACCGGATTCCCAGATCGCGCCTGCGGGTGCCTCGACACGTGTCGCCTTCAACGTCGTTCCGGCGGGCAGATCGCTTAGCTGGATATGAACATCCTGGAGGCCGTCCGGGCCGACCGACGGCCCTGAACCAGTCCAGTCCTGCCCGTCCTGGCCGACCCAGCGCGCCGTGAAGCGGGCGGGAGACCGCGTGGGCGAATCGGCTGACTGACCGGCGAGCGTCTGCTCCGCCGCTCGCGCGCATGAAAAAAGTGGACATCACGATCAGAACCAG
Organism: uncultured Isosphaeraceae bacterium; assembly: GCA_963850935.1. Classification (GTDB taxonomy): domain Bacteria; phylum Planctomycetota; class Planctomycetia; order Isosphaerales; family Isosphaeraceae; genus CAWFRS01. The sequence goes on from CAWKNT010000001.1 coordinate 85,516, forward strand.
CAGCATCCGTGAAGCAGATCTCATGATGACCTCCGTGCGAGATTCGTCGATCCGTCGGTTCTTAAGCTCGTCGGCGCGGACCCTCCCATGGCGCCGAGCTACCGAGCGAGCGATAGGTTGGCGCAGCATACCATAATCCTCCCCGAATGAACCGCCAGATTCGTCTCAGATTGCAGGTCACACGGGTACGAGAAACTCTGCGCCGGTTGCCGTGGCCCATACCCCCCTTCGGGTGCCCGCTGCCCGCCGCGTAACGGAGAAGAGTAAGCCAGGAGCCTCTCCCCGGAACGATGCGGCGCCTGCGAATCATTGCCCTCGACGCAAATGTGGGGAGAAGGCCGGGATGAAGGGGACTTTGTCGCCCAGGAGGCTATGCGCGGGAACCGCGAAAATCTTGCTGTTGCGGAAAGTTTATTCCGCAAAGCTGGCGCAATCGGCCCATTCGGGAATGCTGTTCCTTCGCGGACGGGATCCTGTACTAAGATAGAAGGTGCGCCGTCTTATGGAGGGATCGTGAGTCATGCGACGGGCCGCATGACACGATATTTTCAAGGATTGCGTCCATTGCACCTGTGAACGTCGGGCGACGGCAGAAGAGGGGTTCCTTGCACGTGTCTGCCGCGTAACGGGTGAGTATGACTCACCGGTTACCGACCTCCGTAACCGTCCAACGGTCCACCGATCTTCAGGAAGAGACCCGCCTCGGGTAGTCATACGATCACAGCATCGTCCTTGTCCGGAATCAAGTCGAGGATGTGCCAACGCTGGCAGCCTGTGCAGACGCCGAGTAGCCGATCGGGAAACGCGGGGTCGGGTTGATGTAGGCCGAGGCTCCCATTGCAGGCTATGCACATAAAGTGATGTATGTCGTCGCACCGAGTTCGGACATGGGCAATGGCCAGCGAAACCGAGGCCTCGACCGGGAAAGGGGGACCCATGGCGGTTGACTCCGGAGTCAGAACCGGGCTGTGTGCGATGCGCGTGTGCCGGCCAGGACTCTTTGGCCGTCGCCAGTTAAAAGCCAGTGGGGCTCGACCCCTGTGACTGCGATGAAGCGGAGCAGGACACAGCCGGGAATGCTGACGCCAGATTCGTAATTTGCCCAGGTCCGGGCGGGAATCGCTAGGGCTTGTGCCAGGAGAGGCGCGCCATTTTCGCCATACATTGCGAGGCGAATTTCACGCAGTCGGTGGGCCAAAACCTCACGCATATTCATCGTGCAGTCCTTTCCGTTGGCCTGATGAGAGTACTCAGCATGATTGCTGCGACCTATCTTCCGCAAAAAAAAAGCCGACGTGGCCGAACACCCCCCGAGGGCATTCGACCACGTCGGCATACGCATACGCTGACCCCCCGGCCCAGCCCGGTTGTCCTCGTCTAGTCTTCCGACGACATCTGCGCGGTCTTTATTCGAGCCGGCTGACAGCTGGCTCCTTTCCGAATCCGTTTTTTAAGGCAATCAGTCGGACGTCCGCCCCGCTGTACTGCCCATTCTTGCGACCCTAGGGAAGAACCGACTGCTGAATGCGCACAAGCCGTTCAGCGGCGCTTGGAGCCCCTCGGCGGCAGTCGATACGCCCCGGAGCCCGACCAAAAGGATCTCGTCGAACAAATGGCGCGGATGTCCTTGGGTCCTCGGCCCATATACTCCTGTTTAAATCGACTCACCTCTTCACATACGGCAGCTTCGACTTCGCCTTGTGTTTTCACTTTGGCCTCGGCATCGCTCCATCATCAGCAGGTGAATCGCGGACTCTGTTTTCCAAGATTGGGTGGGGCCCGGATCGTTTCGACTCGGCAGACCCAGTCAAGCGAGAGATCAAACAAATCACAGATATCGACGTTCCCGAAGCGAGAGAGGAAGTCGAAACCAAGACGGTCGCTATAATACATGTGTAAATCTATTTCTTACTTATCATGAACCCGCAACGGCGGGCCAGTCAGGATTTACGATAAATAAGTCGTGAAAAAGCAGCTGCTTGCTTTTACTGTCCTGATTGGCACAATAAGTGACACAACGGAGCCGATACCTCGCTGGTACTCGATTCCGATAAAATCTAATTGGATGTTGTCGGACGACTAGATGAAGGGCAACCCGGCTGGCCCGGGGGGCTCGTTGGCGAGTAGGCCGACATGGCGGATGCCTTCGGGGTGATCCACCATGCCGGCTTTTTCTTTTGAGCGAAAATCTGGCTGGCGAGGACGTACGGGTGATGGAACTGGTGACAGATGCGCGGCCCATGCCAAAGAGCACGGGGCCGACGCTAAGGGCGCGTGTCGTGAGGAGGACGCAACTTGAAGGTCGAGCATCGCGATTTTAGGTCGGCTTTGGCGGAGTTCTTGGCGGCCAAGCGAACCCTCCGCCAGGCTTATCGAACATCTGAGTTATCTCATTTATCTTCTGACCTTGGGAGGCTTTCACTCGCTGGGAAACTCGATCCTCTTCACAGCCACACGCCGTTTAGCGACCTTCTGCTATCGGCGCGCGACGACCGGCGGGACAATGCGTCGGATCACGGAATGACGTCTTGCAGGCGTGCGCCGGTTCATGTTGGCAAGCGAGAATCGACTTGCTAGAATCTCACTCCAATCTGGGGGCCGTCTGCCTGAGAGGCGTGGGCTCGGCAGGGAAGCCGCAACACCGCACGGTCCCTACCTGAATACCAGCGAGGCCAGCGCACGAGAGCGGAAATCAGACCCTTCGTTCAAAGTCGGGTTGGTGACCGAGCTCGGGCAGAAGGCAGGGCTGGATAATTCAGGCCCGGTTGACACGCTTGAAAAGCACATCCGCGTTACAGAGAACGGGTTCACCCTTTTTTGAGCGCCAGACCATACTCCAATAGGTCGATGTCCGCCACGTTCCATCCCTGGCCCGATTCACCGGGCGAACGGAGCCGCCGGCATCACGACGTCCAACATCAGCAGCTGAAAGTCCGGACGCCTGCGGAGTGGGCCCAAGGCCGTTTCGTTCCGATAAGCGTCGGCTTCGCGGTAGCCAATTGTGAACGCCTGGCGCAAAATGGCCATTCTGATTCGCTCTCTCCGCAGCGGATACGCCCGAGCCTGGCCGGCCCGCGAGCCCTGCCAGCCCAGCGTGGCAGCAGGCCATCATGAACTTATGATTTCCGGTCGTGGACTTGATTACGTCGTACTGGCGCACGCGGCCTTCCAGTCGGTGGCGGCTCCCGTCAGGTCACCCAGGTCGTACCGCACCTGTCCAAGTCGCAGGTATGTCTCACCCAAACCCGTGCGGAAGGCCGGTCGATCGGGATGCGCCGCAATGAGAGATTCACGGGTCGTCAGAGCGCGCTTGCAAGTAGCAACGGCAAGTTCGAGCTGACCGGACAGACGGAGCACGTCGGCCCTGTTGGTCTGGCAGTTCGCCAGGAGATCCCTATCGTCGGGGGTTGCCGAGTTCGCTTGGGCCAGTTTCATTCGAATTGCCTCTTCGCGGGCGTAGTAGCCGATCGCCTCGGCCGTTTTGCCGGCGCGCGCCAGCCGCCAACCATTGTCGAGCAAGCAGGTTGCTAATTCTTTCTGAAACTCAGGTACGGCGGGATTGTCGTCGGCTAGCTTCTGTCGCAGCGCCAGCGACTTGCGGAACTCAGCCTCCGCGTCCGCGGACTTCCCCATCGCCGCCAGCAGAGCGGCATTCCCGTTGATCGTGACTGCCAGATCTCGCCGGGACTCGGGCGTCGCGTCGGGCGCGGCCGCCAATGATTCCTGGTCTGCATGCGCCAGGCTGTATGCCGCCAACGCTTCTTCGTCGCGGCCGAAGGAGTGGAGAAGCTGGCCGAAGCGAGACCGGCAAGCTGCCAGGAGAGCACGTGCCCGTGCTGCCCCGGCGATCGCCGGAGCCAGTTCGACCATGTGTGACACCGCCTTACGGTACATTGTCTCGGCCTCCTTCGTGCGTCCGATGGCCTCGAGCAGACCGGCGATAGCCGTCAGGCTTTGCCCGACATCCGCCTTCAGTTCGGAGTCGGTCGGGGAAAGAGCCGTCAGTCGTTCTCGCGCGGCGACGACCTGGCGGTGCGCCGTCAGCGCGTCTTCCGGCTTGCCAACCTTTTCCGTCAGATCTGCCACCTGGTAGTTTGCCTGCCAGAGCGCCCGCCGCGAAGCCGGGTCAGAGTTCCGATCGAGCAAAGCACCCAGCGTGCCGTAGAAGTCGCTGGCCGACTTCAAGAGCCGGTCGCGGACCTCGTTCAGGGATTGGGACTTGTCACGACTCCACGCGGCGAACGCCGCGAACAGCTCGCCCTGGTCGATTAGCCCATTTTGCAAGGCCAAGATGCCGAAGAGCAGATCACGGGAGGTGTCGATCGGTGGAGGCATGGTCGTGACTCGCTTTAAAACGAGGGCGGAACATCGCCGCAATATCCCGGCCGCGCCGCCGTGCGTTCACTCTAAGAGCGAATCGAATTGAACTCAACCTTCCGGGCGCAGAATGACCGCCTCGCGCGATTCGGCCATTGGCTTTTGGGCGCGGTCCTCTCCCTGGCTGGCGGAGCCCCGAGGCCGGCTGGCACACATGTACACAATGACCTCACTGTCCGTGACAATTTAAATGTGCGGTCGGCGAACACTCTCTTGAACGATGGAATGACGACGTTGACCGTGACTGTGTATCTCGGCGGATCGATCCGGAGTCTATATGATTGACAAGGCCCGGAAGTCTCATGCCTGCCACTTGAATTACGATGGGGTAGCCATGAACAATGATGTGACTTCGATCCTCCAGGCGATCGAGCAGGGCGACCCTCTGGCGGCCGAGCTGCTGCTGCCGCTTGTGTACAATGAGCTGCGCGAGTTGGCGACGCGAAAGCTGGCCCAAGAAAAACCAGGCCAGACGCTCCAGGCAACTGCGCTTGTCCATGATGCGTACATTCGCCTGGTGGAAACAGGAAAGGTTGAGCACTGGAACAGCCGCGGTCATTTCTTTGCCGCCGCGGCCGAGGCCATGCGCCGAATCGTCTTTGACCGCGCTCGCGACAAACGACGACTCAAGCGAGGGGGGGGTGGCCAGCGGGTGGAGATCGATCTTGGCGAGATCCCCGACCAGGCGCCAGACATCGATCTTCTCGCACTCAACGAGGCTCTGGTCCAGCTCGAGCGTGACGATCCTGTCTGCGCGAGCCTCGTGAAGCTGCGCTTTTTCGCGGGCCTCGGGCAAGGTGAAGCCGCACTTGCCCTTGGGCTTCCCCGGCGCACCGCCGACCGATATTGGGCGTTCGCGCGCGCTTGGCTCTACGACCGCCTACGACGAGAACAGTGATCCTTCGGTGGTTGTGGAGACTTTTTTTCAAGATCTTGGCGCAATTCGGACTCGGACGGAGCACTGAAGAATAGGAACGAACCAGGAGCGTCTGATGGCCGCGATAAGTCCCGAACTCAAAGCGATCTTTTGCGAGGCCCTGGAATGCTTGTCCGATAAAGAAAGACGAGCATACGTCGATCGGGCGTGCGCAGGCAACGCTGAGCTCCAGTCGCAGATCGAAGCGCTATTGGTTGCGCATCAGGACCTTGGCGAGTTCCTCGAGGAGCCGGCCCCGAGCGTGAACTGGAGCCACGCTCCTCTCTTTGAAGACCCGGGTGCGGTCATCGGTCCCTTCGAGCTGTTGGAACAGATTGGCGAAGGTGGCATGGGCGTCGTCTATGTCGCCCAGCAGACAAACCCCGTGCGCCGCGAGGTGGCTCTGAAAATCATCAAGCCTGGCATGGATACGAAGCAGGTCATCGCCCGCTTTGAGGCTGAGCGCCAAACCCTCGCCATGATGGACCATCCCCACATCGCCAAGGTCCACGATGCCGGCGCCACTCTCTCCGGCCGGTCCTTTTTCGTTATGGAGCTGGTCCGCGGCGTGCCGATCACCGACTTCTGTGATCGCGAGCGACTTTCAATCACCGCGCGACTCGAGCTTTTCGTGCTCGTTTGCCGGGCCGTGCAACACGCGCACCAGAAGGGGATCATCCATCGCGACATCAAGCCCTCGAACATCCTGGTGACGTTGATCGACGGCGCCGCCGTGCCCAAGGTTATTGACTTTGGCGTCGCCAAGGCAACGAGCGCTTCCCTCACCGAACGGACGGTGGACACAGGATTCCACCAGTTCGTCGGCACACCGCTTTACATGAGCCCCGAGCAGGCCGAACTGTCTGGCACGGACATGGACACCCGTAGCGACATCTACAGCCTGGGCGTTCTGCTCTACGAGTTGCTGACCGGCACCACACCGTTCGACGCCGACACGCTCACGCGGGTCGCGTTCGACGACATGCGGAGAATCATCCGCGAGGAAGAGCCGCCGAAGCCGAGCATCCGTCTGAGTTCGTTGGGCGCCGTGCGAACGACTATTTCGGCCAATCGCAAGACCAACGCCCGCCAGCTCGGCCGTACAGTGCGTGGCGAACTAGACTGGATCGTGATGAAAGCGCTCGAGAAGGACCGACGACGGCGGTATGAGACGGCAAACGACTTTGCGACCGACGTCAATCGCTATCTCACCGACACGCCGGTCGAGGCGTGCCAGCCGTCAACAACGTATCGGTTCCGCAAGTTCGCGCGCCGCAACCTGCGCTGCCCTGTGCACGGCGGCCTTGGTCATCGTCGCCCTGACTGCAAGCACGACGATCAGCGCATGGCACGCCTTCCGGGCGATACGGGCGGAGCGGGGGACCGCGGCCGCACTGACCGAGGCGCGGCGATGGGCGACGGAGTCTCAGGCCATCGGCGACTTTCTGATCCAGGATCTGATTGCCGTGGCCGGGCGCAGTCAGGACATGGGCGCGAAGACCCCAGTCGAGGAAGTCTTGCGCGGGCCGAAGCGACCGTCGCAACCCGGTATGCGCAGCAGCCGCTGGTGGAAGCGGCGATCCGTCACGTGCTCGGGCGGTCCTATCTCGAGCTGGGACGTCACGAAATGGCAGGACAACATCTCAACCGTGCGATCGAGCTGCGCCGCAGCTATCTCGGACCCGAACATCCCGAGACCCTCGCGTCCTTGTTTGAGTTGACCCAAATGCTTCACATGAGCGGTTTTTCGGACCCCGAGCGACAGCAAGAGGCCGCCGCGCTCTGCCGGCAGGTCGCAGACGCCCAACGGCGCATCCTGGGCCCGGGTCATCCGGATACGATTGAATCTCTGCAGCGTCTGGGGTTCATCCTTCGCGTCAGCGGACGGCCTCTTGAGGCATTCGCCCTGTTTCAGCAGACCTACGATGCCCAGGCTCGACTGTGGGGCCCGGAAGACCCGAGAGCACTCAATAGCCTGCACGGCCTGGGCGAGGCCCAGTGGACCCTGGGACATCGGGAAGAGGCGTTAGAGCTGCACCTCCAGGTCCTCGCGCTCCGGCTGCGCGTGCAGCCGGCCGATCATCCGCAAGTGATCTGGACGCTCAAAGACCTGTTCATGGAAACGTGGCAGGTAGGGCGGATCGACGATGGTGCCCAGCTTCGTGAGCAGTTGATGGATCGTCACGAGCGGATCTACGGCCTTTGCGACCCGAAAATGGCGTGCGTTGTCAGCATGATGTATCGAACCTTGAAAGACCTCGGCCGATGGGAGTGTGTTCGCATGACTTCGGAGCGCTGGCTGACCAAACTAGTCCGGCAGACCCCAGAAGTGGAAGGCAGCGCAACCGATCGAGATTGGCAGCGCCACCGAGCCGAGCTGTTGAGCCAGCTAGTCTGGCAATTAGTCACCCTCCCCGAGCCAAATGGGATCGATGTCGAAACGTGCGTTCGCGCGGCAGAGGAGGCGCACGCCGTCAGCCCGGATTCGACCCATGTTGACAATTACTCGCGGTACGCAAGCGCACGGACCGTCCTCGGTATGGCCTACTATCGCGCCGGCGCATGGGAACAGGCAATTGCCACGCTCGATCGGGGAGGCGAGATCCGCGACTCCGACGAGGGCTTTGATCAACTTATTCTGGCGATGGCGCACGCCCGCCGGGGAGACCTCCAGGAGGCTCGCAACTGGTTCAATAAAGCGTTGCAGTGGCAAGAAGAGCTCCCGGAACGGAATGAGTGGCTCCAGCGCGTCTGCGCCGAGGCGAAGGAATTGCTCGCAATCGCGCAGCAAGACGAACCACCGATCGACTCATGACAGCCGGACGCCGCAGATGATTGTGGGGGGCTTGGGCACATCCTCTTTGTAAGAGAATCCGCAGGCCAGGACATGCCTGAGTGATGCGCCGTCAACGAAACAGTGATCGGTCAAGGCAAGATCCAGTCACGAGGTCTGGCTCCTACCATTTGACTGGCCGCGGCTACGTAGCCGCGCATAGACGCGTCTTAAGCAGCAGGTAACGTGTGACGACTTGGCGGGTGCAAACTTACTGGCCGGGCGTTCGCGGTGCGCCTAAATATTATCAATGCAGTATCTAATTATAATAATATAAGCATATTATTAGACTTTATGTCCGACCGGCACTTTATCATTTGAGAGGATTTCCATGTCGAGGGGATCGTCTTCTGCGCTCGATCCAGCGGACTCGCGATGTGATGACGGCGCGGCGCGAAGCGCCAGACATCGCAGTCGGTTGACGAAGGACCGGACGTATCAGTCGCTCCTTCTCGGACCGGACGCCCTCCGGAAGCGGTTGGTTGAGCTTGATCGCGGGGCTCCTCGCACTTTCGACGATCGAGGGACGACACGAAGTCAATCTGATCCGATCAGCACCGAGGACGTATCCCGTCCACACACCTGTTCGCCGCGGTCGAGTCCGCGTGATGAAACCGGGGTCGAAGGCTCTTGCAGATCAAGGCGGCGACCAGTCGGGTTGGTCAAGAATCCCCTTTACGTTCTGATCGGGATCACAGCCACGGGATGGTTTGCTGCTTTTGTGCACGAAACCCAGGTTAGTGGCCCAATGCGAGACGCCAATCCGCAGGCACCAGAGCCCGACCATGAGAGTCTGACCCGCGTCTGGCTGCATCCTGTGCTTTACGATTTAGTGCAAGACAAGAAACTCTGCACCCATATTTCCAGCAACGCCGATAGATTGGGACAATTCCTCGCCGAGCGGGGTTTATCTTTTGCAGGATCTCCTCCCATCATGCGAATAGAAACCGCATCTACTTTTGATGATCCAATTCTTCAGGCGAAGTTTGGCCTTAGGATCTCATATTCATCGCATGACCCCGACCAAATCGTAGATATACTCTCAGGTCTATGCGATTCCCACAATCATTCGAGACTTATCCCCGATCTGAGGCACGTCCCGCTTCACAGGCTTGACATCGCCAACTTGCCGGAGCCGATGGATGTGGGGGCCACCCTGGATCTCATTTATATGAAACAGGAATTCGGCATGCCCCCTGCGCAATCTCGGTGAGATGGGACCGAATTAAGGCGGACATTTTCCCGGGGCCATCTCGCGGACTACGTCGCTGCTTTCAACGACTGTAAGTAAGAGATCAAGTCCGCGAACTCTTGGAAGGATAGACCGATCTGCATCCCTTCCGGCATCAAGGAGACCGATCCCGTTTTTCGCTGGTCGATCACCGACTTCCGGATCGGGTCATCCTTGCCTTCTGCATCGCGCAATGTCAGCGTATCGGCCGATTCGGACCGTACAAGCCCAGAAAAAACCGACCGTCGGTCGTTAATGCAGTCCATTTTTGGTAGCCTTCGCGGATCGACCGGCTCGGATAGAAGGCGCTCTCGGCAGGCTTTGCACGATCAAGTTGGCCGCCAACGTTGGACAGATCCGGTCGGATGTCGTCCCCTAGGCTGTCGAGTCCCGCGTTGCCTCCGACGGCCGCGATGGCGTCGAGCGCTTCCTGCCGAGTCTCGTCGGCTGCGGTTGCGGCGAAAGCTTCCAGGTCGGGAAGTGCCGTTGCGTACCTCAGGTGTCCCAGGGCGATGACCGCCGCGGTCCTTAGTTCAACGTTGCGCGGCTCGGCCCTGAGGAATTTTTCTGGTGCATGGGCGACCTCTTCGCCGCCGACGCGCTGTGCTGCGGCAATCGCTTCCGCTCTGAGCCTGCGGTCTGTCTCGGGTCCACGAAGGACGCCAAGGATCAGCGCACCCGAGCCCTCGTCGTGGAACGAGCCCAAAGCGGAGAGCATCGCTCTTCGGACGCCCAGATCGGGCTCGTTAATAAACCGCGCGCGTAATGTCGCGGCGATTTCGGCGGCTCCGGCTTCATTCAATCCGTCGACACCCGCGAGGCGAACCCGCGGGTCAGTATCGTCGAGTCGATCACGCAAGGCCGCGTATACCATAGCCGTACCCGACCACGGCTCAGTCTTTGCCGGCGGAGCGCCGAGCGCGGGATGATAAGCCCACCATTCTCCCTTCCAAGTCGGCCGCCGCCGAACACTGTGGCGAGAAGTCGAACCGCCTCGACTTTCGACTCTGGGGGCGTGTCGGCGTCGCCGGCGAATTCCGTGAGGGCCTGGACAAGTTCGTCCACATACGATTCGCGCAAGGCCAGCCGCGCACCTTCTCGAATCGTCGGCTGGGCATGGGCCAGCGCGCGGACGATTGTCCGCCATGCGGAGTTGTCGGTGCGCCCGACGCGGTTCAAGGCTGTGATTGCCGCGTACCGCGCGACTTGATCGCCTTCATCGAGGGCGTCGATCAGTGCGGCGACGGCTGCCGGGTTGCCGATTCGTCCCAGCGCCGTCGACGCCTGAAAGCGAACGCTCGCGTCGGGATCGTCGAGTCGCCGTCGAACGACGTCGGTTGCAGCTCGGCTACGTCGCGTTCCAATCTGACGCAGGGCCTGACGGCGGAGGCTAGCGTCGCGATCAGATGTCGCCGATAGAATGGCCGCGCGACCGGCAATTCCAACGTCGAAGGCGTCGAGCGCCCACAGGGGGTGCCGGCGAGCCGTCGCCGGGGCCCCGGAGTCGCGAACCATCGCTTGCGAGTTCCCACCGCTGAGTTGAGACACGTTCGCGCTCGCAGCACCAAAGCTGATAAATGACAAGACTAAAAGGCATCCAAACTAGATCATGTTAATCGCCGCGAATGCCGAACCGTCGGCTGCCTACGATTTCCAGAGCGCTCGGCTAAGTCAGTCTTAGTGGGGTCGCCGTGCGAGCGCTTCGAAGATGCAGCGAGATAGCTCCGTGTCCCGCCAGTTCCAAAGCCGTTCGTGGTGAAGGTCGACATTGCTCGGTTGGGTGTTCCAGGAGCTGGGATAGCAAAACGCTCCAATACACTGAATGGCCATTGCGAGGCACACGGATGCGGCCGAGATCACCACCAAGGCGCGCGACCGGTCCCGCATCCAGTCGAGTCCGAAGGCAAAGACAATGGCAAAAAGAGGAACGACGTCGGTCCAGTAACGGGGACCGAAGCAGTGTCCGCCCCACCAGACCGAGTATTTTGAAAGCACGAGCAAGTAAGGAACCAGGGAGGCCAAGAGCACACAGAGCAATGAGTGGGAGGCAAGCCGCCTTGCCACGGCCGGTATGGCCAGGCTCGCGAGTGCCACCGCGATCCACGGGCTGAAAACGAACAGGCCTCGATTCGGGCTGAACAACGTTCCCGTCAGCCCGATGGCGAGGTTACCCGACCAAGGGCCGGATACCCCGTGACGTAATATGTGAAGCCGCTCGAGCCTTTCCTGCCCCCCGAGGATCGAGCCGAACATCCATTCGTTGTAGCCGACGAGCGCCAGCGCACCGAGGATTGGTGCCGGTAAGAACCACACTAGCCCACGCCAGTTCGTCCATGCGAGCCAAGCGACGATCGCTGCCGCGAAGACAATATCCATGTGGCGGCAGGCAACAAGAAGCATCACGGCCAGCCCGCTGACGGCCAGCCGCTGCCGGCTCAGGGGCTGACGTATCAGCAGCGCGATCGCCGAGACCAGAAAGAGCGCTGCGGGTCCATGCTGCCACGGGGCCTGGCTGGCCACGGTCCAGAGATCGGACCCGAGGCACGCCGCGATGACGGCCGCCAGGGCCGAGCGGCGCAGTCCCAGCGAGATCAGCACTCGATGGAGGACGAGCCCAGCTAGCGCCACCAGCACGGCCGTCGACCGCTTCGCCATCCAAAGGCTTTCCTTGATCACGGCCACGCGATCTCGGTCCCAGCCGGGACGAGAGAGATCCAGCGCGGCGACCTGCGGCGCGACTAGTGGTACACAGACCAGCGCCGGGGCGAGCGGGTACAGCGTGACGATGTGCCCCCGCACGATCGTGAAACAGTAGGGGACGGGAATCTTCAAGTCCGCATTTCCCAGACGTTCGTTGTCGAGATAAATCCCGTCACCGCGCAAGATGTTGAGCGGAAGCAGCGCCGCCGAATAGGTGTCTTCGGTGCCCAGCTCCCGGCCATTGATCAGGTAGACCAAGAACAACGCCAGGCCCAAAAACAGCGAGCCAAGCCAGCCCGCGCGTGGGAGCCGCGCCAGCGATCCAGACGAATCCGTGAAGATGTGATGCGGTGCGGTGGTCATGAATGCGAGAGGATGCCCATCGTTGGCGGGACCTTTCGAGTTCGAACGCCCGGCGCTCCCGTCCCGAGAGCGCTGGCCCGATGGAATGAGCCGCAATTTCCTCTCTAGATTACCATGTCTCCACTATTGCAACGTTTCCACTCTTCAACAAGACCGATAAGAAGTCAGACAGCCCTGTCCATTCCACTGTGTCCATTTCACTGTGCAGCCGGCCGGTTCCCCGAGGCCCTTCACAACGCTGCAGAAGTGCTCGGGCTGAAGACGAACCGTTGACGACGCGGACACGAGGGTCAGGGTTTCTTGAGGGCTCGAGGCAACAGATTTCTCGATCTCATCGCAGCGCATCCCCTTGGCCACGATCTTGCCGTCCGGGCCGATGAGGACCTCTGGCCATCGCATGATCCCTCGCCGGCCTTCCCTCAAGCTCTTTCCATCATCGTACTGGCCGCAGGGCGATCGGCGCGTTCAGGAATTGGAGAAAAATCGATTCTCGACCGCTGAAGGGCTAAAGGATCGGGCTCGCCAAAGACCATGCCAGCAAAGCTAGACAAGGGTTCGAGCATCTTCGACTGGCCCAGCGCCAGGCGAGGTTGAGTGCCACGAAGATGGCGGCTGGAGCCAAGAGTATCCAGATGATCTTCCATGCTGTCTCGACTTTTCCAAGGCGTGAACGCCTACACGCCGACGAATCGCATTTTGAACAAGCTGGAGGGTTGACCGCAGAGACTTGGTCGTGGCACAAGGGAGCATGAAAGCGATGGCGGGCAGAAGGTCCGAAGGCACATTGTCAATTTCGCGCTGCAGGCCGCTTGCGCTTGCCGGAGACGGTGCGCTGGCTGCGCGAAAGAAAGGTCAGAATGAGGGATAACAAGGTTAAGCGGACCCTCGCACACGGGGGCGTGTCCGTCGGGACGATGATGCTCGAGTTTGCGACGACCGGCATCGGCCGGATCGCGGCGGAGGCGGGAGCAGATTTTGCCGTTTTCGACATGGAGCACAGCGGCTGGAGCATGGAGACGATCCGTCTCTTGATGGCGACGTCGCGGGCTGCCGACATAGTACCGCTCGTGCGAGTGCCGACTGCACAGTATCACTTCATTGCCCGCGCCCTGGACGTTGGCGCGATGGGCATCGTCGTTCCCATGGTCGCCGATGCGGACCAGGCACGGCTGATTGTTGAGAGCGCCAAGTATCCGCCCGAAGGCCGTCGTGGTTGTGCCTTCGGGGTCGCTCACGACGATTACCGGGCTGGCGATCTAGCGGCTAAGTTGAGTCACTCCAACGCCGAAGTGATGATTATTCCCCAGATCGAAACCGCGCAAGGGCTCGGCAATGTCGACAAAATCGCGGCGGTCGAGGGTGTCGACGCGTTATTGATCGGCCCGTACGACCTGTCGACGTCTCTTGGCATCCCCGGCCAGTTCGAGAACGCCAGGTTCCGAGACGCCACGCGACAAGTCCTGGAAGCCTGCGAGCGGCATGGCAAGGTCGCTGTACTTGCGACGATGGACGTCGGCGAGCTTTGTGCCGGCCCGTCGAATGGATTCAGGATGCTGATGTACCTCGCCGATGTGTGGATCTACCAACAGGCTCTCAGGCGCTGCTTCCGCTCGATTCGCGAATCCCTCAACGCAGATGGTCGCCCCGGTTTGCCAGCATGACTGTTCGAAGGGGGATGGAAGCGATCGACCTATGCCCAAAAGAAATCGAGTCACTCCATCCGGCGAGATCGTCGCCGTGCCGGATCGCGGGACGATGATGGGCAACCGCGGTATTCTCCACGAGGCCGACGGTCGCATCGTTCGGCCGTGGAAGTTGAAGCAATGGCTCATTTGCGTGCTCGAATTCAACAGTCGGCATCGGACGGTAATGACACCGAATCGCTATACGGAACTATTTTTCCTCGACGAAGCAACCGCCCTGTCCGCAGGGCATCGGCCTTGCTTTGAATGCCGCCGGGCGCGGTACATAGCCTTTCGCGACGCTTGGACGGCGGGGAACTGTCCGAACGTCGGGCCGGCTTCGATCAAGGTGAAGGTGATAGACGATCAGCTTCACGCCGAACGGGTTGGCCCGTGTCGATCGAAGAAGACATATCCGGCAAAACTCGACGACCTTCCGGACGGGTTACTCGTAAAGCTCGTGGACTGGGACGGGGACGCATTCTTGATCTGCGGTGACGAACTGCTCGCGTGGTCGCCACGCGGATATCAAAATCGACTGCGGAGACCGAGGAATGAGACCGCGAAGGTCCTCACGCCGCGATCGACTGTGAACGCGATACGCTCGGGTTACCTGCCGGAGATTCATCCGTCGGCGTGGAATGTCCGATAGCGGCATCGGACAACAAAGGAGATGTAAGGATCGCTAGTCCTCCTTGACTTCGCCGCCTGACTGCCTGAGAATTCCGCAACGACGACCAACGGCGATGGGGTTCGCCATAAACCGCCGCCAAAGCGGCTGATGACCCCTACCGGATGGATTTTTCCTCCGCGTGGGGCTCCGCGTACAGTTTGCCCCCGGGGAGACTTCCTGGGGGCTTTTTTTTCGGCGGCCCGCCGGCTCAGCCGGAAGGAATCCCGCCGACACCGAGGTTCGTAACCAATGCCGATCTTCAACTCCGCCCAGACTCGTGCCATCCTTTGCGGGTTCCTGGATGTGCATCGCAGGATGACGGAACTTGAGGCACTCCTTAGCCCTGACACCAAGACCACGCCTTTCTCCGTGTATGTGCACGATCTGTCGCCGACCGAAGCGAAGGTCGTCCAGGATTACTTTGCCTGCATTCGGACCGCCATGCTCGAACACCTGCGCGAGTCAGAGATATCCCTCGACGTCCAGACGACGAGCCTTCGGTGGGCGATCGACGTTGGCATCTCGTTCATCGGTATCAACGTCGCCGAATTGGGTCCGAAAAAGCTGCGCGGATATGGCTCTTTGGATGAGAGGTCGTCTGCACAAGCCACGAAGTTTCAACAGGACTTGGAACGTCTGGTCGATCAGGCGGCCAAATACATACGTCAAGGGCTCGGTCGCGACTTGTCCCAGCGCATCTCGCGACTCGGGTCTGCCCAAGTTGGGGTAAAGACTCTTTCGAATCTTGAAAAGACCATCACACGCTGGCAACTTGTCGAATTCCGGCCGTCGATCGAGATGATTGTCAACCGGCTCGAATCGCCGTCCTACGAGGTCGCCGTCTTTGGACGGGTGAGCTCCGGAAAGTCGTCCCTCTTGAATCACTTGGTCGGCGTCGATGCCCTCCCAGTCGGCGTGACACCCGTCACCGCCGTTCCCACGCGCATCGTCTTGGGAGAAAAGTCTGGGGCGATTATTTCATTCGCGGAGTCCCAAAATTGCGCCGTCGGAATCGACGACGTGTGGGAGTTCGCGTCGGAAGAAGGAAACCCGAGGAATCAAAAGCACGTTACTAATCGGCAGAATCGATCAAGTGGCCGCCTCTTGCGACCGATAGAATCGGTATACCCGGAAGTCGCGTGCTCGCGGCGGTCCGGGAAGGGTGATGGAGTTCGCCCGCCGTTCGAACCGCCCTAGCCGGGCTGATGACTCCTACCGCGAGGCACCGATGCCTCCCGGTAGGAGTCTTTTTTTTTGGAGCGCGCAATTGGCAAAACCTCGTCATCTCGCCGCGACGGCTCGGCTTTCGGCGCGATTCCGGGTCATTTTGGCCGTCGCGGTTGCAACGGGCGCGTGCGCCGGCGGGTGCTCGACCTTGAATCGGCCGATTCAATCCTCAGTTACGCCGTCCGAGCAGCACGTCTCCCACTGCTGCCACTGTCCGAGCTCAAAACGCCGAGCCGGCGGCGAGCCCTGTCGTCTCCGGATCGGCCGCAACCGCACCCCCGGTGCCGACCACAGTCGTCCCGGAAGGCACCGGCGTCAGCTCCCCCGGAAGGCCCTGCCGTAGGTCCCACGGACGGCGCACCCGATCCGCCACTCGGAGGCTCGCAAGCGCCTCGCGTCGTCACCGGTCCGGTCGACACGGTGCTCGAGTCGTTATTCGGTGAGGCATCGACTACGGGTTGGACTCCGTTGTTGTTGAGCGAGCTATTCACCGAGGGCTGGAATGAGCCGTTCGTGTTCTCGCCGGCGAGCTCTTCAGGCGCTTTGCGCCAGGAATGGATCAATGCGTCCGACGGGGTTTTCTACCGCCAGTGGACGGCCCAATATGGCTATCGCGCCACCGTCCCGCCGGCGGGCAATGCCGACATCGGTCAGTGGAGCATTTTCGCCCCCTTGAGTCGCCGCCTGGAACTGCATATTACGGTTCCGTTTGTGGATTACAAGCGGGTCGACGATCCGGTGCCTGCAAACGGACCCGGAAGCCCCATCAATCGGTCAGCGACGGCGACCTCGCCTTCGTCGTACAAGGCGACATTCGGCGACGTGATCTTCACGCCCCAAGTCCTGCTCCACGAGACTCAGGATACGTCGATCATGTCGATTCTGGCGATCAAGACTCCCACGGGCTCGGTCGCCGCGGGCAACGGCGAGATGTCGCTTGGTCCCCAGATCCAGTTCTGGCAGGGCCTGCCCAACCGCTGGGTCATTCGCGGCGGCGCCGGCCCAACAATACCGCTCGAGCCGGGCAGCGCGCGCACGACGTTCGACACGAACTTGACGATCGGCAGGTTCCTTACTCTCGATGAGGTGAGGTATTTCAAGGAGTTGAGCGTCTGGCTCGCTGCTTCTAACTCGGCAACCACCGACAATCGCGGTCCCGCCGCCGATACGTTTACTCTATCGCCAGGAATCCGGTTTCGGATTGCTCTAAACACGTGGTTTCTCTACACCGTCGAGATACCTCTAGTCGCACCGAGAGATGAAGATTTCGGCATGTACTTCACTCTTGTGCGGCGGTGGTGAGGCTCTGCTTTCCACGGGCTCGCCGAGGCGGCTCGCCAGGCGACGGCGCAGGGGAATGTCATTCTGCGGGATGAACGTCAACGTCTCTGCCGTGGCGGTGGGCGTGGCCTTGATCGTGATCCTGCGGGGCGTCAAGCTGATCACGAAGACGTTCGGCGTCTGGCCGCTGCCCCGCTTTTCGGGTTCGGCTTCCGCGAGAACTGACAGACGGGACCAGGGCTAACCATAGCGAAATAGAGGAGGAAACCGTGTTCGAGAAGATCCTGGTGGGCATCGACGGCTCGCCCGCCAGCGAAAAAGCGCTGGCCGTGGCCACCGATCTGGCTCTCCATTATCGGGCCGAGCTTCTCGCCATCGGGGTTGCCGAGGTGCCGGAAGTTGTCGGCATGATGGACGAGGTGGACGAGCTGCGCCGTGGTGCGGAGGCTCACTTTCGCCAGATCGGTGAAGCCGCTGTGGCGTTTTCCCAGAGCCGGGGTGTGAGCCTGCGTTCGGTCGTCGTGCGGGGCCACGCGGCGGATGCCATCGTCCGGTTCGCCGCGAGCGAGTATGTGGATTTGGTCGTCCTAGGCCACCATGGACACTCGCGAATCGTGAGGTTTTTTCTCGGAAGCACCAGCGACCGGGTCAGCGAGCACTGCCACTGCTCTGTTCTGATCGTCAAGTGAGCGCGCGGGTCTGACAAAAAAAGGTGGGCCGGCGCAGGGAGACGCGGCCCTAGGTAGTTCTGCCAGGGGAGGTGTCAGCGCGGTGGAGATCTGGACGAGGGTAATCGTGCTATCGGTCGGCGGGATTGTTGGTGTCAACGCTCGTTACTGGCTGGGGGCCTGGATCAATCGCTGGGCTAGCCCGCAATTCCCCTGGGCGACCGTCATCATTAACATTTCGGGGTCGTTCTTTATTGGCTTGTTGACGGTCATGCTGACTCGCTGGATGCCCCATCCCAATATCCGGCTCATGGTGATTACCGGGTTTCTGGGCGGCTACACAACTTTCTCGACGTTCGAGAACGATGCGCTCACTTTGTGGGAGCGCGGAGAGGGTATACTGATGGCAGCCAACCTGGTCGGCAGCGTGACCGTTGGCTTTGCGGCCGTCGTGTTGGGAACGGCCCTGGCCCGCGGGCTGACCGAACCCGCTATTGATCGAGCTATGCCTGGTTCCCGGAGTGCCGAGGCGTTGGCTGCCAGGCAATTGCATCCCACTGTTACAAACGACGATCAGTCGATTGCCGTGAAAGTTGACCCAGTGGGCGAGGTTGGCGGCCATCGCAGTACTAACGAGGGAAGCAAGTGATGATCCCTCCCGACGCGAGTCTCCTGCGCGTCTACTCCAAGTCCATTGAGAAGTGGCATGGGGTGCCGCTCTATCGTGCGATTGTCGAAGCTGCACGCCGCCTGCACTTGGCCGGCGCCTCGGTGTTCCCAGTCGAGCTCGGCTACGGCTCACACCGGCAACTTCACGATATGGCGAGTGAATATGCGTCCTTCGACATTCCGGTCGTGGTCGAAATCGTCGATGCGACCGAGCGCGTAGCGGGGCTGGTCGCGGAGCTCGAGACCATGGTGAGTGAGGGCCTTGTGACCGTCAGCCCGGCTCGCGTGCATCGCTACAGCCATGGGTCCGAGTCCGGGAACGATGGTTCGCCGGTATCAGAGGCCAGTCCACCGTCGCATCCGGGGCGAGTTTCGGGGGAGGGAGGCGCGAGTCACATGAAGATCGAAGGTGAAGGGAAGCGCGTGACGATCTATGTCGGCAGCGCCGACACCTGGGGCGGCCGCAATCTGGCCATCGCGATCGTGGAACAATGCCGCAAGTTGGGCCTGGCGGGCGCCACAGTATCGCGGGGCGTCATGGGCTTTGGCAAGCACTCTGTCATTCACAAAGCCCACCTATTGGGTCTTTCCGATGACCTGCCGGAAAAGATCGAGGTCGTGGACAGGCCCGAAGAGATCGAGCGCCTCTTGCTAGTCTTGGACAAGATGATCGGCGGCGGACTTATCGTGGTCGAGGACGTGCACGTCGTCCGCTATCTGCACGACCCAAAAGTGGAGAAAGGGACAGCGTCGTAATTCACCGAGCGGGCCACGGCCGCACCGGCGCGTCATCTTCGGCTGCCGATTTCGGTTTGGCGGGCGACCTGTAAAAACAGAGGAATCGCGGCGACCTGCGCCAGGAGGGAGAACGCGATCAGGCCGGCGAGCGAGGCGTCGTACAAGTAACCCAAGAGTGCGCTGCCGAAAAACCAGGCAATGCCGTACGTGGCGTTGAACCGTCCGTACGCAGAGCCCCTTCGTTCGGGCGGAACGAGCGTCGCGATGGCCGCGCGCAGAATCGACTCCTGAGCCCCCATTCCGATGCCCCAGAGGCCCATTCCCAAAAACGCCCCCCAGAATCCTCCCAGGAACACTAGCGGGGCGAAGAACGCGGAGAGTACCGCTGAGCCGATGAGCACACGTATGCCCTTGCGATCAAAGAGGGTGCCGAAAATGAGGGCGGCGACGGCATCGACGGCCATGGCGAATGCGTAGAGCAACGGAATCCACCCGGCTGGCATGATCGCCTGTTTCCCTAAATGGTAGGCGATCAGTGGGAAGTCGGCATACCCTGCCGCAATCAAACTGGCACCAAGAATGTAGAGCCGGAGCGACCCCGCTATTTTTTTCGCGTCGGGAGCGTCTTGGGTCGCTTCAAGATCGCGCGGTCGCGGGTACAGGCTGCGTGCCAGGATGAGGACAGCAATGGCCGCCAGGGCCGGGGCGAGCAGGATGCCGAACGCGCGGCGGTAGCCGAAACCTGACGCGACGACAGCCGCCACCACCAGTGGGCCGATGATCGCACCCGTCTGGTCCATCGCCTCATGAAACCCGAAACCCCAGCCGTGCCCGACCTCCTTGGTGCCGTGTGATAGCATTGCGTCGCGCGCCGGCGTGCGTATGGCTTTGCCGACACGCTCGGCGATCATCAGTCCCGCGGCAAACTCCCATCGGCTGGTGAGTGCGAGGAGCGGCACGGAGAGAAGATTGAGGATATACCCAAAGATCGTGATAACCCAGTACCTGCCGGTTTTATCGGCGAGATAACCCGAGATGAGCCGCAGCCCATAGCCTACCAGCTCACCGAAACCCGCAATGATTCCGACCGTCAGGCCGCTCGCACCGAGCATTGCCAGGTAGGGGCCGGTGACGCTCCGGGCACCCTCATACGTCATGTCCGCGAACAAGCTCACGATTCCCAGCAGGACAACGAACTTCATCGCCGCGCGACGAAAGTAAGCAGGAGCGAGCCTCAACGTACCGGCCTGGCGTTCCATTCCGAGCGTTCTCCCATCAAATTTCCCATGCGAGCCGCAACGACGGCATCACTACGCTTCCAGGTCTTCGCAATCTGAATTGTCCGATCTTCTGAACAGTAACACGTCCGATAGACTGCGATGTTCCGGAACCGGATGCTTCAGTGCCAGGAGCAGCTTCCCCACGTGGCCAAAGGCGTCGAAGGATGGCTGCCGAAAACCGCAGCAAGAGCAAATCGAGGCGTCGAGGCAGGTCTTGACCCAGCAGCTTGGGCAGAAGAGTGTCATCGATATCGGCGACACGCCTCCAGTCACCTGGAAAGCCAGAACGATCGCGGGACCGGTCTTGGTCCTCCAGATCCCCATACGAAACGGATCGCACTCCCCCCCGTACATGGACATGTTCGACCGTTCGCGTCATCGTCGATGGATCGAAAACCTTCGCAATGAAATTACGAAGGAGATCGTCTCGTTGCGCGCATTGTCCTGATTCACCATTTGGGCACCCTCCCACGTTAAGAAGAACTAACAGAACTGCCTGTGCTCTTCAATCAAACAGAAGCTACAGTGAATATCCCCGAAGTGCGCGGAGCTGCGGGTCATCGAGCTCCTCTCCGTTTTGCCCGATCGCATTTCAGGGTGTGCCGCGGGATCGGGAGGCGCACCAAACCAACGTCTTCCGCTATACATATAAGGAAACAAGCATGAAAAACGTGGTCGCCGGATGGTGGTGGTGGCATGCGGCCATTCCTCTTGTGTTGGCGTTCGCCGGTTGCGGCTCTCATGGCGGTACGACCGAGAGCGACGAAAAACACGAAGAGGCGGCT
This sequence comes from uncultured Isosphaeraceae bacterium, assembly GCA_963850935.1. Taxonomy (GTDB): domain Bacteria; phylum Planctomycetota; class Planctomycetia; order Isosphaerales; family Isosphaeraceae; genus CAWFRS01. The sequence continues at coordinate 106,939 of CAWKNT010000001.1, forward strand.
GAGGCCCACATCGTGGCAAAGACCGAGCCGGCCCGTTTGGGGACATTGACGCATACCGTCGAGGGGCTCGGACGATGCGAGGCACTGCCTGATCATATCGCCACCCTGACGCCCGCTGTCGAGGGGCACGTTCACGAGCTCTTAGTCGCGCAAGGCGACGTGGTAAAGAAAGGGCAGCCGATCGTCGAGCTCGATACGGCGGTCGCGCGAGCCGATCTTCAGGAGAAGACGGCGACAAGAGACGCACTCAAGGCGTCTTTGGTGTTGCTTTGCTCGATCCCGCGCTGAGGAGAGGAGATCCACCGAGCTGAGCATCGAGCAAGCGAAGCTGGCGGTTGCCCAGGCCAAGGAGGCCGCCGATCGGCTCCGTCCGCTGCTGGCTCGTCGCGAGGTCTCCGAGCAACAGATGTTTGTCGCGGACAAGGCGCTCGAACAAGCGGTGATTCAGCAACAGGTGGCCGAGGCGCAGCTCAAGGTAATGATGATCGGCCCGCGCCCCGAGGCGATCGCCGAAGCGGAAGGAAAGATCAAGACGGCCGATGCGCTGGTCGCCTTCTCGCGAGCTCATCTCGACTATCACACCATCCGCGCCCCCATCGATGGCGTGCTCGACAGTTTGCACTGCCACCCGGGCGAAACGATCGCGATCGGTAGCCCGATCGGCGAAGTCGTCGATTCCCGCCAGATCTTTGCGTCGATCTGGCTGCCCCCGAGGTCGGCAACTTCCGTGCAAATCGGAAAGGCGGCACACGTCGGGCACGGCGACGCACGCGACCCTGGGCCGGACGCCTCGGCCGAAGACGAACATGAAATGGCAGGATCGGTCGCGTTCGTGGGCCGAGTAGCCGATCCGCAGACCGGCAACCTGCCGATCCGCGTTCTCGTGGACAACCCTAAAGGGCGACTGACCATTGGGCAGTCGGTGCGGGTGTCGATCATTGTCGACGAGCGCAAGGGAGTTCTCCAGGTACCCGCTGATGCCGTCCTCGACCTGGGCGAGGGTCCGATCTTGAACGTGGTGCGCGACGGTAAGACGGTGGTGCTCCATCCTCAGCAGAAGACACCACACGGTGGCTCGATCGAAGTAGCGGGCACCGACCTCAAGGAAGGAGAGCTCGTGGTCCTCGAGGGGGGATACAACCTCCCGGAAGGGACGCCGGTCAAGCCGGCCGGCGAGAAGGAGGATGCCGCCAAGGAGGCAGAGCCGGCCGGGCCGACAGGTGAGAAGTCCGAGGCCCGTACAAAGGAGCCGGCCAAGGGAGCTGGCGAGAAGACCGAGGCACCGGTGGAGGCCAAGAAATGAGCCTGGCCCTCGAACCGGAAACCGAGCATCACGCCCCCGCGGCCGGCGGGATCAACCTGGTTGGCGCGCCAGGCCGTACTTCGGGCTGATTGTCCTGACGACAAGTCTCCTGACGGGATTTGGCATCGTGGCCATGATGCGCATGCCTAGCGGCATCTACCCCGAAGTGGCATTCCCGCGGATCGTCGTCATTGCCCAGACGCCGGGCCTGGGGGTTAAGGACGTCGAGGTGGCCGTCACCCGGCCGATTGAAGAGGTGGTCGGAATCGTGCTGGGCGTGGTGCGCGTTCGATCGAAATCTGTGCGCGGGGCCGCCCAGCTCGAGATCGATTTCGCCCCCGGCAGCGATATGATTCAGGCCTTGAACGACGTCCGGGCCCGGATGGCGGAGGTCGGCGCACAGCTCCCTGCTGCCACGACCACGATCACCGAACGACAAACGCCGTCAGTTTTCCCCATCATCTCATTCGTCGTCACCGGCGGCCGCGACCCGTCGGCGCTTCACGACTACGCCTTTTACGATCTGCGGCCACGGATCAGCCGAATCCCGGACGTCTCTTACGTCACGGTTCAAGGGGGCGACATTCGCGAGATTCTGATCGAGGTCGACCCCCAGGCGCTCGTGGCGACCAACCTCTCGATCGCCGACGTGGCTGACCGGCTCGCGAAGGAGCACAGGCTCAAGGCCGTCGGCCGGCTGGACCGCGGTGCACTTCAATATCAGGTACTCGCCGACACGCTAGCGGTCGATCCGATCGACCTGGAAGACCGGGTAATCGTCGAAAAAAATGGACAGTCGATCCGTTTGCGCGACCTCGGCCGTGTCATGGTCGGGCACGAGGATCGCACGATGGCGATCCGGTCCAACGGGAAGGACGCCGTCGCCCTGACTGTTTTCCGCCGGCTGGGTGGCAACGCTCTGGCCGTCTCGCGCGCCCTCGAGGGCGTGCTGGCAGACGCCGCCAAAAGTGCCCCGCCGGGAGTCGCTATCCATCCTGTCTACGATCAGGGACTCCTGGTACGCACCGCGATCGCCAACGTCCGCGACGCCATCATCATCGGCGGCCTCATGAGCGTCGCCGTCCTCCTGTTGTTCTTGAAGAGCCTGCGAGCGACCCTGATCGCCGCGCTTTCGATTCCGCTGTCGCTCATCATCACCTTCGTCTTCCTCTACCTGACCGGCGACACCCTGAACCTGATGTCCCTGGGCGGACTGGCGGTTGCGATCGGACTGATTATCGACGACACCGTCGTCGTGATCGAGAACATCGCGCGGCATTTGGCAGGCGGAGAGTCAGGTGATGGCGCCATCGATCGCGCCAGCCGGGAGATCAGCGGTGCGGTCATCGGCTCGACGTTGACGACGATCCTGGTCTTCGTCCCGTTGGCGTTCGTCAGCGGGGTTGTCGGCCAGTTCTTTCAGTCGCTCAGCCTGTCGCTGTCGGTGGCGCTTTTGGTGTCAATGGTCGTCAGCCTGACGATCATCCCAGTGCTCGCCGCCCGCTTCCTGGGGCGCAGGCCCATGCCGACGACCGGCCCCGTTTATAACCTGGTGGCCGACCGCTACGAAGGGTTACTCAGGATCGGGCTCAAGTTTCCGATCACAGCGATGCTCATCGCCCTGCTCGCGGCGATTCCACTCTGGTGGCTGGGCACGAACATAGAGACCGGCTTCATGCCCGATATGGACGAAGGAGCCTTCGTGCTCGACTACGAGATGCCGGTGGGCACGTCTCTGGCACAAACCGACAAGGTCATGCGGCGAGTCGAGGCGGTACTCCAGGGCACGCCCGACATATCCGGCTATATCCGACGGACTGGGGCCGAGCTCGGGTTCTTCGCCACAGAGGCATACACGGGCGACATCCTCGTGAGCCTCAAGCCAGCCGACGAGCGCCGGCCGGCCGAAGAGATCTTCGAGGCCCTTCGCGAGGAGCTCAAGGCCGTTGTCCCCGAGCTGGAGACCGAGTTCGTGCCGCTGGTACAAGACCAGATAAACGACCTGGCGGGTGTCGCCAGCCCCATCGAGGTGAAGGTCTTCGGCCCGGATTTCGTGAAGCTGCGCGAGCTGGCCGGGCAGGTGGGCGAGATCGTCGAGAAGGTGGAAGGCGTGGAGGATATGAATGCGCATGTCAAACTCGGCAACCCCGATGTCGTGATCCGGCCCGACAGCTTGCAAACGGCCCGGGTCGGCCTCACGGAGTTGGATATCGAGTCTCAGCTCAATGCCGCGCTCTACGGCCAGGTGGCAAGCACGGTCCCGGAGCAGGACCGCATGACGAAGATTCGGGTCCGCTACCCGGATCGCGTGCGGTTCGACCGCGAACGTCTCGGTTTATTGCCGATCAGCCTGGCGACCGCGACGCCCGCACCGGCCGCGACAAAACCGGCGGGGACGGTCGGCATGGGCTTCGTTCCGCTTAATCAGCTCGCCACGATTCGCATCGTCCGCAGCCCCAACGAGCTCTGGCGGGAAAACCAGCAACCGGTCATCACGGTCTCCGGCGAACTGGACAAACGCGACCTGGGCTCGGTCAACCGCGAATTGCAAGAAAAGCTTGCGGAGTTGAAATTTCCACCCGGCTACCGCTGGGAACTTGCGGGGAGCTACCGGGCGCAACAAGAGTCATTCGCGAGTCTGATGACGGTGCTGATTGTGTCCGCTGCCTTGGTCTTTCTGCTGTTGGGCTTCCAGTTCCATAGTCTGACACTCCCTTTCCTGATCTTTCTCGCCCAGCCGATCTCGCTGGCGAGTGCACTATTTGCGCTTTGGATCACTGGCACGCCGCTCAACGTCTCGTCTTTCATGGGGGTAATTCTTCTGATCGGCCTCGACGTCAAAAACGGCATCATTCTGATCGAATACATCGGCCAGCTCCGCGCGGAGGGGGTACCACTGCACGCGGCCCTCTTGAAGGCGGGCCGTACCCGGTTCCGGCCAATATTGATGACCAGCCTTTGCACGATCCTGGGGTTGGTCCCGCTGGCGATGGGCTTGGGACCGGGGGCCCAGATGCAGCAGCCGCTGGCAATCGCCGTCATCGGCGGCCTGATCACCAACATGCTCTTGACCCGCCTCCTGATACCGGTGGGCTACCTGGCGTTCGAGAAAATCCGCGCCGGGCTATCGTTTGCGGAATGATCGTCAAAGCTGCGGTCTATCAGCCGTCGCGCTCGGGGCATCCGCCAGAGGAGCTTCGCGGAATCGCGCGGACAGCCGGGCTGCTTTGAGTATCCATGCCCGACACGGCGGACTGCAGCTGAAAAAGTATCACCGATTTCAGCCCTTTCTTTTTCGACTAACTCTGGTTATACTATGCTAATGGATGCATTTCAGGCCAGCTTCAGATTGTCCCGCCTGTGGGCCGATTGCTTAACTCTCCGCGGTTTCTGAATCCTACCTGAGGCGTTCGATCCACCTGTTCATGGGCCCGCTGTGAAGTTCGCAGCGACAGGGCGTTCACCGCTTAATGGCGAGTCGCCCGGGTTCGCTTTCGGCGAAGAGTTGCGCCGGCTGCCGCACGGTGAACAGGTTTTCGTTTCTTGCTATCAGGTAGATGCGGAATGACTGTTTCGCTGTCCGATCAGAATACCGAATGCACGTTCGATCAATTCCATTTGAGCGATCCGCTTCTGCAGGCGATCGAAAGCGCAGGCTATCTGACGGCGACGCCGATCCAGGCCCGCGCGATCCCGCTTTTACTTGCCGGCCGCGATGTGCTCGGCCAGGCACAAACCGGAACGGGCAAGACCGCGGCATTCGCGTTGCCGATGCTCCAGGGGATCGACCTGGAGAAGAAGGTGCCGCAAGTCCTCGTCTTGACGCCGACGCGCGAGCTCGCGATCCAGGTTGCCGAAGCGTTCAAGCGCTATGCCGCCGGTCTCAAGGGACTGCGCGCCGTCGCGATTTACGGCGGCCAGGATTATCACATCCAGTTTCGCCAGCTCGATCGCGGAGTGCACGTCGTCGTCGGCACGCCGGGCCGAGTGATGGATCACATGCGCCGCGGCTCGCTCAAGCTCGACGGGCTGCGCGGGCTTGTGCTCGACGAAGCCGACGAAATGCTGCGGATGGGCTTTGCCGAGGACGTGGATTGGATCCTCACCCAGGTACCTGCCCAGCGGCAGATCGCGCTCTTCTCGGCCACCATGCCCGATTCGATCCGCCGCATCGCTCAGCGGCATCTGCGCAACCCCGCCGAGATCACGATCAAGCAGAAGGCCGCCACGGCCGATACGGTTCACCAGCGGTTCGTGGTTGTCGGTCCACATCAGAAAGAGGAGGCACTCGCCCGAATCCTGGAAGCCGAATCGATCGAAGCTGTGCTCGTTTTCGTCAATACGAAGAACACAACCGAGCCGCTGGCTGAATACCTGTCCCGGCGGGGCCACCGTACGGCCGCCCTCTCGAGCGACGTCTCGCAGAGCCAGCGCGAGCGGATCGTCGAGCGCCTCCGCGCCGGCAAGATCGACGTGATCGTTGCCACGGATGTGGCGGCCCGCGGCCTCGATATCCAGCGGATCAGCCACGTGATCAACTACGACTTGCCGATGGACAGCGAAGGTTATGTGCACCGAATCGGTCGGACGGGCCGGGCGGGCCGTAGCGGCAAGGCGATCCTTTTCCTCCACCCCCGCGGTAGGCATCTGCTGCGCCGGATTGAACAGGCGACCCGGCAGACGATCGAGCTGATGGACGTGCCCACGAATCAGGAAATCAACAAGCGCCGTGTAGAACGCTTTCACGACCGGATCACCGCCAGCATCGCTCATCCCGACCTGGCCGCCTTTACTACCTTGGTTGAGCAATATCGCGCGAGCAACGACGTGCCACTTGAACGCGTCGCGGCGGCGCTTGCTGTTATGGCGGCCGGCGACAAACCGCTTTTCCTGACCGACGAGGCGGACGCAGTGAGCTTCAACGAGACGCGCGAGGGCGCAACAACTCGCGCTTGGAATCGATGCGACGCACGCTCGAAGCCGGCGGTCGAGTCGACGCCGACGGCCGAGGCCCGCGCCGTCGCGGCGATGAGCGTCCGACCGAGCGGATGGAAACCTACCGAATCGAAGTCGGGCGAGTCCACCAGGTGAAGCCGTCGAACATTGTAGGCGCGATCGCCAACGAGACCGGGCTCGAGAGCCGCTTTATCGGACGCATCGAGATCTTCGACGAACACAGCACGGTTGACTTGCTCGAGGGCATGCCCCACAAGGTTTTTCACACGCTGAAAAAGGTCAAGATTGCCGGCCGAGCACTTGATATCTCGCGAACAGACGGAGCCGTTGCGCCCGACGACTGGCCGATTGACGATCCAGCCAAGGCGCCCACCGTGACTGTTCCTTCTAACGAGTCTGACTCAGAGGCCGGCTCGCTCGTCGCGCCAGAGGCTGTCGAGGCGCAGGTGAAAACGTCCGCTGCCTCAAAGGATCGGCCGCTTGGTAAGAAGATCAAGGGCGGGTCCAAGGTGAAGCGAATTTTGACCAAGTCCAAAGGGGCCCGCTCCGCGAATAAGCGGTTGCTGTCGACACGTTAGCCGATAGGTCGCGTTTTCATCGCAGCGCCATTTCACCACAATCCGGAACGGCGTTCACAAGTCGAAACCAACCACTAAATCGACAACGCTGGCTCGCCAGGAACGCAGCTGATCGCTGCCGCTTCGCGATCGCGCTGAAACCGATCGTAATGCGGCTCGCGTCCTGTTCCCATTCTTCGGAAACCGCAGCGGGCGAGCACACCAATTGATGCGATGTTGTCGACTTCCGCCTCGGCCAGGATTCGGCGCACTTCCGGTACGTCAAACGCCCGCTGAACAAGGGCTTGCACCAGTTCAGTCGCGTAGCCGTGGCGACGCCATTCGGGCACGACCGAATAACCGATCTCGACGGTTCCGTCGGGGAGTGGCGGACCGAAGTAGCCGCCCCCCGCGACGAGCGTCGCCGGATAGTCTGCCGTCGTGCGCCGAATTGCGTACCAAACATACCAGCCGGCGGCCAATGCGCACCCTTCGGCGAGTCGGTCGTGGAAATAAGAGATGGCGTGCCGATCATACTCGCCCGGAGGCCAGCTCGGGAGGACAACAGCGCGTATCAAGTCGGCGAAACGCTGGGGGTTTTCGAGCTCGGCAGCAAGATGATCGATTGTCGCCGCGACCAGATCGAGCCGGGCAGTCCGCAGACACACGTTCTCGATGCTCACGTTGTCAACCTTCCCGATTCGGACCGTCGCGGATGCGTGGTGCCGGGTTCCGGCGCGTGCTTCACGTTGTCCACTTTGAATATAACGGAGACCCTTCGCGCAAGTGCGCAACGTGTTCAATTGTCCGCGGTGAGGTCTCTGGTAATATAGCTTTGATTCGTTCGACGAAGGACTAAATTGTCGGCAGAACTCGGTTTTCGCGTGTGCTGCCCGCGCACGGCGCGAAGGGGGCTTCGGCCCCACGACTTGCCCCGCTTGATGAAGAGGAGTGCTATGAGCGTTTTTCGCGACAGCCTGTTCGAGGGAAAGGTGGCGCTGGTCACAGGCGGCGGAACCGGCATCGGCCGCGGAATTGCCGAGGCCTTGGCCAGGCATGGTGCCAACGTGGCAATCATGAGCCGCAAACAAGACAAACTGACCTTGGCCGCGGACCAGATCGCCGCGGCCACGGGGCGTCGCTGCCTAGCTCTGGCCGCCGACGTCCGCCAGCCCGAGGCTGTCGAGCCGGCGGTGAATCGAGTCGTCAACGAGCTTGGTGGACTGGATATTCTGGTCAACAACGCCGCCGGCAATTTCTACTGTGCATCGGCCGATCTGAGCCCGAACGGCTTTGGCACGGTGATCGATATCGACGCCAAGGGGACCTGGAATGTGTCGCGGGCTGCCTATCACGCGCGGTTGAAGGATTATGGGGGCCAGATCCTCAACATCAGCGCGACCTTGCACTATGGCGGTACGCCAGGTCAGGTCCACGTCGCGGCCGCCAAGGCGGCCGTCGACGCGCTCACTCGTACGCTCGCGGTTGAGTGGGGAGCGCAGGGTATTCGCGTCAACGCCATCGCCCCCGGCCCGATCGGTGATACCGAAGGGGCAAGGAGGCTCTTTGCCGGCGATGCGGCCGAAATGGTCCGCAGGTCCATCCCCACGCGCCGTCTGGGCGCGATCGAAGACATCGTCAACCTTGCCCTTTTTGTGGTGAGCGAGGCCGGCACCAATATCAACGGCGCGATCCTGGTTTCCGATGGCGGCCTCCATCTCGTAGGCCGCTTTGGTGTCGGACACGCTACTGCTTTGTCCTGAAGCAGGGGGAGGCCGCCGTTTTATGCCCGTCGGCGCGGTGATCCTGTGCGGTGGAGAAAGCCGGCGGATGGGGCGGCCGAAGGCCTGGCTGCCGTTCGGTGACGAGCTCATGCTCCAGCGCGTCGTCCGGCTGGCCAGTACCGTCGCGTGGCCGGTCGTGGTCGTGGCTGCCCCGGGCCAGGATATGCCTGTTTTGGGCGCCGAAGTTGTCATCGTTTGCGACGAGATCTCCGGACGCGGACCGTTGCAAGGTTTAGCCGCAGGATTAAGGGCATTCGACAGTTCGGTCGATCTGGTTTACGCGACGGCCACCGACGTGCCGTTGCTCGAGCCGCGCTGGATCACACGGCTAGTTGAGCTGAGCGACGGATACGATTTAGTCATTCCGCATGTGGCGGGCTTTTACCATCCGTTGGCGGCCCTCTATCGACCGGCCGCAGTCTTGCCGTCGGTCGATCGGTTACTTTGTTCAGATCGGCTTGGACCGGTTCTGTTGGTCGATCACGTCAAGACAAGGGCCGTCGACGATACCGAATTGAGAATGGTTGATCCAACGCTCGGTACCCTTCGGAACCTGAACTGTCCGGAAGACTACGAGCGAGCACTTGCCGACGCGGGGCTTGCATAATTTGCCACAATCACCCGTGCGGTCCGCACACCATCGACGGCCGCGCTGACGATTCCGCCGGCGTAGCCGGCCCCTTCGCCGCACGGGTAAAGCCCGACGACCTCTGGGCTTTGCCTCGTTTGTGGGTCGCGGACGATGCGGACGGGCGAGCTGCCGCGCGACTCTGGGCCGGTGAGCGTGGCGTCGCGGAGAAACCGCCCGCCGAAGCGCCGGTCCATTGCCGGCAGGCCGATCATCAGCGCTTCTACAACCGGCTCGGGAAGCAGGAGCGCCAGATCGAAGGGCACGGTGCCGCGGCGATAGCTGGTGGGGAGCTTGCCGCGGCTCGGCCGGCCGGCCAGGAAATCGCGCGCCCACTGGATCGGTGCTTTGTAGGAACCATCACCTGCCTCGAATGCCGCTTGCTCGACCCGCTGCTGGTAGTGAATGCCGGCCAGTGGGTGCGAGCTGCCGGTTTCCTCCGGCTCGATGGTGACGACCAGGCCGCTGTTGGCGAACGGCGAATCGTGGCGGCTTTCGCTCATGCCGTTGGTGCAGAAGTAGCCGGGCTCGCTGACGCTGGGCATCACGTAGCCCCCGGCGCACATGCAGAACGTGAACAGGTCGCGATTGCCGGCGCGGACCGACGCGCTGTAGTCGGCCGCGCCCAGGGCCGGGTGGCCGGCGATTGGGCCCGTATCGGACTCGGTCGATCGCGGCCTGCGGCTGTTCGATCCGCACGCCGAGCTGAAATGGCTTGGCTTCCATGGGCACGCCGCGCTCGAAGCAGCATGCCATAGGTGTCGCGGGCGCTATGGCCGATCGCGAGGATGGCTAATTCGGCGGCGATGTAGCCCGACGAGGTCGACAGTCCCCGGAGTCGGCCGTCGGCGATGTCGAGGTCCTCGACGCGGCAGGAAAATCGGATCTCGCCCCCCAGCTCTTCGAACTTGCGCCGCAACGTCCTGCACGACCAGCGGCAGGCGGTTCGACCCGAGATGCGGCCGGTTTTCGTAGACGATCGACGGCTTGCCGTGGCAGTCGGCGAGGATTTCCAGGACACGGGTGACGTCGGGGCCGGTGCCGCGCGAGGTGAGCTTGCCGTCGCTGAAGGTGCCGGCCCCCCCTTCGCCGAAGAGGTAGTTGCTTTCGGGATCGAGAGGTCCATTTTCGTCGAACCGGCGGACGTCGGCGACGCGATCCTTGACGGCCCGGCCGCGTTCGAGGATCAAGGGCCGATAGCCGTCTCTGCGCGAGCAAATAGCCGGCGAAAAGTCCGGCCGGACCGGCGCCGACGATGACGGGCCGGTGCGCGAGCGGGCATCGAGCCGGGCTCTGGCCATTCGAATCGTTCGGGAACATAGGTGTCGAAGACCCGGCGCGGCATCGAAGCGCCGTCAGGTCTTCACGGGGCAGATCGACGGCGGCGGCTAGTTGAAATGGATGTCGTCGTGGCCCCGGGCATCAAGGCTCTTGCGGAGGATTCGCCAGTGCACGATCGCGTCGCGCGGAAGCCCCAGCCGGGCGGCGATCTTTTCGGGCAACCCTTCTTCGGTTTCATCGAGCTCCAGGCGGATGTTGGTGACTTTGATCGGCATGGCAGGCTAGCGAGACCGGTCTCTCACCGCGGGGGTCTTGCCCCACAAATTGGGGGTGACGCTGCGGTCGAACCTCTTCGGAAATCAGCGAGGAAGCGGTCCAAAGCAGATCAGCGTGATGTCATCGACCTGGTTATGGCCGGCGGAAAACTCGCGGATGTCCTGCAGCGAGTGCTCGCCCGACCGCTTCCGGGCCGCCGGTCGTTTCCGCGAGCTTCTTGATCACCCGGCGCTTGTCGCGCGAGTCGTAGAGCTCTTCACGGAGGTTTCGTGCGTCGGTCACGCCGTCGGAGAAGATGGCGACGACGTCGCCCGGATAGAGCTTGACCTCGGTTTGCTTGTAATCGCCCTCGGGAATGATCCCCAGGGGAAAGCCGGCGATTTCCTCGCCGATCTCGTCGACCGTGCCGTTGCTGCGGCGGATCATGACGGGAAGGTGGCCCGCGGACGTGATCGCCAGGGTGCGTTTCTCGGTGTCGAGGACGCGAGAGCTGAGAGGTGATGAATTTTTCCTCGATGGCCGCCGAGAAGAGCAGGCTGTTGAGCTCGTTGGCGGCGGCCGCCGGTGAGTTTTCGGTGAGGATGCAATAGCGCGTGTCGCCCGAAAACTTGGCCATCATGAGCGCGGCCGCCACGCCTTTGCCGGAGACGTCGCCCAGCGCGATGGCCAGCCGGTTGCCGGGCAGCGGAACGAAGTCGTAATAGTCGCCGCCGACCTCGTAGGCCGGGTCGTAATGCGCGAAAAACTCGTAACCGGGAATCACCGGCACCGACTGCGGCAAGAATCGCTTCTGAACCTGCTCGGCGAGTTTCAGGTCGCGGTTCACTCGCTCGCGTTCGAGCAGCGATTCGTGCATCTGGGCGTTCTGGATCGCGATCGCGGCCTGGCCGGCCACCGCGGCCAGAACGTCCAGGTCTTCCTGGTGCGAACTGCTTGCGGTCGCTGGTATCGAGCTGAATGATCCCCAGGGCTTCGCGATCGGGAGTCAAGAGGGGAACGCACATCACCGAGCGGATCTTGAGATCGGCGATCGACGCGCTGGTCGGCAGGTTCTTGTCGGCGCCGGCATCCTGGCTGAGGACCGCCTTCTTCTGGCCCAGCACGTGGTTGACGATCGACCGGCTGATGCTCATCGGGATCTCGTCGGCCGGGATGACCGTCGAGAAGATCGACTTCTTGGCGGGCCGGTACTTGAACGCTTTGCGGATCAGCCGCTTGGTTTCGGGGTCGACCAGCACCAGGAAGAGCCGCTCGGCCTGGGGGAAGAGCTCCATGAGCGAATCGAGGATCTTGGGCGCGACGGTGTCGATCTTGAGCTCGGTCGAAAGGTTGCGGGCTGATCTCGAGGATCGCCTTGAGCTTGACCTCGGGCTTGACCATGCTCGCCATGGCGCTCGAACGCGAGGCGTCGAGCGTGTGCAGATGCGGGGCGTCGTGGTTTTCACCCTCGGTGACGATCATGATGTCGCCGGGTTCCTTGGAGGGGCTGTCCGCCGGCAGCTGCGGGTAAAACAGGAACTCGACGTCGCAGATATTGATCCGGTCTCCGGGCGCCAGGCGATGATCGATTCCCGGAATGACCTTGGTGTTGTTGACCTTGGTCAGGTTCCGGGAGTTGAGATCGGCCAGATAATAATCTTCGCCCTTGCGATAGATCTCGGCATGCCGGCGGCTGACGCCGTTGGGGTCGAGGACGACGTGGCAATGCTCGGGCGACCGGCCGATGATGATTCGATCGGGCTTCAGCTCGATGATCTGCCCGGCCGTCTCGCCGTTGGCTCGTTTCAGAAATGCCATGCCGGTCGACTCCCGCCCCGCAATAGGCGGCGCGGGCCTTTCTCGTGACAGTTCTCGGCACTCCGCATCAGAACGCGAAGCCGAGTTTTACGCCGAACTCGCTTGTGACGGCCTTTCCGACCGACGTCGACCTTCCTACATCCAAATGGGCGACAACCTTGCCCCGTATCGGTCCTCCCCAACTACCTTTAAGAATGCTTTTCCGCAGCCGCGTCTGGCTGCGGCCTCCCTTTGGGCACTTCGATCTGATAGAGCCGTCGCAATCAACTGCACCTGGAAAGCGTGCAGTCTCTCCCGCATCGATTCCATCCCCGTGCTTTGAGCAGCCGCGATCGCATCGGCGCAGATTTCCAAGCTCATCTCCACGAGCGCGGAGTCAATCGTGTCGGAACGTCGTCCCGCAGTCAGCGTTTTCATTCCCTCCGACGACCCCTTCCAAGTCTCCTTTCTTGAGCTTGATGGCGATTCGTACGGCCTCGACGAGTTCTTGATCGTGTTTCGTCGCTTCTTTCCAATCCGAGAGCTCGCGTTCCAGCGTTCCCAGCGCGCGTAGGTCGCAGCCGCCGGTACCAGATCCGCGCGAGCTGGGTGTACGCCTTCGAGATCACGTCGTGGGAATGAGGGAAATAGCCCGCGACGGCGAGAAACGCCGGCGCCCAGTCTTCGCGTGGCGCCTGCAAGAGCGCGTAGCGCAACTGCTCGTCGGGAGTGTTCTGTCTCGGAATCGCGGTCCAGCGCGGCTCGAGCCAGAGCACCGGCAATGCGTGGCGGCGTCGGCGGGACGGCCTGGACGTCTGGGTCGCGAGCGTGCCAACCAGCGATCGCTCCCGCCAACAGACAAACCGCGCATGTCGCGACAATCACTGCCGGGCTCAATCGCGCCAGGAACGTTCCGCACCGGCAAACGCACGGCCCGGCCACTGTGGTGGAGACGACGGAACTGCGGACGCGGCGCCGTCTCGCGTATTCGGATTGGATTGAGTGCTCGGGCTTGCCGACCGTGCATTGTCGTCGGTGTCGACGCTGCGGTAGGCCGTCGCGGAAACGGCGACGCTCGCGCCGATCGTGGAGCGAATCGCGGATTTTCGCCAGGTCGGCGAGCATCTCGCGCGGCCGACTGGTAGCGGTCCGCCGGATCTTTGGCCATCAGCTTGAGAACCAGTCGATCGAGCTCCGGCGGCAGGTCGGGGCGATGAATCAGCATGCTGCGAGGCATCTCCCGCACCTGCTTGAGCGCCAGCGCCAGGGCGGTCTCCGCGTGAAACGGCGGAACGCCGGCGAGCATGTGGTAAAACGTCACGCCCAGCGAATAGAGATCGCTGCGATGATCGATCGACGTGGCCCTGGGCCTGTTCCGGACTCATGTAGAGCGGCGTTCCCATCGTCACGCCTGACTGCGTGAGATGGACGCGCTGTCGCTTTCCTGGTCGCGGCAAAGCCCGAAATCCGCGACTTTCACCCGTCCCTTTCTTGGTCATCAAGATGTTTTCGGGCTTGACGTCGCGGTGGACCAGCCCGACTTCGCCGGCCGCGCCGATGGCCTGGCCGGTCTGCCGCATGATCGAAAACGCCAGCGGGAAGTCGAGTGCGCCCTTCTTGATGATGTACTCCCTCAGGTTCGTTCCCTGGACGTACTCCATCGCGATGAAGTTGATCTGGTCGACGCAACCGAAAGTGTAGACGTGGACGATATTGGGATGATTGAGCTTGGCGACCGCCGTCGCTTCGGTCCTCAGTCGGCCGAGATACGTCGGGTTCGACGCGCAAGTTGGGTCGGAGGACTTTGAGGGCGACCGGGCGATTCAGGCTCACTGGGTCGCCAGATAGACTTCACCCATCCCCCGCGGCCCAAGCAGCTTCTCGACTTGAAAATCGCCCAGGGTCACGCCGGTCAGGTCGCGGTGCGGGATCGGGATCGCCGTCACCGGCCCACGCGGTGTCCTCCGAAGATCGCCGATCCACTGTGCTCATAGTCCCGGTCGACCTTCATCAAAGAGACAGGCACGATGCGGTCTTGCATCGAGTCGGAATCGTTTTGATTGGAGACTCTAGTCTACGGAAATCACGAATTTGTCGGCAAAGGGCAAAGTGGCTCGCTCGCAAAATTGTTACGACTGAGAAGAAGACATTGTCGTCCAATGAAGCCAGGTGGAGTATCCTAAAGACGCGATTCATTGTGAAAGACTCTCGCACTCGCCGGAGGTGAGTTGATGCGGAAATGGTCAAGCCAGCGCTGTTCGGATTCCTGCTGCTCGGCATTAGCTGCCTGTTTGTGGCGGATATGCCGACGCAGGCCCAAGACCCGGAGCTGGCATTTGACCAGGTAGTCGGCCACCCCGTGGCCTTCCTCAGCTTCCGCCGCAGGGTGCCTGGGGCGAAGTGATCAACGTGACGTCGCGCTGGATCGTGATTCAAAATCACTCCGGGCAGCAGTATCCGATCGCGGCTGACGACATCGGCGAGTTCCTGGTTCGCTGGCCGACCAGCTCGAGAACTTCGGACTGCAGACTATGGTCGAGGCGGTCGGCAGTGATGTCGGCTCCAACATGGTCGAAGTCAGCACGTCGACGTTTTCGAAGGGACGGATCGAACTCTCGTCGCGCCGACCTACAACAGCATGCTCCCCAACAACGCCGTCGTGACGGCCGTCGATCCTGGGTTCAATCGGCTCATGAATGCGTGGGATTACGCCGGCCAAAACCAACTCTACGGCTGGGCCTATCCGACCGGTGTTGGTCAACAACGGCAATCCGATCCGCCTGCACGTTGTCGGACGGTCATCCAACGCATACCACTGCAGCTGAGCATCCGGGCAACAACTTCGCGACCGTCGTGCCCGGCGGACAACGTGCAGTTCACCATGAGCCAGGTCACGCGGGGCTCGTTCGATTACGCCCGCAAGGGAGACTACGCCTTCCTGATGCCGCGGCAGATCAATCCCAAGGGACTTGTGCTCTCGCAGCTTGTCCTGTACAAGTCGATTCCCTTTCGCCAATTCAGCGTAATCCGCTAGCAGACAAGCTTTTACGGGTTGCAGCCCATGTCGACCGTTCTTCCGACGGTTGGCAGCAGGTTCGACTCACTTCGGCTTGTCGTCGTCTTTCGCCTTCATCGCGTTGTCGGGCCTGGCCTGGTCTTCGTCGAAAGAGCGATAGATCGGAAGGTAGCGGTAATAGACCTCGAGTGTGAGGATTGATAACGAAGTCAGGTACAGGCGGCCGGCCATGCGCCCCCAGAGATCGGGCTGCGGTAGAAATGGGTCCCAGCTACCCTGAGCGCACGAGCTATCCTTTACCTGCATGCTGATCAAGCCTTCGCGGATCTTCAAGTTCCACCGCTCCCACTTATCTCCCTTCATGTTGTGCAAGAGCTGGGTCGCGTAGTACCAGTAGTAGATATTCCGGTCTACCGACTCTTGAAGGTGGGCGGAGATCATCCCGACTCCCTTGACCAGGGGGGGAAATCGCGCGGCCACCCCAGAAGCTGGCGGCTCAAGAGGGCTTCGGTCGTCATCACCGGGTCAAGGCCGTCACCGCGCTGGCGGCCCGGCTGATAGAATAGACCACTCGTGATCTGTCGGCGGCCGCCAGGTCGAGATAGCTGGAGCACGCCTTTAAGATCTTCCGAGGCACGGTGAGCCCGGCGAGATGGGCGCTTCGGAGTGCGAAGATGTTCCAGCCGAAGACCGACGTGTCGCCAGTCTGGCCGGGAGAATAGCGCCATCCGCCGCCGACCGGATCTTGCGCGGTACAGATAAAGTCGATTGCCCGGCGAGCGGCCGGTTCTAAGCTGGGATCGCGAGACAACCCAAACGCCTCGCACAGTGCCATCGTGGCGATCGCGTGACTGTACAGATAGGCCATGCCAGGCGGCCCGATGAAGAGGTCGCCTTCTGGCCCTTGGTGCGCGGTCAGCCATTCCAGTCCGCGCCGGACGGAGTCTTGGTAGCGAGTCTTGACGGTATGAATGTGGCCGGCACCTAAGAGCGGCAGAAGGGCCAATCCGGTCGCGGCGGTGTCGGAATCGATGCGCGCCAGATAATGGGGGCACGGCTCGGCCTGACACTGGTCGTGGAAATTCAGGCTCCACGACCCGTCGGCTCGCTGGTGCCGCGCGATCCAGTCCAGTCCGTCCTCGACCGACTTCTCCGATTGGGCCGTCCCGCCTTCGCGACGCAGCAACTTGGCTCGCGTCAGGCCATCACGGCCAGAAAACGGGGCCGACATGGCCTCCGCGAATTCAGGCAGCCGTATCATCCCGTCGAGCACTATCCCTTTTGTCCGCGACTTCGCAAACGACGAAATGCCCGGCTTCGCGTTCATCGGCAACAGCGGGCTCGCCAACTCTGGGGCGAACTGCGCCAGCGAGGCGATTTGAGGCTGACCGACCAGTTTGATATCGGGGTCGTTCGTCGGCAAACCGAGCGAGGGCGGGTCCGGGCTATCGGCGGTCGTGAACGGGTCACCCGCGCGAGTGGAATCGACCAACGACGTGACGTCGCCAAGCTGCGTATCGACGATCGCCGGCTGAATCAAAAGCGCGAGTGATTCACTGCTACGCCGCAGGTGAAACACGAACGCCAACAGCAGAAGCAAGAGTGCATGGAGGAGGCAGCTCATGCCCCAAGACGGGATCGATCGAAGGGTGTTCCTGTCGTACTCGCCACGCCAAAACTGAGCCCAGACTTGCCCGCTGCGCCGCAACTTGGCAACCACCGGCCCACTGCTCGCCATGAGAGATCCCTCGCGACATCAAAGAATAATGCATTCGCGGAGAATTGGACGACTACTATTATAGGAGTCGCAAACCATACTGCTAGCACCGACGTGCCGCTGCCCATTATTTTGGGGAAGCCGTGATCCCACGTCGACAACGGTAAACAAGATCGCGCCGCCCTGCCGTTCACGTTGATCCTGGGCCATCAATCGTCTCCACGTCGGCCCAATCCAGTCTTTGGAGATCGTCGAAGACACTCTTGGCGTCGGCGACAACGACTGCGACCAGTGAATCCGGATCGATGCGTTCTCGAGCCTGGACTCGCAACGATGCTACGTCGATGGCGGCCAGCCGATCGGCGAACCCTGCCTCGTGGTCGAGCGGAAAACCATGAATAACCAGTCCCGCGTACCGGTTCACGAGCGCCGAGGGAGTTTCAAAATGCCGCGCTTGGCCCTCGACAAGCGAGCGGCGTGCGTTGTCGAGCTCGACCTGATTGGGAGGCCGATCGCTCGGTAAGGCCTCCAGCTCGACACGGATGTCGTCCAGGGCGACGGCGAGTCGGTCGGCCTGAACCGACGTGGTGACGGAAAACGGGCCCGCTTGCCCGCGGCAGTCAAAATGGCTGCGTACTCCGTAGGTTAACCCTCGCTCCTCGCGCAACTTGGCATTGAGCCGAGACGAGAATTGACCACCCAAAATCTGGTTCAACACAAGCGAGTGATCGAACGCGGGGTCGGTGCGAGCAAGTCCGAGATGGCCGACACGCACAACCGCTTGGGTGCGCCCGGCCTATCAAGTAGCAGACGCGGCGGACGGACCGCTTTACCGGCAGGGATGCCGCCGTGAATTCCGTGGCCGTTCTTGTGAGTGGCGGCAGCCGCCGGCAAAGTTCGTCGGCGAGTGCTTCTGGGTTCACGTCGCCGGCGACGACGATCGGCGGCTCTGCCCGGAACGAGGTGTCGCGCGTGGAAGCGAGCAAGTTGACCGTTGGTGAATCCCGCCACGGTTGCTTCGGTTCCGGCGAGCGGGAAAAAGTAGGGATGATCTTCGGCGTAAAGTGCTGCGAGAAGTGCCCGGTAGGCCATCGATTCGGCGCTGTCACCTTCGGCTTTCAAGGCGGCGAGCGTCTGACCGCGGACGCGCTCCCACTCTTTCTCCGGAAATGTCGGGTTCAAAAGGATGTCGACGGTCAGGTCCAGGACTGTCGGGAGGTTCGCCTTCAGACACCTGAAAGACACGTATGAACCGTCCCAGCCGCAGCTCGCCCCGATCGTTGCACCCATTGACTCGACGGCCAGTGCGATCGATTCCGCCGAGCGCGATCTGGTGCCTTCGTCGAGCATGACGGTCGTCAACTGAGCGAGCCCGGCTTGCGCCGGTTGCTGCAGGCTGGCGCCGGCCGCGAGGACGATCGCGCCGGCCACCGTCGGCAAATCGCTTCGAGGGAAGACCCAGAGCGGAATTCCACAGTCGAGCTGAATGATTTCGGGCAGGTGGGCGAAAGTGCGAAGGGGCCGGGGTCGCCGGAACCAGGGAACGATCAAGCGGTGTCGAACTGGCGGTTTTTTTCTGGCCGATCACCGACAAATTAACCTTGGGTCGGTTGGCGAGATACGACGCTGCGACTTCTCTAAGCTTTGTGGCCCCAACGCATTGAAAACGCTGGACATCGGCAGTGATAAGCGAGGGATCGCCGCGAAAGACGTTGTACGCGTTGAGGCGATCGGCGACTCCGCCGAATCCTCCCATGTGCTCGAGTGCGAAAAAGAAACTGGCCGTTCGCATCGTCCGTACACGCAGCAATTCGCCGTCGGAGACGCCTTCGTTTGCGATAGCGCCGAGCTCGGATTCCACCAGGTTTCGAGCCTGGCTGATCGATCGCGAGGGCCGCAGGGTGACAATGATCCCGAACGACCCATCGAGCTCCCTGCCGGCTTGATACGCAGTCACGTCTTGGGCGATTTGGTCGTCGATCACGAGCTTCTTGTGCAGGCGGCTTGATCTCCCCCGAGCCAGCACGTCACCCAGGAGCAGAAGAGCCGCGTCGTCGCCGTGGAAATGCGGGACAGTCGGCCAGATGAGATACAGCCGATCGAGCTCGACGCGATCGCGGAGAACGATTTCGGTCGAGTCTTTCAGGCCAAGCGCGGGGACCCATGGTTGCCGTGCAGCGGAGCCGCCGGCGATGGGCCCGAAATAGCGTTCCGCCATGGCTAAAGCGCGATCTTCGTCAAGATCGCCGACGAGTGCGAGGCTCGCGTTGCTGGGAACGTAAAACCTGCGGAAGAATGCCGAGACGTCACCCATGGTCGCCCGATCGAGGTCTTCCATCACGCCAATCGTCATCCAACTATATGGGTGCACAGGTGGGTAGAGCGCTTCGGCGATCAAAGGGCCGACCATTCCGTACGGCCGGTTCGCATAGTTCTGGCGGTACTCGTTCTTGACGACGTCTTTCTGAATGCGCAGCTTTGTCTCGTCGAGCGCTCCCAGCAAGTTGGCCATGCGATCTGACTCCATGGCGATTGCCCGTTCCATATGCGCGGTGGGCAGGTCGACGAAGTAGTTAGTTCTGTCAGATGATGTCGATCCATTGATGTTCGCCCCCAGTGGCTGGAGATGTTTGAAAAAGTCTCCGGGGTAATGAGCGGAGCCCTCAAACATCAGGTGCTCAACGAGATGGGTAAAACCTCGCTGGTGGCGCTCTTCGTTCTTGGAACCGACGTGGTACCAGAGGTTGATCGCGACTATCGGTAGCTGTGCCTGCCTGCGGATGATAACGTCGAGGCCGTTGTACAGTGTTGTTTTCGTAAACTGGAAGTCTGTCAGAGGATTCGATTCAGGCATTACAGATGGCGATCTCGCAACGAAGTTGGGGAATGGTTTTGGGGGTCACAAGCCGATCACGGTTCTTGTACTATTAGGAGCAATCGATCGACTAGTAACCAGCCCGAGTTCTGCTGGGTGGTTCACTGCGCTCAACCGTCGTCTTGCGGATGCAGGGTTTCGTGCGAGTGCCGAGCGGGCGTTGAACGCGGTCGCGATTCTTAGTGGAATATTCCGGAGTGGAAGTACACAATCTTAGCGATCGGACGATACAATTCGGAGAGCGACCGCGCTGTTCTATCGTGCGCGATGGGCCGGGCCCTGCGACGATCGTAGAATTCTCGGGTTCAGAATAGTTCCAGAGAGATGGTGATCTCGGCGCCGATTTTGAACATCGTTTGGTCAACGGCGAACGCGGGCGATCGGCCGCCTGCGATTCTCTCGTCAGTGACCCACGAGATGACAACAAGGTCAGGCTGTGAACTGGGACGACATCATCATCGACGCCGCCGCGACCGACACGGGCATGCGTCGTTCCAATAATCAAGACTCGTTCATGGCGGTCCGCGCGTCTCACGAGGAGTCTTGGCGGCAGCGGGGGCACGTCTTTCTGGTCGCCGACGGAATGGGGGCTCACGCCGTCGGTGAGCTCGCGAGCAAGATGGCGTGCGACCTGATTCCGCACACCTACATGAAGGCACGAGCGGGCACCCCGTCGGAGGCGATTGTCAAGTCGTTTCGCGAGGTGAGTGCGCTGATCCATGGCCGCGCATCAGCCAATCGCGACTTCCAAGGGATGGGCACGACCTGTTCTGCATTGCTCTTGTTGCCCGCGGGTGCCTTGGTTGCTCATGTGGGTGATTCGCGCGTTTATCGCATCCGGCACAATCGGATCGATCAGCTATCATTCGATCACAGCCTGGTCTGGGAGCTTGTGCGGCGCAACCACCTGACCTCCGAGCAAGCCAATCTGTCCGTTCCCAAAAACGTGATCACGCGCAGCCTGGGCCCGGAACTCGAAATCGAGGTCGACATCGAAGGCCCACTGGCCGTCGACTTGGGCGACGTCTACCTTCTCTGCTCCGACGGTCTCTCCGGTCCCGTCGAGGATGACGAAATGGGCGTGTTCGCCGCGAACTTCCACCCGCGCGACGCCTGCCGCTACCTGATCAATCTCGCAAACCTGCGGGGGGGGCTCGACAATATCACCGTCGTGATCGTCCGAATTGGGCAGTGGGTCGACCCTGATTCCGGGCGAAACGCTCAATCAGGGGCCGATACCGACGAATAATCGCGACCGTTCGGCACTCCAAGGCTGGCGCTCCCGACTCTCCGAACTGGTCAAAGGGCGGCGACGCCAAGGTTCGCTGGCCTTGGTCGAAGATCATCCCTATCGAACGGCTGAGTGCATGATCAATGAAGCGCTGATCGATCGACTTGACGAACTGACCCGCAACATCCAGGAGCAAGCGGTCGCCCAGGCCTGGTCGCTCGACTGGGCCGCACTAGCCACGCTGCGGCGCCAGGCCGCCGACGCACGCACGGCCAAGAATCATTGGGTCTCGCTCCGGAAAGCTGGCGAAATCATCTCTTTACTGGGCCAGGCCGCCCGCTTCTTCCGCAAGAATGCGGGGGCAGCCGCCGAACACTGATTACGTTGTCGTCGCCGCGCAACAAATGCCCGTTGAGGCATCGAAGAGCATGTCATCGAATGAATCGTTTACGCGTCTGTCCACAGCCTGCGCTCGAGGGCCGCGCCGCGCCGAATCGGTAAGTCCGCCTCTGGTCGCACCGCTCGAGCTGAGCTCGGTGTACTGTCCGGAAGATCTCGATCATGTTGATGCACTGAGCGAAGGTCGATCGAATGGCTTCATCTATGCGCGCGATGGTCATCCCAACGCGGCGCAGCTTGCCGAAAAACTCGCCCACCTGGAAGGTGGCGATGCTGGCCTGATTTGTGCGTCCGGCATGGGAGCGATCGCTTCGACTTTTCTGGCGCTTTTGAGCCAAAACGATCACGCGCTTGTTTCCGACGGAGTTTACGGCAAGACGACAGCACTCGTAACGAGGCTCTTGCCGCGCTGGGGTATCGGTCACGATATTTTCGACCCGGCGGCGGACCCAGCGACAGTCAAGTCACTTTTGAAGCCGGCGACCCGGCTGATCTTCGCCGAGACAACCTCGAATCCGCTGCTGCGGGTCGCCGATCTGGATTCACTGGCGACAGTCGCGCGGCAAGCCGGCATTCCGCTGGTCGTTGACAACACCTTTACTCCGTTGATCTGCCGGCCGATCGATCACGGCGCCAGTCTGGTCGTGCACTCGGTGACCAAGATGATCGGCGGCCACAGCGACTTGACGCTCGGAGCCGTCGTCGGAGCCAAGAATCTCGTCGAGCGAAGCCAAGGTTGTCGCGTCCACTTTGGGCCAAACCGGCAATCCGTTTGAAAGCTGGATGGCCCTGCGCGGTATGGCGACTCTCTGCCTCCGATTCAAACGCGCGTGCGAAAGCTCGCTCGAGCTGGCCGGCCGGTTCGAATCCGATGACCGAGTCGTGCGGGTCTATTACCCCGGGCTTCCCAGCCATCCCGATCACGCGCTCGCGCTCCGCATCCTGAAGGACGGCTTCGGAGCGATCATCACGATCGACCTTGGCAACCGTGCCAACGCGCAGACGTTCATCAGAGGCCTCGCCGATATACCGTTTGCCCCGAGCCTGGGCGATGTGCAGACGACGCTCAGCCACCCTGCCACGACCAGCCATCGCGGACAAGACGATGCTCAACTGGCTCGCCAGGCGATCACGCCGGCATGATCCGGATCTCGGTCGGGATCGAGGATGCCGGCGACCTCTGGCGAGAATTCAGTCACGCCTTGGGCGCTCTCTAAAAATCGTCGGCACTTTGCCCCAGAGTCTAGCGCGGTACGAGCTCGTGGATTCGGCCGTCAAACGCCAGGATATACAGTTCGCCCTGCAAGTCTTCGCCGAATGACGCGATATTGAGCTTGGGTCCCTTCTTCAGGTCGATCAGCTCGCCGCTCACGAGAAGCTTTCCTTGTTCATATCGCAGCCCCCAGATTCTTCCGCTCTCGAAATCTCCGTAGACGTAGACACCCTCCAGCTCGGGATTCAGCTTGCCGCGATAGACATATCCGCCTGTGATGCTCAGACCGCTGTCTGGGCGGTTCGCGGTCGGCGACGTGGGGATACTCGACAATCGGCCGCTGGATCTTGGCGGCCGCATCGGGCCGCTGGCGCGTTTGGGGTTGGAACGGATGAAACGCTTCGCGGATGCTCCAGCCATAGTTGCCTCCGTTCTCGATTTTGTGAACCATCTCCCATAGGTTCTGGCCGACATCGCCCGCCCAAAGTTCGCCGGTCTTGCTGGTCAAAGCTGAACTTCCAGACGTTGCGCAGGCCGATGCAATAGACCTCCGGAGCCCAGCCAGCAAACTTCCTCTCTCGGCGGGCGGGGTTGTCCGCGGGAATTCCATACAGCTTGCCGGCCGCAGGGTGATCGACGTCGATCCTCAGAATCGAGGCAAACCAGTCGCGTGGATTTTGGCCGCTATTCAAAGGGTCGTCGGCGGCGCCACCGTCTCCCAAAGTAATGTAGAGATATCCGTCCGGGCCAAAGGCGATCGTGCCTCCATTGTGGTTCTCGAACGGGTCTTCGGCGGACACCCAGATTCGCTCTTCACTTGCCGGTTCGGCGACGCGGGGATCACTGCTCGTCGCTCGGAATCGCGAGACGACCGAACGTCGGCTCCCTTTGTCGTTCGCGGAATAATAGACGAAGAACTGCTTGTTTTCCTTGTATTTCGGGTGGAATGCCAGGCCGAGTAACCCTTCTTCGTTGCCCTTGTGGATCGGATCGGGAAGCTGGAGAAAGAGCTTTTTGTCGGCCGTTGTCCGCTCATTGGGAAACGACCAGATCGTGGCGGTGTGCTGTTCGACGACGAACACCAGATTGGTTCCGTCAAGAGGGGTGGCGAGCGCCACGGGCCGATCGAAATGAAAATTGGGAAACGCAACCTTGGTCTTCATCGCCGGCAGCAATTTTTTGGTTGCATTCTGAGCTTTTGGTTTCGTGGCTTGCGAAGGTGCCAGGCCAGCCAGTGGAAGGACGGCAAGAAAGATTGTAACCGCGATAAAGTTGACTGCGGTCCGCGGGCGCACTTCCGGTTTCTTCATCGATTGCATTCGCGACATTCCTTCAATCGGTGGAGCGAACAACTGGCAGGTGTATTTCAGCACTACCGCGAGGCCAGCTAGTCGGCTCTCGGCAGCAGTCATTGTAGGACAGCCGTCGATCGATTCCCAGGTTTCGTCGGATGTCACGATACGATCCGACCGTCTTCGATCTCGAGCACGAAGTCGTCGGGACGGATGAAGCGGCGGTCATGGGTGACGACGACCAGAGTACAACCTCGTTTTTCCTGTTGTTCGCGCAAGAGCGCGAAGATCTCATCGCCCCCCTTATGATCGAGGTTGCCTGTGGGCTCATCGGCAAGCAGCACGGCCGGATCTTTGATCAAGGCCCGCGCGATGGCTACCCGCTGCTGCTGGCCGCCAGAGAGTTTTGACGGCTTATGCGCGAGCCGATGTCCCAGGCCAACCTGCCTGAGAATCTCCTGCGCCCTGGTGCGGCAATCTGGCGTCAAGCCAGCCGGAATGAACGGCAGCAATACGTTTTCCACGGCCGAGAGGTTAGGTATCAAGTTGAATTGCTGGAACACGAAGCCGATCTTCTGGCGGCGGAACACGTCTTGCTCGACCTCGTTCATGCCGGTGAGGTCTTGACCGTTGACGGCGATCGTTCCAGAGCTCGGCCGGTCGAGCGCACCCAAGAGATACAAAAGCGTGCTTTTTCCCGATCCGGACGGGCCGACAAAAAACGAACACGCGCCAGGTGGCACCTCAAAGGAAACGCCGCGAAGTGCTTCAATTTCCTCATCGCCGCTTTTGAACGACTTGTGCAAGTCGCTCACTCGGATGACGCTGGACTCGACCTCGGCATTGGATTCCGGAGCGGTGTTCTCAAGAGGCCTCATTGCGTATTGCATCCATGGGGGTCATTCGGGAAGCGCGCCAGGCTGGGTACAAGCCGGCAACAGTTGCGATGACGATCGCCGTGACAATGCTCGCGGCGACGAGCGAAGGCGTAAGATCGAGCCTCAGCTCAAACCTGTGAAGTAGCGAATTGAGAATTGCGATCCCTCCAAAGGCGGCCACGCTGGCCACCAGTCCTGAAAGCAGCCCCAAGAGCGAACTTTCCGCGGTCACGAGCCCCAGGACGTTTCTTCGCGTCCAGCCGTTAGCGCGCATCACGCCAAATTCGACCAGGCGTTCCATGGCACTCATCAGCATCGTGTTGGCGATGCCCACGCCGCCGACCAAGAGAGCCAGCCCCACAGTCAGGAGCAAGAATAGATCGAGCTTCCCCATGATGTTGCCGACCTGGATGTTGAACTGCGACATGCTCTTGACCTGGATTTCCGGGAGGGTCTTGGTGATCCGATCGCTCAGGTCATCGAGCTCGACAAGCGGCAACGGCTCGACATAAAAGACCGACACGTTGGACTTGTCGAGTTTCAGCAGCTCGCGTGCGGTGGTGATCTCCATGACGATTGTTGTGTCGATCAGCAACGAACCCGTCTCATAAATGCCGATGATGTTATATGGCTTGCCGCCGATCAAAAGCGTTTCGCCCACCTTCTTGGGTGTGCGGTCGCTGTTCGGGTAGTCTTGCGCGATCTTTGTGCTGATCAAGATGTTGGGTTTGCCCACGTCATCCATCGTGAGGAACCGCCCTCCCCCCTCCTCCGGTTTGAGCAGGCCCTGCTCGAAAACGCCGCTCTTCAAATGGAGATGCTCGGGTAACTGCATTCCCTCGATCATGATTGTCTCGGCGAACGAACTGAACCGCTGATCTCCCTTGCCGGTCAGAAGCTGGGTTGCCGCCCTGGCCAGGAGATTGCGCCCTTCGATCGGGGGACAGAGTTTCCAGACCTCAGGCGCCACAATGCGCGTCCCTGGGATCTTGCGCAAGTCTTCGACGATGGTCTCTGGAAGGTCGCTGAAGACCGGAGCCGGCGAATTGGCACGCATGACCATTAGCCCATTCATCCGCGCCAGCGTGTTTCCCATCAAGGTCCGGATGCCGTTGGTCAGACTGAAAAGTCCCAGAATCGCGATAATGGGAATCGTCAGCCCCATGACCGCCAGCAACGTACGTGTCGGTCGAGTGATCAAGTTTTGCCAGGCGAATCGCCACATGAAACGGCCTCAGTCGTTTTCGTCTGCGCCAGCCACACCCAAGCTGATCCCTTTTCGCGGCAATGAGCTCGAGACGGCCGATTGAGACTTCAAATATTACATTTCGCCACGGAAGTCGAAGTAATCGTATTTTTATAGCCGCGCACCCCGCCCGTGTTAAAGGGGAAATGGTCGGGGGCGTTTTGGTACCGAGTCTGCGCCGTTAACTTTTCACCGCGATTCCCCCCTTGAAAAGAGCAAGAGCGGCGAGTAACCATGAATCAGGATCACCGCGTCCCTGGTTTCGAATAAAGGGCGACTGGGAGGGTTCCGGAATGAGCCGCCGACCCGGCTTGCATCAACTTGTCACGGTCTTTTTGTCACTCGCACTCAGTCCGGCGGTCGTCGCTCAAACGAACCACCTGCCCGCGCTGCGCGACTGGCAATACCACCACGAGCAAGCAGCGCAGTATCTCCAGCAAGCAGATTATGCGAAAGCCGAGGAGCGGCTTAACCTTGCGATCAAGAATATCCGCCCGTATCTCCCAGACACCCGCCGCATTATGGCCAAAAGCTACTGCGACTTAGCTCGCGTGCTCTATCATCAAAAACGGTACGCCGAGGGCGAGCCTCTGGCCAGATGGGCCCTCTCGGTGCGCGATTCCGACAAACAGAGCAATCCCGATGCCGTTTTTCAGTGTGTCTATGTACTCGGGCTGATTCAGTCCGCGCGAAAACAGCATGTCGAGGCCGAGCAACTGCTCAAGCGGTCGCTCGCACTTCAGGAACAGAACCTGGGGCACAATCATATCAATAGTCTTATCATTTTGGATCAACTTGCAAACGTCTATATCGAACAGGCGAAATTCGCCGAAGCCGAAGTGCTCTACCTGCGATCCATCGCAATACACGAGCGCAAGGCGCCCGATGAGAACCTTGATCTCGCCGCAACCGCTGAAAAGTACGCCAAGGTACTCCGACTTATGAAGCGAAATGTCGACGCCGACCAATGGGACGCCCGCGCCCGGAAGATTCGCGACACCGCCCAAACCAACGCGGCCAAAGCTAAAGCCGATCGAGTCTCGCAGCAATTCAAGGGATACAAGTAAGTGTCAACGTCCTGACACGCGCAGCACTGCGACCGATTCGGTCGGGAGCTCGAGACGAGAACCACCCGCGCCATCAAACCACTTCCCCTGGCCATAGAGGCGCTCGGCCGGCCCGGAAATTTCAGGCGGCAGCATCACGTCGGCTGGGGCTTTCCCCAGGTTGAGTCCGACGACCACGCGCTCGTTGTCGCGCTGCCGCAAGTAAGCGTAGACAGTTTCGTTCGTGACCAAGTGAGTGAGCGTTCCCCCCCGCAGGGAGGGCGCCATCTTCCGGACCCGCAGCAAGTCGCGGTACGCGGCGAATACCTCCTGTTCTAAGGGGGTACGGCCTGCGGCGGTGAATGCGTCGCGCTCGTCGCCGGGAAAACCGCCGGGAAAGTCGCGGCGATCGTCCATGTGGCCGGGCAGGCCCAGCTCGTCGCCCCAGGTGATCTGGGGGATTCCCCGCGTCGTGAGCAGGAAGGCGACAGCGAGCATGAGCCGCCGGGTGGTTATGCCCGGCACTGCGGCGAGCCGTGGGGTGTCGTGGTTGTCGAGAAAGGTCACCAAAAGTTCGGGGTGTGGGAATAGCCCGTCGCGCCGCAGCGATTCGGCGAGCAGGCTGGCCGGTGCGCGGCCCGAGAACGCTGCGGCCGCTGCCTGGTACAGTGGGAAGTCAAAGACAGTGTCCACACCCGGATCGACACCGTCCCAACCTGTACGGCCCCCCTGAAAGAAGCTCAGGTCGGCTGGGTCCACAACCCACGCCTCACCGACGGTGCGGATGGCGGGATGGACCGCCTTTTGACGTCGGCTCCATTCCCGCCAGAAGGCGCGGTCGACCATCGGGTACGTATCGAGCCTTAGCCCATCGGCTTCGAACATCGTGGTCCACCAGAGCGACTGCTGAATTGCATAGCTCGCGACGCGTGGGTTGCGCATGTTGAGGTCGGGCAGAATGCCGGCAAACCAGCCGTCGGTCAGCCCTCGACGCTCGGCCTCACGGGCGTGCGGATTTGTGAGCGACTCGAAGCGGAAGTTGCAAAGGGGCGGACGATCGATCGGGCCGTGGAACCAATCATCTGTCGGCGGGTGAACCCGCCAGCGGTGCTTCGGACCGGTGTGGCCCAGGACGTGGTCTTGGATCACCTTGAGCCCAAGTCGATGGGCTTGGTCAACAAGTCCGCGAAAGTCGTCCAATGAGCCGAAGCGAGGGTTCGTGTCGAAAAAATCAACCGGGCTGTAGCCGTGGAAGTCAGCCACTCTTCGCGGCGCCCGGCGACAACGCCCTGAAACCACGTCGGTGACTGGTGGTACACCGGCGTCAGCCAGATCGCCGTGACGCCGAGGTCGACCAGGTTGCCGAGTCTGGAGCGCACACCGGCGAAATCGCCGCCGTGATAGGCGTGGGAGTTGCGGCGGTCGGCCATCTTATCGCCCGTGGCCAACTCGTCATTGGTGAGGTCGCCGTTGGCGAAGCGGTCGATCAAGATCTGGTAGAGCACGTCGTCGGGCCCGAATGGCTCAGGCTGGCGTGCAGGTTTGGCGACAAGCGCCCACGGCCGGCGGAAGGTTTTTCCGTCCGCTGCGATCTCGATTTCGCATACGCTCGGCTCAGCGTTGCCGGGGACCGTTATGTCGACAAACAAGGCATGTCCCTGGTGAATGGGCTCGATCCTTTCCACCTTGATCGGTCCATGTACAACCCGGACTTGGGCTCCGTCGAGACCCGACCCTTCAATCAACAACAACAGGCGCTGCGAGTCACGTTCAACCCACCAGGATGGCGGCTCTACGCTTTCGACTACCTGAGCCCAGGCGGTCGCAGCCTGAGCAAGCACAGCGAGGAACAGGACGGCCCGGAGTGGAAAGTGTTTTCGGCCCATGAGTCCTCGATCTCCTCGGATCCTTGTCCGCCATTTGCCGTTGCCGCGAGCTGCGACTGTGGAGCGGCCGCCGCGCGAGGTGAGAAAAATCACGGCAAATCGGTGTGATCATACCGCTCGGTACGGCCAGGTTCCTACCCATACGCACCATGCAGAACTTTCTAGACCGTTGACATCAGGCGTGGGCAGATGTATGCTCCCCTTGCATTTTCTTTTTTCTAGGTCGTTGTTTCACAGGCTAATGCGTTTCGGGACCGGGGGGGTGCTGCTGTGCACTGCCGTCCGCGTGCTGTATTGACGCCACGTCCCTCTCGGCCTGATGAGGAACGCCACGGCCAAGGAGACTTCATCGTGTGGGCCCACAATCCGCAATGCCGCAGCGGGGCGCTTCTTCTATTCGTGCTCGTTTTCGGCATCCCCTGCTTGGTCGTCGGCTGTGGAACAGGTGATTCCAAGCCTGCGGAGACGACCGCGGAGCAGGGGCAAAAGATTCAACAGCACTTTGGAGGGTATCGCGAGCAAATGATTGAGGCCAACAAAGCCAAAGCTAAGGCCGAAGGAAAGGCCCCAAAGAAGTAGTCGCCCTGGCACCATTGGACCGCGACACGAGCACGGGGCTCATCTTCATCTACCCGCAATCGCGCCGGTTCCGTCAGGGTCTCGTTGGATTCGTCATTTCAATCATCCGAACTGCGTTCTGAGGAGGATTACTGTGAACTCGTCACCACGTCGGGGCTTCACGCTGATCGAGTTGCTCGTGGTTATCGCCATCATCGCCGTGCTCATCGCACTTTTGCTACCAGCAGTACAGTCGGCGCGAGGCCGCTCGTCGCGCACAGTGCACGAACAACCTCAAGCAGATTGGCCTGGCCCTCCACAATTACCATTCGACCAACGACACGTTCCCACTGGGAACCTCGTTTAATCCGGTCGGCACGGGTTTCGACCCCGGGGTCTGGGCGTCATGGAGCGCTCAATCGCTCATGCTCGGGTACATGGAGCAGACTCCGCTTTACAACGCGATCAATTTTGCCTGGGGCCCGCTGGCGCAAGGCGGCGGTGGTGGGACTCTCGCGGGGAATAATTCAATCGGAATCAATACGACGGCCACGCATACCCTGATCAATTCATTCGTGTGCCCTTCCGATCCCTACTGCGGTCAGGGTCAACAGAACACAAACGACTATGCCTCGTGCTTCGGCACGACTGGCCTGCCGCTCTACTACTGGAACGCCACCAACGGTCCACCGCAATATAACCAGACACCTTCCGGTTCAACTGGAATGTTCACGTTCGCGCTCGCCTATGGAATCCGGAACTGCACCGACGGCTCGTCGAACACCGTTGCCTACGCTGAGTGGCTGGTCGGCGATGGTAGGGGAACCGCGCTTGGCGGTGTGACTCCGCCGAGCAAGTACCGGGGTAACATGTCGGCGGGCGTCACGATCGGCACCGACCCTTCTACCATCTACGACGCTTTCAGTAGTCCGCAAGTATTCCTCAACGGTCTCCAAACCTGCACCACAGCGTTTCAGGCGGCAACCTCCAGTGGGGTCACCGACATGAAAGGCTGGCGGTGGGGCCTCGGTGCCAGCGGTTACTCGATGTTTAACTGCATACAGACGCCGAACGATTCGCAGTACCCGATCGGCGGCTGTCGAGCGAATTTCCAGGTCGGCGGAGCCCCCTGGCCGGACGCGAGCTTCACCATCGGCGCCGCAAGCAACCACCCCGGAGGATGCAACGTCCTGATGACAGACGGCAGCGCTCGCTTCGTCAAGAACAGCATCAACCGGATGACGTGGTGGAGCATCGGGACCAAGGCGAACGGCGAGGTCATCAGCTCCGACGCCTACTAGAGCAATGACTCAAGATCATAGAAGCTCCCGAAACCTAGTAATCTCGGGGTCCAGGCTCTCTGCGAGTCCGGACCCCCATATCGATAATCGTTCTTCAACACGGATAGAGCGCCCGCTAGGATCGACTCACGTTTGCTGCATGCGAAACGAGCACCGCAACGCCGGTTGCGGCGGGGACGACCGCCAAAATCTGTGCTAGCAAGCGGACGCCCGAGGTTGCCGCGATGGGGTCGATGATCTTGCTGCCGGGCAGCGCCAGCGCGCCCACGATCTCGTAGACGAACACCCCTGCGATCGCCCCCATAAGACCTCCGAGCAGGCCAAGACGGGCGTGCGCCGTCCACCCAGTGCGCTCCCGAAAACGAGCCCGCCGACCGCGCCGACAGCCGCCCAGGGCAGACCGTGCACGACCAGGGATGAAGCCATCTCGGCCGACATGTTACCGGGATCTTGCAAGTGGATACGGGACGCGAGCGGGACTGCGGCCAGTGTCGCTCCGGCTGCCACGACGGCGCCCAATACCATTCCCAGAAACGCCGTGACTGCGCCTGCTCGCGCCGACTGACGTGCCAGCCCGCCTGCCAGGCCCGACGCAAGCCCCACGGTCGCGCCCATTAGCCCCATCGCCAGCACCGCGTTTCGGGTCGTCGCGTTGTCCCGATCCTCCGCCCGCGGAAAAAGTCGAGTTGCACCCACGAACTGACGTGGCGTGCCCCTCGGTTGGAAGGTGTCGAACGTGATCTCGATCAGCAGCCAGGAAACGAGTGCTGCCGCTGCGCCGGCTGCCAAAGCCCAGAAACGAATCGCGCCCGATCGGCCGTCGCCGGGGCCGCCAGAAATGCCCGCGGGAACTGCCGAGCTGCTCGGCGCGACGTCGCCAGCTTTTGACGAAGGAATCGGGGTCGTGTCGTGTGTTTCCATCGGATCAGCTCCCTCGTATTTGCGGGTTCGGGCAGAGGTCATGAGGGGAGACGCCGCCGCGGTGCGCCCGGCTGCGGAAAGACCAGCCTTGTCGCGATCGGATGCGGCCAGGGTCCATTGGCCCATAGCCAAGCGCGTACGACTGGCTTCTAACGGCTTTCGGCTTTGGCAGTGATCTTGTAGATGAGCAAACTTGGATCTTAAGGCGAACCGAAGGGGACGTCAACGGAGCACCGGTCCACGGCCGATCGTGACGTTTGGAGGCGCTGCGTGCACCACCAGCGCCACGCCAGCGGCGCCGCGAATCTTCGCGAACCCGTCAGGTTGCCGTCACCCACTACTATCAATCATCTACGCCCAACCCAAGCCACTCCCTGCACGGCGGGGCAGCTTGACATGGCGGGATTTCGCAGCCATTATGCGGTGGTATCTCACATCATTTCGCGAGAATAGACCTCGTGAGCGCGAACTCGTTCCCGGAACATACGATGCTGTCGGGATCGAAATGGGCACGCGCGATCAGGCACACGAAGAGGGCGCGGAACCTTTTCCTTTTATCGGCATGGTGCGGTCTCGCCGCCGGGCTCCTGGAGGTCGGAACGAGGGTCCTTTGCAGGGCCATCGATCCCAGCCCGCGGCTCTATTTGGTGAGCCATCACTTCATCTGGTTGAGTCCCCTCGCGAATCTCGCGTTCTTCATGGTGATCGGCCTCGGCTTGGCAGTGGCCATCCAGCTCGCGCCGCGCGCGACAGGTTGGTTCGGCCCCCGCTTGATCTGCGCCTGCACGATACTGCCGGTACCGATCGCTGCAGAACCCCGGGTCTACGCCTCGGCATGGTTACTCATGTCACTCGGCGTCGCCGTCTGCCTGGTTCCTATCTTAGGGTGGCATCGAACGGCGTTTCGAACCTGGCTTGCGTGGAGCTTCCCATTCATGCTTGGTCTGGTCTTCGTGCTCGCCGGTTTCGTCTTCGCCGGGGATTGGCTGAAGCGTGCGCGCGAGTCTGGCCGCCCGTCGCCACCGGACCATTCGCCTAACATCCTTTTCATCGTCCTGGACACTGTGCGAGCAGACCGTCTGAGCCTGTACGGTTACGAGCGGCCGACGACTCCCAATCTCGAGCGACTCTCGAAGCGAGGAATTCGCTTCGAGAATGCCCGTGCGACAGCACCCTGGACGCTGGCTTCGCACGCGAGCATGTTTACCGGTCACTGGCCGCACGATGTCGGTGCAAAATGGATGACTCCTCTCCGCGGAAACTTGCCGATGCTGGCTGAATACATTGGGGCACACGGTTATGCAACCGCCGGTTTTGTCGCGAATCTCGTTTATTGTGCTCGAGACTCTGGTCTGGCACGCGGCTTTACACATTATGAGGATTACGTCCTGGAAAGACTGGCGCCGCTGCGGACTTCTATCCTGGTTGAACAACTCACTACGACGTTTGCTCAAGCGATCAACTTTTGTGACGTGTTACCACTTCATCCCTTGAAAGAGCTCGTAATTCGCTGGTTTGCGATGAATCAACGAAAGGACGCCGCGTCGATCAGCCGTGCATTTCTCGACTGGCAAGCCCATCGACGAGAACCCGATCGCCCGTTCTTTGCTTTCCTCAATTTTATGGACGCTCATCAACCCTACAAGTTGCCTGAAGGAGCGCCGCATCGATTTCCAGACATACTCCGCGACGAGGGACGAGTACCGGGCCGTTTATAATTCTTGGGACGTCCTTGACAAGACAAAGCTACCTCGGTTCTGTGTCACGCTAGCTCGCGATTCTTATGACGACTGTCTTGTATACCTCGACGAGCAACTTGGTATTCTGTTCGACGAATTGCAGCGTCGCGGTGTCCTCGAACAGACACTGATCGTCGTGACCTCGGATCATGGCGAAGGCTTGGGCGAGCACGGTCTGTTTGACCATGGCGAGAGCCTCTACTGCACGGAGATCCGGGTACCGCTCCTCATCGTCCTTCCCTCGGGTCTGCAATCGTCGTTGGTCGTTGACGAGACCGTCAGCCTCCGCGACCTGCCAGCCACGATCGTTGACCTGGTGGGTCAGGGAAATGGCTCGCCTTTCCCGGGGGAATCGCTTGCGAGATTCTGGGTCGTTGCCAGCGCCGAGGGTTCTCGATTGCCCCCTGACCATGATCCTGTCATTTCTGAACTCATGGTCCCCAACCCCATGCGGCCGAACCAAGGACGATCGCCTGCTGCCCGAGGACCGCTAGTTTCACTTGCCAAAGGTGACTTCGTATATATCCGCAATGAAGGCGATGGCAGTGAACAACTCTTCAACGAGCGCAATGATCCTCAAGAAATTGACGACCGCAGTCAGTTCGAATCGATGCATCCTGTCCTCGCGGAATTTCGCAAGCGTCTCGATTTGATCAGGAGAACTTCAGCGTGGTCCCGACGCTGAAGTTTGATTCCTGGCGAGCGGACTTTATCAGTACGAGGTCCTTATGCGTGCGTCCCACGAAACTTTGCGCTCCAGAGCCACTCACCGAAGAAGACTGGCTCGCTTCCAGCGTGGCGAGTGAGACGTGGTGCTGAAACGCGGCTTGTATCAGGGCCCGGCGCGGAAGGCGGAGCAGGCCGCGAGGACACGAATCGATCAATCCTCGAGCTCGCGGCGCAGCTTGCGGGCGCCGACCTGTCCATGCTACTTTCATCGTCGGGAGACAGGTCGATTGCACCTCGATCGAGGCCTGTCTGGGGTCCATTGGGAGAGATGAATGCGTCGGCGTCGACTGGTCATGGTGCTCGGCGTCGTTGCGCTCTTCGCCGTGTGGGGAACGGCGCGCGGAGTTGACTCCTGGCGTTATCGGACGAACCTTGAGCAAGCCAAGGCCTTGATCGCCTCCGGCTCGCCAGCCGAGGCTCGGCGCATGCTCGCAGATTCGGCAGCCCGGTGGCCCAAGGAAGGGGAAATGACGTTCCTGCTAGGTGCCTGTGAACAAGCACTCGGTCGTCCCGATGCCGCCCTGGCGGCGTGGTCGCGCGTGCCGACTGATTCGTCATTCGCCGGGAATGCGGCCATGTTCCGCGTCCGACTGCTAATGAAGCGCGACCAGTTCGCATTGGCCGAGGAGTTACTCCCCGTGGCCCTGCAGGCCTCAGGCCAGCACGCCGTCGAGGCGCGCGAAACGCTGGTCCATTTGCTGAATCTCGAAGGGAGGTTTGCCGAAGTGCGGGCTCTTGTCCAGGAGGGCTGGGATACCTACCCCGACCGGTTCGGCCTGCTCCGACAACTGGCAACTCTCGACTCGATCAACCCGAATCCGATTGAAACGATCCGGCCCGAACTGGAAAAGGCGGCCGTTAACTCGCCGGATGATGACCGGATCTGGCTTGGTCGAGCGAACCTCGGCATCCGCACGGGCGAGTTTGATAAAGCGCAGAAATGGCTCGAAGACTGCTTGCGGCGACGCCCGCGCGATGCCGCGGTCTGGAAGAGCCAACTGGACCTGGCCCTGGCGACTGGCGACGCGGGCCTTGCTCGGGAGGTGATCGGGCATCTACCGCCGGACAGCGTCCCGCCTGAGCAGGTCCTGACCTTGCGTGCCTGGTTCGCCGCACGATCCGGCGACCAAGAACGAGAGCGGCAAACGCTGGAGAAGCTGGTTGAACGAGTGCCCGGCCGGGTCCGGGTCGTGGAGCGGTTGGCCGAACTCGAACTGCTGGCAGGGCGCCCGAGCGCGCTGCCCGGCTGCGCGCACGAAAGGCCGAGCTGGATCGGGCAAGGATCCATTACGAGATACTCGTTACGAAGCCCAGTCATGAGGCCGTCCGTGAATCTGCGGAAATGGCACGCCTGGCGGAGCAGCTGGGCCGGTGGTTCGAGGCCCGCTCCCTCTGGTCCGTGGTACTGGAGCGCTCGCCCGGCGACCGGGAGGCCCGCGAGGCCAGGTTGCGGCTGGAACGAGCCGCCGCGGCCCGTTCTGGTCCGACGCTCGCAGGGCTTTTCGCCGAGCTAGGCACTGCTCCAGTCCACGGCACCCGATCGCTCGGGCGCATCTCGAACCCACCGACCTTTAGTGACGACGTCCTGGTCTCTGGCCTTCGTTTCCGTTTCGACAACGGCGCCACTCCCTCGAAGCAACTTCCCGAGACCATGAGCGGCGGCGTCGGCCTACTCGATTACGACGGCGACGGCTGGCTCGACGCCTATCTGATCCAGGGCGGCCCGTTCCCTCCCCGTGGCACCGGATCATCGCTCGCGACCGATGAGCAGAAAGTCGCCGCAAATCCCGACTCGGGCGACCGACTGTTCCGTAATCGGGGGGACGGCACATTCGAGGATGCCACGGCCGCTGCCGGCATCGCCAATCTCGCACAGGGTTACGGCCACGGGGTGGCCGTCGGGGATTATGACAATGATGGCCATCCTGACCTTTTCATCACGCGCTGGCGCGCTTACGCCCTGTATCGCAACCAGGGTAATGGGACTTTTCAGGATGTGACCAAGGCGGGGGGTCTGGATGGAGACCGCGATTGGCCAACCTCGGCGGCCTTCGCCGACCTGGACGGGGATGGCGACCTCGATCTTTACGTCTGCCACTACTTGAAGTGGGATGCCGAGCACCCGCAGATCTGTTTTGACGAGGAAAAAAGGAGAAACAGCTACTGCGCACCCCAACGGTTCCGGCATTTGCCCGATCACCTGTTCCGCAACGACGGCGGCCGTTTTGTCGATGTGACGAAAGAGGCCGGCATCAACGACTGGCATGGCCAGGGGTTGGGAGTGGTCGCCACTGACCTCGACGACGACGGGCGGATCGACCTGTTCGTGGCCAACGACCAATCGCTCAATTACTTCTTCCGCGGCCTGGGCGGCCTGAAATTCGAGGAAGGTGCCGAGATTGCCGGCCTCTCGTGCAGCGCCAACGGCGGCTTACAAGCGGGCATGGGCATTGCCTGCGGTGATCTCGACGGCGACGGACGGCCCGACCTGGGTGTCACCAACTTCTATAACGAGTCGATGACGTTCTACCACAACCTCGGGGGCGGTGTGTTCACCGACCATACCCTCGCAATTGGTTTGACGATCCCAACGCGCTATCGGCTTGGATTCGGCACCGCGTTCGTCGATGTCAACAACGACGGACACATGGACGTTGCTATCGCCAACGGTCACGTTGACGATTTCCGGCCCGAGATTCAATACCCCATGGCCGCCCAGCTCTTGGTCGGCAGCGAGGGGGGTAAGCTGACCGACGTCAGTGACCATGCGGGGCCCCCCTGGCAAGTCTTGAGAGTCGCTCGTGGCCTCGCGGCGGGCGATCTCGATAACGACGGCCGCGTCGATCTACTCGTCACGGCACAAGACGTGCCGTTGGCCTACTTTCACAACCGGACCGATGCGGGCCACTCCCTGACCCTGCAGCTCGAAGGAACAACTTCAAACCGCGACGCGGTCGGCGCACGAGTGACCGTTGTGACGGGCAAGCGGCGCCTTGTTCGCTGGCGGATTGGCGGCGGGAGCTACCAGTCGGCATCCGATCCCAGGCTTCACTTTGGACTCAGCCGCGCCACCGTGGTTGACTCGCTCGAAGTGGCCTGGCCCTCCGGCAGGTTGGATCACTTCGGCCCACTGGCGGCCGACGCGGGCTACCGAGTTCGCGAGGGCTCGGCGCCGACGCCGTTGGCTGGTTTCCGCCGATGATCCCGCCTTCGATCAGAGAAGAACGCTCACGGATGCCGAGCCCGAAAATATTGCTACTTTCGAGCGTCGAGTTGCAGCCACGCACGCGCCTCGTCGACTCGGCCCATTCGCTCACGTAAGCCGGCCATGACCTGACACAGGGCCACGTCAGGCATCCGGCCTTCCGCTAGGGCGGTCTGGACCTGATCAGCGATCACGCGCGCCTGCTTGAACGCGTCGCGATAGTCGAGGACGAGTCGATCCCACCGCGCAGCTTCTTCTGCCTGGCCGGAAAGAAAGAGTGCGCGGCGCAAACGGTATCCCACCGTGTTGTCGGGCGCGTACTCCCACGAGCGCCGGTATGCTCGGGCGGCGTCGGACCATCGGTGTGTCTCCTCGTGCAGCCTTGCCAGATGCTTGGCGAAGCGGGGATCGGTCGCCAGCGCGTGTGGGAGGCGCGTCCAGACTGCCGTCCACTCGTCAGACCGGTAAGCCATTTCCAGGCCGTTCAGCAGTGCATCCCATGCTGTCGGTGCAGCAGGATTGCTGTCGACGGCGCGTCGCAGAATCGACAGTCCTTCGTCACTCCTGCTGACCGACACCAAGGCCAGCCCGGATGCAACGGAGGTCGGCAAGTCTGCCGGATTCGCTTGAACCACTGGCTGAAGCTGCTTGACGATCGACCAGGGCTCAGGTGGGTCGACCTCGAGCTGAACGAGCTCCAAGAGCAGCAGAAGACGATCGCGTGGGTCGGGCTCGTGGTTGAGCTGGGGCAGAATGATACCCGAGGCTTCCGTGAACCTCCCCTGCAGGACAAAGAGGTCGAGCAAGCGACGTCCTGCTTCGACGATGGCCGGGTCTTGTCGCAGCGCCTCCATCCAGCACGACTCGGAGCGATCGTAGCGCGACAATAGATAGAACGCTTTCCCCTGATCGAGGAGGGCCCATGCGCCCAGCGATCCGGAGTAGGGACGGATACGATCGAGCCACGCAAGCGCTCGAATCGGATCAGGTGCGGGGCGGGCCAATGCGATCTCAGCCATGACCAACAGCACGCGCGAATCGCCGGGAGCGAGACGAAGGTAGTCGGTGCCGCGCGTCTCGGCTTCGTCAAACCGATTTGCCTGCGCTAAAGCGCAGACCTCATCCGCAGTTGGTGGCGGCTCTCGGGATCTGGCCCAGAACAACAAGATCCCCATCGCTGGCGGGATCAAAGTTGCGATTCCAAGGAGCAAGCGGCGACGGCCGTGTTTGATCGCCATCGCTCAGCACCTCATCTTTTAAACTATTAATTGTAGTTACCTCTTTCATTATGATTGGCGCGATGTTAATTATAACCGACTCGGGTCATCGTTCCCTTTCTTACAGGAACGTCCTCGGGTTTGATTTCCAGGCCGGAAAAGCTGCAGTCACCTCTCTCCACTGCCTGCGGCCACCGGCGTATTTGTGAGTTCGAATCGCGTCAATTCAATGCTTTTCGAAATCGTCAGGTTTTCGTGCAGGAGATCTCCAATGCGCAGACGTGGATTCACGCTGATCGAGTTGCTGGTTGTTATTGCGATTATTGCGGTGCTGATCGCTCTGTTGCTACCTGCCGTGCAGGCTGCCCGAGAGGCGGCGCGGCGGGCTCAGTGCGTCAACAACATCAAACAGATCGCCCTGGCCTGCTTCAATTACGAGAACCAGATCGGCAGCTTTCCGCCGGATTCGATCGCAGATGGCGGTTGGGGGGGAACCTGGTGGGCGTGGCCTTCATTCATTCTCCCCCAGATGGAACAAGCGCCGATCTACAACTCGATCAACTATTCATTGAATTGTTGCAATCCAACGAATCAGACGATTTTCTTGACCCTCGTGACCAGCTTCCTCTGTCCGACCGACGACTCGGCCAGACTGTTCACCGACCGGGTCTACATTGATGCCAACCTGACGACGTTTGGCTCGCAGATAACGGCGGCGCCGACAAACTACGTCGGCAGTCAGGGGGACATGATGAACAACACGATCTTCGACTACCTCTGCCAAGACCCGGCTCAAATCGCTTACAAGGCTGCCAACGGCGGCGCCAGTAACGGGTGCACTGCACCTCCGGCTTGGTGGAGTGGGAATGCGGCGCCGTTTCGCGGCATCTTTGGCGACTGCTCCAACGCTGCCTCGATCAAGATCGCCCAGATTTCCGACGGCACAAGTAATACAATGTTGATCGGTGAGAACTCGCCCAATCTCAACAGCGGGTTGGCCTGGGTCTCCGGTAATGATATCTACGCAAACACCATCCTTCCGCTGAACTGGATGACCAATCTCAAGAACGGTCAGGTCGATCCATCCACTGGCGAAGTCTGTTCTCCGGCGGCATGGAACCCGAGTAGCCCGAATCAACAGAAGCACTGCTTCAACAACCAGTGGTATTACCAGGGATTCAAGAGCTTCCATCCCGGCGGCGCCAATTTTGGGTTCTGCGATGGTTCAGTCAGGTTCCTCAAGCAGACGATCAACGTGCGAACTTATATGGCGTTGAGCACTCGAGCCGGTGGCGAGATCGTTTCGAGCGACGCTTACTGAAAATATCGTGACCAAGGGAGTTAATTTAATGCGTATCCGAACCTGGCTGGGCCTGATAGCCGCCGTCGGCGCACTTGATGGGTGCGGGCCCGGCAACGGTCTAACCATGGGCCGAGTCTCTGGCATCGTCACTTACAAGGGCCAACCCGTTGAATTCGGCGAGGTCCTCTTCCTTCCTGACTCAGGCAAGGGAAATAACGGAGTCCCATCGATGGGCTCGATCGACAAGGATGGGAGTTTTACGATGTCGACCCAAGAGTCGGGCGACGGCGTGATCGTCGGCTTTCACAAAGTCGGCATCCGCGCGTTGGATGCGACCAAGGTTAGCAAGGACGAAACTCCCCAACTCGATCCCACCGTTACTGCGGGCAAGGAACTCCTGGCGAACCGGCTCAGCCAGAGGAAAGCCCAGGCCGCCGCCTTAAGCAAGAATCGGGCAAAGGACGATGCCCCGACGGTTAGCTTTAATGGCAACGTTTATCGGTTCCTCGCACCGGAGAAACTGGCCAATCCCGAGACCTCCGGGATCAGCGTCGAGATCTCCAGGGGCTCGAACCGGGTCAACTTCGCGATCGCCGAGGATGGTACGGTCAAAGTCACGCAGTAGCTCCCTCGGCCTTCGTACCGCGCAAAGTTCGAGTAGCGCCCGATTTCCGATCCAGGAATGCAGTGACGAAATCGGAGCGCTTTCCGGGTGAGGCCGCTCTTGGCTCGTCGTCTGCGGATAAGGATTGTGTTCGGCGTCCTCGGCGGGCTAGCGCTCGCCGTGGCCGCGGCTTGGGCTCTTGCTGCCCTGTGGTTCCGGGCAGAGCTGGGCCGAGTTCGGCGCGAGATGGACGCGGGCCATTACCCGCGGGCCCGCGAGCGACTCGTCCGACTGGCAGCATGCTGGCCCGGATGCGGCGAGGTGCAGTACCGAATCGGGATGTGCGAGCAGCTCCATGGTCGCCCAGACGCCGCCCTGGCGGCATGGGCGAGAGTGCCAGTGGGTACCGCCGACTGGGGCCGTGCTGCCGTGTCCGCGGCGCAGATCCAGATGGGCCGTGGTCGGCTCGCGCCGGCCGAGAATCTGCTCAAAGCCGCCCGCGGCCAGCCCGGTCCGCACGTCGCTAAGGCGAGCCAGATGCTCGCGAATCTCTTCTCGATCGAGGGTCGCGTCGACGAGGTGCGCCCCTTGATTTGGGAGTTGGGTATGGACAGCGACCCATCTGTTGTGCTCGTCCGGCTCTGGAAGATCGACAACGACCCGTACCCCGTTGAGGCGCTGAAAAGCCAACTCGAAGACGCAGCGCGGAAGGCGCCCGACGACGACCGCGTTTGGCTCGGGCGGGCCAACCTCGCGATCCGGCTTGGACAACACGCCGAGGCAGCCAGATGGATCGAGGCTTGTCGAAAGCTGCGACCAACCGATCCTCCGGTCGTGTGCGCGTGGCTCGACTGGGCGTTGGCAGCCCATCGGCTTGATGAATTCGCACGAGCCTTGTCGTTGCTCAAGTCCGACAGCCTAACTCAGTCCGAGGTCTCCGCACTACGCGTTCGTTTTGCTGCCGCCATCGGAGATACGCGGGCCGAGCAAGTTGCGTTGACCGAGCGAATCGAGCTCGAGCCCGGCGACGCTCGGGCACTTGAACGACTGGCCGAGTTGGCTGTAGATTCTGGCGACAACGAGGTAACAGCCCGATTCCGGCACATGAAGTCTGAAATCGACAAGGCGCTGGATCGGTACCAATCGCTCCTCGGGCGGACCCCTGCGCACGAGAGAATTGCTGCGGCCGCCGAGCTTGCCCAGTTAGCAGAAACCTTGGGTCGTTGGTCCGAGGCGCGCGGCTGGGCTACGCTGGGCCAAAAGCACGAAATTTATCGAACGCAGGCAAAAGCGTTGCTGGCGCGGCTCGACCGGCGTTTGGTCCAACATGCCGATCACGTGCAGGCGCTCGCCAATTTGCGGGCCGAACTGCATCGTGCCTTGGTCGCGCGTGGGCGAGTTGCCGACGCCGCGACACTGGTGGCTCCGCCGTATTTTGTCGATGACGCCGAATCCATGGGACTCGAGTTCGTTCTAGACCAGGGTCGATCACTTGAACGGCAACTCCCAGAGACGATGTCGGGGGGCGTTGGTTTGTTCGACTACGACGGCGACGGCTGGCTCGATGTGTACGTAGTGCAAGGCGGACCATACCCGCCAAAGCAGAGCCGCGGCCCGTGCGCCGATCGCCTGTACCGTAACTGCCGGGGCCAGCGTTTCGAGAATGTCAGCAAGCCGGCGGGGATCACGGATTTCGGCGGAGGATACGGCCACGGGGTGGCCGTCGGCGACTACGACAATGACGGTCGTCCCGACCTATTTGTAACTCGGTGGCGATCGTACGCTCTTTACCGCAACAGGGGCAGCACTTTTGAAGACGTCACCGAGATCACCGGGCTGGGAGGCGACCGCGATTGGCCGACCTCGGCGGCATGGGCTGACCTCGACGGCGACGGCGACCTCGATCTCTACGTCTGCCACTACCTCGTTTGGAACGCGGAATCGCCGCAACTCTGCCACGATACCAGCAACCAGTCGTACCAGTATTGCAACCCACGCTCTTTCGCCGCCCGGCCCGATCATCTGTTCCGCAACGACGGTGGCCGCTTTGTCGACGTGACCGCCGAGGCCGGCATCGTCGACCACGATGGCCGTGGGCTCGGGGTGGTTGCCGCCGACCTCGACCGAGACGGATTCGTCGATCTCTTCGTGGCCAACGACACAACAGCCAACTTCCTGTTCCGAAACCGTGGCGGCCTGCGATTCGAGGAGGTGGGGATTTCCGCCGGCGCGGCCACCAATGCCAACGGCGGCTACCAGGCCGGCATGGGCGTGGCGTGTGGCGACTTGGACGGCGACGGGCTCCCCGACCTGGCTGTCACCAACTTTTACGGCGAGTCGACGACATTCTATCGTAACCTGGGCGGCGGCAACTTTGGTGATCGGACTGGCGCCATCGGCCTCGCGGTCCCCAGCCGGTATCGGCTCGGCTTTGGCGTGGCCATGTTAGACGTCGACAACGACGGCCGTCTGGACCTCGCGACGGCTAACGGCCACGTCGCGGATTTCCGTCCCCTCATCCCTTATGCCATGCCCGCTCAGCTCTTGGTCGCGACCGAGAACCGGCGACTTGTCGACGTTTCGGAATCTGCTGGGGCTCCGTGGCGCGTTCCGCACTTGGGCCGGGGGTTGGCAGCCGGCGACCTCGACAACGATGGCCGTGTCGACCTTCTGCTCGTCAGCCAAGGCGAGCCACTTTCGTACTTTCATAACCGGTCCGCCGCCGGCCACTTTCTCATGCTTTGTCTCGAGGGGACGTCCTCCAATCGGGACGCTGTCGGTGCCTGCGTCGCTGTCGTGTCTGGCGGCCGCCGACATGAGGCCGAGCGCATTGGTGGCGGCAGCTACCAATCCGCGGACGACGCGCGTCTCCATTTCGGCCTCGGGCGCAATCGGCGGGTCGAGTTAGTGGAGGTGCGATGGCCGTCCGGCCGAGTGGATCGATATCGAGACCTGACGGCGGACCGTTGTTATCTGCTGCGCGAGGGACAAGTCGAGCCGGAATTAATGAAAGGGTGGCAGCGCTTGGAATAGGACTCGCGCCAAGGATTGCCTCGACTGTCGCCGAAGGTTTTGGTGCTTCATTCAACTGACCGGTCGTATCGAACGACAGGCCGTTTCGGGTTGTCGTCGACTATCAGCCGGAAGACATCGGGCCGGGCGTAGTGGCCCACCACATCGAAGTCAAACTTGCCGCGCACGATTTCATCCAGGTCGAGGTCGGCGACCAGAATCGCCGGACCGTCGAAGTCCGGGCCCGCGAGGATACGGCCAAGCGGGTCGATGATACAGCTCCCTCCGCGCGACATGACCGCGCTGGATCGTTCCCCTGGATCGCCGGATAATCGGCCGGGTAGTCTCCCCGAACGGCGAACTGGTTGCAGCCCAACACGAAACACCGCCCCTCAAGCGCGATATGCTTCATTGTGGCCAGCCAGGTGTCGCGGTCGTCGGCGGTC
The DNA here is from genome assembly GCA_963850935.1 of uncultured Isosphaeraceae bacterium. Lineage (GTDB taxonomy): Bacteria > Planctomycetota > Planctomycetia > Isosphaerales > Isosphaeraceae > CAWFRS01. The sequence continues at coordinate 151,334 of CAWKNT010000001.1, forward strand.
GGGCGCAATAAAGCTGGATCCCTTGGGAGTACATGTGCATGCGCAAGAGCGGCATGTAGTTTTCCCAGCAGATCACGGCACCGAGCCTGCCGATGGGGGTTTGAAAGACTGGCATCGTCGAGCCGTCTCCCTGCCCCCACGCGACCCTTTCGGCCGCGGTGGGCATCAACTTGCGATGCTTGCCCATCAGATGGCCGTCAGGAGCAAAGAAGAGAACCGAGCAGTAGAGCGTGCCCCCGCCACGCTCGATCACGCCGATGACCAGATAGGCCCTGGCCGCTTTTGCCGCGGCTCCCAAAAAGTCCGTGGCCGAACCCGGCACGTCAACTGAGCTTTCCCAGTAGCGCCGGAACAGTTCACGCCCTTCGGAAGTTCGCGACCCGACACGCGCGCCAAAATCGACACCCCGCGGATAGCCGGAAACGAACGCCTCCGGAAAGACGATCAATTGCGCACCGCGGCCAGCCGCAACCGCCGCAAGTTCGCTGGTCTTATCCAGGGTTCGTTGCCGATCAAACGCGACCGGTGCCGCCTGCACGACAGCAGCGCGGATGAGATTCATCGAAGGCTCCGCGGGTTGTAGGTAACGTCCTCGCCGAGTACCGAGGGCGAGGGTCCGATCGCCTCGAGGAAAGTACTTTCATATGATCATAGTTAAGTATGCTCAGCGGATCGTTGGGTTGGAGTCGCCCCTGTTTTCAAGGATAAGATCTGCCATCACCCCGAAGTGGTCGGATGGAAAAATGTTGTCCGGCTTCGCGTCGACAACTTGGTGATTCACGACCTGCCAGCCGCGATTGACGAGAATATCATCGAGCCTGCGCAGGCGAATTCCGTAGAACTGATAGGTCGGTGCGACCGTCGAAGCACTGGCGCACTCTGCAGTCGAAATGAAACCGACCGCCTCGAAGAGCCGGCGATCCTGTGTCTCGGGTGCCGCGTTGAAATCGCCGGCAACAAGCACTGCTTCCGCCGGATCCCCCTTCTCGATCATCGCGAGTATCACGCGGACGGCCTCCACCCGCGCTGGTTCAGTCATGTATTGGTGTGTGTTGTAAACTCGAAGCGAACGGCCGGTGGCGCGGTCGCGCAGCCGCACCCATGTGCAGATCCGTTTTGGGCCCCAGCGTCGATTTGTCGGAGGCTGTTCAACTGGCTCTTCCAGCCAAAATGTCCCGCTGCCAAGTTCCTCAAATCGGTTGCGATCGAAAAAGATCGCGCACTGTTCCCCCGCGGAACGGCCGTCATCGCGTCCGACTCCGACGTGGTGGTGCTCCGGTAAAACGCCCGCGATCAATTCCACCTGCTCCTCCAAGGCCTCTTGAACGCAGAGGACGTCTGGGCGCACGGCGGCGAGAGTCGACTTCAAGGCATTTTTCCGCACGGGCCATCCGAACCGCGTCCAGGGCACCCCTCGCTCAGATCCATGAAGAATGTTCCAAGTGAGGACGCGGATCGCCGTGGGATTCGCTTTCGCCATCGGCAACGGGCCTCCCGCACTGATGGCCGACCAGGCGATCAGTCCAACCCAGCAAGCGAGCCACCGGCGAGAACGCTTTTACCCAGCCACAGTGAGCGACCCAAGACCCGTTCCAGCAACGAGGGGGGCGCCGTCGTGAGCCGGGAAGGCGGCCTGAGCGTCACCACGACCGCGATTAAGGCCAGTGCAACAAGGCCCAACATCCAAAGCCGATCTCCGAACGGCTGAAAGACGAACACCCCCCAGCTCCAGCCGCAAAGCAGGCCCAGAAGCGTGATCGTGGCCGGCACGACGGAAATAACCTGGGGCTCGCGCACTCCCTTGACCATTTCCACACCCAAGATCTTGGAGATTCGGAACGTCATGGTCGAATTCGAGAATAACGGGGCGATTGAGTAACGTGAGATCCATATTGCCACGGCGGGACACGTATTCCAACCTGGCCAGCTCATCATCGAATGGTTGTTACGCTATCTCACAAATTTGAACGCTCCTGCTTCACCGTAGGTGTTCTATCCAGCGTAAGTTGCATAAATCCGTGGTTTTCAAGATGTTATTGCGACAGGGTCAAAATCGGAATCGCCGCCGCCGGCTGCTCCGCAACATTGTCGTTGAATTGTCGAATACACATGCGCGTCCAATCGACCGATTCAGGTGGGACACGCTGCGATCAAGGCGCGGACCAGGCTGCCGGACGAGATGTCCCGAGATCTATGGTCAAATGCCTTTTGGACGTGGTGCACAACGCTCGTGGACAGACCGCGCCAATTATTGAGCAAAGGACGACGAAAGTGGCTAGCTTTTGGAGCACAGTCTTGCGCATCGAGGGTCTATGGAACTCTCCCTTGCGGGTCGAGGTTCTAAGAATCCTGGCGACGACGATTCTCTTTGTGTTGGGCATTGTGGCGGGGCGGCTCTGGGGCATGTGGCGGCGGTATCGTCAGCTGCGGCTCGCCGAGCGCGGTGAATCAGAAGATGTCGTGACGATTGAGAAGATCATCCTCGATCGTTGCCCCGACGGACGTGAGGTTTTGCGCATCCGATCGTGCGGCCGAGATCCGATCGAGACGGTCTTTCCTAACCAGGTGGCCCGCGACGAGTTTCAGTCGCGCCGGCAAGACGACGACCGCTTACCCCTTGGTGTCGATGGAAGGAAAAATGGGGTCCTATTTGTTGCAGGAATTGGCAATCTGGGTTTGCGGCCAGCTCCGCGAGCGCAACTTTCGCCATGAGGTTTGGGTGATGGCTCCAGTGTACGAGCGAGGTGCGCTCTATCTGGGCGGGCACTTCCTCTCGACTGTACTTCTGATCCGGCTAGACGACCTGCTACGTTTTCGCGACTGGCAGGACTGCGCAACGATCCAGGTCGAACACGCGAGCCATGGCGAACGCGTGTTGACGCTCTACGGTATGGCCGCCGAATACGAGAGGCAAGCGAGGGCGATCGCCAGTCGACGGGCTGCCGGCCGTAGATCCGGTTACGAAGAGACGATGTACATCCTTGACCTGGGGCTCGACATTAAGACTGCGGATCTTGCGACCAAGCCAGTCCTCTGGGAGCGGTTTGAATCGATGCTCAAACAACTAGGAATCGCAACACGAGAGCCGGTGAAGGCGGCTTGAAGGGGCATTCAAACTGGAGCGCGAGGTGAGCACGGTCTTGACATGTGATTCGTGAGCCAATAGGATAATAATTGTAGGTTGCTCGTGATGGGCAACTGAACTTAGCGGCTACGAGCGCCCCGCAGTGCGAATTCGCATGAGCGGGGTTTTTTTTCGCCCCAAATCGTCTGACGCTCGGACATAGGGATGCCCCCTTAGCGGGACATTCCGCCAGCGCGGTAACGGCTGCCGTCCTAACGGATTTCAAGAGGGTATTAATCCCCTCGGTTTTCCCGGAGCTAACGGCGTGTTTCCGCTATTTAACAGCCATAGCGCAGCCAACCACTGTTACGTCGCCCAACCGAACTGCCCTCATCTGATTGACTACTACGGTGGCCCGGCCAAGTATCTGTTTATCCTGCAGCCGGGCTATGATCCGCTTAGCGAGTATTGCGCTCTGGGGGCCGGCAGTCAGGCGAACGGGGGCAGGGAAATCCGCCCCGGTTGGCAGGCTCTGCGGGATCCGTGCGGCTTTGGCAGAGCCCGAATCGGTCGATTCGACCCGAGAGCAAATCCCGTCGGTTCCGACTCTCGTGGCATCCGAATGCGTGATACAGCGCGCCGGCCAAACGCGATGGCCGCGCGACCACATTGAAGCGCTTCCGCCCGGCGGTCGCAGCTGGTGGACGCGCTGGAGATCCCGTCTGAGACACCAGGTCGTGTCCGATTGCGTCGTCGATGGTGGCAAGACACTCTCGAGCCCAAGAATCAGCCTTGACTCGAGGTTTAAGGGACATGGATGTCGTCAACCCGCGCGGAGCGGGCGATCGCTCGTGGTTCCAGGTTTCAGGATGCAGTCGAGATTCTTCAACGACAAAGGAGATCGCCATGGCAGAGCTCAAAGAAGCGCCCAGGCCAAAGACTGAGAACGGTCCCGCACAAACGCCGGAAATTGCGCAGCGCACACCGGCCGTGCCAGTCGGCTCTCAGGTTAGCCCATTCGCTTTCCTGCGGCGGTTTGCCCAGGAAATGGACCAGCTCTTCGAGGACTTTGGTTTTCAGTCCGGATTTCATGTGCCACGATTCTTGAGCCGCGGCCATGAGTTGCTGCGGCGGGAAGCCGGCTTGATTCCCGCGGCGTGGTCTCCTCGGGTCGACGTGCTCGAACGTGGGGGAAAGTTGGTGGTGCGCGCCGATTTGCCGGGGATGACCAAAGACGAAATCGAGGTAGAGTTAAGTGATGATATGCTCACAATAGAAGGCGAGCGCAAGCACGAGAAGAAGGAAGAGCGAGAGGGGTACCACTATAGCGAGCGATCTTACGGCTCCTTCTACCGCGCGATCCCGTTGCCGGAGGGCATCGAGGCTTCCAAGGCGATTTGCGAATTTCGCAACGGAGTTCTCGAAGTGACGTTGCCTGCGCCCGCACGGAAAGAGCAGAAGGGCAGACGACTCGAGATCCGGGAAGGGAAGTAGCGCGTTTCGCCAAAAAGGGCGCGGGCGGCATGGAATGTGCGCGGTTCATTCTGCCTGGCCAAGATCGAATCGTTCCGATCCTCCATTGATCGCCGATGCGACTCGCGGGTTTATTGCCGGCGATTCGCTCGGCGAGATGTTGCACGACGCTCTGATCCATAGAGCGCCAACCAGCACTGCAGTGACATAGCGAGGATACCATGCTAAAACCATTCCGAAATCGCGCCGACGCGGGTCGCAAACTTGCCCTGAAACTGGCTGATTACGCTGGCCGGTCAGACGTCTTGGTGCTGGGACTACCGCGCGGCGGCGTGCCCGTGGCCTTCGAAGTGGCCCAGGCGCTGGGAGCACCGCTCGATGACTTCGTCGTCCGCAAATTGGGCGTGCCCGGCTACGAAGAGCTCGCGATGAGTGCCATCGCATCGGGGGGCGCCCGCGTGCTCAATGACGACGTCGTCGAGCCGCTGAACATCCCGGACCATGTCATCCAGGCCGTGGCCGCGCGGGAACTAAAGGAGTTGGCACGCCGGGAGCGGCTCTACCGCGACGATCGTCCCCTGCCCGACGTTCGCGGCCGCACGGTGATACTCGTCGACGACGGACTCGCAACGGGCTCGACGATGCGTGTCGCTGTCGCAGCGTTGCGGCGGCTCGGACCCGACCGAATCATCGTTGCCGTGCCTACTGCGTCACCCTCGACATGCGAGGAGCTCAGCCGTAGTGCCGACCAGTGCATCTGCTACCTGACGCCCGACCCATTTTACGCCGTCGGGATCTGGTACGACGACTTTTCCCAGACAACCGACGAGGAAGTCCGTGACTGCCTGGAGCGCGCCGCCAGTTGTGCGACTGCCGAACCAGCACGAAGATAAGGAGCGAGAGAGATGAATACGGCAAGGGTTCTCGACCTGTCGAGCGCCTCCTTGGTCAAGGCGGTGCGAAGATCGGCACACCCTCTTCGGGGCGCAGTCGACGACTACGATCCCCTTTTGGAATTAATCGGCAATGCCCGCTTCGTGTTGATTGGCGACGCGTCCCACGGTACACATGAGTTCTACAGGGAGAGAGCCCAAATCACCAAACGATTGATCCAAGAGAAAGGATTTAACGCCGTTGCGATTGAGGCCGATTGGCCCGATGCGTACCGTGTCAATCGCTACATCCGTGGCCGAGGCAACGACGCAGAAGCAGTCGATGCACTGGCGGGGTTCCGCAGATTCCCGACGTGGATGTGGCGCAACGCCGATGTGCTGAATTTTGTCGGCTGGCTTCGCGAACACAATGAATCGGTCCGGCCGGGCGCACCAAAGTTGGGTTTTACGGCCTGGACCTCTATAGCCTTCATGCCTCGATGGCGGCCGTGATCGAATATCTGGACAAGATCGACCCCGAGGCGGCCGATAGGGCGCGACATCGCTACGGATGCTTCGACCTCTACGGCGATGACGCCCAGGCGTACGGGTTTGCGACCGCACTTAAATTGGGCGAAACATGTGAGAATGAAGTGATCGGCCAGCTTGTCGACCTTCGTCGCCACGCGGCCGAATATGCGATGCGTGACGGCCGGATCGCGGAAGACGACTATTTTTATACCGAACAGAATGCGCGGCTTGTACGCGACGCAGAAGAGTACTATAGGACCATGTATCGAGGCGAAGTATCGTCTTGGAATCTGCGTGACCGGCACATGGCGGAGACTCTCGATGCGCTAGTCGACTTCTTCAATCGCAACGGGCTTACCGCGAAAGTGGTCGTCTGGGCACACAATTCCCATCTCGGCGATGCCCGGGCGACGCAGATGGGCGTTCGAGGTGAGTGGAACGTGGGCCAACTCGCACGAGAGCAGTACTGCCGCGATGCGGTCCTGGTAGGCAGCACGACCTACGACGGCACAGTGACGGCTGCGGCGAACTGGGACGCACCAGTCGAACGAAAGATTGTCCGGCCGGCTCTGCCGGGGAGCTACGAGGCCCTCTTCCACGACGTCAGTCTCGAACGGTTCATGCTAGACCTGCGCGGCAGCCAAGCCGAAGGCCTGCGCGAACCAAGGCTCCAGCGGGCCATCGGCGTGATCTACCGGCCCGACACCGAGCGAGGCAGCCACTATATCCAAGCGTGTCTGCCCGCACAATTTGACGCCGTGCTCCATTTCGATCGGACGCGCGCGGTCGAGCCGCTCGAGCGCACGGCCACCTGGCAGAGAGGTGAGGTGCCCGAGACATTCCCGTCGGGCATCTGACGAAAGCGCCTTTAGCCGCCCCCTCCGATCGACTCTGGGTGTGTACGTTTGGGACAGTCAGGCAACGATGGTAGTAACGTAAGGGAGAAACAGCAATGGTTACTAATGACAATAATGAAAACACTGAATTGAGCGAACGCTTTGTGGAGATACCCGTCGGCAAGTGCAGCATCAGGGGAACGCTGATGTTGCCGTACGAGCCCCAGGGAATGGTTGTTTTTGCTCACGGAAGTGGGAGCGGTCGATTCAGCCCCCGCAATCAATTCGTTGCTCAGTCGATGCAGGACGTTGGGCTGGGGACTCTTTTGATCGACCTGCTTGAAGAGGACGAAGCCCAAGAGCGGCGCAAGGTCTTCGATATTGACCTTTTGGCAGATCGGCTCGGTGCCGCCGCCAACTGGCTTGCCATTGATTCTGAGACACGCGGCATCCGCATGGGTTACTTTGGCGCCAGCACTGGTGGCGGGGCCGCCCTCGTGGCCGCGGCTCGGCAGCCTGAGAGAATTGGCGCAGTCGTCTCCAGAGGCGGGCGTCCCGACTTGGCCTGGCGTTGCTTACTGGAAGTCCTCGCTCCGACCCTGCTGATCGTCGGCGGTCGAGACGAAGATGTCCTTGACCTCAATCGCCAGGCGCTGGCACGGCTGTGTTGCCCGAAGGAATTGGTCGTCATTCCTGGGGCCACCCATCTGTTTCCCGAACCGGGAGCCCTCGAAGAAGTCGCCAACCTCGCGCAGCAGTGGTTCCTGCGACATTTGGCCGTCGACAGTCGCGCTCGGAAAGGCACTTCACAGAGACTACCAGCGTGAGAAAGTTCCGCTCGCTCTGGCCCAAAGGGAAGTTGGGACATTTCACATAAACGACCGCTGCAACTCCGGGAGGCTGGTAATGGGATGGTCCTGGCGAATCGGCCGCATCGCGGGTATCGACGTCTACGTGCATCCGACCTTTCTTCTGCTGCTCTTGTGGGTGGGACTGTCGCACTTCTTAGCCCACCATGATCTGGCAGAAGCGCTCTATGGATTAGGCTTTCTGCTAGCTTTGTTTGGAATCGTCGTCTTGCACGAATTGGGGCACGCGCTGATGGCTCGTCGCTACGGCATCCGTACGCGTGACATCACGCTCTTGCCCATTGGCGGCGTCGCCAGACTCGAGCGAATTCCCGAGAACCCCCGGCAGGAGTTAGCGGTGGCCGTTGCCGGACCAGCGGTCAATGTCGTGATGGCCGCCGGGATCTACCTGGGACTGGCGTTGTCCCACGGTTTGTCTCTCTCGCCAGTCGGTTCTGTGATGCGTGTCGGTGGTGGATTCCTGGAGCAGTTTTTCTGGGTCAACGTTGCGCTTGTGGTTTTCAACATGGTGCCGGCGTTTCCCATGGACGGCGGACGGGTATTCCGCGCCTTGCTGGCGATGCGGTTCGATTATGTCCATGCCACCCAGTTGGCCGCGTCGGTCGGACAGGCGATCGCGCTCGTGTTCGGTCTGCTCGGTCTCTTCTTTAATCCGTTCTTGATCTTCATCGCGCTGTTCGTTTGGCTCGCAGGCGCCAGGAGGCGGGATTTGTGGTGATGCGGTCGGCGCTGGGCAACACACCCGTTATGCGTGCCATGATCACCGACTACCAAGCCTTGGAGCCCGATGATCACTTGGCAGTGGCCGTTGAGCATCTTCTCAGCGGATTCCAGCAAGACTTCCCCGTCGCCGAGGCCGGCCAGTTAGTCGGCGTGCTCACTCGAAACGACATCGCCGCTGCACTTGGAGGGCAGGGTCCTGAGATGCGCGTCGGCGACGTGATGCAAAAGAACTTCGCGACCGCCGACCCGCGCGAAATGCTGCAAACTGCTTTCGGTCGGCTCCAGGAAGGCCAGTGTCGAACGCTGCCGGTGGTGAGGGACGGGCAACTTCTGGGCCTACTGACGACCGATAACCTGGCCGAGGTGTTGATGGTCCAGGAGGCCCTTCGGCAAGCCCATCACCCCGCCATGTTCGGCGATTCAGGTGGGCCAATGCTCGCAAGCCGGCGATGAGACCACTTCAGGCTTTAGTCCGGTTGTCCGTTGACTCAATTGGCAATTACGGCACGCGTCGCTCAAAAAGCGGTTGACCGCTTTACATGTGATACCAGCCGACAGGGGGCCGAAGGGTCAATTAGAGAAATTAAAATTTCACGCTTATACGGCAAGAGACGGAGAGAACCATGGCAACTGCTAGTTGGATTAAGAGCACGTTGACGGAGCGCCGTGTGCCGTTTGAAGAGCTACACCATCGCGTGACGTCGACGACACAGGATGCAGCCCAGAGTGAACACATCAGCGGCCACCGAATGGCGAAGGTTGTGGCGGTCGTCGCCGATGACCGGCCAGTGGAGCTGATCCTCCCGGCCAGTCGGCGCGTCGTACTCGACCGGGTGGCGAAGCTTCTTGGTGCCGCCCTAGTTCGTTTGGCCTCCGAGGACGAAATTCTCAAGATCTTCACCGATTGCGAGGTGGGGGCAATCCCGCCACTGCGGCACTGGGAAAATGTCGTGGTGTTAGTGGATGCGTCGATGGCTGGAAAGAAAGACCTGGCGTTCCAGGCAGGGACGCATGAAGACATCATCCGCATGAAGTTTCAGGATTGGTTTTGGCTGGTGGGACCACTGGTCGGGTGGTTCACCGAGCCGGAACACGCCGCCGAGCGGGTTACTTATTCCGACGTAGAGAATGCGGCGCCTGTGCAATGGCAAGGTAGGGCGGATGCCATGGCCGAAGAAGCGAGGCGTGAAAGCGGCCGGCCCGGAGGAGGCAAGAAGCGTGTGGAAGTCGTGGAATTGTCTGGTGTATATCCCGGTGCCGGACCTTACCCCGAAGGGAACGCCGAGGTGCGTACTCCCGGCGCGTTTGTGCACGGCCAAATTGACGAGCAGGGTCGTGAGGTCGAGGGTGGGTCTGGATTGATTTATTTGGGACAAAATGTCTTGCTCGGCGACACCGCTCCGCCGGCGAGCGGCGCGCGTGAAGACCGCCCGAATCGATCAATGATCGCTCGAGAGATGATGACCCAAAAAGTCGTAACGGTACGCCGGGAAGACAGCCTTGCGAACGTCGCCAGAACGATGGTCGACCACAGCGTCGGCTGTGTTCCTGTGGTAGATAAAAAGGGCAAACTTTGCGGCATCATCACTCAGTCAGACTTCGGTGACAAGCAGCAAGGTACGCCCTATTCCATGGAGATTCTTTTACAATCCTTCACCCAAGCCACTGTATCGGCGGCAACCGAGCGAGCGCAGGAAGAAGCACGAGCCACAACGGCGAGCGAGGTCATGCACACGGAGGTGCTCACGAGCGTTGAAGACACGCCTATCAACGAGTTGGCACGGCTAATGCTTCGGCACGACATCGATCATATCCCGGTTGTCCGCGACGGTGTGCCGGTCGGGATGGTGGCGCGGCATGATTTCCTGCGGCTAATCGCGGCAGAACCCAAATCCGATTAGGGAGGCGCATGACGATCATCCCGGCGGCGGTTACCGCCATTGGCCTCAGTGGCCCTTGAAAAGAGGCTTGCGCTTCTCGAGGAACGAGGCAATGCCCTCTCGGTAATCGTCGCTGTCATAAACTTTCCGGCGCAACCCCTGTAGCCGCTCGAAAGTCTCCGGGCTCTCGGGACGAGCGTCGGAGAGGATCCGTAGCTCCTCCTTGAAGAGGGCGGCGCACAGCGGCGAGGTTTCGGCGATGTCCGCGACGATCTGCCGGCAAACAGTGTCGATCTCAGGAGCGGAAACGACCGCGTTGATCATACCGGACTCAAAAGCTCTCGTGGCTGAGATCGGACGTCCCGTAAATAGCATCTCCTTCAGGAGCGGTACACCAATTGATTTCATCATATTCAAGATGCCCACGGTGTTGTACGGTACGCCGAGTCTGGCCGGAGTGAACGCAAACGTGACGTTCGGCGTGGCAAGGACAACGTCGCATGTGACTGCAAGTTCGCAAGCCCCTCCCCACACGCTCCCTTCGATCATTGCGATGACCGGCAGGGGGATCGATTCAATGGCCCGCACGATGCGGCGCAGTGGGTCTTCGTAGGCGAGCGGATCGCGCCCGTGCGTGGGCAACTCAGAGACGTCATGCCCTGCCGACCAGACGACCGCGCCCGGCTTTGCCCTCAGGATTACTGCTCGTACCTCGGCGGCGTGCATCTCATCGAGCGCGGAGATCAACTCCTCAATCAGGGCCTTGCATAGCACATTGCGTTTTGATTCGTGATTGAGGGTTAATGTGCCGGCGAGACCTTCCAATTGCTTGAGAACGAGTGGCAATGGCTCCTCCCGTTAGATCAATGAAAAACTTTCGGAGACATAGTGTGGCGGATCGGACCACCGGACCTACGATTGATATTCACCGAACACCGCGCGTAGGACCCCGCAAATCTCACCCATCGAGCAGTAAGCTCGCACGGCGGCGAGGATAGACGGCATCAGGTTCTGCGTCGTATCCAGCGCGGCCTGCCGCAACGCTGCGTGTGAAGCAGTGACCGCTCCGCCGTCGCGCCGTGCTCTGACCTGGTTAAGCCGGTCGATCTCGCCTTGGCGCACCTCTTCGCCGACTTCGAAGAGGTGCATGTGCGGCGGTTCATCGTCTGAGTAATCGTTGACGCCGATGACGATGCGCTCTTTCTTTTCGATCTCGTCGGACCACGCGAACGCCGCCTGATCGATCAATTGCCGCGCATAGCCGCTTTCGACCGCGGCGACCATTCCTCCCATCGCGTCGATCGTTTTGATGATGTCGGAGGCGGCGGCCTCGATGGCGTCGGTCAGGTTCTCGATGTAGAAACTTCCCCCGAGGGGATCGACAGTGCTGACGACTCCGGTTTCATGAGCGATGACCTGTTGAGTGCGCAACGCCAGCCGGACTGATTCCTCGGTCGGAAGCGAGAGCGCCTCGTCCTTGCTGTTGGTGTGCAAGCTCTGCGTCCCTCCCAGAATGGCTGCGAGGGCCTGTAAGGTCACCCGCACCACGTTATTATCGAGTTGTTGCGCCGTCAGGGCGACCCCGCTGGTTTGGGTGTGGAACCTCAGCATCATGCTTTCGCACTTCGTGGCCCCGAATCTTTCTTTCATGATTCGCGAATAAAGGCGCCGCGCCGCACGGAACTTGGCTATCTCTTCGAAAAAATCGCTATGCGCCGCGAAAAAGAAGGCCAATCTCGGGGCGAAGTCATCAATCTTTAAACCGGCCTTGAGTGCTGTGTCGATATAGCAGATCGCATCGGCAAACGTAAACGCTAGCTCTTGCACGGCCGTTGCGCCTGCTTCGCGAATGTGGTAGCCGCTGATCGAAATCATATTCCAGTGCGGCACGTAGCGGCTGCAGTACTCAAAGGTGTTTTCGGTGAGTCGCAGACTCGGGCCCGGCGGAAAGATGTACGTTCCACGGGCGATGTATTCCTTGAGGATGTCGTTCTGGATTGTGCCACGCAGAGTTGATGGATCGATACCCTGCTTTTCGGCCACGACCACGTACATCGCCAGCAGAATGGCGGCGGGCGCATTGATGGTCATCGAGGTTGAAACCTGATCGAGCGGGATGCCATCGAAGAGGGCCTCCATGTCGGCGAGGGTGTTAATCGCCACTCCGACCTTGCCGACTTCGCCTAAGCAGAGGGGATGGTCCGAGTCAAGACCGACCTGCGTGGGCAAGTCGAATGCGATACTCAAGCCGGTCGAGCCCTGTGCGAGCAGATAGCGATTGCGCCGGTTCGATTCTTCGGCGGTCGAGTATCCGGCATATTCTCGCATGGTCCAGATCCGGCCCCGGTACATAGTGGGATGGACACCGCGAGTGAAGGGGAATTCACCTGGGAATCCCAGCCGATCGTGGTAGCGAGTAACAACCTCGTCATCGGGCAAGTAGACTGTCTCAACCGGCAGCCCCGAGGCTGTTTTGAAACTCTTACTCCGCTCCGGAAAATGGTCAAGGGCTGCTTTGAGCGGGCCACGCGACCACGCTGCGGCATCATTTTGAATTCGCTGGGGGATCATCGGGAGTTCGCCTTTGCTAGATCGTAATAGTTCCGATTGATCGCGGCCGCTGGCGCAGCCAAAGCATGGATCAGTTTACAGTTTCATGCATCCGTTCGATGAGCATGCGATCGATCGCCTTCAGAATGGACTCTGCCCTGGCGCCCGGCGTGAAGATTTCTTTCGCACCGATCTTGCTCAAATAAGGAAAGTCATCGGGATGAATTAATCCGCCTCCGAACACTACAATACCGTCTGCACCGCGTTCTTTGAGGAGGTCGAGCACGCGTTTGAACTGGACTCTGTGACCGCCGCTCATCACGCTTAGCCCGATTGCGTCTACATTTTGCTGGATCGCAACGTCCACGATTTGCTCTGGGCTGCGGCGGATTCCGGTGTACAACACTTCGTAGCCAGCTTGGCGCAGCACCTGGACGATGTACTTCGCCCCACGGTCATGACCGTCAAGTCCCGGTTTCCCGATCAAGATTCGCCCGTTAGCCACTAGAATCTCCGTCGGCAATCGTGGGTCGCCGGTCCACGGCCGCAGTTTTGCGGCGCGTATGCCAATAGAAAAGGCCCGGCACCGCGACTTTGCGCAATGCAGGGCCTTCTTAACCGACGATCACCGGCCCCTCAAGAGCCGATGACCCTTATGACAAAACAGCGTGACAGTAGAATCGTTCGATGTCAAGCAAAAAAACGTGACGCACATACCGGTCGATAGCTCATTGATTTTAGATATGTACCGACTCCCCAAGCCCCTGCCCGGCGGCTTCCATGATGGCCTCGGAATAGGTCGGGTGGGGGTGCATGGCGTGGAGGATCTCTTCCTCGGTCGCTTCGAGCTTCTTGGCCATCACCAGCTCGGCGATCAGCTCGGTCGCCTGCGAGCCGATCAGGTGGGCTCCCAGGAGCTCGCCGTACTTGGCGTCGAAGACGAGCTTGACGAACCCCTCGGTCTCGTCCGACGCCAGGGCACGGCCGCTGAAGATGAAGGGGAACTTGCCGATGCGCACCTCGTGGCCGGCCGCCCTGGCGGCCTTTTCGGTCAGGCCGACGCTGGCGACGCCGGGATCGGTATAAGTGCAGCCGGGGATATTCGTGTAGTCGACCGGGCGGTCGGCGAAGCCGCACAGCCGCTCGATGCAACAGACCGCTTCGTGATGGGCCACGTGGGCCAGCCAGGGGGGGCCGATCACGTCGCCGACCGCGTAGATTCCCGGCACGCTGGTGACATAGCCGTTCTTGGGGTCGGCCTTGATGTGGTTCTTGACGATCTCGAGCTTGAGCTCGTCGGCGACGAGCCCCTCGACATTGCCGAGCACGCCGATGGCCACCAGCATCACGTTCGGCCTCGACGGTGACTTTTCCCTTGGGCGTCTCGAGCTCGGCCTTGATCCCCGTTGCGGTCTTCTCGAGCTTGGTCGTCTTGGAGCCGGTCAGGATCGTCAGCCCGCGCTTGGTGAGGCTCTTCTGCAAGAGCCGCCGAAACCTCTTCGTCTTCGCCGGGCAAGATCCGGTCCAGCAGCTCGACGACGGTGACCTTGGTGCCGATCGCATTGTAGAAATAGCCGAATTCCAGGCCGATCGGCCCGCCGCCGATGATGAGCATCGATTGCGGCCGGGTCGGCAGCGACATCGCTTCTTTGTAGGAGATGATCGTCTTGCCGTCGTACTCGGCGCCGGGCAAGCGGGCGCGGCCGCACGCCGGTGGCGATCACGATCGACTCGGCCGAGATCGCCTCGCCGTTGACCTGAACGATGTGGGGCGCGATGACCTTGGCGACGCCGAACTTGGAGCCGACCTTGTATTTCCTGAAAAGCCCCTCGATCCCCTTGTTCAACTGGCCCGCGACGCTGCGGCTGCGCTTGATCATCTGGGCGAAGTCCCAGGTCGGCTGGCCGCTATAGCCGAACTGGCTGCCGTGGTTCTTGATCAGCTCGACCAGGTGGGCGTTGGTCAAGAGGGCCTTGGTCGGGATGCATCCCCAGTTGAGGCAGATCCCGCCCAGCTTGTCTTTCTCGATGCAGAGGGTGCGTTTCTTGAGCTGGGCAGCGCGGATCGCGGCGGCGTAACCGGCGGGCCCGCCGCCGATCACCACAATGTCATAGTCGTAGGCCATGGTTTCTTTTCGTGTCCCGAATGTATCGAATCGATTCGGCGATAGCTGCCTAGAGCAGCATGGACACCGGCTCTTCCAGCAGCCCTTTCAAGGTCTGGAGGAACTGGGCGGCCATGGCTCCGTCGACGGCGCGGTGGTCGGCGGTCAGGGTGAGGGTCATCACGGTGCCGACGGTCAATTGGTCTCCTTCGACGACCGGCCGCTTCTCGGCGGCACCGACGGCCAGGATGCCGACCTCGGGCAAGTTGAGGATCGCGTCGAACTGGCGGGTGCCGAACATCCCCAGGTTGGAGATCGTGAACGTGCCGCCGGTCAGTTGCTCGCCCGTGAGCGTGTTGGCCCGCGCCGCGGCGGCCAGCGCCTCGCTCTGGCGCCGGATCTCGATCAGCCCCAGGGTATCGGCGTGGTGCAACACCGGGACGATCAGGCCGTCGTCGAGGGCGACGGCGATCCCGATGTTGACCTCGCCGTGGCGGACGATCGCATCGGGCTCGAAGCTGGCGTTCAGGCCGGGATGAAGCCGCAGGGCCAGGGCGACGGCCTTGGTGACGAAGTCGCCGAGCGAGAGCTTGATCCATCGCGGGCAAGACGCTTGTTGAGCTCTTCGCGCGCGGCCGCGAGCCGGTCGACGCGGGCATCGATGGTCAGATGGATCTCGGGAGCGGCCTGCTTGGCCTGAGGCATGCGCTGGGCGATCGTCTTGCGCATCCGCGTGTGCGGGATGCGCTGGGTGGCCGGAGCGGTGGACGGCCGGTCGCGAGCGTGCGAGCGGCTTGCCTGCGGAGCGGCTGCGTCCGCGCCGGCTTGGTGCGCACCGCCGCCGCGGTGCGGCGCGCCTTGGGCTCGCCCTGGAGAAACGCCTCGACGTCGCGGCGGATGATCCGGCCGCCGGGGCCCGAGCCGCGCACCTGGCCCAGCTCGACCTGCGACGCCGCCGCCACCTTCCGCGCCAGCGGACTGGCCTTCAGCCGCCCCCCACCGGTTGCGCTCTTCCAGCGGCCGGCGCCTGCTGGCCGTTGCCGGTCGAGTGGCTCGAGCGGCGCCGCCGCTTGCCGGTACCGTCGCTGGCTTGGCCGCGCTTGCCTCGCCGCCGGCCGGCGCCTGCTCTTGGCCCAGGCCCAGCGATTCGACGACCTTCTTGGGTCTTCGCCCTTCTTGGCCAGAACCATCACCCGCTGGCCCAGCGCGACTTCGTCGCCGGCGGCATGGTCGATGATGGACGATCGTGCCGTCGTCGTACGACTTCATCGGCATCGTGGCCTTGTCGGTCTCGATGTCGGCCAGCGAATCCCCTTCCTTGACCTGGTCGCCTACCTTGACCAGCCACTGCGCGATCACGCCGGTCTCCATCGTGGGACTGAGCTTCGGCATGGTGACTTCAATCGGCACGGCTGTTCTCCCTCCGCTATTTCGGTCGCCATTTCCACTGCATTTAGATGTACAATACATCGTGGACCGCGGCGATCGACCCGATCGACCGACGGCAGCATCGAGCTTCGAGTGCCCGGTTATAAGGGATCGGCGCGTCCTTGGAGGCGACGCGGCGGATCGGGGCGTCGAGCTCGTCGAAGATGCGCTGGGTGATCCGGTCGGCGATGCCGGCGCCGAGCCCGCAGTAGGGCCAGTCTTCCTCGACGATCACGGCGCGGTGGGTCTTGGTGACCGACGTCAAGAGCGTGTCGAGGTCGAGCGGCCGGATGGTCCGCAGGTCGATCACCTCGGCGCTCGATATTCTCTTCGGCGAGCTTGTCGGCGGCGGCGAGCGTCGCCTTGAGCGAGCGCGAATAGGTGATCAGCGTGACGTCAGAGCCCGGCCGCTTGATGTCGGCCTTGCCGATCGGCACCAGGTGCTCGCCCTCGGGCACTTCGCCCTTTTCGTGGTAGAGCACTTCGTGCTCGATGAAGACGACCGGGTCGTCCGAGCGGATCGCGCTTTTGAGCAGGCCCTTGGCGTCGGCCGGCGTGCCGGGCAGGATCGACGGTCAGGCCGGGGACCTGCGCGTACCACGCTTCCAGCCGGTGCGAGTGGGTGGCCGCCAGGCAGCCGGCCATGCCCGAGCTGCCGCGGAAAACGATCGGCACCGCGAACTGGCCGCCGCTCATGTAGCGCATGTTGGCCGCGTTGTTCACGATCTGGTCGATCGCCACCAGGCTGAAGCTGAAAGTCATGAACTCGATGATCGGCCGCAGGCCGACCATGGCCGCGCCGATGCCGATGCCGGCGAACCCTTCCTCGGAGATCGGCGTGTCGACGATCCGCCGCGGGCCGAACTTCTTGAGCATCCCCTGGCTGACCTTGTAGGCGCCGTCGTACTCGGCGACTTCCTCCCCCATCAGGAAGACGTTCTCGTCGCGTTCCATTTCCTCGGTCATCGCCTGGTTCAAGGCTTCACGAAACGTCAGAACCGCCATGATCACTCCTGCGGGATGAAGGGGGCCACCGTGATATCTTCGTAGAGGGCGTCCATGGCCGGCGGATCGCTCTGCTCGGCAAACTCGATGCTCTCTTCGACTTCTTCCTTGACACTTTCGAGCATGCGATCGATCGCCTCTTGATCGATCCAGCCGCGCTCTTTCAGGACGTTCTCGATAGACGCAGGATCGGGTCGTTGCGGATCGCCGTTTCGAGCTCTTCCTTGTGGCGATACTTGCCCGGGTCGCTGATCGAGTGGCCCTTGTAGCGGTAGGTCTGGGCGTCGATGAAGGTCGGGCCCTTCGCCGGCCCGGGCGCGATTGGCCGCCTCGCGCGTCGTCTTGGCCATCAGCTCGATGTCGTTGCCGTTGATCGAATAGCCCGGGATGCCGTACGGGACGGCGCACCGCAGCGTCAGGTCGAGCACCGCCGACGATCGCGCCAGCGACGTGCCCATGGCGTACTGGTTGTTCTCGACGATGTAGATCACCGGCAGCTTCCAGAGTGCGGCCATGTTGAGGGCTTCGTGAACGCCCCCTTGATTGACCGCGCCGTCGCCGAAGTAGCACATGCAGACCCGGTCTTCGCCCCGGTACTTGCTGGCGAAGGCCACGCCGGCGGCCAGCGGGATATGGCTGCCGACGATCGCATGCCCGCCGAGAAATCCCTTCTCGACGTCGAAGAAGTGCATCGAGCCCCCCTTCCCCTTGGAGCAGCCGGTCGCCTTGCCCAGAAGCTCGGCCATTCCCTCCTTCGCGCTCATCCCCCGCGCCAGGCGCATGACCATGGTCGCGGTACGCCGTGATCACGTAATCGTTTTCACGCAGCACGCCGATCGAGCCGACCGCCACCGGCTCCTGGCCGCTGTACTGGTGAAAAAAGCCGCCGATCTTGTTCCCCTTCTGGTAGAGCATCTCCGCCCGCTCCTCGAAGCGGCGGATCAACATCATCTGGCGGAGCCACACCAGGGCCTGCGTGCGGTTGACGATCGGTTTGGCTTCGGTTTGCACTTGCACCATAATCATCCAACTCCTGACCGGATGAGGGACTGGGCCAACTGACACGAGATCGCAGTCCGTTCCAGGCAATATTCATTCAGTTCGCATGGCGGTCGGCATCCGGAGGCGTTCTAAAGATCGGCGGGAATCGATCAGGAAATCAGTCGGCGGGCTTACGTCGCCTCCTGGAGCAACTGGCGGAGCACGTAAGGCAGAATGCCGCCGTGTTCATAGTACCGGATCTCCTGGGGAGTGTCGATCCGGACGGACACCGAGAAACGGACCGGCGCCGCCGCCGGGCGTTCGGCGGTCACCGTCAGCTCGCGGCCCCCGGCGAACCGGCCGGCGATCGCCGCCGGGCAGGCCCTCGATCGAGTAAACCTCTTCTCCCGTCAAGCCCAGGCGCATCGGCAGTCTCGCCCGGCTTGAACTGGAGCGGCAAGAATTCCCATGCCGACCAGGTTGGACCGGTGGATCCGCTCGTAGCTTTCGGCGATGACCGCCCGGATGCCCAGAAGCAGCGGCCCCTTGGCCGCCCAGTCGCGCGACGAACCCGAGCCGTATTCCTTGCCCGCGATCACGATCAGGGGCACTCCCTCGGCCATGTACCGCCGCGAGGCGTCGAAAATCGTCATCTGCTCGCCGTCGGGCAGATGCCGCGTCCAGCCCCCTTCGGTGCCCGGTGCCAGCCGGTTGCTGCAGCCGGATGTTGGCGAACGTGCCCCGCACCATCACCTCGTCGTTGCCGCGGCGCGCTCCATACGAATTGAAATCGGCGACGCTCACGCCGCGCTCGATCAGGTAGCGACCGGCCGGACTGTCCGTCTTGATCGAGCCCGCCGGCGAGATGTGGTCGGTCGTGATGCTGTCGCCCAGGACCGCCAGCACCCGCGCCTTGCACGATCGGCGCGACCGGCGGACGGCTCGACTGTCATGTCGAGGAAATACGGCGGGTTCTTCACGTACGTCGACTTCGGGTCCCACTCGTAAAGGTCCCCCTTCGGCACCGGCAGCGTGCTCCAGCGTCTCGTCGCCCTCGAAGACCTCGGCGTACTTGGTCTGAAACATCTCCGAGCGAACCGACTTCAAGATCGTGTCGGCAATCTCGCGCTGGCTGGGCCAGATGTCCTTCAAGAAGACCGGCTTGCCCTGCGCGATCGATGCCCAGCGGCTCGTTCTGCAGGTCGATATCCATCGTGCCGGCCAGGGCATAGGCCACGACGAGCGGGGGCGATGCCAGGTAATTGGCCCGCACGTCGGGGTTGATCCGTCCCTCGAAGTTGCGGTTGCCGGAGAGGACGGCGACGGCGACCAGGTCGTGCTCCTGGATCGCCTCGCTGATCGGCCGGGGCAAGCGGGCCCGAGTTGCCGATGCAGGTCGTGCAGCCGTAGCCGACCAGGTTGAAGCGAAGCTGGTCGAGGTATGTGTCGAGCCCCGCGTCGTGAAGGTAGTCGGTGACGACCTTCGAGCCCGGGTGCCAGGCTGGCCTTCACCCAGGGCTTGGTCTTGCAGCCCCTTCTCGACGGCCTTCTTGGCGAGCAGGCCCGCCGCGACCATCACCGATGGGTTCGAGGTGTTGGTGCAGCTCGTGATCGCCGCGATCACGACCGAGCCGTGCGTGATCGGCGCCGGGGTGACCGGTATCGGCTGCGATCTCGGGCTCGGCGACGCCGATCGCCGTACCCCCCCCTTCGGAGGCGAACCGCTCGATCACCGGCAAGGACGCGGCCGACGGCTGTCTTGTTGGGCCGCGCCGACTGCAGCTCTTTGAGGGCGGCCTGAAACGCCGTCTTCGAGTCATGCAACGGCACCCGGTCTTGCGGGCGCCGGGGACCGGCCAGGCTCGGCTCGACGGTCGATAGGTCCAGCTCGAGCGTGTCGGAATACTCGGCCTCCGGCGAGTCGGCCGTGTGATACATCCCCTGGGCCTTGGCGTACGCCTCGACCAGCTTGATCAGCGGCCGGCGGCCGGCCGGTAAGCTCGAGGTAGCGGATCGTCTCGGCGTCGATCGGGAACAACCCGCAGGTCGCTCCATATTCGGGCGCCATGTTGGCGATCGTGGCCCGGTCGGCCAGGGGCAAGCCGGCCAGTCCGTGCCGTAATACTCGACGAACTTGCCCACCACCCCCTTGCTTGCGCAGCATCTGGGTGACGGTCAGCACCAGGTCGGTGGCCGTCGCCCCTTCCGGCAGCGAGCCGGTCAGCTTGAAGCCGACGACCTGCGGAACCAGCATCGAGACCGGCTGACCCAGCATGGCCGCCTCGGCCTCGATGCCGCCGACGCCCCAGCCCAAGCACGCCCAGCCCGTTGATCATCGTCGTGTGCGAGTCGGTGCCGACCAGCGTGTCGGGATACGCCAGCGGGGGCGTGCCATTCGGCCGCCTCGGCCCCGAAGACGACCCGGGCCAGGTATTCGAGGTTGACCTGGTGGACGATCCCCGTGTCGGGCGGCACGACGCGGAAATTGTCGAAGGCGTTCTGGCCCCAGCGGAGAAACGCGTACCGCTCGCGGTTGCGCTGAAATTCCAGCTCGGCGTTGGCCGCGAACGCCTGCGCCGTTCCGGCCTCGTCGACCTGCACCGAGTGGTCGATCACCAGCTCGACCGGCTGGAGCGGATTGATCTTCCTGGGGTCGCCCCCCAGCCGCTTCATCGCGTCGCGCATCGCGGCCAGGTCGACGATCGCCGGCACGCCCGTGAAGTCTTGCAGCAAGACCCGGCTGGGCCGAAACGCGATCTCGCGGTCCGGCTCCGCCTTGGGGTTCCAGGCGGCCAGGCCCTTGATGTCGTCGGCCGTGACCGTCACGCCGTCTTCGTGACGGAGCAGGTTTTCCAGCAAGACCTTGAGCGAGAATGGCAGCTTGCGACACGTCGAGCCCCGGCTCGCGCAAGGCGTCGAGCCGGTAATACTGAACGGTCTGGCCGCCCGCCTGCAAGGTCGAGAGAGCTTTGAAGGAATTCGGCATGAGTCAGCCCTTTTTGTCGGCACGGAAGATCATTCCGCAAATTGTACTTCAAGTGAGGCCGGGACTAAACCCGCTTCCGCCGCGCGACCCAGGAGCGTGCGAACCGCCTCGCGGCCCCGCGGGCCGTAATCGACCGTCCAGTCGTTGACATACATCCCCACGAACCGATCCGCCAGCGCGGGGTCGAGGTCCCGGGCGTACTTGAGTGCATAGTCGAGCGCCTCCTGGCGATGCTCGAGCGCGTAGAGAATGCTGCCTCTCAAGAGCCGGGCGATCCGCGATACCATCGCCTCGCCCAGGTCCTTGCGGACCACGTTGCCCCCCAGCGGCAACGGCAGGCCCGTCTGCTCGAACCACCACTGACCCAGGTCGGCGACCTTGTGCAGCCCCTTGTCTCCGTAATAGAGCTGCCCCTCGTGGATCAACAGGCCCGCATCGACTCGCCCTTCGGCGACGGCCGGCAAGATCTTGTCGAACGGCATGACCACGATCGGCACATCCCGGCCCAGGCAGAGCTGCAACGTCAGATAGGCCGTCGTGAGCAGTCCCGGCACGGCGATCGTCTTGCCGCGCAGGTCGTCGAGCGTCGTCGGCTCGCGGGTCACCAGCGTCGGTCCGTAGCGATCGCCCATGCTCGAGCCCGAACCGAGGAGCGCATAGTGCTCGGCCAGATAGGCATAGGCGTGAATACTGACCGCCGAGACCTCCAGCTCGCCCTTCAAGGCACGCTTGTTGAGCGTTTCGATGTCTTCGAGCTGGTGGACAAACCGCAGCCCGCCGGTGTCGAGCTTGTCGTGAGTGAGGGCGTAGAACATGAACGCATCATCCGAATCCGGACTGTGGCCCACCCGGATCGTCGTCAACTCCGCATCACTCATCGCGTCCAGCTCCTAAATATCTCATCTCAAAGCGCGTCCTGGACTTGAAGCAAGATAGCAAGACTCTCTGTCGTCGCAAAGTCGCCACGGCTATTTCATTTTATGCGCCTCCGACCATCAGCACCACCAAACCCAGTTGCTGCCATCGCGCTGCCCTATTTCACAACGGAGGTTTTGCCGATATGGGCCAGAACCACGCACATTCATAAACGTATACTGATTTTGTTGCGACGCCTTTTTGCGCCGATAAATTTCGCCTGCATGCATTGACTCGGCGCGATTTGCGCAAACAATTCCTTTGGCGACTCGAATGGTACTGAGCTTCGAGAAGAGGCGGCCTCTCGATGGCTTGCTGGAGCTGTGTTGCCGCCCAAATTCACATTCCGCGGGTGCGACGCCGATGCATTTCTTTGATTTTCGCGAGCCGGTGAGCGCCTGGACGCACTGCGCGGGCGTATTGCTGGCGCTACCTGCGACAATCCTGCTCTGGCGGCGAACCGGCGGGCAGCCTGGTAAGCGGCTCACGCTCCTCATATACGGGCTCACGCTCGCTTTCTGCTATACGGCGAGTACCCTGTTTCACGGCGTCCGAGGTTCGGCATCAAGCATCGCCGGGTTTGCCCGGCTCGATGGCATCGGGATTTTCGCCCTCATCGCGGGAAGCTATACGCCCCTCGCATGGTGCCTCTTGCGCGGTCAATGGCGGCGATGGACATTGGTAATCGTTTGGACCCTCGTCGTCACTGCCACCATCCTGATCGCGGCGGGCAGCCACTTCTCACCTTCCGTGGCGACCTGCCTTTATATGGGCATGGGCTGGGGCGTCGTTGTCTGCTATTTCGAAATTGCCCGCGCGGTCACGCACCGCGCTCTCGTGCCGGTGATCGTGGGGGGGCTGTCGTACAGCATCGGAGCAATACTCAACCTGCTGCACTGGCCGGTCCTCATGCCGGGCATCTTTGGGTCGCACGAACTTTTTCACGTCTTCGTACTCGCCGGAAGCGCGGCCCATTATCTGTTCATCCTCAAGGTCGTTGTGCCATTCACGCAGGTTGCCTGAGAATCTCGGATACGATCGACCGCCTTTCTAGACAAAACGGCCCTGTGAAAACGTCGGTGCGCAAAAAAAGCGTTGCAGGCACGCGCGCGGTCGTTTATCGTTTTCACGAAGTGCACCGGCATTTCCGCCACCAATTCGTATTCAGAGTGTAATGAGATCGAAGCCTGCGGAACGAATGGTTCGACTTGTGCCCGTAGCACTGTTTGTGCTCGCGACTGGCATTGCCCTCGCGCCAGAGTCAGCTAGGGCGAGTTGTGGCCAGTACGTCCTGACAGCAAATGGTGGCCATGTCCCGGAAATGCACACGGGGCTCGACATCCTCGAAATTGCGGCCGAATTACCCCCCTCGCCGCGACGTGACGTTCCTTGTTCTGGACCGTCGTGTCGGAACAGGCCGATGCCATCGCCGGTTCCGGTCGCGCCGTCAACGGTTCGTAGCGAGCACTGGTGCTCGACCGCTGTCGCGTCACCGTCGGCTGCTTTGCCATTGTCCCACACGATCGCAGAAATGGAGCGGCCATCACCAGAGCACTTTGGCGACTCGATCGAACGCCCGCCTCGCCACCACTTCGCAATCTCTCAATGATGACATCGACGACGCGCGCGACTTGAACGCATTGATCAGTCTCTGCGCGTCTGAGAATGTGCACGGCACCACTTAATATAGTCCTCGAACCCGTGTTCGCAAGGAAGGCGTCCCGAGCCTGTCTGCGCATCGGTCGTCGGCCACCGGTTCCAGGGTTCGTAATCGTTCCGTCCGTAGATCGCAGCCGTCAGAGGTCCCCGTACGACCAAACCAGGTCGCGGTGCGCGCTCTACGTCCATCTATACGTAATTCGACATATCAGGTTCTTTTGGAGGAAACTTTCATGCGTAACGCCCGTTCCGCTTTTACGTTGATCGAGCTCTTGGTGGTGATCGCGATCATCGCCGTCCTGATCGCCCTGCTTCTACCTGCCGTGCAATCGGCCCGAGAGGCCGCGCGCCGCGCTCAGTGTGTGAACAACCTCAAGCAAATTGGCCTGGCGATGGCCAATTATGAGAGCGCGCTAAGTTGTCTCCCCATGAGTATGGGTTTGGACTCGCCGGGCTTCGGCTACCCGGAGCCTGCATCGTACTCGGGGCTCAGCATGATTCTGCCCTTCATGGAAGGCACCGTTGTTTTTAGCTCGCTCAACTACAGCATCGTCCGGCTCGATCCAGGCAATAACACGGTGATGGCCACGGCGGTCAATTCGTTCGTTTGCCCGTCTGACCCCCAAAAGAGCCTGCCAGCGGGCCAGGCCGGCGAAAACTACCGGCCGAATTCAGGCAATACGATCGATTATGTCTGGGGGTGGAGCGATCCTTGGGGATTCAACACCAGCCTGCCACCGTTCAATGGACCATGCTACCCCGGCAGCAAAACACGGCTCGCGGAGATCACTGACGGAACGAGCAACACGGCAGGCTGGAGTGAGATGGGATTGGGAGACATGTCCAATGCGATCGCCACGGAAAAGACCGATCAATTCTGGACACAGACCTGGCCGACCTTGCCTGACGCGGCGATCTCCCAGTGCCAGTCGTTTCCGGTGTCGAATCTGTCGTACCAGGGCCTATCGACGTCGGGGGTGCCCTGGATCGAAGGGAGCACGTCGGCCATGTACAACCATGTCAGCGTGCCAGACAAGCGCTCATGTATATTTCCCCCCGGCCGGATCATGAACACGGCCAACAGCTACCATCCGGGCGGTGTCAACGTCGCCTTGTGTGACGGGTCGGTGCGGTTTGTCAAGGACTCAATCGCTCTGGCCACCTGGCGTGCGCTCGGCTCGCGCAACGGGGGCGAGGTGATTAGCTCCGACTCGTACTGATGAAATGTCGACAAGGAGACGCATCCATGAATCGTACGCACGAACGAACCGCACTGACCGTAGTCGCCGCTCTTTTACTGGCAAGTCCAGTACCCGGCTGCGGCAGTCGCGAGGCGGCCGACCCCGATAAAGCCCGCGCCACTCTGGCCACGGCACTCGACGCCTGGCGCGACGGGCGAACAATCGACGAAGTGACGACTGGCAGCCCGCCGATCGTCGTGGCCGATCCCGCGTGGAAAGCCGGGTTCAAGCTGTCGCGCTACCAAGTAGCCGAGACCAGTTCAGTCGCGGGCTTCGACCTGAAGATCCCTGTCGAACTTTGGTTGCAGGATCCGCAAGGCAAGCCCAAGCAAGAGAAAGTCAAGTACACCGTCAGCGTCGAACCATCGCAAACGGTGATCCGAGCCCCGTTTTGACCCTCATGAAGGCAAGAACCTCGTCAAAATCGAGCACGTTCGGGATCTCGAACCTAGCTGCTCGCGGCTTGCGCTAATCGTTCGCTTGAAAACTACGACTTGCCGAATTCTCAATGACCTGAGGAGATTCAAATGCTAGCTATTCCATGCGTTTGCAAGGTGCTCACAATTTGGGCGGTTTTGATTCCGCTCTGTGCTCTGGTAACCGCGGCCCGCGCCGATGGGGGCACAGCCGTGCTCTTGGATGACGCGGAGTGCTGGAAGCGGATGCCGCCGGCGGAATCTGGCGGGGGACAGCCTTTGCCAAGCTGGGCGAAAGCTGTGGCAGTGCACCTGCCGCGTACTGCCGCCGCGATGCTGGAGCTTGATCTGGCTCATCGGACGAAGAGTCCGCTCGAGCCGGCACTCCGAGCCAAGATGCGGTGGGTGATCGCGCACGCCAACCGGTGCGCCTACGGCGAGGCCTACGCGCTGGCGGACCTGGAACGCGCCGGCGCTGATGTTGCGGCGGTCAAGTCCCTCACCGGCGACCCGGCACACTGGCCGGATTCTGATCGTGACCCGCTCGATTTCGCCCGCCAGATGACAACCGAGGCGCCGGCGGTGCCCGACGAGCTTTTCGCCCGCTTGCGCCAACGATACGGGGACAAGCAGGTTGCGGCGATGGTCCTTCTTGCCGCTTACGGTAACTTCCAGGACCGCATCGTGCTCGGTCTGGCACTACCGTTCGAGTCGGGTGCGCCCTTGCCGCCGCTCGCGGTCAAGTTTGCGGCGGGTGCGTTTCAGTCAACGCCGGTTTTGCCGCCGCCGCCTGCATTGCCGGGGCTCATTCGCTCGGGCGCGACGGTGGTTGAGCGCGACCCAGAGTGGTCCAAGTTGACGTATGACGAACTTCAGTCGCGGATCGAACGTCAGCGCAGGCGCAATCCTCGATTGCCGGTTCCGAGCTGGGACGAGGTCAAGAAAAACCTTTCAGCCGCACAGGCGGCCAGGCCGACCCGAATCGTTTGGAACCTCGTCTGTTCGGGCTATGTCCCCGAATTGGCGATACCGTGGAGCAACTCGACCCGAACGATGTGGGCCGAGGCGAAACCGGACCGCGTCTTCGAGGAGAGTCTGTTTTGGGTTCAAACGCGCTGCATCCGCTGCAACTACTGCATGGGTCACTGCGAGATGCTGCTTGAGGTCGCCGGGCTCGACAAAAACGCAATCGCGGAGCGCACGCGGCGGCTAGCTGGCGACGATTGGTCGTGTTTTCCACCGGCTGAGCAGCGTGCATACGCCTATGCCCGCAAGCTCACCAAAACCCCGTGGGAACTTACGCCGGCCGATTACCACGTTCTGGAGCAGGACCTTGGGCCGGAAAAAGCCATGGCCACGTTCTGGTGGCTGTGCCGCGGGCTGTACATGACGCGAGTGTCGGACGGCTTTCAGTTGCCGCTTGAGCGCGACAACGTCTTTGCCGATTTCTACCCGAAGAATGCGCCGCCGGCGTCAGCCATCCCGAACGGGTCGAAATGAGATTGGCTGAAGCCGCGTCCGGCACGTTGCTCAGTCCGCCGACCCGCGCGGTCTCTCGCGGGTCGGCACACCGGATGGGGGGAACGTCCCCTGATCGCCGTCTGCCAACGAATCCATGCGCAAAAGTTTGCTATTTTTATGGTGACTACGCGAACAGAAGCCGATTCTCACGTATTGGCCGTTCGACCCCAAGGAACAATCCAAGTTGCCCCGTCGACAGTCCAAGCCGCCAGCACCTCGCAGGCGCTTCTGCCAATTCGGGTTAGGTTCGCTTGGGCGTAAACCTGCTCACCCCATCGTCATGGCTGAACGACTTGCACCGGCTCGTTTCCGACGTAGTTCGATGGATCCTGGTGGAAAAGGTGCTTACACTCCTCACAACAAAAGTAATAGATCTGACCCTGATACTCCGTTTCTCCAGCTGCCAGGTTTGGCTCGACGTCCATTCCGCAGACTGGATCTTTATGCGCTATGGTCATGACTGATTCTCGCTCGGGCAGTGATTGGATGGCGGTTCACACAACGTTTACAGGCAATTTGGATGCCAGAAACGGTGGACGCGGCCCCGGCCCGTGGATTGTCTCGCAGGAGAACTGATGAAACGTCATCGCGCCTGCCCACTTTTATTGATGCTGCGAGGCACTGTACTTATCATTAGAATCCCACTCGTTTCGTATATTTGGACGAACGGGCCGAAATATCTGGAAGTCAGGATTTTTTTGATGCTACTGACCGTGCGATCGGCGGCAGTGTACGAGCTGAGCAGCGATGCTTACATGTGCTTGATGGTCGAGCCGCCGCTTGTGGGATCATCGCATCGTGTTGAAGAAGAGCGACTGTTTACCTCGCCGACGAGTTTTTGTGAGCTGAGCCGAGACCTCTATGGCAATCCGCTGCGTCGGCTCATCGCGGCCAAGGGCACTTTCAATTTTGAGTTCACGGCAACGATCGAGGCCGCGCTGAATGAGCACGTCCCTTCCGACGCAACAGAGCAACCGCCGCAACAACTCCCGTCCGAAGTGATGATCTACACGCTCCCCTCGCGTTACTGCCAGTCGGACCTGCTGGCGCGGATGGCGCAGCTCGAATTCGGGCACGTCCCCCGCGGTGCGGCACGAGTTCAGGCGGTCGGGAAGTGGGTCCAGCAGCATGTTGAGTATCGCTACGGCACAACCGACTCAAAGACTTCTGCGTTCGACACCGCAACCGAGCGAGTCGGCGTCTGCCGTGATTTTGCTCATCTGGTCATTGCATTCTGCCGGGGGCTCGATATCCCTGCTCGCTATGTGTCGGGTTATGCATTGGGACTCGAGCCACCAGATTTTCATGGTTATTCCCAGGTCTACCTGGACGGAACCTGGTATAACGTCGATGCCACTTCCGACTCCCCGCGCCCGGCGTTGGTACCGATCGCCGTGGGACGAGACGCCGCCGATGTTCCAATCACCGCACTGTGGGGACCGCACACGTTGATCGAACAGACCGTCGTCGTGCACGAAGTTACACCCGTTTCATCGGTCGAAAGCGCCTGATTAGCGACCGATAACATCCGACCGTGAATCTGATCCACAAGGATCGCCGGGTTTCGCCTTGGTTGGGATCGGTAAAATGGCCGGCCTTTGTTGGCTGGCCAGATATCGAAAGATCGCCGGAATCAGACACAAGGTGGCGAGCAGCCCGGCGACGGCTCTGAATTGCTTGACGATCCAAGAGGCCGGGGATAGGGGCCGAACGCTGGGCTCGTCAAACGGTTTTTTTCCGAGACCGAGCCGAGCCATTCGATCATCGAGGCGCGGACCCGGTAGTGCGGCATTGGGGGCGCCGAGTTCGTTGGGTCCGACCTTTTCCGGCGCAAGAACCGGTGGCTGGGCGGGGAGATGTCGATAGAAGAGGTCTTCATTCCAAGGGTCGCGCGACGATCCGACGTTCCGCGACGGGCGCGATTCCTCCGAGCCGCGATAATCCCGCAAAGCCTCGTCGAGACCCATGAGGAAGCGCGTCAAGGGCGAGGTATCGCCAACGGGATGTTCGGCCGAAAGCCAGGGCATGCGCTCCTCGCCGTTGCCGACCTCGTCATTCTCGGCCCCGAAGCCGAGAACGGGCACGCTCAAGTAAGTGTTGCCCTCGACCGAAACAAGCAAGCGCGTCGCCGGTTCCGTTTGACGAGCCGCTCTTGAGCGAGGAGAAACCGCCCAGGGATAACCCGGCCGCCGACGTGGCGGTCGCGGACAAGTGCACCCGAGCTCGTCGAGGCTGAAGAGCTCGTGCTGGCAGCCGTCGCGCTGGCACTCGTGGCGGTCGCGTTCGACGTCAAGACGACGAGCTGGCTTGGCGTGGCGGCCGGGGGCTGGAACGCGTTTAGCGAAGGCAGCGACACACCGCCCGTGGACTGGCGTCACTCCCCCGGACGAGACAGCGCCGCCCAGAGAGAAGACAGAGAGGTTGTCGGAGCCCTGGCTGCTGACCAGGACATCGAAAAGGCCGTTGGCCTTGGCCACCACGTCGATCGAGCTGGGCAGAGAGGGCGTCGCTCCGTCGGCCAGCAGTTGCGAACCTACGGCTCAGAAGCCGTTGCCCTGTGGCACCAAGAGATCGACGACGCCGTCGGCGAGGGCCACCACGACTTGCCCGCTCGTCAGGGCCTGCGCGGCCACGACCTGCTGGCCGGAGTACACCACGCTGGCGCCGGCGCTCGGATTGTCGAGGTCGAACCGCACCAGGTTTCCCCCGGCCGTCACCGCGTAGCCCACGCCGCTCGTGCCCGTGAAGGTGGGTGGCTGGACCACGGCACTGCCGAGGTTGAACAGAACTTTGGGATCTTGGTCATCGAAGAAGCCGCCGCCGACACCCGGCAGTAGGGTCACGGTGCCGCTGCCGCCATTGACGACCGCGAGATCGGGGAACGAATTGCCGGTCAGATCGGCTACGATCACCGCGATCGGTCCGTCGCCGCCGGACTTCAAACGCGGCCCGGGAATGCCCACCCAGTCGCCGTTGGCATTATAGGAGCCGAAAATCACGGAGACGTCGTTGCTCCCCTGGTTGGCGACCAGCATGTCCGGAATGCCGTCGCCGTTGATGTCGGCCACGGTGACGCTGGCCGGGGCGGTGCCGACGAAGTAGGTCTCCGGCGACGGGGCGAAAGTGGGCACGCCGTTATTGATCGACGTCGTGCGATAGACCTCCACGCTGTTGCTGCCCGTGCCCACGACGATCGCGTCGGGAAAGGTTGCTCCTTGGTCGAGGAACGCCCACTGGACATCGCCAGGCGCCAGGCTTTCGAGACGCGGACGACGAGCTTCCCAGTGTCGCACGGGTGCGTACTGGTTGCCGTTTGCCGACGGTGCCTGGACCGTGACGCGGTTGTTCTGCTGGTCGCCGACCAGCACGCCGGCCTGACCCGGGCCCAGCAAGTTGGGCACGACCGATAGCGAAACGCGATTCCCCTGGATCTGGAAGGTGCCGTCACCCTTGCCTTCGAGGATCAAGACGTCGCCGAAGCCGTTGCCCACCAGCAGATCGAACAGCCCAGGCCCGCTGCCCGGCACCACCGACAGACCCGGTGGCGTCTTCGCCGACCGGGATGCTGAACGTGTGCTGGAACGTCCCATTGCCGTTGCCGGTGTAGATCCAGATCTGGCCCGTGTCCTCCATCAGTACGGCCAGGTCGAGGTTGCCGTCGCGGTTGAAGTCGCCGGCCACGATCGCGCCGGGGCGGTCGTTGATGCTCGAACCGTCGCTGGTCGATGTGGTCAGGGCAAGCGACGGATTGGCGAAGCCGCCGGCGCCGTCGGCCGCCAGGACGGTGAAGCTGTGCGCGTCTTGATTGACGACCACGACATCGTCGCGGCCGTCGCCGGTGAAGTCGCCCGCGACCAGGCTGACCGTCTGGGCGAACGAGCTGACGGCCGGATCGCCGGCGGTCGTGCTCAGGCCGTAGAAGCCCGTGCCGGCGCGAAATCGCAGCGACTGGCTGAACGAGTGCGCCGGATCGTTGAGCAGGACGGTCACGTCGCCCGAGGCCTGGTCGCTCACGATGATATCGGGCAGGCCGTCGCCGTTGACGTCGCCCACCGTGATGTCCGACGGCGCGATGCCGGTGGGCACGGTCAAAGGCGCCGCGAACTCCCCGGCCGACGTTTGGAAGGCGATGGTGACGCTGTTGTCCAGCGCGTTGGCGGCGATCAGGTCGTCGAGCCCGTTGCCGGTCAAGTCGGCGGCGGTCGAGGCTCGTGGGCAGCGCGGTGGTCGAAAAGGCGGTGCGTCCGCGAGACGCTCGCCGTCGGCGCTGATCGTGTAAATCGAGACGGTGAAGACAAATTGATTGGTCGATAGCGTGGGGTCATAGTGAGCGTCGGCGGCCGCGATGGCGAACTGAGACCCGATCTGCACGATCGTGATGGCGCGCGCCGGCCGCCCGGGGTTGAGGATCACCGGGGGCGCGAAGGTGTCGGCTGCGCCAGCGAGTCCCTGGCGATAGAGGATGTTGCCCGACCGATCCAGGACGACGCTATCGGGGATTCCGTCGCCGTTGAAATCGGCCAGTAACGGCGTGTCGGAAAGACCGACGCCGCCGGCCGCCACCGGCTCGAACGTGCCGTTGCCCTTGCCCAGACAGCACCCCGATTGCGCTGTCGTGGTTGCTGACGGTGACGAGGTCGGGCCGGCCGTCGCCGTTGACATCGGCCACGATGGTCTGGACCGGCGAAAGGTCGGTGGCTGAAGGTCTGCTGCTTGGCCAAAGGTTCCGTCGCCGTTGTTCAGCAGGACGCTCACGCTGTTGCCGCCGTAGTTGGTGGTGACGATGTCGGGCTCGCCGTCGCCGGTCAAGTCGGCCACGGCCACCGAATAGGGCCGCGAGCCGACGGCGTAGGTTTGCGCCGGCCGGAACGTGCCGTTGCCGTTGCCCATGAGCACGCTGACGGTGTTGCTCGCGGCGTTGGCGGTGATGATGTCGGGCACGCCGTTTGCCGGTCAGGTCGGCCACCGCCACCGAAAACGGCTGCTTGCCGGTGGGGAACGTCATCTGCGGCGCGAAATTCACGTGGTTGTTGGTTCCGCCCAGGTTCAAGAGCACGCTCACCGTGTCGCTGGCCGAGTTGGCGACGATGATGTCGGGCCTGCCGTCGCCGTTCAAGTCGGCCACCGCGAGCGAATACGGCTTTGCGCCGACCGGGAAGACCTCCTGGGGCAGGAAGGTGCCGTCGCCCTTGCCGATGAGCACGCTGACGGTGTCGTCGTTGTAGTTGGCGACGACCAGGTCGGGGATGCCGTCGCCGGTCAGGTCGGCCACCACGACGTCACGCGGGCTGCGGCCCACCGGGAACGTCTGCTGCACGCTGAAGGTTCCGTCGCCGTTGCCCAGGAGCACGCTCACCGAGTTGCCGTCGGAATTGGTCGTCACCAGGTCGGGCCGGCCATCGCCGTTCAAGTCCGCCACCGCCACCGAAGTCGGTGCCGGACCGACCGAGATGGTCTCGCCCGGCCCGAAGGTGCCGTCGCCATTGCCGAGCTGCACCGTCACCGTGTTGTTGAGCACGCTGGTCGTGATGACGTCGAGACTGCCGTCGCCGGTCAAGTCGGCCACCGCCGCCGAATAGCGGTTCTTGCCCGCGCCAAGCGTGACCGGGGCCTGGAACGTGCCGTTGCCGTTGCCCGGCAGAATGCTGACGGTGCTGGCATTGCGGTTGCCGACGACCAGGTCGAGCTTGCCGTCGCCGTACAAATCGGCCACGGCAACCGAGGCCGGCCCGCTGCCGGCGGCAAAGCTCTGCGCGGGCTGGAACGTGCCGTTGCCGTTGCCCAGGAGCACGCTCACCGTGTCGCTGCCGTAATTGGCGGTGACGATGTCGGGGATGCCGTCGCCGTTCAAGTCCGCCACCTGCACCTCGTTGGGGCCCTTGCCCACCTGGATACATCTGCGGCGGCCCGAAATTGCCGTTGCCCTCGTTCAAGAGCACGCTGACCTCGTCGTCGCGGTAATCCGACGTGACGATGTCGGGCCTGCCGTCGCCCGTCAAATCCGCCACCGCCAGCCCATAGGGCCGCGAGCCGACCGGAAATTCCCGCGCAGGCTGAAACGTGCCGTTGCCGTTGCCCAAGAGCACGTCCACCACGGTGGCGCTGAAGTGGCTGACGACCAGGTCGGGAATGCCGTTGCCGGTCAAGTCGGCCACCACGACCTCGTAGGGACCGGAGGCGACCGGGTAGGTCTTCATTGGCTCGAAGTCGCCCTTGCCCTCGCCCAGAAACACGCCGACCGTGTTGTCGTTCTTGTTGGTGACGATGATGTCGGGGATGCCGTCGCCGGTCAGGTCGGCCACCTTGACGTCATAGGGATCGCTGCCGGCAGGGAGGTCGTAATACGGCTGGAACGTGCCGTCGCCGTTGCCCAGAAGCACGCTCACGTCGGCGCCCTCGTAGTTGGCGGTGACGATGTCGGGGATGCCGTCGCCGTTCAAGTCAGCCACCGCCACCGAAAACGGGCCCTGGCCCGTGGCGTAGGTCTCCTTGGTCTGGAACGAGCCGTCGGGGTTGCCCAGGAGCACGCTCACGCTGTTGTCGGGTCGATTGGCGGTGATGATGTCGGGGATGCCGTTGCCGGTCAGGTCGGCCACCACGACCTGGAACGGGGCCAGCGGGGGCGCCGGGGCGGCCTGTTGCGCTCCAAAGGAAAACGTGCCGTCGCCTCGGCCCAGCAGAATGCTCGCCGTGTCGTCGCCCAGGTTGGCGGTGACGATGTCAACCTGGCCATCGCCGTTGAAGTCCCCCACCGCGACCGTGCGGGGCGTTGTTCCGGTCGGGAAAGTTTCCTCGGGCTCGAACGTGCCGTCGCCGTTGCCCAGAAGCACGCTGACCGTGTTGTCGCCGCGGTTGGACGTGACGATGTCGGGGATGCCGTCGCCGTTGAAGTCCGCCACAGCGAGCGTGTAGGGATTCGAGCCGACCTTGTAGTTCTTCGCGGGCTGAAACGTGCCGTTGCCGTTGCCCATGAGCACGCTCACGTCGTCGGCGACCGCGTTGACGCAGACGAGGTCGGCGATTGCCGTCGCCGGTCAGGTCCGCCACCGTGACCTCGTGGGCGCCCGCTCCGGTGGGGTAAGTCACCTCGGGCCCGAAAGTGCCGTTGCCCGTGCCCAGTCGCACGGCCACGTTACCCGTCACGTAGTCTGCGTAGATCAGGTCGGGGATGCCGTCGCCGGTGAGATCGGCGACTGCGACACCAGCGGGCCCAGCGAAACCCGGTCCCTGATCGGTGGCGTAGATCGTCGGAGCCTGGAACGTGCCATTGCCGTTGCCCAAGAGCACCCAGATCGTGTCGTCGGCGTAGTTGGAGACGATCAGGTCAGGTTTGCCGTCGCCGTTAACGTCCGCGACCGTCACTTCGCTCGGGCGGGTGCCGGCTGGGATTACAATCTGTGGCTGAAAAGTGCCGTCGCCATTGCCCAAGCAGCACGCTGATCGTGTCGTCGCCCTTGTTGACAGTCAGGATGTCAAGCCTGCCGTTGTTGGTCACATCGGCGAGCGTGACGCTCCACACCCGCGCACCGACGGCATAGGTCTTGGGAGGTTGAAAGGTGCCGTCGCCGTTGCCCATAAACACGCTTACGGTGTCGTCAATCCGGTTGGCCGTGACGATGTCGGGGATGCCGTCGCCGTTCAAATCACCCACTGCCACCGAGTCGGTGCCGGCTCCCGAGGCGAGCGGGGCGTATGGCAGGCTGGTCTGGGTGAACGACGTGGTGAGCCGGTCGGCGCCGGCCCCCGTCTGCACCGATACTGTCAGAAAGTATGTCCCCGGTTGCAGCGACTGCACGATCTGCCCACTGTCCGATTGGATCAGCAACTCTCCGGTCGAGGCCGACAACGTCAGCCGCGGCTGGAGCGTACCCGCTCGTGGTGGCGACCTCTGCCTTCAATTCCCCGTTGCCGAGCGTGCCACTGACCGTGAACGACAACGTGCCTACCTGTCCCGGGCTCAAGAGACCGGTCACCTCCGTGTCCAGACCCGGATCGACAACCGACAGGTCGGTGGCGCCCGTGGTGTCGCGCGTGACGACCGTCAGAGGCTCCCAGTCCGAGCCGCGATGGACGCCGCTCTTGTCGTACAAGCCGGCCTCGGGCACGTTGGGGTCAGCCACGATGCGCAGACCGATGTAGGCCGGGCCCGAGGGCTGGCCGGCCGGTACCGTTACGCTGAAACCAGCCGGCGACGAAAAGTCACGCCCAGTTGCGTCGGTGACCAGTTCCCCCCGCGTAAACGTCGCCAGCACCAGCGAGTCGCTCGGGAAAATATTGCTGTCTGACAGCAGCACCTGGACCTGGAAGTTGCCCGGGTCGGCGCCGCCGCGGTTCTGTACGGTGAAATTGACAGGGATCGTGTCGCCTGCCGCAGCCATATCGACGCCCGTCCGGAACGAGCTGCCCGTCAAATCCGGCATGAGCGGCGCCGACGTCGTGAGCGTGACGTTCAGAGTGTAAAGCCCCGTCGTGGCACCGGGCACTCCGCTGTACATGACCGTCGGATTGTAGTCGTCGTTGGGGGCACTGCTGACGCCGATATAGTAGATGCCGGCGGTCGACGCCTGGAAGGTGAGTTGCGGGTCGCCTCCGAGCTGGTTGTCGAGCGCCAGCGGCGTGCCGTTCGCGCTGAAAACACGCAAGAGGCTCGTCGAGTGCGCTGCCGGCGTTCTGGGCATCAATGTTGGCGTCGAGCGTCTCGCCCTGCTGCAGCGTGACAGAATAGAGGTCGAATTCGTCCGGAATGGACAGAAAGTGCGACACCTGGGCGTCATTGAACGCGCCAAAGTGGAGCGGGACGGCCGTCTCCAGGGGCGATGCTGCAAGCAGGGTGCGCTGTTCGAGCCAATCCCCGTCCAGCATCCGGCAGGGGAACTGGCGTCGCGGTTGGCGGCGCAAACCCGCGAATCGCCGTCGTTCAGCCATGAATTACTTCCCTTGAGGCAGCTCGGAGTACATTCTGATAAAGGTCGGATTTCGGCGCAGCGCGACCAGAGCTGCATCCGATCGAATATGCGTGGACCAGAAGGCCCGACGCTCTGCGGCGGGAAGCAAGCTGAGAGCCTTCGCGATCAATTCCAGGGCGCGCTCGCGATAGGGGCTCGGGCACTGGGCGTAGATACGCGCGGCATTGTAGAGCAATCGCGGCGATGTCGGCCCGCGCCGCAGCGCTTCCGCGGCATCCTGGATGGCCTCGCGATGCTGTCCCAGGCTGACACGCACGATGCCCCGGCCGTTGTAGGCGTCGCCGTTGTTGGGATCGAGCTCGATAGCCAGCTCGAAGTCGCGCAGCGCCAGTTTGGGTGCATCGACGACCAGATGCGTCCAGCCTCGGTATGCCTGCACGGCCGACGTCGGATGCAACTCGAGCGCCTTTGTGAAATCCTCGATCGCGCCGGGATACTGGCCCAGCTCAGCCCGGGCCAGACCACGGCCCTGATAGACGGACTCACGCGGCTTCCCTGTCTCCAGGTAGCGATCAAACGCCTTGATGACTTCGCCGAAACGGCCCAGCCGGAACAAGGTTTCCGCCCGCAGGCGCTGACCCAGCGAATGGTCCCGCTGCAGCGACAAAGCTGCGTCAAACGAGTTGAGCGCTTCGTCGAACTTCCCACTCGAGAGCAAGAGACGGCCACGCTCAACATGGTCGTCGATCTGGAAGGGCGAGTTCGTGTTTTCGCGCTGGATCGCCTGGTCGAAGTCGGCGAGGGCCAGGGCCGGTTCGTTGCGTTCCAGACGTAACCGCGCCCGCAAGCGGTAAACGTGGGCCAGCCCCCGCTCGAGCTCGACGGCGCGATCGAGCTGTTCGAGAGCCAGGTCCATTTTGCCCAGCCGGCGGTACGCCTGGCCCAGGTTGACGTAGGCTTGGTAGGCATTCGGCTTCCGGGCTATTGCCGATTTGAGGTCGGCGATGGCGTCTTCGAATCGTTCCTGGCGGATACGCAAGACCCCGCGATGGACCGAGAGCACATAGTAGGCGTTGTCATCGAGGGGCAATTGCGAGGCCTTTTGAAAATCCGCATCGGCCGCGGCCAGTAATTGCAGCTCCTCGTGAGCAAAACCGCGTAAAAGGTAGAGCCAGACAAATTGGGAGCGCTCTGCAAGACAGGCGCTGAGCAACGTCCTGGCCTCGGCGGGCCTCCCCTGGCGCAGCAGGCAAATCGCATTCAAATACTGCGCCCAGAAATGGCCTGGCTTGCGCTCGAGCACCTGATCGAATTCCTTGATCGCATCGCCAAATTTCTCGCGACGATACAACTCATCGGCCATCAAGAAGTGATCGAGAACCTGGTCGAGCGGAGCGCTCTGGGCCTCATTTTCGGCGTGCGTCGCCGCCGCACGATCGCCGAGCATATTCAGGTACCGCGCCCGCCGCAGATGAAAAGCCCGGGACGGTGAGCCAATCCGCCGGGCCCGTTCGAGATAACTCAGAGCCCGACGCAGGTACTGGTCCTTCTCGGACGGATTCGCGTCGGGCGCGGATTGCGCTTCAGTTTCGGCGAGAATCAAGAAGAGTTGATAGCAATCGCCTAGGAGCTCGTCATTCTGCGCGCCACTCAGGTTGGCATCAAGGCTGGGGCGAGAATCATCTCGGTCGAGGACGCCATAGACGGCCAGTGCCTGGTGGACTGCGGTCCGCGCGGCGTTCAGGTTGGCAGCAAGATCCATGCCGGTGTAGAGAGTACCGAGGAACTGGGCTTCGTCGCGTCTGGCGACGAACTGCTGAAGACGGGCTGCAGACGCCCGCCGATTGGCCTCGACACGCAGCTCGCTTTCGACTTTTTGCAAGAGGGCCTTAGCGGGCTCACGCAACTTTTCAAAAGGCGCCTCATCACCGAGGGTTGTCAGTGCCTTTTCCAGGTCGAGGCGAGCATTCGACCAATCGCTCGCGGCCACGGCGAGACGGGCGCTGTCGAACAACTTCTGTCCCTCCTGCCGCACGACCGATAAACGCTGCTCCCGGAGTGCATCCGTCTCGCGCTGCCGGGCGCGGCGCTCATCCTCGAGTGCCGCGTTCAACTGGCGGCGCAACGAGACGTTGTGCCAGGAAACAAATAGCACGATGCTCAAAAATGCCAGTGGAATGAGTGCCAAGAGCGCGACGACGGCCGGCCGACGTTTGCCCCATTTCCAGGCTCGCTCCCACGCGGGTGTCGGCCGGGCAAGAATCGGGTCCCCCTCGACGAACCGGCGCAGGTCATCCGCCAGCTCGGCGGCGGTGGGAAACCGCCGTGCGGGATCCTTTTCCAAGCATTTCAGGCAAATCGTCTCGAGGTCATACGGAACCCGCGGGTCCAACTGACGTGGAGCGACCGGTTCCTGCTCGATGACCATGCGGACCGTGTCGATCGGATTGCTGGCCTTGAAGGGCGGCCGACTCACGAGCAGCTCGTAGAGGATCGCCCCCAGGGCATAGATATCAACGGCCGGGCCAATTTCCTTGGTCTTCCCGCCCGCCTGTTCCGGCGCCATGTAACTGGGCGTGCCGAGGATTGCGCCGCTCTGCGTTTGGCTGGAATCGTCGTCGGTGCGCTTGGCCAGGCCAAAATCGGCGATCTTGGGGACCGTCGTCCTCGACCAGTGATCCTCAGGCAAAGCACCCGAATCGGCGTCCCGCGTCCGGATCATGGACGACTGGCTGTCGAGCTTGGCCAGGAGAATATTCGCTGGTTTCAGGTCGCGATGGACGATGCCACGCTGGTGAGCCACCTCCATCGTGCGCGCGAGCGTCTCGACCAATTGAGCCGCCCCCCGGGGACTTGTGGGGCTCTTGCCGATCCGCTGGTCGAGGCTTCCCCCCTCGACATACTCGAGTGAAAAGAAGGGGCGGCCTTCGTACTCGCCCGTCTCGAAAATTTGCACGATATTGGGATGAAGCAGCTTGGCGACGGCCTCTGCCTCGGCTCGAAACCGAGCCAGTCCCACCTGACCGACGTGCGCTCCCGCCAGCACCATCTTGAGCGCGACCAAGCGCTGCAGCCGGCGATGTCTGGCCTTGTAGACGACGCCCATGCCTCCCCGGCCGAGTTCTTCCAGGATGTCGTAGCCCGGAACGGTCACGCCCGCGAGAGGGCCTGTGCTTGTTACCCGTCTTTCCGGGGCATCACGGCGCGTGGGCGCGACTTTTGAGTCGGAAGCGCCGGCCTGCCCGGATGGCTGCGGCATCAGAAAGCAAGCCGTTTCGCTCGAGTCGCTGTTCTCCGCCACACTGGCGGCCGGCACGGAACTGGAGAGACGGAAGCTGTCGTCTTCCGAGACCGCTGCAGTAAAAAACACCGTCGCGTCGCTGTTGGATGGCGCCGTGCCACCGTTGCGGACCAGCGAGACCTCACTCGACTCGGAGCAGGGAGTCGCGCTTGCTCGGCATCCATGGTGAGCCCATCGGCGGATATGATCCGCGTCGCGTCGCGGCCGTCGTGCCCGGTGGCGTTTTCACACTGCCGAACAAATTGCATGGTCTCGGCGGACGACAGCTCCTGCGCTGCAGGAAACTCCGACTCGTTGGCCAGCGTGGTCTTGTTCCCGTTCTCCACCTCCAACCTGGCCACGATGGCGCGGCAATCTTCACACTCGGCGAGATGAGCTGCGCACGGAATCCGCCTCGGGAGCGGACGCCGGCTTGTGGCGGAAAATCCGCAAATGCGCCAGATCAGGACAAGAGGTACTTCGAGTCATGGTGGCGAGTTTCGGACGAGTCATCTCCGCCGTATCCGCCGATTGCGTGCTTCGTGGCTGGATCGGAAGCCCAGGTCGGGCGGAACTCTTCTAGGAACAAATGGACACGGGGCAGAAACAGCGGCCAGCAATGCGTTCAGAACTGGCACGTGGCGACAGGAGCGGCTCTCGTCGGCTATCGAAATCTTGTCGCGGTCCGATGCCAGAACGACCCGGCGTGAGATGGACGGCTGCCGGAACAAGAGTCCGTCCGGACCGATGTTGTCGGAATCTCGTGCGCCTCGCGAGCACGCACGGCTTACCGTCGGCCCCACCGCGTCGCGGTCATTGGCAAATTGCGATGACGACGAAGGATATCTATTGTGACATCCGAAATCCAATCATTCAAGGCCCGTGGCAGTAAAACGACGGCTGGCGGCGGCGGATGCGAATCGGCATTAACTGTTGTGCATTCAACATTTGCGCCAGATGGCCGTAACCTCGGCCGGTTCACAGTGACCGCAATAGCAGTGATATGTTTAGAAGGCCGCCGCGGCTCACTCGTCGTAAAACGGATAATGCGTGTAGCCGCGACAATCGAACGTATAGTAAGTCTTGCGGTCGTATCCGCTGCGTGCCTTGATCCGGCACCAGGTCCGCGACGGTGCCGATGATGGCAGACTGACCGGTCGCTCGGCTCTCGAACAATTCGTTGAAACCGATGATTGGAGCACGGATATTGGGCCTGCAGCGTCTCGGCGACCACGGCGTGCCCGGTTACGGCCGTGGCCCGATCAGTCAGGGACGATTCGCCTCGACTCTGAATGGCAGCCAGCAAACGGAGCATGAGAAATGCTGATATCGGAAGCGCAGTGCGAAGTACGAACCGTTTATCTGGGAGGGTTTGTCGGTCAACTTGTGTCGGCCCTGATCTGGCTGGCCGGCGCCGCCGCGCTTCACAAGCCGGGTTGGTTCTATCCGGCTTCCATGATCATCGTGGGTGCTCACTACCTCCCCTTCGTCTTCCTGTACGGGATGAAGACATTTGCCGTGCTTGCGGCAGCGCTCGATTAGCGCTGGATTCGCGATTGGATTGATTGCGCCGGATCAGATTGTCATGGGCGGATGGGTTGGCGGCGCAGTCCTATTCGGTTTCGCCTTCATCTTGCTTGCGGCGTTCACAAGAGGCACTTCCACGGCGAGAGGCGGTAGCTCATAGCGCCGACAGGGTGATCTTCAATGGTGCCGAGGCCCATGAGTGTCGGGTGATCCGCTTCGCGGTCGTTCCCTCCCCGCGGCTCGCTATTATTGCTCGCTCGGCCGTCAAGCCCGCCATTCGGGCTTGCGCTCCGGACTCGCCTGGGCCAACGCCTGCCTGACTTTTTCGGCGTCAAAGTTCGTGCCATACACCGGCGTATCAGGCTGCTGACGCCAAGACTCGCCCAGGCCTCCCGCATCAACGCCGTCAAACCCTAGCTCGTCGACGAGGCGGAGGACGACCTCTTTGAAGGCGGCATCGTCGCCCGCCACCGGCAATGCGATCCGGCCCGGCGTTCCCGCTGGCTTACCAAATTTCATGAGGTGCTCGGCGTGGATGTTGTTGAACGCCTTGACCACCGGCCGCCTCAGATGCTTTTCTACCCAACGGCTTTCGGGCATACCCTCTTCGATCTCGGCGATCCGGCCGTCGCGCTGACGCGGGTAGTAATTGCCGGTGTCGATGACGATCAGATTCGAGGGCTCGCCGTCGAATAACCCGGTAGGCAGGTCGGGGATGTTCTTCTGTGGAATGGTGACGATCACGACGTCACGGCCGTGGGCGGCTTCCTCGACCTTGACGGCCTTGGCGCCGGTCTCGGCGGCCAGTTTCGCAAGCGTCTCGGGCCCGCTGAGTTTGCGACGGCTACGTCGTAACCTAAGGACGTGAAGCGGCGAGTGAGTGTGCCGCCGATGTTCCCGGCACCAATAATGCCAATACGAAGTTTGCTGTCGGGCATGATGCGTCACCTTCAGGCTGCCTGGCCCTTGGTTAGTAGTCCGTACCAGCGGCATACTGCCGCCATTGTACCGGGCCTATAGGACAGGGCAACCGGTGCGGTGCGCGTCGTTCCTGCTGCCCGACCTTACTTTGTGGCCCAGCCGCACCGGTATATCATCCACAGGAAGTTAGTCACCGCATCTTGAGGACCGGCGTGGCCGATGGCACTTGGAGGTTCTTCAACTCTAACTCGACATCAACGTCGCGAATTCCTGACAACAGCGGGCTGCCAACACGCCACGAAATCCAGCATAGCGCCCCGGCGACCACGAGCAACGCGGCGATTACCCACTCTCTTAGCCCGGACGTTTTCTGTCGTCGCGGCACGATCGAACTCCAAAGACGAATGGCTCACTGTGCTTGCGTATAATTCCCGCTCAATCGTAGCGACATCGGCCGGGCGCACAAGCGGTGGCCGCTGGCACCAAGGACGATCGGGCTGACCATTTTGCGATCATCCGGTGTTGAACTTGGTCGGCGGCCCAGAATGGCCCACGCGATGAACCAGGTCGCGTACAGCGAAGAGTGACGCGGGCCGACAAGCGTTGTCGCGGTCCCGCGTCGTGGTCTGGCAGCAGTGGTGAGCGTTTACGCGTGCGCTTCCGCTGCGTGGCAACACGAGCCGGCGTTTTGACGAAGCGGCTCGTATTCGTCGTTGCGGAGCCACCAGATGCCGGTCTCGTTGCGCCCTTGGGAGCGCGGTCGAGCCACTGGTACATGCCCCAGAGGCCGTCCAGCCCACGCGCATAGGTGGAATAGGTGTGGTAGACGGCGCCGTCCTCGAGCACGAACGCACTCATGCCCGGCCTGTCGCGGGCGTACGTCGGCGCGTCGGTGCCGCATGTGGCCGCCAACTGGGCGACGGGCTTCGGGGCCGGCGTCACGTCCATCGCATGGCCGCCGCGCCGGTAGTTGTATTCGACGACGCCCTCGTGCTCTTGCTCCTTCGTGAACGAGACGTTGAAGTCGAAGTTGAAGTCGCCGCCGAGCGACGACGCCCAGGGAAACGTCCATCCCATACGCTGCTTGTAAGCCCGGAGCTTCGCGAGCGGTGCCCGCGACACCGCCGCGAGCGTGACGTCGTGGTGCGCCAGGTGCACAACGAAGCCGTCGAACCCGTCCGCGATCGTCGAACAGGATGGACACCCTGCGGTGTAGTCAGGCCCGAACATGAAGTGGTACACGAGGAGCTGCGAGCGCCCTCTGAAGAGGTCTGCCAGCGTAGCTCTCCCTAGATCGGTCTCGAATCGGTATTCCTTGTCGACCCGGACCCACGGCAGGTCCTGGCGTCGCCGCGCCAGCTCGTCGCTGCGCCGCGTTAGCTCCTTTTCTTCGTTGAGCAGCCCGAGCCGGGCCGCAAGCCATTCCTGGCGACTAACTACTTGGTGTTGCATGGTTCGGTCCCCTTTTGAAGTGACGAAAAATGGCCCCTGTGCGATCGAGACGTTCCACAATCAGGAAGAGTAATGAGGCGACGCAAAAGAACAGCAGCACCCAGCGCAGGTAGGTCGCCGTTGAAAGCGATACGCCGAGTCCGGTCCAAAGCGCCAAATGCGATGCCAGGCATGCGGGACACTTGGGCACGAACACCAGGATGGCACCGGGGAGGAGCCACGCAAAAATCTCGCGAACCCGTCGCACCCACGTCGGCGCAATTCGTTCGCTCGCGACATTGCAGCACGCGATCATCGTTGAGTCTCCTTACGATTCTTGCTCTCCGCGAGCTCGCGAATGCGCTCCAGCCAGTACTGCCATCCTTGGGGCAAGCCGTCGCGATGTTCGGGCAAGAACGATCCGATGCCGCGGTGGCCGAACGTCAGGCGCGTCGCGCCCCCCTCCGCCTTCAACCGGTATTGCAGGTGATTGATCGCCGGGTACGACATCATGAGCGGCCCGTAAATCTCCAGGAGCGTCGGCGGCTTGATGACCTGCACATGGCCCCAAAGGTGACCCGAATTGTTGCCGAGATCGCGGTACCAGCGTCCACCGGGCCACGGCTCGATTTTCATCGGAAACGGCTTGCCGCCGGGCATCTCCCCTTCCGGACCAACCTGCTCCAGCACGGCTTCGAACGCGATGTCGATCGGCGCCGAAATCTCGATTTCTTTGCAGATCTCGAAAGATTCCACTGACTGTCGTTCACTGGTTTCCGTTTTCATGCTTGTCCTTTCCCGGGTTTGAGAGATGTCGGCGATTCCGTTTGTTCACGCGCTCGGCGCTCACGCACTCCTTGATGCGGTCGAGTTGATGGCTCCAGAGTTCTTCAAAGGCCTTTACCCAGTCATGCACAGTTTTCAGCTTCTCCGCGTCCAGGCTGTACACGCGTTGTTTGCCTTGTTTGATCACGGCGACCACACCGACCTTGCGCAGCACCCCAAGGTGCTTGGAGACAGTCGGCTGCGGAAGCCCCAAACTTACGACCAGCGTTCCAACAGTGAGCGCCCCTCGCCGCGCAAGCAACTCGACAATCTGTCGCCGGCGCGGCTCGGCGATGGCGTTGAATACATCGGACGTGGTAGGTGCTCGTGGCATACGTCGATTATATACCCGTAAGGGAATATGTCAAGCCGCGACTCAGTTTCGCGATCTTTCGCCGATCTGACGCGCGACCGGCGAGAATAAGCCGATGTCGGTGTCAATGTGATGGCGAACCGACCGCTGTGGGCTCCGTCGCCCCTCTCGGCGGCCAGCACGGCCAGGTTCCACCGGATCAGGTGGCCGTAGATACCTTGATCGACACTGCAAAACTAGTTGGGGCCAGTCGCGCTCGTCAGGGCCGCATTCCGCGCTGCGGCGAAATCGTCGATCCAGGGAAAATCGAAGACCTGGGCTCAGAACGAACGGGCGATCTCGGCGGTCCGATCATGGCTGCCGGTATCGATCACGACGATCTCATCGAACGACCCGCGGACCGACTCGAGACATTTCGG
The DNA here is from genome assembly GCA_963850935.1 of uncultured Isosphaeraceae bacterium. GTDB lineage: Bacteria > Planctomycetota > Planctomycetia > Isosphaerales > Isosphaeraceae > CAWFRS01. The sequence continues at coordinate 196,011 of CAWKNT010000001.1, forward strand.
CAGGTTTTTTTCGTCCCTAGTAATCATGGTCAGGCTGACTCTGGCCGTGCGGTCGGCGCCGCCGGTCTCGCTTATCCCTGGAGGAGGAGATTTGTCCGCAGATTTCGCAGATTTACGCAGATAAGAATTCGGCGACCTGGCCGGTGGAACATCGCTCGAAGCGGAACGAGAATTGATGGTTGACTTGCTCTGAGTAGCCGGATTGCCTGGAATCGCAGAGTCTAGATCTGAATCTGCGTTAATCTGCGTAATCTGTGGACCAACGTTTTTGTGTTGATCAATCGGCGGATTTGCGGTAACGGGCGTCAGCGCAACGCGCCGGCCGTACGTCCCATTGAGTCCCCACTTGGCCGCGAATCGTCTGGCGTTCTTGTCCTGTAGCCCTTCGGCATCGATTCTATCGCCGGCGAATGTCCGGCTGCCAAAGTGGTGAACGAACAGGTCATGCGCGACCGCCAGCTCGAACCCAGCCCGCCGACGGTCGCGTGCCCTTGACCTCCTCGTTTTCTTCAAGTTTGGCCCGTCCCCGGTCGATAGAGGTCGCGCACACGTCCTGCGTCAATGGTGCCGCGGGCGATCCCCCTCGGTGTTGCTGAGAAGGATTCCCCCCCATGCATCGCTGGTCTCGCGAATTCAAGGCGGAGTCCTTCGAGCTCGAAAGGCGCGTGCTCCTGGCGAATGCACACGCTTCGATTCCCAGGCCTGTGTACGTGGAGTTCCAAGGTACGCCCCCTGTCGACGGCGCCAACTGAGACGACGACAACTCCGACGACGCCAATTAAGACGACGACAACTCCGACGACGTCAATTCCGACGACGTCAATTCCGACGACGTCAATTCAGACGACGCCAACGACGCCAACTCAAGTGGTCGGGCAGCAAGACGGCGTAGCCACCGTGGTTTTGACGCGTAGCGACAACAGCGGCAGGCTGCAGGTTCAGGTGACAACGGACCCGTCGTCGCCGGCCGTGGGCGTGAACGTGGGCGCTGTGGATCAGACGGTCACGTTTGCCAACGGCCAGATTGACGCCGCCCTGACCGTCCCGATTCTTTCCGGAGCACCCAACCCGGGCGAGGTGGACGTCAACTTGACCATTTCGTCCGTCGATGGCTCGCCCCAGATCATGACCGCCGGGCCGCTGGAGCTGAGGATCATGGCGTCGGATGCCACGGTCCCTCCGCAAATCGTCTCCACACAGGGCAAACCCCACGGAATCGTGCTGACTTTCAACAAACCGATGAACCCGGTCGAGGCCTCCAACGTGAATAACTACGCGGTGCGTTGGACGACGACGCACTTCAAGTTCGACAACCTCGGTCCGGTCGCCCTATTTGTGCCCGGGGCGTGGTCGGATGGTGCCACTTCCTCCTCGGGATCCGTGCGGCTCAAATCCGCACAATACGATCCCGCGACCAATTCGGTGACCCTCATCCCCAAGCGAAAGCTTACCTACTCAGGCTAAACAGCCATCACCGTGACCCAGGGGCACCCGGCAAAGACTTCGGGCCAGCCAGGGCAGCAGTCGAACCTCAGCCAAGGTCTCACGGACCTGGAGGGCAACCCGATCGGGGGCGATTTGAATCCTGGAAAGTTCTCTGCCTCCGTCTCCAAAGGATTTAATTACCCGCCGTACTGACCACCGGTTTGAGAGGTGTACCCATGATTCGACTGCGCCGATGGTCCGCGCTCCTCTTGCCCATCATGCTGGCACCGGCCCTCCAGGCCCAGAATAAACCGACGTCGCCCTGGGCCATCGACCGCTCACTGAGCGTCTCGCCCCGGCGTGCGCCGGCGCTGGCGCTCCAGTACCGCCTGCTACCCCTCAATTCCGAGTTGAAGGAGGGCAACGCCGTACCGATTTACCTACGCCTGGTCCACGAGCAAAACGACGCGACGCGGAAATACTGGACTGAGACGCCAAAACCGTGGAACGCGATGTCCGTGCCCTACCCACAGGCCAGCCCGTTTTTTGAGGCCGCGAACAAGCGGCTCCGCGAGGCGCCCCATACCGAGGGTCACGTGGTGTCACGCTCGCTCATTTCCGATTTGAACAAGGTCATGTCGCCACAGACCGCGCTCGAGCGCGCCTTGGCCGCCCAGCGAGTCATCGAGGCCTTGCGGATGCATGCCGCCGTTCATGACGGCAAGCTGCCGGACAAACTGGACGACGTGACCGAGGTTCCCATTCCCAACGATCCCGGTACCGACCGGCCGTTCGAGTACAGTCGCGACGGCGACACGGCGACGCTGGTCAGCCTGGTTCCCGGTGACCCGATACACAATAACGGCCTGCGCTACCGCGTGACCATCCGGAATAGGTAACTCCCGAAAAACAGATAACCTTGGCGGCGCTCATCGGATGCTCATGACCGGCGCAATGATTTTTTGCTCGGCCCCACCGGCCAGGTCGAATTCCTTCCGGTTCGACATTCGCGGTTCCGGAAAAGGCTTGGAAATAGGTATATGACCCCCTGGAGGATCTCAGCCAGGATCGATAGGCGCGCTCGAACCCGAGGACAACCCAACGATGCCGTCCAACACGGCAAATGGCTCGTAGCCTAGCCGTTGGCGCCCGGCCAGTCCGAGCACGAGTCCATTGGGGAATCCGGCCTAATGCGTAAGGGCGACGTCATCAATGAAGGCGGTGTTGTCACCGCCTACACTGTCTAATCCCTGAAAGACGATCGTGTGTAACCCGGCCGTGACATTGAAGACAGTTGTGGTAAAGCTCTGGTACGACGTGCCAGACGGCGTGAAGGTGCCGACCACGACACCGTCGACCAGCACGTTGAGGTTCTGCCGCGACACCAGGAAAGTGCCGCGCTGTGCCGCGTCGAAAGTAATCGCGTAGGAGCCGGCGGCAAAGCCAACTGCCTGACTGAACGAGCCGGTCTCCTGAAGGAAGGCCACCTGCGTCCCCTGGGGCGCCGGAGGGTTGCCGGACGTGAAGCCGCTGTTATTGGCCGAAATCCCCGTACTGCCAGAGAAGGCCCAGGGGGAACCAGCCGGGTCGTACGCGTAGCGGCGGGCCCCCACCGACATCTGCTCGAAGCCTGGGTCCCACACTCCCGTTGGCACGATGGCGACGCTGTCGACGAAGGCTGTGTTGTCGCCACCGGCGCTATCCAGGCCCTGGAAGGTGATCGTGTGCGTTCCCCCGGCCACGTTGAAGACGGCGGTGGAATAGCTCTGGTACGATGTGCCGGAAGGAGTGAAGGTGCCGGCCTCGACACCGTCCACCAGCACTTCGAAGTTCTGTCGCGACGCTTTATTCTCGCGCTGGGCTGCGCTAAGGGTAATCAGGTACGAGCCGGGACTCCAGCCCGTGATTGTCTGGTTAAATGAGCCGGTCTCCTGAAGGAAGGCCACCTGCGTCCCCTGGGGCGCCGGAGGGTTGCCGGCGGTGAAGCCGCTGTTGTTGGCCGAAATCCCCGTACTGCCGAAGAAGGCCCAGGGGGAACCAGCCGGGTCGTACTCGAACTGACCCGCCCCCACCGACGGTTGCTCGAACCCCGCGTCGCTGGCCGTGGGCACGCCCGACATGTTGATGGCGACAGAGTCTATAAAGACGGTATTGTCGCCGCCGGCACTATCCAGGCCCCGAAACGTGATCGTGTGCGTGCCGGCTGCGACGGTAAAGGGACTTGTGGTAATCGTCTGGTAGGACGTGCCGGAGGGCACAAAAGTGCCGACAAGGGCGTTGTCCACCAGCACCTGGAAGTCCTGGTGGGATGCCTTATTGGCGCGCTGGGCCACGTCGAAGGTGAGCACGTAGGAGCCGGCGGCAAAGCCAACTGCCTGGGTGAACGAGCCGGTCCCCTGAAGGAAGGCCACCTGCGTCCCCTGGGGCGCCGGAGGGTTGCCGGACGTGAAGCCGCTGTTATTGGCCGAAATCCCCGTACTGCCGGAGAAGGCCCAGGAAGAACCAGCCGGGTCGTACTGGAACTTCCCCGCCCCCACAGACGGCTGCTCGAAGCCCGCGTCTGTCGGGGTAGGCGTTGGTGCAGCACTGAGACGGTAAATGGCCGAGTCGCCGTAATCGGCGATGATCATGTTGCCGCTGCCGTCATAAAGCACGGCGAGCGGATTATCAAAATTATTGGCGACGATGCGGACGTTGCCCGTCGTTGGATCGACGGTCACCAGGTCGTTGTAGGTGATGGAATGGCCGGTGGAGTCGCTGACGGTGCTGTTATAGCGGGCGATGAACGCGTCGCCCTGGTAGGTGGCCGGGAACGTGGTGCCCGTGTAGAAGGCGACTCCGTCGGCCGATGCGCTGGGCCCCAGACCCTGGATTTGGTTGATGTCCGACTCGTTGTACTCGGCGAAGCCGCCAGGCGGCGCGACCAGGTTGTCGAAGGTGGTGGAGCGGACGCCGTGCTCGGCGAAATTGAAGAATCCAGCGTTGACGGCCGCCTCGGAGGTCACCGAGGGATTGTCATCCGCGGCGTCGTTCCGCCAGTTGGAGTTGTTGTAGCCATAATCGGCCAGTGGCGCAGCCTCGAAGAACTGGTCATAGGCATTGTTCGCCAGGTCCGGGCCAGGGGCCGGGTCGCCGGTGGTGATGCCGTAGAGCAGCCCAGTGGACGGGTCGATGGTGCCGTTGAAGGTTCCGTCCGATTGCGAGCGATTGAAATTGTTGGTGAACCACAGGTTGCCGGAGCCGTCCAGGGCCAGGCCAAATGGATTGCGCGCCGGAAGACTGAATGATTAGCTTGTTGACGGCCGTCGAGGTATATGGGCCGGCATTGGAATAGTCGGGGTCGCTATTGCTGGTGGCAACACCGGTCAGGCCAAAGCCGGCCGAATCGGTGACCAGGCCGTTGACCTCTTTGAGATCGAGGATTTCGGAGATCGTGCCGCCATACGCCATGTCGCGGGCATTGCCGGGATTGGGATAGGCCAGGGCACCGTCCTTGGTGCGCACACCGATGCCCACGTAGAGCGTGGAGGTGCCGTCCCCGTTCTGTTTGATGATGATCTGGTCCGCCTGATGCCAGCCGGCGGGGATGTTCTGGACGATGATCGTGTCAGTGCCGCCATTGGGCCCACCCCAGACCCCATTCGGATTTTGGGTCAACACGCGCAGGTTCGAAACGTCATTGCCATTGATGGTGCGTGCGGTGTCGGTCAAGTACATGCCGGTGACCGTCTGCACACCCGGCTGGCCGTAGACTCCGAGGCTGACGGGGCCGAAGCCGATGCCGAGGGCGCCTCCTGTCGAGACCTCGGTACGCTCGTCGGAAAGCCCGCCGCTGGGGCTGTAGGCAAAGCTCTCGACGCTGGGGGCGTTGGGGCCGCTGAAATTGGCCAAAGTCATATAGAGCCGGCCGTCGGGCCCGAAAACCATCTGTGCAGGGGGACCGTCGCTGGCGGTGCCAATGTTGGTTATTTGCAAACCCGGTTGCAGGACCACCGGAGCCGGCGTCAAGCGCGTCTCCAGCTCTTCAACGCGGAGTAAGCAAGTGACGCGCGAATAACGACGCGATTTCACGGTGAACCTCCTGCAAGGTGTACGGACTCGTTCGAGCCACGATGAGCGAGCGAATCGGAGTAAGATCAGGATATAGGGACGGTTCAACGGATGCCACGGAAATGGCCAATCTTTTAGACCGCTGTTGAAACGGGCGGCTCCCGCCATCTCGTCTGCCCAGATACTAAGAGAGTATCGGATTCCGTTTTTAATACCGAGCTTCAAATAGACGCTGCCGCAACCGTGAGAGCGAGCAACGCAGGCACTCCGGCTCGATCCGTTCCCGGCAACAGATCCACGGTGGCGAACTGGACGGTGCGCGTCAACGCTCCTTTGACCGCGAGGGAATTAGACCGAGTGCGGGTGAGCATAGAGAGAGGACGACCATACGGCAAAGAGAAGTGGGTGGGGAAACGGTAAAATATCTCGGGCTGGAGCAGACCGTGCGTCCGGAAGGCCGCTTACGGAAAGCGAGCGTATCGGCGACTGACGCGACAAGCTAATTGCACCGATCCGATTCCATCGAGCGGTTAGATTGAGTCACACACAAACCAATCGCGTCCGTGTTTCCGCTCCTGATTCCGCTCCTCAAACCGATCGCGTCCCTGTTTCCGCTCCGGGGTGGGCTCTAATTTCTGTCCGATAAGAGGCGAGCGGGGGGCGTCAGCCCCCTGTCCGGACACGCGAAGACAGGGGGCTGACGCCCCCCGCTCGCCCCGGAACCCACCTCCCGCGACAGGCTCTATTCTCAATGCCCCATCCAGGGGAAAAGTGTCTCACGGATTTTGAATTATTTTCTCAGTGCCTCGCCGCCGGCGCGGGCGTTGGCGTCGAGGTCACCCCGGGCGGCGAGCTGGTCGGCCAGGCTCCTGGAATTGTCGCGGGTCCAGGAATGCGGCGAAAAGGGCGCCCTGGTTGATCAGCCCGTTCTGAAGCGCGGGCCGTCCGAAGAGGAGGTGGCGATCGGCAGCGGTGGTCACGGCGTGGCTCCGATCGTCATCGGTCGATCCGGTGCAGGCTCCGGGGTTCCGATAGCAACGGAGAAAAAACAACAATCTTCAAGGGCGCATGTGTTCAGTGAGCGCGGCGTCCCGCCTCCCGGGGCGACTGCACGGCGGGCAACAGCAGGCCGATCAGGATAAAACCAGTGCGTTTCTGAGACATGAGAGAGCTCCGATGATGACGGTAGGTTCTCGTGAGTCGGTGTCCACTCCAAAAGGCGTGTGGATCAAACCTACCGGCCACACATTCGCCCCAACACGACGGGTTGGACTGTCAACGTTTCCACTCGCGACCGATCCGGTATCCACCGCGATCTCTGAGTAGCTCAGTCACTTCGGATTGGCGGCCGATTTCTGCTCCAGCTCGGTGAGCAGCTTCTTGAAGTCCTCCCGCTCGCGGAGCGGGTCGAGGGCACCCTCGGTGCGAAAATTGCCGATGGCGCGGTAGCCGGCGTCGACGGCCTTTCTTAGCAGGGCCATCGCCTGGTCGGCGTGGGCCTTTCCCTGGGCGGCCGACACGTCCGTGCCCTCTTGCCCGGCGAGACCCGCGAGCGCGGCGTGGGCGTAGGCGATGGCGAAAGTCATCCAGCCTTCCTGCAGCCGCAGCCCTTCAGAGAGCCTCAGTCCATGCCGGACGTCGGCCGCCGCGCCGGCGGGATCGCCCAGAGCCCAGCGGGCCCGCCCGCGATCGACCAGCGATCGGAACCGCATAGCTGGGTAGCCCTTGTCTGCCGGATTCTCTTTGATCAACTGTTCCGTGAGAGTGACGGCCCGTCCGTAGGCGTCAAGGGCCTCGGCTGGTCGGCCGAGCTTGAGGAGACCATTGCCCAGGCCCCTGAGCGCCATGGCGAGGATTTGGCGGTGAAACAAGACCTTGGGTTCGTCGTCGACGACCTTCCCAAACGGCAAGGACAAAACAGCAAGGACATGCACAACGCCCGCGCAAACAGCAAGACAAACAGCAAGGACATGCACAACGCCCGCGCGTCCAACATGCCCCTCGGGGCGATCCGGCGCGACGGTTCGCTTCCGCAACGCATGGCCGGCTCGGCGCTTATCTGCGACGTAAGGAACGAAAAAGGGCAAGGCCGCCCAAGCGGTCGACGGACAATTAGGGCACGGCCCGTCGCGTCGTAAACTGCTGCACCGGCCACATAAAGAGTGATCCGCCGCATGCGGACGCGTGCGATGGGCACCGGCTGCAATGCATGTCCTCTCTCCTCCTCCTCTCCTCTCTCCTTAAGACCGATGCGCGCCGGGCCGTTGCGCGCGTCGGTCCGACCAGCGGCCAGAGGAGGAGACCTCGCCGCAACTTCACAATTCTGCGGCACGCCATCGACTCCGCGAATTCGGCAGAAAAAACCTTGATTCACGCTTGACAACAATAGTTGTCAAGGCTACCCTCTCCTCATGCTCGACATCCAAGTCATCGATGATCCGGCGGCGGCGACGGTGGCCTTGGAGCCGATGCGGAGTCGACTCCTCTCCGAGCTGGCCGTGCCCGCGTCGGCGGCGACGTTGGCCACGCGGGTCGGCCTGGCTCGGCAGAAGGTCAACTACCACCTGCACGCGCTGGAGGCGCACGGGCTGGTGCGGCTGGCCCAGGAACGCAAGTGGGGCGGGCTGACGGAACGGCTGCTCGTGGCGACGGCCGCTTCCTACGTCGTTTCGCCGAGCGCCTTGGGCCCGGTCGCCGTTGATCCGAATCGGGAAGTCGATCGGCTGTCCGCGAGCTATCTCATCGCCCTAGGTGCACGGGTCGTCCGCGAGGTGGGTGACCTCGTTCGTCGTGCGAAAGAGGCGGGCAAACGCCTGGCGACCCTGGCGGTGGATACCGAGGTTCGCTTCCGGTCGGCGACGGACCGGGCGGCTTTCAGCAACGAACTCACCGAGGCCATCACGAAACTCGTTTCGAAGTATCACGATGAATCCGCCCCCGGCGGCCGCGCGCATCGCCTGGTGGTCGTGGCGCACCCTCTGCCGCAGAAATCCGATCCCAAGGAGCCATCATGAGCGTGAAGAAAGAAGCCTCCGGACGCCGTTCCGTCCAGGTCGAAGTCGAGGTTCCCGGCACGCCGGAGGAAGTCTGGCAGGCCATCGCGACCGGGCCGGGGATTTCGTCCTGGTTCGTGCCGGCTGAGTTCGAGGTCCGCGACGGGAAGCCGGTCGCGGTGAAGTTGAACTTCGGCCCGGGCATGGAGTCCACTTCGGCCGTGACGGCCTGGGAACCTCCGCAAAAGTGGGCTTCCCAGTCCGATGGCTGGGTCCCTGGCTCGCCGCCCATCGCGAACGAGTGGAGCGTTGAAGCGCGCGGAGGAGGCATCTGCATCGTCCGCATTGTCCATAGCCTTTTCGCCAGCACGGACGATTGGGACAACCAGCTGGAAGGCACCGAATCCGGATGGCCTGCTTTTTTACGCACCCTGCGGATCTATCTCACGCACTTCCGCGGCCAACGCTCGACGATGATGAAGTGGATGGCCCCCGCCGCGGGTACGGAAGCGGAGGCTTGGGAAACGCTGACCGCGGCATTGGGACTGAAAGGCTTGAGCGTCGGGCAGCGTTGGACGGCGCCCGCGGGTGTCCCGGCGTTCAGCGGCGTGGCGGAGTACGTCACCCAGAGTCCGTACGACGCCCTGCTGCGGCTCGACAAGCCGGGGCCGGGCGTAGCCGCCCTTGGCGCCTTCAACTTCGGCGGCCAGAGCATGGTTGCGCTGAACTTCTACCTTTACGGCGATCAGGCGGCCGGAACCGTCGCCCGCGAGACACCGCTCTGGGAAGCGTGGTTTCAAGAACGCTTCCCGATGCCGACAGAGCCGGGCAAGAGCGACGGTTAGTACGGCAACGAGCAGACGGACGTTGTGAATTCTGCCACCTGCCGCACGTGTGGTCGCGGGTGCCTTTCGAGATCGACCATTTCACCCCCGGCAAGCATCGCGGCCGCACCGTCCAAGGCAACCTCGCCCTAGCCTGCATAAAAAGGACCTGATCTCGGTCCAAATTGATCCAGACCGGTCCGCCGACGAACCAACGACCGGCCGCCCCGCGCGTGTCCTGTCGTCTTGGGTCACTTCACCTTCGACACGGGTTGGTCAGGGTGAGCGGGGTTCGCGACAAGGCGGCGGTTGGCACAATCCGCCAACAAATCGAGCTTCTCCAGCACGGTCTGGCCGATTAGCACCTCGTCACCCAGTACCAGAGCTTCTTCGAGCGTGTCTCGCCCCATGACCGCGAAAACGATCGGCTCGGTTACGGCAACAACCTCGGTCCTCCCATCGGCATACTCGGCGACCCGGTTGCCGCGAGACATGAGGCCGAGAGCCTCCATGACATGCGCGGGAATGATTGACCGTACCGCGCCGGTATCGACCATCGCATCCGCCTCGTACCTCCTGATTGCCGACTTCTTGAGCTTCTTCCGACGATAGAGCGCTTCGTCAACGGAATTGGTGAGCAACACTTTAACTCGGATTTCACCCATGTCATGCTCGGTTTCCGATTCAGAGGTTTCGTGGTTATTAACAGCTAGGACATGAACAGCAACAGCAACAGCTCAACAGCTCGGACAAACAGCTAGGACATGCACAACGCCCGCGCGTCCAACATGCCCCTCGGGTCGATCCGGCGCGACGGTTCGCTTCCGCAACGCATGGCCGGCTCATGCTTATCTGCGACGTGAGGAACGAAAAGGGCAAGGCCACCCAATCGGTCAACGGACAGTTAGGGCACGGCCAGTCGCGTCGTAAACTGCTGCGCCGGCCACACAAAGAGCGATCCAGCGCATGTGGACGCGTGCGACGGGCACCGGCTGCGATGCATGTCCTCTCTCCTCCATGCATGTCCTCTCTCCTCTCATGCATGTCCTCTCTCCTCCTCTCCTCTGTCCTCTCTCTCCTCTCCCGGCTGGCGGCGTTATAGACCCTCGATGCGCCAAATGCTTCGCGTAGAACGGCATCATCGGCGAGCCAGCCCAGCCAGACATTGACCGCTTCGTCCATTGGCTGGGCCAATTAAGTTTGAGAGACGAAAGCCGACTGGACAACTGGTCGCGGTCTCAGTCGGTTGATCCCAGGAACTCCCGAAGCTCGCTTGGTGTGAGACTTAGTTTAGCAGCTACCCGCGATCTAAGCTCCCGAACTACCTCCCGACAGGCTTCCGTGGATGGGCTGTCCTCTGGCACACCTGCGTCAAGATATGCGTCGAAAGCCTGTCTCCATGATCGGATGGCATTGTCACGAAGTTCTTTTCTCCATCCAGATGCGCCGTTGTCGGGTGAGTCGATTCCAAACGTGGACCAGCCCTCGAGCCACATTGCGGTCGGTCCCGTCGGCCCAGTCATCATTTCTGCAATCTTGTTCGACCTCTCTCGATGCTTTTTGGAATCCGCAACCGCACGATTCAGGTCGCGTAACAGCTGCTGCTTATCGGCAATAAGCTGTTCGGTTCGGGCTAAGAATTGTCTGTTCTCGGCAAACGCAGCCCGAAGATCTGCTTCTCGCTGGGCTGCACGCTGGTGTTGAACCAGAAGTGCCGCGGCCATACCGACGATGACGATCAGGAGCATAAGCGTACTGAGTCTGAAACGTTGCATAGCTGCACCTCCAACGCCGTCACAGGGTTCCGTCGTCAACGACAAATGTATGGCCCCGAAGCACATAGTACTAGTGGTGATGATTAATTCAAGGACGGAGTATTGGCATCTGGGCATGACAAACAGCAAGAAACAGCAAACAGCAAGGACATGCACAACGCCCGCGCGTCCAACATGCCCCTCGGGTCGAGCCGGCGCGACGGTTCGCTTCCGCAACGCATAGCCGGCTCGGCGCTTATCTGCGACGTGAGGAACGAAAAGGGCAATGCCGCCCAAGCGGTCAACGGACAGTTAGGGCACGGCCCGTCGCGTCGTAAACTACTGCCGCCGGCCACACAAAGAGCGATCCACCGCATGCGGACGCGTGCGACGGGCACCGGCTGTGATGCGTGTCCTCTCTCCTTACGGTCAGGCCGAAGGGGCAGAATCACGGACATTCCGGATCGAGGTAGGCCTCGCTGCCGACGCCCATGAGCCCCTGCGGTGCGATCTGTCGCGAAAGCGAGTCGTCGGCAAGAACCATGGCGAACTTGATCGGGAACTTGCCCTTCGGAGCGCCCCGGGTGAAGGTGCTTTGACCCCAGCCCTGGGCGGTCGCGAAGACCCGGGCGGAGCGAAGCGAGCCGCGGCCCTTGTCGATCGCGAGCAGCCCGCGGAGCGTGCCCTCCAGGCCCATTTCGGGAGCACTTCGCCAGCCCTCGACTCGGACGCCCGGCGGCATAAGCATCGCGTAAGAGCCGGTCAGGGCGACAGTCAGGGTCTCGGAAGTCTCGGCCACCCGGGCGACGCGGAAGGACCGCCGCTTCACGTTCTCCGATAGCCACAGGTCGGGCTCGCCGCGCACGTTGTCGATCAGGTGGAAACGGACGATCCTCCTGGAGAGGGCCGAGGGGGCCTCGGCCTCGTCCGCGACGCGGAGGCTGGCAACGATCTCATCCAGCTCCCTCTTTAGCACCCAGAGGTGGTCGCGGCCCACGCCCCGGTTCAGGCTTTTTGCGGGCGTCTCGGCGGGGAGAGGGTCGATCCGACTGAAGACTCGGAGCACGGCCGCGTCAGAAGGGACGCGGGCCTCGGGACCTAACTCGGTCTCCGTCAGAGACACCGGCTGGGGCGGGTCGGCCGCGAACAGCCGGCGGGCGCCGTCGAGCAGTTCGATGACCTTGTCGATGGCGTGGGTGTTCAGGCCTCCGTAGAAGTCCCCTGCGGCGGAGAGGGCGTAGTAGCCCTGGGCATCGCCCCGCTGACGCGTACGCAGGCCGCTCTTGCGGACCATCGACTCGACGAACTTGCTCGACTCGCCCCAGTTGCGGCGCTCGGTCTCTTCGGGGACGAGGTGCGCGACGTTGATGGCGACCGGGATGAAGTCACGCTGTAGTGTGGCGATTACGCGGGGATCGGAAAAGGTGGACACACGGCCCACTTGCCCGTTGTTTCAAGTACAGCCCAGCGGATGGCCGTCCATCATCCAGAGGAACAGCGGCTTGCCGGCCCGGTTGGCCTCCACCCGCGCCGCGGCAAAGTCGGTCCGCCAGGGCACCTGGAGCCAGCGCTCCTCCGAAGGCCGGGGCATGACGGCCGCGATGTCACGTTCGAGCGCCGAGGCGTCAACCCCCGTCCCTGGCCAAGAGACGAGCGCCGCCGTCACCCAACACATGCTGAAGATTGTGAGCATCGTCAATCCTCCGTAGCGGAACGAAACTGGCGCATGCGATCCATTGACTATAAGCTACCCCATTCGACGAGGTCAAACGGCGCAGCGCGGAGGATCGCCGCGTCTCGCCTGACATGGATGGTAAAGGTAGGATGAAATTATTAGCAACGCTCGCATGATGGCCAGGCACGTTACCTTGGCCATTCGATGGCGGAAAGACCATCAGTTAACGGGCCGTTTTCGTGCGTGGAGTGAGTCACGCGAGGTGCGACCTTCAGATGCGTGGAGATATTGTTTTTCGTGTGTACGGCATTCACGAAGGGCGTGAGCAGGACTCCTTCTTCGGGGCCTTCCGCTCGCGTTCCGAAGCGGACGCAGAGATCGCGAAGCTTCGCACGAGGGAGATGAACGGGCATATTTGGGCGCATCAGTATCACAACAGGGGATTCGTCATTCGCGAAACGGTTGTCGATACTGATTTTGAGATTCCACCGCTGCCGAAGCCTCGGAGCCGGTATTTCATAGAGGGCTCGCCGAAGTCAAATGAGCCGGGGACGTGCCAATCGACGATCGTCGAAGTATTTCGACGGACCAGCTCATCCTGCCAACGCGAAAAGATCTGCGAATACGAACGCAACTATGCGCTGCTTCAGACATTCGAGCCGTTCCGACAGGGGAGCAGGGAGTTGGCGTTGGTTTCGCCTGACTACACGCAAACGGCGGTGCTGGACCTTGGTTCCGGGAAAGTGATCGCGAAAGAGATCGGCGAGCCAGGGGCGATCGTCGGGGGGGGATTTTGCCCGGTTGGTTTCTACGTTCCGGATTGGTGGGATGTGAACGATGGGTCGGTGATTCCGGGGAGCCAGTACTGGGATGCCGACCGCGAGTGGCCCAACGGTAATTTTGGATTCGTGTGGGGTTGCCATTGGAGCGATGACACCTCGTGGAAGGTTCAGTATCTCGACCTAAGCCGAGTGCAAGAAGGCGTTGTCCGGCGTGAGGAGCGCTTTGGGTATGTAGAACTGGCGGCGTTCGGTTTCGACAGCCCCTGTCTAACACCGGATACGACAGCAGTTCTAAAGAGCGGGCCACCACCCTTTATCGACGTGTCGAAGCACAATAACGTGGCTCAGGTAAACTTCGCCGTCGCGATGAAATTCAGTCTCGAATCTGGTCGGGCGGAGGAATGGCAGCGACTTCAGCCAGCGGATCGGCTATGGGGCATCTGACGCCGCCGGAAGGGGTCGTCCAATCAGACGATGGATTTCAGGACCCTTCGGCCGTACGCGATGAACGCCATGACGAGGCCCACAGCCCAGCCCATCTGGCTTGAACTCTCCACTGGCGCCGAAGCCGAAACAGCAAAACGCCGTGATGAAGACAGGAATTAATGTGAGTGCCAATCGCAGAAAGAGAGTGCCACAGGCCTGGATCAGCCTCGATCGCTATGCATGTCCTTCATCCATGTCTTCATCCATGTCTTCATCCAGCGCGGATGACGGAGGATGCCTGCCGCCTCGATGACGAACAGCGCCGGCTGGTCGAGGCGACGATCGCCGAGCATTGTGCGATTCGTGGCTGGACTCTCTATGCCGTTAACTGCCGCTCCAATCACGTGCACGTCGTCGTTGCGGCCAGTCCGCACCCAGACGAGGTGCGCGATCAGTTCAAGGCCTGGTGCACGCGGCGGCTGAAGACGCTCGAAGTCGAACGTACGCGGCGAGGATCTATTTCAACTTCTTCGTCTTCTACGGGTGGTGCGAATGACGATGTTGCAGGCCTCGAGCTCAAGCCGATACGGACGAAATGGTGGACTGAGTGGGGCAGTGGATGTTTTGTGAATGATGAGGATGGTCTGGAGGCAGTGATCCATTATGTATGCGAAGGGCAAGATCGTCGGCGCGAACGTTAGTTCACGCAATGTTCGGCTCGGCGGGACTCGCTCGATCTGGCCCTTGCAAGCGCATCGTGCTGGTATCACCCCCGCGGTCGGAGTCATAACAGCCCAACGCGCTAGCGAGGGGACGATATGTCGATGCCCACCCTCTCGCTGGCGCGTCGGGCTAGTATGGGCGGTCCATCTGCTCTGCATGTGTCGGCGGCGGGGTGATTTCGTCCGTCGCTGGCGCATCGTGCTGTTATCAGCCCCGTGATCGGAATCACAGCAGCCCGACGCGCTAGCGAGGGGACGATATGTTGATGCCCACTCACCCTCGCTGGCACGTCGGGCTGTTGTGGGCAATCGTCAGCACTGTTCGTATCGGCGGCGGCGGAGTTGTTTCGTCCCTCGCTGGCGCGTCGTACCTGGTATCACACCCACGGTCGGAGTCACAGCAGCGCTAGCGAGGGGACGCAAAGGCGTGCGAAGAAGAAGACACTCATCGCAAACTCATAGGACCGTCGCTCCGACGGGGCGGAAGGAAGAAGGAAGGATGAAATTATTACACCGGCGAGCGGGACAGTGCCACGGGCCTGGATCAGCCTTGACTGCGATGCATGTACTTCACCTATCCTTCACTCAAGAGAGCGCCCCCGACCGCCGACATACTGCTCACTCGGCGGTCGGACGTCGATCGACTCCGAGCGTGGTCTGGGGCTCACTTGGCCCGCTCGAGCCGCTGCAGCGCATCCAGTACTCGGTCGAGCTTGCGTTCCAAGTCTTCCACGCGGGTCTCGGTGATGGCGGACCGCGAATCGATCATCAGGAAGCCGTCCTTGACGATATAGGACAGGCCGAGTGACTTGAGGATTAATCGCAACGACGTTTTCAGGGGCAGGTCCATCCGGTCGAGCTGGATCGTCGAGGTGATCGACTTGTTGGGTTATTGGAGGCCGAGTGGCTCCACGTAGATCGGGATGCCCGGGAACGCGGGCGTGGTCGTCGCCGCCTTGATGTACTTGAGCACGTCATCGAGCGGTGTTTTTTGGGCGAAGGGCATGACGATCGGCGCCTCGAGCGCCTGCATGATCCCCTGAGTCTTCCGCTGAAGATCACCGGGATTGGGCTGCTTCCGAGGTTGTGGGCCAGGTGGGCGTTTGTTCTGGGCGAGGAGGAGTGAGGCTGCTGCCGGCTGGGCTGCTGAGTCGGCCGCCGGGGTCAATCCCTTCTGGGCGACGGCCATAGTTGCCAGGACGCCCGCGCCCAGGAGGATTGCGATCCCAGTGAACTTACTTGACGGTTTGGAAAATCATGGCGTGGATGACTCCTCGAGCTAAGGCCGCGATGGACGCGGGGACGGCATCGGCTCCGACAAGCAAGCCGCTGACGGACGACCACCGCGACGCCAGTTGTATGGTGGATTCGACCAGTGAGGCGGGCAGGGACCGAACTTTGAGGCGGGCCGGCTCGGTCAACCGCGCGACGGCCGGGGCCAGGATCCCTCGCCCTCGGAGCCGCGCGGCCAGCCGTTTGCGGGCGCGGTTCAGGCGGCCCCGGAGCGTGGGCTCGCTCACGCCCAGCTGCCGCGCCGCCAGGTCGTAGCTCAGTCCCTCCAGACAGCAGAGGACCAGCGGAGCACGGAACGACTCGGGTAGCCGCGCGATCTCCTCCTGGAGGGCCGCTTCGGTGCTCGTCCAGTCGCGATCCACACCGGAAGGACCGGCCGGCTCATCGACGACGGCGACCTCGCGCCGGCGGCGACGAATCGACCGGACCCGGGCGCACCTGGCCACGCGGAAGGTTACGCCACAGAGCCAAGGACCGAGCGTCGCCCGATTACGGATCGAGTCGGCACGGCGCACGAGCACCAGGAACGTCGCCTGAAAGCCATCTTTTTGAAGGATACGGCATGCAGAGTGGCCGGTGCGTCGGCGGTCGCCAGATCGCTGCGCGTGCGAATATTTCCAAAATAAAATTTTGGAAATATTTTTAAGTCCTTCCAGTCATTTACGCCCGCGACCAGAATTGGTGCGCACAGGGCCGTAGGTGCATTCACGAAATCTGCAAAAGCCGGTATATTGTATAAAGGCACATCGGAGATGTTGCGCCTGACGATCCGTCGAAATTGCTCATGTCGCCGCGGCCATCTCCAACGCGCGATCGAACCACAACCTGGCCAGATTCCTTGGGACGATCCGCCAATACGTTCGCCATTAAGCTGAACGGAAGCAAACCCGCGGTGGCGATGCCGAGGCATCTTTTTTTTGTGACTTTGGGCGTGGTCAGCCACTTAAATAATTCGTTTCCGATCGCGTCGGGCGGGGCGAGACGGCCGGAGACCTTCTCAAAAACTGCCATCTACTGCCATCTACTGCCATTTAGGCGCCGCAAAACCGTTGCATCCGTTGCATTCGTTGCTTACTCCTCGGCGGATGCCGACCCGCGTAGGCCCCGGGCTGAGAATTGTGAGCAGAGCCACGAGGACCCCTCGACGATGCCACCGAAGGATAAGGCCCTGCGCGAGTCGACACCGGATGGCGAGAAGCCCGACCGGAGCCGCCGCGATCCTGAGATTGGCTCTTTGTCATCTTCGAGCGTCGAGTGGGCCAAACGTGTTGTCGCCGCACCCACACAATCTGGCGGATGCGATAAACAGTATCTGCCAAAACGACAGTCGATACCGTTCGTCCGGTCAACGCTGATTTCTACAAAGGCTTACTGAATAATAACTAACGCAAATTATCTGCCCGTGGTACATGAGTTGCATCTACGCCGGTATCGCGAAAATTAAGGGCGGTTGACGACTAGTCATCGTTGGCCGTGCCGTGCCAGGCAGGCGAGACCTGGGCGGCGCATGGACTCATGACCAAGGAGAACCACCGTGGCGAAGATTTTGGCCTACGATGAGGAGGCCCGCCAGAAGCTGGCGAGTGGTGTGACGAAACTGGCCCGAGCCGTTCGTTGCACGCTAGGCCCGCGCGGCCGTAATGCCGTGATCGACAAGGGCTGGGGCAGCCCGACTGTCACCAAAGACGGCGTGACGGTGGCCGAAGAGATCGAGCTGACCGATCCCTATGAAAACATGGGCGCCCAGCTCGTAAAGGAAGCCGCATCCAAGACTTCAGACGCCGCTGGCGACGGCACCACCACGGCGACCGTCCTGGCCGAGGCGATCTACAAAGAGGGTCTCAAGACCCTATCGGCCGGTGCGGATGCCATGGCGCTCAAGCGCGGAATCGACAAGGCGGTCTTGGCCATTGTCGAGCACGTGAAGGGGCAGTCGAAAAAGGTATCGGGCAAGAAAGAAATCACCGAGGTTGCGTCGATCGCCGCCAACAACGATAAGTCGATCGGCGAAAAGCTTGCCGACGCGTTTGAAAAGGTTGGTACCGACGGTGTGATCACGGTCGAGGAAGGCAAAGGGTTTGAGACCACGGTCGATGTGGTCGAGGGCATGCAGTTTGACCGCGGTTACTTGAGCCCCCACTTCGTAACCGACCAAGAGCGGATGGAAGTGGTTCTCGAAGATGCCTACGTGCTTATCCATGAAGAAAAGGTCAGCTCTCCCACCAAGCTGATTCCGCTGCTCGAGCGGCTGGCAAAGGCCAACAAGCCCTTCCTAATCATCGCTGAGGACATCGAAGGCGAAGCGCTCGCAACCCTGGTCGTCAACAAGTTGCGCGGCATCCTCAAGGTCGCGGCTGTAAAGGCACCGGGCTATGGCGATCGCCGTAAGGCCATGCTAGGTGATATCGCCGTCTTGACCGGCGGTAAGGCCATCTTCAAAGACCTCGGCATCGACCTCGAGAACATCCAGCTTTCTGATCTCGGCCGCGCCAAGAAAATCACGATCGACAGTGAAAACACCACGATCGTCGAAGGTGCCGGCACAACGGCTGAGATCAAGGGTCGGGCCGAAATGATCCGTCGCGAGATCGGTGAGACCGACAGCGAATACGATCGCGAAAAGCTACAGGAACGGCTGGCCAAGCTCGCCGGCGGTATCGCCCAGATCAATGTGGGCGCCGCCACCGAGACCGAAATGAAGGAGCGCAAAGCACTGGTGGAAGACGCGCTGCATGCCACCCGAGCGGCGATCGAGGAAGGCGTGGTTCCCGGCGGCGGCACAGCGTTTATTCGCGCAGCCGCGGGCATCGGCGACCTGAAACTATCTGGAGACGAGATACACGGTGCCGACATCGTCAAACGAGCCGTCGAGCAGCCGCGCGCTATATCGCGGAAAACGCCGGAATAGACGGAGCTGTCGTCGTCAGCAAGATCAAGAAGAGCAACGATCCCAAATTCGGCTTTGACGCCGAGACCGGCAAATGGGGCGATATGTTCGCGGCCGGGATCGTCGATCCCACCAAGGTCACTCGCTCCGCCCTTCAAAACGGTGCGTCGGTCGCCGGTTTGCTCCTGACCACCGAAGCCTTGATCGCTGAACCCCCCAAGAAGAAGGAACCGGCCGGTCATGGCGACCCTCACCACGGCGGAGGCATGGGCGGAATGGGAGGCATGGGTGGCATGGGAGATATGGGTGGCATGGGAATGATGTGAGCATATCGGTCCGCGTGAATGCGGGTCGACAATCGGGAACACAGTGTGATTTTTTGAAGGCGGGGGTCGCCCGCCGACAGATTCCAAGACAGCAAAGGGAACTCCTCCATGGCCAAGCAGCATCCGCAGAAGATTCGTCCGCTGGAAGACCGGGTCGTTATCAAGCAGATCGAGGCCGAGGAAAAGACGGCCGGCGGGATCGTGCTACCCGACACCGCCAAGGAAAAACCGCAGCGCGGCAAGGTCCTCGCAGTGGGTCCCGGCAAGCTTCTCGATTCGGGCGAGCGTGCTCCGATCGGTGTGGTTGAGGGGGACGAGGTCCTCTTCGGCAAATATTCGGGAACGGAAATCAAGGTGGACGGCGAGGAGATCAAGATTCTCCGCGAGTCCGACATTCTGGCGAAAATCGTCTAAAGACCGCCAAGGGTGCGGGCACGCCGATTGTGTTGATCAAAAGCGTGCCGGCCCGCGGCTCCCTCATACATTGATTCGAGGAGTGCGTCCGTGGCTAAACAATTGTTATTCTCCGACGCTGCCCGCCGGAAGATTCTGAGCGGCGTCGATATACTCGCCCACGCCGTGGGAACCACGCTGGGGCCCACCGGGCGCAACGTGATTCTCAGCAAGTCATTCGGTGGTCCGACCGTGACCAAGGACGGCGTGACTGTCTCCAAGGAAATCGAGCTTGCCGACCCGTTTGAAAACATGGGGGCCAAGCTGGTTAACGTTGTCGCGTCCAAGACGTCGGACATCGCCGGAGACGGCACGACGACCGCGACCATTCTCGCCCGCGCGATCTATCGCGAGGGGCTCAAAAACATCACGTCGGGCGCCAATCCGACGGCTGTCCGCCGCGGCATTGAAAAGGCCGTCGAGGCCGCCGTCGATGAGTTGACCAAGCAGTCACGGCCCGTCTCCAAAAAGGAAGAAATCGCGCAGGTCGGGGCAATCTCGGCCAACAACGACCCCGAGATCGGCAAGATGCTGGCCGACGCGGTCGAGCGGGTCGGCCGCGACGGTGTGATCACCGTCGAGGAAGGCAAGACCGCGACGACGTCGCTCGAGTTTGTCGAAGGAATGCAGTTTGACAAGGGTTACCTGAGCCCGTACTTCGTCACCAATCCTTCGACGATGGAAGTCGTTTTCGAGGACGCGCTGATCTTGCTGCATGAGAAGAAGATCAGCAACCTGCGTGAGATGGTGCCGCTGCTTGAGAAGGTTGCACAATCGGGCAAGCCGCTGTTGATCATCGCCGAGGACGTCGAGGGCGAAGCTCTGGCGACCTTGGTCGTCAACAAGCTGCGGGGCGTGCTCAACATTAGCGCCGTCAAGGCGCCCGGCTTCGGCGACCGCCGCAAGGCGATGCTCGGCGATATGGCCGTCGTCACCGGCGGTACGGTGATCAGCGAAGACCTGGGATTGAAGCTGGAAAACCTCCAACTTTCGCAGCTCGGCAAAGCCAAGCAGGTCAAGGTGAATAAGGACACCACGACCTTGATCCAGGGAGCCGGCAAGAAAGCCGACATTCAGCGCCGGATTGACCAGCTTCGCCGCCAGATTAACGAAA
Organism: uncultured Isosphaeraceae bacterium; assembly: GCA_963850935.1. Classification (GTDB taxonomy): domain Bacteria; phylum Planctomycetota; class Planctomycetia; order Isosphaerales; family Isosphaeraceae; genus CAWFRS01. Next base: position 216,735 of record CAWKNT010000001.1, read on the forward strand.
CCGAGAGCGAGTACGACAAGGAAAAATTCCAGGAGCGGCTCGCCAAGCTCTCTGGCGGTGTGGCCTTGATCCGCGTGGGTGCGCCCACCGAGGCCGACATGAAGCAAACCAAGGCCCGGATCGAAGACGCTCTGCATGCCACTCGCGCGGCCGCCGAAGAAGGGATCGTGCCCGGCGGAGGTGTGGCCCTCTTGCGTACCTTGCCGGCAGTTCAGAAACTGCACGACACCCTCACGGGCGACGAGAAAATCGGCGCGGCCATTGTCCTGCGAGCGCTCGAAGAGCCGATCCGACACATTGCGGGCAACTCAGGCCATGATGGTGGCGTGATAGCTGACGAGGTCAAAGGGCTCGAGAGCTCGACCGGCTTTGATGCCAACACGGGCGAGTTCGTCGACATGTTCAAAGCCGGTATCGTCGATCCTACCAAGGTGACGCGATCGGCGTTACAGAATGCCGCATCGATCTCGGCCCTGATGCTGACGACCGAGGCGATGATCACCAATATCAAGGACGACGAGAAAGAGAGCAGCCCGCGTGTGGAGGGGGCTGTACGTTAAACTTCGGGTTTGAGATTGCTTAACTTAACGTCATTGGGCTGGGGAGTTCGCTTCGTAAGACCGAACTCTCCAGCCTTTTGGATGCCAGGCGCCGCTCGATCAAGTTCGGATTGTGTTCGTTCGTTTTATCCAATGCTGTCCGCACCCTCTCACTTCTTTTCGCTCGATTTTGCCGTTTTTTAGGCAATCCGTACGAATCGCGCCCTTCGGATGCGATATCACGAACCTGAGGCGTATGATATTCTGAGAGAGTGCGTGGGACCGTTGGCGGTCGCGGATCGCTTCGGCGCCCTCAGAATCGTTTCCGCAGTCCTTAATCGATCGAGTCGCCATGCCGATGGCAGCCACGAAGCGTGATTATTACGAAGTGCTCGGAGTCGCGCGAGGCGGCTGCCGACGACATTAAGAAGGCGTATCGCCAGTTGGCGCTCAAGTACCACCCGGACCGCAATCCGGGTGATGAAGAGGCGCCTAAACGGTTCAAAGAGGCCGCGGAAGCGTATGAGGTGCTCTCTGACGTCGAAAAACGCCAGCGGTACGATCGATATGGCCATGCCGGCTTGAACGGGGCGGCATTCCACGACTTTCGATCGACCGACGACATCATGTCGGCGTTCGGCGACATCTTTGGCGGCGGCCTGTTCGGCGATCTTTTTGGCGAGCGGCGGCGTGGTCCCCGAGCCGGTCCCGACCTGCTGATGAAGCTCGAGATCGAACTCGTCGAGGCAGCTCGTGGAACCACGCGGGCGGTCGACGTGACGCGTCAAGACTTTTGCGCCGAATGCCGAGGCGCAGGTGCACGCAAAGGGACAGTGGCGACCACGTGTAACTATTGCGGCGGGCGAGGACAAATCGTCCAGGCTCGCGGTTTCTTCCAGGTCGCCACCACTTGTCCTGCGTGCGGGGGTGAAGGAGTTCGAATCACCGATCCGTGCCCCAACTGCAGGGGCGGAGGACGCGTGCCCAGCACGGCGCATCTTCAGGTCGACATTCCGCCGGGAGTTGAGAGCGGGATGTGGCTCCAGCTGCGTGGTCAAGGCGAGCTCGGCGACGTGGGCGCGCCTCGCGGCCACCTCCGGATCCAGGTGTTGGTCAAGAAACATCCATTTTTTGAGCGACAGCGGAACGATCTGGTGTGCCAGGTGCCAATCAGTTTTCCCCAGGCCGCTTTGGGGGCGATGGTCGAGGTGCCAACACTTGATGGTCGTGAGCATCTCGAGGTTCCCCGCGGCAGTCAGAGCGGCGACGTGCTGCGAATCAAGGGGCGAGGGATGCCCGATATCGGTGGCCGGGCTCGCGGCGACGAGCTCGTGGAAATCGTCGTCGAAACCCCGCGCCATTTGACGGCGCGGCAAGAAGAGTTGCTACGTGAATTCGCCGAGATCGAGCATCTGCAGGTGAGTCCTCGGCGCAAGAGTTTCTTCGAGAAATTGCGGGACTATTTCACGGAGGACGCTGAGCCGGATGATTCGAACGAATCGTGAACGGCGTGCGGCGTGAGGCCGACATGTGGGCGGCTGTCGCGCGAGACAGTGCAGGAACGAGCAGCATGAACGAAAAAGCGCAAGATGCAGAACGATGCGGCCGCCTCGGGTGCCGAGTTCCCAGAAGACCGCGGCCAAGATCGACTATCGGAGCCTGGGCCAACCGAGGGTCAACCTGAGAATGGTGAGACGATGTCGGCTTCCGAACAGATCGCCCAGTTGAAACAAGAGCGTGACGAATTGCGCGATCAGGCTTTGCGGGCCAGGGCCGAGTTTGCGAATTACCAGAAGCGCGCCAAGCAACAGGCAGACGCCGATCGGGCCTATGCCGTCGGCTCGCTGGCGAAGGACCTGCTCGATCCGCTCGACAACCTCGATCGCGCTATCGAGGCGTTGCGCGCCAAGGGAGCCGAAGGGATCACTGCGGGGCTCGACATGGTTCAAAAGCAACTTCACGAAATCATGGCCAAGCACGGTGTCGAGCCGATCGCCGCGCACGGGCAACCATTTGATCCCAACCTGCACGAGGCGATCCTTCAGCAGCCGTCGCTGGAACATCCCGAGGGTACAGTCGTCGCCGAGATGAGCAAGGGCTATACGATCCGCGACCGCGTTCTGCGGCCGAGCAAGGTCGCGGTCTCCGTCAAGCCGACCGGAAAGGGCGAGTAAATCAATGCCTACTTACGACTATATCTGCGACTCGTGCGGCCATGAGTTTGAGGCGTATGAGTCGATCAAGGCCCAACCGTTGACCGAGTGTCCCGAGTGCAAGCTCCCTCAGCTGCGCCGCAAGATCGGCCCGGGTGCGGCGATTCTGTTCAAGGGTTCGGGGTTTTATCAGACCGATTATCGCAGCGAGTCGTACAAGAAGGCCGAGAAAGCGGAAAAGTCATCGAATGAGCCGGCCAAACCAGCGTCGGATTCGACCGACCTCAACCAAGAGCGAGCCGGCCAAAGCGGCCCCTGCCGCGACCAAGAGCGAGCCATGATTCGGGGACGCTGCCCAGTCTGTTCCAAAACCTATGAGATCGCCTCAATCGACGCTCTTCCTTCCTTTCCGTTCTGCTCCGACCGCTGCCGCCTGATCGACCTGGGCCGCTGGATCGACGGCAAGTATGCGATCCCCGGAACGGCGAAGGACCAAAAGCAGCAAGAAGAGAACGACGAATCGTCGGCGGATGAACTCGAGTGACAATTTAGAATCCGGTCTCCCCACGTGGTGGACGAACAGGCTCCGGCTGTGAGGAGTTCGACTCACGGGCTGGAGCGGGCGTCGCCGACCGAATGACACCTGCAACGAACGCACAACCGAAGACGAATGCTGGCAGACCGACGATATGCCTGACGGTGCCCCAATAGCGGCCACCTACTCCTTCATCGTCGAACACGTAATACAAATCGAATGCTGCAAGCCAGGCGAAGTAACACGAGATCGCGACCACCCGTGCGATTCGGCCCTTGATGCTCGCATTCCAATGGCGGACGGCCCAGGACGATCCGAGCACGAAGGGGAGCATGTGGTACTGGGGGTAAGCCACGCGATAAAAGACCACGGTCGCCACGGTCGCCACGACCGAGGCCGCCTCGACATCCGGCTGGCGGGACCACGTCCAGTACCACGCTGCCATTAAAGCCAAGAACATGAGATGCGGTGCCAGGTAATCATAATATGGCATCTGCTCGAACAGCAGGAGCGGGGAAAACTTACCGCGAACGAAAAAGTAGATCGACAAGGGTGTTGCGTGTCGAGTTGCGGCATACTCCAAGGGTAAAAACGTAGACATTCCCCAGATCCGACAGCTCAGTGCCGTCCCAACGGCTATGGCAGCGAAAGCCACAAAAAGAAAACGACTGCGAACCCGGCCGTGATCCTGGGCCAGAACTGGCATAAGAACGATCGGCTGGAACTTGAGCAACACTCCCAGCGCCAGGCATATGCCTGAGGCACTGTCACGACCTCGGGCCCACGCTCGGATCGCACCCAGGCACAACAGCCCGACCAGAATGTCAAAATGACCGCGAACGGCAATTTCGACCCAGGGATAAGGGTTCCAGAACAGGGCAAAGAGCATGATCCCCGGAATCAACGAACGAGCATTCCTTGGCGTGAAACTCTTGATCTGCAAGATCGAGAACAATATATATGAATATGCGAACAGTAGTTTGGGCGCGTATGGGTTTACCCGCGACAGGGGCGTCAACAGGTTGAAGAGCGGTCCGTACGCATTCAAGGGGGCTGGCCCGTCGATGGTGTCGACCTTGAACCAAGGGTCATGCCCTCGAGCGACCTCGTACCACATCTGGCGATAGAAGTAATAGTCATGGCGGGGCCCAGAGAGGGCTGTGACAACGAGGAAGACGAATGAGACGATCAATAGCGCGATGCTCACGCGACGCTCCGCTCGGTGGACAGTCGCGGGCAGGCACGCGGTGGCTCGGAGATCATACTTGCGAAGGATCAAAAAGATCGTCAGGTGCAAGAAGACGGCGATCAGCACGGCCCCCGAATACTCGCGCCAGCGACCGAGGATATCCGAGGTGATGAAAAGGGCTGGCGGAAGCTCGATGTACTGCTTCAGAAATGTCAGGATGCCTGGGGGGCGCTTGGCCAGGAGGAAAGGGGGCATAAACCAGCGGGCGAAAGCCACCCAGCCCAGTGCGAGGCCGGCATAGAGTGCAAGAACTGCACAAAACTGAGGTCGATCGCGCTTAACCATCACCAGATTGTGCCCGGTTGCTCTCGGCCATTCAATCTTCGACCGATGGCGCAGCCCGGCGGCGAAATGGCGTGCACGACGTCTTGCTCATCGTATGTGCTTTCGGCGATCGACGCCGTGTTGAGCATCCACGATGACCGGATGATTGGGCTATCTGGGCAATGGCAACGTCACGTCAAACCGATTGCTGAGCTCAGCCTGAACCAACATGGGCAACTCCGTTCAAGCGGACGCACGGGTTGTCCGAATGAATGTACCATGCGACCGTCGCGCGGCAACCCTCAAGGGAAAGTCCCTGCGAAGTGAAGTTCGCCGTCGAAGGTTTGTGGAGCAGAAGAGGATGGCTGTCTCACCGGCGATGCCTGGAGTCGGTGAGATCGTCAAGATCGACGTCGAGGGATCTCCGACTCGACGGGACAGGGCCGACGGGCAACCGCAGCGGTCCCCAACGCCGGAGACGCTCGTTGCGGATAGGCCGCGCTTTGACCGAGCCGTTTTGGCGTTTGTGGCACTCGGTATAGTGCTGCGAGTTGGTCACTACCTGAGCAATTATCCCCTCTGGGGTGACGAGGCGTTTCTCGCGCTCAACTTTCTGCGTCGCGGCTACCTCGACCTACTCGCGCCTCTGGATTACGGGCAAATCTGCCCGATCCTCTTCCTCTGGGCCGAGCTAACGGCCGTCAAGCTGTTCGGATTCTCGGAAATGTCGTTGCGGCTCTGCCCCTTGATACTGGGTGTGGCGAGCGTCTTTCTGTTCCGCCACGTGGCTGTCCGGCTGCTGAAAGGCCCAGCAGTTCTCATGGCTGTGGCCATCTTCGCCGTGTCCATCCACCCGATCCGCCATAGTGCCGACGTCAAGCCCTATGCATCCGACTTACTCATGGCCTTGACGTTATTGGCGTTTGCGATCGAGTGGTTTGTATCGCCCGAGCGGACGGGTTGGCTGTGGGTGCTGGCCGGGTTCGTGCCCTTCGCGTTGGCGGCTTCGTATCCGGCTGTGTTTGTCGCGACGGGTATCGCATTAGCGCTGGCCGCGTCAGTCTGGAGGACGAAGCGGCGTGCGCCGAGACTTGCCCTGGCAACCTACGTTCTGGTTGTGGCGACGACGTGCGTGGCCCAGTATGTCCTGTATGTGCACCGCCAGCGTGGTGCGTCGCTGCCGGCGCTCCAGAGCTACTGGGCCGATTCCTTCCCCCCGCTCGACTCGGCCGTACGGCTTGCAAGCTGGCTGATCACGACGCACGCCGGCAGTATGTTTGCCTATCCCGCAGGGGGCGGGCTGGGGGCGAGCAGTGGGACGCTGATTCTGGTGCTCATCGCTGCGGTTGTGCTCTGGCGGCAGGGCCGCGGGACGATACTTGCCCTCCTGGTCATGCCGATGGGCATCGCACTTGCGGCCGCGGCGCTCAAGCTCTACCCATACGGTGGCGAGCCCCGGATCATGCAGTATATCGCCCCGGCAGTCTGCCTGATGGCCGGCCTCGCCGCCGGCGCCCTTCTAGAATTGTTCCGGTACTCGGGGCGGCGAGCCGCCGCAATTCGAGTTGCGGCGATGACGCTTGCCGTCATGGGGGTTGTCGCCTTGATACGCGATTTCCGACATCCTTACCGGTCGATCTACGATCACCAGGCGCGCGAGTTTGCTCGCCGATTCTGGCCCGAGCAGGCGAAAGGCGCAGAGCTCGCGTGCTTGCAATGGGATTTCGGGATTACTCAGCGGGGTGGCGCGGTGACCCGTACGGCGCTATACTTGTGTAACCAACATATCTATTCGCCAAATAGGAGACAAGGCGTCGGGCCGCGCTTCGCATTGGTGACGCCGGACCGGCCGCTCCGTTGCGTAACTTTCGACGACGTCCATCTGCGAAGTTCCCGGACGAATTCATGGCTCGAATCGATGAAAGAAAAGTACACTCTCCGAGCACGACTCGACACAGTCGTCTCGACGACCCGCCTCGATATGAAGCCTGGCACAGACCACGTCTATGTATTCGATTTCGAGCCCAAGCCTGTCCGGCCGGCCGCACAGGTCGCCGTCGAACTTGGGTCCGGCCGATCCGTGCAGTGATGCCGATTTTTGTTTGGTAAACGACGAACTCACATCGCGCACCGCTCGATGTAAGGTCGCCGTATCTTTGGATGACCAATCGGTCATGTACCTTGAATTTGACGGTGCATCAGCTCAAGTTGCGATCGGCCCGGTGGATTAGCTCGACGATCGGCAATCCGTGCGGGCAGGCGGCTTCAGCCGCGGCGAGTTCGGCTTGAGCAAGGTTGCGAGCTTCGGGCGGTAATGCTTGATAGAGCTCGGCGGCGCGCTGGCGCTTGCCATAGACCTCGTGATACCGCAGGTAGCGGAGAATATCCGCGACGGCCACGCCGCCGGCGACCGGCTCGCAGTGTTGACCGCAGCCGTGACAGTAGAGGTGCGCGGTCGCCTGGCGATATTCCTCAAGCTGCTTTTGTTCACGCAAACTCAGAGTGTGGTCAACGCTGGCCGCGATGTTCTCCCTGAGCATATCACGGTTGGTCATTTCGCTGACGACGGCGTGAACGCGATGGTCGGAAAAGACGGTCTTGATCGCGGCCTGTTTTTCGTTGAACCCCTTCGCGACGAACTCCTTTAATTTCGGCGACGGGGTCTCTGTCGGCCTGAACTGGCCTGCGCCTTGGGTCTTCATGGCGACGATGGCCATGTTGGCTTTCGACGCCGCATCGAGTGCCCTCTTCACGGCGTCGGTTGTCATGGTCCGGTAGTTGTACTGGATCATGATCTGGTCCATCCAGCCGCTCTCGGCGGCGGCCGTGACGATTTCGGGGAGCATGCCATCGTGGCATGAGAGACCGCAGAATTTGATCTTGCCTGACTTTTTCAGCTTCTCGAATGCGGCCTTGACGTCCGGATCGCGGAGGAGCGGAATCTCTCTGCCACTTACGCCATGCAAGTAGTAGCAATCGATATAGTCGGTCCGCAGTCGTTCCATGCTTGCGGTTAGACGCTTCTCGAAGGTGGGAAACGCCCTGGAACCGCCAACCTTGCCGCGGCTATTCTTGGTGACCAGGTAGACGTCTTTACGCATTTTGGTGCGCTCGAGAACCTCGCCCAGAGTCGATTCGACATTGCCCGATTCGTAGCTCTCGGAGGTGTCAATGTAGCGCACGCCCGCATAGATCGCGGCCTGGACGAAATTGGGTGCGAGATCCCAACTAGTCCCCATCCCCAGAATGGGGATTTTCTCGCCGGTCTTCCCCAAGGTGACCTTGGGTATCGTCGAGGCCGCGGGCTGAGCCCATGCCGAATCAGACGAGGCGACGGCGGCTGTGCCGCCGATGGCGGCTGCCGTCTTGAAAAAGTGCCGCCGACTGCCTTCACTCCCATGATCGTTCTGGAAACTGTCCATATTGATCGCCTTTTTTCGAGGAGTTCAGCCGATCCCGTGCAATCCATCCCCGGCCTGCGGACCAACCATGAATTCGCTCATTTTGGCTAGGTGGAACGCAAAAGGTCAACAATCTTTTGATAATTCAAGGTTGAGGCCTGAAATCAAGGACGGCGGGCAGAGCGTGCGATCTCGTTTGCGATTGAAACATGCCCAAAGAAAAAGGGCCGCGGCTTCGGGGGGAAGCCGGGCCCTTGTAACACCGTTTTGCGGTGGTTACGAGCGATCTCGATCCCGAATCGTCAATTCGGTGGCAGGGGGGGTAAGTCAATCGAGACCGGCAGGGGAGGAAGATCGTCGGCTGCTGGCGGCTTGCCGGCTGCCGCGGCGCTGGGCGGAGGCGTGGTTGGCGGAGTCATTCGGGGACGCACTGGCAAAGGCGCGGAAGACATGGGAGATGCTCCGGGCGAGAAGCCTGGCAACACCGGCAGTGGTGCTGCGCCGAGTCCCGGCGGCGCGGTGGTTGTTGCGGTCCGCCCCAGTGACGCCGCGTTCGCGGGTGACGACACCGGCGGGGCGAATCTGGGCGACGCTCCCGGGGCCAGGTTTGGCAATACGGGCAGTGGAGCTGCGCCGAGTCCCAGCGCCGCGGAGTTGGTTTCGGTTCGCCCGAGCGGCGCAGCGTTGGGGGGCACCGACAAAGGCGCGGAAGACGTGGAAGATGCCCCGGTGCCAGGTTTGGCAATACCGGTAGTGGTGTCGCGTCGACTCCCGGCGGCGCTGAACTCGGGGGCACCGACAAAGGCGCCGAGGGCGCTGGAGATGCTTCGGGCGTGAGGTTTGGCAACACCGGCAGCGGTGCTGCGCCGAGTTCCGGCGGCGCGGCGGTTGTTTCAGCCTGCCCCGGCGACGCAGAGTTGGGGGCTAGCGATAACGGCGTGGCAGGCGGAGTTAATTCTACCGGCGACACGCTTGGCAACACCGGCGGTGGTGCCGCTCCGGACACCGACGAAGTGCCGGTTGCTTCGGTGCGCCCGAGCGATGCAGCGACTGAAGACGCGCCGATACCTGGCACGGTCGGATCGATCAAGCTCGCCGTGCCCGACGCGGAATGCGGTGGCATCGCGCCGGACGTCAGACTGACGTCTGTAGTTGGCGGCGAGAGTGGGTTAGCAGTCGACCGCGGCGACGACGGAGCAGAACCTGCCTGCGACAACTTTGGGAGCAAGCCGGCCGGTACATAAGGCGGCACCGGGTTGGGGCGGGGACCGATCGGGCCTGCAGGACCAGGCTGAGGCTGCGCTTCCAGTTCGCCGGCTCCCGGCGGTGGGTTCGGCGTAGTCGGGTCAGGATTGATTGCGTTGACCGGTACCCTCGGCACTTGCTGCCCGTCTGGTGCGATCGGGAACTGGCGATGAGCGTCCTGAATATCGCGAGCCTGGATATAGGCCTTCCGCGGATGCGGGCCCTCGGCCACGGCGATGTTGTCATACGCCAGCAAGCGTTCCCTTGGCCTCTTCCAGGGCGACAATCGAGATATTGTACGTCGTCTTGTACTGGGCCTCGGTCGCCACGGCGGTGGCATACTGGCTGACGGCGTCCAGGAAGCGGTCGATCGTGATGCGGCCTTCCTCGTAGTAGGCCCGCTGGGCGTCGAGCCGCTGGGCGGCGGCGGCTCGCAGCCGCGACGCCGTCTTGAACTGCTTGTAGTTGGCGTCGATTTCCAGGAAGAACCGGGCCAGCGAGTGCGTCGTCTGGTGGACGACCTGCTGCAAATAAGCACGCGCTCGCAGCAGGATGTATTGCGCCTGTCGCGTATTGGCCAGCGGCGACCTCATGCCCAGCGGGGCCTGGAAGGTGAAGCCGAGCTGCCACGTGACGAAGTTGTTGTACATTCCCGGGTTGGACTCGAGGCCGGCGCTGCGTCTGCTGATTGGCGATGACCGGGTTTAAAGCCTTGAGCGCGGCCCCGGTCATGACGGCCTCCGCGCTGTCGAGCTGCTGACCCAGGCCGTTCAACTGATAGAGGGCGTTCAAGTTCAACTGCGGCAGCAACTGGTTGCGAGCGATCAGCAACTGGAGCTCGGCGACGCGAACCAGGATTTGCTGCTGCACGATGTCGGGCTGGAAGTTGAGCATCTGGGCGAGGCTGGCGTCCCAGTCGGGCTCGAGCCGGGCCTCGGTGGGCGGAGTGACCGGAATGATCCGCCGGTTGTCGGCCGGCGGCAGGCCGAGAATGTTGCGCAACTGCCGCTCGGTCGTGATCACGTCCGAGGTTCGCGTCACCAGGTCGAGGTTGAACTGTTCGAGCCGCTGGGCGGCCTCGGCGACGTCGGCGACGGTGCCGCGACCGACCATGCAGCTCGGCCTGCTCACGATTGAGGATCTCCTGGGCCAGGCTGACGGCCCGATCCGAGCTCCAGAGCTGAACGTGCGACTGGGCCAGGTTCCAGTATTGCTGCTCGACCGACCGGCAGTGCGCCATGACCTCGGCCTTGAACCGCCAGACGGCGGCGTCGGCGTTGAGCCGGGCGATCACGATCGGGGCGCGGTTGGCCTCGAGGCCCACCGGCCGGCCGGCCGCCTGGCCCGGCAAGCGGGGCACTTCCCAACAAGGGCTGGGTCAACGTGAGCTGAACGTTGGTGGTATAGGCCGACGGCCAGACCAGGAACGAGCTGTTCTGGTAAGACCAGTTGATGTTGTGGACGACGCCCAGCGTCGCACCGGTTTCCGTCTGTTTCGACAGGCCCATCTGGAACGTGGCCGAGTCGTTCACCGAGACGATGGGGTACTTGGTCCCGGTCAAGGTGAGCGAGCCACCCTGCACGCCGTTGTTGAACGGCTGAACGTTATTGCCCCAGAGGACGCTGGTGGTGAAGGCGGTGTCGAAGGTCGACAGGGCCGTGGCGATCTGCGTCTCGAGGATCGCCGGATCGTAGACCGATTGCAGGGTGCCGGCACCCAGCGAGCTGGCGACGCCCGCGCTCGCCCCCGTATTGAGCGGCGTCGGCTCGAAGCCGCCGATCGGAATGCCCTGAGCACCGAAGGCGATCACGCGGACGATCTCGGAATTGTCGAGACCGATCTGGATCGCCTGTTGCAAGGTCATCGGCCAGACCTCTTGCGCCTCGGGATCGTTGGTCGTGCGCGGCTTGGCCACCTTGGGCAACTGCATCTTGCAGCGAGCTGCTCAAGCAGATCGGCCTGCTTGACTTCCTTGTCTTCCAGCGCAACTCGTCCCATGTTGTCATGCGGGACCGGCTTGGATTGGTCGATGTAGGGAAGCCTCTGACAACCGGCAGGCGATCACCCAGGCCGCAAGTAGTGCCGAGCGAAGCCACCGGTTCCTGCATACGGTCAATCGCATGGCCAGCCATCCTTGACTAAGATCGCCATGTGACGATAAGTTCAAGCCGTGGGGTCCGCCGTGCCATCCTTGGCTTGGCTTAAGGATTTCCGTGTCCCACGCGTTTCGCCGCGGCGATTTCTGTTACCGACGTGCTTCCGCGGCTTCCTGACCTCGAGACGCCACGAGGGCCGCAATCAATCCAGAAAGGGTCATCCGCCCTCGCTTCGTCATCATACTGGCAACGGGCCAACCTGCCGCCGCGATGGCGCACGCCCGTGCCATGGGTCTACGTGATCGACTTATCGGATTGAATCGGATATTCGCGACGTGCGACTTGAAACGATTGGGCGGATTTTATCGATTTCTCCATCAACGACTAGGGCAATACGCGACAAAGAACCCCACCTCAGGGCCGGTTGAGCCCTGGTTAGGTAAAAGTTAAGTAAACCCGCGACCTGACGTCGTTAGACTGGGAAAACGTGGCAAACTGCCAAGAACTCTCCGAACGGAGAGACTCTTACAGACCTAAGGAATGGGACGGCGCGATGGCACATCTTCCCATCGTTTTGATGATCAGCTCCCACCGTCAGCCGGGCCGGGCGAAGAACGTCCGGGTGGGAACTCGACATATGGCAAACCGAGTTTGCGTTTGAAATAGATGATCTCGCCTGGATCTGTCCCCTCGAGGGCGTGGCCGGCGAATTGGAGCAAATAACCACCGACAAAAAGTGCCAGTGCCACGAAAAAGATCGGCAGCGACAGCAGCGTGAGATAGATCGACACAAAGAGCACGCCCAGGATCGTGGGCGGGATGCCGATCATGTGCAACACGAAGCTGGTGTAAGATTCGATGGCGCTTGAGCCAGTGCTGCACGAGCGGATCCGGAGGCAATGGCGGCTCGATCATGAAGCGCAGCCCAGTTCGGTCAAAACCACGCGAAATGCCGTCAGCGTCGGCGCCGCTTGACGGCACCCCCGCGGCAAGTTAGCTTGGCACTTCAAGATACCAATTCGCACAGTGTTCGCAACCAGTCAGGCATTTATCGGAATTGGGACACGAGCATCCAGTCGAAATGGCGAGCGCTCGATGCCCAGGGAGATCGCAGACCGATGGCGCACGACGTGACGTTGATCCTCGGAGATGGTGTTGGACCCGAGCTGGCGGAAGCAGCCAAGATGTGTATCGAGGCGACGGGCGTTTCCATCAACTGGGACGAGCAGGAAGCCGGCGTCGATGTCATGGCCAAGCTGGGCACGCCGATGCCCGACAGCGTGATCGAATCATGCCGCCGCACCAAGGTCGCGCTCAAGGCCCCGATCACCACGCCCGTCGGCACCGGGTTCCGCAGCGTCAACGTCTATCTCCGTCAGGCGCTCGACCTTTATGCGTGCGTCCGGCCGTGCAAGGTCTATCCCGGCGTGCGGACGTACTTTTCCCACACTCCGATCGACCTGGTCATCGTCCGCGAGAATACCGAAGAGCCTCTATTTCGGCTGCGAGTTCGAGCAAGGAAAGCCCGAGACCGCCGAGCTGATCGCCGACATCAAACGATTGAACGGCAAGACCGTCCGGCCCGACTCGGGCATCACGATCAAGGCGATCTCGATCACCGGCACGCGCCGGATCGTCAAGTACGCGTTTGAATACGCCCGCAAACACGGCCGCAAGAAGGTGACCTCCGTTCACAAGGCCAATATCCTCAAGTTCACCGACGGCCTGTTCCTCGAAGTCAGCCGCGAAGTCGCCAAGGAATATCCCGACATCGAATTTGAAGACCGCATCGTCGACAACATGTGCATGCAGCTCGTCCAGAAGCCCGAGCTTTACGACGTGCTGGTCTTGCCCAACCTTTACGGCGACATCATTTCCGACCTGTGCGCCGGTCTGGTGGGGGACTGGGCGTCGCGCCGGGCGCCAATATCGGCGAGGCGGGCGCTGTGTTCGAGGCAACGCATGGGTCGGCCCCCAAGTACAAGGGGCTCTACAAGATGAACCCGACCGCGCTCGATCCTCTCGGGCGTCTTGATGCTCGAGCACCTGGGCGAGACCGAGGCCGCGCGCCGGCTGGAAAAGGCCGTGGCCAAGGTGATCAAGGAAGGCAAGGACGTCACCTACGACATGAAGCCGAATCGCGACGATCCGACGGCCGTCGGCACGCTCGAGATGGCCAAGGCGATCAATCGCGCGATGGAAGCGGGTGGTTGAGCCGATTCGACCGGACCGCGTACCTACGCTTGATCCGCGGCCAAGTACACGCGGCCTCTGGCCGCGGCTTGCCCGCGCCGGGTTGCGCGCTGGCGTCCGTCGGTTATGGCGCGGTCGTGGCGGTTCGCAATGCCGGCTTTGATCGGGGATGGAAACAGACTCACCGCGCGGCCGTGCCGGTGGTTTCGGTCGGCAATCTCACGCTGGGCGGAACCGGCAAGACCCCGATGGTCGAGTGGCTGGCGCGCTGGTATCGCCGCCGAGGGCTGCGAGTCGCGATCCTGAGCCGCGGCTACGGCCAGGAGCGAGGGCTGAACGACGAGGGACAGGTTCTGGAAGAAAACCTGCCCGACGTTCCCCATCTTCAGGATCCCGATCGTGTGGCTTTGGCCGGCATCGCCGTGCACGAGCTGGAGAGCGAGTTGATCGTGCTCGACGACGGTTTTCAGCACCGGCGGTTGGCGCGCGACCTCGATCTAGTCCTGCTCGACGCCCTCGAGCCGTTTGGTCTGGGGCATCTCTTTCCGCGAGGCTTGCTACGCGAACCGATCGCGCTCGCTGCGCCGTGCAGGCGTGGTGGTCTTGTCGCGAGCCGATCTGGTCAGTGCAACCGAGCAGCAGGCGATCAGAGCGAAGGCCGAACGACAGGCAGGACCGCTGCCTGGGTTGAGGCCAGGCATGCGCCGCTCGACTTGATCGACGGCGAGGGTATCGCTTCACCCGCTAGAGCTGATCGAGGGCCAGTCGGTCGCGGCTTTTTGCGGGATCGGCAATCCGGAAGGATTTCGGCGAACCTTGCTCCCTTTGTGCCGCGAGCTGCTCGATCTGCGCGATCTTCCCCGATCATCACGCCTATTCTGCCGAGGATGTTCGCTCGCTGGAACGCTGGGCTGGCGAGCTGGGCGCCAATCTCGTCTTGACCACACAGAAGGATTTGGTCAAGCTTCGCGCCGGCTTGCTAGGGCCAGCCCCGCTTCGAGCGCTCCGAATCGGGCTCGAACTCACGGCGGGGGCGGATATCATGGACGACGTCCTGGCCCGGCTCGTTCCCCTGAATTCGGGACGAGCCGTTCGAAAAGGATTTCTCTGTGAGCCATGATGGATCTGGACCACAGGCATGTGCGGCCCACGCAGCGCGAAGTCGCGAGCGGACGGCGGCCAGCCATGAAAATCGCCGTGTTCTGCCCCAACCTGATCGGCGACACGGTCATGGCCACGCCGACCTTTCGCGCACTGCGCAGGGTTTCCCGACGCCACGATCATCGGCGTGATCAAACCGCAGGTGGCCCCGACGCTCGATGGCGACCCTTGGTTCGACGATTGGATTTATTTCGATCGACATTCCAGCCATCGACTCGAGCGGACCGTGGCGGTCGTTCGCCGACTGCGCCGCGAGCGGTTCGGGTTGGCGGTACTTTTGCCGAATACGTTTCGCAGCTGCCTGGTTGGCGTGGCTGGCCGGATTCCAGAACGGGTCGGTTACGTCCGCTGGCCGCGCGGGATGTTATTGACCGACCCGGCTGTCGGAAGCCCGCGACACGTCGGGGCGGCGGATACCGACGCCGATCGTCGAGTCTTATCTCATGCTGGCTCGGCGGCTCGGCTGCCCGGTCAACTCGGTCCGGACTCGAGCTGGCCACGACGGCCGATGACGAAGCCGCGGCCGAACGCGCCTTTGTCAGTTTGGGTCTGGGCGGCGAGCGGCGGAGTCGTTTGCCTGAACACCGGCGGCGCGTTTGGCCCGGCCAAGAGCTGGCCACGTCCGCATTTCGCCGAGCTGGCACGGCGACTGGCCGACGTTGCCGATGTGTCGATCCTGGTCCTTTGCGGCCCGGCTGAGCGCGATCGGCACGCGAGATCGTGCGAGCGGCAGATCATCCCCATGTGGTCAGCCTGGCCGATCAGCCGCTAGGCATTGGGCTCTCCAAGGCCTGCGTGCGCCGGTCGGCGCTCCTGATCACGACCGATTCCGGTCCCCGCCATTTCGCGGCGGCCTTTAACACGCCCGTCATCACCCTGTTTGGACCGACGCACATCGCGTGGACGCGCACGTACCATCCTCATGCGTGGCATATACTTCATCAGGTACCGTGCGGACCGTGCCAGCGGCCGGTATGCCCGGAAGGCCATCATCGGTGTATGCGCGACCTCTCGCCGGAAAGCGTTTTCCGGGCGGCGTTGCGCTCGCTCACGGCGACTGAAACGAACCGTCTCCGAACAGACCAGATCTCGGCGGAGTAAGCGCATGGCAGTTTGGCTGGTGACGGGTGCGACCGGGTTTGTGGGACGCCATGTTCTCGAGTGCAATTCAAGGTGGCGCAGCCGGGCTGTCACACGCCGATGACACGGTGATCGTGCTCGGTCGCCGCTGTCCGGACGCCTGGCCGGCGACCACTTTGTCGCGGCCGATCTCACCGACGCAAACGAAGTTCGCCGGGCGATCCAGCGGATCGCGCCCGACTTCGTGATCCACACGGCCGGCCGAACCCCCCTGCCCCCGACGAAGAACTCTATCGCGCCAATTTCTGGGCGACGATTCACCTGTTGAGCGCCCTGCGTTCAACACGAAGACCGGCGCGGGTCGTCCTGTCGGGCTCGGCAGCCGAGCTAGGGGCCGGTCGATCCCGATTACTTGCCGGTGGACGAGACACTACGTTGGTTACCCGCAGAGATGCCTACGGCCGAAGCAAATGCCTGGCGACTTCGGCGGGTCTTGCCGAGCGATTGCCTCTGGAGGTCATGGTCGCGCGCGTCTTCAACCCGATCGGACCGGGAACACCGGCGACCCAGGCGTTCGGCCGATTCGCCGACCGGCTGACTGATCCCGGTCGCCGATCCCCTCGAGCTTCAGGTGGGCGACCTCGAAGCCCGCCGCGATTTTATCGACGTGCGCGACGTGGCCCGCGCCATGATCACTCTGGCGCAAAGCGGCCGGGCCGGACTGGTTTACAACGTGGGCACCGGCCAATCGCGCCGTGTCGGCGACGGACTTGACCGACTGATCGACCTCAGCGGCCGAACAGTGCGAGTCAGTGTCGACCCGGCATTAAAGAGCCGACCGCGGGCCGGCGGATTCGCGGGCCAATATCGACCGGATCGTCGACCAGACTGGCTGGCAGCCGTCGATCTCGTGGGAACAGAGCCTCGAAGATCTCTGGAACGAGGCCCTCGCTCGCAAGCGGCCGCCGCGGATCGACGCTGGCGCGGCGGCGTAAACGCCGTCCATGGCCGGCGGCAATAAATTCAGCCGCGGCTCTAATCGGCTCGCGACAGCCGTGCGCCGTCCAAAGGAATCATCTTCCCTACAAAAACCCAACTTTCGATGACGTTCGCTTGATACCGCCAGCTCATGCCGGTGTCCGGGAGGAGCCAGCAGGTCGTGCCAGGTCGAGACGTCCAGGATTCAGTCGAGCAGGGAATTCAGTTGGTTGTACTTACCGGCGTGCCGCACTCTTCAAGGTAGCGCGATGACAGGGTCGGGCGCAAGGCGTCTTGCTTACCGGGCGACCATTGGACGCCTTCGCCAATCACTTGCCATTGACCGGCGCCGGCCCCCAGGTATAATGCCGCCCGCAGCCGCTGGATTCGGCTGCGCGCGCCCCTTGCATGCATGCAAGGGCAGGAGATCAGGGAGGATCGCGATGGCCGGCCGCCATAGTTTGCTCGCGGTCGTCCTTTTCGCGGTGATTCTCCACGCGATCGCCATCACGCAGACCATTTTGCCGGCCCAGGATGGTCTCAAGTTCATCCGGATCGCGCGTCAATTTCACACGCAGCCCTGGACCGACGTCGTCCGCGGGTCCGATGCACATCCCCTTTACCCGGCCTTGATCGCGGTGGCCGAGCCGTTCGTGGCGGTTTTCGTCGGCCATGGTCCCGATGCCTGGCGACTGGCGGCGCAGATCGTCGCCGTTCGATCGCTTCGGTCGTGCTCATTCTTCCGATCTATGCCCTCACGCGGGCACTCTTCGACCGGCGGATCGCCTGCCTGGCGGCGGCCTTGCGGTCCTGTTGCCGCGCACCGCCGAGCTGGGCCACGACACGCTGAGCGATAGCTTGGGACTCATGTGCACATTTTCGCGCTTATGGCTGGGATCGATCAGCTTGCGCCGAGGGGATCTGGCGATTCGCGCTGGCGTCGGGACTGGCCGCGGGGCTCGGCTACCTGGCGCGGCCCGAGGTGATCCTCGTTCCGCTCGCGATCGGGTTGACCTGGCTGATCGGCCTCGTTCCGCGACCCGCGTGCGCACGGTTCGCGACGTGCGGTCCGGCACTTGCCGTCCTGCTCCTGAGCGTCGCTGGCCGTGATCGGTCGTATGCTGCTGGTGAAGGGCGAGATCTCCGAGAAGCTGGCTTTCCGCTACGGCGCCTCGCTCGGGCCCAGAACCGCCGGTCGCCGTTCGCGGTCCGCACCAGCGTTCCGCGCGGGCTCGACAACCCCCGCTGGGACTTCTCTCCCAAGGAAGAAACCGACCGGATCCCGATCCGCAACTGGCGAATACGCCGTGCTCCGGATCATCGGCAAGTGGTGGGAAGAACTGTGCTGGCTCTTCGCGGTCATGACCGTCTGGGGTATCGTCCGCCAGCGGTATATCCGCGGCCTGTGTCACGGATCGCGACCCCGATGACGACGGCGATGTGGAACGCCGGCTGCTGCTGGTTTTCGCGGCCGTATACGCGCTCGCGCTGGTGCGGCATAGTGCGCTTGCTGGGCTATCTGTCGGGCCGCCACATCATGGCGCTTGTGTACGCGTCGGTGCCCTGGGCGGCGGCGGGCAGCTTTGTCTGCGCGCGGAATCGCGGTGAAGCTGCGCTGGAGCCCTCGGTTCACTCGCAACGCCGGCATCGTGGCCGGCAGCCTGCTGGTGGCGGCCTCGATCGTGGTTCAAATGCAGCCGAACCACCTCAATCATCTCAGCCGGTGGGGCCACTGGGCGGCGGGCCAATGGCTGGCGGGCCACGCCGACTCGACCGAGCTGGTCCTCGATACGCGCGGCTGGGCCCGATTCGTGTCGGGTCATCCGGGATACGACTACTGGCACGTGCGCCAGGCACTGACCGACTCGCATCTGAGCTACATCATCGTGGGCTGGACGAGCTGGAGGCCAAGAGCACGCGTGCCAGGACGCTGAAGGCGCTTGCTGGCCTACGCGGCGACTCCGCTCAAGGAATTCCCCGCCTTCCCCGGCGATCGAACGGCCGGCGTTCGACTCTATCGCTTTCACCGGCCCGGCACCTGGGAAGGACTGGTCCCGTGAGCTACGGCTCGCTCTGGCAACGATGGTCGCGCGGGGTGAGCTGGACCTGGATCAACGAGCAGTATCGCGCGCGCCTGCCCGACGATCTGGGCGCGAACGTGATGACGCTCGAGAGCCGGGATCGATTTCACGCCAAGCAGGGGCGGTCGACGGCGCGGGTGGTTCTGGACAGGGCGGATCGAGCCGCTGGCGGTCTATCTCAAGCGGCATTTCCGGCTCCCCTGGCCGCGCGGCTGGCCGCACTCGTCGACCCCGGCGGCAAGCATTCGCCCGCCGCCGCCGAATGGGCGCACCTCGAGCGCGCCCGGACGCTGGGGATCGACGTGCCCGAAGTCGTCGCCGCCGGCGAGCGCATCGGCCCAAGGGCCCAGCTGCAAGAGCTTTCTGATGATCGCCGAGCTGACCGGATGCGAAGCCGTCAACGAGCTGTTGCCACGACTGGCCGAGCGAGCTCGATGCCGGTGGCCTTCGGAGCCTGAAACGGCGGCTCATCGCCGAAATGGCGCAGGATCACCGCGACCTTGCACGCCGCCCGCGTGTTCCACAAAGACCTCTATCTTTGCCACTTTTTCCTCGACTGACAGATCGAGTCGATCAGGGGCCAGCAAATGCACGAGCTCAGCCTGATCGACCTGCACCGGCTCAAGGAACACAGGCTCTGGCCCGACTGGTGGCGGTGGAAAGACCTGGGCCAGTTGCTCTTTTCGACTTACGGCGTCGACGGCATCACCGACCGCGACCGTCTGCGGTTCTGGAGGATTTACCGCCGAAGAGTCGGAATCCGCCGGCCGCGCTGGCATGCGCGGATGATCCGGCTCAGGGCGGCGCGTTATCTGGAGCACAACCGCAAGCCGCGTTAAAGGCAGACGCCACGACAGCGCGGAATACTCTGCGGGCAGAACGCTGCGACGAGCGATAAGACGAAATGGTGGAGTGGGATTGTCGATCGTCGTGTGGCATTGCCGACAATCCAAGCATCAGGTCGGCATTACCCGGCTCACGCAATCCAGACTCCGGATAACGCGGGAGATCGAAACCATGCACTTGGCCCTGAACTTTCAGCGGGTTGATCCCGCGCGAGGAGGCGCCGAGACTTACGTCGCGGATCTGTGCCGGTACCTGGTTGGGGCCGGGCACCGCGTTGACCTCTATGCCGAGAGCTGGGCCGAGGGCTGCCTGCCGGCGCAGGTCAACGTCGTGCCGGTCAAGGCGACCGGGGCGAACCAGGCTCGAGCGGATCCGCAGTTTCGCCAAGAATTCCGAAGAAGCCCTGCGGCAAGCCCACCACGATTGCTCGGTCGGCTTTATCAACACCTATGCTCACGACGTGATCATCCCCCAGGGAGGCGTTCAGCAGGGAGCCTGACGGCCAACGCCCAGCGCTTTCTCGCCACTGGTGCGGCAGACTCTACCTGCTCGCCAAGACGGCCAATCCCAAGCACTGGCTGCACCGCTCGATCGAGAACCAGCAGTACGACCCGGTCGTCGCTACCCGCGGGTGGTCGCGGTCAGCAACATGGTCAAGCGGCATCTCGAACAGTTTCATCACATTCCGCGCCAGCAGATCCACGTGGTTCCCAACGCGATCGATCCCAAGCGGCTCGCGGTCTCGCAGCCCGGGGCGGTCCGCTGTGCATTCCGCAACCGATCTGGGCCTGGAGCCCGGCGACCTGGCCGGTCTGTTCGTCGGCCACAATTTCGCGCTCAAGGGCCTGAAGCCGCTTCTCGAGGCACTCGGCGCCCGCCAGGAGCCGAAATCGGACGCGGCCGGCCCGATTCACCTGCTGGTCTGCGGCAGCGGCGAGCCCGGCCCGTTTCGCCGGCTGGCGAGCCGGCTGGGACTGAACGACACGGTCCATTTTCTGGGCTTCTATCCCGACGTCGAGACGTGCTACTGGTCCAGCGACTTCTTTGTGCAGCCCACTTATTACGACCCGTGCTCGCTGGTCGTGCTGGAAGCGCTCGCCTGCGGCCTGCCCGTGATCACGACCGCCCAGAATGGGGCCAGCGAGCTCTTGACCGACGGCGCGACGGCTACGTCCTGACTGCGCCCGACGCGCACGACGAGCTGATCACCGCTCTCGACCACATGACCGACGACAACACCGGCGAGCGATGTCGGCGCAAGCTTACGGCTCGGCCAGCTGCAGACGTTCGACGTGCACGTCGCGCGGTTGATCGCGATCTTCGAGGATGTCGCCGCCTCCAAATCGCGCACGTTCGCCGCATTCCCGTCAGCGAGGATCAAAGGTTCGAGCTGCACTGGGCATCCACGACGCGAAAGTAGATCAGCCAATCGCAGGCTGACATCAAGTCAGAGTGCGTGACCTACTGCTTCGTGAGGATTCACGCCGCCAATTCTCATGCGAGAGCCAGGAGGGCTCAATCATGCAAGCCGTATTGTTGGCGGGAGGCAAGGGGACGCGGCTGCGGCCGTACACCCACGTTCTCCCCAAGCCGCTCATGCCGCTGGGCGAGGCCGACCCGATGCCGATCATCGAGGTGGTCCTCCGCCAGCTCGGGCGGTTCGGCTTTGACGACGTGACGATCATCACCGGCTATCTGACCGAGCTGATCGAGGCGTTCTGCGGCGATGGCCGCAAGTTCGGCACGCAGGCTTTCGTATCGCCGCGAGACGACGCCGCTTGGGAACCGCCGGCGGCCTGACGCTGCTGGAACGCCCGCGCGAGCCGGTGCTCGTGATCAACGGCGACATTCTGACGACGCTCGACTACGCGCGAGATGTTCGCCTTTCATCGCCGGCGCGACGCGGCCGCCACGATCGCCTCGTATCCGCGCGAGGTGAAGATCGACTTCGGCGTGTTGGTCTTCGGCGACGATCCGCACATCTTGACAGGATATCAGGAAAAGCCAGAGTATTCGTTCGAGGTGAGCATGGGGGTGTACATCCTTGACCCGCTCGCCTGGGACTACCTGACGCCGGGCCGGCCGCTGCCCATGCCCGACCTCCTGGAGTCGATGCGTCACCGCGGCCACGATATCCATTGCTACCGCCAGGAATGCTACTGGCTCGATATCGGCCGCCACGACGACTACGCCACGGCCAACGAGATCTTCGAGGCACGTCGCGGCGCATTCCTGGGCTCGCCCGCGACCAAGAAACTCATGATCGGGCGCGACCAGTGAACGATGACTCTGCTCGCGAATTCGTTGGCACTCTCGGCCCTGGCCGTGCTGGCCGCCTACCTGGTCGGGTCGATCCCCTTCGGCTACCTGGTCGACTTACTGGGTCAAGGGGATCGATATCCGCACGGTCGGCTCGGGCAACCTGGGTGCGACCAACGTCGGCCGGACCCTGGGGTTTCGCTATTTCCTCCTGGTCTTCGTGCTCGACATGCTCAAGGGGTTTCTGCCCACGCTGGGCTTTCCCTGGCTGGTCGAGCCGGCTCACCGGCTCGGCGCCGCCCGACTTGCCGGTGCTGGTGGCGCTGGCGGCGATCCTGGGTCATACGTTTCCGATCTATCTCAAGTTTCGAGGCGGCAAGGGAGTCGCGACCAGCGTGGGCGCCGTGCTGGCACTCGATCCCGATCTCGTGCGCCGTCGTCGGTCGTGGTTTTTGGAGCGTTGCTGCGGCGTGACACGCTATGTCTCGCTGGCGTCGCTTGTGGGCGGGCTGGCATTCGTGGCGGCGCATTTCGCGCGCGATGCCTCACCCTTAAGTCGTGAGCACATTGCGATGAGTCTTTTCTCGATCGCCGTCGCTGGTTCTACTCTTCGTCCGCCATCGCGGCAACCTCGCCCGGATCTGGGCGGGCACCGAGCGCAGGGTCAACTTTCGCCTGGATCGGGCCGCAATCGGGCCCGGGCTGTCAGGCCCATCCCGAGTGGCAAGGTCGTCGTTGTGGTTGTTGCCGTGCTGGCGCTCGCGGCCTGGGCTCGCGGTTGCGGCGGCATACGAGCTTTACCGGCAGGCGACCCAGCCGATCGAGGTGAATGCCGGCCCCTGGACGCTGCGCGAGACCGATCGCGCGACGACCGGGCAGCAGCGGGTCGACCGCGTCGCGTTCGCCGCGGCCGGCACCCGGCTCGCGGCCACCTGCCCGCGCTACGACCGCGTTCGTCGTCTACGGCGTCGAAGCCCGAGGGCAAACTTGCCCAGATTCGGGAGATCGAGCTCGAGGGACGGCCGGTCGCCCTGGCGCACACTCGGCGACCGCTTCGTCGTGCTCGAGACGCCCACCGGCGACCAGAGACACGTCGAGCCCGGCTGGTGGGAGACGTTCGACCTCGATGGCAAGCACGTCGGCGGGCGACACCTGGCCGGCTATTACCCGGACGACCTGGCCGTCTCGCCCGACGGCAAGCATCTGCTCATTACTCAGCTCGGGCCAGGCCGAAGGGGACGCGAAGAAACCCTTGCCGGCGCTCGAAATCGTCGCCGTCGATCTCAAGGCCGAGTCCGGTCGCACGGTCGGCCGGATCACATTTCGACGCGACCGACGATCCCTGCCGGCTGTCGCTGTCGGCATCCGGGCACGATGCGCCGCCGTCTTGCTGACCAAGACCAACCAGACCCTGGCGATCGACCTGTCGGTCCCCGAGTCGCCTCAAGCTGATCGGGCGGATCAAGCCGACGGATTCCGACGCTCCTTACGTCTCCTATTCCCCGGATTCCGACTGGATCATGATGCCGGTTGCGTCGCAATCCGAGGGCATCGCGATCCGGGCGCCGGCGGGGGGCAGACAGGCAAATGCTGTCGGAGTAACCGATCCGCTCCGCCACGTCGATTACCTGGTCTGCACCGGCACCGTGATTCTGTTCTCGAGCTGTTTCAGACCGAGCCACGCCAGTCGCTGGGACGACTTCCTTTGAAGGGACCGCTCAATCTGGGCCGGACCCGGCCGACTGGTCTGGCTTACTCCCGCGAACGCGGCCTGCTGGCTGTCGCCACGCGCTCCGGCACGATCCACATGGTCGAGATGGTGCCGCGGACGTTGTCAGTCGTCTCTGGCCAGGGACCGATCGCCGCCAGCGGCGGTCGCCGTGACGTCAATCGTCGGTGACGATGCATTTGCGTAAGAGCATCCCAATTGCACTGGTGCTGGCCGACGCTGTCTGCCGCCGTTATGCTAAAATTGGTCAGATATGCTTCACCGGAAGCGAGCGACACGACGAGATCGCTCGCCGCCAACTCGACGACATTGGGATGCCCAGCAATGTTCCGAAACAAGATGCAATCGCTGAATCCCGCTCCTCGGTTTTGCCCTGATTGCGCACGAGCCGCCGATCCAGATCACGAGAGCGCTCTCTGTGCGGAGTGCGGCCATAGGCTCATACCGCAGGGGTATTGTCCGATCTGCGAGTCTTACTGGCGGCTGGCGGTTGAGGTACCTTGTCCGAAACACGACGTCCTTCTCGAAGCCGGTCCCGCAGAGCCGATCGAACCGATCGAAGTCGATCAGGCGGTCTCGTGGGTGACCGTAAAGGTTTTTCCCGATAGTCTTTCAGCCGCGATCCCCCGTAGCCGGCTTGAGGCAGAGGGAATTCGCACATTTCTTGAAGGTGAACGGATGGGAAGCCCCGCGATGTACCGCGTCGCAACCGGGGGCGTAAAGCTGCAGGTGCCAGCACACCAGATCGCGGAAGCGCGCATCATTTTGTCGCAGGACTGGTCGCTGCCCGCTGACGAACGAGCCGACTTCGAAGACTTGCTATGATCAAGCTGGTCAAGCGGACTTTGTTCGCGATCGCCGCGATCCTGACCAGCGTTGTAATGGTCGTCGTGATGCGGACGATTGCGGCCACTTCGGTCCAGGTGGTCGTCGAGCCGGTTGCCAGGACTTCGATCGACGACAGCGCCATCGATCGATTCGCCGGCGCGATTCGCCTCAAGACCGTTTCGCGTGCCGAGGCTCCGAACTTCGACCCCGCCGCGCTCGAGGCGTTCCATCGTCATCTGCAAACATGCTTCCCCAAGGTTTACGCCACACTGTCGCCACAAGTCGTCGGTGGCCACAGTCTGCTCTGCACTTGGAAAGGAACGGAGGAATCAGCCAGGCCGGTGCTGTTGATGGCTCATATGGATGTCGTGCCGGTCGAGCCCGGAACGGAATCGTCGTGGATCCACGGCCCGTTTTCGGGCGACGTCGCCGATGGCTTCGTCTGGGGCCGCGGCACAATCGATGACAAGGTCAGCGTGATGGCGATCTTGGAAGCGGTTGAGTTTCTGCTCGCGCAGGATTTCCAACCGGGTCCGACGATCCTCCTGGCCTTCGGTCACGATGAAGAGATCGGCGGCCATGATGGTGCGGCCCAGATCGCGGCCCTGTTGAAAAAGCGCGGCGTTCGGGTCCGGTATGTTCTGGACGAAGGCTCGGCGGTCACCGACGGGATCGTTCCGGGGCTATCGAGGCCAGCGGCCTTGGTCGGGATTGGCGAGAAGGGATTCGTCAGTCTCGAGCTTACGGCCGCCGCGCCTGCCGGCCATTCGTCGATGCCGCCACCGCAAACGGCCATCGGCATCGTGGCGGCGGCAGTGCGCGCCCTGGAAAACCACCCCATGCCCGCGGCCTTGGGCGGACCTGCCGCCCTCTTGTTTGATTACCTCAGCCCCGAGATGCCGTTCCTGACCCGGCTCCCCCTGGCGAACCGCTGGCTGTTCGGCCCATTGATCGTGAGGCAGCTCGAAAAAGCACCGACGACCAACGCGATCCTGCGCACGACGACCGCCGCGACCATCATCGAGGGGGGCGTCAAGGATAACGTCTTGCCGGCCCATGCTCGTGCGGTCATCAACTTTCGGATCAAAACCGGCGAAACCATCAATGATGTGGTTACACACGCAACAGAGGTCATCAACGATAGCCGGGTCAAGATTCGGGTGCTCGAGCCCGAGGCGGCCAAACCGGCGTCCCCGCAGTCCAACACGCACTCGCGCGCATTTCTGACGATCGAACGGACGATTCGCCAGGTGATGCCCGACGCGATCGTTGCACCGTCTTTGGTCGTCGCCGCGACCGACACCGGACATTATCAGGAATTGGCGGACGACATCTATCGCTTCATTCCTGTGGTCTTTGGTCCCGACGACCCCGCGCGGCTGCACGGCACCAACGAGCGCATCGCCGTCGATGACTATCGCAATTGCGTGCGGTTTTATGTACAGTTATTGATCAATGAGTCACAGACGGCCGGGGATCTGGCGAAAGAATAGCCCGGCCCCTCTCGTGCGAACTGGTTCCCGCCAGCTCGAACGCGCCATTCGACCTTATGATTGAACTTCTCGCTTCCGCGAACGAATCCGCTTGATATGGTCACGCCGAGTCGCTCGAACGCTTATCGCGGCCACGAAAGGCAGCGCCGATCTGCGTGACCTTTGTTCCGGCTTTCCTTTCAAGAGGCCTTTTTCGCGCTTTCCTTCAAAAGCCCAAGCCGCGCCAAGCTTTCGGCGGTGGCAACGATGGACTCCTCGTTCGAACGTGGCGGCCAGCCCAGCAAACGCTTGGCTTTTTCGTTGGAGGCGTTCTTGATTTTACCGAGTTCGGGCAGTATCTGCTTCACGGCGGGATCACGGATCGCGGCGAGGCGCACCAGCCAATTGGGTAGCTGCCTGGTCGGCACTCGTTTGGCCAACGCGCCCAAGCGGCTCTTGAGCATCTTGGCGATGTCGAGTATCGACATGAAATCGCCGGCGACGGCCAGGAACCGCTCGCCCCTGGCGGCGGGATGAGTCATGGCACGGATGTGCAGATCGGCGACGTCGCGCACATCAACCCCGCCGAAATAGAGGCGCGGGCAGCCGGGCATGGCGCCGTCCATCAGGCGCTGGACAAGGAGGATCGAGGTCGAATAGTCGGGTCCCAGGACGGGGCCGAACACCCCCACTGGATTGACGACCGAAAGCTCGAGGTTGTGCCCTTCGTTGGCGATGAAATCCCACGCCGCCCGTTCGGCCAAAGTTTTCGATTTCACGTAAGGGCGGACGTCGCCGCCATTGGGGTCCGTCCAGTTCGTCTCGTTGAACGGCGTTTGTTGTGGCTCTTGGCCGTAGCCAATCGCCGCGAACGACGACGTCAGCACCACTCGTTTGACACCGGCGTCGCGCGACGCGCGTAGCACGCGGAGCGAACCTTCCCGCGCTGGCACAATCAGCTCGTTCTCGTCCTTGGGAATGTTTGGGGGAAAGGGCGACGCCACGTGCAGCACGTACTCGCAGCCGGCGGCGGCTTCAGTCCACCCCGCGTCGTTTTCGAGATCGGCGGCGATGAACGACAGGCGATTGCCCGGCTCCGCGCCCCCTTCTTTGAGCATGGCGCGCACGTCACCCTCGCGCTTTAGGCTCCGTACCGTGGTACGTACCTGATGGCCCGCGGCCAACAGCTGCAGGATGCAGTGACTGCCGATGAAGCCCGACCCGCCGGTAACCAGAACTGTGCTCATCGCAGCCACCTTATTGCTCAGTGCTCGGCTTGTTACGATGTCGTGGAAAGTCAGGCTTATAACATACCAGGACACAAATCAGAAACGACCGGGATTGGGGAGCAAGTGGATGAATCATGTCATTTCCGGCATCCACCACGTCACAGCGATCGCGGGAGACCCGCAGCGGAACATCGATTTCTACGTGGGTGTGCTGGGCCTGCGCCTGGTCAAGCTGACGGTGAACTTTGATGACCCGTTCACCCACCATCTGTACTACGGCGACGGGCGCGGCAGCCCCGGCACCATCTTGACCTTCTTCCCGTGGCCTGCGGCGGGACGGGGCTCGGCCGGGACCGGTCAGGTCGGGGCGACCGCGTTCTCGGTTCCTGCGGAATCGCTCGAATTCTGGGTCGCACGCCTGGCAGGTCTGAAGATCGACGTCGATGGTCCGTTTACAAGGTTCGGCGAACACTTGATCTCGATCTCGGATCCGGACGGCATGAAAGTCGAACTCGTCGCCACGGCTCGCAGCGATGCCGACAAATCGTGGAAGAATGGGACCGTTCCGGTGGATTCATCCATCCGCGGCATCCACCACGTCACGTTGTCGGAAGAGGGATACGAGCGCACGGCCACCCTCTTGAGCGCCACGCTTGGTTTTGAGCTTTTGGGCCGGGAAGGCAATCGCTTTCGCTACGTCGTCGGTGACAAAACGCCCGGTGCCATTGTCGACGTCGCATGCGCACCAGACCTTCCCCCGGGACGGGTAGCAGTAGGTAGCGTACATCACGTCGCCTGGCGAACGCCTGACGATCCGCAGCAAGAAGCCTGGCGTCGGAAAATCGTGAGTCTGAGCTACAATGTCTCGCCCGTCATGGACCGGAACTATTTTCATTCGATTTACTTTCGCGAACCGGGCGGCATTCTATTCGAGATCGCAACCGATTCGCCGGGCTTCACGGTCGACGAGCCGCTCGAAAGTCTTGGCTCCAATCTGTGCCTACCTCGTATACTCGAACCCGATCGCGACCTGATCGTGGCGCGGCTGCCGTCGCTGCGCCTGCCCGATGCTCGCCGCGGGAGGTCGGCATGACCGCACATAAACTCTCCTATATTCATCGCTTCGTACCCGCAGAGCAAACGGTAAACGCGACCACACTGCTCCTCCTGCACGGGACGGGGGGTGATGAAAACGACCTGCTGCCGCTTGGAAGAGCACTTGCGCCCGTTGCGTCGTTGCTCAGCCCGCGCGGCAAGGTTCTTGAAAACGGCATGCCGCGGTTCTTTCGCCGACTTGCCTTCGGCGTCTTCGACGAGAAAGACTTGAAGTTTCGCACCGACGAACTCGCCTCCTTCATCGAAGAGACCATTGCGTCGTACGATCTCGTTGCCGCCAAGATTATTGCGGTCGGATACTCGAATGGCGCCAACATCGCCGCGAGCCTTCTGCTGCTCCGTCCCGGATTACTGCGCGGCGCGGTGCTATTTCATCCGATGGTGCCGCTAGTTCCTGCAGTTCTCCCGGATCTTTCGGCCGTGCCGATTTTTATCGGAGCCGCACGGCATGACGAGATCGTCCCGCCCGAGGAGACGGAACGGCTGGCGACACAGTTGCGGAATTGCCGCGCCACAGTCTTGGTCCACTGGGAAGCCGGCGAACATAGCTTGAGCCCCGGCGAAGTCGAGGCGGCTCGGCGCTGGCTTGCACGGTATCTGTGAATTGGCCTATGGCTTTGTCCGCGGAATCAAGTTCGCGGCTGATAAGCAATCCAGAGCGAGCGAAAATAACGAAGCACGCGCTCCGGGTCAGAGCTCTCAGGGATCTCGGCCAGCGTGAAGCCCTCGTATTTCTGGGCTCTTAGCAGGCTGAACAGCTCGCGCCAGGGGTAGGTCTCATCGGTCAGATCGCGCAGGTGAACCTCGTGTACTTTGGACGCGACTGACGCGAATGTTTGCTTGATCGAGCCGCTCTTGACGTCGGAGGGATTCGAGTTCCAGCAGGCGTAGACGTTGGGATGATCGGCGTAGGCGAGGATGCGTGAGAAGTTTTCGAGTTCCGATGTGACGCTGCCATGCACCTCCACGCGGATGGCGACACCAAAATCCGCGGCGTCTTGGCCGACCTCATGGAGCGCGCGGCCGATCTGGCGGAGGGTTTTATCAAGGTCGGCTCCTCGCGGAATCCCGTTGGGCCGGACCTTGACTCCGGGCGATCCGACATCGTGTGCCAGTCGCACGTACTCCTTGGTCCCGTCGATGTTCTTGTGCACGATGGCTGGGTCAGCCGCTTGGTACTCGAACGCGCTTCCCAGCCCGGCTAGTTGCACGGGCGAGTTTTCAAATCGCTTGCGGACAATTTCGCGCTCGTCCTTGCTCAGACTGACTTCCACCTTATGGGCGTGGGTTGTCCGCAGCTCCACGCCTTGGTACCCGAGCTTTTCGAGTCGAGACAGGATCGTGGGGAGGTCCCAATCCTTGGCGATGTTATATGTGACGATCCCAAGCTGCGACATAACGGTAGGCCCCATGAGGACGTGGTGTTGGTGCGGGAATGAAAATGGCCCGGTCGGCTTTGGTGGCATCCCCCGTCGTCGGCCTATCATAATCCGCCTGCTTGCGGGCGCCCATCGGCAAGAAAGACGATCAGGAATGCCGTCGTCCGAGACTTCGTCATCTGGTGGCAATCAAATACAGATTTTAGGGTTACGGTGAATCAGTGGCTTGGGCACCTGGTTTCGACCACGCTCCTTTGGGCTGGCAAGGGCTGGACGTGCGATGTCGGGTGGCTTAATGTTGATGGACCGAGAGTATGTGCAGACCGGGTAGCTCAGTCGGTAGAGCAACGGACTTTAGAGGAGTGAACGGAGCCTCGCGCGGGAAGAAGCGGAACCGCGATGAGTGAATGCCGCAGTATGCTGGGACGCCCTGAGAGCCGCGCGCACCACAACGTCGCCGGTAACGGCAAGCGTGATGGTTTGAAAAGCGAGCGGATTGGGTAATCAGCAGGCAAGAGACCGTCCGTTGGCCGGCCTCAGCCTCAGAGACTAGACGCGGCACGCCTGCGATGGCGATGGTATAGTCCAGACTTTCAAGCCGGGACCAAAGCGAATCGCGAGCGATCGCGTCATTGCCTAGGTCACGGCGGTCGGTGAAAGCCGATGAGGTATGTTAATCCGTTGGTCGAGGGTTCGAGTCCCTCCCCGGTCACTAGCGAAGTAATTAAAACTTGCTCTTGAAGTTCCAGTCATTGATCGACGCGTCAGACAAGCCCTGAAGCAGTGAAGGGCTATTGGGGTTGTAATCTGGGTTCGTGGTGTAGCCAGCTGAGTTTGGGACTTCCCCCCAACGACGCGCGGCGGCGCAGCCTGAACACGTCAGAAGCAACAAAGTGGCGAGAATCGCCCCTGAATCGAGAATACGCGCCATGACAGTTCCTCCGCGGCATGGCATTCAGAAATGCGCCCGGAGAATATATTTTCGTTCGGCGTAGTCAAGGCCATTAATGGAGTGTTGATGGCGCGATGCCGAAACATCGGCGACGCGTAAGTCAAGGCAACGAAAATGGACTTACAGTGTGCCACGGCCTTCGCGCCATCCACTGATCGAATAACAATTTCAGCGCCGGTGTTGATGAAATGAGCCGGAAGTGGCCACCGGATCAGACTATTCAATCCCACTGCAAGACTGCCGGAGGCCACCCGGTTTCAGCCCTCGTCGACCTTAAGCTCGCACTCGAGCAGATCGCCTGCGCGGCGGTGGTGCAGTTCGACGACGCGATACATTTTGACCTTGCCGTCGCCGCTCTGGAATTTGTCACTCAAGATGGCCGGATCGGACTCCCATCCCCTGCTCATCATGGGGTGGAGCTGAGTCTTCGTCATGACCAAGTACGAGGGGTCACGACGTTCGTTCCGGACCCCGGCGTCATTGGGAAACACGGGCCGGAAGTAAACAACTTCAGCCGGTGGGTGCACCTCGCCCGGGGCAAATGCGAAGGGATGGCCGGGGTCAGTTGCACTGTTGGTATCCAGCCCGAAGAGATCGGGATAGGTATACCAGGCGTATCCGTGAACAACTTTCTGAGACATGGCTGTGGTCCCTCTCGGGAAGACATGGGGAGTTACGCAGACGGGATCGTATTATCAACCGATGACCGCTGCGAATCAACCCCCTACTTCGCCGATCCCGCGGAGACTGCAATTGCGGTTCGCGGGGCTAATCCCAGTACCGCCGACAACCCGTAAGAGGAACGCGGCCATCAGCACGACATGCGTGACAAATGTCAAGAAAACGAACGTGCTTCCGAATCGAGACGCCCAGGGTCGGCTGCCTGCGCGTCAGTGAATTCACGACCCGGCTTTCTTGCGACCGGAGTTTTTTCCCGGCCGTTTCCTTGGCTGGTCGGACTGATTGATCACCGACGCGAGCAGTTCGGCGAGCCGTTTTCCGGCCGGACTGGGGCACTGCGCCAATTCGGCCATCTCGGCGAAGCTCAATTGCGGATCGGGAAATGGCAAGCGGCCCAGAGCTTCGGCGGCCGTCGGCACAAGGTCATACAACTTGTTCTTGTGGCGGATCTTGACGCCACACCGCTTGAGAAGCTCGAGCTCACGGTAAAACGTCCGCAAGCCAATTCGCAGATCGGACAAAATCGAGGCGCGAGAGCGCGGACTCATCGCCAGGAAGCGAACTAGGCGGTGCAGCCGGGCCGCACGTTGCAAGGTGATGTGAACCGATGGACGTCGTCGCGGGCTGGCGGGGTTGGTCATGGTGGGACGATCCCTCACTATCCTTTCCTCACATGACTCGCAGCAAGTGAGAGTCGGCCGTACCGGGCGGCGACCGACTACATGGGATCCATCCCCTAAAAATATCGTTGAAATTTCCGCAAAGCGCGCGTTTCAACCGCGCCTGCCCCAGTAATACAGATCTATCTGCCGACCCTTCGGATTAAGTGGAATGAAACAATTTTAACGATTCTCTCAAGAATTCCGTACAGCCTGTCGATCATCGATCAAAGCAAGCGGAGTCTCCGCCACAGTATCGCATTGCTGAATGATGGCACATCGCAATGGATGCATGCAAGTCTTGTTGCTTAGAAAGTAATCCCGTCTCGGGTGATCCATGGACGGAGAGGCGACGCAAGCTCAAGTCAGGATTGACATTCGAGCTGTGCACCGATAGTGACGGTGGCCTCGCCTCCTGGGAAAGGGGTATCTGATCCATGTCGCAGCGGAAGCCAACGACTCAGATGCGGTCCCTTCGGCCCTGCGCCGAGAGCCTTGAGACGCGTCAACTTCTTTCGTCCATCAACTATTCGGAATCCGACGGCGGTTGCAAAAGGGACTGATCCAGACGGCACGCAATGGACTTTGCGACTGTACGGTCCAGGTGCGCTTAGCGTTGTGGGGGTCGACGGCACCGTTTTCGATAAGTCGACTCAGGATACGACCGACTCGATCGACACGATCACGATCGGTGGCTCAATCTCAACGCAAACACGGCTGGTCGGCACGGTTCATGGCACCACCGGCGAGTCAAACGTCTACTTCCAAAACCTTGACGTGACGAACTCAGGGGAGCTGGGTAAGATCGACCTGGCCCAGGTCAATAACTTCCGGTCGGTTCAAAACGGTATCTATGCCATCGACATGCCCGATTTCTACCTGGCTCATACCGAGACGACCAAACCGACCACCCAGTCGACAATTCACCCGAACGGGACGACCTTTTCGGCCGGGCAGATCTTTATCCCCCAAGGGGTGGTCACGCTTCGCTTCGGCGGCGTGGACGTTGACTATACGCCCCCGGGCGGGACCGAGCTCAATACGACGGGCCAAACGAACGAATTCCAGATCGCCCTGGGTTTGCCGATCGTTCAAGGGACGAGCATCATCGTCAACCGAGTGAACAGCGACGCGGAAGCCAACTCCACCACGTCTACCGAACCGTTCCAGGATTTTGCGACTTTCTTGGTGGCCGGCCGGTTGAACTTATTCCAGGCCAACGAGATCACTGGGAATACCACGCCGGGCTTAGTTCCGTCGCAGTTCCCCAACCAGACGACCCCGTCGACGAATACTCCTGGCGGCACGTATGTTTTCTCGGATGGAACACCCGGAGGTGTCACGGGACAGATCGGTAATCTACGGATTGGCGGGGTTGCGACCAACTTCACAACCCTTGTCAGCGAAGACCCGAGCACGGCAGCGGCCGCGGAAGGCCAGCTCGATGCCAAGATCAGCAACTTCTATATCGGCGGCCAGACCAATAATGTGCTCCTGGTTGCTCCGTCGGGCTCACGCAACATTTCGTTTGGCCTGGGCATGGACAACGTCACGATCAACAGCGATGCCATCTCCTCGCTACGAGCCAACCGCGACGCGTCTAATTCCACAGTCACTGTCAGCCGCTCGATCGGCAACTTGCTCATTGGCGGCGACGTCACGGCGACGAACGTAAACGTGGGTGAGTCGCAGAGCCTGTTTACCTTTGCCAATATTCCCCCGTCCATATCGGCGGGAGAAATCCTGTCGGGCGCTCCGACTAACGGCAGCGGCACCTTCTGGGGCGGTCTACCGCCGACGGTCGCCAACCCTCAGAAAAACATCATTACTGAGCAACTTGAACCCTTTGCCCAGAACGGGGGAACGATCAAGGCGCGCATCGCGGGCAATGTCAACGGGTCGGTATTCTCGGCATCGCAGGACCCCAATCCGTCGAATTTGCTAACACCGGTCTTTGGTCCTGGTCAGGGTGATCTCCAACTGCCACGTGGCGTTATTAATGCCAAGATTGAAGGGACGATCAACAACACCAATAACCCCCTCGTGAGCGTGTCAAATAAAGCGTTCTTCGCCCGCACTGTGCACCTCACGCGTGGTCCGATCATTCCGCCCGTCGTGCCCTACGCTCCGTTCCCGGCCCCGACGGTTTATCACAAGGGGCAAGATGCGCTTAAGGGACTGTTTAAGATCGACCACAACCCCGTGATCATCAGAAGCAAGAAATAGCGCCGAGTCCGTAGCAGTTCGGAGTCAGCGGATCGCAGCAGGGACATGGAAGACCGGGCACGCGAAGGCCGGCGGTGCAGCGGATTGGTAAGCGGTTGGTATCACTGACCTCCAAATCAATGGGCCTTTCGGCCGGGGAGGCTGGCGATATCGCGGCGGTACCACGCGCCGGAGAACTTGATCGCCCGAACGGCTTCATAGGCTCGAGCACGAGCCTCTTCCATGGTCGCGCCCAATGCGGTGACGTTGAGAACGCGTCCACCGTCGGTGACGATCCTATCCTCTCTCCCCAGCGCTGCGGGGTCGGCTCTCAGCGCTGTTCCCGCGTGAAAGACCTTCACATCGGGGAGGCGGTCGACCGCCTCAAGATTCTGAATCAAGCGGTCCCGCTCATAATTACCCGGGTATCCTTCTGAGGCCATAACGACGGTCACCGAAGGTCGAGGATCCCATTCAATATTGATCGTGTCCAAATTTTCGTCGACCGCGGCTTGCAATACTTCGAAGAAATCCGATTTCAGTCGCATGAGCACGGCCTGTGTCTCCGGGTCGCCGAACCGGACGTTAAACTCCAGGACCTTGGGCCCTTGATTGGTGAGCATGAGCCCAGCATAGATAACGCCGCGAAATGGCCGCCTGGCCCGTTTGAGCGCATGAATCACGGGAACCAAGATCTCACTCTCGACCTGTTCCATCAACTCGCGGTTCAAGACGGCGGTGGGCGAGAACGCACCCATCCCGCCAGTATTGGGCCCTTCGTCATGATCGAAGGCGCGCTTGTAGTCCTGACTTGATTCCAGCGGAATGATCGTGCGGCCGTCGGTTATTGCAAGCACGCTCGCCTCATGTCCGTCGAGCCGTTCCTCGATAAGCATACGGTCACCTGCCTGGCCGAAGATCCGCCGGACCATGATCTGGTCGATTCCGTCCAATGCCTGGCGCAGGTTGTCGCAGACGTAAACCCCCTTGCCGGCGGCGAGGCCATCGGCTTTCAGGACCATGCCCAGCGGCCGTCCCAATACGAAGTCGCGAGCCTCTGCCGCGGTGCTGAAAACGCGTTTCTGTCCGCGTTCTTCAATTTCGACGCGCACTCCCGGGCTGAGCATCTCGCGAGGATCCATGATCCGATCGACGGCATCCAGTGTCTCTTTGGCCGTCCGGCAGTGCAACGTGTGGCGGATTGTCGAGCGCCCCTGCGAGCGGACGATCAGAGCGACTTCGCGCGACATCACGTAATGCTCGGCGTCGGGTCCCGAGCGAAAGACCCGGTAGTCGGCCGTCGGAATTCCCGCCTGTCGCATCAGCTCCTTGGCAAAGAGCTTGCTTCCCTCAAGTTCGGCGGCTTCCTTGCGGGGACCAAAGATTCGTAGTCCCTCGCGCTGAAATGCGTCGACGATTCCCTTGGCGAGCGGCTCCTCGGACCCCACGACCGAGAGGCCAACTCCCTCGCGCTTGGCAAATTGCACCAGTCCACGCGTGTCGCCCGGCTCGATCGACACGTTCTGGCAGTCAATTGCCGTACCGGCGTTGCCAGGAGCACAGATTACCGACGTGACTCGCGGCGATTGCTTTAGCTTCCAGCACAGAGCGTGCTCTCGACCTCCTCGGCCGATCACCAAGACTTTCACCACGCTGCCCCCCTCGTCCTCAAGATGACCCATGGCTCCGACCGTGCTCCCATTCTATAGACGTCGCACGGCGACGGACAGTTGACTTGCGTCTGCTCGTGATACTTGTAATCCTGGCGCCCCGTAATCGGATGAACGGCGTTTTGCTCAGCTATCTGGTTGGACGGTATGGGTCGCCTGGATTTCATGGCAGCGAGCCCGTATCGTGGAAGGGAGGGCCGACCACAAACTTCAGTGCACGGCCGGCGACTTTTGACTCGCGCCCAACGACACGCCAGAGCATCGTGCGCGATCGTAACAGCCGACACGAACCTTTTCAGTCTGGCGACAATCCATGAGGTAGGTTGGCTAGGGCCTGCGAGGAGATGCAGAACATGAGAGCGAAGCATGTCGCGGTCGTTGGGGCTAGTGGGGCAGTCGGTGAGCGCATGATCCGACTCCTGGAAGAGCGGCGTTTTCCCCTGGCGTCCGTCAAATTCCTTGCTTCGGCGCAGAGCGCCGGCAAGACGATCAAGTTTAGGGGTGAAGAGTACCCGATCCAGGAACTGATGGCCGGCGCGTTCGATGGTGTGGAGATTGTGCTTTCGAGCACGCCGGCGTCGATTTCACGGCATTGGAGCCCGATCGCCGCAAAGGCCGGGGCGGTGGTCGTGGACAACTCGAGCGCCTTCCGCATGGACCCGGACGTTCCGCTCGTCGTGCCGGAGGTCAATCCCCAAGATATCGCCAAACACCGCGGCATCATCGCCAACCCGAACTGTTCGACGATTCAGATGGTCGTCGCGCTCAAGCCGTTGCACGATGCCGCCAGAATTCGGCGCGTTGTTGTTTCTACATATCAATCAGTGTCGGGGGCCGGTCAGAAGGGCATTCATGAGCTCGCCGCTCAAACGGAAACGCATGTGCGTAACACCCACCCCCCTGCTCCGTCGAAATTTGCCCATCCGATCCTGGGCAACTGCATCCCCCAGATCGACGACTTCGTGCCGAGCGGGTACACGAAAGAAGAGATGAAAATGGTGAACGAGACCCGCAAGATCATGGGGGACGCCACGATCGACGTCAGTCCAACCTGCGTGCGCGTGCCCGTGCCAATGTCGCACAGCGAATCCGTCCTGATCGAGACCGAGCGGCCGATCTCGCCCGAAGAAGCACGCGCAATCTGGGCGGCTGCCCCGGGCGTTACGGTCGTCGACAATCCCCTGGACCAAGCCTATCCCCTGGCCGCCGCCGCTGCCGGCAAGGATGACGTGTTCGTCGGCCGCATCCGCGCAGACCTGCACCGGCCCAACACTTTACTTTTCTGGTGCGTCAGTGACAACCTCCGCAAGGGAGCAGCCACCAACGCCGTGCAGATCGCCGAAAGGCTGCTTGAGGTGATACCGGCTTCCCCTGCCAAGTAAAGGACCAGGGCGCCGACGGTTCGATGAACCTCTTTGATGCGTAACATCAAGCTGACTCTTTCCTACGACGGCACCGACTTTCATGGCTGGCAGCGCCAGCATGGATTGCGAACGCTACAAGAAGTACTCGAAGACGCGCTTCATCAGTTGACGGGGAGTCGGCCGGCTGCGACCGCCAGTGGACGGACCGATGCTGGAGTGCACGCTCTGGGACAGGTCGTTCATTTCCTGAGCGCCTCCCGCCACTCAACCGGCACGTTTGTCAAGGCACTCAATGCGACTCTTGCCACCGGATGTCCGCGTCTTCGGCGCCGAGGAAAAGCCTCAGGCATTTCACGCGACACTCGACGCGAAATCGAAGCGCTATCGCTATGTGATCGACAACGGGGCGTTCGCGAACGTCTTCCAGCTCCGATATAGCTGGCACGTTCGTCGCGTTCTCGACCACAACGCCATGGCCCGGGCAGGGCGGCTTCTCGTGGGCCGGCACGACTTCCACAGCTTTGAGACCGAATGGCCCAATCGCACAAGCAGCGTCCGCACGATCTTCGATCTGACCGTCCAGCGGGCGGAATCGGTGGTGACAATCGAAGTCGAAGCCGACGGCTTTCTGTACAATATGGTCCGGTCTATCGCGGGCACACTGGTGTCTGGTGGGCACCGGCAAGCGTAGTGAGGAGTGGATCGCGGAAGTGCTCGCGGCTGAGAACCGCGCGCTTGCGGGGCCGACGGCGCCAGCAAAGGGGCTGTTTCTGGTGAAAGTTTGCTATGCACTGTAGTCCGCGAAGGCTCCGTTGCATCACTCGATCCGGCGGCCTGGGAACACGGGATGTCGCCCACGCGACCGCGAGACCACGCTGAATGCGAATCGTCCACGTCATCACCCGGCTGATCATCGGCGGCGCCCAGGAGAACACGCTCCTGACGGTCGAAGGACCTTGACCATCACTATCACGACGATGTGACGTTGATCACCGGGCCGGCCGAAGGGCCGGAAGGGGATCTCTTCGATCGAGCCGCTCAGCTTGGCCTCAAAGGTCGAGTTTTTCCCGAACTGGTCCGGCCGATCCGGCCGAGTCGTTGACTTGCAGAGCCTACCGACGGTCTGCGGTCGGCCTTCCGTCGGCTCGAGCCCGAGGTCGTGCACACGCATAGCTCCAAGGCGGGCATCCTCGGCCGCGCCGCCGCCTGGCACGAGAAGGTGCCGGCGGTCGTCCACACGATCCACGGAATGCCGTTTGGAAAGTTTGAACGACGCTCAAGAACCGCCTGTATATCACGCTCGAGCGCTGGGCGGCCCGGCGATGTCACGCGATCGTCAGCGTGTGTGACGCGATGACCGAGCAGGCGCTCGCCGCCGGCGTCGGCCGGCCGGAACAATTTCTCACGGTTTACAGCGGCATGGACGCCGATGCGTTTCTCGATCCGCCCCGAGCTCGCTTGGACGTGCGGCGCGAGCTGGGGCTCGCCGACGACGAGGTCGCCTTTGCCACGGTCGCGCGGCTGTTCGAGCTCAAGGGGCACGACGACATCGTCGCCGTTGCCGTCGACGTGCTCGCGGCCAACCCCAAGGTCCGGTTCGTCTGGATCGGCGATGGCATTTTGCGTGAACAGCTGATCGCCGACCTCGAGCGGCGCGGCATCCGAGACTCGTTCATCCTCACCGGTTTGGTGCCGCCCGAGCGGATTCCGGAATTGCTCAGTGCCGTCGACGCCGTCATACATCCCAGCCTCCGCGAGGGGCTGCGCGCGTGATTCCCCAGGCCCTGCTGGTGGGACGCCCGGTGATCAGCTACGACATCGACGGTGCCCGAGAAGTGGTGCTTCCCGAAACCGGCATCCTGTTGAGACCGCGCGATCTGGACGGGCTTGCGTCAGGCAATCCTCACCCTCGCGGCCAGCCCGGGCACGCGGGCTGCCATGGGACGAGAGGGACGTGCCCGATTCGCCGACCAGTTCCGCCACGAGACCATGACCCGGCAGCTCCGGTCACTTTACGAGCGACTTCTCGAGCTTCAATCCCACCCGGCGCGTGTTCGCGCCTAAAACGGGCTCTACAATGGGCTGGTCGCTTTCGCACACCACGGCGAGCTGAAGGGTCTGCTTTTTGCCTTTGGTCAGGATGAACCCGTCGACCTGATCGACGGGCGTGACACTAGCCCAAAGTGGCTGCGCATGACCTCGATCTCGCTGGGGAGAGCGACCGTGAGAACCGACTTGCCTCCTTTCAGATGAGCGAAAAAACCATCGCGATCGCGAGTCGTGGCGATGGGGTGGCCCAGAGAATAAACGACGCCCGGTTCCTGGTATTCGAGCAAGACGGGCTCGATTTTGAGCTTGGCCGAAAGCGACGCCAGCTTCTCGCCGACACGCGCGAGGTGCGATAGGGTTCGCCAGTCGGGATCAGCCAGGCCGTGATGACTAAGCATCACGACGCCCCAGGTCGCGGCCAGCGAGTAAGCCGCTCGCTCGGTCGCCCCTTGCTGAAAGGACGACACGCCGACCAGTGTGCCCGGCTGCCATGCACAAGCGCGAGCAGGAAAAGAGGCGGAACGAACTGGTGCTCAACCATCGTGGTCCCCGCGACCAGGACGACGATGCCCACGAGCCCGATCCCGACCAGGAGAGCCATCGCCAGCCGGCCCAGCGGCCTGCGCCTGATGTTCACACCTTCGGCGGCAACCGAAGGACCAGCCAGGCGGTCAACAGGGCACATGCGGGGAACGCGGGCAGGTAATAGTGGATCAGCTTGGTGCGGAAACACTCCAGCAGCAAGAGCGGCCCGATCACCCAGCCGAGCAAGAAGCCCAGATTCGGATCGGACTTGCGGCGCTGCCAGGCACCGACAAGCGCGGCCGGCACCAGTGCCGACCACGGATAGAAGACCAGGGCCGACACGACCGGGTAATAGCCCGGAAAACCGCCGTGCGCCTCCATGTCGGAGGCAAGGCGATGGACGATCTGCCGTCCCACGGCAAACCGCAGAAACTCGCCCGCCGAGGCAATGCTGATCGACGACGAACCAGGGGGCCGTCACGATCGCGAAGCCGGCGAGTCCCCGCCGCCAATGCAGCCGCTTCCATGCCAAGCTTGGCCAGCCCCACCACCAAGCCAAGAGCGACGAGGCCGCGATCAAAGCCGGACCGACCGGGCCTTTGGTCAGGGTTGCCAGGCTCAGGAACACCCAGAAAAGCGCCAGCCGCGATGCGCGACGGCCGTTGACCGAGCACCCAGAGGCACGCCTGGCAGCCGAAGCAGCCAGAGCGAGAGCGTCGCGTCGGTCGTCGCCAGCTTCGATTCGGCGATCAGCGATCGGCGCCGTCGCCAAGATCAGCGCCGCCAGACCGGCCGCCGCGCGGGCCGAACATCTGCCGGCCCAGCCACCAGACGCCCAGCACGCGTGGCCGTGCCGGCAACCGCCGAGACCAGCCTGATGCCAAACGGATTGTCGCCGCCCAGGGCCGTTCCCAGCCCCATCAGCCAGTAGATCAAGATCGGCTTATGATAACGCGGTTCGCCGTTGAATGTCGGAAAGATCCAGTCGCCCCGCGCGCGCATCTCGCGAACGCAGACGGCATACCGCGGCTCGTCACGATCCCAGAGCCCGGTCCGGCCGTTGCCCGCCAGGTTCAGTAGTCAGGGTCAGAAGCACGATTCCCAACGGCTCGAGCCAACCCCAGCGCCACAACCGGGCGCGATGCTCAGCCGGCTCGGAAAACTCATTCGGCGGGAATCTCCTCGTGGACCATGGTTCCATCCTCCCTGCCCGCGCAGATCCGCGCCGTCGGGCCAACCTTCCTGGTTCAAACGGTCCATTTCGCGCGGGAATCCTGAGGATCGCGTACTATAGTGAAAGTCCAACGTTTCGAGGAGAGCGATTTCGAGGACGACCAATCTCATGGCCGACAGATCATCCCACCGAGGCCGCGTGCCTGCTGGAACAGGGTGCGTCGTACCATCGGCGCATCGGCCTTGAGAACGCGCCTCGCAGGGCGATCCGATCTTCGCCGGCTTCAAGCACGGGCGCGTTTTCCCTCTATTTTGGCGACGCACCGATCTATCATTTCGATCTCGAGGGGCGTTGGCAGCGGGCGTTCGTCGATGGCACACATTACTTGAAGGGGCTCGACGCGACCGTTCACGCGATCGATCGCGTGCGCGAAGGGCCGAACCTGATCTTGAAGCGGCGGAACCTGTCATACGCCGAAGCCGCTGACTTCGACGCCGTGGTGCGCTCGACCGCAATCGAGCTGTTGCGCACGCTTAGACGCGGAACGCCTGGACCGAGTCGAGCCCACGTCGCCCAAGGCGCAGGACGGTTGAATCTGACGAACTCCGCGATTTCCTCGATCGAATCAGCACGTGGGATTCCGCCGCGTGGTTCGCTCATCGCGAACGCTATCTGTCCGCCTACGGCCCACTGCCGTTCTTGCCGCCCGAATGCCAGAACGCGGTCGTTCTGCAAGCGACCCTGGGCCATGCCACGGGAGTCGCCTTCGGCGGTGGGCCTGCGAGCGAGCCTTATACGCGTTCAGTCACTGAGTTTGAGCGGCACGCCAAGGATGTCGCCAGACTCTGGGGGCGGCGGCTGTTGCAGAGCCGGATCGTGTTCCTGGCGGGTAGCCGACGTCCTTCATCAGCCTGGCGAAGAAGTTGCAGGTTACTTGAGCGCAGTCGGCTCAACATTTCCCATCGAATCGCGCAAACCGGGAACGCGATCGTCGCTGGCGGACGTGCAGGAAGAGCCACACTTCGACGGCGTCCACGCATTTTTGGATCACTTTTCGCTCTCCCTGCCCGACCGGATCGGCTGGCATGAACTTGCGACGCGGGGATTGGTCCGGATCAGTCTCGGAGTCGAGTCGGGCGACCCGGACGTTCGTCAGTCTGTATCAAAAACGCTGGGACGATGAAGTGCTGCGCGCGACTGTCGCCGACATCAAGGCCGCGGGAATGGGCGTGAGCGTGCTGACGCTCGTTGGCGCAGGCGGCGTCGAACGAGCGGATTCGCATCGTGAGCGGACGGTGCAGTTGATCGAATCACTCGAGCTCGGCGCGGGCGATTTTGTGTTTCTGCTCGACGAGAAGGAGATCGCCCATCCGAGCGCCGACCTCCGCAGAGGCAACCCAATTGCGTGGCCTGGCCTGGTCGAACCAGCATGCGAGCGTCAAGGACAATCTGGTAGACTTGAAGAAACGGGGAATCAAGGTATTGCCCTACTCAATGGAGAAGCAATGGCAATGGATACGAAGGATTCGAGCACAACCGAGCTCTTGATCGACGAAGAGCTGATGCAAAGGATGGTTAGAGCCGTGGAAAAAGTCCGCGACCGGATGCACCGGGCGGCACAAGCGCTCGAACAGGCCGGAATTCCTTACGCCGTGATCGG
The DNA here is from genome assembly GCA_963850935.1 of uncultured Isosphaeraceae bacterium. GTDB lineage: Bacteria > Planctomycetota > Planctomycetia > Isosphaerales > Isosphaeraceae > CAWFRS01. The sequence continues at coordinate 259,508 of CAWKNT010000001.1, forward strand.
CGGCAATGCAGTTGCGGCACATGTTGGGCGGGTGGATGAGTCCGCGGTGCGAAATACTCAGGACGTCGACATCCTGCTGAATCGCAACGATCTTGACGCCGCCAAAGCGGCGTTCGCCCAGGCCGGTTTTGTCTACCGGCACGTTAAGGGAATCGACATGTTTCTCGATGGGCCGGGAGCCAAGGCTCGCGATGCCGTTCACATTATCTTTGCTGGCGAGAAAGTACGATCGGTCGATTCCGTGCCCGCGCCGGAGATCGGTGAGTCGGAAGCGACACCCGCATATCGCGTTGTGGCACTCGAGTCACTCGTGCGAATGAAGCTAACGTCGTTTAGACTGAAGGACCGAGTGCACATTTTGGATATCATTGACGTCGGCCTGGTCGACGAGTCCTGGCTTGCTCGTCTTCCTGTCGAACTCGCATCGCGGCTCAAGGAGCTCTAGACAACCCCGAGGGATAAGCAGTTCCACGTCAGTGGCTATACTTCCGCGTCCTTCGTCCGCCGATGAAGCTGTCGAAGACGAGGTTGCCGATCTCGTCGGTCGAGCAATACGCGGCGACGCCCTTGGAAACACGGGCCATCTCTTCGACGAAATTGACCAACCCCAAGTAGAAGTAATCTTCGATCAGCGCGAAGCTCGAGACGCGGATGCCCAGATTGGCGCACTTCCTGCACCTCGGCCAGCGTGTGGGTGGCGGTCTTTTCCGCGGGGGGATAGATCAGCACGACTTCGCGGCCCTCGATGTGGGCCGTCGGCTCGCCGTCGGTGATCACGATGATCTGCTTATTCGCAGCTGGCTGTCGCGACAGCACGCTCCGCGCCAGCCGCAGGCCGGCATGGATATTGGTGAAATGCTGGGGGACGCGGCCCGCTGGCTTATCCAGGTCGAAACGCAGGTGAATCCGGCTGTCGAACATGCTGACCGGCTTGGGAGCCGAGTTGACGAGCTGACGCTCGTTCATCAGGTTGGCGAAGGTATAAAAGCCGATCATTTGCAGCGAATCTTGCGGATAACGAGCGCGCACCATCGCCTGAAGCGCCAGGGCGACTTTCTTGGTCGTGTAGTATTTCCCATACCGGTTCATCGAGCCGCTCATGTCGATCAAGACGACCGTCGCACACCGAGTCTGGTACTCGGTTTCGTGTACAACGTAATCTTCGGACGAAAGCCGGATCGGTACACCGCCCCCCTGGCGGATGTAGGCATTCTTGATCGTTTCATGCAGGTCGAGGTTGGCGAGCGAGTCACCGTAAACATAGGGCCGAGTGTCTTCGAGTGGGACCGTCCCCTCGCCTTTCTCCTGGGTGTCGTGGCGGCCCAGCGAATCGCGGCGGAACGTCTGAAACAGGTCGTCGAGCGAGCGGTCCTGAATCCGCCTGATGCCCCGCGGCGTGACCCGCCATTTCCCCTCTTCGTCCTTTTCGATCAGGCCTTCTTTCTGGATCAACTCGACGATCTCGGGCATTTCGTCGTCGAGATCGTCCATGTTGCGCAGCACGCGATCGCCATGCTGCAAGCAAGTATTCGGAAAGCTGATCGAAAACCTTGTCGGCCGACTGTGGGAGGAACTGCTGCGAGCCGTCCCACTTCGAGTATTCAAAAAGCGGCATGGCCGGCTTTCCCCCGTCACGATGCCAGAGTCAGCAATCGAAGATTCAAGATGCCGCTGCTAGAGTATGTTCAGTCATTCGCACCTAATCCTGGTGACGGGGCTGCGTTTATCGGCGATACGAGCTGCCACCTTTCTTGGCGGACTTATTCAGTTTGTTGTGTACGTGCAGGCCTTCGAGGATAAACTCGGCCGCGCTGGCGGCGGCGGCGTCGCGGCCGTCGCGGTCGGAAAGTCAGGCAATTGACTTCGCCGCCAGCTCATCGGCCTGTTTCTTGAGGCCGGGCACCTTGGCGATGCGCTCGAGAACGACCTTGCTCGGCAAGCGAGTCGCCGACCTCGACGCTCTGGCCCGACTCGAAGTATTCGACGATCGGCCGCAGCTCGCGGAGGTCGAGGTGAAGCGTGAAGACATTTTTGACCGCCTCGTCGATGATGCGATGGATCAGCTTGTCTTCGTGCCCATCGTCTTCCGACATCGTCAGCTCGAGCTTGCCGCGCGAGCTGGCCGCCGCCGAGACCAGGTCGGAGACCCGAGGCACGATCAAGCGCTCGCGGCTCTTGATCGCCCGCCGCTCGGCATTGGAGACCACGTTTTCCAGGTTGGCGATCGACATCCGCACCGACACGCCCGATTGCTGGTTGACGTGCGGCGACGACCGGGCCAGCCGTGCGATCTCCTCAACGGCCTCCTTGATGTAGATCGGAATCGCCAAGGATGTGCCACTTCCATTGGCCCGCTCGAGCCACGCGTTCTGGTCGGAGATCGCGATGCCGATCTCGCGTGTGAGCGGATAATGCGTGCGGATCACCGAGCCGATGCGGTCTTTGAGCGGCGTGACGATCCGCCCGCGGTTGGTGTAGTCTTCCGGGTTGGCCGAAAAGACCATCGCGAGATCGAGGTCGAGCCGCACCGGGTAGCCACGGATCTGCACGTCCCGCTCTTCCAGGACATTGAAGAGGCCAACCTGAATTTTTGGGGCCAGGTCGGGGAGCTCGTTGATGCAGAAGATGCCCCGGTTGGTCCGCGGAATCAGGCCGAAATGCATCGTCATCTCGCTGGAGAGATAACGGCCCTCGGCGTGCTTGATCATGTCGACCTCGCCGATCAAGTCGGCGATGGTCACGTCGGGAGTGGCGAGTTTTTCATGATAACGCTCGTCGGCGGCCGATCCACGCGATCGGCGTTGCGTCGCCTTTGGCGGCGACCAGATCGCGGGCGTATTTCGAGACCGGGCTTGAACGGGTCGTCGTGGATTTCCGAGCCGGCGACGATCGGTATGGCATCGTCGAGCAGGTGGACCAATTGGCGGAGCATGCGCGTCTTGGCCTGGCCGCGCAGGCCCAGAAACAGCATGTCGTGCTTGGAGAGGATCGCGTTACAAACCTGGGGGACGACCGTCTCTTCGTAGCCCAGGATATCGGGAAACAACGGCTCGCCCGACTCGAGCTTGGCGATCAGGTTGCGCCTCATTTCATCTTTGACGGACTCGATCCGATACCCGCTCGACTTGAGCTCGCCCAAGGTCCCGGGCCGGTCCTTCGTCGTCACTGGCGTGCCTCTTTTGTTGTCCAGAACTTGATGTGCGGCCAATAAAGTAGGTACGGCGTAGATGGTGAGATATCTAATCGGTGCCGGAATGCCCGCGAACGCTAAATGAGGACGCGGAGTCTTCCTTGTAGGTCAGACTTTCGAGCCTGACGTGTTTGTCCTGTGCGTCTGGGAGTCAGGCTCGAAAGCCCGAACTACTTCGCCTGATCCGATCCGCGGGTCTACTTAGCGAGGGAATGATGGGGGTTACCCATCTTGGTCGCGCGCGAATTTAGTCGCCGTACTCGCTCGGCAAGAAAGACAATCTTTATGCTAGGCGGGCGCGGAAACGAAGTCAACGAGACCAATCGAATCGGCTACGCAAAATGATGCTCGCGAGCTTCCGATACTCGGTGGGCATGCAGCCTATTAACTTGGAATGGGAATGGGCGGCGCGTTCCTGGGGGTTTAGGATATTACGTCCTGTTTTGACGATCGTTGTCAGTAATTGAACAGCCGGCTGACGCTCTCGCGGCGATGGATCGAGATGATGGCGTCGGCGAACAAATTGGCGACGCTGACGATCTTGCAGCAAGGGGGAAGCGGCTCGAAGCGGTATTCGATCGTATCGGTGAGCACCAGCTCTTTGATCGGGCTTTGCTCGATCTTGGCTGCCGAGCCGCGCGAGAAAACGCCGTGTGAGACACAGGCGTAAATGTCCTTGGCACCCCGCTTCTTGCAGCCGACGGCCATCTCGATCAGGGTGCCGCCTGAGATCGTGAAATCGTCGACGATCAAGACGTTTTTGCCGCTGACCTGACCGACGATATCGAGCATCTCGGCCTTCTCGTCGTGCCCGCGCCGGGTCTTGTTGCCAAAGACGACCGGGGCATGCATCATCTCGCCGAACTTGTAGGCTTGCTTGCCGAAGCCGACGTCGGGAGCGGCCACGACCAGGTCGGGGATCTCGTTGGCCCGGAAGTATTCGACGAAGACGGGCATCGCGTAGAGGTGGTCGACGGGGATCTTGAAAAAGCCCTGAATCTGCGGGCTGTGCAGGTCCATCGTCAAGACGCGGTCGGCCCCCGCCGCCTCGATGCAATCGGCGCAGACACGAGCCCGGATCGAGACCCGCGGCTCGTCTTTCTTGTCCCCCTTGGCATAGGAAAAATAGGGAATGACCGCCGTCACCTGCGTCGCGCTGGCGCGTTTGAACGCGTCGATCCAGAAGAGCAGCTCGACGAAGTTGTCGTTGACCGGGTAATCGGTCCCCTGCACGATGAAGACGTCGCGGCCGCGCACGTTTTCGAGCACGCGGACGAAGACGTTGCCCTCGCTGAAGACGTGGGTCTCGGAACGCGCGAGCTCGATTCCAGGTGATCGCAGATCGCCCGGCCCAGCCCCTTGCCGGAGCTGCCGGCGAAGACCTTCAGCTCGCCGTAGGGATCGGTCTTCTTGGACGCGTCGTCGTAGCAAATCAGCGATTTGTCCATGCCCACGGTGGTCGCTCCAGTTGACCGGCTGCTGAAATCCCCGCCAACCCTAGCGGATCACGCTTGTGCAGCCCCACGCGTTGCTCCGGCACGCGATCGACCATCCTGATGATCTTCTACATATCATCTTAACGATTTGAGCGGAAACCGCCAGCAGCGCTCGGATCTTGACGACCACCGGAGAATGGTTGGAGCGAAAGGACCTGCCAAACGCTCGCGGTGTTTACAATGCGTGCCAAGTAAACAGCACGGCAACGTCGTGCCGGCGAATCGATCCGACCTGCCACCAAGATGAGGTCCCCTGGCATGCGTTATTATCGCTCTTCAATCCGCTGGGCCACGGCCCTGTTCGTCGTGACCACCATCGCTCTTTGTTTGGTTGCCGGCCGCGAGCTCATTTGCGCCGATTCCTCCGGCCTGTCGACGCCACTTCAGGATTACATCCGTTGATGAAGATGAAGCTGGTTTCTTACAATCAAGGGGCGACACCCAGCCTGAGAGGCGGCGTCGACTGGATCAACTCTGGCCCGATCGCGCTCTCCGAGCTGCGCGGCAAGATCGTCCTGCTTCGATTTCTGGACTTTTTGCTGCATCAATTGTCACCACGTCCTGCCCGACCTGGCGAAGCTCGAAGAAAAATATAAGAACGAGCTTGTCGTCATCGGCGTGCACTCGGCCAAGTTTCGACGCCGAACGCGAGACCGAGAATATCCGCCGCAAGGTGCGGGAGTACCGAATCAAGCATCCCGTGATCAATGACGCGAATCAGACCATCTGGAACCGCTTTGGCGTGAATAGTTGGCCGACCCTCGTCTTGATCGACGCCAAAGGGAATTATGTCGACGCCGTCAGCGGCGAGGGCAACTATGAAGTGCTCGACCGGGAGATCGGCCAGCTCGTTGAGGCGGCCAAGGCGCAAGGCGAGCTGAATTTGACCCCACTCAAATTCACTCCCGAAATGGAGCGACCCTCGGACGGCCCGCTGTTATTTCCGGGCAAGGTCCTGGCCGACTCGGCCGGCAAGCGGCTGTTCATCGCCGACACCGGCCATAACCGGATCATCCAGACCAACCTTGACGGCGCCGAGCCGGTCAGTGATCGGCAGCGGCGAGGAGGGATTTGACGACGGTGGATGCGGAAAGGCGTAAGTTTCAATCGTCCGCAGGGGATGTGCCTGGAAGGGGAGACCCTCTACGTCGCTGACACCGAAAACCACGCGATTCGGGCGGTCGACCTCAAGGACCACACGGTGACCACAATCGCGGGCATCGGGCAGCCAGGCTCGCGGCATTCCCCGGCCGGGCTCGTCGGGGCCGGCCAAGACAACGCCACTTTGCAGCCCCTGGGACGTGATCCAGCTTGCCGATGACAAGGCGATCTACATGGCCATGGCCGGGACACACCAGATCTGGAAACTCGACCGTCGAAGCCGAAATGGTCAGTGTTTTTGCCGGATCGGGCGATGAGAACATCCGGGATGGAACTTCGGCCACCGGCCAAGCTTCGCCCAGCCCAGCGGCCTGGCGACAGACGGCGAAAACCTGTTCGTCGCCGACTCGGAGGTCTCGGGCGTGCGCGTGATCACGGGCATTCGAGGAGGGGAACCGGGTGTGCGAACGATCGTCGGCCAGGGCCTGTTTGAATTCGGCGACAAGGACGGCCGCGGGGCGACCGTCCGGCTGCAACATTGCCTGGGGCTCGCCTACACCGGTGGGCATCTCTACATCGCCGACACTTACAATAACAAGATCAAGATCTGCGAGCCGCAGGAACCGCTCGGTCAGGTCGCTGGTCGGAGCCCATAAGGCCGGCAACAGCGATGAGCCCCCTCATTTCTATGAACCAGGCGGCTTGAGTGCGACGGAGGACCGCCTGTTCGTCGCCGATACCAACAACAACAAGATTCGCGCCGTCGATCTTAAAACACATGCGGTCAAGACCCTGGCTTTGGAGGGTCTGGCAGCCGCCGAAATTGGCACCTCGGCCCCCCAGTTTCCCCAACGCCAAGGTTATCGACGTCGCCGTCAACGAAGGTGTCTCCAGGTTCGACGATCGCGCTAGCTGTCTCTATTGCTTTGCCCAAGGGGTACAAGCTCAACCAAGAGGTGCCGCTCACATACCTGGTTGAGACGCCGGAAAAGAGCGGTCTGCTCGGTTCCGAAGTGCTGCCGGAAGGCAAGAAAATCAAGCCACCGGTCCCAAAATTCACGATCGACTTGCCGTTAGCCAAGCCGGCGTCATCCGGCGAGAAGATCGATTTGCGCCTTTCGCTCCAGACGTTTGTTTGCAGTGACGTGTCGAATCTCTGCGCGATCAAGAGCTACATCTGGAAAGTACCAATCGAGTTCAGCGACGCTGTCGGTGCGGCTCCGGTGGCATTGAGCACTGACACCAAGTGACGCAGACCGCACCTTTTGCAGGTGCACCGATCAAAGGTCGCATAGGTAAATTTCCGGCCGCGCCGGCGTTCAAGTCGCGCGACCGGCGATCGGATCTTGGTTGATGTCTCCGGCGAACCGATTGGCGCACCGTTCGCCGATGGCGCGAGATTCGGGGTCGGACCAGATCGAGCTATCATTGCCGATATGCTGTACCACGCTGGGGGAAGGAAAGTAGATCGGCAGTTGACGCTCATGAGCCCAGCGCCCGATCAGAATGTCAATATTGGCGAGTCCTTCTTTCGGGTGGCTCCTGTGTTCGAATACGAGCGGGTCGGTCACGAACTGCTTGGCGGACTCACGGGGAAAGACAAAGGCAAGTGCTCCCCAGATCCATTGGCTTTCGAGCTTGTGCCAGCCGAATTCCGGTCGCGTGTAGGCTTTCGAGCAATAGAGTGACACTGCGGCAATTGGTTCCGTAGGCCAGAGAATCTCTTCGAGATAGGCCCGCAAATCGTGGCGATCATCGAAGATCACATCATCTTGCACGAGCATGAAAGCATCGGCTGAAGGCTCACGCATCAAGAGCTCGACAAGTGCAAGATAGTAATTCGGCCACGGGCCTAGTTTCGTTTCGCGGAAGGTGAGCGGCAGATCGCTGAAGCGGTCGGCGATCGTCACGCCGGAGTCGACAAACAGCCGTGGCACCTCCCAGCCGGCGCGCAAGGCTATCGAGGCACGAGTCCAACGTCGGTTTCGGCCGAGGCGCGGTGGTTACCCCGACAGCCCAGCTCTGGACCCGAGAGCCGAAACGGTGCCGGGGCCGCGGCACCAGCCGCTCGATCGGAACGGTTTCTGCGATAGGTTTATCAGTCCAATCGCGGCAACGCCGGCACTCGGGCGTCGTCGTCTCGAAATGATCGGGGTGTTTGCACTCGTAAACCGAGAGCCGGTCAAACCCGGATGCGGTCACTAGCACCCTCGAACCGACATTGCCGCCCAGGTGGAGACACGCACTCTGCGTCGGCCGGGGCAAGGGCACGGCCCCTTCGCCAGGGAGCCGGAGTTCGAGATATTCCTCGGTGAACGAGCGCAGATGGCCGGCACTACGGAGATCACAGCCTTCGACTCCGCCTCGACTGGCGATGTGCTCGGCGAGACGAAAGAGAAGTGAAGCGATGGTCGGGTTGATTGTCGGTATCGATGGATCGGCCGACTCGCAGCAAGCCTGGCATGCGTCGCGGCGCACGTCGCATAATCGGGGGTCCATGACTCTGCTCAGTTGCTGCTAGCAGCTTGCAGCATGCGACCTCTGTGTCCCGATCGCGCCGCACGTCGCGTCGGAATGAACAATCCTCCACGCGCCGCGGACCTGCTTTTGTGCTCGGACGGGCAAACCAACTCGCAAGCTCCGGAAACTTGACGATCAACTGGTCCACAGAGAGACTGTTGACCGAAGAACCGAGCCAAAAATGCCTAAAACCAGGAGCCTCAACCAATGCAGCCCGATCGTGGATCGCGGCCTGAAACCAGGCCTTGTCGGCCGCATCCCAGTTGTCTTTCGCCCAGTCTTCCCAGCAATCCTCCGCCTCGGCGACTGCCCGGAGCAGCTCGAGATTCACAAGCTCGCTCAAGCGCGGAAGGGTCTCGGGCCGGGGCCGTGACTGGATCGCGAAACTTGTCCTTACCTCGCGCACCAACCAGGCCGACGGCGTCGGATGGATCGGCCCCCATGGTTTGCGGTACGAGCCCACCATCCAGGCACCCTGTTCGATGGCGGTGACGAGGTTTTCACGCCATGCGCGCCCGGTCACGAGGCAGTCGGGCTCGAAGTGGAGCATGACGTCCGCTCCGCGGCTGCGGCACCACGCCAGCGCCAGGTCCATGCCGTCGCCGTGCGTTCGCGGTGCCGGAACTCCGGCACAATTGGCGTGTCGATGAATGACGTCAAGTTTCGGATGTGAGTGAAGCCAGCGCCTTTCTCGCCGGCAATCCGCCGACCATCCAGTCTCGCCGGGCTGAGGATTGTTGTCGACAACCAGAATACGATCCGCCGGAAACTGCGACAGATACGACTCCACGGCGATAGGAAGCCAGTCGGCGGTGTGAAACGCCACGATGATGGGGAAAACAACCATCTCGGGTGCTCCGGGTAGTGGCGTAGTGAACAATCGATGCCGTGATCGTGACAGCGAGCGGCATCACCACGTAATTCGCTGTGTCATTCCGGATGACTGGTAGAGGCTCCCGAATGCGCGGGCATCGAACGGCCCGCGGTGAAAGAGCTTGAACCGGCGCTCGTTCTCGGCAGAGGACCAATAGCGTGGCTCGGTTCCCCATCCCGTCTGCGCGTTCCGCGTGGCCGACTTCTTATGCCATCGGTACCGGACGACAACGTCCTGCGTCAGGGCAAACCGATACCCCGCGTGGTGGGCTCTTACGAAGAACTCGGTGTCCAGTCCACACTTGTTGCGTTCGACGTCGCCGTAGTCACTAAAACCCCTTAACGATTCGAATGCCCCGCGCTTCATCACGGCGGTTGTGTTTTGTAAGAAGTGAATTCGTTCATACCTGCGTGGGTATTCGCTGGCCCAGTAGGGAGGCTTTTCGACTCGACCATGGTCGGCGGCCGCGATCGATTCATCGAGGGTTTGCGGGGCCTCACGGTGTTCGAACGTCTGGAACCGTCCCCCGAAAAAGTCGGCGTCCGCCAGTCGAAGGAGGTTACCGGCCAGGTGCAGGCGATGGGGCAGACTGATGTCATCGGCGTCCTGGATCGCGATCAAGTCAGTTTCCAAATACGGGAAGACATTATTGAAAGAGACGAACTGACCGAGATTTCGGCTGTTGCGGTAGGTCCGTACGCGCGGATGGCTGCCCCAGTAACGCAAGAGCTCGTCGGCGCCACCCGGCGTGGCGTCGTCGATCAAATGCACGATCGTTTCCGCTCCGTTTTGGTCGAGCACGCTCGGCAGCGATTCCCTCAAGAACTCGACGTGACCGCGGAACGGGAGCACGACGTCGCATGCGATGGACTCTTGCGCAAATCCGATGGCATGATGACGAAGAGCACCAAATCGAACCTCGTAGCGCGGCGGTGCTCCCAGTAAGCCGGCGTCGAGCGGCGTCATGGATTCGACCGCTGGATCCTCGGCAAGGACGATCCTGCGATCTTCACTGAACGCGCGGTAAATCAATTCCGCGTCGGCGTCGATTGGTCGATCGGCGATACCCCCCATGTCAACCAAGCTGGCCCTGCGGCACACGAGTGATTGTAGCGGCAAATAACGACGGTATTCCGTCCGCGGCCGCTGGGGAAAGATGAGTCCGGAGGGAGTTTTCACCGGTGCCGCCAGAATCTCCGCGCCGTAGGCCTCGATCATTGAGACGGCGGATCGGAGCCGTTCGGGCACGCTGACGGTACACGGATCCTGCACTGCAACATATGAAGACCTGAGGCGCGGCAGCAACTCGTGCAGCGTGCGCAGTGCCCCTCGCCGGATGGGGTTCGTGTAGCTAAAGACGTGGTTCAATCCGGCGTAGCGTCCGACGATCTCCGCGCCACCACCACCATCGTCGACCAGATGAAGGAAGACATCGGCGCCTTTTTGATCGAGCACGCTCTGTACGGCCCGATCGGTCTGGCTGGTACTCTCGTCGCAGCAAAGAACAACGTCGCACGCGACAGTTCCGGCCTTGGCCGCGACATGCGACGAGAGCGTTGCCTCGGCGCGCCACTGCAGTTTCTCTGCCTCATTCACACTGCAGCCCGGCACTCCCCCCAGCTCAACCACCGTGCCGGCAACCTTGTATAACAAAGATGCTAGCACGGGATTGAAGTCGTCGCTTGTGGGCGGAAACGTTGCGCAACACGATTCGCAGGCGCCCCTCCCGACGATGCAGAGTCCAGTACCGCTTGTTCCCGTGATCGCGGCCAGCAGGAGACAGTCGGCGATCTCCAGGCCGGATTGCTCGCGAACCCGACTACGATATTCACAATTTTCGGGATGCCGATTCATAATGAACTGCCGAAGGACGTCATGTTTTTCCTCGAAGTCCCATCGACACTCCTTCGGCGGCATCCTGGCAACTTAGCCAGCCATAGGCTCGCAGAGAGTCTTCAAGATCTGCCCTTCGTACAGCCCCGGGTCTGACGGCGGACCTGTGACGTCATATCCTTGTGCACATCCGCATTTAATCATCTTCCATTCGCCGGCCACCGACTCCCAAAGCGCGGTGCCTACTCCATGATCTTGAGCGTCTTTCGTCGTACCGAGAGGACGTGAAGTCGAAAAACCAATGTACGGAATTTCGTGTGTGACTGGCATGCTCAAAGCCCTCGTGAATGGTGCTCTTGATGTGTACAGGTCACGTCCGCATGAATGACTTGCACGATCCCGGGAGGACGAGCCTCGAGTCACGTCACAGCGCAATCCGGCTCGGAGGACACTGACCTTCCCGGAACATTGCAAGGCCCTCCGGTTCAACAACGACCGCGAAGGGCCGCGTTGAAACGGCCTTACAGTCTGTGGGCTGTCAGCTTGATTGTCAACTATCGCGCGTCCGGGCTTTGCAGAGTTCGAAACGCGCATCTCCGATCCTTTCAATCAGGTCGGCCAGATGGTCGGCGGTCGTCCGATGAATGTCATGGGCAAGGACGATGGATCGTTTGCGGCGATGGATCCGATAAAGGGCGCGAGCTACCCAATGATGGGGTTTGTACACCGGGTCCCAGTCGCGCGAATCGACATTCCAAAGCACCTTGCGATAGTTGAGCTCTCGGGCAACACGGTCGACCGTCGGGTTCGACGCTCCGTAGGGAGGACGAAAAATCCTCTCGGCATTTGGTAGCCCACCAAACAGTGATTCGGCGCTCCTGATCTCGTCACGCACCTCGTTCTCGGCAAGTGTGGTGAGATCGGCGTGCGAGTACGAGTGGTTGCCTATCGAATGGCCCTCTGCCCCCATGCGCTCGAGGATCGCCGTTCCCGAGCGTTGGACATTTGCGCCGAAGACAAAGAAGGTGCCGCGGATTCCGAATGCCTTGAGGACGTCCAGGATCTGGTCGGTAAACTCCGGGTGTGGCCCATCATCGAACGTCAGCCACACTTTTCTGACGAATTTGCCGGTGGAATTGAAGGGCCGCGCACTCACAAGATCGGTGTCATCCTCGAATGGCTTTGACAGGATTGCAAGAAACTAGCGCGCTGAAAGCATGCGTCCTCACCACGCGAAAACCGATCGTGTTCCATTCCACGGGTGGCAATGCATGCTCCGAGCGACTAGATTCCACATGATTGATAACCTTATCGTACGAGCCACCGCGCAAAACGCGTTCGATCGAGTTGCTCACTGGCGTCGTATCTTCAACATCGACATGGATTTTGATGCCCTCCGGACCGCGGCTCTCCTGGCACCACTCGAGCAAGTTACCCAAAATGTCGAATAAACCAAAATCGTTCGGCCGGAGCGAACCTACCGGCCAGGAACGATCGCGGGAACTGCCGCGAAAATAAGCGTACGCTGGGAGTAACTCGTCGGCCGAGCCGAAGAACCGGGTCGTCAGTGCACCAGCCCGACAGGCATACTCGAATTCAGCCTCGGTCGGCAGACGGTAACCGGTGCGCTCAAGATAGTTCCGAGGCAGGCGCATGCCTTCTTTGATTTCCTTGATCGGGGGATAACACATTTGATCTTCTGCCAGGCCTTCTTGCTCGCTGAGCCACCGGCAATACTGAGCTGCGTCGTACCAGCGCACACAGTTGACAGGGCAGCTCGTGGCCGGACTGTAGATGGCGTTGTAGTCCATATCTTTGCGATAACGAAGAAACTGCTCGACCGAAACCTCCTTTGTCGCCATCTCGAATACACGAGCGATGGACTTGCCGCCTGAGAGCGCCGGGTCTTTTCCCCTGGGGTCAATGACCACCATGGTGTACCGTTCTTTGTTGACGTACCACCGTTCTCCCAGATGTCGTTGTGTGCTCATCAGACGCAGAGCGAGCGCGTCTACCTCATTGCCATGACCTGATCTCCGTAAACCAAGCTCCGCGGCGGCATGCACGCCTGGGTCTGGATCGGTCCGAAACGTCTCCAGGAGTAAATTCTTGAGTGATTCGACATCCGCGGCGGACAGTCCTTTGCCGCGATAGTCTGCAAGTACGAGCAAGAGAGCGCGACGAATCGACACGTCACGTTCTTCCCTGACGCGATCAAAGAACATGGCGGGATTCACCCCCAGCGGCTCGATTCGATCGATCAAGAATCCGCGAACTCGCGGTTCCGGCGAGTCCTTGAGCAAAGACCAAACCGCGTGGGGCCGGCCGAGCAAAAGCAGGGCGACCGCACAGTTTGCCTGTTGGCTGGCAATCTCATTCTTGACTTGGTCGGATGCGCCTGCAGGCGGCTGGCGATCGAGCTCCGCCGTCAGCGGGTCGAGCACCCTCTCGGCATAAGGCCTTAAGAGCGGCATGAGGACCTTGTACTGCCGTAGATCTGAGTCCCTGATGAGCGAGACCAAGAATCCAGGATCGTCCGCGCCGAATTGCTCCAAGATCATGGTCGCTTTGAAGCGCACTTCGTCGGACCGCGCGCGGTCTCGGAAGATCGCAGCTACCGGTTCCAAGAGAGTGGTGCGCATCGGTCGCAAGGCATCCAGCCATCGCTCGAGATGGTACGCGTTTTCATCGAGTACTAGCGAACCGGCGATATCGGCGGCCAGCATCGTCCACCGAGCGTCCCCTGGATCAAGCTTGGCAAGAACGCAAGCGGCCCGAAGTTTACTCTTGCGATCGGTCGACTTGTCGCTTGCCACGCCCCAGAGCCTGTCCACGAAGCCCGCCCGCCGCGATCGCACGCGTTCGCCGAAAACGACGAGCTCGTTCGGTTCAGCACCGAGCAGCCGCTCGAACAGGTAATCGTCGTGCGCTTTCTCGAATGGAAGAAGAGCCAGACCTGCATTAAGTCTGTGTTTTGGCGAACTGTTCGGGTCGTTGGCGATCCGGTCGAGCTTATGCCGCGATCGACCGAGATCGGCGTCGATCTCCTTGATTAACGCCGGCAGTTGGCCGGTGTCGGCGACGAGCAATTGTGAGATAACCCTATCGGCTCGATCCCTCCCACGTAATTCCATGACGGCGACAAACAGAAGGAAGATGACAGCCGCCGCGGCCAACACACGGATCGCGTAGTGCCGTGTCGCGTCCGCCATCATGCGGCGCTCGGATTCAGACCATAGCCGGCTTTGCGTATAGCAAGCAATATCCAGCCATTCCAAGGGGGATGGCAGCCGGCGCGGGCCAGGCCGATCGCGCCAGTATGAAGTGATCGTGGCCAGGCGGATCTCGGCCCGGCCACGCCGCGTCTCCTTTTGCTTGCGTGTCAGCCAGTCCCTCATGGAATGGACTAGGTAATCATGTGTAAGCTGATAACACTTTTCACTGGCAGGCGCCCCCCTGTCTCATTCTGATTCGAGCCTTCGCGGTCGACAGGCGTGATTAAACGGAGGTCATTGTCAAGAATCTTGATCAGCTCGGCAAAGTCGGCAGGACGCTCGGCGTACCCCGAGACATTTCTGAGTTCTTCGAGCGATCGCATCCGCCCCTTGATGTCGGAATTGGTGTCGGGAAGCAACGATTTCAATACCGCTTGCGTCGCTTTTTGGTGGTAATGATGCTTGGGGTTGGACCGTGTCGAACTAAACGTATCTTCGAGAAACCTCACGCCAACCCCATCCATGCCGCCGAGTTCGCGCAAAGTTGCCGGCACCCATGGCTTACCCTTGACCATTTCGGCAAAAAGCGCGAGCCGAACCGGCACGACCCTGCCGTCTTGCGCCAGCCCGGTAACAGCCTGATCGAGAAAGGAATTCTGTTCCCGCGTCAAATCGCCGGTTGGTGGCAATACCTCGTATGCGCGCCGCACGCCTCCAGCACCTTGTGCGCATGTTTGGGGTCGAACAGGTCAATCGCCGCCACGTTTCGATCAGACACCAGGTCGATCTCGAGGTGGGTCATGAACCGGCTCGCCGCCATCCAAAAATCGTCGCGCACCAGGCACAGCGCTTGAACGTGTTCGCCGTCACACTGCCGCAAGGCAGCGATCAGCTCGGTCCCCTCGTCCCCCGTGCGCGTGCAGAGCCATTGCTCGAACTGGTCGAGAACCAAGAGTAGCTTGTAGCCGCTATCGAGGCCATGACCCTGCCGCAGCAGGGTCAGCGATCCAACCAAGCCCACGTCCAGAGGCAAGCTGGGAAACCGTTTGCGGATGCCCCGCAACAGGCGGGCCTCGGTTTCGAGAGTGCTCGATTCAACATAGATCGACGCAACGTGCCGTCCCAACAGCGGAATGAGACCTGCCTTGACAAGTGACGACTTGCCGCAGCCCGAAGGGCCGTAGATAAGGCCGACACGAAATGTCTTGTCCGGATCGGTCAATTCGATCCTCGTTCTCCACAACCTCAGACCATCTGGCAGCCCGTCGCGACCGCGTGGGCCGGGCAAAAGACCGAGGAAAAACTCGGCGTCGCTTTCATCGAACGCGGCCAGCCCCTTGGGGACAATCCGGATCGGGCGGGCGGTCGTGTCCCATTGACCTGATATCGACAGCGATGTCCCGGGCCCGGACTTCGTGGGCGCATCCGCATTGGCAGCCGCCCGCGCGGCTTTGCTGAGATAATGTCGTAACTCCTCGGCGAAATCCCGGGCCGTCGAATACCGCTCCGAAGCCCGCTTCGAGAGCGCCTTCATACAAATTCGCTCGAGGTCCCAGGGGATTGAGTCGTCAATCTGCCTGGGCGGTCGCGGCTCGGTGCTGATGATCTGTTGCATCACATCCAGGTGTGTGCCGCCCCGAAATGGGCGCCGCCCTGTCAAGAGCTCGAATAAGACGATTCCCATGCTGAAGATGTCCGAACGCCCATCGACCCTGTGCCCCTCGCCTCGAGCCTGCTCAGGACTCATGTAGTTCGCAGTCCCCACGATCTCTTCGCCGCGGCTCAGGTTTTCATCCCTCAGCACCAACCCGAAGTCGGCGAGATAGGGCATTCCGGCGGCATCAAGCAAAATGTTGGCGGGCTTGATATCACGGTGAAACATATCTTGCGTGTGAGTGTAATGAAGCGCGTCGCAAAGTAAGGCGACCAGGCTGGCTGAATCAAGGTAGGTGAGCCGGCCGCGGCTGATCCTGGTGGCCAAATCGCCGCCGTCCATGTATTTGGAAACCACGAAGCAGGTGCCGTCCTTGGTGCGACCCACGTCGTACACCGGCACGATATTCGGGTGCGATAGCCTGGCGAGAATGCGTGCCTCATTGAGATAGGCCTCGACATTCAGCGACGGTGAGTACTCGCCGTGAAGAGGCACCTTGATAGCCACATCACGCTCGAGGTCAGGGTCGTGCGCCAGATAAACACGACCATATCCACCCTCGCCGATGATTCGAATCACCCGGTAGCGACCGATCAAGATCGGGTCGGCCCGGTAAGGCGCCCGCGCCGCTCCGGCATCGAGAGCTTCGTGCGCGCGGGTGATGTCTATTTCTTGCGGTGGCGTGCGTTCACGTTCCTCCCCAGCTGCCGCGGTTGGTGCAAGCGGTGGCCCATCCGGCAGGGCAGAGGGCTTTTTCTTCTTGATATCACGATGCAATTCGTTTAAATATGCTACATTTTCAATACCGATCGATTTCGGAGACGGATCTGGATCGAGGCGACGCGTTTCATCCCAGCGATCGATCGCATCGGCGAGGGGATCGCTCTTGCCGTTGGCCACGAGCTCGGGCGATTCGCCTTGTGCGCCTGCGCGGCCGGGTTCGGGCTCGGTGATGCTGGCGCCGGAGGGAGTTGGCCCAGGTTCCGTGAGCGGCAGACGGCGGCCGTTCGATCGCGGGCCGTCGCCGCCTTCGCCGGCGAGCCCCGAGTCGGCCTGGGTTTCGTCGTCCCTTGGCGGTTCGTCTCCGCGACGGCCATGCGGGCCTGACTCGTGGCTGGCGTCAGGTTTTGGGTCCGTCTCATGGTGCGGCATCAGGCGCTCCGCTTTGTCGTCGCGCGCAATCAGATCGTCACAGGGATACGATCGGGTCGGCCCATCGCGGCCGACCGCAGCTCACCTAGCCGATTTCGGCGCGTCTCCATGATTTGCCCTCGATAAACCCGCCGCAAGGACGACAACGCGGCGCTCAAAACGCGGTAACGTGATCGCGGAAGAAGCGATCCATCACCTCAATCAATCGCTCGCTCAATACTGCGACGGCTACGGCCGCCCCCCCGCAGAATCGGTGCGCCGAACGGCTCGGCCAGGAGGCAATTATCCCGCCTCGGACAATCTTCCGCGCACTTCATCGTACTAAACTGTCTCGATCCGCTCAATGAATTCCGCGTTCCGCCGCAACTTTCTTGCGGCTTAAAAAAGGGCGCACTGCTTCGATCGGAGAAGCGGTTTATCCAGAATCCGCAGCGGCCCCGGCATCACTCAAGAGCCGTAACCCGATTGGCAGCGCGTCGCCCAGCGCTTGGCCTTGCTGGGCGGATTCCAACTCGTGGAATTCGCGAATCGGCCGCAAAACCGTGTCGTCTGCCCCCATTTGCGCAATCGCGCGATGATTTGCGCCCGCAATTCGTCATCGAGGTCGCGCGCACGGTCGCTGGCAACCCGTGCCATTTGCGCAAGCGCAAAGATCGCATCGGTCGCCTCTCGACCTGGAACAAACGATCGGTTCAGCAAACCAGTCGCCCAGCGCTCGGCTGTCTCCTTACGAACGACGGTGTTGGCCGGCCCGTAGAGTGGGACCCGAGCACCGAGTCGTCCTAAACACCATAGGACGTGCGTTCCCAGCGTATCCTGGGCCGCATCCTTGAAGAGCGCGTTACCCAACGATTCCTTGATCTCGGGCGTCAGACGCTCGAGCGACGCCGCACAGCGCCACATTTCGGCAAGCTCGTGCGGCTCCGGCTTCTTGCGTCCGGCCTTCTTGGCGGGGCTAGTCCCCTTGGCGGGAAGTAGAAAAGGGGTCAGTCGCCGAAAGATCTCATCGTGGTGAGGACGCGACAGGCCCGCCGCGACCCTGCGCCAAAGGATCCACCACTCGGCCCAGCACTGCACGTCCCGATTGTGCTTGACGCCCTGGTGAAATATGGGCCAGAGGGCCTTCATTCTCAACTCGTCGAGCGGAAAGCCACGTCCGGGACGGAGGAAGAAACCGGCGAGATTGAACCATCGCGATTCGTGGCGAGGACTTTTCTGACGCAGTTCGGCCAACTGGAGCAATGGCTCCCAGCAAGCCCGCAGGGCCGAGGGGGGCCACTGGTCGCGCGGGACGTCCAGGACTTCTTCAAGCCGCTTGACTAGCCGGGCCGGTCCACCGTCTTCTCCAGCACCTGCTTGAGATGTTGCGCTTGGCGATTCGAATGCTAGACGAATGGCCGCGATAGCCGCGTCGACCTCGGATTGCTCGATCACGACCCGATCTGATTCGTCCCCAGTGACGGGGCCCCCTGGGGCAAGCTGTCCTGTCGGGCCACGCAACTGGATTTGCAGCCGCCACCGTCGGTTGTCTGTCCGCGACTGACACCAAAGCTCGATCGTCCCTACCTCGGTGACCCGCGCCGCCAGGCTCACGGGGACCCGTTCCGCCTTGGCTTTGCGGCTCACGCGCATCAGGCTCTGGAGCGGAGGAAGTTCACGGATCGAGTCGGGATCGGCTTTGACGAGTGCCCCGGGCTTGTCGTCGGGCCGGACCGAACTGCTGGCTAGTGGGAAAACGACTGGCTGCCCCATCAAAAGGTCGAAATCATGGCCGGCGATTGTGACCTCTTCCCCCTCCTGGGCATCGCGGGGCACGACGCAAAGCCACGGCTTTTGCTCCGCCGCGGTCTCAAGCCCAACGTAGAATGAGCGGGCAGTCCCGCCGCCGATCCGGATTCCCCCCCGCGCCGCACAACTCCGTAGTATGCTGCCCCCTGCGCCACGGCGAGATCGAGCGAAATGTTGGTGAGAACCCGAGGCGTAAACGGAGGACCGGGATCGTCAGTGAACCACGAGCCGATCACCTCGACGATGCGATTGCGAACGCTCTCGGGCGTCAATGCGCCGCCATTGAACAAGATGGCATCCGGCCGCGCTGGCCGATCCGCCGGCTCGTGCCCTTCCGGCGCGATCGCTTCGGCCCGGTGCCTGCGTAAGAAATAGCTCAGGTGCTTGGAAACCGCAGGGTCGGCCACAAACGGCAGTCCGAACTCCTGTAAGCCAATTTTGGCTGTCCGCTGGGGATCAACGGACCGATTCACGCGCGCGAAAAATCCGTCGAGCGCGATCGATTCGACTTCGGCTCGCGTCAACTCAGACTGGATACTGCCGCCAATTAGCTTTGATCCGCGGCCCGCGATCGTGACAGGCCAGCGCTCGAGGCCAGGCTGCTCTGCCCCCAGTAGCTTTTCCTTGGCCGTCCGGCAGGCAAAGCGCAGTGCGCTCCACTGTTCGGAATCAAGCCGCGCTCCCCCAAGTTTTTTCTCGACATGATGGGCCAGCGCCAGGTCGATGTTGTCGCCGCCGAGCATCAGGTGATCGCCGACCGCCACACGGCGGAACCCTGGCCCGGTCGGCGTTTCGACAACCGTGATCAAGCTGAAGTCGGTAGTTCCCCCGCCGATATCGCACACCAGGATCAGCTCGCCGGCTCGAACCTCGCGTTGCCAGCGATCCTGGTGCGAAACGATCCAGCAGTAAAACGCTGCCTGCGGTTCCTCAAGCAGGGTGATTGTGGCGAGCTCTGACCGCTTGGCCGCCTCGATTGTCAACTCGCGAGCGGCCTCATCAAACGAGGCGGGCACTGTCAGCACCACTTCCTGGGCTTCCAACCGATTGGCAGGATCTTCCCGCGCGAACACATAGTTCCAGGCGTCGCGGATGTGCCGCAGATAAGCAGCGGATGCTTCGACCGGCGAGATTTTCTTGACCTCCGGCGGGCTGCCCCATGGAAGTATGTCGGCCTCGCGGTCGATTCCGGCATGGCACAACCAGCTCTTGCGCTACTCACCAGCCGGCTGGGCACCTTGGCACCCTGAACACGGGCGAATTCGCCGATCAAGCGGTCGGCGCCTAGATTCCACGGCAGCTGGGTGGCGCCGGCGGGGAGCTCATGATCGCCTGGTAAGTATAGGAATGACGGCAGCATCGCGCGGGAGCGGTCTCGCCCGGTGCGACCAATTGGGCGATCTCAAAATTGCGGATGTCGGCCGATGGCCGCTCGCGGCCGTGGGTATCCACATACGCGACCGCACAATTGGTCGTGCCGAGGTCGATCCCAACGAGATAGCGTGACCGGCTCATTCCGTTGCCTCATCCATCACCGATCTGACGCGATCGACTAGCCCAACACAAAATTCACCAGTTTGCCCGGAACAATCACCACCTTGCGGACCGGCTTGCCTTCGAGCACCTTGGCAATCTTGGGATCGGCGCGGGCGGCCTGCTCGATGTCGGTGGCCTGGCGCCCGCCGCCACGACAACTCGGCCTCGCAATTTTCCATTTAACTGTACAGGAATCTCGACCTCGTCGTCCTTTAATAGCACAGGGTCATATTCTGGCCAGCGCTCATGAGCCAGGCTCTTCTCACGACCCAAGAGCGACCAGAGCTCCTCTGCCACATGCGGCGCCATCGGTGCCAGCAAGAGTGCAAAAGTTTCCATCGCTGACTTGGGGCCGTCTCCTGACCGGTGAAGAAATTCACAAATTCCATCAGCCGGCTGATCGCCGTGTTGAATCTCAGCGCCTCATAATCATCGGTGACCGCGGCAATCGTCCGCGCGACGATCTTGGCTTGATCCACCGACAACTGGGCGGGTTGAACCCTGGAATCAAGGCGCACGACTTCGGCCTCGGCGTCCACGATCAGGCGCCATGCCCGTGCCAGAAAGCGGTAAACGCCCTCGACTCCCTTCATGCTCCAGGGCTTCACGGCTTCGAGCGGGCCCATGAACATTTCGTAAAGTCTCAGGCTGTCCGCGCCATATTCCGCCACGATTGTGTCGGGATTGATCACGTTGCCGCGCGCTTTGACATCTTGTGGCGCGGGCGTCGACGCGCACGCTCACGTCAGCCGCCAGCACGAAACCTTCCGCTTTCTTCACAACCCGATCTTCTTCGAGCTTAACCGCCGCGACGCCGGCCCGACCGCTTTCCTCAGGCCGTACCCAGCGTCCGTCTTGGTCGCGATAGCCGGTGTATTCCGTCTCTCCCAAAATCATCCCCTGATTGACCAGTTTTTGAAATGGCTCGGACGTGCTGACGAGTCCGCGGTCAAAGAGAACCTTGTGCCAAAACCGGCTGTAGAGCAGGTGCAGTACAGCGTGCTCGGCGCCTCCGATGTACAGGTCGACGGGCAGCCAGTATCGCTCTTTTTCCGGATCCCACGGCATCTTGTCGTTGTGGGGGTCGATGTACCGCAAATAGTACCAGCACGAGCCCGCCCACTGGGGCATCGTATTGGTCTCGCGCCTGTATTTCTCGGAATAGCGGACCCACTCGGTGGCCTTCGAGAGGGGCGGGTCAGGCTTACCGGTCGGCTTGAAGTCTTCAAGCTCGGGAAGTCGCACCGGCAGCTCCGACTCGGCGATTGCCAGTGTACGGTCGTTGGCATCCAGCACAACCGGAAATGGTTCGCCCCAGTAGTGCTGGCGTGAGAAAAGCCAGTCGCGGAGCTTGTAATTGACGGTCTTCTTGCCCAGTCCGCGTTGCTCCAGCCACTCGGTGATCGCCGACTTCGCGGCCTCGGTTCTAAGGCCGTCGAGCACGATTTCGTCGTTGCGCGAGTGAACGGCGACGCCGGGCTCGGGTTCGGCGGTTTCGAGTGGAGCGTCCGCGTCTTGAGCGCTCGACGCCACCACCCGGACGATCGGCAGGTCGAATGCCCGGGCGAACTCGAAATCACGCTCGTCGTGGCCCGGGACTGCCATGATCGCGCCGGTGCCGTAGCCCATGACTACGTAGTCGGCAATCCACACGGGGATCGGACGGCCGTCAACCGGATTGGTGGCGTACGCGCCAGTGAACACGCCGGTCTTGGTTTTGGCCAGATCGGTTCGGTCCAGGTCGCTTTTGGTCGCAGCGACACTCCGGTATGTCTCGACCTTCGGACGTTCCGCATCTGTTGTGATCAGGTCGACCAGCGGATGTTCGGGCGCAAGTACCATATAAGTGCGCCAAACAGGGTGTCGGGACGCGTCGTGTAGACGCGGATCATCTCGGTCGGTTGTCCTGTCGCGAGCTGCACGGGAAAATCTACCTCTGCGCCTTCACTTCGGCCGACCCAGTTGCGCTGCATGTCCTTGATCGGCTTGGGCCAGTCGACTTCGTCGAGGTCCTCGATCAACCGCTCGGCGTAGGCCGTGATCCGCAGCATCCATTGGGTAAGCGGCATGCGGACGACCGGAAATCCGCCGCGTTCACTTTTTCCGTCGATCACTTCCTCGTTGGCCAGGACCGTGCCCAGGCCCGGGCACCAATTGACGGCGACGACGGCCCGGTAGGCGAGCCGGCGCGAATCGCGATAGGAATCTGGATCGTCGGTCCCCGCCGGAATCGGCAGCTCGGCGATTGGACGGCCTTTTCCCTTGCGCACGCGTCCGTTCTGATCGGTCCATTCGAAGTCGGCGTCGTACCAAGTGTCGTGTATTCTCAGGAAAATCCACTGAGTCCATTTATAGTAAGCTGGATCAGTCGTATCGATTTCGCGATCCCAGTCATACGAAAAGCCGAGCGACTTGATCTGGCTCCGGAAGTTATCGATGTTTGCCTGAGTGGTGATCCTGGGATGAGTGTTGGTCGCCACGGCATACTGTTCCGCCGGCAGTCCAAACGCATCCCAGCCCATCGGGTGCAAAACGTTAAACCCGCGCATTCTCTTGTAGCGGCACACGATATCGGTGGCCGTGTAACCCTCAGGATGCCCAACGTGCAGCCCAGCTCCACTGGGATAAGGGAACATGTCGAGCACATAGAGCTTGGGGCGGGACGGGTCAAGATCGACAGCGCGGAACGTCTTGTTCTTTGCCCATTCGGCTTGCCACTTGGGCTCGATCCGCTGTGGATGGTACGCAGGCATGGCTCTCTTATCTCTCTTACACGACGACCGAGGTAACTCTGGTGCGCACCGGGCCGCTGGGTGCTCCGTTGACAAAAAAAGCCCACCGCGGGTTCGGGGGCGATATTCGCTAATCGATCGTTCTAGCATACCGATTAGGCCAGGCGCCTGCCACTTTGCGGCGGAATGTCCCTCCGACGTCAAACGGGCATGGTGTCGATTCTCAAAATCAGCAAACTCGGATGGAGAAGCTCCGCTACGGTCGTCTCATGGGCTGCTTTTTCGCAACGACCCGCGCCAAATTCCGGGAGATCTGAGCCTTGCCCTTTTGATTCGATGCTCCGGAAAAGAATTCCAAAGCAACTAATTGTAACCGATCGTGAATCTTGTTAAAAAGCATATGTCAGCCTGACCGAACCGATCTCATCCAGGTTTGGCTTAGTGCGACAACGCCACGGTCGCTCACGGCGATTGCCAATCAAGCAGGTCTTGGGATCTCGACCGACTCGGCCCCGTGCTGTCACTTCACTCGTGCCCCGTGCGGTGCGGAAGAACCGCGATCAGGAATGCGGCGTGTCGGCTTAGGGACGAGCACATTCGCCGGTGGGAAGGCATGGCGCCCGCAGCAAATGCCACGCACGAGCATGACACGACCCGTTGAGGCGCAAAGCGAGCACTGGTTTGGTCCGCGACACCCGGCGGGCCAGCAGGGCCCAAGGCGTGTGCTGCGTTTGGGAACCGTTCGCGCTACTGATTCGTCATCTTGGAGGCAACCGATGAGAGCAACGATTTTGAGAATCGCATCCCGGCCAGTCGCGATTTTGGTGCTGATGGCCGTGCTATTGCTTGGTGCGGCCGGTTGGACCAAGGCCGGCGCGCTGAACCCGCTTGACTTCGCGTCGCTGGGCGCGTTCCCCACGGCATATGGGCAATACACGATCAACACCAGCGGCACGCCCACGTTGACCGAGTCGGACGGGACAACCCTCACCGGCGTTGTCTACAACGGCATTGCCGTTTTCGATTTCAACTCGATCAACGTCCTTGGGTTCAACAACCCCAATCACGAGGATCAGTACTTCGTCTCCTCCGAATCATTGCCGCTGGCCTTACTGTCACGCACGAATGCAACGATAGCGGGGACGATTGATGGGAGCGGCCAGGGCTTTTTGACCCCCGGTCCTGGCGGGGGCAGCGGTGGGGAAACTTTCCTTGTTCCCGGTGTCGGCCCTGGCGGCGGTGGCTCCGGCCAATACGGAGCACCCGGTTCTGGATCGAGCGGAGGCGGAGGCTTCGGAGGTCATGGCGGAGACGGAGCCACTTTCCTCGGCGGTCCTCCTGGTGGCATCGGCGGTGCCTCATACGGGAACCTCGCGCAACAACTTCAGGGCGGCAGCGGGGGTGGACCCTTTGGTGGTGGCGGTGGTGGCGCGATCGAGATCGGCGCAGTCGGTTCCCTGACCATTAGCGGGTCCATCTCTGCCAACGGTGGGTCTCCACCATCCGGGACTCTCTCCGGGTTTGGAGGCGGTGGAGGCAGCGGCGGCGGCATCTTCGTCCACGCCGACTCCGTGGTACTCACGGGCGCCCTGTCTGTCGCCGGTGGCGACGGGCAGGCCGGCGGCATTTTCCCCGGCCCCGGTAATACCGCCACAGCGAGCGGCGGCGGTGGTGGTGGCGGCGAGCTAACGATTCTGTATGGGACGGGTGGGTTCGGCGAGAGCAGCGGGGCCAGCATCGACGTGGCCGGCGGAGCCGGCGGAGCCGGCCCCGGCGCCTTCGGCTCCGTCGGCTCCCCTGGCAGCGCCGGCGTCATTGACATCGCCTTCGTCCCCGAGCCGACGAGCTTGGTGCTCTTGGGCACGGGCCTCCTCGGCATGGTCGGCTGCACCTGGCTTCGCCGCAAGCGGGTTGCCGCTTGAGGCGGGCGATCGATCTCCTTCCCCGCCGCGCCCACCCGGTCAACTCCCGTGGCTCGGGCGCGGCGGCCATTGATTCCGATGCAACCATCTCATCTCGTTAGGACAGCGTCCAAGTGGTCAGACGATCCAAGTCCAAGTCCAGTTGGTCAGACCAAGTTCCGCGGCCCATAATGCCGTTGGACTTGGCGGTGAAAGTCCGCCCATGCGGCGCTGCTTTACCTCTCGGGGGTCTTAAAGCCCTGGACCGCGCCCAGGTCTGCTGACCTGCTTTAAGAGAAATTTCAACAGCAATCTCGGCGGTAACCTAATCGCTAATGAGTCATCGCGCGGACAGCCGATACCTTGGCTGTCGCATCGCTATTGCGAACTTCCGCCCCACTTGTACTATTGATGTATTACAATGGAACAACTTTGGGCTCCTGTCCCCTTTTTGACGTGGCTCCGAGTCCTGGCGCGGCGTCGGGAGAACCGTTTCGGAGGAGCTGGAGAGCCATCGGCACAGTTCATTCTCCATGGCTAAGTTTGCACCGAAAAATCTCAGCGGCAGCAGCCCGCGTTGAGCCGCCCGACAGCCGGGAAACCGGGCTTTCCGGACCACCGCTGACTCAAATCGTCAGGATGACACAATCAGACATGGAGGTCGTCATGAATCGTTGCCGACGGACCGGTGGCTGGAGTCGTGCAACCCCCTTTTTCCGATTCGTTCAAGCTCGCAAGGGTGCCCGCGTGGATTTCCGAGGGCATCGCCGACGTCGTTATACCGCACTTGTCCTTGTCCTCACATTCGTGTCCGGTTGCTTGAGCCCGCCCCGACGCGCTTCGGAAACGATGGTCAACCCTCCAATGGCGCGCGTGTCCTCGGAGGTGCCCGCGCACGTTGACGAGGCCGGGCTGCTATCCGCTGATTTGTGGAAGCAGTCCGGCGACCTCAATCCCCAGGCCGTCCTTGTACCGGGAAGGCGCGTTGTCGTGACGGAGTTCGACGTCGAGTTCGTGAGTTATCAGTTCCAAGCGTGCAAGCGACAGCAACTGATAATTGACCCCAAGGTGCACCCTTTGGAGTTGATCGGAATGGGGCGAAGATATACGCCGATGACCGAGGAGGATCAGCAAGCCCTTGCCTCTGAACTCTACGGCGCGTTCCTCCAGGACCTCCGTCGACGAGGGCTGGAACTGGTTTCGCAGGACGACTTGCACGCGAGTCCCGGATATGCCGAGTTGCCCAAGGAGTCCGTGGTCAGGTCGTCACCGCTGATGTTCCTCAACATGTTGGGGAGTGATACCGGGACCGTGTTGCAGACGCGGACGGTTGCGGCGCCCGGTCTGTCCATCCTTCAGGGGAGCCTAGGTGGGTCCATGCGTGCCCCGGGCTTCCTGGAATGTCGAGCGCCCGGCCTGGGCGTCCTGCAAGGGGGCCCGCAGGCCCGGACGGCGGCCGAGGCGCGAATCCTCCAGGAGACGCGCGCGGACGTGGCCCTCGCCGTGCGGCTGCGAGTCGGCACCTTCCGAGAGCAGCCTGCCCTCGAGCACCGCAGCGTGGTTCGCTTGACCACTCCCGAGGGATCGACGACACTGCGGGCTTGTCATTCGCTGGTCTCGGACCTCGCGGTGATCGATACGCCGCGATTCCGACCCATCGTCGGGCGAATCGAACCGGTCGAATCGGGACCATTCTCCGGCGAGCTGACGGCGATGCTACCCAGGTTCATCGGCCCGGCCTTGGCGGCGTCGAAACCGTGATGCGAGCCGTCCGGGCCGCGGTCGCGATTCGGCCCGGGTCGATTCTCCCCGGAGCGATCGATTCGAACATCGCCATCCCGGTCGTTTCAAGATCACAGGATTCCTCTTCGGCCATGTTCGCGATCGATGGGCACGACCCGACGCCGTTGTATGCCCAGCTCGAGCGGGCGATCCGCGTGGCGATCGCGACGGGGCGGCTGAACGTGGGAGACAAGTTGCCGACGGTGCGGCAGCTCGCGGTGGATCTGAAGATCAACGCGAACACAGTGGCGAAGGTCTACGGAGAGCTCGAGCGTTCCGGCGTGCTCGAAACGCAGCGGGGCGTGGGGACGTTCATCCGGCAGGGCGGGGCGCTTGCCTGCTCCCTGCCGGACCGCGAGCCGCTGCTCGCGGGCCTGGCGGATCGCTTCCTGGCCGGTGCCGACGAGCTGGGGTTCTCGGCAGATGAAGCGATCAACTTCCTGAAAGTGCGCTGGATCGACAGGAAACGGGAGCAATCCGATGGCTAGCCTATCGAGCATCGCCGAGTGTCTGAGGGGTCGTCGCGGTTCGACCGGTCAACCGCGTTTCAACATCATCTCGTTCCTCCTCTTGATCGCCGGTATCGGCCTGGGGGCCGGCCTCGAAGCGCCGGCGAGGGAATTCAGACACTGATACCGTTTGCGTTGCCGAGCGAAGCTCAGGTCGATGCCGGAGAGCTCGACCACGCGCCGCGATGATGCGGTCGGCACCTTGCTCGAGCGCTGGAACGCGGAAGATCTGGAAGAGCTCAACCCGCTCGAGGCGGCGCTCGACGCCGAAGACGGCCACCCCGGCGAACCGGTGCCCGTTCGGTTGCATTCGCGCGTCACCGAGGTCGGCACGCTCGAGCTATCGTGCCACAGCACGCGCGACCCCAGGCGCTGGAAAACCTACTGACTGACGAGCGTGAGGCCTTTGCCGCCCGGAGTGATCGCGATCACCCCGCTTCCTGGCAGGGAGACGCCTGAACTGCTCGTGACGCCGCTCGGAGTCGAGGTATTGATGACGATCGTTCCTCCCTTCGGGAACTTCTGATTGCCAGCAGGTTTCAAGGTGACGCTATTGCTCGTCACGCCCGTGATCGTGAACCGGACCGGCTCGAGCACCTGGACTTTCTTCTTCTTGACGGTCTTGATGACGAACTGATCGACAACGAAGTTGGCGGATTTGCGGGTCGTCGCTTCATTCATCGCCGTGCTGAAGTTGATCTTGTAGCCGACGAATATCGGTTTGCCAACCGACTTGCCTTTCTTGTTTTTCTCTTGCGTGAACAGCACCTGCTCGCCAGCGATTGCTGGGACCGGAGTGGGGGTCGGTGGTGGTGTCGGGGTCGGCGTTGGTGTCGGGGTCGGCGTTGGCGTCGGGGTCGACGTTGGTGTTGGCGTAGGTGTCGGTATTGGCGTAAGTGTCGGGGTCGGGGTAGGCGTTGGCGTCGGTGTCGGTGTCGGTGGTGGTGCCGGTGGTGGCGTCGGGGTTGGTGTCGGGGTAGGCGTTGGCGTCGGTGTCGGGGTAGGCGTTGGCGTCGGCGTTGGTGTCGGGGTTGGTGATGGTGTCGGCGTCGGCGTCGGCGTCGGCGTCGGTGTTGGCGTCGGTGTTGGTGTCGGTGTCGGAGTCGGTGTCGGGGTAGGCGTTGGCGTCGGTGTTGGTGTTGGTGTCGGTGTCGGTGTCGGCGTTGGTGTCGGGGTCGGAGTTGGTGTCGGAGTCGGCGTTGGCGTTGGTGTAGAACTGAGACGGTAAATGGCCGAGTCGCCGTAATCGGCGATGATCATGTTGCCGCTGCCGTCATAAAGCACGGCGAGAGGATTATCAAAATTATTGGCGATGATGCGGACGTTGCCCGTCGTTGGATCGACGGTCACCAGGTCGTTGTAGGTGATGGAATGGCCGGTGGAGTCGCTGACGGTGCTGTTATAGCGGGCGATGAACGCGTCGCCCTGGTAGGTGGCCGGGAACGTGGTGCCCGTGTAGAAGGCGACTCCGTCGGCCGAAGCGCTGGGCCCCAGACCCTGGATTTGGTTGATGTCCGACTCGTTGTACTCGGCGAAGCCGCCAGGCGGCGCGACCAGGTTGTCGAAGGTGGTGGAGCGGACGCCGTGCTCGGCGAAATTGAAGAATCCAGCGTTGACGGCCGCCTCGGAGGTCACCGAGGGATTGTCATCCGCGGCGTCGTTCCGCCAGTTGGAGTTGTTGTAGCCATAATCGGCCAGTGGCGCATCCTCGAAGAACTGGTCATAGGCATTGTTCGCCAGGTCCGGGCCAGGGGCCGGGTCGCCGGTGGTGATGCCGTAGAGCAGCCCAGTGGACGGGTCGATGGTGCCGTTGAAGGTCCCGTCCGATTGCGAGCGATTGAAATTGTTGGTGAACCACAGGTTGCCGGAGCCGTCCAGGGCCAGGCCAAATGGATTGCGCGCCGGAAGACTGAATGATTAGCTTGTTGACGGCCGTCGAGGTATATGGGCCGGCGTTGGAATAGTCGGGGTCGCTATTGCTGGTGGCAACACCGGTCAGGCCAAAGCCGGCCGAATCGGTGACCAGGCCGTTGACCTGCTTGAGATCGAGGATTTCGGAGATCGTGCCGCCATACGCCATGTCGCGGGCATTGCCGGGATTGGGATAGTCCAGGGCACCGTCCTTGGTGCGCACACCGATGCCCACGTAGAGCGTGGAGGTGCCGTCCGCATTCTGTTTGATGATGATCTGGTCCGCCTGGTGCCAGCCGGCGGGGATGTTCTGGACGATGATCGTGTCGGTGCCGCCATTGGGCCCACCCCAGACCCCATTCTGATCCTGGGTCAACACGCGCAGGTTCGAAACGTCATTGCCATTGATGGTGCGTGCGGTGTCGGTCAAGTACATGCCGGTGACCGTCTGCACACCCGGCTGGCCGTAGACTCCGAGGCTGACGGGGCCGAAGCCGATGCCGAGGGCGCCTCCTGTCGAGACCTCGGTACGCTCGTCGGAAAGCCCGCCGCTGGGGCTGTAGGCGAAGCTCTCGACGCTGGCGGCGTTGGGGCCGCTGAAATTGGCCAAAGTCATATAGAGCCGGCCGTCGGGCCCGAAAACCATCTGTGCAGGGGGACCGTCGCTGGCGGTGCCAATGTTGGTTATTTGCAAATCCGGTTGCAGGACCACCGGAGCCGGCGTCAAGCGCGTCTCCAGCTCTTCAACGCGGAGTAAGCAAGTGACGCGCGGGTAACGACGCGATTTCACGGTGAACCTCCTGCAAGGTGTACGGACTCGTTCGAGCCGCGATGAGCGAGCGGATCGGAGCAAGATCAGGATATAGGGACGGTTCAACGGATGCCACGGAAATGGCCCGTCTTTCAGACCGCTGTTGAAACGGGCGGCTCCCGCCATCTCGTCTGCCCAGATACTAAGAGAGTATCGGATTCCCTTTTTACGACCGAGCTTCAGATAGACGCTGCCGCAACCGTGAGAGCGAGCAACGCAGGCACTCCGGCTCGATCCGTTCCCGGCAACAGATCCACGGTGGCGAACTGGACGGTGCGCGTCAACGCTCCTTTGACCGCGAGGGAATTAGACCGAGTGCGGGTGAGCATAGAGAGACGACGACCATACGGCAAAGAGAAGTGGGTGGGGAAACGGTAAAATATCTCGGGCTGGAGCAGACCGTGCGTCCGGAAGGCCGCTTACGGAAAGCGAGCGTATCGGCGACTGACGCGACAAGCTAATTGCACCGATCCGATTGCATCGAGCGGTTAGATTGAGTCACACACAAACCAATCGCGTCCGTGTTTCCGCTCCTGATTCCGCTCCTCAAACCGATCGCGTCCCTGTTTCCGCTCCGGGGTGGGCTCATTGGCGAAATGCAGTACGAGGACACATACCGGCTAGCCTACATCCGCGGTCCTGAGGGCATCATTGTCGCGCTTGCCGAGCAGCTTGGCTAAGGCGTGCCGGCGTATCACCATGCGCTGCAGTGAACACGGCCCTCGCGCCACTGTTGCAATCTAAGCGTCGCGCGGGCCGGGTCGCTGAGCTTTGCTCGTTTGGTCATTTCCTATCCGCCAATCTGCTGGTCAATTGCTGCAAGCAGGCTTCCCACATGCCGACGCTGGCGACAAAAAGTTCAATAGCCGTCCTGTCGGCCCGACTGTGCCACTGGCGCGACGACTGCAAGAATCATCGGCCGCACTGCGTTAGGCGCGCGGCCGCCGACGCTGCTTGGCTGATGTCGAACGAATGACCACCGACCCGCGGCCGGCGCTCGCGAACGGCACGCGATTGCGAGCGATGGCCTCGTCGATCAGGCGCACGACCTCCGGATGAGCGAGTGTGGACGCGCTCTCCACGTTAATCCAGCGCGTCTGGTTGCCGGACCCACGCAACAATTTCGCAGGATCCGGCAATTCCTTACCACGATTGAAGTACAGCCTAACGCCGTTCGCGCTCGCGCGGATTGCAAGAACGCCCTCATACCCGCGTTCGTTCGGCGAATAGCTGATGACGAAGAAGTCGCGATATTCATACACAAGCTCATGGGCGGTGGGCAGGCGCTTTCGCAGCCGCCGTCGCATTGCGCCTATGAGCCGTAGATGCGCGGCGCGAACTTCGCGATAAGCGTACGCAACTGGGCTTCTGCCGATCGTCGCGCTGCCGCAGACTGGGTGCCGCCGGGGACTTCGACTTCGGCCTGAACGGAACGGCGTCCGGACGCTTCTTTCTTCACGCTCATGATGACTCCTTGGGGTCGGATTTCTGCGGCAGAGGGTGCGCCACGACCACCCGGCGATGCGCGCGGCCGCCTGGGGCTGTGCTGGTGCCAGTGACAACCCCGCGCGGCCTCGACGGCCGCTGCTGCTGCGGCCTTGCCATGGCTCATCCGTCATAAACGCCACCAGCGCGCTCCGCGGCATAACCCGTTCCACACGTACATCTTATCAAAGGTGGCGCGCGCTAATATTTTTATTTTGAGAATTCTCGAATCTTTTTCCCCAATAGGAGACAACGACTTAGAACCAGTTTTCGACCAAATCGCGGATCGACGCGTTTCGATTTTCCGCAACTCCGGGTATATTGTATATGGAGGATATGCGCGCGATGAGTGCGCGCCCTGCCGAACCATTTCTCGTTGAGCAACACCCGCGCCCTACCAAACCCGTCAACGTGGCACGCGTCGATATTGGTCAGAGGTGCGCACACGAGTTCCGGTTGACCCCAGGGACACCCATCGGACCGCAGGACACCCGCCGCAGAGCTACCGGACTTGGCGGATTCGTCTTCATCATTGACCGTTCTGTGGATAACTCAGACGGAACTGTTCGCAGGCTGCCGCTCCTGGTCGGCGGCGTCAGCGGTCGCTCGTACTGAATTCTACTCGCCGCGTGTGGAGAGCGAAATTGGCTTCGTCAGCCAACCTAAAAAACTTGTCGTCGAATGCGTCGCGCGGGGCGAGATGGCTCGGTGCCCTTCCCAAAAACTGCCACCTACTGCCATCTACTGCCATTTATTCGCCGCAAAACCAGTACGTCCGTTTCAACCGTTGCTTTTCTAACTTGCCCCTCAAGGGTCTGTCGGCCAGCCTGGGCCCCGGCTGCGAACCGCGAGCGGGGCCAAGTGAAAGCTCGGACGGATGTTGCCATCGAGTGCCGTTTGTGCGTTCACATCCGCCGAATATTGGTGGGATCGCGTGGAATGCTTATCCGGACTTCGGATCCGGGCTGGTTTCAACATGTCAATTCTTGCGGTTTGCGCCAGTGTGGTAGACTTTCCGGGGCAACAACACTCCGTGGTGTAAACGCGGGTACAGATAACTTCCGGAGTCTGGAACTTTTGACAATCGACCTTGCGGAAACGCAGGCTTTTGACTTGAGCAAAACTGAAAATTAATTTCGCAAATTCCGCGCTTCGGTCAAATGGCGTGTAGACTTGAGTCGAAAGCCAGGAATATTGCACGATCGTCGCGGACACGTCAATCGTGGGTTCGGCATCCCGCTTGCTGTGGTAGCTTATTGAGATCCGATCTGGGATGTCGGACGAGAGTTGAATCTGGCAAGGAGTTTGATGATGGCCCTGCATAATCGGGCCGCGGTCGCTGTGCGCCACGACGCGCACTTTGGATCGCGGCCTTGTCGATCGCCA
Source organism: uncultured Isosphaeraceae bacterium (assembly GCA_963850935.1). Taxonomy (GTDB): domain Bacteria; phylum Planctomycetota; class Planctomycetia; order Isosphaerales; family Isosphaeraceae; genus CAWFRS01. The sequence continues at coordinate 292,384 of CAWKNT010000001.1, forward strand.
CTCTGATGACCGCCGGCTGTGCGAACAGTCGTAGATCGTATCGGCCGATCTATGCAACGCCAGCGCCGGTGGCCGCCCCCTGTACCAATTGCGGCAGCTCAAGCGCGAGCGTCACGACCGACGAACCGGTGAGCAGCGGGACGGTCACTTCCGTCCCGTCGCTGGTTGACACTCCGTCGCAGTCAACAACGCCGCCGATCCGTTCCGGCAGCGGTTCGAGCCGCGGCCAAGCCCTGGATAAGACCCCCAAGTCGCGCATCGACGACGAGCCGGGCCTTGATGAAAACCTGTCGCCGGCGCCCGCTTCGGGGCTCGGGGGCGGCACATCCCCCCCTCCTCCGCCCAAGCCCGTAAGCCCCGGCTCAGGCTCCGCTTCTGGACCAGACTTACAGGGGCCCACCGGCTCTGCGACTCCTTCGGCATGGGAAACCGATGCGCAGGAGGGAGTGCAGACCGCCGCGACTCCCGCCTCCCGAGTGCGACCCGCCAGCATGAATGAGCGGCTCCGGCCCTTCATCGACGACTCGACCGCCAATGATCTCATGTACCCGAACAAGGTCGACCGTCCCTGGCGCTATATCGTCCTCCACCACAGTGCCTCGGCCAGCGGCAACTACGATCAGATCGATGCCGAGCATCGCAAGATCCTCGGCATCGATGGTTGCGGCTATCACTTTGTGATCGGCAACGGCACGGGCAGCCGTGACGGCCAGATCGAGGTGTCGCAGCGCTGGATCAATCAGAAGCAAGGCGCCCACACCCGCAATGCACGCACTCACGATGCCGACGAGTACGGCATCGGAATCTGCCTCGTGGGCAATTTCGACCAGCAGCCTCCCTCATCAAAGCAGATCGCCGCGACGAAGGCCTTGATCGACTACCTCAACAAGCGCTACAACATCGGGCCCCAGGGCTTGCGGACTCACGCCCACATGGCGGCCACCAAGACGGTCTGTCCTGGCAAGTTCTTCCCGAGCGAAGCAATGCTCATGGTCACCAAAGATGCGATGACCGAGCGGCCAGTCCGGGCGACCTGGAAGGTCGTCCACGACACCACCCAGAAGTAGACTTGGGCCGTCGCGGGCCGCGATCCCGCACCACTTGAATCTCGTGCAGTTCGAGCCCGCAGGGAGGCGGACTCGCTCATTTCGACTTCGCCGCTTCAAGACGACGAATCGCCTCGTGCAACAGGGCCATGACGCTGAGCGAGTCGGTAATCTCACCGCTATTGAGCATTCGCCAGGCAAGATCCCATTCAAATCGCCGAACCGTGATCCGCTCGGTTCCCTCAGGATCGAGAGCGCCGTGTGTGAGCTCGGTGGCCCGGAAGAGATAGCCTAGTTCGTCGCTGACCGAATTGGAAAGATGGGTCGTCATTACGAGCTCGATCCGGCCCGCCGTCAGACCGGTCTCCTCGCGCAACTCTCGAATCGCGGTCGCTTCCGCCGATTCAGATGCGGGGCTACCCCCCTCGGGGATCTCCCACGAATACGCCTGGAGGGGATAACGATATTGGCCGACCAGCCATATCGATCCATCGTGATCGACCGGCAAGACTCCGACCGCGCGGTTTTTGAACTCGACCACTCCGTAGATACCCGGCAAGCCGTCTGGGCGCAGTACCTGGTCTTCCCGCACGCGGATCCACGGATTTTCATAGACAAAGCGGCGCGCGATGGTGTGCCACGGATTCGAGCGATCTACAAGCGGTTCGACGTCCTCAGGCGGGCTCATCCGGTCGATCACCCCTTGAGGGCGGCCTTGAGTGTGACGCCCATGTCGGCGGGGCTCTTGGCGACCTTGATGCCGGCTGCTTCGAGCGCTGCGATCTTGTCTGAGGCCTTGCCAGACCCTCCCGAGATAATCGCGCCGGCGTGCCCCATTCGCTTTCCGGTCGGGGCGGTCTGGCCGGCGATGAAGGCTGCGAGCGGTTTCGTGAATCGGCCTGACGCTTTGAGGCTGGCCGCCTGTTCCTCGGCGTTGCCGCCGATTTCCCCCATCATCAGCACGCCATCGGTGTCGGGGTCGTTCTGAAACAGAAGGAGCGTATCGACGAAACTGGTGCCGTTGACCGGGTCGCCGCCAATGCCGACACATGTGCTCTGGCCGATCTCCAGGTTCGTGAGTTGCCAGACACCCTCATATGTTAAAGTCCCGGACCGACTGACGACGCCCACCCGCCCGGGTTTGTGGATATAGCCTGGCATGATGCCGATCTTGCAGGCGCCGGGAGTGATTATCCCCGGGCAATTAGGGCCGATCAGGCGAACACTCGGATGATGGGCCTTCAAAAACGCGACCGCTCGCGCCATATCGATCACGGGAATTCCCTCGGTGATCGCCACGATCACCTTGATGCCGGCATCGGCCGCTTCCATGATTGCGTCGGCCGCGAAGGGAGGGGGCACGAAGATCATCGTGGCGTTGGCGCCTGTAGCGGCCACGGCCTCGGAGCAGGTGTCGAAGACGGAAACGCCCAGGGTCGTCGTTCCGCCGCGACCCGGCGTGATTCCTCCGACCAGGTTTGTCCCGTACGCCTTGCACTGTTCCGCATGAAACGCGCCGCTTTGCCGGTGATGCCTTGACAGATTAGACGCGTGTTCTTGTCGACAAGAATGCTCATTCTCATAGTTCCGTAAGATAAACGACCGCGTTAAAGACGTTTCAGGTCTGCACCCGCCTCACTTGAGAAGGGCTTCGACAAACACGACTATCTCATCGATTTTCTCGAAGTATTGAAGCATCCTCCCGAGAGACAAAGAAACCGATTCTCCGTGTGCAATTTTATTTCGAAGATTGACAACGCTGTCGAGTGCGTCCTTGCGACCGCCTTCCATGAAGTTCGACAACTCAGTAGACCACCTCCTGCTCCTGAGTCGATTAACTTCAGAAGCTCCTCGAGTCGGCATTAGCGGACCTTTAAGAAAGCGCGGACCGCGACTTTGAGCCTTTGTTCGACATTCGCCACGTCGGCCGTGGACGTGACGACTGCACTCAGATACTCCTTGTCTCGGAGAGGTTGGTCGTACTTCGCTGCAATATCGTCCAGAGATAAAACCGGCGTTCCGCTGTGGAGACGTCGGGCGACTCCGACCATCACAGAATCGAGGACCGCGGCATTGACAACACGCTCAAGCCGGAAAGCCCTCGAACCAATGGATTGAAGTATGACATCGCAGGTCTCATGAAAAAGCGGTCGAAGTTTTGCCGCCGAAATGGAGCGTAAGTCTTGATTCTTTCCCATGAACTTGTTTAAGAAGTCTTTCATGGATTCCTGATAATTATCTCCCTCGTGATACAAGGCAAAAAAGCGCAGAATCAACTCTTGATCCTTAAGACGATTGGATTTTTTCCCATAGAGTTTCCTCCATGAGCCATGATCGTTTAGTTCTCGCAGAAGCTTCACGAATAGTCCGTGGTACAGGGCAACCCGGATCTCCTGCGGTTGAAGGTTCGTTCCGCCCGTATTGAGACGCTCAAAAATCAGATAAATGCTGCTCTGGTCCTCGCTGGGCTCGTCCTGTCTGACAATTGTCGCATGAATAATACTATCGTCGAGTCTCCTTCGATCTTCCACATCGAGCGTTTGGTAACTCAGACCCTGATACTGCTTTTGTACCTTGTCAAGTTTATATTCCCGACCTTTTAGAATGCCGCCATAGAAGGCTTGCAAGGTTCTGAGACGCTGTTGACCATCCAAGACCAAAAGCTTTCCGTCCGGTTGCTTGACTAGAAAGATTCCGGGAACCGGTAAACCTAGCAGTAGGGATTCGATGAATTTATCGCTTTGAGACGTGGTCCAGACAAAGCGGCGTTGGAATCCTTCGAGCGAACCTGATGATTCCGTCTCTGGATCGAATGTTGGTATCACTATGTCTTGTGACTGTAATCTCTTTACAAGTCCATCTACTGGGTAGTCCGCGCCGTAAGAAGTTATCGCATAGCGAAAGGGTATGATTTCCAAGGTTTCGTCGACGTCCGCAACTGACTCTTCATTGATGCCTAAGACATTTACTGAGGCGCGTGGTCTGGACCTAACCGCTGATCTTTTGGCCATTTCGTACCTCCGACCATCGAGCATATCCGGCGCGGCGATCAATTACCCGTACGGGGATGGGCACCCCAAACCTTTATGCCAGCCCATTTCCGGTCGCTAGGATCGACCATCTGACTTACCCAGTCTCACGGAAATCTGAAACAAATGTAAGAGTTGCTCTCCCGCCGTGAACTGATTCGGACAATGCCGAAAGAAGCAGTATTACACATCCTCAGCGACCCCCTTGTCGCTGGATCGCCTTGACGAGCTTTCGAAAAGTCGGCCGTAGCGATTTGTCCAAATGCCTCGCGTACTCACTTGTGAGACCGTTGTGCCGGATCAAACCAATGACGTCCGCCAGTTCCTGGGCTCTCAGCATATTCCGCACACCGCTCGACGATTTCATCTCGATCAGATCGGCGAGGCCAACGGTGGTGATACCTTCGATCTCCACGGTCTCCCGCGGCGGTTTGGCCACTTGCTCGAGCGTCACGGGATACAACGGAACCCCCTCGCGTGAACGCGCGGCGTTTCTCGTCGTAAGCGAATCCGTCGGCGATCAAAAGGTCGGCGAAGGATTTCAGTGGTTGATCCAGGAATACGTCGACGTCTTTCGTGACACGCATGTGTCCGTGCAGAACAACGGCGATTCCTCCGATGACCAAGCCCGGAATAGATTCCCGGCGCATCAGCCCTGAAATCTCCCGCGCCAGCTCCAGAATTGAACCACGTCGGTCCAATAAACTCAGAGCCTCATCGCGGAGGGCAAGTGTGGCGCGCCGGTCATGAGAATGCGATTTCCTTCGTGGCAGTCATGCGAACGGCTGCGCGGATGCGGGATACGTCACTGAGAGTGAAATAGGCTGTCCACTTTGGTCGTAAAAATAAACGATCAATACAATTCGAGGACCTGCTCACCGCCGTGGGCGGGGTTGCCGGTGATGCGTCCACCCCGCATGTCGACGACAAAATCAAGCGATTCCAGCGGAATCTGGCCGATCAGAACGGGGCATTCGTCGGGAAGCTCCGTAACGTCTGTCGGGCAGTCACGGCCTTGAATTGTTAAGCGGGCGGTACCATAGACGTTAATCTTAATGGTGCCGCCGCTGGTAACAGCCGTTCGGCGCGGAGAAGACTTAAGCCCAATTGTTGGATCATTCTCTTTGGCATCGACAGAATCGTCGCACCTGTATCGACGAGCGCGTCGTTCACCTCGATCGATCGAGCCTGATCGGCAGGCAGAAGCCCCCTCTCGACGAGGATGAGGTCTCCCAGATTCTCTACTTTCGCCGTAACCGTAACTCGCCCCATCGTGTCGATTCCCATGACCCCCTCGCTCTCCATTATCCCGCGGTCAAAATCACGCCGCCCCCTTGGCCGCGGCGACGACCTTCTTGGCCGCGTCTGTCAGGCCGTCGGCCGTGATGATCTTGCGCCCGCTTTCCTTGATCAGCTTCTTGCCCAGGTCAACATTCGTCCCCTCGAGCCGGACGACCAAAGGCACGCGGAAATCAAGCTCGTCGTAGGCCGCCAGCAAGGCCGTTGCGATCGTGTCGCACTTCATGATGCCGCCGAAGATGTTCACGAGCACCGCCTTGACCCGCGACTCGGATAAGAGGATACGAAACCCTTCGAGAACCTGGTCTTTATTGGCACCGCCGCCGACGTCGAGAAAGTTCGCCGGTTCGCCACCGTGGTACTTGATTAAGTCCATCGTACTCATCGCTAGCCCTGCGCCGTTGACGAGACAGGCGATATCACCGTCCAGGTTGACGTACGACAGACCACTTTTTGCCGCCCGTAGCTCAGCAGGGTCTTCCTCGGCAGGGTCCAGAAGCGCGGCGATGTCGGGGTGGCGAAACAGAGCGTTGTCGTCGAAATTGAGCTTGCAGTCCAGGGCCAGTACGTCACCGCTTGCCGTCACGATCAGTGGGTTAATCTCGGCGAGCGAGGCATCGGTATCGATGAAGAGCTTGACGAAGTTCTTCAAGAAGATCGTCCCTTTTTTGGCCGAATCGCCTGCCAATCCCAGTGCTTTGCATATTTTCCTGGCCTGAAAATCGGCCAGGCCCAGCCCGACGTCGATCGGCACACGCAAGATTTTCTCGGGGCTCTTCTGGGCGACGGTCTCGATTTCGACTCCGCCTTCGGTCGAGGCCATCAAGACCGGGCATTGCAAGCCGCGGTCGATCGCCAGACCGAGGTAGAGCTCGCGGGCAATGTCGTGGCCGACCGTGACTAACACCTTGGAGATCGGGCTCCCCTGCGCTCCGGTCTGATAAGTCACTAACGTTTTTCCCAGCAGGCTGGCGGCCGCTTTCTCGGCCTCCTGGGCCGACTTGACTAGCTGCACTCCCTTGGCCATCGAATCGGGCCGCGGCTTCTTGCCGCTGGCGATCTCGAGTGCCAGCGCACGATCGTCGTCGGGCCCGACGGCCACCCCCTTGCCCCGCCCACCGGCGTGCACCTGGGCTTTGACCACGATCAATCCGCCGCCAAGCGCATCGTACGCCTTGGCGGCATCCGCCGCGGTTGTCACCACGATCCCTTCCGGAACCGCGACCCCAGCCTTTTTGAGCAGCTCTTTCGCCTGATATTCGTGAACCTTCATCGCGTGAGGATCCTGATTCGTGAATGAGAAGCCCCGTCCGCGCGGTTTGTGGCCGGCGGGCCATGGATGCATCGGTTTTACCACGGTCTCCACGATGTTTCCAGGAGGCGAGTCGGTTGGCTCGGTCGACTGGGCCCTGCGCTCATCGAAATGGAAACGCGAACGGCGGGGGCGACGGGAACTATCCGCGCTTGCGGCCGTTCTCTCGCTCGATTTCACGTTCGATCTCGGCGATCTCAGCATCGGTCAAGAGCGCGTCATCGGGCGCGAGTGCCGCCCGGGCAGCCGGTGCGTCGGCCACGTTGCGGAACGTCGCAAGCCAATGAGCCGACTCGGCCGCATCGATTGGCTGGCGCCGTCGCGCTCTTCGGACACGTTTGGTTTGCCCGGCCGACCGTTCAGACCTTCTCGTTCTTTGAGATCGTCGATCCGCTCCCAGAATTGGTCGGCTGTGAGCACTTTGGCCCGGCGCCGCGCGGCTGCCCGGCGGATGCGACGGTCGGACGACACCACGGTGAGTGTCCGCGCATTCGTATGGTCGGCGATGATCTCCTCGATCCGAGCATCGGCGCTCTCATCTCCGAGCGCAAAGAGGATTCCCAATCCGCGATAGGTGGCATTCAGTGCGAAGTCGCCGGGGTGGACCGAGGCATCGAAAACGACCGTGGTCTGTCGCGCTTCGTCTGGTCCCAGCGCGGCCGAAATCTCGTCAAGAAAACGCCTCCGCGCATTGCGGAATCCTGTGCGGCTCAGCTTGGGCCCGAGCCGTCCCCCTGCATGCATCACGTTATATCCGTCGATGAGCCAGCGCATGACCAACCAATCCGCGCGTTCGACTGGGATCACGGGTCGCCACATCCTGAATCATAGATCGGGCTTCGACGAATTCAAGGTTCGTCGTCCTTGGACCAAAACCACGACACAAAGCCAAGCACAAGCTCCGGGGCGTGCCAAGCCGTAGTGCGACTCGTAAGGCCCCGTCACGCCATCGCCGCTGTCGGTGCCTGCTGGACGATCCCGCCCAGCGTGAACCGCACCTCGCCCCCGACGATGACGGTATGCGCTCGCCCGCGCACCTCCCAGCCGCCGAATGGCGTGTTGTGGCTCTTGGACCGAAACTGCGTCGGGTCGATCGTCCACCGCACCGCCGGGTCGATGATCGTGACGTCGGCATCGGCGCCGCCACGCAGCGTGCCCTTGGGAATCCCCAGGAGCTGGGCGGGTTGATCGTCAGCTTGCGAAGCGCCTCGGGCCAGGTCAGATGGCCGGGCTCGATCAGGCTCGTCACCGTGATCGGGATCAGGGTCTCCAGGCCGACGATGCCGAACGGGGCCTGGTCGATCTCGCGCATCTTCTTTTCCCGGGCGTGGGGGGCGTGGTCGGTGGCGATGATCTCGATCGTGCCATCCTTGAGCCCGCCGATCACGGCCTCGACGTCGCTCCAGGTCCGCAGCGGCGGGTTCATCTTGAAGTTGGAATCGAACGTCCGCAGCTTTTCGTCGGTGAGTGTGAAGTGATGCGGGCAGGCCTCGGCCGTCACGCGCACCCCGCGGCGCTGTCCCTCGCGGACCAGCTCGACCGAGCGGGCCGTCGAGATGTGCTGGATGTGCAGGCGGCCGCCGGTGATCTCGGCCAGGCGGATGTCGCGGGCGACCATGATGTCTTCGGCCGCCGCCGGCATGCCGCCCAAGCCCAGCCGCATCGACTCGAACCCTTCGTTCATGACGCCGCCAGTGGTCAGCTCGGGCACCTGGCAGTGCTGCATGATCACGCGGTCGAACATCTTGGCGTATTGCAGCGCCCGGCGCATCAGGGCGGCCGAGGCGACCGGTGCGCCGTCGTCGGTGAAGGCGACCGCGCCGCCGGCGACAAGCTGGCCAAGCTCGGCCAGCTCTTCGCCCTTGCGTCCCTTGCTGACGGCCCCGACCGGGTAAACGTTGGCCTGCCGCGCCCGCTGGGCCTGCAGCACGACAAACTCGGCGGCCGCCTGGGTGTCGATGGCCGGCATGGTGTTGGGCATGCAGGCGACCGAGGTCACGCCGCCGGCCAGGGCGGCACTCGCCCCGGTCGCGATCGTCTCGTCCTCTTCGTTGCCCGGCTCGCGGAGATGCACGTGGACGTCGATCAAGCCCGGGCAGACGATCATGCCCTGGGCGTCGATGACGATCTCGGCCTCTTCGTAGCCCGCCCCCATCGGCAGGATCCGCCCCCGGCTGATCCAGAGGTCGCCAACCTGGTCGATGTTCTGTGCTCGGGATCGATGATCCGGCCGCCCGTGATCTGAATCGTCCTCAAGGCAAGTCCCCCTCCGTGACACCTCGGGAATGGCGATGAGCCCGAAACGCTCTCAATTCTTGCGATCGAGAGCGAGATGCCTTGGTGCTCCGTCCGGCCGCAGAGCAAGATAGAGCACGGCCATCCGCACGGCCAGCCCATTGGTCACCTGGTCCAGGATCGCCGAGTGCTTGCCGTCGGCGACCTCCGGCGTCAGCTCGACGCCGCGATTGATCGGGCCGGGCGCCAGCAAGAGCAGGTCGTCCTTGGCGAGCCCCAGCCGCTCCTGGGTCATCATGTAAAACTGCGAGTACTCGGCGACCGAGGGAAACATCCCCCCCTGCTGGCGCTCAAACTGAATGCGCAGGACGTTGACGACGTCGCACCGCGGCAAGACCTCGTCGAGATGATAGGCGACCTCGCAGCCGAGCCGCTCCCACCCCTTGGGGACCAGGGTCGGCGGCCCGCAGAGGATCACCTTGGCCCCCAGCTTGAGCAGGCCCCAGATGTTGGACCGGGCCACCCGCGAGTGGGCGATGTCGCCGAGCAAGCCGACGGTCAGGCCCTCGATTCGCCCCTTGGCGCGGCGGATCGTCATCAGGTCGAGCAGCCCCTGGGTCGGGTGCTCGTGGGCACCGTCGCCGGCATTGATGATCGAGCACTTGAGGTGCTGGGCCAGCAGGTGAGGCGTGCCCGGCGTGGGATGGCGGATCACGACCACGTCGGCCCCCATCGCCTCGATGTTCCTGGCCGTGTCGATGAACGACTCACCCTTCGACAGGCTCGAGCCGCTCGGCGAAAAGTCTTGCGTGTCGGCCGACAGCCGCTTGGCCGCCAGGCTGAAGCTGGTCCGCGTGCGGGTCGAGTTTTCGAAGAACAGGTTGAAGACGATCCGGCCCTGCAAGGCGCGGGCACCTTCTTGCGGCTGCGCGTCGAGATCTCGGCGAACGACTCGGCGGTATCGAGGATCGCCAGGATCTCCTCGCGCGACAGTTCTTCCAGACCAAGCAGATGTTTCCGGCTCCACGGAGCCGTGCTCTCGGCTGCGGCGGCAATGGAGACGACGCGCTGGTCACGGCTGGGCACTCCTCTCGGCGACGGTGACTTACGGCTACCGGCCAGCGATCTTCACGACTTCGTCGACCGGATCGACCGGCATGAAGCCGCACGCGCACATGGTCGTCGAGATCGGTCGTCGACGTGCAGACCCACAACGTCGGGCTGGATGGGAATCTCGCGATGGCCGCGATCGACCAGGACCGCCAGGCGGATGCACGCCGGCCGACCCAGGTCGCAGATGGCGTTCAAGGCGGCACGAACCGTCCGGCCCGTGAACAGGACATCATCCACCAGCACAACCTCGGCCCCGTCGACGTCAAACGGGATCTCGGTCCCTCGCAGCACGGGCCACCGCGCTGACTTGCCCGAGATCGTCGCGATAGAGCGTGATATCGACGGCACCGACATCGACATCTTGGCCCGAGCAGCCGGCGCAGCTCGTGAGCCAGCCGCTGGGCCAGCGGAACACCGCGCGACCGAACGCCGACCAGGTAGAGAGGCACTCCGACGCGGCGGGCCGTGGCGAACTTGCGAGCCATCGACGGCAATCAGACCGCTGATCTCGTGGTCATCGCAAAGCCTCTGCTCGCCTGGGTTCATCTCGACCACGCCTCCGTGTTTGGGAAACGCCCGGACGTCCAGTTGGACACGGAATGTAGCAGAGACGCGCGCCTGCTTTCAAGCATGGAGCCGGTCGGCCCGGCAATTCTCATGACGAGCCGCGGCGCAGCTTCAGCAACTCGGCCTCTAGCTCTCTTATCCTGGCCTCGGCGAGGGCGCGAGCGTGGGCTTCGGTTGCTGCCCGCCCTTCCGCCTCGTGAGCCTGTGTTTCCGCCTCGCGAGAATGTGCCATGGCCTGTGCACGCGCTTGCGCGATCGCAGTATAGTCACCGATCGCTTCGTTGTTCGCCGGATCAATGAGCGCGAGCCGGTCGCCCCCCGTTGCACGGTCAGCCGTCACCCCCAACCACAATCCGACCGGCTCCAGCCACGCACGTCCCCGATCATCCAACGCAACGCGCACGTAATGACCACCGTCCAGCCGATACGCGATTAGCGTTAGCCGCCGGCGATTATCCTTCTCCGTCGCGTCGGCGATCACATAATAGGGTACGCTCACCTTGGCATATTGCTGGACTTTTTTCTTAAGATCGTTGGATCTGGTCGCTGGTGACGTCACTTCGATGATCAGGCGCGGACGGACTCCTTCGGTCTTGACATCGAAGGTTATCCAGTCCTTGCGCTCCTTCACGCCAAAAATCACCGACAGGTCGGGGCTGTGGTGCCTCATTCGGGGGACATCCCAGAAAATCCCCACGTCGTAGAACACGGCGACCGAAAGGTCGCTTGCGAAACGTTCTTTGAGAACAGACCTGAGATAACTGCAATCGTCACCGTGCGCGTCGCTGAGCACGTGGACATCTCCAAACCTGGGATGAAGCACATCGTTCAAAGTCAGGGGGACCCGTTTGGTGTCAAATTCCCCGTTGGGCCGCTTGATCGGCACTTCGCGATAGCCGTACTGATACGATGCGCCTTTTCTCCGCCGCGACTTCGCGGGGCTGGCCTCGGCCTTCTCGGGCTGGGTACTCGTTCGGCGGTTGGGAACTGTGCTCATGGCGGAGGCTCGACTTGTAGAGTCACGGATGAATCTCGCTTCACACCGACGAGGAGCTCGCACGCACCCGACAATATTATAACAATGCTTGGTGCGAACACATGCAGCCGCCCTGTCTCGCCTTTTCGTCGGCCTGGCAAACGAATAGGATATGGGCGTCTTTGTCCACGAAAACCGGAGGTTGCCCCGCGATGAAGATCATCCTGGCGAATCCCCGAGGCTTTTGCGCCGGGGTCAATATGGCGATCGAATGCCTCGAGCGTGCACTCGACTTCTTCGGGCCGCCCCTTTACGTCTATCACGAGATCGTTCACAACAAGTTTGTCGTCGAACAATTTCGTGACAGCGGCACGGTATTCGTCGAGTCGCTCGATCGAGGTCCCGCCCGGTTCTCCCCTGCTCTACAGTGCCCACGGAGTTTCGCCGCAGATCCGCGAACAGGCCCGCCGCCGCCAGCTCGTCGCCATCGACGCCACCTGTCCACTTGTCATCAAGGTCCACCTCGAGGCTGTCCGTTACGCACGCGAGGGTTACACGATCGTCCTGATCGGCCACGAGGGACACGATGAGGTCATCGGCACCATGGGCGAGGCCCCCGAACCAGATGATCCTGGTCGAGACCGCCGAAGATGTCGAACGACTCGGTCGTTCCCGATCCCAACAAGGTCGCCTATCTTACCCAGACCACCCTGAGCGTCGACGACGCCAACATCGTGATCGCCGCACTGCGGCAGAAATTCCCCAACATCGCCAACCCGCCCAAAGACGACATTTGCTACGCGACCCAGAATCGCCAGGAAGCCGTTCGCGAGTTGGCGGCGCAGGCCGACCTGGTCTTGGTCCTTGGCAGCCAGAACAGCTCCAACAGCCGCCGGCTGGCCGAGATCGCCAACGGTCTAGGGATTGCCGTCCCACTTGATCGACGGTGTCGCCGAGATCCAGCATTCCTGGTTCCGCGATGTCGAGACCGTACTCATCACGGCGGGAGCCAGCGCCCCGAGCAGGTCGTGCAGGAGTGCATCGAATACCTCGAGACGCACTTCGGCGCGACCATCCAGGAGGAGACGGTTCGCAAGGAAAGCGTGCATTTCCCTTGCCCAGGTCGCTCCGGCAGTTGCTCCCGGATCCCCCGGCATCGGTGAACGGCGACGAAGCATTCGACGATGCGACTGAAGACGAAACGTCAGACGCGCACGTTGGCTGGCATTGACGAGCAACTCCAACTGCCGCTCGAAAGGCAGACCGTTGCGACGCGGATTGCGTTCAGAACGGTCGCTGGATGTGATCGCGATAGGACGAAGCGTTCTCAAACGGCTGCGGCGAATCGGACCGCGAGCGCAGCAGATCGTTTTCCTGATCTTCGCGGTCCATCTCGGCGAGAACCTCCGTGCTCTGGCGGACCGCCGAAATCACCAGCGCGGTCACCTGGATGAGCGTGATCGTCCAGATCAGGGTGAATCCGTGCGCGAGCAGCAAGCCTTCGAGCCCGCGCGGATGATGCGCTTGCAAGGGCCAGCCGGCTCTCCAGTCGGTCCGCTGGCAGAACAACAGCAACCAGACCATGGCGCCGGTCGCCGCCATCGAGCGAGTCGACTTGTCCGAGTCGCGGGCATGTTCGACCCCCAGGTGAACCAGGTAGTCGCACGTCAAACTCGAGATCAACGCAAACTCGCCCCAACCCAGTGCCAATCCCATGCTGACGCGCAGCCATTCGTGCCCGAATTCGCCGGCAACTGCCCCCATCGCGTCGCCACGGTCAATGAACCAGAGCCCCACATCGACCAGGTTCATCACCAGAAACAGCCCCGCCCGACGCTGCCAGCTCACGTGATCCCACCGGCCCAACAGCAATGTTGCTCCGATCAGGCGAGCCCCAGACAATCGGGGCGTTGAGCCATCGCATTAACATCGACTGTTGAATCCAGGTCACCAGGCCCCTGTCGAACCTTGAGAACAGATCAAGCAGCGAGGCAAAGCACGCCAGCACAAGCGCCACGGCAAGGATCGTGAAGCCCAGGCGGCAAAGCTGATAGGTCTTGCGAAGTTGTTCTCGTTCGAGGTCGAACATGGGGTAAGCATCTCAGTGGTCGAAGAAGCACCAAATTCTAGCGCAAAGGCAAGGTAATCGATTGTAAGTCGAATTCTGCCGAAGACACCAGAGGGTCCGCGTCGCGCTTGGACTCGATTCGGCGCGCGACGGACAACCAAGGCGATCATTCCCCATTCATCCCCCGGGCTGTCGATCTTACCCACCGGCTCGGGCATCTCGATCTCCAGGACCAGCACGTTCCTCTCAGCCAGCTCGGGGAGTTCGATCTCGTAATGAGTGATTTCAGGCAAGACGGGAAAGATCGACTGCCCGTTGAGCGACAGAGCGACGACTCCTTGCGACCTGATCCATTTCAGTAATAGCACCCGGTCGCCTGGCTCCAGCGGCGGACGGCCAAACCGGCGAGTCAGTATCACTCGCCCTGTGCTACGCAACCCCCAGCGGATAGGCAACGCCAACCTAACTTGGTCGGATTGAGGCGCGATCGCCGGTCGACAGTCCCCAGCCGCCGCGTAGGCGAATCCGATGTTCGTTCACGCGAGACGATCTCCAATCGGCCCGAACTCTCGACGGCGAACCTGCTACGCCGGCATTCGCGAACCTGCGCTCGCCGAACAGAACTTCAAGATTCATCTGGCTTTGGTATGGTCTTCAGCGAATAAACTCATTATATTCGGCGTTTCCCTGAAACAATCGGCGCGTCGTGATTAACTTCTGTGCGCTCTCCTGCCGCTTACTGGTCGGGTCGACTCTGGCTCGCCGATAGTTTAAGAGGTCGCCGGAGGAAATGATGTTTCGAGCCGATCGGCTCACCGGCTCGGCACTCACACGTCGCGAATGAAGTCCGTCGCGTATCGCTCATGAGCAACGGCCAAATCCATCTCTCGCCGCCACCTCGCTCGCTCTTGGGCGTGCGGATTCTCGGTTCCGGGAGCTACGTCCCCGAGCTGGTCGTGACCAATCAAGACCTGCGCGAGACGCACGGATTCGATCCGGAATGGATCGTCAACCGGACGGGAATTCATGAGCGGCGATTCGCGCTGCCCCACCAGGCGACAAGCGACCTGTGCACGCAGGCCGCGATCCGCTGCCTGAAGGCGGCCGGGCGCGAGCCGGCCGACGTCGACCTCTTGGTCGTCGCCACCTTCACGCCCGACATGGCATTCCCCGCCACGGCCAACCTGATTCAGGACCGGCTCAAGCTGACCTGCCCCGCCTTCGACGTGCAGGCGGCCTGCGCGGGCTTCGTCTTCGCCCTCGTCATCGCGGCGCAGTTCGTGGCGACGGGCAATAGCCAGTGTGCGCTGGTGATCGGCGGAGATTGCAATAGCCGGGTGATCAATCCCGGCGACCAGAAGAGCTTCCCGCTCTTCGGCGACGGGGCCGGCGCCGTCTTGCTCGCGCCGGGCGAGAAAGACCAGGGACTGGTCGCCTACCAGCTCGGCTCCGACGGCTCGGGCGGCGACCTTCTGAGCCGGCCGGCGTGCGGCAGTCGCATCCCGCCGTCGCCGGCGGTCCTCGAAAAGGGCCTCCATTACCTCACGATGGACGGCCGGGCCGTCTTCAAGTGGGCCGTCCGCATCCTGGCCGATTCGGCCCTGGCCGTTCTCGCCCACGCCAATTGCCAGCGTGCCGGAGATCCGCTGGTTCATTCCCCACCAGGCCAACGTGCGGATCATCCACGCCGCCAGCGACGTCCTGGGCTTCCACCGCGACGCGGTCTACAAAAACCTCGAACGCTTCGGCAACACCTCGGCCGGCTCGATCCCGATCGCCCTCGACGAGCTCTATCGCGAGGGCGCCATCGAGCGCGGCGATCTGATCTTGACCTCAGGGTTCGGCGCCGGCCTCAACTGGGGCACCGCTCTCTGGCGCTGGTGAGCAGCATGCCTTCCCCCCTCCACAAACAAACAAGGGAGGAAAACATGCGGTCTTGACTGCAAACGAGGTCGTAGAGCACGCAAGCCGTGATCAGGGGTCAGTCTGCGATCACTTCGATTTACGCAGCAGCTTGATTTTCCGTGCGAAGATGCCTGCGCCGGTATTGCCCAGGCCCGTCTTTCCGTCCGTATCGTAATTCACGCCCGTGACGCTCTTGTTGATCTGGCCCGGGCCGGCGGTGCCTGTCTTGTCGTAATGATTGTTCGCGGGACGGAACGTGGCCGAAGCCACCGAATTGATCAGGTCGCCCTTTACCTTGAGCGCCTTGATCTGCGCTGCGTTCCCGAGTACCTTCCAGTCCGGCTGGATACGAGGTGAGGTCGAAGCCAGTCTTGATCTCGGTGTTGAGCGGCGTGCCTGTGATATTGGCTTTGCCGATCGACCCGGAAGTGGTCACGACCGCGTTGGTGAGCGAAAGCCGGGGCTGCTGACATACGTCGGATATCCCTGCTCGCGGCTCTGGACGAAGCTCGGGTTTTGCGGCCGTCTGCACGAGCACGTTCGCCGGCTTGACGGTGAGCTTCTTGATGCTCGCGGCTCGGATCTGGCCGCCCAGATCGCCCGCGGCGGGATAGCCGGTCGATGCTCGTCGGAGTGCCGTAGATCGTCGTCGGCTCCAAGAGCCCGTTGCGGCGCAGTACCAGTGAACACGCCCGTTGGGTTGCCCAGGCCCCGCTTGAACGTGAGCGTGCCGATCTTGCCTTTGACGTCGATGCCGACGCCGTCGGCATTGCCGCCGAACGTCGCCTTTTTGAGATAATTGAGCCCGCTCGATTCCGACGAGAACGGTGTCGGCGACCGCGACACGCGTGATGTTCTTGGCGGACCCGTGCACATTGAGCGTGTTGATGGCCGTCGCCTGAACCGAGGTCCGGCCCGTGGTCCCGACCGGCGGGAAGTCAACCTCAAGGCCGGCGACAATCTTCGGTGTCCGTAGCAGCGATCATATCGAAGTTGCGGACGACTCCATTGATCATGAACTGGACCGACGGCGTCGTGACGGCGTCGTTGGCGGAGTCGACTGCGTCGTGCTGTTGTACACCAAGTTGTTGATATTGATTGAGGTAGATCGACGGCTTGACTTTGAGCGGCGTGTTGGCTTCGCCGATCACGATCTGGTACGGCGTCGGGTTGACGGCCGTGTTCGATTGTGCATTGATGCCGTCGAACGAAAGCACGCCCACGCCGCCGTAGAGGAACACACCGGTCTGCTGGTCACTGCCGGCGTCACCTGCGTCCGACAGGTCGAAGCCGTTGAGCTCGATCGACTTCACCCCGAGGTCGATGAGCTCGTTGAATTTGATGACGCCACTGCTCGGCTGCAGGGGCGTTCCACTCGCGTTTCCCTGGGCATTGGGCGAACTGAAGCTGATATCTTCCAGACTGATATTGTCCACGATCGGGACTTTGTTCGACGCGATCACATTGCCCGTGACATAGGTCGATGTCAGGCTAGTGCCGACGAGCTGGATCGTGTCGATGTCGTCGTCGAGCACACCGTCGTTGGGCGTGGTGTCGGTGACGATCACTTTGCCCGGCCCGTGAACCGTGATGGTCCACTGGTCGCCCTCCCGATCGGTGCCGGTGACGACCTTGCCTTCGTTCGAGAGCCCGGGGCTATTGGGATTGTTCGGGTTGACGAGTTGAGAAGAGTTACAGTTCGCGCTGATGAGTGATCGGATTGGTGACGAAAAGATTGCTGGGTAGCCAAGGCGACGCGATAGGCCGCCATACCGCGCTGGCGAGCAACTGCCGGCTCTCGAGGGCCTCTGGTGCCGAGACCGGCCTGCGCCGAGCCCAATCGGAACGCCCAGACCGCTGCTGCGTGAAACTCATGGAAGACTCCCTTCCCGGCAGCTCGCAAGGGCACGCCCAAAGTGTCGATCGTTCCTGATGAAACGATCGATGCGACGCCCCGGAAGCCGCCCTCCCTGGTTCGGATGGACAACCGGCTCGGTAGAAACCGCAAGTCCGCCGCGCGACGCCGTCACTTGGTTATCGAGGATTCTGCCGGATTCGAGCCTCGCTACCCCACTCCTTCACTGTCGGCGCAACGACGCACTTACGCCTCTCTCAATCGGCCCACGAGCGCTCCCGTCTTCACGGAGCTGTAAAGATGGGAAATGCAGGGTGTCGAGGAAAGCGAAGGGACCGGATTAGGCCGGAGGAAGGGAACGCAACGAGTCGATCGCTTTGGTTTCGTCGTCGCTGATGATGAAGAAGCGGTCGAGCTTCATGACGGCGAGGAGGTCGCGGACGATCGGCTGGACGTGGAAGATGACGATTTTGCCGCCTTTGGTTTCCACGCGGCGTTTGAGGCCCACGAGGATGGCGACGCCCGAGCTCGAAAGGTAGTCGACCTTGGCGAGGTCGACGGCGAGCAGTGGTTCGTTCACGGTTGGCAACAAGCTCGTAGAGCGCGTCGCGGAGTGCGGAGTTGCGAAAATCGTTCAGGCCGCCGGCGCTCTCGAAGGTGACGACCTGGACATCGGAGTCCGGGCGAGTGCTGAAAGATGACATGATATCGTGAGTTCCTCCACCGAGGCGATCCGGATTGCCGTGGCGCAGCCCGCCTTATGGCACACCTCCATCATATCGCGCCAATCAAGGTGGTTGCAATTCAGAGGGTGGATCACGTCGCTGAAACGCATCCCGGCAAAGCAGGTGGTCCTTTGTCCTTATTCCTTGGTCCTTCGAAGTCGGTCCTCTGTTCTCTGTCCTCTGTCCTCGGTTCTTGGCCGTTGGTGGATGGTCAGTGGCCAAAGCTTGATGGTCAGTGTCGTACTCTGAATCCTGCTCCTGCTCCTAATCTTGATCCTGATCCTGATCCTGATCCTGATCTGATCTTGATTTTCAATTGGAGGAGGCTATCCCTTCGCAGCCGCGCGGGTTAAGATGTGCCGAATCACTTCGGCTATCATTTCGGCCCAGAGGCAATTCCGCCGAGCGATGGCGCTCGGGCTCGGGTCCGCAGTGTGACCGGGGTGGTAAGTCAGAGGCTATGTCGATGAACGACGTCACCCGCATTCTCTCGGCGATCGAGCAAGGAGACCCCAAGGCGCCGGAGCAATTGCTCCCCTTGGTCTATGACGAGCTGCGCAAGCTGGCCGCACAGCGGCTGGCCCACGAGTCTCCGGGCCAGACGCTCCAGGCCACGGCCTTGGTCCACGAAGCCTATCTTCGCTTGGTTGGCTCCGAGGCGCCTTCCTGGAACAGCCGCGGGCATTTCTTCTCGGCCGCCGCCGAGGCCATGCGCCGCATCCTGATCGAGAACGCCCGCCGCAAGCGGGCCGAGAAACACGGCGGCGACTTGCAGCGAGTCGATCTCGACGGAGTGGACGTGCCGGAGGCTCGCCCTGTCCATGACATCCTCGCGGTTGACGAGGCCCTCTCCAAGCTCGCGGCCGAGGACCCGACCAAGGCCGAGCTGGTCAAGCTCCGCTATTTCGGCGGGCTGTCGGTCGAGGACGCCGGCCGCGTGCTGGGGATCTCGCGCGCGACGGCCGATCGCTACTGGGCCTATGCCCGGGTCTGGCTCTACAGCGAGCTGAGCGATGCGTGAGCGATCTCGAAACGATTCCGAAAAAACCGCCCAGCCCCTGAGGCGCCGCGAGCACTTGATTTCGCACTGTCTTACAGAAGAAGCCCCGCTTGGTCCTGACGTGATGGGCCCCGACCATGAGCAACCCGACACCCAGTATCGACGAGGTCTTCTTCGCCGCGATGGAGCGAGAGTCTCCCGAGGCCCGGGCCGCTTACCTCGATGAGGTCTGTGGCTCGGACCTGGACCTGCGCCGGCGGGTCGAACGGCTCCTCGACGCCCAGCCCAAGATGGGCAGTTTCCTGGACTCGCCCGCCGCGGGCCCGACCATGACGCTCCCTTCCGACCCAGGCGCTGGAAGGCCCCGGCACGGTCATCGGCCCCTACAAGCTGCTGGAGCAGATCGGCGAAGGGGGCATGGGCATCGTCTACATGGCCGAGCAGACCCAGCCCGTGCGCCGCAAGGTTGCTCTGAAGATCATCAAGCCGGGCATGGACACGCAGCCAGGTCATCGCCCGGTTCGAGGCCGAGCGCCAGGCGCTGGCGATGATGGACCATCCCAACATCGCCAAGGTGCTCGACGCCGGCGCCACCGAGTCCGGCCGCCCTTACTTCGTCATGGAGCTGGTCCGCGGCATCCCGATCACCGAGTATTGCGACCAGCACCGCCTGCCGATCCACAAGCGACTGGACCTGTTCATGCAGGTCTGCCAGGCCGTGCAGCACGCCCACCAGAAGGGGATCATCCACCGCGACATCAAGCCCACGAACGTCCTGGTGACCGCGCTCGACGGCGTGCCCCTGCCCAGGGTCATCGACTTCGGCATCGCCAAGGCGACCGGCCAGAGCCTGACCGACAAGACGCTCTTTACCGGCTTCGCCCAGTTGATCGGCACGCCCTTGTACATGAGCCCGGAGCAGGCCGAGCTGTCCGCGGTGGATATCGACACGCGCAGCGACATCTACTCCCTGGGCGTGCTGCTCTACGAGCTCTTGACCGGGACGACGCCCTTTGACCAGGACACCTTCCGCACGGCCGCGCTCGACGAGGTCCGGCGGATCATCCGCGAGGACGAGCCGCCCAAGCCGAGCACGCGGCTCGAGCGCGTCTGGGTGCGACACTCGACGACCGTCTCGGACAACCGCCAGACCGACGCCCGCATGCTGAGCCGCTCGCTGCGCGGCGAGCTGGACTGGATCGTGATGAAGGCGCTGGAGAAGGACCGCCGCCGCCGGTACGAGACGGCCAGCGGCCTGGCCCGCGACGTCGAGCGCTACCTGGCCGGCGACCCGGTCGAGGCCGGCCCGCCCTCGGGCTGGTATCGCCTTCGCAAGTTCGCCCGGCGCAACCGCGTGGTCCTGACGACGACGGTCGTGGTCGCCCTGGCCCTGATCGCGGGCACGACCGTGAGCTCATGGCAGGCCATCTTCGCCCGGCGTGCCCGGGCCGATGCGGTCTCACAGCGCGACCGGGCCAAGAAGGCCGAAGCCGACGCGGTCTCCCAGCGCGACCGGGCCAGGAAGGCCGTTGACGAGATGTATACGCAGGTCGCCGAGAAATGGCTGGCGCAGCAGCCACGGCTCGAACTCGTTCAGCGCGAGTTTCTTCTCAAGGCGCTGGCCTTCTACCAGGAGTTCGCCCGCGTACGAAGCTCCGATCCCGAGGTGCGCGCCGCGGCTGTCGAAGCCGAGCAACGCGCGGGTAACATCCATCAAAGGTTAGGCGAATACAAAGAGGCAGCACTCGCGTATGGCCGCGGCGTGGAGATTGGCGAGACTCTGATGGCCGCATTCCCCAACACACATCGACACCGTGAACTTCTCGCACTCAATTTGAACGGCCTCGGAATCGTTCTCCGCGAGACAGGTCAGTTCGCGCAGGCTGAGCGGGCCTATCAGCGCACCATTGAACTTCAAGAATTGCTCGCGGCCGAGTTCCCAAGAGTCTCCGAGCACCGGCTCAGCCTCGCGGCTAGCCACAGCAATTTGGGCCGACTGCTTGAGCAACGGGGTCGGTTGAAGGACGCGGAGAAGGCCCACCGCCGTGCCATCGAGCTTCAGGAAGCGATCGCAATCGAGCTCCCGAGCGTTCGGGAATATCGGAACGAACTCGCGATGGAGCTCGACAACCTCGCCAATCTGCTGCGAATCATGGGTCAGCTCGGAGAGGCGCAGCAAGCCCATCGTCGGGCGATCGCAATAGAGGATGCCCTGGTCGCTGAGTTTCCTGAGCACGCATCCTACCGGCTCAGCCTTGCGGGCACCCACAGCAACCTCGGCGCTCTCCTCTACAACGCCGGCCGACCACGCGAAGCAGTGCAGGCCACGCGCCGGGCGATTGAGCTTCTTGAGCCGCTCGCGGTCGAGTTTCCCAAAATTCCGGACTATCGGAATCGTCTGGGGCTAAGCCACGGAAACCTCGGCGTGTTGCTCGACGAGATAGGCGATTCAGGGGAAGTGGAGCAAGCGGAACGTCGGGCCATTGAGATTCAAGAACGTCTGGCGGTCGAGTTTCCCCAGGTCCCTGAATACCGGCAGCGGCTTGCGAGCAGTCACAACAACTTAGGAGTTCTTCTCCGCAAGGTCCGTGAGTTTCAGAGGGCAGAAAAATCGTTCCGCCGGGCGATGGAACTTAAAGAGGCGCTTTTGGCCCAATTTCCCGACATTCCGGACTACCAGAGCGAGCTCGGGACATCATTCGGCGATCTGGGCGATAGTTTGTTTGACCAGGGCAAACTCGAAGAGTCGATCAAGCTATTTCGGCGCACCATAGAGCAACAGAACGCTGCATTGCGAGCGAATCCCCGGATTCTGGAGTATCGCCGGTTGCTCAGGAACCATTATCAGAGCTTGGCAAGGACACTGGCGCAAATGGGTGAGCACGAGACCGCAGCCCGGGCGGCCGAAAACGCGGTCGGTCTCTCCGTCACGACTGGTGAGGATGCCGTGAATGGCGCTGAAATCCTCCTTCGTTGTCAGCAACTAGCCACGTTGGATTCCGCGCTCTCGATGGAGGCACGTCAAACGAAGAGCCAAGACTACGCAGACCGTGCCAGAAAGCTGGTAGAAGCCGCAGCCGCAGCCACGGGAAGCGACCCGAAAGCGATGAACGGGCTTGCCTGGTTCATGGCGACCTGCACCAATTCGCAAATGCGCAATCCGCGACGGGCCGTCGAGCTTGCCACGAGGGCGGTCGAGCAAGCGCCTGCGTCGGGCGCGATCTGGAACACACTCGGTATAGCCCAGTATGGTGTCGGCGCATGGGCGGAGGCGATCAAGTCCCTCTCGCGGTCGATGGAACTAACCTCGGGCGGCTCGCCCGCGGACTGGCTCTTTCTCGCGATGGCTCACTGGCGGGAAGGAGAAACGGCCAAAGCCAATCGGTGGTACGACAAGGCCGCTGCCTGGATGAACGAGCAAAACTCCCGAAATGAGGAACTGGTTCGATTCCGCGCAGACGCGGCGGCCCTGCTAGGCCGAGCCGATGGCGAAATGCCCAACGGGACCGAGGCGTTTGCCAGAGACCTCGAAAAACATCGCGGAGTAGATACGAATTTGGACCGCGTCGATGTCGAACCCGCAGTCCGGCCTGGCGCGGCCGACCGCACGAGGGTCCCCCACGAAAAGGAGGAAGGTGAGGTCGCGGCGATGGATCACATCGAACAACGTACGCACAGCTTCCAGAACTCGACGACCGTACGACTGATTCTTGGGATTGGGATGCTCGGCCAAGAACTTCAGATCTCGGATGAGGTGGGCCAAACAGAACTGCACCAGCACTCCGCAGTCGCCCATGTACTTGCGGTAGGCACTGAAGTAGTCACATCCCAGGACGCCGTCAAATTCTCGGCCCAGAACCTCGATCAAGACCTCGGAGCCCCGCGACGGTGCGATCTTGAACATGGTAAAGAGAGGGGCTCGGAAACACCAAGTCCACATGCGCTTGCCGCAGTCTTTGTGCCCGGTCTCGTCCACATTCAGAAACGACTCGTCCGGGAGGATGCCCAACAGCAGTTCGTATGTCTCCTTCATGCTCCCGCTCACCTTGGCGATGAGCTTAGCAAGTTGCCCACGACTGATGGTCACGCAGGCGACGTCACGCAAGAACTTGCGAATGGTGGAGAATGAGCAGTGGCAAACACCTTTGAGATAGGCCACCAACGTACTCAGACGCGGTCCGACAAGACCCGCCCGGACCACCGGTTCATCGATTGGGGCAAAGTGCGTTTTCTTACAGTGAGGGCAGTAGCAAGCCATGCCGCGGTGCTCGCTGATCTCGATCGGACGCGGGATGATTTCGACCTGCTGGATGATCCGAGGCAGTTCGTCGCTCACCTCGACGTGGCCACCGCAATCAGGGCAAGCCGTCCAGGAATACTCCCACGCCTTGTCGATGTCGTCGAGGGAAAAGGGAGGTCGCTGGTGACGCGGGTGTCCCGGTTGCGCTTCTTGCGCTACCTTTTCCCTTGGGAGCAGGCTTTGGCGGCTTGACGATATCGCTGGAAGGAGGTTTGGACGAGGTCGACGAATTCTTCTTCGCACGGGCGAGCTCGGCTTCAAGCTTTTCCAGGCGCACGGTGAGCTCGGCGATCTTCTTTTGAGCTCAGCACATCGTGGGAGCCGCCGTTGGAAAGTGGCAATCAACGCCCGATGCCGTAACCGCCGGCCTCAACGATGAGTCCGGCCCGTGGCAACCTGAGCCGCCACCCTGGCTTCAGACTGCGAGGCTGCCGCCCGCTGCTATTGCGAGCCGACGTGAGGACTCAACGACCCCGCTGGGTCCCGGCGCTCGGTCTGCGCACCGCTGCAAGGTCTGTCTTGTCCGATCGCAAGTCCAGTCCCTCTTATCCCTCTTCGGAGCCGCTGAGCATGTTTTACATCAATCTGTCTGATCACGCCATTACCGGCCATCAGTCGCCCGGGGCGGCCCGAGAGCGCCGCCGACCATACGTAAAGCGCCAAGATCCGCCCGTCCAACTGTCGAACCGCTGGAGGGCCGGACCCTCCTGAGCGCCGGTACCCTGGACCCCAGCTTCGGAGGCACGGGCGTCGTGACCACTGCCATCGGCTCCTCGTCCGTATCTAGTGCAGTCGCCGTCCAGTCCGACAGCAAAGTCGTCGTGGCGGGCTGGAGCCCCAACACAGCCGGCATCTTGCACTTCACGATCGCCCGCTACAACCAGGACGGCAGTCTCGACTCGACGTTTGGCTCGGGGGGGGTCGCGGTCATCCCACTCAGCACGAATACCAAGAGTGGTCCAGACTACGGCGACGGGGCGTATGCCGTGGCGATCCAGCCTGATGGCAAGATTCTCGCCGCCGGCTATGACGCAAGTAGCCCGTTCCAATACAAAAAGCAGCTTGAGTTTTACGACGACTGGGCGCTCGTCCGCCTCAACTCCAACGGCACGTTGGACACGACATTCGGCGGAGGAACCGGATACGTAACAACGAGGCTGGCCCCGGCGACCATTCAGGCAGGGCCTTTTGGCGGTGGGGCAACCTCGATCGCTCTCCAGCCCAGCGATGGCAAGATTGTGGTGGCTGGGGCAATGCAAGTGGACGGCTACTCGGCAACTTATGGAGGCGTGGCTGTCGTCCGCTATAACACCGACGGCAGCCTCGACTCTACGTTTGGTGTCGGCGGCGAGGTTGTCGATGCAAAAAACGGAGCACTGGGCTCGGCGGATGAATATGTTGCCGTCGACGGATCGGGTCGCATCGATGTCGCGGGCTACTCGCCGGAAACGCCCACGTTTGTGAAGCGCTATACGCCCAACGGAACCCTAGATTCTACCTTTGGCAAGGGAGGAGTTGTCAAAGCTACTGGTGAACCGAACGGCATCGGATTGCAATCCACTGGCAAGATCGTCGTGTACGGCATCGACGGAGCCACGCTCGGCCGATTCAACACCAACGGCAGCGTCGATACGAACTTTGGCACCAATGGCTTTTACACTGACAGCCGGATCAGCGGCGACGGCGCGATGGTCATCCAGCCTGCCGACGACGAGATCGTCTGCACGGCCACGCCTTATCCAAATTTCGTCGTCACGCGTGTTCTCGCGAATGGATCGTCTTACGATCCCGCCTTCGGGACGAACGGGCTGTCCACAAGTCTCAGCGGAACATCAGCGATCTGTTCGGTTTCTCTCGACCCGAATGGAAGTATCCTGGCAACTGGTGGCTTTTACGTCGCCGGCACTCCCGGTTTCGAAACGGCGCGCTTCCTGGGCAATTCTTCGAGCGGCATGTCGGCAATCGACACGACCTCGACGACTTCAATGACGAATCCGCCCGATACGGTCCTCGTTTCGCTCGTGCTGGATGACGCTCCGTTCCTGGATTCCCTCACGAGCAGCAAACACCGCCGGTCTAGCTGACAGCGAGGCACCTTAGTCCATGACGCGAAAGAACCACAGGTAGGTCAGGCATTCAGTGGTTTCAGGCTGGAATGCCCGACTTACTTTGGTCGCGTCAGGCTGGAAAGCCGACACATATTATTGCTCAACATTCGCCGCTCATCCTTAGAGGACTGAACATGATTGTTGCACGCTCGATTTCCATGCGAATCGCTCGTTTATTACTCGGCCCTTGCGGCAGTGATCGACGCCGCGTCCCGCGTAATCGGCCACAGTGTCGGCTCGAACGATTGGAGGGTCGCTGCCTGCTTTCGATCGCGGAGTTCCCGCTTCCGACCGTCCATGCCGGTCCCAACGGGATAACGGTGGGTCCCGATGGAAACCTTTGGTTTACCGAGCGTCTTGCCAACCAGATCGGGATGATCAACGCGAGCACCGATGCGATTACCGAGTTCCCCCTGCCCACCGCCAATGCGGGTCCAGCTGGGATCGTGGCTGGCCCCGACGGTAACCTCTGGTTCACGGAGGGGGATGCGAACAATGTAGGCATGATCAACCCGACCACCCACGGCATCAGCGAATTTTCCCTCCCTTCAACCACTGTTGGGCCCGCAGGGATCACCGCTGGTCCCGATGGCAACCTCTGGTTCGTTGTCGAGAATCGCAACTTGAACGCGTCTTCAATCGGGATGATCAACCCGACCACTCGCGCCATCACCGAATTCGCCGTTCCGACAGTCGAGGCTGGTCCCAGCGGGATCACGGTAGGCCCCGACAATAACATTTGGTTTACCGAAGGTACGGCCGCCAAGATCGGCGACATCAACCCGACGACCGACGCCATCACCGAATACCCCACCCCCACCGCTGATTCCGGACCCGGTGGGATCGTATCCGGCCCCGACGGTAATCTCTGGTTTACGGAAAGCGGTAACGGGGCCGCCAACCTTGGGATGATCAACCCGACGACTCGCTCCATCACCGAATTTCCGCTGCCCACCGGCGACGCCGGTCCCGGGTGGATCGCGTCTGGCCCAGACGGCAACATTTGGTTTACGGAGGGAGC
Organism: uncultured Isosphaeraceae bacterium; assembly: GCA_963850935.1. GTDB lineage: Bacteria > Planctomycetota > Planctomycetia > Isosphaerales > Isosphaeraceae > CAWFRS01. The sequence goes on from CAWKNT010000001.1 coordinate 318,943, forward strand.
AGTATTCTCGGGACCCTTAAGCAAGATCGGGATGATCGACCCGAACACCGATATCTTCACGGACTTCCCCAACCCCTACGCAAATGCCAATGCCGCCGGCATAACGGCGGGCCCCGATGGCAATGTTTGGTTCACCGACGGCGTCGATGGAGGAACCAACTCGATTGGCGTCGTCAGCCTGAATACAAAGCAACTCGTGGTGACGCTGCAGCCGCCCGCCAGCGTCACCGCCGGCACCGTGTTTGGCCTGACCGTCAAGGCCACGGACCGCTCCGGCAACGTCGATTCTTCCTTCAACGGCACAGTGACCGTAGCGCTGGCGAACAACCCCGGTGGGTCTACGCTCGGCGGCACTATCACGGCGATTGCGTCCGGTGGAGTGGCCACATTCTCCGGCTTGACTCTGAACAAGGCCACCTCCGGCTACACGCTCCAAGTCTCCAGCAACGGCGTCACCGGCGCCACCACCAGCGCCATCACCGTGACCCCGGCAGCGGCCTCGCAAATGGCCGTGACCGAACAGCCGCCGGCAAGCGTCACCGCGGGCAGCAACTTCGGCCTACAAGCGTCTATTGAAGATATCTACGGCAACCTGGAGACAACCGACAACGCCTCGGTGTCGGTGTCCCTTGACAACAACCCGACCGGAACGACACTCGGCGGCACACTGTCGGCAACTGCGGCTCAGGGCGTCGCCACGTTCTCCAGCCTAACACTAACCAAGGCCGCGTCCGGATACACTCTCCGACTTTCCACCAGCGGTCTCAACAGCGCGACCACAGGCGCCATCACCGTGGTCCCGGCGGCGCCGGCTACGTTGGTCCAAACGGCCGCGCCGCCGGACGATCGGACCGCCGGGACCGTCTTTGGACTGACGGTCAATGTCGACGATGCGTACGGAAACCAGACCACTTTCAGCGGCAATGTTGCGGTCGGAATCGCCGGCGGTCCCGCCGGCGGTATAGTGAGTGGCCAGACGACAGTGAGCGCCAGCGCGGGAGTGGCGACGTTCGCCAAACTAGAGCTCACCAAGGTAGGCAGCTACACCCTCCAAATTTCCAGTGGAAACCTGCCCGCCGTGACAACAGGCACGATCACCGTGACGCCGGCCGCGCCCAGCCAATTAACCCTGACGTCTCAACGAGTCGGCGGTGCCACCGCGGGGACCAGTTTTGGCCTGACCGTCCAGGCCGAAGATCCTTACGGTAACCCGAACCCCTCGTTCGCCGGTAACGTTGCGGCGGCTATCGAGACTTCGCCCCCAGGGAGCTCGTTGGGCGGAAAGACGACCGTCGGCGCCAGTGACGGGATCGCCAGCTTCTCGGGACTGATTCTGGATAAGGCCGGATCGTACACGCTCACCGTGTCGAGCAACGGTCTCAGTTCGGCCACCATAAACGCCTTCGTCGTCGCTCCCGCCGCGGCCGCGCAATTGACACTGGTCAGCGAACCGCCGAGCAGCGTCACGGCCGGCACTGGGTTCGGCCTCGAAATCGAGGCCGAAGACCCGTTTGGAAACCTGGCCACGGGCTTCGGCGGCACCATCACTGCGGCTCTCTCTGCCGGTGCCGGCAGCGCAACCCTCGGCGGCCCGGTCACAGCGACGACCGTCGGCGGCGTGGCCACCTTCGCCGGGCTGGTCGTGGATCAAGCGGGCAGTGGCTATAGGCTCGAGGTCACAAGCGGCAGCTTGACCGGTGGGATGTCTGGGGCCTTTACCGTGACGGCCGCGGCGGCTTCGCAGCTCGCGATCACGACGCCAGCGCCGTCCAGCGTGATCGCGGGTAATCCCTTCGACCTCTCGGTCGCCGTCGAAGATCCGTATGGAAACGTGGCGACGTCGTACGACGGCCCGGTCGCAATCGCACTATCGAACAACCCGGTCGGCGGCTCGCTCAATGGCGCACTGACCAGTGCGGCCTCGGACGGGCTCGTCACCTTCTCAAGGCTCACGCTTGACAGCGCGGCCTCTGGATACTCAATCGCAGCCACGAGCGGCAACCTGAACCCGGCGACGATCAGCTCGATCAACGTGGTGCCTGCGGCAGCTTCCCGATTGGTTGTAGTCGTCTCGCCGCCGACCACCATGACCGCCGGCGCTGATTTCGGCCTGGCGATCTCGGCGGAAGATCCGTACGGCAACCGGGCGACGGGCTTCACGGGCAATGTGATGATCGGGCTCGCGAACGATCCCGGCGGTGCGACACTTTTGGGTGGACCAATCACAGTCGCGGCCACCGCCGGCGTCGCCAGTTTCCCGGCTTTCCTCACCTTGGACAAGGCCGCGGCCGGCTACACGATCGAGGCAACCAGTAACGGACTGACGCCGGTGATCACAGGTGGTATCACGGTCGCCCCTCAACCGGCTACCCACTTGGTCGTCGTGCAACAGCCGCCCTCCTCCGTGAACGCCGGCAGTGGCTTTGGGTTGGTTGTCGCCGCCCTTGACCAGTTTGGCAACATCGATTCCAACTTTGGCGGCCGCGTGTCGATCGCGCCGGCAGCGGGCTCGGGGGCGACTTTGGGAACGGGCACATCGGTGGTGGCCAGCGGCGGTATTGCGTCATTCAGCATGCTCAGCATGAGCCAGGCGAACGGTCCGGTCTCGCTCCAGATTACGAGTAACGGACTGACCGGAACGGTGACCAGCCCCGTGACCGTGATGACAACCGCTCAAACCGTTCCCGTCACTCCCATTTCTCCAAAATCTCCGGCTTTATCGCCACTGGTCACGATGAATGATGTGCAGTTGATCGAGAACAAGCGAGGGCAGGTGACCGAGATCCTGATCGGTTTCAGCGGCGGCTTGAACGCGGCCGAAGCAGAAAACACGGCGACCTATCTGCTCACCGCGGCTGCTCGAGGTGGTTCGTTCACGGCCAAAGGCGCCCAGGTCATCAGGCTTCGATCCGCGGTCTACAATGCGTCGCACGACACGGTCGCTCTCTACCCCAGAGGGCCGATCTCGCTCAGAAGGGTTCTTCAGCTCGAGGTCAAGGGACAGCCGCCTTCGGGCCTGCAGGATAGCTACGGTCGCTATATCGACGGCAACCGCGATGGCCGGCCGGGCAGCGACGCTGTCGCCATTCTCAATGGCGGCGGGGCGTTTGTTGACGAGGAACGATTAAGATGAAGAGTAAGATTGTGAAGATGATTAAGAGCAAGAGAACGAGTATGATTAGGACTCAATTCACCGCGTAGCGTTTGCGGTCATAATCTAATCTTGATCGTACTCTTAATCCTGTTCCTAATCATAATCCTACTCGTAATCTTGCTCTCTCGAGTTCGAGGTATATGCGGCAAATCCGTTGTTATTCACGCAATCCGGGCCCCTTCCAACCGAGCCACGAAGTCGCGATGTTCGGGTGACGTCAGACCTGTCTGAACGATGGCGAGCACGGCATTCACATCGCCTCGGATCAACGCGGCCGGATCAAGCCACAGGCCTGGAAACACAGTACTACACAGTATCCCATCGCTCGCGGGAATGAGCGGTTCGAAGGCATCGTTACCGAGAACGAACCAGTCGATTCGTTGCTCCATTACGCGCCAGATGATGTATTCTTGAACGCCGTTGCGCCGGTAAGCCTCGAGTTTGCTTCCCAGATCGACGCTCACGTTACTGGCGCCGACTTCGGCGACCAGTTCCGGGGCGCCTTCGATATAGCCGTCTTCGCTGATGCGAACTCGCCCTCCGTGTTCCGGCTGAATGAACAAGAGGCCATCCGGCTGAGGCACGTTGTGCTTGTCGTGATATCGCCCCGCTTCGAGGGCTTTGACGTCGAGTCGGTTGCCCCAGAACGCTCTGAGCCCCATGATGCGCTGTCCGCGCCGTTGGAGACCCACGGTCGCGCCGGTGGGCCTCGCCGCGATTTCTCGCGGCTCGGCGCCACCCTACCGCGCACTATGTGACGAACTCACGTCCTTCCTGCGGATGCCATTACTCATGTCTTTTGCGAACATTCGGGCGATAAACCACGCGTTGGCCACGTAGCGCCGCACCAAGCGCCTGGGCTCGAGCCAGAGCCGGTACGCCCATTCCATTCCCATCGATTGCATCAGGCGCAGAGCGCGGCGCACGTTGCCGGCAACAAAATCGATGGCCGCACCGCAGTTGAATACCACTGGTACCTCCAGTTTCTCAAGGTGAGCAGCCAGCCAGTGATCGGCTTTGGGCATCGCGAGCGCTGTTAGCAGCACATCGGGACGAGCTAAACGAATGCGGTCAATCAATTCGGCGTCGTCTTGCGGCGTCCACTGCCCGAACGGCGGGCAGACCGCATCCACAATTTGTAGACCGGGGTAACGAGCGGTCAGCCGGCGAGCCGCTTCCTCGGCGACCCCTGGTCCGCCTCCCAACAAAAATAGGCGATAACCCTTCGCGGCGGCCTGTTCACTCAACTCAAAAATCAGATCCGATCCAGCAACCCGCTCGGGCAACCGCCTCGCGCCCAGGCGCGAAGCCCAGACAATGGGCATGCCGTCGGCGACGATGAACGCGACGTTGCTGTTGATCGCACGTAGCGCGGGGTCTTGTTCACTGAGCATCACATAGTGGGTATTGGCCGTGATGAAGTGACTGGGTCGACCCGCCCGGATCAAGTCGTTGATTGCGGCCATTGTCTGGCCCATCGTCCACGGCACAAACGGCACACCCCAGACCATGACGCGATCATTGGACTCTGGCGACAGGTCTGGCGAATGGACCGCGGTTTCTGAGCTGTCGTCCGCGGTAACGCCTTGGCCAGGCGCCCCGGCCGCCTCGGTGTTCATCCAATTGTCTCCCACACTGCCAAAACGATATTTCGCATTCGCTTACCAGATTTATAAGCTGAGGTGACGGATCAGATCCTTCCTTTTGGTTGGCCCGAAAGGAGGCATCACGCGACTTCCTTAATGGCAAGTTCAATCCCGTCAATGGCCGGTATCGGAAGATTTCTGTGAACTCTGAACAAGACCCACTCTTCGAGAACTTCTCGCACCTGGTCTCGGCAATCCTCCAGAGTGTCGGCGTTACCGTAGACGCCGGCGCATTCCGGGATCGCTCCGTAGTAGCTGCCATCATCCGGAAGAATCTCATATTTCGCATGGCGAAGCGCAGCCTGAATGTATTCAAGGAGCATTGGCGATTGCTTTCCGTTTAGAGTTCCAATCGGTTAGTTCCTGATCTTCCGGATGCGTCGAGCAGCGACGTCACGGTTAGCACAGCGTCTTTTCACACACACTACACTGACCGCGCAACGACTACGATTCTACCAAACGTCGCGACGGCGTGGCGGCCAAACTGGGGTAGAGCAAACAGACGGATCGCCGAAGCCGCAGGAGCCATCGTTTGCAAGCAAGTCAAGGGTCGTTAAACTAGGAGCGGATTGTCTGACTATCGAGTTTTTCTGCCATACGGCCATTGCTCGGCAACGGTTTGCCGGTGCGCAAAGTGCATGGGCGGTGACATCTAAAGGTTTGTCTGTGTTTGACTAGAAGAGGCTGCGACTTTGAACCGATTGATGCTGGCTTTGCGTGCGTTCTGGCACATTCTCACCGATCCCGACTTCGCCGCGCGGGTCGAGCCGCTATTCTCGCGCCTGCCGACCGGCCCCGACCTGCGTGTTCTGGCCGTCTTGCAGCGCGACGGCCGCCTGGTCGACTTCCTCGAGGAAGACATCGACGCCTACTACCGACTCCCAGATCGGCGCGGCCGTCCGCGACATCCACCGCGGCTGCCGCAAGTCGCTGCACGATTACCTGACGATCGAACCGGTGATCAACGCCGCCGAGGAAGAGCGGGTCACGATCCCGACCGATTTCGACCCGGCCGCGATTCGACTGGTCGGCAATGTCAACGGCTCGCCGCCGTTTCAGGGCGTACTCAAGCATCACGGCTGGCGGGTCCGGGCGGTTCATCTGCCTCTCTTGCCCGTCGCGCGCGACGATTCGTCGGTGCTCTCGCCGGCGGAGGTCGAGATCCCCTGACCGTCCGTGCCACGGCCTTGCAGGCCGTGTGGGATCACGGGCAAGATGCCCGTGCCACGTTCAGAAGCCATCGATCGAACCTGGAACCGAGAAGGACACAGACACAAAGCATGTCTCGCTACGTAGTTGGCATCGACCTGGGGACGACGAACTCGGCGCTGGCGTATGCCGACGGCAACGCCATGGACGACGACCAGCCCGGCCCGATCGCCAGCCTGCCAATTCCGCAGGTCGTCGCGGTCAACGACGTCTCCGAGCGCCCGCTCCTCCCTTCGTTCTTGTACTTGCCGGCCGCCAAGGAATTTCCGGCAGGCGCGTTTGACCTGCCGTGGAAATCGCCGCCGGACCGCGTGCTGGGCGTCTTTGCGCGCGAGCACGGGGCCAAGGTACCGGGCCGGCTGGTCAGCTCGGCCAAGAGCTGGCTTTCGCACGCGGGCGTCGATCGCCGCGCACCGATCCTGCCCTGGACGGCCGCCGACGATGTGACCAAGGTCTCGCCGGTCGCCGCCTCGGCCGCGTATCTCGAACACCTGCGCGACGCCTGGAACGCCCGGATTCCCGGCAAGACCGCGGCCGACCGGCTCGAAAACCAGGAGGTCTTCCTGACGGTCCCGGCGTCGTTCGACCCGGTCGCCCGCGAGCTGACGATGGAGGCCGCCGGCTAAGGCCGGGCTCAAGCACGTCACGCTGCTCGAGGAGCCCCAGGCCGCCTTTTACGCCTGGCTGGCCGTCCAGAACCAGAAATGGCGCAAAAAGGTCAAGGTCGGCGACATCATCCTGGTCTGCGACGTCGGCGGCGGCACGACCGACTTCACCTTGATCGCCGTCACCGACGAGGGGGGCGACCTGGCCCTGTCGCGTCTGGCCGTCGGCGAGCACATCCTTTTGGGCGGCGACAACATGGACCTGGCCCTCGCCTATGCCGTGGCCGCGACGTTGCCCCAGGGAATGGAAGGCCTCGACGCCGGCCAGCGCGTCGCGCTGGGCCATGCCTGCCGCGCCGCCAAGGAGACGCTTGTTCACCGACCTGAAGAAAAACGCCGCCACGGTCACCGTACTGGGCCGGGGCTCGAAGGTCATCGGCGGCTCGATCAAGACCGAGCTGACCCGCGATATGCTCAAGAGCGTGCTGCTCGATGGGTTCTTGCCTCGCTGCGCGCCGACCGACCAGCCGACGCGCGGCCGCCGGGTCGGCCTGACCGAGATCGGCCTGCCCTACGCCGCCGATCCGGCGATCACCCGCCACCTGGCGCGGTTCCTCGGTCAGCAGGCCGGCTCGCTGCACACCGGCGGGTCGACGGTGCTCCCCTCGGCGGTTCTGTTCAACGGCGGCGTATTCAAGGCGGTCGAGCTGCGCCGGCGGATCCTCGACGTGCTTTCCGACTGGGCCGGCCGGCCGGTCCCCGAGCTGGAATCATCCGACCTCGACCTGGCTGTCGCCCACGGTGCCGCCTATTACGGCCAGGTCCGGCGCGGTCGAGGCGTGCGAATCAAGGGGGGCGTGGCGCGGTCGTACTACGTCGGCCTCGAAACGGCCGCGCCGGCGGTGCCCGGGCGTCCCGCCGCCGATCAAGGCCCTGTGCGTCGTTCCGATGGGCATGGAGGAAGGAACCGAGGCCAACGTCCCCGGCCCCGAGATCGGCCTGGTCGTGGGCGAGCCGGCCCAGTTCCGGTTCCTGGGCTCGACCACCCGCCGCGACGACGTCGCCGGCACCATGCTCGAGCGCTGGAATACCGAAGAGCTTCAGGAGCTTGACCCGCTGGAAACGGCCCTGGAAGCCGCCGACGGCGGCTCGGGCGAGCCGGTGCCGGTCCGGCTGCACTCGCGCATCACCGAAGTCGGCACGCTCGAGCTGTCGTGCCAGAGCACGCGCGACCCGCGGCGCTGGAAGCTGGAATTCAACGTGCGGGAGTCGAACGAGTCGTGAAAGAATGGCCGTTGTGACCTGTGGTAACTATCATGAGCGACAATGTCATCCTGACCGTCGATGGGCAGGTCGAGCGGCCGTTGCGGCTAACATTCGCCGACCTGGCGGATCTACCCGGACCCGCCCAGGTGATCGACGTCTCGCGGTTTCATCCCAATCGCAAAGGGAGACGGTGTCACGCTGGACGCGATCCTGGAGCGCGCCGGCGTGCTGCCCTCCGCGAACTATCTGACCTTGCACGCCGAGCGAGACGACTTCCACGTGTCGGTGCCGCTCGAACCCTTGCGCGGGCCAGGGGATCGTCGTCTATCGGCTGCGGTCCCGACCGGCTTGGGGTCGAGCACGGCGGTCCGATCCGCTTTCTCATTCGCGACCCGGCCGCCTGCCACACCGACCAACTGGACGACTGCGCCAACGTCAAGTATTTGAGCCGCATCGAGCTCACCGATCGCCGCGGCCGCGACACACGGCCGGCAGATGAGCAGTCGCACCAGGCACTACACAAGGCGCAATCGGCGCGGCAATGAAATGAGAGGGAAGCCCGATTCAAACCTCAGGCAGATTCAAAATCGCCCAAATACACCCGACTGGATTCGAACCAGTAACCTTCGGTTCCGTAGACCGATGCTCTATCCAGTTGAGCTACGGGTGCGCTAGCACAGGTGTCTGATGCGAACGATAATCGTAACGAATGGAGCCGAAGTCGGCAAGTCATTGCGGTTTGGCTCGCCCATCCCGCCAAACCCTTGGTTTACGCGGTTGAGGCTAGAGCGAGACGACTCGGTTTTCATCCGCCGATTGGTACGCAGCCCAGACGACATCCATGGTCTTCAGGTTATCGCGCGCACTGGTTTCATGAGCTTCGCCCGTAAGCAAACCATGGATAAAGTGACGCTGGGTCGCCGCGTAACCTTCGATATAAACTTGATCGTCGGAGGGCAAGTCGACAGGCTTTCGTGCGCAGCGGCCGTCCGGGTTGACGAGTTCGAGCGAGCCGTCGGTCAACAGCCGCAGGGTTGCCAAAGAGCCTTCGACGACCGTCTCGTTCAAAGCCCATTCCGGCCTGCGTCGATCGGCCGCGGAGCACCAGGTCAGGTCGAGACAACCGAGGGCACCGCCGGCGAACCGGACGGCCAGCGTGGCGACATCCTCGCCGACATTGGATTGGCCGAAATGCGCGATCGTGGCCGAGACCGTCTCGATTTCGCCGAACAGATAGCGGGCCGTGTCGATCAGGTGACAGCCCATGTCGGTCAAGATAAGCCGCGGCATCGCGGCCAGGTAGGGCTGATCGGCAAATCCCCCCGGGCGGAGTGCCCGCGTGTCTCGATGCGCGATCCGCAGACGCAGCGGCCGGCCGACGGCGCCGGAGTCGATTGTCGCCCGCATCGCCCGGTACCAGGGACGAAACCGCCAGTTTTCATGGATCATGAGTCGCACGCCAGACTGTTCGCAGGTGTCGATCATGCGCAGATAATCCGATCGGCTCAGCGCCGCCGGCTTCTGGCAAAGGATATCTACGCGGCGACGGGCGGCCAGATCCACGAACGCCGAATGCGAATCGGGCAATGTGCAGATCTCGACAAAATCGAGGTCTTCGGCGGCAAACAGATCGGCTGCGTCGGTGTAGATTCTTGCACCAGAGACTCGCGCCGCGGCCTTTTCCAACCGCTGGCGGTTCATATCGCACAGCGCCACCAGCCGCGCATCGGCCACGCGCGCCCAGGCCTCAAGGTGAAACTTGGACACGAACCCGCAGCCGATAACGGCCCCGCGGACGGGGCGGGCGGAGTCTTTCATGATCGGTCCTGCAATGTTGAGTCTTTTGCAATACGACATGATTGCTTGTGAATCAGACAGAAAGCAAGTGTGGGGTCGACGAACGAGCGTAAGTCCATTGTCGGCTGTGAGTTGCCTAGAGGCTCGATTCGGTAGAAGAGGGAGGGTGTGCTTTTGCCACAGTTCAAGAACGGAGTTCGGCCTGGAGGATCTGATCGGTTGCAAGGGGACGACGGCCTGGGCATAATGAACCAATTAAGCCAACCCGCGTAGTGACTTTATACGGGGGTTGCGCCTGGTGATTTCGCTCCCGCACCCGCTCAGGCGGGCGGGCGGTCACTGCCCGATCGTGCCACGACTTGACATCTTGTGGCCGAAAAGCGGAAATTCGTGCGTTGATCATTGTCAATGGTGATTAGTGGAGGATCGCATCAGTATGTCAAAGCCCGTCATGATCGAAGCCGATGGGCTCAGCAAGCAGTTCGGGTCGTTTCTGGCCGTTCGGGACGTGACGTTTTCGATCCCCAAGGGAGAGGTTGTCGCGTTCCTGGGCCCCAACGGCGCGGGCAAGACGACGACGATGCGGCTCTTGACCGGATTCGTGGCGCCCACGCACGGCTCGGCCAGGATTGCCGGCATCGACGTTCAGACCGACCGCATCACGGCGGCCGAGCATCTGGGCTACCTGCCCGAAAACGGCCCGCTCTACCCCGACATGACCCCCACGAGCTTGCTTCGCTTTTTCGGCGAGGCCCGCGGAATCCCCGGCGGCGCGCTTGCACGAGCGCATCGACGCCGTCGATCGGCCAGTGCGCGCTCGAAACGGTCGCGCACAAGCCGATCGGCAAGCTGTCCAAGGGATATCGCCAGCGCGTTTCGATGGCCCAGGCGCTCTTGCACGACCCCGAAGTGCTGATCATGGATGAGCCGACCAGCGGGCTCGACCCCAACCAGATTCGGGTCGTCCGGCAGTTGATCCGCGACCTGGGCCAGTCGAAGACCGTGCTGGTTTCGACCCACATTCTCCAGGAGGTCGAGCCGGTCGCCGATCGCGTGCTTTTCATCCACGACGGCAAGATCGTCTTCGACGGCAAGCCGGCGGAACTGGCGAGCCAGAATGGAAACCTCGAACAGGCGTTCTACAGCCTGACGGCCCAGCCGGTCTGATTTGGTGCAGGACCGTGATTCGTTTTCCGCGTGTGCCCGGCTCGGCCTCGAGCGACAGGCAGTGGCAATCTTGTTCCAACGTATGAAGAGAGGATAACCTGCGGTGACCACGCTTGAAACCAAACCGACCAGCAAAGAGCGGGCTGCGAGTCGAACCCGCGCCGGCCGGCCCCGGCCATTCCGCCCCCACGTGATCCAGGCGGTCTTCAAGCGCAATTTCTTCAGCTATTTCAGCAACCCCGCCGGATACGTGTTCATCACCTTGTTCGTTCTTGTCAGCTCGTGAAGTGGCCTTCTGGCAAGACACTTTCTTCACCAACAACCTGGCGAACCTCGATCAGCTCAACCGGTACATGCCGTACCTGCTCTTGTTGTTCATTCCCGCGATCACCATGAGCTCGTGGGCCGACGAACGCCGGCAGGGAACCGACGAGCTGCTGCTCACGCTGCCGGCCCACGATCTCGACGTGGTCTGGGCAAATACCTGGCCGCGGTCGGCATTTACACGGTCGCGCTCGGCTTCTCGCTGTCGAACGTCTTCATCCTGCGGCTGCTGGGTGCAGCCCGATCTCGGCGTCCTGTTCGCCACCTATCTCGGCTACTGGTTGATGGGAGCGCTCTTGATCGCGATCGGGATGGTCGCGTCGCTCCTGTCGTCGAATGTGACCGTGGCGTTCATCTTGGTGCGCTTTTCTGCGCGGTGCCGATCTTTCTGGGCCGGCTCGGTGACGCCATGACCGCGGCGCTGGCGGCGGCAGCTCGAAGGCTGGTCGATCCCGTCTCAGTTCCAGGATTTCGGCACGGGGGTGATCACCCTGTCGGGCTTGTTTTACTTTGTCGGGCTCGCGGTGGCGATGCTCTACTTGAACATGGTGCTCCTGGGCCGGCGGCACTGGGCCGGCGGCGAGGCCAGCTCGCGGCACTGGCTCCATTCGGTGGTGCGGTTCGTGGCGGTCGTTCTGGCGCTTTTCAGCTTCACGGTGATGCTCGAGCAATCGGGAATCCGCGCCGACGCCAGCGCCGAACAGTTGCACACGCTCTCGACAAGAGTCGACCGACCTGATCAAGAACATGCCGGCCGACCGGCCGGTGCTCATTCAGGTTTATTACAGCCCCGAAGTTCCCCGCGAGTATGTCGAGGTCAAGGCCGACCTGCTGGGGCTGCTCAAGGAGTACGAGGCCCGGAGCGGCGGCAAGATCCGCTTGAACCTGGTGCCGACCGAGCTGTATCTCGACCGAGGCACGCGAGGCCGAGAAGCGGTTCGGGATCGAGCCGCGCCGGGTGTTTTCCGACGACCAGGGCAAGCAGATGTCGTCCGAGGTCTTCCTGGGCGTCGCCTTCACCTCGGGCGTCGAGGAAGTCGTGATCCCGTTCTTCGACCGCGGTCTGCCGGTCGAGTACGAGCTGACCCGCTCGATCCGCGTCGTCTCCAAGAGCGGGCGCAAGAAGGTCGGCATCCTGACCACCGACGCCAAGATGACGGGCGGAATGGACATGCGGACGTTCAGCCAGACGCCGGAATGGTCGATCGTCACCGAGCTCAAGAAGCAATACGACGTCAGCTCGGTCTCGCCCGACACGCCGATCTCGTCCGATCTGAACGTGCTCCTGGTGGCCCAGCCGTCGTCGCTGACCCAGAAACAGATCGACAACCTGACCGACTACATCAAGAAGGGTGGAGGGGCCCTGCTCTTCCTCGACCCGTTCCCGGCCGACAATCCCCCGATGTCGCCCGAGCTGCCCAAGATGCCGCCGGGCGGGCCATTCGGCGGCGGCCAGCCACCCGAGCCCAAGGGCGACCTGCGCCCTCTGCTCGACCTGATCGGGCTCGACTGGCCGTCGACCGAGATCGTCTGGAACGTCTACAACCCGCACCCCAAACTCGCCGACCTGCAATCGACGCCCGAGATCGTCTTCATCGGCAAGGGGAGCGGAGCAGCCGACGCATTCAACCCCGAGCAAAGCGCCAGCGCCGGGCCTCCAGGAAATCGTGACGCTGTTTCCCGGCCTGCTTGCGGCCCAAGGCGGGCGGTCCGGCCCCGAGTTCATCCCGCTTTTGCGGACTGGCCCGACCGGAGGCACGATCGCCTGGAGCGACGTGGTCCAGCAGAGTTTCATGGGCATCAGCGGCATCAACCCCCGCCGCCGCCACGATCCCACGGGCATCAGCTACACGCTGGCCGCCCGGCTGTCCGGCCAGCTCCCGGCCGACAAGACGAAAGAGGCGGAAAAGAAAGACGCTGACAAAAAGGAATCCGACAAGAAAGAGTCGGAGAAAAAGAAAGACGACGCAGCGGCCGCTCCGCCGGCAAAGATCAACGTGATCGCGATCGCCGACCTCGACTTGATCGGCGAGCAGTTTTTCGAGATGCGCCGGCGCAAGATCGAGGACCTCGAATTCGACAACGTCCCGTTCGTGCTCAACTGCGTCGACGTGCTTGGCCGGCGACGAGTCGTTCGTCGGCCTGCGGAGAAAGCGGCCCGTGCACCGCCGGCTCGACGTGATCGAAGCAGCAGGTCGAAGACGTTTGACAAGGAGCTCGCAGCAGAAAGACGAAGGAGGCCGAGGACGAGGCCAGCCGAAGAGCTGCTCGAGGCTGCCACAGCGCCTTCGACAAGGAGGTCGACTCGGTCCGGAACCGCACCGAGTGGGACGAACGGACCAAGGAGATCCAGCTCGCCAATCTCCAGTCGGTCGCCCAGCGGCGGCTCGACGTCAAGAAGCAGATCATCGAGGACAAGAAGCTGATCGAGATCCGCGAGGGCAAGGCCGAATCGGAACGGAAGATCCGCGGCATCCGCAAAACCGGGTCGCGCATCGAGGCCGCCGCTGATCCCGCCGCCTGCCCCCGCTGATCCTGGGCATTGCTTCGTCTGGATCGTCGCGACTGCGGCGCGAGAACCTGGGCGCGAACCCGAAGCGGCTGGCGTGAACGGTCCACGACACGGACAACGGACAACTGACAACGGACAACTGACCAATGAACGAGCTGTGCAAGACCTTGACTTTCGTCGCCGTGGCCTTGGTTCTGACCGGCGCTGCCTTCGTGAGCACGCGCGACCGGACCAAGACCAGCGCGGAGTTCAACGACCAGGGAAAGCCCTTTTTCGAGGACTTCAAGGACCCTCTGGCTTGCACCGACCTGGAAGTCGTGGAGTTCGAGCCGTCGACGGCCACCGCGACGCGGTTCCGGGTGATGTTCAAGGACAAGAAGTGGGTGATCCCGTCGCACTACAACTATCCGGCCGACGCCAAAGACCGGCTGTCGAAGACCGCCGGCGGCGCTCATGGATCTGACCAAGGACACGATCCGCTCCGACAGCACCGAAGACCAGGAGGCGATGGGCGTGATCGACCCCTTGGACGCCAAGGTCAACGACCCTTCAGGGACGCGGCAAGCGCATCACCCTGCGCGACGCGTCGGAGAAAGTGCTCGCCGACATCATCATCGGCAAGGAGATCAAGGGCACCGACCGCAAGGACGGTGCCGGCCATGCATTACGTCCGCGTGCCCGGCCAGAAGCGGATCTACGGCGTGAACATCAAGGCCGAGCCATCGACGCGGTTTGCCGACTGGATCGAGACCAACCTGCTCAAGGTCGAGGCCAGCCAAGATCCGCCGCGTCGTTTTCGACAATTACAAGATTCAGGAAGACCCCAACAGTCGGGCCGGGGCCGTCTGATGCTGCAGCGCGGTGAGAAAGTCGACGATCACGCGGAAGGACGGGACGTGGCCCGTGGACGATGGACGGCCTGCCCGCCGGACCAAGAGCTGGTCGAGGACAAGCTCCGCACGCTGACCGATGCGCTCGGCGACCTCAAGATCGTGGGCGTCCGGCCCAGGCCGCCGGGGCTCAAGAACCTCGACCAGGAAGACCTCAAGCTGAGCCAACTGGTCGTCGCGTGCCTGCTCCAGAACAAGGGCTTCTTCCTGACGCGACAGGGGCTCTTTTCGGACCAGGGCGACGTGCTGGTCTCGACCGATGAAGGGGTCGTCTACACCCTGCGCTACGGCGGGCCGATCTTCGCCGAAGGCGACGAGCTGACCGCCGGCAAGCCCGACGACGCCGAGAAAAAGGACGAGCCCAGGCCAAGAAAGATGCCGCCAAGAAGTCGAGACGGCACCCAGGAGAATCGCTACCTGATGGTGACGGTCTGCATTCGACCCGATCGATGATCCCCAAGCCCGAATCGATGGAGCCCAAGCCGGTTGTCAAGCCGACCGGACCGGTGACATATCCCCGACAAGCCGTTCGCCCCTGACCCCAACGATCCCAAGTACATCGCCGAACAGAAGGAAGCCAAAGAAAAAGCTGACCGCGAAAAGGCGGATTACGAGAAGAAGATCGCCGACGGCAAGAAGAAGGTCGACGAGCTTAGCCGACCGGTTCGGCCCGTGGTATTACGTCACGCCGGGCGACAGCTTCCGCTCGATCAACCTCGATCGGGCCGCCATCACGCAACCCAAGAAGCCCCCAGGTGCGCCAAGTTCCCCTCCGCCCGACTTTCAGGGCCTTCCACCCGCAGGAATTCCACCCTTACGGCCGCGCTAAAGCGGCCACACGACAGAGAAACGCAACCCCGGTGACCATCATGACGACCCAGTCCAGCTCGAATGCGAATCCGCCAGCGGGTGGGTCGGCGGAAAAGTCCGATTCCGGGCAGAAGCGCCACCTGCTCTCGGCCCTGGTGCAAAACCAGCCGGGCGTGCTGGCGCATGTCTCAGGGATGTTCTCGTCGCGGGGGTTCAATATCGAAAGCCTGGCGGTCGGCGAGACCGAGAATCCCCATCTCTCGCGGATCACGGTGGTGGTGATGGGAGACGATCGGCACCTCGATCAGGTGCGAAAGCAGCTCGAGAAGATCGTGACGGTCGTGAAGGTCCACGACATTTCGACGCGAAGATTATGTCGAGCGCGACTTGATGCTGATCAAGATCCACGCGCCGCCGCGCTTCGGCCTGAGATCAATGCCTTGGTTCAGATCTTCCGCGGCCGGATCTTGGACGTCAGCCCCGATCAATTGATGATCGAGATCTCCGGCCAAGAAAAGAAGATCGAGGCGTTCATCGAACAGGTCCGCCCCTACGGCATTCATGAGCTGGCACGGACGGGCCGCATCGCGCTTGTGCGCGGCGATCGTCCGCTCGAGGGAGAGCCCGGCGCCGAGCTGGGAGCTGCGGATCATGCCCTTGAGCCCGAGCCGACTGTGCAAGGGCATTCCGAGCTCTGATGAAGAAAGGATACGCCGATGCCTGCCAAGATGTACTACGACCAGGACGCCGACCTCGCCCTCTTGAAGGGCAAGACGATCGCCGTGATCGGCTATGGCAGCCAGGGTCATGCCCAGGCGCAAAACCTGCG
Organism: uncultured Isosphaeraceae bacterium; assembly: GCA_963850935.1. Taxonomy (GTDB): domain Bacteria; phylum Planctomycetota; class Planctomycetia; order Isosphaerales; family Isosphaeraceae; genus CAWFRS01. The sequence goes on from CAWKNT010000001.1 coordinate 335,152, forward strand.
CGACTCGGGATGCGAAGTGGTGATCGGCCAGCGGCCGGGCTCGGCCAACTACGAGTCGGCGGTCACGCGACGGGTTTCAAGCCAGTATCGGCCGCCGAAGCCGCCGAAGCCGGCGACCTGATCAATATCCTGTTGCCCGACGAAGTCCAGGGGGACATCTACGCCCGCGACATCAAGCCGCAGCTTCGGCCCGGCGATCTCTTGCTTTGCTCGCACGGTTTTAACATCCACTTCGGCCAGGTCGTCCCGCCCGAGGGAGTCGACTGCGCCTTGGTTGCACCCAAGGGACCGGGCCATCTGGTCCGGAGCGAGTTCGTCAAAGGCGGAGGCGTTCCGTGCTTGATCGCCACCGAGCGAAAACTGCACGCCTGCGGGCAAGGCCCTGGCACTCGCCTATGCCAAGGGAATCGGCGGCACCCGCGCAGGCGTCTTGCAGACCACGTTTGCCGAGGAGACCGAGACCGACCTCTTCGGCGAGCAGGTCGTCCTCTGCGGCGGCGTGAGCGCACTTGTGAAGATGGCTTTGAGACCCTGATCGAGGCCGGCTATCAGCCCGAAAGCGCGTATTTCGAGTGCCTGCACGAGCTCAAGCTGATCGTCGACCTCATGTACCAAGGCGGGCTCAACTACATGCGGTACAGCATCTCCAACACGGCCGAATACGGCGATTACACCCGAGGCCCGCGCATCGTCAACGAAGCGACCCGTGCCGAGATGAAGAAGATCTTGGCCGAGATCCGCTCCGGCCAGTTTGCCCGGGAATGGATCCTGGAAAACCGGGCCAATCGCCCGGTGTTCAACGCGACCAAGCGGCTCGAGCGCGAGCACCCGGTCGAGCAGGTCGGCAAGACGACTGCGCAGCCTGATGCCCTGGATCGATGCCAAGACCGTTTAACCCAGCCGCGCTAGGAAAAAGCCGGGCCGTGCGATAAGATGCGGCGGTTGCTCACCCGGGAGGATCCAAAACGATGGCCGGCAAACCGCGGGTCCTGGCTCTCATTCTTGGCGCGAGTTTTTGTTTATCTGGTCTCGTGTCGCAACAGCCGGCGCAGGCTCGAATCCGCCGCGCAACCGATGGCGCGGGCAAGAGCGGGCTCGCCGGCCTATCAACTCCAAGCGCAGAGCCGGGTGTGCCGGGGACATCGGTCGATGACGCCAAGCGGCAGGCCAAGCCTGGGGTTGATCGATCGAGCGTCTTGCGGCTTGTGCTGCATGCCAATCCCATGCTCTGGCCGCTGGCGATCTGTTCGATTGTCACGCTGGGTTACGTCATGGAGAGGTTTGCCGCGTTGCGGCGCGAACGCGTGATCCCTCGCGAGTTCGTCGATCGATTTCTCGAGCGACTGTCGAGCGGAAAGCTCGATCGCGAGCGAGCCTCGAGCTGTGTCGGGCACATGAGAGCCCGGCGGCGCGGATCTTTTCACTGGTGGTCAACGCCTGGGGTCAGCCTGGTGCAACCATCCGGCAAGTCGTCAGTCACGATGCGGCGGGCGAAGTCGTCGAGCTCAAGCGCAATCTACGGGTCTTAAGTGCGATGTCGACGCTGGGGCCGCTCCTGGGCTTGCTGGGGACGGTCGTCGGCATCATCCAGTCGTTTGACGCACTTGGCGGCCGGCTGGGGCCGGCCCGGGGCGAAGCGCTGGCGCATGGCATCAGCCTGGCCCTGGTCGCCACGGCTTTCGGCCTGGCGATCGCCATCGTCGCGGTCGTGTTCTACTACTTCTTCCTGAATCGAGTCGATCTCTTGGTGCAAGAGCTGGACGACCGCACGCGGCAGGTGATCGAGCTGGTCTCCGGCGAGTCTCATCGTCTGCCGCTGGTGACGCGCCACGTCCGATCGGTGCCGACACTCACCGCCAGAGTCGCGCGATCTGAGGCGCGGCCAGGCCTCTGCCACCCGTCCAGGACGTCGCCGCACGCGATCGTGGAGGATCGCTCTCGATGCTCGCCAGCCGAATGCAGACCGACGAGCCGCCCGTCATCAACATGACACCGATGGTCGACGTGATTCTTTGCCTCCTGGTGTTCTTCATGGCGGCCACGAGGCTGTATGATTGGGACGAGAGCGAGTTCGTCGTCAACGTGCCCGAGGTCACCGAGGCTGCGCCTGCCACGGCTGCCCCTGACGATCTCGTCCTCACGGTGGTCAAGCGCGGAGTCGTCTCGGTGGCCGAATCGACTTACAACCTCGATCAGCTCGTCGGCATTGCTGAAGCGAGGCGCGGGAGCGATACGTCAACCAGGGGGTAGTGATCCGCGGCGACGCGACGTCTATCCTACCAAGACCTGGCCGACGTCCTGTCGGCCTGCGATGAGGCCGGTATCCGCAATGTCCGGCTTCCGGTTCGGTCTCGAGATGAACGATCGAAAGCCCAATGATCGTCCGGTTGCCGACGAAGTTCGTCGCTGGCCCCCCCTTCCTCGAACAACAGATCTCTTGCTGCATCACGAATCGACCGACTTGAAATCACCCGCTTGGCCGATCTGACGATAACACTAAACGGAGCAACGGATGGACCAACTCTGGCACGCGATTGAATATGTGATCGAACTTGTCCGTACTGTGATCGAACTCAATCCGACGAGCTTAAATCAGTACGCCGACTCACTGGGCCCTGGCTTTACGTGGTCTTGTTCGTGATCATCTTCGCCGAGACAGGGCTGGTGGTCACGCCATTTCTGCCGGGCGACTCGCTGCTTTTCGCAGTGGGCGCCGTCGCCGCCCATCCCGAGTCGCCGATCCGGCTCGGACCTGATCGCAGTGCTTCTTGTCGTTGCCGCGGTGCTGGGTGACGCTGTCAATTACTTTCTCGGCTACAAGCATTGGCCCTCGCGTCTTTTCCCGCGAGGATTCCTGGCTGCTCAACAAAAAGCATCTGCTGGAAGCCCACGATTTCTACGAAGAGTACGGCGGCATCACGATCATTCTGGCGCGGTTTATCCCGATCGTGCGGACGTTCGCCCCGTTTGTCGCCGGCATCGGCAAGATGAGTACTGGCGTTTCGCGATCTTACAACATCGCCGGCGGAACTGCCTGGATTCTGCTTATTCCTGTTGGCGGGCTGGTGGTTTGGTGGCCGCGACGTCGTTCAACGGAATTTCAAGCTGGTGATTCTGGCGATCATCGTGATTTCGGTGCTCCCGGCGGTGTACGAGTTCATCCGAGCGCGGCGCGGCCCTAAACAAACGATCGAGGGCAGTACACAGCCGGCTGATTGATCGAAAGCCGCCGCGGGCAGTGTTGCTTGATTATCCGCTAACCTTTTGTTCAAGAGCCTTTTCCAGATCGTCGAGGTTGACCGAATCGAGGCTACCACCCAGTAGGGCCGTGAGTTGCAGCCCGACCACGGCCTCGCTTGTGCGTCCGCCATCGCTGATCATGCTCAAGTAGGGTTCGGCTCCAATCAAGACAGCGCGCGGTTTGCCGTGGACGGTCAGGACATATCGCACGCGATCGTTTTCAAGCTCTCGCAAGATTCCCGGCAGATTCTGGTGCAACTCCCGACTCCCGATAATCCGAACGGGAGCGTCCGTAGACTTGTCCGCCATGAAAGATGTGCCTCCCTTGGAGCACCGGCAGTACCGAACGCGAGGATGGATGGATCCTCGGTCGACGGACAACGAAAACAGGTCAATAGATCGCGATCGACCAGCCGACGAGCAGACCAGGAATTCCATCAAGCGCCATCGCGAGCCCAGGCTAAGATTCCAGGCGCTTCGCCATGAACGGGGGCCGAGAACGCGACAACCGGATTCGACGCTGATCCCAAAAGCCGTCCATCCCGAGAGTTCGGTAATTCTGACGTGCTTGCCGCCATGCGGTCTCGTTATTCTACAGGCGTGCCGAGTAAATGCAAGGGTCTGCTTTGGCTTGCATATCGGCAAAATTGGCGAGGGTGCGCCAGCGAATTCTGGCGACCGGGGTCTTTGTAGCTGGCCTCTGTGAGGCCGGCGGTTCTTGATGGGCCGGGGTCAGAGAAACCCCGGCTACAGTTTTTGATGGGCCGCGGTCATAGACCCCGGCCACAATTCTCGCGCACGAATACCAGAATCCGTTGGCGCTCCTCCTGGCGAGTAGCACTTACGGGCGAGGTTTGTGGTCACCCCGTCTGGACGACGGTCGTGGTCACACACGACAGGCAACCCGGAATCACACCAGCCCCGGGACCTGATGCGTTCGCAGCTCGAAAATTGCATCTCGCGCTCGCGGGGAACGCTGTAATCGAACCTTGCCCGCGGATCCGAATCGGTTCGCTATAAACAGGTTAGCACCACCTTCAACATCTGCGTGCCGCAACAGGGCTGACGCCGCAATGCCTGTCCTTCGGCTCGTCCTTCGGCTCTGTCCTTCGGCTCCTTGAGAGATGACGGCCCTGATTCTTCAGAGGTAGCATAGGTGTGATGTCGCGGACTCGCGGCTCGGAGATGTTGCGTGAGATTTCAACTGGTTTTTTCACGGTCTCGATCCAGTCTTGTCGACGACGACAACGCCGGCCTTCATCACCCATCGCACATGATCGATCACGACCTTGATGTCGACCAGCGGATCACCCTCGACCGCAACGAGGTCGGCATGAAAGTCGGGCGCGACTGCGCCCAGGCTTTTTTCCATCCCGAGTAAGGCGGCGCCGTTTGTTGTGGCGGTGGCGAGCGCTTCGGCGGGGGTCATGCCGGCTTTCACAAACCAGCGCAGCTCGCGCGTGTTCTGGCCGAACATCGTGAAAACCGCGTCTGAGCCCATTGCGAAACGAACACCGGTTTTGTGCGCGCGGCGGGCTGTATCCAGGTTGCGTTGCAGGTGGGCTTGCAGCCGTTTCGCGACGTCAGGGCCATAGCCGAACTGTTCGCGCACGTCAGTGTAGTAACGATTGTGGTCGATCGTGGGAACGTAGAAAGTCTTCCGCCAGGCCATCTCCGCCAGGGTCTCGTCATCCAGGTCGGTTGCGTGTTCGATCGAATCGGCGCCGGCTCGCACGGCGTCGCGCGCGCCCTTGGGGCCATAAGAATGGATGGCGATACGTTTACCGAGCTGGTGCGCGGCGTCGACGGCGGCTTTCATTTCTTCAAACGTAAATGTTTGATCGCCCGTGACGTCTTCGCCACTTCCGGTCGACCCGTACATCTTGACCACGTCGGCGCCCGCTGCGATCTGTTGCCGCACGACACGCAGGACGTTGGGAACCCCATCGGCCTGGCCTCCTTGTGGGGAAACAAATCCCGGCCGCGCCGGCTCGGACGTAGCATGGAGGCCGTAACCCGAGACAAACATCCGTGGGCCGGGCATCGCGCCTCGATTGATCAGGTCGCGCATGGCGATGTCGTTGTAGTGAGACGCTCCCAGGTCGCGCACCGTGGTCACCCCGGCCTCCAGGGTTTTGCGGGCGTTTTCCTGAGCCAGGAATACGGTGACGGCCGGCTGCCGCGCCGCGAGTTGTTCCCACGGTCGCGAACCGGCGGCCCAATCCCAGTAATAGGTCATGTGCGTATGGACGTCGATGAGCCCCGGAATTCCGGTATAGCGGCTAAGGTCGATCACCTCGGCGTCGGGGGGAATGGCCGAATCGCCGCGCGAAACGCTCACGATCTTGCGGTCCTGGACGAGCACGAGCGCATTCGATTGCACGTTGCCGGTGCCATCCACCAATTTCCCGAATTTAATCGCCTTTGGTTTCGAATCGGCGAACGCGCGGGACGCAAGCCAAGGAGATGGCGTGAACACAACCAAAAGGATAACTAAAGCCAGGCCGTTCCGAATTCGCATGGACGATCCTTTCCCGAGTTGCCGAGGTGGTCAGTGGCGAGTCCTTGGTGAGTTGGCATACTACCGATGAGCGCTTCGCGATTTCGTCTTATTGTCCCAGTTCCGGATATAAAATCCCTCGCCTTCCGGCGACCACTTCACGCACTTTTCATAAGGATATGTAGATAATAAATTAACGTGAATTTCCCCTCAATTGTAGCCGGGGTCTGTGACCCCGGCATCGGACGCCCCTGCCTCGCAGAGGCAGGCCACAAAAGGCGGGCTTGCTGCCGACGTCCGAACCGACCGGCTTCCAGCCGGCGGGTGGTTCAGTTCAGGGGCACTTATTGCGCCGCGCGCGAAACTGGCGTTCCGTCCCACACCTTGATGATGCCCTGTTGGTCGCCGGTTGCAATCCTGTGGCCATCGGGACTGAATGCCACCGAGTTGACATAAGTATCGTGTCCTTTGAGGGTGAGCAGCTCCTGGCGATTCTGGGCATCCCAGATCTTGAGCGTCTTGTCACCCCCGCCCGAGGCGATTCGCCGGCCGTCGGGACTGAAGACGAGCCCCCGGACTGCATAGCCATGGCCGCGCAGGCGTCCGATCTCCTCACCGGTTGTCGCGTTCCAGAGCCGTATCGAAAGTTCAATGCTTCCAGTCGCCAGCCACGCGCCGTCAGTGGTATAGGCGATTCGCTCGACCAGTTTCTGATGCCCTGCGAACGTGACCCCGGCCGCTCCGGTTTCCACGTCTCAGGTTCGAGCCAATTTACCGGCGGCGGCCGTGATCGCGCGGCCGTTGGGACTTAAGGCCAGGGAACGAATCCCGCCATCCGGACAGTCGATCGAGCCGAGTGGGCGACAGGCGGCCACATCCCAGAACAAGATCTGACTGTCGCGCGCGAAAGTTTCCCCGCCTCCGGAAGCGAGTCGGGAGCCGTCCGGGCTGAATGCCACCGTACAGGCACCTCCGTGGTGGGCTTTGAGGGCATAGACTAAACGGCGCGTGCCTGCGTCCCATAGATCAACCTCGCCGGCTTGATCGGTGTTTCGCCAGTCACCGGCAGCCGAGGCGATCCAGCGATCATCGGGGCTGAATGCCACGGCCTGCACCGGCTGGCTATGGCCAGACAGCGTCCCCTTGAATCGCCCGCTGGGCATCTCCCAGAGCTTCACTGTGCGATCGGCGCAGGCCGCGGCAAGGAGGTCGCCTCGATGGTTGAAGGCCAGGCAGGCGACGCGTCCCGGCGGGACTGGAGCTCGCAGCGTCTGGCTGTCCTTGGAAATGGTTGCGTCCCAGACCTTGATCACGCCATCGTAACCGCTGGTGGCCAATTCGTGCCCGTCGGGGTGATATGCCAGGCCATAGATTCCACCCCGATGGCCGGAGAGCGTAAACAGGTGCTTACCCGCGGCCGCATCCCAGAACATGACAGTGTTATCGTCGCTGGTGGAAGCAAGGCGACTGCCGTCGGGACTGAACGCGAGTTGATTCACGCAGTTTCGATGCCCGGCCAGTTCATGGCGCAAGCGGCCGTTCGCCGCGTCGTAAAGCCTCACTACAGAATCGTAGCCGCCAGTTACGATTGTTTTCCCGTCCGGACTGAAGCAGGCGAACATCGCCGCGCGCGATGATCCCGCAGGCTGAATCGCTCTTGGCCGGTCTCGACGTCCCAGACGACAACGCGGTTGATATTGTCCGCCGAATCGAACGAATCGATGCTGCCGACCGTGGCCATGATCAAGGTCCCATCGGGACTGAATGACGGACTGTAGGCGGGCTCATCCAAGGGCGAAATCGTCGTCAGCTTCTTGCCCGTCCTAGAATCGTGGACTTGAACGTAAGAATGACCACCAGCGAGCTCCCCTCCAGCGATCACCACTCTGCGGCCGTCCACGCTGAATGCAATACCGGAGTGCTTTCCGGTCCGAGCGTCTATCGAGAGCAGGACATGGCCACTCTCCAGATCCCGAATCAGGACCGGGTCCGGATCGCTGACCGACCCGCTGGCCGAGGCCACGCGTCGGCCGTCGGGGCTGATCGCAAGACCCCAAACCCCGTTCCGGGATCGGTCCCATGTCTGAATTAGCCGGCTGGTGGTACTGTCCCAGATCCGGACAGCGTAGTCGAAATCTGCCGAGAGGATCAGTCGTCCGTCGGGGTTGTAGGCCACACTGGCTCCACCGTGACGGGTCAGGCTGCGGAGCTCGGTATGGCACTGCCGATTGAGGTAATTCCACTCCCAGCCCCGGCGCTCTTCCGGGCATTCCTCGAGCAGTTCCTCGGTGCGCTCTGGGTTGTGATCATCGAGCTCGCGATGGGCGAAGATGACCCGATTCGTGTAGAGGAACGTCCGCTCGTTATCAAGCGCGACCTGGGCGATGCTTCGCTGGAGGTTCACCTCGGAGTAGGCCGCGCGCAGCCGTGACTGGTATAACAGTGCGACCCCCAAGCCGACCAGCGTCAAGACGGCCAGGCCGGTCACCCCCAAGAGAGCCGCGGCCGGCCGGTTGCGACGGCACCACCGCCATGTCCGCTCGGGCAGGCTGCTCCTGCGAGCCAGAATCGGCCGGTCCGTCACGAAGTTCTCCAAATCGGCCGACAGGGCCTCAGCCGTCGCATACCTTTCGCCAGCTTCCTTGGCGATCACCTTCATCACGATTGTTTCGAGATCCCGCGGCACCCGCACGTCGTGCTTTCGCGGCGAAGGCTGCGGGTCGTGGATCACCTGGTCGATCAGCTTTGCCCGGGAACCCGCCTCGAATGCGGGCCGTAGGGTTAACAGTTCATACAACGTCATCCCCAAACCGTACAGGTCACTGCGGCGGTCGGACCAGCCTTCAAAACGCTCCGGCGCCATATACCGCAGTGTGCCGACGATATCGCCGGTCTGGGTTGGACCGACGGAGCCCTCGAGTTTGGCCAATCCGAAGTCAGTGATCCAAACGTGGCCATCGACGTCGAGCAAGAGGTTCGACGGCTTGATATCGCGGTGCAACACCCCCTGGCCGTGGGCGTGGGCCAACGCCTGGGCGACCTGGATCCCCAGCCGCGCCACGGCTCGATAGTAGGCCGATTCGGTCGACTGCGAGAGCACCGAGCTGATGCTCGCCGCGGCCGCCGGCGGGTCCGCTGCGCTGGCCTTCGAACAGGTCTTGTCGTCAGGGGAAGTCGTTGTGTGTGTTCCCAGATTCCGATCCGGCCGCGGACCGGAGAATCGCCCGGTCAAGAGTGACCGTGCCACCGCCATCGACCCAGTGTCGACGATGCCAACGGTGCCTCCGGTCAACGGAGGCAATACGGCCGGTCCGCCGCGAAGCCGACGCAGGTCCTCCAGGATCACGTCCAGGCCGTGCCCCTGGATGTATTGCATCGCGTAATAGTGCACACCGCCGTGCTCACCTACTCCGTAAACCGGCACGATCCCCGTGTGATGCAGCCGGGCCGCCGACCGCGACTCGAGCTGGAATCGCTCCATCTGCACCGGGTCAATCCGGCCATGCAACGGCAGGATCTTCAAGGCAACCCGCCGCCCCAGCGATTCCTGCACCGCCTCGTAGACCACCCCCATGCCGCCCCGACCGATCTCGCGGAGGATGCGATATTCGCCGAGTTGCTGCAACTGGGGGGCGACTGCGGTTCCTGCGCCGCGGGAAGCGATGCGGTCTGGTCGCGCTCACCGGGCTTGAGGCCCTCCATCAACTCCAGGGCGGGGAAGAACTCGAGGATCTGGTCGGCCCACTGGGGGTATTGGTCGGCATACCCGGACGGCGAGGGATTTTCGCCACGCCGGCGGCGGTCGAGAAACTCAGCGGCCAGCCGCTCGAGCGGATCGCGATCCGAGGAAGAGGAATTGATGTTCACTGAACGCCCCCTTGGAGCTGAGCAACTGCAAAAACCGCGGGTTGGGCTGGGGCCAATGACATATGTTGCCACATATGTCGAAGTAGTCCGGGTTGCTCGCCAGCTCGATCCCCGTGCTGGGCTGCATCAGCGCCTCCCAGATCCCGAATCCATGAGCGGCCGCGCATCCCAGAGGCGGATGACGCCGTCGTTGCCACCAGACGCGAGCACACTACCGTCGGGACTGAAGGCGAGGCGGAAAGCGCCGCCGAACTGGGAGTGGCGCAAACTAAGCACGACTTCACCAGTCGCGGCGTCCCAGATCTGGATACGGCCGTCCGAGGAGCACGTGGCCAGACGGCGGCCATCGGGCGAGTAAATGGCGCACTCGACACAGTGCATGTGGTCAGGCAAGCGCAAGACTTCAGCGCCATTGCGCGCGTTCAGCAGCTTGACCCGTCCATCCGTGCCGGCGGAAAGCAATTCGGCGCCGGACGCGCTGAATCGGAGACATTGGGCAAATCCGTCGTGGGTTTGGTGCGCCCAGACCAACTGTCCGCGTTTCGCATCCCAGAGCCGGATAGTGCCGTTGTGGCTTCCAGTAGCCAGCAAATCACCTTCCGGATCGAGCGCCAGTGAGACCAAGCCTTCGGGGACCTCAGGAAATCTCCGCAGCAGATCACCGGTGGTCGAATCCCAGAGCAGGATCTCACCCGGCAAGTGGTCCTCGCCTCCGGACGAGGCTAGCCAGGCGCCGCGCGGGTGGTAAGCCACGCCCCTGGCGATGCGATTGTGTCCCTCCTTGCGGTGAAGCAAGTGCCCGTCGTTAGGGTCGCGAATCTCGACGATGCCAGGTGTGTCGGCGCGACTCCAGTCGCCGCAGGCGATTGCGAGTTGCCGGCCATCGGGACTGCATGCCAACGACCACGCCTTTTCGCTCAATCCCACAGGCACACCGATGGCTCGGCCGGTGCTGGGATCCCAGAACCGGAGCGTTTTGTCATCGCTGACTGAGGCAAGCCGGCCGCCATCGCGAGAGAACGCCAAACCGCGGACGGTCCCGGAGTGGCCAGTCATCGGACGCGATTGCGGATCGCTCCGGGCATCCCAGAGCCGGGTGGTACCGTCGTTGGCGACCGAGACAATCTGGTTGCCGCTGGGATGAAATGCCACATTCTGCACGGCGGCGTGATGTCCGCGTAGGGTAAAAAGCTCTTCGCCGGAGGCCGCGTTCCAGACCTTGATCGCGCCATCGTCGCTCGCGGAGGCCAACCGGGTGCCGTCGGGGCTGAAGGAAACTCGATTCGTCATCGCTGTGTGACCCCGAAGAATCCGGGGATCCCGCCCATCGGGGTCGTGCTTAAGGTCCCAGAGCCAAACCTTGCCCTCGTGATTGCCTGCAGCAACGCGCGTGCCATCCGCGCTCAGCCCCAATCCGCAGAAGATCGCGTCATGTCCAAGGCCTTGCAATCGACTTCCTGACCTTGTGTCCCAAACGGTGATTTCATAGGGAGGAGCAGTTGTCGAGTCCAAATGCAGGGTGCCACCACTGCCAAAGACCTTGCGCCCATCGGGGCTAAAGACGACACCCGCGTAAGCACGGCATGGTCCCCGCAGGACTGGCAGGGGCAAAGCGGTGTCGGGATCCCAGAGGCGCACCGTGCCATCATTGCCGGCGGAGGCGATGCTCCGGCCATCGAAGCTGAAGCACAAACCGAAAATTGTGCCGGTGTGGCCCCGGAAATCATGCTCGACCCGGCCCGTTCGGAGATCCCAAACGCGCACGACGTCGTTGCCGCTGCCGCCCGCACCCACTTGACCAGTCGCGACGAGTTGGTTTCCATCTGGTCGGAAAGTCACGCTCCAGGCTTCGCCTCCGACCTCGAAATTGTGCAGGATGCGACGGCTGGCCAGGTCCCACACGCGCACCAAACCAGATCTCGCGGACGCCGCCAGAAGCTTGCCGTCGCGGCTGAGTGCCACACCAAAGACCTCGGGACCGGGAACTTCAAACGTGGCAAGCGGGACGTGGCACTGACGTGTGAGGTAACTCCATTCCCATCCTCTCAGATCGGCATGGCCCGGCTGGGGGATGCATTGATCGAGTAGCGTTTGGGCGCGGCGCACGTTGTTCGCATTCCACTCGCGCTCGGCCATGAGTACGTTATTGAAATAACGAATCCTCGCCTCACTGTCGCGAGCTCGTTTGACGTTCTCAATCTCAACTCCCAGGCGCCCATTCGCGTCGCTCAGCCCCGCGTTTGCCGCCTGAATCCGTCTCTGATAGACGATAGAGACCACGACCCCTACCAGCGCCAGTGCCGCGACGCTAATGGCCGCGAGGGATGCCGTGCTAGCAGGGTTCCGTCGGCACCAACGCCACGCGCGTTCCGCGCGACTGATCCTCCGCGCCACGATCGGCCTGTCGGCCAGAAAGTTCTCCAGATCGGCCGCCAAGGCCTCGGCAGTCGCATACCGTTCACCCGGCTCCTTGGCGATCGTCTTCATCACGATTGTTTCGAGATCCCGCGGCACACGCGGGTCGTGCTTTCGCGCCGCTGGCGGGGGGTCGTGGATCACCTGATCGATCAGCTTCGCCCGCGACCCAGCCTCAAACGCGGGTTGCAAGGTTAACAACTCGTACAACGTGATCCCCAAGCCGTAGAGGTCGCTGCGGCGGTCGGACCAGCCCTCAAATCGTTCCGGCGCCATGTAGCGAAGAGTACCGACGATGTCGCCCGTCTGGGTCGGGCCATCGCTCCCTTCCAACTTGGCCAGACCGAAGTCCGTGACCCAGACATGGCCGTCGACGTCGAGCAAGAGGTTCGACGGTTTGATATCACGATGCAGCACACCCTGCCCGTGCGCGTGTGCCAACGCCTGGGCAACCTGGATACCCAGCCGCGCCACGGCCCGAAAGTATCCTGACTCTGTCGACTGGGAGAGCACGGATGAGATGCTCGCGGCGGGCGGAGGCAAAACGGCGGCGCTTCCGTTGGAACCCGTCTCGCCGTCGGCGGAAGTCACGGCCTGCGTGCCGGATTCCCGGTCGGGCTGCGGGCCCGGGAATCGCCCGGTCAATAGCGACCGTGCCACCGCCATCGACCCCGCGTCGCCCTTACTCCCTCTGTCGCCCGCCGATGGAGGCAGCGCGGCCGCGCCGCCGCGGAGCCGATGCAGGTCTTCCAGGATCACGTCCAGGCCGTGCCCCTGGATGTATTGCATTGCGTAGTAGTGCACACCGCCGTGCTCACCTACCCCATAAACTGGCACGATTCCCGTGTGATGCAGCCGGGCCGCCGACCGCGACTCGAGCTGGAATCGCTCCATCTGCACTGGGTCAATCCGGCCGTGAAGCGGCAGGATCTTCAAGGCGACCCGCCGCCCCAGCGACTCCTGCACCGCCTCGTAAACCACCCCCATGCCGCCTCGGCCGATCTCGCGGAGGATGCGATACTCGCCGAGTTGCTGCAACTGGGGGGCGACTGCGGTTCCGGCCCGCGGGGGGAGCGAAGCGGTCTGGTCGCGCGCACCAGGCTTGAGCCCCTCCATCAATTCCAGGGCGGGGAAGAACTCGAGGATCTGGTCGGCCCACTGGGGGTATTGGTCGGCATACCCGGAGGGGGAGGGATTCTCGCCACGCCGGCGGCGGTCGAGAAACTCGGCGGCCAGACGCTCGAGCGGGTCGCGATCTGAGGAGGAAGACAGCGCGGCCTTCGGACGCGAAGCACGAGATCTCAAATCCGAAGCCTCAAGTGGCCGTGGAATCTTCGCGGGCCGCGAGGATTCTGAGCACTCGTCGAGCGGAGTTTCCATGAGGGGAACCTTTCGTGGAGACCTTCGGTCTAGCGGTCGCCGAACTCGACGGCCGACGGCGGGGTCAAGAGGCCTGCGCCGAGCGAGATGTATCCAGTACCAACTGGGCCGCACTGATGAATGCGATTCAATAGGCGTCCGCGCTAATCACTTCGCCGCCGTTGCGCGTTGAGAGAGCCTGATAGATGCCCGGCCTTGCAACCTTGGGATCGACTCGATAGGGACCGGCGGGGTCAGCGGTCAGTCCTGGGGGAAGGAGGGTCTTGGGGTTTGGCATCCAGGAGCTGACCGAGTCCTTGATGAACCGGACAGAGCCGTCCATGAAGGCGAAGTTCGCCCCCCCGGGATGCATGCTCGACGCACTGAGGAGGAACGGGGCCTGCCGATCGTCGCCGGTATTGTCCGCGGACAAGTCGGCGGCCAGGCCGTCCACCTTCCGGAATGGGTTCATCGGATACAACGTACAGAACAACGTGTCTCCATAGTTGCCCGATGTCCACCAGTTGTACCACAGAGCCGTTGTATCATCGAGAAGGGAATGGGCGCGCTCGCTGAACGCCAGCGTCTGGCTCGTGCCGTCGGTGAGATCTGCCAGCCTGACGGCGCTGCGAATATGGAACAGGCCGTTCATGAACCGCTGAGGCGGGTAGTCTTGTTGGTACCAGAGCACCCAAGTTCCTGCATTGCCGGCGTAACTCGTGTATTTCATCGTGACCGCTCCGGGGTCTTGCATTGACCCGTCGGCCAGAGTTCGCGGGTCGGAGACCTTGTAATCGCTGGGGCACCAGAGCGTGCTTAAACCTACGCCGTGAACGGTGAAATTCGGCGCATTCCACAAGTTCATGTTGAAATTGACGGCGTTGAACAACGCCTGCTGCTCCAGTTGAGGAAGCATGGAAACGAAGATGCTATGCGCAGTGTTGACTTGGCCGAATGCGGTGGCGCCGGGGTTGTTACCATTGACCTGGAACGGCATTCCCTGGGGCAAGGCTCCGACGGCGTCGAGGTAGTTGTGCGCCGCCAGGGCGATTTGCTTAAGATTGTTGAGGCACTGCGCGCGCTGCGCGGCCTCGCGTGCCGACTGGACGGCAGGTAAAAGGAGTCCGATCAAGACCGCGATGATCGCAATGACCACCAACAGCTCGATCAGAGTAAATGCGTTGCGGCCGGCACCGGGGTGTGTTGGGCGGATCATGGAGAAGTTCCCCTTCTTGAGTCAAGGGCCCTGGAAAGCCTTGTTTAACGATTCTTCAGCACGAGATTCTTGTTGGCGGAACGGGGGACTGACTTTTGAGTCTTTCCCGACGGACTGCGCTGGGCAATCGCCACCGGTGCGACCCCCGCGCCGGTCTTCATCACGTCCTTCTTGGCCTTGGGTGAATCGATGTGGATCGTTCCCGCGCCGTCGGACCCGCATCCGCTACAAAGGGCTGCTCCGGCGAGCAGGTGGAAACCCAAAGAGGTTGGGAATCGCAACTTGTCTCTTCGTGTCGAAGTCATGAGTTCACCGCCTCCATCGCAAGGGCACTGACAAGGGAGCTGATAGTTAACTTCCACAGCGTCAATCAACGCGACTCGTTCATTCGCGAGGTCCGGCGCTCGCCTGAGATCGGCTCGGTCCACGGCGTTGCGTCCCAGATCTTTACCTTTCCGCTAGCGTCTGAAGACGCGATCAATCGACCGTCCGGGCTAAACGCGACGCTCAAGACGGTGTCGAGATGGCCTCTCAGGGTGATCAATGCCTGATCGATCTCTGGATCCCAGATCTTGATCGTCTGGTCAGCGCCCGCCGAGGCGACGCGCGTCCCATCGGGGCTCACGGCGAGGCAATAACAGCCCCATTTCTCAGAGACGAAGATGCGGGTGGGTCGCCCGCTGATGGAATCCCAAATCCTCAGTGAACCGGCCTCTCCGGTTGATAGGATCAACCGGCCGTCTGGGCTGAATGCAAAATCCGTGATTGAGTCGCTGTGACCCTTCAGCGTCAGGAGCTTCTCGCCTGTCTGTGCATCCCATGTGTGAATCAAATCGTTGGCGGTGGCCGCGAGCCGCCGGCCGTCGGGGCTAAACGCAACTTGGTAGGATCCATTTTTGAGGTCGGGAAACGTGCGCAGCCTGGCCCCTGTGGCCACGTCCCAAATGACGACCTCTTGTCCAGGTGTGTTTTTTTCGCCGCCCGCGGAGACCAGCCACCGACTGTCCGGGCTGAACGCCACGCAGCGGGCGATCCCAGGGTGCGCCCTGAGAGAGTGGACGAGGCGCCCGGTCGTCACGTCCCAGATGAACACTTCGCCCAGTTGATCGGAGCGCTGCCAGTCCCCCGCGGCCGAGGCGACGCGTTTTCCGTCCCGACTGAAGGCCACCCGCCAGATACATTCCTTATGATCGGACCATGTGTCGAGCGGCCTGCCCGACGGCACCTCCCAGAGCTTGAGCTGTCGGTCCGCACCAGCCGTAAGCAGTGTATGGCCATCGGGGCTGAATGCCGCGACGAGAACGGCAGAATCGGACGCGACCACCGTTCGAGCCTCTGGGCTGACATTCGCGTCCCAGACCTTCACCGCGCCGTCGAATCCAGACGTGATGAGCCGCTGGCCGTCCGGGCTGAACACGACGGAACTGAAAGCTCCGCGGTGCCCCCGCAGCGTGGTTCGTTCCTCGCCGGTCTCGACATCCCAGATCTTGGCAGTGCCGTCGTCACTCGCCGAAGCGATGCGGCGACCGTCTGGGCTGAACCGCGTCATATTCACGCAGCTTCGATGACCGCGCAACGTCCGCAGTTCCCGGCCAGTCGAGGCGTCCCAGATCCTGACTGTTGCGTCGTAGCCTCCCGTTGCGATCTTCGATCCATCGGGGCTGAAGTAGGCCTTGAGTATCGGTTTTGTGTGGCCACGGAGAATGAACCGGAGCATACGTCGTCTTCGTGTCCCATACTCGTGCCTCGTTGGTTCGGCTGGCGAAGTCGGTTGGGTTGGCCGACCCCACGACTGCGAGCAGGCTGTTCCCGTCAGGGCTCAACGAAGCCGAGACTGCGGGGTCGGGACCGACCGCGATCCTGAGCGGTTCCAGACCGGTTCGGGCATCGCGAACGGCCACCCAGCTATCCGATTCGAGTCTCGCCACTGGCGATCACGAGCCGACTGCCGTCAGTGCTGAACGCGACGCTGGAGATCTGGCCGGTGCCTTGGTGGTCGGAAACGCCACGGGGTTCCCAGTCTTCCACCTCGTGGACCCGGACATGATCAAGCTGGCTACGCGCTCCGCTCACGGAAGCGATGTACATTCCATCGGGGCTGAATGCGGCAGACCAGACGGAATCGACGTAGCCAGAGATCGTACGAACTTCCTGTCCCGTTTCGGCCTCCCATAGCCTAAGGTCTTGTCCCCCCGCCGGTGGCGATCAGGCGGCCGTCTGGGGCTGATGGCGAGCGACCAGATCTGCCCCGATGTGCCTGGAACGAGAGTAGCTCCGTGTGGCATTGACGCTTCAGGTAATGCCATTCCCAGTTTCGTCGCTCTGCAGGACATTCGTCGAGCAATTGTTCCGCGCGATAGGGATCGTTGTCGTTCATCTGCCGCTCGGCGAAGGTGACCCGGTTGTAATAGAGGAATCGGCGCTCGCCGGCTAATGCTCCTTCGGCGATCGTGCGCTGACGATCGACCTCGGCGTAGGCGGTGCGAAGTTGCGCGTGAAAGACCAGGCCGACGACGACCCCGACCAGCGCCAGCGCCGCGACGCTGATCGCCGCGAGCAATCCCGCTCCTGCCGGGTTGCGTCGGCACCATCGAAGTGCTCGCTCGGCCGGACCGGCCCGCCGCGCCAGGATCGGCTTGTCCGCCAGAAAGTTTTCCAGGTCGGCCGTGAGCGCCTCCGCCGTCGCGTACCGTTCCCCCGGCTCCTTGGCGATCGCCTTCATGACGATCGTTTCGAGATCCCGCGGCACCCTCACGTCGTGCTTTCGCGGCGATGGCGGCGGGTCGTGGATCACCTGGTCGATCAGTCTCGCCCGCGAACCCGCCTCGAACGCTGGCCGTAAGGTTAACAGTTCATACAACGTCATCCCCAAACCGTAGAGGTCACTTCGGCGGTCGGACCAGCCCTCAAACCGTTCCGGCGCCATATAGCGAAGAGTGCCGACGATGTCGCCGGACTGGGTTGGGCCGTCGCTCCCTTCCAATTTGGCCAGCCCGAAGTCCGTGACCCAGACATGGCCGTCGACATCGAGCAAGAGGTTCGACGGCTTGATATCACGATGCAGCACACCCTGCCCGTGGGCGTGTGCCAACGCCTCGGCAACCTGGATGCCCAGCCGCGCCACGGCCCGAAAGTAGCCCGACTCGGTCGACTGGGAGAGCACGGATGAGATGCTCGCGGCGGGCGGAGGCAAAACGGCGGCGCTTCCGTTCGACCCCGTCTCGCCGTCGGCGGAAGTCACGGCCTGCGTGCCGGTTTCCCGCGTCGGGCTGCGGGCCCGGGAATCGCCCGGTCAAAAGCGACCGTGCCACGGCCATCGAACCCGCGTCGCCCTTACTCCGTCTGTCGCCCGCCGACGGAGGTAGCGCGGCCGCGCCGCCGCGGAGCCGCCGCAGGTCTTCCAGGATCACGTCCAGGCCGTGGCCCTGGATGTATTGCATCGCGTAGTAGTGCACACCGTCGTGCTCACCTACCCCATAGACCGGCACGATCCCCGTGTGATGCAGCCGGGCCGCCGACCGCGACTCGAGCTGGAACCGCTCCATCTGTACCGGGTCAATCCGGCCGTGCAAGCGGCAGGATCTTCAGGGCGACTCGTCGGCCTAGCGACTCCTGCACTGCCTCGTAGACCACCCCCATGCCCCCCCGGCCGATCTCGCGGAGGATGCGATACTCGCCGAGTTGCTGCAACTGGGGGGCGACTGCGGTGCCGTCCCGCGCCGGGTAGCGAAGCGGTCTGGTCGCGCGAACCGGGCTTGAGGCCCTCCATCAATTCCAGGGCGGGGAAGAACTCGAGGATCTGGTCGGCCCACTGAGGGTATTGGTCGGCATACCCGGAGGGGGAGGGATTCTCGCCACGCCGGCGGCGGTCGAGGAACTCGGCGGCCAGCCGCTCCAGCGGGTCGCGATCTGAGGAGGAAGACAGCGCGGCCTTCGGCCGCGAAGCACGAGATCTCAAATCCGAAGCCTCAAGTGGCCGTGGAATCTTCGCGGGCCGCGAGGATTCTGAGCACTCGTCGAATGGCATTTCCATGAGGGGAACCTTTCGTGGAGACCTTCGGTCTAGCGGTCGGCGGGGTCAGGAGACCCGCGCCGAACTCGAGGGCCGACGGCGGGGTCTGGAGGCCTGCGCCGAGCGAGATGTATCCAGTATCAACTGGCTCGTACTGATGAATGCGCATCAATAGGCGTCAGCGCTGATCACCTCGCCGCCGGCACGGGTCGAAAGAGCCTGGTAGACGCCGAATCGAACACCGGGGGCCAGTTTGTAGGGGCCGTTCGGATCGAATGTGACGCCGATTGGTAGTCCTGTGACTTGGTCATAGCGCCAGGTGTCGATCGTCTCCTTGAGAAATCGGACCGAGCCGTCCAGGAAAGCGAAATTGGCGCCCCCCGGGTGCAGGCTCGATGCTCCACCCAAGTAGGCCGCGGCTCTGCCGTCGCCGCTTTCGCCGAGCTGGCTTCCTACCCGCCGAAAAGGGTTCATGGGGAAAAGCGTGCAGAAGAGCGAATCGTCAAAATCGCCCGAGGCCCACCAATGCCACCAAAGGGCCGAATCATCATCGAGCAGCGAATGCGCGCGCTCGCTGAAGGCAAGCGTGTTGCTCGTTCCGTCGGTGACCTGGGCAAGCGTGACGGCGCTGCGGATGTAGAACAGGCCGTTGGCGGTGCGTTGCGGTGGGAAATCTTGCTGGTACCACAGGAACCAGGTCCCAGCATCGCCGGCGTAGCTGGTGTAGTGCATGGTGCCCGTCCCGGGGTCTGCCGCCCATCCGTCGGGCATCGTCCTTGAGTCAGCGGCCTTGTAATCGCTGGGGCACTGAAGCGTGCTTAAACCCACGCCGTGGATCGTGAAATTCGGTGCATTCCACATGCACATTTTGAAGTTCGCGGCGTTGAACAACGCCTGCTGCTCAAGTTGAGGAAGCATGGAAAAGAAGACGCTATGCGAAGTGAGGACTTGGCCGAATGCGGTGCCGCCGGGGTTGTTGCCATCCACCTGGAACGGGACTCCCTGCGGCAAGGAACCCACGGTGTCCATGTAATTGTGCGCCGCGAGCGCGATTTGCTTCAGATTGTTGGTGCATTGGCCCCTCCGCGCGGCCTCGCGTGCTGATTGCACAGCCGGCAACAGGAGAGCGATCAGCACGGCGATGATTGCGATGACCACCAAGAGCTCGATCAACGTGAAAGCGCTGGGGCGGCCAAGTGGAAGCGATGGGCGCGTCATGGAAGTGATCTCCTTCTTGAGTGATTGGCCCTGGAAGGCCGGGATCAACCGTTCTTAGGGACATGGTTGATGTTGACGGAACGTGGGACTGGCTTTTGAGGTGTCTTCGAGGGGCTGGGCTTGGCGGTCGCCGTCGGCGCGACCCCGGAGCCGGTCCGCATCATCAGTTTCTTGGCCTTGGGTGAATCGATGTGGATCGATCCGGCGCCGTCCGCTCCGCACCCGCTGCAGACGGCGGCGCTGGTAAGCAGGCTGGCGATCAACAAGTATTGAAGCAGGAACTTGGAGTGTCGTGCCGAGCTCATGAGTTCATTGCCTCCTTAAGGTCACGATCCGAGGACGAGGTACCTGGTGGACATGGAACGTCCCCTTGCCACCGGGCCATTGGAAAAACACACGTTGCGCTGCGGGCCGGGACTAGCGTTGCCTTAGGCGTCGAAGAAGCCTGGCATGCTCGCCAGCTCCTTCTTGAGGCGCATGACCGCACGAATGTAACGGCTGCTGGCGGCCGATTTGGAGATGCCCAGGATCTGTGCAGCTTCGCTATTGCCAAGCTCTTCGAAGTGGCGCAGGGTGAGGACCTCACGGTCGACAGGTTCCATGGAATTGAGCACATCTTG
The DNA here is from genome assembly GCA_963850935.1 of uncultured Isosphaeraceae bacterium. Lineage (GTDB taxonomy): Bacteria > Planctomycetota > Planctomycetia > Isosphaerales > Isosphaeraceae > CAWFRS01. Next base: position 355,599 of record CAWKNT010000001.1, read on the forward strand.
AAGCCGGACCTGCATCTCAGCGCGGCGCGCCGCGCGTGTGGGAGATGTGATCCGACCGAGCAGCATCGCGGCAATCGAGATCGAGCTCGCTGGAGGCAACGCACCGCCGTGGAGCGATACCTCCTGGCCCGCGTTTCGCATCTGGGCACCGAGATGCTTCCGGTGCAAGGCCATCAGCTTCTGGCCCGTGATGAAGCGAAGCCAGAGGAAGACCGGCATCGCTGGGTTGGCTCGGTACTCCCCGGCGCGCTTTGCCACGTCGAGGTAGGCATCCTGGAGTACGTCTGACGGGTCAAGCCGACCTTGAAGCCGTCGGTCCATACGAAGCTTGACCATCCGGCGCAGCCGGTCGCGGTACCGCGAATAGCTCCACCATCGCCCCTTCGTCGCCGTCCTCAACGCGGCGGATAAGGACCTGTGTCTCGCTCGTTTGGCTGGGCATCATCGTCTCCATAGATACTCAACTGCGAGCGAAGACCGATCGTCGTCATAGTGCGCGGACTTTTTCCACAAACATCTTGAAATGGATGAAATGCATGAATGATGGTGCGGAACATTTCTGTCGTCGGCGACCACAAGGAGTTCTCGCGACGGTCGAATGCACGACGTACCAAGCGGCGGAGACTGACCGCAGCGGAATCTTCGAAGACAATGTCAGTGCTCCGCCAACGCCCAGAATGAGTTCGGCGCACTTTTGACGAATGATGCGGTAGCAGGCTAACATCTCGGACGCTTCGGAACTATACGTGTGTGGTTCACAAAACTGACAATCCCTGCAATTGCACTACACGGCAGGATCGCTACCCGCGCGGATGGTATCGTCTGGTGAGCGCGCAGTGGTGAACATTTTGGAAAATTTCTCGAGAATTTTTTCCCGAGACCGCGCAAAGGTTTAGCACAATCCGCCACGGAATCTCGAACCCACGCGGTCCGGTTTACCGCAAATTGGTGTATCGTTACGCATGTGGAGAGGGTGCGCCTATGCTGTGCACTTTCTTTGCCGGCGGCTCTGCTGTGCAACGGGAGAAGCAGGAGCCGGTCAAATCCATCCCGTACACGTCGGTCGATATCGCGAATATAAGCTGCGCATACCGGTGTCAATTCGTCGCTATTAGGTCGCTCAACCGAGGCGCACCGTGCCGACAGAACGCCTGAATCAACAAGGACTTGCAGTCTGCCATTGTAAACAATGCGCCTAGGCGGATTGGCACTGAAAGGCCCTCTGGGAGTGCCAATTAGTGCCAAAAAGTGCCATCCTGCGAATGCACAATCGACCGCTCGTCGGCAGCCGACCGGTTGCGCGCCGCCGCTCCGAGTCGTCCCTCCTCAGAGGCAGGTATGAGAATGAGCAGATGATTATAGCAACATTTCTAAGTGTTAAAATCTTACTGAATCTAAGCGACGATTTCGACGGCGACCGCGACCGCTTCGCCGCCACCGATGCAGAGGCTGGCAATCCCGCGCCGGCCGCCGGTATGTTTCAAAGCGGTCAGCAGGGTCACCAGGATCCGTGCTCCACTGCACCCGATCGGGTGCCCAAGGGCCACGGCTCCGCCGAAAATGTTGACTTTGTCCGGGGGAATCCCCAGCTCACCCTCGGCGAACAACGTGACCACGGCAAACGCCTCGTTGATCTCGAAAAGATCGACCTGTCCGACAATCCAGCCGATCTTATCAAGCAGCAGTCGTATGGCCCCGACCGGTGCAGTCGTGAACCACTCGGGCTCGTGGCTGAAGGTGGCTGCACCGACGATCTCGGCGACAGGTTTGATCTTCAAGGTTTTTCGCGCGTCCTCACCGGCAATCAGCAGTGCGGCTGCCCCGTCGCTGATGCTCGATGCGTTGCCGGCGGTGATGGTTCCTTCCGGGCCGAATGCCGGCTTGAGAGCGCGAAGCTTGGCCTCGTCAAACTTCGCCGGCCCCTCGTCGGAGTTGACCGTAGTCGTTTTCCCTTTGAGTGTCGTCTCGATCGGTACGATTTCGTGGCGGAACACACCCTCGTCGATCGCGCGGCGGGCGCGGGTGTGGCTGCGCACGGCGAAGTCGTCCTGATCGCGGCGGCTGAACCCATACTTGTCGGCGCACAAGTCGCCGCAGGTTCCCATGTGCTTCTGGCTATAAACGTCCCACAGGCCGTCCAAGATCATCGCGTCGTAGAGCTCGCCATGTCCCAGCCGATAGCCTTCGCGTGCCTTGGTCAGCAGGTAGGGACGCCCGACATGCTTTCCATGCCGCCGGCAATCACGATTTCGGCGTCGCCCGCACGAATTGCTTGGTCGGCGAGCATCACGGCTTTCAGACCCGAGCCGCAGACCTTGTTGACCGTGAACGCACCGACTGACTTGGGCAGTCCGCCGAAAATGGCGGCTTGACGCGCCGGGTTTTGGCCCAGGCCTGCCCCGATCACGTTGCCCATGATCACTTCGTTGATTTCGTCGCTGCGTACGCCCGTTCGAGATACGAGAGCTTTGATGCACGCTGCTCCCAATTCCGGGGCGGGGATGCTGGCCAACGAGCCATTCATCGCGCCCATCGGTGTCCGGACGGCGCCGAATATCAGAGATCGGTTGCCCATCGAAATGTCCCCTTCGGACTATATCCGCGAAGGACCGGCGAACTGCTAATGACTCTTGATATGCAGCTCCTTGAGCTGCCTGCGGATCGACGGTCCCGGGGGCGCCGGTCATGAGGTCGGTTCCCTTGGCCGTCTTGGGGAAAGCGATGCAGTCGCGAATGTTGGTCAGCCCGGAATAGAGCATGACCAGGCGGTCGAACTCCCAGCGCGATGCCGCCGTGCGGCGGTGCACCGTTGCGCAGGCGCTCGAGCAGGAACCCGAACTTCTCCTGTGCCTCTTCGGGTGTGAGCCCCAGCAGGGCGAAGATCTTGGACTGGATGACCGAGTCGTGGCAGCGGATGGTCCCGCCGCCGCATTCCTCGCCGTTGACGACCAGGTCATACGCCTGGGCCCGCACCTTGGCCGGCTCGGAATCGAGCAGATGCAGGTCTTCAAAGAGCGGCATCGTGAACGGGTGGTGCTCGGCGACGAACCGCTTTTCCTCGGCATCCCAGGCGAAGAGCGGGAACCGGACGACCCACGAATAATGGAACGATTTCGGGTCGTACAGCTCGAGCTCGGCCGCCAGCCGGACCCGCAGGCTGGAAAGCGCCAGGCTGCTGATCGCCTGGGTGTCGGCGACGATCAGGATCAGGTCGCCGGCCCTGGCTCCGAAACGGGCGCGGAGCTGCTGCTGGACGTCGGGCGAGAAGAACTTGGCGGTCGGACCGGTCAAGCGTGTCGGCCTCGACCTTGAGCCAGATCAGGCCCTTGGCCCCCATGCCGGCGATGTATTCGGTCAGGCCGTCCAGGTCCTTGCGGCTGTAACGCCCTGCCCCGCCCGGCACGCAGAGGCCGCGGATCCGGTGGCCGGCCGTCTTGGCGTGCTGGAAGACCTTGAACTCGGTCTGTTCGGCGATGTGCGGCGACGTCTTTGAGCTCGAGCCCGTACCGCAGGTCGGGCCGATCGCTGCCGAACCGCTCCATCACGTCGTGATAGTCGAGCCGCGGCAGAGGGAGCTTGAGCTCTTCGCCGCCAAATTCCCTGGCCATCGCGGCGACCAGGATCTCCATGGTCGAGGTCACGTCGTGGTCGTCGACGAACGACATCTCGACGTCGAGCTGGGTGAATTCCGGCTGCCGGTTGGCACGCAGGTCTTCGTCGCGGAAGCAGCGGGCGATCTGGAAATAGCGATCGAATCCCGAGACCATCAAGAGCTGCTTGTAAATCTGAGGCGACTGGGGCAAGGCATAGAAATGGCCGGAATGAATCCGGCTGGGGACCAGGAAGTCGCGCGCCCCTTCGGGCGTGCTGCGGCCCAGGATGGGCGTCTCGACCTCGAGGAAGCCGAGCTCCGACATCGTGTTCCGCATGAGCTGCGCCAGCCGGTGGCGGAGGATGAAGATCTCCTGCATCGCCGGCCGGCGCAGGTCGAGGTAGCGATAGGTCAGCCGCAGCTCTTCGTTGGGGTCCGGCCCGTGCATCTCGAACGGCGGAGTCGGCGTGGCGTTGTAGACGACCAGCTCCTGGACGCGGACCTCGATCCCGCCGGTCTTGAGCTTGGGGTTTTCCTTGCCGCGCAGCGCGGCGGCGACCGTTCCCTTGATGCCGACGACAAATTCGTTGCGCAGCTCGCTGGCCGCGTGCCTGGAGCTCCTTGCCGGCGTCGGGCTCGAAGACGACCTGGGTGACGCCGTAGCGGTCGCGCAGGTCGATGAAGATCAGCCCGCCGAAGTCGCGATAGGCATCGACCCAGCCGTTCAAGACGACCGCTTTTCCCACGTCGTCGGTGGTCAATTCGACCGCAGGTATGTGTTCGTTTGTAGAGCATGATTCACATCGATCGACAAGAGAGATTCAAGCCAGTTCCTTCGGTCGCCACGATACCCCTTCCAGCCGGAAACCGTCAAGGCGTCGAAGATTCGGACACGCGGGCCGCTCGTAGGGTTCGTCGCGGCCGCGGGAAGCCACGGGGCGGATCGGCATTGTCGTCACCGGCGAACAGGCCGAATCGTGCCAACCGGGACTGGGCGATTGCACCGACACGTGCGCATTGCCACCATCGAATCCACGGCGACGTTCGTGCGCGGACCAAAATTCCACACCCTGTGCTTGGAGCCCTTTGATTGATGACAAAGTTACGCTGGCTCGTGGTACTTGCTCTTACCTTGTTCGCAGTCAATCCGGCTCGGGGGGCCTTACCCGACGCGGACCCCGGCGTCACTCGGGTTCGACGCCGAACGGCTCAAGCGGATCGATGCCGCGATCGACCGCGCGATCGAGCGCAAAGAGGTGCCTGGCGCGGTCGTCTTGATCGGCCGGCGTGGCAAGATCGCCTACGCCCGTGCGGCCGGGCACCGGGCTCTCGAACCCAAGCCGGAACCGATGACGCGCGACACGTCTTCGACATGGCCTCGCTGACCAAGCCCATCGCCACGGCGACGTCGGTCATGATCTTGATCGAGGAGGGCAAGTTACGCTTGACGATCGGCTCGTCGGCTTGCTGCCCGAGTTCGACAACCATGGCAAAAGGCGACGATCACTATCGACCAACTTCTCCGCCACCGCGCGGGCTTCATTGCCGATAATCCGCTCGCCGATTACAAGAACGGCCCCGACACCGCCTGGAAGCGATCGCCGAGCTCGAGCTGGTTTCGCCGCCAGGTGAGCGGTTCCGCTACTCGGACGTGGGGTTTCTCGTCCTGGGCAAGCTGGTCGAACGCGACGAGCGGCCGTGACCTGGATGCCGTTCGCCAGGGAACGGATCTTCGAGCCGCTGGGCATGAAAGACGCCCATTTCCGTCCGCTTGGAGTCGCCGGTCTCGGCAACTGGTGCCGACCGACCGGATTGCTCCCACCGAACGGCGAAACGCCCGGAGGCCGATGCTCCGCGGGCGTCGTTCACGATCCGCGGTCGCGGGCGTTGGGAGGAGTCGCCGGCCACGCCGGATTGTTTGCGACCGCCGACGATCTGGCGATCTTCGCCCAGACGCTATTGAACGGAGGAGTCGGGCCCCAACGGCCGCCGCGTTCTTTCGCCGCTGGCGGTGCGGGCCATGATCGACGCCGGCGACGACACCGCCGGGCCAGCGGCGGGGGCTGGGCTGGGACATGCAGACCAGTTACAGCTCTCCGCGGGGCTCGCTCTTCGGTAGCACGAGCTTCGGCCATACCGGCTTCACCGGCACCAGTCTCTGGATCGACCCTGAGACCGAAACGTTCGTCGTCATCCTGACCAGCCGGTTGCACCCCGACGGCCACGGCCCTCGCCGACATCGCTTCGATCGAGATAGCGACGCTGGCCGCCGCCGCGATCGTCGATGCGCCTCCGCGGCCGGCTTGCAGCGCGCTCGCTGTCATCCACGAGCCCGACAGCCCGCGCCCGCCGAAATGACATCGTCGCCGACGGATCATAACGCCGGTGCAGTGCGGCATCGACGTCCTGCTGCGAAGAGCAATTTCGGCCCTTGCACGGGCTCAAATCGGGCTGGTGACCAACCATACCGGTCGGACGCAAGAACGGCAAGTCGACGATCGATGTGCTGTTTCACGCCCCCGGAGTGACTCTCGCCAAACTGTTCAGCCCCGAGCATGGCATTCGCGGCGAAGTCGACGCGGCGGTGCCCGACGGCAAGGACGACGCGACCGGCTTGCCGATCATCAGCCTCTACGGCAAGGACCGCAAGCCGCGTGCAAAGGACCTCGAAGGGCTGGACGCCTTGGTATTACGACATCCAGGACATCGGCACACGTTTTTACACGTACATCACTACGCTTGGCCTGGTGCTCGAAGCGGCCAAGGAGAGCGGCAAGAAGGTGTTCGTGCTCGACCGCCCCAACCCGATCGGCGGCCAGGCCGTCTCCGGGCCGGTGCGCGACCAAGAATTTGCGTCGTTCATCGCCTATCATGCCGCTGCCGGTGCGCCATGGGATGACGGTGGGAGAGCTCGCCCTGCTTTACAACACCGAGCGGAAGATCGGGGCGCCGTTCGAAGTGGTCAAGTGCCGCGGCTGGACACGCGACGATCTGTACGACCGCACTGGGCTCGTCTGGATCAACCCGTCGCCCAACATGCGCAGCCTGACCGAGGCGCTGCTCTACCCAGGGGTCGGTCTGCTGGAAGCGACCAACCTGGCGACCGGGCGGGGCACGGATACGCCGTTCGAGCGGGTGGGAGCGCCCTGGATCGATCCAGCATCGTTCGCGGCAGCGCTCAATTCCGCCGCCGTTCCGGGTGTGCGGTTCGTTCCTATCTACTTCACGCCCAGGGAGCGCCAGCATGCCGGCCAGCGCTGCGGCGGCGTGCAGATTCTGGTCACTCGCTGGCCCGAGTTTGACCCGCTCCGGCTCGGCATGACGCTGGCCGCCCGGCTCCGGTCGCATGTATCCCAACGACTGGCAGCCCGAGGGATTGCTCCGCCTGCTTTGCGACCGGGCCACCTATGAGCAGATCCTTGCCGGCAAGCCGGTTGAAGCAATCATGGCCGGCTGGAACGATGAGCTGGCGGAGTTTCAAAAGATCCGGTCGCGCTACTTGCTTTATTGATCCGGCCAGCCCTGACAGCTTCAAAAACGAATTTTTTGCGAAGCAAACGGTGCGATCGACTTCAGTCAAGACCGACGCGGTCGCGGGCCTGTCGGCCAAAGCGGTGGGTCGACGAGGGGTCGCTGGATCGGTAGTCGTTCTTGACCCAGTCGCGAAATCTGTCGGGCCGTGTGCGGGAGCCGACTGGCCTTGAGCCAGGCGGCGTATTCGTTCAGCGGTTCGTGCAGATGTTCGTGTTCCGCCGAGCGGGAATGTGGCCAAACTCGAGCGAAAAAGCTCGCTTCTGCCTGTTCTGGTGGTTCCCCTTTGCGCAGTCATGAGATAAATCGCGGAAGCCAGCCCGGTCCGGTCAGCGCCCGATTTGCAGTGGATCAACAGTGGATAGGGACAGCGCCGCAGGATGTCGATCAAGTTCAACAGCTCGCGTCGAGTTGGCCGGCGGGTCGCGCTCAACGGAAGATCGTAAAAGGCCAGATCCCTGGTCTGGGCTGTTCGTACTTCGGCGTCGTACCACGAATCCGCGGGATTTCCCCCCGCAAGTTGAGGATCGACTTGAGATTGTAATTCTTCGATCAGCCGAGGCAGTTGCGACGTCGGCTGAGCAGAGCGGATCACTCGTCCTGCGTCGACGACGCCGAGATTGCCTTCAAACCACGGACGCCGAAAGACCCAGGTCAAACTGAGTGCGCAAACCACGAACACAATTGCCGCGGCTTTCCCGGCCGGGAAACGATGCGCGGGTACATCGCCGCACGCCGAGTCACTTGGTTTCGAGATCACGGACGTTGCCAAGGAATGCTCCGTTTGCGTCGCGAGCCGGCAGATAACCATAAAATGCCGTCCGCGTCCACCACGAATCTCGGCCAATGGTGCCGATGGCGCCTGGAGCGAAAAATGAATGTGGATCGCTGGCAGCCGATCTCTGGGTTTGAATCACGATCGGGCCGGTTCTCCCGATCGCCCAAGGGATAACCGACCCATCAACAAACGCGATCGCGTCATTAGGATACCATGCCTTGCGGTTCATTCGGGCCAGCTTATCTGGCACCTGGCTCGAGCGGCAAATTGGTGATCGGTCCCCTGGCCGTGGTGGCGGCAGCTCCACCGCACCGGTAACAGGTGTACCAGAAGCTTGACGGCCCGGATCGTGAAGCTGGATTGCAACGTCGTGCTGAGGACGGTCTGGAACGGTGCCGCCAGACGATCGAGGAAGACAGTGAAGCGGACGATCGGATCGCGATAAACGATGATCCGGTCATTGGGCATGAGCTGATAGTTGGTCGTGGGATCGCCCCCGCTGGTGATTGCGGCCAGGTTGACCGGCAGGACCTGCTCGCAGCAGGCACCGGGCGGAGCCGGGCGCACCAGGCGAATGTTCTGCGGGCGCGGCCGTCGGCATCAGCCCGCCCGCGAAATTGGATGGCATCCAGCACGGTTTCATTGCCCGTGATCGGCAACTTGCCGGTGATCAAGACATCGCCCAGGACATAGTAATTCTTGCTGTTGTAAGCCGTGACGTCGCACGAAGACCGTCGATGAATCCTTGGGCTCGATCAGCTTCGGCTTTTCGTCTTTTCGTCGATCTTCGGCTCGCCGGTCGCATCGTCGATGTCGATCAGCCCAGGGCTTCGTCTGTCAGGAATTTGCGGAGGTGAAGGACGATCTTTTCCTTGACTTCCGGCATCGTCAGGCCGGCCACGTAGACATCGCCGTAGAAGCCCAGCGAGATCTTGCCGTCGGGCCGAACCAGCCGCTCGCCCGAGATCGGCCGGCCGGGCAGAGCTTCCAGAACCTCGACGAGCACCAGGTCGGGTGGCTCGAGAACGTAGTCGGGCATCGAGACCTTCTGGAATTCTCGCGGGATATTGCCGTTGGCGATCTTTTCCTCGGGCGTTTTAACCGTCTGGCAGCCGCAGACGGCGCAACACCATCAGAACTGCCAGCCAGCCGGCCCGTCGGTAGATCATTCCTTGCGCGATCCATGCAACACATCCTCCCGGCATTCCGACATTGGCCGAACAGGCGCCCGGACAGACAAATCGGGTTCGACTTCCGGCGACAATTCCCCACGATCCCAGCACCGCAATGGAATCCAGCCTGTTCGCTAGTTCCATTCGCTACTGCACAGAGACGGCCGACCGATTTCTGACCGGATCGCTCTTGACAAGAGATACAATCGGCACAATCGCTCGTTCGCTCAAATCGAAAACAAGCGGATTCTTCTTAACGGGCAACTTGCGGATAGTAGCGATTTTGCCGTTTGTAATAATTTTGAGGGATGCGGCTGACTTCGGGACGGTTGACGCTGAGTGCGGTTGAAGTACCGACCGCCAAGCCACCTGGCGTGCGACGCGGTGCCACGCGGCTTGGCGGCGGTCTGCTGATTCGTCCGGCCTCGCGACTGGCCGGTGCCCGGCCGCACGCCGCTCAACTGACCCGCTGCCATCCCGAGCATTCCGCTCTGGTTAGTCAGCATCATGGCCGCCGCTCTGATTGCTCGACATCTGGAAACAGACCATTGTAGAGAAATGGCGCGGCCATCGGATTCATGAAGACGCTGTTCATTCCGTTGGCCCCGAGTGACCGTTGCCTCGCCCCTGCATCCCCAGTGCCGCGGCGTCGGTCGGACTCAATGAGGCCGTTGGATTCATCGCGTACATCATGGGCATAATAGCCCATGCCCATTCCCAGTCCCATTCCCATGCCAGCCCCCGTTCAGAGATGTCGCCGGGTATCCGGCAACAGCCGTACCTTGGGCTTTCAGATCGCCGCCCACTGACAATCAAGGCGGCGCAAGCCAAGTGACGGTCGAAAATGCAGCAGTTACGTCCACAGCCGTCCATGCGTACATAGCTCCTTGACAATTCAATTTGGCAGCGACATATGGCTAAGTGTCTTCTCCGACAGATGAACGAAACTCTTCATTTTAGCAACGACTGTCCGTCAACCTTGTTTCCTATATCTTTCGACTCCCGGCACCCCGTGAGAACACTCAAAAACCAATCTTTCCACACATGCCCTTCATTCGTTATTTACGTAAAACCCGAAGTTTGGCCGTTTTCCCTAATTTCTCTGAAGCGGTAAGAGCGGCGTGACCCGATCGAACCAAACAGGATCGAAGGAAGAAATGGGATTGTCTCCGCCCAGGATCATCGGAGGCGAACCAAAACCACCGCGACCGGACGAGGCAAGGATGCGAACGAACTCGAGGAGTCGAGGCCGAGGACTGGTTCTGGCAGTTTTGACCATGGTCGTGAGCTTGCCGGAGCTAGCGCAGGCGCAGCAAACCGGGCTTTTCCCACTGGAACCGATCAAGCCGGCAGCGGGTTCCGTGCGACCAGGAAGACCCGATCTACAAAATTTACAAGCATCAGTATTTCGGTTATCACCCGACGTGCTGGCGGCCGTTCCCAGCGGCTGGGGCTGCCCGAGCCGCGAGGCACCCGACCGCGAGCAATCGTTCAAGGATATTCCTCTGCAGGCCGGCGATCGGTTGGAAACGCTCGATCGACCCGGGATGGACGAGAGATGCTGCCGCGCAGCCCGGTGGGACCCGGCCAGCATCGCCGGCGCTGCCCGGCGCCCGCTCGCCGTTCGAGGATGAGCCCGATCAACCCCGGCCCGGGACTGCCCCGCCCAATCCACGCGGAGGTCAAAACCCGCCGCCGACTTCCTCAGGGCGATCCGTTCGAGTTGGACAACAAGCCGCAAGCGCCGGCGACGCCCGCGCCGGGCCAGCCGCGACCACCAGGAGCAGGTGCTGCCAGCAACGGACCAGAACTTTCCGCGCCCGCCGAGCACGCCACCAGCGATTCAGGGCGCTCGAACGAGCCAGATCGAATCGACCGACGAGGCAGCTGACCGCGATGACGACGGACCCCTGCTCGCGCTGCCCTCCGTGAATCTCGCCCCCGTCGACGACCCGGGCGTACCCTTTGGCACACAGCCACCGCCCCCAACAACCGATTCAGCTACAAACGCGAATGCGACAACAGCCGCTTCCGCGCCACGCCGCGGTTTCTTGAGCGGATTGTTCAGCAATCTGGGCTACGAACTGGATTCGTCGCTGAACCGCTGGGTCGCCGGCATTTGAATCCATGGGTGAGCAACAGCTCCACACGGGTCTCGGTCGCTAGGGACCCGTGTGGAGCTTTGATTGCGCTTTGCTGTACGCGAGAAGATCTTGTCCATAAAGCGATCGGAATTCGGTCGGCCACGCCGCCTTGATGCAAATCAGACTCGTTCCTGTCACAATTCGTTATCGGACAATTTCTTTGGTACGCATCCCTTGAATAGATGGTCCGTCGGACCGAACGATACCAGGGACGGGCGTTGCCATCGACCGATCATCGGACCGTCTGAGCGAGCAATGCATGCGACCGCGACCTTCGACCATCTATCTCACGCTGGCGGCCATGCTCCTGGCGCTTGGGCCTGGCGGCCTGGCTGCTGAGCTCGGCGGCCGAGCTCCACGACCGGTTCGCCCAGCATTCGCGGGGCCTGGGTTTCGCCTTTCTTGATCGTCTTGATCGTTCTACTCGCCGTCGGAGCAGCTCTGGGCCGGCCGCTTGCTCTGGAAAACCAGGCACCATGAAGCCCCTGCCGGTTCGAGCTCCCGAAGACATGATCCAGGCCGCGGCCGTTCAGGCGGAGCACGCCGGAGAAGTGATCCGGCAGGTGGCGGATGAGTCTGCCAGGGCCGGGCTGAACCGGGAACTGAGCGAGATCCAATCCGGCCAGAAACGCCGCGAGTTTCACGTCGTCGTCTTCGGCACCGGCTCGGCCGGCAAGACGTCGCTGATCAACGCCCTCTTGGGCCGCGATGCCGGCAAGACCGAGCCGATGATGGGAACGACCCAGCGGGCCGAGAACCACACCTACACGCTGGAAGGGGTCGAGGGGACCGTCTTCCTGACCGACACGCCGGGCCTGTCGGAGATCGGCGAGGCCGGCTCCGAGCGCGAGCGCGAAGCCCGCGATCTGGCCGCGCGCGCCGATCTCCTGGTTTTCGTCCTCGACCACGACCTGATCCGCACCGAATACGAGCCGCTGGCGGCCCTGGTCCGCCAGGGAAAGCGCTCGATCGTCGTCCTCAACAAGACCGACCGGTTCACCGACAGCCGACGCCGCCGCCATCCTGGCGAAACTGAAAGAACGCCTGCGCGGGCTCGTGCCGGCCGACGACATCGTCGCCGGCGCCGCCGCGCCCCGGCCGTTGCCCGTCCGCCTCAAAGCGGCCGACGGCTCGACCGAGACCGTGCTCGAGGAACAGCAACCCGACCTGACCGCGCTCCGCGGCCGGATCGGCCAGATCCTCCACCGCGAAGGCGACACGCTCCGCGCCGGCAACCTGTTGCTCCGCGCTCATCTGCTGAGTCGCAAGGCCCAGGATCAGCTCGCCAAGGAACGCGACGAGCGGGCCAAGGACGTGATCGAGAAGTTTCAGTGGATCACCGCCGGCACCGTCTTCGCCAATCCGTTCCCCGCCCTCGAGCTGGTGGCCAACGGGGCCGTCCAGTTCCAGATGATCTCGGAGCTGGCCGGCGTCTACGGCGTCCAGATCTCGACGTCGCACGTCCGGATGATCGGCGGCCAGATGATCCAGATGCTCTTGAAGCTCGGCCTGGTCGAGACGGCCACATCGCTGATCGCGGGGATCTTCAAGTCGACGCTGGTCGGCTACGCCGCCGCGGGCGGCGTGCAGGCCGTCTCGATGGCCTACCTGACGCACGTCTCGGGCGAAGCGTTCGCCGAATACTTTCGGGCCGGCCAGACCTGGGGCGACGGCGGCATGCAGGCCGCCTTGATCCGCCAGTTCGACCTCACCAGCCGCGCCGAGTTCCTCCAGGAATTCGCCAAGCAGGCCGTGCAGAAGGTCTCGACCCGATTGTTGCACGGGACCGCCCAAGACACCCGAACAGCCGGCGGCCAAGAAGTGAACGATCATTCGTATGAGAACGATCCCATGTCGAAACCATCCGGCGACTACCCGCGGCTTTTCCCGACGCCCGACCAGACGATCGCCGGGATCGGTCGCGCTCTGCGCGAGGGCCGAACCTCGTGCGTCGAGATCCTGGAAGGCTGCCTTGCGCAGGTCGACGAGTGGGAGCCCAAGGTCCACGCCTGGGTCGTGCTCGACCGCGACACGGGCGATCGAACAGGCACGCGGTCTGGATGACGAGCTGAAGAACGGCAACGATCGCGGGCCGCTCCACGGGATTCCGATCGGCATCAAAGACATCATCGACGTGGCCGGGCTGCCGACGGCCTGCGGCTCGAAGCGCTGGGCCAACCAGGTTGCCGAATCGGATGCCAAGGTCGTCGCCAATCTCCGCGAGGCCGGCGCGGTGATCATGGGCAAGACGGTCACGACGCCCTATGCCTGGATCGATCCGCCGATCACCCGCAACCCGTGGAACCTCGAGCGCACGCCGGGCGGCTCGTCGAGCGGCTCGGCCGCGGCGGTGGCGTGCGGCATGTGCTTCGGCGCGATCGGCACCCAGACCGGCGGCTCGATCACGCGGCCGGCTTCGTTTTGCGGCGTGGCGGGGATGAAGCCGACCGCATGGTCTCCGTCGGTACTGATGAACGGCGTCATGCCGTTCGCCCCCAGCCTCGATCACGTCGGCCCGATCGCGCGCACAGTCGACGATCTGCGACTCATGTTCGGCGGAATGCTCGACACGAGTCGCGAAAGAGACGCAGAAGCGATCTCGACACCATGGTCCCGACGGCAGCCCCCGCGGCTCGGCCGGCTGCGAGGTTTCTTCGATCGGCGGGCCGAGCCGGCCGTCGACATCGGCGTTCGACGAAGCGGTTCGATGTTCTCGCGTCGCAGGGCGCAGAGATCGTCGAGCTGGATGATCCAGTCGATTTCGAGCAGATCCTCAAGGACCATCGCCGAGTGATGGCCGCCGAGGCCGCCGGAGTCCATTCCGACTGGCTCGACGAGTTTCCCGACGACTACCCGCCTCGTATTCGAGAACTGATCCAGGAAGGGCGATCGCTGACGGCGCGTCGAATACCTGCAAGCCAAGGATCGAATGGATCTGCACAGGAAGTCGATCTTCGCTGCGCAGCTTCGTGAAAAGCTCGACGCTTTGATCACGCCGGCGACCGTCGGCACCGGCGCCCGATCCGTCGACGACCGGCGATCCGGCATTCAACTCACCGTGGAGCTACACCGGCCTGCCGACGGTCTCGTTTCCGATCGGATTTGCGCCGGACGGCTTGCCGGTCGCGGTCCAGCTCGTCGGCTGTGACATGCGATGATGCAAGACTTCTGCAAATTGCCCAGTGGTGCGAACAAGCGATCCGAACCGCGCGGCAGTGAAAGGCTCATCCCATGGCCGATGAACGAGCTCAAAGAATTGCTCGACCAGCTCGAGACGCACACCGCCGAAAACGACGCGACCGTCGAGCGCGCCAGGGAAAGCCTCGAAGCCACCCTGGCGAGCCTCAAGCTGACTCCCGAGGAAGAAGCCGTCCTGGCCGGCGAGCTCGCCCAGCTGCGCGAGCTGGGCAAAAAGCTCGACGAGACGACGATCGAGATCGCCGCGTTCGGCATGGTCAGCCGGGGCAAGTCGTCGGTGCTGAACGCCCTCATGGGCCAGGACGTCTTCCAGGTCGGCGCGACCCACGGCACGACCGTCGCCCGGGCCGCCCAGCGCTGGCAGCACGACGTCGCCCGACCGCCCCGGCCTCGAAGGGGCCAAGCTCGTCGTGGTCGATACGCCGGGCATCGACGAGGTCGGCGGCGAGGTCCGCGAGGCCCTGGCCCGCGACGTCGCCCGCCACGCCGATCTGATCCTCTTCGTCGTCTCCGGCGACATGCAGCGCACGCGAGATCGAAGCCCTGACCGAGCTCCGCGAAGCCCAGAAGCCGATCATCCTCGTCTTCAACCAGGTCGACCGCTATCCCGAAGTCGACCGCGACCAGATCTACGCCAAGATCAAGGACGAGCGGGTCAAGCACCTCGTCCGCCCCGACGACATCGTCATGACGGCCGCCCGGCCCGACGCCTACAAGGTCAAGATCCAGCTCCCCGACGGCACCACCCAGGTCCAGTGGGAACGCCCCGCGCCATTGATCGATCCGCTCAAGGTCCGAATCCTCGACGTGCTCGAGCGCGAAGGCAAGGCCCTGGTCGCCCTCAACACGCTCTTGATCGCGGGCGATCTGCACGCCGAAATCGTCGCGCGCAAGATCCGCATCCGCGACGATGCCGCCAACCGGCTCATCTGGAACTTCGCGCTGGCCACCGGGGCCGCCGTCGCCTTGAACCCGATCCCCGTGGTCGACATCGCCGGCGGACTCGCCGTCGACGTGGGGATGATCGTCGCCCTCTCCAAGGTCTACGGCATTCCGCTCACGCGGCGCACGGCCGCCAGCCTGGTCCGCGACATGATGCTGGCCCTGGGCGCGATGGGCGCGGTCGGCATCGTCAGCCGGCTCGTCGCCAGCGGCATCAAGTCGTCGCTCGCCGGCGTGACAATCTTGAGCGGCGGCCTGGCCGCACCCTTGACCGCCCTGGGCTACGCCACCTTCGGCCTGGCCCAGGCCGCGACCGCCGCTTCGACGTCCTATGTCCTGGGCCAAGGAGCCAAGACCTACCTCCGCCAGGGCTGCCAGTGGGGCCCGCGCGGCATCAAGACCGTCATCCAGCAGATCCTCACCGAGGCCAAGGCCGACTCGGTCATCGACCGGCTGCGCGACGACCTCAAGAAACGGATCAAGAACGTGAGTGCATTTCAAGAGCGAGATCCCAGGAGTCGGAGCGGTTTAGGCGGGACGCTCGTCAATGAAACGAACCCGCATCTTCTTGATCATCGCCTTGATCACGCTTCTGGCTGCGGCCGGAGTGGCATTTGAAGTCGATCGCCACGCAGCCCGTGCGCGGGGCGATGCGGACCTGTTCCGAGCTTTTCACGATCGCCAATCGGCCCGATCTGACGGACAGCCGAGCGGCTTGACGCGGCCCGGTCACTTTGCTCGGCCCGTTATCTTCAAGCCCATCCCACTGGCTGTCGCCGCCGAAGGAGGACTGATCGGCTTTCCGCGCAACATCAACAAGAACTTCAAAGCCTGGCGCGAAGGCCCCAACGTCTGGATCTGCCCGACAAACCGGATCGGCCCGGTCTACCAGTTCGTCTTTGAAAACGACGACTGGCGTTTTGACGGGCCGGTCGCGATCCTCCGTCCATGGGGCGAGATTGTGCGGACGTCGGAACTTCGGGACATGCCCGCCGAGTAAAGGCCGTGCACGACCGCTTCGACATCCAGTGTTAATACTTGACAAACGGTTCAACTTGGTGAAGGCTGAAAGCAATCCCCTAGCCTCTTCCGAGGCAGTCGATCGGACCGATTTTGATCCGCCTGAGTTGATCGACTGTCACCTGCCGCGGACGTGCCCGACCATGATGACTCTCCGACCCTGCGTCATTGCCGCGATGCTGTCGCTCTGTGGCGCCGGGGCAATCCAACCCGCTTCCTTCGCGCTGGCGACAGATCCTGCGCCGGCGCCAGGGACGAAAGACGCAGCGGCGCTCAGCCCCGCGGAGCAGCAGTTTTTCGAAATCGTACGTGCGGCCGCTGCTCATCAAGCATTGTTACCAATGTCACTCGTCCCAGGCGAAGATTCTCAAGGGTGGACTGCGGCTCGACAGTCGCGGCGGATGGATGAAGGGAGGCGACAGCGGTCCGGCGATCGTCCCCGGCGAACCGGACGAAAGCCTGCTGATCGAAGCGATTCGCTACCAATCGCTCGAAATGCCGCCCGAAGGGGAAGCTGCGAGATTCGGAAATCAGCGTGCTGGAAAAATGGGTCAGAATGGGACGCGCCCGATCCACGAACTGATCCCGTACCTGAACCGTCCCGCACCGATCCAACGTCGGATGCTGGCCGTTCGCATTGGTCATTTCAACCGATCGTCGAACCGCCGGTCCCGCGAGTAAAGAACAGTGTTTGGCCGCGCTCGGACATCGATCGATTCATTCTCGCTAAACTAGAGTCGAAAGGGCTGTCTCCGGTCGCCGACGCCGACAAGCCAACGCTGCTGCGGCGAGTCTTCTTCGATTTGGTTGGCCTTCCGCCGACTCCGGCGGACATCGAGTCGTTTCTCGCTGACGATGGGCCGGACGCGTTTGTGAAAATCGTCGATTCGCTGCTGGGCCGGGCCGAATTCGGTCAACGATGGGGCCGTCACTGGCTCGACGTCGCGCGTTATGCCGACTCCAACGGTTCGGACGAAAACTTCACCTACTACGACGCCTGGCGTTTTCGCAATTACGTGATTGACGCGTTTAACGCCGACAAACCGTTCGACCGGTTCCTCACCGAACAGTTGGCCGGCGATCTGCTCCCCTTTAGCACCCAGAAAGAGCGGGACAACAACATCGTGGCCACCGGGTTCCTTGTCGTCGGGCCCAAAGTCATCGGCGCCACCGATAAGGAACAACTGCTCGTCGATGCGATAGACGAACAAGTCGACACGATTGGTAAGACTTTTCTCGGGTTGACGATCGGCTGTGCGCGGTGTCACGACCACAAGTTTGATCCGATCTCCGCCCGCGACTACTATGCCCTCGCGGGCATACTGGCGAGCACCGAGACGATTCACGGCAATTTGCTCAATCGGCGCGATCTCACAGGCTGGAACCTGCATCCGCTTGGTCCAGGCGGCCAAGCCGCCTACGATGCCTTTCTGGCACACGAGAAGACGCTCGACGGCCTGGAGAAAGAGCAGAAACGGCTCCAGACGAAGCGCAGGCGCCTTGAAGGAGTGCAGCCAAACCCGCCGACGCTGGAAAATCCGGAACAGAGAAAGCCGCACACGTTAAGCCGGAACAGTGCCCTGATTCCAAGACCGAGTTGGAGCAGATTGACCGACGGCTCGCTGAGCTCAAGCAGGAAATCGCGGAGTTGAAAAAGAACCCGGTTCCGCGTCCGTCGCTCGCGATGTCGGTGAACGATCACAAGCGTCCCGGCCCGATGGCAATCTGCATTCGCGGTGATGCTCATCATCGGGGCGAGACGGTTAGCCGCGGGTTCGTCTCGATCGTCGCTCCGCAGCCGCCGGCGATCGGGCCAGATGTCAGCGGTCGCGCGCAACTGGCCGACGTGGCTCACGAGCGAACAGAATCCTCTCACCAGCCGCGTGGCGGTCAACCGTGTCTGGCAGCACTTGTTCGGACAAGGCCTGGTCGGCACACCCGACGACTTCGGCACGCGGGGCGAGCGTCCCTCGAACCCGGAGCTGCTCGATTATCTCGCCCGCCAATTTATGCGAGCAGGGCTGGTCGGTGAAGCGATTGATCCGCAGCCTGGTTCTCAGCCGAAGCTATCAGTTGAGCTCGAAATTCGATCGCGCGGCCGCAGCGCAAGATCCCGAAAATCGTTGGCTGTGGCGGATGAGCCGCCGCCGACTCGACGCCGAGGTGCTCCGCGACGCCTCTTATCCATCAGCGGACAGCTCGATCCGTCGCCGGCTGAATCCGTTGTTGCCGAACTTGCGGTCCAGGCCACGGGCGTGGGGGTCAAACCAAACAAGCATCTGCGCAGCGTCCGTCGGACGGTCTACTTTCCGGTGATCCGCAACGATCTCCCCGCACTCTTGCAGCTCTTTGACTTTGGCGACTCTCTGTCCGTGAACGGACGCCGCAGTACCACGATCGTGGCGCCGCAGGCACTATTCATGATGAACAGTCCGCTCGTGATCGAGGCGGCGTCGCATACGGCCAAAATCGTTTTGGCAGGCTGCGATCTGCCCGATGACCACCAAGTGCTGGATCGGCTGTACTTACGCATTCTGGGGCGTCCGCCGCGCCACGACGAAATCGAACCGTCACTGGCGCTGGTTCATGAAGCCATGTCGGAGTCGGCGGGGTCAGAATCGGCGGACCGAGCATCGGCGCGAGTCCGGGCGTGGGCTATGCTCAGCCAGGCGCTGTTCTGTTCGACGAGTTTCCAGTATCTCGATTGAGGAGGGACTCGATGTTCGAATCGCAGCCAATTGGGATTTCGCGACGAGCGCTCCTCAAGAACGCCGGCTGTGGTTTCGGATATCTGGCCTTCGCGGGGCTCGCTTCGCAGGCCGCCGCGGCCGAACAAAACCCGCTCAGTGCAAAGTCGCCGCACTTTCCGGCGCGGGCCAAGCGGGTCATCTTCATGTTCATGCACGGCGGTCCGAGCCAGGTCGATACATTCGACTTTAAACCCACACTGGCGAAATACGCGAGTCAGCCGGCGCCGTTCGTGAAGTCTGTCACCGACGGCTCACGCGGCGAAAAAGCCTCCCGCTGCTTCGCCCAACTCCCTGGAAATTCGCCCAGCACGGCCAAAGCGGTCGCTGGGTCTCCGAACTGTTTCCGCACGTCGCCCGGCATGTGGACGACCTGTGCGTGATCAATAGCATGTACACCGAAGGCCGCGCCCACGGCGAGGCCACGTTGCGGCTGCACACCGGGACCGCCAATTTCGTGCGACCGTCGCTGGGGTCGTGGGTCACATACGGACTGGGGACCGAAAACAGCAACTTGCCAGGCTTCATCACGATCGCCCCGCCGCGTGCCCACGGTGGTGTGCAAAACTATTCGAGCGCATTTCTGCCGGCCATCTATCAAGGAACAGCCATCGGCACGGCCGACGTCCCGGTGAAGGGTGCTTCGATCCCCTTTCTCTCCAACGACAAACTTTCCCGCGCGATGCAGCGACGGCAACTCGACCTGATCCAGCAGTTGAACCACTCGCATCTCCGGCGGTCTGAGGACGACGCACAGATCGATGGGATGGTGCAGGCGTACGAACTCGGCTTCCGCATGCAGTCGGCGGCACCGTCGGTGCTCGAGCTGACCCGCGAGTCGGATGCGACGCTCGCAGCTGTACGGCATCGGAACCCCAGAGACCGACGACTTCGGCCGGCAATGCCTGCTGGCCCGTCGCTTCGCCGAATCTGGCGTACGTTTCATCCAGATCTCCACCGGGTACCTTTGGGACCAGCACGAGAAACTGGTGAGCGGCCACGAAAAAATCGCGAGAGCCGTCGATCGGCCCATCTCCGGTCTGCTGACCGATCTCAAGGCCCGCGGGCTGCTGGAAGATACGCTCGTCTTCTGGGGCGCCGAATTCGGACGAACGCCGTACACCGAAGGAATCGACGGGCGCGACCACAACCCCGAGGGGTATTCGGTCTGGCTGGCCGGCGGCGGCGTCAAGAGCGGCATTGCCTACGGCCAGACCGACGAGTTCGGCTTCGCCGCGGTTGAAAACAAGGTGCACTATCACGACCTGCACGCCACGATCCTCTACCTCCTTGGCCTGGACCACGAGCGTTTGACGTATCGCTATTCAGGCCGCGATTTCCGCCTCACCGACGTTTACGGCCGAGTGGTCCACGATATCCTCGCCTGATCGCTCAACCGGCTTCGTTCACTCAACGCAACCATTTATATCAACTATTGTCTTTAGCCAGCGGAGATACACCATGAACCTGCCCGTTTCACGCCGAGATTTTCTGGGAACGTCTGCCGGATCCGCCGTCGCCCTGACATCCGGACCATTGCTTGCCCAGGCCGACGCTCTGCCCAGCCAGAAAGTGACCGTCGGGATCATGGGTCTGAACCGGGGCATGCAGGTCATCGATGCACTGGAGAAACAGCCCGGCGTGGTCATCAAGTATGTCTGCGACGTCGATTCCAAACGTGCCGACAAGGCGAAAGCGCAGTTGGAACGTAATGGCAAGCAGCACCCGCAGGCGATTACGGACTTTCAGAAGAATTCTGGACGACCGGGAAGTGGACGCGCTTTTCTGCGAAGCGCCCAATCATTGGCATGGTCCCGCGACAATTCTGGCGTGCGCCGCCGGCAAGCACGTCTATGTCGAAAAGCCGTGCAGCCACAATCCCATGGGAAGGAGAACAAATGATTGCGGCCGCCCGCAAGCACAACCGGGCGGTGCAAATGGGCGTGCAGCGGCGCAGCACTCCCGGAGTGATGGAAGCCATGACCAAGCTGCACGAAGGGGTCATCGGCAACGTCTACTGTGCGCGAAGCTGGTACAACAACCGCCGGCCATCGCTGGGAACCGGCAAGCAAACTGCCCCGCCCGCAACGCTCGACTACGAGCTTTGGCAGGGACCGGCCCCGCGCGTGCCGTATGTCGACAACCGCATCCATTACAACTGGCACTGGTTCTGGCACTGGGGAAATGGAGAGCTCGGTAATAATGGGGTCCACGCTCTCGATCTTTGCCGCTGGGGGTTGAATGTGGAGTTTCCCACCGTCCGTCGTCTCCTCAGGTGGTCGCTACCGCTACCACGACGATCAGCAAACGCCCGATACCCACGTCGCCAATTACGAATTCCCAGGCGGCAAGCAGATCACCTGGCAAGGGCTCAGTTGCAACAAACATCCGGATTCCACGGGGTACATTTCCTTCTACGGGGACAACGGCGCGCTCTCGCTCGGTGAGTTCGGCGATTACAAGATTTATAACGCCGACGATCGATTGATCGAGAAACGTCCCGACGACGCCGGCGGACGAAATCCCTGGCTGGCGGTTGATACGTTTCACACCGCGAATTTCATCGCGGCGATTCGTAACAGCGACTACTTCGGCGTGAGTGCCCAAATCGAGAAAGGGCACCGGAGCACGCTGCTTTGCCATCTCGGCAATATCGCGTATCGAACCCAGCGAACGCTCAAGTGCAACCCGGAAAACGGTCACATCGTCGACGACGAGACCGCGATGGCCTACTGGCAGCGCGAATACGAATCGGGATGGAAGCCGGTAGTCTAAATAAGGCGCAAACCCCGGCAACTGTGCTTTGACAGGCTGATCATCTTGCGATTCGTTCGGGGTCGTGCTATCATTATGCAAGCTGTCTATTTGAAGCGGATGTTGGCGTGCAGGAGTTCGCGATGCCAAACGTGTTGATTCGCGAGGTCGACGAAAGGGACCTGGATTTACTCAAGCAACGCGCACTCTCATCCGGACGGTCACTCCAGGCCGAACTGAAGCGGATCCTGGAAATGGCAGCGCGAGCTTCCGACGAAGAATCGGCTCGCGCACTCGCCGAAAGCGTGAGTGCCGCGTTGGCCGGCCGTCAACACCCAGACAGTGCCGATCTGATCCGCAAGGATCGCGATCGGTGACGGAGAAGCAACCCGAATCGCCCGGCGAGCAGCTCCAGACCGTCTCCGAAGTGGCTCCGCTACCTTACGTCATCGACACATCCGTGGCGGTCAAGTGGTACATTCCTGAGGCCCATTCCGTCGAAGCGAAAGTCTACTTGGGACGGGGACTGGACCGTCACGCGCCTGACTACCTGTCAGCCGAGGCTGCCAGCGTCGTCCTCAAGCGGATTCGCTCGAGAGACGAAAAACTGCGTCTTACACTCGGCGAGGGACACATGGTGCTGGCTGCTTTGAAAACCACACCGATCCAATTTCATGAATCCGGGCCACTCATCGATCCTGCATTCGCGTTGGCGGCCGAAATCGGAGCGTCCTTGTACGACGGGCTCTTTCTGGCCCTGGCTCTTCAAATTAGAGGGCAGCTCGTCACCGCCGACCGCAAGCTATTGAAGAAGATCGAAGCCAGCCCACATGCCCAATACGTACGGTGGGTTGTGTGCGCTCCGTCAGCCGAGTGACTCGAGATCTGAGTCCCGTCCGCTCCAAGAATCATCGAGGTTTGCACGCTGTTTTTCACGGCAACTTGAGCAAGTAGGCCTTGTTATCTGATGCTGCCACGGCCAGCTCTTTACCGTCGGGGCTCCAGGCAAGTCCGTACGTCATCGTGTACCGAGCGACTTGCTGATGAAACAGAGGCTTTGCGGATCGCAACGTCCCACACGAAGATGTTGCCGGCATAGCCGGCCGAGGCCAGCTTCTTACCGTCAGGGCTAAACGCGACCGCGTAGACGTCGTCGGGGTGGCCGTCGAGCTTGTTGAGCTCTTTCCCATCGGCAACGTTCCATATCCGAATCGTTTTATCGACGGAACCGGAAGCCAGCTTGGTCCCGTCGGGATGGAATGCCAGCGAGTAGATCGGCGCCCCATGCCCCTGGCTCTTGCGGAGTTCCTTGCCGTCGGCGACATTCCAGTACTTGATCAGCTTGTCGTCGCCCCCAGTTGCGATCAAGTCTCCCTTGGGGTGAAACGCCACGGCGTAGGCAACCTTCTCGTGAGCATTGATTTGCCGGGTCTGGGCACCCTTAGCGACGTCCCAAAGCCGCGCGGTCTTGTCGGCGGCGGCAGTGGCGACCAGCTTGCCATCCGGGCTCCAGGCGACGCCGTAAACCTGTGCCGCATGGCCAGCCAAGGTCTTCGGGCCTCCCGCCGTGGGAATCGCCCAGAGTGAAACGACTTTGTCGGTCGATCCCGTCAACCACTGCGTGCGAATCTGGCAGGAACACGATCGCCGCCACCGCAGCGCCCGTGTCCTTGAAGCTCGCGCGCTCCGCTTTGCTCGCGTCAGCCACGGCCAGGTCGTACAGCTTGACCGTGCCATCGGCCAGGCCGGCGGCCGCAGGTTATGTTGTTGGGTGCAACGGCCACCGCCGCCACCTCGGCGGCGCAGGCAGGCGGGTGCCAAAAGCACGCTGCCATCAGCCACGTTCCAGACTCGCACCGTTTTGTCGGCTGAGCCCGAGACGACCTTGGTCCCGTCTTTTGAAACCGCCAAAGCCCTGACTGCCGCTGTGTGACCGGCAAGCGTGCGCACGACATGATCCGTGCCTGCGTCGAACACTTGAATGGATTTGTCGGCATTGCCGATGTAGATACTGGTGCTCATTCGGTGACACCGCCATGCACAGAATCGGCCCTTCGTGGCCGGCCAAGATCCGCACCGCCGAGGGCATCCACACCCGCACAGCATCGTCGGCTCGCCGCGGAAACGATGGACTTTCGATCTGCAAGAAACGCTACCGCCGCGATCCCAGCGCGGTGGTCGGACATACGTTGCAGCTCACGACCACTCGGCGCATCCCAGACGCGGACCGACTGATCCGACGATCCAGTCACGACGCGGGTCCCATCATCAGAGATTGAAACCGCGGAGATTGCCCCTGAGCTTCCTGCCAGGGTCGCGACAGTTTTGCCATCGGTCGGATTCCAGATCCGGGCCGTCTTGTCGGCTGAGCCAGTAACGATCTTCGTTCCGTCGCGGCTCGCGCACACGCTGAGCACCGCCCCGCCGTGTCCCGCGAATTCGCAGCTCGCGTTTCCCTGGTTGATATCCCAGAGTTTGGCGGTGGCGTCGGCCGAAGCCGAAACCAGGAAGTTGCCATCGTGAGGTGAAAAGACCAGGGCGTGAATGCGACCGGAGTGTCCCTTAAGTTCTTTGATCGTCTTACCCGTGCCGGCATCGATCACACGAATCGTGTTGTCCTCGCCGGCGACGGCCAACTGGGCACCATCGCCCCGAATCGCGAGTGCCGTGATCGGCGTGGGCAGCCCGTCGATTTTCTTGAGCTCTTTGCCATCGGCGACGGCGTAGATGCGGGCCGTTTGGTTTGCCAGACCTACGGCGAGCTGTGACCCGTCTTGTCGCGACGCTACGGCGATGACCGCCTGGTCGACAGGAATTTCTTTGCTCAATTTGCCATCGGCCACGTTCCAGATGCGGACAATCTTATCGGCACCCGCGGTCGCAATTTGAGTTGCGCTACCGCCAATAGCGGCGGCCGCGACCAGTCCCTTGGCATCAAACCGCCGCGGCGCAGCGGCCGGGAGCTGCCAGAGCCGAACAATCCCGTCCGAACCCGCCGAAACAAGCTGCTGATTACTAGGAAGATAGCCGAGCCCCGTGACAGCCGGAGATGGGCATTCGATGATCGCGTCCGGCGTCAGGTCGGCTTTCCAGAGCCGTATCGTATTTGCTTTGTCCCCCGTCGCGATTTGGCCGCCGTCACCGCGCCAGGCGATGCTGGAGATATCGCCCGCGTGTCCTTCGAGATCCTTGATCGCCTTGCCGGAGGATGGGTCCCAGACCTTGACCAACTTCCCAGCCGCGGCGGCAAATTGTTTGCCGTCAGGCTTGATCGCGAGGGCCGTTATCGCGGCCGGGTGGCCCTCGAATGTCTTGGAGGGTCCTGAGGTCGGATAATCCCAGATTTTCGCCAAATTATCCTGGCCGCCCGACAGGATGTGCTTGCCGTCGGGTGCGATGGCGACGGCCAGTGCGAGCTTGGAATGTCCTTCGTATTTCTTGATTTCTTTACGCGTGGCAGCGTCCCAGAGACGAATAGAGTTGTCAAAGCTGGCAGTCGCGAGGGTCTTTCCATCAGGGCTCCACGCAACGGCGTAGACGGGGTCGGTATGGCCCTCGAGGGTGCCGACCACCGTCGCCTGCTGTGCCATCGCGACACCAGCCGTAGCGATTGCCGTGAGCGCAGCGGCCAATAGGCGCGGGTGTCTCTTGAGGATGCGTCCCATGGTGAATTCCCTCGAGTGCAAGTTCGCCCGCGCGAACGGCGGAACGTGATGCCGAATCCGCGGCCATTCAAACGATTCGGCCCGGTTCGCGGCGAGCCCGCACAACCGACCCCGACGTGGCCCGCCCCGAATAGTTTGATAATTGCTAAACATAGACTCCTGTCCGGGTCACCGCAACCTTTTGTTGATGGATTCGCCGGTCATGGTACCAATTGGCACTCGGTGGCAGCTTGTCGCCGAGGCTCATGTTGGCCCGGCTCGCGGTACGCTAATGAAAACCGGGTGTAATTTTCGCATTTCTGACTTGGGCCGATTCTTCTAATCGGTTGCGCTCTCGGGCCGAAGCAGCCGCTCATTCGACAATGAGGAAGACAGGAAAGCAGGAACAGCCTCACGAAGCAATGACTCGCTTGGGTTCGAGCGTTGTCTTGGCGAAGTTCAGTAGTAAACCGTGCTGCCTACCCACGGCCTTCAGTTGATTCGAGAAAACCCGGCCTGAGCCGCCGGTGCACCTCGATCGCCGCTCCAATGATTCGCTCGGTCAAGGCCTCGTGTTCCAACGCCAACTTTCTTCCCTCCTGTTTTCCTGGTTTCCTTATCTAACTCACAACTGTCCGGCTAACGCTTTCGGGATTTGACGTAACATCATTGAAAATTAAATCGGTTATCGCAAAATGAGTACGCACGATATCTCCTCGGGTCGTCAGAATCTACCTCTGGGAAATTGATTCCAGACGGTGGAGGATGACGCATGGACCCCGGGAAAGCTCGTGTTCGCTCAACTCATGGACTTCTTCCCCGGCACGATTTCGACGCGTGCGTGCGGCGGTATGGCG
The DNA here is from genome assembly GCA_963850935.1 of uncultured Isosphaeraceae bacterium. Classification (GTDB taxonomy): domain Bacteria; phylum Planctomycetota; class Planctomycetia; order Isosphaerales; family Isosphaeraceae; genus CAWFRS01. The sequence continues at coordinate 381,978 of CAWKNT010000001.1, forward strand.
GCGACCGTCGCCCTCGCGGCTTCTCGTGCAGGGATCAGTTTCTCTGCCTGGCGTTCGCGCAACTGACCTTTCGCGAAAGCCTGCGCGACATCGAGACGTGTCTGCGATCCTTCCGAACCCAAGCTCTACCATGCGGGCTTTCGCGGCAAGGTCTCGCGGAGCACATTGGCCGACGCCAACCGCGTCCACGACTGGCAGCATCTTCGCCGATTTCGCTCAAGTGTTGATCGGCCGAGCGCGAAAGCTCTACGCCGACGAGCCCTTGGGCGTGGAACTGGAACAGACCGTCTACGCCCTCGACAGCACCACGATCGACCTTTGCCTGAGCCTGTTCCCGTGGGCGCGGTTTCGCCGTCGCAAAGGGGCGGTGAAGCTGCACACGCTCGTGGACCTGCGCGGCAACATCCCCACTTTCGTGCGGATTACCCACGGAAAAACCCACGACGTGACGGTCCTCGATCATCTGCCGATCGAGCCGGGTTCGTTCTACGTGATGGATCGAGGATATGTCGATTTTCGACGTCTTTATCGGTTCACGATGTGTTCGGCGTTCTTCGTGACGCGGGCCAAGCGCGGCCTCGACTTCACTCGCCGCAGCCGTCGGCGGGTCGACAAGACGACGGGGTTGCGGAGCGACCAAACGATCGTGCTGGCCGGCCCGAAGACGTCGCGGCTGTACCCCGACCCCCTGCGTCGCGATCGTCGTTCTACGACGCCGAGAACGACCGGCGGTTCGTGTTCCTGACCAACAACTTCACCCTGCCTGCGTTGACGATCGCGAAAATCTACAAATGTCGATGGCAGGTCGAGTTGTTTTTCAAATGGATCAAACAGAATTTGCATATCAAATCCTTTTACGGGACGAGCGACAACGCGGTGAAGACTCAAGTGTGGATCGCGATCAGCGTTTACGTGCTCGTGGCCATCGTCAAGAAGGAACTCGGGCTGGAGCGGAGCCTCAGCGAAATCTTGCAAATTCTCAGCCTGACGCTTTTCGAGAAAACCCCTATTTTTCAGGCATTGAGCGAGCAAAAACCGCAAGATCCGGAACCGCCATTCCCTAACCAGTTGAATCTGTTCGACTTATAGCCGGACAGTTGTGATCTAACCTCTTGAATTGGAGTCTCAGCCGCCACGGGCTTGGGCGTTCACATCGACTGTTGAATGCCCAGCACGCCCCTCGAAGGGCAAAAAAGGAAATGGAACGGTTGAGTCGGGCGTAGCGGTTTTGCGGCTGCAAAATGGCAGCAGATGGCAGTAGATGGCAGTTTTCGGGAAGGGCTCGCAGCCGTCCCGCCCCCGCGCGATGCGATCGCCGGTGATTTTTTGGATGGCTCAGGTCGCCCAATTTGACTTCCGCAATCTGTTGATCAACCGTTGCCTGGTGCCGTCCAAATCGGCCGCTTCGCCGAACTTATCGATCTGACTTGGGCTGTCGGGCACTCACTCAATCTCGTTTAAGCGACCACCTGCTGCCACGCTGGCCCGATGCGCTTCTATAGTGTTAAAGCACGTGAAGTGTTGGCGAACTCGCATCGCCGGTGCGCGTACGTACACGCATACCGACAGTTTACCTGCGCTTTGTCAAGTTGTCAAATTGCGAAAAATACACAAGCTGCGTAAGTCATTGGGTTGCTAGCGGAAGAAGATATTTTCAAAAATGCCAGATCGCGCCAAATGCGCCGCACAGACGGCCCCGCGACGACAATGGGCAGCGGCGAGGAGCTGGCTGTGATAAGCGCTCGGGCCCAAACACGGGCGTGCCGCACGCTGCACCGCGAAACTGGGTGCCACAATTTGTGGGCCGTCGCACTGGGCCTGGTTTAGATCGACATTGAATGGGAGCGACGGTCGTGAACGAATCAACGCCGCCTTGACCGGCAGTTGCCTGGCATTGAAAACCGGCCGGGTGATAGATACTATGAGGTTTCGGTGGTTTAGAAACTGCGTTGGTCGGGATAGAAGCTAGCACTTTAGACATAGTTCGATCGGATTCGCGGGGGATTAGCTCAGCTGGGAGAGCGCTTGCATGGCATGCAAGAGGTCAGGGGTTCAAGTCCCCTATCCTCCACTTCAGGAACCCTTTCAGGATCAAGGAGTTATGGCAAGCGGTTCCGATGAGTAGCCGTTGATTTGCAGCAGAAAATTGCAGCACCCCCCGCCGTTGCAGCGACGAGGGGTGCTTAGAGCGGACCTTCCGGCCCACCCGTGTTTCATCACTGGAGGGTCCGCCGATGCTGAAGCCTTACTTTCGCCAACACGACGGCTGGTGGTACGCGCAGGTCCGCGTCGGAGCGGCAAGGGTAAGCAGGTCAAGCTCGTCAATGGGCGAGACAACGAGAAGCGCGCCTACGAGCTGTTCAACGAGCTCAAGGCCAAAGAACCCGAAGACGTGGCCGACATGGCCAACCTCACAGTATTCGACGCGTTCAGTCTGTTCATCGATTGGTCGCGCAAGACGCAGAAGCCCGCAACCGCCGAGCTGGCCCGCCATTTCCTTCAATCGTTCATCGACCACCCTATTCCAGGGGAAGCTCTGCGGCAAGCTGCGGGTTACCTCCCTGAAGCCGCTCCACGTCACCAACTGGCTGACCGGAAACGACTGGAATCCGACGACCTGCAACCGCGCCATCTCGCTGGTCAAGCGGGCGCTGAACTGGTGTGTCGAGCAGGGCGTCCTCAGCTCGGAATCCGCTCGGGGACATGAAGAAGCCCGGGAACGGCGGCGCGAGAAGATCCTGACCGCCGAGGAGCGGCAGACGATCGTTGCCGCCGTAAAAGACAAGGCGTTCACCCGATTTCTGTACGCCCTCGGCGCAGACCGCGCCGGCCGGGGAAATCAAGCCGTCACTGCCGCCCATGTGAAATGCTCCGCGAATGCCGAGACGCTGTACTGGGAGCTGGAGGGGAAGTCCACCGAGCCGGACCGGCGACAGCCGCTGCATCTATCTCACCCCCGGCATGGCCGAGCTCTGCCGCGATCTCGCCCGGGAGCATCCGGAAGGACCCTTGTTCCGCAACACGCGGGGCAAGCCCTGGACGCGCAACGCCATTCGCATCCGCTTCCGCAACCTACGCAAGCGGCTGGGGCTTGCCCCAGGTGTCGTCGCCTACGCCTTCCGCCACACCTACATCACTGACGCGCTGGAGAAGGGGGTGCCGATCGCGTCGCTGGCGGAACTCGCCGGACACAAGGACACGCGCATGATCTCGACGGTCTACTCCAAGCTGTCGCAGAAAAGGCAGCACCTGGCCGAGATGGCTGCCAAGGCGGCGGCGGAATCTGTTCCCTCACAACCGCATCGAACCGTAGTTGACGCGTGGGGCAGGGACGCCCACTGCTTCATTAAGGTAGGCGGCAAGCTGCTCCTCGGAGATGCGGATGGTTCCCCGCTTGACCCCGTGCCGCGACGCTTGAAGCTTACCGGCCGCGACCAGCGAATACACCGTCGAAGGGAGCCACTTCCAGCCGACGGGCTGCCTGGCGCACGGTCATTGACTAATTCCTCCGTTTTGTCTGGTGTGTTATCGAAGTACCCGGAAAGAGGCGGCGAGCCGTCTTTCAGCCGGCGGGAACGCAAAACGTCCCGGCCTTGCCGCCATCGACGCCATACGGCGAAGCGAAGGAGAGACACGATGCGAAACATCACCGGAAAAACTCTGAAGGCTTTCGAGAAGTCAGCGACCACCACTGGACCAACGGCTATTCTCCGTTGATGCTGATGACATCGGGATCGAGTGGGGAAGGGTGTCCGGTATGGCGTGGTTCAGTTGTTGCTTGGCGTGAAGCGGCATTTCGCCCGATCATCCTGAGCCGCATACATGGCGTCGCGGATCACGAACAGAATCTCGAAGTACAATACCCCCCTGGGGCGTGACGCATCGAAATGATAAGTCATGATCCTGATTGCCGCCTCGGCGGAACGTTGATAGTAAGGGTCGCGGCCGAACACTGTCAGCCTCCTGTTTGACTGTGATAGGGCACCGTCCGTTCTTGAGCGAACTGCTGCGTGTCCGGGACAATGGCCTTGGAATAGGCAGAAATCACGGCATGAATTTCTTCTAAGGTCAGGCACGGCTGAACGATGCCCGCCAGGCGGTATGCCAGCCGTGCCGCCGCCTGGCTTACGGTCAGCGTCATCGTCCGTTTTCTGCTCGTAGTCGCGGAAATCATCGATGATGGCACGGTAGAACTCGGTAGCCGCTGCGTGGATTTCCTCCGGCCTCAGCGTCGCTTCGATGATGCCGACCAGGCGGTAGGACAGCCTCATTGCGAAAATATGTAATCGGGGTTCGATGGGTTGGCCTTGATGCATGGTTCATCGCCCCCCGTTTTCCCAGATACCTGCTTCCTGCTTCGCTGCCTCGGCTTTCCGCTCGCTTCTCCTGCGGCCGCCGTGCTCCGTCCAGCTTTGCCGAATGGCAATTTTCGCAGATGCCTTCGGTGGAATAACGGTATATCCTATGACCGCGGGTTCCTGCGTGCGCTTATGGCGAACATTTCCAGAGTGGCCTGCGGTTTCCACTTTCCTGCCACCGCCCGTAGGTCAAAACTACCAAACGCTCCGTATTCAACGGCCGTGCAAGGTATCACTGATGGCGCGGTTTCCGTCGCCACGCCGTCGGCGTGCTATCGTCATCTGGTTTCAGCCGCTCAGTGGCTGTTTACCCCCTCCGTGCGGTGAGAGCTCGTTTGAGCCTCGGCCTGTTTCGGCGCCTGTTCGGCCTGTTTGCGTGCCTGTTCGGCGGCTGCTAGTTGGTTTTCGAGTGCTTTGGCTCTCGCCTCGGCGTTAACTGTTTTTACCTCGGCGTCGGAGCGGGCGGATTCAGCCTCGCCATACTTTCCGCGTGCCTCGGCAACGGCGGCGTCGGCTGTGTCATCCGGCACCGTCACATTTGGATCACGGGCTTTTCGATGATCTTGGCGGCGGTAAATGTGTGAAACGCCCATAGGCCGGTTATTGTCAGGGCGAACGCGCTAGACCAAGCCACGGCTTTCGGCTTCTCGGCCAGCTTGTGTGCCAGCCAGTCCCCGGCGTTCAGGGAGCCGGTCAACATCGCTGCGGCGAGCTTCTTGAGGATTCCAAGAAGCATCCCCAGCCCGGCTATGGCGGCAACGCCACCGGCGATCCACATGCCGTTGGCGGCGATGATCTCCATCACCTTGTCTCTGAATAAAGTCTTGCATCGGGGTGCCCTTTCTTCAGGAAGTATCCGGGCGGCGACCCGTCGCCCCGGATGGTCAGCGTTCCATGCCTTTCGATTGATCCTTCTTCTGGTACTGAGCACGGTTGGCGGCGTTGTACATTGCCTTGTCGGCGGTGACAGGGCTGTAGGCGTTTGATTGCGAGAAAAGGGCGTTGGATAGCGCGGTTTCGCTTGCTCGATTTTCGCTACTCCGGTCTGCCCCACTTCGCGGGGAAACGCCTTGATGCGGTTGATCAGATTCCTCATGATTCCCATGCTGCACCTGCCTTTCTCGGGTTAATTCCCTTGGTGACACTCAAAACCGTTGCTGTTCCTGAAAACGCTGTTGCATAGCCAGCATCTCTAACCTGGCGTTGTGTGATGCCTCCTTCTGGCGGGCGTGATCCATCGCCTGGATGACGCACTTGGCACCGAGTGAAAAACACCCGTAGAGCACGAATTGCCCGACCGGCTCCCGACCATTCCTTAAGCACAGTGCCGATGGCGAGCATTGACACGGCTTCCAGCCGCCTGGCGATCAGCTCGTTCTTGATCGAGCCAGTCGATAGCCCATACCCAGCCTTCAAAATGCGAGTGCTGGTATTTGTCGGCGGTGATGCAGCGATAGACGGCCATGACGACCCAGGCATACCAGTAGGCAAGCATTTCGTCGGAATGGGTCGTGGCGGCGTACATCGGGATAAACAGCATCGCCCAGAAACCGGCAGCGCCGATGCTCGCGTCCCCATGCCGTTTCTCGTGAAGGGCTGGAAGCACATGGCATGGCGCTCACGATGAAATAAAGAATGTTGAAGCTCGTCCGCATGTCGGTGAGCATCGATTGCTTTTGTTGCAGCGATGGCATTGATCACCTCCCGAGGTCTTTGTCTTTGTCCTGGGCCTGGAACCGGGCGCGGCGGTAGCGCTCAGACGCCCGGGAGTAGTAATCGACGTGGTCGAGTTTGTTGCCTGCCAGCTTGGCGGCCAGGCGGTCGCGGTAGGCGCCGAGTTCTTGGTGGATAATGTGGCTGCCCGGCGCGGTAAGCGGGATAGCTTTGCTCCGCCTGCTTGTCCCAAAGCTACGCAGTTCCCGCTCACGCAAGGCGGGGTCAGGCCATTCTTTGATGGCCTCGGGATCGTTGAAATACTGCAAACGAAAGCCCGTATAACCGATCTCATGGTTGAGCCGGTGAGTCTCGCGGATCAGGGCTTCGCGATCGGCCATGGGCCCGCACCTTCCAATTTGGCGGCATGGTGGCTGCTAGGTGGTTGGCCGCTTCCCTGGCCCGGTTTGCCTCGGCCCGGCGATCCGGCACGGCGATCCGGCGGGCGAGGTGGTAAAGCGGCTTGGGCTGCGGGTCGTTCCTGGGCGTGTTGTCAGTGGTCTGGTTGTTCATGGTCAAGCTCCTTCGTTCGCAACTGCTTGTGCTTCTTCATCAAGGCTTGAGCGTGCTTGAGCGTCGAGGTTCATCGGCCATGGCATCGCTGAGCGACCTGCATTGATCGTTGAGCCAGGTCTTCGGCGCCATGTCTGAGGTCGATGTTTTCGGCCTTCAAGGTGACGTGGCGAGGCCGTCTCCGGCGCCAGCGGGATGGTTTGATGCGGGGCATTCTCACGGTCGCCGGGGCGTTCCGTATCGACGATCTTCAGATATCCGTTTTTGCGGGCGGCTGCGAATCGTCGCGGCTGGAACCGCTCAAGGCGGCTTGCAAGGCCGCTAATCTGGTCGGCGGCATCGGCTGATTGCGTACCAGACGGTGACGCCGATTTTCCCGGCCTTCGGCGGCCTCCTGTACGTCGGGGATGCAGTCGAATAGCGAGAGGAGCTTGGTCGGCATTGAGCTTGTCGATCTGCATCTCCTCGGCCAGATCTTTGTTGGTGACGCCCGGTTCGGCCTCCGTCATGTCACGCAGGATGCATGCCTGGTCGTAGCCGCCGAGGGGAGAGCGGTGAAGGCGCCGGCCATCGCCATCCGGTCGAGGTCGCGGTCGCTGAAGTCGCCTTCGAGCGGCTCGACCTCGGCTTCGGTTTCGCCGAGCAGTTCCAGCCCAGTTACGCGGACGGTGGCCGTCGCCAATGGCCAGGTCGGAGCCCGGACCAAGATGCGTGGATGGGGTTCCGCCAGCCACGACCGGGCAAGGGCGATCAGCGCCTCCTCTGGTGCCGTGATTTATGCGTCGTGGCCGCTCGAGCTGGCCAGAAGCACGCGGGCAGAAGTGGTTTTCAGCTTCACGGAGAAGTCTCCTAGTGTGTTAGAGACCGGGCCAGAGTGCGAAACGCACCCGGCAGTCGGTTGAACGACACGTAAACTTCACTTTGTTGACCTCGTGCAGATGCGGAGCTGGTTGCCGTCGGGATCGACCAACGTCATCATCCGGTGCCCCTCAATCCCCATATGCGGAGATTCCTTAACCGGCGTCCCTCTTTGGCGGAACTCGGCGTGCCAGGCATCGACGTCCGGGACGAAGAAGTGAACCAGCCCGCCAATTTCGCAATCGCTTGTGTGCTCGGTGAGATAGATCGCCATTCCGTCGCGGGAAACCTGCATGAACACAGCCATTTCAGGATCGAAGCAGTGCTCCCAATCGACGCGGAAGCCCAGTAAGGCGGCATAGAACGCCTTACTGATGCGGTAGTCGCTGATGTGCAGCGTGGGGATGACCTGCTGGCACTTCGGAGTTTGCGGGACCTCGTTGGTCGTGTCCTGGCCGACTGCTTGGCCGGCACCGTTAGCGGACAGGCCGGTGGACGCGGTTGGTCGTTTCTGCCGAAATGCTGGGCCGGGCTTGGTCGTGCGGGTGCGGGGCATCGGAGGAACCTTTCATTCGGAACGGGTGATCTGAGAATTCAATCCGGGGACGAATCCCCACCATGGAAGCGGCATCGGCTGCTTCCTCGGGGGTATGGGCAAGCGGCGGCTGACGCCGCTCGGCCTGGGCGGACGGCTCGGTGGGGTGCCGTCGCTCACGAATCCACTGCGCGAGGGTTAGCTGCCCAGTAGCCATACCTTTCA
>CAWKNT010000002.1:0-379018 GCA_963850935.1 uncultured Isosphaeraceae bacterium
CCGCTGTGCGTGGTTGCGAGATGGGAATAATCGACGATCGAGACCACGCGGTTGGCATTGTCGTAAACGATGGTAGCGTAGACACCCGCGGCGATGCCGTCGGTCCTGGCCAAGGCCGTCAATCGATTCGCGCCATCATAAATATACATCACCTGGAGACCTGCCGACCCGCCATACGACGTCGTAATCGTCATAAAGCGCTGAGCGACGTCCATCGCATAGGTCGTGATCCCCTGGCTCGACAGGCTGTCGGTGACGCTCGTCTCATCTCCTAATTGATCGTAGCTATAGGTGAGCGTAACCGTCGGCTGGCCGCTGCCGGGGCCGGGATGACATCGGTCGCCAGCTCGCCGTCGTTGTTATAGGTAAACGTCAGCGTCGCGTAGGAATCGGCCGCGCCGGTCATCTCGTTGTCGGCATCATACGTATATGTGATCTTCTCGGCAGGCAACGCGCCGACCCAGGTTTCGCCGGTCTGGTCGCCGTCCGCGTCGTAGGAATAAGTCGTGCGTCGGCCGTCGGCGTCGGTCGTGTCGGTCAATTCGCCATCGCTGTCATAAACATAGGTGACCGTGGCGTTCTTGGGCTGCGTGAGCGTCGTAGAGCGATTGCGTCAGCGTCGTACGCCCACTGGGTTTTATTGCCAACCGGATCGGTCAAACTGATTTCGCGACCCGCCGCGTCGTACGTAATCGTTGTCGTTCCACCCACAGCTATAATCATCGTGGTGGCGCGGTCCAGGGCGTCGTAAAGCGTGGTCGATGTATGCCCCAAAGCATCAGTCACGGTCTGCTGGTTGCCCGATGCGTCGTACCCGTAGCTGACCGTCACCCCCAACGGCTCGATCTCTTCGATCAGCTCGTTTCTTGAATTGTACACATAAGTTATGGTATTGCTATTTGCATCGATGACCTCCGTCTGGTTACCGACGCCATCATAGACATACGAGGTGTTGTGCCCCAACCCGTCCGAGAACACGATCTCGCGGTCGTCGGCATCGTAGGTATAACCCGCCTCCTGAAACTCGCCTCCCATGTACTGCTGCTCGGCCGTTTCCATGCCCGTGGGGGAGTAGATGTACGTCGCGGTATAGCCCATCGGATCGGTGACCGTCGACACCCAGCCTCGAATCGAATAGGTGTAGGTCGTCGTCCGATTCAAGGCATCCGTGACGGTCACGACCTGCCCTTCGGCGTCGTAGGTCGTGGTGACGTGATTGCCCATGGGGTCGATCGTCGCTACCGGCCGGTTAAGCTGGTCATACACCGTGGTGGTGATCCGCCCCATCGGATCTTTGACCGCGATCAAATTACCATCGGAATCGTAGCTGTTGACCGTCGTTAGCGACAGCGGCGCCGTGGTCGTGGTGAGACGATTCATGCTGTCGTACGCATAGGTTGTCGTCCGGGCTGTCTGGCCGGCAGGAGTTGGCTCTTCGTCGACTTTGAGATTGCCATCAGAGTCATATACGTATGTAGTAGTATCGTTAAGAGCATCGGTCGATCCGGTCTCGCGGTTCATCGCGTCGAAGCTAAAGGTCGTCGAATTGCCCCGTTCGTCGGTCACCTTGATCGCGTTTCCCTGGGAATTGTGGAGGTCAGAACGGTCGTATTATCTGGGTTGATGACCGTCGTCACGCGATCTTGGCTATCATACTGATACGTCGTTGTATGATTATTCGCATCGTCGCTGGTCTGGAGCCGGCCAGTCGACGTATAGGTCATCGTCGTCCGGTTGTTCAGCGGATCCTGGATGACCGTCAGGTTTCCATGGCTGTCATAGCTATAGGAAGTGGTGTGATTGTTGGCGTCGGTGTGGGTCAAGGGTTCGGAATCGCTATTGTACGTGTACTGATCTGTGTTGAGATCGGGGTAGATTTCCTCGGTCATGTTGCCGAGCGAGTCGTACGAATACTGGGTGATCCGGTCAAGGCGGTCGATGGTGATCGTGGGCAGGCCGTTGGAGTTGTTATCGTAGGTGGTGAAGTTGCCCACGGCATCGGTCAAGATGCCCGTCACGCCCAAGCCGAACCAGTCGGGTCGAAGAGTCGTAGTGTTCAAATTCGGGTCGGTGTAGCTCGCGACCGACGCGGCCAGTAGCACCGTCGGCGCCGGGCTCCCTGAGGTGCCCGAGGTGTTGTAGCCTTGCTCCTGGTAGGGGCTGAATTCTTCGGTCGTGAGGTCGGGGCGCGTGATGGTTCCGACTCTTTCGGCGGAATCGTAACTTACGGTCACGCTGTTGGATAACGGATCCTTGACCTGAGTGAGCCGGCCGGCGGAATCATAAGAAAACGAAACGTGGGTGCCGTCAGCTTGTTGCACGGCCGCCAGATCGGCGCCCGAGAAGGTAAAGGTCGTCAGTCGGCCGGCCGGGTCTTTGATCGTCGACAGATCGCTGCCGCTATAGGTGAATGTCGTGGTCTTGTTGTAGTTGTCCGTGATCGTTGTGAGTTGATTCGAGCCGTTATACGAATACGTGATGTGCTGATTATTAAGATCGATCGTCGCGTTCTCGTACCCGGCCGAATTGAAGGTGATCTGGGTGCCATCCGGCAGCACGTCGGTATAGCCGGTGCTGGTCTTGGTGAGCGTCGAAAAGTCACCCGGCGGGGTCGTGTACGTTCCGCCCACGCTGGGATTCCCGGCAAACCACAGGCTGGCGCCGGCGTCTCGCAGATTGAGGATCACGCCGCTGTTGTCGGTGGCAGGTATGATTTTCTCCAAGCCCTCGAGCATCCAGCCGTCGCCGAAGGCGCTCGACGATTGGTTGATTATGGTGGCCGTGCCGGTGTAGGTCGTGGTGGTGTTGCTCGTGCGATAATCGACGACCTGCACCGAATAGCTGTACCGGCCGGTCGCCAGCGTGCTGGCACTGGTTGCCTGGAGCGCGATCTGCTCGACGTCGCCCGGCGTCCACTGGCTGGTGTTGAAGTAATAGGTCGTTCCCGCAGTGCCGTCAAAGGTCAACTGGGCGCTCACCTTGGTCGGGACAGCCTGTGTCGGGTCGAGCGGGTGCTCGACAAGGATCATCGGCAAAGGATTCGCGGTAAGCGAGTCATATGTTAATGCGAGCGCAGGCACATTCGGGTTATAGCTGGGCAAGTCGATCTCGGCGTCGAGTGCTCCCGAATTGGAATTGACGCTGACATACTGGCTAGCCCATTCGGTGGCATTGAGACTGACGGTGTTGGGGGCGAGGGTTGTTGGCCAATCGGCACTGCTTGGGCTGTTGGACACGCTTGCCGCCGGAACTTCAAAATAGTACGTCTGCACAACCTGCTGACTGCTGCTGTTGGTGGCCGTGAGCGTCACGGAATCAAGTTCCGCGGAGGTGTGATTCGACCAGGAGAAAGTCAGGTCGTAGGTGCTGGCGCCGGCGATACCGGTCGCCGCTGTCAAACCGCTGGTATTCCAAGAATAAGTCACGCCTGTTGTGCCGGTGGCTTGGGCACGGAGGTCCATGCTTCCGCCCGGTGTCGCGAGCTGCACGGCGTTCGGCAGAAGGACCGTGCCCTGGATGTAGTCCAGTGTGTAGAGAGGGAACGCAGGCACTCCGGGCGGCGGCGGGGACCCGTCGGTAATGACCGGGGGTGTGTAAAGCTGCTAAAGCTGCTAGGACATGCAACGCAACCGCTAGCCTATGCACCATGTGAGTGCGTGCTCAATGCATTGCCCGCGTCAATTCAACCGTTACGATGGTGATTTTTGGAAACGCCTGGGAAGAGGTGTTGCGAACGGTACTGTGAATGCGTACAGTAGACGCGATTCCATCCTCAGGAGAGGTCTTATGACGATGGCACGCGCTCAATTGGTCGATCTGTCTCTGGCTCGCTGGTACCATTGTGTGACCCGTTGCGTTCGCCGCGCGTTCTTACTGGGAGAAAGCTGCTAGGACATGCAACGCAACCGCTAAGCTGCTAGGACATGCAACGCAACCGCTAGCCTATGCACCATGTGAGTGTCTGCTCAATGCATTGCCCGCGTCAATTCAACCGTCACGATGGTGATTTTTGGAAACGCCTGGGAAGAAGCTGCTAGGACAAAGCTGCTAGGACATGCAACGCAACCGCTAGCCTATGCACCATGTGAGTGTCTGCTCAATGCATTGCCCGCGTCAATTCAACCGTCACGATGGTGATTTTTGGAAACGCCTGGGAAGAGGTATTGCGAACTGTACTGTGAATACGTATAGTAGACGCGATTCCATCCTCAGGAGAGGTCTTAGGCCGGAAGGACACGCAACGCGAATGGTATTAGAGCGACGGAGGTCGCGGCTACTCCACCCGGCCGGCGATTGCTTCCGGTGAAAGCGCGCAATGCGCCTGAATACAAGCGCGCAATGCAGCCGCGCACCGCGCTTCGCCGTCAACGGCGCGGGTAGAGCGGACTTGCCCGCGTGACATTACAAGCTGGTGCCGTGGTTCAATGACCCGGTCATAGAAATGCGCAAGGAGCGGCCGAACGTTCACTCTGCGGCAATGCGATTGGCCGCCATCAATTCGATGCGATTGAATGCCATGTCTGCGGACCGGCCAGCCAGCTAGGTTTACCAGGCGCTTCATGCCGAGGCGCTCAGCAATCTTCCGCAGCTTGGCGCGGGTCGTCGCGAAGAAACGGCCCAGCAGCCGACCGTCACGGAGCTTCTCCATCCGGTTCTGCCAGTATTGAGCACTGCATGGGAGCCGCTCGAAGATCCCGGCGAGCTCCACCGAGATCGAAGCTTTTCCGTGGCGAAAGAGTCGGCCACTGTAATCGACGAGTTTGATGTAGTTCCCCAGCGAAAAGCCTTGCACCATGCCTTCGCGCGTGGAATCCAACCCACGGCGGTCTTCGATCGGACAAAGCCACAGAGTTTCCTCAAGTCCGACCGCGGCACGCGAGTCGGCAACGCTGCCCTCCTTCGCAGCTTCCAGTCGAGCCGTCGCATCTTGAGCCTCGACGTGCTCGAGGCGCTGTTTACTCGCTTTTCTCCGGAGTTGTCGCGACGTGGGCAGCAACCGGGTTCAAATTATTGGTAACAGGTTAGCGGTCTGAAGTGACTATTGAGGGAGTTGCGGCAACTGTCCAGTGAGAACGTTGGTTCTCAAGGCTTGAACGATCGTTTGCATCGGTTGGTGGCCGCGTTGCTTGAGAGTGCGGAAAACGGTCATCAACACTGCCTGCGCATCGGCGCCGACTTCGCTCCGGTTGCCGTAGCTGTTCTTGCGAATGATCACTGCCGGACGCACCTCGCGCTCGGCGTGGTTGTTGTCGAACGGGACTCCATCGTGATCGAGAAACGTCAACAAGTCGGCTTGGTGCCGTCGCAGACGCTTGATCAGTCGCCGCGCTTCGCCGTTGTCCCATGCCGTCTCGAGCAGCGCTCCAAGCGCTGCGTCAGCCGCGCACCGCGAGGCGTACGTTTCGGTGGGCAGTTCCCCACGCAGTCGCCTAAGCCGGATCGCGTCGCCCAAGAGTCGCCGCAACAGCTTCGCAAACGCAGGCCAGTCGTGCGCCGTCGACTTGTACTTCTCCACCTGTTTCAAGTCGCGCAGCAGGTCAACCAGGCAAGTCTGTCGCAGCGCAGGCCACCGCGTTGTAAGCGCCCAGAAGTCGCTCACAAGAATCCCGGCGAATTCGGTGATGAAAAACTCGAGCAAGGCGGGATGTCCGCGCGAGCGGTGGATCATGTAATACGTCAACCGCGGAGTCGTAAAACACCACAGCCAGTGTGTTTTGCCGTTGACCCGCCAACCAGTCTCGTCGGCGTGCAGGACTGCCGAGTCCAACGCGTCGCGTTGGATAACATGTTCGGTCACGACTGGCTGGAGGTCTTCCGGAATGTCTTCGATATAACGCTGGCGCATCTCCGCGCAGCGGTTCAGTGGACCGCCGCAATCGGGACAACAGTCGGCCTGGTGTTCTTCGTGGGCGTCGACACGCTCGGGCGGTGGCTTTGGACGGCGTGTTCCCACATGTCCTGGCTTACGGCCCGGCTTCTTCTTTCGCTTGCCTGTGGTGCTGGGCTTGAGATGTGTCGGTTTCATACCGGAGGGAGCGGCGTGCGAATTGCTATCGGAGGCCGGATTGCCCTGAGCGGCCAATTTAGCCAGCGCGAGCAGCGCGAACACTACCGCCTCTTCGCCTTGAGCGAAAATATCGCGCGCCTGCTGCTCGGTAAGCGCAGGCCCCAGTGGCAAGTCGAGTAGTACCATCTATGCGGCATCCGTTCCTCACTCGAGGGGCCTTTGTCATAAAACAATCCTCCAGATTCGCCAACACTAACTTCAGCCGGCTAACGTGTTACGTTTTTTTCGGAACATTACGCGAACTTTCATCATCGAACGCCATCGTTCGGCTACTGTCGATTATAATGCGGCGGCAACTGGAATCTGGCGCCGGAAAATCCTCTGATTGCTGCGCACGAATAGTTCCAAAATAAAATTTTGGAACTATTTTTAAGTGCTTTCAGCATTTGTATCCGCGACCTGGATTGGCGCGCATGAGGGCGTAGGTGCATTCACGGAATCTGCAAAAGCCGGTATATTGTATATAGAGAATGCAGGGAACCTGGGGACGATTGGTTTGCCCTGGTCATGCCGCCGCAGCCATCTTGAAACCGCGAACGAACCTCAACCTGGCGAGCCTCCACGGGGCCAATCCACCAGTACGTTCGCCATTGGACTCAAGGCGAGCGAGCCCGCGCCAGCCACGCCGAGCCATCCCTTTCTGTGCCATCCGCCTATTTCGGCCGCCTAAAGAGCTCGTTGTCGACCCAGCCGCGCGGGGCATGGCAGCCGGAGACCTTCCCAAAAACTGCCACCTACTGCCATCTACTGCCATTCTGGAGCCTCAAAACCGCCAAGTCCGTTGCATTCCTTTCAGTCCCCCTTGCCCTGGGAAGGCGCACCGGCAAGCCTGAGATCCGGGCTTGGAACCGTGAGCGGGCCGAGAGGGGGCTTCGTTGGAATGGTGCCATCGAGTGCCGTGTGTCTCATGACTGCGCTGGATGTGCGAGATTGCGTGTGCGTGATTGACGACAAACATGGCAAACTGCGATTGCCGGCGCGGTCATTGGGTTATTGTCCCGTCGTCGAGCACCTCCATTTGTCGAATCGACATCGGGCATGACGATCCGCGTTGGTTGTCACGACTGACAATCATGAGGGGGGAAGGATTCCCATGACGTTCCGTCGACTCCGTCGCTACGCGCTGTATCTTTTCGCGGCCCTTCTGATTCCGCCATTCCTCTGGGTTGGTGCTGTCTTGATCGCGCCGACCGGCTGGGCCAATGAGCGGATCGCGGCATTGCTCGAGGCCCGCACCGGGCGGTCAATTCGCCTCGGGCGGTTGTCCGCACGTCTTCTGGGCGGAATTCGTTTGACGAACCTCGAAATCGCCTCGCCCAAGAATGTTCTTGATCCGTGGATGGAAATCGCCGACCTTCGGCTGGACATCAGCTTGCTCGATCTGTTCCGCGGCAAACTTCAACCCCAAATTCTGGAACTGGAACGAATGAAACTGCGCGTCTTGCGGCGCGCGGACGGGTCGTTCGAGCTTGCCGACCTGGTCCGGCCTGATTCCAATCCAAAGAGCCTCTCCGAAGATCATCGTGACCAAGGTGAATTTGCCTTCCACATTCGAGGCAGCGACCTGACGTTTATCGACGAAGCATCGCAGACGCATCTGCACATGCGAAATGTCGAGGGGGAAGGAATTCGATCGGACCGGAAGTTGGTCATCACAAGCCTGCGCGGGACGCTCAATGGCGGAATGTTCCATTTGGTCGGCCACGTGGACCGGACTGACGGCGTGCCGAATGTCGAGGGAAGATTTCAGGCCGAGGACGTGGTCTTGGACGATGGCATGAGCGCATTGCGGTACGCGGTTCCAGTACTCGCCGGGGCGCCCCTCAACCTCAAGGGACATGTGGATTCGGAGATTTCGTTAGAGGGTAAGGGCGCGGATTGGATTGCTCTCAGCGACTCGCTTGTTGGTCATGGTGTGATCACCATCAGCCCGGTTGATCTCGACGGAGCCCCTCTCGTCGCCGAACTGTCCAAGATCGCCGAGCTAAACCGCCAGGGTCGAGTGGCTTCAATCCGCTCTGAATTTAGGATCCGGGATCGCCGAATCACGACCGATCATTTCACCCTCAATATTGGCCGCGTCGCCGATCACGCTCGCGGGCTGGACCGGCTTTGACGGACGACTCGACTATCGCGTCAATCTCAAGAGTTTGAGCGATCGGCTGCCGGATACGGCTCGCCAGATTTTGGGCGACCTCAATGTCGACGTGGACAGGCTGACGAAGTTGTCGGTAAAAGGCAACGTGAACAAGATGATTGTGGTGATCGACGGGGTGCCGCTCGAGCAAAACCTCGTGCGGAAAGTCGGGCTTAAACGAGAAGATCGAGAGAAGTTACGCGTCCTGGGGCGTCAATTCCTCGATAAGCTTGCTCGATAGAGAATTTGGGTTGACGACAAAAGCTCGTCCGTCATACGCCGGCTGGGTGATACTTGCCGGCTCAACGACGCGAGGCCATTGGGCGTGCCCACGCTAAGCGGCTTCGCTTGATTCGGCGGAGTTGGTGATCTACAATCTATTATCTTGCAAGGACGTGTGTTCGTGTCCGCGTCAAGGATAAGCGATGCCACGGCGGTTCCGAATCGTGTTGTTGTCGATTTGGCCCGGTCTACCACAGATTTGGTCGGGTCAGGAAGTACTGGGATTGCTGCTCGCCGTTTTCTTTGCGTCGGCATTGAATCTCGCGATCGTTTCCCGGTGGATCTGGAACGAAGGATTTGCGCCGGGCTGGTCGGAGTTTCTGGCGACCCTTGCCTTCTTTTCGTGGGTCTTGAGTCTGGGATACACGTTCTGGTGGGTTGGTCTTTGTCATCCCGATCGGCATCGCCAGGAGATCGATCGTCTCTTTCGAGAGGCTCACGAGGCCTATTTGCAAGGGCGCTGGATCGAAGCCAAAGGACGGATCGAACGGATTTTGGCGCGGGATGAAACCGACGCGGACGCACTCATGCAGCTTGGTTCACTGTACGTACGAACGCACCAGCCGACGTTGGCTCGCCAAACGTTTGTGCAATGTCTGGAATCGAACGGTGGAATGAAGTGGCGCTGGGAGATTGAGCGGGCTATGGCCGTGCTCGGTGAGAAGTGACCCCCGTGCGTTTGACGGGCTTTAGAGCATCATCGGGCTCGGATCAACGCCACAAACCAAGGCGGGGGCAACAGAGCCTTTATCGTTGCTAGTTCGACATTTTCCAACGGCGGTAAAACGACATTTGACTTAACATGTACACTTCGCTGATAGTGAGATCCGAAAGAGTAGGGACGTTCCCAAACCAGGTAAACTCCGCGGAATGTCACGTTAAGAGTTGCGTGCTAACGACGTTCAAATGGTGCACAAAACCCTTGCTAGATGGGGATTATCGTCGGATCGGAGTAGACCCTGATGTATGAACGCTTCACCGATCGAGCTCGCAAGGTGATGCAGCTTGCCAACCAGGAGGCGCAGCGGTTCAACCACGAGTACGTCGGAACCGAGCACGTCTTACTCGGCCTGATCAAGGAAGGGAGCGGCGTTGCCGCGAACGTCCTCAGGAATCTGGATGTCGACCTGCGTAAGATTCGCAACGAGGTTGAGAAGATCGTTCAGGCCGGCCCTGAAATGGTCACGATGGGCAAATTGCCCCAGACTCCTCGGGCCAAGAAGGTAATCGAGTATGCCATCGAGGAAGCCCGCAACCTGAATCACAATTACGTTGGGACCGAACATCTCTTGCTCGGCTTGTTGCGTGAGCAGGAGGGTGTGGCCGCTCAGGTGCTGATGAACCTGAATCTCAAGCTGGAAGAAGTGCGCGAGGAGGTGCTGAACTTGCTCGGTCATGGGATGGACGCTGGCGGCGAAAGCGAACGCGGTGCCACGTCAAAAGGCAACAAGTCCAAGACTCCGGCCTTGGACTCATTCGGGCGCGACCTGACCGATCTGGCGAGGCAAGGGAAGCTTGACCCGGTCATCGGCCGCCAAAACGAAATCGAACGCGTGATCCAGGTTCTGTCGCGGCGCACCAAGAACAACCCGGTTCTGCTGGGCGAAGCCGGCGTGGGCAAGACGGCGATCGTCGAGGGCCTGGCCCAGATGATCGTCGACGGCAACGTGCCGGAATTATTGCGCGACCGGCGAATCGTCGTTCTGGATCTCGCGATGATGGTCGCCGGCACCAAGTACCGCGGCCAATTCGAAGAGCGGATCAAGGCCGTCATGAACGAGGTGCGCCGGGCCAAGAACACGATCCTCTTCATCGACGAGCTGCACACCTTGGTCGGCGCCGGCGGTGCCGAGGGGGCGATCGACGCCTCGAACGTCCTGAAACCGGCCCTGGCTCGCGGCGAGGTGCAGTGCATCGGCGCCACCACGCTCGACGAGTATCGCAAGTACATCGAAAAAGACGGTGCGCTCGAACGTCGGTTCCAGACGATCGTCGTCGAACCCCCCAGCAAGAGCGAGGCCCTCGAGATCCTCCGCGGCCTGCGCGACCGTTACGAGGCCCACCATCGCGTCCAGATCACCGACGAGGCCCTCGAAGCCTCGGTCGAGCTGTCGGATCGTTACATCTCCGGCCGCTGCCTGCCCGACAAGGCCATCGACGTCGTCGACGAAGCCGGCGCGCGCGTTCGGTTGAAGGCAATGACCCGGCCGCCCGATCTGAAAGAACTTGACGAGCAAATCGAACGCCTGAATCAAGACAAGGAAGAGGCCGTCGCCAATCAAGACTTCGAACGAGCGGCCTCCCTGCGCGATTCGGCCGACAAGCTCAAGAAGAAAAAAGAGACGATCACCCGCGAATGGCGAGAACGCTCCAAGGAAATCGACGGCACCGTCGACGAGGAAGTCGTCGCCGAGGTCGTCAGCAAGATGACCGGCATCCCGCTCACCCGGCTCGAAACCGAGGAGACGACTCGGCTCTTGCGGATGGAAGACGATATCCAGAAGAAGGTCATCTCGCAGAGCGAGGCGATCAAGCGGATCAGCGAAGCGGTCCGCCGCAGCCGCGCGGGACTGAAAGATCCCAAGCGGCCGATCGGCAGCTTCATCTTCGCCGGGCCGACCGGCGTCGGAAAAACCTTGCTCGCCAAGGCCCTGGCCGAGTTCATGTTCGGCGACTCCGACGCGCTCATCCAGATCGACATGTCGGAGTACATGGAGAAGCACAACGTCTCGCGGCTGATCGGCGCTCCTCCGGGTTACGTCGGCTACGAAGAAGGGGGCCAGTTGACCGAGAAGATCCGCCGGCGCCCCTATGCCGTCGTCCTCCTGGACGAGATCGAGAAAGCCCACCCCGACGTCTACAACACCCTGCTCCAGATCATGGAAGAGGGCCGGCTGACCGACAGCTTCGGCCGCAACGTCGATTTCAAGAACACGATCATCATCATGACGACCAACGCCGGAGCCGAGGTCACGTCGTACACCAACATCTTCGGCTTCGACCGAGGACGCGACGAGGCCGGCAGCTACGAGCAAATGAAAGAACGGCTCAAAGTTGCCATCGAGAAGTACTTCCGGCCCGAGTTCCTCAACCGTCTCGATGACGTGATCGTCTTCCACGCCCTCAACAAGGAAGACCTGAAGCGGATCGTCGACATCGAGCTCAGCCAAGATCCGCGGCCGCATGAGCGAGCGCGGCATGGAGCTGGTCTTGACCGACGAGGCCAAGGATTTCTTGATCGTGAAGGGCTACAACCCCGATTTCGGGGCACGTCCACTCCGCCGTGCGATCGAAAACCTGATCGAAAATCCGCTGGGCGAAGAGATTCTGCGAAACTCGTTCAAGGGCAAGGACCTGGTCAACGTGACAGTCGAAGGGCCGCCCGAGGCCCGGAAGCTCAAGTTCGTCGCGACCACCAAGCAGGAGCAAGAGGAAGAAGCCTGGTCGGCGTTGGCAGCGAGAAGGCGTCGCCGGCCCGGAAGCCAAGAACAACTGAGCCTTAATGGCTAATTCCTGGAATGCCCAAACGGTTGGGCCGATCCAGCTCTGGCTCACCCGTTTGGCTTTTTGCGTCTTGCTCCGGGTCTGTAGGGCAGCGCCGAGCCACGAACAATCGCGGCGAGGTTTTGCCACATCAGGACAATTCGACTGGAGCCGCCAACTGCGGGCTCTCGACCGGACCGGAAACCGTGCGTCGGCCCGTTTTGATCCTGTCGAGCAAAACGACAAAGGCAGGCACCAGGATCGGCCGGACCAGGAACGTGTCGAGCAGGACGCCCAGCCCGAGAGCAAAGCCAAGCTCGCGCAGCGAGGTCAGGCTTCCTGTCAACATCGATCCGAACGTTCCGGCCATGATCAATCCGCAGGAGCTGATGATGCCGCCGGTGCTGGCGACTGCCCGGCGTGTTCCCTCGATCGTGCCGTGTATTCGCTCTTCCTCGATCACGCGGGCCATCAAGCAGGATGTTGTAGTCCTCGCCGACAGCGACCAGGATCACAAACAGGAAGAAACCGACAGTCCAATCGAGGCCGCCCCAAGGGTCGGGGCCGCGATGAAGCGAATGAAACACCAGGTCGGTCAGCCCGAGCGATGCCAGATAGCCGAGCACGACAGTGGCGATCAGGTAAAGGCAGATGCCGGGCCGGCGGAGCAAGAGGACCAGAATCGCATAAACGCCGAGCGTGACCAGTACATACATTCGGTGTTCGTCGGTCGTGGTCACGCGTTTCAGGTCGTGCACCATCGACGACGAGCCCGCGATCCCGATCGACGTCGGTCCCTTCCAGCGGCTGTCCGGGAGCTGCCGCTGCCCGCAAGACGTCGTTGACTCGCTCGAGAGCGAGGAGGCTCGACTCGGAGAAGGGATCGGTCTTGAAAACCACGTCGAAGCGGGTGATGTGGTTGCGGTCCGACGCTTGCAGAGGCCGGGCGCTGACATAACGAGACTCTGCGCGCGTCGTCAGAGCTTGCCGGCAAGTCGATCGAAGAAACCTCCGCTGGCTTGAGCACCGGGCGCCGCAGCCTTACCCAGAGGCTGAGTCAGCGAACGGACCTCGGCGATGTTGTCGATCGCCAGCAAGCGGCGATTGATCTCGTCGATCGCCAGCCGTCCGCTAGGAGCAACGGAAATCAAGGCGAGGATTAGTCGACCAGCGCGACCGCCGGGCTAAGCTCGCCGACGGCGAAGTAGCGTCTGACTACGTTCGCGCCGATCACGCTGGGCCGATCGGGGTCGAGGTCACTCAACTGGTTGTGGTTCGATTTGGTTCGAGCTCCGACCACGGCGAGAGGCGCGAGGACCAGCAGGCAGACCGAGAGGATCGCGAACGGATAGCTCACCACCAGGTCGGCAACCCGGGCCCAGAAACCGGCAACGGGGCCAGTCTCCAGATCGTCAGGGCCAACGTCGGACGCGGCGGAGCGATGTGGGGCGCGGAACGGCCAGAAGATCGCGCCTCGCAGCATTACCAACATCGCCGGCGCGAGTGTCAGAGCCGCCAAAAGCGCCACGGCCAACTCAATTGCGATCGTCGGCCCCGTGTACTTGACCTTGGCAAAAATGGAGAAGTAGAGCATCCCCAGGCCGACGATCACCGTGCCGGCGCTGGCGACCAACGCCGTGCCCACCTGGCCGATTGCTTCTTGCAGCGCGTCGACCCTCGATCGGCCGTGGCCCAATTCCTCGCAGTACCGGGCGATCAGAAACAGGCAGTAATCCGTGCCCGCCCCGAACAGGACAACCACGACGAACACCTGGGTGATATTGATCACCTGAAACCCGAGGCCCGGCACGGTGGTGAGTAGCGCGATCAACCGGAGCGAGACAAAAACGGACAGCGCGATCGTGACCAGCGGGACCATCGCCAAAAGCGGCGATCGATAAACCAACAGCAAGATCAGAACGACAAGGATGATCGTGCTGTATGTTGTGTTCTGGATGCTCTCGCCGGCCGCCTTATTGGTGTCGTGTCCCACGACCGCCGAGCCAGTCAGTGCCAGCTCGAGTCCCGCCGGCGCGGGCGGCGCACTCGGAGTCGGAGCCACTCGAGGATTCGATCGACCGCGAGACGGGTCTTTTTCGAGAGATAGGTGCCGTTCAACCGTACGATCGTCAGCACAGCCTGATCCAGACCATCCGCGCTCGAACCAATCAAGCCGAGGTCCGATTACCGGCGAGCGATGTGTGTCGAGCTTTTTTACCCCCAGTTCAGAGGAAGACTGGGCAAATTGGTAAAGACTTGAGGCAACTTGTTCGATGTAGCGCAGATCGCAGGCGTCACATGTCCATGCCTGCGCTCGTAGACCAGGACAAGCTGAGAGCTCGAGGCATCGGCTGGAAAGCCGCGCTCAAGCAGGTCTTGTCCGATCACGCTGAGTGAATCGGGGGGAAAGAACCGGACATCATCGTCCTTGGTCACCTGTTCCCAGCGCGGCGCAACTGGTGGAGACTGGCGGTCAGGACGAGCCAAGCCAAGAATCACCACCCACGGGCGGTGGATCACAAATCTGAGACAGAGCGGAGAACATAAGATGTTAGAGTTCCGGGCTCAGACGATCCCTGGTCAGACAAACTAGCCGGGTGGGCGCCGATCTGACAGCGCGATGTCGTCCTCCAAATTCGTTTTGCGGACCACCGACCATAGTCGATGGCAGCCCCCCATGTCAAAGAGAAAGCCAACCGTGCTTGTGCGTCACTTCCTCGTGGTATGTCCGGGTAAACCCCTCGATCAGCAGAGCTGATTTTGCCACTAGAACCGATCAATCCGCCGCCAGGGACTTGTCCGACGCCGTAGGATGACCTACCAATTAAATAGTGTGATCTGCTTTGCAGACACATGTTTGATTTTGACGGCCCGAGAGGATACTGAAGTCCGTGTTTGCAACACTCGTCAGTCAACTGCCACGTTTCTGGGTTGCTAAGCTCGCTCATTACGGCATGCACCGCAACGACGAGCATTGTGTTGCGTTGTTCGAAGAAGCCGAGTCGCTACGCCGGCTTGCACCTCGAAAACGATCTGGCTGATTCCAGCTACTGGTCCACGATGCCGCTTCATCAGCGAGCGATCGTTCTCCTATTTCTAGTGGACCGGGGTTTGGTCGACCGCAGCATCCGCAGAGGGCGGCGCGTATTCGAGCCGCTCCCTCATGCCGAGTCGTGGGTCGAGAGACAGCCATCCTTGCATCCCTACAAAAAGCCCACGCTCGAGCTCTTTCCGCGCTGCGTCACGAGCTGCAGAGACGAGCTCATTCGCGCCAGGCATGATCGAGCGCTCGCCGCGGGTACCTGTGTCTTTTTCGGGGACATCGCCGCCTGAGCGAAGCGAGCTAAATGCCGGCAAGCGTACCGCAAGCCGCCTCGATGTCGGCTCCGCCGGAATAGCGGCGAACGACCGGCTGTGTCAAATATCGCGCAAGCGCATCGCGGAACCGCCTGTATTCGTCCGGCGCAGGGGGATGCCAGCGCCCGGTTGGATCCGTGACGTCGATCAGGTCGAGACGCACGGGCGTGTCGCCGATCAAGTCGGCGAGCGCTCGGGCATCGGACTCGTCGACATTGACTCCGCCGATGCAAACATAGGCCAGCATGACCCGATCGCGCCGGGCCAACGGCGTGCCGGCGAGCGGCCGCCATCACTTCGGCGACCGGCGTGCGTGCGGCCAGAGGGACCAACTGGGCCCGCTTGGCATCGGTCGCTGCCCCCAGGCTGATCGCCAGGCGAAAGCGGCGCCGTTCGCGCGGTGAAGCGATCGATCTCCGGCACCAGTCCGACCGTGCTGATCGTGATCGCCTGGGCCGCCGACCGCTCCGCCAAACGGACACCGAAGCAAGTCGGCGGCCGCCAGCACGCGGTCGTAATTCAGGAACGGTTCGCCCATCCCCATGAAAACCGCCCCGGTCACGCGCCGGCCTCTCGGCTGCACAATCTCCCGCGCTTGGATGAATTGGTCGATGATTTCCCAGGTTTCCAGGTTGCGCCGCACTGCCATCCGCGCCGTCGCGCAGAACACGCATCCCATCGGGCAGCCGACTTGAGACGAAAGACAGACACTGACCGCCCCCGGTTTGTGCAATGGGATCAGAACTGTCTCGACGGCCAATCCGTCGTCGGTGCGGAACAAAAGCTTCTGAAATCCGTCGACTGGCGAAGTCAATTGATCGCTCCAACTCCAATCGCGGGCAGCGGGAAAGACAATCGCATCCCGCAATCGCCGGGGAACTTGAAAATCGCGCCCCCAGACGACAGGATCATGGATTCCTCGCCCCACAGTCGCGGCGATCAGCCGGCGTATGGATAGATCGTGAGCGCCCAGCTCCCGAGCACGCGTCCGCGAAGATTTCCGGGGCCAGATCCCGCGGGTCCAACACCGACGTAGTTCTCGGAGAAAAGATAAAACGGAGTCGACGAGCAACAAGTTTTTCTTAGACTATCGTCAGCGAGTCTGCGCGGGAAGGTGCCCTTGGGTCTTCCGTCAGCGCGTGGATCGGAAGATGGCAAACGTTCCGGGCGCGGCGCCTCCGGTTGTGATTTCTCCGACCGCGTCTTCTGACGCAACTCAACATTGGATGGAGTAAGAACCAAGGAGTTAAACCCAACCTTCTGAATATCTGCTTCGTATTACTGAAGTACCTATTGTGACAGGCCGGCCAGAAAATCCGGGCGAAGCTCGGCGACGGCGACTGGAAATAGATGTCGAAGGATTGGTCGGCATGTGAGTGCGCTAGATCGAGTACGCACTCGTCGTCGACCGCCCTTTGCTTTTATGGCTCATCAGGGTTAGACTGAGGACTTGAAGTTCATCAAAGGAGATTGAACGAGAATGAAACGCAATCCAGTTGCATGGGCCGCTTTGATTGTGGCATCGGCGGCACTCTTCAGCTCAGCGGGCTTCTTGCGCCAGATGCCGGCGGCGCCGAAAGTTACAGAAGAAGGGCAGCGGACGGCCAAGGCTTTGTCGCAGGCTTTGGGGCCGTTGCGGAGTTCGCGCGGCCGTCGGTCGTGCAGATCAGTGTGCAGAAGAAAATGGGCAAAGGCATGTCTTGCCGCCCGGCCTGCGTCGGATTCCAGATTCCCAACCCGCGCGGCAATCCGGGCAACCCCGGCGATCCCGGGCAGGACCTGGAAGAAATGCTGCGGAAGTTCTTCGGTCCGGAATCCGGGCCCCAGCGGGAGCAGTTCGGCTTCCGAGGCGCAGCGGCCTTGGGTCGGGCTTCGTCTACGACAACCAGGGTCATATCCTGACCAACAACCACGTCGTCGAAGACGCCGAAAAGATCACCGTCACGTTCTGGGACGGTGTCGAGGCCAAGGCGACGGTGGTCGGCACCGACAAGCAGTCGGACGTGGCGGTCATCAAGGTCGACAACACCAGCTACCCGCCGCTTCCCAAGGGCGACAGCAGCAAGCTCAAGGTTGGCGAGCTGGTCATGGCCGTCGGCTCGCCGTTCGGGTTGAGCCAGAGCGTGACGACCGGCATCATCTCGGCGCTCGAGCGCAACTCGGTTGGACATCAACGAGTACGAGTCGTTCATCCAGACCGACGCACCGATCAACCGCGGCAACTCGGGTGGCCCGCTGGTCAACATGGACGGCGAGGTCGATCGGGATCAATTCGGCGATCGTGTCCGGCAGCAGCGGCAACGACGGCATCGGCTTCACGATCCCGATCAACATGGCCAGCGAGCGTCGCCGACATGTTGATCAAGGACGGCAAGGTCCACTACGCCCGGATCGGCGTCAGGCTGGCGCCGCTGACTCCCGTCATGGCCCGGCAGCTTGGTCTCGACGAGGGAACCAAGGGGATCTTGGTCGGCGGCGTGCTTCCTGGCAGTCCGGCCGAAAAGGCGGGCCTCAAGGAAGGCGACGTGATCATCGGCTTCGCGGGAGAGAAGGTCGTCAATGGCTCGTCGTTCCGTCTGAAGGTCGCGACCAGCGAGGCTTCCAAGCCGTAAGAGCTGGTCTATCGTCCGCGACGGCAAGGAGCGGACGACTTCGATCGTCCCGGCACCGGCTGATAAGGTCGTCTTCGATGGAAGAGACGGCAAGCGGGCAGCCCGGACCGAACGCCAGCAACCCGCCAAGACGCGATCGACGGCTTCGGTCTCGAGGTCCAGCCGCTTGACCTCCGACCTGGCCAAGCCGCTCGGCTTGCCTGCCGATCAGAAGGGCTTGCTCGTCTCTTCGGTCAAGGAGGGCAGCCCCGCCGCGGACGAGGGGATCGAGGAAGGCGACGTGATCACCAAGGTCATTCGGGACCGCAAGATCCAGCCGCTCACCAGCGTCAAGGATTTCCAGGACCTCGCGTCGAAGAGCGACGAGCTGTCGGTCTACGTTCAGCGGGGCAAGTGGGCGGGCGATTCGTCACGCTCTCGAACAAGAACGCCAAGTGACACCGCGATTCGAGCGGCCGCTCCCGCCCGAACCATGCGGCAGAGGCCGGCAGCAAAAGCTCAAACGATTAAAGAATAGGGGCGGTCCGGACAAGCCGGGCCGCCCCCTTTCATTTATGATAATCCAGATTGACCCGAGTCCGCGGGGCCGATCGAGGTGATGTCCAACCAAGTCGATGGGTCGTCCTGGTGGTACTTCGAGTATCGACTCGCATGGTCGCGGAAATGATCGCGAAATCCGATCCGACTGTTGGACGGTCGGCCGTCACAACCGCTACATTCGCATCTGCAGGCTCACAGTGCAACGCGTGGCGGCAAATGCTAGAGTAAACGTGAGAGAAATTCTCAATCGCTGAGCGCGCGATTCTCCCGATGGAAGGGGCAAGTCGTGGCGGCCGTTCACGGTAAGGGCAGGCGGCCACGATCCGTCGCGGAGCGCCGCGGAGTCGCGAAGCGAGAGCGACAATGATCGATCCCAAGACGGATCCGGGTTCCGAGCAACACGAAACGATCGAGCGCTACGACCTCGAGGTCGCGCCGCGGGTCCGCAACCTTCCTCCCTACCTTTTCGGCAAGATCAACGAGCTCAAGTATCGCAAACGGCGCGACGGGATCGACGTGATCGACCTGGGAATGGGCAATCCCACCGATCCGCCGGAAGAGTGGGTGATCGACAAGCTCTGCGAGGCCGCTCGTGACTCACGCAACCACCGCTACAGTGCCGCGACCGGCATCTACAACCTGCGCCGAGAGGTCGCCAAGCGCTACGAATCGCGGTTCGGCGTCAGCCTTGATCCCGATCAGGAAGTCGTCGCGACGATCGGCTCGAAGGAGGGCTTCAGCCACATGTGCCTGGCTCTTCTTGGGCCGGGCGATACCGCGCTTGTGCCCGCACCGAGCTTTCCGATCCACATCCACGCGGTCGCCCTGGCTTCCGCCAACGTCATTTCGCTCGATGTGCGGGACGGGTCGAGCTTTCTGACGAACATCGCCCGGACTTGCGAGAGTCTTTATCCGCGGCCGAAGATCCTGGTCATCAATTATCCCGCACAACCCGACGGCGACGGTGGTCGATCGGCCGTTTTTTGAGGAGATCGTCGCGCCTGGCGAAGAAGTACCGCTTCTTCGTGATCCACGACTTTGCCTACGGCGACATCGGTTTCGACGGCTATCAGCCGCCGAGTTTCTTGTCGGTCAAAGGGGCCAAGAGCGTCGGCTGCGAATTCACGACGATGTCCAAGGGCTACAACATGGCCGGCTGGCGGGTGGGCTTCGCCGCCGGCAATCGCGACATGCTGGGTGCGCTCAAGGCGATCAAGGGCTACTACGACTACGGGATCTTCCAGGCGGTCCAGGTCGGCGGCGATCGTGGCGCTGCGGCATGGCGAAGCGGGGAGGCTGGCCCAGGTCGCCGAGTATCAACTGCGGCGCGATGCGTTGGTTCGCGGTCTCAAGCGCATGGGCTGGGACCCGCAGGTTCCCAAGGCGGGGATGTTCGTCTGGACGCGCGATTCCCGAGCCCTGGCGGTCGCAATCCGGCTCGATCGACTTCGCCATGCAGCTCCTGGAGAATGCCAACGTCGCCGTCAGTCCCGGGCGAGGCTTCGGCGAGACCGGCGAAGGGTTCCTCCGCCTTGCCCTGGTCGAAAACGATCAACGGTTGCGGCAGGCGGTACGGCAGGTTGCGCGTTACCTGCGCCCGGAAAAGGCCGTGCTACGTGAACGCGATGGACTCGGCCGAGGCCGCTGATCAGGCTGTGCCGGCCCGGAGCCGGGCTCTGGCTCTCCTGGTGAGGCGGCGGGCCCGCAGTCGACGGTCGTCTTGGGGGGTTGAACGGGATCGATCCGGCCGAAGATCATCCGGCCGGCGCTGGTCTGAAGCACGCTCGTCACCGACAGGCGGAGGGTTTCGCCCAGGTGATAGGCCCCCTGCTCGGCGACGACCATCGTGCCGTCGTCGAGATAGCCGATGCCCTGTCCCTGCTCTTCGCCGCGCTTGAGGAGCTTGACCGTCAGGCTCTCGCCCGGAAGCACGATCGGCTTCATCGCGTTGGCCAGATCGTTGAGGTTGATGACTTCGACTCCCTGGAGACGGGCGATCTTGTTGAGGTTGTAGTCGTTGGTGACGACCTTGCCTCCGAGATGCTTCGCCAGGACCACCAGGCGCTGATCGACTTCGCGAATTCCCGCCAGCTCGGGGATCTCGGCGTCGTGGATCCGGACCTCGATGCCCGGCGACTTCTGCAGGCGATTGAGGATATCGAGCCCGCGGCGCCCGCGGTTGCGGCGAAGCTTGTCGGAGCTGTCGGCGATACTTTGCAGCTCTTGAAGCACAAACCGAGGAATGATCATCGGCTGATCGATGACGCGGGTCTCGGCGACGTCGGCGATTCGCCCGTCGATCACGACCGAGGTATCGAGCACCAGCGGACGCGCGCCTTTGACCTCTTTCGAGAATTCGACGTAGGGGATGATGAAGCGAAAATCGTCCTTGGTCTGGAGAAGCGTCGAGATGCAGACGTAGCAGATGAAGATACATCATGAAGTCTCGAACATCTGGTGGACCCGGGGATCGAGATAGAGCTGCATGGTCGGCTGAAGGGCGTCCTGCAGCAGGTCGGTGAGGAAGATGCCCGACGATCAGCCCGATATAGATGGCGGAGATCGTCTGGATTCGCTTCCGTGGGAGTCAAGAGATCGACGATCGACGACGACGACCGCCGCGAGCATGACTCCGATGAAACACGCAGGTACGGATTGGCGAGCTGATGCTCGCCGACGATCCTCGCGGTCTTGACGCCGAAGCGCGGCAACGACGAGCACGAAGATGGCCCGGATCAAGACAAGAAGCATGGCAAGTTACCTCTTCCTGACTCTGTCGGCAAAGCCGTCGAGCGCGGCGAGAATCGACACGAGTAGCGATTCGCCCACCATCACCGACCGAAGCCCTGGCAACGTGGCGTCACGCTTGGTCGCGACCCAATTCCTCTAAGAATCGGTCGTAGAATTCGTGCAAACTTTCGACTGATGACCTTCGTCTGGCCCGAGAATGGGCATAAAATTCGTGTCACCATCCCAGCGCGGAACGATATGCCAGTGCAAATGTCCCGGTAGGCCGGCACCGGCGGCCTTGCCCTGGTTGAGCCCGATGTTGTAACCCTGCGGCTGCAGCATCCGATCGAGAATGGCGATCATCCTTTGAATCGTTTCGATCGGCTCGAGCAAGTCAGGACCCTCCAACTCGCCGAGCGTACCGCGATGCACACACGGGGAGCGACGAGCAGATGTCCATTATTGTACGGATAACGGTTCAAGACGACGAATGAATTCGTGCCCCGCTCGACGACCAGATTCTGCCGGTCTTGATCGCTTGCCAACCCCCGACACAAGAAACACTCTCCGACCGGCTGGGGCGCAGCGGACGCCGATTGGATATAGTGCGCGCGCCAGGGAGCCCAGATCCGATTCAGCACGAGCCTTGACTCCCGAAACGGTTCCCACGGACTCCAAAACTCGCGCGGTCCGATTCCGTTCGCGAGCGTATGATCGGCGGCGGTATCGAGAGGACGTGCACAGCGGAGCTCCAGTTCCTCGATGATATCATCGCGAGCGCTGCTTGTCGCGATTGCACATGTTTTTTTTCAACGAAAACCGACATTAGAATAACTGGCCACAGGACATCGCGTCTATTATAGGCATGAATCCGGTTGATCTGCGAGAATTTCGACGTTTGCTGTGCGGCGATCGGTCCGGACGCGTGAAATTGTACCAGCGCTCAAACCAGTGGGCACAACAGGGCTTAGAGCAGATGGCGATCCCAGACGGGATAGAAATGAGCCCAGGCGCGGCCGATGATTCGATCGGGCGGCACGAGCACGAGCGGGCCGACGTTGGGAGTCAGACGCTCCCTCGTCATCAGGCTCGACCAGGACCTGGTTGGACGGGACCTTGAACCGGCAGACCTGAGGCCTGGCGTCCAATCGCAACGACAGAATGGACATGACATTCGTGCCCGTCGACGCGCCATTGGCGCCCGGTCCATTCCACCTCCTGGCCGGAGACCGCGACGACCCGGCCCGCCCGCTGCTTGCCGAGCGGGGGAAGTTCCATCCAGATCCACTGGCCTTCACGCGGTTCGAGTCGCCGTGGTAGGCCCAGCAGTTGACCAGGAAACCACTCCCGGTGCCGTCGGGCTCGAAACCCGGCCTGGCGATCTCGGACAGGACGAACGAGCGTAGGAACATAAAATAACTAATGCCAGAGCACTTGAGACAAAGATCATGAGTGCCATCCGACTGGGATAGATCGGAAACGAACCTTGCCGGAGCACGTCCGTGGCCGACGTGACCTGGGTGATGAACGCAAAGGCGAAAAACCCCCACCCCACCACGTCCCCCAGGTCCAAAGACCGACAGCCAGCGCCACGGCGAACGAGCCCACCAAGACCCAGCCGCGCTGGCGCTGGCCCCACGAGAATTGGGGCCAACCGGGAACCACCATCTTCAAGCCGACGGGAGACTCGTACGGCCGGCGATCGATGCGATCGTGCCGAGATGCGCCGGCGATGGCCTCCGGTCGGGGCGAGCGACATCTCTGTCTCCTTGATCCGAAATCACGAATGGAACGTGCATTCGGTGTTACTCTTGGCAGTGCAGAAGAGCCGGGCAGTACCTTCGCACGACTCGGTTCGCAAACCGAAGTCACCTACGTACACACTTGATTGTACCCACGCCAGCAAGCGGCTAATTCTCAAATAAGCGTCGATCACGCCCGGAATGTCCCCTGATCAAGTATTCGCAGCCAAATTATCATTGTTCGGTCCGAAGGGTAATAAAGTCGTCATTCAAGTGATCGTCGCCGCACATCTCATGCGACAAGATCGTATGATTACATCACAGCGAAGTGGTCGATCGAGCGCATCCACGAGTGATATACTTAAGTCATGCG
Organism: uncultured Isosphaeraceae bacterium; assembly: GCA_963850935.1. Taxonomy (GTDB): domain Bacteria; phylum Planctomycetota; class Planctomycetia; order Isosphaerales; family Isosphaeraceae; genus CAWFRS01. The sequence continues at coordinate 23,324 of CAWKNT010000002.1, forward strand.
TTCGTGCGTATAATAAGTTGATCAAGGGGTGGTCAGGGATGGTTTTAGGCCTTGACCGAAGAGGCACTCGTGCTAAAATATTGTGCTCGCATTCATTAGCTCTGACCTGGACTCTTCCCATGTACCACACCAAAACTCGTTAGACTGAACCTCAGATCGGTTTTGGTGTGCCCTCCAAGCTCTGCCCGGCATACCCGTCAGCCCGTCTCTGGAACGACGGGTTGATCTGATCCCGGCCGACTGTTGATCGACGTGTGGTTCGTAGCTCGAACAAAGGGCGTTCCACCCTTTGAACGGCGTCAGAGTGTATTGGAATATGGAAAACCTTCGTAACGTACGGAACATTGGAATCTCGGCGCACATCGATTCGGGCAAGACCACGCTGACCGAGCGGGTCTTGTATTACTCGGGCCGCACCCACGTCCATCAAGGAAGTCAAGGGTGAAGGGCGCCGTGATGGACCACATGGACCTGGAGCGCGAGCGGGGCATCACGATCACCTCGGCCGCGACCACCGTCCACTGGAACGACAACAAGATCAACATTATCGACACGCCGGGGCACGTTGATTTCACGGTCGAGGTCGAGCGCTCGCTCCGCGTCCTGGACGGTGCGGTGCTCGTTCTTTGTGCCGTGGCCGGCGTGCAGTCGCAATCGATCACCGTCGATCGCCAGATGAAGCGTTACGCGGTTCCGCGGATCGCGTTCATCAACAAGATGGACCGGACCGGGGCCAACCCCGCCAACGTGATCCAGCAGCTCGAAACCAAGCTGGGGCTGACGGCGATTCCGCTTCAGCTTCCGATCGGCGCCGAGTCGAGCTTTCAAGGCGTGATCGATCTGATCGACCGCGTCGGCGATCTATTTCGACGGCGAAAAGGGCGAAGACGTCCGCCGCGAGCCCATTCCGGCCGACATGGTCGAGGCCGCCGAGCGCGCCCGGCAGGGCATGCTGGAAGCGCTCTCGATGATTTCCGACCAGATCATGGAGCTGTTGCTCGAAGAGGCCGAAGTCCCGATCGACCTGATTCACAAGACGATCCGCGAAGGGACGATCGCCCAGCAGCTCTGTCCGGTCATGGTCGGCTCGGCGTACCGCAACAAGGGGGTGCAGTCGCTCCTGGACGCCGTCTGCCGCTATTTGCCCAGCCCGCTCGATCGCGAGATATTCGCCAAGGACCACGCCAACGGCGGGGCGGAAGTGCCGCTGGCGCCTGATCCCGATGCGCCACTGGTGTCGATGGCCTTCAAGCTGGTCGAGGAGCCGTTCGGTCAGGTGACGTTCGTCCGCATTTACCAGGGAACGCTGTCCAAGGGCACGTTCTACTTCAATTCGCGGCAGCGGAAGCGAACCCGGATCAGCCGGATCCTCCGCGTCCACGCCGACCAGAAGGAAGACATCGACTCGGCCTCCGCGGGCGACATCGTCGCCGTCATGGGCATCGAATGCGCGACCGGCGATACGTATTGCTCCGAGGGAACCGACCTGTCGCTCGAGAGCATCTTCGCCGCCGAGCCCGTGATCGATCTGTCGATCCAGCCCCTGAAACGGGCCGATTACGACAAGCTCGCCAAGGCCCTGCACCGCTTCATGCGTGAGGACCCCACGTTCCGCGTTCACGTCGACCACGAGACGAGCGAGACGATCATCTCGGGGATGGGTGAGCTCCACCTCGAAATCTACGTCGAGCGGATTCGCCGCGAATACAAGGTCGAATGCACCGTCGGTGCGCCCAAGGTGAGCTACCGCGAGGCGCCGACGCGCGAAACGCCTTTCAACTACAAGCACAAGAAACAGACCGGTGGCGCCGGCCAGTACGCCCACATCGTGGGCAAGCTGATCCCGCTCGACCCCCAGTCGCCCGAGCAGTTCATTTTCGAGAACAAGGTCACCGGCGGCCGCATCCCCACGGAATATATCCCCTCCGTCGAGAAAGGATTCCGCGAATCGCTGCACAAGGGCCCGGTCGCCGGCTACGAAGTCATGGGCGTGCACATGCGGCTTGAGGACGGTTCGTATCACGACGTCGACTCGTCGACCATGGCGTTCGAGATCTGTGCTCGCGACTGCTTCCGCGAGACCTTCAAAAAGGCCGATCCCGTCCTCCTCGAACCGATCATGAAGGTCGAGGTCGAGATCCCGACCGAGTTCCAGGGGCCGGTCACCGGCGCCGTTTCCTCGAAACGCGGAGTGATCCTCGGCACCGAGTCGCGATCGGGCTACTCGGTCATCACCGCGGAAGTTCCCCTCGCCGAGATGTTTGGCTACTCGAACGATTTGCGCAGCATGACTCAGGGCAAGGGGAGTTTCAGCATGGAATTCCTCAAGTACCAGAAGCTGCCGTCGCGCTTCCAGGAAGAGATCGTCAAGAAGGCCCAGAGCTCACGAAGACAGCGACCGCCAAGGCCTGAAAAAGTGCTCGGCACAACGGTCTTGTCACGGACAACGATCTGATCCGACTACTCCCCCGTGGTTTGTTCAAACATCGCCGGGGAGTTGACGCACATGCGCCGAAGTGTCATAACGAGCGTTCGTTCCCATCCTTGCCATCGCGAGCGTGGCTTTCACCACGCCGATAATGAAGGAGGGTCGAACGCATGTCCGAACTCGCAGGTCGAAGGTCGAGGCTCTTGCGAGTAACGCCCAGCCAGATTCGGCTTACTGCGCCGATAAAACAGTTCCTTCCGCGCGGATTGATCGTGCTGGCAAGCCTTGCTATAGCGGCTTTCGTCTTCCTGGGCTGTCGCGCACTTTGGCGTGAGTGGGTCCTGCTTCAAGACGCCGTCGCAGACGTCCAAGCCACTGCGCCGGTTGGATTATCTCGACATCGCGCCCGTAGTTTCTTACGCCGGCCTCCAGGAAATCTGATTCGCCAAGAGGGCAATGAAACGCTCCTCTGGTCGCGATGGGAAAACGGGGTCGGTCATCACTGGTTTCATTTCTGCGAGGAGATCTCGATCCGGCTTATCTGAAGCGCCCGTACTCGATAATGGTCTCGCGGGCCATCGATTATCCCGTGGTGGAAAGCAGTGGCGGTGCGATCTGGCAGCGGATTCCTCCTGACTCTGCAGTTGTCGGCCACAAACTGGGTGGGCTGGCGTGCGCTTATCCTGTACGGGTGCTGGGAAAGGTTCAAGTCATCAATGACATTGTCGAAGACCATCCGTTCCTGATCGTGGCCAACCTGTTCGCTTCCGGAAATGAGGCTTTTTCCATCTTCGAGGCAGAACTGGAGGGCCATCGTGTGACGATGGCCGCTACGCGGTTATTTCTGCGACGGCAAGGCAGTGCTTTACGACCGCGGGACCGAGAGTCTCTGGCTTGACGAAAATGATCAGCTTGAAGGCCGCCGCAGGCAAGCACAAAGGGGCGCGGCTGCCGCGAGTCGCACGGCTCGCATCCGGTGAGCTGGAAATCGTGGCTGAGCGCAAAACCAGGATTGCCGGCTCTTGGTCGGCGCGGATCGCACACGAAGTCTACACCGAGCGAGTGAACAAGCGGCTGAAGAAGATCGCGGACCCGAACGATGCTGGCCGCGGCCCGCCCGGCGGTCGCATCGTGCGACCGGGTGCTTGACTATAGGCAGCCAAAACGATAACGTTCGGTAACCCATGGCATTACGAGCGACGCATTCGCTTGGCTGTTCTGCGCACGACCGCATGTTTCCCACCTCGACAGCTCAGTGCACTGGCATGCCTACAGAACCTGGAGCGACGGAGAACGATGGCGAACACCGAAAAGTACGTTTATTCGTTTGGCGGAGGCTCGGCCGAGGGCCGCTCCGATATGAAAGAGCTACTGGGCGGAAAAGGGGCCAACCTCGCCGAGATGAGCGTGATCGGCATTCCGGTTCCCCCGGGCTTTACGATCACGACCGAAGTCTGTGCGAGTCTATTACGACCGTGGCCGCCAGCTTCCCGAGGAAGTCAAGCCGCAGGTCGAGTCGGCCTTCGCGCGAATGGAAGAAGCGGTCGGCAAGAAGTTCGGCAATCCGGCCGATCCGCTCTTGGTCAGCGTCCGCTCGGGAGCGGCCCTGTCGATGCCGGGCATGATGAACACGATCTTGAACCTCGGACTGACCGACGCCTCGGTCGAGGGACTGGCCAAGAAGACCGGCAATCCGCGGTTTGCCTACGACGGCTATCGCCGCTTGATCGACATGTTCGGTTCGACGGCGATGGGCGTCGAGCACGAGGCGTTCGAGCACGAGCTGGAACAGCCTCAAGAAGGAGCGCGGCGTCAAGCTCGACACCGAACTTGAGCGGCGACGATCTTCAAGGAACTGGTCCGCCGTTACAAGGCCGTCTACCAGAAGCACGTCAAGGAGCCGTTTCCCCAGGACCCGAAGGATCAGCTCTGGAAGGCGATCATGGCGGTCTTCAATAGCTGGATGGGAAACAAGGCCGTCGAGTACCGCCGGATCGAGCGAATCACGGGCTTGAAGGGGACCGCGGTCAACGTGCAGGCGATGGTCTTCGGCAACACCGGCAACGATTCGGGCACGGGCGTCGCGTTTACTCGCGACCCCAACACGGCGACGGACGAGTTCTACGGCGACTACCTGATCAACGCCCAGGGTGAAGACGTGGTTGCCGGAATCCGGACGCCGGAACCGATCAGCCGGCTCAAGGAAGAGATGCCCAAGGTCTACGAGCAGTTGCTGCAGATTCGCAAGAAGCTCGAGACGCATTACAAAGAGATGCAGGATATCGAGTTCACGGTGCAGTCCGGCACGCTCTACATGCTTCAGACGCGTACGGGCAAGCGAACCGGCACCGCGGCCGTGCGGATCGCCGTCGAGATGGCCAAGGAAAAGTTGATCGACGAAACGACCGCGATCAAGCGGGTCAGCCCCGACAGCCTCAACCATCTTCTCTTGCCCCAGCTCGATCCCAAGGCCAAGCGCAATGCCGTCGCGCGTGGGATCGCGGCCAGTCCCGGGAGCGGCCTGCGGCAAGGTCGTCCTCTCCGCCGTTGCGGCCATCGAGCATCATGAGACGCACCCCGAAGATCCGATTCTGCTGGTGCGCAAAGAGACGAGCCCCGAAGACGTTGCCGGCATGCACCTGGCCAAGGGCATCCTCACGGCCACCGGCGGCAAGGCCAGCCACGCCGCCGTCGTCGCGCGGGGCTGGGGAAAGCCATGCGTCGTCGGTTGTGACGCCATCCATATCGACGAGAAAGGCCGGTACATTCACGATCGGCGGCCATACGGTCAAGGCCGGCGATTTCATCACGATCGACGGCACAACTGGCGACGTGATGATCGGCAAGGTGCCGACCGTCGACCCATCGATCTCGGGCGACTTCGCGACGTTCATGTCATGGGCCGACAAGGTCCGGACACTCAAGATCCGGACCAACGCCGACACGCCCGAAGACTCGGCCCGCGCCCGGTCGTTCGGTGCCGAGGGGATCGGCCTGTGCCGGACCGAGCACATGTTTTTCGGCGACCAGCGCATCGTCGCCATGCGCAAGATGATCCTGGCCGACGACGAGGCCGGCCGTAAGGCCGCTCTCGCCGAGCTCGAGCCGTTTCAGAAACAGGACTTCATCGGCATCTTCGAGGCGATGGACGGGCTGCCGGTGACCATCCGCCTGCTCGATCCGCCGTTGCACGAGTTCCTACCCCGCGACGACAACCCGAGCGGTCAGGCCGAGGTCGCTCGCCAACTCGGGATCTCCGTCGAAAAGGTCAAGCGCCGGGTCGAACAGCTTCACGAAGCGAATCCGATGCTCGGTCTGCGCGGGTGCCGGCTGCCGATCAAGTTTCCCGAGATCGGCGATATGCAGGTCCGGGCGATCATCCAGGCCGCGATCGAAGTCAAGAAACGTGGCAAGGCGGTGCTGCCCGAAATCATGATTCCCTTGGTCGGCATTCTCGAAGAGCTGACGATCCTCAAGAAGCGGGCGATCGCCATTGCCGAGGAAGAGTTCAAAAAGGCCGGCGTCAAGGTGGAGTATCAGATCGGCACGATGATCGAGATTCCCCGCGCCGCCCTGGCCGCCGACCAGATCGCCGAAGAGGCCGAGTTCTTCTCGTTCGGCACCAACGACCTGACTCAGTTGACATTCGGTTTCTCGCGCGACGACATCGGCTCGTTCATGCCGGCGTATGTCGAGCAGAAGATCCTGCCGGTCGACCCGTTCCAGACGATCGACATCAAGGGCGTCGGCCAGTTGATCGAGATCGGCGTCACCAAGGGCCGCAAGTCGCGCAAGGAGAAGCACGGCGAGCACCTGAAAGTGGGAATCTGCGGCGAGCACGGCGGCGATCCCGATAGCGTCGCCTTTTGCCACAAGGTGGGCATGGACTACGTTTCCTGCTCCCCGTTCCGCGTTCCGATCGCCCGGCTGGCGGCGGCCCAGGCCGCGCTTGCCGACGGCAAGTCGATCAGCCGAGACAAATGATCGTTGCGAACCGATCACGACGTTGCGGCGTGACGGATCACGCCCTCGACTGCTCGCCGCCATCGAGTTCGGGCGCGGTCGCGCCAGGCTTGATCGCGCGACGGTACGATTCTGTCGCCGGCCGATTGAAGCAGATCGGTCGCAGCCGTGGCGGTGGGCCAGAGCCCGACTCCGAGCCCTGCCAGGAGGGCCGCCCCCAGTGCCGTTGACTCGGTATAGGGGCTGCGGCTGATCGGCAGATCGAGGAGATCCGCCTGAAATTGCAGGAACGGGTCCGACCGCGCCATGCCTCCATCGACGCGAATGTCGGTGAGATCGGATCCGAGATCGGCGTTCATGGCCTCGATCAGGTCGGCAACCTGAAACGCAACCCCTTCAAGGGTGGCCCGGGCGAGGTCGGCGACTGAGGTTGCACGCGTGAGCCCGAAAATCGCCCCCCGGGCTGCCGGCTCCCAGTAAGGAGCCCCCAACCCGGTGAGCGCGGGGACGAAGATGACCTCGTTCGCCGGGTCTGACGCCAGGGCGAGGCTATCAATCTCGTGCGAGGCGCCGATGGCCTTGAAGACCGTCGCGGAACCACTGGACGGCCGCGCCTGCCACGAACACGCTCCCTTCAAGGGCATATTGCGGCGGACAGCCATGCAGCGTGGCGGCAAGCGTCGTGATCAGGCCGCGTTGCGACGGCACAATTCGGTCGCCGGTATGCGCAAGGAGAAACGCGCCAGTGCCGTACGTACATTTTGCCTGGCCGGCAGAAACGCAGCCTTGCCCGATGAGCGACGCCTGCTGGTCGCCGGCGACACCCATGATCGGCAGGCCGTCCGGCAGGAAGTCTAGTCCCTCAGTGGCGCCGAACTCGCCGGCGCTGGGGCGAATCTCGGCCAATATTTGCGGTGGAACATCGAATAACGCACAGAGGGGTTTAGACCAGGCGATCGTGCGCAGGTCCATGAGAAGCGTACGGGACGCGTTGGTCGCATCGGTGACAAACTGCCGGCCACCCGTCAGGTGCCAGATCACAAAGGTATCGACTGTTCCCGCGGCTAAATCTCCGGCCTCGGCACGCTTGCGAGCAAGGGTAACATGATCGAGTATCCAGGCGATCTTGGTCGCAGAAAAATAAGGGTCGATGACCAGTCCGGTCTGCAGCGCAACTTCGGCCTGATGAGACTTGAGTCGCTCACATGTATCGGCCGTGCGGCGGTCTTGCCAGACCAGAGCCGGAGCGATGGCTTGGCCAGTCTGTCGCTCCCAAACGATCGTCGTTTCCCGCTGATTGGTCAGGCCGATGGCGGCGATCCGGTCGGCTTTGAGTCCAGCGTCTAGCAAAGCACCGGTGACTTGCGAACCGACCGAGTTGATGATGGCGTCAGGATCGTGTTCGACCCATCCGGATTGAGGATACGTGGGTAGCACCTCGAGCTGACTTTGGCCGACCGGATTGAGCTGTGCGTCATAAACGACGGCACGAGTGCTTGTCGTTCCTTGGTCGATTACCAGAAGATGGTCGCGCGGCAATGGCAGACCCTCCATACTTTTTTGCTTACGTCCGTCGGTCGGAGATGAGTCATCAAGTTACCATGCTCCCCAGCCGCGCGGCGAGGGGTCGCCAAGGGCGATTGCCGACGGGAACTTCCACCGACTTATTTCCCTTGATCTCCCAGCGGTGCTGTCGTTTCATTACCGTGTGTTCAATTGCGATCTTTGAAGCGGTGGCGATCGGATCTCACCACTCGAAGGTCAATTTCGGCCGATCGGCCCCAACTTCAAGGAATAGATCGACATGGATCCCCTCTTGATCCCGATCGTCGCGATCCTGATGCCGCTGGTGCTTGTGCCGACGGTCATGTTCATGAAGCACTGGCACAGTCGGCGCAAGTGGGAGCACCTCGAGCGGATGAAAGCGATGGACTTTCACGTGCCGATGCAATCGCCGCCGCAACTGGGAAAAGCCGCGGACGTCGCCGCAATCGGAGCCGGCGTGCCCTTCGTCTCGGTGCTAGCCGCGCTGATGACGACCCTGATCTGGGAACCTTCCGTAGACGGAGATCCCACTGTCGTGCCAGGCATCGCCTGGGGGTGTGCTGTCTTGATTAGCGCCTGCGCCATGTTCACCAGCCTGGTATTGGCATTTATGCACGGTCGGGCGGCGAACCACGCGCAAGCCAGCGCCGCCATGCACAACGGCAAGCCGGTCTACGACCCGGACGCTTTCGACGTGGTCTCCAGCCGTGGCTGAAATTGCCCGTCCCAAAGCTGCGGTTCGATCGCTCGTCAGTCCAGCGGCTCCCCAGATCGCCAGCAACGGTTCAATCGGGATGTGAAAGCGCGCCGAAACGATGGTTAGGCTGTGGAAGAGTGCAATCAATGCGACGACGATGATCGTCGGTGCAAGTTTCTTGCGCATTGATGGGGATACCAACAAAAGCCCAATCACGGCGAAGCCAGTCAGCATCAGGTGAGGAACTCGATACGCCGACACCCTTGTCTTGGGATTGGTTTCGTCGAACAAGATGAAATATCGGAGCCGGCGCAGACACAAGAGGACATAGCGAGCGGGGTCGGCCTTCAGGTCGATGATTGCACGATTAAACAGGATACGCGACCGCTCTGGCTCCGAGACGGAACCAAGCAGACGATAGTCGGCTTTCGTCAGCGCGATATCGTCCAGATAGCCTGCTTCGTGCCGCGCCTGCCATAGTCTTCGATTCAAACCGCGGAGCGTTGAAACTGCTGGACCGCGATTCAGTATGTGTTCGACCGAAGGTCGCACGACCTTGTCGGTCCCCTGGCTCAAGGCACAATTTCCCTGCCAGAACGCGTAGCCGAACGTACTCTTGATGGCCACGAACTCGCCGTGAACCAAGGCGTTTCGCACGAGCCAGGGCTAATACCGATCAGGCTCACGATCCCGACCAACGCGATCAGTCCGAGCGATCGGCGCGGATTACCCGGCATGCCGCGGCCGGCCTGCCAGATCGCAACCATCACACCGACCGATGAAAGCGCCAGAATCGGGTCGGTGAGCGCCAGCAAACCCAGAAGGCTCCCAGTGATCACGGCATCGCGACAGCTGCGGCTGGCCCCGGTCTGGTACGCCCAGACAAGCGTCCAGATAAGCAGGGTCGCTCCCAAAGTGGCTACCTGGACGTGCGTTGCAGCGTAGACCAACGTGGGATGGAGGGCAACAACCAAGCCTGCCACCCATGCCATCCAGGGCCGCGCGGGTGCAAGCAACCGGCAGAATCGTAATACTCCAACGACCAGTAGGCCCCCAAGGACCGATTGGCTCATTTCTAGCAGAAACAATGATCGAGGGGTTTCGACTCCGCCAAGCAAATACGCGGCCGCGACGATTGCAGGATACAGAGGCGCCTGCTGCGAGGTCGGTCCATCGGATCCGAGGAAGTGGATCGCGAAACCGCGTCCAGCGACGAGGTTGGAAGCGATTTCGCCATGTTCGTAAGTGCTACGCGGGACCAGGTGGCTTTGGAGCACGCAGACGGCGCCAATGCGGCTGGCAATCGCGATCACGATCAGCACAGCATCCACCGACCGGCCCGTCCTGACCATTTTGCGCGTCCCTTCCGCTTTTTTCCGTAAGTCCTTCCTGGGCGCTGGATTTTCGTCGTGTTCCTCCGTTTGGTCAAGTGAACGTAGAGAGGTTAAAATAGCGCAAGGTTTAACTGCGCGGCATGTAGCCGAGGCCGTGACGAGGATCCGATGAAACAATTGGCGGAAGACGTGTTTATATTGGAGGGTTTTCCTCCATACGCGATCAACGTCTATCTGTTGGGGGATGTCCTCATCGATTCGGGAACGCGATTCGCAGCCCGGCGTATCCTCGGTCGATTGAAGAATCGCCCTGTTAGGTTGCACGCCCTCACGCACGCGCACCCTGACCATCAGGGATCAAGCCATCGGATTTGCGAGCGGTTGGGCGTACCACTTTGGTGCAGCGAAGCCGACACCGACGCCATGGAGAGGCCCGGTGAAATGATGGCTCGCATGCCTCGCCATTGGCTTTCTGGTTCGATCGGACGGGTATGGGCGGGACCGCCTCATCCAGTCGCGCAAGCTCCGGGAAGGAGACCGGGTGGGATCTTTTGTCGTAATCGAGTCGCCTGGTCATACCGCCGGTCACGTGTCGTTCTGGCGCGAAAGTGATCGAATCCTCGTACTCGGCGATGTTATTTCCAACCTTAACATCTACAGCGGCTTGGTGATGCTGCGAGAACCCGAGCGGTTTTTCTCACTCGACCCAGCCCAGAATCGGCGGTCGGCCCGCCAGCTCATCGAACTGGAACCGAAACTCATCTGTTTTGGCCACGGGCCTCCAATGCGAGACACGCAACGATTCGTCGATTATGTAAAAAAACTCCCCAATCCGTAGCTGGCGCTCTAACGTGGCCCGCGGGCGCCTGATGTTGGGATTGCCATAACCCGCCTGGCCGCTAGAATTCGCGACAAAGATCGGTCCGTCCGTGGGGCCGTAGGCGATTTCGGCCGCTGGGAAATCACGCGTTCATGAGTCATCCGGTCCCAGTTCGCTTCGGAGTGAGGATCGCTGTTGCGGTGGCAGCCGCTTCGGCCGTAACCGCAGCGGCCTGGTCCAAGAGTCACGCCGAGAAGCGAGTTCGCATGGTCGTCTCCGGCCGTTTGGTGCGCGGAGCCTGGCAGGATCCAATGGCCTTGCACCGGATCATCCGTCGCGAACGGATCAAGACGATCGTGACGCTCACGGCGATAAATGCCACAGATCCCAAATACGTCGAACAGGCAAAAGTCGTTGCGGAAACGGGTGTCGGATGGCGAATCGTGCCGATGCTAGGGTCGCGCGCGACCATGGAACAGATGGCCCAAGCCGCGGATTTGCTCGCGAACCCCGCGCTTCAGCCGGTCTTTTTCCATTGCGTCGCCGGCCATCACCGCACAAGTCTGGCTCATGCAGCATACTTGATACGTCACGCGGGGTGGTCGGCGTCGGCGGCTTGGGAGGAAGTTTCCCGCCTCCCCTGGGCTCGACCCGACGCAGCGTCCGATCAAAATGATCGGACCTTGATCTATGCGTTCGCCAATTTCCACCACACGCTGTCCTCACAAGTTCGTTCTGTGTCGCCCGAGGTGCACGATGACGACGAGGTTGCGCTCGCACCCCATCGCGAGATGGGTCGTTCGGCTGCTCGCGGCGGTGATGATCCCGGTAATCGTGTTTGTCACCTGGAATCAGACGAATTACAACTTTGCACCGGTTCAGCCCGGCCGAATCTACCGATCCGGTCAGATGCCCGCAGGAGCGCTGGCCCGCGCTCTGCGCGTTAATCAAATCAAGACCGTGTTGAACCTCAGAGGATCGAATTCTCAACGCAGCTGGTATCGTGACGAGTTGACTGCGACCTTGAGCGAGGGAGCGACGCATATCGACATCGCTATGTCATCATGTCTATGGATGTCTCGCGTCCAATTGCGAGCGCTAGTCGATACACTTGACACGGCCGAGTACCCGATTTTAGTTCATTGCGCATGGGGGTCAGAACGCACGGGGCTGGCAGCGGCATTTGCCGAGCTCCTGATGCCGGGCCGTACACTGGATAATGCGCGTGCACAGTTCTCGATCTGGTACCTGTTCGTTCCGATCGGCGACGGCAAGGTAATGGCCGAACATCTCGAGGAGTACGCAAGCTGGCTGCGGGAAGAACGCGCCGAGCACACTCCCGCAAGTTTTCGGTACTGGGCGCACAACGGATTCGAGCCGCGGCACCCCAGCCGCGAGGACTGGCGGCTTGGAGACCCGTATCCTCTGGTTGTCATCACGCGGCCCGACTCGGCACTAAAGCCCCAACCGATCGCGAGCGGAGTAAGCACGAGTCCAGCGCGGAAGTGAGAATCCCCGATTCCAGATTCTCGCAGTCCGCCGCGAATGGAGCGAGACCCTCATGGTGTTGAGTCAAGACGTCACAATACGCGTGCGTTACGCAGAGACAGACCGCATGGGCCTTTTGCACCATGCGAATTACTTCGTGTATTTCGAGATGGCCCGGACCGAGTTGCTCCGCCACCGCGGTATTTCCTATCGCGAAATCGAGGATGCGGGCCATTTCCTGGTCATCGTCGATATCGATTGCAAATTTAAACGGCCCGCCCACTACGACGACGTCTTGATCGTGCGTACGACCGTGGAAAGGGTGACACACGTCAAGATCGTGCACCGTTATGAGGTCTTTAAAGACGGCCTTCTTTTGGCGGAAGGGCACTCAACGCTGGCCTGTGTCGACCGCGACGGGAAACCGCAAGCCTTGCCTGAGATGCTGAGATAACAACCCCAAGTTTTCAGCGCGTCCCTGCCCCACCATCGGTGCGCAATTTCGTTCCGCCGCTGTCTGCGGGAACGGGGACGGTTTGATCAAAGTGATCGTAGACCTCTCGGGCGACAAGGCGCAGAGACGGTTGCCGGCGTTATCGGCGACCCAGCGCTTATCTTCGTTCTCGCAGGAAAGCACGCAGAGGGCGACCGGCCCCCTGGGCCATTCGATGATCCCGGCGGCCGTCCGGGTATCCTCAAGGCTGCCCGTCTTGAACGCGACCTTGACTCCGGGTGGCAGAAAGCGTGGGAATTTGTCTTTGTCTTCGCAGGCTCGTAGATGCTCGATCATTTCGTCGCATGCAAGCGTGCTCACGAGCTCTTTACGATAAAGGGCTAGGCACAGCCGGATCATTTCATCGGCAGTCGTGCTACCCAACCCGAATTGCTTACTGCGATCGGGAAAGACGGACGTATCTCGGCGAAATACCTTGGAGTGGATCTTCGTGTTAGCGTATCCCAGCCTATTCATCGTCGCCGCTGTCGCCCCGATGCCAATGGCATCTAGTACAAGGTTCGTTGCCGTGTTATCGGAGAACACAATCATCAGGTGAACGGCATCACGCACTTTGAAGGTGGAACCCTCAGTAAAATGGTAGGTTAGCACACCCGAACCGGGGACCTTGTCTTGCTTCCGAAGAACCAGCACTCTATCCAGGTCGATTTGCTTGGCAGCAGCCTGACGATACGCTTCGATCATGACCGGAAACTTGATCAAGCTCGCGGTCGGCATGACATCCGTGGCGTGATAGACGAATGACTCACCCGTGACCAAATGCTTGACAGCCAAAGCGACCTTGCCTTTGTGAGCGCGGATCAATGGCATCAGGCGCGACTCAAGAGTCGACGCGGCCTGCTTGGGCTCGGGCGCCGCCGAAGTACGGACCGCGCCGATCGTAATCCCAATGACGAGTGCGACACAGAAGCACGCCGCGCCCCGGCTTACTCGGCTACGCCGACAGTGGTTCGCTAGGTATGAACTCAGTAACACGGACATTGTCATTTGCTCTCTCAAGTCGATGCTAGTGGGTCGACAAGGGCGATTTGAGACCGTCTGGCGCCGGCCAGCGCGAACTCCAATTCAACACTTTACCATCCGGACCAGGCATCCGCTCACCTTGCATCTCGAGGCCCGGCGCGGGACGATTTCAATTCACTTTGGCGCCTGCCAAAGGACTGAATTCGCGGCCAAAGGGGCTGCGCCTTCGAATTGTTGGCCTGTAATCGCAGGCGATAAGTTTTCTTTCCAATCGCATGGAGGGGACGTCTGAACCGATGCGACGCGTCGTTCTGTTATTAGCCTTTTTCGCTGTCACGGCCCGTGCGGACGAACCGCGGCTAAAGATTGCGGAGAAGTTGGCCCGTTCCGGAGATGAGATTGTGGTCTGCGGGCAGCTTTTCCATACCACCACGAGGGTCGTGCTCTGGACCGATCCCGGCGGCTTCGATGCCTATCGAGTCGAACCGCGATTCGGTCCGGACGGCAGTCCCGCGGATCGCAAAACCAAGCCCGACCTGTCGAAATCTGGTCCGGGATGGCGCAGCCATTATGATATGCGTCGCCGTGGATTATCGCGGGAGGAGATTGAGCGCCTACGTGGCGGGTGGGACATTCCTACATTGCAACGGGTCGTCGACCAATTTGTAATCCACTTCGACGCCGTCGGGACCAGTCGATGGTGCTTTCAGGTCCTTCACGACGAGCGTGGTCTGAGTGTCCATTTCATGCTGGATCTCGATGGGACGATCTATCAAACTCTCGATCTCAAAGAGTCGGCCCGGCATGCCACGATCGCCAATGGCCGCTCGATCGGCATCGAGGTCGCCAACATCGGCGCGTTCCCAATAAACGACCGCGCTCGCATCGATCGCTGGTACAAGCCAGGGCCGGATGGCATGATGCGTGTCGTCCATCCGGGGACGTCGCAACCTCTGAAGCTTGACACCAGCGCCCTCGAGTTGAAGCCGATCCGCCAAGAACTCATAATCGGAACAGTTCAGGGCCAAGAACTGCAGCAATTTGACTTCACGCCACAACAATACGAGGCGCTCGCCAAGCTGACCGCAACCCTGTGCACGATCTTCCCCAAGATTCGTTGCGACTATCCTCGCGACGCTTCCGGCGTGCTCCGCCGAGAGAAACTGCCGAGTTCGGACTATGAAGCCTATCAGGGCATATTGGGGCACTTTCACGTGCAGACGAACAAGGTCGATCCGGGTCCGGCCTTCCAGTGGGATCGACTGATCGATTCATCTCGTATGTTGATCGCTCGCTGAAGTACCGTCGTGCTAAAGCGAGTTCGCTCGCGTGATCCCGGCTACGCTCGTCGGTGGCGGATCGATGGTGTCAGGCGTCGGCTTGGGGAGGGTTCGCGGGGAAGAGACCACGCGATCGCCGACCTCGAGCCCGCTCAGGACTTCGGCGTTTTCCGCGTCGGAGAGCCCGAGCTCAACCTGCCGCCATCGCCACGGCTGTTCGCCGGCGTCGGCGCGAGCGCGATCGTAGCGAGCGACATAGGCCTTTTCGTCTACCCACCGAATCGCGTCGATTGGCACCCGCGTCACGGATTGGCGTTGATCGATTTTGAATAACACTTCGGCGCTAAGTCCGGGACGAAGGTTTTCGAAGCCTTTGTCGATGCTGACGTTGGCGTAATAGACTCGCACATCCGACGCGTTCAAGGGTGTGCTGATCGCGGTGACCTCGCCAACGGTGCCGCGAAGCGGCCGACCGGGATACGCATCAATCACGATCTGCGCCGCCTGCCCTGAGTGGATCATCGTCACCTTGGATTCGTTGATCCTCGCCTTGACGCGCATATTCAGGGGATCGGGCAGCCTGAAAATTGGCTGATCCTGCCGCAGTGTCACGCCTTGATCGATCGGTGCGGTCACCTGCCCCCAACGGTTGGCATCGTTCGCATAAACGACGATGCCGGACCCGGGTGCGCGGACAGTGCAGTTTTCGATGTTCCTTCTGATCCGCTTCAATCTCTGATCTTCGAGGCTGAAGGCCGCGTCTTGCGTGAGCTTGTCTGACTGGACTGCCCTTACGTTGGCTTCGAGCGACTTTATGATCTTGGGTCCTGTTTGTTTGATCAGCCGCTCGAGCATGCCGTTGGCTTCGCCGAGCGCGATTACCGCCCGTTCGAGCGCCAACTCGTCGCCGTGAACTTGGAACTGCGTGCGGAAACCCTTCTCGTGCATGTCGCGCGACCACTTCACGGTGCGTGTAAGCCGGTCTTTTTCGAGCTGGCAAGTCTGGATGTAATTACGAACTAATTGCACGTCTTGCGGATAGATTCCGTCGCGATATTCCTTAAGAGTGATCTGGTTGACTTCGAGAATTGCGTTGGCCTGCTCGACATACGACTTGGCCTGAAGATACCGGATCAACTGCGCTTGCTCTTCGTCTTGGTAAGCGGAACCATCGAGCGTGGCAACGACGTCGCCGGCGTTGACGCGTGTTCCCTCCGGGACGATGTCGACGATGCGCGTGGAACCAGGCTTCTCCTCATCCATCATGCCGCCACCACCGCCTCTTCCACCGCGACCGCCACCTCGACCGCCGCCGCGACCACCACCACCTTGACCCTGCTGTGTCTTTTTCTGCTGTGCCGTCGTGTCAGCTGCCTTGGTCGTCACTGGACGCAAGGGGACATGAGCCACCACCTCGTAGCTGAAGCTGCGGATCGTTGGCTTCGACGATGTTGCGGCCGTGCCAGACGAAGTTCCCGACGCCCCCCCCGACCCCGAGGTTCCTCCCGAACCCGTACCGCTGCTCGATGACATGCTTGACGAACCGGATGACGATGAGGTTCCGCTGCTCGAACTCGACGACGAAGAAGAAGATGAGGTGGACGAAGAGCCGCCACTCGTACTACTTCCAGACTTTGACGAAGAAGACGACGATCCTGCTTTCTTGGTCTTGGATTTACTCTTGCTGGTGCTGCTCGCACCCGCGCTCTGACCGCTTCCGCTGGCGCCAGTTCCAGATCCGCTCTGGCTGCCGCCCGCGGCTCCAGAGCCTGAGCCCTGACCGGAACCGCTTCCGGTAGTGCCGCTTCCTTTAGCCGTCCCGCCTTGAGCGCCGCCAACCGTCCCGATCAGAGCTTCGACTTGACAGCGGACAGTGACGTTGTTTGCACTTTCCACTGTGCCCTGTTCAACAACCACAATGTCGACATCCCCTCGATCGATCTCGACGAATTCGAGCGGGAACTTTGCCGACTCAAAAAAGGCCGGGCGATAGCCGCTCTGCCAGGCCCATGCCCCTCCGGAGACCGCGAGGACAGCTGCAACGATTTTGACATAACCCAAGTAGCCGCGACGCACCTCGGGAATTTCTATCGGTTTAAACTCGATTTGTTCGGCTTCAGGCAACATGAATGGGCCCCGCGCCAGTAGATACGGACCAGTGAGGCGTGCGAGCAAATACAATTATCGGCAAAACCGTGCGGCGGTCAATCAGCTGATTTTCGTAAGAACAGCCCGCGACGCCGGTAAAAGCTAGTCGATGGTGCTCCCCCAGCAGTTATCAGCGACAAATCAGCCGTCTTGGGACCGTGTTCGCGTCTGGAAGCCCAGAAAGGTTCACCGAGCCCCTTCTGGAACCGGCGGCTACTCGTGTGGTAGTTTGACGGCACGGAGAACGTTCCCCGCACGGCGGTTGCGGTACTCGATTTGCTCAGTGAAATGACTGCATCATTGCAGTGCGGGGTCTCGCGACACAAAGCAATTTTTGAGGACTGCACCATGGCCGAATACACCTTGCCTCCCTTGCCGTACGACTACGCCGCGCTCGAGCCGCATATCGACGCCAAGACGATGGAGATCCATCATACAAAGCACCACCAGGCCTACATCACGAATCTCAACAACGCACTCAAAGATCACGCCGGACTCCAGGGAAAGACGATCGAGGATCTGATTTCGCATCTGGACGCAGTTCCCGAGACGATCCGGACGACGGTGCGCAACAACGGCGGAGGGCACGCCAACCATTCCTTGTTCTGGCAGATCATGAAGTCCGGCGGTGGCGGAGAGCCGACCGGGGCAGTCGCCCAGGCCATCACGGCAGAACTGGGTGGGTTTCCAGCGTTCAAGGAAGCTCTCGGCAAGGCGGCCCTCGGCCGCTTCGGCTCGGGATGGGCCTGGTTGATCGTCGGCAAGGACGGCAAGCTCGCCGTCACATCAACGCCTAATCAGGACAGCCCGATCATGGACGGTAATACGCCGCTCTTGGGCGTCGACGTCTGGGAGCACGCCTACTATCTCAAGTATCAGAACCGACGGGCCGACTACATCGCCGCCTGGTGGAACACCCTGAACTGGGACGAGATCGGCCACCGCTATAAAGCGGCGAAGAAATAGCTCGACATCTGAGTCAGCTCGTTGCGCCTTACCTGGCAAACTTGCGACTTTCGGCCTTGACCGCGCGGAAGAATCCGCTATGATGCCTCCGCCTTGGAAGGGGATCGTACCCTTCCGAGGCTTCTGTTCTCCCGTTTCCGCGCGATCCGCATCATCTCGCAGTCGGCAGTTGATCGTCCCTTCTGGAAATGGGTTTGGGAGTGGCGTCGAACGCGACGCTCGGTACGAGCGAGCAAATGCTCATTTTCGCCTGGATGCCGGCTGGTGTCGGGCGCCAAGGAATGAGGAGGTCAGGTCGATGGATCGACACAGTCGCGTGTTGGTCGGCGGATGTTTGGCGGTGATGTTGGGATTCGTTGTTACAGGATCGGGCTGTCGCAGCATGCGGAACGATGTTCCGCCCGGCAAGCCTTATTCGACAACGGGGGGCAGCCCTCCGCCGGTCGGATTTAATTCGGACCCCCATCCCAACACGTCTCTGGGAGGCGGTATGTACGGCGGCGGAATAACGCCGGGTTCACCCTTGTCCAACGGCGGTCCGACGGGCCCGGGTGGCATGCCACAACTCGGAACGCCGGCTCCAGGTGCGGGACAGTATGGCGCACCGACTACGAACACGTATGGTCCACTTTCGGGGACTGCGACACCACCACCGCTCAATCGGTAATCATGACGTTGACGACCCGGCGCCGACCACTGGCTGGCGTGATTGCGGTCGAGTCACCTCTATAGCCCCCGGCTGACGACCTGAGCGGCGCGTGAATGACCCTCTCATGATTGTCCATGAAGACGCGCATTGCTTGGCAGTCGTCAAGCCGCCGGGCCAGTTCACTCAGGGAAATTGGGCGCCTCCGGACGAAATTACGCTCGAAACGGCCGTCAGGCACTATCTCGATCCTGCCAACCCAGCGCGGTCTACCTGGGCATCGCCCACCGGCTCGATCGGCCGACATCCGGGCTACTGATCTGGGCCAAAACTCCCAAAGCTGCCCGGCGGCTTGGTTCTCAGTTCGAGCTGCGCAAGGTCTTCAAGGAATACTGGGCGGTCGTCGAGTCGGGCACCAGATCGGCAGACGACGAGACGGGCCGCCACGACGAAACCTGGACCGACTGGCTGACGCGGCCCGACCGACGGGGGTCGTGACCGCCGCCCTGGCAGACACCACTGGGGCTCGTGAGGCCATCACCGTCGTGTCTTTTGGGACGGCCCTCACACTACCTCCCCAATGCAGATGGCTGCGGCTCTGGCCCCAGACCGGCCGGACGCATCAATTGCGGGTCCAGGCGGCCCGACGGGGTATGCCGATCCTGGGTGATACAACTTATGGATCGACCGCTCAGCCCGCGGTGACACGAGGAATTGCGCTCCACGCCCGCGTTCTCGCGCTCCATCATCCAGTGACAGGTCGCCCGATGAGGCTGGTCGCAGCGGTTCCGTCGAACTGGAAGGATGCAGGCATCCTGCTGCCGGAGCCACTCGACGCTGAGTCTATCGAGAGCATTCAAGAGCGACCCGCGCGATGAGGATGCAAAATCGCGAAGCCAAGCTCCTTAGGCAACGCTGATCTCGACGATCTTGAGCTTGAGGACGCCCCGCGGAATCTGGACCTCGACATTGCTCGCCAACCATCTTGCCGACCAGCCCCTGGCCGATCGGACTGGTCAGCAGGATCTTGTTCTGGTCGTAGTCTTCTTCGCCGGGACCGACCAGGATGAAGTCTTCTTCCTCGTTAATGTCGAGGTCGAGCACGCGGACCTTCGAGCCGTAGACGACTCGGTCGGTGGGAACGGTTGGATTTCTCGACGATGTAAGCCTGGCCGAGCATGTTCTGAAGGTCGTTGATCCGGGCCTGGAGCATTCCCTGGGCCTCGACGGCCGCGTCGAACTCGGCATTCTCGGACAGGTCGCCGAATCCCCGGGCCTGGGCAATTTGCTCGGCGATCCGGGGCATGTCCTCGTTTTTCATGTGGTCGAGCTGGGCCTTGAGCTTTTCGTAGCCTTCCTTCGACATCGGGATGCGATCTGTGGACATGCGGGTGTGCTCCCCAATCTGTCACTTGACCCTCATCGAGCTGAAACTGGATACCACGAAATGCTCATGAAGACCCGCCTGGAGTTACCGGCTGGGCATGGAATAGCTCGATTTAGCACGGCTTGGAAACCGGAAATCGTTTGACCGGAGGCCGGTCGAGATGGGCGTCGTGGTGGCGAGGGTCGTCCTTATCTCAGAAACCAGGATACAGAGAAGTCTCCGTTGCCGGGAAATCATTGTCGTTGCGATGCGCTTTCCCCGGCCGCATGACATCAGAACAAAAACCGCGACATCGGGAAGCCCGAAGCCGCGGTCATCCATTTCTATTGGAAAAATTAGCCTAGCCTTGCGTAGACTCTTCGACGCAAGCCCAAGTGCGACCTGGCGCGGATGCGGCGACCGGATACCGCTATTCGTGCCGCAGGGCCTCGATCGGGTCCATCAAGGCGGCCCGGCGGGCAGGATAGATGCCGAACAGGATGCCGATGGCAACCGAGATACTGAACGCAAGCATGACCGAGGCTCCCGGTCACGACGGCTTTCTGGTCGGGGATGAAGTAAATGATGACCTGCGGGATCGTGAACCCGACCAGGACGCCCAGCAATCCGCCGACGCCGGCGAGCACGACGGTCTCGATCAAGAACTGCTGAGTGATGTCGCGTCGCTTGGCCCCCAAGGCCCGGCGAATGCCGATCTCGCGGGTCCGCTCGGTCACGGTCGCCAGCATGATGTTCATGATGCCGATGCCACCGACCAAGAGCGAGATCGCCGCGATCGTGCCCAGGATGATGGTGAACTGGCGTGCCTGTTTCTCTGCTTGCAGCAGCAGGTCGTAGGGAACGGTCTTCTCGACGTCTTTCTTGGGATGGTACGGCTCGTAGGCGGCTTCGATCAGGGGCACGGTCGGCAGCACGTCGTCCATCGATCCGACCTGGATCGTGATCTGGGTGAGCTGCGTCTCCTCGGCTTGCCGTGAGCCGGAGCGGTTGTCGATGATCCGCTCGCCGAACCGGAGCTTGCAGGTGTTAAGCGGGATGTAAACGTCGCGGTTATAGTCGATGCGCGGCCAGGCTGCCGCCGATTCCGGCCGAGCTTTCGCGTTTGCGCGTGACGCCGACGACCGTGTAGTAATCGCTGCCGAGCTTGATCGCCTGGCCGAGCGGGTCTTCGTAGGGGAAGAGCTTCTCGGCCGTCTCGGCGGCCAGGACCGCGAAGTTCTCGTACTTCTCGTTGTCGGACGCGGTCAGGAACCGGCCCTTTCTCCATCTGCAGCAGGTTGAAGTCGGCGTAGTCTTCCGTGGTGCCGACGACGCGGCCTTCGATGCGTGTAGCTGCCGCGGCGGATCTGCTTCTGATTTCGCGGATCGGCAGCACCTTGCGGATCGTGGGTATGGTCTCGACGATCCGGTCGAAGTCGCTGTACTTGAGCCCGTAATTGAGGATCATCGCGGGCCGGTTGCCGCCCGAGGCTTGCTGTCTCTTCGCTCGGCTTGACCGAGCGGATGATGATGTTGGTCGCCCCCAAGGCGCGGATCTGCTCCCGGGCCACCCGGCTGGTTCCTTCGGCGATCGACAGCAT
This sequence comes from uncultured Isosphaeraceae bacterium, assembly GCA_963850935.1. GTDB lineage: Bacteria > Planctomycetota > Planctomycetia > Isosphaerales > Isosphaeraceae > CAWFRS01. The sequence goes on from CAWKNT010000002.1 coordinate 45,083, forward strand.
CGAGATGACGGCGGCCACGCCGAAGACGATGCCCAGCACGGTCAAGCCCGACCGCAGCTTGTGCAAGAGCAGGCTCTTCATCCCCAGCCGCAGCCCGCGCCAGATGCGTCCCATGGCAACCTCTTCAGTGAGTCAGTTCTTCGTTCGATGGTCTCAGATCCGGCTCGCCCGGCGCCGAAGTCGGGCTCCCAGTGGCTCGCCGTTGGCCGTCGATGCCGGCAGTACCGACCAGGGCTGCCTGCGCGGCCATCATGCGCGGCGCTGGGGCCGTCGTCGATGATCAGGCCGTCACGCATCTGGATGATCCGCTTGGCACAGGCGGCGATGTCGTCTTCGTGGGTGACCATGATGATGGTCTTGCCCGAATCGTTGAGCTTCTCGAGCATCATCATGATTTCGTGGCTGGTCGTCGTGTCGAGGTTTCCGGTCGCCTCGTCGGCCAGGATGATGTAGGGATCGTTGATCAGCGAGCGGGCGATGGCCACGCGCTGCTGCTGGCCGCCGGAAAGCTGGGACGGGCGGTGGTCGAGCCGATCGCCCAGGCCGACCAGGCCGGCGACTTCGACCGACCGTTCCTGTGCCTCGGCACTGATCTCGCCGGTGCCCTGATAGGTCAACGGAAGCTGGATGTTCTCGAGGACCGTGTACTGCTGGATCAGGTTATACGACTGGAAGATGAAGCCGAGATAGCGGCTGCGGATCTCGGAGAGCTCGTCGTCGTCGAGACCCGGCGACGTCGCGTCCGCCCAGGAGATACTCGCCGCTGGTGGGGCGGTCGAGGCAGCCCAGCAGGTTGAGCATGGTGCTCTTGCCCGAGCCCGACGCACCCATGATGGCGACGTATTCGCCGGGATAGAAGTCGACCGAGACGCCCCGCAGGGCGTGCACGGTCACGGTCGTGACCGGCTGGTTGCGGCGGCTGCAGTAAGCCGCCGCCGCCGGCGTGTCCCATCACGTAGGTCTTCGTCACGTCAACCAGCTTGACGATCGGCTTGCCGGCTGACTTGCCGAGACTCTGGTCGTCGTTCACTGTTGCGATCCTCCCGCCCCGCCGCCGCCGCCGCCACGTCGGCCGCCACCGCCGAAGCCGCCGCCACCGCCGCCGCCAAAACCGCCGCCGCCGCCACCACGATCCTCCGAAGCTCTTCATCTGCTCGATCTCGGCGTCAGTCAGGCCGGCCTTTCTTGAAGAGCTGCGCCTTCTCTTCCTCGGTCGCGTCAGGTGACCTCAGCTGCGTGCGTTCTTCTTGAGCTCAGAGCTCTTGAGCTTTGCAAAGAAAGCGGTGACCGCCTCGGCCTCCCTTGCCCTTGGCGCCCAGCGGCCTTGCCCTTGGCTTTGCCTTTGGCGGCATCACCGCGCCTTGCCGGGATCGCCGGAGGCCCGCCGGCAACCTTCTTCGCGGACCCCGGAGCACCACCCCTCGGCCGCTCCCTTGCCATCGGCCGTGGCACCTTCCTCGCCCCAATCTCTCTTGCCGCCCTTGGACGCCGACCCGAACGCCTTGCGCTTTTCTTCGTCGGTCATGAGCGACATCGGGCTCATCGCCACGACGTCGCCCTCATTCAGACCCTTCAAGACCTCGACATACTTCTCGTTGGAGACGCCCAGTTCGACATCGGTCTGCACGAACCGGTCGTCGACTTTCTTGGTGACGTGGTCTTTGCCGTGGAATTGAAGCACCGCCAGCACCGGGACCGTCAGCACGTTCGTCTTGCGGTCGACCAGGATCTCGACCTGGGCGGTCATGCCGGGCTTGAGCCCGGACAGCGGCTGATCGATCCTGACCTTGGTCGTGTAGACCTTGATGTCCGAGCTGAAGAAGTTGGTCGAGTCGGGCAGGGGAGCCACGTCCATCACGGTGCCGTCGAGCATCTCGCTCGCGAACGCGTCGACGCGGATTTTGGCCTTCATGCCGGCTTGCGAGCTTGTCGATCTGCGACTCGTGGACCTTGGTGTTGACCTGCATGCGGGCGATGTCCGGCAGGCTGAAGATCTTCTGCCGCTCGCGCACGGTCGCCCCTTCCTCGATCTGGGGCTGGTTGCTGCCGAAGGCCCGGCTGGGATCGTTGGCGTAGACGACCAGCCCATCGGCGGGGGCCTTGATGTCGCAGGTGGCGATCTGCTTCTCGAGCTTCTTTTCCTTGCTGAGTCTTCCAGCTCGCAGGTCGCCTTCTTGGCCAGCTCGTCCGAACGTGCCTTCTCGACCTCGCTCTTGAGCTCCTTGATCGTCTTATCCTTGGTGTAGTCGACCAGCACCTTCTTCTTGCTCTGTGCCTGCTCGAGCGCGAACCGGGCCTTCTTGAGCGTCAGTTCTTCCGAGATCCTGGTCGCCATCGAGACATAGCCCTTCTCGTACATCCGCCGCGCCCAGTCGAGCCGGTCTTCGGAGCGCGACAGGTCGGACTCGGCCAGCTTGATTTCGCCTTCGACCGTGGCCAGATCCTGCTTGAAGATGCCCTCCTCATACTCGACCACGGCGATCTCGGCGACCTCGCGGGTCAGCTTGGCATTCTCGTGGTTCGCCTCGGCACTCTTGGTCGTGATCTTTTGATTGACGAGCTGGTCCTTGAGTGCCGCCGAGTCGAGCTGGCAGACGATCTCCCCCTTCTTGACCGGCGTCCCCTCGGGTTTGATCATGATGATCGTCGTCTGCCCCTCGACCAGGCAGTAGGCGTCTTTGTTCTTCGGAGCTTTCCAGGCTCCCTTTCTCGACCACAGTGATCGGCAGCGGCCCCTTGCGGACGACCGTCGTGATGACGTCGTTCTTCCCGGCGACCGAACAGGCCCTTGATGGGCTTGCTCATGCCCGGGAACGCTGAAGACGACGACCCCACCGATGCCGAGGAAGACGGCCAGCCCGACCGGCCATGACCTTACCGGGACTCAGGCGTCGCCGTGCGGGCCTCTGGAGGCGGGGTAAATCCTGCGCCCCCGGCGGGAGCGTGGCCGATGATGGGGCCGTGGTACTGTGCAGGGAAAAGTTCACTGAACGCCTCCCATTCGTCATAAGGCAAGATGCCGATGTCGCGGTAAACAATCAAGTCGTTGCGTCTGGTAAGTCGCCCAGCCATTGGTCAAGGCTGAGCATCGCCTGGATCATGTTGCCCTGGAAACTGAGCAGGTTGGTCGTCTGGGTCGCGGCGTTGGCCGTCTGGGCCAGGCCTCCGTCCGCCCGCGGCCGGCGGAGCGATGATCTGCTCGAACGCCTGGTCCTTGAGCCGTACGTTCAACTCGAAGTTCCGCTTGGCGATCTCGTAATTGATGTAAGCGAGCTGCACCAAACGTAAGTCGTTACGCAACTGGATTTTCAGATTGTCTTCCGCGGATTGCAGCGTTCTCCGACCTCGTTGATAGTTGATAAGGGCCGTGACGGAAGGCGTTGCGTTCGTTGATCCTCACCAGCGGAAGCTCGGCGTTGATGGCGAGGCTAAACTGCTTGGCCTGGCTGAGGAACGCGAATGGGTTGCCGGGATCGGGCGGCGTGTAGACGTTGTTCGTGATCGCAAGGTTGAGCACACCCTTGAGCGCGTTGGCCGTCACGCGGATCTGCCGCCACACATCGTACAGCGAGGCGCGAGCATTCATCAGATCCATGCGATATTCCATGGCGATCCGGACCGCGGCTTGGAGCGTGTCTTCCAGGCCTTCTTCGTTCTCGGGAACGAACTCTTTGAGTGCTGCGATAGTTGCGGTAAGGGGCCAAAACCGATCGGCCCTCGACGTCGATGTCTTCGAGCTCGGGCATCTTGGCGATGATAACGGGAAGCTCATCGAGGCTGCGTTTCGCGTCGCGCTGCCATTGGTCGACGGCATCGAAGACATCGTAAAAAGGCTGGGCCAGGCTCATGTCCACGATCAGCGGCAGGTCGGGAGGCAGGCTCATCTGCATCTTGAACTGGTCAAGTTGATAGCGGTAGGTGATTTCGGTCCGAAGAACAGCGCCTGCCGCCCCGCGATCACCCGCTGCATCACCTGGTCGAGCTGCAAGCGAGACAATCCCGACGCCTCTCCTTGGATCAACTCTTGATATAGTTTAGCGACACTTTCCAAAAATAACAGGTTGCGCCGGTCGACCTCAAGTTCCACCAGGTTGAAGACGACCGGCAGAAAGCCGATGGTCGGGTCGCTGTTGCCCGCAGACGGAAAACCCGGCCAGTGTGAAGGTATTGCCGAAGTTCTGGATCGTGCCGCCGGTCAAGGTCACGACGAAGAACTGCTGGCGGAACAGGCCAAACGAACGAACCGCGTAAAGCAGATTTCGCTCGGCCTGGGTGAGCGGCTCGAGGGTCACGGCCCGGCCGCCGCCTCGCAAGAGGGGCTGCACAAAGCTGATCGGCAGCGCCGAGATCACGTTCGGCTGCTGCGGATTCTTGCCCGCGAAGTTGAACATCACCTCGTTCGCAAAACCCATCAGTAGCTGACCGCCCGTGCTGAACAACTTGCCGAACCCAGCGACCGTTCCCAGGTTCAACGTCGAGATCTGCCCGTTGGGCGAAAACCGCGTTGCGTAGTTGAACGAAGTTCGCGGTATTCACGCCCGGCGTCGACGGGAAACCGGCCGAAGCTCCGCCCGAAACTCCCGGCGTCAGAGGACCGGTGACCGGGCTCAAGCCCGCATAGAACTGGGGACCGAAGATAAATCGCTGCTGCGTCACGGGCAACGCCGCCAGGTAGACCTGTCTCGAGATTAAACTGGTAGAACCGAGCATTCATGATAGCAAGCAGCAATGCTTGCTGCATATTGATTTTATAGACTCGGCTCCCTTTGGGATACCCGTATCCCTCTGTGTCGTTCATCAGATCAAATTGAGGGACGAGGATTCCTGAGAGCTCGGCGGCCTCGGACTGAGTCATTTGCCCGGCTTCTTCGAGTTGCCGAGGATTGAGCGGAGGTGCCTCCGTGGCGATCTCCCGGTCGAGGATATTGCTGGGCGCCGCGGCTGGGACCCGCTCTTGCGCTGGAGGGCCGGCTGGACCAGGCTGCCCCTGCGTTGGCCCGGGTGTAGCCGGCACCGGCTGGGCTTGCGCGAGAGCCGCCATTTCAAGAATCTCGGTCCGCATACCTGATCCAGCCCCTTGCGCCAGTTGGCCCGGCTTGCCATCGTCCTGATATGAGGTTCGTGAGACCGCTTTATCTTTGGCCCCTGGATTCGCCTGGGCTTGCACGTTTGTGAAACTTGAACCAGTTCTGGAGGAGGAATCGTGCGTTTCAAGACCGTTGTAGCGCCCCTCGATACTGTGATTGGCGTCAAATCGCGTGCGTATGTCCCGGGATTCGCGACGACGCGCTGGCGTGTCTCTGTTTTGAGGGAGGGGGATTGAGTCGGCTTCCGGTCGTCCTGATCGTTTTGGAGCCGAATGACCACTTGGGCGGACGTATCGCTGCTGAGTGCGGAGGGGGGTTGCGTGTTCGCCCCTTGCGGTGAGTTGGGCAAGCTGACACCGCCGGGACCGGTCTGTGGGGGTATCCCGACGCCTCCTGGACCGGGTCCAGGAACGGGCAGCCCGACTCCACCTGATTCAGGCGTGAGTGGCCGCGCACCTGGTCTCATTCCGCCACCTGGTGGCACTACACGGGGAGTGCGTACCCGCGCGATCCTGGGACGCCGCCCGGCGCGAACGGCGAACCGGTTTCAGGTGGTACGGGCGGGCCGGTTGGCGAATAAATCGGTTGGCCGGGCATTCCCACCTGGCGTGGGTCGGTGATGGGTGCCTGCCGTTATCAGGCCGCTGCCAGTATTCGGGCTCGTCCTCCGGGATCTGCTCGCCGGCTGCTCGCTTCTTCGCTATCTGATCCCGTCGCCAGTATTCGAGGAGGTCGAGGTAGCCGGTTCCCTCGACCGGTATTAGGAGACGGTTGTCGGGCCACTGCGGCACTGGCGAAAGGGCCTCAGCCGCCGGGTCGTCGGGGGGGGCCGGCGGCACTTCCTGATCGTACGGATCGGCATAACGTGACGAGCGCGGGGGGTTCCACCGAGAAAACATCCATACGCCACCGAGGGTCTCGCGATTTCTCGAAGACGGCCTCCGAGACGTCCTGGTTGGCCCACTCGCGGTAGAACTCGCGCGTGCATCCCGATTGCAGCCCGAGCGCCAAAGCGGTGAGGATCGCTCCGGTCCCGAGCTGTCGCTGGTGACCCGGGATCTCGAATTCCTCGATTTTTCTCATAATCTCGCCTCGACAACTTATAGTCGCGCCCACGGCCGCGGTATCTGACCGGCGGCCCAAGGATGGTCATGTTGACTTCGCCATCCCGACTGACCAGCGTCCCCAATTCGTCAAACAGTCGGCCGGCGGCCGGCCGCGTCGATCTCTGGCTGCTCGTTTGTCAAAGCTGCGCAGGGCTCTAAGAGCAGCACCGGCTGGGAGGTCCGTGCAGCGAAATATATCGGGCATAAGGGTTCTATGAGTTGAGCCCAAAGCGAGGGGTGAATCGATCGTGCGGGATCTTCAAGTTCTGATTTGGGTGGAGTCAAGAGCCGTTTCGGACCGAAATTCCAGAAGTAACAGGACACCCTTGGCGGCCAGTGAGGGGAAACGGGCATCAAAGTCCGCGTCCGCCAATCTAGGGCCGGAAAGGTTGTGCCATGCACACTTGCGGTGCTCCAGAGCGAAAATTTGCCCCAAGGAGGCATCTATTTCGAGCTGGATATTCCGGGATGGCGTACCGCGGACCGGACGGATTGGAAACCGTACGCGGCGAGCGCGACCTATGGGTTTGGGAGGAGGGAGTCTCCAATGCTTTTTGGCAATCGTCGACCTCGGAAAATGACCGCGCGGCGGCACGACGTTCCGGTTTTCCAGCCAATGGCCGAGCCGCTGGAAGCCAAGATTTTGATGACGATCGACCTGGGGGGGACATCGCCGCCGGCTCTGCCGTTCATGGCCACGGCTCCATTCGGGGTCGACTATGGCGCGTCGACAGCTCGGCGGCGGAGCTGGCTACAGCGTCGCCGACGTCGGCGACCTGGTTAGCTCTGGCTATGATGACTTGCTGATCGGCGCACCCACCGTCAGCAATCCGTCTACCGTAGGCAGCGGCACTGGCAACGTCTACCTGGTGTTCGGATCGCAGTATGTAAACGGGGCGAATGCGAAGGCCGTCCAGAACTGGCTCAATACGACAAATGGCCCCAACCTTGCCTCCAACGACCGCGTGGGCAATCTTGCTCAACTCGGCGCCGCGACGCAGCAGAACCCGATCAGCAACACCAACGTCACCTATCCGTTCTCGGGCATCACATTCACTGGCGTGGCCTCGCTCGGTGCGTCGGTCGCTGGTGTGAGCTTTCGAGCGGCGTAAACGGCATCCTGATCGGAGCACCCAGCTCTAACAGTGGCGTCGGATCTGCCTACTTCATTTCCGGCAATTTCTCGCAGTATCTCGGTCAGACCGTCAACCTCTCTACTCCGACTGCGTATAGCGGTCTGAACATCGTCACGTTCACAAACTCAGCATCGTTCGGCGCCGGTGGAGCACTCGGCACTTCTGTTGCCGGCGGAATCAACATCTTGGGCGACGGCGTCGGCGACGTCATCCTGGGAGCGCCCAGCGCTCGGTCGCGTCGACTAATCACCACAACTCCCGTTACACAGAACACAGGCGTTGTCTACGTGATTTCGACCGCTTTCCTCAGCGGAGGCACCAAAACGGTCGACCTTTCGACGCTCAATACTTCACAAGCGGTGACCTTTGCTGGTGCGGCGTCCGGCGACAGGGCGGGTTCTTCCGTTGCCGACGGTGGCGACGTCAACGGCGCAACCGGGAGCGTCGACGATCTTTTGATCGGTGCTCCCGCTGCGTCGTCCCTGGCGGGAGCGGCCTATCTTGTCTACGGCGGCTCGAACTCTCGCGGGCATGCAAACAACCGTCAACAACGTACCCTTTATCAGTCTGTCGAACTTATCAGGCGGAACCGGGACTGGCACACGATTCCAGGGGCCACATTCGTCGGCGACCCCGGCGCGGTCACCGGCAGCCATACCGGCTTTGCCGTCTCTGCGGGGGGCGATTTCAACGCCGATGGGGATGCCGACATTTTGATCGGCGCGCCCGGTTGGAGCAGCAGCAGTACCACGGTGAGCCAGGGGCTGTCTACTTGTTGTATGGGGCGCCCAGTACGTCGTCCGCTTACTTGACCGGCAGCATCAACCTGGCCAGTATCCCGACGGCTATTCAATCGGTACAAATCGTCGGAGCTAACGGCGGCGACATGGCGGGCTATTCGTTGTCGCAAGTCGGCGTAATCAACGCCGGTCAGCCCACCTCGATCTTGATTGGTGCACCGGGCTTCAGTAGCGACGCAGGACCGCCTACCTGATTCCGGGCCGTCAAGGCTTTACCGGAGGGCCGTTCTCGCTGTCAACGGCCGAGTCGGCCCCGCTTTCCGGCCTCCAGTTCGTGTTAACCACACCAAGCTCGCCCTCGACCACCCCGAACTTCTTCGGTGCCTCGGTGTCGGGTCGAATCCAAGGCACGCAGACCAACACAGTCGATCTGGACGACGAGGCCGACTTCATCATCGGAGCGCCGGGCTACGACGTCACCCAGAACAGTGGCAGACAATCTTGGCCGGTGGTGCCAGATCGTCGAGAGCGGGTTCATTGCGGTGCCGATTCCGGCGTCCAATACTGTCACAACCCAGATCGGCGTCGGCACTCCGTTCGCCCCCTTCAGCATCAGTGCGACAACGCCGGCTGCCCTTCAGATCTATGTCTTCGGCTCGACCGCCACTACGCCCAGCTTCATGCCGGTCACCGACATCGATCCCACGACCGTCAAGGTGAATGGTGTGGCGTTCCCCAACGCGACCCTGGTGGCAAGACCCCGACACCGCCAACTACCTCAACGGCATCCCGGACGCCATCATCACCATCAGTCCGCGCTGCCAACCTGAATTTGGCCAGCGGCACCGTAATCGATCACGATCAGCGGCAAGACCCTGGCGAGCTCCGCCTTGCCCAACTACACCTGGACAGGCACGGCCACGGTCACGGTCACCGGCGGGTCAAGCACACCCACCGTCAGCGCCGTCGCCGCGCCCCCAACCGGGCCCGGTACTTGCAGACGTCGTTCGTGCCTACCGTTCGGAGCCAACCAATACACGCCTTCGCTCACGGCTCTTTCGGCTCTCAACTACGCACCGATCCCGCTGAGCGTGGCCCTCGACGAGTACCTGCCGTCGGTCGGTTTCCGAGCTCGGCATCTACTCGTTCAACCATCCACGCGCAAGATCAAGGCCAACAGCGGCCAGAATCAAGGGCGTGCCAGCGGCATCAACACCCTGAGTAGCCACGTCTATGATCGCAGCCTATTCCATGCCCAGAAGACCTATAGCTGGACCCACAAGACGGCCAAGGTCGGCATCGTCAGCGGCGTCGTGCCCTCCAGTCGAAGCGACGGAGTGCTTCGTCGACAACCTGCTCCACTAATAATTGCGGCTGTCACGGCAAACGGGTCAAGAAAGTCGGATGACGGAGCTCTTTTCCACGGTGCGATTGTGGAAATGAGCTCCGTTCCGGCGCTTTCGAGCTGACCTCGCCGGAGGGCTCATCGGGCGTCTTGTCACGAAGACGTGACGATTTTCGAGAGCTGCTGAGCCAGACGTTCGAGCGCCGGGCTGCGGTCGTACGGATCGAGATGAACGTTGATCAGGCTGAAGCTCGTCGGTGTTGGCCTGCGCCGCCTTGAGTGCCGCGTCGAGCTCGCCGACGGTTTTGACCTCCAGGCCCAATGCCGGCTCCGACCACCTCCGGAACCTTGTGATACGCCCAGTTCTGGATGTCGTTGAACGGACCCTCCAGCAAGAACCGCTCGGTCGTGTAGCCGTGGTTGTTGAGGACCACGACGATCGGGTTCAGCCCGTGCCGCGCGATCGTCGAGAGCTCCATGCCGGTCATCTGGAAAGCACCGTCGCCGACGATCACCAGGATCCGCGACCTTGGGGTTGGCCATGCTCGCGCCGACCGCGGCCGGCACGCCGAACCCCATCGACGTGTAGTACGCCGGGCTCAAGAACTCGGTGTGCCGGTGCATTTCCAGGTCGGCCGCGCCAAAAAGCGAATCGCCGATGTCGGCGATCACCGTCATGTCGTCGGTCGATTCCGCGAGCATCTGATTGAGCCGCCCGAAGAGCCGGGCGGAGGTCATCCGCTCGCCGGCTGCGGCCACGGGCAGCTTGGAGAACGGTTGGCATCGCGCTCGGTACGGGGGTTTTCGCGACCTTGAGCTTGCGATCGATCAGGCCGCGGATGAAGTCGTCGAGCCGGACGTCTTCGGTAATGATGGCGCTTGATCCGAAGATCTTCGCTGGTCGCGTCGATGCACTTCGACGGATCGAGCTTGGCCGTCCAGATTCCCAGGTTGATGTCGGTCAAGAAGCAGCCGAGCATCGAGCAGGCAGTCGGCCGACTCGACAAGCTCGGTCACCTCGGGCCGGCCCATGGCCCCCTCGTAAACGCCGCCGAAGAGCGGGTGGGCCTCGGAGATCACGCTCTTGCCCAGGAGCGTCGTTGCGATCGGCATCCCGGTCGATTCGGCGAGGGTCAAGAGCTCGTCCTGCAGACCGAATCGATGGATCTCGACATCGGCCAGGATCACCGGCCGCCGCGCGGCCGTCAGAGAGCGCGGCCGCCTCGTCGATCGCCTCGCGCAGGGCATCGGGGTCGCTGGGAGGGAGCCCTTCCGGCGGCCGGTGCGGCCCGACTTGCCGCGCATCCATCTGGTCGCGCGGCAGCTCGAGATAAACCGGACGCTTGTACCGGACCGCCGCTTCCAGCACCCGATCGATCTCGCTGAACGCAGTCTCGGGCCGGTCCAGCACCGCCGAGGCAACCGTGATCTTCTGGAAGACCTCGAACTGCGTCTCGAATCCCTTGACCTTGTGGTGCAAGAGCGGATTGTGCGCTCGTTCCGACATCCCCGGCGAGCCCGCCAGCACGATCACCGGCGACTTTTCGGCATATGCTCCGGCAATGCTGTTGCAGGTCGAGAGCCCCCCCACGCAGTACGTCACGCAAATGCAGCCCAGTCCGTGAATCCGCGCGTACGCGTCGGCCGCGAAACCCGGCATTGTCTTCCCGAGTCACGCCGACCAGCTTGATCGGGCTTTCATCGATCAACTTGTATAGCTGTAGAATATAGTCGCCGGGAATGCCGAACACGTGCTCGACCCCCAGAGCCTCCAGCCGCTCGACCAGGTACTGGCCGATCGTCGTCGGCAGCGCGGGCGACGAGGCCGCTGGTCCGTTGCTGGATGTGGACGTCGATCCTTCGCGCGAGGCGGTCTGGCGAGCGTTAGCTGTCATCTGGTTCTCCCGAATCGGAAGATGCAGGATGCGATTCCTCAACGAGCAAGGGCTCTCTCCACCGCGGCAACGGCCCGCGCACCTCGGGCGGCAAAGGCCGAGCATATACATAAACCCAAGGCGCAGGCCGTTGCGCGTCATTGTCTCGACCCTTCGGTACGTGCCCCCGTCGACGTCCTCCCACCGATCGAAAGCATCAAGTTCTTGCGGCTCGACGGCCCGGACATAGCCTTCGGCCCAGCCGGCGCAAGGGGCATCAAGGTCAGTCAAGCCAGGGTACGGCCCCAGGTCGAAAAGGCGCCCTCGCACCGCGTCGGACATCCAACCCTGGCTCGCCACAGTAGCCGCGTCGGTGGGCATCAAAGTGCCATAGGCGAAGAGCTGAGACGACATCGCTGTACATCCTCGGTGGAAATCGGGACCAGCCGAATGAACGTCACTCTTATTATATTCGTTCGCTCGTTTGCACGCGACCAATCGCGCCGCGCATAACCAGCATAGATTGCGATTGGAGTGGTTCGGTCGATGGTTCTCGAGAACCGAGCGCCACTTGCGGCCTCGGTTGCATGGCTACGAACGTTACATCACATATCGTACATTGTCGCTAGGCGAGAGGCGAGTTGAATCGCATTGCGCCCGGAATTGGCGCGAACGAAGTCTAAAGGCATCCGAGTATGCCGCCGAGGCGAAGTCTTGGTCCGACGACGCTTCCAAAGTCGAACGGATGATGGTGCTGCCGAGATCCCGTAGCGATGCAGCTTCGCAGCAGAGGTTGGCCGGTTTGGATGGGATTGCGAAGAACTATCGAGATCACGAGCGATCTAACCGGGAACTGGCGTCTAAGTACGCTCGAGCAGCTGCCCGTCCTTGGCTTCCCATAGAGTAATGAAGAGCGCTGGCCAAGACTGTCCTGTGACATCGTTGTCATGGGCCTTGGATAAGATGCGTTTAGCGTGTGTTGCGTCTCGGGTGGGTCGCGACTACTTGATGAAGTATGGCATAAGCTCTGGGTCGTCGTCGGGGTCGATGGCAATGTCGGGGTCGCCTCCAAGGGCTTGTATCACGTCGGCCAAGCTAGGCCCAAATTTGTACTTGGCGCGGTCAATTCCCCGTGCTGCCAACTCAGCGTCAACATCGATCATCCGGACTGGGGATGGTGATAGCTCGTATAATGCCGCTCCCGCGGCGACGAAAAGGGCAAGCATCGCCCAAGATTGAAGGAATCGAATGGCTCTCTCCCAATAACAAGGGCGGCGGCTTCCTCGCAACGCACTTTCCCTTTCGTTCGGCCACCACTCATGGCAGAAACCCTCCGTCGGGATACGGGACGCACCTTATCAAGACATACGTCTTATCTTCCGTCACGCAAGAATATAAGCTTACTCCGAACCTACCAGCAGGTTGTCGAACTGACACCCGACGGCGTCGTCACACGGCGTTCGGTGCCTCTGCTCTATAACGGTTTCAACTCCGCACGCGTGACAGGCGAGTCAGCTTATTCTAGCTGGTCGGACCAGCGAAAATGACGCGAACGGCTCCGCAATTGGACGAGGTCGGCGACGATCGTGGGCAGTCAGGCTCGACGTTAACACTCAGTTAGAGGGGCAGGAGATGAATGCCGGGGCCAATGCGAGGAAGATCGCCCCGGCTGGCGGAGTTATTAGTCAATTGACATGCATCTCACTCACATGACACGTCGATAGACTTGCCCTGCCGTGCACAGCCCGCCTAACTCTCGGCTGGGCTATCACCAGTGAGATGCAGTTAGCGTGCCGAATCTATAATGCAGGCTGCCGGCAATAGAAACTCGATCCGACGCGCCCGTTTGAACCCAGCCAATCAAGCGTCGTAGTTTCCCAAAGTAACCGCTTCGTCTACAGAGATTCCCACCTCACTCCGCCCGCGGTGCCCATCGAGCCGAGCGAGAAACGCCGGCACACGAGGTTCCAGCTCGACGCCGGCGGTGTGGCGGCCATTAAAGTTCGCCGCCTGCGATCACAACGCTGGCTTCAGCTCATCCTTGATCGATGCGTCCGGCTGCTCTTTGACCCAGAGACCGCACAGGCTCGCGGCGGCGGCGAGGTAGAGGTTCTCGTACTCGGGATCGAACGAGATCATGTCGAGACATGCGCGGGTGTACTTGATCAGGTGCTGGTCAGTGCGGATCGAAGCCTGGGTCGCCAGGGTTTGTTTCACGAGCGGCCGTTCGGCCGGCTCGGCGTGCCAGACGCGGGCGGCGGCCACAGCGGGGGACGTGTGGAGGGCTTCGGTCAGGCTTGGGGAACCGGCGAGCGGGGCAGGGGCCCAGCCGAGGTCGAGATCGCGATCGCTGAGCACGCTGCGGTAGGCCGTTGCCCAGACGAGCGTCGCGGCCAGGGCGAGCTTGCGATCGAGGTTAATGCTCGACAGCCCACAGGCCGCCTGGGGCAAGGTCAGGCAATGACTCCACCCAAACTTGGCGAACGTCGCGTCGTGCTGCAACATGTTGTGAGCGCAGACTCGCAGTGCCGCCCGGAATGCCGCATCGATCTGATCACTTTTCAGGTCGTGCCGGATGAAGTCTGCAAAAAGCGTGTCGGCATTGCCGGTTGCCTCGCCTGCCGTGATCAGCTCGCGCATACTTCCGTACGCATTCTTCGGCGCCGGGGTGCAGCCAACTTGGCGAGGACCTCACGCTCGACTTCGGCCGGAGTCTGGGCGAGCGGCGTGTCGCCGTTGATCGCCATCCCTGCAAAACTCTTGAGCTGACTATTGGGACCCGAAGCGAGCGCGCGGGCCGCCGCTCGCAATAGGCCGGCGTCCCTCGCGTCACTACCGCGTCCGTGCCGCAGGAGCAGCCAGAGGCCGATGTGTGAGTGCGACGCGCCCGTGAGCGTCGGCAGCGCCAATGGAGTGAGGACGTGTACGAGTCGCGCGGTGCCGAACTGGGCCGCGAACTGGAGCACGATCGATTCCAGAGCGCGGCGTCGCCCGCGTGAAAGCATCGCGTGAATTCCGCGACCTGCGCGATGAACGAGGCGTGTGCGGATCACGGGATTGAGACATGGTCAACTCTCCTGAGAAAGTCCGAACTCACGTCGATTCATTCGCTGGCGAGACGAGACGCGCTCGGATGGCCACTTGAGAGCCCACCGAGAGCCAGAAGTCAATCGTCCAAGAAAGAGAACGGGCGAGCGTTACACAATGGCCCAAGAATTATCCTTCCACGTTGTCACGACTCCGGGCCACGATCTCCGGCGGCTCCAACTCGAGGGTCAGCCCCCGTCTTCGGCCGGCGATATACCCGCCTGCCGGCAGGCCCGTCGCCACTCCTGCTCCTCGACGACGTTGTTCGCGTAATCGGCACGCGTCCGCTCGACGATGGTGTAGGTTGGTGCCTGAGAGCAACCCCAGTGGCCGCCGCCACGCAGCCGTGCGACCGCCTCCTCGGCCGACTCGCGTGTCGCGTGGAACTGCTTCTCGTAGCCCCAGGCGCCGTGGTTGTTCCGGCCGTCGACGCACTCGGAGCCGATGTACGCCGCGATCTCATAGAGCTTCGCCATGATGGTTCTCCTGAAAACTAACCCCGCGATTCCGTCAATGATCCGGGCGGATTGCACGGCAGACAAGGAGGAACCGGCATGAACGCCGTTCCAGGGAGACGTCCACCAGTCGAGCGCGAGCCACCGTCAGAAGACGTCGTCTGCGGATGGAACAATTCCCGCTGTGTGCGCAAACGCAGTCGACATCGCGCTGTCTTTCTGCTCGCGCCTTCAAAAAATCAACATCACGACCTGTTGAGACGGCGTGGGCATCGTGGATAGGCTAGCAGACGTCTTGGCTTGTCCTTGCGGTCCGCGGACCCCCGAAAATCGCTGCCCTTGGGTGAGGAGCTCAGTCCAGGCACAAATCCGTCATCATGATCCATCTCAGCGGCGGCCCTTCGCACCTCGACATGTAAGATATGAAGCCGGACGCCCCCAGCGGGTATCGCGGCGATTGCCAATTTCAGCACGCTCCGCAAATTGTTGCCTCCGTTAGACCAGGCGCTCACCGCATT
The DNA here is from genome assembly GCA_963850935.1 of uncultured Isosphaeraceae bacterium. Taxonomy (GTDB): domain Bacteria; phylum Planctomycetota; class Planctomycetia; order Isosphaerales; family Isosphaeraceae; genus CAWFRS01. Next base: position 60,431 of record CAWKNT010000002.1, read on the forward strand.
GATTCTGGATCTCGACCAGCGTGGACTGCTCGAGGATGTCGCGGTCTTGATGGGCGGCGAGTTCGGCCGAACGCCCCGCGTCGGCGACGTGACCCCAGACGGACGAAGCCACTGGCCGGCCGGGTTCCTCTGGATGGCCGGCGGCGGACTGAAGACCGGTCAGATCATCGGCGCCACCGACGCCCGAGGTGAGCAGATCGTCGGCAATCCGATTCGCATCCAGAACGTGCTAGCAACAGTGTACCACGTCCTGGGCATCGACCCCGCCACGGCTTTTCCGGACCACGAGGGCCGCCCGCTGCTGGTGCTTGATGACGGTGAGCCGGTCCGCGGCCTACTGTAACAGTACCAAGGTCGCGCTCACTCGAGCTTCACGGACGGAAATGCGACCTGAAATTCGTCGAGTTCCTCGAAACTGAGTCCGCAACCAGCAATTCCCAGTTGGTGGTGGCCGTAGGTTTTGACAAAGCGGGCAAGGGCCTTGTCGTCGACCGCCTTCCCCTGAAAGTGGAATTGGATCAAATCGTGGCCGCCGAAGAGGCCGAGGAAACGGGAGATTCGCTCGACAAACGAATTGCCACCACCGATCTTCTTGAGCTCGCTCATCAGTCGCATGTCGGCTTCGCTAATCCCCTCAACCACCGAGGATCGGCGGACGATGTTGACTTGATTATACCGCTTGATCACCTCGCGACAGACTTTCTAGCGCACGATTCGACACGGCTCACCAACGACCCCTCATCCGAAAGCCCGCTCGACAAAACGTGTAACCGCACTTCACGTTCTGGGCACTTATCAGAAGAAACGCCGATTGCCGTCGGAATCTGACTGGCGATCGTAACCACACGTAACCCACCGTCGTCCCTGAAATGCGTCGCGACACCAGCGTTCTTCACCACTGGTTGAAGGCGCTCGGGGCAATGCGCCTGTGCGCAAACTCTTACAAGAAGCGACTTTTGCGGGCCATTGAATCGGTACGGGCTCTTGCGCGTTTATACAAAAGCAACAGATGGCCGGCGATCATACGCGGAATATTACGATCCGTTCCGAACGTTTCCAACATACGCGAGGATATTTCCATGTTCAATTCTCGGTCCAGTTCCCTCGAACATTTGATCCGTAACACCTTGGCAATCGCGAGACGCTCGGATGTGAAAAGGCCCAGAGTGCGCAGGCGATCCGTTCTGGAATCCCTCGAGGAACGGCGCGCTACTTGGCGAACATCACTCCCAGCGCGGTCATCAGCTCTACTTCCGTCGGAGCAAACACCGACTTCACGATCCAGTTAACAAACGCGAGCTCAAGCACCGCCGGCATCGGCACGTTCTGGTACTCGTGGGTTCCCGGCGAAGACTTCCAGGCAACGAGCCCCATCTCGGTCACCCCTCCCGCTGGCTGGACAGACAACATCACGCATGCGGGTCCGAGCGACGGCTACGCCATTCAATTTCTCGCGGATAGCCCGATTTACGATGTGCAGCCCGGCAGCTCGTTGAATTTTTCGTTCCAGAGCACCAGTTCCGCCGCGACCGTCAATGGAACTTCGCCGTTCTATCCGTCCACTGCCGTAGGAACCTCGACCGTTTACCCAGGGGCACCCTTCAGTGACGCCGGCCATCAATTTGTCGTGATGCCCGCCCCTACGCCCGCGCCGACTCCCGCCCCAACGCCTACGCCAACTCCCACACCGACGCCGACTCCGACTCCCACCCCGACTCCTACACCGACTCCCAGCCCCAATGCCCACTCCCCCACCAACACCCACACCCACGCCGACCCCGACTCCGATACCTACCCCTACACCAGCGCCCACGCCCACGCCGGCACCCGCGCCGACGCCAAGTCCCACACCCACGCCCACTCCCGGACCCGCGCCGACGCCAACACCAACTTCTCCCGTCACAGTCACCGATGTACGTCTGGTCGAGAACAGGAGACACCAGGTGACGGAAATCGTCGTCGATTTCAGTCGCGCAGTGAACGCCGCTGAGGCGAAGAAAACAGCGACGTACTCACTCACGACTGCCGGCAGCAGAAACTCATTCGTAGCCCGGAACGCTGTCAAACAAAAGCTAAGATCAGCCACAATTGACGCGGCGCTTGACGAAGTGACGCTCACACTACGAACGGCGTTGCCGTTGGCAAAGCCGACTCAGCTCGTGATTCACGGGGGACTGCAGGACAGCACAGGCGGACTGGTTGATGGCGGCGCAAACGGCGTCTTCGTGATCACCAGGAAGTCCATCGCACGCGGCTAGCCGCGATCGCGCTCATCCAGATGCCTGTACTCGCCCCACCCTGGCCGATTCTCACCGTCGGGAATTGATCTTGCTCCCCAGGTCGTGCATGAGCGATTCGAGGATCAATGGCATATAGAGCCGGCGCTGGACGTGGTAATCGGCCAGGACGCAGCGGTCGGCCAGGACGAAGACATCCTCGGGCTCGAGACGCTCGGCCAGATTGCTCGCGCACCGGCGGTCGACCGGGTCGGGGCACGGGGGTGCCAGGCCGGCGGTTTGCCAAAGAACGCCGCGGAAGAACCGGGCCAGTTCGCCGATCAAGAGACTGGCCCTGCCGCGCTGGTCGACCGATTCCTTGCCGGCCTGCTTGATGAACGCTTGCATCCGATGAGCCAGGGCAGGGGGATCGAAGCCGTGTTCGGCGGCGACCTCGTCGATCAATGACCGGCGAAAACGCTCCAGCTCAGCGTCGGCCAGCCCGATGGCGCGGCTGACGCTTCCCTCGCCGAGGGCGGCCAGCCGCGCGGCATCGTCGGCGTTACTCGCCACGCCCTTTTCGAGCAGCAACGCCGCGATCTCGGTCTCGGGCAAGCGGGTCAAACCGCACAACCTGGCACCGCGAGACGATCGTTTCAAGCTGGAGCTCGGCCGAGGTGCCGATCAGGATCAATACGGCCCCCGGCGGCGGCTCTTCGAGCGTCTTCAAGAACGCGTTGGACGCTTCTTCGTTCAGGTCGTCGGCGTCGTCAAGGATCGCCACCTTGCGCAGTCCACGCGCCGGCTTGAGTGCGAACTGGTCGCACAGCTCGCGGATCACGCTGATCGGCAGCTCGTGCTTGTCTTCGGGCTTGCCCGCCTCGATCGAGTCGGGATGCGTGCCGCCTTCGACCTGAACGCAGCCCGGGCAGACCCCGCACGGGTCGAGTCGCTTCCGCCGGCCGGGTCTCGCACAGAAGGGCCTGCGCCAGCTTGCGCGCGAAGGTGCGCTTGCCGATCCCCTCGGGGCCCACGAACAAAAGCGCGTGCGGGAACCGCCCTTGCCGCAGACTGTTTCGTCAAGGACTCGACGACGCGATCATGGCCGCGGACGGAGTGCCAGGACACGAAGAACCTCGCGTTGAATTTGCTCGAACACGGTGTCGGGATCGTCGGAGGCATCGATCACGACGATCGGAGCGGGATAGTAGGGACAACTGTTCGGTTCGTCGACCGCCCCGCCCGGGTCCGACTCGCCGCGCGCTGCCGCGAGATAGCCGGCCCGCACCCGCTCACGATAAAATAGCGGACGGTCCTCGATCCGGTCGCGCGCTGACCCGACTCGCGCGGTCGCCGCGTCGGGCGCGATGTCGAGCACGATCGTCAGATCGGGCAGGAGGCCGCCGGTCGCCACCATGCCCACCAGCGCGATCTCCTCTTCGAGCAGGCCGCCGGCGCTCCCTTGATAGACGATATTGGCCAGCAGATATCGGTCCGAGACAACGACCCGCGCCGGCCGCCAGCGCCGGCGCGATCACTTCCTCGACGAGCTGCGCCCGGCTGGCCATGTAGAGCAGCATCTCCGACCGCAGCGAGATGTGGACCGTGTCGACCGGTCGAGCAGGATTTCGCGCAGCCGTTCGCCCAGCGCCGTCCCCCGGGATCGCGGCAGGTGACCACGTCGTGCCCACGACCACGCAGCCATGCCGCCAGCCGAGCCAGCCTGGGTCGTCTTGCCGCCGCCGTCGGGTCCGTCAAGCACCAGAAGCAGACCCGGAATGACCGTGGGTGCCACGTCGCTATCGTCATTCTTTCCCTTGAGCCAGGTGTCGGCCTCGGCAAACACCTGGCGGATCTTGGTGTGATACAGCAGCAGGCTGATCTCCTCAAAGCTTCCCCAGCGATACCAGTGGCCGAAGGGATCATCACGTGTTCCGGAGAACAGGCCAGGTGCGTCGGGTCGCGAACCTCGACGACGATAATACGTAACCGTCTTTACGACCTTGCGGCCGCGCCTGATGTAAGTGTAAGAGAGCGTTTGCTCAAAGCCGTCGCGAAACGACCAGTCGACGAGCGACGTCTCCTCGTGAAACTCGCGAGCGGCGGCCTGGCGGGTCGACTCGCCCGGTTCCACGCCCCCCTTGGGGAATTCCCACTTGCGCGCGGGTTGCGCACTGTCGCGGAGTGAAGGATCAGGTACAGCGGCACCTGATCACCTCCCCAGCGATAGGGAATGACGCCGGCGGATCGCTCATGAAACGTGGTCATGTCGTGGGGCGACTTGACGGCGGTTCATCACCGCTTCGGCCACGCCGGCGATCGCGCTTCGCTTGCGAAGCTGGATCGTCGTGCACATCGTCTTCGGCCGTGGCGACCAGACCGAGCACCGACACCCGCCTCGACCCGATCGTCTTCCCAGCCATGGATTTCGGCCAGACGGCCGGAAACCGGGGAGGAAACGTCGAACGTGGCGGGGCCGACCAGCACTTCCACCAGCCGTTCCCCTTCCCAGACCTGGTCTCCACGCGCGGCAAACCAATGACTGACGACAATCGGTACGTCCGGACCGGTCCCCAGGTCGGGCAGGATCACTGCCGCCAAACGCATGGTGAACCCCGTCTTGTCTTCTCTTCCACCGTCGATCTCGATCGAGGCCGGGTGCATCGGTGATGACGCGACCATTGGGATACCTCGATCACTTCAATCCTAGCTTATCTGGCCTGCCGCTTTTTGGCCAGATCGATGTCGAGTCGCCTACCTTCGACGATCGCGTTTCGATGAACATTTTCCCTAACGAACTACCGCCGAACGACTTGGCGCTCGCGCCATTCGGTCTCCATCTAGTTCCCGCGGAACAAGATCGAGCACGACGTACCGGTCTCGCAGCCAGAGTTCGCCTGGCTTGCCCGGATTGACCGTGTAATCGCGGCGAGGCGCAATGGAGTAGGAACGGCCAAGCCAGGCTAACCAGTGCTTGAACGCGGGCTCGTCCTCCGGAAGATCATCATAGAAGACCAGCCGAGCGGGCCGAGCAACCATCCCGCCAATCCAGGTTTCCACTCGGTAGTTCCGCATCCGGGGTTGGGCAAACATTCCGCGGTAAAAGAGATAAACCGCACTCATGCCGCGGCTCCAGAGGTGCGGCTGAAAGTTCAATCCCAGGTCGGACTTGACGCAAACGAGATCAACCTCGCGTGTGTTCTGTTGCCAGAAGGCTCGCGCGAACTGCCGCGTCTCGAGGTCACCGCGGACTCGATACGGCTCGCACAAATCGCGCACCACCAGAAAAACGCCGATCGCAACGAGTAGCGCAATACTCAAAGCCAGCGCTTGGCGGCGGCGGATCCCAGGTGAAAGGCGTGCCACGACCACCGACGCCCCCACGCCAGCCAGCAGGCAGATCGACGGCGCCAGATATTGTGTAAGCCGGGGTGCGCCGCCGTAGGGATACTGGCCCAGACCGGCCGCGACCAAGCCCATCAAGCATGGACTCATCAAGAGCGCTAGCAAAGTGCGCTGGCGTCGGCGCCAGATGCCCAGAATTCCCATCGCCACCGCAAGTAAAGTCGCGGTGCTGCCACCGTGTTCGCCTCCCAGGGGATAAGCCAGCGCATTACCGGCATGCACGTCCACGAGCCAGAAGATAAGCTTCCACGGTTCGGACCAGGGAGGGAACGCCGCGTACCAGTATCCCCAGCGATATCCATCGCGAAGCGCGCTACTTTGAAACACCGTCGCTCCGAAATAGATGCTCAGAAACGACGCGATCAGAACGACGTTATAGACGAGGAACGCAAGCCGGACGCGCTTAATACCGCGCCGCAATACTGAGAACGCGAGCGCCACAGACAATCCAGCGGCGACAAAAACGGCCGGATACGAAATGGCCAACAAGACGGGGACCACTGCGGCGAGCACCACCAGGCTCGACTGCGCGCGGGTGCGCCACCACTCTATGGCCAGTGCCAGAAGCAAGAGCGACGCCAGCAAGTCCGACGCGTAAGGCTTGACCTCCGCGGCATGGCGGACTGGATAAAACGCCGTGGCAAAGATACCAACGGCCAGAAGAAGGGGAATGCCTCGCAATACCCGCCCCGCAACATGTCGGAACAAGATCACGCTGGCCAGCCCGCACACCGCTGGAAACAGTCGGAGCGACCATTCCGAAAAGCCGAGCAGCCGGACAACCGTGAGCTCGACCCAGAGGAAGAGGATGGGGCTGACCTGCGCATAGTCGAGCGGTCGCAGCAGATCGCCGTAGCCGCGATCGAGAAAGTTGACAGCCAGGAAAGCCTCATCGTGCCAGATCGGATAAACGACGAGATAGCGCACCAAGCGTGTGAGCAAGCCCAGCCCCACAAACGCCCAAGTCGCCCGTTCGAGCCAGCGTCTGCGTTCGTCGTGCCAGCCGCGAGCGCGGCCGCAAAGATCGGTCCTCGCCCGCACAACAACGGGCAGAGGGGCGGCGCGAGGGGCATTCGGTGGATCCGGAACAACATTTGTGGCGCGCTCAACTATTCTGTCGCCGACTTTTTGACAGTTTCGGCCCAGTCCTTCCATCCCGGCCCCCAACCCGTGCCATCAATCGACCCCGCAGCACCATCGCCATCCGCATGTCCTCTATAATCGACAATCTTGGCGAGAAAGTTTCGCACACCGATCATTCAAGACTGGTCGTGTATTTTCTTGTTTGGAGCGCCGGGCTCGATTAGGATAATGGTGTTAAGTACGAGGGTCGCGGTATAGAATGAATGGAAGTCGCGCGACTTGGGCTTTATCGAGATGGCCTCGGCGGAATTGGCCGGTTCGACACACTTGTCAACCGATGTGAACCCGACTTTATGTTAGGAGCTGGTATGATCCGTTCTCCGGCCTTCATCAGAATCATGACGGTATCGGTGCTGTTTGGGTTCGGTGCCGCGATCGCGCCCCTCGCATTAGCCGCGGCGCCGCCTTCCGACTCGCAGCCAGAGTTGCCGCTCGATCGCGGACTGATGCAGCGGCTATCGAATTTCACGCTCGAAGACGTGAAAGTCAGGCGCCCGATCATGCTTTACGGTTATCAAGGCAGATCGGCAATCGTGCTCGCATTTCCTGGGCAACGACTGCCCGGTGGGCAACCTCTACGTGCCCCGTCTTGTTGAGCTTGAGCGCGAGTTCCGCAAAAAGGGCGTCGTGTTCCTCGGAATCAACTCCAACGCCCACGAGACCGCCGCAGAAGTCGCCAAGTTCGTAGCCGATCGCGGCATCGAGTTTCCGGTGGTGAAAGACCCGGAAAACATGGTCGCCGACGCAGCCTTGATCGAGCGCACCTGCGAGGTGATCGTGCTCGACGGCTTCGCGCGGATCCGCTATCGCGGCGCCATCGACGATCAGTATCAACAGGGTAAAGGCAAAGATGCACCGGACCACACTTATCTACGCGACGCGCTTACGGCAATTGTCGCCAACCAGCCCGTCAAGGTAACAGGCCACGCAAGGTGGCCGGCTGCTTGATCGACCGTGTTCCGTTAAAGCCTGTTGAAGAAGTCAAGGCCCCCCGAATCCGGCCGGCCGCGCCCGAGGTCGCCAGTGCACTCGCCGCCCGCGACAAAGAGCACCCCGTGGACGTGGGTAAGGTCACTTATGCCGACGGTGTGGCCGCGATCCTCCAGAACAAGTGCCAGAACTGCCATCGGCCCGGCCAGGTCGGCCCGTTTTCGCTTTTGACGTATGATGACGCTCGCAAGCATTCGGCGATGATTCGCGAAGTAGTCGACGACCGCCGGATGCCTCCCTGGCACGCCGATCCGCGCTATGGCCATTTCGTCAACGACCGCAGCCTGTCAGCCAAAGAACGCGCCACGCTGCTGGCCTGGGTCGATCAGGGTGCGCCCCTGGGCGACCCGACAAAGCTGCCGGCGCCCGCGCACGTTTCCGGAAGGCTGGACGATCGGCAAGCCCGACGTCGTGTTCGAGCTGCCCGAGACCTACTACGTGCCCGCCCAGGGAGTCGTCTCGTACGTCTATTTCCGGGTGCCGACCAACTTCAAGGAAGACATGATGGGTCCAGGCGGCCGAGGCGGTGCCCGGCGATCGGTCGGTGGTTCACCACATCATCGTTTATGTGATCGATCCCAAGGCGGCCAGAGGTCCTGGCGGCCGGCCGCGGCCGATGCATTTCACCGGCTATGCGCCCGGCGATGCGCCTTCGGTTTTCCCCGAGGGAACCGCCAAGAGGATCCCGGCCGGCGCCGACCTCTTGTTCCAGGTGCACTACACGCCGATCGGCACGGGTGCGGACCGACCGCTCCAAGGTTGGGCTTGGTCTTCTCCAAGACCAAGCCGACGCGCGAGGCGTTCACGATCGGCATCGCCAATCCCGACCTGCTGCTTGCCGGCGCAGACCGACAACATCGCGGTGGCCTCGTCGATGGTCTTGTCCGGCAACGCCCGGCTCTTGAGCTTGTTTCCGCACATGCACCTTCGCGGCAAGGACTTCAAGTTCACGATCACCAAGCCGCACGAATCGCCCGAGGTCGTGCTCTCGGTCCCAGGCTACGATTTCGGCTGGCAGACCTATTATGTTCTCGCCGAGCCGATGAACTTGCCCAAGGGAACGCGGATCGACTGCCTGGCCCATTTCGATAATTCCGAAGAGCAACCCCTACAATCCCGACCCGAACAAGATGGTCCGCTGGGGTGAGCAGACCTTCGAGGAGATGATGATCGGCTACCTCGATATGGATGTGCCGGTCGGCGAGCCCCCGTTGCAGGGGCCCGACTTTCTGCCCACCGCCGAGAAGGCCACGATGGCCACGTTCCAGGCCCTGCGCCGGCTCGTAGGCGGCGACAAGGTCAGGGCGACAGGTACGCTTCGAGGCGCGCCCACGCTGATACGAGGCTCGCGACTATGAATCGAGCTCCCAGGTTTGGGCTGACGGTCATCGTGCTGGTGACGGTGGCCGGGTGGGGCTTGGTTGAGACCAGTAGCGGGGGTGACGCGGAATCACGCGACATCCCCGCTCCGTTTCTGCCACTGGAATATCTGATTGGCCGCTGGAACGGACACGCAATCCCCAAGGACAATCCGGCCAAGCAATTCCGAGGCTGGGACGAAACGCACACATGGGCCTGGATGTTCGCTCAGGGAAAACCCGCGGGTTTGAGCCTATCGATCACGGGCGGCAAAGTGCTCACTTCCGCCAAACTGACCTACGACACGGCGCGAAGGCTTTATCATCTCGAGGGAACGCAGCCGGCGCCCCTGGGAAAGATCTCATTTGAGGGCACGCTCGACAAGTCGGGTAAATATCTGGTACTCGACCATAACGTGACCGGTGGCAAATCCGGCAAGTCAGCCGGCAAGATGCGGCGTGTCGATTTGGCCCAACGCCAACTTCATCCGCTACACGATGGCCCACGATCTCCAGGAACCCGGCTCGGTTCAGTTTACTCGCCTGATCGGAGATCGGCTTGACCCGGGACGGTGAGTCGCTGGGCGCGGCCGCAGCGTCGTCAACATCAGAGCCGGCCAAGTGCATCGTGACCGGCGGCGCCGCCACGACGACCGTGGTCTACCAGGGCCGCACGTTCCCGGTCTGCTGTTCCGGCTGTCGCGATGAATTCAACGAGAACCCCGAGAAATACCTCAAGAAAGCGAGCCTGATAGAGGCGGCCAGGTCGGCCAAGTCAAGCGCCGGCGGCTCGCCAGCCAAGGGGGTCAGCCGGTTTGAGGACGCGTTTGCGGGCGACGTTGACGACAGTGCCAGCAACGCCAAGTCGGCTCCCCAGGTCTCGAGCGCGACCGCCACGAAAATCGATGCAGCCGTCGAAACTCCACCTTCCAGCTCCGAGAGCGCGGCCACAAAAACCACTTCGAAGAAAGTCGATGTCCGCTCCGCTACGGCGAAGGACGCGAGCCGCGCGGCCTCGCTTTTGAAGCTGGGACAAAACCTCGAGAAGTCCGGCAAAACCAGCGCGGCCCTCGAGTACTACCGGAGGGTCGTCAAAGATTTTGCGAAGGCACCGGCTGCCAAGTCTGCCGCCGAGAGAATCAAGAAGTTGGAAAAGCCGTGAGCATCGGCTGGTCACTGTCAACGTCATCGATCTGCTGTTGGCAATTGATTCGTAAGTGGAAGTGACCGCGATCGCTGCTTCCACGAGCGTGTTTCCCGAGTTTTGCTTGGAATGACAATCAAAAACTGCGCCGGCGAAAGAGGGGATCGCATGTTCCACTCAGGTTTGTGCGCGACGAGGCAATGCGTGCGATGGCGGTTGGACGGCCGGGGTCCAACGTTAGTCGTTATCTACTGGATACTTGCATCAGCGACATGCGCTGATCTGCCGGCGGCGGCGCACGACCAGGAGCCGCCTGCGAGCAAACCCGGCGCGTCCGAACCAACAAAAGGGGCGGTTGCTGCCAAGACCGAACCCGAACCAGAGCGAAAACTAATGGCCGATCTCGAGGCGGCGTGCAACGCGGTGGATGACGACTTCGACTACGCGCGTTTCGATCGCGAGTTGGCGGCGGCATTTCGTCGCTATGGGCTTGATCTCGACACCGCTGGGCCCCCGACTGCGCGGGAGAAGCTCGCCGGTCGCCCATCGACACCCGAGATCGCTGCGGTGATCGACACGTGGTGCCTCGTTCGGCAATCAACACTGAAGTCGACAAAATCGCACCGACTGCGAACGCTATTGCGGGCCATCGATCCCGACCCCTGGCGTAACTCATTGCGAGATCAGTTCGACGAACGATTCGCCGATGCGCTCCCTAAGCTGAAAGCAAGTGCGGCGAACAGGGAGGAACTTGAAAAGCAGCCGGCGAACAGCTTACTGATCCTGGCGCGGATGCTTGCGGCGGCCGATGATCGAGTGACTGCCGCTAATGTTTTGGGCGTTGCTCGACGGCGTTTTCCTGACAATTTCCGGATCTTCATGTCGGAAGGCTCGATTTATATTGCTGCGGCGCCGAACCATGATCCGATCGCGGCAGAACGCTCCAGCGCCAAGGCAATCGCCCTTCGGCCAAGAAACGCGTTCGCTCACATGAATATGGCGGCCGCGCTCTATCTCCAGAAGAAATTCGACCAGGCCAAGGCTGAGCTTGATGAGGCAATCCGCCTCAAGCCCGACAGCGCCAACGGTTGCCTATGGATGGGAGACACACTGGCGTTCACAGGGAGGACAGACGAGGCGATCGCCGAATATCGTGAGGGCGTCCGTCGGTTGCCGAAACACATGAACGGCTGGCTAAGTCTCGGTAAATCGCTCGAACAAACCGGAAAGTTGGACGAGGCTGTTGCCAGCTTTCGCGAGGCGGCTCGGCTCGCGCCCGAGAACGTCGACTGCCAATCCAGCCTCGGTTACGCGTTATCAAAACAGGAAAAATTTGATGAAGCAATCATCCCTTTTCGCGAGGCGATCCGCCTGAAGGCTGGCGACTCCGACTTGCATTTGAACTTCGGCTATGCACTCGAATGTAAAGGACAGTTGGACGACGCAGTTGCTCGTTATCGCGAGGCATCACGGCTCGCGCCGAAGGCCGCTCAGCCGCGCTCCTTCCTCGGCTCGGCATTGTTGCAGCAAGGAAAGTACGTCGAAGCCATGGTGGCACTCCAAGAAGCAAAGCGCCTCGAGCCGGATAACACTGACAACCAGCTACGCCTCGGCTACGCAATGAAACATCAGGGACAATTGAATGAAGCCGTCGCCTGCTTCCGGAAAGTGATTCAGCTCGAGCCCGGCAATGCGCAAGGGTACGCCTACCTCGGCAGCGCATTAGCTGATCAAGGGAAACATGAAGAAGCATTGGCGGCGCACCGCGAGTCGATCCGTCTGAAACCCAATGACTCCGATGCTCAACTTGGTCTTGGCTATTCCTTGGAACACACGGGACAGTTGGACGAATCCATTGCTCATTATCGCGAGGCGACGCGGCTCGCGCCCAAAGACGCGCAAACGCATTCTTACCTCGGCGCTGCGTTGTCACGGCAGGGTAAGTACGACGTCGCCATCGTCGAGTTTGGCGCAGCGATCCGCCTTGACGCACATGACATGGACTCGCGCCTTCGCCTGGCCGACGCATACTATGAGACCGGCAAGCTCGATGAAGCCCTCGCCAGCGTCCGCGAGGCGATTCGGCTCGAGCCGAAGAACGCCGATGCTCGCACCGCCCTGCTCGGCATCCTATCGCGAGCGGGAAAGCACGACGAGCTTGTCGCTGCGTGCCGTGAGGCGCTTCGACTCGAGCCAGGCAACGTGGAAATGCATTCGGCTCTTGCCGCGGCGCTATCGCGACAAGGCCACCTTGATGAAGCTATCGCCGAATTCCGGGAGGCGATCCGCCTCGATCCCAAGAACGTGCAACCCCGCCTCGGACTGGGTTATTTATTCCAACGTACGGGTAAGCTTGACGAAGCTGTCGCAACGTATCGCGACGCCATCCGCCTCGGTCCGCACAACATGCAGGCATACTCCTATCTATCGGCGACGTTCGCGCAACAAGGCAAGTATGACGAAGCCATCGATACGTGCCGGGAAGCCGTCCGAATGGTACCCGGCAGTGACGACGCTCAACTCAGTCTTGGATATGTGCTTAAATCGAGGGGGATGATCGAGGAAGCGGTATCCTGCTTTCGCGAAGCGACCCGGCTTGCACCGGGCAATGCCCAGGCTCATTCCATGCTGGGAAACGCTCTATCGTGGCAAGAAAAAAACGACGAAGCCATCACCGTGTTTCGTGAATCTATCAGGTTGGCGCCGAAAGTGCCCGTTACGCTGATTGGATTGGGCTACGCGCTGGAACAAACGGGGAAGATCGACGAGGCCATCGCAACCTACCGCGAAGCACTCCGCTTCGCGCCGAACGATTCTCAGGCGCATCTCTATCTTGGTGGGGGGCTGTCGCGGCAGGGAAGGCACGAAGAGGGACTCGCTGAGTACCGCGAGGCGATCCGCCTCGCGCCCGACGATGCTGACTGCCACTTCGCCTTTGGTTATGCATTGCAAAGAAAGGGGGACTTTGACGCAGCGGTCGCCGCCATGCGAGAAGGGCTCCTGCTCAAGCCTGATAACCCCGAGGGATACTTCTATCTCGGCTTCGCATTGCAGGCACAAGAAAAGCTTGACGAGGCGGTCACTGTCATGCGCGAGGGGCTCCGGCTCAAGCCTGACAACCCCGAGGGTTACTTTTTCCTCGGCTACGCCTTGCACACACTAGAAAAGTTCGACGAAGCGATCGCCGCATACCAGGAGGCCATCCGCTTGAAGCCCGAATACGCCGATGCCTATTACAACCTCGCTACGGCCTTGCAAGCGCAAGAACGGTTTGACGAAGCTGAAGCCGCATTTAAAGAGGCACGACGGCTCAACCCAGACGTCGAAAAGCGTTCGGAATAGCAATATCACCAATCGCATCACGCGCTGTCACGGACGGAGAGAATGGGAATGGCGGTCTTGCCGATCGCGAACCCCGCGATCTGCCCAGCCACGAGCGAAAAGGCAAGTTCGTCACCCAGCAGTCAGATGCAACGATGATCGCGTCCGACATCGAAGGCCGACTTGTTGGTCAAGGGGTTTCGCGCGTCCACGCGGTTCTCAGTTCAGATCATCACCCCCGGCTTTGGACCGTTTTTTACGAGCTGGTCATCGCAAAATCATGATGAATCGATTCCCGACCACCTGACCGCAGAGCTGGAACCGGGCTGGTCTGCCGGCGGAATCATCGTCGACTCCGCCGGAAAGCGCGTCGAAAACGCCACGGTCTTTCCCCTCGTCGAGACCAAGAAGCCACGCGGCGACGCGCGAAATTCTGTCATCAGGGCGCGGGTGACGACCGATGCCTCCGGCCGTTGGCGCTTTGACAGCATGCCAGGCTCAATGAGCGAATTCACCGTGACATTCGATCATCCCGAATTCGTGCCGACAAGCAGGCGGTTGACTCGCAAGGAGTTCGGCATCGAGGGCGGCCAGTTGCCGGAGAGCAAGATCGTGCTGGATCGCGGGCTCACTCTGAATGAAAGTCGGCGGAACCGTTCGAATCCGCGTTCTGAACGAACAAGGCAACCCGGTTCCGAAAGCTCGCATCTTCTTACAAAAGTGGCGTGGCCATCCGCGGCCCGTCGAATTCGACCACGCAAACCATAACACCGACAAAAACGGCATCTGGGTCTGGAACGAAGCGCCCCTCGACGAATTCGACGCGGACATTTCCCCGCCCGACGGCATGCAACTGTCTGCACGGAGGTTGATCGCGCAAAGAAGAGTACGTTTTTCGCGTGTCCGCTCCTCTGGTTGTGTCAGGCAAGGTCGTCGACGCGGAGACAAAGCTGCCGATCAAAACGTTTCGGGTCGTCCCTGGGATCCGTTCCAGCGAATCGCCCGTCTACTGGATCGGCTATGAGAGCTTTACGGCCTCTGACGGCCATTACCGAATGCGCCAGCGGAACGAATACTTTGCGACTCGCGTTCGCATCGAAGCGGACGGCCATCGACCTGCGGTTTCGCGCGACATCGCAAGCCACGAAGGAAGTGTCACGATCGACTTCGAGCTTCAGCCCGGGAAAAACATCGTTGCCAAAGTGTTCACGCCACGGAACCTCCCCGCGGCGGGGGCGAAAGTTTCGCTTGCATTCGGCAACTCACCAATTCATCTGGTTAACGGCGACGTCCCGGATGGGCCGGCCTATTGCGCGAGAAATCGCCGACGAAACGGGCCGCTTCCAATTTCCGGCGCAAGACGGCAGCTTTCGGCTCATCATCGCGCATCCGTCGGGCTGCGCCAGCTTCACTCGTCTCGTGAATGGGAATTGACAAGGATTATTCACTTGGAGCCCTGGGCGAGAGTGGAAGGGAACTTTCGAGTGGGACAGGTACCAGTAGCCGACGCAAGGATCTCTATCAATTTTGATCGCGCCCCTCGCGGAGTGGGAGACGACGGCATGGACGTCATCGCTCATTACTCCACGACCACTGGACTGGGAGGCCATGGCCGGATCCGCTCGGTGCGAAGAACTTCCAAGTGACCGCCAAAGTCGACGGCGAGGGCAAATTCCGTATCGACGACATGCCGCCGGGGAACTATTCGCTCAGTGTGACGTTTCGCAAGGATGCGCCTGGAAAACTATCGAATCACGGATTCAAAGTGCTCTCGGCGGACGGCGATCGTCTCGACGAGCCGGTGGATCTGGGCGTGCTCCGTCTAACCGGCCGGTGACTTGGGCTCGATTCGGATATCCAGCCCGATCTGTGTCGTCCAGATTTCCCAATCGTTGCGGTCCCAACCGAGGATGATGCCGGATGCCTCGAGCCGGTCGAACATCTGTTCGACATAGGCTGGCACGCGATCCTCGTATTCGGCAACCAGGTCGAGCTTGCGGCCGATCAGGCTGAAGATGCCACGAATCGTGGAAGGTCCCTTGTCGATGATTCGTTGTCGCCCCTCGGGCGACGCAGGGTCGGGGCCTTCGAGCGTCAATTGCAGCGAGCGTATCAAGCGGCCGAATTGACCGAACCAGTTGTCGCCGAATCCAAAGTATTCTCTATGGATAATGTGCACCTGATCGCGCCGAACGATCGCCGCCTGATACACCGATTCGAGATAGTTTTCACCGAAGTCAGTCTGAAATGCGATGTTGACGGCCTTCGCCAGGTGCTGTAGCGCTGCTTTGACGCCCACCTTGTGCGGATTGACCTCCAGGGCCATGTCGCGCAGACCGCCCGCCTTCCGAGCGGTGACAGTGCCGCTTTCGCCTGGGCCCGTCGAAATCGCCACGCCGAGCGGCAGCTCACTGGTGCCATCAGGCGGCTGCGACGAGGTGACCTTGAGTGCGGCTTGCGTCGGTGCGAGCTTGGGCGGCGCCGGAGAGTGTGAGCGAGTCGGCAGCGAGGCCGGCTTGGCTCGTGAGCGCAAGTCCGAGGGAGATTTCGACATCGGCCGACTCCGGTTGTTCTCTGGCATTCGTAGCGATCTATTTCGAGGAAGCCGGTTCGTTTGACGTCTTGGCGTCCCGAGCCATCTTAGCCGCCCTGAGCCTGGCGTCGTAGTCGTTGTTGGCGTTTCCTGCAAAAACTCGTGAGCCGAGTCGTATTCCATGCGTCGCGAAAGTTCCCGCACGGCCTTGAGGCGATCGGTCAAGTCATTGCCAAACGCCACTGTCGGGTCCGAACGACGAGACGGCCGCGGTGGATGAGGTAGCGCCCTTTGGTATGCGCAGCCCGCGCATTTTTTGCGAGAATAGCCACGATGTAGCGCTCCCATTGCGCCAGTGCCACGACGCAGTGCCGTGGCCGGACCCGCGGATGAGGACGCTTTGGACCGGAGCGTGCTCATGGTAGCCGGCGCCGACGGCCACCTTCTATTTGGGTTGATCGCGCTCCAGGTCGGGCTGGTCGATCAGGGACAGCTCGTGGCCGCGTTTCAAGCATGGGCACGAGACAAAAGCCGGCCGCTGGCCGATCATCTGGTCGACCTCGCTGGTTTGGACGTTGAAAGCCGCGGCGTGATCGACGCAATAGTGGCCTTGCACGTTAAGAAACACGGTGCTGATGCTGAGAAGAGCTTGGCGGCGATTCCGACCAAACGGTCCGTCGGCGAACGGCTTGCCGCGCTCGGTGACCCGGAACTGGCTGGGACTGCAAGCCGCCTCGTGTCCGGATCGATCGATCCCGACGCCGAGGTGACGGTCAGTTATGAAGGCCGGGAAACCAGTTCGGCCGTCGGCACCGTGACGTCCGAGGGGCAGCGCTTCCAGGTGCTGCGTCCTCACGCCAAGGGCGGCCTGGGGGCCGTCTTCGTGGCGCTTGACGGCGAACTGCATCGCGAAGTGGCGCTCAAGCAGATTCAGGATGCACACGCCGACGACCCCGTAAGCCGCCGCCGATTTATCCAGGAAGCTGAAATTACTGGCGGACTCGAGCATCCGGGGATCGTCCCGGTCTACGGACTGGGCACCCACCCTGACGGCCGCCCTTATTATGCGATGAGGTTTATCGGTGGCGATTCGCTCAAGGACGTGATCGACCGGTTTCACAACGACGAGGCGCTGAAGAAAGACGCAAGCCGGCGGTCGCTCGAACTGCGCAAGCTCTTGCGGCGGTTCATCGACGTCTGCAACGCCATCGACTATGCACACTCGCGGGGCGTCCTGCACCGTGATTTGAAGCCGGCCAACATTGTTTTGGGTAAGCACGGTGAAACGTTGGTGGTCGACTGGGGGTTGGCCAAAGCCTCGGCCGGTCAGACCCAATGAGCGACTCCGATGAAAAAACGCTGATGCCAAATTCCGGCAGCGGCAGTGAGGAGACCTTGCCGGGCAGCGCACTGGGGACACCAGGCTACATGAGCCCGGAGGGAGCTCGGGGCGACCTGAACCGCCTGGGACCACGCAGCGATATCTACTCGCTGGGCGCCACGCTCTACTGTCTTTTGACCGGACGTCCGCCATTCGACGGCGACGATGTGGCGGGAGTACTCCGCAAAGTTCAGTGGGGCGAATTCACTCCGCCTCGCCAGCTCGATTCCGGGATCGATCCGAGCCCTGGAAGCGGTTTGCTTAAAGGCAATGACCTTTGCGCCGAGAGCGCTATGCGACAGGGCGGGCCCTCGCCGATGACATTGAACGCTGGACGGCGGGCCAAGCTGTCTCAGCATGGCAGGAACCATTGTCGCGAAAGCTCAGGCGGTGGGCATGGCGAAGCCGGTCTGTAGCGGCTGCTCTCGCGGCATCATTTTTGGTCGCAATCGCCAGCTTCGCGTACATCCGCACATCTGCAGGCCCGCGCCAAGGCCGAGCTGACCTCGGCACAGACGCGGCAAAAACAACGATTCGACCTGGCGATTGATGCTGTCAAGTTATTTCAGGGCGAGCTCACTGCGCATCCTTTACTGCGAGAAAAGCAATTTGACCTCTTACGAACTCGTCTTCTTGCGGACGCCGCGGGACTTTACGACCGCCTCGAAGCGCTCGTTTCCAGCGAGACCGACCAGGAATCTCTGGCTGTACTGGGTAACGCCTTCGACCAGCTTGGTGAATTAACCCAGAAGATCGGCGAACAGAGGGCGGCGCTGGAAGTGCATCGCAAGGCTCTGACGATGCGTCAGGCGCTCTTGTCAGAGCGCGAGACAGATCCGGCGAGGAAGCTCGATGTGGCGCGGAGTTTGATCGCCGTTGGTCCGATTGGAGCGATCGACCGGTGACCCGGCTGCGGCGCGGGCATCGGGTGAGGAGGCTCGCAGTCTCGCAAACGATGTCGCGACATCGGCAAGCGCCGGGGAAGGGGTTTGGGATGTGCTCGTAGCATCTTACCGATTGATTGCAATTGTGCTGACGGAGACGGGCGAACAAGGCGGGGCAGTGGAGGCGTACCGCGACGCATTAGCCATTCAGCAAAAAGTCGCCAATGCCAAGGCCAGCGGGCTGCAGGTCCAGATTGAGTTAGCCGACGGCCTCGTCAAATTGGGAGACTTTCTGGACCAGTACGGTAGGTCTGCCGAATCGATCGTTTACTTCAACCGCGAAGAGGCGATCTGGACCAAGATCGTCGATGCTAACCCAACCGTTCCCGATTACCGGCACCGCTTGGCCAACTGCCAGATGCACGCGGCAGCCGTTCTGCGTCGGCTTGGAAGACCGGCCAGGGCGCGGGAACTTTTCCAGCGGGCGGTGTCTCACGCGGAGTTGCTAGCCAACCTTGATCCGGCCTCACCAAACTATCGGCGGCTGCTCGTCGAGGGCCTACTCCGCTTCGGGCAGGTGCAGCAGACGGAAAACGACGTTGCTGGGGCGGCCGCTCACTGGAGACTAGCGGTCGCTTTCGCGGGGGCATTTCCGGCCTCGACAGGTGAGGTCGTGTTCCTCGAGGCCGCCTGTCACGCCGCGCTTTCGTCCATTGCCTTGCTGGAAGGCACCCCGAGCTCAGCAATCCTGAAAGAAGCCGAAGGCGACCGTGCGATGACGCTCTTGCAGCGAGCGGTTGATCTCGGCTACCGCGATCTGAATGCCTACCGCACCGAAAGCGCCATCAACCCCCTGCGCCACGCGACGAATTTCGACTGCTAATGATGGACTTGGCCATGCCGGCCGAACCATTGTCACGGGACCGTTGAGAACCCATCGCTCGGCCAACCCGCCTTGAGCATTCGACCCAATCCCGCCAATAGCTCAGGGCGTCGATCGGTTGCTACTCACGAAATCCGCGCCGAGTTCGGTCGCAGTGGCCAGCCCGGCCTTCGGCACCTTGCACGAATCGCACCGACAATTGTAAGATTCTTTCTAGCGTGTAAATTGTACCGCGAGGAAAATACGCATGGGTTCCGCGGCAGCGAGACGCCCCGGCGGCCCGTCGGCGAGTTACGTGCGGATCAGCGTACGCGCGTTAATCATCATGGTGCTGACCATCGGCGGCGGACTGGGCTTGGTCGTCCGCCAATCCCAGACTCAGCGCGATGCAGTCGCGGCGATCACCAAAGCCGGCGGGATCGTCCAGTACGATTGGGAGAAACGTTCCTCTGGGCCGAAAAGCGCGGCTTTGGTGGCCGAAGTGGCTCATCCAATGGGTTGGCGTCGACTACTTCGGCAATGTTGTTCACGTCAACTTTGGTCGAGGTGCAACCGATGCGGACCTCATCCACGTTAGCCGTCTGGGCCGACTTGAGCGTCTGGATGTCTCCGGACCAGGCGTGACCGACGCCGGGCTGGCGCACCTGCACGCGTTGCCGCGACTCGAATGGCTGTCGCTGTACGGTACCTCCGTGACGGACAACGGTCTGCGGCAACTTGAAAGTCTGCCCGGGCTCCGTGTCCTGGACCTGGAGAAAACCCCTATCACCGATGCCGGGCTTCACCAACTCGTGCGACTGCCCCGTCTTGAGAATCTGGGACTCGCCCACACTTTGATAAGCGACACTGGGATTGCCGAGCTCGCGAAGATGAGCAACTTGACTTTATTGTCTTTAGGACATACCCAAATCACCGATGACGGGCTGAAGTTCTTGAGAGCAAAGACTTCCATGCTTGTGCTGAGGCTCGAATTTACCAGGGTCTCCGACGTCGGGACTCGAGCACCTGCGGCGACTGACCAGCCTCCAATGGCTATGGCTCCAAGGGACGCGTGTCACCGACGCCGGGCTGACAAATCTCGAAGGAATGACTGAGCTTACCATGCTCAGGCTCGATAATACGAACATTGCCGATGCGGGGCTCATCCATCTGAAAGGTTTGACCAAGCTTCAAGACTTGATGCTCGTGGACACGCACGTCACTGATCTCGGCATGGCCCATCTTAAGGGGCTCAAAAACCTCCGTGGTCTCCATCTCACCGACACCGCCGTCAGCGATGCGGGACTGGTCTTTGTGATGGGTATGCCTAACCTCTTGGCACTTAACATCGACGGAACACGAATCACAGACGCTGGATTAGCGTGCCTCAAGGGGCTAACCAAACTGCGCTACCTGAACTTCAGCAAGACCCGGTGCACTGACGACAGTGCCGACGATCTCCAGCTCGCATTGCCGAAGACGACGATCGTGCGTTAAATACGTAAATGAACGGACATTCCACCAGTAATTCCGGGGAGGATCGCACGCGTGCGTTTTATGATCGGTTTCTTTGCGATCGTGACAGTCACGGCTCAGGCGACTGCCGCTGTATGGTTTGTGCGCTCTCAAGCAACCGGCGACGGGACCAGTGCGGCCGTCCCGATGGGCTCGACCGCCGCGCTCGAAGCTGCCACAAAGCCAGGAGACGTGATAATCCTGATGCCAGGCAAAGAGCCGTTCGATGGCGGCATTGCATTGAAGAAGGGTCAATCTCTGATAGGGCTTGCCGACGGGAACCGGAAGCCGTCGATCACGAATTCGCACGCCGAACAGAACGGCGGAAATGGCGTTTTACTGGCCGATGATTGCAAAGTTTTGAACGTACGGATCGGCAGCGTCCAGGCGAGCGGCGTGCTCGGAGTCGACGTTACGGGGGCCTGTCTCCTCGCCGTGGAAGTGGAAGACGCCAATCAATCCTCCGGATACACCACGGCCAAGACAAATATTCTCGGGCCGATTTCGCATGGCGGAATTCTTTTTATCGCGAGCCGGTCTGGCCCTGCGATCGAGAATCGTCTCGTGCAATGCAGCGTGACAAACACCCGAGGAATTGGGATTGGCACATTCGCGCTGGGGGGCGCACAGAGCCGTCTGGTCTTGGCAAACACCTCGGCCATCGGAGGCGGCCTGGTCCAACCTCTTTTCGACATGGGCTTGATTGCGCTGGCTGACGGCCGAAATTCCGAAGCGCACCTGGAGATCGACAATACCACGTGCAGCGGGCGGTTAAGTAATCAAGGTCGAAATGTCCTCGTCTTCGCGAGCGCCCAAGCGAAGGCCACCGCACGGATCGAGCGATCGAGGTTGGGCACGACGGGCCAGGACGGTGTAGTCGCCGTGGCGGCGATGAATCCGGCGACCGCCGAGGTTCTAATTCGCGATTCCATCATCGAAAAAGCGGGACAGATGAATATCGAAGGCTCGATCCTCAACTTACCCGGCATCGGATCCCGCACGAGCGCACGAGAGCATCGTATCGATCGATATCAAGCGGAGTATCATCCGCGACGCCGGCGCCGTCGACGGATTCCGTGCCGAAGCGCAGAACATCTGGCTCGGCCCAACCGTATTCGACAAAGGCCCGTTCGCCAGGGGCCGGTATCGTCTCTTGGTGCGCGACTCGACGATCGAGAAGGCGCTCAAAACAGGAATTGGCCTCGGCAATGAAGGCTCCGAGTTCGGAATCGCGCCCGATCAAGGCGAGTATCACGTAACGGCTGCGCAACAATACGATCCAGGAAAATGGATCGACCGACATTTCGATTTCTGCGACCAAAGCTCACATCGACGCGCGGCAAAACTGGTGGGGCGATCCAGGGGGTCTTGCCGAGAATCGCGTCCGTTTGTTGGAGCAATCAATGCGATCTCAACTGGACGCGTCACAGCCGCTATCAAGTGCCGAGTTGCAGATACGCAGCGACCGCGAATGACGGCTGAAGAACTGTGGCGTTGATCGAGAGTCGAGATCGTGCGGCCCGAATTCCAACTGTCGACACTTCCCTGTTTGGTTCGCCGCGCGGGCCGACTTCGGCTTACGACGCGGCGGTGGATGATCGCCGTCGCGGGCACAGCCCTCATTTTCGCGGCATTCGGCGTTAACGGGGCTGTCGGAATGGTGATTGTGGCCTTCTTCGTCTCCGCACTCATCACCAAGCCCGATATTTGGCTAGGTTGGATCGTCCTCCTGCTTGCAGCAAGAGATTGACTCCCCGGTCAAGACGTGTCGCGGATGCCGTGCTCGCGGCCATCGTGCTCTGGTTCCTTTCTTGCTTCATCCTGGGCGCCGATCCGTTTGGGGTGTTGAACTGGTTCTTGGACTGAACTCGATCGGTTTGTGCCGAATGGCGTCTTCCGGTCGAGGCTCATGCTTCCTCCTTGAGCGTCCGTTCCAATTCGCGTTGCAATTGTTCGCGCTTGGGTAGATGAAGCTGATACTTCGAGACGAAAAGCTTGTTGTCCATACCGGCCAGGGCATACTCGACCAAAGCGTGATCTTTCTGTGTGCAAAGGAGAATGCCGACCGGCGGGTTGTCGCCCTCGGCTTTCATGTTCTTTGAGTACCAACTCACGTACGTATTGAGTTGGCCGATATTCTGATGGTTAAACTCTTGCAATTTTAGCTCGATCAGCACGTGGCACTTCAAAATGCGATGGTAGAAGACCAGATCGATAAACCCGTGTGTGTCGCCGATCAGGATCCGCTTTTGCCGGGCCTCGAAACAGAAGCCATGACCGAGCTCGAGCAGGAATTCCTGCAACTTGTCCAGAAGCTGGTCTTCGAGATGAGACTCGCTCATGACCTCCTTGGACTTCAGGCCGAGAAACTCGAAGATATAAGGGATCGCGGATGGTCAAGCGAGGAATTGCGGTCTCGGCACCCGATCGAGTCAGCTTGGCCAGCTTCGCCTTGTTACGAGACAGGCCGGAACGCTCGAAATAGAGCGAGGCGATTTGCCGTTTCAGCTCGCGCACCGACCAGTTGCCGCGAATGCACTCGGATTCGTAGAAGGCGCGTTTGAGTATGTCGTCGACCGCCAGCAGCTCGGCGATATGGGAGAAGGAAAGTTTGGTGATCAGGTCTTTTCCGGATAGACCGGATTCGGGAGTCGGCGACTCCCGAATCGCGACCGACCAATCTTTTCGTGGGGTTGCGAGCCTCTTTTTCAATTCGGGAGTCAGCGACTCCCGAATCTGTGGATAGGTCTGATAGAACCGCCGATAGCGTCGAAGCTCACGCTCTTCCGTCCGACTGACGCCAGTCCCAATAAGGCGGGCTGACAGGTTCGCCAGAAGCATTTCGCCGTATTGAGCCCGGTCCGCGCCACGCAGTTCGTATTCCGCGATGTACCAGCCAATGAGCCAATTCCGGAACGTCAGGCTGACATTGACCGCACGGCCGGCTTGCGCGGCGAGCTCCGCGTCGACACCACGGATCGAAACGACGAGATGCTCGAACGTTAAACCCTTGGCGATCGGCACGGTAGATTTCTTGGCCTTGCTCATGAATGGGTCCCGGCCGTCTAAGACTCACAAAAAGCAATGGCAAGAAGCGAGTTACCCAGCCCACCGAACGAACGTCCGGTTCTTGGTTCGCCGTCCCCTACGCATCTGCCGCTGGAGCCGGTGGCAACGGCGAAACCCATCGGACCACCGCCGAGAAAACGATCACCGCCACGCAGAGAAGCAGCATGCCGGTCAGCCCGATATTGAGCCAGCCGCGCACCGGCGCCCGCTCTTGATCATGTTCCGGAACTTGCCGGTGATCTCGTAATACGCGGTCGTCGTGGTCGTCGTCGCCACGAACAGCATCGGCAGCAGGGTGATCGGCGCATAACGGCCGCGACCCGAGTTGACGAGCACGGTCGTCACCACCGCCAGGGCGATCACCGCCAGCAACTGGTTGGCCATGCCGAACATCGGCCAGATCGTCTCGACGCTGCCGGTGTAGATGAAATAGCCCCAGCCAAAGACGACCAGCCCCGTCGCCAGGAGCGACGCGGGCAGCCAGTTGAGGTCGCCCAGCGGCTTCCAGATCTTGCCCAGAAACTCCTGGACCAGGAACCGCGCGATCCGCGTGCCGGCGTCGATCGTGGTCAGGATGAAAAGCGCCTCGAACATGAT
Source organism: uncultured Isosphaeraceae bacterium (assembly GCA_963850935.1). Taxonomy (GTDB): domain Bacteria; phylum Planctomycetota; class Planctomycetia; order Isosphaerales; family Isosphaeraceae; genus CAWFRS01. Next base: position 84,849 of record CAWKNT010000002.1, read on the forward strand.
CGCGAAGTGATACCAGTACTTGATCAGCCAGTTCATGCCCGGAATGGCGTTCGGAAAAGATCCGCGCCATGCCGACGGCCAGCGTGACGGCCCCGCCGGTCCGGCCGTGCAGCGATTCTTGCACGTCCTTCTCCATCGCGACCAGCTCGCTTCCACCCGCGGCGCCGGCGGCGTGACCGCCGTGCAAGTCGACTTCGCCGGCCTGGATGAAACTGGGCGAAATCGCGGTGCTTCGCCAGAAAATCGGGCCGGCGGGCCAGGTCGATGTTGATGTCGTAATACATCGCGTTGGGCAGGGCCGCCGCCGCGATCAGGGCCACCACCCCCACCAGGCCCTCCATCAGCATCGCGCCATAGCCGATCATCCGGACGTCGCTTTCGCGGTCGATCATCTTGGGCGTCGTCCCCGACGAGACCAGGGCATGAAACCCCGAGATCGCTCCGCACATGATGCAAATAAAGACATAGGGAAAGATCGGCCCATCAAAATAAGGGCCGCCTCCCGCGGCGAAGTAAGGGCTGACGGCGGGCGCCTGGAGCTTGGGATTGGCGATGATCACGCCGGCGACCAGGAGCAAGATCGTGCCGATCTTGAGGAAGGTCGAAAGATAGTCGCGCGGGGCGAGCAAGAGCCACACCGGCAGCACGGCCGCGACGAAGCCGTAAGCCGCCAGCGCAAAGACGGTCGCCTCGCGCGAGAGCGAAAAGTAAGGCTCGAGCTCGGAGCCGGGAATGAACGCCCCCCCGACCGTCGCGGCCAGCACGGCGGCCGCGCCCAAGAGCGACGCCTCGAGGATCTTGCCCTTGCGGAAATGGTACATGTACCAGCCGACAAAAAGCGCGATCGGGATCGTGCAGGCGATCGTGAACGTGCCCCACGAGCTTCCCTGGCACCATCCGCCTGGCGTTCTCGGGCAAGATCCAGCCCTTGCCGTCCGGGCCGAGCTTGAGTCGTCGCATCATGCGGGCACCGTCAGGTCGAACCCTTCGTTGATGATCATGCGTCTGGCCGGCCCCGTCGCCAAAGCGATAGGTCGAGCCGGCGGGGACATGGTGGATCGTCGGCCGATTGGGATAGATACGTCCGGCTGATTTCGGAATTCGCGGGATATTCCAGCACGCTCCCGGCCTTCATGCGAACTTCCTCGCCGCCCAGTGCCTTCACGACCACGATGCCCAGGCCCGCGAGGGCGATGATCACGATGTAGAGGATGGCGATCGCCGCGGCGAGCCCGGCGGGCCGGCCGATCTCGGCGCGGGCCAGCCCGGCCAGGCTCAAGCCGTCGCGCCGGGTCGAGGCCGCCAGGACCATCATGTCCTGCACGGCTCCGGCCAGGCAGACGCCGACCACCAGCCAGACCAGGCCCGGCAAATAGCCAAACTGGATCGCCAGCACCGGCCCGATCAGCGGACCGGCCCCCGAGATCGCCGCGAAATGGTGGCCGAACAAGCACCCAGCGATTGGTCGGGTCAAAGTTCTGGCCGTCATTGAAGCGGTGCGCCGGCGTGACCCGCGCATCGTCCAGCACCGCGACCTTGGCGGCCAGAAACGCACTGTAATACCGATAGGCGATCGCCAGGATCGCCAGGACACCCAGCATCACCGGCATCGCGTGCATCGTCATCGTCCGATCGATCTCCTCGGTCCGTTCGAGCAACGCGTTCACTTACGTGGTTCAGTGCCGCGATTTTCGCTCTTCGGCCGGGTCTCTCGAGCTGGCCGTCCTTTGCGCCAGATCGCGAGCTGGGGCTGGATGATATTCGAGAAACCAGATCTCCTCTTCGACCCCCAGCTCGTTGGCGAACCGGTGGGCGACCAGGTAATTGACCACTTCGAGCGAGGCCGCCAGGAAATCGGTGCGCGAGTCGGTCGGGTCGCTGCGGATTGTGAAAGATGAACCGGATCACCAGCACCCGCTCGTCGACCGGGCCTTGCGGCGAAAGGTAGCGCCCGTCCATCTCGTAGATCGAATAGCCGCCCGACGCCTGGCAGAGCGTCTTGATCCAGGCTTCCTCGTCGAATTCGGCAGATTGCCGCCGCCGCCGCTCGATCGACTTGCTGAATGAACGGGACCGACCGGATCGCCTGCTCGTCGAACAGGTCCTCGAGCACCTCCTGAACCTTGCCGAAGTAGCCGAGCTTCTTGGGCAGGATCACTTCGTACATCCGCGCGGGCATGGGCCCGACCAGTTGGTAGTCGGCCTTGGGCGCGGGCTTCGATCGGCGCGGCTTCTTCGCGGGCTTAGGCATCGACTTCGCGCGGTCCTCCCTCGGGCAAGAAGCGTTCGAGAGGGCACCGCTCGCAGTGCGGCGCGGCCGCGCGGCAGAACTGGCGGCCGAGCTGTTCCATTCCGTGCGACAATTCACCCAGCAGGCCGCACCGCCTGCTCATCCGCGATCGTCCGCGTCGATCGACGGCGCGCTCGACCACGAGGTCGCGGGCCTCGTCGTAGGTTGCCGTCGGATCGAGCCAGCCGTGACGCACCAAGACCCGAAACGTGGCACGATCGACCGGATAGCTCGGCCGTTTGAGGGCGAACAAAGGATCAGCGTCCGCGGCGGCCGGGCCGATGCCTTTGATCGCGGCCAGTTCGTCGCGCAGCGAGTCCGTGGACTCGGGCTGTGCTCGAATCGAGCATCCGCGGCAAGTAGCCGTCATGCCCTGGTCGACGAGCCAGCGAGCGAGATGCTTGAGCGGGGCGATGGCTCCGGGCCGTGGCCGAGACGCCTTGTTGCGCAGGAGCGTCGGCGATCTCGAGGATCTCGGCCTCGGCCAACCGCTCGGGCGTGAGCAGACCGTCGTCTGCCAGGCCGTCGAGACCGGCTTCCAGCGGCGCTGCCGCCGGTCGCGCGGTCGAGAAGCACGGCGACCATCGCCTCGAACGGCGTCCAGGCCCTCGAATTCGTCCGCGGCCGGGCCGAAATGGTCGACCAGGGCCGTGCGAACCGCGTCGAAGGCGTCGTCGAGGGTCGGCATGGTGGCGGTTCACCTCGCGTGGCACGGCCTCGTGCCAGCTGCGAAGCCCCATAACAGGTCTCGTGCCCGCAGCTTACGCTCACGCCGCCGATCACGCCCATCGAGGCCGGACTCAGGCCTGCTGCGATTTCGCGCAGCGCCGCGTTGTAAGCACGCGCCAGCTTGCTCTTGCGGCGAGCGGCCGTGTTGGGATGAAGCACTCGGCGAGCGCCGGCCTTGTCGATCTTGGACGCCGCGGCCTTGATGTCGGTCGCCGCCTTGTCGAAGTCCTTGGCCGCCAGCGACGCCATGGTGCGCTTGGTCAGCGTCTTGATGACCTTCTTGGTGACGCGATTGCTTGCGGCGCTTGACGTTTTGCCGCATGCGCTTGTCGCGGAGGATGAATTTGGCATGGCTCCGTGATTGTTAATGAAGGCTGGGAGGCGAAGAGCTCGAGCCTAACTGGAGACTCCGGCCATTCGACTGATAAATCACGACCACGCGGACGCAAAGTCCGGCCCGCGTACGAGGTCACTAGCATAACATGCGATTCCAGCTGAGATCAAGCGATTCAGAGATCAAGCGTTTCAGCCGCTGGGCGACGTCGAGATACGAGTAATCGATGGCGGCGACCTCGTTGTAGTGCTCTTCGGCGGCCTCGTTATTGCCCAGCGTCTCGGCGACACGGCCCAGCCGGTAGTGGAGCGCGAGGAAGTTATCCTTGTCGTCGGGCTCGAGCAACTTGATGGCCTCTTTGTAGTTGCGCTCCGCCAGCTTGGGCGACGTTGTTGGCCTCGAAGCTCAGCCCCAGATGATAGAGGGCCTGGATCTTCTGTGTGGGACTGGTGCTCGAGCGCGCCTGCTGAAATTCGGCGATCGCGCCGTCGTGATCGCCGACGCGCGCCAGGATCACGCCCAGGTCGAAATGCAGCTTGGCGTCCTCGGGATGAAGCTGCGACGCGGCGGCGAAACGCCTCGATCTCGTACTTGTTGAGCATTTCGTTCAACTGGTCGAGCTTGGCCTTGGCGCCGGTGTCCTCGGGATACTGCTGAACGCGCTGCTGCTGGCTGTCCCTCGCCTTTCTCAGGCGGCTGATCTGCGTGTCTTCGTAGATCGACGCCAGGCCGTGGTCGTCGGGGTTGGCTTTGCGGCCTTTGGCCAGGACCTTCTCGGCCTTGTCGAGATCGCCGCGCTTCCGGTAGATCTCGGCCAGCTCGACGTAGGCGTGAACGGCCGTCGGGTCGGCCATGATTTCCTTGATCAGCCGCTGCTCCGGCGTGAGCTGTTCTTGCTTGAGCCGCTCGAGCTTGGCTCGAGCGACTCGGCCGGCTCGGCGGCGGCTGCGGCCGCCGCCCGCTTGATCCAGTGTATCTTCCAGCCCGGCCCGCTTGATCGTGCCGGCGGCCGAAAGCGCATTGATCTGGCGGTTGGCGTCCTGGTCGTTGGGGCTGAGCTTCTTGACCTGCTCCCAGCAGGCGATCGCCTTTTGCCAGCTCTCGTTGATCTCGTGAATGTGGGCGGCGAATTTGAAGAAGTCGACGTCCTTCGTGACCGTCTGCACCGTCTCGACGAACCACTGGGCCAGCGATCAGCAGCCCGGCCTGCTCGGCCGCCTCGGCCGCGACCCGCGCCGCCCCCACGTCCCAGGGATTGTTGACAAACGCGTCTTCACACAACTCGATCGCGTGCGTGTGATTTCCCTTCGACTCGAGCCGACTTGGCACGCATCAGGATCGGCTGATTCTTGGCACCGACCAGCATGCCCACCTTGCTCGGATCGCCATTGAACTTGCGCCGCTCGATACCTCGCAGCGCCTGCCGATAAACCAGGTTGTCCGGCACAATCTTGCAAGCTTGCTTGTACATGTCGATGGCGTAGTCGAAATTCGACTTGAGGGCGGCATCATTGCCGTACTGGAAGAACGTTTGTGCTTTTTGCAGATCGGGCTTTCCGACGTCCGAAGACATCGACGGCGCTCCTCCGGAAACCAAGCATCGACAGCTTGCGAGCAATGCGGGACCGACCGCGGCTCGTCGATCTCTATACGATACGTTGGCCGAGCGGATCGGGACACTCCGCCGCGGGCAGGCCCGCAATCGAGTGATCCTCGATGGGAATGACCGTGCCCCGCACCTCGCTAATCTATTCTAATCCATCATGTTGCCAATCACCACCGACGACTTATGATTCAATCCGGCCGGCGCGCCAGCGAGCAAGCTCGAATTCGCACGTATTTCTGTGGGAGACTCAAGGCGATGGTGACGATCCTGAGAGATGCCGGGCTCTCCGAGTCTGATCGAGAGTGAGACGGTCGAGCAGCTCGCCGAGCGGCTTTCAATTCACCGAGGGCCCGCTCTGGCAGCCCGACGGCTCGCTTGCTCTTTCAGGACATCAAGGCCGAGCGAACGTATCGGCTCGATCCGGACCGTTCGGTGCACTTGCTCCGCGAGCAGACCGGAGCCGCCAACGGCCAGACCTTTGGACCGGGCGGCTCCATCGTCTTTTGCGAACAGAACGGCCGGCGGGTCTCGCGGCTGTCGCTCGACGAGCGGCCAGGTCGAGCCGATCGTCGAAACCTGGGCGGGCGCGCGGCTCAACAGCCCCAACGACGTCGTCTGCCGGTCCGACGGCTTGATCTATTTCACCGACCCGGCCTACGGGGTCGAGCCGTCGCAGCGGGCGCTCCATTTTCAGGGCGTTTTCGCCTTCGACCCGTGCCGCGAGGGCCCGGATGCACTCCGGCTGCTGGCCGACGATTTCGAGAAGCCCAACGGCCTGGCGTTTTCACCCGACGAGCGAACGCTCTACGTCTGCGACACCGGCCGTTATCACGTCCGGGCGTTCGACGTCGAAGCCGACGGATCGCTGCGCGTCGGCTCCAGCCGCGTCTTCGCGCGGCTCGACCCGGGCCAGCCCGGCGGTCCCGACGGGATGAAGGTCGACAAGGCCGGCCGGGTCTATGTCGCCGTCGCGCTGGGGGTCTGGGTGTTCGAGCCGGACGGCCGGCTGCTGGGAATCCTGGCGCTGCCGGCCCGCCCGTCGAACCTGGCCTGGTGCGACGCCGATGCCCGCGGCCTGGCGATCACGGCCGTCGACGCGGTTTATCACGTTCGACTGCGAGTCGAGGGCATCATGCCGCCGTTCATGCCCTGAACCGGACTGACTGGTCATGTCTCCGCAGACTGCCACGATCACGCTGATTTCTTTCGTCGAGCATGCTGTTCAAGTCATCCGCAATCGATTATTCTGTAGCGGCTTTGATGAGGCGCGTCTCTCAACGTCTCGATCCGGCCCTTCAGCGGGCCCTGACTGGCGGTCGTTCCGGCTCGGGTCGCTGGTTGCGAGGCGTTTGAGACCGGTCGGAGCAAGCTGATTCTTCGTACACACAACAGACCACGACGTGGCCGGCGCTGGTCGATTTCAGGAGATCCGCGTGGCCAAAGAGGAACCGATCCGCACCGAGGGGCGCATCGTCGAGGCGCTCCCCAACACCCAGTTCATGGTCGAGCTGGAAAACGGACACCGCATCCTGGCCCACATCGCCGGCAAGATGCGCAAGAATTTCATCCGGATCGTCCCCGGCGACCGGGTGACCGTCGAGATCACTCCCTACGACCTGACCAAGGGTCGGATTGTCTACCGCGAACGTTAAACCGCCCACCCGACCGCCACGGACGAAGCTCTCGTCTATGCTTCGACAACCCTACTTGATGCGCCACCAGTGCGCCGGGTCGTGCCCTTCGGCCGAGGCGATGCGCTCGATCGCCTGCCGGAACCGGACGGCGTCCGAGGGATATCCGGCCGTCGGCCGCAGGCCGGGGATTCGCCCTCGCCAGTACGCGTTGAAGACGTCCATCCAGAGCTCGCGAACCGTCTTGCTGACGATCGACGCCAGCGCGACCAGGCCGTCGCACTGGTCGGCCCGCGGCATCAGGGTGAGCTCGAGCCTGCGGTTCCGGTCGCGGATCGTGTACCGGCTCAGGTCCGGGCCTTCGGGGCCGCGGTCGATCCAGGCCTCGGGAAACGCTTGCGAAAGCGGCTGCAAGTAATAGTGCCGCCCGCCGTGCTTGTCGCCGTGACGAACGTGGCGCGACCATCGGCGGCCCGGTCCCAGACCTGCTTGAGCAGCGGTCGAACGCCTCGAAATGGACCGCCGCTTTCGAGCCGTGCACCTCCAGCCCGCCGTTGAACCGGGCCGGTCCGACGACGACGCGAGGCCACCGCGGCGATCCGCCAGACGCAGCACTGCCGGCGGCAAGACGGCCTGCGCGCGAGCAGCCCGTCGAGCGCTTCACGCGGCACGGCGGAGCGGCCAGGTCAGATGCTTCGTCACTCGGCTCGATCCAGCGGGTCAGCTCGATGTCGGCAAGCGTGCCGGCCCCAGGACCTCGATCGAGCTCGCCCAGGCAGCCGGGCAAGCTCGTCCCGGTCGCATGGACCGCGGCCAGACAGGCGATTTCGAGCCGGTCGCGCCCTTGTCCCACCTGGTAGATCGCCTTCGAATCGTCGATCCAGACCCGGTCGGGATCGCCGCCGGCTCGGTCGACGGTCGCCGCCAGGTCGCTCCAGAAATCGAGCGTAGCGAACATCGTGCCGTGTCTTCGTGCCAGCGCTTCGGTCGACTCGGCGATCACCGCCGTCATCACCATCGGCCCCAGGTTGGGACCATAGCCGGCTTCGTCGATTCCAACCCAGCGCAATGTCGCAATTCCTTCCGCGTTCGTCCGCCGTGGCCTACAGTTGAGAGTACCGACGACTGTTGCTGTCGCCGCGATCGCCATTCCCTTGCGAGGCGTCAGGGCCTTAATCAGAGCACCAAGTGAGGCCGATTTCAATGCCGTGCCGCACGCCGAAAAGAGGCAAAAGCCTGTTGCCTCGAGACGCTCGAGCCGAGATCCTCTTGAGCTCAGGGGGCTTCCAAACGCACCGAGAGCCGGTTTTGGCATTCGTGTCCCAGGCTCATCAGACCAGCCTCGCCGCTGCAATCTCAGGTCAAAAGGCCATATTCAATGCGATTTTCGGCGGCGCCGGCCATGAGTTCGTCGGCTTGCTCAGCGTGAAGTTCACAATATCGGCGCGGTCGTTGCCGGGTTCAATGCCGGAACGTTGAAGCAGTACACAATTCCCGGTCTGGCCGTCAAGGTACCCAACCTCCAAGGCGGCTATACAGGCCTGCCGCACGATCCGTTGTCGCTCAATGTCGGCGGCGCGGTATTGCTCAAGGGAAAGAAGATCGAGCTGGGAGCGATCGTGCGCGGACCATTCACGACGTATCCCGGCACGACATCAATCGTCTTCGCCATGAACCGCGGCGCAGGTCGCGGGCTGGGCCCAGCGTTCGCGAGCCGGCCGGGCATCACTCCCGACGTGCTTGTGACGGTGACCGTGGGGCTTTCGGCCAGTCCAACTCCGCGACGATCACCGACCTGACGACGGGGACGACACAGCCCGCTCGCACCGTCAAATATTCAAGTCGCAGGCCCAACGGTGCGCATCCTCTTGCCGGCCAGCCTGCTGCCGTCGGAGGGACTGCCAATCTCGAAATACACGTTCGCGGTCTGGACCGAGACCGAACCGGGTCAGGGGATCCAAGACGTCGGGAGTTTCTTCCCCGAGGATTCGATGATTCCGATCGGCGTTGAAACGAACGTGCGGCCGACGTTCTGAGCCTCTGATCAAATGCTAACGCCGCGACACATCAAGCTGCGGAAGCGGCATCGGCAGAGGTCGCTTTTCTCGGCAGTCGGCTTGCCGTCCGGACTTAACCAGATATCGGCCGGAGCCTGTCCCTGGAGCTCGGCGGCCAGCGACGCATAGTCCTCGGCGCCCGGCTGGTGGGAGCGTACTGGAAGATCGACTGGCCGAAGCTGGGACACTCGGCCAGCCGGATATTGCGGCGGATCCGCGTCTTGAAAGACCTTGGCGTCGGCCCAGGGGGCGTCGGCGTTGCGCCGGCCTTCGAAAAACGTCTGGAGGTCTTCGATGACTTCGCCGCCGTGGCGCGTGCCGGCGTCGTAAAGGCAAAGGACGATCCCGCCCACCTTCAGCTCGCGATTGACGCGCTTCGAGACCAGGTTGACCGTTTCCAGCAGCTTCGATAACCCATGAAGCGCCAGGAAATGGGCCTGGAGCGGGATCAAAACCTCGTTGGCCGCACACAGAGCGTTGAGCGTGAGCACGCTCAGCGAAGGGGGGCAGTCCATCAACACGAAGTCGATACGGCTCGGTGTCGGCCGCGAGCTGGTCGCGGAGGATGACCTCTCGCCCGACGGTCCCCAGCAGCTCGAGCTCGGCGCCGGCCAGGTCGATGTGGCTGCCGCAGATCGACAGGTTGGGTCCGACCGCTCGTCGCACGCTGGCCAGCGGCAGCCCGTCGGTCAAGACTTCGTAGAGCGACGGACCGGACCGGCCCGGCAAGAGTCCGAGATGCAAGGTGGCGTGGGCCTGCGGATCGAGGTCCAGCACCAGCGTCTTGTGCCCGGCCATCGCCAGCGCGGCCGACAGGTTCACGGCCGTCGTGGTCTTGCCGACGCCACCCTTTTGATTCAAAACTGCGATCCGTCGCATCCGGGTTCCCTCCCAGTATCCGCGCAGCGTGGATTATTTCCACTATGCAACCCGCACTTCGGCGAACGGTGGCCAGGCGCACACCACATCGCTCTCGTACAATTCGCCCACTGCGCGATTCTGGTCGGAAGTGTAACCGTTCTGCGAGAATGCGCAAAGGCGAGATGCCGCGAGAAGTTCCGGCCCACCGGGACAGATTATCGATCGTGGTCCCATTGAAGCAGGCTCTTCAAGATTAGATGATAGTCATTGGCGCTTAAGATTTCTCGCCCACGCCGCGCGACCGCGGTCATCCTCGACACGATCGAACCGAAATGGAAAACCGCAATATGGCCACCGCGATGATTCCCGTTGCACCGGACGATCTCGACCAACTGTACCGCATGACCGTCGAGGAATATGAGGCGCTGGCGGACTCCGGATTACTCAAGGATCGTCGGGTTGAGCTGATCAACGGATGGCTGGTGAAGAAGATGACAACAAGGCCACCTCATGTCGTTGCGGTAGACGCAGTCCGCGAATCAATCGCTGCAATCCTGCCTCCTGGCTGGTGGCTTCGCGAAGAGAAACCAGTCCGAATCCCCGACTTTGACGAGCCAGAGCCTGATATCTCTGTGGTTCGTGGACAGCGTCGAGATTATCGGTCATTTCATCCTGGTCCTGGAGACATCGTTCTGCTCGTCGAGGTTTCAGACACCTCACTCGCCTGGGACCGCCGCGAGAAGCTCTCGGCATACGCCCGCGCGAACGTTCCGAGCTACTGGATTCTCAACCTGATTGATCGCCAACTCGAGGTCTTCACCGCTCCGGAATCCGGCGCATACAAGAACCATCAGATTTTCGGGCCAAGCGATCGAGCTCCGATGGTCATTGACGGCGTTCAAGTGGGAACAATTGCCGTCGCTGACCTACTTCCCTGAGCCAGCTGCCAAGAATCCGTTGAATGACTCACTGTATTCTCAATGCTCTGCTAAGGCGCTAAGTTAGCCGGTCCAAACGCGCCCGGGAGTAGCTCGGATAGTCGATTCTCGATGATCGCCTCGCCGTCGCAGACTGAGAATACGTCGGCATCAGGCCCGAATTCGTTGATCACCTGCCGGCAGGCGCCGCAGGGGGCGGTCGGCTCGGGGGTCGGTGTGAAGACGACGACCGCGCGGATCACCACGGGCGCTTTCGAGCGTGCCACCGCCTGAAAGATCGCGTTTCGCTCGGCGCAGATCGTCAGGCCGTACGACGCATTCTCGACGTTGCAGCCCGCGAAAATCTCACCGCGATCGGTGAGGACGGCGGCCCCGACACGAAAGCGGCTGTAGGGGCAATAGGCCTGTTCGCGCCGCGTGGCGGGCTGCGGCGATGAGATCGGCTCGAACCGGAAGAGCGATCGCCATGGCAAGCTTCCCGACGAGCTGAGGGGTCGACTAAGCCCACGGGGTTGAGCTCCGGCGACGCGGAACGCGCCAGCTCTGTCGACGCCGATCCGATCGCAGAAATCGCCGAACGACTCGGATCGCCATTGCGTTCTGCCTTGAATCGGCTGAAAACCGGCACGAGCTCGGCCACGACCTGGTCGTAGGGAACATAGTCTTTGAACTCGGTATTGAGCCGGTCGCCGACCGTGCGGCCGCCCAGGAAGATCGTGTAGGTTCCGGGTCCGGGCGTGCCGTCTTTGTTGACGTGGGCCGATCGGCCGACCAGGCCGATGTCGGAGTTATAGGGCCGGGCACAGCCGTTGGGGCAGCCGGTCATCCGCACGGTGAAACGCTCGTTTTCCAGGCCCAAGCCGTGCCAGCTCGACCTCGAGCTGGTCGAGGATTCCGGGCAGGGCACGCTCGGCTTCGGTGACGGCCAGCCCGCAGGTGGGCAGGGCCGGGCAGGCCATCGACCAGCGCCGCACGGTCGAGATCTGCTCGACCGTGGCGATTCCGTATTCCGCCAGCCAGTGCTCGATCTCGCCGCGCCGGGCGGGCTCGAGGTCCGCCAGCAAGATCGTTTGCTGACAGGTCAAGCGCGCCGGCGTCTGGTATTTCTGGAAGAAGGCCCGCAAGCCGCTGGCCAGCCGAAAGTCTCCGTCGTCTTTGATCCGGCCGTTCTCGACGGGGATCCCCAGGAAGAGCTTGCCGTCGCCTTGCGGGTGCCAGCCCAGGTGATCGTCGACGCCGGAGACCTCGATCGGCTTCGGGATCGGCGAGCGGATGACCGAGGTACTCCTCGACCTTGGCCCGGAAACGCCGGCATTCCCCAGTCGTGAATGATGTACTTGAGCCGGGCTCGCTTGCGGTCGGAACGGTTGCCGAAGTCGCGAAAGACCTTGAGGACCGCCTCGCCGATCTTCGAGCACGTCGCCGCGGTCGACGTAACAAAGCGGCAGCGCCAGGAACGGAAACGTCTTCTGCGCACTCGGGGTCGTCCCCAGCCCGCCGCCGGCCAGCACGTTGTAGCCGACCAGCCGGCCGTCTACGACGACGCCCAGAAAACCGAGGTCGTTGGCATGAATGTCGGTGCAATTGTCTTCCGGCAAGGCGAAGGCCGTCTTGAACTTGCGCGGCAGGTAGGTCTTGCCGTAAATCGGCTCGACCGGATCGTCGCCGGGGGTCGGCACCAGCGGCGCTCGCCGGCTGGCGGCAAGCGTTTCGATCTTTTCGCCGTCGAGCCAGATATCCCAGTAGGCTCGACGACCGCGGTGCGCAGTGGGACGCCCAGCGCAAGGCGTCGGCATTCAGGTCGTCGCGAACCGGGTCGAAGAGGGGGGCCGGGCAGCAGAGCACGTTGCGTTCGACGTCGCCGCAGGCCGCCAGGGTCGACAGCAGGGCTTCGTTGATCTGGCGGATCGTGCTCTGCAAGGTCGTGCTTTCAAGCACGCCGTGGAGCTGAAATTCCTGGCGGGTCGTGATCCGCAAGCTGCCGTTGCCGAGGGTCTGGGCCAGGTGGTCGCAGGCCAGATACTGGTCCGCGTTCAGCTTGCCGCCGACGATCCGGACCCGAACCATGAACTGGTGGGCCGCCTCCTTGCCTTCTTTTTTCAACTGCTTGCGGACGTCGCGATCGTCTTGCTGATAGGACCCGTGAAACTTGAGGACGGTGGCGGCATCTTCGCTGAAATGCGAGGAACCGTTATCCACCTCGTCGGCCACATAGGTCTTCAGATACTGGCTGGCCAGCTTGATCGCTTCGACCTTGCTCGGCTTGGCGCTGCCACCCGGTTTGGTCGGCTCCATCTTGGCCCGTCACTTCTTGTCACCACGAATGTGGGTTCTGGTCTTGGAGTTATGATCACTGGAATTCGCCGTCGACCTCCAATCATAGAGCTCGAGCCCGCGAGGGCAAGGCTCGCGCGATGAAACGGTCTGGCGCCGGCGCATGCGGATCGCACGTTTCAAGGTCGAGGCGCGGCGGTCGGATCGGCGGCGAGGGAATGTCGATCGGCTGGTCGAGCACGGGCCCTTCCTTCTTCGCGGCCTCGTTCTTCTTCCTCTGAATCTCCATCTGGATCGCCTGATCGAGTCCCTTGACGATGCGCCTCGGTGCTGTCGTCGACGTTGGCCGTCGGGGGGGCCTGAAAGGCGAATTCTTCGAGCCGGAGCTTGGCGTTCAGCTTCACGTCCTGATAGGTCAGCGTGATTTCGCTGGGCGTGATCTTCTCGATCGAGCTCTTCGCGCCGATCGGCCGGCCGTCCGGACCGATGCGGCGGGTTTCAAAAAGAATCGACGGCTTTCGGCCCACGAGAACCAGCTTGTACGGCCAGCCGTCGTCCTTACCCAGGTAGAGCGTGGCGTCCATCGGGATGTAAGGAGGCAAGAAGCCGCCGGCGGCGACCGGGCGGCCGTCGAGACCGACCAGGCCCTGGCGCGATCCTCCAGGTGCCGCGGAACTTCCACACCTTCTTGCCGTCGAGCTCGTCTTCTTCCTTGAGGTCGAACTTCATCGTCCTTCGCAAGCCCACCAGCAGCGTTTCCGGTCCGGCCAGACCCATCTGCAGTGATGGCCTGATCTCTGCATCTTGGCGATTGAGCTCGGGCGAATTGAGCCGCTCCAGGATCGGCTTGATGCTCAGCTTGCGGTAAACTGGAGAATCGAGCACAACCTGATAATCCCAGAGCGTTTCGCCGTCGCAAACCTGAAGCGATGGTGGCGGCCGAATCGGCAAGGCCCGCGACGGTCAGGCTGCAGGTAGACGCGGTTATTGGGGCCTTTGCGATAGCTTCCCTTGATCGAGAATTTCTGGTTGAGCATGTTGATTTCTTGGACCAGCTCGGCCGCGACCGACTTGAGGCTGGCGACTTCTTGATCGCCACGTCGATCTCGATCTCGGCCTCGGTCGGCGGTTCTTCCGGCTTCTCGGCGGCAGCTGGCACCGGCTGAGCGGCCCGGCTGGCGCGGCCGCCGGCTCTGCGCCAGCGGCCGCCTGGCAGAGGCACGCGACGGCGATCGCGACCAGTGAGCACATCGCCAGGAGCGAAGCGATGATCCGATTATTAAGCATGGTTGGGATGTAGGGCAATTCTCAAGGGTTTGGGAAGGAATGCCCGATCATAATCGCTAGGCGTCATGAGACGCAAGGCCGGCAGACGGTCCGGATACGGCGAGAACCGTTGAGCCGATTATTAAGCATGGATTGCCGGATGTAGGCGCAATTTCCGAATCCGAGTTCGGGAAGCGAATCGCCCGATCATAATCGCTAGGTCGGTCAAGACGACGCAAGACCGGCAGACGGTCCGGAGAATTATCAACTCGACACGACTCGACCGTGGCCGAGTCGGTCGCCGTGAAGAGCAGGAAGCAGAACAATCTCCCTGGATCGGCGGATCGGGCGCATCGGCCGCATGGGCCGGACGGATTCGCCCGAAGGGAGTTGGAGGATGATATGCAAGCGTTCGGAATGCTGCTGCTGGCGGCGGCGACCGCCGGCGACGGATTCGGATACACCGACCCCGGCGTCGGGGGCAAGAAGTGGCTTCGCCCTCATCTCGTGAGCACGACCGCATGCCACGAGCGCTCCGCCCTACAACGCCGCCTCGCTGGCCGGCGGCGCTGGCATGGGCGCCGCCAACGGGCGGCGGTTCACCGTCACCAAGAGCCAGATCTACTTCCTCGACCCCAACGGCATGCAGATCGGCTGGCAGACCGGCACCGGGCCCAACGGCGAACGGACCTACCTGCCCGCCCAACTGACCGTGCCGGCTCGCTACAACTTCAACCAGGGCTACATCTATCGCCTGAAGATCACCAATATCCCCGGGCGGCCCGCCGTCTCGCTGTATCCCGACGATCGAGGTCGCCCCGACGACCCCGGCGACCGACGCCTACCTGGCCCACAACGCGATCCCCGTGCAGTTCACCACCGAAGACTTCGACCAGGTGGTCGACGGCGGCAACTTCGTGACCAAGGTCATCTATCTGCCCGATCCCAAGTATCAGGAACTGGCCGATCTCCGGCGTCGAGACCCTGGTCTCGACCCGGCTCGAGCCGGGCGTCGATCCGATTCTCGAGGCCGACAAGCGCGGCACGATCCTCTTGATCGTGCGGCTCGGTGCGATCGACCTGGAGATCGCCGAGCCTGCTAGGCGGAGTCGGTTCCCCGATCGTCGGCTCGCCGATGTCGGTCGGCGGCGTGGTCGTCGGCGCTCCGGTCCGGCGGATCGCCGGCAACCTGCCTCCGGGCACCCTGCCGCCGGGTCGTGCACCGCCCCGGGCAACGTGATCCTCGATCGGCCGGCCGCGTCGCCGCACCGCCGGCACCAGGTGCAGCCGCACCGGCTGCACCCGCGACGGCACTCGCCGGTCGCGCCGGCGCCGCCGCCGCCACCGCCGGCACCTGCAGCCGAGCCGCCAGTCCCCGAGCGTGCCGGCGCCCCGTTGATCGACGTCGATCGCAGCAGCGATCGAGCGACGGGCCTGCGCGTATCGCCGGTCGATGACCGCTCGGTCGCAACTGACAGACAGCACCCCGGCGGAGGCGTGTACGGAACACGTTCCGTCGGGGTTTTTCGGTCGCCTTCCCTCAATCAGACTCGAACTCTGTCCGAGCAGGAAGCCAGACGATGAGCCACCAAGGAAGGAACGGCCAGAATGGTGGGCCGGCCCACCAGGCCCAGGCGCACGCCGGCCTGATGTCTGGTGATCGCAGCATGGCTCGCGGGCACGCCGCTTGTCGGCAAGCCGCACCGGCCGACTCCCGCGCCGCCGCCGGTCGCGCAGCCCCAGCCGTCGCCCCCGATCAGATCATCCAGCCGTCGGCGACGTCGACGCCGACAGCGCCGGTGCTGCGATCGTTGGTCGCGACGCCAGGCGTCCGCCAGCGGGCACGCCGGTGCGGTCGTGGCCGAGCCCTCGGTTCCGCCAGCCGCGGCCGCCGGCGCCCCGGTCCTCGAGCCCGACGTCCAGGTCGTGCGGTTTCAGGGACCGCCGGGCCTCAACGGTCGAGGTTCTCGCCCCCGCGCCCATTCCCGTGCCGATCGGCGACGGCGGCGGGATCATCACCGTCGGCCTCAGGCGCGGCGTGGGATATCGCCTGCGCGTTACGCGGGATCGTCGAACGTCCCCTGGCCGAGCTCTATCCCGTCGTCGAGATCGTCGGCCATCTGCATCGGCCCGACGGAATCGACCCCGGCAAATACCCGATCCGCATCGTTTTCAACGCAGGACGACATGGACGATGCCGTCGATCGCGGCCGGCTCGTGACCAAGGTGATCTACCTCGAAGATCCCGACCAGGCGATCCCGCTCAAGATGGCCAAGGACGAGGTTCCGGTCGTCACGCTCAATCCGACCGAGCCGCCGCTGCGCGTCGCCTCGGCCCTGGGCCGGCCGGTGGCGATCGTTCGGATCGGCGGCCGCCGGCCCACCGAGCGAGGAAATCCAGGGGGCAGTCGCCGGCGACATCGGCCTCGACTGGGTCGAGAGCATCGGCTCGCGACCGTGCCCGTTCCTTTGTCAAAGCGGCGCCCGCTGCTCGTTGCCGTGCGGGCCGGTGTGCGTACCATCGCCCCCGCCCGCTCGACCCTCGTTGCCGCGTGACGAGTATCTCTGCGACGGCGGCGACCGCGGCGATGCCGCCGGTCCCGACATGCAGCGGCCGCATCAGCGGCATCGACCCGCGCGACGCCGTCGTCCGGTTCGACATCGGCGTCAAGGGTGAGTCTCAGGCGCGAATCCTGCCGACCAACGTGGTCTGCGTCTACGCCCCGCGGTTCGCCGAAGTCCGCGTGAGCACCGGCACCAACCAGAACGTCGACATCCAGACGACCAAGACCGACAAGACGATCGCCAAGCTTGCGCAGGCCGACTCATCGGTCGAATCGCGTCGTTTGGTGCAGAACCAGGCCGCCGAACTGGCCCGCGCCCGGGCGCGTGCCACCGGGCGTACAAGGGACAGCTCGATGGCCGAGCGAAGACTCGAACGCCGGGCACCGTCGGCTTACGCGGCAGACACGCTGGCAGTGCACGAACGTCCAGAAGCAGACCGCCGAGCTGGCCCGCAACCGGCAGAAAGCTCGGCCAGGTGCAGGAACGGATTCGCCTGGACGGCATCAAGTCGGCCGAGGGGCCGATGATCAACGGGCATCAGTCGAGGGAGCCGGCGAAGCGGTCAAGGTGTGGGGTCCGCACTCGATGACCGGCGTCGAAACGCCCCCCGATCGCCCCGGCCTTGCCGTCATCAAACGAGTCAGCGCGGCCGAGGCCGAGCCGGGCGACACGCTGACCTACGCGATCGTTTATCGCAACATGGGTAACACGCCGATTCCGGTCGGTCTCGATCGTCGACAGCCTGTTGCCGCGGCTCGAATACGTCGCGGGGACCTCGAGCGGGCCTGAAGGAACTAACTTCACGACTGCCGTCAACCGCGTCGGCGCGACCGAGCTCCGCTGGGAGCTTCCCGGTGTGCTCGCCCCGGGTGCCACCGGTTATGTGTCGTTCCAGGCGATTGTGAGGTAAAACGTTTCGTGAAGGGGCGATATCTAACCATCACGCAGGAATCGCACTCCGATCCTGCTGGTGGCAGTCGCCGCCCGGTTTTCTCGATTCTACTCGGTGTCAAAGCGGTGTGTGCTTCCGGAGGTGTTCACGTGCAACCCCAGTCCACGAGATGGGCCGCACGACTCATTCGATCGCGACATCCTCGACGCATACGTCGCCTGTTCGGAATGGCCGGGATTGTGGCGAAAATACTCCCTCCGAGGGCGCGGTTCGCGTCGGATGGCCTCGCTGCTACCTGCACCATGCTATCCTGCTTGTCTCGTTGCTCGTTACGATCGCCGGGCTTGCGATCTGGCTCTTTGCTGCGCAGACACGATCTTGGCGCGGAAACCCGGCCAGATCGTCCCCGGATTTCAGCTTGTCGATACCAGAACTGGTCAACTCAACCGTCTCTCGGATCACCGCGGTTACGTCGTCGTTGTCGTGTTTGTCGGCACGAGCTGTCCTGTAGGCGACCTGTATGTTCCGCGCCTGATCGAGCTCGCCGGACTTTATGAATCTCAGGCCGTCGTCTTTCTGGCGATCAACTCGAATGACAGTGAATCGATCGATGACGTCGTAGAGCATGCGCGGCGGTCGCACATGACTTTTCCTGTTTTGAAAGATCCCGAGAATCGCGTGGCAGACCGGCTACTCGTCGAACGAACCTGCGAAGCCTTGGTGATCGACGCCTCCGGCCGACTCCGTTACCGCGGTGCGATCGACGACCAGTACGGCCTGGGCTCACGGCGCGATACTCCCTCTCATGATTATCTCAAGGATGCGATCGACGCCGTCCTCGCTGGGCGTGCAGTCAGTCCCGATCTAACGCATGTCGTCGGCTGCCCAATCGAACGAACGGTTCCCAAAACTGCCAGCCAGCCCGCGGCCCGCCGCGTTTCGCCGCCCAAGGCGGCCAGCACGCGCGACGACCGTTCTCACAATTCGCCGTCTCGCGGCGCTGGCGCTGAAGTGACCTATGCTGCTGACGTCGCCTCGATTCTTCATCGACGATGCGCGACATGCCACCGTCCAGGCCAGGTCGCTCCGTTTTCGCTTCACACATATGAACAGGCGCGGCGTTGGTCGACCTCGATTGCCGAGGTGATCGCCGACTATCGCATGCCTCCCTGGCACGCCGATCCCAAATACGGCCATTTTTCCAACGCCCGCGGCCTTACGGAGAATGAGCGATCCTTGCTTACGGCTTGGGTCGAGCAAGGCGCACAACCGGGCGACCTTGCGCAGGCACCAGCATTGCCAACGTTTCCCCAGGGCTGGTCGATTGGCACTCCCGACTTTGTATTCGAGCTCCCCGAGTCGTTCACGATCCCCGCCGAAGGGACGCTGCCGATCCAGCATTTCCGCATGAAAACCGGACTCACGGAAGACATCTGGATCCAGGCCGCCGAAGCACGCCCCAGTGATAGGGCCGTCGTCCACCATATTTTTGTGTATATGGAAACCTACCGAGAGGGCCGGACACGGACGCACAAAAACAAGGTCTTCCTGACGGCATACACACCCGGCGACGTGCCGTCAATCTTTCCGCCCGGTGTCGCCAAGAAGATTCCAGCCGGGGCTGATCTCGCCTTCGAGATTCACTACACGCCGCTCGGCCGAGTCCGCCACGATCGAACGTCCGTGGGCGTTATCGTCTCCAAGCAGCCGCCTTCCCACCTGGCGATCACTCGCGGACTCCCTCGGCGCGAACTTTCGATTCCCCCAGGAGCAACCGATCATGTGGAACGCGCAGACTGGAAAACTCGCAACGACGTCCAATTGCTGAGCTTTCTGCCGCACATGCACCTTCGAGGTAAAAGCTTCACCTACACCGCGCATTATCCTGACGGCCGCAGCGAGATCCTCTTGTCCGTGCCCAACTACGACTTTAACTGGCAAAATGTCTATCGCCTCGCTGAGCCCAAACACATCCCCAAGGGCACGACGGTCCTGTGCGAGGCACACTACGATAACTCGGCGGCCAATCTCGCCAATCCCGATCCCACAAAGACCGTCAAGTGGGGTGAGCAGACGTGGGATGAAATGTTGATTGGCTACATCGACTATATCGACGATCAGCCCCGACAGTCGGGTCCCCCGCATTGAGGCGGCTACCCCCGGCGGGCCGGATCTTGATCCCTACGTAATCTCCTTTGTTGAATAATTCTCAAATCCAGGTTACGTTCTTCTGATATCTGTGCCGGCAATCGAACTCGCGAATTTGCGGGAGCGCTGATGCTACGCGTCCTGGGCGGGCCAAAACGGTTCTGTGACGGCCTGACGCGGCGCGAGCTGTTGCAGGTCGGATCGCTTGGCTTCGCTGGGCTCGGTTGGCCCAAAACCCCGGCGATCGCACGCGCTCAGAACGAGGCCGCCAGCAGCAAGCTACCAGGATTTGGCCAGGCCAAGTCGTGCATTCTTCTGTTCATGTACGGTTCGCCGAGCCAGCTCGAGACTTTCGATCCCAAGCCCGACGCTCCCGTCGAGGTCCGAGGCGAGCTCGGCTGCATACCGTCGAGCGTGCCGGGTGTGAACATCTGCGAGCGCCTGCCCCGGCTGGCCCAGGTCATGGACAAGGTCTCGCTGATCCGGTCGGTCTCGCATCCCTACCCGATTCACGGGGTCGCCTTCGCGACGACAGGCAATCCGCGGATCGACCTGCCGATGGAGATCAATCCGCGCGACGCCAAGCACTGGCCGTTCATCGGCTCGGTGGTCGACCATGTCGACGGCCGCCGTCGGCCCGCAGATCCCGCCGACAAGACTCGCCGTGCCGCGCAACCTCGTACTCCCCTGGGCGTTCAGCAGCCAGCGCGTCGGTGAGGTGGCCCGGGCCGGCCCCTATGGCGGTTTCCTGGGCCCGGCGTACGACCCGATCTGCACCGAGTTTGTCGGCACGCGGAACCGCCACAGGCCCGGAAGACGCTGGCCGACAAGGTCTGGGAAGACGTGGAGCCCTATCGCGGCATCACTCCCGAGAGCCGGTTTCAACTCGGTGCGGTCAGTCAACCTTGGCCCCGAGTTGACGCTCGACCGGCTCGACGGCCGCCGAACGCTGCTCGAGCAGATCGAGCAGTTTCGTCGTGACGTCGATGCGTCGCCGTTCTCGGTCGGGGATCGACCGCCATCGCTCGATGGCCTACGACCTGCTCGGCTCGGAACGCCTCCGCCAGGCTTTCGACCTGGGCGCCGAGGCCGACGAAGACGCGCAACCTTTACGGCATGACCCTATTCGGCCAGGCGACCCTGACTGCGCGCCGGCTGGTCGAGGCGGGCGGCCGGTTCATCACAGTCTTCTGGGACGAGTTCGGCCTGGCCGGCACCGGTTGGGACACGCACTGGGACCACTTCCCGCGGATGAAGGACGAGCTCTTGCCGGGCCTCGACCTCACACTTTCGGGGCTGTTGATCGACCTCGATCGTCGTGGTCTGCTCGACGAAACGCTGGTCGTCCTCTTGAGCGAGCACGGCCGCACCCCCAAGCTGGCCTCGGTGCAAGGGGGTGGCCGCGACCACTGGTCGCGCTGCTACTCGGTCGTCATGGCCGGCGGCGGCGTCAAGCGCGGCTGCGTCCTGGGCAAATCAGACAAGATCGCCAGCGATCCGCTCGAGCGCCGCGTCTCGCCCAAGGATATTCTCGCCACCATCTATCATTTGCTCGGCATCGACCCGGCCACGACCCTCACCGACCAGCAAGGCCGGCCCATGGTGCTCGCACCCGAGGCTGAGGTCATCGCCGAGGTGCTCGCCTGAGTGACGAGCCGCGGCCACCAAAACGAGACAATCGATCGCCGAAATAGGTCGTTCCTCAACAAGGAGGCCCGTCATGGAGCCCTACATCGACGCCCATCCCACATCTGGACTCCCGATACGGCCCATTATCCGCTTGCGCCAGAGTTCAAAGCGGAAGACATGAATCCCCGCTCGTTCACGGCGGAAGAGTTGCTGGCAATTTGCACGCCGTCGGGCGTTGGACGGGTCAATCTGATCCAGATGACATACTACGCGTTCGACAATCGCTACATGCTCGACATGATCAAGCTCTATCCCGATCGATTCGTAGGGACCGCGATCGTCGACCCGCTCGGTGTTGATCCGGGACGCGCGATGCGGACGATCGCACCGCGCGGTGCACACGCCTTTCGCCTTCAGCCCCAATATGGCAAAGAACCGCCTGCCCGATGGCTCGAGCCGGCCGGCTACGCCGCGATGTTTGCTGCGGCTGCCCAGACCGGCCAGGCGCTCTCGTGCCTGATCGACCCCGCCGGATTTCCCGAGGTCGACCGGATGTGCCGCCGCTTCCCTGAGACGACCGTCATCATCGACCATCTGGGACGAATCGGCGCCGGCGCCGACGGTGCGATCAAAGACGACGATGTCGCGGCGCTCTGTGCCCTGGCAAAGCACCCCAAGCTCTACGTCAAAGTCGGTGCATTCTACGCGCTGGGAAAGAAGAAGCCGCCCTACACTGACCTGGCCCCGTTGATCCGCGCTGTCGTTCAGGCGTTCGGAGCCAGGCGATGCATGTGGGAAAGCGACTGCCCATTTCAGGTCGTCACAGATCGCTATGGCGACAGCCTGACCCTGATCCGTGACAATCTCGCCTTTCTGACCCCAGACGACCGCGATTGGCTTCTCTTTCGCACGGCCGAGCAAACGATTTTCACGCCCGTGCGCGCTTAGTTAGTAATCACGCACTTCTTGCTTCCCTTGACCGTTTTCCCGCCGAAAGTATAGGATTACGTACGGGTTGAGTTAACGAGGCAGGGTTACCGATTTCGCGCACGCGATTGGAACGACACGAGGTTCGTCAGGATGAAGAAACAGTCTCCGCCCGCAGGTTTGAGCTCGAGTTCAGCGCCCATTCCGGTGCGTCATCAGTTTGATCACGTCGTTCCGACGGTTATCCATCACCCCGAGGAGCAGATGACGGCGCTGGGCCGCCTGGTCCACCACGTCTTACAAGAACCCAGGAAGTATTCGACGTGGGCGCTTTCACTCGCACTGGGCGTGCTTGCAGTCGTTGTCATCTGGAATCTGACAACCGGCAGACAGATCAACAGTTCCGAGGCCTGGACCAAGCTCGAAACGGCTAAAAAGGCCGAAGAGCGGGTTGACGTGGCCAAAGAGTATCCCGATTCTCCGGCATCGACGTGGGCGCTCTTACAGGCCGCCAATGAGTATTACAACCTCGCACTCGCCGACCTCCCCAACAACCGTGACGTCGCGCTCCCTCTCTTCAAGAAAGCGCTCGACCTGTTTGATCGTCTCGCGGCCGAGGCCCCCAAGGATTCGTTTCAGGCCCGCGCCGCCGCACTGGGCAAGGCGCGATCGCTCGAGGCTCGCAACGACCTTGGCAAGGCCATCGAACAGTACGAATTAGTGGTCAAAAACTGGCCGGGCACTCCGGAAGCCGACCAGGCCAAGCTGATCGCGCAGGCCCTCCAACGCCGGAAGCCGCCGGGTTTTACAAGGAGCTTTATGCCTATTCGCCCACCAAGGTCACATTGCCGCCATTCGACAACAAAACGCTCGACCTCCCGTCCACAGGCGTCAATCCGGCGGGCGACAGAATGACTCCGCCGCCGCAGCCAACCCCGGCGGTCAAGTACCCACTCGAACTTGCTCCGCCGACCGCCGAAGAAAAGCGTAAGCTCGAGATCGTCGAAATGCCTCCGGCTGCTAATCCATCGTCAACGCCGGCCAAGACCGATTCCGCCCAGAAGCGGGCTGCCAAGGCGCGCTGCCCGATAACGTTTTGGCACCACACGCTGGCGTCCCCACCGAAAAGGCGGCTCCCCGCTAAAGTGAACATCGATCTATGTGGCCGCCGCCGCTGTCGGAAACACCTCTGGAATTCGAGGTCAAGCCTCGAACCGAAGGCAAGCGGCTTGACGTCTACCTCTCGAGCCGATTCTCCGACTACTCCCGGCACGTGATCCAGAAGATCATCGACGCCGACGCCGTTTCGGTGAACGGTCGCGTGGCGAAAGCCTCTTATCGCGTCCGCCCCGGCGACCTGGTCAGCATCCGGCTCCCGGATTTGCCCGACACCACGCCCAAGCCTGAAGATATTCCGATCGAAGTCGTCTACGAAGACGAGTTGCTGACGGTCGTCAACAAGCCCGCCAACATGGTCACTCACCCCGCCCGAGGCAACTGGCAAGGAACCCTGGTCAACGCACTCCAGTTTCACTACGACAAGCTCTCGACGCTTGCCGGCGAAAATCGGCCGGGCATCGTCCATCGTCTCGACCGTGACACGACCGGTTTGCTGGTCGTCGTCAAGAACGAATTGGCCCATCGCCGGCTGGCCGACGCAGTTTGAGCACCGCGAGGTTCACAAGGAGTATCTGGCCCTCGTCTACGGCGTCCCCGAGCGTCACAGCGACTACATCGAGCAGCCGATCGGCTTTCATCCGATTTCGCGTCAAAAAATGGCCATCCGCGCCGCCTCGGACGGCGCCCGCGAAGCCGTGACATTTTACGAAGTCGAGGAGCGTTTCCGCGGCTTCGGGGTGGTGCGCTGCAAGCCGCAAAGCGGGCGGACCCACCAGATCCGCGTGCACCTCACCCACATCGGCAACCCAATCCTGGCTGACAAGCTTTACTCGGGGCGCGACCGGCTCACGCTCGGCTACCTGAAGAACCCCGAACAACATTTCCCGACAGACGAATCATCCACCGAGACGGTGTTGATCGATCGCCAGGCCCTCCACGCTCATCGCCTTCAGTTTCGCCACCCCATCACCGAGTGCGAGCTCGATCTAACGGCTCGAATTCCCGATGACATGTCGCGTACCATCGCGGCACTGCGCGTACATCGAAGTTTATGATTTCATCGTACCGGGCACATTTCACGCTTGCGAAGGCGCGAGGCCAGAGATTTCCGCCAAACGCGGTCGGGTTAATCGAGAGCTCCCGTGGCGGCCAGGCTTTTTTCTTGCTCCAGGGAACTGGCGGCACCCAGTACGCTGTGGTGCACGCCATAAAGAAAATAGATCAAAAGGCCGATGACCATCCAGACGATCAGTCGAATCCAGGTGTCACCCGGCAGTGTGGCCATTAAGGCGACAGCAGCAGATCACGCCCATCGGGCCCGTGAACCAGATGAAAGGCGCCTTGAACGGCCGCTCAACTTCCGGCTGCATGATCCGCAGGGTACAACGCCCGCGGAGACCACTGCAAAGGCGAACAGGGTGCCGATCGACGTGAGCTCACCCGCGATGCCGATCGGGAATTGTCCCGCCGCGATCATGACGATCAGCCCGGTGATGATCGTCGTGATCCACGGCGTGCGAAACCGGGGATGGATGTTCGCGACCGCCTTGGGCAACAGGCCGTCTCGGGCCATTGAATAGAAGATCCGCGGCTGGCTCAAGAGCATGACCAGGATCACCGAGCTCAAGCCGGCGATCGCGCCCAGCTTCACAATTCCGGAAAGCCATGACATGCCCATGGCGTCGATGGCGACCGCGACCGGATCGGGCACGTCGAGCTGCTTGTAATTGACGACGCCTGTCAGAACGATTGCCCCCAGGCAGTAGAGGATCGTGCAGATCACAAGCGAGCCGATGATGCCGATCGGCATGTCGCGCTGGGGGTTCTTGGCCTCTTGGGCGGCCGTCGAGACCGCGTCAAAGCCGATATAAGCGAAGAACACAAGGCCAGCTCCGCGGAAAATACCGCTCCAGCCGTAATTGAAACCATTCCGTGCTCTCAGGGATAAACTTGCCGCCCCAGTTCGCCGACGTGACCATCGGCAAGCCAACCACGATGAACGTGATCACAATGGCAACCTTGATGAGGACGATCACGTCATTGACCCGGGCCGACTCCTTGATGCCGAAAACCAGCAAGGCCGTCACGAGCGCGACGATGACCATGGCCGGAACGTTAATGATCGCCGTGACCTGATTGAATGTCGAGAAGTCGATCTGGTTTTTTTCCAGGAGCTCCTTGACAGTCGCGAGCGCAGTCCAACCGTGCCGCATGTGAAGTTGGTTGGCGACCGCGTTGGGGATCTCGATCATCACCGTGCCCGGCGACGAAGTGAATTGGGCCGGGATGTCGATGCCAAAGTCATGAAGCACACTCGTAACATAGCCCGACCAGCCGATCGCCACGGTGGTGGCCCCGACCATGTATTCGAGAATCAAGTCCCAGCCAATCAGCCAGGCGATGAATTCGCCCATGGTGGCATAAGCGTAAGTATAGGCCGAGCCGGCGATCGGGACTGTTGACGCCATCTCAGCGTAGCAGAGACCCGCGAAGGCGCAGGCAATCCCACCAACGACGAACGACAAGCGTAACCGCCGGGCCAGCATTCTCGGCGGCCGCATGGCCGGTCAGCACGAAGAACCCGGCACCGATGATCGCACCGATTCCGAGCGTGACCAGGTTGGTGGCGGAGAGTGTCCGCTTCAGGCTGTGCTCGTTGCTCTCCGCCGCCTCGGCTTTGAGACGGGGAATCGATTTGCGAACCCACAGATTGGCCATCTTTTCCTCTCACTCCGGTCAACGCTCCTGGCTGCATCGTTCCGGTGCGTCGTTTTCAAGATGCTCACTTCGCGCGCCCTTCGTCGCGTGGAAGCTCCTTCACTTCGAATCTTACTTGATCTCGATCCGGCTTGCCCGGGTCGTGCTGCTGGAAGGCAAAATAGCCCTTGTCCCAAGCTTTGGTCCGCTCAATGAACTGGAAGAGCAATTCGCCGTTGACCGAGACCTTGATGTGAGGGACCTTCAGTCCCCTCCAGTCCTTGTCGACGCACTCGACCTCATAGGTAAACCAGGTGTCGGGCGGGACAAGCTGCTTGTATATGTGAAGGAAGCCATAAATCGAGCCGGTCCGGATCGGGTCGCGATGAGTGCTGTCGATCTGGGCCTCGTAGCCCTTGGAAAAGTCGCCATCGGCCGTCGGCGAGCGGAAGTACATGCCCGAATTGCCGTGGTCGTTGATCTTCACCTCGGCGCGGAAGCGGAAGTTCTTGTAGTCCCCCTTGGGACTATAGAGCATTGACGCGGTCCCGGAGCCCACGATCGCACCATCAACGACATCCCACTTGCTGTTTTCGTTCCCTCCGCCTTTGGTCCAGCCCGACAGGGTCTTGCCATCGAATAGCGAGACCCAGCCCGAATCTTCTTGGCTGGCCAGCGACGGACAAATCCCCGCCGGGATCAATACCAAGATTCCCAAGACCAACAGCTTTCCCGGTCGATTCATGGAAGGTATGCCCTCGAAGACGACTCTTGGCTGGCCGAGAATGGCGGTCAACAGTCGATTGAGTGGATTAAAAGGTAAAGACGTACTGACGCTGCGCGATAAGCCAAGTCGTGGAAGCGCATCGGGAGAATGCGCCGCGGGTCTGCTTCTAGTTTCCGGTCACGGCCGTCGTTTAATTCAACGTGCCAGCGAGTCTACGCCAAGGCTTGACAAGTCGCTAGAGGTCTGTGCCAAACAGCTTCCGCGTCAAGCCAGCCAATCCAGTCCACACTGGCCTTGCGGTGCCTTCTCTCTTTAATACATGCCCATTCTCAAACGCTACCACTCTCGGGCTGGCTTGCGAATCGCCGAATATTGTAACCACTGCCTGGAAACGATCTCGACGCGCCAGTAGAGTGAGTCGTATCGATCGACAAGCCAAACCAATTATCGCTGCCCCGCGAAACCAAGGACCAAGGACCATTAAGTAATGATCGATGACCGTATCCGCCGGGCTTCTCTTTCCGTGACGGCCGTGCTGGTATTGTTCGCCGCCGCACTGCCGGCGTGGCGCAAGGTCCCGCGACTGTTGTACCCCAGCCACGCGAGGGAGCCTGGATGGAGGTTCATAACAGTTTCCGCGTACTCGCGAAAAAAGGGCACATCGACCTGCTCTTCCTGGGTGATTCGATTACTCAAATGTGGAATGAAAATAGCGTGTGGCGGCGCTTTTACGGGCCTCGGCATGCCGCCAATTTCGGCATCGGCGGCGATCGGACGCAAAATGTGCTCTGGCGGATTCAAAACGGCGAGCTAGACGGCATCGAGCCCAAGGTCGCCGTTCTCATGATCGGCACCAACAACCTCTACTCAGACACCCCCGACGAGATCGCACTGGGGATTACCTCCATCGTTACCGAACTGCGCCGGCGCCTCCCCAAAACTCAGGTCCTCTTGCTGGGTATTTTTCCGCGAGCTCGAAAGCCGAATGCCGTGCGCGAGCGGCTCAGGTCGGTGAACGAAAAGATCGCCAAACTCGATGACGGAACCCACGTACGCTATCTTGACATCGGCAAAGCGTTCTTGAACGCCGACGGCTCGATCTCTGCCGACGTCATGCCCGATCTCGATGCGCTTCATCTGAGCTTGAAAGGATATCGGATCTGGGCCGAAGCCATGGAACCTACTCTGTGGTCGATGCTCGATGAACCAAAGTGAGCAACAATCGAGGTCGAGGGTCGAATTCGACACGGTCTGAGATGGGAACCGAGATGCGGACCGGAATACTAAATGCCTGGAAACGACGCTTCCGCCGTAACCGTCTTACGGGTTGGATGTTGGTTTTCCTGGCCGTCACAATAAGCCATCCGCCTGCGGCCGCGGGTCAACCGCCGAAGGATAAGGTCGTCGCGCGAATTCGGACCGCCGTGGCTCAAGCCTTGACGCCACTGCAGAAGAGTCTCGTCGTGTATCCCGAGAAGCGTGACTGCTTCTCGTGCCACAATCAGACTATCCCGCTCGTCGCCCTCAAGATCGCCCGTTCCCGTGGATTCGAAATCGATCAAGATGCGTTCGACGGGGCGGTCGCCTTGACGTTGGCCGACCTGGAAAGTGCGATTGAACTGTACCGTCAAGGGCGCGGCCAACCCGGCGGGGCGACGCGCGCCGCCTATGCGTTGTGGGCCCTCGAAGTGGGCAATCAACCAGCCGATGAAATCACAGCGACCGTGTCGGAATTCCTGCTGAAGTTTGATCGCGATCGCGATCACTGGACCACCTCGTCCGGGCGCGTGCCCATGGAAGCGAGCCACTTCACCGTGACAGCCCTGACGCTCCGAGGGCTTCAGGTCTATGGGCCCAAGTCGCGCTCTGATACCGTGAAAGACCGCGGCGGCAAGGCCGGTTCCTGGCTCGCCAAGACCACGCCAGCCGACACTGAGGATCGCGTCTTCCGCCTCTGGGGCCTCAATTATGCCGACGCCCGACCCGAGGCAATCAGCGCTGCGGCGAAGGAGTTGCTCGGCACCCAGCGCGCCGATGGGGGTTGGGCCCAGATCGACACGTTGGCAAGCGATGCGTATGCGACCGGCTCCGCCCTCGTGGCACTGCACGAGGCCGGCGGGGTCTCGACGGATGATCCAGCCTACCGGCGCGGCGTCGACTTCCTGCTGCGCACGCAGAAGGATGATGGCACATGGTTTGTCGCATCGCGAAGCAAGCCGTTTCAGCCCTATTTCGAGAGCGGCTTTCCTTACGGCAAGAATCAGTTCATCGCGGTGGCCGCGAGCGGCTGGGCAGCAGCAGCGCTGGCGCTTGCACTACCCCCCGCGCCCTAAACGGCCTTGCATGTTTCCGGGAGGGGGAGGCTGGGCTGATGAAAATCGGGCGAAATTCTCGCATTTCTGACTTGGGCCGATTCTTCGAATCGGTTGCGCTCTCGGGCAGAAGCTGCCGCTCATTCGACATGAAGAAGGCAGGAAAGCAGGAACAGCCTCACGAAGCAATAACTCGCTTGGGTTCGAGCGTTGTCTTGGCGAAGTTCAGTAGTAAACCCTGCTGCCTACCCACGGCCTTCAGTTCATTCGAGAAAACCCGGCCCCAGCCGCCGGTGCACCTCGATCGCCGCTCCAATGATTCGCTCGGTCAAGGCTTCGTGTTCCAACGCCGACTTTCTTCCCTCCTGTTTTCCTGGTTTCCTTATTTAACTTTTCATCACCCCAGGGCGAGGCTCTGTCCGAGCCGGGCTGCGCCGTGCCCCGCCCTCCCAGGATCGTGCAAGGGCATTTAGGCAGACGTCGGCGCGTCAGGCACCAGCTTATGCCCCAAACAAGTCCGATGCTTTCAGCTTCGGGAGCGAGCTCCACATTTCCTGCGCATCAGAATATGGATGCGTGGCGCCCGGCGCTGGGCACTTCCAGCAACGGCAAAATGGCGGCGGCCAGCTTGAGATCAATCTGCGTTGTGATCTTGATATTGAGCGCCGAGCCTTCGACGATCGCGCAGCCGTTGCCCGAGGGCCTCGACGAGCTGGCAGTCGTCGGTGACGCTCCGCGCTGACGCGTGAACGTTGGGCATAGGCCTTCAACAGCAGATCGCGGCGGAAAACCTGCGGCGTCTGGGCCAGGTAGAGGTGCTCGCGCGGTACCGTGCCGGTGGTGAGATGATCGTCGCCGACCTCGTTTGATCGTGTCGGCGATTCGCACGGCCAGGAGGGCGGCGCCATGAGCGCGGGCGGCGCTGAAAACGGCGTCGACCAGTTCATGGCTCAGGCACGGCCGGGCGGCGTCGTGCATCGCGATGTATTCGCATTCCGGGATCGACGAACTCGAGCGCGCGGGCGACGGTCTCGGTCCGCTCGGCCCCGCCGTCGATCACCTTGATGTTCATGAACGCCACACTGGCGCGGTAGCGCCGCTCGAACATCTCGCGATCCTCGGCGGCGATCGCCATGATGATCTGGGCGACGTCGTCGCGGTTGACAAATGGCTCGACGGCCCGCAGCCAGACGGCTCGGCCATCGAGCTCGGTGTAGATCTTCTTTTGCTTCGGGTCGCCGAACCGCGACGACTTGCCCGCGGCTGGCAGAATGACGGCGAACTGGCCCTGGCCCATGGCATCCCTCTCTTCCCCGAGACGCTCGTCCTCGCATCAGCCCCGATTTTGATCCTGTCCTGCCTCGAGGTGTCAACTCGGGGCAGGAATCTCGCATGCTCGCGCGGAATTGAGTTGTCTCGTTCCGCGTCTTCGCGCATGCTGAAGTCGTCTGTTGACTCACGGAGGTATTTCGGAGATCGACCATGACGGAGTGCCTCGGACCTGCAATGCGCCGCGATGGTTCTCGAATGGCTCAAAGCCCAGGCGGCCAGCCGCGCCACGCGACGCTGCTTCGCCGGCGGCGACTCTGAACGCAAGCGATTGCTTTGGACCCACGTCCCTACCAGGAGGAAGCGCCGGCGATCACTTCACTCGCAGAGCTGGCCGGCGCAATCGAACACCTGCACTACGCCGTGTCACCGGCGCTACTCGAACCAGTTGACCCGTGCCGAACGGTCGCGGCTCGACAACACGATCGACAACGCACTGTTCAAGATCGATCGCTACTTGAGCCGCGCCGAAGCGTCCGAGGCCGCTCGCTATGAAGACGAAGTGCGCGGCCTTGCGCCAGTCGATTCGCGACGGACGCGAACGGTTGGAGCGACAAGTGCGCATGGCCCGCCGCGCCGACCTCAAGCTGGCCCAGCTTGCGTCGCTCTCCGCCGAGTCGTTCGAGGAATTCGTCGGCGAGCTTTTCGAGATGATGGGCTTCGAGGTCGAGCAGGTCGGCGGCTCTGGCGATCGAAGGGGCCGACCTGCGGCTTCGCCGCAATGATGGGCTCATTGCCGTCGTTCAGTGCAAATATCAGCAGGCAGACGGTGGTCGGCTCGCCCGTCCTTCAGAAATTTCTGGGAACGATCCATCACACCCGCAGCCACAAAGGCTTCTTCGTCACGACGAGCACGTTCTCGCTCGCGGCCGAGAAGTTCGCCGCCGAACACCCCATCGAGCTCATCGACGGCCCGCGGTTGGTCGAGCTCGTGTCGAACGCCCTGGACCCGAAAGCTCGCCGCGAAACCCCAGCCCGCCTGGTTTTGACGCCGCCGCTGAACCCGGCGGTTCATCATTCTCGTCAAACAATGTGTTGACAGATATCGTATCATAGAGAGAGAGAAGTGGCATGCGGCTTGCGTGACCAGTTCTGATGGGCGACACGAGCCATGCACTTCACGCACGGCCGGCGTGCCCGCGCGATACGGCAACAGCGGAACGGAGATTTCCTGGCGAATGACTTGACTGAGGGAATGAACTCGGGTTAGCTTCTCGATCGTGTCACGGAAAGGATCCGAACTTCCCGTCTCACCCTTGGCCAAGGAGGGTTGTTGAATGTCGACTCGTACTCGTGACAACACATTACCAGACTTTGAATCTTCCCGACACCTTCGAAGACCTGACGGGAGTGATCAGTTCCGACTCGGGTGATCGCGACGGCCCTGGCGGAGCGGGCCGGTGACCGGCTCTTGCTTTCGCCTCGGCAATGCTCATCAACTGCGGCGCAAGCTCTGGAACAAGCTGACCCAGGCGATCAACGAGACGATGGAATCGCTCACCGTCGAGCGCCAATGACGTTTCGTCGGCGACACGTCGACCGTGATCTCTCAACGACTCTGAATCTTGAACCATGACTCGGCTCCTCCTCGGCGTGACAGGCTCGGTCGCCGCGATCCGCACGCCTGCGCTTTATGCCGCAGCTGCACGCGAGGCGGCCACGAGGTCCGCGTCGTGGCGACACGAGCCGTCGCTCTATTTTTTTGATCCCGGCCGAGCTCGGCCGGTCCGAGGCGAGAACCGGCCGAGGTCACGACCGACGGGCCGCTCTTTCGCGATAGCGACGAATGGCCCGGCACCCGGTACCACCGGGGCGATGAAGTCTTGCACATCGAGTTTCGCAAGTGGGCGGACCTCTTCGTCGTCGCGCCCCTCGACGCCAACACGCTGGCGAAGTTCGCGCTGGGGCTCTCGGATAATTTCCTGACCTGCATCTTCCGCGCCTGGGACTTCGCCAAGCCGGTGATCCTGGCCCCGGCGATGAACACCCTGATGTGGGATAGCCCGGTGACATTGCGGCCACCTGCGTCAGTTGATTCGAGGATCGCAGTACCGGGCCGATTCCACCGGACTGGACGCTCGACGAGCACCCGCCGTTTTCGCGCGGCACGCGCCCAAGATCATCTTGGTCCCGCCGCAAGCCAAGCGACTGGCGTGCGGCGACATCGGCGTCGGGGCAATGGCCGAAGTCACCGAGATCGCCGAGGTAGTTCGGCAGTGGTCTCTAGCCGAACAGCCGTCCGCCGGCACGTAAAATCTGCAACCCGAACTGATTTCTGATGCGGGCTTATTGCGCTGTTACCTGACCGGCAATGAGTCGATGATTCGGTCAATCTTTTTCTCGAGTGCGTCCAGACGCCGCGTGACGTCTGAGCTGGTTGGAGCACGGAATTCGTCGGTCACTCCCAGACTTTTCGATTCGCGGACTATCTTGCGCTTGAGTCTGGCGAGGTCGGTCCAAATACTTTCATAGTTTTTTTTGTCGGCCTCCAATCGGTCACGCGTCTCAGTCCATGACGCATTCAAGCGTGCCATGGCGGCTTCACGTTCCTTCACGGATAGGCTGTTTGCGACAGATCGCGCCTCTGGATCCGCAAGAAATGTGATCGCGTTCTCAATTCTTTTCGTTGTCGAATCCAGTTCGATCTGCATTAGCGAGGCTCGAGCGAGCAGCCTATCAACCCTTTGGTGGGACTCTTCGACCTCGGCTTCGTTCCGGACCGCTTCCTGGTTCTCGCGGGCCGTTTTGTCTGCGCGAGCGGTCTTGGCCGCGGCGGCCGTCTTCGTTTCATGCGGTTTGTCGCGCTCACCCTGCTGCGTGGCCGAATTCATTTCGATTCGCTGTGACTTAACCGCGGGCCGGTCGTAAGCCCGCAATGCAATGGTCACCGTTCCCAACGCGATGACGCCCATGGCGACAACGATACCCATTTGCTTTAGCTTCTCGATGGTCATTGCGAAGAGCACTCCCTTGGTCAGTGTGTCGAGACTGCAGGCCACCGTCGCACCAAGAAGGGCGGCGGCCGCTCGCTGTATGGCTTCGGGTAAAACCACTCGCCGGGGCCAAAACAGAGCGAGCCCATCGGCAACGCCTTCAGTCATAAAGATGCCTCTCCGAGTAAGCCGATCGCGCAACATTACTCTGGCCCTCGACAGCCGCCCGTGCACCGTGCCAACCGGCCAGCCGAGCTGTCGCGCAGCCTCGTTTGGGCTCAGTCCCTCGATGCAACAAAGCACGATTGGAACGCGATATTTCTCGGGCAGCCGCTGGATCTGGGTGTGCAGCGCCTCGAATTGCTCATCGTCCGCGGCCGGGCAAGAGAGTCGCGGGCCGGCGAGATCGTCTGGCAACTTTTTCGCCCGCGGTCTCATCCTGGCCCGAACCGCGACCCGATACGCGACGCCGTAAAGCCAGGGGCCAAGCCGTTCGGGCTGACGGAGTGTGGCCGCCTTCTTGATGAAGATGAGGATCGTAGCCTGAAAGGCGTCTTCGACGTCATTGGGATCCCGAAGAAGCTGGCGGCAGACGTTGAAAACCAGAGGACCGTGTCGCGCGACGATCGCATCAAACGCAACAGGGTCGCCGCGCTCCGCGAACCGCTCCAGCACTTGACGATCCGTCAGTCCGGCGATCGTCCCGGGCTCGAGCAGCCGTTGGAACTGGCGAATAACCGCCTGGTTTTTCATCGCCACGCTTCCTCGTTGGTAGGTCTCCTATTATCTGTACTGCAGCCATTCTACGTTCGCATACATCTTTCTGAAAAAGCTCTGACGCCAGGATCGCGGGTTCTTACCAGCTTGACCATTTTTGCGCACGAAAACGCCGGGAAAAATCCCGGTAAGTGCGACGTTGGACAGAATTGTACCCATCGGATCCGCTATCACACTGCACGGTACAGCCGCCGCCGCGCCTCTCTGAGGGAGTTTTCAACGTCCGCCAACCCGCCCAAATTCATCACCAAAAAGAGCAAACGATCAATCTCCGCTTCGACCTGAACCAGAGCCTTGGCGCGCGGCATGTCACGACTGGATCTGTCGGCCTTGGCTGTCTCGATATTGGCCGTCGCGGCCTTCGCCTTGATCTTAGGGTGGCGCTGCTTGTCGTGGTTCGCAGATTTTGACGTGGCAACCGGCTTCGTCTTGGCCGGCGGAGTGCGCAGGTTGCCCGTCAATCCCAGTTCTGCCCGCATCTTGTTGACGAGTGTTGCGCTGATCGTGCCATCCATTCCGGCCGCAGTCCAGGCCTCATTCACAGCCGTGGGATTGGCCTGAGGATTGTCGAAAAGAATCTCCTTGACGAACGACGTCTTGCCGAGATTCTTGGTCGCCGTTTCTGGCATCAGAGATTCTCCGTCGACATGGAATCTTCGTTTCAAATCGCCAGTTAAACACAAAGACGGGGTGAGCGAAATGGCCAAGGGAGCCTTGAGACGAGGCAAACTACAGTCATGACCCCAAGGTCGAAATTTTCCCGGATTTGGCAACCGTGTTCTTCGTCAATCGGTATGGCTTCCGCCGATCCACGTATGGTGCCCGCCGATCCCCCTACAAGTGGACAATTTCATAATTGAACTGCGCGGGATACCATGCACCAATACAATTGCCTTGCCGATCGGCCCATATTGGAGCAAGAAGTGAAAACTCGGCGGCTGAGCGGCCTAGGACACGAAACGTGATGCGATGAGCAAGCCATTTGATGCGACGATGCGGAAACTGCTCGAACTTGAACCTGCGGCGTGGTTGCGGTTCTTGCACGTTCCATTGGCCGATCCGGATCGGGTCAGGGTGATCGACTCCAACGTCTCGACCGTAACCGCGGAGGCCGACAAGGTCTTCTGGGTGGATGAACGAGAACCCTGGATCGAACATATTGCGCTTCAGGCAGGCCGGGACATTGGTCTGCCAGATCGGGTGCATCATTACAACTCAGCGACACTCTGGGCGGCCACGAAAGTCCTGATGGGGTTGAGGTATCCGAAAGAGCAGGTCGAAGAGTTTGAGAGGGGGGTCTCAGCCATGATATTGGGCGTTCGCGGGATCGAGGAATCTTCGGTTTACCAGGACATCTTCGCCAAGGGGGAGGCCAAAGGAGAGGCCAAAGGGCGCGTCGAGAGAGCGCGTCGAGGAAGCCAGGCTGACAATTCTGCGCCAAGGCCGCAAGAAGTTCGGTCCGCCCGATGACGACATCCGCAAGGCTATCGACTCGATCGACGACCTCGACCAATTGAATGCCCTGCTCGATCGTATCCTGGACGTCTCGACCTGGCACGACCTGCTGGCTCCTCTCGCGCCACCGGTATGAGCGGTTGGTGTTGAGCGAGGGGCATCTAGTCAGCGCTAGGTCAGAACCCAGAACCAGGACATGCATTTCAGACTGTTCACGCCTGCCGAAGCCGAAGGACATGCAGTGTACGGTCGGTCGTTGATCAAGCCGAAGGACATGCAGCGTACGGTCGGTCGTTGATCAGTGGGCGAACGGTGCATGCAAACCTAAACCATTACTCGATGGTCAGTTTCAGTTTCGCGATGGCATTTGGGCACGGCTTCTCCTTCAACAAGCGATGGCATACGTCGCCGGTCAGTCCGCGCCGCCTCCCGTTATCTGTGCCTGGCTGCATAGCATGTCCTGGCCCTTCGAGGACGAAGAAACGGTTCGGTGGTCATCCCCCAGCCTGCGGGCCGGCCAAACGCCGGGGTAGGATATCGGAGACGGCAACCCAACCGACTGGCTGGCCGTCGACCACGACCGGTGCGGATTGCCCCTCCGGGACGACTTCTATCGAGCGGTAGCCGATGGGCCCCGGGTCGGTGTAGATCTCAACCTGGCGTTCGATAAGGTTGACGATCCAGTAAACAGGGATCCCCGCGGGCCCGTAGACTTCGGTGGCCAGCTTGCGGTCGGCCGCAAGGCTCGAATCGGCAATCTCGATGATTGCGGCAATTTCACCCGGGCCTGGATGGTGATCTGCGTAATCGAAAGGGGTGCCTCGGGCGATGCACCGATCCGGCTCGGGCTCGCTGTCCCGGCCTGGGAGCCGCACCGGCTTTGCCGCCCGGGCGTGGTAGCGATTGGGTGGCAGGATGCGAACCAGGGCCGTGCCGAGCGCCTCGTCGGCGACGGCATGGGGGGGATTTTGGGTCATCTTGGCCACCAGGTACCCGTTGATGAGATGGAACCGGTTGCGCGATTCCAGGGCGCCGATCCCACCATCGCCTCGTATTCGTCCACCGTCAGGCGATAGAGTGGCGAGGGAATCCACCCTGGGTCGGGGGCGGGGATCGTCGGTTGGCTGGGTGCGACCGCTGACATTAGAATGCCTCCTCCCGATCCATCCGGCGTGCGACAGCAATTCCCGGACATCTCTCCCACTTTAGCGTACCGCCGCCGCGAGGGCCAACGCCACCTGTGCCGGTCGCGAGCGTCGGCGCCAGTCGAGTACTTGGCTAAAGTTTCGACCGGCGTGGCTGGGGCCTGATTCAAACGTGTGACTGTCTGGGTAACGCTTTGTGCAGCCGACGGGCTGACACATCGGACGACGATGTCGCGCGTAACGCCCGGCTGGCCCTCGCATGCTCTGGTACAACCGGGTGTTGATCTC
Organism: uncultured Isosphaeraceae bacterium; assembly: GCA_963850935.1. Lineage (GTDB taxonomy): Bacteria > Planctomycetota > Planctomycetia > Isosphaerales > Isosphaeraceae > CAWFRS01. Next base: position 121,778 of record CAWKNT010000002.1, read on the forward strand.
TCAGTGCGATCAACTAGTCCATTCGCGTCCCGCTCGAGGCCTTGCGGGCAAGAGGCATGTGTCTGTCGAACGAGATCTGACAGGAGGTAGTCGCGTTGGCAGGCGGGTGAACCGTTTCTAAAGGCCGTTTTCGTGCCGGAATTAACGTTCGTGTTGATCTCGCTGTTCGAGCCCGTCGGATGAAAAAAACCAAAAACAAGGTCTGACACAGCGCCAAGACGCTCACCGTCACCGCAACGTGGCTTCGCGGTTTCATCGTGGCTTCGCGGTTTCAGCCTTGGTTTTTGGTTTTCGATTGTGTCAATTTCCGCGGAGACTTTGTGCGTTTCCCGTTACCCTTATTGAGGCCGGCGTCTGGTGAACTCGCCCGTTTCAGGATTTCAGCCAGATCGTTGGATAATTCGGGTGATGTTTTCAGCCGCGTTTCGATCCGACGCGTGAGGTTGGGTACGCTGTCGGGTCGCGAAAGTCCCAACGAGGCGGCGAGCTCGCGTAGTGACGCCTCGGTGTGCCGGCGGCAGAGCCAGGCCGCGACCGCCCGCGCCAGATGGGGGTCGTGACGCCGCGACAGTGCCGCGTCGTCCAACCCGTAGAAAGACGTGACGGCTGCGAAGATCCGCTTCGGGTCGAGGCCCGGAGAGCTGCCGTGCCTCGGCGACCGGAGGATTGGACTGTATCGAACTGGCGAGACTTCGCAGTCGAGCCAGGAATCGCTCGGAGCCCAGAACCCAGCCGCCAAAGGCATCGCGAAACGGCGATGGCGGCGGATCGTCCAGGCCTCGCTCCACGAATCGGACGTACGCCTGTCGTGCGTCTCGACCTCCGTGATCGCCCTGCCATGCGGCCAGCAGCGCGTCGTGTGCGACCCATGCTTGCGCCGTCTGGCGTCGCGATAGCCCGGGTAGCTCGACCACTCCCACTGCTCAGGACGCTGCACCAAGCCCGCACGCACCGGGTTGAGATGAATGTAGCGGCTGACGGTCCAGTAATAGCTTTCATCCTCGATCATCTCGGCGCGGTACCGCCCCTGGAACAGGTGGCCCGGTCGCCGCCAACGCCGCCCCGCCCAGATCGCATAGCCGGAGAGAAAGCTCTGCATCCCCGCACCGAGGTTCGGGCGCGGGGTCTTGACCATGAGATGAAGATGATTTCCCATGACGACGTAACACAGCAACTCCCAGCCATGGCGGACGACGGATTGCTCGAGCCCGTCGATCAGCCGGCGTCGGTCCGCATCATCGCGGACGATCTTCTGGCGGGCATTGCCCCGCGCCATCACGTGATAGATGGCGCCCTCGAATTCGATCCGCAGTCTTCGTGGCATTTCGGGAGGTTAGAGGTCAGGAAACCGGCTGTCAAGCGAAAACCAAAAACAAAGGCTGACACCGCGAAGCCGCAAGCGAAAACCAAAAACCAAGGCAGACACCGCGAAGCCGCAGACACCGCGAAGCCGCCCGTGATAAATGGCGCCTTCGAATTCGAGTCGCAGTCTTCGTGGCATTTCGAGAGGTTAAAGGTCAGGAAACCGGCTGTCAAGCGAAAACCAAAAACCAAGGCTGACACCGCGAAGCCGGAAACCGGCTGTCAAGCGAAACCAAAAACCAAGGCTGACACCGCGAAGCCGCCACGAAGCCGGAAACCGGCTGTCAAGCGAAAACCAAAAACCAAGGCTGACACCGCGAAGCCGCCAAGAACCGCGAAGCCGGAAACCGGCTGTCAAGCGAAAACCAAAAACCAAGGCTGACACCGCGAAGCCGCCATGACACCCGAAGCCGCCGCTGAAACCGCGAAGCCGTCAAGCGAAAACCAAAAACCAAGGCTGACACCGCGAAGCCGCCGGAAGGCTGACACCGCGAAGCCGCCAAGGCTGACACCGCGAAGCCGCCAAAGGCTGACACCGCGAAGCCGCCAAAAACCAAGGCTGACACCGCGAAGCCGCCAAGGCTGACACCGCGAAGCCGCCAGACACCGCGAAGCCGCCAAAACCAAGGCTGACACCGCGAAGCCGCCCCAGCGGTTCAGCTCGCGCTGGCAATCCGGATGCTGACAGTAGCGCTGGTGGTAACAACGAGGCCGGTATTTGCGTGTGCACCCGTTGCGCAGACACGTCCGCAGGCGAGTGCGACGCCGGCGGCGCGGACTAGACTGGCGGCGGTGAGTTCCCGTACCCTGGCGAGCGCCCACGGGAGGTTCGATCTCCCAAGGGAAAGCTCAGGGCGAGTGTGCAACCATTCGCCCCGAGCGCTATCAAAACGCGAACCAAGAAAACGCTCGCGATACTCATCGGCGCACGCTGAACCAGACAAAAAGCGAAACAACGTTAGAAATGCGCCTCAGAACGAGACACCTGGATCAATGACTAACCCGGTGGCTCGCTCCAGATGATCGTTATTGGCCCCGATCTGATGATCGGTGCCACGAACGCCTCGGCATGCGGCGCCCGGTGAACCTATCCGGATGCCCGGCCCGCTGACGCGACACTTGATGACGTCGGATTGGTGCCGCCCGATTGCCTCACCTTAACGCGAGAGTGGGGCCCTGCTCGCGCATCTCCTAGAACAAGCCGTCGAACCATGTCACACGTGTAGTTATCGTCCGCGGCCAGGTCCGCTTGATCCCAACCGCCACTCACTCCGGTGCTTCATCGCGCGTACGCCGTCGCTCGAAAGAACCATCCGGCCCCATGGATTACCGGTGATGCCCTTCGACCGCGATGCATGTCCTAGCACTTCCCGCGTCGCTTCGATAGCTACCGGCTGGAGCGACCCAATTGCCGGGTGGGAGTTACACCCACTGAAGACCAACACCTTCCACACGGCGCACACAAAGGCAGACACCGCGAAGCCGAAAGGCAGACACCGCGAAGCCGAAGGCAGACACCGCGAAGCCGCGACGACAGTAGAGCCAATCAGCTTTGGCGAATAGCGGCTTTATGGTAGCGGACTCATCTTGGAACAGAAGGAAACGAAGAAAACAAAGAAATGCAAAAGGTTGAATACGTCGATTAGGTCAGTGGAACTTTGGGCATGCCGACAGTCGGCGTTCCTCCGGATGGTCGATGCGATCCGGTGCAGTACGGCGATGACGAGTATGTCACTGGCTTGGCGCCCCTGACTTTGGCTCGACTGTGTAGACGATTTTGAGTTTCGCGTATTTGGTCTAGCCGCTGCTTCAGGCCGTGCTCTCACACTTCGTTGCCTTCGTTTCCTTCTGTTCGAGCTTTGTTTGCATGGGGAAGGATAAGCCTCAAGATTCCATCAACTCAATATCTTGGTCGAAAAACTGCAAGAGCGGCTCGGCATGAAGCGTCCGGTCAACGTGGCGGATTGTTCCGTGCAATTACGGGCGCCCTGTCCTTACTGCCCACTGCCCTGTATTCAATCGCACCGCGCTTTGAGTTCGTAGAAATCGCCGAACACCTTGGGCAGCTGCGAACTCCCTCGCGCTTCTACCGTCTGCCATGCATGTCCTTACAGCCACGGTGGATCAATGGACATGCATTGTGCGTGCGACAGCGCCTATATGATCGATCGGATGCTGCAACACGGCCCGCAGCGCAAATCATTTTCCATTCGCGAGTTCGGTTCATCGATCACTGGCGGCGATAACTTCGCGCATAGCGTTGTTTTGCATGTCCTTTCATTCTTTCATTCCATTTAAAATGGCTCAAACTCCGAGATCGGCCCCAAGCGGCGGCTACTTCCTCCGCGGTAACACCATCTGCTCTGCATATCCTTGCTGCCTCCTTGCTGCCTCGCCGCGCACCGTCGCTCCAAAGAACCATCCGTCCGCACAGCGTGGCGGCCACGCCCCTGCGACAGCGATGCATGTCCTAGCACTTCCATGTCCTAGCACTTCTGTCCTAGCACTTCCTGCGACAGCGATGCATGTCCTAGCACTTGTCCTAGCACTTCTAGCACTTCTTGCTGCCTCCTTGCTGCCTCGCCGCGCACCGTCGCTCCAAAGAACCATCCGGCCGCGCGGAGTGGCGGCGACGCCCTGCGAACGCGATGCATGTCCTAGCACTTCTGTCCTAGCACTTCCCAAAGAACCATCCGGCCGCGCGGAGTGGCGGCGACGCCCTGCGAACGCGATGCATGTCCTAGCACTTCGGCAGACGAATTATGAGCTCGCTTCGGTGCCGTCGGCTCCGAATTCATCGTCGTATTCTTCTGGGGACTCGACGTCTGTGTAGTGTCCATAGCGCTTCAGGACCATCACCCCGCCCTTCCATGAGATCGTCTTCAGCCAGGGGCGCAGCTTCTCCACCAGAGCATCGGCGTCGGGACAGCTCAAGAATAATCGCACCTCGCCCTCAACTTTCTCGTCTCCTTCAAGGCTTCCGGCGTATGGGGAATCCAGCTTCGCCGTTGGGACGTAGAGCAGGGCGTCAATCTCGTCCATGAGTTCGGCGACCCGTGCCTTTTCCTTTTTGCTTGGTCTGGACTTAGCAGTCGGCAAACGTAGTACCACCGTGTTGCCGCTGGCTAGCGCGGCACCCTCCCCTTTATACTCCCGGCCTTTCGCGCTACGCACGATCGGCGCCTCCTCCTGCCGATTCACGCCCGCGGGGAGTGGCCACAGCTTGATGAAGTGAAAACCTTGCAGCTCATGCTCTCGCACGCGGTCCACAAAAGCTTGACTGACAAAGGTGCGAGTCCCCCCTTCCACCAAGAGGAAAATCGACAAACCGATGAGTTTTTCAGGAAAGAACTCATATCGATGTATCTCGAAAACGTGATCAAATGTATGCGTTTGATTAGTCAACCATTGTATCTCCGACCTTTGCTCGTCGAGAGCGTCCGCCACGGTTCTTGTATTGTACGCGTAGTATTCCCCCACGGTAGAGACAAGCGGGAGAAGTTCACCGTTGGGCTCCAGGAAATCGCGAAGCGCATCAACGGCACGACGGCTGAAAGCCGGTATTGTTAGATTAACACTTGGATAATCGTTGAACGCGCGAACGCGGCCAACCACATGCTGCGGCGTCCAGAAAGGCGTCAGCGACGGCACCGTCCACGCCCGTCCCTTCGTTTTGATATCGTCCGAGTCGAAATCCCAAGCAAGTCGGCTGCAACCACCGATGACCTTTCCTCGAATTGACTCCTGGCGGACAAACGCGAAGCCCTCGAACCTCGGATCATCAACAATTGGCTCCAACTTGTATATTGCCGCATCTGGCATTCCAATCTCCTCAAAACGCGACTCAAGACCCCCCAAGGGAGTGACGGATAGCTTCCAGTGTCTCTCTCACCGTGCCGTTTTGCCTTGCGCTTTGCATCACCTTTCCGAGGTTTAATAAGAACGCATTCGTGTGGGACCCGCTGTGGCCCACGAACGCAGGGAATCCGTTTAGAGGCGAATGAATATGAATCCCCGCGGAAGTAAGTGCTTCTTTCGCGTCGATGATGGCCTGCTGGACTTCCTCACTGCGCCTGTCAAAGCTCCCTGGGGTACAATATGAGCCGCTTGCTGGCCCTTGCTGAAGACCGTGCCTTTAGGCTGCTGGGACAGGCTGCTGGGACATGCAACGCATACATCAGCCTAGCCGCTCTCCCCGCCCGAACTCAACCGGCCATTATGGTGATTTTTGAGAACATGTTTGGATCGGACTTGCGAGAAATACTGTGAACGTGCACAGTATCCGCTTCGCTGTCCACCCGGAGACTTCGCATGACGATCGCGCGCACTCAATTGGTCGATGCGTCTCTGACTCGCTGGTATCACTGCGTGACTCGGTGCGTTCGCCGAGCCTTCTTGCTGGGTGAAGGAGACCAAAACCGCAGGGAATGGATCGAAAATCGTCTCGAGGAACTCGCGGATATCTTTGCGGTGGCCGTCGGTGGTTTCTCGGTAATGGACAATCATTTGCATGTGCTGGTGAGGCTGGATCCTGATGTCGCCGAAGCCTGGTTGGATGAGGAAGTCGTCCGACGCTGGGGACGACTTTTTCGGCCGCGCGACAAGTCGCGCCAGCCAACGCCAGTTACCGAACTTTGGGTTCAATGGCGGCTCAAAGACTCTCTGTGGATCGCGACCGCACGCCAGCGGCTGCAAAGCCTGAGCTGGTTTATGAAATGCCTGAAGGAACCACTTTCACGTATTGCCAATCGACAGGACAAGACTCGCGGAACTTTTTTCGAGATCCGCTTTTAGAGCGTGGCTGTTCTCGATGAAGAAGGCCTTCTAGCGATATCTGTCTATATTGATCTGAACCCAGTGGCCGCCCAGGTCGCGAAGACCCCGGAAACGAGCGAGCATACTTCGATCAAACAACGCCTCAAGCACGTCGAGGCTCAAGGTACGACCGCTCAACTGGAAGCAGCGAAGAACGGCAGCGTGGCGGGATCGCGTGCGGCGGCTGGTCTGGAAGATTCTCTGTGGCTTTGTCCGATTGAAGACCGCCGCGGCCTGGATTCGACCCGCGAAGGCATGATGCAAAGCTTCTCGTTGGGATCTATGTCCAAATGGTCGACTACACCGGGCGACTCTTTCGCCACGGCAAATCCACGATCTCGGCGGAATTGGCCGGCATTTTTGAGCGTCTTGGCTGCAGTGCCGAGACCTGGAATCGGCGCATGCATAGTCTCAACGGCAGCGGGTTGCTGGGCCGCTACTTGCGGCCACGCGGGCGAAATTGCGGGAAATCAGCAAGCGGCTCCGCGTGCGGCACGTGGTCAACCTGGCGGGCTGTCCGGCGCGATGACGCGATCATGGATCTTGGAACGCGCCGACGTCGTGCCGGCCCGTTGATTCTGACGGAAATGTAGCCGCTACGCGCCCGCGTCTCGCACTCTTTCAAGTTTGCTCGCAGGAATTCCACTGACGCCAGGCGAAATACGATCAAACCTACACCGACTTCATCGAACCGCGCTCGCTAATATCAACAAAATAAAATTTTGAAAAAAACCGTAAGTCCATTCTTGGCATAATTTTTGGATCGGCATTGCTTGCGGGACCGGGCTAGGTGCATTAATGAAATTCGCAAAAGCCGGTATATTGTATATAGGCGCCATAGGGAAAGTGCGCGCCAAACCGTCGTTGAATGATCGTCATGTCGCCGCGGCCATCTCGAAAACGCGAACGAACCGCGACCTTACCAGAAATCGCGGGAAGTTCCGCCAATTCGTTCGCAATTGCGCTTAACGCAAGCGAGCCCGCGGCGCTAACGCCGAGGCGTCATTTCGTGTGACACAACACCCTCGTCTACCACGGCGCTTTTGAGAGCGAACTTGGCTCCATGAGCGATTTAAAGAATTCGTTTTCAATCGCGGCGCGCGGGCCGGGACGGATGGGAGCCCTCCCCAAAAACTGCCATCTACTGCCATCTACTGCCATTTAGGCGCCGCGAAACCGTTATCGCCGCTTTAACTGTTTTATTCGTTTCCCATCAGGGGCATGCCGGCCAGCCGGGGCCCCGGCCCGAGTACCGCGAGCGGGGCCGAGAGGAGCTTCGGTCAAAAAAAGCTGTCATCGAAGTGCCGTTTTCCCATCACCCGAGAATCCGCCACCAGCCAGAAATTGTCTGATCGCAAAAAAAACATCACGCCGCTTTTTAGGTGCATTCCTCTTGACTCCCGGGATCAACCTTCTCTACTATTACAGATTCCAATAAGGTTCTCAGCGCATTATCGAGGAAATGCCGATAGGCAAGTAACGTATGCAGCTCGAGTCGTTGAAGATTTTCTGTGATGTCGTGCGCTGGGCGAGTTTTTCGCGGGGGGCCGCGGAAAACGGGATCTCGCAGTCGTCGGCGAGCCAGGCCGTCCACCAGCTCGAGGTGCGGCTTGGGGTGAAGTTGATCGACCGTTCCAAACGGCCGCTGGTGCTCACGCCGCAGGGCAAGGTGTATCACGAGGGCTGCAAGGACCTGGTCGATCGCTACCTCGAACTCGAAAACCGCGTCAAGGCTCTAGAGGACGAAGACACTGTCGTCGGCACAGTCGGCGTCGCCGCGATTTACTCCGTCGGGCTCAACCACATGAGCCAGTACGTCAAGATCGTTCGAAGAGCGTCATCCGGGTGCCAACGTGCGGCTCGAGTACTTGCATCCCAGCCGCGTCGTCGAGCGGGTGACTAACGGCGAGGCGGAGCTCGGCTTGTTGTCGTTTCCGCGCAAGTGGCCCGACCTTAATGTGATCACCTGGCGCGAGGAGCCGATGGTCCTGACTGTCCATCCCTCCCATCCGTTCGCCGGCCGTCCGAGCATCACAGTGGCCGAGCTCGACGGCGAGCCGTTTGTCGCGCTTCGATCCGGACCTGTCGATTCGGCGGGCGATCGACCGCTATCTGCGTCGTCACGACGTTCAAGTGGACGTCGTGCTCGAGTTCGACAACATCGAGAACATCAAGCGCGCGGTCGAGATCCCTTCGGGTATTTCCATCCTCCCCGAGCCGTCGCTGGCGCAGGAGGTCAAGGCAGGGTACGCTGGCCGCGATCCCGATCGAAGGCGACGGATCCAAGCGACCGCATTACTCGCCCACTGGCGATCATTCACCGCCGGCAGGCAATCCTCGAGCCTGCGGCGGCCAAGTTTCTGGAACTGCTGATCGGCGAAGACGTGCTCGAAAACGGCCCGGGCCGCCGTCGAATCGAAACGCGTTCCCGCCAGTGCTGCGCCTTGAGATTCTTTCCGACGAGTGGCGGCTGGCGCGTTTGCGCGTCACGAAGCCGTCTTGACCGCTAGAACGAGAACGACCGTCCCCATGGACAGACCTTTTGGCCCAGATCCGGCACGCGATGCGCTGGCATTTCCCCGTCGCAGTTTGCAATCACATTATGTGCAGGCCAGGTTAGCCAAGGACAACCAAAGATGAGTATCGGCCTACCGCCTGCACAGGGGCTGTACGACCCGCGCTACGAACACGATAGCTGCGGCGTGGGCTTCATCGTCGACTTGAAGGGCCGGAAAGTCGCACGCAGATTGTCCGTGACGGCTTGACTGCGCTTAACAATCTCAACCATCGCGGTGCTTGCGGGTGCGAAAACAACACCGGCGATGGAGCGGGAATCTTGATTCAAATCCCTCACGAGTTTCTCGTGTCGCGGTGCCTTTCGCTGGGGATCTCGCTCCCCGCACCGCGAGCAGTACGGCGTGGGCGCGTTCTTCACGTCGCCGGAAGAATCGCAGCAGAAATTTGGCATGGCGCTATTCGAGCGGCTCGTCGCGCGAAGAGGGGCAGGAATTTCTGGGCTGGCGACGCGTCAAGACCGACGCCAGTTCGCTGGGTGAGAGCGCACGCCAGGTCGAGCCGGTGTATGTGCCATGCTTTCGTCGGCCGAGGCGCATCGAGCTCGATAGCGCGACCGGTTCGAACGCAAGCTCTATGTCATCCGCAAGCGGTTTGAAAAGGAGATCGAAGACTCGGGGCTCGACGATCGCAAGTACTTCTATTTTTCGAGCTTGTCGTGCCGGACCCTGGTTTACAAGGGGATGCTCACGACCGAGCAGCTTGGCCAGTATTTTGCCGACGATCTCGACAACTCGCTCTGCACAAGCGCGCTTTGCATGTTTCATTCGCGGTTCAGTACCAACACTTTTCCCAGCTGGGAGCTCGCCCACCCGTATCGCATGATCTCGCACAATGGCGAGATCAACACGTTGCGGGGGAATATCAACTGGATGAGGGCGCGTGAGGCCTTGTTTGCATCGGATCTCTACGAGCCGGGCGACATCGCCAAGATCCGACCGATCATCCGTGAGGGACTCTCCGACACTGCGTGCCTCGACAACGCGGTCGAGCTCTTGGTGCGTTCAGGGTATAGCCTGCCGCACGCGATGATGATGCTCATCCCCGAGGCCTGGGAAAACCACGAATCGATGTCGCAAGTCAAAAAAGGACTTCTACAGATATCATAGTTGTTTGATGGAACCCTGGGACGGCCCGGCGTCAGTCGCGTTTACCGACGGCAAGACGATCGGCGCTGTCCTCGATCGCAACGGTCTGCGGCCCAGCCGTTTCGTCGAGACCGACGACGGCCGCGTGATCATGGCGTCCGAGGTCGGCGCCCTCGAGATCGCTCCGGAAAAGATCGTCAGGAAGGGGCGATTGGAGCCGGGCAAGATGTTCCTGGTGGATTTGGAGAAGGGGCAGATCGTCAACGATGAGGAGTTGAAGCACAGTCTCGCCACGGCGCATCCATATGGAGAGTGGCTGGACGCCTTCATGGTTCCCCTGGCCGATTTACCGGCGGCGCCGGAGGTGCCCGGTCCGGACCACGACACATTGCAACAGCGTCAGATTGCGTTTGGCTACAGCCTCGAAGATTTGAAATTTATCTTGGGCCCGATGGGGTCTAATGGCGAGGAGGCGATAGGGTCCATGGGGACCGACACGCCGCTGGCGGTGCTTTCCGACCGGGCGCAGCCACTCTTTAATTACTTTAAGCAGCTCTTCGCCCAGGTCACAAATCCCCCGTTAGACGCGATTCGCGAAGAACTGGTGACGTCCGTCTTTACGGGGGCCGGCGGGGAGGGAAACCTGCTGGCGCCGAAGCCGGAGGCATGCCGGCAGATCGCGCTGGATTTGCCGATCCTTGATAACGACGAGCTGGCACGGATCAAGCAGCTCAACGGCTGGCGTGGCTTCAAAACGCTCACGCTGTCCATGCTGTTCCGGGCGGCCGACGGTACAAACGGCCTTGAGACGGCACTAGACTCGCTCTTTGAAAAGGCCTGCGTTGCTATCGAGCAAGGGGCCAACCTGATCGTCCTCTCCGATCGCGGCGTGACGCCCGAGATGGCGGCAATTCCCTCGCTGTTGGCGTGCTCGGGCTTGCACCACGAGATGGTCCGCAGAGGGCTGCGCTCGCGCCGGACTGATCATCGAATGCGGCGACGCTCGCGAAGTGCACCACTTCGCCCTTCTCTTGGGATACGGCGCCGGCACCGTCAACCCGTATCAGGCATTTGAGACCCTGGACGACATGATCCGGCAGGGAACGATTACCGGCATCGACCACGACGAAGCGGTCTATCGCTACGGCAAAGCAATCAAGAAGGGGGTCGTCAAGGTGATGTCCAAGATGGGCATCAGCACCATCCAGAGCTATCGCGGAGCTCAGATCTTCGAGGCGATCGGCCTCCACGAAGAATTCGTGCGCAAATACTTCGACAAGACAGCGTCGCGCGTTGGCGGCGTGGGCTTGGCGGAGATTGCCGCGGAGACGCTGTACCACCATCATCGCGCCTTTGCCAGCAGAGAGGCGCGGACGAGCTCGCTCTCCGAGGGGGGCCAGTACCAGTGGCGCCGGGATGGTGAGCACCACCTGTTCAATCCAGAGACGGTCTTCCGACTCCAGCATGCAACGCAGGCGGGCCGATACGACATCTTCAAGAAGTATACGAGCTTGGTCGACGACCAGAACGAACGCCTGTGCACGCTGCGCGGTCTCTTTCAGTTTCGGTTTGACCGGACAAAACCGGTGCCGATCGACCAGGTCGAGTCTGTGGAGTCAATCGTCCGGAGGTTTGCGACTGGTGCGATGAGCTACGGCTCGATCTCGGCCGAGGCACACGAGACGCTGGCGATCGCCATGAACCGGATAGGCGGCAAGTCCAACACTGGCGAGGGGGGCGAGGATCCCGAGCGCTTCAAGCCGCTCGCCAATGGTGACAGCAAAAAGAGCGCAATCAAGCAGGTTGCCTCGGGAAGGTTCGGCGTCACGAGCGAGTATCTTGTCAGCGCCCAGGAACTGCAAATCAAAATGGCCCAGGGGGCCAAGCCGGGTGAAGGGGGCCAACTCCCCGGACACAAAGTTTGGCCCTGGATCGCCAAGGTCCGTTACTCGACGCCTGGCGTGGGGCTGATAAGCCCGCCGCCGCATCATGATATCTATTCGATCGAAGACCTGGCCCAGTTGATTTACGACCTCAAGAACTCTAACCCCAAGGCACGAATCAGCGTCAAGCTGGTCGCCGAGATGGGTGTCGGCACGGTCGCAGCGGGAGTGGCCAAAGCCCACAGCGACGTGGTCTTGATCAGCGGCCACGATGGCGGCACCGGCGCCAGTCCGCTCACCTCGCTCAAGCACGCCGGCATCCCCTGGGAGCTAGGCCTGGCAGAGACTCAGCAGACGCTCGTAATGAACAAACTACGCGATCGGATCATCGTCCAGACCGATGGGCAGCTCAAGACCGGTCGCGATGTCGTGATTGCCGCGCTCTTGGGTGCAGAGGAATACGGCTTCGCGACCGCCCCACTCGTGGTGATGGGCTGTGTGATGATGCGTGTCTGCCACCTCGATACCTGCCCGGTAGGCATTGCGACTCAGAACCCAGCGTTGCGTGCCAAGTTTCAGGGACAGGCTGATCACGTGATCAACTTCTTCAAATTCATCGCCCACGAAGTACGCGAGCTGATGGCGCGGCTTGGCTTTCACACGATCGACGACATGATCGGACACAGCGAGCTGCTCGATATGAACCGGGCGATTACTCACTACAAAGCCAGAGGCCTCGACTTCAGCAAGATTTTCCACCGTCCCGACCCTGGGCCGGGGGTCCCCGTCCGCAAGATTCAAGATCAGCAACACGGCATCGAGTCATCGCTGGACGTCACGACCTTGATTCCGTCTTGCCTGCCTGCACTGGAACGAGGCGAGCACGTGGCGCTCGACTTGCCAATTCGCAACATCAACCGCACGGTCGGCACAATCCTGGGCAGCGAGCTCACACGCCGTCACGGTGGCGCCGGGCTGCCTGACGACACGATCCAGCTGAAGTTCACCGGATCGGCCGGGCAGAGCTTGGGTGCATTTATCCCCAGGGGAATCACGCTGACGCTGGAAGGTGACGCCAACGACTATACGGGCAAAGGATTGTCGGGTGGGAAGATCATCGTCTATCCGCCCAAAACCGCGAAGTTTGTCGCCGAAGAAAATATCCTGATCGGCAACGTGGCGCTCTACGGCGCGACGAGTGGCCGGGCCTTTTTCCGTGGCCGTGCCGGCGAGCGATTCTGCGTTCGCAACAGCGGCGCCTCCGCGGTCGTCGAAGGGACAGGAGACCATGGCTGCGAGTACATGACCGGCGGGGTCGCCGTGATCATTGGCACGACTGGCCGCAACTTCGCAGCCGGCATGAGCGGCGGCGTCGCATACGTATTGGATGCCGCAGGTGATTTCCGTGGACGCTGCAACCTCGACATGGTGGATGTCGAGCCCTTGGCTAGCGCCGATGATATCGACCAGTTACGAGACCTGTTGATCCAGCATGCCGGCTACACCGGCAGTGACGTCGCCGCCCGGCTCTTGAAGGATTGGGACCGATCGGTCGAGCTGTTCGTCAAGGTCATGCCGCTCGATTATCGCCGTGTTCTCGAAGAGCAGCGAGTGGCCGCACTGGCCGACTCGGCCTCCGACCTGCTCCAGCCGATGGAGGTGAGCCGTGGGTAAGCCGACCGGATTCCTGGAATTTCCCCGCGAATTGCCCACGCGCAGGCCGATCACTGAACGTGTGCATGACTTTCTCGAGGTCTACAACCCGTTCCCAGAAGAGAAGCTTCGCGCCCAGGGGGCGCGGTGCATGGACTGCGGCATCCCGTTCTGCCATCAGGGATGCCCGCTCGGCAATCTGATTCCCGACTGGAACGACCTGGTATACCGCAACCAATGGCGCTCGGCGATCGAGCGTCTCCACGCAACCAACAATTTCCCCGAGTTCACTGGCAAACTGTGCCCGGCGCCGTGCGAAGCGTCATGCGTTTTGGGAATCAACAGCGACCCGGTTGCCATCAAGCAGATCGAGGCCAGCATCATCGACCGCGCCTGGAACGAAGGCTGGGTCGTACCGCAACCGCCGGAAATAAAGACAGGCAAGACGGTCGCCATCGTCGGCTCTGGCCCCGCGGGCCTGGCCGCCGCCCAGCAGCTTGGTCGTGCTGGGCACTCAGTCACGGTATTTGAACGTGCAGATCGAATTGGCGGCTTGCTTCGTTACGGAATCCCCGATTTCAAGATGGAAAAGCGGCCACTCGACCGACGTATTGAGCAGATGAAGGGCGAAGGAGTCGCCTTCCGGCCGTCGACCAATATCGGCGTCGATGTAAGTGCATCTGAATTGATCTCGCGGTTCGATGCGGTCTGCCTCTGTGGTGGAGCGACACAGCCGCGAGACCTGCCGATCGAAGGACGTGACCTCGAGGGTATTTATTTCGCAATGGACTTCCTGACCGGTCAGAACCGCCGTGTTGCGGGGGATAGGGTCGACGACAAGGAATTCATCTCGGCCCGTGACAAACATGTGGTCATCATCGGCGGAGGCGACACAGGAGCCGATTGTCTGGGCACTGTTCATCGTCAGAAATGCAAGAGTGTGTATCAATTCGAGATAGTGCCCAGACCGCCCGAGAGCCGTGCCCCGGCCAATCCCTGGCCGCAGTGGTCCAACATTTTCCGCATCTCATCGGCACACGAAGAAGGCGGCAAGCGTGCCTACTCAATCATGACCAAGCGATTTAAAGGGAAGAACGGCAGGGTCACCGAGCTCGAGACCGCCAAGGTCGAGATGAAAACGGAAAACGGGCGAGTTCAATTCGTCGAAAAGCCAGGCTCGCAGGCCATGTTCCACGCCGATCTTGTTCTGCTGGCAATGGGATTCGTGGGTCCAGAACGAAAGGGGATGCTCGACCAGCTTGGAGTCGAGCTCGACGCGATGGGAAACGTCAAATGCGACGCCGACAAACGCACGAGCGTTCCCAAGGTCTTCGCGGCGGGAGATATGAGCCGTGGCCAGAGTTTGATCGTCTGGGCAATCGCCGAAGGGCGACACGCGGCACACGCCATCGATAAATTCTTGATGGGTGCATCGGATTTACCCAGGCCGCTGGAATATGGCAATAACGCGCGGCCGTTCTCTTAGTCAAATCTGAGCTATGATTGCGCGAGTGGCGACTGCGCCGCCACACGGCCGAACCGCACAGGCTTCAAGGCGAAGTACGCAGGGGGCTGGTATGCGTCGACATTGTCGTCATTTTGCGTCAATGCTAGCTCGTGGCATCGCCGTCGCTCTCGCGCTAGCTACGGGCACGATAGCGGCACGAGCCCAAAGCCCGATCATTGCAGTCGGGCCGCCGAGCTTTCAGTCGAATGACTATCCTTCGTTCCAGACCGATCTGGTACAGCGCATTGCCGTGACCGGCCAAATGCAGCCCGATGATCTCTCGAACCTGACGAGACTGATGACGCTTCAATCGGTGGCGATGCTCGCCGATATTCACGCGGACATGCCCGGCACGATCACGGGAAACCGATTAGAGGGACAGATCAGGCAGCTTTGGGATGCAACCGAGGACATGTCGGAAACCATCGGCACCGCGCCGCTTGACTCACGGGTACTCTTGCGCGTCGAGGAAAAGTATGTCGACGTTCAAAACGCGTATCTCCAGCTTAATTCGACGCTAGGCGAGCTTCCTGGCATTTCAAATCGGGCGTCGGCCCATCTGCAAGGTTTTGGTCGGCTGACCGCAGCGACGAACTCGGTAATGCGCGCGATCGACGCAGACCTTCGAGCGCCTGTTCGACTCGCGACCACGCGGAAACCGAATGTCGAGAGACTTCGTGAGCAAGCACGATTATTCTCCAATGATGTCGTCGGACTGGACGCAAAGGTTAAGAACCTAAAACAGAGAGACGCGACGTCGGCCGCACTGGCGCGAGATCTCGACGAGCTATTCCGCTCGACTCAAGAGTTTCTCCGTGCGGTCGCGCCTGCTTCGTCGACCGAACAGATTCGATCAGCGTTCCGACCGGTTCAACAAAATCTTGCTCGTGCCGATGCGCGCATCACTAAACTCAGTTTGCCGACCGACTTCACTCGGAACTGGCGGGGAATGCGGAATAGGTTGAGCGCGATCAACGATGAAATCGGGCTACCCCGATTGATCGATCGGTCAATTGCAGTCAGTGCGAACAACTCCAATGTCTCAAGCCCGACCGCGCAACCGGCCTCGCGCATTTACCGCGGAAGCGAGTGAGTGGCTGAAGACTTCGCGGCAAAATAACGGCCGAGACCGGTGGGATCATCCGTGAACAGGCCATCAGTCCCAAGTTGAGCCAGGTGCTCCGCGAGGCTATCCGGGCCATGGTCGTTGACAGTGTAAGCGAGGATCGGGATTCGCTCTGCCTTTAATCCGGCGACCACTTCACCCTTAAGGGCTCTGGCCGTACGCTCTCGACGATAGCGAACGGACTCGGAACCGAGAGATGCCGCCGAGAGGTGCACAGTATCGACGCGGACTATTGACTTTGCATATTCTTGGATGCGGTAGAGCGGCGTCCAGGTCAAGATGCCTAATGCATAATCGCGGCCCGAGCGGTTGGACGCGGCAAGATCCTCATGATCGAAGCTTGATATCAGCACTTGCGAGCCCGTATCTGATTGAGCGACTACCTCGAGCACGCGATCAAGCAGGCCTGGTTGACATTCGGGAAAGGATTTGATTTCGACATTTACAAGCCAGTCGCATTCTTTTGTAAAATTAAGTGCATCAGCGAGTGTCGGAACCACCACGCGACCCGATCGGAAATGGTCGACACGCGCTTGTTCGATGCGATCTAGCGTGCCGAATGACGAGGCGGATCGTGGTCGGCGCTCCTTGTCGACGAACCACGAGCCGGCGTCCAGGGCCCGAACTTCGTTCCAGTCGAAATCCGATACGCGGAACCCATATGTACTCCGCAGATCGTTCTTGAACCGGGCGGCCACGTCGGTCGTGCGAAGTAAGGATGCGTCATGGAGGACGACAGGCACGCCGTCGCGCGTGAGCTGAACGTCGAGCTCCCAGGCATCTGCACCCGCCTTGTGGGCGAGATCGGCTGCTTCGAGCGTGTTTTCCGGGGCGTGAAATGAATCACCCCGATGTGCCACGACAACGGGGTGATTCCGCGATGATTGCAAGAGATCGAGAAAGCGGTTCATGCTATTTCACGAACAGCATTTCCTGATACGTCGGCAGTGGCCAGAGGTCGTCCGCGACAATACCTTCGAGTTTGTCACCTGCGACACGGACGCTGTTCATGGCGGGGATGATCACGTCGCGCGCGTGCTTGGCGTGGGCCAACGAATCGCCATCAGGGTGCTCGTCGAGTACTGCTTCCAGCCGGTCAGTGGATGATTGAAGCTCATCGATCAGGGAAACCAGCTCGCTCAAGTGGGCCGTCTGAATCTTGGGAACTGTTGCGCCAGATGCCTTCAAGTTCGAGAGAGACTGGGCAACTTCTGCCTGGTACCGCAGGGCGGCCGGCAGAATCATGCGCTTGGCGATATGAATCGTCAACTGTGACTCGATGTTGATCGTCTTGCGATAGCCTTCGACGAAGATCTCGTACCGCGAATGGAGTTCTCGCTCGCTCAAGACACCATACTTCCCGAAGAGCTTGATCGACTTCGGCGAGATCAAGTCGGGCAGACTGTCGACCGTGGTGCGGCGGTTGGGCAGTCCGCGCCGCTCGGCCTCGGCATGCCATGCCTCGCTATAGTTGTCGCCGTTGAAGATGACGTGCTTGCTTTCCTTGACCGCATTTTGGAGCAGAAGCTGGATTTCCGAGTTCAAGTCCTTGCCGGCTGACACAGCCTGTTCCAGGTGAGTGGCCAGGTCGTCAAGGCTCTCGGCGACGATCGTGTTCAAGGCCACGATCGAGCCGGCGACCGTCTGACTCGATCCGAGCGCTCTGAACTCAAATTTGTTACCGGTGAACGCAAACGGGCTGGTGCGGTTGCGGTCACCAGGATCTCGGGGCAAGGTCGGCAGCACGGAAACGCCGATCTTGAGCTCGCCACCGGTCTTCGCCGACCGGGCACCCCCTTTTTCGATCTGTTCAATGATGTCCTGGAGCATATCCCCCAAGAACACAGAAATGATGGCCGGCGGTGCCTCATTGGCCCCCAGCCTGTGGTCGTTATGAGCGTTGGCCACCGATACGCGCAAGATGTCACCGTGTCGGGCGACAGCGCGGATGACCGCCACCAAGAACAGCAGGAACTGGGCGTTATCATGCGGGGTTTCGCCGGGTTTGAGCAGGTTGGCCCCGGTGTCGTCAGCCATCGACCAGTTCAGGTGCTTGCCAGAACCGTTGACGCCTGCGAAAGGTTTCTCGTGGAGTAGGAGCTGAAGGCCATAGCGGTCGGCCACTCGCTTCATCGTTTCCATAACGAGCATGTTGTGATCGGTCGCCACGTTGGCGCTCTCGAAGGTAACGGCCAATTCATACTGAGCTGGCGAAACCTCGTTATGCCGCGTTTTGACCGGGACACCCAGTTTGTACAGCTCGGTTTCGGTCTCGAGCATACAGGCCAGCACTCGCTCAGGAATGGCTCCGAAGTAATGGTCCTCCATTTCCTGGCCCTTGGGAGGCTTCGCGCCAAAGAGCGTTCGGCCGGCGTTAATCAGGTCGGGCCGCGCGAAATAGAAGTGCTTATCGATCAAGAAGTACTCCTGCTCGGGACCGGCCGTGCTGTACACCCGAGTCGCTTCCGATCCAAAAAGCCGCAATATACGCAGCGCCTGCTTCGAGAGTGCTTCCATCGAACGGAGCAGGGGGGTCTTCTTGTCGAGTGCCTCGCCGGTCCACGAGCAAAAGGCGGTGGGGATGCATAGTGTGGTGCCGTTGGGATTATCGAGGATGAATGCGGGACTTGTCGGGTCCCACGCGGTGTAGCCGCGAGCCTCAAAGGTGGTGCGGATGCCGCCCGACGGGAAACTGGAAGCGTCTGGTTCGCCGCGAACAAGCTCAGATCCGCTGAACTCGGCAATCGCCCCGCCCCCCTCCGTCGGAACCAGAAACGAATCGTGTTTTTCGGCAGTCAGCCCGGTCATCGGCTGAAACCAGTGCGTGTAATGCGTCGCGCCGTGTTCCATCGCCCACTCTCGCATCGTGGCGGCGACAACGTCCGCGATCGTCGAGTCGAGCGGCGCACCTTTTTTGAGGGTATTACGGATCGCCTTGTATACGTTTTCAGGCAGACGCGCCTTCATAATTTCATCGGAAAACACATTCGTCCCGAACAGGCGCGAATGGGCGAGATGGTCCGGGGGGCTCGTCGACCATTTGTGGGCCACGATGTGATCGCTTGAATGGCCGAATCACGAGCATGTGAGGGTTGCATGGCAGGTCTCCGGTAAACACTTCGAATTCGATGAGCGTCAGATTAGCGGTCGCGTGATTCGGACCCGGCCGATGCGCCTTGCGTGGAATGGTCGGCAATTGAGAGTATGCCGGTGAATCGCACCGTTTGGATGGATCGCGAGATTCAAGACCTACTTGGGTTAAAGATTATAACGAGCACAATGCTTAGATACCAGATCCGAACTGGTCGGAGATGACTCCCTTCAATCCGACCGCGGCGGCGAAGAAGCGACTGATGACCCCGGTGAGGAGCCACGGGAAAGCGGGCCATCAAGAGCCATCAGCCACGAAACGAAGACATGGCCGGCCGCGGCGAGGACCTTGAGGACGATACCGCCAACCATGAGAGGGAAAAAAGCGAGAGAAAATCAACCTACTTTCCGTCGTTTTTCTTGTCGAGATTGGCAATAACAGTCTTGGGATCGCTCTTGACCTTATCTACGCAGCCCTTGCAACAAAGATAAAATGTTCGGCCTTCCGCGGTGACCTTAACAGGTTTGCCCATGGACCCGAGATGTTCAGTGCTCACCGGGCAAACACCTTGCTGGCTCGCGACCGTTTGTTCGGCTTCGGGCAGCTCTTTGACGGCGGCAATCTCTGCGGCAGAGAGTACCATCGCTCCGCTATCCGACGTCGTGTTCTCAGCCTTCGGCCCTTCGATCTTCGGAGCCTCGTCAGCTTTCTTCGACTCTCCAGTTGCTGGCGGACTCACTGGGGGAGCAGTCTTATGGGCCGAGAGCGGATCGCTCGGCTTCGAGTTAGCCGGAGGAGGGACGACGGCCTCTTCCTCACCGCTGCAGCCGATCAAGCCGCCCAGAAAAAATAAGGTCCAGGCCGATTTACGGATCAAGTTCATCGGAAAGATCTCTCGTCTTTGGTGCGGTTGCAACCGACTCGCCGCGACGCTCACGTTAACGCCGAGGATTCAATCGAGATTCTAACCGCCATCCGGCGGGGCCGCCAAGGCAGCGGTGCACACGATCGAACAGCCTACGATAGCAAAACATCCGTCAGACCGCCCCGGGATCTGGCGCATGAAATTCTCGCACTGACGGTACACCCTTATAAATCCGCCGATTATCGAGCGCGTAAACGCGATCCGTGAACGAGTCGTCGGTGCGCGAGCCCATCCGTTCGCGGACCAGGATATTCATCTTGGCATCCAGGTCGTCAATATAGGAAACGAGGAGAGCCTCGACCGTCTGGGGAACCACTGGTGAGCCAAATTCACGTTTGCCGTGATGCGCCAAGATCGCATGTTCGAGGTTCAAGAGCAGCTCTTCGGAAAACCCCTCGATACCGTGCGCGGCCTCGCGGACCATGTCCCTACCCATTAAAACATGCCCGATCAAGCAGCCTTCGATCGTGTATTTGGCCTCGACGGGATGGTACTCGAGCTCGCGCAATTTGCCGATGTCGTGCAAGATGCTCGCAGCGACGATCAGCCCCCGGTCGAGCGGTGGATCGAGTTGGTCGTAATACTTGGCATAGTGGTCGGCCAAGAAACCGGCGATCCGGGTCATGCTCCAGACGTGCTCAAGAAGCCCGGACGTGTACGAATGGTGGAAATTCTGAGCCGCAGGCATCCGCGAGAAAAGGGCGTCGTGCTCTTTTAGGATCGTTTCGACCAACAACTTGAGCCGCGGATCCTCGATGTAACGCTCGATCAGGGCATGCAGCTTTTTCTTGAGCTCGTCGGCTGGAAAGACGCTGTTGGGCACCAGGTCGAAAAAGTCGAAACCATCGCCGGCGTCTTGATCGGTGGCGCGGCGAGTGCCGAGGATTTCGACCTGCATGCCGTAGCGCACGTGAAACTGGCCGCGAACTTGCAACCGGTAAGCCTCTCCCTCATTCCACGATTCGGCATCCTGAAAAAAGCGATGGTCTTGCCAAAGCGGCGCTTCGACTGTGATGCGCTTGTCTCGAAAGAGGCACTTGATAAAGGGCTGATTTGCCTTAGTCGTCCCTCGGGTTTTCTTGACAAGAGCCGCGAAGCAGACCGCTTCCTGACCGTCGACCAAGTCAGATAGCCTGATCACCACCGCACGATCTGCCGCCATGTCGTACCACCCTTTCCCAAGCCCGGTCTTGCTGGCAGAAGCCGTTGCATGTTTCACCGACCTCAGTTTACAACATCCAAAGCCGGTTCATACAACACACCGCGATCTCGGGGGCACAGATGACGAGGACAAGAACGGGCCTGGTACCCGCTGCCTTAAGTCTGGGAATACTGCCGCCACCGTCCCCGGTTCGAGATCTGGTGTCGGAGAAATGGGACGCGATCGTCGTCGGCGCCGGCCACAACGGCCTGACCTGCGCGGCCTACCTGGCGAAGTCGGGAAAACGAGTTCTAGTGTTGGAAGCTCGTCACCGCGTCGGAGGCGCGTGCACGCTCGATCAAGTCTGGCCGGGCTACCGAATCTCTCCCTGCGCCTATCTGGTAGGGTTGCTCCACCCGCTGGTTATCGATGAGCTCGAGATGGCCAGCTACGGCTTCCAGTGGCTACCCGCCCGCGCCGGCATGTTCGTCCCGTTCGACGACGGCAGCAGCATCCAGCTCTGGGAAGACGATGACCTGTGCGAGCAGCGAAATCCGCCAGTTCGCTCCGGGGGATTGCAAAGGCTGGCAGGCGTTCTGCAGCGTGAAGGCCCGCTTGCGAAACGCCCTGCGACCAGCCGGCGACGGCGATCTGTGGATCGGCAAAGCTCCATCCCGCGACGAGCTCGAGCGGCGTCTCGCCGGTGACCACGAGGCACGCAAAATGCTGTTCGAGTGGTCGATGGTCGAATGCCTCGAACACTACATCGATGACGATCGCCTCCAATCGGCGTATCTTGGTCAGGGCGTGATCGGCACATTTGCCAGCCCACACGACCCCGGCACGGCTTCGATTCATTTCCATCATCAATCGGGTCGGCTGGGAGGTTCCCCCGGTATGTGGGGATATGTCATTGGTGGGATGGGCATGGTGTCATTCATTCTCTGCGACATCGCCCGCGACTTGGGCGCCGTTGTCGCCACCGGCGTGCCGGTCGCGCGCATCATCCCGGGTGTGGGCGTCGAGCTCGAAGGGGGGGAGCGGATCGAATCACATTGCGTCGTCTCGAACGCAGACCCCCGAGTAACTTTGCGACTGCTGGGCGCCGACGCTGACCCAATCTGGCAAGCACGTGTCGAAGCCATCCCTCAGGTTGGCTGTACGGTCAAGCTCAATCTAGCTCTCAAAGAACTGCCAAGCTTCACGGCCCGACCCGGAACCAACATGCCGCATCATTTGGGCCAGATCAACACGCCACTTTCCAAAGAAGAGTGGCAAACGCACTATCAAGCCGCTCGTGCGGGCGAACTGCCTGCACGACTCTGGACCGAGCTCTATTTTCATAGCGCCCACGATCGTAGCGTCGTGCCCGCCGATGTGCACACCATGAGTGTATTTGCCCAGTACGTTCCCCACACGTTTGCACGAGGAGACTGGGATAATCGCCGAGGTGAGGTCAAGGAACTGGCGATTCGTTCGATCGCCCGTTACTGCGACAATATGCCCGCTGCCGTCATCGACGTGCAGGTCCTCGGTCCCCCCGACATCGAGCGTGAGGTCGGCTTGACCGGCGGCCACATCTTCCAGGGTGAATGCTTGCCAGCTTACATGTGGGACAATCGGTTAGAGCCACGCACTCCTATGCCCGGAGTTTTCCTCTGCGGCGCATGCACGCACCCCGGCGGGAGCGTGATCGCGATCAACGGCCGCAACGCCGCAATGGAGATTCTCGCCGCGCACAGGGTACGCCGGCTTAAGGCCATGATCGTTCTTTTGGCCTTCAGACAACCCCGCGAAAATAATCGAGCGACCGCTTCAGGCCTTCTGCACGATCGACCACGGGCTGCCATCCCAGCAGCTTCTGCGCACGCGTAATATCAGGCTTGCGCCGCTTGGGATCATCTTCCGGCAGGCCTTCGTAGAAATCTTACTCTTCGTGTTACCAATCAAGGCGATGATCTCCTCCGCGAGCTGCATCACCGTGATCTCGTTGGGATTGCCCAGATTCACCGGCTCGGAGAAATCGGTCTTGAGCAGGCGAGTAATCCCCTCGACCAGATCCGAAACGTAGCAGAAGCTGCGAGTCTGTTCACCTTGGCCGTAGATCGTGATGGGTTCGCCGCTGAATGCTTGTTTCATGAAATTGGGAAGAACACGGCCGTCGTTAAGCCGCATTCGCGGGCCGTAGGTGTTAAAGATCCGAACGATCCGAGTTTTGACCCCATGATAGCGGTGATACGCCATCGTGATCGCCTCGGCGAAACGCTTGGCCTCGTCGTAGCAGCCCCGCGGACCAATCGGATTGACGTTGCCCCAGTAATCTTCGCGCTGAGGGTGGACCTCGGGGTCGCCGTAGACCTCGGACGTGCTTGCCAAGCAGAAACCGCGCATCTTTGGCCTTGGCCAGCCCGAGCGCGTTATGGGTGCCGAGCGAGCCAACCTTCAGGGTCGGGATGGGGTGGGTCAGGTAATCGACCGGACTGGCTGGACTGGCAAAATGCAGCACATTGTCGACCGGGCCGTCGATCTCGACCGGCTCGGAGATGTTGTGTTCGACGAATCGGAACGACGCGTTATCAACAAGCTGTGCAATGTTGCGCCGGCTGCCGGTCAGAAGGTTGTCCACGCAGATGACTTCGTCGCCATCACCCACGAATCGCTCGCAAAGGTGCGACCCGATGAACCCCGCTCCCCCAGTAATGACTGTTCTCACGGCGAGTCCTTGTGTCATGTGCATTAGAAACGGAAATCAATTCCCGCCGACGGAAACTAACATACGATCTCGTCCCGCCCGTTGACAATTGAATCCGGCTCGTTTGCCCACACGCCGCATGTCGCCAGCTACGGCAAATCTCTCGGTTCGGCTGCATCCGTTCGCCCATTGTCAAGGCATGCTGAGGATTTACGGCTTTCATTTGCAACGTGCCAATAGGCTTTTAGCCGACCCCACCAGACTTGAAACGCATGCCACGGCCGCCAACCCGATGCCTCGGGCGCGGCCAACTCTTCGTTGCCTCGGTCACAACCATCAATTGGTGGACCGCCGTTCGCCCCGGGAAGAGCCAAGGCGGGATCCATCCCGAACGGGCGGAACTCGGATCGGTATCCGCTGCCTGCATCTGCAACACCATCAACAATCCCGCGAGCGAATTGTGCGTGTGAACAAAGAAATGGGCCGACGTCAGATGATCGCGCCGCTCCCTGCAAAGCCAGCGGATGACTTCCATGCCGCAATCGGTCTCGTTCATGTCGACGAAGACCTCTGCCTCCCAGGTCGTGATCGAGATGAACCTCGTCCCAGGTTTCGACGAGCCGGGCCAAACATTCCTCCACTGTTTGAACCCAGACGGCCTGCGGGTTTTCGCTCAAGAAAGCCTCGGCTCGTGCCGGGTCATCATCCAGAAACAAAACCCTGCTCGCATCAGTTGCCCGGCCAGCGGCCGCCCCACCCGTCCCACGCCGGGACGGCCCTGCGCCTAGGGATTGTCGTCTTGGCTCGTGTTGCTCGCCGGTCTGACTCGTCATCGAGGAATTCATGAGAAGTTTCGATCGAGGATCCGGTCAGTATCGAGGCTGGGACACTGTGCGCGTTGAACTCTCAGGCTTCGTTCCTGACAGAACATGATTGCCGTCGCGCGATCACATCGGGCAAGGGATACTCGGCGATCGGCACATTCGCCGCCGCAAGCTCTCGCAATCTCAGAAACGCCATTGTCACGCGCTTTTCTTCGTTCCTGACAAACTCGGGATCCAGGTGAATCTTTCGAAAACGCACCGTCACAACTCACTGGCTCAAACGATGAGTCCACAATGAATTGAGCCAGGACGGGATCGCAGCGAATGTGCCGTTCCGGTGCCCGGTTCAATTCATCCCAATCTGACCTCACCCAACACATAGCGAAGGTACAAGTACCGAATCGGTGATCTCCTCGACTTCCTCGCCGCAGACCGTACACAGATATCCTCGCTCGCATCCGGCCATGTTTTATCCTCTTAAGTCTACGCTCTGGCGCGAAGATTTAGCACCCCAGGACATCTTCCATAGTGTACAAGCCGGCAGGCTTATTTGCCAGAAACTTGGCGGCATCCAAAGCTCCGCGAACGAAGCCGTCGCGATTGAGTGCACGGTGACTCAATTCCAGGGTTTCACCCAGGAAGCCGAAGACCACGACGTGCTCGCCGGGACAATCTGCGATCCGAAGGGCGTGGATGCTGATTTCACGCGACGACTGTGTCGCCGGCCGGTTCCTCCCTGCAGAAATAAGGCGAGCGGCCAGTTGCCCGCGGCCAGCCATCTCGGCCAGACGAAGGGCCGTCCCGCTGGGTGCATCTTTCTTGGTGTTGATGATGGCGTTCGACGATCGCGATATCGGCCGACGACCCAACGAGCCCGCGAGCTGCGTCGACTAGCTTCATCAGCAGATTGACGGCCCGGCTCATATTGGGGGCGATCAAGAGAGGGACACTATTCGATCGCGGCCATTCCAGCTCGCGTCGCTGGTCTGGGCTGAGGCCGGTCGTGCCGACGACCAGGGGGATCTTGCGCTGTTCGACAGCACTCGGCCACGCTGACCGCCGCCGCCGGGAGCGAGAAATCGATCATCACGTCAACTGCCGCCGTGGCCGGGAGGCGATGGCGAGACCAAGACTCCCGCGGGAGCCAAACCCACCATCCCGTTCGGCATCTTGGCCGAGATGCGGATTGCCTTCGCTTCCAGCGCCGCCCCGAGCTTCAAGTCCGGGTCCTCGGCAATGAGCTGGATCAAACGCCTGCCCATGCGACCCGACGCACCATGAATGCCGACGGACAATTTCGGTGATGACGACACGTTCGCTTTTTCCTGTTCTAAGAGGAGGTGCCGGCGGAAGCCTCGGTTTCCGAATAGAGGGCGATCGTTCGGATGATGTCGTCAAGGTCGTTGGCCACCACGACGGGCCGATTGGCAAAGCCCGCTCGGCGTACGCCGCGGCTACCCAGAACCTGGTCGAATTGAGCTTGGTCCGCACTGTGGTAGGCGACCGTGGCCGTTGGATCTTTGAGCTGGTGGCCCGTCAAGATGCAGACGACGCGATCCGACGGAGCGATCACCCCCTCCTCGCGCAGCCGCTTGGCCCCGGCAACGCTGGCCGCGCTGGCCGGCTCGCATCCCAGCCCCCCGGCTCCCACCCGAGCCTTGGCATCCATGATCTCCTGGTCGTTGACCATCGTGACCACCCCCTGGCAGAATTCCAGCGCCCGCAGACATTTCTTCAGATTGACCGGCCGGTTGATCTCGATCGCCGACGCAATCGTCGAGGCCTTTGATGTTCTCGTGGTCGAGCTGGCCGTAATACTCCATCGACCTTCTCCATCTCGGGAAGACCGTTGCGCCATCGCAATTCCCGATGGCCGACAAGCTCTTCAAGCGTCCGCGCGCCCGCCGCATTGATCACCGCCAGACGAGGCACACGCGAAATCAACCCCAGATATTGCAACTCGATCAGCGCCTTGCCAAAAGCACTCGAATTACCCAGATTTCCACCCGGCACGACGATCCAGTCGGGCACTCTCCCAGCGCAGACCTTCGAGAATTCGATAGATGATCGCCTTTTGCCCTTCGAGGCGAAAGGGATTGACCGAGTTCATCAGATAGATGCCCAGGCGATCGGCGACTTGCCGAACGCGCTGCATGGCATCGTCAAAGTCGCCGACGATCTGGATCGTCAGCGCACCATGGTCGAGTGCCTGAGCGAGCTTGCCATAAGCGATCTTTCCCGAACCGATGAAGATGATTGCCCGGAAACCGAGGTCGGTCGCCGAGCAGTAGACCGCCAGGGCGGCGGAAGTGTTGCCGGTGCTGGCACAGGCGACGCGTCGCGCTGAAACCATGCGAGCATGTGTGAATGCCGCCGTCATGCCGTTGTCTTTGAAGCTGCCCGAGGGATTCATGCCTTCATATTGCAGCCACAAGCGAACCGGGATCGAGGCCGACGTACTTGCCGACCTTGTCGGCACGTTGCAGGAGGGTCTGGCCTTCGCCGATCGTGACGACCTGATCGGGCGGCGCAAACGGGAGCAGTTCCCGGAACCGCCAAACTCCCGAGAAGCTGAGCGGATCTGTGCCGAGTCGGCCCATTTCGCCTCGAAATTCGGCCAGGCTTCTGGGAACCGTCAGCCGGTCCCACTCGTAGACGACGTCGACCAGATCGCCGCAACACGGACAGGAAAAATGGGTTTCGTCGAGCGCGAAAGTCGCCGCGCAGGCCGGGTTCAAGCACTGCTGAAATGCCGCGGCCGTCGAATCTGTTCTTTTGGTCAGCAAATTCGGATGCTGCGGCATCTGTCGGGGTGTTCCCTTCCGCTCACCATGCACATGAAAAAGGCGAAACGTCTCAGTCAAGAATTCATCGGCCTGGCCGCGCGGCGGATTTGAGCCGCGAATTCGGCGGACCGGACCGCTCGTTCCTCACTGTACCGGCCAATTCCCGCAACCGACAAGCGACAATTTCGATGAGTAACTCGTTAGTCGTGCCGGCCCGCGACTGTCAGCGCTCACCGTAGGGTACGCGCGAGCCTTATCGTGTCGACGCAGAAAGTGATGTGACATAACGAATGTCCACTGACCTCAGAATACAATTGAATGAACGTCATAAGCGGGCTTGACGGGATCTAGGGATGAATCTATCATGAGCTGTAGCGATCCTTAACTACCTAGACGAGGCTTCACAGCGGGCGTCAGCTTGACAGAAACACAAACAGGATTTACGTTTGAGGAACAAGATGCCTCCCACCACCGAAATCGCTTTCGGTAGTTCTCGCTCGCAAAGTCCGCAAGCGCGGCGCCTGCCCGACCGACGGCCGAGATCCGTCGCGTCGCTGAGTTGCTCAAGCAGGTCTCCGATCCGACCCGCTTGCAAGTGCTGATACTTTTGAGCGAGAAAGAGCGCAATGTCACCGAGCTCTGCTCTGATCTGGGAACGCAGAGCCAGCCCGCGGTCAGCCACCATCTCGCACTCTTGCGTCACGGCCGCTTGATCGAGCCGCGCCGCTCCGGCAAGCACAATTTCTACGCCCTGACCGACGCGGGACGTCAGCTTGGCCCACGTCGTCAATTCGGTCGTAAGTTGAGGCGGCGCCTGCTCCCAGCGGCACCGCGTGAATTTCGCGGCGGGTGAATCGCCAACTCCGGATCGATCAGAGCGGGTTGAGCTGTGGGGTATGTACAAAACCACACAGTGATCAGCCCGCTTTTGTTTTCAATTCTTCAAGCAATCGCGGAGATAAGCCAGGCCATGCGCAACGTCCCGCAGCCGGCCGGCCTGGTCGCCGACTTCGCGCTCGATGATGAGCGGGCCCTGGTATCCGTTTCTCTTGAGCGCATTCACAAATTCGCGGATATTGACCTCTCCCTCCCCCAGTGGAACTTCCTGCTCCCCACTGGCCGGCAACCGTCGGGACGCCACGGCGTCCTTGACGTGGACTGATCGAATATCGGGGCCGAGAATCTCGACGGCGCGAATCGGGTCGCCCATGTCGTACAGCAGCATGTTGGCGGGATCAAAGTTGACTTTGAGGTTAGGCAAGCGCAGCTCGTCGAGCGTCAGACGGAGCAAGTCGGCGGTCTCCTGGCCGGTCTCGAAAGCCAGCGTGATCCCCCTGGCCGCGGCCAGTTGACCTGCTTCGGTCAAGGCTCGAGGACCGCGGTCCGGCCGCGGCTCGCCCGGGGCCGGCAAGAAACCCGGCGTGGAGCGACAGATCGGAGAGACCCAAGCGCCATCGTGCGATGAATGCCCCATTTGAGCCGTTCGATTCGCTCGGCGCAGAGCGCGGGGTTGCCGAAACCCGCCGGTCTCCTTGATCGTCTGCGGCGATCGTGTAATCTTCGCCGGGAAAGCCCAGCATGGCACCGGTCATCACGATCCCCGACTCGAGCGCCGCAGCCGGCATGCGATCGCCCTTCGTCCCAACTGGCGTGGTGCGGGTCGCCGCAGGCGATCTGAACGATGTTCGTTCCCAACTGCTGCAGGAAGCCCTTTAGCTCGGCGATACTCTTGACCTGAAGGCTCCAGCTACACACGCCCAACGAGAGTGGTGGCAGCACTTGATGAGACGCTTCCGGAAAAGATTGCGACACGGTCGTCCCCTCGCTCAATGGATCGATCGCGGTTTGTCTGCGCTTGCGCGACAAGCGCCATTCGATCATATCCGGAGCGAATCGTCTTTTCGAGGACGGGCCCAAATCCCGCCGATCGACAGGACTATAAACGGCCTGCGTTCTTCCGGGAGGGCACGGCTCCGTCCGAGCCAGATTCGCCGTGGCTCGCCTGCTCGGGACGTTGCGACGGCATTTAGCGCGGCATGCGACCGCATTTTTTTACACAAGTGACGCAAATTCGGCCGACTCGGTCTGCCTGGGTGAGATTTGCATGGCGTGATGACCGAAGACGACGCGGTTGCGGCCTTCGGCCTTGGCCTGATAAAGGGCCTCATCGGCGGTCATGATCAGCGC
This sequence comes from uncultured Isosphaeraceae bacterium, assembly GCA_963850935.1. GTDB lineage: Bacteria > Planctomycetota > Planctomycetia > Isosphaerales > Isosphaeraceae > CAWFRS01. Next base: position 151,432 of record CAWKNT010000002.1, read on the forward strand.
CATCTCATTGCGCGATCCGGCCGGCGGTGCAAATGCCAGGCCGATGCTGGCGGTCACCTGGATCTCTATGCCCTCGGTCACTGATTCTGCGCTCGGCAAGGTTCGAGCGAATCCGCTCGGCGCGATTCGGTCGCCAGGTCGAGGGACCGAGATCGGCAAAGCCACGACAAATTCCTCGCCTCCGAAACGCGCAACCAGATCTTCGGCCCTGGTCGATTCGCGAATGACCGCGGCCACTTCCCGCAAGACCCCGTCCCCGGCCAGATGGCCATAACGGTCGTTGATCGCTTTGAAGTGGTCAATGTCCAGCATCAACACCGCCAGCCCGATTCCCTGGGCCGCGCTTCGCTCGGCCAGCACGCCGATCTGATTGAGCAGGTAGGCCCGGTTGTACAGGCCGGTCAACGTATCGCGAACGGTTCGCTCGAACATTTCGCGCTGGAATTGCTCGTCGGTCGGGTCGAGCCGAACCAGCTTGAGAACGACGCTGGTCCCAACTTGAATGCGATCGCCGTCGTCGACGATGATCGGCCGGAACGCTGTCATCGCTTGCCGTTGACAAACGTGCCGTTGGTGCTCCCCTCGTCGCGGAGATGAACCGTGCCGGCATCGTCGACCGAGACGAACGCATGTTCCCGCGATACCGTGATGTCGCTGATCTGAAATGAACTATCGGCCGACCGGCCCAGGGTCGTGCCTTGCTCGCTCACACGCACCATCGTGCCAGGTATTCCGCCCGCGACGACGATCATGTAGGCCGAATTCGGCTGCGCAATCACCGTATCTGAATCGTCTTGCGAAACGGGTGAAGCGCATATAAGAGTATTGGCTTTTGCATCCATGATCGACCTCGATGAGCTGAGACGGTTATTCGGCTCGACAGTCCTCTCGTACGTGCGTCGTCGATTGCAGTCGCCCCAGCTTTCCACCGCGAGAATGGGGTCACACACTGGATTCGATGCACCAGACTCTGACGACCCATATCCCGGTCAAAGCCGTCTGCAACGTAGCCTAGGTCACCGTTTTTACATGTCAAATAAACCGGTCAAGACGGACGTCAAGCTGTCGCTTTAGAACGACGGCATCCACCTCGCCGTCGGCGGACCGCCTGACTCCGTTGGTCGAGTGGGTCTCGCTGGCATCTGTGATGGAGATCCGATCGTGGTGGGATGGCGAAACCTGGGAGAGGGGATCCGACCGCCGTGGGGCATTTGGCGCACCCACATCGTGCTCAATTCTGGCCCGGTTCGTACCTACGTCGTCAGTCTTGCACTGCACGCGATTCGCACGATTGCCCTGATGCGCATTGCGGGCTCATTGTTCGACTCGCGACGCGATGGGCCGTGGCTGCTCTCGAGATCCCTCCGGGCCGGCCGACAATACTAGCGAGGTGGTCGTAACCGGTCGAATCATTTAGAATGAGAAGTCGGTGTTATATCGGCACTTCGGCGGTCAGGAGGCCGGATTCAATGTCTCTGTCCCCTCCACAATTCAGGCCCATTCCGCCTGCCGGTCCGACTGATCGCGACAGCGCTACACCCGCGCTAAAGAACGGTGATCGCCTGACGCGCGACGAGTTCATGCGGCGCTACGAGGCGATGCCGGACCTCAAGAAAGCCGAGCTCATCGAAGGAGTGGTTCACGTGCCTTCACCGGTCAGACAGCGACACCACGGAGATCCGCATTCGACTCTCGTCGGTTGGCTGTTTCTGTACCGGGCGCAGGACGCCCGGACTCGAGCTCGGCGACAATCAGCACCGTGCTTCTCGATCTCCAGCAATACGCCTCAGCCCGACGGCGTGCTGTTCATCCAGCCCGAGTACGGCGGCCAAGTCAAGATCGACGAGGAAGGCTACATCGACGGTGCTCCCGACCTGGTCGCCGAAGTCGCCGCCAGCACTGTCAGCTACGACCTCCACGACAAGCTCCAGGCCTATCGAGCGTAATGGTGTCCGCGAATACATCGTCTGGCGTGTCCTCGACGCGCGAGGTCGATTGGTTCGTTCTGCGGAATGAGAGTTTCGAGAAACTCGCTCCGAGGATGACGGCACCCTCCGCAGCACGATCTTTCCCGGGCTGTGGCTCGATCCCGCCGCGCTCTTCGGTGAGGATTTCGACAGGTTGCTCGACGTGCTCCAGAGCGGTCTCGACTCCCCCGAACACGCCGAATTCGTGGCCAGCCTGCGACAAACCGACTAAACAAGCTGAGCGATGTGAGGCGATTGCGATTTGATCAATTTTTGTGTAAATTCTGTTCAACATGGCGCGTTGTCGCCCCATGGGTATTGCTCGCTATCACTGGATCTGTTCCGATCCCGCCACCCGGAGTCGATGCGATGGATCGACTATCGGCATCCTTCCTCCTGGCCATTCTGCTCTTGCGGCCTCCGCGCATGCCGACGAGTCTTCGGAAACGTTTTTCGAAACGCAAGATCCGCCCGGTCCTGGCCACCGACTGCTTGCCGTGCCACGGCGGCAAGAAGACCGAGAGCGGCCTGAAGGTCGACTCGCGCGAGTCGCTCTTGCAAGGGGGCGACCGCGGCCCGGCGATCGTGGCCGGCAAACCCGACAAAGCCTGCTCGTCCGGGCGATCGGCTACGCCGACGAAGAATTGAAGATGCCTCCCAAGCGCCACTTGCCGGCTGAGGTGGCAACGGCATTCGCCCAGTGGGTCGCCCAGGGGGCGGTATGGCCGGAACCGAAAGCGACAGAAGCCGGACGGGCAGGGGGCCCAGAAACTACCGCCACTGGGCATTTCAGCAGATCAAGGCCGTCCGCCTCCGCCCGACCCGACCGGCGAGTCCAACCGGCCGATCGATCGGTTCATCGCGGCCAAGCGCACGTCGGCCGGCTTGCGTCCCGTCCGGCCGGCCGACCGGCGAACCCTGATCCGCCGCGCCACCTTCGACCTGATCGGTTTGCCGCCGACGCCCGAGGAAGTCGCCGACTTCGAGAACGATCGCTCGCCCGACGCCTTTTCCCGGGTCGTCGACCGACTGCTCGCCTCGCCGCATTACGGCGAACGATGGGGCCGGCACTGGATGGACGTCGTCCGCTACGCCGACACCGCCGGTGACAACGCCGACTATCCGATTCCGGAAGCCGCCCGCTATCGCGACTACATCATCGACTCGTTCAATCGCGACAAGCCGTTCGACCAGTTTGTCCGCGAGCAATTGGCCGGCGACATCTTGGCCTCGCCGCGGAGAGACCGCCAGCTACGCCGATTCGGTCGTCGCCACCGGCTTTCTGGCCCTTGTCCCGCCGATATGCGACGGCGCCGTTCGAGCTCTGGCACCTGACTCTCGAAGACACGATCGAGACCACCGGCCGCGCCTTTCTGGGCCTCACGCTCCGCTGTGCCCGCTGTCACGACCACAAGTTCGACCCGGTCAGCCAGCGCGACTATTACGCCCTTTACGGCATATTCGCCAGCACGACATTCCCGTACGCCGGCTCCGAAGAGTTACAATCGAAAGCGTTCCCACGGCTGAATTTCGTCCCACTGGTCGAGCCGGCGTTCGCCGAGCCGAAGTTGAAGGCGTATCACGAACGGATAGAAAAGCTCGAAGGGATCGATCAAGTCCCTCGAATCGAAGAAAGACCCTCGATCGCGCCGCCGACTGGCGGAGCTGGGCAAGGAGCTGACGCGACTCAAGCGGCCATCGCTGCCGCCGGATCTTCCGGGCAGCTATGCAGTCACCGAAGGAAAGCCGGTCGACGTGGCTTTGCAGCGGCGGGGTGACCCCGACAATCCCGGGCGACGTCGTGCCGCGCGGAGTTCCTCGGTTCGCGTTCCTGGACGGCGAAGCCGCCGCCAGCGGTTGACGTCGCACGTCGAGCGGACGGCTCGAACTGGCGCAATGGCTGACGCGAGCCGACAATCCCCTCACGCCCCGCGTCATGGTCAACCGGATCTGGCAGCACCACTTCGGCCGGGGAATCGTCGCGACGCCGTCTAACTTCGGTATTCGCGGCGAACCGCCGACTCATCCCGAACTGCTCGACTGGCTCGCCGCGCGGTTCGTCGCCTCCGGCTGGTCGATCAAGGCGATCCATCGCGAGATCATGCTTTCCCAAACCTATCAGCTGTCGAGCGATGCCGACACGCACGACGCTGCGATCGATCCCGACAATCGCTGGCTCTGGCGGTACTCTCCGGGCAGCGGCTCGACGCCGAATCGATCCGCGACGCCATGCTGGCGGTCGCCGGCAATCTGAATGAAAATTTGCCCGGCCCGCACCCGTTTCCGCCGATCGAAACTTGGCACTGGACCCAGCACGACGCATTCAAGGCCGTTTATCCGTCCAACCATCGCAGCTGTCTATTTGATGACCCAGCGCCTGTTGAAGCACCCATACCTGGCTATCTTCGACGGGCCCGACACCAACGTGTCGACCGAAGCACGCCCGCGTTCGACAGTCCCGCTCCAGGCCCTGTTCCTGATGAATAGCCCATTCGTCCATGAACAGTCCGCCGGTTTCGCCCGCCGCTTGATTGCGAGTTCGGCAGACCCGGTGAGGCGAATCGAGCTGGCTTACCAACTGGCATGGTCGCGGCTGCCGAGCCCGCACGAGACGAATCGCGCCTCGGGTTTCTGCAAAAATGCGGGGCGGCGCTCGACTCGGCGCATGCACCTGGCGAATCTCGCGAGTCGGAAGCCTGGACCAGCCTGGCCAAGGTCATGTTGACGGCCAATGAGTTCCTGTATGTCGATTGACCCCATTCCGTTCGTTTTGTAAAAGAGGCGTGACGCCATGAAGTTGGGACGCCGGTCGTTCTTAAAATCTGCGGTGAAAGCTGGCGCCGGGGCGTCGTTATGCGGTCAATTGGCCCGGGCGGCCGCGATCGACGGCGGCGAACTTTTGGCACCGCGGCCGTCGCATCATCCTGCAAAAGCTCAGAACCTGATCATGATCTTCTTGACCGGCGGCTTTTCGCATGTCGACACGTTCGACTACAAGCCTTTACTAACTAAGCATCACGGCAAAGCCGTCCCTACCTTCGGCCTGCGTAGCGACGAAACCCACGACCGGCCACTACTCGGTTCTCCGTTTCGGTTCCAGCCGCGGGGCCAATCAGGCCTAATGATCAGCGAGTTGTTCCCGAACTTGGGGGCGATTGCCGACGATTTGTGCGTGATTCGCACCCTGCACACCGACATCGTCGAGCACTTCCAGGCGGTTCTCGCCATGCACACAGGCTCGGCCACCGTGCCGATGCCTGGACTAGGGGCCTGGATCAGTTACGGCCTGGGCACCTTCAATGCGGCACTGCCATCGTACATGGTACTTTGCGAACATATGCCTTATGCGGGCACCCAGCTCTGGGACAGCAACTTCTTGCCTCCGATCCACCAAGGTGTACGGATCGTGCCGGGGCATGAGCCGATTCCCGATCTGCATCCGCCGGCGCGGCCCGTGACTATACGTCAGCTCGAACAAATCATGCTGCACGAGCTAAACGAGCGCCATGCTGAGTTGCGCGCCCGATGATCGTGACTTGCGCGCCCGGATCGCCTCGTTCGACGTAGCACGGGGAATGATGCACGAGGCGCCCGAAGCACTCGATACCGGCCGCGAAACCGAGGGGACCCTCGGCTCGTACGGTATCAAGGAAGGGGACAAGACCTCGTTTGGCTACCAATGCTTGATTGCCCGCCGGCTGATCGAACGAGGAGTGCGAGTCATCGAGCTGATCGACTCAGGCTCCAACAACAACTGGGATGCGCATGGCGACATGCGCGATCATCGGCCCAAGGCCCTGCGCGTCGACCGCGCGATCGCCGGCCTACTTGCAGACCTCAAACAGCGCGGACTACTGAGCCAGACCCTGGTAGCCATCTGCACGGAATTCGGCCGGACGCCCTGGACCGACGGGCCCAACACCAAGGGCCGCAACCATTACGCCAAGGCTTTTTCAGTGCTTCTGGCCGGTGCCGGTGTGAAGGGGGGTGTTGCATTTGGCGAGACCGACGAGTTCGGCATCAACATCGTGTCGAATCCGGTGCACGTCCACGATTACCATGCGACGATTCTGCATTTGATGGGCATCGATCACACTCGCCTGGTTTATCGCTACGCAGGCCGAGATTTTCGCCTGACCGACGTCGACGGCGATGTCGTGAAGGACGTTTTGGTTTAAGTCGTCGGTTCGCATTTGCTTCCGCCGCAAAGTCAGCGCCTTGGAACTGCTCGCGCGTGGTCGACGTCTGTCGCAGCGTCGTCTTTTCAGTTCGCGCTCCAACGGCCGTATCATGCGGAAATTTGAACTCGCATTTTTCTCGAAATGTTCGCCGAAAAAGTCCGCGTACCAGGCGGCGCTTCTAATCGAAATAGTCTATCCCGAGGGAGCCACCGCCGCATTCGACTCGAAATTCCTCGGGTCGTAACCGAGAAGATGGCGCTGGCAAATCAAGAGGGCGACGTTGGGTGGAACGTCGTCAATCCAGGTCGGGTCGCCTACTTGAAGGCGGCGGAAGACATCCCGCGACAGATTGAGCATGCTAAGGCATTCCGGCTTGAAATCGCGGATCGGCTGAATGTTCTGGGTCTGGAGCAAAAATTTGTAGAGATGCTGAAGTTTAGGTGCGACTTGCAAGTTGTCGACGGTCAGAATCGTCTTGGTCTGGGAATCCAAGAGCGGATAGACGTACAGTTTCAAGTCGTTCTTGAACATTCTGCCGAACGATTCGAGAATTCCGCCGGCCAAGTGCGTATAATATTTCTCTTCGAAGAGCTCGCGCAAAGTCGGAACGCCCATCACAAGTCCGATCAATTTGCTCGTATGGCGGTGCAAGTAGCTGGCGAGGCGATAATACTCGCCGAAGTTGGAAATCAAGACTGGCCGGCCGAGAGTGCGCAACAGATCGACGCGATCCAGAAAGTCTTGATCGTTGATGCCGACTTTGTCCTGGTCCCCTTCCTGGAGGTGGCGCAGGGTCATCTCCGTGACGACCAAGACTTCCTCCCCGTGGTTCGCCCGCTCATTGGCAAACTGAGCGAGTGCACAGTGGAGCATATCGACAACGACGTTGGTCACGGGCCGAAACCGGCCGCGCAGGATCAGCACCGGCCGCTTGTAGAATGCCTCTGCCGGCTGGACGACCTTGCCGTCAGCTTCAAACATGGCCGCATCGGACAGACCGTTGTGCACCAGCTCCAGGATCATCACGCGATTGTCGACCTGAGCGAAAGCGGGGCCGGAAAATTCGATCAAGTCGACTTCGATTCGTTCGCTGGAGAGATCGTCTAAGAGCTGCTTGACCACTCCTCGCGCACCGGCTTCGTAGAGAGCCGCATGAATCAGGTTGACGCCCAGGATGCCGATGGCTTCCTGTTGCAGAATTGTCTCGCGATCAAGCAGGCTCACGTGGAGGATAATTTGCGAAGGTTCGCCACCCGGGTTCGTTTGAAACCGGATGCCCATCCAGCCATGCCAGTTCTCCTTGCGTGTGTAGCTCTTGGTGGCCACCGTGTCGGCGAATACGAAAAAACGTGTGGTCTCGCCGCGCTCCGGCGCGAGCCGTTCGTTCATTAAACGAAATTCGTAGCCGAGCATGGTCTCGACGCGCTGGCGGCTGACGTAGCGGCCGGAAGATCCGTAAATTGCGTCGGAGACGGTCATGTCGTAGGCGGAGATGCTCTTGGCGATCGTGCCCGCCGCGCCGCCAACCCGAAAAAACCAGCGTGCGACTTCTTGCCCCGCCCCGATTTCGGCAAAAGTGCCATACTTCGAATTGTCCAAATTGATCTGGACGGCCTTTTGGTGCGTGTCCAGCCCGGTCGTTTGCATCACGGTTCATTCCGGAGAGCCTGGCGGGCGCGGATAACGGAGGTTGGAATTCTATCACGACGTTTCCTCGAAAGTAATCGCACGACGCCACTCGAACTCGAACCGATCAGGTCTTTGATCGGCAAGCGCAATCGGCAACAATATGAGGCGAGTTGGGTCGCTCCTCTTACCGGTTCACTCATGCACATTCTGATCGTCGACGACGAAATCAATATCCGAAAAAGCCTGCGAATCGCCCTCGAATCGATGAAGAGCACGGTCGAGGAAGCGGTCAGTCTCGCGGACGCTGCCAAACAGATCGAGCGTTCCCCTTTTGACTTGGCATTTATCGACTTGCGTCTCCGGGACGAATCGGGGCTCGACCTACTTGCAAGCTTGGCTCGGCTGTCTCCCCGATTGGCCGTTGTAATTATCACGGCCTTCGCCAGCATCGATAGCGCCGTCGACGCGATGCGTCGCGGCGCCTTCGATTACTTGCCCAAGCCATTCACCCCCGCGCAAATTCGCGCGGTGCTGGAGCGCTTCGAGCGAGTGCGCGGCTTGCGAAGTCAAATCGCCGACTTGCAAGAGCAAATCGGCGTCGAAGTGCCGGAGGTATCGCTCGGAACCAGCGATTCGCAAGTTCGCCTTGTGTTGGAGCAAGGGCGCCAGGTCGCTGCTACCGACGCCGTGGTGTTAATCCGAGGCGAGAGCGGCACGGGGAAGGGCGTATTTGCCCGCGCTATTCATGCCGCCAGCCGTCGAGCACAGGGCGCATTTGTGACCGTAAGTTGTCCCAGTCTGAACGCCGACCTGCTGGAAAGCGCACTTTTTGGCCACGTCCGCGGGTCATTCACAGGTGCCGTCGCCAATACCGAGGGTAAAGCCGCCGCGGCGGAGGGAGGCACTCTGTTTCTGGACGAGATCGGCGATTTGCCTCTGCTTCTTCAACCGAAGTTGCTGAGGTTCCTTCAGGAACGGCGCTACGAGCGTGTCGGCGAAACACGCACGCGCAGTGCCGACGTTCGGCTGATCGCCGCGTCCAACCGTGACCTCGACGCTGCCGTGGCGAGCGGCCAGTTCCGCGAAGATTTGCTATTCCGGTTGAACGTCGTCGAATTCACTCTTCCACCCCTGCGCCAACGTTCCGACCGCATCGATCTGGCCAATCATCTCTTGGCCTTCTTTGCCCGGCAGATCGGCAAGCGCATCGAGGGTTTCACGCCAGAGGCCCATCAAGCATTGCTCTCGCATAGTTGGCCGGGAAATCTGCGCGAGCTGCGTAATGCGATCGAACGCGCTGTCATCTTTGCCTTCGGGCATCAGGTTGCGCTGAGCGACCTACCGGGCCGCGTCGCCATTGGGGCCCAAGCAGGTGGCGGACCCGCCGCGTCGATCGAAGTTGGGCTACCTGTGAGCCTCGAACAGCTCGAAGCCGAGCACATCCGGCTGTTGCTCGAGCGCTGCCCCAGTCGCGAAGACGCCGCACGCATTCTGGGCATCGACCCCAGCACGCTTTATCGCAAGCGCAAGCAACTTGGCCTGTAACTCAATCATGACTCCATGGATCGAGTCGTCACTCTAGACCATCGCGCGTCTTCCTAGCTTATCTCGCCTTACAATAAGTTGAATTCCGATTTCCTCTCCCGCGAAATGAAAAAGATGGAACCGTTCGGGCATTGACTGCATGGTAAGTGTGAGACAGCAATACTGAGGAATTCGATCATGGCCAATGGGACGCCACGTCCGGTCTTCCGCGACATCGACACGCTCTTCCGGGCCGGGACGAGCAACGGTATGACCGATGCGCAATTGCTGGATCGTTTCCGGGCCCGGTCCGATCAGAGTTCGTCTGAGGCCGCGTTCGCCGGACTGATGGCCCGGCATGGCCCAATGGTACTGGGAGTGTGCCGACGGGCCCTCAGCAACCCAGAGGACGTTGCCGATGCGTTTCAAGCGACATTTCTCATCCTTGTGCGTAAAGCCAATTCGGTGCGCGTCGACGACTCGCTGGGACGATGGCTCTATGGCGTGAGTCGCCGAGTCTCAGTCCGAGCGAAACGCACGGCGGCGCGACGCTCGACACCGGAAATTCCTAAAGTCGAGCTCGCGGTGAATCCGGCCGCCGACCTAGACCTGAACGAACTTCGCGTCGTCTTGGACGACGAGATCGACCGACTACCTGCCAAGTACCGCTCGGCGGTGGTGCTCTGTGATCTCGATGGCCTCGGGCAGGACGAAGCGGCACGGCAGTTGGGTTGTGCCGTGGGAACGATAAAGAGCCGGCTCAGTCGTGCCCGTGAGAAGCTGCGTTCGCGTCTTATGCGCCGAGGCATCGCGCCATCGGCCTGTGCGCTTCGCACGAAGTCCGATTCGCTCGTCGTGCCGGCAGAACTGATTGATTCGGCAGTTAAGGCCGCGTTCGTCACTACAAAGGGGATCATATCGCCTTCAGTCACCCTACTTCTTCAAGGAGTGCTACGAGCCATGTTTCTCAAAAAGTTGTCGATGGTTGCGATCGCGATCGTGATTGGGCTCGCCACTGTGACCGGCGCTGGAGTCTGGGCGCGACAGGCTGGACCAAACCAACACCAATCGACGTCGGACGCGAGGCATGCGGATCAGAAAGCCGCTGGCACGAACGAATCGAACGGTGCGCCCGCTGATCTGCTCGAAAGGGAAAATGATGAACAATTAACCGACCGGATCACATATGTTGGTCTCGACGTCCAACTGCTCCTTGACGAAACCAGGGCACGTTTGGACGGGATCAATGCTATTAACGGCGAACTGATTGACATTCAACTCCACCGCGAAAAGAGCGCCGCAAACGACGCTCAAATTGAGTCTATCAAACAGCGTCTCGAGGATGCGCAAAGGAGTATCTGTCGAAGAATAAGGAGCTCAATCGAAAACAGGCGCAGCTCGCCGAGCTTAGCGAACAGGAAGGGAGGCGAGATCAGGAAAAAAGGCAGCGGGCGGCTGAACGTGAAGCCACGCAGAAAACCCGTAACAATAGAGGTTCACACAGCGCGAAGCCCGTTTCCGTCGAACCTGCGGGCTCTGACACACCCGGATTATCTCCCAGCCTGGAAAAGCGCTTGTCGGGCATTGAAGGGAAACTCGACGAGGTGCTCAGAGCACTAACGGAATTGAAACGCCAGGCGCACCAGTAAACCGCCTGAGAAAAGCAGGATTCGTGACGCATGCGAGGCACTGGATCGACGCCAATCCGCGAGTCACCAACGCCAAGGTTTTTTGTCGTAACCGTGCGATGCTCGAAGGCAAATGCCGACGTCTTGCACTGGCAACGTCGTCGCCAAGCCAAAGCCAACGAGCAACGAATCCAGATCCGCACCCATATTGACGAGGCCACTGCTGGCGCTGAAGATGCTGGTTGCCGGTCGGACACACGTTTTGCCGATAGCGCCCAGAGCAATTATCGAGGTTTTTCATGAAAACCAACGAATCCGTGTCCCAGAACACCGTCGATTCCAGCAACACTTCTCAGCCGTTGAGCGTTTCACGGCGCCAATTAATGGTGTCGGGCGGTATGGCCGCCACTGCCTTCACCATCGTGCCACGACACGTTCTGGGCGGAGCGGGATTCGTCGCACCCAGCGAGAAGATCACTCTAGCCTGTGTCGGCTTTGGCACTCAGGCAATCCGGGAAATCGGCGGAATACTCGCGAGCCCGGACGTGCAGGTCGTCGCCGTGTGCGACGTCGAGAAGGATGGGGTCAATTACCTCGAATGGGGCAAGAACGGCATCCGAGACGGAATCAGACGACTCATCCAGACTCCAAATTGGAGAGAAGGCTTCAACCACGTACCCGGCGGCCGCGATGTGGGCGAAGAAGTTGTCGAAACCTACTACGCGAAACAGCGCGGCAAAGAGAGCTTCAAGGGATGCGCTACCTACGCAGACTTCCGCGAGTTGCTGGACACTGAGAAAGATGTAACCGCGGTCAAAGTAATGACGCCGGATCACACCCACGCAACCATATCGCTGGCAGCCCTGAAAAAGGGAATGAACGTGATCGTGCACAAACCTCTGTCGAATCGGCTGCTCGAGGCCAGGGCGGTTATCGATACTGCCCGCTCGAAGAAGATCGCCACTCACTTCATGCCGGCCAGCGAGGGCATGGGTCAGAAACAAGCCGTGGACATGATCAAGAACGGTTCCATCGGAACGTTACATGAAATCCACAACTGGTCGATGCGGCCGATGTGGCCCCAGTTTCCGACCGTACCGACCGACACGCCTTCTGTTCCCGCAGGTTTCGACTGGACCCTCTGGCTCGGTCCATCGCTCGATCGCCCGTACCACCCCAATTATACGCATACCAATTTCCGCGGCTGGTACGAGTTTGGCGCCGGGTCGATCGCCGACATGGGTCATTACAGTCTCTGGCCGATTTTCCAGCTCCTCGACCTGGATTCCCCGATCAGTGTCGAATCGACACCCAGCCACGTCTGCGCGGTTTCCGATGAAATCTGCCAGCGGATCAAGAACGACTATTCATTCCCCGCTGCCTGTACAATTCGGATGAGGTTCGCCCCCAAGGCCGAGAGGGGCGCCCTCGACATCTTCTGGTATGACGGTGGAATCAAGCCATCTGTGCCGGATGAACTGATGGCGGAGAACAAGGAATTCGCCGAAGAAGGCATGCTGTTCGTCGGCGACAAGGGAAAGATCCTGGGGGGCTTCCGCAGCGAAAACCCCCAGTTGATTCCCGAAGCAAAAATGCGTGCCTATCGAACCGCGCACAACTTGCCCGAGCCGCCACCACGACGGCGCGGAGGAGGCGGCGGCCGGCAGGGGGGCGACCCGTCAGCGCAATGCCGCCTGGATCACTGCCTTTAAAGGAGGCTCCACGAGCTACGGCGATTTCCAGCTGGCACGACCGATCTCCGACACGGTGAATCTGGCAGCCATCTCACTGCGGCTCGGCGGCCGGCGACTTCTCTTTGATTCGGCCAGTGCGAAGATCACGAACATCGGCGAGGCAAATAGGTTCCTGACACGTGAATATCGCCCGGGGTGGGAGATATAGACGGAGAAATGCTCATGGCTGCGATTTCAAGACGAGATTTTATAAAGCGAGCAGCAATCACCGGCGCGGCCGGATATCTGGTTGCAAACGCGAGTGAGCTTCGAGCCAATCCCCTGGGGTTGCCGATTGGTAGCCAGGTTTATCCCGTCCGTTCGATGCTTAAAGACTTTCCTGCGTTCGCCAAGATGATGGCCGACATCGGCGTGACGCGGCTCGAACTGTGTTCGCCGATCGGTTACGGCCGCGACTTCGAGTCGCTCGCGAACGGGAAGGAAGTCAGGAAGATCCTGGCCGATCATCGTATGAAAGCCGAGAGTTCTCACTTCACCATGGGTGAGCTGCGAAAGAGCCAGGACAAAAGCATCGAGTGGGCGAAAGAAGTCGGTATCACGCAGATGATGACCGCATCCCTTGGTGAAGGAAACGGCGGTAACAGCCCGACGCTTGACCAGGTGAAACGGGCAGCCGACGAATACAACAAGCTCGCCGCCGTGGCGGCGAAGGCCGACATCCAGCAGGGACTGCACAACGAAGGCTTCGAACTCTCTATGGTCGATGGCAAACGAACTTACGACCTGTTGTTCGACTTGCTCGATCCGACGCTGGTCAAGTTCCAGTTCCAAATGTCGACGATCACGGCGGGCTTGGTCGGCGCCGACTACTTCCTCAAATATCCGGGCCGATTCATTTCGATCCATTTGCAGGACGTTGACATGAACGCCCCGGTTCCGGCTCCGGCGCCGGCGGCGAAAAAGGGGGCCAGGAGCGGGCGTGGCGGCCGCCGCCGCCCGCAGGTCGCAGTCGGCAAGGGCACCATCGACTGGGTAAAGACGTTTACAGCCGCAAAGACGGGTGGGGTCAAGAACTACTTCGTCGAGCAAAGCTGGGAACTTACGCAGCAAAGCGTCGCCTATCTTAAGACCTTGAAGGTTTGATCGAAAACAGCTTTTTATCGGCCTCGGTTGTTCCGCAGTACGACGGCTCCGAGGCCGAATAGGACTATGCTTGACGGCCGTTGATCTCTTGATCGGGCTGATGCAACGGATCGGTCCAACACGTGACGCAGGAACGCCCGAGTTCATCCTCAAAGAAAAGCCCCCACACGGGCCGCTAAGCACCATGTGGGGGCAACACCTGAGACGAGGGGCATCTCAGGTGATTCATTACGTCTGATGGTGGGCACTCAGTGCCGTCATCCTTGCCCTTCCAAGGGCTATGCAAACCATACCGCGCTTAACTTCGCGTTGCAAGTATGAGCCAAAAAAAACGAGTTTACTCAAAGATTCGGCCGTTGGCTGACGGGCTCTAAAAAGATAAGAGCTCGAATTATTGGGTTTCGCAGTCTCGACGACCAAAATCGACGAAAGCGAACTCAGCTTAATTGTGCTGAACACTGGCGAACATAGCAGCTTTTTTATACGCCGCTCGACCTGGTGAATACCGCACACGCAACCAGTCCCGAGTCTTGGTGGCCCCAAGCGGAACTTGATGCACACTTCGCCCATTCTGGGCTGCTCTGTCACCGTCGGATTCGGGCGACTCTGCGGTTGCCGTGCTGAGTGGGCGACGGCGGAGCGATGTTGGCGAAGTCCCGCGTTGCTTGAGATGGCCAACGCTCGGGACCATGAAGGCGGGCACGGCGTAAGCGTGATCGCACGACGCTACTCTGGCGGCAACAGCCCCATCTTCTTCGCTTGTTGAACCGCTTGCTTGCTTGGCTTTTGGAACGAAACACCAGGATTTGGTGTCTTTCGTGAAGTGGCAACGATGCGTATTTTGCGTCGCGCGTGCTCTGGAAGGCGTGCGAGATCCAAAAGTTCATATCTCGCCCCGTGTTTCCTTAGAACCCGGTCAGCGATCAACCGGTCGAAATCGATCGACGTGGCCGCCATCTTGAGAAGCTCAAGCAGCTTCTTGTTGTTCCAGTCGGACGATCGTGCGTCCGTCGTGGTCCGGGCTCAGCTTCGATCGTAGAGGGACCGGCTGATCGATTGCGCGTGCCTTGACCACGCCAATCTCCATCGGAGTCGGTTCGTTCTCGCCCAATTCTGCCTTCCCCACCCGGACTGTGAAGCCGCACACCTAACTTACTAAGTTAGGTAAACGATAACGCCCGGACTACGGACAATCAAGAGATTGACCGAAGTCGAGATCGCGGGCGTTGATCTCGGCACAGCATTCCAGCAGAAGACTGACGATCTCCTGACGGCCGTGCAGAGCTGCGTAGTGCAGCGCCATCGCGCCCTCGCTGTCCTTCAATCGGGCGAGGGATGTATCCGCAGTCAAGTTTTGGCGGACTCGCCCCGTGTCGCCCGACACAACTGCTGCAATGAACTCTGCGCTCACGCGTGTCGATCATCCTCCGACTAACAACCCAGCTCACCGGCCCGTACAGCGAACGCTGCTTCACTGATGAATCAGTCGGTTAGACCGTGTGCCCACACCAACTCAATCAGTGTTGTCCGCAGATTTCGCAGATTAACGCAGCTTATACAATATAATTATAATGCTATTATTGTCGCGAACAGCGTCTGATCATGTAGATGCGGTTTTCTCCCTCCGATTCAATCTGCGTTAATTTGCGAAATCTGCGGACAACATGTTTCCGGTCGTAGGCTTGCGAATACGAATCTGAGCTCAGAGAAGATCGCAAAAAAAAGAAGGATGTTCCGGTCCTTTCCGCGTCACTCGCTTCACCTGGAAGGCGCCGCTCCAGGTGCGACAGGGGCTCCTCGTGCGGGTGGCTGGCCTCCTCGGCCTGCTCCTCCCCGTCCCTGTCCTTCGGGACGGGGAGGTTTGGCTACGTAACTAGCTACGTCCTTCGCGGCTTTAGTTTCGATTCCGGGCTTTTGGAGGAAGCCGAGGTCTCGGACCCAGTCGATGAAGCGAAACTGCCATGTCCCGAAGGGGATTCCATTGCGGTCGGTCAGGCCGCCGGACATGCGACTTCCATCCGGCAAAGGGTCGCCGGGGTGGCGGCCGTTGCCGTAAAGGTGCAATTCCAGATTAGGGACACCCGCCGTCAGCATGGCCTGGTAATACTCGAGAGCCCAGATAGCGTGGACCCGGTCGCCGGCGCTACCACAAACCAGAAAGGCGGGTGGAACGTCTTTGGGAATAGGCGGTGCAGTGCGGTTGCGGGCAAAGGGCGTCGGGCCTGGGTAGATAATGCCGGCGAAGTCTGGCGCGAGGAGATGCCGGCGAACGGGTCGGAGGGATCGCTGTTTTTCTTGTCCCAGTCTTCGTAAAGAACGGCGGCGGGAGCGGCGAGCTCGGCGCCGGCAGAGAAGCCCATGACGCCAATCCTACTGGGGTCGATCCCCCATTCTTTGGCGTAGGCCCGGACGACCCGGACGGCCTGCTGTGCATCGTGCACAGCATCGACCTCAGAAACGTAGCCGTCGGCACGCAGACGGTTCCGAAGAATGATCGTGTTGATTCCGTAATTGTAGAAGAAGGGGACGAAGTCGGCGCTCGACCCCCCACGTTCAGGGTGCGGTGACCGCCTCCGGCGATGACGATGACTGCAGTGCCGGTGTTAATGGCCTTCTCCACCATGTGGATTTCGATAGACGGATTGTGGATGGAGACGATGCTGCTAATGCGGCCGTGGACGGTCTGGCTCATTCTGTAGACCTCAGGCACGTGAATCTTGTCGGCCTTGAGGTACGGCGAGTTCGGCGGGAAGAGCGGCACCACGATGCCGCCGGGCAAAATGGCTTGCGGGGCGTAGGGCTCGCTGGTGTCGGCGGCTGGCTTGGGCACGGCTTGGGGCGCCGGGAGACGAGGCAGCGAAGCCTTGGTCTGGGCGACCGCGCCAGAGCCCATCAGGGCAGACGCGAGTAAAAGAATTGCGGTTCGTTTCATTGGTGTTAGAGTCCTGATGTTTTTCGCTGCGGCGACGCCCCCGGCGAATTCGCTGGAGCTATCCGTTCAGTTGATTTTACCAGGTTCAGAGACCGAGCCCGACGGTGAGGAAGTCGAGAACGCCAACGGAGACGACGCCGCAAGGCCAACGCCAACGCCAAACGCTCGGACGCCAAATCTTTGCGGAGTCTTTCGCCCGCCGATGGATGAGCGCCGGAGGGGGAAGAGGCTAAGGGTTCGAGGCAGCGCACGCCTGTCCTTTCAGTACTTTCAGTATTTCAGTACCTAACAAGACACGAGGGCCAGTTCAAGTAGTTTACGGCAATTCTGCTGATAGCGTGAACGTCGTCGGTTGAGGGGCACTTACGGAAGGTACGCCAGTCAAACCGACGCCATCTGGGAGGTTGCCTTTCAGCGCCGTTTGCTCCAGGTTGGCTCAGGGCGGTCACTGCTTCAATCGTTGAATTATGAGCGTGGTCTCCGGATAATAACTTCCTCGCGGCATACCCCACCCGGTCGTGGTTAGTCGTCGTTCGCAGGGTCGACGCGCGATCCGACGACGACAGCAAGGCAAAACAACCAGGAGCCTTGATCATGAAGAATCGTTCGGCGTTCATCGCTGTCGCAGTCGTCGTACAACCTCACTTTTCCGGTTCTGGCGGCGGACACGCCCGAGCCGGTTCGGATGGGGTGCGGGCTGATGACCTTCGACACGGTGCCGGGCTGGGGCCTCGGCCCGGATGGAAAGTCAGTCCTGGGGCCGACCCACGGCGGTGTGGCCGTCGACGCGTCAGGTTACATTTATACGAGTGCTCATGCCGGAGTTTTTGTCTTCTCACCCGACGGCAAAGTGGTGCGCCGATTCCTCGGAGACAAGTACTCCGACATTCATGACATCAAGTTCCGTGCGGAGGCCGACGGCGAATTCATTTACGGGGCCCGCAATAACAACGCCGAGGGAATCAAGTTCCATTCCCAGACTGGCGAGATCGTGCTGAAACTCCCGTTCCCTGAAGCATCGGGCCTGAATCTGAAGAAATTCAGCCCGACGGCGATCACAGTCGCCCCCAATGGCGATATTTTCCTGGCGGACGGCTATGCAAGTGACCATATTTTCAAATTCGACAAGACCGGGAAGTACTTGATGCACTTTGGGACCAAGGGAAACGGTCTCAAGGAATTCAACACCGCGCACGGCATGACTCTCGACACGCGTTACGACCCTCCCCGCCTCTTGATTTGCGACCGCAACCACGCGCCCAAGGGCCGGCTGCTGCATTATGACCTAAACGGTGATTTCATCGCCGAGGTCGTGACCGGCCTGGGAATGCCCACGTCGGCCGCCGTCCAGGGCGATTATGTCTCGGTGCCGGATTTACACGGACGACTGGTCATCCTCGACAAGAGCAACACCATCATGGCCGTTCTGGGCTTCAACCCAGATCCCGCCAAGCGGGGCAATTTCAATGTTCCTCAAGAGCAGTGGATCGAAGGCATCTTCAGCGGCACCCACGGCTCTTCCTGGGACAAGGACGGCAACCTGTATGTGCAGGACTGGAACGTCTCGGGGCGCATCATGAAGCTGGTGCGCGTCAAGTAGTCGACTTTCCCAGCCGACTGAACTGACATCGACTGACCATCCTTATCGGCACGATTCGTCGTTGCAAATCTACCTGGAACGTAATCCCGAGGAACTGTCGAAGCACTGCGTGGTCGCCCCAAGAGGTCGTCTTGGATGTGTCCGTCGGCGCCGATGGGCTGAGAGTTTCGGTGGTGCTGCGGGGCGCTGGCACCCTCGGCGTCGATGACGTCAGCATCGAAATCGCCGATCCGGCCAGGGTGCCGCTGACACCGAAGCCGGAAATACGTCGGGCCGACACCGACAGGCGTGCCAGCGAGCTGGCGGAGGCGCTCGCCGAGACGCCCGCCCGCCCGCAGAATCTCGACTTCGAGCGCTAGGATCGCCGATTTTTAGTTACCAGGTCTGACACGAATGGCGCCAGGATAACCGATACTATTAGCTACCATGGACTTACAGCAACATATGTATTAATAGTTTTTATACGTTTATGCATTATCTCTCCTCGCTCGATCCGCTTCTTGGCTTCTCGACGTGTTATCCCGAGAAGCCGGTGGGGCTTCGGCGGGCGCTTCACTTCGCGAGGCTCGTATCGGTCCGCTCGATCGCCGACGCGGTTCTGAACGACCAAGTCCAGCAGCAGGGGAATGTCAGCAGCAATCTGCCTGGGCTCGTACAGATGGATCTCCTCAAAGGCGCGAATTGTCTGCCGTGCGCCATTGAAGCTCAGCTCGCGTGGCTGCACGTCGCGACCCCGCGCAGCCTCGGCCATTACTCCCCGAATC
This sequence comes from uncultured Isosphaeraceae bacterium, assembly GCA_963850935.1. Taxonomy (GTDB): domain Bacteria; phylum Planctomycetota; class Planctomycetia; order Isosphaerales; family Isosphaeraceae; genus CAWFRS01. The sequence continues at coordinate 170,494 of CAWKNT010000002.1, forward strand.
AAGTTATAGGCCAGCAGATGCATCGCGATCTCTTTACGCACCGTGTCGGGACGCTTGCTCCGCAGCATCTCCATTCCCATCGTGGTCTTGAGCGATCTTATGCCATGATGACTGTGGTGCCGTCGAGGGGTTTGACGGGCCGGCCGACAAACAGCCAGCGAGCGTCGGCCTGCCGATGAATCGCTTGACCGGTACGACGAGCCAATTCCCAGACCACCTCTTCCGGCAAGCGTTCGCGAGCCTCGCAATAGCTGGCTGTGTCGTTCGCCACCGGGGGCAACCCGCGATCCTTGCGGTACTTCTGGAAACGTTTCAAGGCGTCGCCGCAAGAGCGATCGGAGGAGAGGATCTGCGACAAGAACATGCCCAAGGTGATCCACGGAGTGTAGATTCGGTTCCTCCAACGGTGGTTCCAAGCGCGGCAGGCCGACTCGACCTCGGAGACGGACAACACATCAAGGAACGGCAGTCCGGATTGCTCGTCGAACTGGTTCCGGACCGCCCGGGCTTCGATGCCCGCCGGACGGGACGTAGAATGAACCACGGTGACCTCCTTGTCATGGTGGATTGGTGACGAGTTGGTAAAAGCACCACCAAGCTACCACGCAAGGGGGTTACTCACCTATGCGAGAATGCTCACGTCTCAACTGCTTGTTTGGTCGGGACTTGCGGGTTATCCTGGCGCCATTCAGGTCAGGCTCCGTTGCCGCCGGCCGCTGGCCGGGCGACCGAAATGCCGTTTGGCAGGATTTCATTGACCGCGATCCGCCCGACGTCCACACCCTCGATCACAACTGAAACGGACTGACCCGCTTTGAAAACACGTGGCTTGCCATAGCGAGGCGACCCTTGTCGCTTCAAGAGGGTATAGACCTCGACCTGCCGCGCCTTCATATTGAGAATCCAGTAAACCGGGATGCCAGCTGGCCCGTACACTTCGGCCATCTGGCGATCCTCTGAGACACTCGACGCAGCGACCTCGGCTACTAGCGCCAGATCGGCCGGCCCCGGGTGGCGATCGGCGTAGTCTTCGATGTCGCCCCGGGCAACTGAAACGTCTGGCTCCGGCTCAGACTCCGCCAAGCGCACCGCATCCTCGATCCGCACATCCCAGCCCGAGGGAATCAGGCCGTTGAGCTTCTTGCCGAGATTCTTGGCTATGAATGTGTGACGCGGGCTCTTGGGCAACTTGGCTACCAGGAATCCGTTGATGAGCGTAAATCGGTCGCGCTTCGTGAAGACACCAGAATCTACCATCGCCTCGTATTGGTCCACCGTCAATTGCGCGAGTCGCTTTTGGATCCACCTTGACGGCAGTTGTGTCCGAGTCATTGTGGACATGCTCGCTTACCCCCCGTCTTCCGTCTTATTGATACGAAGGCGACGGCGAATGGCGAGCCTTTCCTGTACGGTCAGAATCAGTGCGTTCGATATAGGCACATGATTGAGGCACTGGTGATCCTCAACAAGCGATTCCAACCACGGGTAATGGATCCTATTCGCCGAGGCAAACACGTTCGTCGCTTTCGCCATGATGCCCCGGTCCGTTGGTCGCCGAGATCCCCAACTAGTCTAACCCGAGACGGTCCCTACCACCATCGCACACAAGACTACTGCACGGGCTCGGACGTTCAAGCTCTTATCGACAGCTACCGGACGACGGCTCATTCCGCATCCGGCTTCCTGGGCTTGTCCGATCCCTGCGGCGCGACCAGACGGGCGTCTGGTGGATTGATAGTCTCTTCAAGCTTGATCAGCGGCAGGTCGTCAGGCAACGCTTTGAGCCAAAAGTCTTTGTACTTGATCGTCATCGGCGGCCCTACGTGGACTTGAACCGCCAAAACACCGTCGAGCTTACGTCCCTTTTCGTCAAGATCAATCACGTCCACCGTCAGGTGGCCATCGATCCAGTGTCGCAGGTGGTTCCCCTCGGCCAAGACCCGGTAGCTATGCCACTCATCAGGTGGAAACGCCTTGAGTGGGAACTGCCCAACCACCCAGGGCTGGCCCTTGAGGTCGATCACAACCATCTCGCCCGTGTGGGCCAGGATGCGACGGCCCCGCTCTTCGTACAGCATGCCGTTGTAGTCAGGCCTGTTGGCCACCACGTCGCACTGATAGCCGGTTACGACTGATTCGCCGAGGTCGGGCCGCTCCGTTCCGCGGTATTGCAAGCCACTGTTGCCGTTGGGCGAGACCCTGACGTTGACTCGCAGCTCGAAGTTTTTGACTGTCCCACCCCGCCAGGTAAGGAAGCGGTTGAACTTGAGCGTCCCGTCGGCCTTGCCCGTCAAGCAGCCGTCCTCGACCGACCAGTATTTCGGGCTCCCCTCCCAGCCGCTGAGGTCGTGGCCATTGAAGACCGGCTTGAATCCGTCAGGCGATTCGGAGGAAGTCACCTCTTCGCCCGGCTTCAGTTCGCGGACTCGGATGTCGCGCCAGCGAACCCGATAAGGCCCTTGGCCCTTGGCGATGGCATGGACTTGAAGGCCGAGAAAGCCTTTCTTGTCCACATCATCGGTGAAGTCAGCGGCGGCGAATCCGTTGACCCACGACCGATAGCGATTCCCCTGTACGACGATCCGGTAGTGGTTCCAGCCATCATCCTGAAAAGCATCGCTGGCCTCCGGCTTGATCTCGGCGAGCCACTTGCCCCGTCGTCCTTCATCGTAAAATCGCCCCGCCGTCCCAGTCTCTTTGCGAGCGATCTCGCACTGCGGGCCGTAAACGACCCCGGCCCGCTTGCGGTTCACCGGGTCGGCGTCATCCTTGTCGTACACATGGCTACGGACCTGGACGCCCGAGTTGAGCCGGGGGTCGCACTTGACGTCGAGTTCGAGCACAAAGTCTTTGAAGTCCCCTTTGCATAAGAACGTATTGGGGCTGCCCTCGACAGTCGTGCCGACGATCGCTTCGTCCTCAACCCTATAGGACGCGGTCCCGCCGTTGACCTTCCATCCGTCCAGTGTCTTGCCATCGAATAACGATACCCAGCCGGAAGAGTCAGCGAGTCCGTTGCCCGCGGGGATTAAAGTTAGAGCGAGCGCTAGCACTGTCGAAAAGTGGGTATTCTTCGTCATCGGCGGGTTCTCCTACTTGGTGGCGTGTCTCGGATCGGCGGTCGCCCCAATTCTCCCGACCTTGACCGCTTACGTCAAACTGATGACGATTGCCGGACACGCGTGGACAAAAAGCACGCGCCGAAGGGAAGCAGCAAGGAAAAGAAGAGGTGGGTGTCAGCCGTCAAACTGCACGGGATGACGACCGACACCGATCCTATCTCACCGATACTCATGGAACGGCACGCCGAGCACGAACCGAGTGCCCGACGTGATGGCGGCAGCGCCGTGCTTGACCGGCTGTAATCCTACAACGCCACCCGTTCGAACCAATCGGTCGCGAGTGCAGAACAGCACCGCGTCGCCGAGGCCGAGCACGACTTCCCGGCGGAGCGATTTTCTTCTCTCGGGAGCGTCGCAGAACAGGAACTCGCCTCCCTTAAAGCCTTGTGCGTCCACGTCGTCCAAGTCGGCACGCGGGCTCAGCACAACGGCCATTTGGATTGGGAAGAACACGGCGCCGCGCAAATCGCGGTGCAGGGCATTGAATCCGCCACAGCCGTACTTGAGCAGAATCGGTGTGGGCGTCGTCTGGCCGACGTCATGACAATGGTCGCGGAAGCTTTCCCACTCCTCGGGAAAGCGATCCGAGTCTCCTAGCATCTGCTGCCACTCGTTGGCGATCCGCGCGACGTAAGGGTATACCGCGCGGCGCAGTTGGTCCACCACCTTCGGTATCGGTGCGCCGAAATAGCGGTAGACACCCTTGCCGAATTCAGGCCGGTCCATCACGACGGTCTTGGAAAAGAACCGATCGTCATCGAACAGGCCGCGCAACCATTCGCAGGTCGCGGCATCGACCATACCGGCAATCACGGTGCAGCCATCGCGGGTCAACCGATTAGCCAGGGCGTGCCAGTCGAGTGCATCCAACCGTTGCGGCCAATCGTCTCCCGGGTGCAACGGCGCGACCTCGGTCGGGCCTACGGCGGCTACTGCCGTCGAATCTGCAGACCGCGGCAACTGGCCTGCGAGAGCCTGATAGATCTGAAGTTGCTGCGCGTACGATGTGTTCTGCGGAGCGAACTTGACGGCTTGGATCTGCAAGCCCAGCGCTTCCATTGCGCGACCTTGCCGGAGGCGCAGAGCCGCGAGATGAGCGTACGGATCGGCAAACGTCGGGGCAAGGCTGAGTGCGGCCGCGAACGACTTGGCCGCCTCGCTGTCTTTCTGTCGGAGGCCAAGTATCACGCCCTGATCGTTCCAGAGGACGGGGTTGTCTTCCTGGGTCGAGACGGCCCGGCGAATGATCTTCTCGGCCAGATCGAGGTTACCACGGTTGGCAGCTTCCCACGCCTGCTCTGCCAACACGCGCGCGCCGGCGCTCTTTCGCTTTTTGTCTCTTGGGGTTCATGCGGTCTTCCTCTATGCACAGCCACGGACCGTATCCCAATCCGGGATAACGGCAAGCGGCTTGGTCGATGATGAATTGGTTTGAGTCGAGAGCACGCCCTGGTCCGCGCGCACGCGGATTGCACCCGTTGCGGGTTGACGATGCTCTAACTGAGGAAGACCTGACCGATCACTCGCATGGGCACAATTCTAAACGAACCGGATGGGCAAGCAAAGGTCAGTGTCGCACTGGAAAGCGGCTGGCGTTGCGCTGCGTCTGCTTACGGCTTCTGCAGTTCTCGATTCTGCTTTCGCTCACTTGAAAACTCGTCAATTGCCGTTTTTACCGGAGCGCGTCACTGAGAACGCATGAAACGTGGCCAAAAGCTCAAGTTTTCTTGCGACAGGTGCGAATCCATGATTACGGCGTTTGATGTGCGCCTACGCGATGAGTTCTGAGTTTCTGAGCGCGGAGGTTCCGGTGGGTGACGAAATCCTGAAGGGCGTTGCGACGCAGGCCGCCCTTACAGCGACGGGAGCTGCAATCGGAGCCGCAACGCATCGTGCCATTCCGCGTTCAGGGAGTCGTACACCGCTGGCCATACAGGTCGGCTCAGCAATGGGTGCCGCTGCTGTTGGCAGAGCTGGAGCTAGCGGGACGATCGCCGCCGGAACTGCGGTGGTGACCGCCAAAGTTGTCGCCGTGACCGCCATTGCCACGGCTGCGGCGCCTCTCGTGATTGGTGCCGCAGCCATTGGTGCAGTCGGCTGGGGACTTTATAAGGTTTTTGGCGACTCTGCTGATTAAACGTGCTTGTTTACGTCCATCTCCCTGTGCCAGAAAATCGCCGGAATCACGACGTTTTTTGTGAGACGGACGATCTTGGTACTCAACGGCCGCTTGCGGCGAGGCAAGAAGAATGTCTTCGTCACAGGGCATCGTGGACCAGGGTGGAGAGACCCGCGCGCGTTGTTTTTTTGGCGATCCGAGGGCCCGCCGGCGGGGGGCGGTATCGGCCGCCGATGACGATCCCGCAGATCCTCGCGTGGGCCGACGAGCATTGACGGCTCACCGGCCGGTGGCCGCGGTTCAATTCGGAGCCGAAAGGCTTGCCGATCGGCGAGACCTGGGTGGCCATCCAATCGGCCCTGTCCAAAGGCCTGCGCGGCCTGGACGGTGGCTCGTCTCTGGCCCAACCGCTGGCCGAACGGCGGGGGGCACGGAACCCCAAGGCTCTTCCCCGCGTGACCATCAAGCAAATCCGGGCCTGGGCCAGGGCCTACTTCTCCGCCACCGGACACGGGCCAACGGCGCAATCGGGCCCGATTGCCGAGGCGCCGGCCCCCGGCGACACCTGGTTGGCGATTGACCTTGCGCTACGCTTCGGACATCGCGGGGTGCCGGGTGGACAGTCGCTGGCCCGCGTCCGGCCCCCGGCGCGACACCAACCTTGAGCGTATTCCTACAAATCGCCGGGCTGCAGCCTCAACGAACGGCACGATTTCGAAGCGCAAGATCACGCACGTCAACCCGATAAACTAACGTGTCGCCAATCGCAAACCCTTAATTCATTGGCGTCTGTCCTTCGATGCACGACTAATGATTGTTGCAAACTGACCTTTTCGCTCTGCGGCCCCATCAGCTGTCCTCAGCGGACACGGGGGTACGATTTGACAGACGAAAGTGCTTATTTAGCCAATGATGCCAAATGTGAACACAAGTCGCGTCTCTCTAAAAATTTAATAAGATATTGTCTCGAGTTGGCCAAAAAGGATACTTCGTCATTCCGGTTCATCATCCGGTTCTCGCACGGCGTCGCTTCAGTTTCGCTGCCGCGTTGCAGTTTTTGAGGATCGCGGCTGTATGTTGGCTCGGTTGCCGTTGGAAATACTTCCGAATCCGCGACCGGGATTGACTTCTCCAGCAGGTTACGAAAATGCTGAGAATGAGACAATCGCGTACTTCGCCTCTGAGTCAGCACCAGGTCGCGTCCTACCGCGAGAACGGATATTTGGCGGTCGAGCAGTTCGTCGACGAGAAAGAGCTGGCACATTTGCGGGTTATCTTGGCCGGAATGTTCGCAAAGCGAGCTGGCCGTGATCGCGGGTATCACCTTGACCTCGTCGGGATCGACGACGAGGAAAGCCCACCCGGGATTCCGCAGATCCTGCATCCCTCTCGACTGGTTGCCGAGCTACGCGGAAACCAGTTTCTGTCAAAGTCTAAACTGATTGCGCGGCAGTTACTCGGTGCGAATGTAGAGTTCGTGCTCGACCATGCAGTGTTGAAGCCGCCACATGGAGAAGAACCCACACCTTGGCATCAGGACGCCGCATTTGGCGATCCGCGCTTCGACACTCAAAGCGTTAGCATGTGGCTCCCGCTTCAGGATACGACCATCGCCAACGGCTGCCTGCATTTCATTCCGCGTAGCCATCTCGGTGAGGTCCTGCCTCATAGACCGGCCAAGAACGATCCCCGGCTGCACGCATTGGAGTGCTTCGATGGATTTGATTCGACGAAAGCTGTCGCCTGTCCGCTATCCGCCGGAGGTGTGTCACTCCATGACGGTATGATGCTGCACTCGGCGGGCCCCAACCGCCGTGACCAACCTCGTTTCGCCTACGTCGCAGTTTTCCGCACGCCGGCCCGCCGGCGATCGATCCCGCGAGAATTCCCCTGGCGAGAGCGAAGCCAAACGGCCAGGCAAGCGCGCGAGCGGCAGTGGAATGCGAAGGCCGGTCGTGTCGGCGCATTCACACGGTGGCTCGACCTCAAGGCTCGGAGGCTAACCCACAAGCTCCTCCGGCAGCTCGGCAACATGCATGGCCTGCACTGAAATGCAGTCGGTCACGCTGTAGCCTTATCGGGGCGGGATTTGTAGAGGGCTCGCCCGGCGATGAAGGTGTCATGCGATTGCGGCCTGACGATCAGGTGGGGATTCGCCAGGGCTTTTTTCGACTGTGGCCAAGGCGAGCCCACGGAGCGTAGGCCCGTGGGCGCTGTAATGTTTCAGGAATTCGTCGAGTAAGAACGAAAAAACGCAAGGACAAGACGCAAGAAAACGCAAAAACGCAAGGACATGCGCTGCAACCCGCGAGCCAAACGCAAGGACAAAAACGCAAGGACATGCACTGCAACCCGCGAGCCGGTCCCGGCCTTGATCGGCTCGGTCTCTCGCCACGGAGTAAAGTACCGGTCCCACCGCGATGACGGGGCTCACCCCGTTTCGAGCCGACGTCTACGCCGTGGAGATCTCGCTGAACGGGGCGATTACCGAGGTCCTGGCAACACAGTTGGATGTAGTCGCAGCTGAGGAAATGAGGGGCTCAGGCGTCCGGGTACTGTTGGAACAGGAGATTTTGGAGAGTTCCTTCGATCGGTCACTGCCGCGGCTTTTCGATCACGATATCGCCGAGATCGAGCGTCGCGCCGGACTTGACGGTGAACTCTCTGACGAGGCGTCGCACGATCGGACCTTGTTTTGGTGCGCGATCGGTAAAGCGGTAAGTTGCGCCCGGTATCAAGACGGGGAGCACGACTCGGCCGTCGGCGTCGGCCGCCACTGGTTTCTCGTAGTTGATCGGGTCGACCCAGTCGAGGTCACCAGAGTCGATGGCGACGAGATGCCGGTCGTGCCGATGCCGGCAGAGAAGGGCGGTCCGGTGTTGACGACCATCGTTAATGTCCAGACAGGTAAACTTCCTACGAACGGTTTACCCCCGGGATCCACGATTCGCGCTACGGCTGTCGCACATGGTTCGAGGCGGACCTTGACCGGAGCAGCGGCCGCTGATTTGCCCGAGAACACGGCCGTCGCGCCCAGCTTACGCGTGGGTTCAAGAAAGTGCACGGCGACCGAGGCATCAGGGGCCAGGCCGTGAATTTCGAAGTGTCCGTCGCGGGCACTTTTGTTGTGGTAGCCGCCGTGCCAGAGCCTTGATCCTCCCATCGGTCGCATGATGATCTGACTCAAGATCCAGGCGTCGCGGACGGGCCGGTCGTCCGCCGCCAGGACCTGCCCGGTCACGGTCACGCCCGGGCGCAACGTCAGATGAACGTCGTTGCGGTCAACGCCCGGTTTGAGATCAATCGCCATGTTGGCGTGCGAATACGTCGACAAGCCGACCGGCCGGCCATTGTGAAACATCGGTTTGCCGATCGCCTTGAGCACGAAATCGTCATTGGGGCCCGTGGCAAAAAGCGTGCCCGGGCCGGGTAAGGCCCCGAGCCGAAAAGAACCGTCCGCGGCCGTGTAGCCGGGGGTGCTCGCGGTCGAGCCACCGTTACCTCGCGGCCCAGCGCATGATACGAAGCTAAGCGCCGCGCCGGCTATCGGCTTACCGGAGCCTTCCTCAGTCACGTTCCCCTGCACTGCGACGCCCCGCGGCATGACGACGTTGAGCGATTGCTCGAGCGCTCCCTTGGGCCAGCCAAGATCCCGATGCAGAATCAGGTAGGGCTGTCCCGGAGGTGGCCATGTGGCGATATGATAGCGATCACCAGACGGGGCGTTCGTGCGGAACCGACCGTCGGCATCGGTCTCGAAGAACGAAAACGGTCTCGGTTTGGGCTCCGTCGATTGAACAGCAACCTTGGCGTGCGCGACGGGCTTGCCGGTGTCGCCATAGGTAACACGGCCCGTGATGATTTTTGCCGGCTCGAGGGCGAGCGTCATCGGTTTCGATTCCGCGGCGTCATCAGTCTCGACCGTGATTTCTTGGAGTGCGAACCGCGGGTGCCGGGCGGTGAGGAACGCACGCATGTTCCGGCCTACTCCGTGGACGGTGAAGTGGCCCAGGGCGTCGGTCGTCGCTGGCCTGGGCCACGCCGCAAACTCGTTTGAATTCGCCCACCAAAAAGTGACGATACCCTCGGAACGTGCAAGAGCGAGTGTCATACGCTGTGGAACAGCGTCGGGACAAACCCCCGAAACCGAGATCGCCACATCCGGAACGGGCCGGCCTTGGACATCAAACAGCCGGCCGTGAATCACTTGCTCGCGCCGAAGCATGATGTCGGCGGCTGGCCGATCTGCATCGGGATCGAGGTCGACGCCGCCCACGCCATAACCCGGCGCGATCGCGACGGCGCCAACGGTGTCGTACCGCGACGAAGAAGTCCGCGGCGCGTCGAGCTGGAACCGCCCCGATCCATCGGCTCGCACGTCGCCGATGGGAATGGGATGCAGCTGGTCTAAGAGGGGTGAAATCCCCAGTGCCTTGCTACGCGCATAAACCATGGTCGTGGCGTTCGGCACCGGCTTGCCTGCCGGATCGAGGACGCGGCCGACGACGAACATCCGCCCAGGGGCGGGCTCTGCAATGGCGTCATTGGTCTTTGCGGCGACCTCAATTATCCTAATCTTTATATTTAATCTTTTATTTTTTTTTTTTCTTTTTTTTTCTTCTTTATCCGCCAGTTTGATGGTCAGGTCCGGCTCACCGAGCAGTTCGCCGCCGCGATCGAGGACAAGCGGGACCCCCTCTTCACTCGGCAGCCGTTGCTCGACATGGTTCGGCAACGGATCTTCGGTATCCTCGCCGACTACGAGGACCAGAACGATCACGATACTCTGCGTTCGGACCCGATCTTCAAACTGATTGCAGATCGCCTACCCGATGATCCTGACTTGGCCAGTCAACCCACGCTCTCGCGATTTGAGAATGCTGTCTCGATCTCCGACTTGTGGCGTCTGAGGGACGTCTTCGTCGACCTGTTCATTCAATCGTTTGAGACTCCGCCGGGCCACATCACTCTCGATCTCGATGCCTTCGACGATCCCGCGCATGGCGATCAGCAATTGATCATGTTTCACGGATACTATGAGCAGTATCAATATCTGCCGATTGTTGTTACGTGCGCCGAGAACGACATGACGGTGATGATTGGCCTGCGGCATGGCACCTGCTCGGCGACTCTCGGGGTCGACAACGACCTTCGGTATCTGGTGGGGCGGTTGCGTGCCGTCTGGCCCGACGTGCACATCCACGTGCGGGCTGACAGCGGCTTCGCTCGCCTTTGATGTATGACGTCTGTGCGGAACTGCGGCTGTCCTACACCTTTGGCATCGGCATGAATTCGCGACTCCGCGACCTCAGCGATGAGCTGCTCAAACAGGCAATGAAGGACTTTGAGCAGACCAAGAAACCACAGCGGCTCTTCCTGGCGGACCGCTATCAGGCTAAGACCTGGAAGGTAGCGCAGCTGATCGTTATCAAGGTTGAAGTACACGCCCAGGGAACGAACCGTCGGGCCGTAGTTACGAACCGCCCGGGATGGGAAGTCATGCCGTCGGCGATTTACGACGAGTACGCCGAGCGGGGCGAGAGCGAGAACCGAAACAAGGAACTGAAGCGGGAATTACAAGCCGACCGCCTCAGCGACCATCGGTTTATGGCAAACTATTTTCGATTATATCTTCATGCAGCTGCACTAAATTTGCTGGTGCGGCTCCGGCGTGCTGTCGTCTTGTCGCCTCCGACAACCACCGAACTGGACCGCCGCCGATCGCCTACCGCGGCGATCGACTACCGCACCGTAAACGATTCTTCAATCGACGTCGCGTGGCGATCCTCTCGGGAAGGATCGCCTGTACCTGGAGGACTCGCCTGATCAAAGTCGCCGCCGAAGTGATCACCCGCGCCCGGCGTGTGATCGTGCGGCTTTCAGCGAGCTGGCCGCACTGGACACCTATAGGTAGTCACGTCGTGACCAGGTGATACATGCCCCGCCGCCAGCGTAAAATCGGCGACGGCTAGCGGAATAGGCAGGACAACACGGGCCTCACGAACGGTGGGGGGGCGCCGCGCGCACGCGGACGCAAAGAAGAGGAGGGGGACTAAGTTCGGGCTTTCCCGCCTGACGGTCTTGCGGTTTGAACTTTGTGGTCCGCGGAGCCGGTACTTGGCCGACGAACCCCGCACCCGTCGCGACTGCGCCCACCAACAGTATGGCCAGAGCGGCGAGCGCGATCTTCTTGGCAAGCATGGATTTGAGTACCTCGCGGGCAAGTCCCGTCGCAAACGAGCCGGCGACCTGTCCGGCCGCGAAGCTGATGGCGGCCTTGGTCGTGACCTCGCACAGGGAAGACGAGACCGCGGCCCTTGCGGCCGTCGAGTCCAGAACCGCGGCGAGGGCGGAGGTGGACAGGAAAGCGCCGCGGCGCGTGAGGCCACGGCGGAGCTTATCCGCGCCCGGGCTAACCGGCTGCGGAGCGTGCCTTCGGGACAGCGAAGCCGGCGCGCCGCCTCGTCGAGCTAGAGCCCCTCGAAGTAGCAGAGTACGATCGGCAGGCGGAACACACCTGGCAAATTCTCGATCTCGGCGTGGAGCGCCCAAGCGTCTTCCCGGGCGATCATCGACTGATCGGCGCACGGACTGATTGCGTAAATGCGCCGCCCATGGCTTTGTCTCTCTCGTTCTTGCGCAGGGCGCCAGCCGGGCGTTCGACTTCCGAGCCGTGCGGAGGGCAACACCATAGAGCCAGTGACCGAGTAAATCGGGATCGCGCACGGACCGCGCTCGGCGGGCTAGCACGAGGAAGACAGCCTGGAATGCATCCTCGGCATGCTGGTGGTCACCAAGAAGCTGGCGGCAGACGTGTAAGACCATCGTTCCGTGCCTGGCCACCAGCGCAGCGAACGCGGCTTCGCCGGCGGCATCGCGGCGCGCGACGAACCGATCGAGAAGCTGGCGGTCGGAAAGCCCCGCCGCCGAGCCGCCGTCGAAGAGCGAGCCAATCTGTCTAGCCACCAAACCGGATGCCGCGTGCGCCATGTTCGCGGGCTCTCTTACCGGGAACCGGAATGTTTCTCGGAACGCAGCTGATACTGCCCCGATGTCCAAGATTCTATCCCAGGTTGTGACGGAAGAAGAGTTTCCTTCGCCGTAGACGTCCGGGCTTCGAGCCCTGCTGTGTTCGGTCGCGGGGGGCCGGCGGCAAGCGAACGGAACGCAAACGGACATGCACTGCAGCCGCACGGAGATCCTCGGAGTCGGCTCGACCGACGGAAGGCGATCCGATCGGATATGCCGCGGAGATGAACGTCGGTATCGAAATCGCCCGAGAATCGCGTGGTCTGCGCTCCGATCCATTTGTTTCCCCCGCCCCGCGAGTGGGGAGAAAGCGTCCGTAGGGCGCCTGAAGGGAAGGGACAGTCACCACGGAAATCCCAACATTGCAATTTGCCAGCCATGGATCGAATAATCGTGCAACTTGCAACGCCATCGGAATGTGTCCGGCCCAGCACAAGAATCGTTTCTGCACCCTTGTCAAACTTGCGCTAGAACTTACGGCGGCAATGCCTGATGCGGCACGGCAATCGCATTGTGGGGGTCCCGAAGGATAGGGAGCAGTGAAGACACTCCAGACCAAGCTCTTGATCGGGTTGCTGCCGACACTGGCGATCCTCGTGGGGCTCGGCCTCTGGGCGATCGTCATGTTCTATCGCCTGGGCGGGAACATCGACGTCATCTTGCGCGAGAACTATACGAGCATCCTGGCGGCCGAGGGGATGAAGGAAGCGATCGAGCGGATGGACTCGGGACTGTTGTTCGCGGTCGGCGGCCGCGACCAGCACGGCCGCGACGCAGTTCGATGCGAATCGCCCGCGGTTTCGAGGAACATCTGAAGACCGAGAAAGGCGAACATCACGTTACCCGGGGAAGCAGGCGCTCGCCGATTCGCTCGAGCGATCTTTTCGCGAGTACCTCGAGCATGCGGAGCAGTTCTTCAGCCTACCGACCTGCCGCCGGAACGCCAGTCCGAGGTCTATTTCGGCGAGCTCCTGCCGGCCTTCGACAAGATCCGAGCTGACGCCGACGAGATTCTCGTGCTGAACCAGGAGAACATGACGGCGATGGACCGCCGTGCCCGCACCAATGCCGCGACCTCGATCCGGCTGATGATCGGCGCGGTGATCGCGGCGGTGGTGCTGGCGGTGGGCGCTGCCTTGTTCTTGAGCCGATCGATCTCTGCGGCCGATCCAGGCCGTGACCGACGGCGCGCGGGCGATGGCGCGGGGCGAGCTCGACCAGCTCGTGCCGGCCGCGTCGCGCGACGAGCTCGGCGAGCTGGCCAACGCGTTCAACGAGATGGCGCGGACCCTGCGCGAGTATCGCCAGGCCGGGACCGCGCGGCTGCTGCGTGCACAAAAGACCGCGCAGGCCACGATCGACTCGTTTCCCGATCCGGTCGTGGTGGTCGACCCGGTCGGCTCGGTCGAACAGGCCAATCGCGGCGCTCGGCGGCTGCTGGGCGTGAGCCCGCCGGCCGAGCTCGCCGGTCGCCGTGGGCAGCCGGCTCAACCCTTGAAATCGCTGATCAGCGACGTGCTCGCCGGCCATGGCGACTACCTGCCGCTCTCGCTCGAGCAGGCAATTCCGCTTCGCCGACGGCGGCCAGGAGCGCTACTTCCTGCCCGCGGGTCGTGGCGATCCGCACCGAGCGCGACGAGCTGATCGGCGCCGCCGTCGCCCTGGCCGACGTGACCAAGTTTCATCTGCTCGATCGGCTCAAGAGCGACATGGTCGCGACCGTCAGCCACGAGCTCAAGACCCCGCTCACCAGCGTGCAGATGGCGATTCACCTCCTGCTCGAGGAGCTGGTCGGCCCGCTCACGCCCAAGCAGATCGAGCTGCTGCTGGCGGCCCGCCAGGACTCCGATCGAATCCTGACGATGATCAACGACCTGCTCGACCTGACCCGGATCGAGCAGGGCCGCGTCCAGCTCGACCTCGAGCCGCTTGCCGCCGCCGAGCTGGTCGACGAAGCCGTCGCGCGGTTTCAGCCGCAGGCGCAGGCCGCGGCGTCACGCTCACCGCCAAGGTCGAGGAGACGGACCTGACGGTCATGGTCGATCGCGATCGGATCGAGCACGTCTTCGACAACCTGATCGTCAACGCCATCCAGCACACGAACCGGGGCGGGACGGTGCAGGTCGGCGCGCATCGCCGACGGCGGACGCACGCGGTTCGTGGTCGAAGACAACGGCGAGGGGATTCCCCCCGAGCACGTGTCGCGACATTTTCGAGAAGTTCTATCGCGTCCCGACCGACCCGGCATTCCGGCGGCGCCGGCCTGGGCCTGGCGATCGTCCGCGAGATCATCACGGCCCACGGGGGCGAGATCGGTGTCGACAGCGAGCCGGGCAAGGGAACGACGTTCACTTTCACCCTGCCGGCGGTCGGCGCTGGCGGACGAGTCAGCATTCCTCGGAAGGCGGCAACAAATGGACCCAAAGAAGCGCATCCTGATCGTCGATGACGAGCCGAACGTCCGGCTCATGCTCGAGACGACGCTGGCATCGGTCGGCTACGAAGTGATCGAGGCGAGCGACGGACAGGCCGCCCTCGAGCTGCTGCGCGACCCGAGCCACGACTTCGACCTGATCTTGCTCGACCTGCAGATGCCCAGGATGGACGGCATGGAGCTGCTCCGCCGGCTGCGCGCATCGGGCAACATCGTCCCGGTCGTGATCCTGACGGCGCACGGCAGCATTCCCGAGGCGGTCGCGGCCATGAAGCTGGGCGCGATCGATTTCCTCACCAAGCCGATCACGCCCGACGCCCTGCGCCGCGTCGTCGCCGAGGTGATCGAGCGCCATGCCGCTGCGCCCGCTCCGAGCGGCGCCTGCAGCGAGCCAGCCCCAAGCCCTCGGATCGTCGCCAAGCAAATCGCGTTCGACCTCGCGCGGGCCAAGCGAGCCATCAATCGCGGCCAGTTCAGCGAGGCGGAAGCCTTGCTCCGCGAGATGATCGCCACTCGATCCGCGGTCGACCGAGGCTCACGAGCTCCTCGATCGCCTGCTAGACGTTCAAGGAACAGGAAGCACGCGGCTCGTTCCGCATCCTGCGCGATTGGTTCCCCAGCGGTACCGATCGCAAGTGAAGTGAACACTGAATATCAGGACGATCGATCATGATGTCGCTCGCAACGCTCGCACTCGGCCTGGCGTTTTTCGGCCTCTTCTTCGCGATGGTCGCCGCCTGCGACCAGCTTTGAAACCAAGGAAGTCTCGTATGCTCTATCTGACCGGCGTGTTGACCGTGGCGGCCTCTATTTATCTTGGCTATGTGATGATCGGCCCGAGAAATTCTAATCGATGCCATCGACCTGGAGATATCTGCATTGGATCTCTCTCTGCTGCATCCGTTCTGGGCGATCGGTCTGCCGATCGCCGGCTCGATCCCGCTGGGCTGGTGGATGGCCCGCGTCCTCGACCCGCCTCCCGAGCGCAGTCGGCAAGGGGATCGACGCCGTTCCGCTCGCGCTTGCTCAAGCTGCTCGGCCACCGCGAGCCGGCCAAGATGGGCTGGAAGCAATACGCATTCGCGGTGCTCGCCTTCAACGCGGCGCTCTTCGTGATCTCGTTTGCGATCCTGCTCGTGCAGAGCCATCTGCCGATCTTGAACCCCGACGGCAAGGGCCCGCTCACCGCGCTCGGCTACAAGGACACGGCCGGAGCCGAGCATCCCGGGGCCGACACGGCCGTGATCTTCAACACGGTCTGCTCGTTCGTGACCAACACCAACCTCCAGCATTATTCCGGCGAGCAGCATCTCTCGTATTTCAGCCAGCTCGGCGCGATCGTCTGGCTTCAGTTCGTCACGCCCGGCGTGCGGCCTGGCCGTGATGCTGGCGGTGATTCGCGGCCTGCGCGGCGAGCGCGAGCTGGGCGATTTCTACCTGGATATGATGCGCGGGCTCTGCTTCGTGCTGGTGCCGCTGTCGGTGATCGTGGCGGTCCTGCTGGTGGCCACCGGCGTGCCGATGACGCTTCGCGGCGCCGCGCCAGGCGAGCACGCTCGAGCGGGGAACGCCAGACGATCGCCGTCGGCCCCGTGGCGGCCGAGGTCGCGATCAAGCAGCTCGGCACCAACGGCGGCGGCTTCTTCGGGCCGAACTCGGCCCATCCGTTCGAGAACCCGAGCCCCTGGAGCAACCTGCTCGAGGTGATCTCGATCATCATCATCCCGATGGCCTCGATCGTCATGTTCGGCCGGATGATCAAGGACCGGGCGCACGCGACGGTGATCTTCGGCGTGATGCTGGCCATGCTCTTGGTCGGCGTCGCCGTGGCGATCGTATGCCGAGACGCCAGCCGAGCGCGGCCGTGGCCGGCCTGCCCGTCGCGAAGGGCGGCAACCTCGAGGGCAAGGAAGTGCGGCTCGGGCCGGTGGCCTCGGCGACCTGGGCGGCGATCACGACGGCCACTTCCAACGGCTCGGTCAACGCGATGCACGACAGCTTCCAGCCGCTGGGCGGGCTGGTGCCGATGGCGCTCATGATGCTCAACGTCGATTTCAGCGGCATCGGCGCCGGCTTCCTGAACATGCTCATGTATGTCATCGTGGCCGTGTTCCTCGCCGGGCTGATGGTGGGGCGAACGCCCGAGTATCTCGGCAAGAAGATCGAGGCCAGGGAGGTCAAGCTGGCGATGATCGTCGTCTTGATCCACCCGCTCTTGATCACCTGCGGCACCGCCCTTTTCGCGGCGACCGGCTGGGGCAAGGCCACCGCGGCCAATCCCGGCTCGCACGGCTTCAGCGAGGTCGCTCTACGAGTTCACCTCGGCCGCGGCCAACAACGGCTCGGGCTTCGAGGGATTGTCCGACAACAACCCCGCCTGGAACATCGCCACCGGCGTCGTCCTCTTGCTCGGCCGGTTTCCCGCGCTCGTGCTGCCGATCGCCATCGCCGGCTTCCTCGCCGAGAAGAAGCGTACCCCGCAGACGTCGGGAACGCTCTTGACCAACGACCTGACGTTCGCCGCGATGCTGCTGGGAACGGTGCTCCTGGTCGGTGCCCTCTCGTTCATGCCGGCGGTCGTCCTGGGCCCGGTCGCCGATCATCTTACCGCGGCCGCCCGGACCGCGCGCTGACCCGGCGAAATGCATCCGCGATGACAATCATCATTAACACACTCGATTGAGTAATCAGGAAGATTCTCGCGATGACCCTTCTGACTCCGACACGGTTGCCGGACCGAGCCCCGACTGACGTCGCAGGCACTGAAGTTGCAGCGTCGCCAGACGCGCCGGCTCAAGCTGTTCGAGCCGGCCCTGGTGAAGATGGCCACGAGCCGCTCGTTCCTGATGCTCGACCCGCGGAACATGGCGCAGAACCCGGTCATGTTCCTGGTCGAAGCCGGCTGGATCCTGACCACGCTGGTCACGATCGAGTCGATCGCGACCGGCGCGGCCACGGGACTGATCATTTACCAGGCGGCGCTGGCGATCTTGCTGCTCTTGACGGTGCTCTTCGCCAACTTCGCCGAGGCCCTGGCCGAGGCACGCGGCAAGGCCCAGGCGCAGAGCCTGCGGGCCACGCGCCAGGACACGATCGCCTACCGGCTCGAGCCGACCGGCGAGACGACCGAGGTCTCCTCGACCGAGCTCAAGACCGGCGACCGCGTGGTCGTCGAGGCCGGCCAGATCATTCCGGCCGACGGCGAGATCGTCGAGGGGGTGGCCTCGGTCGACGAGTCGGCGATCACCGGCGAGAGTGCCCCGGTGATTCGCGAGGCCGGCGGCGACCGGTCGGGCGTGACCGGCGGAACGCGGGTGCTCTCCGACCGGATCGTCGTGGAGGTCACCGCCGGGGCCGGCGAGAGCTTCCTCGACCGGATGATCGCCCTGGTCGAGGGGGCTTCGCAGGCAGAAGACGCCCAACGAGATCGCCCTCACGATCATTCTGGCCGCGTTTTCGATCATCTTCTTGATCGTCACGGCGACGCTTTATCCGATGGCCCGCTACTTCGACATCACGCTCGACATCCCGACCTTGATCGCGCTCTTGGTCTGCCT
Organism: uncultured Isosphaeraceae bacterium; assembly: GCA_963850935.1. Lineage (GTDB taxonomy): Bacteria > Planctomycetota > Planctomycetia > Isosphaerales > Isosphaeraceae > CAWFRS01. The sequence continues at coordinate 188,755 of CAWKNT010000002.1, forward strand.
GATTCCCACGACGATCGGTGCGCTCCTGGCGGCGATCGGCATCGCCGGGATGGACCGCGCCCTGGCCGCCAACCTGATCGCCAAGAGCGGCAAGGCCGTCGAGGTCGCCGGCGACATCGACACGCTGCTCCTGGACAAGACCGGCACGATCACGCTGGGCAACCGCAAGCGCGACCTTGTTCGTGCCGATGGAGGGCACGTCCGACCGCGAACTGGCGCGGCTGGCCGCGATGGCCTCGCTGGCCGACACGACGCCCGAGGGCAAGAGCATCGTCGAGCTGGCCCGCGGCGAGTATTCGCTCGAGCTCGAGGCCCCGGCCGGCAGCCGGTTCGTCGAGTTCACCGCCCAGACCCGGATGAGCGGCATCGATTTGCCCGACGGCGTGAAGATCCGCAAGGGCGCTCCCAACACGATCGCCAAGGCGGTCGAAGCCGCCGGCGGCACGATCCCCGACGGATACCAGGAGACGGTCGACGCGATCGCCTCGCAAGGGGCGACGCCGCTGGCCGTCACGTCGGGCGAAGCGATCGTCGGCCTGATCAAGCTCGAAGACATCTTGAAGCCGGGCATCCGCGAACGATTCGCCCGGCTGCGGCAGATGGGGCTGCGGGTCGTGATGGTCACCGGCGACAACCCGCTGACGGCCAAGGCGATCGCCGACGAGGCCGGCGTCGACGACTTCATCGCCCAGGCCACGCCCGAGGCCAAGCTCGCCTATATCCGCAAGGAGCAGACCGGCGGCAAGCTCGTCGCCATGATGGGCGACGGCACCAACGATGCGCCCGCCCTGGCCCAGGCCGACATCGGCGTCGCCATGAACTCCGGGCACGCAGGCCGCCAAGGAGGCCGGCAACATGGTCGACCTCGACAGCGACCCGACCAAGCTCATCGAGGTCGTCGAGATCGGCAAGCAGCTCTTGATGACCCGGGGTGCGCTCACCACCTTTTCGATCGCCAACGACCTGGCCAAGTACTTCGCCGTGATCCCCGCGATGTTCGTCGGCTTCGAGTCGCTGGCCTCGCTGCGAGCGATCGACCTGATGGGCCTGGCCACGACCGGCGGGCCGCGGTCGGCCATCCTCTCGGCCGTGATCTTCAACGCGATCATCATCCCGCTCTTGATCCCGATCGCCTTGAAGGGCGTGACATACCGCCCGGTCGGCGCCAGCGCTCTCTTGCGGCGCAACCTGCTCTATTACGGCCTGGGCGGCGTGATCGCTCCGTTCATCGGCATCAAGCTGATTGATATCGCCATCGACCCGCTGCTGGCATTGGTCGGCGTAGCGGGTGCCTACGTCACGGCTTCATCGAAGGAGAATTACCGACATGTTCCGCGAAGTCTTCGTCCTGGCCCTGAAGGCCTGTGCCGTCACCTTCGTGCTCTGCGCGGTCGCCTACCCGGCGGTCGTGTGGGGCCTGGCCCAGTTGCTGTTTCCCGTCCAGGCCGAAGGGAGCCTGATTTACGGCCCGGACGGACGGACGGTGATCGGCTCGGAGCTGATCGCCCAGAAGTTCGAGTCCGACCGCTACTTCCATCCCCGCCCGTCGGCCGCCGATTACAAGGCGGACGCGGCCGGCGGCTCGAACCTGGGGACGAACAATCCTGACTTGCGCAAGGCCATCGCCGCCCGGGTCGACGGCGCTCGAGGCGACGCCGGAGCATCCGGCTCCGGTCGACCTGGTGACGGCGTCGGGCTCGGGGCTCGATCCCGACATCAGCCCGGAGGCCGCCCTGTTCCAGGCTCCGCGTGTCGCCGCGCGCGAGGACTTGCCGATCGACAAGGTCCGCGCGCTGATCGATCGCGAGACGAATCGATCGGGCGCGATCCTGGGCGCCCCGCCGCGCGTCAATGTGTTGCTCTTGAACCTGGCTCTCGACAAGCAACACGGGCTCAGCCAATGATCAAGACCGCAAATGGAGGTGGAACGAATCGCCAATGGCCGCGACGGAGCTCGAGCGACCCAGTCCCGAGCAGTTCTTGAACCTGATCCGCCGTCAGACGCGGGGCCGGCTCAAGGTCTATCTGGGCTCGGCGGCCGGCGTGGGCAAGACCTACGCGATGCTCCGCGAGGGCAACCGGCTCAAGGCGCAGGGCGTCGACGTCGTCATCGGCCTGGTCGAGACCCATGGCCGCGCCGAGACCGACGAGCAGATCGGCAACCTCGAGATCATCCCCCCGCGCGTCGATCGAGTACCGCGGCGTCACGCTCCGCGAGATGGACGTCGACGCGATCCTGGCACGCCGGCCGACGATTTGCCTGGTCGACGAGCTCGCCCACACCAATGCCCCGGGCTCGCGCCATCCCAAGCGCTATCAGGATGTCGAAGACTTGCTCCACGCGGGAATTCACGTCATCGCACCTTGAACATCCAGCATCTGGAGAGCCTCTACGACGAGATCGAGCGGGTCACCAACGTCAAGGTCAAGGAGCGCATCCCCGATCGCATCCTGGCCGAGGCCGACCAGCTCGTGAACGTCGACGTCTCCGTCGAAGACCTGATCGAGCGGCTCAACACCGGCAAGATCTACCCGGCCGACCGGATCAGCACCGCCCTCGAGAATTTCTTCACGCCGTCGAATCTGACGCGGTCTACGCGAGATCGCCCTGACGGAGATCGCCCACCTGATCGATCGCCGCAACCGCCGCGCCGAGGCCGACCAGTATCCGCTGTCGGCGACCGACCGCGTGATGGTCGGAATCTCGAGCCGCAGCCCCAACGCACCGGCGCTGTTGCGCAAGACCGCCCGGATCGCCGACCGGCTCAACGCCCCCTGGTACGCCGTCTACATCCAGCTCCCGGCCGAAGACCTGACGCGCATCGACGCGGCCACTCAGCGCTTGATCAGCAAGCACCTCGAGCTGGCCCAGCAGCTCGGCGGCATCCCGATGACGTTTCGCGGCCAGGACGTCGCCAGCACCATCCTGGCCTTCGCCCGCGAATACGCGATCAAGATCATCGTCGTCGGCAAGAGCCGCCAGCCCTGGTACAGGCGATTGCGGCACGGATCGATTCTCGACCGTCTGGAACGCCAGTCGGAGGGCATCGACATCCTGATCGCGGATGTCTAATCCATGAACGGACTGCTCGTTAGACCCGAATGGCGTGCCGTCTGCAAATCGCATCAACTTTAGCGTGGCACAGGTATTTCGGGATTTAGGTATCTCCATGTCAAGCGTTGCGCAACCGGAACAGTCAACGCCACTGCCAAAACCGGGCGAATCGGTCGAATCGCTAAGGCAATTGCCCGCGATTTCCGAACTATATACGGGACGCGTCATGCGTGCGTGTCGCACGTTCCGCGCACCTGAAATCACGTCCTAGTTTAGTAAGAACAGAGAAGTCTTCGAAACACTCAAGAATCGTTCGCGTTCTGTCGACACGGCTGGTCCGTTCTTTCGCCATGCGCCTGGCACCCTTGATTATTGGAGCTTCGTCCGAGGCGGCTTGGCCGCGGATCTGTCATTGCTTGCGCGGATAAGAGTCTGAAGGTTGACGCTTTTGACAACAAAAACGGAATCGCTTTTCGCCCTCCGGAGCCATATTGGATGACAGGTCGAATGCGGACGGCATCCTGGATTCGGCTCGCTGTGACGTTGGGCCTGGTCGTGGCCGCGGGCTCCGCACGCTCGCAGGACGTAGAAACATCTACCAATCGAGACAAGGTGAATGATCAATCGTCGGTGACGAGTGCTGGACACAGGGAACGTCAAAGATCGGCGGACGATGATGTGACACCGGCGACGCAGAAGGCGAATCGTTGGCAGCGGTTCAAGAATGGGATCTGGCCATTCCGGCCCAAAGGGGAGCACGTCAACGCCAACGACGCGTCTGGAAGTAAGGCCAGCGGCTTCGGCCAAGGCTCAGCGGAAGCGAAGGTACCCCCGGCCGACGACGGGTCGCAGAATACCAAGTCGAAGGCCAAGGCCACGCCCGCACCTGAGGAACGGCGTGTGCGCTGGCTTCTCGGACGCGATGTCAAGTTTGCCCCGGGTGAAGACACCGAGGATGATCACTTTGGCCCGTGGGCTCCCCAGGAGGATTCTGCTGTTTCGCCAGCAGAATTCTCCGCGCCACAAGACAAGACGCCTTTGCCAGATCTCCCGCCGATCCCGCCGGGCTCTATTCCCGGTGCTCAAGACATACGAGATGGGTTCGTAAACGGGCAGATACCTCGAGATTCGCCGACTTCCTTTGATCCGCAGCAGCCGACGACGCCAGACCGTGCAGACCAACCCTTAACTCCTGAGGCGATTGATGCAGCGACTCAAAATCTCGCCACTGAGGACTCTGCCCAGAGTCAGCGGGAACCGTATGGATTCTGCAAACGATTTCTCCGTGGCTACCCGCGACTGGTGCTATGGTTTCCGAATTATCTGGGGCCGCCAAGGAAGGGGGGTCCCTCACTCTACGGCGGCGAGTTGGATGATACCGAGACATATCGCGCGGGCGAACGGTCTGGCGGAGGCGGCTACGAACCTCCCGACGCTCCCCGACGCGCGCCGCCAAGCCCGTGGGATTCGCCCCCATTTCCGACGTCGGAATATCAAGGTTACCCCTTGATCGGTGTTCCGATGAATCCGACTGAGGATCCGATTCAAAAGGCCCTGCTCCTGGGCCCATACGGGGACGCCATCCGCGGATAGCCGTGTCGAGATTCACGGCTGGGCCACCTTCGGCGGCAACTGGAGCAACGCCAATAAGTCGAATCTGCCGACGGCTTACTGGATCGTGCCCAACACGATCCAGTTGGACCAACTTGTCTACAAGTTCGAGCGGGAGATCGACTGGGTACAGACCGATCACATGGACTGGGGATTCAAAACCACGGGCTTGTTCGGAATCGACTATCGCTACACGACCGCCGGGGGAGTTTTCAGTCAACAATTGCTGTATCACAATAATCTGTATGGGTTCGATCCAGTCGAATTCTACGTCGAAGGCTACATTCCGAACATTCTCGATGGATTCGTGGTACGACTCGGACGCTGGATCGCATGCCCGGATATCGAGGCGCAGTACGCCCCTGACAATTACCTGGCCAGCCACTCGTTGCTTTTCACTTACGACACGTACACCCAGACCGGCGCCATGGCCAGCCTGCAAGTCAACCAGCGAAATATGATTCAAGGCGCGATCCAGGCGGGAACGGACATGGCCCCCTGGTATGTCGGGGCTCTTCCGACCGGCTTCTTCGGCTGGCGATGGGTCTCGCGTAGCAACAATGATGCGTTTTATACTTGCCTCAATAACATCAACAACGGCAAATTTCGCTACTTCATGGCCGACGGTCAGAAAGCTGGGCACGACAATTTTAACTACATCGTCACGACCTGGGAGCACAGGTTCAGCAAGAAGGTGCATACGAAGACCGAAGGCTATTTCATGTGGCAATTCGACGGCGTGGTCGGTGGAACGCCAAGTCTCGGTGCACCGCAATCGTTCGGGGGCGGCGGCGGTCTCGGCAAGTATCTCCCGGGCACATCCCTCACATACGGCATATTGAATTACACCATGTTCCAGCTCTCAAAGCGCGACTACTTCACAGTCCGCAACGAGTGGTGGAACGACGCCCGAGGCGAGCGGTCGGGCTTCGCGACCAATTACTCGAGCCATACAATCGGGATCAGCCATCAATTCAACGATCTGATCATGATTCGTCCCGAGATCGGGTACTATCATTCTTACGATGTTCCGGCGTTTAATCTCGGAAAGAGCAACAACTTGCTTATGGGCGGATTTGACCTCACGATACGGTTTTGAATCTCGTCTTCCAATCTGCTGACTTGCATGGCCGGACCGGAAGACTTAATACGTGCATTTGCCGTGCTCGCTTGACAACAACCGAGATAATCATGGCCGCCCGGAAACGCAGGAGATTCTTTCGATGAAGCAAGCAACTTTCGGCGCAGGTTGTTTCTGGGGTATCGAGGCCGAATTTCGCCAGATGTCGGGTGTGATCGACACAGCGGTCGGCTACTCAGGCGGCCACTGCGCCAATCCGTCTTACGAAGACGTCTGCGAGGGAGGGACAGGGCACGCCGAGGTCGTTCAGGTCACCTACGACCCGGCCAAAGTCGCTTATGAGCAGCTTCTCGAGGTCTTCTGGACCTCTCACGACCCCACCCAGCTCAATCGCCAAGGGCCCGACGTCGGCGAGCAGTATCGATCGGTGATTTTCTATCACGACGATGATCAGAAAACCGAGGCCGAAGAGTCAAAGCGGTTGTTCGAAAAACTGGGGCGTTTCCGCCGGCCGATCGTAACCCAGGTCGTGCCCGCAATGCCGTTTTATCGCGCCGAGGAATATCATCAGCAATACCTCAAAAAACGTGGAGCCGAGAGTTGCTCGAGCGAGTATTAGGGGGACACTCCCTTGCGGTTAGATCAGGCCGTCACGTTCGTTTTGTTCGGGGACGACACGATGCGACACCGTCGATTGTATTTTTCGCGACACCAAATTCCGTTATGGCTGATATTGGTTGCAACTCTCGCAGTGGCGCCAAGTCGGGGTGATGACCAAGACTCAAAGCCCGCACAAGTCGGCGATCTCCCACTTGCGTACCAGAGCGACTTTGAGCGCAACCAGGCGACCGGCTGGAATTTCACCGACGTGTCAGCATGGCGAATCAAGCGTCTCGATGACGGGCACAGGGCCGTGCTCGATCAGTTCCAAGTCAGCAAGTACCAGCCCGCGGTGCGGTCGCCGCTCAATATTGCACTCTTAAAGGGTCACGACCTGGGCGACTTCGTGCTCGACGTGAAAGTTCGATCAACCACCCGCGATTACGGTCATCGCGATATCTGTTTATTCTTCGGCCACCAAGATGCCAGTCACTTCTATTATGTTCATTTGGGCAAGCTAGCTGATGACGCAGCCAACAGCATCTTTCTGGTCAACGGAAAGCCCCGGGTCTCGATTGCCGAAAAGCGGACGAAGGGAACTCCTTGGACCGACGGATGGCACCACGTCAAGATCGTCAGGAATATCAAAGACGGATTGATCCAGGTTTACTTCGACGACATGCAGTCGCCGGTGATGGCGACTCACGACAAGACCTTCACGCACGGCCGGTTCGGCGTCGGATCGTTCGACGACACAGGCATGTTCGATGAGATCCGCATCTGGGGCAAATAGAACGCCGGATGGCCGCAGGAAACGAGGTCGTCCGTAGCGCCCCGGCCGGCAAGAAGACATTCGTTAAGAATCTGCGATGGCTTGAAATTGACCGATCGGGTATTGTCACGTCACTTGCATGTCTCAAAAGGCCGAATGGCTCGGCCATCCGCGCCTCAAGTCAATTGCTAGATTGACTTTACTGCTACGTCGCTACAAGGATGCCGGCGAATCCCAATGAAAGGACTCGCAGATGGCTCGCAAGATCGCCTTGCGCGTTGAGAGTTTGGAAGTGAGGGCACTACTGTCGAGCCTGGCCTATAGCCTGACGACGGATAAGTCGGAATATGCGGTCGGCCAGCCGGTGCAGATGACCTTCACCGAAACGAATACGTCGAATCAAAATGTGTCGGTCGACGACGGCCCGGCTATTGATGGTTTCAACGTGACACTCAATGGCACTCCCATTTGGATGTCGAACTCTGGAATCGCCCCGCAATACGTTCGACTCGAGACGCTCAAGCCGGGACAATCCCTGACTGAGACGGCCACGTGGAACGGCGAATCGACGGCCAATCCATCAACAGCGGAGACAGGGTCGTTTGTGGTGACGAACGAGCTTGCGCCCACAACCGCCAGCGCGAGCTTTCAGATCCAGTCACCCGTCACGTACAGTGTTACTCCCAGCCAGCCCACATACCAGTTTGGTCAGCCGGTCCAACTGACGCTCACGGCAACCAACCCGTCGAATCAATCCGTCGCGGTCGGTGTCAATCCCGCGAGTTTCACGGTCACGCAAGGGGGAGACGCCATCTGGACCGCCAGTGCGAGCGCCACGTCTCAAACATTTGGAACCGATACTTTGGCGCCGGGACAGTCGATCACGCAAACCGTGACCTGGGACGGTACAACGAGCTGGCTGGGTCAACAGATCGATCACTGGGGAACCTTCGCCGTATCCAGCCCCGAGGCGCAGGCAGGATCAACGGAGTTGTTTCAGATCGACTCACCGCTCACATCGACTCTTACCACCGAAAAGCCGACATACGCCGCAAACGAGCCAGTCGTGATCACCTTGCAGCAAACGAACTCGTCTGACCAACCGATCACATTCCTGACCGGCTCAAACGGCTTCGTCGTGCAGCAGAATGCCACCACCGTTTTCACGAGCGCCACGGCGGCGGTGACCGTAACGTCGCTCCAGCCCGGACAGTCAATCTCGCAGTCGGCAACGTGGAACGGCATACCCGCGGGCAGCACAGACAACAAACCGGCATCGGGCAGCTTTGTCGCTTACACCTCCGGTGCCCCGCAAGGTCCGACCGCGAGCTTTACGATCTCCCCGCCGATAGCGCAAACGCCGACGCCCACAACCACTCCGACCCCAACCCCAACAGGCACAACGACTCCGACTCCGACGCCCACAACCACTCCGACCCCAACTCCCACGGCTACAACGACTCCAACGCCGACATCAACCGCTAGCCCAACACCGACGGCCACACCGACCACGACGATCTCCGTGTATCAGGCATCGACATCGTCTCCGGTCGTGGCGGCGCTCGCGACGAATCGCCCATCCTATCGGCACGGCCAGTCAGTGCGCTCGACACTGGTGCTTCAGAATGTCAGCGGATCCGCGGTCGATATCGTGCCCAACGCGAAGACCGATGGAATCACGGTGTCAAAGGGATCGACGGTGATCTGGCGATCGAGTCGGGTCGCTCCCAACGCCAGCTCCTCGCAGCGCGTTCAGCCCGGCGGCAACATAACCGTGAACGCCTTATGGAACGGCAGATCCAATCAGCGCGGGGTGAAACGGCTAGGACCAGGAACGTACACGATGCAAGTGACCGACGGTGGTTATACGGCGACGGCGACGTTTCGCGTCGTTGGATAACGTGCCAGCCGCCCGGACGAAGTCGCGGTCGACCGACTCCGCCCATGGCGGCTCTCAAGTGGCGTCGGGGTTGGGGTGATCCTATCGGCCGGTCAGTTCCTTTACCAAGGCATCGGCTTGATAGATCGACCGGAGCGCCTCGATGATTGCCCGGGAGTCGACCGAGACGGCCCGGGCGACTTTGTCGTCGTAGCCGAAGTCGAGGACGAGCGACTGGATGTTGCCGTCGAAGATCAGGCCGACGACTTCATTGTCGCGGTTAACGACCGGGCTCCCGGAATTGCCGCCGATGATGTCGGCCGTCGAGACAAAGTTGAGCGGGGTTTCCAGCCTGAGCCTGCCTGCGTCGCGGCCAATGAACCAGCTCTTGGGAAGCTCGTACGGGGGCTTGTCGCCGTGCGCCTTCGCATGAGCGAATGCTCCGCCGATGGTAGTAAACGCGGGGCACGTCGCGGCCGGCGAGCTTCATAGCCCTTTACGGTGCCAAAAGCGAGACGTAAGCGTGAAAGTGGCGTCGGGATAGACGCGCCGCTCCTTTCTCCTCGAATTGCGACTTGGCGATCAAGGCATAGTTCGTCCTCTCGACCCCTTCGACCTGATCTTCGTAAGGTCTTTCGGACGGCCCGTGCATCGGCGTCGACAGCCAGGGCCAGCTTGATCATCGTGTCGTCCGAGGCTTCGATCGCCGCCAGGCCGCCCGCGGCCAGCGTGCGCCTGACTTGACGTCCGCGAGCTTCGAGCCTGCCACAAGTTGCTTGGCCGCCTCGCCCACCGAGCGGCCGTGCAAGACGCGAGCGACAAGCGGATCATCCGGCATGAGCTTTTTCCACTGGCCCAATGAATGGACCAGCTTTGCCTCTTCAAACTCGGAGTAAATCGGTGCCTCGGAGAAGATCTTGACCTCGAGCGAATTGAGCGCCGATTCGCGATAGTCCTCAAGCCGATCCGAATTCGGCTTGGTTTTCTCCGCGGCCAAGCGAACGAGCATTCTTGCGATCGTGAAGAGGTGTGAATCGAACGCAAAGCCACGCTCGAGGTAGAAGTAGGGCTTAATGATCGTGGCGGCGACTTTCTGTGCCTCGGCAATCTTGTCCCACGCGGCTGTGCGGCCGTCGGGGCGGGTGGGTGTGGATGCCTGAAACTTGGAACGAAACTCGGTTTCGGCATCAGCCTTCCGCTTCATGAACGATGCGTCGCGAAGGGCTTCCAGTCCGCCGATCCGCGCCTTGCGGCTGTTTTGAGTACTAAATAACTCTTTCTTCGACTGGCGGTATGCTTCGGTACCCCGTCGGCCGTATTCGAGGAGAAACGCCTCCTTGTTGTGGAGATAATCCAGCCGCAATGGTAGATCGACGTCGCGCATGAACTCGAGACTTGCCAAGGTATTGAGCCGGTCGGTGCGACCAGGATGACCCGCAACGAAGACCAGTTCTCCCTCCTCCGACCCATCCGGGCTCCACCTCAAATAATGGTTGATTTTGGCCGGCTTGCCATCTTCATAAGCCCGGAAGAAACACACGTCGAGATCGTAGCGTGGATACTCAAAGTTGTCGGGATCTCCCCCGAAAAAGGCGATGTCGAACTCGGGAGCAAAAACGAGCCGTACGTCAGTGTATTTCTTGTAGGTGTAGAGGTGATATTGCCCCCCCTGGTAGAGGGTGACGACGTCGTTTCGTAGCCCATTCTTGTCCGTGGATTCCTTCTCAATCTGGGCCATGGCTGAGCGGCGCAACATGCCAGCCTTCGCGTCATCCATGCCGGGCATGATCTCGCGATTGACTCGCTCGGTCACATCCTCGATCGCGACAAGCACATTCAGTTCAAGATCGGGCGCCTTGGCCTCTTCTTCGTAGCCGACGGCCAAAAACCCGTCGCGATAGTAGTCCTTGGTCGCCGTTCCGAGCTTGGCCAGTGTGTCAGCTCCCACGTGATGATTGGTCATGATGAGTCCATCGGCCGACACAAAAGACCCAGAACCCCCATTATTAAACCGGACGGCTGCGGAGCGAAGATGTTCGGCCCATCCTGGCGGCGGCGTGAAACCATACCGCGACTTGAGCTGTTCGAGCGGCAAATTATTGAAAACCCACATCCCTTCGTCGGCGTGGACCGCGACCGACATGGCCAATCCCGCCGCCAGAAGTGCAACGGGAACCACGATCAACACGAACATCATCCTCATCGCACAGCACTCCTCGGTTAGCCACGGACGTCAAAAAGAGCCGGTCGCGCGAGCAAGCTCTCGAAACGCCGCCAAAGAATCTCGCTCTTATCGACGTGTTGGGGGTCAACGAGCCACTTCAGACTAAGCACTTTCGGACTCAATCATCAAGCGGGCAGCTTCGCGAACCACGTCGGATAGAAGTCAAACTGGACTTGGAAGATTTGGCAATTCAGGCTTTACTTTCCACACCGATCATCTCGCCTCGGCCGGCGTGTCCGGCCCTCATTTCGAGCAAGTCATACGATAATTGGCCGGCACGCTTGACCGGATGGAGTTCACTTATGGCTCGGTTAGCGCAATCCTTGGCTCGCGCGGTCAAGCAGGCTCAATCCCGCCCAAACGTCGCAAAGATCTCCGAGGCAAGGAATTACTACGTTCAAGGCACTGAATGTCTGCATCAAAGACGCTTCGCCGAAGCCGAGACATTCCTACGCGAAGCACTTCGGCTCGAGCCCGAAAACGCCGACGTACTCAATAACCTGGGTACTGCGATCTGGGAGCAAGGCCGCTCGTCTGAGGCCACTGCATACTACCTGAGAGCCTACCAGTTCAAAAAACACGACTTCGGGATTCTCAACAACCTGGGAATGGTCCTGTGGGAACAGGGCCGTCCCGAACGGGCAGTCGAGTATTACCGCCGGGCCCTTGAGCTCAATCCCGATTCGTTCGACACCCAAATGAACCTCGGCGTTTCCCTCTCCGACATCGGGCGGTTCGAAGATGCTCTGGTGTGGCTCCGCTCGGCGACTCGCATGCGGCCCAGTTCGTCCGACGCTTGGGACAACGTCGGAATGACGCTCGCCCGCCAGGGTCACTGGGACGACGCAATGAAGTGTTACGACGAAGCCATCCGGCTTCGTCCCGATTTCCCCGAGGCACGCCGGAATCGCGGCTTAGGTTGGCTGACTCTGGGCGACCTCGAGCGCGGCTTGCCTGAGCTCGAGTGGCGCTTCAAGTGCCGCAATCCTCCGGGCCACGATTTTCCCCGACCCCGCTGGGCCGGAGAGTCGCTCGAGGGTCGCACAATCCTACTGCATTATGAGCAAGGTCTGGGTGACACACTCCAATTCATCCGCTTCGCTCAACAAGTCAAGGAGCGTGGCGGCCGCGTCTTGGTATTTTGTCAACCTGGTCTCATACGACTTCTGTCGATGAGTCCAGGTGTCGATCAGGTCATGGACGGCAGCGCGCCTTTTCCCGATTTCCATGTGCATGCGCCGCTAATGAGCATCCCGGCGATCATCCGCACCACCAGCGACACCCTTCCGCGCGATCCGTATCTTTTCGTTGATACGAGCGCCATCGAGCGCTGGCGGCCTGCCCTGGCTCAAGCCTTGGGCGTGGCCGATCTCAATTCCGTGTTCAAGATTGGGATTTTCTGGCAGGGAAACCCTACAAATCGGCTCGATCGATGGCGGTCGTTTCCACTTACTTGGTTCGCCCAGCTCGCGAACCTGCCGCGAGTTCGCCTCGTCAGCTTGCAGAAAGGGCCCGGCGTCGAGCAGCTTGCCGCCTTGGGCGGCCGCTTTCCGGTTACCAACTTAGAACGCCGCTTCGATGGGTTGGAAGACAAGCGCGACTTCCTGGACACCGCGGCTGTGATGAGTTTACTAGACCTGGTGATCACGCCCGAGACAGCGGTCGCGCACCTGGCTGGTGGACTCGGAATGCGAACCTGGGTCGCCCTTTCGAGCGTCGGCGACTGGCGCTGGATGCACAGCGGCGATTCATGCCCCTGGTACCCAAGTGCACGCTTGTTTCGCCAAACGACGCTGGACGATTGGGATGGCGTTTTTCGACGAATGGCCGAGGAATTAAACCACGAACTCGCGCCTAGGTTGGCGAACGGATTTCCGTTTCACACAAGGGAATTCCAAGCGATCAGCCCTTTCGGGCGCCCTACCAGCTACTAGCGCTGCCGCCTATGGGTTCAGTGTAGAGTGGCTCCTGATACCGAACCGCGCGATGCGTTAACAGCGATTGCACCCCGATTCCCGGAAGATCCCGTTGCGAAATGTCAGCGCCGCGTTGCCTTCACTCCGCGAGTATTGTTGATCTTTGCCAGCGTTGCTCGACAATTCTCCGCCATCCCTTAGACTGACGCGGAAATGCTCGATCTGTTGGCACTGCAGGCAGCAGCTTCACTTCTGGAAGGCAATGACCTGCGCTCATGAGCGAGGACTCTCGGGAGACTCAAAGCCGTGGCCGCACTCCTATTCTGTTTGCCGCCTCTCATCTGGGCCGCCACCGGCCTCCTCGCAGGCTGGCTCGCCGCGCGCAAGGCAAGTCGTGGCGCTGGGGCTTCGCCCTTGGCTTCTTCTTTAGTACCGCAGGGCTGGTACTGGCCGCCCTGCCACCGCGGAACAGCTCTACCTAAGCACGGTATCCCACGATCGGGCCAAGATTTCATTCAGAGCGCCTCTTGCCAGCAAGCCCAGCTCTGTTCTCCCCGATTCGGTGGACGGCCAGGCCAAAGCAAATTACGCCAAGCTGAGTGACGAACAAAAGAGAGTGGTGCTCCTCAGTGACGACTTCGAGGGTGAGGCGCGTGCGGAGCTCGCTCTACCGGTCGTGAAAGCGCGCCCCGCGTCGCATGGGCAATTTTCAGCAGGTTATCGCAATCTCTGTTCACTTCTGTTAACATTCCCACGCTTTGCCGTTTGTGTGATCGCATCGTAAAATGCGCCTCGAAAGATGCACTGTTTAACGCAGTCGCCCGTAAGGCTGTCGTGACACTTCCATTTTCAAATTAAGCCTACGCGCTCCTGGTGGGGTTCGTGGCTAGCGCGGTGACACTGTTGATAATCGGCGTCTGGGCAGTCGCCGCCTATCATCCTTGAGATCACGCGAATTACTCTTTCGGAAAAAGCGACACGTGCGGCGCTTGTCGCCTACAGTCGCATTCGAACTTGATTGATGCGAGTCTCGTGAGCGCATTCGCTCGGAGAGGGTGGGAGCTAGTTGAAATGCATCGAATCTTGCGTCGTCTGACATTGAACCACCTTGGAGCCGGGCTCTTTTTTACGAGCCTCGTGCTGCTAGCCGTCGGCCTGATCAGCATCCTCGCCTCTTGGGGATCGGAAGACTCAATGTCGGTCCGGTTCATCGAGCTTAGCGGACCACAGTCTCTACTGCTTGGTCTTGCCAGTCTCGTGTTTTCGGCGATTGTTTTCGGCCTCGCAGGAATCAACGAGCGCCTTACGCGTATTGAGGCCAAGCTGGATTCGCTGCGGAAGAATTCGGTCTCGGCGAACCAGCCGACAGAATAGTGGAGGTGTTACGAAGAGGGCGTCGCGACATTGATAATCATGTCGCGACGAACCGTCGTCGCGGCGGTGTGACGATGCCGGTTGGGACGGCATCATGCGATTTTGCGCTCTCGAGTGACCCCTCGCAGTTGTTGTCTTCTCATGCGCCAGCCACCGTGCTTGTATGAGAGTCTCCACTGACGTCGTTACGCCGATGAGTCGTAGCGACGCCATTTGCTTTCCGGACCGACGCACGCCAGCCCGTGGTAGGCATGCCGCACCGATCGCCGGTTTGTCCGCGATGAGAAACGCCGGTACTAACGGCCCAAGGGCCGGCGCCATGCGCTCCTGCTTATTGGACATACGTACCGTATATGTTACGGTAGCTCCATTGCATTGTCTGCCCTTAGACTGCGCTTACCTGATCGATTCGATAATCAGGCGGCGCCGCATGGAGTTTCCCTGTGTGGACCCACCTGACGCAAAAGCAGGCAGAGGCTTTCATGCAAAGAATCCGGCCGATGCTCCGGTTTCTGCATTTGTGCCGAAAACGGCTTGACGCCCGCGGATTCGATCCTAAGTCCACTCTCTACGCCGCTGTCGCTAAAGCCTTTGACTCCTTGCAGGCGCTGTTCGTCGAACTGCATTATCTCTCTGTGGAGCGCGGGGTAGGCAAGCCTCACGGCGAGGCACGAGAAAAAAACGAGAACGGAGTTGAATCGCAGGAGAACGGCAAAGTTATTTAGCTCTCAAATGAGGGACCGCAATGATGCTTATGGCTGACATCGATAACTGTCGCGAGGGCACAGATGGCCCGGGCCGCAATCCACCAAACAACCTCAAGCTTCGGAGTCGTTCTTCGCGTTGGCGGTGAACTCGACGAGTTCGCCTAATGCACCAGCTCTGGACCTACGCGATCGAGCGGCCGAAACTTAAGAGACACAGAGGAGGCACCGGTGAAAGCATGGAGCCCTCAAGCATTCTGCATTTATGGCTGGGACCGCGTTCGCGATCGCCTGTGGACTGGCTCGTGAACGCATTCCCATTCACGCCGCTTTGATGAATCGGTTGTATTTCGGAGTGCGATTCAGTTGTTCCGAAGCGCACGGGTCGTAGGTTCTCTTCGAGGCGAAGTCGGCTAGCTGCGTCGGCTTGTGCAAGCGATAGGAACGAATATGGTGCGCAAGGTTCCCGGCGGGTACGCGTAGAAGTGTTTACGCTACACACCTGTCGAGCCATCTTATGACGCACTTCCGACCACGGAAATGCGCGCTCAAATTGTGTTCGGCCAACTCTTTGCGATCAGTCGGGACGGCCGGATTTGAACCGGCGACCCCTTGCACCCCAAGCGGATCGCGTGTGCTCATGTGAAAGTCATAAAGGCAACACAGCGATCAGTATACGTCTCCCACGGACCGTTTGCAATCCCTATCAATACTGCCTAAAATAGTGCTTTCTCTCTCACTTCATCGCAGTATTTCGACCGTTTGGACAGTAGTCGGCAGTAGTTGCGTTTTTCGCGTGCACTCCTGGCCACTCGTAAAGCCTGTATATGCCTCGCTGGCGCGTCCGCATGGCATCGGTCGATCTGGGATCAGGGTGGCAGACAATTGCCAGCAGGGGAGGCATTTGGCGGTCACGACGCACGGCCAAAGACCCCGCCAAGGCCAGACGCCGAAGGCGGGGCGTGTCCATCGAAACTCAAGAGAATGCGCTCGGGTTGCCAGGACACATGATGATCGGACGCGGTAGAACTCTTTCAATCGGTGACCACAACATGGAATTTATGTTGCACTCCATCGACTTCGACAATAATCCAATCGTCCCCCCGTTCTTTGACGTCGAAGAAGACTTCTGTTCGTGTGGGCTTTTCATCGACGATAGCCGTGCGCCGCGGCACGGCAGCAACGGAAACAACGTGTGGGCGAACTCCGTTTTTCGGATCGATTTTTTCAAACGGGACAGGCCCCGAGTAGTCGAGTTGGATTAGGTCGCCAGGCTTTGCAAAGATTCTAGTCTCTGCGCTGGCGGCAAGCGGAACTTCCCGCCTCAGCACCCCGCGTCTGACTGGGCGAATAGACACATTGTCGCGCACAACAAAAAACTGAATGTAATGCCCTTCAAAGAACGCATCCGAGCGAAACTTAAAACTGACGGTGCTGAACATTATTCTTTTTGTTGGATCATCAATGCAATTCGCACGATAGAGAATGCGGTATCGCGGACCCGACTCCAGCACTTCGGCATCACAATCGACCCATGTGAGCGAGCCTTTGCCCACTATTCTGGTCGGTCGATGTTCAATTGGTATTTCTACGCCGTCGTCCCTAACTATTCGCCATTCAAGTTCGCCTCGGTCCAGCACGTATCCTGACCGATTCTGAAGCAATACCCAAAAACTGGACCGATCTACATCATCTTGAGCCAGGACCTCAGTGTTCATGACCAAGAGCAATACAACCATCGATCCGACTGAAGCTAGTTTGAATGAGAGGGCTGTTACATGCGCGCGCATCGTTATCGCCTCACTTGTTCGACAAGCCAATGTTCCCCCGTCTGCCGCCGACTGCGTTGTCGACGCCAATTGCAGTCAAGGTCACGCATCAGCTTTTTCGAGCCATTTCTGGTTCTCCGGGAGGGTGTGATGCCGTATGAATTCGAGATGTTTGACGAAGATGCTCTTTTTAGGGCAGCCGAGCAAGCCGTATCCGAGTGGGCGAAAAGCGATCCACACACGATGGGTCGCGCGCTCATCGAGGCGAAGCTATGGTCCGCATTGACCGAAGAGGAGTTTCAGAGTCTTACGATCAGTTTCGACGACTCAACGGACCCGCCGAGATTCCGCCTTGAAGGGCCACCTGGAGTTGTCGCTAAAGCGAACGAGGCAACAAAGAACTTGAACGACGGCGAAAAGTGAAATGAAGAACCCCGCCGCCAGAGGAATGCGGGCTCTGACGACGGGGACCAAACCGTGCTATTCCAAGCACGGCGCGGTTAGTTCAGCGGCGATTATTCGTCAGCTCGCTCTTGCAGGTACTTGCCAAGACCTTCGGACACAACCGGCATTACCCGTTCAGTGGCAATCTGTTTGTCAAGTTGAAAGAATGGGCGCCCTTGTTCGTGGGCATACGCTGCCTTCACGGTGTCAGTCACGAGCTTGTCTTGATCGCTGATGTGTCCAGTCGGGCTAGTCGTCGGCGCGGTTCCGGTTCCGTATTGCATCACGAAAGTTTTGCCTTCATCGATCGATATGAGATTCGCCGTCAGACTCTCATCCAAGAGCATCTGTTGCGTGCGGTAGTTAGTTTTGGTGGTGCCGTACTTTTCATCCTTCTCGGTGCGGTACCGCTCGGAGTTCTCAGGCCATGGCTCACTGGCACCCCTCTGGTCAACGTAGCTTCGCTCTTGGATTCCATCCGCGATTGCGTGCGCTGAATCTTCGCCAATGGTGCCTCGGTCGCCCGGTAAGTCGAAAGTGAAGTCGGCAACGACAGAATCGAGCCATCGAGCGACGTCGTCGATGTTGCTGAACATGGGCATTATGGTTGCTCCGGAACGTAATCGAATAGGGATTAGCGGGTCATCACGTATGCGCGCACGTTGGCTGATTCGCACGCCGCGCGATAGGCTCAATACGTCGCATTCCGACAACGAAAGTGCGGAGCTACAGATGCCGGATCAGTCTCGAAAAAGATGGTGGCAGCGACTACGCATCAGCATCCGTGGCTTGATCGTCGTTGTCATAGTGATAGGAGGTTGCCTGGGCTGGATCGTTCGCAGCGCTCGACTTCAACGTGAGGCTGTAAAAGCAATTGAGAAGTCTGACGGCTACGTCAGATACGATTGGCAGTTCAACAACAACAAAATCATCGTAGGAGGGAAGCCACTCGTGCCCAAAGTGGCGATTGACATCATTGGAATGGACTACTTCCAGTCTGTGACCGATGCCAGCTTTTATGCTTATCGTGAATCGGACGCTGACGGACTAATGATCCATATCGGACACCTGCCAAGACTTCAGCAACTGAGAGCCCACTCTTCACGAGTCACCGATGGCGGAATGGCGAATCTCCAAGGGCTTTCTGAGCTTTCGCATCTCGCCATCGACAATACTCGCGTGAGTGATGCCGGGATGGCGCACCTCGCTGGCCTGACACAACTCGCCGTGCTCGACCTGGCATACACGCGGGTTTCAAGCGCTGGGCTAGTACATCTAAGACGGCTTATCAATCTCAAGGATCTGGACCTTCGTTCCACACAAGTCTCCGACGTAGGTCTGGCGCATCTTGACGAGCTTCGCAATCTCAAGGTCGTTGATCTGTCTTCGACCCAAGTCACCGATTCGGGACTTGTACAACTCAAAAGGCTGAGCGGACTCAAATACCTCAACCTGCGCGGCACGCAGATCTCCGACGTTGGAATAAGCCATCTGGAGGGTCTGACACAGCTCATCGAACTCAACATTAACAAAACGCGAGTGACGAAAAGTGGCGTACAGTCATTGCAGCGGGCGTTACCGAACGTGAAAATTCACCACTCCTTAGCCGCAGAGTGATTGCGCCGAGGCATCGTTTCGCGCCCGAGGATCAATCGACCTCCTTGTCGAGGCTGAAGATGATCGAACGAACCGCCAAGACCTAGTTGGTCCGTCGCTCCACGGCCAAATCCCGATCCAATAGAATTTCCATGCGAGCTTGAGCTAGCTGGGCTCGAAGATGTTTCTCACGAATCGCAGCGCGCCTGTCTCGCACAACCAAAGCGATGGCCATAGCCGCCAGGGCGACCAAAAGAAGAAGCGTCGAAAGCCTGAACCGCTTCATGGTGCCCATCCCTACTCGGCCTGCGGTCTGACATTCGCGTTCGGGTGACTGTCGGTGTCACTCTTTTCGGTCGTCCCTTGGTGCTTGCGTAGTTGTTTTCGCAGGTCATATATCGCTGAATTGGATTCGCTTAACATGTCTATAGTGGCCTTATCTAGCTGATTATAAAGCCTCAGTTGAGTCTTATAACTTGCCTCCTGCAGACGGAATTCAAGTTCGCGACGAACTGCCCTTTGCTGTTGCACCAAGAAAGCGGTGCTCAGAGCAGCGATCACGACTAGAAGCATTACCGTACTCAGACGCAGTCGCGGGAGTGTCATGGCATCGCCTCTAGCCGGCTTCGTCGGCGCTCTGGCCCAGGATCGAGTAAATCGTTGGGCGGCTCAGGTTGGTAGTCCTGGCAATCGTAGCGACGCTCTCGCCTTCGCTTTTCAGCCGGTTGACGATCAACTCTTGCTCTGCCGTCACCTTGATCCGCTTGCCCTTTCCGTCGCCAACCTGCTTAGGACGTCCCAGTTTCTTGCCATTCGCCTTGGCTAATACTAGCCCCGCATGTATCCGTTCTGCTCTGACCTCCGTCTCATATTGTGCAACCGATGCGAGCACGTTGGCCATCAGCATGCCAGCGGGAGTAGACAGGTCCAGCCCGTCCTTGAGGCTCACAAGATTAACCTTGAGGGTCTTGAGTTCGTCGAACAGAGCCGTAAGACCCTTGGCCGTTCTACCCAGGCGATCAAGCCGCCACACAACGATCGTCTTGACCTTGCCCGTCCTGGCCGCGTCCATGAGCCTATTGAACCCTGGACGATCCATGGACTTGCCCGTGACGTGGTCAATGTAGACTTTTACTTGGTCGGCTTGGACCGCAGACCACCGGTCCATGTCTGGCTTCTGGCTAGCGGTATCTTGGCCTCTGCCGTTGCTCACTCGCATATAGACGCCGTTCGACATTTCCCGACCCTCCAGTCTCGCGCCATCGTCTTGAACCTACAAGGATGATAGGCGGAAAAGGGCCGACTGTCAACTGTTTCGTCTATAGATTTTGCTTTACACTCATTCGGCGAGATAAGCGATCCGATTTCGCGTGTTTTTTGGTGGTCGCGGGGCGGAGTGATTTCTCTTTTCACTCGGTTCGGTGGTTAACTGAGCGAGCAACCACCATCATCGAGCCATGGCGGTTGGCGCGTTGCGTCGACGTTCGGAGGCTCGATCAAACGTGATGCCCCAACGGTAAACATCCTGGTGTTCCACCGGCCTGCGCGTAGGCAATGGGGGAGCGAGCGTCGAAACGACCTGACCAAGATCCTCGGGGAACTCGATACCAAGAAACCGGCACAGTGTCACTGGATCTCGCGTTATCATGATTCGTCCTTTCTGATGAACTTCTCGAAGCGGGCTCCGCGGCCGGATACATTCTGTGTCGTGGCTGCCGTCACTTCTTCTGGGAGGCTACCCATGAGTCGGCTTCGCTTAACCATCGCCCAGTTAATGGCCATCGTCCTTCTCGTCGGGTTCGGGTTCGCTGCAATACGGAACTCGAATCAGTTGTGGGCAAGCGCGGCCTACACACTCGCTTTTTTCATGATCTCGGCCGCCCCGCTCGGCGCTCTCGCTCGGAAAGGGGCAGCTCGTATGGCATTGTCCGGCTTTGCAGTTTTCGGCTGGGCACGGCTTTTGGTCGGATCCATGCCACAAATGACTGACAACGTCTTTGGCTGGGGACCGATACCTCCGCCGAAATTGTTGAATGTTTATGCCTTCACATACCTGTTGCCGTTAGTGGCGCCAAGCGCACCGGGATTCACCGGTTACACTTTCGACGACGCAGGGACATACTTTTCGCTGGAGATCATCTTCTTCGGATCGGTTGGGGCGGTTGTCGGGCAGCTTCTCGCCGTAAAAGACGAACGGCACGACCCCTGATCGGCGTGGGTACTCATGACTTACCCTTGAGAAAACGCTCAAAGCGCGGCTCATAGTTGTAAGGCAAACCAACCGCCCTCTGAACGTCGTCAAACGCGATCAGCGCGACACTGAGGGTTTCAGCCAGGCTTTTGCGCACGTGGTTGTCATGAGTTGTTCCGCCCGTTTGGGCGAACTCGGATTTCAAGTCGAGGTGACCGGGGAGCTCGAGAACTGCCAGCCCGGTGGACCTGAGTAAATACTCTCGCAGCCGGTCGATGTTCTTTGCATATGCTTGTTTGTCTTGCATGGATGCACCTTAGAAAACTTGGTTGAAATGCATGGATCTGAGTTGTGGTTTGGGCCGGTGGCCTTCGGGCATGAGGAACCGCACGAATCCTCGCAAAGCGTCGGTCAAATCTTCTGCGGGATGTTGAACCGGGCATGGCTCGTCCATAACCTCTCCGCGCTTTTCATTGTGTTTGTACGTCTTGAGCGCCTCGATTAATCGGGCACACCGCGGATGAATAATTAATTCCGGCTCACGCTTGGGTCCGCCAATCAGGATTTCAAGCTGGTCTAAGCCGTCGATTACTCGATGTTGTGGCCATGTCGAGACGATCCTGCTGCCCCAGACACGCTCGTATTCGCCGGTCGCTGCTGGCCCATTTCCGCTTCGCGCCTTGCGGCAGGATCTAGCTTGCGAGCGTCGATATGGCCGGAGCAAGGAAGGCTTATGCTCAACTCACGGAGTGCAAGCGCGTTCTCCTCGCTAGTCTGATCGATCGAGAGATAGTCGCCGAAAATTTTGACCATCGGGCGATTCACACCGACGTTCCGATACTGACCGAACACAGCGCCGGTATAACGAGAAACGCCTGCGTCAACTGAGCAGTAGATTAATTTCCCAGGCATGAAATCGGACAGAGTCGACACGTTGCGTTCGTCGCAGGAATTCTGGAACCAGGCAGATTCGCCTACTTCGAGCACTTCCGCGTCTATTTCCTGGCGACCTAACCTTGTCCCGGAATATGTGGAAATGACGTTGTCAAAAAAGATTGGGGCCAAATTGTTGCGATTCTCGTATGTCGATCCTCTGACAAGAGTCGTCTTTGGATCAGAGATCAGCCGCTTGATCAACTTCGTCGGTCGAGGCGTCGTCGCATTCATCGTCTTAGGATTGCGGCCTAACCTTAAGCCGAACAGCAGCAAGTCGTACGTACTCGGCTCTTCCCAGGCCGCTATTTCGTCACATAAAGCGGCATCGTGCTGTGGTTCGCGGGGATCGTCGGGCATTTTTTCCTCACGTGCCTCGGGTTGAAAACGGACCATTCCGCGCCTTGCGCCAGACGTTCGCGCTCCTCGCGTTCGCCGAGCCTTTGCGCTTGCGCTTCACCGAGCCGTTGCATTTCAGCCGCTTCGGCCTCAAGCTTCGCGGGCGTCTTTACGGCACGGGCGGCATCGATCATTGCGTCGAGACATTCGTCTCGCTCGCGGTCCTGCGCCGCCAGGCGGACGTCGAGTTCTCTGTTGGCGTCTCTTCCATCGCTCGTGTGACGAAACGCGGTCGAGGCTTGCGGCTGAATGTAGATCTATACATGGTCGTTGGCTCACGCTGGGAGACTGCCCCGCAAGTGTCGATTGCGGGGCGCAGGGATGGGATTAGCCGCACGCGCCGAGGAATTCCATGTCGCCGCCCAGAAATGAAGGAAGCCACGGACCAAGGCGCAGGACGGACAGGAAGTTAGGCCCCTCGCGTCCAAGCCTGCGGACAGCGTCGGACACGCTGGTGCCCGTAGGAGCTTCGCGGGTGTAGTCGCGGGGGATCGGAATGACGACTGGATTGTCATCCGTGATATGATCACGGTTGTCAATGGACTTGTGCGATTTCCCGCCCAACCCCGAGGGTTATAGCCGCCCTCTGGCGACCCCGGATTTCCTCTGAGTGCGTGATTAACCAGGCCAATAGCCGTAGTGCCTACTTCCGCTTGCGAAGTTCAAGGTCGAAGTACACCATAAGCCGTTCAGCCAGGTCTAATCGCATCGACTGGTCCCCGCGCATGAATCGCAGGATGCTGGCCCGCTTCACCCCAGTTTCACACTCCAGCTGGTGGTACGGAATTCCGCTTTTAGCGATCGTACGTCTGAGGAGATCCGTTACCGGCGATTTTCGCTTGGGAGCGTTCATGGTGCGGATTATCACAGTGAGGATCAGCGAAATCAACGGCCCGGGATTCTCTGTTAACACACTGATCCTGAGTGCCGACCAGCTCCCGTTGACGAATCCCAAACATGAGAGAATTGGCGCAGTTGAACCACTGGAGTCGTGCCCGATGGGTATGATGACTGGACAATCAATATGAAGACTATCTACTTGCTGGGAACGGCTGGTGGTATCGGCTTGGGTATCATTCTCGTCTGCATGCTGATCAAGTTGGGGATGTTTCCCACGACGGAGGGAAATTCGCTCTACGCCGTGCTCTACTGTGCAGCGGTGCTGACCCTCGGGACGGCGATCGGCGCGGGCACCTATCACAAACGGCATCGCGGCTAAACAGCAACTGACTCCCCCGCCTTCATGCGGTTCAAGATGTCAGGATGATCACGAGCGATGCGTGCGGTTAGATAATCGGCGGAATTGCCTTTGCCGGTTTCGTTAATAGTGACAATGTCACCATTGGATCGCTGTTGATCCGTCAGAGGCCCCGGTCCTTCTTTGACGATCTTCCCATCGAAGTCGAACGCTCTCTCTTGAGCCGCCCGCGCGGTTCTTTCCTTGATGATCGCGTCGATGTCGGTGAAGTCGTAACCGAGACCACTCGGATCGGGCGTCCCTATCTTCCCCGCGCAGTCTCGGTCACACTGTGGATCTAGGGGATCACTAATGACCGATGAAGATCTGAAGCCTCCTCGGCGGAATTGAATGCTCAATGGGTCGAGATAGCTTGGATCGTCGCGTTGCTTCAGGCCGAACAACAAATGGAAATGCTAGCGGACGTCTTGCAGCCAGCTATCTGCGCGATGGAGCGAGATCAGACGCTTTCCGGATCGACCAAATCTGACAAGTGATCCAGGCTCCTGTAATCCCTCTGATTCGCAATCGCGTAATCCATCCTCCCCAAATTTGGGGAGAACGGCGAGCCCGTGAAACCTGTAATCCCTCTGATTCGCAATCGCGTAATCCATCGCTTCGTCTTCGTCGGCTGGCACCTATCTTCAGTTCTCTCACATCGCAATACTGCTGGCAGCCCAGCCGAGAGTTAGGCGGGTCGTGCACGGCAGGGCGAACTATCGACGTGCTTATACACATCGGCTACGTCTGATAGCGGTTAACCCCGTCGCCGGGGCGATCGCCCTCCGATTAGCCCCGGCATTCGTTCTATGCCCATCGGAAGGGTTTTCCTGGCGGACCCGTACCCCGCCTAATTGAACCTTCACATTCGCCCTGACTGCCCCTGATCTTCGCCCGCCGTGTCCAACTCTGGAATGGTTCAGGTCGTTTTCGCATTTCGAGCGAGCATGAATAAGCCGGCTTCGCAAACCTACGGGGGCGAGTCAACGGCTATCGGTGTCCCGCACCCATTGACCTAGCGAGATCGGTGGATGACATTGACAGAATACGACGGATCGGTTGCCATCTCGGCGTAGGGAATCCCCCGATCGAATACCGCCAGTGAGAATTCAGCGTTTACCACTGGCGCCGGAAATAGTCATCCGAGAACACCTATGCTAGCTCCAGCTCAAATTCCTTTGAGCGTCTGCGATCTGCTGGAGCAGCTTTACCTTGATAGCGCGAACAAGAAGAGCAGTGACGACTACGCCAAGCAGCCCGAATGCGAGAAGCACACAACCCTTTTGGCATTTGCCAACGAGCAAGCCGCTCTGTCGAAGCGATGGGCGGCAATCGTCGCGGATCTGCGGCTTGTTGGATGATCGTAAACCGTCTGATCCAGTTCCAAGGGAACTTGCCAGCAGGAACCTGTTGTGCGCATTGTCCGGCGCGGTACCATTGCGCCGTTGACGCTCAGCCGATTCCCGACGAAGGGAGGGCGAACCTGTGGCGATCATGCGCACCCTCGGGTGCGCAACAGCCTTTGAAGCGCCGCGTCGTTGCGTTTTACCAATGGCGGACCCTTCAAGCGAAAGGCGAAACCGTTATGCGTTGGACGCTCGAAACAATTTGCTTAACCCTGTGTCTGTCTGTTGCGGCAGGTGCGGCGAAGGGGGACTTGATAACAGCTCTCAGTTCGTCGTTCGATCTCACGGCCAACGCCCAAGCCGGCTTGTCTCCCAACGTCACGGACACAGACACAGATTCACAGGGATCGGCGATCAACCCCTTGAGCGTCGCCGTGTCGGCCACTTCGGTATACGCTGGCTTGAGCCAAACCCTCGTAGCAACGGCCAGTGGATCGGCTATTTGGAGCACTGCGGCGGTGGGGCAGGTCACGTACACGGACGTAGGTTGGTCGGATACCATAGGCGACGGCAACGCTAATCTCAACTCCAACGTTGGCTGGATCTACAGTTTCAGCTCGAACGTCACGGGCGCCTTCGTCATCAACTACGACGTCACCGCCCTGGGGACATCCACGACCACTCCGTCCCCGCTGATTGGACTCAACGGTTTCTACTTGTACGAGGGGACGGGGCTCTCGCCTCCATCGAACGCGACCTTTGAGACCGGACTAAACACGTCGGGCACGGTGTCGTTAGCGATCACCGCAGGGCAGACTTACAGCGTGCATCATCCAAGATTTTGCGAACATCTCGGGCGGAATTGGGTCGACGGATGCGCAGATGGACGGCACCTTTGATTTCGGCGTCGTGAGCGCCCCCGAACCATCGTCTGCATTGACCGCGCTCGGGATCTTGGCCATCGGCGGAATCGCCGTTCTGTTGAAAAGACGCCGTGGTTAGAGGACCGATCATGCCGCGCCGACAAAAACCACCAGGCCAGGAGAAATGGACTTGGGATGAGATCAACCAGGGGCGGAAGATGTCGAAAACCGGGAAGCAATACCGTAACCTGGCTGTAAGTTTCGGTGCGACGAAATCGCCCGACGGCAAGATCGTTCCGCCGTCTGGCGCGGCGAATCCGACTTATTATCTTGTCTTCGGTGGCTTACTTCTGTTCTGCCTTGCCATCGCACTCCTAAGCGCGTTAAGTGCGAAGTAAGGTGTTGCCGTTGCATTTGAGCGCGAACGCGCCGGATTTTGAAGCACCCGCGAACGCGGTCGCTATAGCGCCGTAATCCGATGACATGGCTCAAACGAACTTGGCCGCAGCTTGTCGCTCTCACGCTCGCAATTTCATTGGCGACGATAGGTGCGATGCAAACAGAGGGCTCGATCCGCTGGTCAAGTTTATTCGTCGGAGCTGTTTTGTTTGCCTGGGCGGTTTTCTCATTGCTGCCGAAGTACACGCGCAGGGCGTGGGTGAGAGCAAGGCGGTCCGATGACTATAACCACCTCGACGACCTTGTTGGCACACCAGGGTACATGGCTCCAGAGCAAATCGAAAGGCGGACGCCGATAATAGATCGCGACGTGCGATTCAAAGTCTACCACCCTTCCGGTGTGCGCCCCGAAGTCTGGAATACTTTGCTCGCGTACGCCTATCGCGCTGCTGATCGTGCGGAGGGCGGAGGTGATCTGAGTAAAACTTTTGAGGAAGTCGTACGACAGGCAGACAAAATCCTGGGAGCACAAATCCAGGGCTATGCAGGTCCCTCAGCCAAGAGTACGCAGCCCGTTCCGAGGGAGAGGATGCTTCGCTTCGTGCCGTGCGTCGACGGCGTCGAGTTCAATCCTCCAGAACGTGCATTTCGGTGGATTGAGCGCATTCATCTAGAAACCTTCAGGTTCCGGGCGCCGGCTGCCCTCAACGGGGACCTGGCTGAAGGCCGAGTGGACGTTTATCAGGATATGATCCTCATCGGGGCAGTGCCCATCGCGATAAATATCGAACTTGCGGCAGCGATAGGCACCGACGAGATCCAGGTTCAAACTGATGGCCAGCGCTATCGGAAGATTTTTGCGTCATATTCACACAAAGACGACGATATCGTTGGTCAATTTGAGAAGTACACTCGTGCTTACGGCGACGAGTTTATCCGGGATTGCACTCACTTGCGGAGCGGGCAGGTTTGGTCACAGGAACTTGAGCGGATGATTCACAACGCGGACGTGTTCCAGTTGTTTTGGTCAAGCAACTCGATGGAGTCCGATTTCGTGCGGCAGGAATGGGAGTACGCTCTCGGCTTGCGCCGCCCGAGTTTCATCCGGCCTGTTTACTGGGAACACCCGATGCCGCAACAACCCGACAAAGGGTTGCCGCCCAGTGAATTGAAAAGTATTCACTTTCACAGGTTCGGATCGGTCGGCGATCCGAGTAATGTGGCTCATAGTACACCTGTTCTCGCTCCCGACGCTTCAAATCGTTTGGAGTTTCCGAAGCCGGAGACGTCGGCACTCAATCGGCCCGTAGCAACTCCACCTCTGTCTGACCCAGATTTGGCGCGGGCTCCAGCAAGGTCCCGTTTTACCTTGATCGAACTGATGGTGATGATCGCGATCGTCAGTGTGCTCAGCGCATTGTTAGTCCCGGCCGTCGGATCGGCGCGGGAAGCAGCCCGTCGTGCCCAGTGCACCAACAACTTGAAGCAGATCGGTTTGGCAATCGCCAACTACCTTGACTTCTTTGGTTGCTACCCCCCCGGTGGGATTACGGCTACCGGTATCACGAGCGCGAACGAGTTCGCTAATCCATGGAACAACACGGCTAACGAGTTGGGGTGCCGCGCATTGCTCCTTCCGCAGATGGAAGGTAACAACGCTTACAACGCGTTTAACTTCGCGACAAACCCGATGGACGTAGCTGCTGGCACCGGCCAGTACACGGCCTGGAACACGGTGTTTACGACCTGGCTTTGTCCGTCGGACCCCAATAATGGCGGAGGTAGAGTGACCAATGGGTACTATTCCGCCAACCAGCAAACGGCCAATTGGGGGCCTTCCCCGATCAACCCAGCAACGGGTACCTACAGCCCAACAATCCCAGTCTCCAATTACGCCGGCAGCTTCGGAGACAACTACTGCGGCGGCGTGTTGGCAAGCCCTGGGTTACCATGGGAAACCCCGTGGAACAGCAGCCCTCCAGTCGGTCAATCTCGGCTTGGGTGGAACGGCTATTGGGGAACCTCATTCGGAGGAGCGACTGGATTCGTCAAGGGTGCCGGGACAATGCGCGGCTTTTTTGATTACCGCGGCACCCAGAAACCACCCAATATCGCCACTGTGACCGATGGCACCAGCAACACGATCATTGTGGGTGAGGTATTGCCAAGTAACGCCGCCGATAACAACTTCTGGATGTTCAATGGGTCTTATGCGGGCACGACCGTACCGCTCGGGTTTAACTCAAATTCGGTGATACCGGTGGCGGGAAGCAGTGGCTGTAGTAGTAGCGGTTGGCAAAACCCCGCGGCGTTAGTCGGCTGCCGCTTTGGCTCATCCGCCAAGGGCTTCATCAGCGTGCACCCGGGCGGCGCCAATTTCGCCTTCGCCGACGGGTCGGTCCGTTTCTTGAAGAACGGCATCAATCAGTACACCTACAATGCGTTGGGCAGCCGCAGCGGTGGCGAAGTTATCAGCTCCGACTCCTACTGATAATGACGGAGCGGGTAAGCGCCGCCAAAACGCCCCTAAAAGCCCTCCGCTGGCTTCGTGGCTTTGTTTGGTCGACCCGACCCTCACGGACGCCTTGGCAGGTCAGGAAGGGACGTTTCATGTCTTCGGAACCCGATTGGCTAGATATCGGTAAGACCACCGACGTCGTCGAACGGGTCGGATCGTTCACGGATGATGGGAACGTTGTTTCAGACCAATCACTTCTTGCCATGGACCAGCGTCTGGATCAAACCGGATAAACCCAGCCACGCAGTTAGGCGGAGAGTGGCAGCGCTGGACTAGCACAATGGCGTTCGATCACGCGTAGACATTTGCCAGCGTGCTTCATAACCACGTCAGCCGAAGCCGTCTTCCTTCAGAACCGGCCTCGGCAATAGACTACAGTTCTCGGGTCAACCAAGCCCAGGGTCCCTTGCCTGTAACTGTCTCGGTATCGCTCGTTCATCCGCGATGAGAAACGTCGCTATTCCAGCCTGAAGAGCCTGGAGAACGCAATCTCGCGTTCGCTTGCTGTCGCTGATCCGTTGGCAAATGGCGACACAGAGGTTAGGGGCTGCTTTGATCAACTCGCGGTTCTTCGTTGCGATCGTTGGCAATCCGGTCTGGTGCCAGCTCGGTAGTCGAGTCTCGTGCTGTATTCCAAGATTCGTACAAGCCTGGTCAATCGCATGATCAACGCCGGGTTCGCCACCGTGAATGATCGTGACGTCTAAACCGTATCGAACAAGCAGTCGACTTACGATCTGCTCAGCCAGCTCCGCGCAGTTCCAATGCCGATCGCCGACTATCAGGATGCGCATGTCCAGATAGTAGCACTCGGGGATATGCGCACCAAGCCCCCTGTTCTGGTGAGGACGATACAATGGGCTCTCATGCATCGAGATTTTAGAGCGGGTTCAAACGAATCGGGAGCCAGAGCATGGCGGGCGAAACAGGTGCGGCTGGGAAGCCTTTAGACGCGAAGATTTCTCTTGTCGATTCAGTCGTCCAGCACGCTACCAAGAAGAACGTGCTGATCATTCAAGAGAGAACGCTGACTTTCAAACATGGCTTGCTCATCAACGTGTCCCCTTCGGTGCCTTCGGAGGAATTCGCGATTGCACCGGTGTCGATGTCGTAGCGGCTCGATCGCATGTGGTGACACGGCTCGACCTGTGTCGATACACAGGTCGACCAACCCGTTCACTATGGCGGATGGGTAAGCTCGCCGACCGCGGGAGGAAAGCAGGCGCCCCGCGGCCGGATCGTCGCCGGCCTAGTCCAGCTCTGGAACCATTCGGGTCGTTTTGGCATTTCGAGCGAGCACGAATAAGCCGACTCTGGCGATCGCGTTACAACCTGGCGCAGGTTGCCGTGGCAGGTTTCCAGTGAGCCTCCTACCCTCTTGACCGGGAGGGTCCAGCGGATAAAACGGCAAGAATATGACGGACCGGATTTCATCAAAGGAAGGAGTTTTTGATCGGATAGCACCAGTGAGAATTCAGCGTTTACCACTGGCGCTGGAAATAGCCATCGGAGAGCACCGATGTCACTTCCATCACAAATCCCTTCGAGCATCTGGCAACTTTTAGAGCAGCTTTACCTTGGTTCGGCGAACTGCCAGGACAGTGTAAACTATCCCGGCCTAGCCGATGACGAGAAACGGACGATCCTCAAGAACTTCGCGCAGGAGCAATCCGTCAAGTCGGCGCGATTGGCGAACATTGCCCAGAATCTATTGTCGGCTGAACTAAATAGCTGACTGGCTCGGCGAAGTCGCTCACAATCTGCGGCAGCTTTGGAGCAGCTCTGTTTGTGAGCCCCCTACTCTGTCACGCCTGCTAGGTTGAAACCGTTATAGGGCAGAGGCACCGAATGCCATGTGACGACGCTGTTAGAATTGGGAGAGAATCATGCGATTCCTTCGATCTTGGGCGATGCTTGCCCTTCTCGTCTCTACCGGCGCGGCCTTTTACGAGCTATCACCATCCCAAGTCCGAATGATCGATGTAGACGCTGTGATGGCATCACGGGGAATTGACCGCGCCCAGTACAAATTTGGGCCTAGCGCGGCCGACGCGATGCAAGCCCTTGGCGGCGACCCCGAACATGTCATCGATGCCGACGCCGACCCAGAACTTATCCCGTACTTTGTCAAGTAGTGGCGTTCCACCTGAAACGCAACACACGCGAGACACATTTCATCCAAGGTCCCTGACGACGCTGTCATGGGGCGATCTCGCTAACAGCCGACAACAAAATCGGGCAGGGCGTTCGCAGACCTTAGCACGCACCCTACGAGCCCGCCATGGCCTTGATATCAGCGGTGGTCAAAGCCTTCCCTCCGATGCCCCAGTGCCCGCTCTTAACCTCTTCCACGACAACCCAGGTTACCTCACGCATCTTCTCGCCCTCAATGGAAACCATCGCGTCGGTGAGCTTGCGGATCATATCCTGCTTCTGAGCGTCAGAGAACACGCCTTCGATGAGCTTAACCTGTACGAGTGGCACGAATAACTCTCCGCGCTAAAGTGGTATTTCCCGGATGAGTCTCGACCGAACCGTTCAATCTCTCAAGCCGGGCGCTTCCCTTGGCCATTCGAGCCAAAAGTCACGGCCCGGTCAACACGGCGACGTGGCATCGAAGAAAATTGGGACCGGCGATACCTTGGGCATTTCTTGATGGTTGGGCGCAATAAAAACGGCCAGGGCTCGATGGCTCCCGGCCGGTTGCTCTTCCCGTGATGTTGTGCGTTTGTCAGCCAAGCTTTTCCATAGCATTTCGCGCCAACTCCAGATCGCGTTCCGCATATATTGTTGTTGTGTCCGCGTCCGAGTGGCCCAGCAGCGCTCTGGCTACGTCGATACCCATCTCACGCCTGACTCTCGTCGCAGCAGTGTGGCGGAGCCGATTCGGGCTCCATCGCTCTATCTTGGCGAGGTCGCAAGCCCGATGGATGGCGCGTCGATAACTGGCAACGCCGTATCGATCGCGTGGTGCTCGTGCCTTCCGCTTGCGACGTTTAGGTTTGACATCACCGGGCGCCAATGGGTTCCGGTGCTTACGAATTTCCGACCAAACATTCACTGCTTTTTTTGCGAGTTCTGACCTTGTTCCTGGGACGGCTCTGTCCTTACGGAGCCTTTCCCAGCCGGCGCTAGCTTCGGCCTCAATTTGAGCCATGGGGTCTGACGGGGAGAGAAAAGATATGCGCCGAGTTCCGCCTCCAGCCACGGCTTCAGAATTCCCTGCGCTTTTGGTCCGATTGGTATCACCCGTTCGACGTCCATGTGCTCTAACTTGTGGTGCTCCGGTGTGTACTCCCAGATGACGCCAGACATGTTCAGATCGCAGCCACGCATCTGTACGACCTCATTGGGCCGCATACCAGTCAATTCTTGCAGCCGAACCATGGCAGCCACGGCGGGGGCAGGATGAGGGAGAATCGCCTCGATTTGGGAAATGTGAACTGCTCGAACCGGCTTTTTGTCGGGCGCAGTCGTTCTCCCTCGCCGCAAACCGTCAAGCGCTTGAAGCCCGTGAAGCACCGATGGCTCGATCATCTCCATCGCGACTCCCCATTTGAACATTTTCCGGATCAGCCGGATTCGGCGGTTGACCTCGCTCCGGGACAGACCTTGTGCCACCAATTGATCTTGGCACGCGCGAAGGCCAAGGGGACCGAATTTCCGCGCTTCGAGATGAGAGAACTTAGCCAGCAGCACGTTTGTTGCTAATTTGATGATTGCGGTCTGACTCGTGGCCACGCCCTGTTTCGTGTAGTAGCTTTCAGCATAGGGAAGGTACTTGGCTGCCAGCTCGGCAACCGTGATGTCGACGTAGAGCAGGGCACCCCGTTCCATCTCTGCCTTCGTTCGGTCGGCCAGCGGCTTGCGGGATGATCTCGTGGTACTTCGCTTTGCTCTCCTGAGTATCGTGGACACCCAAGTAAATGTCGCGGTCGTTTACGTGAACGACTGCCTGTCCCGAAGCGCGATGGAGACGATATGGCGGGATTTGAGATTTGCGCGGCAACGTTTGCACCCTCCAGGAGGGCAGCAGCACGCACGATACTACCGTGATACTACTGCCGAATCCAGAGCACAGACGCCGCGCCGCCGTCGTCGTGGCGGGTAAGCCACAAGTATAGCATTCGGCAACACTTATAACAAGTCGGGACGGCCGGATTTGAACCGGCGACCTCTTGCACCCCAAGCAAGCGCGCTAGCCAAGCTGCGCTACGCCCCGAACCCTTGCCAGGATAACCCGCACAAACGGTGCCGTCTATCCCAGCCAAGCTCTTTGATTGTAGAATCCAGCATCGAACTGTCAATCCAACCGCAACGGGAGACCTGACTCGTGCATTTCGTGGACCGACTGTTCAAGGCGATTCGTCGCGTCGGCAACCCGGTGGTCGTTGGAATCGACCCCAGGCCCGAGGAACTGCCGCCCGGATTCCTGGACCGATTTCCTGGGGACCCGGATGGAGTCGCCCAGGCATTGCTCACTTTCGGCCGCGAAGTCATCGACGTCGTCGCCCCGCTGGTCGCCGTGGTCAAGTTTCAGTCCGCGTTTTACGAGGCCTACGGTCCCTCAGGCGTCGCCGCGATGCCATGCCACAGCGGCGACCGCCCACAAAAAAGGGCTGATCGTCATCATCGACGGCAAGCGCAATGACATCGGCTCAACTGCCGAAGCCTATGCGCGCGGCTATCTGGGAAAGGTTCCCATCGGCGGGTCGTTTGAGCCGACCTGGCAGGCCGACGCCCTCACCGTCAACCCTTACTTGGGCAGCGATGGCGTCGCACCGTTCGTCAAGGTCGCGTCCAGAGAAAACAAAGGGGTATTTGTTCTCGTGCGCACCAGCAATTCCTCCGCCGGCGAGTTTCAGGATCTGGTCGCCAACGGCAAGCCGCTCTACCGACACGTCGCCGATCGCCTCAAAGGCTGGGCTGAAGGCCACGTTGGCGAAGAAGGCTACAGCTTGGTCGGTGCGGTCGTGGGGGCGACCTATCCCGAGCAACTGGCCGAATTGCGAGAAAGCCTGCCTGGCATCGTATTGCTCGTTCCCGGCTACGGAACTCAGGGTGGCTCGGCCCACGACGTCGCGGCAGCCTTTGACGAAAACGGTCTGGGAGCACTCATCAATAATTCCCGTGGAATTACGTACGCCTACAAGCGTCCCGCTTACCACGCTCGTTTCGGCGCCGACTGGCAATCCGCGATCGCGCAGGCTGTCGGTGATATGGTCGACGAATTGGCAACGAATTCGCGCGCCGGGCGCCTAAGCTCAGGTGTCGCGGTCGCGAAATGAATCCTGCCGATGCAACCGAAGGGATGACGCTCCGGCGGGAATCACGAGGGCGGGGCTGAAGTCACATTTCGGGAAGTGCGCCACTCTTGACCGCGCGACGAACAAGGAAGACACCTGTACCCAGCATCGAGAACGGCACGACCAACATGAGGCAGACGCTCCAATTGTAGCCGCTCGACATGTTGGCAACCTCGCCGGCCTCCAAAGTAACAGCCTCCTTGCAGTTGGGACAAGCTGTGGCGCTAGCGGCCGTCACCACCATAATCAAAGCTGCCGCTGCTGCACGTTTCAACCAAGTTCGTGCCATCGTAAGATGCCTCCCATCAAAGGCCGCCCGGCAATTAGGCCACGAACGTACTGAGTCCCATCGACGCCACTATTGTAGTCCTCATCGGCGGACATCGTCAACGAGCGTTGAGACCGTTTGTGACATGCGAATAGTCTCACAGGGTCCCGCGGCCCTTCTGTTGGAACGGATATTGATTGACGAGAAAAGTCGGTGACCTTAGCGAAATTCGCACGTCGCCGAAATTGCCCAGGCCATTAATCGTGCCGAGATTCGTTCGACCGCTGCTGCCACGTGTCCTGCGCAGGCTTCCCGACAGAATCGTCCGATGCGGCACCTCGCCAATGATCGTGAGAACGGCGCCCTGTCCGGTCGAATCGAGGATATCTTGCATATACCCTGGGCCGGCCAACCTCAAACTGACCTGATTGCCGGTATTGTCCACGTAACTCAGCTTGCTACCTTGGCCGAAGGAAGCGACATAATTTGTCCCGGCCGGGCCGTTCGCGGTGCCGGCAAGTAGATTACCGGCGAGATCGCGAATCGCCGTGACGCCTGTGCCCATGACCTGAAGCCGGTAAAACAGGCCGGACGGGAGTGGCGCACTCGGGATGAGAGTGACCGTTCGGCCGGCAAAACTGTAGTTGATTGTATTAAAACTGACGGCCGGATCGCCGGCCGATTGAGCTGTCATGAGGTAATTGGCTGCGTTCGTGGCGTCAGCCACATTGAGCGGCGAATCGAAGGCGAGCACCACGCTGGTGATCCATTGTGCCGAACCGGTCCAGCTCAACTGCACAACATGCGGAGGAGTCAGCTTGGGGTCGACGTCGACGATGTTCAGTTGCGCCGACGCGACCGCGCCCATGGCGGCTCCGCCGCCGGGTGAACTCAGAACGACATTGACGAGCTCGTTTTGATTGTTCCAGGGGTCGTCGAGCACCGGAACCTGGATCACTGCCGAAGTCTGGCCGGGGTCGAAAGTGAGCGTGCCCGAGGTCGGATCGAAATCGACGCCCGGCGTTGCGTTGACCGGTACAGTTTGATAATCGACAGTGACCGAACCGCGTGAGCCGCCGGTCCGAGTCACCGTGAGAGTGGCGGTGCCAGCCGTATCCGGGACGGCGTAACCGGCCGTGCTAAACTGCAAAATTCCCGGCGATTCGAGAACCATAGCCGACGCAGTCGCAATCGCGTTGGCGGGTATTAGCTGTCGCTCACTCGAGGTCGCACTGGCAATCTGCGCGATCGGACCCGGCGACTGTGGGGTCGCGACAAGATCGATCGTTGCTTGCGAGCCGGGGTTAAGCGTGCCCAACTGAAACAGAGCCGTGCCTGCGTTCCACTCGAGCGTTCCAACGCTGGCCGCACCCGTGTCGAAGACGAGATTCGGTCCCATCGGCACGCCCAATATGACGTTGGTCGCGGGATTGGGCCCGGTGTTGGCCACGGTCGCCTGAAAATCCATAGCTTCTCCGGCGACGACAGTCGGCGTGATCACCGCGAAAAGCACACTCAGATTGACCGACGGGACTACGGAGTACGAAGTTGTGACTTGATTGTTCGCCAGATTAGGATCGAACTGGGCACCGGTCACCGACACCGAGAGCGGAATTGAGCCAACAACGACGGGCATGACGATGACCGAAATGGTCGCGAACTGGCCCGCGCCAATGGCCCCCAAGGCGTCGGAAAGTACGCCGTTCTGGACGACCGGCTGCAACCCTTGACTCGACGTTCCCGAGATGAATGTCACGTTCGGCGGCAAGGGGGAAACGAGCGACACGCCGGTGGCAGTCGACAGGCCAAGGTTGGAAACAGTCAGCGTGTAAGTCCAGTCGGCTTGCACGGCGGCAGGCACGAACCCATCAGAAATCGCGACGGCCAGGTCCGCCGCGGGGGTCACGTTCACCGACGGCGCGATCGTATTGTTGGATGAATCTGGATCCTGACTCTGACCTTGAATCGAGAAGCTGGCTGTGAACGTGCCGGCGGCAGCCGCCAAAGGAGAAAGGACGACCGTGACGGTTGCCGTGGCACCGACCGCGAGCGGTCCGACGTCGGCGGTAACGGCTCCGTTTGCTACCGAAACACCCCCCCCGGTCGAAACGTTTGACGAGATGAACGAGGCGTCTGCCGAGATCGGGCATGTGACCGTCGCGTCCGGCTCGAGATCTGGCCCCTCGTTCGATGCGCTAATCGTATAAACAACTTTTTGCCCAACGTAAACTGACGCCGGTTGCGCCGTCGCCGCGATTGTCAGGTCGCTTACCCCCTGAATGACGATCGTCAAGCCCGCCGTGTTATTTGCTGGATCGGGATCGGCTTGCTGTCCAGCCGCCATGGCGCGATTGGTCGTCAATGTGCCAGGCGGGGCGGTCGCGATGACATTGATCGTCATCGTTGCCGTGGCGCCGGACGTCAGAGAGGCGATGGACAGCGTGAGTACGCCGGCATCGTTAACTGGAGTTCCCCAAGATCCCGCCAGCGCGGACACAAAGCTCACGCCGGCCGGCAACGTATCGGTCAGTGTCACGCCGGTGGCAGTACTGGGCCCCAAATCGGTGACCGAGACCTTGTATTGGAACTGATCGCCGAAAAGCGCTTTTGCGACGGACGCCGTGACGTCGACATCGAGGTCCGCCGCCGGGACAACCTGCGTGGTCGCGGTCGACGAGTTGTTATTGAGATCGGGGTCGAGGCTGGTGCTCGCCACGGTAGCCGTTTGATTCAGAGTGCCGGCCACGGTGGGCTCGACAATCACGGTAACGGTTGTCTCAGAATTTGCGGCCAAACTACCTAAGTTCGCCACAACCTGGCCACCGGCACTTGCCACCGAACCTTGGCTTGCGTCGGCCGACACAAGCGTGACTCCGGGTCCGAGGGGCAGCGTGGCAACCACGCCGCTGGCCGATAGCGGCCCGCCGTTCGCCACGGTGATCGTATCGGTGACCTGTGCACCAGCCAGAACGGGATTGGGGCTTGCCGTCAGCAGGACAGATACGTCGGCAGAAGTGACGACCGTTGTCGTCACGGACGCCGATTCCGCCGGTGTCGGGCTACTTCCCTGGCTCGAAACCGACCCCGTGTCGGTAATGGTTCCAAACGAGCTCGCGCTCGTTGTAACCACGATCGTCAGCGTCGCCGTGCCACCGGCGGGCACCGTAAACAGATTGGCGGTGACAGTGCCATTGGCCGAGTTTACGTTGACGAATCCCTGAGTGACGGATTCGGACGCAAGCGAAACGCCGGACGGTAGTTGATCTGTGAGCACAACGCCATTGGCAGCAAGATTCCCGCTGTTGCTGACCGTGAGCGTGTAGGTGAGCTGACCACCGGCCGCCACCGGGTTGGGCGTGCCCGAGGCCGTGAGCGACAGGTTCGCTACTCCCTGGACTGGAATGTCTTGGGCAAACTCCGAGGTGTTGCCCGACGGGTCGGTCGCGGTTGCCGAGACGAATTGTCCCGGAATCGAACCCACGTCAATCGGGATGCTGAAGGCCACATTGCCGTTCGGATCGGTCAGCACATTGTCCGAGCCGATCTGAAGCTTCCCCTGACCGTAACCGCTTTGACCCTCGCTGGGACTCGAAAAAAACTGGAGGAGAAAATCGGTGTTCGGAACTGAGTACAACGACCCGTTAATGGTGGTAGATGTTCCATTGCTCTGGGACAACGTAAGGACCGGGTAGTTTTGGTAGTTATTCGGCCCGGGCGTGCCCGGGGCGTGATTGGGCGTGGGTCCGTCTCCCAGATTGATTCCCAGGCCCGCATTGCCAAAGATCGAGTTCGATAAGATCTCGTTTTCATTGACGATCCCGACAAGTTGCACGCCCGACCCGACGACGCCGCTACCGTTGTAGTCAATCGTGTTGGACGAATTCGCCGCAATCCCGCCGACAGTGTTCGACGAAGAGGCGAGTTGCACCCCATTTTGGCGATTGCCCAGACGGATCGTACCGGTCACGTCGGTCCCGATGTCGTTGCCTGCTACTAGAACCGGGCCGGCGTCGGCGAGCGTCTCGATCCCGTTATCGAGATTCCCACCGATCACATTTCCTTCGTCCGGATCGGTGCCACCAATCCCTGTCCCTGAGGCGCCGTCAATCAGGATACCGTCGCCCCCGTTGCCGATCGGCGCCGTGCCGTTCAGGGCAATTCCGACCAGGTTGTTGACGATCACGGTGCCTGTCGTACCGCCCGAAAGATCGATGCCCGCGCCTAGATTGCCCGAGACCACGTTGCCGTATCCGCCGCCGGGCATGCCGATCTGCGTGTTCGACGCGCCGTCAACATCGATACCCGCACCGCCATTAGCCAGTGGCGCCAGGCCAGAGGAATTGGTTCCAATCAGATTGCCCAGAATGAAGGTGCCATTCGCTGAACTGCCACCTGCCTGGACCACGATTCCATTCCCGGAATTACCCGAGATTACGTTGCCCAGGCCAACGGGTCCACCGATCGTGTTGGACGCCGACGCGCTGACCGTGATGCCCGTTCCATTGGGGCTCGCCTGCCCCCCCGCGGCGTTAACTCCCAGGTAGTTCGCTTGAACGACATCTCCCCCGGGCGCATTTACGACGATGGCGGACCCGGAGAAGCCGACGATCGCCAGCCCCTTGACCGTGCTCTGCCCTGCCGAAATGACCAGTCCGTCGGTCCCTGGACCGAGCGCGGACCCATCAAGCTGGATGAGCGGCAAACCCTTGTAGTTCGGCTCCGACGTCCCATCGATCACGACCGAATTGACGATGGCGGGCAAGGCCGAGGTCAAACGGATTGCCTGGACTCCCGACCCGGGTATCGCAAATTGGATCGTGTCCGGCGAAGTGTCTGCGTTGACTTGATCGATCGCCCAACGCAGCGAATTCGCCATAGGGACAGTTGCGTCAGTCGTGTTCGAAACCACGTAGTTCGAGAGCAGTTCGCGGCTCTCGAGCACCTCGCACAAAAGTCGGATCGAGGTGCGTCTCGATCCGCGGACTGGGCGTCGGCAATTGCGCTCGTTGCGAATCATTGCGGTGTCTGCTGTCGGCGGGCTTACGATAAAGCCAATTCCAAAGCGGGTCACAAATCAATCGTCTCGATCGCAGGCATCGCGCGAGTCCATGCACCGAATGCCGCCGATACGTCTCTTTCTCTACGGATCTCATTCCGTCGGGTTCGATCGCGTCATCAAGACCCTGGCGATTTCGCGACGGAACCATACTCGGTCGCCGGGCAGAATTCCGGAGTTCTACTAGAGTATTAGGCGTCATTAGTCGAGGTTGTGACCTAAATTGTTGCAATGCGCCACCCGCGATGTCAAGAATGCGGCCGATTTTAATTGCTTGCAAGGGTGTTTGACGGCGTGAATTGGGCCCGCCGACCGCCGTCGCAAAAACACAAAGACGTCGGGTTCATCGCTAGAGCGCGGGTTGGCTCAGGCCGGCCGCCATGGGCAGATGATAAAGCAACAGATAGATGACGACTCCGGTGATCGAAACATAAAGCCAGATGGGGAAAGTGACTTGAGCAATACGCGCGTGCTTGGGAAAGTCGCGACGGCTCGCGCGGACCAAGGTGACGATCACCAGTGGCACAACGCCGAACGTCGCCAGAAGAGTATGTGACAGCAAGATTGTGAAATAGGCCACCTCACCAGGCCCGGATGACGAAACGGCATACTTCCCGCCTGGTAGTGATAGACCAGGTAGCACGCAAGAAAGATCGATGACGTGGCGACCGCCAGCAACATAAAGACAAGATGCGTGCGCACCTCAGGCTGATCGAGCAGTGACACGGTGCGGCGTGATTCACCGCCGACGTGAGACAACGGATCGGCGAGCGGGGTCCGACGGCGCCGGATCGCCATCCAGCCGGCGATCAAGAAGACCGCGCACAGGGCGTTCAAGCTCGCGTTGACTGTCGGAAGCCCCGTACCCAACTTGGCTGTGGCAAGCCGGCGCGCTCGCGCGACCAAATCGTCGAGAGCACGCGGGTCGCTCGACTCAAAGAAACCGACGACCCGCCCACGGTCCACCAAGGCCAAGCGGTCACTGTGAGTGATTGATTCGGCCTTTCGGGTGTTCGGTCGGCAGTGGCGTTTCCCCGACCGCGAGCTTGAACCGATTCATGGACGAGGTCGTAGGTTGCTGCCTTGGGCCCCGTCAGAAACCACCAGCGGTCGGGCGGACGCGCCGAACCTGTTCGCGTATTCCGTCAGAACGGCCGGCGTGTCGTGTTCGGGATCGACCGAGATGCTGACAAGAAGCACGTTGGTCCGGCCCAGCCGCTCCTGCAAATCCTTCATGACGCTCGAGATTCGAGGGCACGACAGAGGACAGCGGGTGAATATGAACGCGGCGATCCAGACCCGATCGTTCAGATCGGCGTCGCGTGACGGTGCGGCCGGATCGCTCTTGAAACTGAAATGCGCCCAGCGGCAAGTGCAGCGGTTCCCAGATCATGAGCCGAAGCCGGAGCTTTGGGAGGATTAAGGATCACCCAGGTCCAGCAGACGATAGCGGAAACCAAGACCGTCCCGCCAACGATCTGCATACCGAGGCGGTAAGACTTGCTCACGTTGGTTTGACCATCGTGCGGAAATGGCAAGCTGGTACTTCCGCGGGCCGCTTCAAGACATCCTACGAGGGCGAGCCGAGTCGAGGCCGCGGCTAGAGAGCAGGGCGTGCGCTTCAAGGAATATTCGCAAGGACGCTGGTTCCCGCGCGATCATCGGTGTTGATGTTGCGCGTAGCTACGATGACTGGCGGCCAGTCAGAGCCCGGTACAATGTACGCGGACTCTTCACCCGGGTTTTCCTCGGTCTCAGGTTTCAAGACCATGTCGGGACAAAGGGCCAAAACGATGATCGTGGCCAGGATCATCGCCGGCACGATCATGATATAGACCCAGTTGCCCTCGAACTTCAGGTGCATGAAGTACCAGCCGACCAGGCCCGCCTTGACCACGGCCAGGAACAGCAAGCCCAGCAGCAGGATCACGAAATGGTCCTTGAAGATGGACGCGTAGTAATACTCGATCGCCGTCAAGACGGCCAGCCCGGCAAACACCTTCAGGTAAGGCGCGTGTGCCTCGGTCGCGTGTTCGGCGGCGACTTCCGACGCCGCCATTTTGGTCGTTTCTGCCATCAGCGGGACCCTCCAGGAGAGCGACTACGGGCCGCTTCGTCGACCTGACGAGCGAGCCCTGGCCACTTCAAAGCAGGTAAACGATCGTGAACAGGATGATCCAGACCAGGTCGACGAAGTGCCAGTACAGGCCGGCCAGCTCGAGCGGAGCGTAGTGAGTCTTCGTGTAGGCGTTGAAGAAGAACGACCGGATCAAGATGACCGACAGCAGGATCACGCCGCCGGTCACGTGGGCCCCGTGAAACCCGGTCATCGTGAAGAAGCAGGAGGCAAACAAGCTGACGCTGGGCCGGAAATGCCCGGTCGCGCTGATGCCGGGCGGATA
This sequence comes from uncultured Isosphaeraceae bacterium, assembly GCA_963850935.1. Classification (GTDB taxonomy): domain Bacteria; phylum Planctomycetota; class Planctomycetia; order Isosphaerales; family Isosphaeraceae; genus CAWFRS01. The sequence goes on from CAWKNT010000002.1 coordinate 230,698, forward strand.
ATGGTGGCCGACCATCAATTGATAATATTCATAAACCTGAATGCTCAGGAAGAAGCTGCCGATCAAGACCGTGGCGGCCAGGAAAAAGTTGCCCCGGCCGCGCTTGCCGTCTTGAATCGCGGAGAGCGCGAGCACCATCGTGACCGACGAGCAGATCAGGACGAACGTATTGAACGCGGTCAGATTGATGGCCAGCGGGTTGATCAGCTCGTCGTAGGGCAGCGGCCAGTTGTGCGTCTTCGAGCGGCTCGTCCTCGGCCTCCGCGCCGGCCGACTCGAGCTTGGCGATCAAGGCCTCGGCCTTTTCCTTCGTGAGCCCGCTCACCAGGCCGTGAGGGGCCAGGTGGATCACGTTCTCGGCTTGTTCTTCGGTCAGGCCGGCGTCGGTGTGCAGGATGTGCTCGACCTCTGGTCGCGTCGCCACCGGCCGACTTGAGCAAGACGCCGTGAGTGTTCTCCAGCCCCTTGAGCGGCGTCGTCGGAGGAGTAGAGGTTGCTGTAGGCGTCGTGCGTGCTGCCGGCGCGGAGCACGATGTACGAGCCGATCAAGCCCGGTGAAGAACATCACTTCCGTGGCCAGGAACAGCCACATGGCGACCTTGCCGGGAGTGACCGGGGCGATGGCGAACGTGAGTGTGGGCCTGGCCCGAGCCATGCGCGGCGGGCTCGGTCGCGGTCGAGCTGTGGGTGGCGACTGCCATCGTGATAACGACCCTCGAAGCATGACAAAAGGGACACAATCCGCCGCCGGTGCGGCTCGTCAATACGGCACGGGGTTAAGCAAGAGCAGAAGCAGGATCGCGGGCAGATAGACGAACGACGCACGCAGCAGCCGGCGTGCACGGCGATCGCTGGCCTCGAGCCAGAATCGAGCGGCCTCGACCAGATACAAGAGGCCCAGGAGCAGGGCGCCGGCAAAATAGATCGGGCCGGCCAGGCCGACCGATCGCGGGCAAGAGCCCCGCGGGAACAAGCGCCAGCGCGTAAGAGACGGCCTGGCAGCCCGTCATCCTGCCGCCGGGCATCGCCGACCGTCAGCATCCGGAACCCGGCACGCTGGTAATCGTCGCGATAAATCCAGGCGATCGCCAGGAAGTGGGGGAACTGCCAGAGGAACACGATCAGGAACAAGGCCCACGCCTCCACGCCCGAGCCGGCCGGTCGCGGCCGCCCAGCCGATCACCGGAGGCAACGCGCCCGGGATCGGCCCCGATCACCGTATTGAGCGTCGTCCGCGTTTTGAGCGGCGTGTAAACGAAGACGTAGAGCACGAACGTCACGAGCGCGACCTCGGCCGCCAGCAGGTTTGCCCCGATGAGCAAGACCGCCGTCCCCGCACAGGACGAGCAGACCGCCAAACACCGCGGCTTCCGACGGCGCCAGCCGGCCGGCCGGGAAGCGCGCGGTTGGCCGTCCGCCGCATCCGGGCGTCGCGCTCTCGCTCCAGCCACTGGTTGAGTGCGCCCGCGCCCCCGGCGACCAGCGCCGTTCCCACCAGCGTCGCCGCCAGCGACAAGAACGTCGCTGCGGGATGCACTGCCCGCGGATCCCAGGAGGAACCCGACGGCCACCGTCACCAGAACCAGGAGCACGAGCCGAGGCTTGGTGAGCGACACATAGGCGGCCAGCCGGCCGCTGACTGCGGCCAGCAGTCTGTCCGACGGCCGAGGCGGCCAGCAGCGGTTGATCGATCGACGCCATGGATTTCAAGCAACCGCCTCCCAGTCCATCGCGGCCGGTTCAGCCTGGCCGCGTCCGACCTCGTGTCGAAGTCGGGCGACCGGCTCGACGTCGGCCCGGCCAGAAGACGAAACGTCCGCAGTGTCGAGCACGACCGTCGCCGCCAACAGTAATGCTCCGTTGGTCTGATGACCGGTCCGTACCACGGCCTGATAAAACGAGACCGGCCTGGGAATACCGTCAAATGGTAACAGATAAACCATCGCCACGATACCCAGAACGATCTGAAGCGTCGACGCGCAGCGGCCGCCGCCAGCGCCGAGGGAACAAGCGGCTCGAGAGCTCGCCGACCGCCGCTCGACCCTGCACGCAAAGAACAACAGGCATGGGCCCAGACCGCCAGCGCCATGAGCCCGTGCGCCACCAGGCGGTCCGCGACTGCCATAATGCCGCAGCCAGCTCCCCAGAGCGATCTGGGCCGCCACCAGGCCCAGGAGTGACGAGCGTTCGGTGCCGCAAGCGATCGATGTCGACCACCGCCGGATTGGCTTTACTGCCAGCGCCGTCCGGTCAAGACGCACAGTGCGACCATGAGGCCGAAAAACGCCTGCCCCACGACAGCCATGAACGGCCGCCAGCAACGTCGAAACCTGGGTCACCCGCGTTCCGCCCAGCACTCCTTGAACGATCACGGCCACGACCGCGAGCACGCCCAGCCCTTCATCCACCGCCGCGGCTCGAAAACCAGGAACCAGCCCGCCAGGAGCAGCGTGGCCATGCCCACAGCTGCGCCATAGAGCCGGTGCGTGTGCTCGATCCGAACGCCGAACGGGGCGTTCCAGAAGTCGTACAAGAACATATTGATCGCCGAACGTCTGCGGCCAGTCGGGCACGGCCAGCCCGACGCGATAGGTCGTCACCGAGCCCCCCACGTAGAGGAGCGGCAGAGTGAACACGGCCGCGAACAGCGCGATCCAGTGCGGTCCGCGCCGATACGGCGCGGCGGGCGGCTCGGTGGGTCTTCTCGAACGTCGGGAGCTCATTTTTCCTTCATCAGAAACGGCCGGGGTCGAGCGGCACCAGCCGTTGCACCGCAGGTCACGCCATCACGGGATCGAGCGGACCGGCAATCGCCGGCCGGGGCTGGGTTTGCGGCAAGTAGTCTTCCTCGACGCCCGGCACGCTGTACTCGTACGGAGCATGGTACACGACGGGAATGCGCTCGAAGTTGTAGTGGGCCGGCGGCGAGGTCGTCGCCCACTCCAGGGTATTGGCGTGCCAGGGATTGGCGGGCGCCTTGGGCCCCGCGACCAGACTATGGAGGAAGTTGTAGGCGAAAATCAGTTGCGTCAGACCGAGCAGGAACGCGTTGATCGTCATGAACTGGTTCATGCCCGTGATGCCGGCCCCCTGGAGATATAGATACGTCGTCGGATCGGCGATCCGCCGCGGGTGCCCGTGCATGCCCACGATGTGCATGAGGAAAAACGTGCCGTTGAAGAAGATGAACGTGAGGAAGAAATGGATGAGCCCCAGCCGCTCGTCCATCATCCGGCCGAACATCTTGGGGAACCAGTAATAGATCGCGCCGAAGAGCGCGAACATGCTGCCGCCGAACAGGACATAGTGGATATGGCCGACGATGAAATAGGTGTCGTGAATGTGCATGTCGACCGGCGTCGCCGCCATGAAGATTCCCGACAGGCCGCCGATGATGAACATCGCCACGAACGCCATCGCGTTGAGCATGGCCGACGGTGTACTGGAGCCGGCCCCCCCACATCGTGCCCAGCCAGTTGAAGACCTTGATGGCCGACGGCAGCGCGATCATCATGGTCGAGAGCATGAAGGTGGCCCCCAGGGCCGGGTTCATGCCCGACTGAAACATGTGATGGCCCCAGACGATGAACCCCAGCCCGGCGATCCCGGCGATGGCGAAGACCATCGGCTTGTAGCCAAAGAGCGGCTTGCGCGAAAAGGTCGCGATGATGTCCGAAACCATCCCCATGCCCGGCAGGATCATCACGTAAACCGCCGGGTGCGAATAAAACCAGAACAGGTGCTGGAACAAGAGCGGCCCGCCGCCCCCCACGACCGGCGGAGCATTGGCGACCGTCCAGCCGACCGGGCTGAAGAAGTTGGTCCCCACGACGCGGTCCAGGGTCTGCATGATCAAGGCCGACGTCAAGACCGGCAGCGCGAACGCCTGAAGGATCGCCGTGATGAACATCGCCCACACCGTCATCGGCATCCGGAACATCTTCATCCCCGGCGCACGCAGCATCACGATCGTCGTGATGTAGTTGATCGAGCCCAAGAGCGACGAGATCCCGGCACACAAGAGCGCCAGCAGCCAGAACGTCTGGCCGTTCAACGAGCCCGGCGTCGCCCAGCGGGCGATCGTCAAGGATCGGATAGCTCGTCCAGCCGGCTTCCGCCGACCCTCCCTCCACGAAGAACGAATAGGTGATCAAGATCATCGCCGGCGGCATGAACCAGTACGAAAACATGTTCAGCTTCGGAAACGCCATGTCCCGCGCTCCGATCATGAGCGGGATCAGGAAATTGCCGAAGGCCCCGGTCAAGAGCGGGATGATCACGAAGAAGATCATGATCGTCGCGTGCATCGTGAACAGCTTGTTATAGAACTCCGGCGGCATCTGATAGCCAAGCGACGGGCTGCGACCAGAGCAGGCGGTCAGAGAATCGGCACCGGCTTCCACGGCCAGGCCAGTTGCCAGCGCACGGCCATCGCCAGGAGCCCGCCGATCACGAAGAAGATCAGGCCCGAGAAGAGAAACTGGATGCCGATCACCTTGTGATCGGTCGAGAAACACATACTTGGTCAAGAACGTACGACGGGGCGGGATGAATATGGTCATCGCCGTGACCGTGATCGTGCGTCCGTGATCGTGACCATGGCCCCCGGCGTGGTCGCCGGCCGGCTGCTCGACGGTCCGTGGTGTGAATGATTCCGCACTCATCCGCGTCATCTCCCCTCTGGACCGGTCGTCATGCGTCAATTGACTCCGGTTTTGCTCCGCCATTTGTTCGTCGAACCACTTCTGGAATTCCGCTTCGGTCTCGTGGATGGTGACCTTGCCCCGCATCTTGTAATGCCCCCAGCCGCAAAGCTCGGCGCAGACCAGCTCAAACTCTCCGGCCGTGTCGGAGTCAAACCAGACCGGAATCGTCATGCCCGGCACCGCATCCTGCTTGATGCGCAGAATCGGCAAATAGAACGAGTGGAGAACGTCCGACGATTTCAGATAAATCAGTGCCTGTTTGTTCTTGACGAAGTGCAGGTCGTTGACGGTGAACAAGATCGTCACTCGTATTGAGCTTGCCGTCCGGCGCCGGGGTAGCGCATCACCCATTGAAACTGGCGGCCGGTGATCTCGGCCAAGGCCGGCACCCTGGGGGCCGCGCTGCGAAACTTGATGCTGGCCCAGGTCCCCATCTGATAGAGGGCGATGAAGACCAGGATGGCCGCCGGAATGATCGTCCAGATCACCTCGAGCCGCTGGCTGCCGTGAAAATACTGGGCCGGCCGGACCGGCTTGCCCTGGGCGTCGAGCTCGTCGGCGAACCGGTACTGGGCCCAGACGAGGACGATCTGAGTGCCGATGAAGACGATGCCGGTGATCCAGAGGATGATGATGAAGAGGCTGTCGATTTCGCGGCCGAACGTCGAGATCACGTGACGCGGGGGTGCCGGCCTCGGGGACCCACCAGTCCGGCGAGAAAGGGGCGTAGACGAACGCCAGCACGCTGAGGAAGGCGGCCAGCGCCAAACAGGACACTCCAGTAACGCACGGAAACGCTCCCTTTCAAGGTGTCCGGAGATCCAAGACTCAGCACTCGGCTCGCGCTACAACGTGCGGCCACGCTTTAGTCCGACTCGCTGATTTCGAGTCATGAAACCGGTGCTTTCCTTTTTTGACGGCGCCGCCTCACTCGCCGGTCGCACGAGAGGCGACCGCCGGCGCCCTGCACGAGTGTCGGGGCGTCTTTGAGCAGTCGGGCTCGTAAGGCAGTGCCAGCACGAAGTTGACCAGGTCCCAGACCTTTTGCTCGTTGAGCGGCGAGGGATAGTGCGCCGGCATCTGGGCGCCGTTGATTCCCTTGGCGACCCGCCAGAAGATGTCGATCGGCCGCCGGCCCCCCTTGTAGACGCCGCGATTCAGATTGGCGGGCCGGAGTGGGTTGCCCCAGTCGTCTGGCTTTTGGTTCCAGAGAGTCTTGGTCTTTTCATCGAGCTGTTCGATTCGCAAACGGTCGCTCGCTGGGATTACCGCCGAAGACCACCTCGTTGAAGACGTCCTGGCTGACAAAGCTGGGCCCGTTCCCCACGGCAAGCGGCCCGTGGCAGCCGGCGCACTCCAGCTTTTCGGTCGTCCGGCCCAGGAACAGGTCGCGCCCTGCGCAAGATGCTCTCACGGGATGAAGGCGTTCGGGGCGTCGGCGGGTTCAAGACCTGGGTCTGTGCCAGCTTCCACTTATTGAAGACGCCATTCGCGGCCTCCTTGACGATCTCGTCCGACAAGCGCGTTGGGGTCTTTCTCGTCGGAGATCGAGCCTTCCTCGATCAAGGCCAGCTCGGTTTCGCCCCGCATGCTCAGAAACATCACGTAATCGATGACTTGCTCGATCTCGGGCTCGGTCAGAAGGGCGTCAAACGCCGGCATCGAGGTGCCATGGAGACCGTTTTTGATGGTCCGGCGCAGATCGTCGCGTTGCGGCTTGGCACCGCTGGCGGTCGAGGTGAACTTGAAAATTCCCTTGCGATAATCGCGGGGCAAGGGATACAAGAACGGGGCCGTCGGGCCCGTCGCCGGCACCCGAAACGCCATGGCAGTGGAGGCAATTCTTGCGATAAATCGCATAGCCCCCTTCCTGCGGCCGCGCCAGATTGCCAAGTCCTGATCAGTGACCTTCATCGGCGCCGTAGCAGCTGGGATCCTCGTAAATCGGGTAGATCTTGGCGTCGGCGCCCTCTCCCTCTTGCACGTAATTGCCCAGGTACAGCCCCCCCGCGGTCAGTCCCGAGCCCTGCGGGAACCTTGATGTGCTGGGGCGAATCGCCAAAGAGCGACGCCAGCGCCTTCCGGACCTTGTCTTGTAGTACCGGTTTGCCGTAGAGATTGGCCTTGCCCTTACGTCTTTCGTCAAGCGACTCGCTCTCGACATATTGCATCGGACCGGCATTCCAAGCGTCCGAACAGCCGGCCATCGTCAATCGTCAAACACGCAGCCGAACCACCAATAGCGAAATCCACACCGCGACATGACGCGCTCTACCTCCCAACATCCTGTGGCACCCCGACAAGCGGCCGCGATCCAGCCCGACAAATCGATCGTGACCGAGCTAGCCATTCTGGCAGCCCCGGCAACGACAGAGTGAAATCAAAAACCGGTCGAGCACGCCTACGACCCAAATAAACGTTGCAATCATGGCGGGGCGAACGACTGACGCGCCCAAAAAGCGTCGCCATTCTGAAATCGAACTCCAGACCCGTCAAGGGAGTGAAGCTGAAAATAGGGTTATCGTAGCCGTCGGGCCTGCGAGCTACAAGGCACCGACTGATTTCGTATTTTTCGGCCGCTACAAAAACGATAACAATAATGAAAGAACCTGCGACCGTCATCGCTTCGTCGATCGAGAATCCATCGCGGAAATCGCGATATTCCCGGTCTTCTTCCTCTGCTGAGAGCCACGATGGGACTTGTTGCGCAAGTCGATTCGTCGGCACGGCCGAAGGCTGCCGCGCAGCCCGGCTTGAAGGTCGACGACTGGATGCTCGATCGCCGGCCGACCTCGTACTGGGCGTCGACGCGCCGCCCGTTTCCGTCGCTGCTCCTGGTCGCCCCGCTGGTCATGGCCTACGAATCGGGAGTCCTCTGGCTGGGAGATCGGCATCTGGCAGCTTGCGGACCGGCGCCGACACCTGGATGCGCCAGGCGCTTGTCGTCGCTGGGGCTTTCCGACCACTGGCTGCTCCCGCTCTTGCTCTTCCTGATCTTGCTCACCTGGCAGGTGGTCAGCTTTTATAACTGGAGGTTCTCGCCCGGAATCCTGGCCGGCATGGTCATCGAGAGCATGGTCTGGGCCGTCGTGCTTCTGGGCATCAGTCGACTGATCGACGTCGGGTTCTCGCTATCTGGAACAGACCGGAACGCCCGTGCTGGCGGTCGGTACGGGCGGGCGACGAACCGTCGATCTCTTCCTTGATCGGCTACCTGGGCGCCGGGGTTTACGAGGAGACGCTATTTCGGCTGATCTGGTTCCCGTGCTGTTTAGCGCGCTGCGAGCTCTTGCAGATCGCCGCAGGTTCTCGCCAGCACACTGGCGGTGACCGGCTCGGCCTTGCTATTCGCCCTGGCACACCATGCCGGCAACCCCGGCGAGCCGTTCACCTGGTTCGCATTCGTTTTCCGCTGGATGGCCGGCGTTTTTTCGCTTGGGTCTTCGTCCTCAGGGGCTTCGGGATTGCCGTGGGCACGCATACCATGTACGACATCCTGGTCGGCTGGATCGCCTGGCGATTGTGACCGACAGGCGAATTCCGGCAAGACATCCGGCCTTACCGGCTCAAACGTCGAGACGCGGCCAGTTGCGCATCGTTCACCTCTCGGACATCCACTTCTGGCAATACACGATCAACCCGTTGCGGCTTCTGAGCAAGCGCCTGCTGGGAATGGCGTCGCTCCTGCTAGGGCGGGCGAGGCGATTTCGGCTCGAGCGAGTTCCCGAACTGGTGGACCGCGTGCAAGAGCTGGACGCCGACCACATCCTGATCACGGGCGACCTGACCACGACCGCACTACCGGCCGAGTTTCGTGCGGCCCGGGCCGCCCTGGCCGACTGGCTGGCCGACGCAGAACGGGTGACAATCATTCCCGGCAACCACGACCGCTACACGCTGTACGCTCATTACTCCCGCCGTTTTGAGCAGTATTTCGGTGAATTTGCTCCCCAGACCACGTTTCCCTGGCTTCGCCGACTCGTCCGGATACGGCGATCCTGGGGCTCGACCCGACTCGTTCGGGCATCTCGGCAAGCGGGAAACTGCCCCAGGCTCAGTTGACCGCGCGCAGGAGATCCTATGCGGCAGCCAGGCCGATCGCACGGCTTGTGGTCGCCTGCCATTACCCCGGCGCCGTCCCCCCTCGGTTTGAGCATGAATATGCACACAAGCCACTGGTCAATCGGTTCGACCTGAGCAGAGTGGCTCCGCACGATCGGCCCCCATCTTTTTTGCTGCGGCCACATTCACGCCGCTTGGGCCTATAGACCGGACGAGATGCCCAACCAGCTTTCGCTAAACCCCGGCGCCCCCTTGATGCGCGATAGCAAAGGTTTACGCCTGCCCGGTTTCCTCGAGATTACGCTCGAGGGACGTGCCGTCCACGTAGTGCATCACATATGGACGGGTCAATCCTGGGACCAAGAGCCACTCTACGGGGCGACTGACTTCTTCGATGCGGGGTCATCAGCGTGAAGTTGGTCATTGGATTCCCAATGGCGCTACTTCCGAATGTTATATCGGAGCAGCAGTCGCATAAGGCGGCGACTGGCGATTTCTCTGGCCTGGTTCATCGACTATCCGCAGCCGGGTCTGTTCGACGAGATCTACGTGGAAGGCGAGACGACAGCGAGGTCCATGTTCGAGATGCCGTCAACCGTGAACGCGGGGCTTGCGATAATGCATGAAACCCGCCTGCGCCAGGCCGATGGCGAACATGCTGACCGATTTACAGGATTGTTCGGCTGGACCTCGGTGACCAAACCCGAGGGTGCCATAAAAGCAACTGTACCGGCATTTACAGCGCTAATTGTCGCGATCACCGTCATGATGAAAATCGCCGCTCCGCAGACCACGGCTTTGCGACCTGCATTGACATTCGAGGTCAGTCGTTCCCCTGGCGTAAAACTAGGCCAGCGGGGTTCCGGATTGGCGGCGGCGACAAGGATATTTTGATCCTTCTGGCGTTCGCTCGCAGTACAGGCTTTGATGAAGAGAATCAACTCGGCACCCGCGACACCGTACCCCAGTTGCAGGCGATGGGCCGGCTACCCGTAACACGCGGACTCCCATCCTGCATGACGAGGGCATCGCGGTTGGAATCGATGCCGAAGAGTGTCGCGACCGCCGTGCCGCTGAAGTTGTTGCGTAGGCCGACCCGACGACCCGCGGCGTCAGGCCCGCGCCGAGTCGCCCGCTACGTAGGTTAGGGGCGTGTCCGTCCCGGCGAGCGTCCCGATGTTCGGGTTGAGACGGAAGTTGGTCGTATCGGTGCTGACTACGCGGATCCGGTCGGGGACCGGATTGAAGTCGAAGCCGAACGCGGTCCCGGTCAAGGCCGGGCTGATTGGTGCGCCGTTTACGGCTGTCGCAAGCACTGTCGTGATATCGACCGTATAAATCCGGCTGGTGTTGCCCAGGCCGTAGAGGAGCCCGTTCGCCTGCCGGCGATCGATACCTAGCAGCGTCTCGCCGCTCTGTAGTCCGCTGATGGCCACTGAGCTGAGGATCGTCCCAGGGGTGGAGCTATCGAACATCACCAGGTTGCTCGTCGAGGTGATGGCGGTCAGCGATTCGGCCTCCACCCGGCGCGAGCCGAGGGCCAGCGACCCCAGGGTCGCAACCAGCACGACCTCAAAAACTCTTCGCAGGCGAGTCGATCGGCTCTGATTTCGAGTCAAGTTGCGACTCCACAAGGCCCGTCGGACTCAACGCTTTTTCGGAAACGTGAGCGTCCCTTGGCCTTCCCACCAGTAGCCAACCGGATCGCTTGAGCCCAGCACGAAGGGTTCGGAGTAGGCGTACATGACCCAGCTTCCCGTGACGCCTGCGAACTTACCCGTTGACGCATCAGGAACGGCGACGAACTCGGCGATCCAGGCGGCCTCGACAACCAAGGAGCCGTCTGCCCGGACCTCGAGAATGGTCAGCACGAACGTCCCGGGTTGGCTCGCGCCGTGGTCCGCGCGGCCGTACCAGCAGACGAGCTTGTCCCTATTCGTGCCGGCGAACACAAAGGGGGCGCCGGCGCCGAATTCACCGGTGATGGTCCCGTCGGGCTGAGGGACGGCTGAATCGGTTTCGACTTCCCCGTTCCCGTAGTAGGTGCCCAAATGGGTACCCACGCCCACGGCCCAGTGAGGCCGCGGCGGCTGGCCAGGAAGCGGAAGGCCCTTTGGACCGACTCCGGCGCCGATGATCTTGAAAGGCTTGACCTGCGCTTCCGCCTGACTCTGTGTCAAAACCAAGGCCAGCGAGCATGCCGCCAGAGTTGTAACAAGTCGATTTCGGAACATGCCTTTACTCCTTGTGTGGTGAAGCTGGTCAAGAAATGCGGGAATGCCACTAATTCCCGTTCGGAGTCTGCCCGGTGGCGAGGCAGATTGGAGAGCAGCGCCGCCCGCATCGAGCCACACCGGCAAACGATCAAGTCATGTCTGACTGACCCAACCCTGTTCGCGTTTCAACGACGACGCGACCGCACCTCGGGTCTCCCGATCCTGCAGGACTCAACGGTCCGTCGGCCATGGCTCTGCACTTGATACTGCGTGCCGAACAAAAACGTCACAAAGATCGCGTCAGAATTGGAACCTCCAGCTCGTGCTCGTCTCGTAGTACGGCTTTCGAAGGCTGGCGTTCGGCCCGACGGTTTGCAAGAATCTGGGTGACGATGACGGTTCCTCCGGCAGAATAGATAGCGGCGAGATCGTTGATGGCCTCGATATCGCTAACGGATCAGGAAAACGGATCCGCTGCTCCGCGATGCCGCGCGCGGAGATCAGGCGGCACTGCGCACCTTGCTCGAGCGGCATCGGGAACGATTGCAGAGGATGGTGGCCCTGCGGCTGGACTCCAGACTCTCGGCACGGGTGGATGCCTCGGACGTCGTCCACGAGGCGCTGCTCGACCCAGCCCGGATGCTGGCCGAGTATGAGCGCGAACGGCCACTCCCCTTCTTCCCGTGGCTGCACCGGCTGACGGCCCAGGAGTCACATAAAGGGCCACAACGAATAGACCGAAGCAAACAAAGAGGTCATACCGTATAAACCAACGGAGAGACAAAGAGTTCGAAACATATCGGTCATGAGAAACAGAAATTCCGGCCTCCCATGAATAGTGACCGATATATTTGTTATGTCCCCTTTTTCCCTGTTGGCGTAATAACTTGAGGTTGAGCTTCGCCCCACTTTCGAGGTCGCGGTTCGGGGAACACCGTCCTTAATTGGCGGGTAGAGCCAAGTGCGGTGTACCCAGAACCCACTGTCCCGAAAATCAAGGTCCGAACGGCACTATCAATGGTTGCTCGCTGACGGACGATGTCTGTGGAACTGCGGAAATGTCTGCTTCTACCCCATCCGCATCCGGCGCGGAAAACACCTTGACGACAGGCCCGCCAACGGCTCCAGGGTTCGGGTCTATTTTGAAAACTTGGTCATCAGCGGTTGACTTGATCGGTCGCAATGCGAATAAAACGCTACCTCGAAAGGCGACCAAAGCCTTGAGTCCTGGGGACAAATCGAGCGGGCTGACGCTGTTCGGCGCCAGCACGAACTGGGCTTGTGTCTGGGCTCCGATCACGAGCACTCCCAGAGTGAATGCGGTATTGTTGAAAACAAAAGCTTCTGCCATTTTTGATACTCCCGAGACATTGGAATCAAAGTTACGAACGTGAGCAGTCGAGATGTCGTCGACGTGTGATAAGCCCAGACCTGCTATGATCCCGACTAGCGGAAATGGAGTAACGATCCCACCGCAATCAGCTGGTTTGACGCTTCAGAGCCCGCTGCTGGGGATGTCGTCAAACTGTTGAATGAGGTTTCCATCGTCGGTCGCGTCGGCCGCCTCACTCGTGCTGAACACCGGGCTATTCACTGAGACTTGCACAGGCGGGCCGCTTACGGTGCCGCCAGCCAGCAAGAAGACTTGGTTATTGCCAGTGACCTTGATCGGCGCAGGAGTGCGAGTTGGTTGGTAGTCACATCGAACCCGACGAGCCCCTTCCGCCCCAAGATAACCGAAACTCGGGCGACCTGGCCGGGAGCTAGAAGTATTTGGACCTCCGCAAACGGCCCACGAACGAACAAATTGATGAAAATCTGCGTATTATTGAAAAAGAAACAGAACAATGTACTCCCTCCTCCCAGTGGTACGACCAGTACGCCAGTTTGCTGCATTTCTCCGAATGTCCCGACGAAAGCGACCGACTACTGCTCGGCCCCATACTGAATCCTATGCGTGAGCCGAAGTCGTTACAGAACTACCGATTTTTTTCGAGTTCCGGAAACACCATACTCAATCCCGCGGGAGTTGGGCACGGAGTTAAGGGGAAACGAATGGAGCGCTATGCCGCCCGCCATTGAGCTGCACCGGCAATCGATCACGTCATGTGCGACTGGCCCAACCCTGATCGCGTCGCACCGAGGACGCGACCCCACGTTGCGGGTCTCCAGTTCGCCCAAGGCCCAACCGTGCGTCGGCCTCTTGGCTCTGCAGTAGATACTGTCGCCGAACAAAAACGTCACAAAGTTCGCGTCAATTTTTCAATCTCCAGCTCGTGCTGTCTCGTAATACGGCTTTCAAAGGCTGGCGTTCGGCCCAGGGGTGCGCAAGAATCTCGGTGACGATGACGGTTCCTCCGGCAGAATAGATAGTGATGAGATCGTTGATGGCCTCGACACCGCCCACGGATCCGGATGAAACGGATCGGATTCTCCGCAATGTCGGCGCGGAGATCAGGCGGCGGTGCGTAACTTGCTCGAGCGGCATCGGGTCCGCGCTATCGCTGGATTTGGTTACGGCAAATGAGACGTTCGGGACAGGCGATTGTACTCCAACGTTGGCGAGCGTTGCTGAGCATACCGGGCCCGAGCGTTCCGTCCAAGGCCGCAGCCATAGCCCGTTTGCCGTGATTCTTACAAAGATAGGTCCGTGAAGTTGTCGACCTCCATACTCGACCGCCACCAGGATGCCGCGGCGTCCTCTGACCAGTCGGCCGCACACGAGCAATGGCCGAGGGCGCGCGCTAGCTCCGGAACATCTGCGAAACGTTCGGCGGGGTCCTTGGCCAGGCAGCGGTGTATGACGGCGGCCAAGTCGGGCGGCACATCCGACCGAACTCCGATCAGGTCGGGTGGGCACTCTGTCAGGTGGGCAGCGATTAACTTGCCCACGGAATCGCCCAGGAACAATGGGCGACCGGTCAGCGCGAAATAGCCCACGCAGCCGAGGCTGTAGATGTCGCTGCGGGCGTCAACGGTCGAGCTGCCCGACGCCTGCTCCGGTGACATGTAAGCCGGCGTCCCCAGAATCAGCCCGACCTCGGTCAAACGCCCGTCCGCCCGGGCTCCCAGGTCCTGCACCACACCGAAATCGAGCAGCTTCGCCAGGTCGTGCCGCCCGTCCTGGCAGGTCACGATGACGTTGCCCGGCTTCAGGTCGCGGTGGATCAGGCCGACCTCGTGCGCCTTCTGAAGTGCTTTGCAGAGCTGTTGCAACAGGGCAACCGCACGCCCGCAAGCAAGTGGACCATGCCGCGCGATCAACTGTTCGAGCGTGGGGCCAGAGAGATGCTCCATTACGTAGTAGAACTGACCGTCGTCCGTGCGGCCGTAGTCGTAAATCTCGACGACATTCGAATGCTTGAGCTTGGCGATCGCTCGCACCTCGCGTGCGAACCTCTCCTGCGTCGCGGCATCGCCAGCCTTCTCGGACCGGATTAGCTTGATGGCACATGGGCGTTTCAGTAGGGCGTGCTCTGCCAGATAGACCTCGCCCATCCCCCCAGATCCCAAAAGCCGCTTCAGCTCGTAGTGCCCGAATCGGCGTGCTGCATTCGCCTGGCATGTCAGTTGTGTGATCTTGTGAGATCCGTAGACGGCGATCGCCAGCGCGATCCCGAGCCAGATCAGCATCTCCTGGAAGGCATCCATGAGTTGGCCGAGCGTGCCTTCCCAGTAGCCGACGCCAAGTATCACCGCCGATGGGAACAGGGCGATGCCGAAAACCACTCGGGCGCAACGCCACCAGGTGTTGGGGATTACCAGACCGTAACCGACTATCAACGCGAACCAAGGCAACATGGTGCTGCCGGCTGTCAGGTCGAGGACATCTCCGTAATGTCCTGCGGTGGCGATCGACCCCCATTCCGTGTACCGAAACTGGCCAAGCTGGAAGAGGCTGAAGAAACACGTGATCACACCCAGGAGGGCCCACTCAAAGACGCGCAGGGTCCTGAGCGTCAAGTTCCGCCGGCTCCGGAGTACTCCGACCGCCAGCGCCGCCGTGAGCACCACGGCGAACTGGGCACAGAGGATCGCGCCGTTGCCGAGATCGTTGTAGGTACCGTCCCCGACGTTCTTCACGAGCAGGGCCGAGGAGCCGAAGAAAAGGATCCAGCCGCTAACGTGCATCCGTTGGCGAAGCAGTCCCTCAAAGTCGGTTGTTTGGAGGTTGCCTGATTCGAGGTTCCGGACAACTTTGATGTGTCGGGCCTGGCGGTCTGGCTCCGACACCGGGCCGACCTTCTCCGGCGGTGGTCTGGGCCGGCGACCTGCGCCGTCCAGGAACCCCTCCCGATCGGATTCCCGGTCGTGCTCCAAAAGCTCGATCACCTGCGCGAAGAGTGAGGCGTCTCCAGCGCACTGCCGCTCCAGGAAGGCCGGCCAATCGGCCGGTGCGAGGTCGGTCGCCGCCACGAATAATGAGGCGACCCTCTGCCAGAACTCCGGTGTCATCTAGGGGTTCTCCGTCAGCTGCTTGCGTAACCAGGCACGGGCGAGACGGTATTCGGCTTCGACGGTCCGCAGCGGAATTTCCAGCTGGTCGGCCACTTCGTGCGGGGTGAAGCCGCCGATGACGCGCAGAGTCAAGATCGTCGACTGGCGTCCGTTGAGGCTCTCTAGATCTTCGAGGGCTTCGCGAAACGCTTCCACGTCGAGTCGCTGCTCGGAGAAATAGTCGAGGACCTCGTCGAAAGGCACACATCGCCAGTTCCCACCCCGCTTGCCGGCATCCCGGCGGCGGGCGTGGTCGATCAGAACCTGCCGCATAGCGCGGGCCGCTACCTGGAGCAAGTGGTTGCGGTCCTCGATCCGGTCCAACTCATTCGCACGAAACAGGCGGATCCATATTTCATGAAGCAGGGCTGTCGCCTGAAGAGTGTGGTCGTTGCGTTGTCCCCACATGGCGTTGGTGGCCAATCGGTATAGCTCGGCGCGGATCGTTTCGAAGAGCTGTTCCGGAGCGTCGACATTGCCAGCCCGGATTTCGTTCAAGAGCGTCGTCACGTCCTTCTTGGGGATTGCGCTCATTGTCAACATCCCGCAGGAAAAGTTGAGGCGGCATACGCAACAGGAGTACGCGATCATTTCCGATCGTTCGGTTCATTCCATAAGGCCGCTGAGCGAATCAGCTGCCGTGCGTGGGTCAGGTCGAAGCGGCTCGGATTCCCTCAGCGAGCTTCCGAGTTCCGAGAAATCGCCCAGGTGGAGTTGAACAGATCGCTCAGCCTCCTCAGGCGATTTAGAAGACAATCTGGAAATAAAGCCGAGGTCTTTCGACCAACTTTGCGTTTATATCTATGACGACCTTGCTAGAACAGATGCCGTTCGGTCTCCATGGGGATGGGATAGCGATTATTCGAGCGATGCCAAAGATTTCGAATCAACCTGCGCTCGCGTTTCTGGTTCTCAAACGGAGCACCGAGCGCGTGTGCCCTGATGCTCTTTTCAGACTCGTTTTCTGGCCGCGAAGTTTCAAAATGGACCGCAAAAACCGACCCGGTTCGGCTTTGGGTGCGTGAACCGAGGGGGCTTCGAAATTGCTGTGAGCGGTGCTGCTGCAGTTCATAGCCCTTACAAATTGAGACGCTGCTCAATCGGATTTCGCGCAAGTATCGCCGAGGAATTCCGTCTACGTCCTTGGGGTTTCTCGCTCTGGAATCCTCGTGGTACTCGCAAGCTCTTACTAAAGCAGTCTTTTGCGGAAAATGCACGGATTTTTCCTTGCAAGTCGACAATTTTCACAGGAAAGCGTGTCAACCGCGATGCAACAATTTGACCGCGACACGCCTTCCATTCATCCCGAGCAATCCGGCGACGTGCCAATGTTGCGGGATCATTTGAAAGTGACGGCACAGCGAAGTGTTCAGAACAGCAAACCAAAGTCAGTGCTAGGGTCACTATCGGCTTGTGAACGAGGTTGGCGGATCAGTAGGACCAGCTGATCCCAACCGATGATTGGCGCCTTGCTGCCCCGACCGTGGGTCGGCCAGCAAGTGAGCCCGTGCGCCGTCAACTTGCGAATGTTCAAGGGCCGGAAAAGACCAGCACCTAGTCAGGGAGAACCGAACCGCCCAGCGAAGTCGCCGCAGCAAGGGGTTCGCGCGCTGCCCTTAGCGGACATGGTCCGCGCGCCGGCCACGGTCACGCAACGTTTGTTCTCCCCGTGCGGCGCGTCCTCCGAAGCTATGAAATCAGTCGTCATGCACGTTACAGAGTAGCTTATTCGTCGCGCACCTTCCGAAAAAACAGGATATTCATTATGAATCGTCTAACGCGAAGCCGTTCAGTCGACTTGACGTCCTTGCCACTCCGACGCCTCACGGATCGAAGGCGATCCAGAATAAGCAGGCCCTTGATCGAGGGCCTGGAGGACCGGCTCCTCCTTTCGGCGGACAATTGGATCAACGCGAACGGGGGCGATTGGGATACGAGCTCAAACTGGAGCAACGGTGTTCCCGGCCCCACGACTGCTGTCACGATCAACCTGAGCTCCACTGAGACCATCACCCACAGCTCGAGCACAAGCGACTCCGTGCTCAGCCTGACAACAAACTCGTCAACAATCCTGAAGATCGTGAATGGGTCGCTCACGATCGGCGCCGGCAGTTCGACGATTGGCGGCCCGGTCCTTGTAAACTCGGGCGCGTCCCTCAAAGTCGGAGCGGCCGCAAGCGTGCTACTGGCGGACGGTCAGACGATCACCGACAACGGGACCTTGAGCTTCGCCACGGGCGACACCATGGACTTCAATACCTACTACGGGGCTTCGCAGATCGTCGTCAACGGCACATGACTGCCACCGGCGACACCTTCGCCACCACCAGCGGTAGTGGCGGCTCGATCCAGGTCGAGCCCGGCGGCCACCTGAAGGCGGCCAACACCACCTTCAACCTCAACTATCTCTCCCTCAACAACGCCAGCATCTACGCCAGCGGCGACCTGGCCGGCGACACCTTCAACATGCCCATCTACGTCCCCTATGGCGACGTGCAATACCTCGCCGGCAACGCCAAGTTCGAGCAAATCTACATCAACGCTGCAACACCTGCCCTCCGGCCAGACGCTGGCGCTCAACCTGATCGGCACCAATACGTCGAGCCTGCAGTACGTCTTCTCGGGCGGCTTCACGGTCGCCTCGGGGGCAACGCTGAGCGTCGCGTCCAACGTTCCCGTCCTGCTCACGGACGGCCAGACGATCACCGACAACGGGACGCTTGAGCTTCGCCACCGGCGACACCATGGACTTCAATACCTACTACGGGGCGTCGCAGATCGTCGTCAACGGGACCATGACCGCCACCGGCGACACCTTCGCCACCACCAGCGGCAGCGGCGGCTCGATCCAGGTCGAGCCCGGCGGCCACCTGACGGCCGCCAACACCACCTTCAACCTCAACTATCTCTCCCTCAACAACGCCAGCGTCTACGGCAGCGGCGACCTGGCCGGCGACACCTTCAACATGCCCATCTACGTCCCCTACGGCGACGTGCAATACCTCGCCGGCAACGCCAAGTTCGAGCAGGTCTACATCAACGCTGCAACACCTGCCCGCCGGCCAGACGCTGGCGCTCAACCTGATCGGCACCAATACGTCGAGCCTGCAGTACGTCTTCTCGGGCGGCTTCACGGTCGCCTCGGGGGCAACGCTGAGCGTCGCATCCAACGTTTCTGTCCTGCTCACGGACGGCCAGACGATCACCGACAACGGGACGCTTGAGCTTCGCCACCGGCGACACCATGGACTTCAATACCTACTACGGGGCGTCGCAGATCGTCGTCAACGGCACATGACCGCCACCGGCGACACCTTCGCCACCACCAGCGGCAGTGGCGGCTCGATCCAGGTCGAGCCCAGCGGCCACCTGAAGGCGGCCAACACCACCTTCAACCTCAACTATCTCTCCATCAACAACGCCAGCACCTACGCCAGCGGCGACCTGGCCGGTGACACCTTCAACATGCCCATCTACGTCCCCTATGGCGACGTGCAATACCTCACCGGCAACGCCAAGTTCGAGCAAATCTACATCAACGCTGCAACACTGCCCTCCGGTCAAACGCTCGCGCTCAATCTGATCGGCACCAATACGTCGAGCCTGCAGTACGTCTTCTCGGGCGGCTTCACGGTCGCCTCGGGGGCAACCTTGAGCGTCGCATCCAACGTTCCCGTCCTGCTCACCGACGGCCAGACGATCACCGACAATGGGACCTTGAGCTTTGCCACCGGCGACACCATGGACTTCAATACCTACTACGGGGCTTCCCAGATCGTCGTCAACGGCACAATGACTGCCACCGGCGACACCTTCGCCACCACCAGTGGTAGTGGCGGCTCGATCCAGGTCGAGCCCAGCGGCCACCTGAAGGCGGCCAACACCACCTTCAACCTCAACTATCTCTCCATCAACAACGCCAGCACCTACGCCAGCGGCGACCTGGCCGGTGACACCTTCAACATGCCCATCTACGTCCCCTATGGCGACGTGCAATACCTCACCGGCAACGCCAAGTTCGAGCAAATCTACATCAACGCCAACACGCTCCCCAGTAAGCAGCTCCTGAGCCTGAACCGGATCGGCACCAATACGTCGAGCCTGCAGTACGTCTTCTCGGGCGGCTTCACGGTCGCCTCGGGGGCAATCTTGAGCGTTGCATCCAACGTTCCCGTCCTGCTCACGGACGGCCAGACGATCACCGACAACGGGAGGTTGAGCTTCGCCACCGGCGACACCATGGACTTCAATACCTACTACGGCGCTTCCCAGATCGTCGTCAACGGTACGTTGACTGCCACCGACGCCACCTTCGCCACCACCAGTGGCAGTGCCGGCTCGATCCAAGTCATGTCGGGGGGCAAGCTGACCGCGTCCAACACCACGTTTGGTGTGAACGACGTAACCATGACGACCGGCTCGAACGGCTCGCTCGCCGCCGATATCATCAACACGCAGCTTGCGGTCAATAGCGGCATGACCAGCACGAGCATCACCGGGAACAACTTCACCAACGGCACCGTTGTTGCTTCAGGCGATTCCACCGCCACCATCAACCTGGGCAACAACTACTGGGGCACGACAATCACGAGCCAGATCGAGGCCAAGATCACGGACCACTCCGATAACTCGAGCCTGCCGACTGTGAACATTACCCCGGTTCTGTCGACGGCCAGCCCGGCAGGCGCGGTCGCTACGACTGTGGCGAAAAGCAACTCGGCCACATTCAACTCCTCGTCCCAGACGGTCACCCTGAGCGCCACCGTCACAAACGGGTCCGTCAGCGTCAACGAGGGCAGCGAGACGTTCACGATTCTTAATGGCATCAACATCATCGGCACGCCAGTCACGGTCGCTGTTGTGAACGGCGTGGCAAGCACCAGCACCTATACGTTGCCCGCCGGCACCGCGGCCGGGGCCTACTCGATCCAGTCGACTTATTACGGCACGGCAAACTACCTGGGCTCCATCGACGTGAGCCACACTCTGACAGTCAACGCGGCGGCCACAACCACTGCCGCGAAGAGTGCCTCAACTACCTTCAGCACCGTCGCCCAGTCAGTGCCCCTGTCCGCCACCGTCAGCAGTGCGGCCGGTTCGGTCAATGGGGGCACCGTGAGGTTCACGATTTTGAACGGCACGACTACAATCGCCACGGCCGTTTCGAACATTATCGCAAACGGCGCCGCTAACGCCACGGTTACATTGCCCGCCAGCACTCCGGTGAACAACTATACGATCCAGGCCGTTTACAGCGGCACGGGGAACTTCGGCAGCTCGACCGACCGGAGTCAGGTCTTGAAGGTCGTCTCGACAGGCACGACCACCGCCGTTATCTCGTCGGCAAGCACTGCGGTCTTCGGCCAGTCCGTGACTTTCACGGCCACGGTGACCGCCAGTTCCCCGGGTCTGGGGACGCCCACCGGCTCTGTCGCATTCAAGGATGGCACGACCACGCTGGCTACTGAGACGCTCGTCGGCGGCGCGACGACCTTCACCACATCTAGCCTGGCGCTCGGTTCCCACTCGATCACGGCCGTGTATGGCGGCAGCACCGACTTTGCCACAAGTACTTCGTCGGCCTTGACAGAGACCGTCGCCCAGGATGGCACGACCTCAATCGTGGTTTCGTCAGCCAATCCCTCGGTATTTCGCCAGGCGGTCGTCTTCACTGCCGTGGAAATCCCGAATGCGCCGGGCGTCGGTACACCAACCGGCACTGTCACGTTCAAGGACGGAACGACTACCTTGGCCACGGAGACACTCACTGGCGGGACGGCGACTTTTTTCACTTCGGCGCTCGCGATCGGCACTCACTCGATCACAGTAACCTACGGCGGCAATACTGATTTCAAGGCCAGCACGTCAGCTGTCCTGTCCCAGACCGTCAATCAAGCGAGCAGCACGACGTCAGTAACATCGTCGGCCAACCCTTCGGTCTTCGGCCAGTCGGTCACCTTCACGGCCCAAGTGTCGGCGGTGTCTCCCGGTGCCGGTACGCCGACCGGAACAGTCACATTCAAGGACGGCTCTACCACCTTGGGAACCGGATCGCTCAGCGCGGGCACGGCCAGCTTCACCACCGCGGCGCTGGCCGTGGGGTCTCACTCCATTACCGCGGTGTATGGCGGGGACACGCACTTCAAGACCAGCACCTCCCCGCCCCTGATCCAGACGGTCAGCGCGGCGACCGTGACATTGTCCGACAGCCAGTCTGCAAGTTCCGCAGAGACCAGCTCCACCGCCATTCAGACTGACATGCCGCCAGCACCCTCGGTCCGGGATTTGGCCTTGAATCAAGTTGCGAGTGAGCAACGAGAGCATCGTCTCGGCACCAGCCGTCAGACGGCGGAACGCAAGGCGCAGATCAAAGTCACAGAAACGGTGTCTGTACCTCGCCGAAAAGTGCCATTCTCCAGAACGCCTAGCGCAGATCGGCCGAATGGTATTCTCGCCCGCGACGACATCACTGATGAGAACAGGAGACAGCGGCGCCCATAAAATGAAACAGCGATCAGCAAGTCTTTGAAGCATTCGCGCTCCGAAGAAAGCGTCGAGCCATCCTTGACATCCTGCTATTGAAGATGGTTGTATCCTGAGAGCCGGCAATGCTCTGCACGAAGCCCACCCGTGCGGCGGATTCCGCGGATTCAACCTTCTTCATTCTCGTCCGGATCGAGGCCAAGGCTGCAATAGCGTAATCAACCCTTGTGCCTCGCCACGCGGATCTTGCCGCGCGCCCGGGCGATCGCCCTTTCCTGCTCGGCGAATTCGCTCTCGCTAGTGACCGTCTGCGAGCCCGCGGCTTCAAGCTCCTTGGCCGCGGCTGCTGCGTCAAGGTCTTGAGCCGGGACGGCACGATTGGTCAGGACCGTGACGACGTCGGCACGCACCTGCACAAATCCGCCATCGATAAAGTAGCGCTTCACGACCTCACCGGTCTTGGTGCGCAATTCGCCAAAGCCCAGCCGGCCAATTAACGGCGTGCGGCCGGGCAAGACGCCGGCCTCGCCGTCGTAGAGCGGCAAGGCGACAAAGTCGACCCATTCATCGAACAGGGTTTTCTCCGGCGTGACGACCACACATTGGAGTTTTTTTTCGCCGGGCATTTAAGTCCTCTGTGGGGAACACCCCCCACCCTGGCCCTCCCCTACAAGGGGGCCTACAAGGGGGGAGGGGATTGTCAATTACAGCCAACCGCTGTAGCACGGTAAACGGGGTAACTGTGCGACTAGGCACTCAGCTTCTTGGCTTGCTCTTCGGCCTGCTCGATCGAGCCGACGTACATGAAGGCTCCCTCGGGGAGATGGTCCCATTTGCCGTCGCAGATTTCCTTGAAGCTGCGGATCGTGTCGGGAAGCTTGGTGTACTGGCCAGCCTTGCCGGTGAAAACCTCGGCGACGAAGAACGGCTGCGACATGAACCGCTCGATCCGCCGGGCACGATGCACGATCAGCTTGTCGTCTTCGGACAGTTCGTCGACACCCAGAATCGCGATGATGTCGCGCAGCTCTTTGTAGCGCTGAAGAGTCTGCTGGACGCGGCGGGCGACGTCGTAATGCTCCTGGCCCACATACTGAGGGTCGAGGATTCGCGAGCTCGAGCCCAGCGGGTCGACCGCCGGGTAAATGCCCTTCTCGGAGATCGACCGCGACAGAACGATGAACGCGTCCAGGAAGCCGAACGTGGTCGCGGGTGCCGGGTCGGTGAGGTCGTCGGCGGGGACATAGACGGCCTGCACCGAGGTGATGGCCCCCTTCTTGGTCGAGGTGATCCGCTCCTGCAGGGCGCCCATCTCGGTCGCCAGGGTCGGTTGATAGCCGACGTTCGACGGCATGCGTCCCAACAGGGCCGAGACCTCCGAGCCCGCCTGGCTGAACCGGAAGATGTTGTCGACGAAGAGCAGCGTGTCGGCACCGGTCGAATCGCGGAACCACTCGGCCATCGTCAGCGCCGAAAGTGCGACCCGCAGCCGGGCGCCGGGCGGCTCGTTCATCTGGCCGAAGCACATGACGGTACTGTCGATGACCGACTTGCCGGTGCTGCCGATCTTGGCCTCCTGCATTTCCAGCCAGAGGTCGTTCCCCTCGCGGGTTCGCTCGCCGACGCCGGCGAAGACCGAGAAACCGCTGTGCACCGTGGCGATTCGGGCGATCAACTCGGTCAAGATGACCGTCTTGCCCAGTCCGGCGCCACCGAAGAGGCCGATCTTGCCGCCGCGGACGAACGGGGTCAACAGGTCGACGACCTTGATGCCGGTCTCGAATTGCTCGGTCTTGGGCGAGAGATTGTCGAATGCGGGGGGATCGCGGTGGATCGGCCAGTGCTCGCCGGCATGCACCGGCCCGCGGCCGTCGATCGGATCGCCCAGCAGGTTGAAGACCCGGCCCAGCGTCTCCTTGCCGACGGGCACGCTCACGGGATTGCCCGTATCGAACACGGGCATGCCGCGCACCAGGCCGTCGGTCGAGCCCAGGGCCACGCACCGCACCCGATTGCCGCCCAGGTGCTGCTGCACCTCGCCGGTCAGATCGAATCTTGACTCCCTTGACGTCGCCTTCGACGCTGCAAGGCGTTGTAAATGTTGGGCAGATGCCCTTCCTCGAACTCGGCATCGAATGTCGAGCCGATCACCTGGGAAATTCGTCCGGTCATCGTCGCGGTGGCCATGATGAAGGAATCCTTGATTAATGACCTCTATAATTGCGCTGTCTTTGCCAATTCCCGCTTTATTCGAGTGCACCGGCCGCACCGACGATGTCGGCCAGCTCGCGGGTGATCTGGTTCTGGCGGGCACGATTGTATTGCCGCGTGAGCGACTTGACGAGGTCGTCGGCGTTCTTGGTGGCTCCTCCCATGGCGACCATCCGCGCGATCTGCTCGCTGACCGCCGCGTCCAAGAAACACTTGAACAGCCGGACCTTGAACGAGACCGGCACGATCTCCTCGAGGATGCTCGCGGCGTCGGGCAGGAACTCGTACGGGACCGGCTCGACTCTTCTTGGCAGCCGCGGGCGCCTCCTTGCCCGTCGGACTCGACTGCCGGACCGACGGGGTCGCTTGGCCGATCTCGGCGGTCGTGATCGGCAGCAGGGTCTGCACCGTCGCGACCTGCCGCGACGACGAGACGAACTGGGTGTACGCCACGTCCAGGCGGTCGATCGTCCCCTGAACGTACAGCTTGATGTACTTGTCCGCCAGCACCTCGACCTCGTGGAACTGCGGACGGTCCTCGAACTGGGTATAGGTCGCGTCGGGCACGATCTTGCGGAAGCGGAAAAAGCCGATTCCGCGCTTGCCCGCGACTTCGAGCGACAGTTTCGATTCCGTCGGTCTGGTTGTCTTGGTTACGGAGGATCGCCGCTCGCAAGACGTTGCCGTTGTAGCCGCCGGCCAGCCCCCGATTGCTGGTGATCACGAGCAAGCAGCGCTCGCTTGACCGGGTCGTGCCGCGTCAAGAGCGGGTGCTTGATGTCGCTCCGACGTCTCTCCCAGGTCGGCGACCAGCTCGGCGATCTTGCGGGTGTACGCCTCGGCCTCGGTCGCGCGGTTGAGCGCCTTGCGGAACCGGTTGGTGGCGATCAGCTCCATCGTCCGGGTGATCTTGCGGATGTTCTCGACCGCCTTGCGGCGTTTGACGATCGCGCGGGCCTTGGCCATGGGGTTTTACGACTCGCTAGTTGCGGGGTCCGAATTGCAAAAAACCGAATACCAGGTCCAAGCTTTGCAGATCATAACGCTGCCGATTCGCCCTAATTGTCGACTGCTCGCGGGGCCCGCCGCAACGGGCGTCCACGGGCGGCGAGCAACGATCATTTGAAATGAGCCTTGAACTCGGCGATCGCGCTCGTGAGATCGGCCTCGATCTTGGGTGTCATTTTCTGTTCTCTTTCCAAGGCGGCCCGAACCTCAGGCTTGCGCTCCTTGATGAAGGTCAGGAACGAGGTTTCCCAGCGCGAGACGTCGGCGCGGGGCACGTCGTCCAGATGGCCCTGAGTGCCGGCGTAGATGCTCATGACCTGGTCGATGACGTTCATCGGCTTGTACTGCGGCTGCTTGAGCAATTCGACCATGCGATAACCGCGGTCGAGCTGCTTCTGGGTGGCCTTGTCGAGCTCGGTGCCGAGCTGGGCGAACGCTTCGAGCTCGCGGAAGGCCGCCAGGTCGAGCCGCAGACCGCCGGCGACTTTCTTCATGGCGGGGATCTGGGCCTTGCCGCCGACGCGCGAGACGCTGATGCCGACGTCGATCGCCGGCCGGACGCCGGCGAAGAACAGGTCGGGCTGGAGGTAGATCTGGCCGTCGGTGATCGAGATCACGTTGGTGGGGATGTAGGCCGAAACCTCGCCTTCCAGCGTCTCGATGATCGGCAATGCCGTCAGCGAGCCGCCCGAGATCGGTCGTCTTGACGACCTTGTGGCCCTGTGGGAAAGTGCTCCTTGAGGGCGTGATTGGCCTCTTCGAGACCCGGGAACGCCGACGTAGACCTTCTTGTCGACGCCCATGTCGTCGGTGACGTTGTCGGTCGGGGCGTTTTCGGGCAGGATCACGTAGTGGTTGGCCAGCTTGGCCGACCGCTCGAGCAACCGCGAGTGCGCGTAGAAGATGTCGCCCGGGAACGCCTCGCGGCCCGGAGGCCGGCGCAAGAGCAGCGAGACCTCGCGATAGGCCACGGCCTGCTTCGAGAGGTCGTCGTAGATCACCAGGGTCGGCTTGCCCTGCTCGTACATGAAGTACTCGGCCATGGCACAGCCGGCGTAGGGGGCGATGTACTGCAACGGTGCCGGGTCGCTGGCGCCGGCTGCGACGACGATCGTGTAGTCAAGGGCACCGTGGCGGCGGAAGACGTCGACGATGCGCCGCCGTGGTCGATTCCTTCTGGGCGATCGCCACGTAGACGCAGATGACCCCGGTCCCCTTCTGGTTCAAGATCGTGTCGATCGCGATCGCCGTCTTGCCGGTCTTGCGGTCGCCGATGATCAGCTCGCGCTGGCCGCGGCCGATCGGCGTCATGGCGTCGATCGACTTGATGCCGGTCTGCAGCGGCTCGTCGACCGGCTGCCGGGCGGCGATGCCCGGCGCGATCGATTCGAGCGCCCAGGTCTTGTCGGTCAAGATCGGTCCCTGCTCGTCGATCGGCTCGCCCAGGGGGTTGACCACGCGGCCGATGATCGCCTCGCCGACCGGCACCCGCAAGCAGCGAGCCGGTCGCGGTGACGGTGTCTCCTTCTTCGATGCGGGTGTAGTCGCCCAGGACCATCACGCCGACCGACGATTCTTCGAGGTTGAGCGCGATCCCCTTGACGCCGTTCTCGAACGCCACCATCTCGCCGGACATCAAGCCGGAAAGGCCGTAGACCCGCGCGATGCCGTCTCCCACCTCGAGGACCTGCCCGACTTCGCTCGTCGTGACTTCGGGGGAGAACTGCTCGATCTCACGTTGAATGACTGAACTGATCTCGTCGGCTTTGAATTTCATGCATCTTTCCTTCGATCAGTCGTTGGCGAAGCTGTGCGAGCCGGCTCTTCACCGACGCGTCATAACGGTGGTCACCGACCTGGACGACCAGTCCCCCGATCAAGTCCGGGTCGGTCGAGACCAGAGAGGACCGGCGTCGCGCCCGTCAAGGCGGCGAGCCGGTCACGGAGTGTTTGCAACTGTTTTTCATCAAGCGGAACGGCCGTGCGAACCTGAACCGGGATCCGCGTGTTGCGCTCGTCCCAGATCGCGCGGGCCTCGCGGGCCACGACGGCGAGCAGGCCCAGCCGCTCGTGACGATTGAGAACCCGCAGGAACCGCAAGACCAGGCTCGAGGCCCGTCTTGCCGAAGACATCGGTCAGGATCCTGGTCTTTGTGAGCGGTCGAAACCCTGGCGCGAAGCCAGCAGCTGCGGCGAACCGGGGAAAGGCCTTCAAGACATCGTTTTCGATCTCGGCGAGCTCGTCCAGAACGGGCTCAACGCCCCCCTCTTTTTCGGCCGCGCTGATCAAGCGCCAGGGCATAGCGGGCGGGCCAGTTCAATGGTCTCGCCCGAGACGCGCGGCTCGACCACGCCGGCAGCGCTCGCGTCGGTCATGCGCGCTTCCCTCCGTGCCCGTTGGTAGCCGCCTTGGCCGGCAACTCATTGATCGCGACGTCGAGCAAGCGGCGATGCTCGGTGTCGGTCAGCTCTTTGGAGAGCACCTTGCCGGCGACCGAGACGGCCATGTCGGCGGTCTTTTCCCAGATCTCGGCCAGGGCCTGGTCGCGAGCCTGACGCGATGTCGCGCTGAGCCCGCTGCTTGGCCTGCTCGGCCTCGCCCTGGGCCTGCTTGATGAGTTGCTCGGCGGTCGCCTGCGCTTCCTTGCGGGCCTTTTCGAGGATCGCCCGAACCTCGTCGCCGGCCCGGGCCATCAGCTTGCGATGTTCGGCGAGATTGGCCTCGCTCTCGTTGCGGGCCCGCTCGGTCTCGAGCAGGACGTGCTCAAGGTGCTGCTCACGGCTGTGCAGGGCCTCCAGCAGCGGCTTCCAGGCAAACCGACCAAGAACGAAGAGCAGCAAGACGAAAGACGACCAGAGTCCAGACCGCCAGCGCTGGCTTGATCTCGAGCGGATTGATTTTCGCTTCTGGTTCCGCCTCGACATGTTCGGCCTTGGCCATCCTCGACTCGTCGTCGGCCCGATGCTCTTGCATCTCTCGAGCCGTTCAGCGGGCCGCCTACTATGAGCCATGCCAGGCAATAGGCCGCAAGTCCCAGTACAATCGACCCACTTTCATTTGTCGCAACATGGAAAATACTCCCGCGCCGGACCGACAATCGAGACGATGCTGGAATGATACTCTTACCGAACACGTTCGAGCGACCTCCGCTAGGCCGGGTCCATCGTAAATCAACTCGCGCGCCAAAGCCCTCGAGCGCGGAGCGCGTGGACCATGCCTGGGCCTCGCTCGGTTAGCCGAACAAGCACCTGAACGATGATGATGACGAGCGCAAAGAACGTCACACCTTCGATCAACGCCGCGGCGATGATCATGGCGGTCTGGATGTTACCGGCGATCTCGGGCTGGCGGGCCATGCTCTCGACAGCACCCTTGGCCAGGCCACCGATGCCGAGCGCCGCGCCGATGATCACCAACCCCGCGCCGATCGCCTTCAAATCGGAGAATGGAGCGGGTCCGGTTGCGGCCGCAGGCGTCCCCTGTGCGAACGCCGAACCGCCGGCGACTAAGAAACAGGCCGCAGGCCAAAACGAGAGCTTGATCAACTTCATCTGACTCTCGACTCCTTACGCTTCTAAGAGACACTCTTCACTCAATGATGCGCGGGTCCTCGCAATCACCCGCCGGCCGAGGCGAAACCACAGTGGCTTCGACTCCAAAGATTCACGATCGCAAAACCACTTCCGGCCGCTCCGTTGCTCAACCGGGTTGCAAAAAATCATGATTCGATGGAACGGGAACCCATCGCCGAACTCGCTCGCTAATGAGGATGAACGGCGGACCCGATAAAGAGCGCCGACAAAAAGGTAAAAATGTATGCCTGCAAAAACGCCACGAACAGCTCGAGCAGACTCAAGAGAACCACGCCGATGATGCTGGCGGGCGCCACCAAGAAAAACGGCGGGGACGATGAACTTCGTCATCAGAATGAAGCCCAGGATGACCGCGAGGACCACGTGCCCCGCGAACATATTGGCAAATAACCGAACTGCGAGCACGACATGGCGGATCAGGAGCCCGGCGATTTCGATCACGAACATCAATCCCCAGAGTGCCGGCTTGAGCCACCCGGGGACGTCCATGTGCGGAACGAGCCCCAGCCAGTAGCCCGACGACGCCCATCTCGCGCGTCCCGGCACTCACCACGACAGCCAACGTCATCAAGGCCAGGACGGCCGTGACATTGACGTTGCCGGTCGCCGATGCGCCCCCGGGAATCATGCCGAGCAAATTGTTAAACAGCACGAAGAAAAAAGCCGTCCACAGGTAAGGCAAGAAACGATCGGCGCCGTGGCCGCCGATGGCTGGCCGGGCCACGTCGTCGCGAATGAAAAGCAGCATCGCCTCGAACATATTCATGAACCAGCCGCGGCTATAGGGCGTCCGGGCGATGTGGCGAACCACTGGTACCAAGATCGCGACCAAGAGCACCGACGCGATCAATTCCATGACCATGAAGTGCGTGATCTGGAAGCCACCGATCTGGGGCAAATGGAAGGTCCGCTCGAACGAAGGCCAGTTCCACCACGGTAGCGTCGATAGTGTCGTGATCGATAACGTGGGCCAGGGGATTCTCAGAATGTTCAGCCATGGTGTTTGACGAACGAACAAGTGAGAGTTCGAATGACAGACTCTGAATCGCTCCGACTTCGCTCGCGGATAGCCGGAATCGCCCCCGCCCTCGTCAGAACGAGCCACTCGGTCTGTCGCGACCGCGTTGTCCACGTTCATCGTCCGGACCAGCCGCCTTGCGGTGCGATCCGCGGGTAAACTCACTGGCGATCCGAACCGTGTGCAGCATGAATAGCACGAATCCGAGAGACCGCACCCGAAACCGTTGCCAGAGGAGCCGTCGACAGCCAGCGATCGAGCCCGAAACCGATGGCGGCCGGCACGGACAATTCGAGGGCGATTGTCGTGATCCGTGATGCCCAGGCAATGCCCACCGAGAGCAATGACTGCGACTCTCGCTGGTCAACCACGCACGACTCCTAACTCGCCCGGTCCGCGCGGAAACCCAACTCGGCCCACCAACCGCGCCCGTCAAATACTGCGGTACGCTGGTCAGGCTCGACCGGATTGCCTCGCGAATGAGGACGAGCAATGACTAATTAGAGCATCAGTTTTACTGTGAGAAGCCCCCCTGTCAACTCCTCACCCCCCCAGTTCGAGAAATTTTTCACAAAGTCTCCCATTCATATACGTTAATTGACAATACGCGATTTTTGCACGAAAATCCGAAGGGGTACTTGAAGGACGACCATGCCTAGTTTTCGATCCCCGGCTGGGCTGATGTCGGCGACAAGTGATGATCTCGACTCACGCGGCTGACTGTCCGATTTCGTACACCGCACAAGAAAACGCCGATTGACAGAGTTTCGCTACTTATGGTATCTGATAAGCAGCGATTTCAAGCAACGGGCTAGACTTCCGAAACGACGCTCCTCGATCCTTCCGGTTCGATCCAGTCCGGGGACCCGTCATGTTTTTCGATCTGCGCGTAGAGTCCGGATAAGATGAGACTCAGAAGGCGGCATCGACCGGTTTAGCCGGGTATGATGGCCGCTTTTTTTGTTTCGCGAAGTGATGATGAATCGACACCCGGCCGGTGGAATGCTCTCGACGCTGCGATCGCTGGGCTCGGTGGCCCTTCGAGGCACACAAGCTACGGCCTGCCTAAAGTCCGGAATGCATGGAGTTTTCCGGATCGGTCCACTCACGGATGAATGTCATATAAATTACATTCATCTCTCGTTGGGGCCGAGCAGGCAAGCGGGGGGTGTTGGAGTGGTACCGTATGACTGCCGATGCACTCAATGATTGCAATAAGAGGCACCTCGCCCAACTGGCCAAGGACAAAGGAATCAGTGGCTGGCACGCAATGAGGAAGGATCAGTTGATCCGGGCGCTTGTCAAGTGCGCGTTCGTCTGCTGGTCACATCAAGAAAAAGAAGAAACCGCCAGTCGCCCGCGGTCGCACGCCGGAAAAAACAGGCGTCGGCTGCCTCCAATCGATCAAACGGAACCGGTGCGGCTGCGACACCGACTCAGACACTCGACCACGCCTGTCAAAAAGACCGAATTATCGTCCTCACGCGCGATTCATACTGGCTGCATGCATACTGGGAACTGAGCCGTACGACCCTGGCGCGTGCCCGGGCCGCGCTCGGTCAAGACTGGCACGCCGCCCGCCCCATTCTCCGCGTCATGGATGTCTCCAGCGAAGACACAACCTCCGCCGCGGAGCGACACGTTCGTGACATCCCGATTCATGGCGGCGTTAACAACTGGTACATCGACGTTCTCGAGCCGCCGCGCTCGTACCGAATCGATATCGGCTACCTCTCGCGCCAGGGGCGGTTTTATGTGCTCGCTCGGTCCAATGTCGTCACCACTCCCAAGGCGGGAGTGACCGACACGCTTGACGAAAACTGGTCGAACGTTCAGAAGCAGTTTGAGCGAATCCAGAATCCGTCGTCCAACGGCAATGGCAATGGCACCACCCACCATAACTCCCAGATCGACCTGCGCGATCTATTTGAAGAGCGGCTTCGCCGGCCGATGAATAGTGCAACGATGCAGAACTTGGCGACGACGGCGCTGCCGCACCTCGGTCGCGATTTCCATTTTCAGATCGACGCCGAGCTGATCGTTTACGGGACGACTGAGCCAAATGCGCACGGTCACACTTCAGGGCGAGCCCGTCCAGCTGCGCAACGACGGAACGTTTACTGTTCGGTTCAGCCTGCCCGATTCGCGACAGATCATCCCGGCAGTGGCGTCGAGCGCCGACGGAGTCGAAGAGCGGACAATCGTCCTTGGCCGTGGAACGCAATACCAAAGAACTCGAGCCGATGATTCACGACAACAATGAAATCTAGAATCACGTACCGCGGTTGCTCCGCGAGGCAGGACGATCCCGTTGGCCGTCTTGGTGATACGTGACGCCTCGACGGTCAGTTCTTCGCAGTCGCCGCGCGTTTGCTTTCCCCGCGGAAGCCGATGCGCGGCGTGCTCTATTCTGGCGTGTCGGATATAACGCCCTGTTTCGCATAGCGGTTGTTCCCTCCGTCGTATAATTTCCCGTGTTCGCCGCACTATCCTCGAGTGGCCGCCTGGCCACCCGTCCCTACACACGCTCTTCTCGAACGGGAGAAAGTCGCTTGAGCCAAGACATTCAAGGCATTCTGGACGGTTGGGAATTCGAGCCCGAGGGGCTACAGGTCCGCATCATCATCGGTGACGACGGCAACGAAAAGATCCAGATGCGGATCGATCTGGGACTCATTCAGATGGAAATGGACGGGCGGCCCGACGGCCAGCGGCCCGACGGCTACTCCTCGCTTCTGGATTCTTACGAAGCCAAAGCGAACGACGCACTCGATTCGGGCGCCACGTTCTCGCTCACCTCCGACGATTGCTCGCTCTTGATGCGCGAGGGATTGCAGTACTACCATCGTTATCTCTCGGCGTTTCATCTCGAACGCTACGAGCTTGTGGAACGCGACACCGAACGCAACCTGCGGCTGTTTGCCTTCGTCGCACGCCATGCCGCGCGCCAGCGCGACAAGATCGATTTCGACCAGTACCGCCCTTACGTTCAGATGATGTACACGCGGGCACGTGCAACTCAGGCCCTCAAGAAAAGCGAGCACAGAGCGGCACTTAAGCGGATCGACGAAGGGATCAAGGCCATCCGCAAGTTCCTCGCCGAGTATCAACAGCAAGAGAGCGAAGAAGAATGCTCCGAGCTTCGCTTTCTCATTACGCTGGCGCCGTGAAGTCGAACGTGAGCGTCCCCTGGGGCCGCTCGAGAAGCTGGAGCAACAACTTGAGCTTTCCGTCGAACTCGAAGACTACGAAGAAGCCGCGCGGATCCGCGACCAGATCCGGCTCATGCAGAATTCGGCACGTCAACGCAATTAGTGGCGTACTCCGTGCTGTCGATTCGCCGGCATCGGTGGTCTCGGGCGCGCATTTTCGCACGGTTGCGAATTAATGCCTCGCACCTTGAATGACGCCCTTGCGACGGTTACATTACACTCGTCTGGTTTATCCAGACGCAGCCTCTGCCATGTTCGATACGAGGTGGTCCTTTTGGCGAACCAACGTAAAACCCGTCGGGAACCGATATCGGCTCCTAGGAACTTGTTTCCTCGCGTGCCTCAGGTTCCCACCTAAACTGCGGGTTCTCAAAAGCACCTCACCGGCATTGCGGTGGAGGTTTGTTTGCCCGTGCCTTCTCTCCTTCGCGAGGTGGGACACGGGCATTCTTGTTTGCACCACAGAGGGCACCATTGAGCGACTGTCCTCCCGACGCCCCGGGGAAGTCCCACGCGAAGGCCGAACTGAGACGCTCCATCAAGGCTGCAATCGCGTCCCTCGACCCCGGAGCTCGGCGCGCACAAGACGATGCGCTTGTGGGCCGGTTCCAACAATTGCCCGGCCTGTCACACGCTCGCCGTGTCTTGCTATTCGCACCGGCGTTTCCCGAAGAACCACCGATGGCCGAGCTGCTGCTCTCGGCCTATGAGATGAGAAAAGTGGTGTACCTTCCTCGAGTCGATAAGCCCGGTCGACGGCTGCGACTCTTTCGCGTTGTTGACCCTGCCAAGGATCTGTGCACGGGCGCCCTGGGGATTCCTGAGCCGCGACCGGGCTTGCCTGAGGCGGCGCCGGAAGACATTGATTGGGCGCTCATTCCCGGCCTGGCTTTCGATGAGCTCGGATTCCGCCTGGGCCGGGGGGCCGGATACTACGATCGGCTCTTGCCTCTGTTTCGGCCTCGAGTGATTTGCTGGGCCCTCTGCCTGAGTTGCCAGTTGGTAAGCCGGCTGCCCATCGAAGACCACGACATGCCCGTAAACGGCGTCTCAACGCCTGAGCGTGACGTCTTCGGATCGCGCGGTGCCTAATTCTTCACGACCTCTACGGTGGGGGGCCTGGCGTACGCTTGCGCTAGAGCCGGGACTGCGGCCGAAGCGGTATCGCCTGCGTGCAGAACCACCCTGTAACTGAATTCAATGGATTGGCCGCCTGGAATCATATAGTCCCCCTTGTCAGATCGGCCAAAATCGTGCCAGCCGAAGGGATTGGCCGCGAAAAGCCCGTATGTGCGGACGTGCCACGTCGTCGGGTAACGGAAGCTAGCCGGGTGGTTGATGATGGCAATTCCGACAGTGGTGTCCTTGACCGGGCCGACGTAGTCAACCCAAGGGGAAGGTTTGCCCCAGGCTTTCTCGTTGGTCAATCCTTCCGCGTTCGTAATCTTACCCCCCATTTTCTTGTCGACGTCCATCGAAGATGCGACGCGGAGGCCGAACATCCCTTCCTTGGTGTCACGGAACGTCCACCGGCCCTTCGCTGGCGACGATCCGAAACTTGAAGTCGATGATCCGGGCGGCCTTCGTGCGATAAAAAGTGACAGTGCGCTCGTCTGAGCAGATCTTTTGATCGTTGGCCGCACGCCATTCATTCAAGGTTTTCAGCCGTCCAATGACGGGGCCTGCGACGACCAGTGTCCGCTCAGTCTCCTTGATCACTCCAAACCGCTTGCCCTCCGACCAAAAATCAATGCCGTTAACATTGCCATACGTGAACCAGCATGACCGTTGGTGGGGATGGTCGTGATCTTCGTCGGGAAGGATCGACAGGGGGTATTCCCGTGTGTAAGACTCACCCGTCGGTCCGATCAGTGGGAAAAAGAACGGCTTGTTGCCGGCATCGACGCGATACTCGGTCAAGAGCCGATGGTCCAGGCTGATCTTTAGGTTTCTAGCTTGCGCCTCGAACGAGACACCGGAAACTGCGCCACCGCTGCCGGCCACCGGTCCATTTAGCGTGTACGTGTGGGACGAGCCAGCGGCCAGAGGGGGCAGGACCGTCGCCAGCTGAGCCCCATTAGCGTCCTCGAAAATCTGGGCAGGTATGTGCTCCCCAGCGGCGCCAGATTCCAAAAACCAGATACCGGGAACCAGCGGCGACGTGAGTGCGACCACCACGGGCGTCTCGCCCAGGTCGGTCTCTCCCCCACGAACGGTCACTCGCCACGAATCCGCGGAAGCCGGCCGGAGAGCCGGCAGCAGCCCAGACACGATGAAGACGAACAATGCGACCGAATGGTGGAAGTGTTTATTCATCGATCCGCCCTTGTCCGAGTGTTCAAATATCATCGCCTCGTGATTGTATCGCCGCTACTTTCCGTAGACCAGTTGTCGACCGGAATTTCGCCGGACCGCCCGGCGGCACCCAAGGACGTGTTGTTCGACCATCCACGGTTGGACGCAAGCCCGAACGATTTAAGACTGATGATGATTTTGTCGTTGATGTAAAGCAACGGAGTGCTTATAGTTTCTTGCAACGATCTGGGACACGGTGGTGCGCGATTCAATCGGCTGCCGTCCCTCCTCTCCTGGATCAGGTTGTCAAACAGGTGCATCTTAGGGAGCGTCGCTCGTTCGGTGGTTTCTCGATTCGCGTGTTAGTCTACTGTCGAGTGTCAGTGGAGAGCCTATTCGGGCGAGTGCGATGGCGAAGCGGCTTTACGTTGGAAATCTCAAGTACACGGTAACATCGGAAATCCTCCAGGAACTGTTCGAGCAGTACGGCACCGTGAGCTCGGCGCAGGTGCTGAGCGACCGCGAGACCGGCCGGAGCCGCGGGTTCGGTTTCGTCGAAATGCCGAATGACGACGAAGCCTTGGCGGCGATCGAGAGCCTGGACGGCCAGGATCATGACGGCCGCCGGCTGACGGTCAACGAAGCGCGGCCGAGATCCTCGGGCGGAGGAAGCGGCTGGCGGAGGTGGAAGTGGCGGCTACCGCGGAGGCGGTGGAGGAGGTGGTTATCGCGGCGGCTACGGTGCTGGCGAACATTAACTCGGCAACCATCATGAATACCAGCGATACTCAACGAAATACTGCCGACCCTCGAGCAGAATTGCTAAAACGGATCGAGCGCGTGCTTGAGGAGCAGGTTCGTCCCGATTTGCGAGGCGACGGCGGCGACATCGTCTTGGTCGGCATCGATCCGGACAACATCGTGCAGGTGCGGCTGACTGGGGCATGCCAGGGATGTTCATCGTCGGTGTATACCATGAGCATGCGGGTCGAGGCTACCCTCAAGGCCGAGATTCCGGAGATTCGCTTCCTCGAGGCGGTCCCTTGATCGCGACCGTCACCCGAAGAGTGCCGCCGAGCCAAGCTGGCGCTGGCCGCGTGCGGCCTACGTGCACGTCCCATTCTGCGCCCACAAATGCGGTTACTGCGACTTCGCGTCGCTGGCGGGCGTCGACCATCTGGCCGACCGCTACTTGACCGCCCTCGAACGCGAGATCGACCGCTGCTCTGGTCGAACCCCAGGAGGTCGACACGATCTTCGTGGGAGGGGGAACGCCGACCCGGCTCGATGCGCCGCCTGATGCCCGGCTGACGACGCTGATCAAGCGCTGGTTGATTCTCGCTCCCGGGGGCGAATGGACCGTCGAGGCCAATCCCGGAACCTCGACGCCGAGAAGGCCGACGTCCTGGCCGCGGCCGGCGTGAACCGGGTCAGCCTGGGCGCACAGTCGTTTCAGCCCGATCTGCTTCGCGTTCTCGAGCGCGATCACGGTCGATGCCGAGGTCGAGCAGGCCCTCGAGATCGTGCGTCCCCGTTTCGGCCGCTGGTCGCTCGATCTGATTTTCGGCGTGCCAGGCTCGACCATCGACACTGGCGAGCGGACCTCGAGATCGCTCTCGGCCTTGGGCCCGCGCATCTCTCGTGTTACGGGCTGGTATTCGAGAAAGGGACCGCACTCTGGAATCAGCGCCAGAGCGGCCGGTCCAGCCGGTCGACGAGGAAACCGAGCGGACGATGTTCGAGTCGACGATCGAGCGGCTGGCGGCGGCCGGGCTCGAGATGTACGAGATCTCCAACTTCGCCCGGCCCGGCCACGAGTCCCGGCACAACCTGGTCTACTGGGCCAACGACGCCTATTTCGGATTCGGCGTCGGGGCCGCGCGCTATCTCCGCGGAGTCCGCTCGGTCAATACGCGCGACTTGAACGCATACCTGCGCCGGATCGAAGCCGGCTTGCCGGCGACGGGGCCCAGCGAAGAGCTATCGGCGGAAGCCCGGGCACGCGAGACCGCGATCCTGATGCTGCGCCGAACCCAGACCGGCATCGAACGAGACGACTTCCAGCAAAGGACCGGCTTCGACCTCGATGCTCTCGCCGGCGAAACGATCGAGCGATTCACGGCGCAGAGGATACCTCGAAGACGACGGACGACGAGTCCGGCTGAGCCGCGAGGGCCTGTTCGTCGCCGACCAGGTCTTGTGCGAGTTTCTCTGAACAGTACGCGAGCTGCACTGCTCGCAAGTCCATCAAGCCGCCCTCGACGGCACAGAACTCGCGTGATCGGCACTGTCGCGGATGCTCAACCGCGGCGGAGCTGATCGGCACGGGCGGCCAGCTTGATCGCGGCCGTATGGAACAGACCGCGGGCATTGGGGCTGGCGTTGCGATAGGCGTCCAGGAAGCCTTCGGCCTGCGTCCAGGCGATGACCTGCATGATCTGCTTGGCCATCAGGTCGAGCATCTCGTCGATGGTCGCGGCTCCGACGTCGGCGGAGAGCTCCATGGCCCGCGGGTCGGGCCTCGCCTCGAACGGCGGGCCCGTGTCGGCGGTGCGCGTCGGTGCTCGCCCGGCGGGTGCTTCACCCTTGGGCTCAACCGGAGCCGTCGCCGTGCCCATCCCGCGGCGCCCGCGCTCGGTCTCTTCGTCGGCCGGGGCCGGGGGCTGGCTCCTTGGGAAGCCGCTCGTTGGCGTCCTTGGGGAGGCCGGCCGAAGTGTAGAGCTTGCCGTCGGCACCGACGCGGCCCGGCAGGTTGGGGATCTGGCGCGACTCGATCAACTGGCGACGGATCTTGGCCACCAGCTCGCGGCTGACGGCCAGCTCTTCGGCCATGCGCCGATCCGACCAGTCGTGGTGCAGCTTGAGCTTGACCTCGACCGCCCGCCGCCGTTCGGCGCGGGTCAGCGGCAGGCCGTGGAAGAGATTGACGCTGGCGACGAAATCGAGGGCGTCCGTGAACGTTCCCTCGATGATCTCCGCACGGATCGTCCGCTTGCCCAGCATGACCGCCG
The DNA here is from genome assembly GCA_963850935.1 of uncultured Isosphaeraceae bacterium. GTDB lineage: Bacteria > Planctomycetota > Planctomycetia > Isosphaerales > Isosphaeraceae > CAWFRS01. The sequence continues at coordinate 269,011 of CAWKNT010000002.1, forward strand.
CGGCATGACGGTGAAAACCGTCGGCGACCAGCAAGCGATCGTCGATATTGTAGACCGTGATCGGCGGCAGACGATCCCATGAGTCGGCGTAGCGCTCGACCGTGAAATCATCGAGGCGGTCGCGGAGGTTGAGATTCGGGTCGAGGACGAGATCGTCCAGCGGGACTTCGCGAATCTTCATGGCGGTCGATTCCTTTGTTGTCAGCGGCGAAACGCGCGGATACGGAGAGGTATTCCAATCCGACTCTGTCGGCCTATGATCGGCAGCAGATCACGCGTGCTTGCGTCAACTTTTTGAGATGGGCGAACCAAGCGAAAGGGAGTTAGCGATCATGCGGATTGTCGTGACGGGCGCGAGCGGCCAACTGGGTCGATACCTGATCGACCGGACTGATCGACGGCCCCCATCGAGATCGTCGCCTGGAGCGGCACGTTCCAGGGCACGGTCGAAGGGTACGCGGTCCAGCCCGGTCGAGCTGACCGATCACCGCGCCGTCGCGCAGGCTCTCGAGAGTTCGGACCCTGACGTCGTGATCCACGCCGCGGCCGTCAGCTCGGCCGAGGCGGCCCGCCGGGATCCCGATCGAAGTCGGGCGGTCAACGTCGTGGCGACCCAGGTCCTATCGCAGTGGGCGGCCGCACGCACGATCGGCGACTTGTCTACACGTCGACCGACCTTGTGTTCGACGGCTCGAGATCGTGGTATACCGAGGAAGATCAGGCGCAGCCAATCCTGGTCTACGGCCAAACCAAGCACGCCGCCGAGCGCTTCGTGCTCGACACGCCGAACGGTTTGGTTGCGAGGCTTTCCCTTCTATTCGGTTCGTCGCGATCTGGCAAGGAAGGTTACTTCGACCGCACGACGGCCGCCCTTAAGTCCGGGGTCCCCCAAGCGTTCTTTACCGACGAGCTGCGGACCCCACTCCATTACGCCATCGCGTCTCGCATCTTGATTCGGCTGGCCGTGTCGGAGACGCGGGGATTGCTGCACGTCGGCGGCTCGGAACGGCTCAGTCGATACGAGCTGATGCGTAGAGCCGCTCGGGCGCTGGGTCTCGATCAGCGACTCGTCCAGCCCAATAAGCGCGCGGATGTGCCGTTGCCCGAGCCCCGTCCCGCTGACGTCTCCCTCAGCTCCGCACGTCTGCTCACGCTATTTCCTGACCTCGCGCTTCCACCAATCGAAGAGAGTCTTTCGGGTGTTTCGTGATGCGACGGTGCGGCCACGATCTTCGATCACCTGGCTTGGCTTGCCGCGTGTTCTATAGTTAGAAACGGCAGGTCCGGTCGCGTCGCCACAAGGACCGACCGCAATTGTTTGGGCCGACTTGCCCGAAACTGGACTGCTCTTCGGGGAACCAAATGCGACCGAAACGCGCGATCTTGCTCGGGTTTTATTTGTGCCTCGTGACAGTTCCATCGGCCCTGCTCTGTCGCATCATTCTGGCCGCGCCCGAAAGCCTTGTCGGCGCGTCGTCCGGCGGCGACAAAACCGCGCCGACCTATTGCAAGGACGTCGCACCGATCTTGCAGAGTCATTGCCTGGAATGCCACCGCAAGGGTCAAGTCGCGCCTTTTGGCCTGGAGACTTACGAGCAGGCCCGCAAACGCGCCTCCGACATCTCGAACGTCGTCACGACTCGCGCTATGCCCCCGTGGAAGGCCGTGCCGCACTTCGGATTGACTCTCAGAGGGGACAGGTCGCTGTCGAGCGCCGAGATTGCGACCCTCACCGAATGGGTCGACGCCGACGCGCCTGAGGGCAAACCTGCCGACCTCCCGCCTCCACGCCAGTTTGCCGACGGCTGGACCTTGGGTACTCCCGACCTGATCCTCGACACCGGCACCGATTTCGCAGTGCCGGCCTCTGGAGAAGATGTGTATCGCTGCTTCGTTATTCCGACCGACCTTCCAGGCGACGTCTTCGTGTCGGGCATCGTGTACAGGCCGGGTAATCGCCGGGTCGTGCATCACATCCTGTCTTACGTCGACACTTCGGGCGAGGGCCGCAAGAAAGACGCTCTCGACTCTGCGCCCGGCTACCCCTGTTTTGCGGGGCCAAAGGTCGACAGCATTGGCGACATGGGTGGTTGGGTTCCCGGCGTCGAGCCCATCCGGCTTCCCGACGGCTTCGGCAAGTCGTTGCCGAAGAAGGCCGACATTATCGTGCAAATCCACTATCACCCCAGCGGCAAGCCCGAAACCGACCGGACTCAACTCGGTCTGTACTTTGCCAAGAAACCCGTCAAGCGAACCCTTCAGCGCGCCGGCGCCTGGAACCCCGATTTGGTCTTGCCCGCCGGTGGACCCGATGCGTCCCACATTGAAGCAAAAGCATCTTGGACCATTCCCGTTGATGTTGTCGCATTTGCATGTGCACCTCATATGCATCTTTTAGGCCGTGACATGCAGATGTCGGTCCGCTTTCCCGACGGTCGCCGCCAAGACCTTCTCAAAATCGACGACTGGGACTTCAACTGGCAATTGGCTTACCGCTTTGCGGTTCCGATGATTCTGCCCAAAGGGACGGTGCTCGACGTGGTGGCTCATTACGACAACACAGACGGCAATCCTCGCAATCCCAACAAACCTCCCAAAGTCGTTCGCTGGGGCGAGGCGACAACGGACGAGATGTGCATCGGCTTCATCATGATTGCCAAGAAGGACCAGGATCTCACCAAGCCCGGCGAGAAGGACGACCTTTTCACGATCATCAAGCAATCGGGTGGCTGGCCGATCTTGAATGACAAACCGACGGCCAAGTAACGCCGCCGGTCTGATTTTCAAGCCGGATACAGCGTGGACGACGCCGCCCGCGCAAAACGACGCGTCACGCTTCTATCTGTTGTTTGCCCTCCAGATCGATGGCGGTAGCGTTTGCTCGAAAGAGGCAGTAGGCCGGTACACCGAGTAGGATGATGCCGATTCCCGCCAGCGATTGAACCCGGCTCTGATGATCCGCCAGCATGTTTCCCAAGAGCAGGAGCGCCGCCGCGACGTAGAGCATCGGGGTAATTGGATAGCCCCAGGTGCGATACGGCCGCTGCTAGATCGGGCAGGCGTACGCGCAGGACAAACACGCTCGAAATGGCCAGCATATAAAACAGGTTCGCTCCGAAAATCACATAGCTGTAGAGCACATCGTACAGCGGCGTTTCATTGAGCTTTTTCCAGGCAGCCAGAAGCAAGCTGGGCAGCCCGGGAGCGACCGTGGGGGACACGACAATGAGCAACGTGCCGGCGAGCGTCAACGCAATCGCCCAGACGCCCTGCGACAGAACTGCATTGGCCGGTGTTTGAAACCGGTCGGTGCACTCGACACAGCCCTGCCGGGAAAGAGGCCGTCGCGTGCCATCGCGAAGTATGCTCTCGGGCCGGTTAGGGCATTGCCATTGAGCGAAATGAATGTTGAGCACATAACCAAGAGCGAGACGGCCACGACGCCCGGCCAACCGAGAAGGCGATCGCAATAAGCCGCGGCGACGGCACTCTGAACGTCTTTGCTGCTGCTGCCGAGGCGACCTCGGTCATCGGCAAAACGTAATGATACGCCAAGGTCATCGACAGATAGACGGCGATCAACACGGCCATTCCCCAGATCAAGGCACGAGGAACGTTGCGTCCGGGATCGCGGATCTCTTCGGCGAGCGGCGTCACGTTGGTCCAGCCGTCGTACGCCCAGAGCACGCTGACCATCGCAGCCATCATGCCCGTGAAGATCGAGCCGCCGAGTGCCTGGGCCAGATTGGACTCAAGTTGGCCACTGTGCCGCCTCCCAGGAGAAACGGCAATGCGATCAACACCGTGACCCCGCCGACTTTCAGGACCGTGCCGACGACCTGGAGTGTTCCTCCCCACCGCGTCCCGATCACGTTGACCGGCGTGACCACCGCGATCGCCAGCGTGGCTGCAGCCCGCCTGCCAGAGCTCGTTGCGAATCCATGCCGGCGGCGGTACAAGTCGAGCGAAATAACGCGCGAACGCCGCCGCCAGCGTCGCCATCGACCCCGAACGAACGATCGAGAAACTCGACCCAGCCAAACAGGAACGCCGGCAGTGCTCCATAGGCCACGCGGAGATAAACATACAGGCCCCCGGCACGCGGCAGCATCGCACCCAGCTCGGCGAGCGTGAGCGCCCCGGCTCCGCTGAAGAGTCCGCCGATCACCCATACTAAAACGATGCCGCTCATGTAACGGAACGTTCGTGCGCGACCTTTGCCGGGACCAGGAAGATCCCCGAGCCGATCACCGATCCCACAACCACGCAGAAGGCCGCGACCGGCCCCAGCACCCGGGGCAATTTGATCAACCGGCGATTCTCCAATTCGACTTGCGTCATCAAACAAGGTCCTCAAGGATCGTTGCCGCATTGATTGGGGAATTGGCCAACTCGGATCGAAAAGCAACTCAATACTGATATCAGTTTTGCTCGAGAATGGCCTGGGCGTCGCTTGCGGGCCGACTCCATGGCGGCGGTCGCCTTCTTGATCCGCTCAACTGTCGTCGGCAGATCGGCGGCGAGGCGAGGCTTGTTATTCTCTTCGAGCGCCTGCCGGATCGCCGGCAGGGGCCACGCCGCGTATCCCGTGGTCAGGCCAGGTGCGTACACCGCGTGCTTGAACCAAGGGCGATCCGGCAGCCCCTTGTCGAGCAAAAACGCTCGCTCGACTTGTGCGAGCGCATGGTTGAGCCTGGCCAGTTCGTCGCTTGAGCATTGGCCACGCTCGGTGACCGCACGCGTGGCCCGGTCGAGCTCTTCGGCTTGGATCTGGAAGGCACGCACGGCGTCGACCAGGTTCGGAAACCCCTTCGAACTCGGGCTCGCTCTTCCGCCGTCGCGGAATCGGCCTTGCGCACGCGCTGGGCATGAATCAGCCGAAGCTGTCGACGTGTTCGCGCAGAGCAAGGCCGTAGGGGACGAACTTGAACGGCACGACGTCGGCGGCAGCGGCTCGCATCGCGATCAGCGTATACAACCGGGCCGCCGTCGCGTGGGTCAAGAACTCGGGATCGCCAAACTTCTCCATCCAGTTGAAGTTGTCGTAGATCGAGTGATAAACGCCATACCCTCCGCTGAAACCGACATCGACAGCCGGCACCGCCAGATGATCGAGAAACGCCGTGAAGTCAGAGCCCGAGCCAAGCGTAGCCCATCTGGGGAAAGAAGCCGTTGCCTACAATTCCCGGTCGCCTTGAGAAGGGCACCGACACCCTTAGCCTTTGAATCCCAGAGCGGGTCGGCGAGAACAAGTGGCGCGCTGGCTGGCCCAGGCCGCTCGATGCGCTTCGGTCCAGGCCGCCCGGAGCGACTTGCCGGTTCGCGGATCGGTGATCGCTCCGGCGGCGTCGAGCACGAGCTCGCGCAACGACGGCACGCCGCTGGCGCTCGAACTCCGGTCCGCTCACCGCCGAGTCGACATTGAGCATGAGCACGGCTTTTTCGTCGATCGATCGACGCGTTTTGCTCGGCCCACTCGGTCGAGCCGACCAGGCCGTATTCTTCGGCGTCCCAGCTCGCGTACACGAGCGTCCGCCGGGGCTTCCAGCCATTTTTGACGGCCGACCCCACCGCACGGCACATTTCCAGCGTCGCGGCCGTGCCGCTTCCCGGGTCGACCGCGCCATAAACCCAGGCATCGCGATGGTTGCCGATCATGATCCAGCGGTCCGGCTCGACCGTGCCGGGGATCGTGGCGATCACGTTCCAGATCCTGCGGATCTGATAATCCATCGCATACCGACATCCTGACCTCCGCCGGCCCGGGACCGACGTGGTACGGCAAGGGCAATCCCCCTTGCCAGCCGGATGGCACATTGGGACCGGCCAGTAGCTTGAGGATTTCGTGGGCCGTGTCGTAGCTGACCGGCAGGCAGGGGATCGTCGCGAAGTAGTCGTCGCGCTTGAGACCGGTTGTCTTCTCCCACGCGTCCACTGATAAAGACGACGGCTGGTCGCCGACGCCGACGCCGTTTAGCGCCGACATGTCTCCGAACGGCGGCTTATCTCCGAGCGGAAAGCCGTTGTAAGAGTCGATGGGCAGACGCTTGGCTCCCTTGACCGACGGACCAAACGGCGTCGACGGATCGCCAGGCCCCAGCGACAGGAACTGGACACTGCCGCGCTGAATGGCCGAGCCGGGTCGAAATCGTCCGTGCGGATAGACGTCGCCCTTGGCGAATCCATCATCGGCCGGGTCGGAAAAGATCAGGATGCCGGCGGCTCCACGCTTCTGGGCATTGCGAACCTTGAGCCCCCGGAACAGACTGCCGTAGCGGACCAGGACAATCTTGCCCTTGACGTCGATTCCCATCTTTTCGATCGCCACGTAGTCTTCGGGCCGGCCATAATTCACGTAGACAACCTGTCCGGACGCATTGCCCGAGACGCCGTAGCCATTGAACGCACCAAACGCGCGCGCTGCTGGCCGAATCCTTGTCGGTCGCCAGGGGCGCCTCGTCTAGGGAGAGGCTCTTGTTGACGGCCGGTCGATAGTCAGAGATGGTGGCGATCGCCGCGCAGGATAGTTGAGCAAAACCTCCAGCTCCTCGAGTTCAGCCTTCCAGCCCCATTCCCGCAGCTTGTCGCGAACAAAAACGGCGGTCTTGTGATCGGCAGGCGTGCCGGCGACATGGGGCTCGGCGGTCAGAACGCGCAGCCAACTCCGCGCGTTCTCCGGCGTCGGCACCGCCAGCGCATGGGCCTCGGCCTTGAGTTGGCCCTCGCGAGAGCCCGTCAAGAATCCCAACGGTGATAGACCGGGCGGGCTCGGTCGACGAACCGGAGGCCGCGGTCGCGAGCGTCTCGAGTCCCCGAGAGTATCCGCCGCCAAGAGTTATGAACAACGCGACCGCCGACCAGATGCCACGGAATTTCCAGAGTCGCCTCATCAACGAACCTTTCTCAGGAATCAGATGCTTGACAGGACCACGTCTCAGGACCACACTCAGGGAATGGGAGTCGGGCACGGCACGGCCGCGACCAGCGGATAGAACAGGCCCGGCGGACAAAGACCGGACGGAGTGGGCTCAATCGAGGCAAAAAAGCGGTATCCAAATACGTTCCTCTCGGCGCGCTTGATAGAGGCATGTCCGTCACCCACCCGCGATTCTCCCGTGCCGGAACGTCTCGCCAGCAAACCAATTCTGCTGCAACCGCCGCTCTGCATTGGAAAGCCTCGGACCTTTCGCTCGTAATAATCGGAGACGCACATCCACTGGTGACTTGAGAAGGATCACACCATGGCTCTGTCGTTCACCGTCGGGGGAGCACGAGGCACGTTCGAGGATCGATTCGCCGAGGAAGTGGCCGAGGTTCTCGACCACGCCTTTGGCGCCGAGGGAGAATGGGAAGGATCGCCTCCCCTCCACTATGGTGAGCTCGCCGACACGGGATGGTCCGATCTCCAGAGGCGAGCAATCGACGAGCTGGGTGCCGACGCAATCCCCAACCTGACCGCCCTGGGCGAAGACGGCCGCGGCGTCTATTTGCCGGCGCAACTTCAAGCCGTCTCGTTTCCGCTCTCCGTCGGCGGACCGCTCAAGTGCGCCAGCCTCCTCGGCCTTCGCAACGAGCTGGCCGAGCTGGCCGAACGGTGGGAACTGCCGCTGGATGACGTCGGTCTCCAAGCCTTGCTCCGCGTCGCGCACGACCCGGACGACGGCTGGGTCGCCGATCCTCCCGAAATTCTCACCTTCGCCCGACTCGCCCTCGCCGCCAACGAGGCCATGCGCCGCGATTGTCCGCTCTGGCTGGTCGGCCGGTGAACTGGTTGGTGCCGCGACGAACCTTTGGTTCTTCTATATCATCATTTGCGTGTTTTCGGCATACCCAGGTGTTCGAATGCTTCGTTCATGATTGGATACTTGGTCCAGTCACGATGGTCGAAGTGCAGCCACTCGAACTCGTAGGCAGCGAACCCATCTGCTTCCATCGCCCGTCGCAAGAGATCACGATGCCAGCGCTCAAGCGCAGTCCCACCGGGGTAATCAGGATAGGACCGCGGTGAAAACTCGGGGAGGTAGCGATTGACCGGTGCGTCGAGATCGAGCTTTCCGCGATCGACGAGTTGCATCACCGCCATCTCGGTGAATAGCTTGGAAATCGAGCCGACCCGATAAACGGTTTCTGCCGTCGCCGGAACACGACGCTCCAGGTCCGCGAACCCAAACCCGCGAGCCCAGACAATGCGCTGGTCGTCGACGAGAGCGATGGAAAGCGCAGGGAGCCCCTTCGTTTCCATTTCGCTGCTGATCCACGGCTCGAGTCGCCGCGCAACCTCCGCGTACGGCCCATGCGCAGCGATAACCTGATCCCCAAACGCGCACGGCGACGGCCCACCGAGGAATAGAGACAAAGCGACGATCGACAGCAGGGTAACTCTGCTTGCCGGACCGATCAGGACCGTCCGCCTGACGCCAAACTTCATCAAAGATGCTCCTCGCGGAAAACTCGCTTTGGCTCTTACCGCAGTTTGACGCCTATCGAACGACGACAAATCGACGCGTCACCGCTGTGTCCCAGATTTCGGACCACAACACTCTACCGGCTGAGTGTCGCGCAATCACGCTTTTCACATCGATCCGCCCAACACGGAAGATCCGAGCATTCGGTTCAATACGTCGGCGTTACAGGGCGGTCTCACCGCGGTTGGGTTCGTTCGGCGCATTTTCGGCGTTCCGCCGCGACGGTTGGGTTCGTTTGGCGCAATTCACATGGCTCCCAACCCAGATTGGGTTTGTTCGGTCGAAAAGCGCGATGCACTCCGAACCTTGCGGCTGGACCAGAATCGAGAAAAACGATCGCGTATCTTCTATATTCTGACGTTCTTGTCCATTTATTGAATCAATCTGAGGTTTCTTGAAGCGGGCAATCGACACGATTGAGTCAACGCGAAAGTCAGGAAGGTTCGCCACGATCGTATGGACCAGATGGTGAAACCGAACAGCACCGTTAGCCTCCGACAGTCTCGAGCGGTCGCACCCGGCGTATGGCGAATCCCTAGCCGAGCACAATAAGATAGCGCGTTCGAGCCATAAGTGAATCAATCGACCAGGAGAGTAGACTGTGGGACCCAAGCTTCATGTCGGCGCGTTCTATGGCACGATTAGCAGCCACCGCCTCGTTCGTGGAATCCGGCTCACGGAATGCTTGTATTCCAAGGCAATTCAGATTCCCCGGCACTCGCACGAATCCGCTTACTTCGGCCTCGTTTTGGAAGGGGCGTACGCGGAAACCTACGGAACCAGGCAGCGCGATTGCGTTCCGTCCACTCTGCTCTTTCATCCTCCCGACGAATTGCACGCCGAACGGCACGAGGATGTCGTCGTGCGAATCTTCAATATCGAGTTGCCGCTCGAATGGCATACGCGCGTTGCTGAGCACGCCTCCGCTCTTCAGACTCCAGGCTACTTTCGTTCCGGAATGCTGGTTCGACTGGCCAGAAGGCTGTACGGGGAGTTCTCGAACGAAGATGCTCTGTCACCCCTGGCAATCGAGGGCCTGACACTGGAAATGCTCGCGGCGGCGTGCCGGCAACCACGCCGCACGATGAAGTTGCAACCGCCGATTTGGTTGAAACACGTGAAAGATCTGCTGCACGAACGGTGCACGGAAAATCTGTCCTCGAGACAATCGCGCAGGCGGCGGACGTTCACCCGGCCCATCTCTGCCGTACCTTTCGCCGCCACTACCATTGCACTCTTGGAGATTATGTCCGCGAATTGCGAATTGAACGAGCGCGGCGGTATCTGGCCGACACAGAAAGACCGTTGTGCGAGATCGCGCGAGCCGTGGGCTATAGCGATCAGAGCCATTTCGCGACTGCGTTCAAACGGCACGCGGGCGTTACCCCGTCCCATTTTCGCCAAAGGTGCAATCGTGCACTAACTGCGAGCAACAAGCAAATCCAGGGCAAGACGGAGTCAATTGTTTCCGTATAACTTGATCGAGGAAGCGGAAGATTGGCTTTAGACTGGTGCCCAACCACATTCCGAGCGGTTGTCGCCATCCCAGGCAATGCGGCTCAAAATGTGGATCAATCGTTCGATGGGAGAGGTTATGAAAATCGTTGTGCCAGCCGTAATGCTCTCGATCGCGGCCGGATCCGTTGCCGGCCAGAACCCTGCAGACAAGGAACGCCTGCAGACTGTCGATTCGATCGTGGCAAAAGCCGCTACAGAATTCATGGCGAACCAGCAGACGATCGGCCTTTCCATCGGCATTTACAAGGACAAGAAGACTTATACCTACAATTTCGGATCGACAGAGCGAGGCAACCACAATCCCCCGACGGCTCAAACTCTTTATGCGATCGCTTCCATCACGAAAACGTTCACGGGTACGCTCCTTGCCCAGGCCGTCGTCGATAGGAAAGCGAACCTCGAGGACGACGTACGCAAACACCTTGATGGCGATTTCCCGAACCTGGAATATCAGGGAAAGCCCATTCGTCTTTGGCAATTGATCAATCACACGTCCGGGTTGCCGAAGAACCTACCCGAAACGGCGGAATGGGAAAATGTTGGCGACGCTGACTTCGCGCAAAGTTCGTCCAGAGAAGCGGCGTTTCTCGAAAGGTACACCGTTAAAGACTTCTTTCGCGATCTCCGTGCCGTGACACTGATAGAGGAACCTGGCAAGAAGTTCGGCTACTCAAATGCGGCCGCGCAGCTTTTGGGGCTGGCCCTGGAGCACACCTACGGCAAATCGTACGAGGAACTTGTCCAGATCAAGATCACCGGACCGCTCGAGATGAACCACACGAAAGTCAAGTTGAACGCCGAGGAAATCGCGAGTTTCCCGAAAGGCTATAGCGTCAGCGGCTCATTTCTCCCGGCCCTATCCACACGATTTCCTGCAGCCGGGTCATTAAAGTCCACCGCCGCAGACATGCTCAAATACGTTGCTTGGCATTTGGCCGAGAATGATGAGGTCGTCAAACTCACACACAGGCCCGCGGGGAATACCGTGTGGAGTCATGACAACAGCTTCACGGTCGGGCTCAACTGGCAAATACTAAACCGCATGGGCCGACGGACGATCTTTCAAGACGGCAACGTTCCGAGCCACCATAGTATGTGTGCATTCTGTCCAGATTTGAAGCTGGGCATCATCGTCCTGTCGAACGAACAGGTACGCTCGAGGCCCGCGCAGCTCAGTCCACTGATAAATCAAATTCTCAAGTCAATCGATCCTCGAATGGACGCGTTGCCTTGATGCTCGCCGCTGGGATCGCGTATTGATGTCACGATGGACCACGACGCGTGAGTGGGCGTGATCGATGGCATTGTAAACGTCGAGGAACCGGCGTAGGAGCTCGCGCAGCTCCATCGATCGAAGGCCGGGGCCTGCTTCCCGCGACTCGTCGGCGTGAAACTGCGCGATGGTCTACTTGAGCGAGTCCCCCTTGATCAACCGCATGGCGCAGTAAGGACGACCGTCGGCATCCGTATCCCGGCCGTAGACCGAACAGCAGGTCCCGGACGTGTTGTCAGTTGGCACATGGTCATGTCTCGCAGTCGATCGAGAGGGCAACGACCCGTTTGAAGCTCGGACCAGTCGAGCCATGGCGATTGTGGTCGACACTCGCAATCTGCCCCAACCCTGGATCGCATCCTACGCATCTACTGCTGAGTCGCGCCGCAAACGCGCACGACCCGCCGTATTGACCGGGTCGATCGCCGTGACCATAATCATGGTCATGGCCAAGAAGCAGCCATTCGCTCTGGTGTATGCTGACGAGGTGAAACTGCATTTGCACGCAATCGAACCGAAATATTATCCGGGGATTCAGTCCGAAATCGAGGTCCAACTTATCCATGAACCCGACGTGGAGACGCGAAACCGAAAGCCATTGAAACGACCGGTTTCTTTCGGGGCGGACTGGGAGTTGCGCCTCGGCCCGGATAACCGTTTCCGTGTGTTTTATCAAGTCAACGCCGAGGGCCGTGAAGTACGAATCTTAGCGGTGGGTGTCAAGAAACGGAACCAGCTCTTCATCGGGGGAGATGAGTATACCGGATGAAAATTGCATCAGTCGCTGATGTGAAGGCACGCTTGAGCGCCTATTTGAAAGAAAGCGAGTCCGGGCCGGTGGTCGTTACGCGCAACGGCAGGGCGGTCGCGGTATTGCTCTCGATCAGCGACGAGGACGAATTGGAACGACTGATCCTGGCCCATTCACCCAAGTTCCGGGCATTGCTCGATCATTCGCGCCGCCAAATCGAGGAGTCTGGAGGTATTCCGCACGAACAGTTCTGGCGCGAGGTCGCGGCCGAAACGGGCGGACGTTCGACCAAGGACAAACAAGGGCGGCGCCCTACCAAGCACCGTAGCTGACGAGGCCGGATTGACTGCGTTCCCGATGGTTGCTCTCATCCCGAGTCGGCAACGGAGTAACGCCATGAAAGAGACGCTTTTTGCGATGCTGATCCTGGCTTCATCCGGCCATCCGGGCTGCCGCTCGGACTCATATGCTAACTGAGTCGCAGCAAGCGAAGCTCCGGCTTGCCGGGAAAGGAGACATCAAACGATTCTTCGATCAAGTGGACGATGAGAGAAGTTCGTTCGAGATTGACAGGATGAGTCTCGACACGGGCAAAGCGGCTTTGCGCCGGATCAAACCGCTGGAGGATGCGTACGACCAAGGCCCATTCGGTGACGCATCGCTCTTTGACAAGTTGCTCCATCGGATCTGCCGCGAGCATGAGACAAGCAATTAAACAAATTGGCGAGCCAGGCGCTCCGCACTCGCAAGTCTGACGAAAATGACCGCAACAATAGATTTCGTTAGAAGGTAGCTGGATCGCTTGATTCGAGGTGGAATCGCAGGCTACTCGTCACTTCGTTGTCCGAACGAATCGGCGTCAGTTTTCGGCCTCCCCTGCGATTTCGTGGTCCTGGTAATTGATTGTTTCGTGCGTTTGGCGTCTCGCCACGAGCAATGATGACGGAACATCAGGACGAGCACGAGATACGCCGGAAACAGGACCGCACCTGTCATGGCGAGACCGGGGACAAAGAAGAAATGGCCCCATGTCCTTGCGGCGGAAGCGGCAAAGAGGCCAACGAAAATGGCCGCAAGCACGAGTTCGATGCGATAATTCTTGAAGAGCGCCATTCGCCCACGCCGCGGGCTGTTTTCGTCCGGACCCTTTTCGCCAATAGCGCAGGTTCCCCGCGTGTCCAATTCTTGATCCCAAACCCCATCCGACCGCGAGTTGGGCCGGCTGCAGTTAATTACCAGTCGCATCTGGGCCTCTTTCAAGGGGACGGAATGGCCGTGTCAAATAGGGAACATCTTCGAAAAGCGGCCAAACTTTGCCTCTGGGTAAAAGGCCAATCACAAGGTTCCCCTTCCAGTGAATCTCCAGATCTTTGCCTCCTGCCTTCGTCTTCTGAATGAATTCTGTAAGGGGGTACGTCACTGTCAGTTCCTCGCCGGCTTTGGCGTTCGGGAACACGACATATTCGCCCTTTCGAATCACCTCGACTTGCTTGGAATCGGACCGAGCTCGGAAGGCACGCACGGAGTTCCACGGAGCAAAACCAGGGATTCGAAAATGGTAGTCCCCTGCGATTCGCGCGACGATAGTGACCCTTCCCGCTTCGGGTAGAAAGCTCACGACGCGGGCTTCCGGGCATTCGTGATTGAACGCCATGTTGACCCACACCCCGTCCGCGGTCTTTCTCACCACATCCTTCCAGGCCTGGTACAAGCCTGTCATGCCGGTCGGCGGACAACATCCCTCGAGGCTGATCGTCCCCTGGGACCATCGATCTTCTGGATCTGTGCGACAAAGGAAGCCCCCTTCCAGCCGCCGCATCAAGGCCAGATGGTTTGCTCGATCCTTGAAAGTGCTGCGACTCCAGAGCGTCTTGAAAGTCCTGTCGCTAATGAAGAATTGCTCCTGCGGCAGATAGTTGAGCACAGCTCGCTCGACAAAGTCATAGTGTCGCGTTCGCCCGCCGCGGCCGAGAAAGAGACTGACAAAAATGTGGTCAGCCAGGGCACAGGTCTCAGAAGCGCCGTAGCCTCTTGTTGCTTCGACCCAGCCGTAATCAGTCCGTTGGTGTGCGCGACGATCAAGCTGCTCTTCGGCCCAATCGAGATACTTTTTCTCGCCGGTGACCGCGCCGAGATGTGCGATCGGAACTACGCCGTGCATATGTGAGTGCATATGCTCTGTATCGTACTGGCCGAAGCCAGACAAGCGCCCGTCGGCGAGTCCCTTCGCAACTTCGAGCATCGACGCATCGGCCGTCACCTCGTAGTATCGGACGAACGGCTCCACGATGCAGAAATCCAGAAAACCGCGGTAGGAAAAGCGAATGATCTCGTTACCGAGCTTCAGCTTGCGCGGCGGAGCGAGTCGCAATTGCCCCCGGTCGTTGGACGTCATGGCATATTTCCGCACCGCGCTCAACGCCTTCCCGGCCAGCGCCAACGCGTCGCGGTCGCCGGTTGTCGCGAAGCTCTCGATGAGACTTCGTGCCATCCATGCCGTCGCCCACAAGACGTCGGTGTCACCGTGACTCGGGGGCACGAAAAGGCCGGAAGCATGCTGATAAGCTAGAATGCGGTCCCGCAATCCCTTCTGAACTCTTGTCCCATAGGAGATGCCGCTCATCGCGCGCATCAATACAAACGCCAGGTCGTTTCGGACCTCGCTGTCGCCCACAGCAGTGCGGTCGCCTCCAATGCTGAAGGGCGGGTCTTTGAGTGGCCAGTTGCCGTAGCTAGAAGCGTAGTTCCTCTCTGCCGTGATGCTGCCGGTCAAGTAGTTCAGGCCCCAACTCGCCATGTTCCGCATGTCCAGGCTTTGAGGAATCCGGGCCTGTGAAAGCGGAAGGACTGGTTGTTGAGACTCAGGCAGGATACTGACCTGATTGATCTCGCCGCGAAAGTGACGCGGTCGGAATGTCGCTTCTTGCCCGGCGCCAGCGGCCTGCTCTTCCCAGGGTGTGAAGAGGCCTGACACTAGCAGGATCGTCACCAATGTCGCGCTCATCGAGGTTTCCTCACAGGGAGAGCTTGATGTCCTGGTTCTCGGATCTAAAATCCCTCACCTTAAGGCGACCACTCCCAGCAGGCAGCATAAGACTGAGTAGATAAGACCGTGACTCGTATTTCCGGTCGATTGTAGCCGGTGCCTGTGGCCCCGGCATCGAACGCCCTGCTACAAAAATCCCTGCCTCACAGAAGCAGGCTACAAAAGAAGGCTTCAAAGGTCGGGGTTACATCCGACGTCCGAACCACAGGCTTTCAGCCGATCAATGGTTCAATTCGTCGCGCAGCAGCGGGTCCTGGTTGGGATAGTGCCCCCTTGTTCCAATGATCATGGCTTTTCTAAATTCTGACATGTTTCTTCACTGTTTCAATAGGTCATTCGGTCCGCGTACGCTCCAGACTCTCACTGCGCCATCATCGCCGCCGGACGCAAGGATCCGCCCGTCCGGCGAAAAAGCCAGCGACTTGACCGACGACGAATGGCCTCGCCATGCCGAGATTTGCCGGCCAACACCGGCGTCCCGGATCTCGATCATCCCAGTAGAAGTGCCCCACGCGAGTGTCAAGTTCTTGGGAGAGAATGCCACAGACATCGGCCACGTCGCAGACCCGCCCGGGGTTCCCAGTCGATGCCCGGACTTCGTGTTCCAAAGCGCGAGCCCCGAATAAAAACTCGCCGTAACCAACAATCGCCCATCAGGTGAGAATGCCACGCCGAAGAGTGGGCGCATAGGGTTTGATGGCGCGTTCAAGACTCGGATGCGCTCGCCGGACGATACGTCCCAAACGCTAGCAGTCCCATCTGCACACGCGGCGGCCAGTGTACGGCCGTCGGCAGAGAACGTGACACAGTTGATCTGCCCACTACCGCTGCCGAAAGCCGCGCTCTTTTCCAATGTCATCGCGTCCCAGAGTGCGATACCATGGTCGGTGCTGCCGGTCGCCAGCAATCGACCGTCGGGCGTGAATGCCAGGCATCGGGTCACCTGGCTGCCGAATCGAAACGTGGGACGGCGATTTCCGGAAGTCAGATTCCAGATTGTGATCGATCCGCCCTTTCCCCCAACAACCAGTTCTCTACCGTCGGGCGTGAATGCCACGCAGTACGCCGCCTCTGTCCCTGGTGTTTCCTCAAGGGCCCTTGCCGGCTCGCGTTCGTCTACGTTCCAGAGGTACACCGAGCCGTCGCCGCCCGCGGATGCTAGCCAGCGGCTTTTGGGGTCAAAGGCGACCGATTCGACCCACGTCGGATGCATTCCAACCAGATTGCGATCCATTTTGGCCACGGCTCGAGTGGCGTCTACCGATAAATACACTACTCCGCACGCTAAACTTCCGAGTGCGGCCATGCACCAACCCAACGGAATCGAAAAGCGGGCCCGGCCGCTCATGGTCGAACACGGACGGCTTAGATCAAACCCGCTTCGTGCGATCGTGGGACCGAAGTCCGAACTACACATGATGGCTCACTTTCCGCCAGGGGATTGGACCCGCCGACTTCGATGCGCTGATGCCTAAGTGCGCCCGTCGGTGGCGGACGGCCAGGTGGGCCGAAGGGTGAGAGGTCCCTGTAAAGGTCGCTGTACGCGGCGTGTGTCGCGTCGGAACTGGCGGATCCGCAATTCCTTGCGGGTTGGTGTTGGCGGCAGCGAGCGCAAAGCTCGTCGAGGGGGATTGAGAGCCAGAAGTGCGCCCGGCGGCGTTGTCGAACTGGTAGACCCGGTCGGTTCCGTTGTCGACGATCCACAGATTGCCGACGTGGGCTGGGTCAAGTGTGATGCCTGTCGGGCTCGAGCCGGCACCGGTGATTGTCCAGCTTCCGACCAGTGACCCCGACAGCGTGTACTTGTATACCTTGTCGGTGCTGGAGTCGTTGACGACCCAGAGATACGTCCCGTCGGTAACGATATCCTTGGGGCCGGTGTCGCTGCTGTTGAGGTTGAAGCTGCTCGCGGCGTTCTGGGTACCGGAGAGGCGGCTCGCAGCACCGGTATAGCGGAACACCTTGTCCTGCTGGGCATCGATGATCCAGATGTCTGAGCCGTTCGTGGTAATCCCCTCGACAGTAGCGTTGGCAGCCAAGCTGCCGGCGGTCCAGGAGCCGAGGAGCGTGCCGCCGGGATTGTAGACATAGACTTTCTTGTTGGAGTCCACGACCCAGACCTTGTCGCCAGCGGACGAGCTCGCGGCGCCGCGTGGAGCCGTATCGCCGCCGTTCAGGGCATAGTCCTCGACGGGCGTGCCGGTGCCACGTATTTGTAAGTGTGGTCGGCAGAGGCGTCGTCGACCACGTAGAACTTGGTGACGGCGGCCGGGGAGGGCTTGCCATAAATGATGAAGGCCCGTCCGGCGTCGGTCAGTCCGTTCGGGTCATCGGTCTCGGCCCCAACGCGAATGTCGGCGAAGCCGTCACCGTTGATGTCGCCGATGCCGACGGGCCGGGTATTCTGGCCGCTAAGGAAGCCATTGATAGCGAAGCCGGCTGATCCGTCGCCGCCGTTGGCGGCCAGGAGCGAGGCAAGATTGAGATTGGCCCCAAAGCTCTGTCGGCCGTAGACCACGTAGCTCTGCCCGGCGTCGGTGATGCCGTTCGGGTCGTTGGTGTTTCACCACGATCATGTCGTCGTAGCCGTCGCCGTTGAGGTCTCCCGCTCCGGTGACGTTGCCACCCGCGTTATCATACGCCGAGATCCCATAAAGGGCGAAGCCGCTGCTACCGTTGAGGGTGGTGACCTCGATGACGGCCGGAAAAGCGCTGGTCTTGCCGAATATGACGTAGGCCGCGCCGCTGTGCATCCCCGCGAGATTGCTGGCAAGATTGGCACCGATCGCCAGGTCGTCGATCCCGTCGCCGTTCAAGTCCCCAACGCCGGCGACCGCAGAGCCGAGGAAGTCGTTGGCGACACCGCCGTTGACCGTGAAGCCGTTGTTGCCGTTGAGCGTGGCAAGGTTAAAGGTTGCAGGGAAGCTCGTGCGGCCGAAGATCACATAGGCCTGGCCCGCGTCGGTCCGGTTCGAGGATGCGTTCGCGTCCTGATTCCCGATCACCAGGTCGCCGATACCGTCGCGATTGAGGTCGCCAGCCCGCCCCACGTTGCCGAAGAAGTCACTCGCGTTGTGTGTCGGCAGAGCCGGGATTGTGAATCCGTTGGAACCGTTGACGGAGGAAAGCTCGAAGGCCGCGGGAAAGACGTTGCCCACGGTGGAGTCACGACCAAAGATCACGTACGCCCGTCCGGAATTGGGTTTCGCGGGCGCCGAGACGAACAGGTCGTCGATGTGGTCTCCGTTGACATCGCCCACTCCGACAGCTCGGCCCGAGCTGTCGCCCGCCACAGCACCGTTGATCACGAACCCGTTGACACCGTCGAGCAGCGCGAGGTCGATCCGGCCGTCTTGTGATCCGTCGGCGAGGTCGAGCGCGGCCAGATGTCCGCCGCCGTAGAGGACGAAAGTTTGGCCGGCCCGCAGCCGTTCGGGCGATGGGGTCGCCCACGTTGCACCGAGGACGATATCTGGCGCACCGTCGTGGTTGAGGTCGCCGGCGCCGCCTCCAGCAAAGCCGGTGGCATCGCCCAGCACGGCGTCGTGGATGATGTAGCCGTTCGCGCCGTTGAGCGAATTCAGGTCGAGTGCGGCCGGAAAGCCCCCAGGTTGGCCGAATATCAGGTAAACGTCGCTAGCGGTGGACGGGGAAGAGGTACCGCTATTGCCCTGTCCCGGCGCCGCCAGAAGTAAGTCGTCAACTCCGTCTTGGTTTACGTCTCCGACAGCCTCGTAAGTGTACCCGGGCTGCCCGAATTTACCTCCAACGACGATACCGTCGATGACGAAGCCGTTCGAGCCGTCGCCGCCGTTGGCTGGCAGCAGGCTGCTCAGGTCGAAATCCGTGTAGGAGAGGAGTTGACGATCCTCCAGTCGTTCCAGTCTCGCGCGACGAGCATGAGTGGTTCGGGGCCGCCGAGGTGTGATTCGGGTTCTGGACGAGAACGGATGCCGCATGGTTGAGCTCCTTGGGGTCAGTGGTGGAGACGTTTAAGTGGTGCAGGCGCACGCCGCGGACGCCCGCGGTGCTCCTCAGTCACCCGGCAGTGGAAATCGCGCTTCGCGTGAGGGACCGGCCCCCCGGCCGGCTACATCGCTGGATCGCCCCGAATCATCCTGGCGGCGCACTTCGATTCCTCCGCTTGTTTCGACTTCGCGTCGACCGGAGGCGTCTTCAGGCCCAGAAGAGCAGCCGCCTCGGCACGAACTTTTCGATAGTCCGATGGTTTGGGTGACGAGGTGAAGTCCCAATGCTCCTCATACCCCTTCAGCCACAAGTCGGCTCGATCGTACAACTCGCGAGCCTCGGCCTTCTTGTTCAGTCGCCAATGGGCCATGGCCGCGATGAAGCATCCGTTTTTCGCGAGGCTTGGATCCTTCGCCAGGGATTCGATGCACCCCTTCGAGTCACCGTTGCGATACTGCGCGTATCCTAACGATTGCAAGGAGCCGCTCCACGACGGGCTCCGCAGATCCAGCTCGATGGCCTTGCGGGCCAGCGTCAGGGCCAGGCAAGGATCGAAGAGAGGCCCTTCGTTAGTAAAGGAATGGCAGACTGCAATCATCCACAGAGTCTTAGACGCCCTATCGCGAACGAGTGGTTCGGCGAGATCCTCGGAAGAGAGGTTCTCAACCACCTTCAGAGCACGACGGCCTACCTGTTCGAATTCCGCTAGGTTGTCTAGCATGTAAAAACTGGTCATCTGGTTAATAAGGCACGAGAGGCGGAGGTGTCGATATTCGAGAAGCACCTCTGGGAAGTCCTTCGCCAGGGCATCGAGCAGTGACTCGTTGCGTTGATCGATCGCCGCCGCCTCGATCAGGCGCCCGGCTCGCGAGTGCACGTTAGCGAGGTTGATCATGGCTAAGAGTTGTAATCGCCGAAACTCGGGATCGGTCGGGGATTCAGCCAGCATCGCCTCCGCTTGATTCGCACAATGCCTGAGTACCTGTTCGGCTTCCGGAAGACGATCCGTATTAAGGTAGACCAGGCCAAGGCAGTTCTCGCAACCGGCGAGCAAAACGTGGAATTTGCGCTCACGAGGGTCATCCGCGATCAGGCCCTCGAGAACTTGGCGGCAACTTCGACCGGCCCGCTCCGCTTCATCCCGACGGCCAGCGATCTCGCAGTACGATCCGAGCCCGCGCAGGCTTACTGCGAGCCTATAGCGAGCATCACGGTCTCCGGGATTTCGGGCCACGAGCGACTCGGCAATCGCGAGGGACCGCCTAAAATGCGGCTCGGCATCGCCCGCGCGGTCGAGTCTATCCAGATAGACACCTCCGAGATCGACGAGGCATGCCGCAAATTCTCGCTGGTACTCAGCCCTGTCGGGAAAGCGAGTCGACAGAGCTTCGAGTTGCTCGACCGCCTGCACGAAAGCGTGCTTCGCCGGGTCGTGTCGCCCGAGTTTGGTTTGGATCCGGCCAACCCGAACCAACGCACGTGCGTGTCGAACCGGGCCTGCGGATCGTCGCCGCGTTCGGCGGCGAACTGCTTGTAGAACGCCAACGCCTTCTCCAGGAACTCTAACTGGACCCGCGTCAATCTGGGTTGCTGAGACAGCCATTTCTCGGCGACCTGAATATACATCTCGTCGACAGCCCGGCGGGCATTTTCGTAGCGAGCCTCGG
This sequence comes from uncultured Isosphaeraceae bacterium, assembly GCA_963850935.1. GTDB lineage: Bacteria > Planctomycetota > Planctomycetia > Isosphaerales > Isosphaeraceae > CAWFRS01. The sequence goes on from CAWKNT010000002.1 coordinate 289,700, forward strand.
CCCGCTGTTCCGCCCGAGTGGCTCGGACCGCTTGCCAGACGCTTACAGCGGTGCCGAAAACGAGGGCGAGCGAGACGATTAGGGCAGTCGCCAGCGCCGTCCCAATTGCGCCGGGAATACTTCACGAGCCGATACCACGAAGTCGGCGGGCACGCCTCGACCGGCTTGTCGGTCAGGTAGCGCATCACGTCAGCGGCGAAGTCGTTGGCCGTCTCGTAGCGCCGCCGCCGGTCCTTTTCCAGCGACTTCATCACGATCCAATCCAGCTCGCCGCGGATGGTCCGGTCCAGATCGCGTGCGTCGGATTTGCGATTGGCAGAGATGGTTGTACGGGCCGCACCCAGTGAGCTTAGCCGCACGCTCGGTTTCGGTGGCTCTTGCTCCCGGATGATCCGCCGCACCTCGTCGAACGCTGCCGTGCGGAACGTCTCCTGGTCAAACGGCGTCGTGCTGGTCAAGAGCTCGTAGAGCAGCACGCCCAGGCTATAGATGTCGCTGCGAGTGTCGATATCTATGCTTGTGAGGTCTGCCTGCTCTGGGCTCACATACAGGGGCGTGCCGACGAACTGGTGAAACGCGGTATAGATCGTCCGTTCGGTGAGTGACGCGCCAGTCGCCTTGGCCACGCCGAAATCGATTACTTTGGGCACCGCCGCACCGTCGATCACCGTCACGAGGATGTTGGACGGCTTCAAATCACGATGAATGATTCCCTTCTGGTGCGCGTGTTGCACCGCCCGGCATACCAGGACGAAAAGCTCTAGACGGTCGGAGATGGAGAGCTGCTCCCGGTCACAATACTCGGTAATCGGAATACCGCGGACCAACTCCATGACGAAGTAGGGCCGGCCTTCGGGTGTGGCCCCTCCATCATGCACCTTGGCGATGTTCGGGTGATCCATCATTGCCAGCGCCTGCCGCTCGGCCTCAAACCGGGCGATCACCTGCTTCGTATCCATCCCCGGCTTGATGATCTTGAGCGCCACTCTGCGGCGTACCGGTTGCGTCTGCTCGGCCACATAGACAACGCCCATTCCCCCCTCGCCAATTTGCTCGAGCAGCTTGTAAGGGCCGATGATCGTGCCCGGCCCCTGCGGGACTCGATATTCTTCGGTCAGAGGCGCCAGCGGAATGGCTGGTAATTCGAGGAAGCTGCCGAGCTGGTCGTGATCCCGAAGCATCGATTCCACCTGCTCTCGCATTCGCCCGTCGGTACAGGCAACTTCGAGGAATGCCACACGCGCATTTCGATCGGGACGTTCCAAGGCGGCGACGAATAGCTCTCGCTCGGTCATTGCCAGGCCCCTCGCTCCAGAGTTGGTTCACAAGACAGTGCGTATTCCGAGCACGAACTCTGCAGAGAATCTCGAAGATGTCGGATTTAACTCGATCGCATCCGTCGGAGAAGCCACGTCCGAGCGTAGGACCAGAGGTTCTGGGCCGACCGGACAGAGATGCCCAACACTGCGGCCGTCTCGCTCATGGTCATCCCCCCAAAGTACCGGAGTTTGACAAGGACTGCCGCGTCCGGGTCGGCCTGGGCTAGACCGTCCAAAGCGTCGTGGATGGCGAGAATCTGGTCATCGGGGACTGGTGTGGTGATCTGGTCAGGATCCAGGGCCTCGCGGGCGATATGTCCGCCCCGCTTGGCCGCCGCCCGCCGGCGAGCCTGCTCCACCACGATACGGCGCATCGCTTCCCCCACGGCGGCAAAGAAATGGCCGCGGCTGTTCCAATGCTGGACTTCGCGCTGGCCGACGAGCCGGAGATACGCCTCGTGGACAAGGGCCGTGGCCTGGAGCGTCTGGCCCGGCTTTTCGTGCGCAAGCTTTTGAGCGGCCAGCTTGCGCAGCTCGTCATAAACCAGCGGCAAGAGCTGTTCGGCCGCACGCGGGTCTCCCTGCTCGATCGCCGAGAGGATGGAGGTCACCTCATTCATCAGGAGCGTTTATCCCGGTCCATCCGCTCGCGTCACAGCCGCGTCTGCGCTCGAAACGCCATCGTCCCAACTTTGGGCACACATAATCGGCACATGAGAGCAGGTTACCGCCGTTCAGGGTAGTCTCCGAAACCACTCCGCGATAGTCGGTTGTGGATTCGCCCGAAACGAGAACGAGTGTACCGCGGGTTTGTCGACGAATAGGAATGCTGATGACGGTTCAGCCAGTTACACTAGTCGGCCTACTGACACGAAAGCGGTCGACCGTTGTCCAGACGATTTTGAGTTTTCCTAATTAGGATTTAAGTGGATCTCTGTTGGCACGAGACGATTTCGACGGCGGCAAGGAATACGTCCCTCGCTCGTGCGGGATACGTCACCATTCTCTCACCTCGCGAAATCAATTCTTGACGATTCGAGTTGGGCGGTCTTATGCAGTGCGACTTCCGGTCTCGATTTGTCTCAGTTCGAGTCGATCAATTCTTGGAATTCTTCTGCTCGCCCAGGACTTCACAGCGCACCCAAGCTCGAGCGTAAGTCCAATGACGGTAGGCCGCGGCACGGGAAATCCCCAGTGCCTCGGCCGATTCCTCCACACTGAGACCGGCGAAATAGCGGAGCTTGACCAACTCAGCAGCCTGTGAATCCTCGGCCGCGAGCCGAGAAAGCGACTCATCGACGACCAGGACTTCGTCGGGAGCAGCCTCGATGGCGAGGTCAGCAGCAAGGAGGCCAGCGCGGACGCTGCCTCCGCCGTTCTTTCGGCGCCGGCGGCGTCGTGAATTTCCGACCAGGATACGCCGCATCGCCTCGGCCGCGGCCGCGAAGAAATGACCGCGGCTGTTCCAAAGACGGACCCCGGCGGCGTCAACGAGGCGGAGGTACGCTTCATGAACGAGGGCCGTCGCCTGGAGCGTCTGGCCCGGCTTTTCTTTTGCCAGCCTGTGCACTGCAAGCCTCCGCAGCTCGTCATAAACTAGCGGCAGAAGCAGTTCGGACGCCAGCGGGTCGCCGTTCTCGATCGTCGAGAGGACGGACGTCACGTCGGTCATAGGCTTGCTCCTGCCAGCTTTGGCGGGGCACATCGAATCATGCGGTCGCTAAACAGATGCAGCTTGTCAATGGATCTCGAATAGACCGATACGAGCATCTGAAAAAAACCTTGACGGCGGCAATCGCAGCGCAGCCACCTTTGAACAACGGACGGTACTTCTGACCAACCTCAAAGCAGCAATCGCGATATGGCTCATCTTGACGACAGGAAAGTGAGTCTTAGTGTGCTCGGCATGGCCGTCCTGGCAGCGAATAACCCACCCGCCTCTTGCCGCGTCAATGCGCCTGGTTTGGGATTGGCGGGAAGTCGACACCAGAAGATCGTGTCTTCCCGGCTCTTGTCGCCCGCGTACAATCGCAGCGCGATTCGTTCGCGCCACGAAATTAGTGTACAGATGTTGACAAACGGGCGAAACTTGATTCCAATCCACCGACGTGAACGGCATCCGTTGAGGACAGATTTTCTTTTTCAGGAAAACGCCCTATGACTTACGCCGATTCGATCCTTCCCGAGTTCGACATGGAGATGGCGAACACCCGCAAAGTGCTCGAACGGATTCCCGACGACCGGCTCGACTGGCAGCCCCATCCCAAGTCGCATACGATCGGCTGGAACGCCAATCATGTGGCTGACCTGCTCAATTGGCTCTTGCAGATCCTGAAGACACCATCACTCGACATTGCCCCGGTTGGCGGACCGCCCTATATTTTGCCGCAATTGGCCACCCGACAAGAAATCCTCGAACTTTTCGACTGGAATGTCGCGGCGGCGCAAAGCCATCAACGAGGCCACGGACCAGGCCGTGGGCAGCGCGTGGACGTTGTTACGCGCGGGCACGCCGATTTTCACCATGCCGCGCCAGCCGTGATCCGGGGATTTGTCCTTAACCACCTGATCCACCATCGTGCGCACCTCTGCGTCTATCTTCGACTGAACGACATCCCGGTTCCCGGGATGTACGGACCGTCGGGAGACGAATAAAAAGCGGGCGGCATTTGGTGTCAGTTCGTTTTCCCGCTGCGGAACGAACTGACGCCAACTACCTCTCGTTGAACTAGCAAACGCTCCCTAACCCGTCCCGCGGACAAGCGCAAGGCCATCGCCGATCAAGTAGCACGTCTGATCGTCGAGACGGCCAAAGCCCTTCCAACCAGGAATCCCCGGGAGATCGAGCCAGAACTCGACCTGCGCAGTCGAAAGGGACTGCGGCGCCAGCTCCATGGCCTGCCGGGACTCGAAGTGGTCTTGAAGGCATCGATCGAGGCAGTCCGCCTCGGCTGCGAGATCGCCATCGGTCACGGCAATCAGTCGTTCGCGACGGGTGCGAGGGGCGTCAGGAAACTTGCCCAGCACATGACCTGGCGCCGACCACTGGCACAGCCGGGCGGCGTCGCGCGAGTTGATCGGCTCCAGAGCGTGCGCGTCGGGGAGCACGCTATGAAGGACACGAATGCGATCCCATGCTGGGGCGCTCAAGACGAGCGCACCTTTCCTTTGCAGGAATGCGGGCGGTCCGTACTCTGACATCTCCCAGTCGCCAGTTTCCATCCGATCCCGCGCTGGGATCCAAACCACACTCTCGCCGATGCGCCGGATTGCCACCCAACCACCCGGTGCGCAGTGGGGGACACCGCACTTGTCGCAAACTTCGACCTGCGTCGCCGAGGGTTCGAACTCCACAAATTCAATCGCGTTGAAAAGACGTGTTCCGGCCGCGCTCACCGCCGTCGCGGACCGTCGTCCCTGGTCCGACGATGAGAAGTCGAGCTCGACCGCACTCACTTCGATGTCTTCAGCCTCGACGCTCCACACTCCACATGGCTCCATCATCACAATTCACGCGCCTGGGTGCCAACTGCGCTCATCCAGGCTACCAAACTTAGCCGACACGAACGGACACGCTCGAGACGATCGATGTTCATTTTCGTGTTTACGCCGGGCTCGACTTACGGCTCCGGAAGAGTCGATCCGATGACGAGCCGCGAATGAGAATCTTCTGAAACTCGCAGAGCCGCATCTAAGTCTTCCGCATCGAGGCGAAGCGGTGGAGCATCCTCGAATTACCTCAGGACGCTCCGGCACATCCAGGCATGAGCGTTTCGTCGGATTCGATCGTGGTCGAGTATAACGGCCACATCTACGAGCTCAGCGGCAAGACCGGTGAGTGGAAGCGCACGGATCTACGTTCCCTGATCGACGCTGCGATCAAAGCGACTGGTGATAGGGTGAAGTAAATAAAATCTTGGTTGTCGGCCTGGCCAGCCTCGGCAGCGGCATTTTGCCGCAGCCGGCGATCCGCCGCCCGGCCACGGCGCTTCTTGAGGAGTTGTCGGCTTTTCGCACTAACGTGCGAGGTTGGCGGTATCCCCGTCTGAACCACGGTCTGGCGACCCCTGGTCACGTCTTCCGTGTCACCGATGATCCTGCAGGGGCGACCATGCACGTGAGTGCATGGTTCAGACGGGACGAAAGCTTTCTGACCTCGGGCGTCAGCCCGATACCTTCCAGTCGCAACCGATCCAACTCACGGCGTCGATGCAAGCTGCTCGCCAATGCGTTCCCCGCGAAAGGGAAACGTGCCTGACGCCCAGCTGTATGACCAGCGCACTCTGCCACTGAGCGTGTCGCCTTGTGGCTTGCCGCTGTACTTCAGACGGTACGCCAGGCCGGCAAATTTGCCGTCGACTCCAAAACTCAAAACGCCCTCGGCAAACGCGACATCCTGGGCCGGCTGCGTTTCACCGTCGGCTTCGATCGTCCCCTGCAAAACCTCACCAGCACGAAGGACAGTGACGGTGCACTCCCGGTTCTTTCCGTCCGGTGACACACATGTTAGTCTCCACGCCGCCGTGGGCTCCGAGGTTTTGACCTCTACTGGTTCTCGAGAGCCGTCGAACGGGCAGAACGCCAAGACCGCGACAGATGCTGCCCAGATTCTCGGTGTCAATCGTCGTCGCATCGTAGTGTACTCGTATTCGCATGTGAAAATCGGAAATCCTGGACGGAATTCCGCCATTTGGCGAGACCGCTCACCGCACGGTACGCTGGCGCACAGTGGCCCAGACCGATCATTCAGGCGTCGAGCGCGCACCGACGGTTACCCGGCCCAATTCCGGTAAATGAACACAGCCCGTCCCGTCGCGATCTGTCTGTCCGTGTCAGCGGCACCGCTCGAGCTTCGGAATTGGAGCACACGCCCCGTGGGGCATGGTTGCGGCTTTCGCTCAAGGTGCCAGTGCAAGGAACTTCTCAGTCGTTCATCTCAACTCAAACTATCACAATATGGGCAAAATGCAACGATCGTGAGAAGATTTCCCCAAAAGCAATCCGCTAACACGAATGAATTCATGATTGACAGCATGGAATGGACATGAAACGGACCGCCAGCCATTGCACCTGTGAGGAGAAGCAACATCCGTCGGCGTATCCGACTCAAGCGCATTTCTTTTCTCCACGACAGGCTGCCATTGGTCATGCGCCGTCGTATCATCAAGGTCTTCCCCGATAATTCCCCCATTGAGCTCGGTTGGCGCTCACCTGAGTCATACTGGCGGAGATTTCCTCGGTTGCTCATCCCAACGATTCAATTGCTGTCCCTTGCAATGGCCGTCACCGGTCAGGGCGCGTTCTCAGAGCCTTTCCCTGCGCACCGCGTCATCGACAACGTGTACTATGTCGGATCCAAGGATCTGGCTTCTTATCTGATCGCCACCAGCGAGGGACACATCCTGATCAATAGCGGTTTTGAGGAGACGGTCCCCCTCATCCGCGCCGGAGTCGAGTCTCTCGGCTTCAAGATGCGGGATATCAAGATTCTCCTGACCAGCCACGCCCATTCCGACCACGTCGCGGGCCACGCCCTTGCAAAGGAAATCACCGGCGCCAAGGTCTACGTGATGCGCGGTGACGACGCGGTGGTCGCCTCGGGGGGGCACGGGCAGTATTTCTACACCAAGAGTCGCTGGAAACCTTGCGCCGTCGATCGCGTTTTGGAGAATGGTGAGGAGGTCAAGCTGGGTGGCGTAACTTTGATTGCGCAGGACGCCGGGCCACACGCGCGGCTGCACCACCTGGACCTGGAAGGTCGCAGAAGGTGACAAGACGTACGACGTCGTGGTCATCGGCAGCCCCAACGTCAACCCTGGCTTTCGGCTCGTCGACAATAAAGACTACCCCGAGATCGCGGCCGACTTTGCCCGCACATTCGAGATTCTTAGGTCGCTGCCATGCGGCGTCTTCTTCGGCGCGCACGGCAGCTACTACGGGATGATCCAAAAGTTCGAGAAGTCGAAGGCGGGAACCGCCAAGAACCCGTTCATTGACCCCGAGGGCTATCGTGCCTTTGTCGAGCTCAAGGAAAAGGCATTTCATGACACGTTAACCGCGCAGCGGGCGAGAAAGACTTCGAAGTCGTGATTGTGCCGTCGCCGTTCTAAGGTTCAACCGCCAAGATATTGAGATGTTGGCCGATCGACGCCAATCAACAACAGACGAGAGTGCGCAAACATAACGATCGGCACACTACAACCGCGGCGAGTGCGCTTTTGCGGAAAAAATCGACGAAAAGCAACAAACCCGGAAGTTTAACCGCCAAGGACGCCAAGAGCGCCAAGAAAATAGATCCAATAAATTGACTGAATTGTCCCGATCGACATTGATAACAAATATATAAAATATACGAAATTGATTATTTTAATTGTATATTCTGCTGTATTGATTTCTTGGCGATCTTGGCGTCCTTGGCGGTTGATTATCCGAGGGATTTGATCCCTAGATTGCCTGGCCGCATTTGTTGCCGCTGGTTGTATGCGTTTGGCAGCATGGCGGTCAACGCGGTCAATACATGGCCGTCCGGCACGTCGTAACAATAAAGTTGGCGGTTATCGTCTGGGGCGGTTAAGAGCCGGTCGGATTCTATCAAGTTTGCGGATTAGTCCGACGATAACTACGAATAATAACCCCGGCGATACCGCGCCTTTTGGCCAGCCGATAGCAGCGGTCTGACAGACTTGGCGGAGCGATATGGACGATCGCGGTCAGGGAAAAAGGCTCTGGCATCGGTCGATTGCGAGACTTGCTGTCGCCATCGTCATGGCAGCCTGCATACTGCAGAGCGGTTGCGTCGGACCGAATGCCATCCGCTACACGCCTGCGCTACAACGAAGTCGTTCGCGACACTAACGACCAGCAGCTTTTAATGAACATCGTCCGGCTGCGCTATGCCGACTCTCCTGTGTTCATCGACCTGCCCAACATCACCAGTCAGTTTGAGATGTCGGGAACCATGGGCTATCTTGGAGGCTATGGCAACCAGTTCAAGGGGGGCACGACCAGCCTCGGGAACGGCGTGATGTCCCTGCGCGACACGCCGACCTTGAGCTACCACCCACGAGAGGGGCGAGAGATTGCCAAGGCCATGTTGACGCCGATTTCGTCCGATTTGTTCAGCGTTGTCAACGCCGGGGCCGACCTTGAGCAAATGCTGTTGCTAACGATCAACGACATCAACGACGTGGCGAACGCTCCTCGGTCCACAACCCTCACTCCCAAGGTCCCTGACGACAACACGCTATTTCTGCGCGGAATAAGGTTGCTCGCGGAGCTGTGCGCACGAGATGGAACCGAGCTGGGGTTTGGGACCAATGAAGAGGCAGACGGCGCCTCCGACCCGATCCCCGAAAGCGCGATCGGCGGGCGCGATCTCTGGAACGCCGCCCGCGATGGCTATGTCTTTCGCAACAAAGGGCAGGGACGCATGACGTTGCTCAAACGAGAAAAAGACCTCGTGCTCAAAATCCGCCCTGCTTTCATCAACTCTCCCGAGATGCAGGAGGCCGAACGCATCTTTCGACTGATACCGGGCCAGAGCATGTACAAGATCAAGTCGGAGCTTACCGAGGAAGCCATCCAACGACTAAAAGATCCCGATCCGCTGGGGAATGACACGATTTATATGAATCTGCGATCGGTGTTGCAGATCATGACCTTCATGGCCAAGGGCGTGTGTGTGCCCGACGAGCACGTGATTGGTGGAATCGCGCCCGTGACGCTCGATGCCGATGGCCAGCCATTCGACTGGACAAACGTTACCGCCGGCCACTTTACGGTCCACGCCCAGAAGCACAGGCCCCGTGGCGCCGAGGTAGCCGTGCCGTATCGTGGATACTGGTTCTATATCGCCGGCGACGATGTGAAATCGCGCGCCGCACTGGCGATCCTCGAGGTCTTCTTCGCGCTCCAAGAATCCGACGGCAAGAATGCGGGACCACTCCTAACGCTGCCCGTCGGAGGTTAGCACGGTATCGGGATCACGTTGAATTCTGCACTTGAAAAAACATTGCCAACACCGGAGCTAAGACGGATATGACAACTCGATCGATTCACCGAATTGCAGGCTTTATCCCCCTTTGGCTAGTCGCTTTGGCAGCAACTGCGACCGGACAGACGATCTCGGAACAGCGTTCGCTTGAAGCCTTCAAGATTGAATCAAATCTGCGGGCCGGAGTCGCCAAGATCGATGTCACCCCTCCGGCCGACACCAAGGTCGCGGGGCACGTGCGCGCGACCCATGGCGCGCGACCCGATCCGGGCCGCCGTGCTGCTCCTGGATGACGGCCGTACTAAGGCGGCGATTGTCACTTTCGACTTCCTTTGTGCATGGGACGAGCTTGTGAAGGAAGTCAGGGACACGGTGTCGAGGGCTACCAAAACGCCGGTGGGCAACATTCTGGTCGCCACCTCGCACAACCATTCAGGGCCCGAGTGGTCGGCAGGCTCACCCTACTGCGGCCAGATGATCGATAAGCTCGGGACCGCGACGCTGGCGGCGCTGAGCGATATGCGGCCGGTATCGCTCGGCTACGGCGAAGGCACGATTCACTTCAATATCAATCGCCGCCAGGTGATCAATGGCCGCGCGGTCGTGCGGCTCAACCCCGATGGCCCGTGCGATCGCCGGGTAAAAGTACTACGGTTCGACGACGGCCAATCTTTGGCTCCCATGGCCGTGATCATGCACGCGGTCTGTCATCCGTGCGTATTGACTTGGGGCGATAAAGCCTCGCTCCCATATCCGGACGGCTTTCCCAAGATGAGCGCGGACTTCCCTGGTGAGGCCCAGCGGTTTGTCGAGATGGTCTACGGCGCACCGACGCAGACATTGTTCCTTCAAGGCTGCACCGGCGACATCCGCCCCAACCTGCCAGGGTTTCCGTACCGTTGCGGCGACGAGGCAGATATTCGTTGGATCGGTCGCGACCTGGGCTGCGAAGTTGTGCGCACGGCCGACCGGGTTGTGACCCGCGAAGAGCTGGCCAAACGGCCCAAGGCCTACCCGATCAAGGTTGCGAACGCCGTCGTCGACCTGCCGGGAAAGAACAAAAAGGTACGATGCGAATTCCAGGCCCTCCGGGTCGGCCCCTATCTGTTTCTGACCATCCCTGGGGAGCCGTTCGTCGAGTATGGCTTCCAGATTGAGAAGGCGATCGCCGACCGTGCGATTCCGATCGTCGTCGGATACGCCAACGGCAATGTGCAATACGTATGCACCGCCCAGGCGTACAAGGAAGGGGGCTACGAGCCCAACATGACGCCCCTGGCAGCGGACGTCGAGCCAATCATCGTCAAACAAGTGGAAGCGTTGGCCGACCGGGTCATCGGCGACGTCTTCGAGTCGTTCGCCCCGACGCTGCCCGTGAACAACAAAGACTACACGCCGTCGATCCCGATTGATAAAGGTGAGACGAAGCAGGATGGTCCCGCGCCGCGATGAGTCAGCCTGTGGGTTCGGACGTTGACTGCGAGCCGCACTAAAGAATGCCGAATCGCTCAAAGGTCTCGGTCGCTTTCATCCCTGCGCGGATCGCCGCGCGAACGCCGTTTTCACCTTGGGCTTTAGTGCACGCCCGGTCGAGAACTGTTGCCTCAACTCGGCGCGGGATCACGACGACGCCGTCCTCGTCGGCAACGACGAGGTCGCCGGGCGTGAAGGTGACGCCGTCGATCTCGACGGGAACGTCGATATCAATAACGCGCTGACGGTCCTTGCTGTCCAGCGGGCTGGTGCCGCGGGCAAACACGGGGAAGCCGAGGGCGCGCATGCGGCGGACGTCGCGCACCGCTCCATCGACGATCACGCCCGCACACCCGGAGTTCTGGGCGGCGCTCGAGAGCAGCTCGCCCCAGATCCCCGACCGCATCGAACCCCCCGCCGCCGCGATCAGCATATCGCCCTGACGGCATGCGTCGATTGCCGCCAGTTCCAGTTCGTAGGGTCGGGGATCCACGTGCGCCATGTCGGCCCACAGAGTCGTGCGACAGCGGCCCACGACGACGCCTTCCACCGTCATCGCCCGCAGCCACACACGCGGCGATTGATGGCGAAAGCCCTCAGCGTCTAGCGCATCGCAAACCAAGGCGGTGCTCAGCGACTCACGAATCATCGCCGTATCGATCTTCGGCTCTTCCGATTGAGGTTCCTCTGGGCTAATCATGGATTTATCTCGGAATCCCTCGTTTTTTTGGCGGGTTGAAAGGCACAAACGCGCGAGTTTGTGCCCCCGAAAGTTTTACCCCCAGGGTTAGCGACTTGTCTAACCGTACCTCACTCGAAGCCGTGCTCAGGTTAGGGCGTCCATCCTGGCTTCGATCGGCTTCCTGGCGTCGACGAATGCCGCGGCGATGCCCGCTAGTATGAAGCTGATCGCGGCGGCCAGGAATGCCAGACTCCAGCCGCCGGCCTCGCGCACCCGCCAGCACGACCGGCGAGAGCGCTGCCCCCATGTTTCCCCACATGTTACTAAATCCCAACGCAGCCCCGGCGTGTCGCCCGCCGATGTCCTGGCTAAACGCCCAGACGGTCGGTACAGCAATGTCAGTGGTCACCGCCATAACCGCCATCGCCGCAACGACGCCCCAAGCCGACGGGAGCCACAGGCAGGCGAGGAACGCCGCCGCCGAGATGAATTTGCTCAGGCTATTGGGCGCGGCACGACCCCAGCGTAGGCCTAGCCGCCGCGTCAGAAAGTCGGTCAGCCAGCCCCCGGCCAACATACCCAAGCTGCCGACCATGAGCGGGACGCTGGCCATCGTCCCACGCTCTTCGATCGGCACCGCGAATGTCTCGACCAGGTAGTCGGGCAGGAGGGTGACGACAAACGCCCAGCCCAGATTAGCGCCGAACTCAGAGAAAGACATGAGCGCCAAGTTGCGGTTGTATAGCAGCAACCGCCACGGCAGCGCGGCGGGCGGGTCCACTGCGGTCCGCGCCGGACCGTCGATGCCTTTCTTGATCAATCGCAACTCTGCCGCGTTGCACCGGGGATGTTGAGCAGGTGAGTCGCGGACGACAATCCAGTAGAACGCCGCCACGACCAGACCGGAGGCACCATAGAGAACCAACAGCGGTCGCCAGCCATCGCCATTGAGCTGGCGGATGGTTCCGGGGAATACGGCTTCCAGCACCAGGCGGTTGAGTCGCTCGACCTCGCGCGTGGTGCGATCGCCGGCGGACTTACGTGACAGGGCCAAAGCCTCGCGGGAAAGGGCGCCTTGCGGGATCGGGACGCCGTCGGCCAGTGCCGGTTCGGAAAGCGCACGATTCAGGCCGGCCACCAGGCCGGAGGCGGCGCCGTTTTCTGGGCCGATGTTCAGGCTCGGCGGCGGTCCGGGCCAGATCCGACTCAGACGGCGCGCCAGATCAGACTTGGCCGGCCCCTCGGGATCGATCAGGGCGTGGCGCAAGGCCGCGGGGTCGATAATGTCGGCAGCGTCCAGGCGCGACGACCGCGAGACGGGGACAAGCGCAACCAGCAACACGGCCGTCAGTATCGGGGCGGCCGCCCCGCCGAGCCTCCCACCGAGCGCGACCAAGCTGCTGGCTGTGCCACGGCGGTCGGTCGGCACCCAGTGGCTCAGCAGGCTGGTTGCCGTCGGATATGCCCCAGCCTGGGCCAGCCCGAAGGCGAGGCGGGCGGCAATGAGCCCGGCGAGGCCTGTCGCCGCGGATGTCGCCGCGGTAAACAAAGACCAGGCCAGAATGTACACGGTCATCATCCGCCGCCCGCCGAACCGATCGCCGAGCCACCCAGCCGGCACCTGGCCCAAGGCATAGGCCCAGAAGAACGCGCCCAAGACCCAGCCCATCTGCACCGGCGTAAGACCGAACTCCTCGCGAATGTAAGTCCCCGCGAACGCGATACAGACTCGGTCGAGGTAGAGCAAAGCGGCAACCGCCGCCGCGATCGTGACGACCGCGTATCGCACACGCGTCGGCCGGCTATCCGGACCGTCGACTCCAACAAGTTCGCGCTGTACCATGCGGTCGCCTTTGTCTGTAACAGAGATCAGATCGAATTTCGCGGAGACTCGACGTGCAAGTACTCGGCATTCATCATGTCGCCATCATTTCCTCAAATTACGCGCTCTCCAAGCGTTTCTACACCGAGATCCTCCAGTTCGAGGTCGTTTCGGAGGTGTATCGCGACGACCGTGATTCGCACAAATTGAACCTCCGCCTGCCCGATCGCACAGAGATCGAGCTCTTCTCGTTTCCCGATCCACCGCGGCGTCCGAGCTATCCCGAGGCGTGCGGGCTGCGGCACCTGGCCTTTACGGTTGCTGATCTTGCACAGACCGTTGCGCACCTGCGTTCGCAAAACGTCGTGGTCGAGGATATCCGAACCGACGAATACACGGGAAAGAAATTCACGTTCTTTGCCGATCCGGACGGATTACCGCTGGAGTTGTACGAGTTGTGAGGGCGATTATTGGGAAATGACTAATCTTGGCTCGCTCGCGATCGTAAGTAATGATGCCTCGAACAAACATCTTAACCGCGTTCAGGTCGTACCTCTGACGAGCGCTGTGGATCGGCTCTATCCCAGCGAAGCTCCCGTGGTGCTTCGAGGCAAAAAGCACAAAGCGATGGCGGACCAACTGACCACCGTCAGCAAGGCCCGATTGGTAAATCGCCTCGGCAGATTGTCGCAGACAGATCTCCAGGGCGTGGAGCAAGCGATCAGGGTCCAGTTAGGCCTGGTTCCCTGAAGGCGACCGTGGCACCTCAACGGATTATATGACAAGTTAAGTGCCTTTGCACGATGCAGGGAGGGCGAGCCTCTTTGCGATACAGGCTCAGACAGAGCCTCGCCGTCCCGAGTGAATGCTGCGGTTCAGGGTTTCCCCGTTGATACCTTGAACGAGATAGCTTGAGTGAGCTATCTTGTACAATCTATATTGGGGGAACGGTCATGAGCGATCAACGTACGGCCTACCGGAACCTCTGGGCCTTGACGGTGCTATGCCTGCTGCGCGAGGCACCGATGCACCCGTACGAGATGCAACGCTTGATTCGCGAGCGGAAGAAGGACGACTTCCTCGACCTCAAGCGCGGCTCTCTTTACAACAGCATCGCGCGGCTCGAGCGCGCCGGCTTGATCGAGCCGGTGCAGACAACTCGTGAAGGTCGGCGGCCCGAGCGCACCGTCTATCGCCTGACCAATGACGGTGAACATGAGCTGATTGCATGGCTGCGCGAACTTTTGGCCAAACCAACACGCGGCTCCATCCAGTTCGTCGCCGCGATCAGCTTCCTCGGCCACCTGCCTCCCAAAAATGCTCTTGAACAATTGGGGCGACGAGCGAGCATTCTGAAAGCCGAGACTGAGGGCCTGCGAAGGCGACTCGAAGAGCTTCAGCCAAAGCTCGGTCGATTATTGATGCTCGAGGCGGAGTACGAACAAGCAATGAAGGAGGCCGAGCTGGTTTGGGTCCAGTCACTCATCGATGACTTGCAAAGTGGGGACCTCACATGGAAGCCGCAGAAGTTCTTCCCGCGCGCCCTATAAGCCAGTCGCAAGCGGAAAGTGTTTGTGATGATTTGAGCATGCCGTCGGCGCGGCGAGGTTCGGCTCCCGTCGTAGCGCTGCTTCTCCTCTCGCCAGTTATTGGCGAAGTTCTTTTTGGCGCCACGCGCATCACGACGCTGTTCGTTGTGCTGCCACAGATAGGCACCTGGGGCTGCGCCGCGCTGATCATCCGCGAAGTGGTCCGTCGCCGCCGTCTCGGTTGGACAGCTGTTCTGGTCCTCGGGCTCGCCCTGGCCGTTGCCGAGGAGTGCCTGCTCCAGCAGACGTCTTTTGCCCCGCTGGTCGGTGCTGACCCGAACCATCCTTACGGCCGCGCGCTGGGGGTGAATTGGGTCTACTTCCTCTGGGCGCTGGGTTACGAAAGCATCTGGATCGTGGTGATACCCATTCAGCTCACGGAGCTGATCTTTCCGAAGCGGCGTGGCGAAGAGTGGCTGGGAAACCGTGGATTGGTGATCGCCGCAGTTGTGCTCATGATGTCTTCGTTTGTCGCCTGGTACATTTGGACCCAACTGTTTCTGCCGCGATTTTTTCCCGAGCTGGCGTACCGGGTTCCGCTGGCATCGATTGCGATCGCTCTGGCGGCGTGCGTGGCATTGGCATTCACCGCTCTCTGTCTCCGGCAACCCGTTCGGGTTGCGCGGAACGAACCGGCCGGTGCCCGCACCGTGGATGGCCGGCGGCGTCGCCTTCGTGCTGGGTTTCCCTTGGTTTGCCCTAATTTTCCTGGCTTACGGAGCAGTTCCCGGCCTGCCGAGCTGGATCCCGCTGGTGACAGGACTGGCCTTGGCTGTCGGCGCATTCTCCCTGATCGCCGACTGGTCCCGACGTGCCCACTGGACGGATACCCACTGTCTCGCACTAGTCTTCGGCGGACTCGTCGCCAGCATGATGGCAGGCTTCTTGGTGTTCGGAATCGGCGGAGCGGTTTCAATCGACTGGATTGGAAAACTGGTGTTGAACGTCATCGCGATCCTGCTGTTATTGCGGCTCGGGGCCAGAATGCAGTCCAGCATCAGGGGTACATGAGACCCGCGTCTCACCGCCGCCAGCAGCGTGCTGCGCTCGAAGGTGGATCGATGCGTCGCGGGTTACCTGGGCGGACAATCGTCGTACGAATTCGGCCGCGTGTTGCGGACGCTCACCAGGTCGTGATATCGGCAGGCCAGCATTTTGATTCGGTCTGAGACAACTCCTTGCCGAATTCAACGGACAATATAATTCAATTGGCCGGGTCGGCGACAGCCGGCGGTCGTATCGTTGACGAGCTCCGTCGATCGGCCCTTTCCCATGGTGGTAGCACTGATGGCCTTGGTCGGGCTGGCTCCTGTGGACTCGATGCCCGTGTTGAGGCGGAGGTGGTGCTTGGATTGGCGTGAGGATTACGAGGTGATCTTCGGCAGCGACATCGAGAACGATGGTGTCTTTCTCGAAGCCCGCGACAAGGCGACGGGTGAGATTGCGCTGCTGTCCTGCTATTCCGACGCTGACGGGTCTCTATCGCTCGAGCAGCGCAGCGAAGATTTACCTCACGGCTTCTTGGATTGGTTTCGCTCCGAAGCGGAGCGGCTGCTGCCCCCGGCCGACACCGAACCTTGAATCGCCGCGGACGGGCCAATCGGAACGCTGCGGTCCCTTGCACATTGCCGATCGGTAACTCGCCCAGCGAGCTGCATCGCCTGTAAGCTGAATGTATAAGACTATGGAAAATAATCGGGAAGGATTCTCCGCGCTCAGGGCATTACCATCAACTGGCAGGTCTCAGCCGCTTGGAGGTGGTGCAAATGGCGGTTCGTCTGGGTGGGCGGGCAATTCGGGAGATCCGGACGCTCTTCGATTCGGGCGTGATCGGCTCGTGGAGCGATAAGCAGCTATTAGCCCAGTTTTCAACCGGGGGCGAAGGGAGCGAGGCGGCGCTCCGCGTCTTGATCAACCGGCATGCTCCGATGGTCATGGGGATCTGTCGCAGGGTCTTGGGCAACGAGGCCGCGGCCGAAGATGCTTTCCAGGCCACGTTTCTGGTGCTCGTCAGAAAGGCCGACTCGCTCGGCAGTTATGAGATGCTAGCCAACTGGATTTACGGGGTCGCGCTCCGTGTCGCCAAGAAAGACCGGGCCAAAACGGCGCGGCGCCGGGTCGTCGAGCGTCAGGCTGCCCACTCGCGACCGGGATGGCGGAGTGAGGAATTCGAACAAGCTGAGTTGCGGTCGGTCATCGACGACGCGATCGCGAGTTTACCAGAGCGATTTCGTGTGCCCGTCATTCTCTGTTATCTGGAGGGGCTGCGGCACGAGGAAATCGCCCAGAGACTGGGATGTCCGATTGGGACCGTCGAGAGCCGGTTGTCGAGGGCCAGAAACCAATTGCGCAGCAGGCTCGCGCGTCGGGGGCTATCGCCCTTGGACTCGACTTTGGCGGTGGCGCTTGGTCCCCCACAAGCCTTATCGCCGGTCGCATTCGTCGGGATCACCGAGCGGACAGTCGAAGCTGCTGGCAAGCTGTCATCTGAGAAAATAGGCGGCATGGCGACCCTGATGCGTTGGTTGATTTCTAACCCCGTGGGCATGGGCCCCGCAGTTCAGGCTGGTGTCATCGTTTCGACTTTAGTGCTCTGCGCGGGCCTGGTCGCCGCGCGGCTTTCCGTTTCCGGGGCCAGCGGACAACCCTTGCTGCCAGGGCCGGGTGCTGAAGCAAATCTGCCGAACTTTAACCCGGCCAACGGCGAGCTCGCGGCAAAGGCGGTTCAAGAACAAGGTCAACAGACAAACTCGAAGGTGCCGACGAGCTTCATATTGAACAGTCGGGAAGAAGCCGAACGGAAAGCGGTAACACGGCTATCAGGGAGAGCTTCTGCTAGTCCGGAACCTCCGCCGAATGAGCTCAATGCTGCGAAGAGAGCAATGGCACCGAGCAACGCCGAAGAGCCGAAAAAGGAGAATGCCTTCCCGATTCCGGCCCTCGTGGCCGGACCACGTGACAACGAGACACTCAAGCCGTCGCGCGTCGCAACCGCTTTTGCGCCTCCGCTTTCCGGCATTACGATCGATGGTCAACTCGACGACTGGCCGATCGCGATTGTGCGCTACCCGATTGACAAACTGCTCGTCGTCCGCGGTGTCGGCACTGGTGGGTTGGCAGACACGAATCTGGCGACAAGTGCCGATCTGAGCGCGGCTTTTTCCGTCGGCTACGACGCGACAGAACAGCTGCTCTACTTGGCCGTGACCGTACGGGACGACAAGCTCGTCGTTGGACATGCGAGCCATCTCGATACGGACGCACTTGAAGTCTACGTCGACGGTCTCCTGAACAATCGACCAACCCCAAATCTCGCGAATCTAGCATTCGACGGGCTCGATCTCGCCAATGTGCCGGTCCAGCAGTATGTGGCAATACCTGGCAAGGGCATGATCTACGGCCAGAAGCAAGCGAGCAACCCGATCCTCATGGCTGGCAGCCTGAAAAGGACTAAAACGCGCATGGCCTACGTCCAGAAGGCCGATGTAACAGTTTACGAGTGGGCCATCCAGGTCTTCGACCGGTATCCAGACAAGCCGACCAAGCTCGAGCCAGGCAAGCGGATCGGCTTTGACGTCGCCGTCGTTGATAAAGATGCGGCCTCAACGACGCCTGGCGGCTATGGCGATCCAGCGAGCGAAATGACGGCCTGGGTCTATTGGTGTCCGTTATGGCGCGGCAATAAGATGTTGGATGCCGGTGCACTGGGCGAGGTGGTGCTGGCCAAATAGACGAAAGTGTCGTCGCGGTCGTTGGCCGTGTTCATGTGCCGTGCTTTGTCACCGCGGGCGTGCCTTCGTCACGTAGCTTGCGAGTTTCTTCCTCGGCGATCTTGAGCGAGCGCACGGCGAAGTCGCGAATGAGCATGAGATCGCGCACGCTGTAACCCGAATACAACTCGACCGCTCTGCGCCCCATTGATTCAAAGAGTGGCACAATTCGCCGCTCGATCTGCTCTCGATCAGGTTCGACGATCACGCGCCGTCGATCCGAGGCGTCGCGCACACGCCGCGCGAACCCAGCTTTCTCCAAGCGGTCGATCACCCCGGTGATTGCACCTGTTGTGAGGCCCGTACGCGCCGCCAGTTCGCCAGCGGTGATCGGGCCTGATTCCGACAGTATGCCGGCGCATTTGTGGTCAGTGACATTAAGCGCGAGACGGTCGGCGATGGCTTGGTGAAACAAAATGGTCGCCGTGCTGATCTGGCGCATGGTGTCGACAAGCTCGGCAACAATCGCAGCTTTTTCGGGGAGAACCCTTGACACGACAAGAAAATCCGCTTAGAAGATAACTATCTTAGTCACTAAGATACTTAGTGGTCGATTAAGGTAGCTGCTAAGAATTCTAACGGAGGTTTACGATGGCTGCTACTCTGAGTGTGGAAAAGCCGAAAAAGGGGCAGATCGGTATCGGCATGGAGGGCTCGCTCGCTCGGTGGTACGCCAAAACCACGGGGACAAACCTCGAGCCGTTCCGATCGTTGGCATGCTCATTGGCGGGGCAGTTTGCCGGTGCAGCAAACGTTTTGGAAGTCGCCCCGGGGCCTGGATATTTGGCGATCGAGCTGGCGAAACAAGGACGCTTTCATGTCGTGGGGCTGGACATCAGCAAGACGTTTGTCGAGATTGCCACGGCAAATGCCAAGGCCGCGGGAACTGACGTGGAATTTCACCAGGGCAACGCGTCGGAGATGCCGTTTGAGTCCGGTTCGTTCGACTTGATCGTCTGTCGCGCTGCCTTCAAGAATTTCTCCGATCCGGTCGGCGCCATTGAGGAGATGTATCGCGTACTCAAGTGCGACGGCACAGCCATGATCCTGGACTTGCGGCCCGACGTTTCGCCGGCGGAGATTGCCACCGGAGTTAAGGAAATGAATTTGAACCGGCTAAACGCTCTGATCGCGAGATATACCTTGCGCCGGCTGACGCGGCGTGCTCACTCGAAAGAAACTTTCGCACGAATGGCCGCGCAAACATCGTTCAAGACGTGCACCGTCAAGGAGGCTTCGATCGGTCTGGAAATCACGCTCACGAAGCAACGTTGATAGGGTCTTGACCCCTTTTTTCTTCATATTCGCAAGCCAACAACGCCAGCGCGTGGAAATACTCCATTTCGCCACAAGTCCGCGCGTCGCCCAAGTCGAAGAGGCGATCCAGAATGGCAATAGCCCGACTGTACGCATGATCGTCATTAATCGGCGTCAGAGGGAACTCGGCGATGAGTTCCCCGCGTTCGCGATCGCGATCGATCCTACACGCCATGCCCACAACGCTCCGGTAGACTGATGCGGCGGCCGAGACCAGGAAACGTCGGCTGAACCCGCCGCGCGAGTGCAACCGGTCGAGCACCGTGCCGCTCAAGTACGTCAGCCAAGAATGCAACTGTTCTCACGCCGGCGCTGAAGACCAGCGGCGGAAGCGCTAAAGCAAAGCTCCACAACACAAGTTCCATCACTGGCCTAGTCCTCGTCTCCGACCGCAGCGAGAGCATGGATGCACACGACTACGTGGCAAGTTGCCAGACCAGACGGTGCTTTTCTTGCCCTCACTAATCATGTCGCGAATAATAGCGCCAAAACCCCTCAAGGATTTTTTGGGAGGTTCGATGGCGACCGAGGCGCAGCCTGAATTGACAATCATCCTCGCCAAGGCGCGCGCGGGTGACGACGGCGCCCGTGGGGAAGTCATCTCGAGGATTTATGAAGAGTTGCGTCATGTGGCTGCGCGAATGATGCACAAGGAACGGACGAACCATACGCTTTCTCCCACGGCCGTGGTGCACGAGGCGGTCGTGCGACTTTTAGGCGAATCGGTCTTCGATCGGGCGACTGACAGGAATTTTTTGTTTGCTGCGGCCGCGCGGGCCATGCGCGAGATCCTTGTGGAACATGCAAGACGACGGGCCGCGGCGCGGCGTGGCGGCAACTGGGAGCGCGTACCGCTCGATGCGCAGGTTGACTATTTCGAGGCACAGAATATCGACGTTTCCGAGATCCATGAGGCTTTGATCCGCTTGACGTCCCTCGACGAGCGACAGGGGCAAGCGATCACGCTGCGCTACTTCGGCGGTCTGACCGTCGCCGAAATCGCCTCGTCGCTCGGGGTTTCGGTAGCAACCGTCGAGCGTGACTGCCGGCTCGGCCGTGCCTGGCTGCACACCCAACTTCGAGACGGGAGGGGCGGATGAACTGCGAGCGATGGAGCCAGATCCGCGACTTGTTTGACGCAACGGTGAGCTTGCCCCCATCCGAGCGCGGATTGGCTTCGCAGCGCCTGTGGCGACGACGAGAGTCTCCGAGACGACGTCCAGCATTTGCTCGCTCATGACATGGAAGCCGACCGCGACGGATTTCTCTTCGATCCTGAGCTGGACAAATCAGGTCTACGAGCAACCGGTGATTGGCCGCCTTGCGGCGACCGACTCGCCGATGCTAACCGCGAATATCGAAATCGCCAGCGGACACCGTCGGTCGATCGCAGCGAATGCTTCTCGCCGAAGGCTGCTATTGCCTCTGATCCGTGGCAGCGATCGGACGAGGAAACCCGTGCGATCGCCCAGTCGCGATTGCGCGAACTGCCGATCATTTACGTCCTCATCTTCGGCATGATGCTCTTGCTGAGGCCGGTCGTCTTAAGCGCTACCCCCGTGGCGATGCTCATGCCGTTTGTCGTCGTGTCCCTGCCCCTGATTGCGACCGCATTTCTCCTCACAACACGCCAGATGCCGCTCGCACAGCTCCGAAAGATCGAACTGGGAATGACCGCCGCACTCGGCGTTCTCATGGTCGTCTACGAATGCCGTGCCATCGTCAATCCTGTGGCGGAAGACCGGATCGTGGCAGAGAAGATCATGAAGAACGTGATCTTGCTCCTGTCGCTGTTGATGATGATCGACGCGATCTACGTGCCGAAAAGCTGGCGCCGAGCTGCCATCGTTTCCTCGGCGCTCGCGATTTTGCCTCTGACCACATTAATGGGCCTTTACCTGGTCCGTCCAACATCCGTGAGGTGGATCGGCGAGCCACGGTATGACGGCAACAAACCGCTGGCAGTATTCGCGATGGATACAGCGTTCCTGCTCACGCTGGCCGCGATCTCGTCATTCGCAGCCCATACAATCTCGCGGCTGCGGTCGCAGGTCGCCGAGGCGCGACGGTTCGGCCAGTATCGCCTCGGCAGACGGATCGGGGCAGGGGGTATGGGCGAAGTATTTCTGGCCGAGCATGAGCTTTTGAAACGGCCGTGTGCAGTCAAACTGATCCGTCCGGAGGTCGTGCTCCGAGCGGGCACGATCGAGCGGTTCGAGCGTGAGGTGAGGATCAATGCGAAACTGTCGCACCCCAACACGGTCGAGATATTCGACTACGGCCGGACGGAGGATGGGACATATTACTATGTCATGGAATATTTGCCAGGCATGAGTCTGGCCGATCTGGTTGAACGGCACGGGCCGCTCCCGCCGGGACGCGTGGTCTACCTCCTGCGTCAGGTGGCCCTGGCGCTCCAAGAGGCACACGAAGCCGGGCTGATTCATCGCGATATCAAGCCCTCGAACATCTTCGCCGCCACGCGAGGCGCGATGGACGACGTGGCGAAGCTCCTCGACTTTGGTCTGGTTCGGCCCGTGGCAACGCCCGCCTCGCCGCATACCAGCGAAGAAGGGAAGATCTTGGGTACGCCGCTCTACATGTCGCCCGAGCAGGCGATGGGCTCACGGTCGCTCGATGCGCGCAGCGATATCTACTCGGTGGGAGCAGTTGCCTATCATCTTTTGACCGGACGTCCCCCATTCGACAAAGGAACAGCGATCGAAGCGATTATTGCCCATGCCCGCGATCCTGTAGTGCCCCCCTCAGAACTTCGCGATGGGCTGCCGCGCGACCTCGATGATGTCGTCTTGCGTTGCCTCGCCAAAGAGCCGCGGGATCGATTTCCTGATGCGGAAGCTCTCGAAATCGCTTTGGGCCGCTGTGCCTGCGCGGCGGCGTGGGACAAAAACACGGCGAGGCAATGGTGGCGTGAAGCGAGTAACGTCACTGTGGTCGAAACGGCCGCAACGAACGGGCAACAAGTATAACTCGTCTCGACGTCGAAACGCAGGTCGAGCACGGGCGGTGGCAACGTCGGCGCTGCTGCAGTTGGCCCCTCTGACTGATCTGGAATACAATCAATACGCTGCAAGCCCGCCCGGGCGACCATATTTGGCTCGACGTTGACGGAGGTCATTTTGTGTTTTCGCTGCTCGATATGTGGTGAGCTCCACGACGAGATCCCGCACTTGGGCTCAGACCGGCCAGATCCCTGGTGGGCTGTCCCGGAGGACGAACGCGACCGACGAATCGAGTTGACCTCAGACACCTGCATCATCGATGGCAAGGAATTCTTTATCCGAGGTGTCATCGAAATTCCTGTTCACGAGCATGCCGATCCATTCGGTTTCGGCGTATGGGTATCTCAGAAGAAAGAGAACTTCTTCGCGTACTTGAAAACGCCTGACTCGGCCGAGATCGGGCCGTTTTTCGGCTGGTTATGCACCCGAATTTCGTACTATCAGGAAGATTCCACACATTTGAAGACCATGGCGCATTTTCGTGCGGGCAACATGCGCCCCTTCATCGAGTTGGAGCCAACCGACCACCCCTTGACCATCGATCAGCGGAACGGAATCACTGAGGAAAGGGCCTGGGGAATTGTGCACTTTTGTTTGAATCCCGACGTCGAAGGGACGCAAAGCGCTGGCTCACAATCAGACGATCGCGAAGTGCTTTCCACGGTCATATCGGGCGCCGCCATCGAACGAGATCAGAAAGAAAAATGGGATGACTGGCCATTCGACCAACCTCGAAATTGTGCCGTCATCACACTGCGCCAAATCCTCGACGGCTCTGAGCCTGTGCTTCATGTCTCACACGATCTCGACGATCACGGATGGCAGTTTCTCGGCCTGGCGGACGCAGAAATTGAAGATGCTGCGGTCGTCTCATTTCAGCTAATCGTCGACAGAGACGGTTCCGTACGCGAGTTGGCAGATCTCCCGCCGGGTTGGCACGCGTGGCGTGGCTCCGCTTTAGAGCCGTGGATGCGGGCGCCTAATCCATGTGAGGACGACGATTGACGCAACCCAACCGATGGTGGGCACTTCGGAGTAGTCACCTGCCGCTCGGATCAAGGGGGACACATTGTTCCACAACGAAACGCTCGCGAGCGGACTCAAAATTGAGGAAAAATGGGAGTGGAACAAAAGGTGAGCGTGGGGAATGATCGAATTTTCGTGTCCCGGGTGCGGTAAGTCTTTCCATGTCGACGAGGGTCTCGCCCGGCGGCGATCGCGTTGCAAGCGATGTGGAAACGTATAGCCGCTGGCCGTCGTCCTCACCCATCACTTTCGAACGCTTCGGAAGTGATTTCCTTCACGCCAATCACTTTTGGGAGCTCGTCACCAGTAGACCCTGGCTTCGGAGCCACTTGAGGCAGAGATCGGGCCAGCTCGACGGCAGTTTTTCGTTTTGCCGCACGCCGAAGTCATGGTCGCCCGTGGCATAGATGTGCAACTCGGTGGGAATGCCGGCACGCTTGAGTGCCAGGTACATAAGTGCGCTGTTCTCTGATAGTGACCCGCCATAGCTGGTGTTGTCATCGGAAGCATGTGCCAGAAAAATCGGGGGAGTATGGGCCGGGATGCGCAGGTCCGACCGGATTTCATCCTTGTCCTTGACCTTGAGATAGCCGGAATAACAAGCGACCGCAAAATCAGGGCGGCAGCTTACCTGATCGATAGCGTCCGACGGCTCATACTTCCGCTTCTCAAAACCCGTGGCCGTCGCCAGCGCCAGATGGCCGCCGGCCGAAAATCCCACGATGCCGATCCGGTGCGGATCGATCCTCCATTCGGCAGCCCGGCTGCGTAACAGGCTGACGGCCCGTTGGGCGTCGAGCTGTGGGCCGGGCGCAGGCTCCGCTTTTTCCTCCCCGGCACGCCTCGGGCAGCGATATTTGAGAATGATGCCTGCGATACCGACCGAGTTGAGCCAGGCGGCCACTTCCTCTCCTTCAAGCTCCCAGTAGAGGTCCCAGTATCCGCCTCCCGGACAGATCACCATCGCAGTGCCTGTGTTCTTGTCCCTGCTAGGCAAACAGACGGTCAGGGCCGGTTTGGTGACATTGGTGATCAGTTTCGTCGGGCCCACGAGTGGCGATTGATGAATTCGGCTCGTCTCCGTTCCCTTGATTCCGACATCACCGGGCGTTTTTCCTGGCCAGAGCTCAACGACCACCGGCTCGGCCGCCGCCGCCACACCGGTTATCGACAGCGCGACAAGCAAGAGGCCAGCGCGAGCAATTCGTGGCATCGGAAATGCCCCCAAGGTAGCTAAAGGTGTTGCCGATCGCGCCGCCGCGACGACGCTCGGTTTTCAAATGTCAGTTGGTGGCGAAATCAGAGGCATCGTATGACAAGCGTCGTTGTGTTCGCAATAGCGGCGATCATGTGCTCTCTCCAGAGAGCGCGTATGTCAGTCCGCCGCGAGGAAAGACGCGAACCCGCATGGGCACGTCCGGATCGCGACGGACTGCACCGGCCGCCTCGCGCCAGAGGGATCTTTGATCGGCGAAGAGACGGACGGGACCCAGATCGGGGCCGAATCGCTCGCGCAGGGGGGAGAGTAGACCAGAACCGTGCGATCCACGACCAGCTCCTTGGCCCAGCGGATCATAAAGGACGCCGGGCTACCAACGGCAGCGGCGATTCGGTCCGCGAACTTGAGGCCGCGATGAATCACGTGGCCGCCGATCGCCCCTGTCGCCGCGATCGCCTTGACGGTGGCGATTGGAAGGGAACGGTCGATCTCATCCGGATCTGTCCAAAACAAGCCGGCCAAGACACCTCCCAGCTTGCTGGCAGCCCGGTGCTGAAGTAGCACTTTAAAGCTCATCATGGGGTCTCCGGGCCAGGGAGAATTGCCGGCGACAACGATGTCAGCCGGTGGGGAAATAGGTGCCTGAAAGCGGGCCCGGGCGTCGTCGGAAAGAGTTTCCTGCACGCGGTCGGGATGCCCGGCGACAACCCGGATGACTTTTCCCTGGTCACCCAGCAGGTGGCTGACCGACAGGCAGGGCCCGGGCAAGAGCGCGGCGGCTGCTCGAATCGCGACCCGCATCGGGTTTGTTACGATAGCGCCGCCGAGCAGTCGGCCCGCGTCCCCTCCCAGGCCTTGCGCGTGCAGCGCCACCAAGGTCGAGCGATGGCTGCAGCCTGGGAAAATCAACTTGTAGCCCCCTCCGAATCCAGCCTGAAGGTGAGGCAAGACCGAGCCGACGAGAATGCGAAGATCCGCGGCCGCGACCGGTCGGAAGACCTTCACCGGCACGCCCTGGGGAGTATCGCCGAGATGTACATAATGTGCCGCGTCGTCGAGCGGCGGACTGTGGCAGGGATATCGATCGGCGATTTCGGCGGCGAGGTGTGCGCGCATTGCGGTTGGGTCGACGGCGCGATGGCGGCCCACACCCACGCTAATCGAGACATTCTCTCGTCGCACACCGGCAGCGTGGAGACGCTCAAGTACAATCGGCAGGGCGGCGCAAACCGGAGTCCATCGCGACGGATCATCGACAATGAGGGCGACCTTAGTCCCAGCCCGCGCGAGTTGATCCAACGACTCGAGGCCTTCGAGACTCACCAAGGCGGCACGCAGAGCATCCGGGTAATGATCGATCACGCCATCTAAATCGGGGGAGATCACGTCCGCCTCGGGCCATTCCGCCGGAAACTCTAGGGTCAGACTTTCGCGTGGCCCCCAGGGAATGACTACCGGACGCGCCGTTTCAGACTTGTGCGAGGTACTTAGATTCAAGAATCGCCAGCCAATTTGTCAGGCAGCCGTGCAATCCCGTGGTGATTCCGGCGATTAACTTCGCGACATTGACGCTCAATTGTTT
Source organism: uncultured Isosphaeraceae bacterium (assembly GCA_963850935.1). Lineage (GTDB taxonomy): Bacteria > Planctomycetota > Planctomycetia > Isosphaerales > Isosphaeraceae > CAWFRS01. The sequence continues at coordinate 316,515 of CAWKNT010000002.1, forward strand.
CCATGGTTCGCCATAATACCCAAAACGGATGATCGGTGGCACCGCAGCGGTGATTCCACACGGAACAGGTGGCCGGGATCTGCGTCGCAACGTGTGTTGCACCCAGATACAAACGCGCTTTGTGGTGATTTCGTAGAAAAATCCAAGATGAACACCTAAGAAACGGGCGTGCCGCACGTAGTCTACTTTGAACCGGTGCACGATCCCCTTTCGAGCAGGGTGATGTCGGGAACACAGAACCCCGAACGCGAGTTGTGGGTCCGTGAGGCGGTGGCTGCTTTCGAGGGGCCACTAACGCTGTACGCCGCGCGGCTTTGCGCGACGCAGATGCGGCACGCGACGTGGTTCAGGAAACGTTTTTGAAACTGTGCTCGTCGGATCAGGCATCGATCAATGGCCATCTGGCTGAATGGCTCTTCACGGTGTGCCGCAACCGGGCGCTGGACGTATTGCGGAAGGAGAATCGCATGACTCAGTTACGCGACGAACAGGTGCTTCGTTGCCTGAGCCCCAACCCGGGGCCGCTCGATCTCGCCGAGCGACGCGAGCTGGGGCGCGGGCTCTCGAGCTCTTGGAGTCGTTGCCCGCAAATCAGCGCGAGGTTATCCGGCTCAAGTTCCAAAACGGGTTCTCTTACCAAGAAATCAGCCGCATCAGCGGACATACCGTCTCCAATGTCGGCTACTTGATCCATGCCGGGATCAAGGCGCTGCGGGTTCACCTGTTCGTTGGTCAGACGGCGGAGGCCCATCTCGCACGAGAGGAGAACCTGTGATGACGTACGATCCCAACGATCCTCGGCTGACCGCCTTCGTGCTCGGCGAGCTCGATGCCGACGAACGCGCGGCCGTCGCACGGCTCGTCAATGAGTCACCGGAATGCCGTCAGGCGGTCGACGAAATTCGCACAACCATAGAGTGGCTTAGAGAGCAGCTTCATGACGAGCAGGCGGCGCACATCCCGGTGGCGACCGTCAATCATCGGCTGATCAAGCAGACGCTATTGCAGTCCATCGTTCCCCAAACTCCGTGGTGGCGCAGAAGGGCATACCAGCTCGCCGGCCTGGCGGCGTTGTTGCTGGTGGGCGTGACCGTGTCGTTGAAGTCCGTCATGCCGATTGCGGGTTTTCAACAGACCCAATTAACGACGAGACACGTGGTCGAGCAACGATCCGAGGAAGATCCGTCACAGCTTAAGCAGCTCCTCGGTTTAAAGCCCATGGCTCCGGGCAAGCGCCAACCTGCGACCACCGGACGCGTCGATGAATTTGCAAGCTACAAGGTCGCACTGAATTCGCGGGCGACGCCCCTGGCGGCGAGGACCTTAACAGAATTGGGTTATCGGGCGCAAGAACCTGGCCAGCGTCTCGAAAAGGCCCTCCAGGCAAAATTGGCGGGAGGGAACGCAGCCAAGAGCGCAAGAACCCGGCCAGCGTCTCGAAGAGGCCCAAGCGGGGCAACTCGCCGAAACGGAGGCTTTGGCTCGGTCGCCGAGTCAGATGACCATCGCCCAGAATCAAACCAGGAATATCCTGCGCAGATTCCGTGCTCCTGACTCGTTCAGCCTGGAAGCCAATGACAGCCAGTCTCAGATGGCAAACGCCCAGCAGGCTCATCAAGAGCAAAGATCGGCCCTGCTCACAGCATCATTAGACAGAGGAGACGCCCGGGCTGCAAAAAAGCTGAAGGGTGCCCTGGTCGCTCAAAATGCGCAAGCGGCCCCTGCGGGCGGCGAAGGCGCGTCCCGACAAGGCGAGCTCCCGGCGCCGAAAGACAGAGACAATGCTGCAATCGCCGAGAACGTCCCAGAACAACAAAAAGCAGCCGAAGTCTATTCGCCGGTCATCGACAATCCGTTTGAAGTCGTCGCTGCGTCCCCGCTGTCGACCTTCTCGATCGACGTCGACACGGCCAGTTATTCCAACATCAGGCGCTTGCTCAACCACAATCAGCACCCGCCCCAGAGACGCCGTCCGCATCGAAGAGATGCTCAATTACTTCCCCTATCACGACGCCCCCCCAGCAGCCACCAGCGACGATCCGTTTGCCATCCACACCGAGGTCGCCGGTTGCCCGTGGAACGGCCAGCACCGGCTGGCCCGGATCGGAATCGCCGCCAGGCCGATCGACCAGTCAAAGCGGCCACCTAGTAATCTCGTGTTTCTGATCGACGTCTCCGGCTCGATGGACGAACCCAACAAGCTCCCACTGGTCAAGTGGGGCTTGCAGAGATTGGTCGAACAACTCGGCGAGAATGACCGCGTCGCCATGGTTGTCTACGCCGCGGCGTCGGGCCTGGTACTGCCATCGACCTCGTGTCATGCAACAAGGCTCGGACGTCATGTCGGCCATCGACCAGTTGCAGGCCGGCGGCTCGACCAACGGCGGGGCCGGCATTCAGCTTGCGTACGACATGGCCACCCAGCATTTCATCAAAAACGGCACCAACCGCGTCATCCTGGCGACCGATGGCGACTTCAACGTCGGCATCCAGGACGAAAAGGAACTCGTCGAGCTGATCCAGGCGAAGGCGAAGAGCGGCGTCTTCCTGAGCGTGCTCGGCGTTCGGCATGGGGAACATCAAGGATGCCACACTCGAAAAGACTCGCCGACAAAGGGAATGGCCATTACGCCTACATCGATTCGCCGCGCGAAGCTTACAGGACCTTGGTCGAGGAGATGGGCTCGACCCTCATCACCGTCGCCAAGGACGTGAAGATTCAGGTCGAATTCAACCCGGCGCTGGTGGCACAGTTCCGCCTGATCGGCTACGAGAACCGGCGGCTGGCCCACAAGGATTTCAATGACGACTCCAAGGACGCCGGCGAGATCGGTGCCGGCCACCACGTGACGGCACTCTATGAGATGATGCCGCCGCAACATCAGCTCATGGTCGCTCGATTTGGAAAATCCGTGAATGTCGCGACCAAGCGAGACGCACAATCTGCCGAGCCGTTGCTAGTCGTGCAACTGCGTTACAAGAAGCCAAGTGAAGATACGAGCCGCTTGGTCGAACGCAGTGTGATCGATCTTAATGCCGACTTTGGCCACGCCTCCGACGACCTGAAGTTTGCCGCGGCCGTCGCTGGGTTTGGAATGCTGCTCCGCGATTCGCCGTACAAAGGGAGCCTGACCTACGACGGCGTCATCGAGATGGCGCAGCCGACCGTCGCCGGCGATCCGTCGGGCTATCACGCAGAATCCGTCGAGCTGGTGCGAAAGGCGAAGGCGCTAAAGGCCATGCCCGTACAATAATCGGGTTGGCCTGGTAAGCGGCTAAGTGACAGCGAACTGATGACCACGCACGTGCGTGGTTCGGACGGGGCGAATGCCGACCAAGCTCGGGCGTCAGCCCGACCGCCGAATCGATCGCACTTACGTGCGAGGCTGGGGGTTCCCCGTCCGAACCACGGTCTAACGACCGTGGTCACGGAGTTACCATGGCGAGTGATTCACTTTTGCATCTTCACCCGCGGACCTGCCCCTCGCCGACGACGATCCACTTGGTGCTGGTCAGCTCGCGGAGGCCGCAGGGTCCGCGGGCGTGGATCTTGTCGGTGCTGATGCCGATCTCGGCTCCCAGACCAAGCTGGCCGCCGTCGTTGAACCGGGTGCTGGCATTGACCATCACGGCCGAGCTGTCGACCTCGTTGACGAACCGCTGCGAGGCCGCAAGATCGCTGGTCACGATCGCTTCGGTGTGCCCAGAGCCGTGCTAGGTGATATGGTCGATCGCCTCGTCGATCGACTCGACGACGGCGACCGCCAGGATCTTGTCGAGAAACTCGGTGTCCCAGTCGGCTGGGCTCGGCGGCGTTCATGGCCGGGCACGATCTTGCGCGCGATCGGGTCGCCGCGCAGCTCGACCCCCTCGCGGATCAGGGCCTCGGCCGCCTTGGGGAGAAAGACGTGGGCGATCGCGTGATGGACCAGCAGCGTCTCGGCCGCATTGCAAACGCCGGGGCGCTGAACTTTGGAGTTGAGGATGATCTTGATCGCCATGTCGAGATCGCAATGGGCATCGACGTAGACGTGGCAGTTGCCCTGATAGTGCTTCAAGACCGGCATTTTCGCCTCGGCGGCCACGCGGCGGATCAGGCTCTCGCCACCCCGCGGGATCGCCAGATCGATGAATTCGGGGAGCCGCAACAGCTCGCCGACGGCGGCGCGGTCGATCGTCGCGATGAGCTGGACCGCCTGCTCGGGCAGGCCGCACTTGATCAGCTCGTCGGCCAGGATGCGGTGGAGTGCCCGATTGGTGTGGATCGCCTCTTTGCCGCCGCGCAAGATCACCGAGTTGCCGCTCTTGACGCAAAGGCGGCCGCGTCGACCGTCACGTTGGGACGGCTCTCATAAATCATGAAAATGACGCCCAGCGGCACGCGCACCTGCTTGACTTCGAGCCCGTTGGGCCGGCGGCTCGAGGCGACCGTCTCGCCGATCGGGTCGGGGAGCTGCAGCCACATCCCGCAGCGTCTGTGCCATCTCGTCGATCCGCCTGCGGATTCAGCGTCAGCCGGTCGATCGCCGCGGCATTCAGACCCTGTGCCCGGCGCGGCCTGCGACGTCGCGGGCATTGGCCGCGAGGATCTCTTCGCGGCGGTCCAGCAAGGCGGCGGCCGAACCTTTCAGCCAGGCATTTTTGGCCGCCCCGCGCGCCACGGCCAGGTGCCGCGAGGCCAGCTTGGCTTCTTGAGCCAACGTGCGGCAAAGGCTCAGAGTGACCACGCTGCTCGGTTCGTCGCACTCGTCAATTTCAACGACCGTGCTCATTGCGAATCCCCCCAACCCCGCAGAGCGGTCCAGACCTTGATGGTGTCGACCATCGGGGCGACATCATGCACCCGCACGACCCGCGCTCCGTTGCAAACACGCCGCGAGTGACGAGGCGGCCGACGCCGACGCTCGCTCGACCAACGGATCGGCCCGTGATCTTGCCCAGAAAACCCTTGCGCGACGTGCCAATAAGAATAACACATCCCAGAGCTCTCAAATCGGCGCAGGCTCCGCAAGATCTCGAGGTTATGTTGGTGGGTCTTGCCGAAGCCGATCCCCGGATCGATCGGCGATTCGTTCGCGGGGAATGCCGTGGGCCATCGGCCCACTCGACTCGCCGCGCCAGAAAATCGTAGACTTCGGTCACGACGTCATCGTAATGCGGGTTCATCTGCATGGTCGCGGGGGTGCCTTGCATGTGCATGAGCACGACGCCGGCCCCTGCATCGGCGGCGACGCGCGCCATGGCCGGGTCGACCTCCAAGGCGGTGATGTCGTTGATGATCGACGGCGCCGGCTTGGAGCGCCTGGCGGGCGACCTCGGCTTTGGTCGTATCGATCGAGAGCGGGATCGGACAGTTCGCCGGCAAGAGCCTCGACGACCGGGATCACCCGGCGCAGCTCTTCTTCGAGCGCAACCGGTTCGGCCCCTGGGCGGCTCGATTCGCCCCCCAGGTCGAGCAGGTCGGCCCCTTCGGCCGCAAGCCGGCGGGCATGAGACACGGCCGCCTCGTGGTTTAAGTTCAGGCCGCCGTCGGAAAAGCTGTCGGGCGTGAGGTTGACGATCCCCATGACCTTGGGAACCGGATCGATGCGCGGCCAAGATCTCCCGCCCGCGTGCTTCCCACTTTACTCGCGATGTTGCTGTTCACGATTTCGTTCCGAGCCGGCGCCGGCCCGCACAGTCGCCATTGCTCACGGGCTGCTCTGTGCTCTCAGAACATGGGTCGTCAAGGCACCTGACTCAATCAATCGTTATCGTTAAACCAGGGCTGTCTCCATCATATCGACAATCTGCTTGGCCAGGCTTTGGACGACGTGGTTGGTCGCGCTCAAGGTCGTCTCGCCAACTTCCGGCACGAAATTGATCGTTTCGGTGACGATCGTGGGCGGTCGCGCTTATCCTCGATTTCCGTCGGCGGGTTATGGGTCCATTTCACACTGACGTTGATCGTCATATTCAGCTCGCGGGCGAAGTTCGTCGGGGCCTCGACGACCAGGTTCTTGTCGGCGTAGGTGATCGTGCCCGTGAGCAGCGAGTCGGCTTTCTCGTGGTTGCCGACGACCTTGTAGGGCGTTCTCATGCTGATCTCTTTGATCACGGCCTCCGTCAGTTGCTTTTCCACGTCACGACGGAATGAATTCGTCTTGAAGAAGACGCGCGACGGTCTTGACCTCAGACGTGTCGAAAGGCGCGTAAATATGCCAGCCAAAAAAGCCTCCGTCGGATGATCTGGCTGACGGTGGCCGCCCGAACGAGCCACACCCGCCGGCCCCGGCAAACAGCGATCCGATCGTAAGCACAAAGCCGCGCCGCCCGATCGCCACGGTCGGGCTCGTGCCTGCACCCCGGCGTCCTCGCGTGCATCGGAACAGAGTGTGCTTCATGAGACCAAGACTCCCGGGACGAACGGTGGTCCGCACGGACAGTAACGCAAACTCACTTGCACTTACTGACCACCTGCCAATGCACATTACGAACACTCGCGGCCGCCGAACTCTTACATCATTCCACCCATGCCACCCATGCCACCCATGCCGCCCATGCCCATGCCGCCCATTCCCATGCCGCCCATGCCCATGCCACCCATCCCGCCCATGCCGCCGTTCCGAACGGATCCGTCGAGCCTGGCGGGATCATGATCTTGCTGGGCTTGGACGGAGTTCGGGGCATCTTGGCAAGTTGAGCCAGCTCGACCTTGGCCTTGACGGCCCAGGGGCTGCCGGGCCAGCGCTGGGGGATCTTGCCGAAATAAAACTCGGCGGATGCGACCTTGCTGACGCGCTTGTAATAGCTGCCGGTCAGGAAGGCTTTCTCGGCTTCCGCGTTGTTGATCACGTCGAGCGTGTGATAGAGCCCCTCGTAGCTCGCCTGCTGTTCGGGAAACGTCTCCATGGTCTTCTTGACCAGATCGCGTGCTTTCTCCAGGCCGGACGCATCGTATTCGGGCCCGAGGTATGCCTTGAGCCGCGCGTCGATCGCCGCGTGCTGCACTTTCTGAAGGAACGGACTCTTGGGGTACTCGGTCGATGAACTGGTCGTAGTAGATCGCGGCGGATTCGTAGTCGTGGTGCTTCATGTAGTATTCCGCGATCTGGAGTGCGGCGTCGTCGGCCAAGGGTCCCGGTCGGATCGTTGTGCCGGACGTGCTCGAGCGCCTTGAGGGCGTACCCTGGAGTGTCGATGATCGGCAAACCGCCGTCGAATCGACCGTACCATGGGAGCAACTTTGTCCTTGGGTGCCTTGGGGTCGTCTTGAAGCATCCAGAGCTGGGCGATGGCGTATTCGCGGCTGACCAGCTTGTCGAGGTAGTCGGTGGCGGGATAGTCGGCGTGCAGCTTCTCGAAACTGTCGTGAGCGTCGACGTATTTGCCGCGCTGATATTGCGTCTCGGCCAGGTAATACTGGGCGGTCTCGCCCCAGGGGGTGCCCTTGCGGTCCTTGGCGATCTTGGCGAATGCTTTTTCGGCCTCCGCGAACTTGCCTTGCTCGAAAGAGCTTCTTGGCCGCCTCCAATTCGGCGTCGGCCTTGGGATCCTTGGGCGCCTTGGCGATCGGCCGCCAGCCGTCGGAGCCCAGGATCAGGGTCGATGAATGCCGAGCCATCCGTCTTGCCCATCGGGCTGCGCCGAGGCGTGATCCAGCGCTCGAACAGGTTTTGCGTATCCACCGACGCGCTGGCGTCGGCCATCTCGTCTTTGGAGATCGGCCCTGATCAGACCGCCGTCGTAGGCCGCCCGCCACTGTGAGATGGGTTGCTGAAACTCTGACAGCCAGTGACCAGGACGGGCATGAGCAGCACCACTAGCCGTGCCAGCCGACCAAGGTGGCCGGCGCCGAGCGGGTCAAGCGCAATCCCGACGACGACGACGCGAACGCGGTCGGTTCAGGGCTGACTCTTGCAGGTATGCCACCGACGTTTCGATCAACCCGAACCATCGGGTCACACTCCCAGTAAGTGGCCGAAGCCGAGGACGATGCCCCAAGACATGACTGATGACCGCCCCGACCGTCTCTCGAGCCTGCGCCAGACGCCCATTTCGGGCGTCGAGCTCGCCGCCAGGCGTTGCCCGGGCTGGCCAGAACGCGAATCGCCTCAAGGTCCTTGCCCGATAGGTCGAGCGACGTGCGTCATGCCGGGCCGACAGCGCCGAACACACGACCCCGCCGCACGCCAAGCCCGAACGATACGACCGCCGACTGGCGACTCGACCGCGGCGCCGCACTGGGCGCAACGATCGAGCACCGGCATCAACCCCAGCTCGCGCAGGCAGGCCAGCTCGAACCGCATGATCCTCCGTGTCCGCAAGTCAGCGTCGCCCAAATGCCGCAAAGTGATCTCTCGCCGCGTCGAACAACCGAGGGTGCGGGTCGTGGAGGTCCGTCAGATCGATCAACAGTTCGGCGACGTAATAGCCGGCATACAGGGCCGCAAGATCGCGGCGAAGAGATGCGAAGCGTTCGACCGGCACGGCCTCGGCCAACAAGTCGAGCGCTTCGGACGCCTTGGGAAACAGCACGATATCGGAAACGCCCAGCAGGTCAAGTCCACCCTGCGACGGCGACTTGAGCCGACGTGCACCCTTGGCCAGTACGGCGACCTTTCCCAGCTCGCGGGTGAACAGCGTCGCCACCAGGCTGGTCTCGAAAACCTCGACTGTGCGCAAGACCAGGGCTAAGCTTCGTTTGGCGGGCACTTTGCGCGCACCCTTCGCCGTCGATCAATTACGCCATTCCGCGCAGCCCGTCGGCCGACAGGCCCACCCGTTCCTACTCTCCTGGCGCGGACTGGGCAGTCTCGACCGTACTGATCTCTGGCGCCAGGTCGATCACGATCCGTCGGATCGTATGGTCCGACACATCAGCGACCGTAAAAGCGACGCCATGGGCAATGACCCGATCGCCCTTCATGGGCAAGCGTCCCAGTTCCTGAAACACCAGACCGCCGATCGTCTGAAATTCGCCGTCCGTCGGTAGCTGAATGCTTAAACGCTCGTTTACCTCGTCTAGCGTCGCCGTGGCGTCGACATCAAATCGAGAACCGCCGAGCTCACGGACGGGGTCGGCCGCGGACGGGATGTCGTGCTCGTCGTCGATGGGACCGACGAGTTCCTCGAGCAAGTCTTCCAGCGTGACTACGCCCGCCAGGCTCCCGTACTCATCAAGAACAACGACAAAGTGTGTCCGCTGATTTCGCAATTCTTCGAGGAGATCGTAGGCGTTTTTGCTCTCGGGGACGAAGAGCGCCGGCCGCACCAAGTCGCGCGGGGAGATCGCGCCAGCCGTCCGAGCTTCCGTCATCCGCGCGAACAAGTCCTTGGCGTACAGCACACCGACGATATCGTCGCGGCTTTCCTCAAAGACCGGAATCCTCGACAGACCCGTGCGCCGAAGGTCATGGCGGCCTCCATGGCGGAAACGGTCGACGGCAGCGAAATAATCGACGACCGTGGCGTCATCAGCTCACCGACATCTGTGCGCGTCAAAACGACCGCCTGCCGAAGAAGAACGTGTGCGGACTCCGGCAGTTCGGGTTCCGCGTCTTCGTCGGGCGCATTCTCCTCAGCAGGAATCTCGAGCTGCAAGTGGGCTGGCCGCTGCTGCGACTGTGACCGGCCCGAGAGCGATTCCATTAGGCGCTCTACATGCCGCAGACCGAATGTCAGGGGCAGGGCCGCGGCCCGGAGCCAACCTGCCAGCGGCCAGAGCAAATCAATGATGGCCTCAGCAAACACCTTGCCAATCACGCCGGCAATCACGTAGCCCAATAGTCCGATCACAAGAACCGGCACGATGACAACCACGCCGCGGGGAGGGACAGACGCCAGTCCCACTCCGGCTCCCATGAGCGCAGCCAGCAGTAAGCCGGTCAGAACGGCCAATGATTCGGCGGCTCGCTCTGTTTTATGGTCCCACTGTTCGACTTCGTGGGCACGTTCGGGGCGATCATGGTCGGCGCAGCGTTCTTCGAACAGGCTACGCGAGTACGTCTGAAGCGCCTTCGTGAGGGCGATCGACGCGAGATGCAACGCCAAGACCGGCAGGCCAATCGCAAGAATCCAGGTCATGGTCATGCCGTCCATGGCTGGCCCTCCAGCTTATGGGTGAGCGGATGAGGTGCCACACCCTGGTGGTCACTCGTTGCGGGCACGGCCTCGACCTCCCGGGAATAGGGGTTGATCAGCCCTGCCCGAGCCAACAGCTCAATCTCACGCTCGCGCATCCGCACTGCGTCGACGGTCTCAAGATCGTCATAGCCGCAGAGATGCAAGAGCCCATGAACGACGTAGAGGGCAAGCTCATCGCCGGGGTCGGCACCGATCTCTTGCGCACTGTGCGCGCCATCTCGGCGGAAACCACCACCTCGCCCGTCAAAACCGGGTCTTCGGCCGCACTGAAGGGGAAACTGATGACGTCCGTCGGCCAGTCGTGGCCCAGATGTGTCCGATTGAGCGCGTGGATGGCCGCGTTATCGACGAGCGCAATCGAGATCGATGCACGCGAGCGAGCCTCGGCAGCCAGCACGATGCGTACAAGCGTTTCGAGACGGGCGGCGTCAACGCGCAATTGCCCTTGCGTATTGCTGATTTCGACTTCGATCTCTGGGCCCATCTGTGATATTCCGTATACGAGCGCCCGCTTGGGAGTTCTCGCAAATGCAAGTTCAAGCGAGCGAGGCTCGTGTGACCGGCCCATTCAGATCCGTTGCATCTCTCATGCCGTCCTGTGCTCAGGGTATTTCACGCGTCCGTGGTAGATCCCGATCAACGACTTGATCAGGCTCTCACGAATTTCGGCGATTTCGCGGAGGGTAAGCCCGCACTCGTCGAACTGGCCGTCACGTAGACGTTTATCGATCAAGTCGCTGGCAAGCCCCTCTAGCCGGGCAGGTGTCGGGTCGGAAAGCGCGCGGCTGGCGCTTTCGACGGCATCGGCAACCATCAGTATGGCAGCCTCTTTGGTCTGCGGCTTCGGGCCCGGGTAGCGATAGGCGCTTTCCGAAACCGGCGAAGCATCGGGATTGGCGCCGTTGCGCCGATTGGCCTCGTGAAAGAAATACTCCACGAGCGTCGTCCCGTGGTGCTGTTCGATCAGATCGATGATGGGCTCGGGCAAATTGTGCTGGCGGCCCAGGTCAACACCGTCTTTGACGTGGCCGATGATGATGAGCGTGCTCATCGCGGGGGCCAGCTTGGCGTGCCGGCTAGTCGGGCCAACCTGGTTCTCGACAAAGTAGTGCGGTTTGAGCATCTTGCCGATGTCGTGAAAATAAGCTCCGATGCGGACCAAAAGGGCATTGGCCCCGACGCGTTCGGCCGCTGACTCGGCGATGGCGCCGACTGTGATCGAGTGGTTGTGCGTGCCGGGAGCGCGGCGAACCAGCTCCTGGAGAAGGGGGTGGGTATTATCGCCAAGTTCCAAGAGGCTGATGCCCGTGACGATTCCCAGGGCATTTTCGATGAAAGGAAGACTTCCGCCCAGAAAGAAGCCCGCCATCAGTCCCCAGCCGGCGCCAGAAACTGTCGCTACGTACAAGGTCGACGGGATCGTCTTGCCACAGTCCGGTCGCCCAGGTCATCAGAAAGTAAGTGAAGGCTGCCGTCGCACCAACCTTGATCAGCTTGGTCCGCGTGCGCACGTCGTTCAAGGTCAGCACGCCGGCCACCGTTCCCCCCATCAGTACCAGAAAATGGGGAATCTCGGTCCCGAGCGCGATCGAGGTCAAGACAGACAGGCCGAAGGTTATCAGGATTGCGAAGCTCTGATTATAGGCGATCGCCACGATCATCCCCGCAATGGCGACCGGGACCACTTCGGCGTTCCAGGTTTGCGCGGCTAAGATGCGGACGAGCGCGAGTGCCAAGACGACCAGGCCACAGACCATGGCGACGCGCGCGGGGTCGCGGACAAACTGGCGTTCGTGCTTGCACACGTACGAGCCCGCCAGGAAAAAGAGCGCTGTCACGAGCGCGAAGATTCCGGCGGCGCGTCGAGCCCGGTCGCCAAAACGGAGCTCAGCAACAGCAGTTTCGTGCTCAAGCCGCAGCAGAATGAGCTGCTCTTCGCCGATCGACTGGCCTTCCTCGACCAATACCTCGCCGCGCGTGTATGGGTCGTAGTGGTCGGGGACGCTGTTGCGTGCCTCTTCTCGAAGCTGAGCAGTCGCCTCCGCCTCGAACGATAAAGTCGGTGAATTATCAAGCTGATTGGCGATCAGCCCGAAAAGAATCTGGCCGATCCTTGGCGAAGTGAACGCCGCGCAGAACTCTTGATAGACCGGACCCTCGGGCTTTACGATCCGTTCGGGAACCACCCGGTCGCGTGGCACCAATCGAGCAACGGACCTTGGTTGGACCGCCGTGCGCACCGAGAGGAGCCGGCTCGATTCTTCGTTAGGAGGCAAAGTTCCCGGCCCCAGCACACCATCACGGAGCAAAGGTGCAAAAGCGGCGGTGATCTGAACGTGCAGATTGTCGCGGCGCTCGGGGGTGTCGGTGGCCGCCTTGAGGTCGAGATAACTTTCGGGATTGAGTTTCCAGACGGCTCGCACGCTTTCGTTCAGTTCTTCGAATCGCGCCGACTTCGCCACCGCAGTCGTCAGATCGTCGAGCCGCTCGGAGAGGTCCTTGATCGCAGCGGGATCGTTGATCAAGAACGGAGGGACCTGATCAGCTGCGGCCTGCCGTTCGTTGCTCGTCTTGGTTTGGTTCCGGATCCGGAATTCCTTGACGTTTACCCGCAGCTCGCGATCGGTGCGCTGGCCAATCCGGTAGGTGAATGGAGGACCCGAGCCATGAACGATGACGGTGCACAAGAGCAGCGAAACGACCACGAGCCCGAGCAGGGTTGCGCGGGTACGCTGCTTGGCGACTCGACCCTCGTTGATCAAACCCGAATCGGCGGGGCGCAGGCTTGCCCGCGGGAGTTTCAGACGCCGACGGCCGTTGTTCATTGATTGTTCTCAAAACGGCGTGGTCGAGGCTGGCCCTCGTCGCACGCGGAAGTGCGCCTGGGCCACGCGGCCCCGGCTTCGCGGTCCGTCCTATTCGCTCGGTTTGGTCTCACGGTGATCATGAATCGAAGACCATGGAAAAGGACGGCAACGCAACGCCCTCACTCCTGGGCGGTATTACTGGCGGGAAGAGGAACCATCGGCTCAATCGAGACGACCTGAGGCCGACTTTCGCGTTCTGCAGGCGCCTCGCCGGCCTCATAAGCGTCCACGATCGCCTGCACCAAGGGATGACGCACGATATCGGAACGGTCGAGCAGGGTTGTCGCCAACCCCGGAATCTGCTTGAGTCGATCGACCGCGTCGGCCAGCCCACATTTGGTGCCGACGGGCAAGTCGACCTGCGTGATGTCGCCTGTGACCACGATCCGAGCGTTTTGCCCCATGCGAGTCAAGAACATCTTCATCTGCGGTACGGTCGCATTCTGGCCCTCGTCGAGAATGATCACGGCGTCGTTCAATGTACGCCCGCGCATGTAGGCCAGGGGGGCAATCTCGATCAGGTCGTTGTCCATGTACCGCCGGATCTGGTCGTAATCCATCAGGTCGTGGAGCGCGTCCAAGAGCGGGCGCAAATATGGATTAATCTTGGCCTCGAGATCGCCTGGCAAGAATCCGAGATGCTCGCCCGCCTCGACCGCCGGCCGCACCAGTACGATCTTTTTGATGCGGCCCTTGCGCAAGAGCGAAACCGCCATCGCAACCGCGAGATAAGTCTTCCCCGTGCCAGCCGGTCCGATGCAAAACACCAGCTCGTTCTCGAACAGTGCCTTCATGTACCGAGCCTGCCCCGGGGAACGAGGGCGGACGACGCGATTGCCTTCGCGAATCTCGTGCACGTCCGGCTGATCGGGCTCGGAAGAGTTGAGCGTGACATCGATCAACTCGCTGACGTCATTGGACGATATCGACTTGCGAGCACGGTAAATCGACCGCAACCCCTCGAAGATCCGCCGCGCTTGCTCGATGCGATCGGCGTCGCCTTCAATCCGGACCTCACCATGCCTGGCGAGAACCTTGACTCCGACCGCGTCGCGAATCTGCCTGAGATACTGATCACGGCTGCCGAAGACACCAAGTTCCTCGGCGTGACCATCCAGACTGATTGTGACTTCCGACATGCCTCCCCTTTCGCCGCCCCAGGTGCAGCGGCACGCGCCCTCGACTTAGGTCGGGGTCAGCGCTCACCAACTCGCACACGAATTAGGGCAGCTTGTACGGCTACTATTATGGAATCGAAAAACCAAAAAATGCAACATCGAGCCACCCGAACTGAGCAGTGCAAGCGCCGAGCCAGTTTCGCGACTGAACTCAGTGCAGCAATGCGACTTAAGTTGTGAGACCATAGATTTCCGTCCGACCAGACCTCGCCTATCTCGAAGAGGCTAGGAGATTTTGGAGATTTGGGCAGCTCATCAGACCACCACCGATGTCTACAGATCAAGGTCCGAACCAGAGCCAGAAAAGATACGCAACCGGACCGGCGAAGATGAGCGAATCGATCACATCGAGCACTCCGCCGAAGCCGGGGACCGCGGTGGATGCGTCTTTGCGTTCGCAGTCACGCTTGATCATCGACTCCATCAGGTCGCCGAGCTGTGCAACCGCACCGATGATCAGCCCGTACAAGGCAGCGACTCTCCAATCGAGGGTTGGAATACGCAGGATGAAGCGGGCGATCGCGGCAACGATGAGCGCGGCCAAGACACCGAAGAACAGGCCTCCCACCGCTCCTTCGATGGTTTTCTTGGGACTCAGAGAAGGCCAAAGCTTGTGCCGGCCGGCAAGACGGCCCATGGCGTAGGCGCCCGTGTCTGCCCCCTTGGCCGTCGACACCAGAAACACCAGGGCGACGATTCCTTGAAGCCGCCCCTCGAACCAGCGTAGTTGAACCGTAAAGCTTCCCAAGAGGCCCACGTACGCCACAACAAGTAATGTGCCAGCGATCTTGGCCATGGTCCGGCCGGGTCGCTCAAACTGGAGGCTCTGCACCACGAAACTGACCATGAGCACGACAGTAAAGCAAAGAAACGGGGACGCCATCTCGGTAAGCGGCCGTGCGGGATCGTGCGTCATCGCCGAAAGTTCAACGCGCGGATCGGGCTGGGCAGCTACGTGCGGCAGCCAGTTGGCGACAAGTAACGCCAACACACCTCCGATCACCGAATTTGCCGACGGTCGAGCACTCGAGGCGTCGAGCAAGCCGATTAATTCGCGCGACGCAGCCACGAACGCCACACTGGCGAGGATAAACCAAAACGGATACCACGGAGCCAGCCATTCATCGACGTAGAGCGCGAGTAACAGCCCGGCAATCATCGAGAGGCCAAAGACGAGACGGGTCGAAAGCATAGATTCGAAGGAACGGCCGGAGGTTGAACGCGAGTCCGATCGACGAGATGGAACCAACATCCCCGATGCGCGGGCCGAAATCAACTCTATTAGGGCCGCCCAGGACCGATGGGCGGGCTGTCAGCCAGCGCCGACGCCAGTGCCGACGCTGAGGATGGTAAGCCGCCAAACTTGCGTTCGCGGCTCGCGAACGCGCGACACGCGTGCAGCAAGTCGTCGCCACGAAAATCCGGCCAGAGTGTCGGCGTGATCCAGAGCTCTGCATAGGAGATCTGCCAGAGCAAGAAGTTGCTGATCCGCATCTCGCCCGCCGTGCGGATCAATAGGTCGGGATCGCTCATCCCGTCCGTGTAGAGATAGGAGGCGAATGTCGCCTCGTCGACCTGGTCCGGATCGACCCTACCGGCGCGCACGTCTTCGGCCAACCGTCGTGCAGCGTCGCCGATCTCGGACCGTCCGCCATAGTTGACAGCCAGACACAAAATCATGCCGTCGTTCGAAGCCGTGAGCTCGGCCGTGCGTTCAAATTCCCGCAACACTTCCTCGGGCAGGCCTTCGCGGCGGCCAATCATCTTGAGCTGCACATTCTGTTCGTTCAGCTCATCACGCTCAACGACGAGGAAGTGCCGCAAAAGCCGCATCAAGAACATCAATTTGCGCGGTGGCCGCTTCCAGTTTTCGACAGACAGACAGTACAAAGTCAACTGGTCTAGGCCGAGCCGGCATCCCTCTTCGACGACCGCGCGGACGCTCTGTATCCCCCGTCGATGGCCCACGATTCGCGGCAGCCCCCGACGCTGCGCCCACCGCCCGTTGCCATCCATGATGATCGCGATATGCCCTGGCAGCTGGTCGGGTTTCAGCCCGATCGCCTCGATCCGCGCCAGCCCTTCGTCGGTAATCGCCATGTCTGGTCTCAATCGACAAGCCTCAAGTACGCTAGAACGCAAGAACGATCAAGTCAAACATCAGCCCGCGATGATCCAACAGGGGAGAGCGTCAGGACACGAGTATGGTCTGTCGTCGCTCGGGACCGACCGAGACAATGGTCACTGGCACGCCCACTTGCCGTCCCAGGAACTCAACATAATCGCGAGCGCAAGCGGGAAGATCTGACCATCTTTTGATCTGGGTCAGATCTTCGGTCCAACCCGGCAGCGTCTCGTAGACCGGACTGCACCGTTCAAAGTCGGTAAGCGAGCCGGGCAGGACATCTGTCCGTCTCCCTTTGAAATCGTAAGCGACGGCGACATTCAGCGTATCGAGGCCGCTTAAGACGTCCAGGAGCATGACAGCCAGTTCGGTTGAGCCGCTGATCCTGGCCGCGTAGCGCACGGCGACGGCGTCAAACCATCCGCACCGCCGCGGCCGGCCCGTGACCGTTCCGTACTCGTTGCCGATGCGCCTGATCCGTTCACCGATTTCGTTGTTTTGCTCCGTGGGAAACGGACCGCCACCCACACGCGTCGTGTAAGCCTTGGCGATGCCAATCCAGCGATCGATGTGCCGCGTGGGCACGCCCGAGCCCGCGGCAATTCCGGCGGCACTGCTGTTGGAGCTCGTCACATAGGGGTAGCTGCCGTGATCGATATCCAAGAGGGATCCCTGAGCACCTTCAAAGAGCAGTCGTCTGCCCTCTTCAATCGCTTTGTGCAGCCAGCTCGTTGTGTCGCGCACAAACGGCCTGAGCCGCTGGGCGTGCTCCAGGTATTCGTCAGCCACCGAGGCGCATCGAGCGGCTTATAGTCGGCAAGCATGGCACCGAGCAGTCGATTCTTAAAATCGATGACGCGCCCCAGCCGATCGCGAAATGCTTGGGGGTGATCGAGGTCGCCAATTCTCACTCCGTGCACGCGACCGACCTTGTCCCGATAGCAAGGCCCAATCCCCCGCCGCGTCGTCCCCAGGTGGTCAGCCTCGGAGGCCGACTCTTCCGTCAGACGTTCCTCCTCGATGTGATAGGGCAGTATCACATGGGCGCGGTCGCTGACATGAAGCCGTTGGCTCACGTCAATTCCCTGCGCGGCCAGGGTTTCGATCTCGCGCAGTAGTGCAGGGGGGTGAATTACGACGCCATTGCCAATCACCGCGTCCACACCGGGCCGGAGGATTCCAGTCGGCACCAGGGAAAGCTTGTAAGTTACCCCATCGACAACGACGGTGTGCCCAGCGTTGGCACCCCCTTGATACCGCACGACCACATCGTGCTGGTCGCATAGCAAATCGACGATCTTGCCTTTCGCCTCGTCACCCCACTGCAGCCCCACCACGCACGTCGAACCCACGGCAAATCCTCTCCATTTTCTCAAGTCGACCGCGCAGGTCACTTGGTGCGGTAAAGTTTAAAGGTACCGCTCGCCAGCCGAACCGTCAACCACACTGGCAGCCACTCACATTCGCGCCCGACGAGTGCCCAACGGATTCTGGCGACCGGGGTCTTTGTAGCTGGCCTCTGCGCGGCCGGCGGGTGCTTGATGGGCCGGGGTCACAGACCCCGGCTACAATTTTCGCGAGTGAATGCCAGAATCCGCTGGCGCATCCCGCTCGCGCCGACATTTCATGTCTCATCGCTTAGCGGATGGGACATTTCGCTCGTGGCGTGGAAACTGCGGGACAGCCATTACGGCAAGCCCGGTCGCCAATCGTTCGCTCCACTCCGGCAATTCACGGACGACCTTGAAATCGAGCGGATCGTCGGGCACGCCGGTGCCGTCGCGAAGCGCAAGCTGAAACCACTGCACGTCGTGCCATTGTCCGCATTTGTAACCGATGTTCTGATAGGTACCCAACGGTTGAAAACCCATCGCCTGGTGCAAGCCAACGCTGCCGGGATTGGGCAAAGTGATACCTGCGAGTGCCCTGTAAAAACCTTGCAGCTGCAGGATCGCGAAGAGCGACGTGTACAGCGAGCGGCCGACGCCCGTCCGACGAAAACTTTCCCGGACATACGCCGAGACATCGACAGCCCAGCGGTATGCCGCACGCTCGCGATGCGGGTTGGCGTAGGCATATCCCAGCAATTCACTGTCATTCTCGTACACGAGCCACGGATGAGATTTCAACGTCTTGACGATCCGCTGGCACATCTCTTCGGCGGTCGGCGCTTGCGTCTCGAACGAGACCGGCGTGTGCTCGCAAAACGGAGCATAAATGTCGCGAATCTGCTGGGCATCGCTCTGACTGGCCAGTCGGATTGTAGCGGCCATACTTACTCGTCGGGGCATACGCCCGACTCCAATTAAAGCCCTCTGGACGATCCTGGAAGGGCAAGCCTCCCGGTGAGCCACGGCGCAATCCGGCTCGGACCGAGCCTCGCCCTGGGCTGATGAAAACCGAGTGTAATTTTCGCATTTCTGACTTGGGCCGATTCTTCGACTCGGTTGCGCTCTCAGGCAGAAGCTGCCGCTCATTCGACATGAGGAAGGCAGGAGCAGGAACAGCCTGACGAAGCAATGACTCGCTTGGGTTCGAGCGTTGTCTTGGCGAAGTTCAGTAGTAAGCCGTGCTGCCTACCCACGGCCTTCCATTGATTCGAGAGAACCCGGCCCGAGCCGCCGGTGCACCTCAATTGCCGCTCAAATGACTCGCTCAGTCAAGGCTTCGTGTTCCAACGCCAACTTTCTTCCCTCTTGTTTTCCTGGTTTCCTTATCTAACTTCATGAATTGGAGTCTCAGCCGCCACGGGTTTGGGCGTTCATATCGACTGTTGAATTGTGCGCCTTCCCTCCGTTCACCACTTCAATGAATCGAAATCGCTCTGAGCTTCAGGACGAACAAGTCGCGCACCAAATTGGCAGGAATCACGAGTTGCTGCCGGGCCAACTTTTCATCACCCCAGCCTCGCCCGCCCGGAATCACGCAAGGCCGTTTAGCGGAAAGCCCCCCGGTTCATCAATTGCGGCGAGTCAGTCCATCATCCGCCGGAAATCGGCGAAGAGATACTGGCTATCGTGCGGGCCGGCCGAGGCCTCGGGATGATACTGCACTCCAAAGACCGGCAGCCGTTTGTGCCGCAAGCCTTCAAGAGTTTGATCATTCAAGTTGATGTGGCTCGGCTCGACGTCGGCAGGCAAAGTCGCCGGATTGACGGCGAAACCGTGGTTTTGGGTTGTGATCTCGACCTTGCCCGTCTGCTCGTGACGGACAGGGTGGTTGGCGCCGCGGTGGCCGAACTTGAGTTTGAAAGTCTGGGCACCAAATGCCTGCCCGAGGAGCTGGTGGCCCAGGCAGATCCCGAAGATCGGAATGCCTCGCGCATCGGCGCCGTCCTTGATTAGGGCCCGAAGCATCGCCGTCGCTTCAGCCAGGGGCCGAGGATCGCCCGGCCCGTTCGAGATGAAGATGCCATCCGGCTCGGCCTCGAGAATCGCCTCCGCTGGGGCGATACCGGGCATCACGGTCACCTTGCAGCCTGAATTGACCAGGTGGCGGAGAATATTCCACTTCATGCCAAAGTCAAGCGCCACGACGTGCGGACGGCGACTGCCGGAAGCCTTGCCGCGACTCGAGTCCACCTGGCCGTTATTCGTGGCGGCCATGTCGCTCGCGTCGAGACGGTAGAGGCCATCTTCCCAGACGATCGACTCTCGGGGCATCACTTCCCTGGTCAGGTCGCGGCCGACGAGCCCAGGGCTGGCCTTTGCCTTGGCGATCAAGCTCGCGTCATCAAGGTCGGTTGTCGACAAGATCCCCTTCATCGCTCCCCGTTCCCGCGTCAGTCGAACGAGGGCGCGGGTATCGATCCCCTCGATGCCGATCACGCCGTTTTCCTCGAGATAATCCGCCAGCGACTTGCCCGCGCGGTAATTGCTGACGCGGCAGCTGAGCTCACGGATGACAAAACCACGAACCCAGGGCCGCCGGCTCTCGGCATCGTGTTCGTTCACACCGTAGTTGCCGATCTGTGGATACGTCATGGCAACGATCTGGCCATGGTACGAGGGGTCGGTAAGAATCTCTTGATACCCGGTCATGCTCGTGTTGAAAACGACTTCACCGTCGCTTTCACCTCGGGCACCAAAAGCCTTGCCCGCGAATATCGAACCGTCTTCAAGTGCGAGTTTTGCGGTGACCATCGATCAGTGCTGTCCTCTTGCTGCGTCCCATCTGAATTCGCCAGCTCTGCCCCGAGTATTACAATAGAACTGTACCAAAATGGTGTCCTACGACCAACTGGCGTAGCACGGTTTCGCGGCTCCTTACGTGACGCCGGCCTTTACTCCGGCTGCTTTAGCGCCTCGCGCAGTTCCGCGAGCAATTGCTTCACCCGGGCACGCGGATCATAATTTTCGGCCTCCCCTCTGATCGAGAGCGTCTCGATCGGGAGATAGCCCCGATAGCCTCCGTTGCGGATGATCCGCACGAGCCGCTTCAGATCGGTCTTCGAATGCCCGTCTGCGCCGTCGACCCTTTCCTTGATTTGCCAGTTGACGGCATAGGGAATCACGCGCGCGATGTCCTTGTAAGGATCCGGCGACAGGAAGTAGCCGGTGTCGACAATCACGCCGAACCACTCGGAATCGACGATCTTGACGATCTTGAGGACGTCGTCGGCCGTCTTGAGGGTGTCGCCGTGGTTCTGAATTCCGATCAAGACCCCAAACTTCTTGGCATGCTCGACGCAGTCGTTCAGGTCGTCGGCCATCCAGGCGGCCACCTGGTCCCAGGTGTAGCCTTCAGGTTGGGGCCCAGCGAATACGCGAAGCACCGGCGCCCCCAATCGGGCAGCGCACTCGACCCACTCCTTGACGTGGCGCACGTCGGCGGCCCGCCTCTCTTTGTCGGGTGAGGCGAAGTTGTTGCGGACGCCCGTCCCGCTCAGGTCGAGCCCGAGCTGGAACGCCCTTCGTTTGAATTCATTGACATACTTGTCGGCTGGAACCTTCGGGTACCCGGGGAAGAAATACCCTGTGGGATCAATGGCATCGAAGTTCAGCTCGGCGCAGAATTCGAGCAGGTCGAACAGGGAGATTCCTGCTCCCCGTCCGGTGAGCTGGTCGTTCAATGCCTTGCTGAATGAGTAGGCGTTCAAACTAGTCTTGAGCTTGGGGCCGCCAAGCCGCTTGATTGGCGTCGCGGCATTGGCGCGCGGGCAGCCTCCCCCGAGCCCGACGCCCAACAACGCGCCGGCTGGCAAGAGCGAACCGCGGGCTATGAACTCCCTGCGATTGACTGGATTTTTCACGGTGGGGCCTCCGGGATGCAAAATGGCTTCCGAGATCGAACGCGAGGAGTTGAGCCAATGCGGCAGCCGGCAACCGGCGCGAGCGGCACTGGCTTATCTCGCGCGAAGTCGGACGACGGCCACCAATGGGTAGCTGGCAACGCCCCTTGGGATCTGGCGCAAAGCGCGTGCCCAACTTGACGCGCCGCTTTGGCACCTGATTGGCGACGGATGCGAAAGTTCGCACGCAGTTGAAGTGAAGGCCCGGACGGCCGCCTGGGGATCGTGGTCGGGCATCCGGCACCACGGCTTGTCGGCCTTGGCGATCTGGTCCCGGAGCTTGCCCAGCAGCTCGCCTGCCTCTTCGGACGGATCACCCGAGAAGAATTCTCTGACCTGTTCCAGCCGCTCGTGGTTTTCGATGCAAAGGCGGCGGATCTCTCCGGCGCTCAGCTTGTGGAACGGGTTGATTCCGAGCGTAGCTCCCAGGACGATTTTGTAGAGATCGCTGTCCGTAAAGCGGTGTTCGTCCACATCACGAAGCTGGACGTGCGCCTGGAGGGCCTGGGGCAGGTTTTCCAGGATCAATCGTCCGATGTTACGGTCGCTATTGACAACGAGCGGCCAACGTTGGTCACCGGTCCTCTCGGTAAGGAAGTCCCGCAGGGTGATCGTCAGCCTCGCCTTTGGTTTACAGCGGGCTTCCAGGTCCGGGTAGAAAAGAGGCGGCTTCGCGTTGTCTCGGGTGCGGTCCACAAGGATGAGCTTGGCGCTCGGGTCGTCACGCAGGTTCTCGTACATTTCTCGAAGGGCGAGGTTCCCGCTGCAAAAGAGCACGGTGAACCCATTCTCCCTCGCCCAGCCATCGACGGCCCGTGCCCCGGCCCAGATCATTCGCTGGGGATCGGCGAGGATGATGAGCTTCTCGCCCTTGAGTGGGCCCAGTCGATCGATCACCCATTGCTCGATCATCGTTCCACCGTTTCATGGTGTCAGCCAGTCGTCCAGCCGCAGACCGGGGATACCTTGGAAATCGGCCGTGTTGTGAGTGACGAGTGTCAGATCGTAGACGAGCGCCGCCGAGGCGATCAAAAGGTCCACCGACGGGACTTCGACGCCGTTCCGCCTAAGCTGAACCCGGACCTGTCCGAACTTGTCGGCGCAACCTCGCCCATATTCCAGGAGGCTCACCTCTTCGGACAGCATCTGATCAATGCCTGCCAAGAGCTTCGTCGGAACAGGACGGTTGTATGCCCAAACCAGCAGCTCCGCCAGTACGACGCTCGATGTGTACAGTCGGCCCGAATACTGGAAGAAGCGGTGGGCCAACCCGGCTGGGCGGCGCAAGTGGGCGGACAGGATGTTGGTATCCAGCAGGAAGCTCACTCTCGGATCTCCCGCCTTTTTTCTCGTTTGCGATCCCGGTAGATCTCTTCCAGGATGCGGTCGTCCTCCTCCGTCCACGAATCCGCCAAGAGCCCGGCCGTCTTGCTCGGCTGGCCGGGCTTCCAACCTTGCGGTGGCCCCGGTAGATTCTTGGCCGGCGCGGCGGGACCGCTGCCTTCGGGCGGCGATTGGAGTGAACCGGAAGGCGCAACGAGCAGATCAACGGCTTGTCCTTCCCACATGCCAAGTTCCTCGGTCAGTTCGATGGTCTTCCCGTGAACGATTCCGCGCAATACCCGCGTCACGGCCTCCCTCCTTTGCGTTCTTGGTGAATCTGCTCCATGATTGTATCCCACTCGAGGTCGTCAGCGAGGGCTCCGGCCGTCCGCAAAATGCCCTCTCCCCATTTCCGGGCGGGTTGGACGATCGTCACCTGGATCTCGACCTCCTGGCCCTCGGCCACACCAAGGTCTTCGTCCAGCTCGATGGTCTTGCCATGGATCTTGCCGTGAACGGTTCTGGTCATGACACAACCTCCATTATTCGAGCGGACCTCGGGCTGTGAACGACACGCGATTCGAGTCACTCCATTTGTCGAGGTCCACGTACCGCCTGATGCCCTGGGGTATGTCAACGCTGTCGGCTTCCGCGTCGTAGGACCAGATCAGTGGAACACTCTCCCTGAAACTCGTGGGCATGAATCGACCCTCATCGTTCAGCTCCTCGATATTCACCAGCCAGGCTCGACACGACTGGGCGATCCGACGTTTATCATTCATCACGCGTCGTCTGTCGAGGTCTTTCGACGCTGCCGCTTCTTCGGTTTGGCTTGTGCGTGGGCTAGCCCGCAGTGAATCAGCACGGGCAGATTGGTGTCGTGCAAGAACTTCTCGAAGTTGTCGAGGGCCGTTTGCATCTCGTGGACGGGCGGCGGCACGAAAGTCACATTTGCCAGCGTGCATCCTGGTGACCCGATCCAGTTCTGACTGCGGCGAAATTCCCCTGGCGTTCACTCTGCTCCTCGAACATCCGTCAGGAGCAAAAATAAGCCCGACGTGCAAGGGTGCCGTATTTCAGCTCCCGATAATTGCGGAGGTGAGAGCCCGATCTTATTTTACGAAAAGCCACTCTCGTAAAACTAGAACGCTGTTCCGAGGTTCGTGTTGAATCGGCGGAAAACAAGGCAAGCCTTCCACGTATATTACGGACCAGCAGGGAGTTAAGCCTACGTTACCAGCACCGTCCTTCGCAGCAGCTTGCCCATCGAGGACCGCTCGTACTTGCCTTCGAGCAGTTCTTCCCAATAGTTCTTGGCTTCCTTCCAGGGGATTAGTTCCCAGAGCGGGGCGATGTTCAGGACGACACCGTCGTTCAGATCTGGCTCATACGTCACGCCGGAGTTGAGCGTCTCAGTATTCCCGAAGTTTGGAACTGATCATCTCAACTTATCTCGCGCGACGTCGGACGACGGCCACCAATGCGGAGCTGGCAACGCTTTTGGGTTGTACGCGCGGAGTGCGTGCCCAACTTGACGCGCCGCTTTGGCACCTGATCGGCGACGGATGCGAAAGTTCGCACGCAGTTGAAGAACCTGGAGGAGAAGTTTGATGAGTGACGATCATCCGAATTAACTTGAAAATCGGTCTGACCCCCTGGAGACCCCCTGGAGACCCCCTGGATCGGTCTGACCCCCTGGATGGAGGAATAGTTTGATGAGTGACGATCATCCGGATTAACTTGACAATAGGTCTGACCCCCTGGATGGATGGAGGAATAGTTTGATGAGTGACGATCATCCGGATTAACTTGACAATAGGTCTGACCCCCTGGATGACCCCCTGGAATAGGTCTGACCCCCTGGAATAGGTCTGACCCCCTGGATAATCACCCTTCCTCAGCACTGCTCTAATGGATGACTTTCGTGATAGGGTCGCCGTCCTCGGGACACGGAGACGTCGTCACCATCTCTGTCGCATTGGATTCTGTAACCATCGGTCCTGACCCGTCCCGAAAGAGATAGAAAGTGCAGGGCCAACAATTGCTTTCGTGGTGAGCCTGATCAAAACGATCTCTCGGTTCGCTTCACGTCAGATCTTCCGCGCCTGTCGAATCTGATGGACACATTGGTCTGGCGTCCCATGTGTTTCTGTGCCCAGGAACCGCAGCACTCGATATCCGAGCATCTGGAGCCGGTTGGTGATTCGGTTGTCGTGGACACGCTGGCGACTATCGGAATGCCAGACGAGACCATCGACGTAGATCAGCAGCTTCGGGTCGCCGTCCAGGTATGCGAAATCGGCGCGCGTCATAAGGCGAGTTGCCGTCCCAAACTTCGTGTTGCTTGGTCGGTTCGGGTAGGGAACCGTCGGCGCGAATGGCTTTCAGCAGGTTCAGTTCCTGCGGCGATTCGCAGCCCTCCACCCGTGCCGCGTCCCATTCGGGTCCCTCGTTGCCAGGTACTCGGCTGGATGCCCTGGATCGGCCCCTCATGAATCACCTTCTCGCCCGTCAAGGCTCTCAGGTAAGGCACCGCAAGTCGCCAGTCGAGCAGACGATGCAGCCGTTGGTTCCGATATGTGCGGAGGCAACGGTAGCAGGAGTTCGGGCAATCATGGCCATCAAGGTGCTCCAGCGCAGCTCTGGCTACAGCGGGGAGGTTTTCCGCAAGGCGTCTGAAGCAGGCCCGAACCGCCCAGAACCGGGTCGATCAAGAGCATGTCGAGCGGCTCCTCTCGCGATGGTCCATCCTCATTGCGGAGCAGCCGCGTCAGAACATAAGCCTCCAGGTCGTCCTCATCGACTTCAAATAGGCGGACCGCTCCTTGAACCAGCGCGATAAAGCAGTGACCACGACCAGGCTACGGCGTCGTCCCCGAGTTGGCGGTATCAGGAACGACCAGTCGAAGTGTGTTCGACCTTCCGTTTGTGGCCCAACGAGAAGTGGTCGGGCGTCCCATTGCAACGCTTTGCATGTGGGCCGAGCGTCGCACGGGAGTCCTGGACAGCGTCACTTCTTTCGGCTTGGCACCCTTAGCCAGCTTCTTCTGCTCCGTCTTGTCGAAGTAGTCGCCGCATTGTGGGCAGAGCACGAACCCGGGGCTCGACGCCCGGTCCTCGGCCAGGCTACCAACCTCTTTCAGGCCGTGGTTGATGAACCAGATCTCCTCCTGCGAGCGTAAGTCGAGCGCCCATGGGCCGATCCTGTAGCGGACTCCCTCCCGGTCGAGTTGCGGATGCGGGCGAATGTCAAAGGCCGCCATCATCCGGTCTTCCTCGCTATCGGCGATCACCTCGGACTCCCACGCCTGGAACGCGCTGGCATCCCACGCGGTGAATGTCGCAAGCCCGGCCCCGTCGTTGTCGCCGATCGGCGCCTGGCAGCGAGCACAGAAGTTCAGGTTCGGACGATTGGCCAGCCCGCAGCTCCCGCAGAGAGTGAACTTGAACATGGACTGATCGGGGCCAGCGGGCGAGCCTGGTCGATGCAGCGCCACGCCGGTCACCCGCCACCGACCGCCCCGCGCGTAGACAACCTGGCCCGGGGCGAACTCACGCTGGGCCTGGAGTCGGCCGCCGAAGACAGGCTCGGGCTGATAGCCCAGTGCCACCGAGCCGGGGTCGGATGGAAACGAGTAACCCGGGAGCAGCCCGGCCTCGGCAAGGACGCGGGGCAGGTAGGCGTAGCGGTTGTCTTCACGGAGGCGGATGGCGAGCATGCGGTAACCGGACTGTGCCTGATTCTCCTTCGGGGTCAGCTTGATCTTCTCGCCGAGCTTCCGGACCTCTTCGGCGGCCTGGGCCAGCAGCTTGCCCCGCTCGATGAGCGTCGCCTTGACCTGCTCAGGGAAAGCGGCTGCGATCGTCTCGAAGAAGTCGGTCGGGGCGTCCGGTAGGTTTGGCCAGAGTCGCCGCGCTGACTGACACGGCAGGTTCCGCTCCCTGCCTGGATCTTGGTCGAGCAGCTCCTTGATCGCATGCTCTATCGGCTGGCCCTTGTCGGTCAGGTAGTTCGCTAGATTGTGGGGGATGTCCAGCTCAGCATGTTCGAGCATCAGGCTTCTGACATGGCGAGCGATCGCCTCCAGGTTATCGAGATTGAACCGTGGCGGCGGGATCGCCCCGGAGATGATCTCCCCGGGGTGGTCGAAAAAGTAGCCGTCGTGTGGCGTGTTGCGGCTGAATCCGGCGACGATGCCCATCCGGCTGACGCGTCCCGTGCGGCCCGAGCGCTGGGCGTAGTTGGCCGGGCTCGGCGGGATGTTTCGCATGGCGACCGCTTCCAGGTCGCCGATGTTGACGCCCATCTCCAGGGTCGGCGTGCAGGCCAGCAGGTTCGGGCGGGGCGGATTGCGGTTCATGAAGCCGTCCTCGGCCTTCTCGCGGTCCTCCTCGGTCACCGCCGCCGAGTGCTCGGCCGCAAAGAGCGGCGGGGCATAGTCCTGCACGGCCATCAGAGCGTTGAGGTTTTCCTCGACAATCGGCCCTCTCCAGGGTTTCATCCGGCCCGAGCAAGTCGGGCGGTCGCAGGGGTGCTCGTCCGGCTCATTCGCGGCGACCCGGTCGCAGACCGAGCAGCGGCGGAAGGAGCGACCAATCTCGAATTCGAGCTGATCGTGGTTGACCTGATAGCCTTCCCCGTCCTCGTGCTCGCTGCCGACCGTCTCCCAGGACAAGGTAGCCCTGGTCGGCCAGCCATGCCATGATTGCCTCCAGCGAAGCGGCCGTGCCGGGGTTGACCGTGTCGTTGACGCGGTTCAGGTGCTGCCAGAGCCGCTGGATGGAGGTCTGATTGCCCTTGGTGTTCCACGTCGACGGACAACTTGAAGGACCGGGAGTCGATGGATTTCTGTTGCGGCAAGAGGAACGCGACCGGCTTGCCGACGTAGCGGTTGACCTGGATTCCGAACCGGGAGGCGAGCTTGTCGTTGGGGAAGAGGCGCGTCTGTGAAGACCTCGTGGTTGACCGCCATCCTCTGCCGCATCTCGTCGAGGATCAGCCGCGTCGCGTGGGCCGCGACCGCGGGGCGGAGCTGGTGCTCGGCGCAGAGCCGCTGGAAGTCATCGCCCGCCGAGAGCCTCGTCTAGCCCGGCGTACGGACCTTGACCAGGCCCATCTTCTCCAGGGCGGCACGAGCACGGGGCGAGATGACGAACTCGGCCAAGTAGTTCACCCCAGGACCCGGTCTTTCTCACGCTTGATCTGGTCCTTCTTTTTCGACTTCAAGAACCGGCCCTTGGAGGACGTACTGCTCGTGTAGCCCGTCAACAAGCCACTCCAGGTCGTGTGGCTCCGACTCGCGTCCAGCAGAGCATAGACCAGCCGGCGCAAACGAACCCGCTCCTCGGACGCCTCGACGAACCGGGCCTGGTGAGCGGCGTCCTGCCGGCTGTCGCAGAAGACCAGCAGCTTCCGCTGGTCGAGCGGAAGACCGTTCATGAGCACCCGTGCAACGTGGGTGAGCGCCGACGAGTTCCCCAGGCTGACTGGCGTCAGGATATCGGCGCTGCCATACCGGCTGGAGCAGACCGGGCAACGGGTTCCCCGGCCCTTGTGCAAGAGCACTGGTCGGAGCAGATCCTCGGTACCCGGGAGGGCCTTTTCCCCGGCGTTCCAGAGCCGGAGGCTCGTGGGGTCAAGGTTGCGGTCGAATAGGCCCAACTGGGTCGGCCGGTCTTCCGTCTCGGTCCCATCGTCGTCCGGTTCTGCTGTAACGGGTTCGTCGTCCTCGTCCTCAGACCCAAAGGCGTCAACTTCGGGATCGACCTCGATCCTGGATTTGGGCGGGTCGTAGAGGAAGAGCGTATCCTTGGTCGACCGCCGCCAGGTCCAGGGCTGAAGGGACTGGTCTTCGTCCGGTTGAACGGCCACGAAGAAGTCCCAGCCACAGGTTCGGCAAAGGGCCAGCGGAAGGCTTTTCGAGCCGCACTGGTCGCACTCGCCGATTCCCTCTCCGAGCAGCTTGCCGCAGGACGAGTTCGTACACCGCCAGAACCGAGCCAGGCCACGGAGGAACCGGTGGACACGGGGTCGTATCTTGACCAGGCCACCCTCGGGCAAGCAGGGTCCGACCAGGAGTGCGGCCTCCAACTCGCGGCGCAGGGCTTCGGGGTCGGCACCCTGACGTTCCGGCCGCTCGCTGAGTCGCTGTAAGACCTCTTCCTCGGAGCGAGGATGCTGGAGCCATTCCATCATCAAGTAGGGCAGCGCCGCGTGGTCCCAGAGGGTTGCTGGCGGCTCCGTCGAGTCGTTCGGGGCTCCGACCAACTTTCGTACAAGGGCCGCGACCTGCTTGGGATCGTCCTGGTTGAAGGAATTCAGCTCCGACTCGGTAATGATCGGGGCCGGGGGTAAGGTCAAGCCGACTGGCAAAGGTGGCGTCTCGGTCACTTCGGTGATGATCGCCTCGGGCGGCGTCTCTTGGCCCGTGAGACGAGCGAAAAACTGGGCAACGCCGGCCTTCGGGTCGGTGTCCTCTCCGGCCTGGAGGGTGGCCGATGTGCCGATGAAGACCGGGTTGAACTTCGGATTGCTCTTGCGCAAGAGCATCGTTCAGGCGGCGCATCAGGCAGGCGACGTCGGTCCCGAGGGTGCCGTGGTAGGTGTGAACCTCGTCGAGCACAATGTAGCGAACTTGGTGGTTCTTGAAGATCTCCCGCCCGTCTTTCCGCATCAGCATGTATTCGAGCATCAGATAGTTCGTCAGCAGCACGTCCGGCGGCCTGGCGTGGAACTCGTTGCGGATCACCCGCTCATTTTCGGGTGCGTCGGCAGGGCGAGAGCCCATGATCCGGGTCTCGCCGGTGTAACGTCCGAACGAGACGGTCGTGCCGTCGAGCAGCTTGCGAATTCGACCGCACTGGTCATTGGCCAGCGCGTTCATCGGGTAGATCAGAATCGCCTTGATCGAGTCCTCGCCTTCGCGGTGCGCGCGGAAGCAATGGTCGATGATCGGCATCAGGAACGCTTCGGTCTTGCCCGAACCGGTTCCGGTGGCGACGACCGTGGGCTTTCCCTCAAGAATCCGGCGGCAGGCGTCGGCCTGATGGCGATAGGGCTGTTCGGCGATCGAGCCAAAGCGAGCGCGGGTCTCGGGTGAGAGCACATCGAGCGGGGAGCCGTTGTCGAACGGTTGCGCGAGTGCGATGAACGGCTCGCGGGTCAGGAAGCCGTCCTTCTCGATCTCGGTCCGGAAGGCTTCGGCGAGCTCTTGCTGCCGAGGGGCGAAAGCTGTCTTCAGGAGCTTGAGGTATTCCGTGCGGAGGTTGCGGGCGATTAGCAGAGGGTTCATGTGTCGGATCACCCCTTCGTTTGTGACACCCGAGAATTGCGGAGAATCACCTGGTTGGATGAGAGCTGTGGCTGTATCAAATCCAAGGAGCGATCCAATCCTCCATCTCTGGGAGCTTTTCCCTAGCCTGATCCACGAGTAATCGAAGAGATCCGTCTGAACGGACGAATAACTGCCTTATCATGCCGAGCCAAGGCCGCTCTCGTTGAAGATGATCTCGCAATCGCTCACGCGTAGCCGTGGTGACCGGATCTTCACGAAACACGTGTGCCAGAAGGTAGATTACATCCTTGTATGCTCGACGTCTCTCTTCTCTCAATGGTTCCTGATCAAGATGGAACAGATCACGGGTTGTAGCCGCGCGACCATGTCGGGACGGTTCCAGACTTAAACCTGTCGCTCCGGTCAGCGGGTCCCACATGAAATAGTCCAACGGTTCGTCCGTGCAAGGATCGATGAGCAGTCGGCAGCCCGTCCCATCGATCGGAAAATGCGCAAGCTTGGCGTTGTTGCAGTTCTTGCAACCGCGGAGGAAGTTGTCCCAAGAAAACATCCTCGCGGGAAAATCGCTCTTGGGTTCAAAATGCTCGATGTCCCTGGCCGCGACCTGCTCGCAGTAGGCACACTTGCCCCAGCTATAGGAATCCAACGCCTTTTCGATTTTGTGGCGAGCCTTCGCATTGAGAAAACTCGACCATGCTCCATTGATGCGGGGGTCACGAGGGGCGAAAGCTTTCGCCGCTATCGTCTTCCTGGTCAGGTAAGTGCGCGTAGGTTTGTCGAGAATCGCTTCTGCCTTCGGGCGGCGGAGCCGGATCACCTTTTCGCTCCCACTTCTTCGAGCGTCGCCGCGATATATTGGTCCATCTCCGCCTGGCGCTGGCATCCTCGACCGTTTCGCCGGGGGCGGTCAGGCGACCTGCGAGTTTCGTCTCCAATGCCGCAAGCTGGCTCCTCTCCGCATGCGCCAATTGACCCCAGCTTCGTTTGGCGACGAGCGCGGTGTGTTCTCGAATTAAATCCTCGGTGTCCTCGTCTCGAGTCGCTGTTAATCCAAACAGAGGACTTGTCAAGATCTGGTCGACGCGCCATCCCTTGACCGAGTCTACTGGTCGCTGGGCCTCGACCTCGCCCTCGGCTCCAGTAGGACGCATCACGATCAGTCCCCCATCGCTCGCTGCTTGAGCGACAAAGGGGCTGTGGCTCGTGACGATGAACTGCATCCGCGGGAAAGTCCGTCGCAGACGGAACCCGATCTCACGCTGCCAGAAGGGATGAAGATGGACATCGACTTCGTCGATCAGGATGACCCCCTCTGCGATGACCGTCTCCTTCCCATTATCGCTCTCAATCACCAACGCGAGACTGTCGCTCGAGGCTTCGAGGTGACGCAAGATGTCGATCACCAAAGCCAAAAAGCTTCGATATCCGTCGCTGAGATCGAGCACCGCGACCTCGGTCCCACCAACACTACGGAAATACACACGCTCCGAGTCGATTCGCGAAATCTGAACGCTTCCAGGTAAAAGCTGGTCTATGATCTTTCTCGCAACTTCCAGGGCCGTACTTGCGCTCTCGATCGGGCGCCGTTTGCAGTTGGTCGATCGAGCGACGATAAGAGCGCAGAGCCATTCCGTGCAGTTGGTCAATGCGGCCGCCTCGCTAAAGAGTGTGACAAACCGCGACTCGCGTCCCGAGGAGAATACTAGCTGAGACGTCTCCGACGAACCTCCCAATAGACGGCGAAAGGGTCCATATCCGCAGGACAACCAACCCGGTTTCCTGGCTGCGTAGGGACCGCTCATGAGGCTCTTGCGGTCCTTGTCATCTGCGAGATGAACGAGCTGTGGTTGATCGTAGGACGTACCCTGCAGAGTAATCTCCTTGCTCCCGGAGAGGGCGAACCTCGACCGATAAGGTTCGTTTTTCTTCGGTCGCTTGAGTGTGAAATCTCCTTTCCCCCATCCGATCGAGGCTGAGATTTCGCCGTAGTCGGCGCCACTGCGAACCCAGCCGCTCGGATTCAGTAAGAGGCGACCACCGGGGACAGGGCCCATTAGAGCAATCGCCATGGCCTGAAGCAGCGTGCTCTTGCCCATTCCATTGCCGCCGAGCAATACGATCCAACCACTAAAGTCATCCTTCGAGTGGGCGAATTTGATATCTATGTCGTCAAAGCACTTGATTCTTTGGATTCGGAACTCTTGCAAGTACATAGGGTGGCTCCATTACTCGGACGTTTGAATCGAGTTCGATAGGAGAATCCTCGGCCCACTCGTCGAATTACCCGGGACGTACCGATTCAGAGGCGTATTTTCCCACATTTCCATGGCCCGCTGCCATCGGGCGTCCCGTTCGGCTTTGTCGCGGAGCACGCGCTGGGCCACTTCGGGGGTGAGGACGCCCTCGTCGGCGGAGAGCCCCCCAGCCTCGGCGGCGCGCTCGACGAATGAGGCGCGGCGGCGGTCCATCGTGGGGACATAGGCGACGGCATCCAACTCTTGTGCCAGGGTGACTCGGGTGCGAAGGTCACGGATAGGACCGGTCTCGGCGACGGCCCGGTCTGTCGCTCCGCTGATATCGACTCCCGCCTCGGCGAAGAAGGCGACGATGTCGGTCGGCGGCTCGGGAACGCCATCCGGACATATTCGTGACACTCGCGCTGGGTCTGGTTTTACATCCAGCCGGCCCGCGATGTAATCAAAGTAGGTCAGGAGCGCCAGGTCCCTCGTGATGAAACTTTGCATCCGTCGATCCATGCCTTTGCTGGTCATGCGGACCCGAAAGTCGCCCGGAAGCGGAGGTTGGTTTCGATCAAGCAGTGGAAACGTAGTGAAGAGATAGGCGAACTCGGAAGGTGTTATCTCAAAAATCGCAGCCATCGTAGCTTCGATGAGAGCGCGTACCTCGGCGGTCTTCCACGCAGAATGGCTCAAACTCTTCGGACTGAGACCTGACAAATCCGCAAAACTTGTAATCGATGGCGCAGGTAGTTGGCAAATGACGTCCCTAGTTACGTGACCGCTAGAGATCAATCGAACTAAAAAATCAACAATTATAGAGTTAGACCACGCTTCTAGAGCATCAATTGTCGCGAGATCTGTATCGTTAGAAATCAAGGTCGGAAGATTGTGCCCGCACGGTAAATCACTAGGAACCGATGCCGAAATCATCGTGCGTTCGCCGACCCATCGTGCTACGTCGCGAAAAACGAACTTTCGCTCCCCCAGTCTCCGAGTTCTGCGATCCGAATCTAGCTGTGCAATAAAGTACTGAGGTACAATGTCCGTCTCTGAATCTAATCGTGGTCTAGTGACTACATAACTTCCTGATCCTGCGACATATGCGTTGCCACAGCGGTCAAACTGATAGATCCACTTTCCTTCCATCAGAGGAAGGAAAGTGTCGCGTGGGCGAAGGCATGGCGGAATCGTGAGGTTACAGAGAGTTTCCTTTAATGGCACATAAAGCGGCGCATCGTTGGGACCGATCTCATCAACGGGCACAAAGACACTTCCGGAGCCACCGTCTTCGGGGCCCTGGCCGAAGAAGCGTAGACCACCGGGAAGGTTGAGCCGGATCGGGAAGTCGTCGAGGTCGGCAAGTCGAAGGGTCTTACCCTTTGGGATCGGCCAGGGCACACGGTAGTCGACAGGATCTTCGCCGTCGAACACGGCAAACCAGACAGCGATCGGCCGCTCGATGTAGCCTCGTCGCTGGTACCAAGCCCGCGTCGGCCGCCCGCCATAGTCTCGCCCGGTTCCTGCATGCAGCCGTGGGCCCGAAGCCAAGCTCGGGTCCGGAACACGAAAGACATGTTGCCCATATGGAACTCGGTGCGATATTTCAGCCCGAGCTTGGGCATGAGCCCTTGGCCGAACGGCAGGTGCAAGCGATAGGCCTTGCGGACGATATCGAGGTCGCGCTGGCCTTTGAACTCGAAGAACGTCAGAGTTTGGGGGCTAAGACGGCGGACGTCAGTCGAATTCCAGTCGGAGCGACCCCGGGGTGATCCCGGAAGGTCTGGAGAGCTGCGTCGGCCTCTCGCGAGTAAAGAAGGCAGCGTCGAAACGCTCGGTGTGACCGCCCTTGTCGAACACGAAGAGGTCGAATTTGAGATAGTTGTGCACGTCCTGGGAAAATACCCGCATCTCGTTGTCGAACTTGACAAGTGTCCGAAGCCGGCAACTGTAGAGCATCAGACGCCTCAGCCCAGTTGCGCCCTGAGCCTTGGTGGAGCCCGCTGGACATCACCATTCCCACCGTCTGGTCCTCGGCGACAAGCTGCCAGGCCCGTTCGAGGAAGAACTTGAACAGGTCGGGATCGCCCCCGGTGGTCTTTCTTCTTGACCGTGATCTTCGCCGTCGTCTCCCTCAATTTCCTCTTCGACCTCGGCGGTCTGATGCGCGTAGATGCCGCTCTTGAGCAGAACAGCAGCCAGGCCCTTCTGAGTGGCTTCGTAGCGCTCCCATGCGGCTAAGACTTCGGGGCGTTCGCGGTGCAGCCGCTCGATATGGCGATTCTTCTCGGTCCCCTGGAGCGAGCGGATGAGCGGGTCGAACTGGAGGTAGAACCCGTCGCGCTCGGGCTTGATCTTGTCCCAGGGAGGATTGCCCAGGACGCAGGAGAACCCGGCGTCGCTCCGCGGTTGACCCTGGCCATCGAAGAAGACTTCGGGGAACTCAAGCTCCCAGCAGAACGCACTCAATGTCTCGCCCTCGATGACGGGCGGCCTCGCCCTTCGCACGATGCTCCTCGGTCACATATTGTGACTTCAGGAGGTCGTCGAGCCAACCGTTGATCAGGTCGACTCCGCCCGACGCGTCATCGGCGAACGCCAATCCGACGCGAAGCTGATGAAGGTGGTTCCATGGCTCGAGCAAACCCCGCAGAGCGTCGTACTTCGACCGGTGCAGTGCGAAGTTCGTCGGCTCGGCCTCGACGGCCTTCTCCAGGGCCTGCAAGCAGACGAAGGCGCGGCGGAAGGCGTGGCAGAGGGCCTCGCGGTTGGGGGCATAGTAATCGAACGTTTCTTGCGGAGCCGGAGGCGAGATCAAGAGCTCGACCGGCTTGATCGTCCGTGGCTTCCTCGACCTTGCTCTTCCCCTTGGCCGGCTGGGGTTCGATCCAGGGGCGGACAACCTCCTCGGCCGGGATGCCCAGGAGCGAGTCGCCACATCGCAGGCGGTGATCGAGGAACGTCAGCGGTAGGCCCGAGGCGGCCGTGATTAGCCAGAGCGATGCCTTTGCCAGGTCGACCGCCAGCGGGTTTTTGTCGACTCCGTAACAGGCAATGCCCGGCGACTAGCAGGCGGCAGACCGCCAATAACTGCTCGTCGTCCTGCCGGTCCCAAACCAGCCGCAGCTCGTCAGGCACGCCGGCCTGCACCAGCAAGTCGTCTTCGTTCAGCGTCTGCCCCGCGCGCTCGGCTTCGGACTGGCAGCGGGCGACCTCGCGGCGATAGGCGGCCAGAGGTGCTCGGCCAGCCGCCGGCAGGCCCCCACCAGGAAGTGCCCCGACCCCATCGCTGGGTCGACAACCTTGAGAGCCAGGATTTCCTTCGGCGTCTTCCCCTCTGCCTTGGGATCGAGCGCCTCGCGGACCAGGAACTCGACGAACGTCCGGTTCGTGTAATAGCTGCCCGTTTGTTTACGTTTCTGCCCTCCGCGTGGGTAGACCTGCCCGGCCATTGATCTCTCGCAAGATCTTGAGCGGCTTCTTGGCCGACATCTTCGCGTTTGGGCTTTCCTCGGCTTCCTCATCGGCGTCGCCGTCTTCGACTCGTCGGCGTCGTCGGCCGAATCGTCTTCGACGGCCTCGTCTTCTTCGGGTTCGTCTCGTCGGAGGCTCGTCAAGTCGAGCGACGATCCGCCGGGAAGGTCGATCTCGCCGCGGACTGTCCGGATGGTCTCGCGCTGGGCGTCGGTGAGGTGTAGGAGCCGGGTATCCAGCTCAACTTCCCAGAGCCGTTCCTGGGCATAGGCCGGGGCCAGCTCAAGCAGACCCTCGTAGATCGAGCCGAGTTGCTCGACGTTCAACTCGCGGTACGACAGGCGGACTTTGCCCACTTGCCCGCGCGGTGCGGGAACGACCGTGAGTGCCTCCAGCACGTCGGCGATGGTGGCGTTGCCCCACGCGAGCCGATCGATCAACGCCGGTGGCGCTGGGATCGAACAGGCCACCGCCATAGGCTTTGATCTCTCCTTCCGGGCCAAGCTTGACCCCCTGGCTGAGCAACCGAAACAGGGCGCGAAGCGAGCCCTCGAAAAAGGCCCCATTGGGGTCGAGGGCCAGCCAGGCCATCAGGACCGACCGTCGCGGGCGAGTCGCACGATCTGGCCGAGCGCAGTAACCCTCACGGTAGGTCAGCATGTCGACCGGCAGGAGCGCCAGGTCCTCGGCGTAGAGGACGAACAAGAGGCGGTAGAGCAGGTGGAGCGTTTCCTGGTAGAGCGTGCCGAGGAACTCGGGCGTGACTGGGTCGGGGATCGCACCACGGTTGGCCGGGTGGTCGATCACCCCTTGCATGAACCGGAAGACGGCCCGCTGGACCTGCTGGCCGAGCTCGGTCGTCACTTTCCTCTGGTGCTGCTTGCCGACCTCACGGACGCGGTCGAGCACCTTGGCTCGGCCGTCGAGCGAATCCTGTCTCAGTAGGGCATGGAGCAGTTTCCAAGTATCGAGGCCGGGGTAAGTCCCGTCGGCGATCGCCGTGAGGTCGAACGCGATCGACGAGGGAAGAGAGCCGGCGACGCAGACCAGTCGAAGCTCGAAAGCGTTCAGAAGCACGCCATAGGTCAGCCCCGACTCGCGGAGCACGCGGCTGAAAGATAGCGAGGGCGAAAACCGGCGGTGCAGTCCGGGCGGGGCGGCGTCGAGGTGGGCGTCCGGGGCGATGCAGACGGCCCGAGCGAGAACTGCGGTCGCCGTCGGTTGCCAGGAGCGGGACGCCCCCTTCTTCCTCTTGCTCCTCGGTCGCGATCTTCGATCGCTCGCCCAGCCGCCAGCCAAGCAGTTCGGCGAGTGGTTGCAGCAGGAGCTGGGCCGTCGAGCGGGCTTGCTCACGATCGCGGAGCGATCGCTGGGCCGAACGGACGAGCGGCCGAAGGCTTTTTGTAGCCGGCTTCTGCCGCGTCGGCATCGAGCCAGCTCCGTAGCTTGGGATCGGTGCCGAGGAGCTGGGTGCAGAAATACTCGCTGAAACCTTCGCCCGCGAAAGTCAGTGGCTTCAAGGCCGGGCCTCCTGGGCAGGGGCACCCGCAGCAAGACTCCAAGCGGTTCAACGGCCGCCGGCCTCGAACCTGCAACCGACGATTCAGGAACGACTCGTGCTCGTCTATTTCCTTGCGGTGCTCCCTCAATCGCCGTCTGACCGTCGGCGGCAAGTCCCTTTCGATGCCGGGCAGGAACAGTCTTCGGGTCATCGTACTGGCCGAGGATCGCCTTGCGGGTCGCCTCGGCCCAGATCTGGAACCGATCCCGCAAGCCGCAAGTGCTCGGCCAGGCGCTGGCCCCGGATTTCGTTCTTCCACTGCTCGGCACGTCGTCTTGGCTTCTTCGTCGGCCACACGATTGGCCGACTCCCACCAGGGGCCGAACACGTCGCGGACCCGAGACACGGGGAGGTCGGCGACGCCCTGGCCAGGGATCTGGTCGGCGGCATCGTTCGGGTCGACCGCTCCGTCCGGTCGGACTCGGACGGCCATGAGCCGCTCCATCTCGGTGTTGTCGCCGGCCCGGAGCGTGACGATGTACGAGGCGACAAGGTCGGGGCCGTCGATCGTATCGAGCACTCGTACGGCAAGCCGGTGGTCGTCACGGGGTCATAGCGACTGCCTGCGGACCCAGCGGATCGCCGCCTGGGCCAGCGGATGATCCTCGTCGAGAATCGAGCTGGAGGGCGTACCGGAAGGGGCCGCGTCGGGATCGTTGTAACAGGGCCTCGTACGAGGCCGGTACGCGACCTCCTACCCACGAGGCCGGCACTTCTGCCACAACGATCCGGCCGTCCTGGCGGCGACACCGGCCGCCCGCGAGGCCGATCGCCCGGACGACGAAGTCGCCGATAGCCACGTTCAAGCTCCGGCCGGCGGCCAGCGCCGTCTGGAGCCGCTCGACCTCGCCGGAGGTCAACGGGTCGTCGCCAAGGACGGCCCGGGTGTGGGTATCGTTTACCCGCGACAGTTCCTCGTCGATGCTCCGCTCCGCGGCGGCGATCGCCGCTTTCAGATCGTCGGGGGAGCGGGACAGCAACTGCTCGATCCGGTCGGTCTGCAAGGCCCCGAGCACGTCGCCGATGGCTCCCAGGCGGGCGATTTGTGCTCTCGATCTTGGTGAACAGCCGGGAGAGCACCTCGCCCTCGTAGGTGTCTTTGGCGTAAAGGAAGGCGAACCGGCAGGGCCGCTTCTGGCCATAACGATCGACGCGCCCTTGCCGCTGGAGCATGCGGTTGGGGTTGAACGGCAGCTCGTAATGGATGACGCGACGGCAATCGCTCCTGAAGGTTGAGGCCCTCGCTGGCCGCGTCGGTGCTGATCAGAAGCAATGCTTCCGGCGACTGGAATCGGGCCAGAGTCTTCTGGCGTTCCGGCCCCGACAGGCTCGCCATCGAAAGTCAGCAAGCGGTCGGCATAGCCGTGTCGACCGAGGAAGCCGGCCAGCCAGAAGACCGTGGCGGAGTATTCGCTGAAGATGATGACCTTCTCGTCGGGCTCCTCGCGGTGGATCGCCTCGAGCTCGGCCAGGAGGGCCTCGGCCTTCGACTCGGTGTCGGTCGGGCACTTCGCCAGCAGCCCCTGGAGGTCGAGCAGGTCTTCCATCTCCGCCTCGATGGCGCGGAGCACTTTGCCCACCGAGCGGATGCGGGCGAGGTAGCTGCGGTGGGCGTCGCGTTCGAGCTGCTTGAGGTCCTCGTCGGAGATCGTCTCGCCCTTGCGGAGCGAGCGGAGATGGTCGCGCCGCAGTTCGACCTCCTCGGCCTCGTGCTCTAGGTTTTCGAGCCGGTTGGCGACGGTCTCGCGGAGTGCGGCCAGGCTGGAGGCGGCCCGCTTGCGGAGGATCGTCGCCACCAGCCGTAAGGCGTATCGGTCGCGCTCGGCCTTGAGCTTGCTCGGCCTGTTCATCGAGCGTCGCGGCCTGCTTCGCGACGGCGGCATGGACGGCGGCCTCGGCCGGGGTAAGGGTCACCGGGATCGGCTTCGATGGGTCGGCCGGCACGAACAGGGGCGAGCCGTCTGGCTTCTTGATATGCCGCTTCAGGTGCCGGACCAGGTATCGACCATACTGCTTGTAACGACATCTCCTTGGAGTCGGTCACCAGCGTCGGCTCGATCAGGTTCAGCAGCGATGCGAAGCTCTCGTCGTAGCCCGAGTGGGGCGTGGCCGACAGGAGGATCAGGGCGTCGCTGGCACGTGCGATCCACTGGGCCAGCCGATGGCGGTCGGAGATGTCGTCGCCCGAGGTGTTGTCGGCGAGATGGTGGACCTCGTCGCAGACGATGACGTTGAACCGGACGTTCTGAACTTCGCGGAACGCCCCCTCGCGGCGCTTGAGGTAATCGAACGAAGCGATGATCCGCGGCTCGGTCGCCCACGGATTGGCGCCGAGGTCGATCGACTTCTTGACCTCATGGATCCCCTCGCGGTCGAAGACCTTGAAGTCGAGCCCGAACTTCGCCGTCCATCTCGTCCCGCCACTGTTCGGCGATGCCGGATGGGCAGACGATCAGGATACGGCCGCCACGGCGGCGAGCGATCAGCTCGCGCAGGGCGATCCCGGTCTCGATCGTCTTGCCCAGGCCGACGTCGCTGGCGTTCAGGATTCGCGGCCTTGGAAGCGCCAGCATCCGCAGGGCCGGGATCTGCTGGTAGAGCTCGAACCGGATGCGGGAGCGTCCGGCGGCCACGAGGGCCGACGGGGGCGGGGCCAGGGTCAGGAGGAAGGCTTCGTGCAAGCAGTCGGAAGCGGGCGTCACGTCCGACGCGCTCCAGCGCGAGCTGGTGGCAGTTCGTCGGGCTCGACCGGCTCCAGGGGGTAGAGCACCGGCCACTCGCGGTTCCGAAGCGGTCCCTCGGTGGCCCGCACCCGCAGGCGGTATGCGGGCGGGGCGCCACCGGCGACGGGGTGGGCGTCCAGGACGACGCAGCGTTGCCCTCGGCAGCGGACCGTCATCCCGGCCGAGAACGACATGCTCGAACTCCACGGTCCGACCAAATCAAAAGCCCGGCAAGTAAACTCGGGGGCAGCCTGCGGGCCTTAACCCGTTCTTCCAGGCGGTTGTCGTCCTCGTCCCTAGGTCGATGAGGACAAACAATTTACGATCTTGAGCCCGCCTCGTCGAACGACCTTACGAATTCTATCAGAAGGGTTGGCCCATGTCAGGCAGCCGAAACCAACCAGGGTGGGGGTTAGAGCCGACTTATCCGGTGGACTTGTGCTCAGACCGCAGTTGCCGATCCCGTTGGAAGCACTCGAACGACTGAGATCCGTAGGCTGGAAGCCCC
Organism: uncultured Isosphaeraceae bacterium; assembly: GCA_963850935.1. Classification (GTDB taxonomy): domain Bacteria; phylum Planctomycetota; class Planctomycetia; order Isosphaerales; family Isosphaeraceae; genus CAWFRS01. The sequence goes on from CAWKNT010000002.1 coordinate 357,221, forward strand.
GCCGAGCCCCGGGTGTTCATTCGTCGAGAGGCGAAGGACATGCATCGCGTGGTTAGATCGACGATGCGATCCACAAATCACGATCGCGTCATCGAACCGGACGATGCGTCAGGTTGGCCAGGTGACGCTCATCGAGGCGCTCGCCGACTTGCCGCAGCTTCGCGCAGATGGACGCAAGAGAACGGCCCAGCAACCGATCACCGTCGAAGAGTTCCTGCCGCTTCTCCTAGGCATTTCTCTGGTCTCGTTTCATCTGGTTCGCCTGAGCATACTCATTCGCCAGATCGAACCCAATGTCGGCGGTCGGATCGACGATCTTGAACGCCGCGTACATAAGGCCGACCATTTGCAAGCCGCTGAATCGTCCCGGTAGGCTGCGAAGCTGATATTTCTCGCGAGAGTCGTTTACATCGAATCCATTCATACCCAGCAATGCGACCTCGTAACCTATCTTTTCGACCTCTTTTCTCGACAACCCGGCAAACTTCTCGATCGCCCCGATGAGGTACATCACGGCGTCCATGCGCTCCATGCCAGGCGTCTTACTGCGGAACTTCGTTTTGGCTATCTGGCCCAGCCGGTCACGAGCGAGGCCTGCAACATTGTTGCTGGCGTTGATCTCGATCGCCTTGCGATAGAATTCGTCGGCATCTTCCGGTCGATCTTGAACAAAGATGCCTCGGCGAGTCCAAACCACGCCTGCTGGTCCGACGGACTGATCTTCACAACACGCCGCAGGGTCTCCTCGGCTTCCGATTCTTTTCCTGTCCTCAGAAGACATGCCGCTAGATTCCTCAAGGCATCGGAGTTGTCGGGTTCGGTGTTTAAGGCAAAGCGAAGTACCTTGATCGCCTCTTCAGGCTTGTTCTGGCGGGCAAGTGCGACGCCAAGGGCGATGTGACAACCTGTGTGATTCGGATTGAGCACCAACAGCTTGCACAGATGCACCACCGCCCGATCAGGTTGCCCGGTCTCGCTCAGAGCGACTCCGAGGTTGAGAAGAATGTCGTGATCATTCGGGCTCTGGCTTCGCAACAACTCCAAGAGTTGAATTGCTTGCGGCAACTGTCCCCGGCTCAGCTTTTCCAGTGCGGGTTGAATCGGATCTGGATTGTCCGGGTCGGGATTCCAGGTGACCTGGATCAGCTTGTCACTGACGAGGATTCGGGCAGTGCCGCCGAATCCCTCGAACTCCCTCGTGAGGTATCGGTGAACAGCCTCGCCAAATTCGTCAGATCCGACAGTGCGAGCTTCGGCTGGAAGCAAGGATACGTCGAAGTCCTCAGGTGAAATGGAGAAGTCGTAGGTCATGGCGGAATTCTCAGGGCTCGTCAAGTTAATACGGAACCCATGTGTAGATGCTGGTCAAATCGAGCACTCTCGCCCAGGCATCGACGAGTGACTTGTCGCGCAACGGATCGGAAGGCGCGGAATCATAAATCTCCAAGAGGCGGCTCCCTGCCATGTATAGGTTGGCAGCTCGGTACGGCATCTCCAATAGGGGATCGTGCCATTGGAGGGACCAGAACAGAGCATACGCCGCATTCATCGTGAGGCTTGGTTTGACAATTTTTTCAGGGGCGACCTTCCTGACATCGGGCCTCAGCGAGCCAAGAGCATCCTGGATTTGCCGTGAGACCATCTTTTTTTGTTTGTCCACGAGGTGAGGGAAGGATTCGGTTACCCACGAATCCACCCTCATCGACTCGGGGATCGAGATCAGTTGCGACGTCAAACCATTGAAGAGTTGGGCGGCAAGACCTCGGGCGACTTCGGCAGGTATCCGTTCATTAGCGTAATGTTCCGAGACCATCTTCTCGACATCCCGAAGTCCCTTTGGGGCGGGCATCAAGTCAACTCGCTGCTCTGGCGGAACTGCGAACTTGCGAAGGATGAACCCGCACTGGAAGCAGGTCAGATAGTCAGCCTCTTCGCTGAAGTTTGGATGGATGCGGATTTGATGCAAACGGACCGATCCACGAGCGATGTCCAGGACAGTCATGTTCTTGATCGACGAATCCTGGATGATCTGAACCGCGGCATCCTGTCAGGGCTTCCACCTCTTCGATTGTTTGCTTGACGCTGTCTCGTGAATCCATGGCGCCATTATCGTTCGGGCACAGGTTGATTCCCAGACTGAGCTATGGGATGCGTCGGTCTTGGTAATGATCACACCAGGTCCGTACTCGTTAATGAGCCCCGCAACCTAGCCCGTTGGACTGATTGAGCCAACAGCTCGATAACGCGCCGCATGGTACGCACCAGCCTACCGCCTATGATCTTGATTGGGGGGCCGCAGGAATTGAAAGTAGGGGATCGCCACTGGATGGTCTCTGCACACCCGCTGACTCGAAGCGGAGTCGCTGCTACAAGAGTATCTGGCGGTTGAAATGACGTTCAGGGGGACGACATGGAAGACTACAAGATCTCCAGACGCAAAGGACATGCATCGCGTGGTTAGATCGACGATGCGATCCACATATCACGTTCGTGTCATCGAACCGGACGATGCGTCAGGTTGGCCAGGTGACGCACACCGACGCGTTCGCCAACATGCCGCAGCTTCGCGCAGATGGACGCAAGAGAGCGGCCCAGCAACCGATCACCGCCGAGCCTCTCTATCCGGCTCTGAGCGATATCCACTCCAATTGAGCCGCTAGAAGACCCTGGCCAACTCTACGGAGATCGATGCCTTTCCGTGGCGATAGGGCGAGCGGGTGTGTTCGACCTGCTTGACATAGCTCCGCAGCTACGAGCTCTGAAGATTCGCTCGCCACACCGCCTGAACGGTGTCCTTCGATAGTGATAGGCCGGATGTGACGCTCACTCGTTCTCTATTCGAGCCAATTCTCGAATCTCAGCCCCGGCACTTTCTCGAAATCTCGCCGATTGGCCGTGAGAAAAAGGGCGTTATTGGCCACCGCGATGCAGGCCATCTTCAGATCCATGGTGCCGATTTTGATGCCCGACTTGCGGAAGCCGTTGAAAAGGTCTACCGCGTCGGCACTCAGAGAAATGATGTTAAGGATCACTCTCCGAATTCCTGGCGTGCCTCTTCCCGATCCGCTTCGCGTATTTTTCGGCCTTCTTCATCGACGACTTTCGAAAACTCTCGACCGGTAAACATACCCGCAGCCATGCGCCAATCTTTGGCGCTGTTCGCTTCCTTCTCGTTCAGGCGGCGCTCGACATCTTCGAGGCGGCGGGCCAGGCTTTCCAAGGTCAGTTCCGACATGGTGGTCCTCTCGAGTTCCGATCAACTTATTATACCCGCGCACCCATCATTGCGCAACACAGGATTCGGTCAATTTCTGCCGCCAATTCTCCGTGCCGCCGAGGAACGGGGAGACGGTTTCGGAGTGGCACGACCGCGGATCGAGGAAGTCCAGAATATACGTGTCGTTGAAGACCTCGGCAGGCTCGGAGTGCAATTCCGTCACAGGTGGTGCCAGTTTTGCCGGCGACAGGAGTGTACGTTTGAAAGATGTCTACATACCTAACGGCGCCTGACGACTTGGGGCTAGAGGTCCTGTGGCGACCTCGTACCGGAACTACCCTTTTTCGGCCCCTTCGTCGGGACGCCCTTTTTCGGCTCCTCCGGCGGGACGCTCGTCTTCGACTCCTCCGGCGGGACGCTCGTCTTCGACTCCTTTAGCCTCGGCGAGATGATCATCGGCCCGGGGATCACCTTCACCGGGATGTCTGTGCTCCGGCCCTTCCTATGGCCTGTTAAGGGCTTGAACTGGGTGATACGAATGGGGTCGCGATCGGGAAACCAGGCGAGTATTTCCAGTTTGCCACCCACGGCCTTGATGTAATTGCGCAATGTGCTCAGATACAGATCGGTCTGCTGTTCGATTTTCGAGACGGCGGGCTGCTGGACGCCAAGCTTGTTGGCTAGCTCGATCTGCGAATGCCGGCGCGCCTCTCTGATCGCAGAGAGCGACATCTCTTCGAGTATCAACTTACGGGCTTCCTTTTTGATCGCTTCCTGTTCGCGAACCGGAAGCTTCGCAATATAGTCCCGCGCCTTAATTGCCATGGGTCATTCTTCCTCGTTCTTCAGACTTTCCAGGTGGCGCCTGAATCTCTGATCCGCGGTTGGGATGGATTCTGCGTACCATCGCTCATTCCCAGTTTTGTTGCCACCGATCAACAAAACTGCGTTTCGCTGGGTGTCGAAGGCAAAAAGGATTCTCCAAGGGGAGCCCTTGTACTGGACCCTCAGTTCCTTCATGTTCGGGTACGCAGATCCCTTGACGACGTCAACTCGGGGACGACCAAGGTTTGGACCTAACGTCTCAAGCAGTTCGACATGACCAAGGATCTTGCGCCGCAAGCTCTCGGACAGTGTGTCGAGCCACTCGGCGAAGTCATCGTCGAAAAGTACGGTCCATTCCATGCGTTGATTCCCCGCTTTCCCCTCGATTATTCCTCATCAGGAATATAAGTCAATGGGAATGTCGGTCAAGCTCAACGCGCAGTGACGGCCGACAGGGGAGTCAAGCCGACCGCACCTTAAGGCAAGGAATTCCTGCGCGTGGGGGAGAATGGTAGGGAGGGAATGAGAAGTTTGTTGATCGAGAGAACCAGGGTTGGCACCAAGGAAGCACCCCGTTGGTTCTTGGACCAAGAGGCCCATGCGTCACGCAATCGGTCAGCTAATTGATTAGACAATTCGGCTTTCAGGATATCTTCGAGAACAACAGCACACTTCTCCCACTCAGCTTGCGCCTCCTCCAGATCTTTGCAAAATTGGATTTTGACTCCATCGGGCCATCTAAGGGGGATAGGTTGTCCGCGTCCCCATGAAACATCTCCGATCACAAATGCGCAACGACCGTCGTCCAAAATGAAGACGCGGAAGTGTTCATCATCGGCTTTGAACGACGGGCCGACTTCCTTGATTCTCGGGACACTCACTGGTTTTGTCTCCTCGCGAGCCGATTACTGGTTCGTGCGTCTGCCTGAATCATAGAATTCGTTTTGCGGTAAGGCTTGCGCCACAATTCGCATGCCTCAGGTGTCGTCTTGGCACCAGGAGTATCTATAGAGCCGAACCAGATCGTTGCAGAGGCCGGCGACCTAAGGCTCGCGAAAAAACGCAGGTTAAAACCATCAGCGCGGCGAGCCCAGCCAGGACGATGGATGACGGTTCTGGCACGCTGCTCACGAATTGCGGATCAACCGGGGGATAGGTGGTTGTCCCGGTTGGCGGCGACGATACTTCCGGCGGACAGTCAATGGGCATTGGAGGTGGCAGCGTGATCGTGGCCGTGGGATCCGGATCACCCGGCAGATGATCGTGGCGCACAATGTAGTCAAGGATGGGGCACTGGTGCTGTCGCAAGAACAACCTTGGATCAGATAAATAGCTCGCCTCGACTTTCTCCCAGAACGCATTAGGCGCGATCAACCCTTCTCGTGCATAAGGCGCTTCAATGTGTAGTTCGTGCGCAAGCGCGGCGTGGCTGAAGTGGTCAGGGATGTAGACTTCAGCCTCGTGGTGTGCTTTAGAGTGGATTTGGCCCATTAGATTCCTTTTCGCGCACAACTATCTATGTACGAATAATTCGCAGATGGTCGGGAACCGAAACGACACTGGCAACTTCGGTCGGCAAGGCTGCGATAAGTACGACTCTCTATTTCGAGAGCGGTTAGTCTAGTTCACAATTTGTACGCTCGAAGACCGGCATACCGGCAACAATCCGTGGGAGCGTTTATCTGGCACAACAAAAGCCCGCGCGATGTGTTGCCAACGCCACGCGGGAATCCGACCAGCGGTGGGCGGCGTCCGACCTATTTCCAAGTCGTTTCCGTGGGCGGGATGAGCATCAAGAGAGGACGACCATACGGCGACGAGAATTGGGTGCGGGAAACGGTAAAGAACTGTCCGCACAGGCCGAAGCGGATAATGCAACCGCGGTTGTGACCGCAAGGCGCCCGATTACCACGCGGCTGATGCAATCCGTGAAGCTCCACCCCTTATGCTGGTAGGTACTGAACACCAGCCGGGCATCTTTCACGTCGGCTTGGGTGACCCATTCGAAATCGCATACGTCGGAATCTGGTCATGATCCCGATTCGACAGACCGTCGGCGATCGCTGCCGATGGCATGGAATCCAGCTTCTGGCCCAATGTCTTAAGATTTGCGAGCTGTTGGGCGGTTTGGTCAAGAGAATCACCACTTTTGCTGCCGGTAGCCGATTCCTTGCGTTGCTCAGACGCTTGATAGCGTTCTCCGACCAATCGCAATGCTTCGTCGATCACGGGGCAATAGTGTAAGGACTACCTGCTCGCGGCATCCCGATAATGGATCGTCATAATACCTTGTCTCCCTTTCTCGTTGTTGTGCATGTCAGTTCGGACTCGGGCATCCTGTTTTCCTGGCGTTCGATCTCCTTATCGATCTTCTTGGAACCTTTGGCGTCGGCTCTCGGGGCGGTCTTTCGCGACCGCAGTGAGTCGGCCCGGGTTTGCTCCAGGCGAACCTTCGGACCGACGTAAATTTGGCGGGCCTTGAAGAGCAGTTCCTTGTCGAGTCCACCTTGGTGGGCCCGCTGCTCCGCGAAATCCGCCGCCGGCCGTCGCCGAGCTGCCCGCGATCGCCGCTGTCGACGGGCAAGTAACCAAACCTGCCAGTCCAGAGCCCGACCGGTCGGTTTTTGTAGATCGTCGGATCTAGCTACCTACGTTTGTCGGCAGCCCCAAACGCGCTCACGCAGGCCAGTGTAGTGCCCGCTAGTGGCCGCCGACCGCCCCGAGCTGGGCCGGATCTGCCCGGCCAAGGCCTCCAGGATCACCTGCACGCGCCGGAATAGGCGTCGTCGCCTTTATGGGCCCATGGCACATCAAGGCGAGACAGGCGGCGCAAGCCTTTTCCACTGCAAGTTGAACTTCGTAACCGCGTCAGTTAACTCGCCAAGATTCACTTCAAGGCGCTCCGCTCCACCCTTCGGGCGCGTCGAATTCGATAATGACTTTACCCCCTTGGACCTTCGCTTCGGTCGTATGAAGTGCGATCTTGAGCGTCGAAATCCGGTTCCCGAGAAGCGTTCCGGTGTTCTGTTCTACATGGCTTCCGTATAGGTCTTCCACAAAGACGATCTTCGTCAAGTCGGTTCCCGTTTCGGTGGCGCTCGGTCATACCCCACGTCAAGCGCGTACCGAGCGCATGCGTATCTTGCGTGCGTGTTTACCGTCGGGTTGATTGGAAGCGCTGGGCTGTCATTCCAAGCCGAGTTCCTTCTTGGCTTCCTCCCATGGGATAGCCCCTTTCTCGGCGACCTCCAAAAGTGCCTGACGTGCGGCCTCAAGGTCATGCCGATTCTCCATGGCTTCCAAACGCGCTAGATCCTCGACCGAAACAATCGCTGCGACCCCCTTGTCATGGTTCTTCAGAAGAAATCGCTTTCCCTGTTTGACTTTGCGGAGCACCGCGGCAAAGTCTTTGTGCGCCACGCTTGTGGTCACTTTGATCATAATTCAACTTCTCTTGATAGGAAGCCTTGAAAAGACCCTGCAAACTCGGATCCAAAAGCGAATCGACGAGCTAGCAGTTACACCCCGCCACCGCCAATCGAAAAAGCTCAAAGGCGAGGACAACCTCTATCGCAACCGAGTCGGTGTGTATCGAATTCTCTACGCGATCCAAGACGACAAATTGACCGTCCTAGTTCTGGCCGTTGGCCATCGACGCGAGATTTACGACCGAGACTGAGCTTGTCGTTCTGGCTTGGCAAGGTAGCACGTGGACGCAAGGAATTCCGGCTACGGTGACGGAATTGAAGACGGTAGGCCGAGCCAGAGAGTTACCTCGAAATGGGCTGGAATCCGAGGGTTAACCATCGGTTCCAACATCCGAGCGTTAACGCGCCGCCGGCCGCCTACGCCCGGTAACAAATGCAGAGGCGGTCGGTCGGCGCCTGTGTCGCGGGGCGGCGGCTTGCAGCGAACACCCGGGCCGAGTTCTTCGGACTGCTTGTCGGGTGGTGCGGAATCGCGGTCATCTCGTGCCGCCGGTTCCGTCGCGCAATCGACGCATTTCTCTGCGCTCTATCTTGCGTCATGGCACGCTCGATGGTTGCCTCCCTGGTTCAGAACACGGCAAGTAGAAAGCCTTGCGCGTCAAAGTTCGCCGGATTGCTGTGCGCGAATATTTCCAAAATAAAATTTTGGAAATATTGTTAAATCGTTGCGGCGATTGCACCCACGACCAGGATTGGAGCACACAAGCGCGTAGGTGCATTAACGAAATCTGCAAATGCCGGTATATTGTATATGGACACAGCGCAGGTGCTGCGCGCTCACGATTGGTCGAACATGGTCATGTCACGGTGGACGTCTCGACTGCAACACGATTGTGCGACATTGGGAAAGCTGAAGTGATAGCCTGCTTCATGCGCATGGGCACGCCGCGAATTGGCCAACCACGACGACACAACACGACGGTCGACCACAAGGCGGTGGAAGTGCGAACTTGGGTTGGTCGGCCGTCTAGAGAGTTCATCGTCGATCGCGTCGCGCAGGGCAAGTCAGCCGGGAGCCCTTCCCAAAAACTGCCATCTACTGCCATCTACTGCCATTTTGCCGCCGCAGAACCGGTACGCCCGTTTCAACCGTTCTATTCCGCCGTTTGAGTAGATGATGGAGATGATGGGACAGGCATTCACTTGAACCTGAGTGATGTCCGCTAATGGCAGGGCGAGGTGGCACTGGAGACTTTCCCAAGAGTGCCAAATAGTGCCGCTCGTTTGTTGACGTAAGCTTGCAGACGTGGCTAAATCCGTCAGTCGAGATCCTTCCAGCGGGGAAGAGCCGAAGTCGAATGCGCGACAGCCAGCGCCGCGAGATTTGCCGCGATTACACACAAAGCGAGCACGCCTGCCTGTGCCGGGGTATCGCCAGGACCTGTAGCCAGTAGAACGACCGTCGGCGCGATGCTCTGTCCACCGGTCCAGGGTTCGACGAGCAGGGCGGGCGTCAGATTGGTCGCCGCTACGATGGAAACCAGCGCAAACCGACCGATCCAGCGCCATCCTCGTCCAGAATTGCTGAGCCGGATGGCTTGCATCCGCGAGGCACCTGCGAGTAGCGCCGTATCGACGGCAGAGCCAGCGTGAGGCGATGACGAATCCGCTTGCGACTCTCGTCGCCAGCACCAGAGGAATCGTGGCAAAAGCACCAGCCCGACGATACAAGGCGTGGCGAACCACGGACGACCACGAGGATCGAGCCTCGCCGCGAACGAGCCGACTGCGCGTGCAAGCGGCCCCCATCCGCCTACGTCAATCAAGAAAGTCGACGCCAGCGCGGCCAACCAGGGTAATGCGAGCACTCCGACGCCCAGTACCAGTGGTGGCATCACAACCATCGGCCTGGCGAGCCGCGTCCGCCACCAAGACGACGCTCCGCGAGCGTCAGGACCGACGAACCAGGCAGTCACCGTGATCGCACTCGCCACGACAAGGCCAAGAACCAAAGAATTGGCCCGCACCTGTGTTGTAAGGGGATCATTGACGCTTTGCATGAGCGCGTCCAGGAGCTGACGAAATCCTGACGCAGACGCTAAATCCATGCGGCGCGTGCTCATGGCGAGCCGCACCAAGCCGACGACCGGAAGCCAGCCTATGATCGTCCAAGACGCCAGAGGGACCGCCCCCGCCATCGCACGCAGCGGTGCGGCCCCGCGGAGCGATTGGAACGGTGTCGAGCCCGGCGCCTGCGTTCCTTCGCCTCTATTGATCGGGCTGCCGCCCAACCATCGCCAGATGCCCCAACCCGCGAGTCCGAACAGACCCGTCATGACCGCCCAGACGGCAGCCGAAGGAAACGGATCGGTGCGACGGGCGGTCTGCACGACTTGATATGCGAGCGTGCGGCGCAGCCCGAGAATCAAAGGCGCGCCCGGCTCGACCAATGACATCACGAAGACGAGTGCAGCGGCACGGGCCGACGACGGTCGCACGAAAGGCCACGTCAGAGTCTTCCAGATCTTGAAAGATGACACGCCGACCAACCGTGCTGAGTCCTCCCACGATGGTCGGAGTTGTTCGACAGCTGCAGTCGACGCAAACGTCACGATCGCGACCCCGCATGGAAGTGTCGCCCAGATCCAAACGATCCAAAGTGGCAAACTCTCCCACGACTCGAGGCTTACCCCTGCTATGCCCCCGTTAACGATGGAGAACGGCCACGGCCAGGGCCGAGGCCCGCCAAGAACGCCCAAAAGCCCCAGCGCGACAAACGCCGGCGGCACTGCCGCCATGGCCACGATCAACGGATGCAAAAGCCATCGTCCCCAGCACCGGCGGCGACCGATCACCCAACCCAGGAAAGCGCCGCCGACGAGCGAGGAAAGTGAAACGACGACGGCGAAGATCACGCTATTGCGACGCAGGTCCATGCGAAGTCATCAAAGATCCAAAGCGCGATTGGAAAGAGGTGGGGTGAGATGCGTGCTTCGTCGGTCGGTCCACGATCCACGAAAATGGAAAGTGGCAGCGCAAGCGACGGTGCGAGCAGAAGTGCGCCCAGAACACAAATCGCAAGCCAACGCAGCCAGCGGAACAGGCGCATACTTCCCTGAACCCTCGGACGGCCAGATGTTCCGACGCGACAACAAACACCGGGACATCGTACCAGATTCCCGTACGCTATCGCGCCGATGTGGCGGCCAGTGCGGGAGTGGTCCCAGAAGTATCGGGCCCACTAGACCTCGAGACTGGGGTATTCGCCGGGAACGACAAAGCGGCCCAGCCGGCGATTACCGCGTAGCAACACGACCTCGGCCGGGATTCCCACCGGTACATCGGCGAGACGGTTTTGCAGGTCGTCGATGGTGGAAATCGGCTGGTCGCCGAGCGCGATGATGAGGTCGCCGTCGGCCATGCCGGCCTCAGCGGCCGGTCCTCCTGGCTCAAGCGCCATCACCTCGACCGCGGTTTGTTGGTCCAGGTCGAAGTTGCGGGCCACATGCCGTGCGATCGGCACGTCCCGGCCGTGCATGCCGAGGTACCCGCGGACTACCCGACCGTGCTGCATGAGCTGCGGAACGATGCGTTTGGCCATGTTGATCGGGATCGCGAAACAAATCCCCTGGGCCGACTGAATGATCGCCGTGTTGATGCCGATCACGCGACCCGAGCTGTCGAGCAGAGGGCCGCCGCTATTCCCCGGATTCAAGGCGGCGTCGGTCTGAATCACGTTGTCGACCAGGTGTCCAGTGATGCTTCGCAGAGTCCGGCCCAGGGCGCTTACGACTCCGGCCGTCACGGTTGACTCAAAGCCAAAGGGACTGCCGATCGCCACTACGAGCTGGCCGACGCGCAGCCGTCCCGATTCGCCGAGCTGGGCGTGCGGCAATCCCGAGGCATCAGCGGAAACGACCGCGACGTCTGTCCAAGGATCAGCACCGATCACGCGTCCCGAGACCTCTCGTCCATCGTGAAGCCGGATTCGGACACGGCTGACGCCGTGCACCACGTGATGATTGGTGAGCAAAAAGCCGTCCGGCGTGAACAAAAACCCCGACCCGGATCCAGTCGGCCGGCGCCCTCCGTCGCTGGCGATGCCGCGCAGATTGACAACTGCCGGACCCAGGGTCTCGGCGACAGTGACGATCACCCGCGAATAGGCGTCGAGGGCTTCTTGCTCGTCGTCCGGCGCCGCCGCGCGTTCCGGCACAGCCGAAGAACCATCGCTTCCATCACTGACCAAACGAAGCATGAACGGTTTCATGACTCGACCTCTGTTCAAATGAGATCCCGCGTCAACGGTCATTGTACGAAGCCTTGTCAAGGCGGCACAAAATTGTCCCCCTGCGACTACGCGCCTCTTGCTGCTGTCATCAAAATGAGTGACAAAATCAGCGTGAATCGACCAGGACTCTCTGGACTCAACAACACCTCTTGAGCGAGGTAAAGGGAGGCTCGATGAAAGCGTTTCGGGTTCATGAGTTCGGCGGTCCGGCTGCGCTTCGTTGCGAGGACGTACCCAATCCGACCCCCGGCCCGGGCGAGGTGTTGATCCGCGTCGCTGCCGTTTCGCTCAACTACCGCGATCTGCTAATGTGCCGCGGCACGTACAATCCGAAATTGAAGCTGCCCTACATCCCCGTCTCGGACGGATCGGGCGAGGTCGTCGCCACAGGTGCGGGTGTCACGCGGTTCAAGCCGGGAGACCAGGTTATCGCGGCGTTCATGCCGGACTGGGTGGACGGGCGCCCCGACGACGAAAAAGGACGCTCGGCCCTGGGAGCGGGAGGCGTCGGCATGCTGGCGGAGCAGGCGGTTCTCCCCGAATATGGGCTTGTTCCAACGCCCTCGCATCTGACGCCCTCGAGGCCGCCACCTTGCCGTGCGCCGGGCGTGACCGCCTGGAATGCGCTTTTCGAGCAGTGGCGGCGTCAAGCCGGGCGACACCGTCCTGACTCAGGGAACCGGCGGCGTCTCGATCTTCGCGCTCCAGTTCGCCCGGCTCGCAGGTGCGCACGTGATCGTAACCTCGAGCAGCGACCAGAAACTCGCGCGGGCAAGGGAGCTGGGAGCCGGCGACGGCATCAACTACAAGACGACCCCTGATTGGGACAAGCGAGCCCGCGTGCTCACGGTAGGAAAAGGGGTCGATACGATCGTCGAGGTCGGCGGCGCGGGAACTCTCGCCCAATCGATGCGGGCCGTCCGCGTGGGAGGATACATCGCCTTGATCGGCGTTCTTTCAGGCGTGAGCGCCGAAGTCAATCCAATGCCCGTGCTCATGAAAAGCATTCATATGCAAGGTCTCTTCGTGGGTTCGAGAGCCATGTTCGAGGCGATGAACCGCGCAATTGCAGCCAGCCAGTTGCACCCTGTAATCGACCGCGTCTTCGACTTCGACCAGGCGCCAGAGGCACTCAAGCATCTGGAAAGCGGCGCTCACTTTGGAAAGATCGTGATTCGGATCTAGTCTGCGTGTTGTTTCAGGTGGCGGGGCCGGCGACGGCAAACTTGCCGGGCAACACCACGACGTGTTCCGGTGCGACCGCTAGCGTCAAGCTCTGCCCTTCCCGCACGTGATTCGACTGACTCTGGATCGCGGCGACGGCAATCGGCCAATCACCTGGTCCGCGGCATGGAGCTGGCGAGTCTCTCCCTTGAAGATGATTCGCTCGACCGTCGCCGGAAACCGGTTCCAGCCCGACGGAATTGTCGGTCCCAGCGACACCGTCTCGGGCCGGATCGAAATAGTGACGGGCGCACCTTGCGGAGCCTGCCGCATGATCATCTGGCCGATCATACGGCCCAGCGGAGTTCGCACCACGACCTCACCCTTAGGGTCGGACGCTAGGCTCTCGACCTGCCCCTGCAAAAGGTTGGTCGGGCCCAGCAGGCGGGCCACAAACACATCGTGCGGACGATTATAGAGCTCCTGTGGCGAACCGACCTGGCTGATTCGGCCCAGATCCATCACGGCCAGCCGATCCGCCAGCGCCAGGGCCTGGCCGGGCTCGTCGGAGAGCACGAGTGTGGTAACCGCGGCTTCCGCATGAATCCGCCGCAGATCGTCCCAGAATTCTTCGCGGGCACGAGGATCAAGCTGCCCCAGCGGCTCGTCCAGAACCAGCAGGTCGGGCTCGGTGACCTGCGCCCGGGCGAGGGCAGTTCTCAGGCGCTGCTGGGGCGTCAGCTGGTCGGGACGACGGCTTGCCAGACTGTCGATTCGCAACGCGCGTCAAGGCTTCGCCGACCCGCCGCCGCCGGTCCACTCGACCCACCTTTTGGGCCTTCAATGGAAAGCCAACATTTTCAAGCACAGTCAGCCCAGGCCAAAGCCCCAAGTCGTCGAAGACCATACCAACCCTGCGTTCGTGGGCAGGAAGCGCTTGCACCATCCTGTCGCCGAAATAGATCTCCCCGTCGTCGAGCGTTTCAAGGCCCGTCACGAGGCGGGCGAGGGTCGTTTTGCCTGATCCCGCGGGGCCAAGCACGTAGGTCATTTCTCCCGGCCGGAGCTCGAGCGACACGCCATCGACCGCGGCGACGGTACCGAATCGTTTTACCAGTCCTTCGAGAATGACACGGATCATGGAATCGGACGCGACCTTTCCGCGAGATGCGACTGGGGCCGGGAAATGGCAGCCATCCGCGCAACCCGCCGGTATCGCTGGCGGGCCGACGCCGTCCACTCGGCCCGAAGCCACGCCCGCAACCTGGGCTCAGCACACAATCGACCATCGGCCGCGCCGGGCCAGCTCGGTCAAAAGGCTGTCGTCCACCGGCCGAGGCGGCGAGAGCCAGCTCCTGACCAACCACGCACGAACCCCCGCCGTCGGCGACAGCTCGGCGGCAAGCGTCTCGATCAGCGCCATCGAGCCTTCGCCCTCGCGGTGCAGGTATTTTTCGATCGAGGCCGGTGGCCAGGGAGGCGGCTCACACAACCACTTACGCGCCGAATCGGGATAACCCGCTCGCTCGAGTGCCTTCCAGGCCGTCCACAGTTCATCCTGCGCATCAACTAATGTCGCCCCCAACAAATCAGCGACCAGCGTGGCGATACGTTCATCACCTTCGACCACCCGGTCCGCGTCACCTCCATCCCGCTCGCTATCGCTCCGTTTGCTCTGAGCATGCCAGGCGATGCGCGGCGCGGCGCCGCCACCTCGACGAGCTGAGCGTATCCCTCCCCCCAACGACCGGGCTTGAGTTGTCTCATAGCCCAGTCCAGAGTAGCCGGGTCGTTACGCGGATCGGCAAGTGATGCCGGATCCACATTCAGAGAGTCGTCGGCGAGCCCAGCGGCTCGGATCTTTTGATTCTGGGCGCGAGTCCCGCGATCGGATCCTTCGGAGCGGAATGCATCACTCGATCTTTTTGCCTCGCAGCCCGCCCCCGCAGCCAAGGCCGCGCAAATGAAAAGGGCTCGGAGCACGGGTACCGGAAAGCTGTCACAGGTTAGAGACGCAACCATCGGCACGTCGTCCTGAGCCGAGCGAGCGGCTGTGATGTCGAGACCGGTGAATCATTCGCGAGGGGGGCTACCTAGCGTGACCTCGAGCGTGACTTTCTTGCCCTCGCGCTGGACCACCACGTCCACTTTGTCGCCCGCTTGGTGTTTTTCCATACTGTCCATGTAATCATAGATAGTGCCGATCGGCAGGCCGCCCACCTTGACGATCAAATCACCTTCCTTCAACCCGGCCTTCGCGGCCGGCCCACCATCGCGGACTCCGGCCAGACTGAGACCGTCTTTGGCCTCGTGGCCGTAATCAGGCATGACGCCCAGCGATGCCCTCGCTCGGCCGCGCGCCGGCGCTGCTGCAGTCGGTGCCGGGCGAGACCTCGCACTAAGCTTGGCGAAGATCGGGCTTTCGAGGACGCCGAACGACATCGAGCGCGATCAGCTCGAGATAGTCGGCGATGCGGGCCATGCCAGGGTAGTTGATCCGGTCGGAATCATCGCTGGGCCGGTGATAATCGCCGTGTAATGCCCGTGAACGCGAAGAGCACAGGAATGTTCTTGTCATAAAACGACTCGTGATCACTGCCCCCGAATCCGTCGGTCATGCCGGCGACTTTCTTGATGGTGAGCCCGGCCGACTTTCCCAGTACTTCGACCAGGGCATCAATGCCGGGCGTCGTGCCGGTGCCGATCATCGTCAGCTCGCTCTTGGCGTTCAGCCGGCCGACCATGTCGCAGTTGATCATCATGACCGTCTTCTTGAGAGGAAACAGCGGGTGCGAGACGTAATACTGCGAGCCCAAGAGCCCACGCTCTTCTCCCGAGAACGCGATGAAGACGACGCGGCGGGGCAGGGGGTCGCGGCGGGCCCCCAGCCGCCGTCGCCAGCTCGAGCACCATCGTGGTCCCCGATGCGTTGTCATCGGCCCCGTTGTGAATATCGCGACGAAAAGATCGCCAGCGAACCCGACGTCAATCCGCCGTGGCCCAAATGGTCGTAATGGCCGCCGATCACGACCGTCTCGTCGGCCTGTGGACCGGCCCCTTCCAGAACGCCGACGACGTTCTTGGTCTCGATTCCAGGCCGGTCGATAACGATCCGCGTTGCAGCGTCCAGCCCTTCAGCTCGCGGGAGCGGGGCTTCAAATCCCGGTCGATTTCTTTCTCGAGTCGCGTCAGCGTCGGTTCGCCCGCCTCCGCCATCAGCTTGTCGGCGAAATGCTCGAGTCAACATGATGAACGGGAGGTTTGAGTTCACGTCGCATGCCGCCAGCGGAAAAGGCAAGCAACTTGTCTTCGTCATCGCCTAGACCGGCGACATCGTTGACAAAAAGGGCCGCGACGGCCCCGTGCTGAAATGCGTTCGATCGCCTTGTGCTGAAACGTTGCGAAAGTCGTGAGCCTTTTCCCATCGAACGGGCTGGCATCGTCTGCCTGTTGAGGCTCGCGCCGGATCAGAAGGACGGCTTTGCCCTTGACGTCGATGTCGGCGTAATCGTCGTAGTCGAGTTTAAGGTCGGCATCCTTGGCCGTAATCCCGTAACCAGCGAACACAATGGGAACATTCTCAAGAGTCCCGGCACCCCCCAAGGCCATGGGCATAAAGTCACTTTGGAACGTCCCGTTCAAGAGGCTTCCGCCCGGGCCTGCGAGCGCGAGCGACGGATTGGGGCCGAGCTTGGGACGACCGCTAATCGAAAATGGCTGAAAATAGCCGTCGGCACCCGATGCCGGCTTGAGTCCGGCTCTCTTGAAAACATCGGCGATATAATCGGCGGCGGCTTCAATCCCTTTTGTCCCAGGTGCCCGCCCATCGCGGGCATCAGACGCCAGGAAGCTCACATCCCCTTTCAGTCGCTCTTCGATTGCGGTGAAAGGACTGCCGAGGGCACGCTCGGGTGTCGGCGTGTCATCGGCCCACGTTGAACGCCACTGGGCAACGAACAACGCTCCAGAAAGTGCCAACCCCACCATAACCATCCGTTTCGCGCGGGATTGTCGTAGTTCTATCCTTCGCGTGATGGAGCGTGCTCGCATGCCAATCATCCTGTTGTTCCGTCAGTGAAGTTAAGTATAGTCGCAGTCACCATTATACGGTTGACCCGTCTACTGGTCGAAGCCCACAGTTCAAACACGAATGCATCAAGACTTATTCTCAATAGTTGTCCTCATACCGTCAAGCATTCGGCTGAAGGCCGACCGGCTTCGTTTGGTCGAATTCGCATTGAAACTCGGGCTCGCGCATATCCGGCACAGATCGCCGTTGGCTTCGATCGGTGCATTCCAAACTCAGCTGAACCGCTTGTGAGCGTGATCAAGATAATCAACAGTGCTCCGATTAGGATAATCTATAGGATCTCGCTGCCCCAGTGTTGTCACCTGAGCGTCGGCGTTCCCATCGTCCAGGGTCTCGGCGCCGTTGAGAGGCTGAGGGGGCTCAGCTCAGGCTCGACAAGAGGAACCGCCCCTCCCGCCTTCGCCCTCGCACCGCCCGGTCTGGGTGAGGGCGATGCGAGGGCGAAGGCGGGAGGGGCTAAGGCCAACCACTTTGGGCAGTCAAGGAGATCAGGGCGGACTCCGCCATTCAAAATCGCGATCTCCGGCGCCAGCCCTGTGCGGTGCCGATGGATTGCGTCCGCCTCCGGCGGGCTCCGCACGCATTGACTGCAACGCTGGCGAACGACCGTTCCGTTCCCTCTCAACTCCCTATAGGGAATGGGAACGGTCGCTCACCATCAATCCCGGAGTTGCCAACCAGCAGGCGTGCGGCCAAGCCGACCAGCTCGCTCCAGGGATTCCAGCGCTTCGCCCAGGCGCTCGATTCTTGACGCCAAGCGAATCACGCAGCTTCGCTCGTGTCACGGTCGCGCCCCCGCTCAGAAGGTCCAGCACGCGCTCTTCGAGACTGCGCTGCTTGCCGTCGCTGGCGAGCTTTGTCGAGCCGCCCCGCAGTTCTCCGACGACCTCCAGATGGGTTGTCTTTTCATCGGTCGCGACCAGTTCCAGATACACCGACGACGCCGCCGGCGCGGCCCGGTGCTCGCTTGAAAGCACCAGGTGTTCCCTGGTTCGGCGGAGATACAAGTTCGAGTCGCCGAAGGCGTGGATATCACTCGAACCGCGTAATCCCTGACCGGCGGCAACTCCCCCTGCGGCGTTCTTTCGCGTGTGATGCACCAAGAGTACCGAGAGATCGAACTGCCGCTGCAGCGACCGAAAGTACGCCAGCAACTCGGCGACTTCGCCGGCGTGATTCTCGTCGATGCCGTGGAGTCTCACCAATGGATCCAGCACCAGCAACCGAGGCCGAAGCCGCCTGGTTGTCTCACGGAGCCGCGTGCGATCGCGATCGCAATCGAGCCGCAGCACCGGCGCGGTGATCACGTGGATCTCCACCGACCCGAGCTCGAGGCCACGATGCCGGGCCATTCCCTCGATGCGCTCTGCGCACGACCAGCAGTGCGTCCTCGGCCAGGTAGACCAGGACCGGCCCCGGCTGCGGCACGGCGTACTTACCCAAGCACGCCGTGCCGGTGGCCACAGAGAGAGCCATGTCCAGCCCCAGCCATGTCTTGGCGCACTTGGGGGCACCGCCGATCACACCCACCGAACTGGCGCCCCAGAGCTCATCCACCAGCCAGCGCCGGGTGCTCGGCTCACTGGAGATGTCGCCCACACGCACCACCAGAAACGAGTTATCTGCATTCATATGCATCTTCACACCTTCGCTTTCTTCTTGAACGCGGGACGTGAAGCCTTCTGCTGGTAGAGCTCCAGGTAACACTTCTCGTCGAGCATTGCGACCTCCTGCGACATGCCGTAGGCCAACAGGTCGTTCCCCATATTCATCAGGAGGCGGTAGTTGCCCGAGCTGTGATCGACCAGCGTGTCCAAGAGCTCGGCCGTCATCAGCGAGGCGTTGCCGGCCTTCGATAGCGCGTGCTGGAGCAATTCCAGCAGCTCGTCGCGCGTGGCGGGCTCGGTGACAAGACGGGTACGGATCCGACTCCCCAATGGGATCAGGTCTTCGTGCCGGAGTAGTTCGACGAGCCGGCCGTCTCCCGAGAGAATCACGGTCAAGAGCGACATGGCGTCGAAGTCGGCACTGGAGAGAATCCGCAGTTCAGAAAGGACGTCCGGGCCCATCTCCTGCGCTTCGTCGATCAAGAGCACCGGGCGGATCCGTGAGGAGGCCACGTGCGCTTTCCAGCGCTCGCGCAGTGCCTTGAATCCGCACCAGCGATTGTGCGGCACGAGCTTCACCGCGAAGATGTCCCCCAGCTCCCGATAAAAGTCGGGGCTTTTCGACTGGGGCCGTTCGATCACACCGACCGTGACATCGCGCACCGCGGACAGCCGCCCGGCGACGATCCGCAGTGCCACCGATTTGCCGGTGCCCGACTCACCCGTGACGAGCGCGAATCCCCCCTCCTGGACCAACTGTTCGACACGCCAGGCGAAATGCTCGATCTTGGGCGTCGCCAAGAGTGCTTCGCCGGGGAGCTCGGGGGAAAACGGATTCCATTTGAGCCCGTAGAGGGCCAGGAGATTCTTGCTGCTCATGATGATTCTCCGTTGTCTTCTTTTGATGTCTTGGGCAAATAGGCCGGTGGCATGCCCGTGGCCGAGTACTCTTGCAAGATCTGTTTCAAGAGAGGCGGCAGCTCGCCCGGGGCACGCCGCCGATCCAGAGGCGGTGCATCGGTGCTGCCAGGCTCGACGACGGCCCGGCGGCCATCGGCGTTGGCGGTTTTGTCGAGGGGATAGATGGCAGCCAGAATGGTCCCATTGTGGTCGTCGACGAGGTCGACGCGGCCGAGGTCCCAGCGAGCGTAGCGCACGGTCACTGCGTGGAAGTGACGGTATCTCGCTGGAATCTCGAAGCGTACGCCTTCGACCGAGATCGTCCCATCGCTGCGCCGCTGAATTCGCTTGGTCTCCAGGCGAAACGCGTCGCGGAGCGATTCGCTTTTGGGGCTATCGCGGAGCACGCTCGGTGCCCGCTTGAAGCGCTCGACTGGCGTGCATGAAGTCTCACGGTGTAGGGCGCGGTTGTACTCGATTTCCATCCACGCTAAGGTCGCCTGGTTCAAGAACTCGAGCGTTAACTCGACCGCGCCGTCGAGCATGTTCAAGAGCCTCCCCTCAAGGGTCCCCCAGAAGGCTTCTTGCTTGCCGTTCTGATAAGGGCTGTACGGCAGGGTTCGCTCGTGGACGATTCCGAGGCGCAACAGACCCTCTGTGACTTCCTCGGCCACCATTGCCGAGCCGTTGTCGGTCAACAGGGCACGCGGCAGGCCCCGCTTCTGGATCGCCTGGGAGAGTCCGTGGACCAGATCTTCCGCGGTCTCGGAGAGGTACCACTGCACGTGGCAGCACAGCCGCGAGTGATCGTCGAGGATGCCCAGGGCGATGGGGCGTAACCACCGGCCGCCGGCAGTAAGCACCTTCTTCGAACCATGGTGGAAATCGAGGTGCCACAGCGCCCCGACGTACTGGGCTTCGTAACTGCGAACCTCGCGCGTCTGTCGCCTTCGTTCGGCGTGGGCCTCGCCAGGGCGAGTGTGCGGCACAATCACAGACTTCTTCAGCAGACCGTGGGTCTGCATGTAGCGCTTGACCGTGGAATAAGAGGGGAGCCGCCCCAGTGAGGGATTGGCGTTCACCAGCGCGGCGAGGTTGTCGTAGTGCAGTTGGAAGCTCCAGCCCGGGTGATCACAGTACTGGAGATGAAGTCGCTCAGTGAGGGCCGGCGCCAAGGAGATCTTGCCGCGGTCCTTGCGTACGGCACGGCGTAAGGCACTCACGGGATCGTCGCGTTGGCGCCGCGCCGTGTAATACCAGCTAGCAATCGTGCTGGGCGCAAGACGGATATCGCGCCCGGTCACGGGATGCGACCAGGTCTTCTCGGCAAGGGAGCGGATCGTCGTCTGAAGCGCTCCGCGCAGGGGGAGAGCTCAAGAGCGAGCCCACCACGGAGAATCGAAAACGCGCCCAAAGGGCGCCGGTCGAACTGGGGGTCGATTGGATCATCACGCCTCCTCATGAATGGGATGAAGGGACTGCGACGATCCGTTTTCACCGACCAAGAAGCGTGGGCGAAGAGCATCTTCTGCGGATCGGAAGCGATCATGGCGAGACCTTGATTTGCAGGCCCCCGGGAACCGTGATGGGCGAGAGGAACCGCAAGAGGTGCGTCCACCCTTCGCACGGCGGATGACGGCGGAGGAAGATGTCGACCAGCGAGTAGGGCAGGCAGACGATCTCGCCGAGGGTGATGAAACCGGCGCGTGCAACCTTCCAAAAGGGTGTTTGTGGGAAGTGTTCGCGCCAGAAGGTCTGCCAGCGGGTGATTGTGCTTTCGTCGGCGCCGAAGCGTGTGGAAAGCTCGCGGACGCGGCGTGGTGAGGGTCCCTGCCGCATGGCGCTGATCAGGATGACGATCGCGCCCAAGTAGACCTTACGCCCGAGGAACCGCACCGACGGCGGTGTGACTCGCTTCCTGCAGCCATCACGATCGCAGCAGAAGCTGAATCTCAGGCATTCTTGCTCGGGTAGCCGAACTGGAGTGCCGCGTGGCTTGCGAAGGTAGTTGGCGGAGTGGAGGCGTCCGCCACAAGGGCACGCTTTCTTCCGAGTTTCCTCTGCGAGATCTTGATCGACAGCCAAAAGAAACGACCAGAACCTGGCGGTCCGAGGCAGATCGTGATACATGGTCGAGTACTCCGCGCTTGTGGTAAACCACGGAGTACACCCCTCGGGAAGCTTGATCCAGTGATCAGGCTCTTAGAGGGGAATTTTCTTGATTGCCAGAGCGATCTCGCTCAGGAACGGCGGATTTCGCCTTGATTATCTTGCCC
>CAWKNT010000003.1:0-121573 GCA_963850935.1 uncultured Isosphaeraceae bacterium
CGCGATGCCAAGCGCATAGTCCCACGCCGAGTGGCGATAACACCGTCGCACTGGGGTGGAGGAGACTGCGGGTCTCCGTTCGCGATCCGGCCGAGCATCGAGTAGAGTCCAGACCCGTTGTGAAATCCACGCAACGTCGCAACAATCTAAGTGGTGTCAACGAACTCCACATCTACGATTGGGTTTTGTCTAGGCCGTTTTGAGGACGACTCGTGACGTCCGATTTGAGTGCGCAGATAGCACGTGCTCGAACTAGTCGCCCCAGGACTGGCTGATCGGCGTAGACGTCGATGGAGTACTTGCGTCTCATGTCGAACATATTCTCCCAGTCCTGAGGGGCAGCTACGCTTTCGAGGCAAATCTCGAACAGGTTCGATGCTGGGATTTCCCTGTAGGGGATACGACCTTCGGTTCTATCATACGGAATCAGCAGCGCTCCCGGCGCTTCGTCGTGGAAACTCCGCCGATACCCGGCGCTCGCGAGGGTATGCGAGAGCTGTTCGCAGCTCATAACATCGCTATCATCACCGCCCGCCCGCCCGAGTCGATCCCTGGACCAAGGAGTGGCTTGCCCTGAAGGAGATCCCTTACGACGCATACGAAAACTTACGAGACGGCGAGAAACATCAAACAACCATGCGATGTGACGTCTTGATTGACGATTATCAAGTCAATGTTCTGAATTTCCTACGGGGCACCTCCGGACATGCGGTTCTTTATTCGCAGCCTTGGAACTGGGATCATGGCGAATTGGAATCCTTCATCGAATCGAAACGTTTGAGGTTGGCTTCGACCGGCGCGAGGTCGTGTCACTGATATCGACGCTAATCCCGCATGGAGCGGCGACGCTCTCCGATGCCAAACGCTCATAATGTATACGATCTTGATGCATTCTTGCGGCGATATGAGATCGATCAAGGCCGGTATTCCATCGGACCATACTTCTCCGATGGCGTCACGATCCTAAAACAGCAAGTGCGCGGCTTAAATCTGATTTACGCCCTTGCAGAGAAGAACCTCATATACAACGGGCTGGAGAGAGAGCCCAGGAACCCGCCGAGCCGAAAGAAAATCGCAATCATAGGCGGTGGGGTCGCTGGAATGACGGCGGCCGTCGCGGCGGCTCGCATCGGAAATATTGTCTGGCATTTCGAGCAACGCCCCGAGCTTTGTCACCTTCAATCCGGGTGCGATACCCGTTGGGTTCATCCGCGCAACTACGACTGGCCAGACGAGGGGACCGAGAATCCGTATGCGGCGCTTCCATTCCTGAGCTGGCAAGCAGGTACGGCGGCCGAAGTGGCGCGAAGCCTGGTCAAAGAGTATGAGACTACCATGGAGGGGATGAACGGTCGCCTGCTCCTGTATCTCGGAGCCACCACATTCCTCAACGGCAAGACCGTTATCTGGGATAATTGCCAGACGAGCCTGGACCGAGGCGGCAAAGCGGACTTTGATTTTGTGATTCTCGCGCTCGGCTTCGGGATCGAGCGTTGGGTCCGGCGAGGCAGTGCACAGTCTTACTGGCGCAATGACGACCTCAACCAGTTGCGGCCGGGCGTCACATCGGAGAAAGGTGATGTCTTCTTCGTTTCCGGCACGGGGGATGGCGGGCTCATCGACCTGCTGAGGTGCAAGATCAAAGGCTTCAACCAGGCGTGGATCATCGACGATTTGTTCTCATCAGAATATGGCGTATTATTAATAACCGTCGACGGTGATGATGATGATGAAGTCCCCAAATATGGCAGGAATCGGCTGATCGTGGCAAAGTCGAATGGCGAGGTCAAGTTCCGCTTATTCGACGGTAACGGCAAGCGCGTTTACGACAGCGACGAGGAGACACGACCGAACCAGGCCAATCTGATCAAGAAGTTGGAAGCAAACCTCAAGAACTTGTGGCCGCCTCACAGGATTACGATGAGGGAGAAGCACAGCGTCATCTCACAGGTTACATCCTTCTTGGGTTACAACCTTCCAGACCCCAAGTACAGTGATCAGTTGGTTACGCACCTGCGAGACATACGCATGTCTTCAAAGTCCGTTAAGGCCAGTTCTGATAATCAACCTTTATTCGGCCGTTTCAAGACACTCAAAACGAACAACAACCAATTGATCGATTGGGTCCTCGACAAACTTCGCCCGATGATCCGCACAGACATAGCCGTGGTCCTCAATGGAAGCTCCCAAACATTCAGCGATGTGCTCAGTCTTCGGTCTGCGTCGATGTTGAACTGCTTCTTGGCATTCCTCCTCTACGAGGAGAAGGCATTTACATACGTCCCTGGCGAGTTGAGAAACCATGAGCCCGGCGAGGTAACTGTTGTTTACCCCCCTCGTCGGGAATATGCTCCCGGAGGTAAGCTCGCGTCGCAGTCCACACCTGCGTTCCAGAATTCAAAACCACCCATCGAGCAAGGAATTGCGACCCAAAATCGAGAGAGCTCTGAGGACGGCGCTGAATCGACCTACCTCGTTGACCGGGTGATAGTTCGTCACGGCACAGAAAAAGATAAGGTTCTGAGCTATCTGGGACTAGAGAAAGATGACATTCAAAGGCTACAGAAGAATCAGAACGGTACTGCACTGGACGAAAGTCCCATCAGGCAATGGCGCGGGCTGGTGGAGCCGCGATCCCCGGAACAACGACGAGAAGCAGAGCGGAGAGAAAGAGTTTCTCCCACCAGCGTCAGAGGCGATCGCCGCGACTTTTACCAGAACCCTGAGCCAGGTTCTTATGAAAACGAAGAAGCCAGCGAAGACGCAGACGGAGAAGAAGGAGTTTCGACTGACGGTGCACAGAGCTCTTAAGATCCGCCATAAGCTTTACTTTCAGCAGATGGCACCGTACGGCGGCAGTGGTTCGAGAGTAGGAGGAGAATCGGGCCGCATCTTTCCCATCGAGACCGGCGTCGTCGGACTCGCGTTTCGGACTGGTCGGCCGGTTGTCCTCACCAAAAAGAAGCAAACCACTTGGAAAGAGATTTGGAGAGAGCTGAGGAGCGGGCCCAATACAAATGTGCAGACGCCTTCAAGACATGTTAATTCACTCCTTGCGATGCCCATTCTTTGTCCCACTGCGACAAATGAGAAGGGAGAAGTTCACGATTGCGTATCCTTGGTCGTCTATGCGGACTCGCAGGACCCAGAATTCTTCCGGCCGGGGAACGGCACAGACGGTGAGAGCTCGGAAGTTTTGACCAAGCTATTTAACGCGGCGATTGGATTGGTGCAAAATTTTGAAGACCTTGCCGACAGAGATTTCATCCGTCTGGCACGCGACTCGTTCCCTGGCGTACAAGCTACAACCAATACAGAGGACGAGGCCCTCGCTAGCGACCTCAAGCCAGAATTGAGTTTCGTTGAGACCGCGATTCAAGTCTTGCACGGCGGACAAACATATGCGGGAACTCTAAAGTGCAATAGACGCCTGCACTGGGACTGCATTTTTGTGTCAAATCAGTTTTTGTGAGCCTGCTAATTAATTGCAAGCGAATCTGGCCCTTTCTCATTCTGGCGAAAATCGCCCAAGGTAGAGCACATGAGCTCGACTGAAGGCTGCCTCCTCCAGTCCCAGTCTACACAAAGACCCGACCGCTCCACTGCTATCTTGCGCAAGAGCTGGGATGGGATCGGCGCGTCTGAATAGGCAACCCAGTATTTGTCTCGGGCGTCGCCAACGAGCAGATACTCTCGGTCCGCCTGCACGAAGGGAGAGTGGGCCGGTTGCCAGTTGTAGTCTCGATGCGTCATGTCATCCGCGTTAAGCGAGGAGGGCAGGATGTGCCAATGCGCGTGGGACATCGAGCAGGGCCGCTTCTCGCTTCCCTCGGGCGTCCGTGTTCAAAGAGGAGCACCGATTCACCATAGATTCGCTGCATCCGTGTCGAGATCTTCGTCAGAAAACTCGCTAGCGAGCGTCGGCCAAGCTCATCAGTCCCTGACATCGCCGACCGATGAGATCTCGGAACGATCAGACAATGCCCGCGCGCGATTGGACCCGCAGTGACAAGGCAGACATACGAATCATTCTGATCAATGATCCGATCGTGCGCGGAATCGGGCACCAGGCTAGGCCACAAGGCCAGGCCCCGGTCGCCGCCGCCTAGTTCGTCGCAGAGTTCGCAGTTATCCTGCCAGCCCATACCCGACTGCCCTCGGTTCGAGATCCGCCACACCCCGTCATGATCAAATTCTATCAGTCACGTCGAGTGGCGATGAACACATCCAACAGGGGTACCCGCATCGGATCCACCTCGAGTTGCTCAGCTGCCATAACCACATGGTGAGAAGGCATGACCTTAGGTGCCGCCTCAAGGGTGAAGGTTTCAGCGGAGAGAAGCCGAAAGCCAACGTCCGTCAGAAGCACGGCTTGATCTTCGACGCTCCGCGTGATCGAAGGCGCGGAGACGCTCTTTCCGCTACGGTGAAGAAAAATGGTCTCGGCAAGCGGAATCTGCAGCTTCGAACGGAGTGCTGTGGCCCAGGTATGGCTCGGTATGGTGAAGACCAGATGCCCGCCGTTAACCAACATCTGATGGACTCTGTGGAAGAAAACCGGATGGTTGTATGCATCCCCGAGGAAGGCGAAGGCACCTCGTACCGAGCCGTCGCGAAAGTGCGGACTGAATGCATCCATGCGTTCGCAGCGTATCCCATCTGAGGTTCGCCGGCGAGCCAATTGTAACATTGACCCGCTCAAATCTGTGAGGACTGTGCCGTCTCCGCTACGCAGCCGATCCAGTTTCCCCGTCCCACAGCCAACCTCAAGATAAGTGCCATCTCCTGACACAAGTGGTCTTAGAGAATCAATGATTGCATCGTGGATGGCTCCGAAATTCGCGCAGGTGGGATGTCTTTCCGAGACGTAATACTCGGATGCGAGCACATCGTACGCGTCTTCGCTGCGTTGGGCCAAGTCGCTCGGAAGAAGAGTGGACTGCATGCACAACGGCCTGAAGGAGACCTAGCTCGGTTTGTTGCCGCCACATAACCGTGGCATTTTTTCGGGGGCGCGCCATGTGCTAGACTGCTCTCAGTCTAGCGACTTCAAGCGTTTGTCGTCGAGACCTGGTCGGCGTGCGATCAGGATTCGGACCTATCAGAGCTAGTCTCACATCAGTCTCAACGCGAATCTGGGTGAGTCCGCGTTCTGCCACAGGGGGTGAGGGTCAAACGAGGTCGGTCCGAGACGTTGACTCTACGCTTTCCCGAATGAACGGTTGGGATGTTAGACCGTACCTCGCTGCTTCCTTTGGATCGTGTTGGTGCCACTCCGAACGAGTGGTGGTGCTGCTAAAGTTCTCCGATTAGCCAGGCCATAATGCATTCAATTTTGAAGGCGATCACAGTTGCACTGACTCTTGGTCAGAGGCTAGTTGTCCGCGCGAGTCAGGTCTTTCTTTGCGGAGTCCATCAGCCCGCTGGCCAGCGTTCGGCCTTTGAGCCACCAGGCGACAGAGGCCATCCGCCGCGATCCCCAGCCCCCGATGTGCTGGTCGATGAGCCGGCGAACGATAGCTTCGAGACGGAACGTCAGCCCCCGCTCCAAGCCGTCGAGTTGGCCGGTAGTGATGGTTGGCCATGGCGGCAGAGTGGGTAGAGGCTTCGCCGCGTTGCCGAGAAGCGGAATGATCGGAAGGAAGACATCGACATCATCGACAGGCTGCGGGACATCGAAGCTGCCCTTCTTTCGCTCGATGCGATACCGAGCCTTGGCAACCGCAGGCCAAGTCTCGAACAGCGGGTTGCTGTCGAGGCCACAGAAGGGGAGAGCGAAGTGGCGCTGAAGGAACCGCTGACAGTTTCGGCGGCCGAGGTGAAAATCGTGCAGGCGAAATTTGCGCTCAACAAAACCTCCAAAGCCCCCGATTGCCCCGCAAGCCAAGGCGAACTCCTGTGGCGGCCCCGTGTCGCTGTACTGGCGGCGGAGTGGGGCGATCATGAATCGGCTATAGATATTAGGGTCCTCGGCCGGGTAAAGTTCGTCGTACTTGAACCGGGTCTGGTTTAGCACTGAGGAGACAAGCCGGCGGCCTAACCAGATGAGGTCGAACTGCTGATGCGACAGGTCAACCGTGTTGGGGGAGTTTGGGAAGGCGTCGACCAATATCAATGCGTGGTTGGCCCCGCGCACATCTTTATGTCCCGAGTCTGCGTGCCGCTGAAGAATGGCACGGGCCAGGCCCATCGGCTCGTTGTCGACGACCCCTCCATCGACGCAAAGGAGGCGGTATGGGTCATCCGTTCCCACCGGCCAGAGTGGAGCTACACCGTGAAATCTGCTTGCATAAGCCTCGCGGTCTCCGCGGACCAGCACCTGTGGGGTCAGGGCCAATGGAAAAGCGCCGGATGCTACCGCGGCATCCTGGAGGACCTTCCAGCCAGGGGCGTGAAACTCCCGTGGCTTAATCGCAATACCGTTCGTCAAGTAATAACCACAGTCTCGGCAAAGGTTTTCTTCAAGGGCGTTCGGCGTCGATGTTCCGGACGTTTCTTGGCGAACTTG
Organism: uncultured Isosphaeraceae bacterium; assembly: GCA_963850935.1. Taxonomy (GTDB): domain Bacteria; phylum Planctomycetota; class Planctomycetia; order Isosphaerales; family Isosphaeraceae; genus CAWFRS01. The sequence continues at coordinate 6,509 of CAWKNT010000003.1, forward strand.
GACATCTTGCGTTTGACCACGCGGGGGTTGACTCGGTTGCGGCGTGGCTCCAGGCTCTGTGCCATCTCCGCCAGCAGCAGTCGATACCATCGGTTCAGACCGTGCGGAGTGATGCTGTCGCACTCTGGTAACCGCGCCTGCAGAATTTGCAGGCAACCCGTAAACGATAACCGGTCCACATCGAGGCTCTCCTGCTGGGCCGCCTCCAGCATCAGCGCTCGCACTACGAAGTGACCAAGCGACAAGGCGTATAACTCCTGCTCCACACCCGCAGGTGTCTGGCTGCGCAGGTGCGTAGGCTTGGACGGGCGCCGCGGATCCTGATGCGTCTTCTGCTCGTCGAAGACCAGTTCTTCTTCCCAACGCTCATGGTAGTAACACGCCAGTTCCATCGCTGGGAATCGCGTGTGATCGAACAAGTTGGTCGCCAAACGATGGGTTTCGCCATGGCCGGTCCGCTCCGGGTCATTCAGCGTGTACTCGATCACCCGCACGACGATGCCGTCGCGGTCCCGGTCTCGATCGCGAGGCGACGGATAAATCTTGGCCAGGAACGAGCCATCCGGCAACCGTTGGATCGGCCGCAGGATCAGGTTGCCTTTGAGACGAGTGAGGAGTTTGGTGCCCCGCGCGTCCAGTTTTTTCCAATGTGCGTAGCTGAAAAAGCCGCGATCTTCCAGCAGCAAGGCGTCGGCCGGAAGGTGGTCCCAGAGTTGCTCGACCAGTTTTTGTTCGCTGTCGTGGTAGCCGCCAACGGCCATGGCAACTTCGACATGCGTACCCAGTTCCACCAGGCTGACCTTGCGGACTTGCGGGAAGCGCTGTCGCCACGGCCACCACTGCTCCGGCCAAAATGGCGCGTCGTTAGCCGGCGTGTCAGGCACGTCCAGAACAGTGCCGTCGATGCCCATCAAGCGCAGGTCGTGATAGAAGCCGCCCAGCGTCTGCGGGGTGGCCAGCGGTTTGACCACCAAGTCAAAGACGCGTCGGACCGGTTCCACAGCCAAGCGCTGTTGCGCCTCGCACAGGTTGCTACGCGAGGGTGTTTTGTCCTCAGGCCTCATACGCCGAGCGTGTTTGAAGACCTGACGAATGGGCAGATCCGTGAGCACGCCCATGGCCAACACAATCCAGAGCGTGACACGATGCGACAACCGACAGGCGCGTGCTCGGCCCGGCTCGTGTCCAACAAAGCTTGTTCTATAACCGCCGGCGAGATAACCTTGCTCAAGCCCGCCAGACGATCCACAACAGCGACGCATCCGGTGTCGAATTCTGGCAGCTTCCTTGCCGCGTCATTGTCATAGCCTCCTTCAAACCTGGGTCCTAGACACACTCAAGGTTACAGGAGGCTATGACTTGCGCTAAGACGAACGGTATTGGGCTTAAGCGGGATCACCCCCGGGGTCACGGCGTTGGAGTTTCCAAGGGCGAAGTGCATTCGATCAGCGTGAAGCATCATCACGGTGTTGGCAGGGCATCCACCGAAGTTCACGGGGTAGGGCACACCGCCGAGGTTTGTCACGGTCAGCAAGACATCGAGCGGGTCGGCTAGATACCCCCGTGCTAATGAGCCCTCTGGAGCTGCGCGTAACGCCGTGGCGGCGATTTCATGTATCGCGGTCGAGTCGAGGAGCGATCGGACCTTCGGATCCGCCTTTAGGTCGCTGTCACCTAACAGAAATTTGGCATCGATCCGGTTGACCCAGGAATCGAACAGAGTGTTCCCCACCGGGTTGTCGTCGTCGGGATTCTCCGCGTGCTGGAATCGCTCATGGGCAAGACCAGCGAGAAGAGCTGCCGTCATGCCTCCTGCCGAGGCCCCTGCCACAACGCGGAGACGGATTTCATGCTTCGGACAAGACGCCTCCCCAGACCGTCTGACAGCATCAAACTCGTCAAGCGCTGGATCAGGAAGTCGACCACTCCGGCCGTGTAGGCCCCTGCCGAGATTCGCCCGAGAGGACCAGCCCAATCTCAAACGGGGTTGATGGATCCGGGCGCGGGCGAGCCGCGGGCTTTGCGACCGATTCGGACATCGTCTGTCTCCCCGAGACCGGGCCGTCGATTGGACGCCACCGCTCTCACCATCACCGCGGCTGCCCAGGATTCGCGGCTTTTCGGGCACTTGCGATTTCCGCGAGCACCTCTCACAAGGTCTGCTCGGCCGGCGTTCTTCCCCTGACTACTTTGGCCGAACTCAAGATGTTCGCGAGCAACGATGCGGAGGATGCGGCCAGGGCCATTACCTTCCACCTGCAATTTGTATCTCGGGGTTGGTCGATAGAAGTCCTTTCGATCGGACTTGGCCAGCCTACGAATCCCCTGATGATCAACTGGTCGGTCTCCTCGAACTCCAGTCTACCATCGGCGCAACCAGAGAAGGATGCCAGTCAAACGACAGTAAGAGGGTCCACTCGCGTAGGCCGGAGGTCAAGGAGGGGAGCGGTTTTCCCCGGTTTCCACGGTTCCCACCCCGTCACCAACACATCACCAAAACCGTCATCAACGTTGTAAAACCTCATCAATCCCGGTATCTGTGGGATCGGATAACCCCCTGGATTCGTTGGAAAATACTGACTTGCGGCGATTTCTCCGCTTCCATGGCATGCAAGAGGTCAGGGGTTCAAGTCCCCTATCCTCCATTGCGGCTTTGCCGCAATAGAGCAGGAGAGCGGAGAAAGTAGTAAGTAGAGTTGATCGACCGTCTCCGGCTCTCGTCCGGTCTCCTTTCTACTCACTCCTTTCTGGAATGATGGGATTGCCGCTACGCGGCAATAGAGCAGGAGAGCGGCGAAAGTAGTAAAGAGAGCAAAAACCCGCCGCGCTCTTCTTCGGTCTACTGTCAACTTTCTACTCTCAGCCAGGCCGCACTGGCCCGAGCGCACTGCGCGGCCGATTGGTTGCGCGACGATATCCGATGCGATAGGCTGGCGGCATGAACCCCTTCCGTCGCATCGCCGATTTCTTCCAACGCAGGCCCGCCATGATTGGCGCGCCGCCATCCCAGCGGCCGACGTGGCACGATCCGGCAGCGCACGCCAGGGATTTCGCGGAACGGTATTTCGTGCCGCTGGATCAATACACGACCATCCGGATGGAGGAGTTAGGCGTCCCAAGGGATCGCATCGGCTCCAGCGATCATGACCATGGCATTGAATGGTGTTCCTTCAATCCCCATGAGGATACCGGCGGTGGTGTCGGCGCCCGAGGGCAGGTCAACGTTGATTCCGGCGTCTTGATTCCTGATCTCTTGACGAAGCCCTACGGCGAGCAAGCCGCAAGGCTCTGGGCGAAATCCCGGCTTCGAGATCGTATTGATGCAATCATCATCCACGAGCTTAGCGAGGGCGACCACGCTACACATGAGGCGGCACTGAAAGCAGCCCCGCAGACGGAGATGCCTATTACTCAGCGGGCGAGGGAGATTCTGAGGGCGATGGAACGCGGCTGGAAAGGGCGTTAGCCAGATCGCGGCCTTCCCTGGTGAGTCGGTAGCGCGATTCCCGCCCTAGAGCGAAAGTGTGTATGGCCTCCATTAGCCCGGAGCGTGCCAGTTCTCTGTGCGCCTCGCGGTTGGAATCATCGATGCGAATATTGTCCTGCTCGACGTGGAGCCTGAGCGTGGCCAGAGCCGCTTCGGACAGCGTAATTGTCTGCATGGCGATTCCCTCCCGGCAGCATCCTACCGGACCGGGGGAAAGAGTGGAATGCGGATTGCCCTAAGCCCGTACGCACCGCACCACCTTCGCCCTACTGCCGGCGCCTGTGCTGGCGGAGTGGGGCACTTTCCGATGGTTCACATGGTTCCAATTCCGTCACCAACCCGTCGCCGAATCCGACCTATCCGGCACGCCGCCTTCATTCCTCACAACGCGGATGGTAGCCCCAATTCGCCAGACGGGAGGCTCGATCTCATTCCTCCCGACGCTCCGAGCCTGCACGTGTGAAACGGAACACCGACTCCGGGCCGCCCACCCAGGTCGAGACCGGATACATGATCCGCGCCGCCACCAGCTCGCGATAGAGTGGCCGATTGGCGTCCGTCACCTCGCGGTCACCAGCCAGCCGACTGCGCAACAGTTCCCTAGCCGCCCGCGACAGATTGCTCGCGTCGGGCGGCTCGAACCGCTCCCGCTCGATCAGTTCCTCTGCCTCCCCGAGCAGTTCCTGCCGCCAAGTGGGGATCGTGACTTCGATCCCGGCGATACGGCATCACTTCGTCGCAGAATTCATGCGCGAGTATGACGCCAGCGTTCTGACGCTCTCCGGCTATTAACCCGTCAGCAACCAATAGTGAAAATGTGTCGAGCGCCAGCGCAGCGTGACGCGGCGGGACCGCCGTTCCGCTCAACCGAGCCGAACGGATGGGCCCGGCTGGTGCATCTCGATGTCCGCGCCGTTCCAATGCTAGCCGCGATCTAGCTGACGCCGTTTCGGCACAACAGCTTGGGACGCGGGCTCGGGCGTCGCAAGTGGCCAATCCGGGCCGCGCCGAAAACCGCGTAGAGTCGAGATGTGGCGCGGTGGTTTTAGGCTCGGCATATCCGTTACCGGCCCTTTCGGTTGCCGGTGCCTCACTAGCCTCGCCATGGCTCCGTTTCCACATCCCGCTCATCAAACCGGGCGGGCCGTTTTCCGGCACCCGGCTTTCGGACAAGGCTTTACGACATCTGCTGCTTCACACGTTCGCCCACGAACGGCTGCGGCTACGTTCGTTGGAGCTGGTATAATCCCAGCTTCTGGTGCAGATACTGATCGTGAAATCGCCTCTTGCCATTACCCTGCACCTTGAATTTCGCACACAACCACTGGCGTACCCGATGGCGGGCGTGGCTGTTGACGGTTCGGTAGGCTTTGCTCACCGTCCCGATGCGAAAGTAGTTGGACCAGCCCCTTAACTTGCGGTTGATCCCCCCCATTTGCACCTCGACAGCTCGCCCAGCCTTCTTTCGCGTCGTCAGCTCACCGATCTCACGGCAGAGCCGCTCGACCTTCTTCCGCGACGGACGCGGTCCCAGATAGGACTTGCCCGTCCGGCAGTCATAATTCCGACCAAGGGTGTATCCCAGGAAATCAAACGTTTCATCCGGCAGGTGGCACAATCGGGTCTTCGTCTCATTCACCGTCAGTTTCAGCTTGGACATCATCCCCCGCATCACGGTCATGGCCTCATCGGCCGTGCCCCGGCAGCAGATAACGAAATCATCAGCATAGTTGACGATTCGTGCGGCAAGTCGCTTCTCATGCCCTCCCGTCTTCCATCCCTTCAGAAATCGTAGCATGTAGATGTTTGACAACAATGGTGAGATCACGCCCCCAACAATGTTGCAAAACCGTCCCTGATTCCGGAGACTTTGATCGGCAGAGCTCAGCTTCGTCCGAAGTACGGGCAAGGATGCCAGCCCTGCCTCGGTTTGCATCCAAGGCAGGACGACATCCGCGATCTCGACAAGGAGGAGTCACCATGATCGCGTTTTCACGGAGTTCCACTCCGTGCCCACCTGTCACGCGCGATTTCGAGTTCACTCGTATTCAGGATCAATTGATCGCGCTTGCATATCAGGCGTTGATCCCGGTTATCTCTCAGCCGCTGCAGCGACCACGAGGTCGGCTCGGCCGCAACCAGCCGGCCACGAACCAGCGTTCCCAATCCAAGGCCCGGGGAGCTTGACCAGCCATGACCAGAGACGATCTCCGTGCGGGGCTCTATGCCCGGGTGTCCGGTGACCAGCAGGAGAAGGAGGACACAATCGCCAGCCAGTTCGAGGCGATCATGCAGCGGATTGCGAGTGACGGCTTGGAATGCGATCCCGGCCTTCAGTTCGTGGACGACGGCTACACCGGATCCATCTTGACCCGCCCGGCCCTCGAACGACTCCGGGACCAAGCCGCGGCCGGTGTCATCGATCGGCTCTACATCCTCGATCCGGATCGGTTTTCACGCAAATATGCATATCAAGTTTTGATTGTCGAGGAGCTGACTCGTTGCGGCGTCGAAATCATCTTCCTGTGCAATCCCCCGGGCCATAGCCCCGAGGAGAACCTGCTGTTGCAGGTGCAGGGCATGATCGCCGAGTACGAGCGTGCCAAGATCATGGAGCGCTGCCGCCGGGGCAAGCAGTACGCTGCCCGCCACGGATCGGTGAATGTACTCAGTGGCGCACCTGACGGCTATCGTTACGTTGGCAAGCACGAAGGAGGAGGCGAGGCACGTTATCAAGTCTTGGCCGAGGAAGCTCGGGTCGTGCGCCAGGTCTTCGAATGGATCGGCCGGGAACGTTGCTCGATCGGCGAGGTGTGTCGCCGTCTTCAGCGTGAGAGCATCCCCACGCGGACCGGGAAGCCGGCTTGGGACCGCGCGACGATCTGGCTGATGCTCAAGAACCCTGCGTACAAAGGAACGGCCGCGTTCGGCAAGACACGCGCGGGCCCTCTCAAGCCGCAGCGCCTTCGCTCGCAGCGTGGCCGTCCGGAGCAGCCGCGGCGACCCGTCTCTCGGGTCGATACGTCATCGCAAGATCAAATCTTCATCGACGTTCCCGGCTTGGTGAGCGAGGAACTTTTCGAGGTAGTTCAGGCTCAACTCGAAGAGAACCGGCAACGCCGCCGCGACCGGCCCAGTGGCGGCCATTACCTCCTGCAAGGCTTGGTTGTCTGCAAACGTTGCGGTTACGGCTGCTATGGCAAACCAGTGAGCCGAGCCGCCGCCAAGGGAAAGATCTCCTACGCCTACTATCGCTGCACGGGCTCTGACGCGTATCGCTTCGGCGGCCAGCGCCTCTGCTGGAACAAACAGATCCGGACCGATATCTTGGACGCTACGGTCTGGAAAGACGTGAGTCAGCTGTTGTCCGAGCCCGAGAGGGTACGGGCAGAGTACCAGCGACGACTCGAGGGATCGGGGACGAACCAGAGCCACGAATTGGAGCATATCAACAAAGTTATCAATAATGTGAGAACTTTGATATCCCGACTGATCGATGCCTACGGCGACGGGCTGCTCGACAAGTCCGAATTTGAGCCGAGGATCCTGGCGGCGAAAGAGCGGTTGGCGAAGTGGGAGGACGAGTGCCGGCAGCGGACAAACGAGGCCACCCAGGAGGCGGAACTCCGGCTGGTGATCGGCCAGTTGGAGCAGTTCGCCAAACGTGTTTCCGAGGAATTGCAAGAGCCGAGCTGGGAGACGCGACGGGAAATCGTTCGGGCGTTGGTCAAGAAGGTCGAGATCGACGAGCAGGAGGTTCGCGTCGTGTATCGGGTCAGTCCGTCCCCTTTTGAACGCGGCCCCCAACGTGGTAGTTTGCAACATTGTTGGGGGCGTGATCGGAGCACCTTGCGGTGTGCCCATCCCCTGGTCCTTGTTCCGGGTCGTCCGATGGCGATTCCCTTTCGCGTCGGTCTCTTCCACCGGTGTTTCCAGCCACATCTTCAAAAGCCGCAGCATGCGGCCATCGCTGATCCGACGGGACACCGATTGAAGCAACTCTGCATGGGGAATGCTATCAAAATATCCAGACAAGTCTGCGTCGACCACCTCGGTGTACCCCATCAGGAGCAGCCGGTCCACTTGGCGGACGGCGTCCAGGGCACTACGCTCCGGGCGGTAGGCGTGTTGTTCAGGCTCCAGATCGGCCTCGAAGATCGGCTCCAAGACCAGCACCGCAGCCATCTGTACGACACGATCTTTGATGCAAGGAATTCCGAGCGGCCTGAGCTTGCCATCTCCTTTCGGAATCAGCACGCGTCGGACCGGCCGGGGACGATACGTCTCGTTCCTGAGCTCTTCCGTCAGTTCGTCCAGCCACTGGTCTTGTCCATACGCCTCGATGTCCGCAAAACTCTGGCCGTCGACCCCCGGTGCACCGCCGTTTTTGCGGCAGCGGATGAAGGCCCACTCCAGAATGTCTTTGCGATACAACTTGTCGTACAGGGCGTAGAACCGATAGCCAGGCGAGTTCTTCGCTTTGGTGTGCAACGCCGTCTGTAACTTCCCAACCTTAACTGGAGGTATTAGGCTCATGCCAATCCCCTGGATGTCAGTCACGTAAGACGCTGACCTTGAACCAAGGCCCCTTCCCTCCACCGGCATTACCCGGCTTCGCAGGTACTGCGGACCTCTCCGTCACCCAAGCGGCCCAGCCTGTCCCTCGCGGGCGTCCGGTTGAGGGTCACGCACCCTCACCGCATGGGCTTCCCGTGTTGCGTTCGATCTCCGTTTACCGACATGCCGTCGTCAATACCCCGGTGGCCCGCTAGGTCTTGATCGCTCGCGGGACGGCCTATTCCAACCGTTTCCCTGTACCCAGCGGCGGCGGCCTTCCCCATCAATGCGCAAGGTCGGCGACCACATTGGACTTTTCGAGGCCTGCTCAACGTTCACTGGCTGTTACGGCCTGTCGGCTCGCCGAGTCGCCTATAGCGACCCGTCTGTCTCGAAGGCTCCGACGGTTTCGTTACCTCCACCGTCGCTCCGATAGCTACCGGCTGGAGCGACCCAGTTGCCGGGTGGGAGTTACACCCACTGAAGATCAACACCTTACACGGTTCACGGCGCACGCATTGCCTGTCCTTCGCTCCCTACGATGTGAATCTGCACGGGCTCCGCTACCGACAGGATCTGTTTTGTGAAGTCGCCCATCCAAACGCCGATCTCGACGCCGATTGAGTGCTTTGGCAGCCGGTCGAGGAAGACTTGCCGGAGCAACCCATACAACCTGCTGCGCAGGCGCGACGGGAGAATACCCCTCGGCCAGAGGTCGACCAGGCGGCTCTCAAGAACAACGCGAATCATTTGGGGGGATCGCTAACCGCGCGATTTCTCAGTAACGCGAGCCAACAGAAATCGCCTCTGGCTCGGGGAGGCTCGCCTGTTATCTGACTTCGCTTCTGATCGAAAAGCAATAAGAATGTCCACGAAATCGAAACGTGTTTGATCGGATCGTCAGCAATGACCGAGGCCATCGCGATGGCGCTGGTCGGAAATCTGCTAAGTAGAAACGCAGAATGATTCTATTCTCTGGTTTGGAGTCCTCGGTTACCCTCCAGCAACCCAGTTGCAAGGAGGCTACCATGGGACGCGGGATCAAGCTCAGCGACGACGAATTCGATCAACTCGACCGCCTTCGGTTCTCGACCGGCTCGGCCGATGTCTTCCGGAACTGCTCTGATCATCTTGATGTCCGACGCCGGAGATACCATCGCGTCGATCGCCGAGCGAGTGGGTTGCACTACCTTTACGGTGAAGCGTGTGAGAAGCCTGTACCGCACCGGAGGGATCGACGCTCTGCGGCCGATCAAACCCCCGGGGCGACCCAGCCGAGCGACGGCGAAATTTCTGGCCGCCATGAAGAAAGCCGTCGGAACCAACCCGCTGGACCTCGGTTACGGCTTCTCGACTTGGTCGGCAGCCCGCCTTGCTGCCCACCTGGCGAAAGTGACCGGGATTCAATTCAGCGCCGATCAGATGAGACGGCTGTTGCATCAAGAGGGTTATTCGGTTCATCGTCCCAAGCACACCATGAAGGGGAAGCGCGACGAGGCTGCTTACGCAAAGGCGAAGAAGCAACTGCGTCGGTTAAAAAAAAAGCCCTGAAGAAGGATGCCCCGGAGGCTCTTGTCTTCCAAGACGAAGTCGAGATTCACCGGCATCCGACGCTGTCGCGGATGTGGGGGCCGGTCGGGAAACAGCCGGAGATCCCAGCACCTGGTCAGAACGAGAAGAAGGTCGTATACGGCGGCGTGGATTACGCGACGGGCAAGATCACTTACACAATCGCCGACAGCAAGAGTGGGACGAACTTCCTGATCTTCCTTGTCGCCTTGGTCAAGTCGTACGCCGGTCGCAAAATTCGCTTGGTGTGCGACAACGGGCGATTCCACCACACAAGCGCGATCCAGGAGTGGCTCAAGGCCAATTCCGATCGGATCACAATCTACTGGCTGCCGCCATACAGCCCGAGCCTCAATCTGATCGAGACGACTGTGGGGCCATCTGAAACGAACGGTCTTGGCGAACGTCTTGTTCGAAACCCTTGACGACTTGACCGCCGCTTTCCGCAAGGGCGTCGGCCGAGTAAATGGACACCGTGACCAAATGGGCTTCATGTTTGACCATGACGATGTCTTGGGAAAAACTGGCTGAAAGATTCTGCGTTCCTACTTAGTATCAGGTCACACATGAAAAGCCTCGGTCCTGCGGGGTGCGGGAATGCCGTTACCAAATCTAAGTAGAACCGCAGAAGGTTTTCGTCTTATGCGCACATCAACATAAAAGGAGAATTATCCGCAGTCCGGAATTATGCTGAGACTGTCACCGAATGCCACGCATTCTGGCGGTAGTCGCGGTCGATCACTTCGCAAAATCAAAGGTACGGTGGAACTATTCGATCCAACCTCGAAAACGAAACTCAGGCATGTTATTCTGATGAAGGTTCGTGACGAGTTCTCCCGCCGCCGGCGCCCTGCCGGTGGCGGTCACCTTTCTTGCCGAAGGAGTGGTCCAGATGATATGGCTTGCAAGGCTGAAACCGCTGGTGGCCGTCGCAGCGGCCCTGATCCTCGCGACCGCCGGGGTCGCCGTCCAGGGACGCCAACAGCCTGCGCCCGAAGGAGCACGGGAACAGGCCAAGAACGCTCCTCCCCCGAAAGCCGGCGCGGGGGGTGCCGCTGTACCGGCCATCGCGGCCAATCGAGCCCTTGCCAGTGAGCAGCTCGCCGTGATCGACCAAGCCTTGGCCATGCTGGATCGGTTGTACGAAACTTCGACAATCCGTCTGACCGACCCGCGATTCTCCCTGTGGGCACGCCGAAAGGTGGAGACGCTTCGCAAGGCTGGAGCCGGGAAGGCCGTGATCGTTGCGGCGTTGGAGAGTTACATCAACAGGCTGAAGCAGCAGGAGGCAGTCATCGAAAACGACCATCGGTCCGCACGAGCCACTCAGTTCGACGTCGAAGACGTCCGATTCCTGCGCTTGGAGGCCCAGATCTGGTTGAACGAGGAGAAGGCCCGGTGATGCGCGCGACGATACCCCGCGAGGCGGCCTAAGATTTTCTGCGGGTCTACGTAGTGGTCACCCAGCGTCGTTCAGAGTGCAATTCCGTAGGGAGCAACGAGCCTTGAGTGACTCGAAGGACCTTCTCGTCCGCGCTAGCCCTGCAGCCAAGCCTTGCGCTCATTCTGAGTTGAAAATCGTCTATCTGAACACCACGGGCGAGTTGGGCGGGGCGGAGATCTGTCTGCTCGACCTTCTAGCAGTGCTGCTGGCGGCGCGACCGAACTGGAAGTTGCGGGTGATCGCAGGCGAGGATGGGTCGATGCGAACAAGCGTCGCAGCGCTGGGCGTGCCCTGCGACGTCCTGCCATTGTCAAAGGCACTGACACTCATCGGCGACTCCGCTTTGCCCTTGGCGATGCCGCGCCGGCGAGTGTTATCCCATCTCGGTTTGGCGGCGCGGTGTCCGGAAGTTGCCTTGGCAACAGTCTCCTACCTCGCTCGCCTGCGTCGTTGGCTCAGGGCTAATACGCCCGACTGCCTCCACACCAATGCCATGAAAGCCCATCTCCTCGGCGCCTGGGCCGCGCCACGAGGGCTCCCGGTCGTTTGGCACCTCCATGACTACGTCGGTTCCAGGCCGTTAATGGCGCACTTGCTTCGCTGGTCGGTACGTCGGCCATTGACGGCGGTGGGTGTATCGCGGTCCGTCGCACACGATGCGAGATGCGCCCTGGGCGTTCGCGTTCCCGTACGAACAATTTACAACGGAGTGGATCTTGCGAGGTTTGTGCCGGGACCAGGCGACGGTGATCGACTCGACGCGGCGGCCGGCCTACCGGTTGCACCGCCGGGGACGATCCGCGTTGGGCTGGTTGCTACATTTGCGAGGTGGAAGGGACAGGACATCTTCCTGGAAGCGGCCGCCCGGGTCCCGGCCGACAGGCCTTGCCGGTTCTATGTTATAGGTGGTCCAATCTATCGCTCGAGAGGCTCACAGTATACGCTCAACGAACTGCACGCGCGGGCGGCTAATTTGGGGCTTGGTAATCGCTTGGGATTCACCGGCTTCCTGGGTGATTCGGCCACGACGTTGCGGGCGCTGGACTTGGTCATCCACGCTAGCACGCGGCCCGAACCATTCGGCCGGGTGATCATCGAGGCGATGGCGTGCGGTCGGGCGGTGATCGCCGCCCCTCTCGGCGGTGCTGCCGAGCTGATCGACGACGGGGTTTCGGCGTTGGCCTGCCCGCCAGGCGATCCGTCCGCCCTCTCGGCGGCGATGGTCGCGCTAATCGATCAAGCTGAGTTTCGCGGGTTGCTGGCCACTGGCGGCCGCGCCATTGTACAAGCCCGTTTCGGCCGAGAACGGCTGCTCGCGCCTTGGACCGCACTCTACGAAGGCCTATGCGGGCGGACCATGTCGGATTCTGTCAGCCGTGAACCGCTGTGATGAAGAAGCTCATAATTACGGGCGGGGCTGGATTCATCGGCTGTCACGTCGCGGCGCATTTCCAAGGGCGCGGGCCCGCGTCATCGTCGCCGATAACCTGAGCCGGCACGGGGCCGAGGCCAACCTCACCTGGCTCCGGGAGCAAGGCGTCGAGGAGTTCGTCCGGGCAGATGTCGCCGACGCCGACGCGATGAACGACCTCTTGGCCAGACATTCGGACGCCGATGCGGTGCTCCACCTGGCGGCGCAAGTGGCCGTGACCAGCAGCGTTGCTGACCCGCGCTCCGACTTCGAAGCGAATGCCCTGGGAACGCTTAACGTCCTGGAGGCCGTCCGAGTCGCGGCGGGTGGCCAGCCGGCTGTGCTCTACGGTTCGACCAATAAGGTCTACGGCCGCCTCGGACACGCCCGCGTCGTCCAGCACAACGGCCGCTACGCCTACGATGACCGGCCACAAGGTGTGAGCGAGGCCGAACCGCTCGACTTCCATAGCCCCTATGGCTGCTCCAAGGGCGCTGGCGACCAGTACGTACTCGATTACGCCCGCATCTACAACATGAAGACTGTCTCATTTCGCCAATCATGCGTCTACGGCACACGGCAGTTCGGCTTCGAGGACCAGGGCTGGGTCTCCTGGTTCTGTATTGCCGCACTGACCGGCCAGCCCGTGAGGATTTACGGTGACGGCCGACAGGTCCGGGACGTGCTCTGGGTCGGCGATCTGGTTGAGTGTTACGAGCGGTCATTGGACCGGATCGAGGCGGTCCGCGGCGAGGCCTTCAATATCGGAGGCGGAACGGGCCACACGCTGAGCCTTCTCGAGCTCGTCGAGCAGCTAGACCGGCGGCTCGGCCATCGCCTGGAGCCGGTGTTTGCCGATTGGCGCCCCGGCGACCAGCGCGTCTTCGTGGCCGACATCAGCAAGGCCGAGCACTCCTGGGTTGGACACCAAAAGTCGGCGTGACCGAGGGCCTTGACCGGCTGCTTGCCTGGGTAGATGATCATCGCGCACTGTTCGCGTACGCGCCGCGACCAACCAAATCCGAGGAGACACCCCGAGCGAATTCGCATAAATGAGCCCCACGATTAGCGTGTGCCACCTCGGCAAGTATTACCCTCCAGCCCCCGGCGGCATCGAGACGCATGTGCGCATCCTGGCCCGGGCGCAAGCTGATTTGGGCGCCGAGGTCAGCGTTTTCTGCATCAACCACGAAGCCGGACCGACCGTCGAGGAGCACGACGGCCGGGTCCGAGTGACGCGCTTCGGTCGGTCGGCCTCATTCGCCAAGCTCGACGTTTGCCCCGGCCTGGTGGCACGGCTGCGCACCGTCGAGGCCGACATCCTACACATGCAGGTCCCCAATCCGACGATGATCTTGGCACTCTTGGTAGCCCGGCCCCGGCACCCCCTGGTCGTCACGTATCAGAGCGACGTGATCCGTCAGCGGCTCCGTGCGGCATTGTTCCGGCCCCTGGAGCAGCTGGCGTACGGTCGTGTCCGGGCCATCCTGTCGACGAGCCCGATGTACGCACACGGGTCGCGATTCCTGCGCCTTTACCACGACCGCTTGCACGTGCTACCCAACGGCATCGACCTGGTGCCGTATTCGAAACCCGTCGCCAGAGCACCGGAGGGAGGCCGAACGTATCCGAGGGATGTATCCCGGACCGCTCTGGTTAGGCGTCGGTCGCATGATCTACTACAAGGGCTTCCTCAACGCGGTACGCGCCATGACGCGAGTTCCGGGCACACTGCTCTTGGTCGGCGAGGGCCCCGAAGAGCCTGCAGTGCGCGCCGAGGCGGCGCGATTCGACGTGGTCGACCGCGTCGTTTTTCTGGGAGGGATGCCGTACCAGCGGGTCGTGCCTTACTATCTGGCAGCCGAGGCGCTTTGGTTCCCCTCCAATGCCCGTAGCGAGGCATTCGGGATCGCGCAGGTTGAGGCGATGGCGTCCGGCTGTCCAGTCATCAACACCAACATCCCCCACAGCGGCGTCTCCTGGGTCAGCATCCAGAGCCAGCGCATATCGATCTCGTTAAATGGTCAGTACTTCGGCGAGGAACTCATTGTTGAGACTGCACCGAATCATCTTGCCTCGTAAGCTGTCGTTGGAGGAATGACGCTTCAGAAGGCCAACTGCGAAGCGTCTTAACCAGCTCAGATTGTTGCCAAGTGTTCGTTCGCGTGTGCGGCTGTCATCCTCGCGGAAGTTCACATCCAGTACCCAGTGCATCGACTCGATGGCCCAATGACCGCGGACCGCCTCGCTGAATCGCTTGCCGCTGAGATAACGACTGAGAATGTAGTACCGCATTTCGTCCGTTTCGGTGCCGTCGGCGTGCTGTGTAACCCGTAGGGAGTAGCCGATGGCTTTGATCCAGGGCCATTCCTTCTTGAGCGCGAAGTCGGGTGGAATCTTGGTGAGAAAGTATGATCGTTCATCGAGTCGGCCGTGAGAAGATTCGCTCGTTTCATGACTCCGATACTGGAGGTACTCCAGGTCAAGCTTTAGATGTTTATTGAAGTGTGCTTCGATCGCTTCTCGAAGCTTGGGTTGGTTGTCCTTGAGGTTGATCACGAAATCGCCACCGCCATCGACAATGTCCCGCGCGATCTCTTTTTGGCAACCCATGGCGTCGATCGTGATCAATGAGTCCTTGAGCTCGATCTGCTTCAACAGCTCGGGAATCGCCGTGATTTCGTTGGATTTCGCCTCTGTGGCGACCTGGCCCAAGGCGATCCCTTCCTCGCTGGCCCAGGCGCTGACGATGTGGAGCGCACCGAGTTCTTTTGAGGCGTCATGGGACCGCCGACACGTTTTGCCGTCGATCGCAATCAGCCGTTTCGGGCCGCTATTGTCGGTCTTGGTTACATGTGCGAGCCAGTCCTGAAAGCGCCCCTGGAACGCCTCGGGCTTCAGCGCCATCAACAGTCGACGAATGCAATCGCGTGAAGGAATTCCGTTGGGAAGCGATAGAAAGTTCTCCAGCCAATCCCGCCGATTGTCGGCCCAGCGATGGATGGCGGTCGGACCGTCACTACCACATAAGATGCCGCACACTGCGATCACCACGATATCCACCAAGAGATGTTTCCGATTCCGCGTATGCCGCGGGTCGGAGAGCGACTCGAAGTACGAACCAATTGTTTCGATGTTCACCAAGTTTGTTGCCATGCGTCACATCCTGGCAGGAGGCAAGCGGGCTCTACAAGCGATCCGCGATCGCGCCGATGTGCGAGCACCGCTGATACCAAGATGTAACATTTCTTGATTGATCGCGCTAGTCTATGTAGGTTACCTAATTATGCGCGGGCCCTGATGCGTACCCGGCGTGACATCGCTCAGAACGGCAGTCAGCTCGCCCCTGATAATTTGGTTCACATCGATCAATGAGATTGAATCGCTGGCGACTACGGTGCCGTCGAAGAGCAGTTCAAAGTCGCCACCCTGTGCGTTGACACCGGGGGAAGAAGCGGCGATGTCCGCGCTCAGACTATACGTCCCTCCGGATGAAAGGTTGACATCCTGGAAGATCCCACCGCCTTGATCGCCGCCTCCTACTCCGATGTAGCCGACTTGAAATTGCACCGATGGGGACGAAATCCCGGGGGCGGTCAGGTCGAACGGCTCTACGCGAGGGAGCTGGGGAGGACCCAACGTTCCGTGGTCAGTGGTAAACGTCGTCCATCCGGTCAGGTCGCCCGTTGCGAAGTCTCCGTTGACGAGGAGATTGCTCTGGGCCATTGCCGTTCCAACGCTACTGAATGACAACGCCACAACAATCGCCGCGAACGCAAGTCTACGCACGATCTGAACTCCTCGAATGGATTCTGATCCAATCCGCGCAGGGATGCTACCAGTGAGCTTGCCTGGGAGCAATGGGTGACGGTTGCATTGAAGACCGCGAAGGCATTGCCGCCGGCATTGCAGCCACAAATCGGTCCCAATTTGCCTCAAGCAGCGACATTTCGCTTCGGCCGCAGACCGGCCCTGGTAGATGGAGCGTTCCGAGTTCGAGCATTCGTCCGCGTGAATGCGGAAAGTGCCGAGCCCAGGAATTGCGGGGAGATCCGAATCACGTGATATTAATCCGCTTAGGTCTGTATACTGTGTCAGCCCACGGCGAGATGGCTGGCGTTGCAATGCCCTTTCCGCAATGCGAATAGATCACCGAAGTGGGGATGTCGGCCCCGCGCTCCTCCGCGGCGGACAGCACTGAACACCACGTGGGTGATCAGTCCCGGAGAAAGCAGAAAAGCGTTGTTCGTCGGTCATCCTTCCATGTGCGCATGCTCGGTGTGCTTAGGATCGTGCCGAACGCTGGTTGCCTCGATATCGCGTTTACTTTGCGGGCGCGACAAGAGTGCCGTTTATGGCCTGGCGAACACCTCCTGCCTGTAGGACACAGCGAAATTGTGGGCGATCGTGAGTGTGGTGTGTCCGGGTGGTCCGGTCCGGACGTGGCCTCGCGCAGCCTGAGAGTCGTTTCCTCCAGAGCGATCGCTTCAGACAATCGGCCGGCAGTCGAATAAGTGTTGGCCAAGGTGGTGCGGCACGCGAGTATCTCCGAGTGATCGGGGCCGAGCGCGGCTTGGGCGAGCGTGAGCGAGGCCTGGCTCAGTTCGATCGCCTCGGTCAGCCGGCCGCACTGGCCAGTCCGTTGCGGCTCTTGATGGAGTCGAGATGGGCGGGGCCGAGCCTGGCCTCGCGCTGCGGCCAGTAGCTCATTTATCTGGCCGGTGCTTTTATCTTCTGAAGTTGTCCATTGGTGATCAGGTAAATATCGCCACCTTCAAAACTGTGGATCTCATCGCCGTCGACCAGGCCGAGCCCCTCGTAATCAAACTGATGATGACGCAGCGGCTTGTTAAGGGCGCACTCTTCGAGCGTCGCATCGCACTGCGTGCTCAGCGTGCCGTCATCGAGAAACGAAATCTGCTTGTATGCAGCAGGAAGGTAAGCGCCATCAATGCAAGTCCATTGCCACTCGATCCTGTGGCCGAGTCTCCCGTCAGGTTTGTCGTACATCGTGCTGAGAGTGAAAGTCACACTGGCCAAGAACTGGTCCGCATTCCGCAGCGCCGCAAAGCCAAGTCCGAGGAAGAGCACGACGGCCACCAACTGGGCGATGTTTACGCGGAAGCGAGTCATGGGATCCCTCCAAGAAGAAGTGACGGTGCCTGCGACTCAGAATGTATCCCGCCGCGAGGCCCACTTCGACAAGTTCTTCGGGGATTGCCAGGACAACCAAGCTATGCCGTCCGACTACTTCGACGTTTCTTCAATTTCTTGATGCGCCAGCATTGTCGTAGGAGCCAGGTCGACTTCTGGCCTGGGAAGGAGGGAGGGGACTGGATATGCTGCTTCCGAATTGCCTCGTTCAGGAAGCACGAACTCGCGTAAAGCGGAGGTGCGACATGCGCCGACCCCCTTCGGTGGCAAAGGCTCGTGGCTTCACGCTGGTCGAATTGCTGGTCGTCATCTTCATCATCGGCCTGTTGGCGGCGTTGCTTCTCCCGGCAGTGCAGAGTGCCCGTGAGACGGCTCGTCGTGCCCAGTGCGCCAACAACCTCAAGCAGATCGGCTTGGCTCTGCACGGGTATCATGACGTGTGGCAGAGCTTCCCGCCGGCGTATCTGACCCGGCTTGCGACCGGCCTCGAGCTCGGCACCGGATGGGCATGGGGGACGCTCATCCTACCCTACTTGGAGCAGAGTCCGCTGTATGACGCTGCGAACTTCGACCTGGGCTTCGGTGAGGTGTCGGGCCCGTCCGATGATTTATTCGGCCTGCGTGAGAATGCCACTGTGAGATTGGCCAGCGTTTCGATCTTTCTCTGCCCGAGTGCCGAGGGCGGCGAGCGGCCGATTGACCTGGGAGGCGGGGCTCACCTTGCTACCTCTCCCGGCCAATACATCGCCTCGGCGGGCTGGATGGACTCCTCTCAGACGCCGATCCAGGGGACCGGCGTCTTCTACCCGAACAGCCATGTCGCCATCGCGGATGTCAGCGACGGGACGAGCGCAACCTTGATGATCGGCGAGCGTTCTCGAAACCTCGCTGATGCCGCCTGGCCCGGCTCCTTCGGGAGCCGAACGGAGCCGGCACCCCTCTGCACCAAGGCGGGTTGGCCGGTCCAATCGTGCGTCGGGCTAATGTTCCTGCTCATGGGTAGGACAGGCCCTTCATCCGACATCATCAGCGGGAGCATCCCCGGCGGGAGCACCCCGAATTACCCGGCTGCGGGAGCCGATGACTTTTGGAGCCGTCACCCAGGTGGCTGCAACTTCTCGTTCTGCGATGGTTCGGTCCGGTTCGTCAAGGAGACGATCGCCCCGATGGTTTTTAGGGGTTTCGCATCGAGGGCCGGTGGCGAAGTCATCGGTGCAGATCAGTATTAGGTGCTAGTGGTCGAGTGTGCTTCTGCGGTGAACCGCCTTCTGCTCAGATCAATTGGAAGAGTCGGATCTTGATGGCGTCGGACACCGGGCTCTGTCACAATCATAAGTCCAGGACATTGGAAACGACCTTCAAAAAGAGGATCTGCGTAGCACGGCATGCGGCTTGCACGATGGGTCTGGGACCTGACTTAACCCTGTCTTCTAGCCGAAGGAGAAACACCTATGGACCGGCGGGAAATGCTGGGAGTTCTGAGTGCTGGGGCTGCCACCGCGGTCACTTTCGTCGGCGGCGCGGCTCGTGCTGAGAGCGTAGCGCACGAGCATGACGGACACATCAAGGTTATGGACGAGTGCGCCAAGGTCTGTAACGAGGCGTCTCAACATTGCCTCATCGAAGCCACGAAGGGCGGTTCACACGCCGAGCACCACGCCAAGTCCCACGTAGCGACGAATGATTGCCAAGCGTTTTGCACTTTAACGGCCGCACTCATGGCACGTAACAGCCCGATGGCGAAATACGCGCATCAGGCATGTGCCGACGCCTGCCGCGACTGTGCAGCGGCGTGCGAGGGGCAGACGGCCGAGATCATGGTTGAGTGCGTCAAGGCTTGTCGAGACTGCGAGAAAGTATGCCGACAAATGGCCGGCAGCGCCCACTGAGAAGCTACCGTTCGCGGTAGTGCCCGACACGACGGTTCGACGCAATTCGCTGAATTGCAACAGTACGGCCTGACGAGACTCCCCGCCGCGTGGCATCCGCCCCGGCGGGGTTTTTATCTTGCGCCTCCGACCGCCGCTCGCCCCCCGCCCTGCTGGGGTTTGTCTACCAATCTGATCCCTGATCGACCCCCAACCGCTCCGATGCTCGCGCACGCGCACCACGAATTTTTCGGTCCGGCCCCAACCGGCGCTGCGGATTTTCCCCGCGGACCGTATGATCATGCCTACTAAAGCACCCAGGGGGCTCTCCGATGGCAGTTTCGGCGGGGGCTGGCCAGTCGATCACCCGGCTGATTCGGGCCGTGCAGGACGGCAGCAGCTCGGCGGTGCGCCCGCTATTGTCGGCGTACTTCGACCGGCTGGTACGACTCGCCAGCAAGCGGCTCCGCAACTTGCCGGGTCTGGGCGGGTACGACGAGGATCTGGCCTTACGCTCTTTCCACAGCGTGTACCAGCGCCTCCGCGACCCGGCGCGGCCGCTGGACCTGGCCGGCCGCGACGATTTATGGCGGCTGCTGGCCACACGGACCATCTCGCGGGCCATCGATCTGATCCGGCGGCATCGGCCGGCGAGAGGTCCCGGGTGACGCGGAAGTCACGCAGTTGCTGAGCCGCGAGCCGACACCCGAGGAGGCCGCCGAGCTGGCCGACGAGTGCCGGCGCCTGCTCGACTCGCTCCAAGAGCCCGAGCTGCGCCAAATCGCCCTTTGGAAAGTCGAAGGCTACACCCACGAGGAGATCGCGGCCCGGCTGGATTGCGTGCCGCGCACCATCGAGCGCAAGGTGAGCCGCATTCGCCTGCTCTGGAAACACGAGCTGGAGGAACGCCGGCCATGAACCCCGAGCGGCCCAGCGCGTACGAACAGCTCTCCCTCGAAGCGGCAGCGCGGGTCGATGCGGTCTGCGATGGCTTCGAGAAGGCGTGGAAGGCGGCACGGTCCGGCGCCACGGCGCCGCACGTTTCGACTTATCTCGACAGTTGCGAAGGGCCCGAGCGAAGCGTTCTCGCCGGTGAGCTGCTCGCGCTCGACCGAGCCTGGCGGCGAGCGCTGCGGCCTCGCTGCTCGGCTCGAACACTCCAAGGAACTCGGATCCGCGGCCGACGCCAGGGCGAGCTCCGCCATTCGCCACCATTGCCGCCAGAGCGATGTCCCGGCGGGCCGGCTGGCTGACTGGCCGGGCGTTCCTGGTCTGGAGCTGGTGGATGTTCTGGGTTCCGGGGGGATGGGGGTGGTCTTCAAGGCCCGGCAGGCGGCGCTGGATCGCGACGTGGCGGTCAAGTTCCTGCGCGACGCCCACCGGGCCGAGCCAGGACGACGCGAGCGTTTTAGCCAGGAAGCCCGGGCCATCGCCGCGGCTCCGGCATCCGCACCTGGTTCAGCTCTACGAATTCGGCGAGGTGCCTGCCGCGGGCGGGGCCGCGTCTCAGCCCTACCTGGTGCTCGAATACGTGTCGGGGGGAAGCCTGGCCGACGTTCTGCGCGGCTCGCCCCAGCCCCCCGGGGAGGCCGCGCGGCTGGTGGCAACGCTGGCCGACGCCATCCATTACGCCCACCAGCAGGGGGTCATCCATCGCGACCTGAAGCCGGCGAACGTGCTGTTGCACAGGCCGGAAGTCAACGGGGAGGGAGAGGTCGAAGGGGTGCACGGCCCGCGATTTTCGCCGCCGCGTGTTCTGACCGCCGATCTCTGCGTCAAGGTCACCGACTTCGGCCTGGCCAAGTTCTTGGCCGGCGGCGACCTGACGCACAGCGGCGACGTGCTCGGTACGCCCAGTTACATGGCCCCGGAGCAGGCGGCGGGCAAGTCCGCGCCCATCACCGCGGCGGTGGATGTTTATGGCCTGGGGGCGATCCTCTACGAAGCCCTGACCGGCCGCCCGCCGTTCGCGGCGGCGACGGTTGATGCGACGCTGGGGCTGGTGCGGCAGGACGAGCCGGTACCGCCGCGGCGCCTCCAGCCGACCGTTCCGCGCGACCTCGAAACCATTTGCCTGAAGTGCCTGCGGAAGGAAGCCGGCCGCCGTTATGCCACCGCGCAGGACCTGGCTCTTGACCTCCGGCGGTTCGAGGCCGGGGAGCCGGTCCGGGCCCGCCCGGTGGGGACGGCCGAGCGAGTCATCGTCTGGTGCCGCCGCAAGCCGGGCTTCGCGGGGCTGCTGGCCGCGCTTGGTGCTCGTCTTCCTTGCCGGCAGCTCCGGCGTTCTCTGGCAGTGGCAGCGTGCCCGCGGACACGCCGCCGAAGCAGAGCATAACGCCGCCGCCTTCCGGCGGGAACGGGATGCGGCCCATCAGGAGAAGGCGCGAGCCGAGCGCCATTTGCGAATCGTCCGCGATCGAGTGGACCGGCTGAACCGGCTGGGGGGCGAGCTGTTGCTGCGACCGGGGCAGTACCGCACCGGTCAGGCCGTGCTGGAGGAAGCACTCGCTTTCTACCAGGAACTGCTTCCCGAGGAGGGCAACGACCCGAAGGTGCGCCGAGAGGCCGCACAGCTTTTCGGTCAAGTCGCCTGGATTCACCACACACTCGATCAGGCGGCCAAGGCGGCCGAAGCCTGGGGTCGGCAGGCGAGCCTGCTGACCAGCTTGCTGGAGGAAGAGCCGGCCAGCAAGGCCCTGCGCATGGAATTGTCGCACAGCCATCGGTGGCGGGGTAACGCGCTGCGCGACCTTGGCAAGGCGCGCGAAGCCCGGGAGGCCTACGACCAGGCGGCCAGGCTTCAGGAAGGCTTGCTGCGCGAGTCTCCCGACGAGGCCCGCTACCAATTGGCGCTCGCCAACACCCTGCTCAACACGGCCGGCCTGCTATCGCCTCGGGACCAGGCCGACGAGCTGGAGTCGCTTTACCGCCGCGTTGTGGAGCTCGATCGGGCCGCGGTCCGCACGGCGCCGGACGATCCGGGATTCAATGCCGAATTGGCCCTCGCGCTGGGAGACCAGGGGATGTTCTTCCTTGAGACTGGGCGAGGCTCCGAGGCCGAGGCCGCCGTCCGCGAAGCCGTGGAGATCCACCAGCGGGTGCTCGCCGGCGGGCAACTGAAGGGCTCCGTCGAACGCTACGCGGTGCGCAATTTCGTCAATCTCGGACAGAGTTCTCGTCACGGCGGGCCAGGCGCGCGAGGCGGAGCAGTGCTTCCGGGAAGCCGTGAATCTGCTGGATCGATCGGTGAAGGAATCGCCCGAGTCGGTGTACCCCCGGATGGACCTGGCGCGGATGTTGCCGCATCTGGCGGATTTGCTCAAGGACCTTGGCCGCTGGAACGAGGCAGAAGAGATCCGCCGTCGCGTGATCCACATTTACGAAACGCTCAAGGCCAAGTTTGCGGAGGACCCGGAACACCGGCGCAACCTGGTCGTGAGCTACATGGAGCTGGCTCGTCTGCTTTGCGAGGTCGGCCGGCAGACCGAAGCGGCCGAGCCTTATCGCAAGGCTCTCGAACTGGAAGAGGACGACCCGTCCGTTAACAATGATCTAGCGTGGTTCCTGGCGACGAGTCCGGAGCCCTGCCTGCGCGACGCCGCCCGGGCCGTGCGGCTGGCGAAGAAGGTCGTCACCGCCATGCCGGAGTCCGCCAATT
The DNA here is from genome assembly GCA_963850935.1 of uncultured Isosphaeraceae bacterium. Classification (GTDB taxonomy): domain Bacteria; phylum Planctomycetota; class Planctomycetia; order Isosphaerales; family Isosphaeraceae; genus CAWFRS01. The sequence goes on from CAWKNT010000003.1 coordinate 29,657, forward strand.
ACAGGAATACGCTCGGTGTGGCTTACTTCCGCAGCGGCGACGACAGGGCGGCCGTCGCCGAGTTGGAGAGGGCGATGAGCATGCAGGCGGGCGGTACCAGCTGCGGACTGGTTCTTCCTGGCCATGGCTCACTGGCGACTTGGGGACCGCGACAAGGCGCGTATTTGGTTCGACCGGGCCGTGCAGTGGATGGACCGGCACAAGCCGCACGATGACGAACTGTGCCGCTTTCGCGCGGAGGCGCAAGCGATGCTGGCCGACCCCGGCCGGCGTTGACCCATCCCGCACGCAGCCTTCCTTTGTCGGGATTTTCGACGTCGCACGGCCGCCGCGATTCGCAGCGCGGATCTATCTGAGCCGGATATTGCTCAAAACACCGGGCGCCCCGATTCGCGGCGAGGCATTCGATAGTCATGCGGATCTCCCTGGCCCGTCAGCAGCCAATGGGGATTGACCCGCGCGATGTCGATCAGTCTCAACACAACATGAGCCGGCGCTGTGATCCCCGACTCGTAATTGAGCCAGGTCTCAAGCCGGACCTTCAAGGCATCGGCGAGAAACTGGGCGCCATGTTCCCCGCACAGGTCTTCGCGAATCTCTCGGAGCCGGCCGGCCAACTCCGGCTGTTTCCGACGATCCAAGTCGTACCAGGTCATGCAGTGTCCTCCATTTTAGTCGCTGAGGGCCCGCCCGTTAGACGACATGCGACCTACCGTGATGCGATACGGAGTCTATTCCTTCGATGACGGTTGGTCGTCAATCCATCATCAGGCGCGGAGGCGCAAACGCCGGTTGCTCGCGGGCGAGTGACCCGGCTCAGTGCGTTCACCCTGTCAACCGAGTCGCGCGGCCTCGAGCCCGACACGTCCGGTGGATTTTTCTGGTACGGCCCGCGTCGGTGCTGCGTGTGGCCTCTCCGCGCGGAACCTTTGCCTCAAATCGACGAAACCGGCCCAGACGAGTACTTAGGGCGGATGAGCGTGAGGGCGAGCGATGTCACCCCTCCATGGGCGCGGCCGTCGCCGAATCGTCGGTGCGAACGCACACTACTGTGGTACAATCCTCGTGAGGAGACGATCCATGCCGATCCACGACTGGACCTGCGTTTCACCCGGGACGTTTCACGATTTCCACCAGGGATGGACGATCGAGATTCGCAACAGGTTGAACGGCGGGGTTCTTCCAGACGGCTACTACGCTATGGCCGAGCAACGGGTCAGCGGACCGGAACCGGATGTCGTCGCGCTTCGATTACGCGGCCCCGAACCCAAGCGCGGGCTGGTCGTGGCGGAAATACCGCCGCGTATCCAATGCGCCGGCCGGGTCGAAACGGAGACCGCTGTTTACGCGCGAAAAGCCAACCGCATCGTCATTCGCCATGAGCTCGGCCGGGTTGTCGCGATGATCGAGGTCGTCTCACCGGGTAACAAGGACACTAAGCACGCAATTGCCTCGTTCATCGAAAAGGCGGTCGACTGCATCCGCAATGGGATTCACGTCCTGGTGATCGACCTGTTTCCTCCGGGACCTCGCGACCCGCAAGGCATAGCTCAGGCCGGCTGGGCGGTGGGGGCACAAGTCGGTCACCTCCGATGCACGTCACGTCAACAGCCTGCGACCGGCCTTTCCTTCATCACGCCCTGGCTTGGCTGCCCGATAGACGAGGAATATGCAACAACTTGACGGGATAGGAAATGGTGCCCGGTTCAAAGCCGGCGTGAAACGACACTTTCGGGTAAATAGTGAGGCGATTTGCAACTCCGCAGAACTGTTTTGACCTCAGCGAACGGTTCGCAATGGCGAATCTCTAAACGAAACACAGCCGGTTATCTGCGAAATCGTGGGACACGTGTCAAACACTGCGCGGTTGCCATCGATCGGCAAGGGAGGCGCAAAACTCATGAACGCGCACAAAAACCCGACCGTGGCGGGACGCCTCCTGATTTCCGTGGTTCTGATGGCGGCCGGTTGTTCCGCAAGGAGAGAGGGAACGGGAAGCGCGAGCTCGGATCCCGAGCTCGCGACGCGGGGCACCATCGAGGTGACGGCGCGACTTGTCGAAATTCCCGAGGGGGCGATCTTTGAGCGCCCCTTGTACAACTATGCCACTGTCTTGAAGTACGAGGTGCTCGAGGTTCACCGTGGGAAGGTCAAGGGCCAGATCATTTACGTCGGCCACTACAATCCGTTCAAGCCCCGATCCGGAGCGGCCGATCGGCGCGTGCCAGACATCGGTGGCGATCTCAAGTCATTTCGCGCCGACCAAGTTCACCGCATGGCACTGGAAGACTCCATGCTTGACCATTTCACGGGAGGGATCCTTAACAAGTATTCCGCGGAAGACACCGACCCGATCTATTGGGCCGTTTGGACGAATCTGGACAGCAAGTGAAATGACCGGGGGTGCGCGCGACACTCCGTTCCAACGTCCTTTCCCACTCGGATACCTTGGCTGGCCATGGTCTTCACGACGTATCTCTTCGTCTTTTACTTTCTCCCGCTCGTGTTGCTGTGCTACTACGCGCTGAATCGCTTGGGCCGGCAGACCGGCGCGTCGGACCGGCGAACGTGTCTGTTGCTCAATACCCTTTTGGTTTTCGCAAGCTACGTCTTCTACGGTTGGTCGAATCCCTGGTTTATCCTGTTGATACTGGGGATTACTCTGGTGAGTTATGTCTGCGGACTAGTCCAGGGCCTGCCAGGGATCAGCCGAAGCCTGAGACTCTGGGCCGCGACGTGCTCCATCGTCGTGAGCCTGGGCACGCTCGGGATCTTCAAGTATTACCTCCTTGTCGAGGCCAACTTGAACCTGGCGCTTGCCTGGTTAGGAACCGGGACAGTCCGAGTGCTCGCGATCACCTTACCCTTAGGGCTTTCGTTCTACACGTTTCATGCGATCAGCTACACGATCGACGTCTATCGCCGTACGGTTTCACCCGTCCGGTCGTTCATCGATTTCGCGTGCTATATCGCGATTTTTCCAAAGCTTCTCGCGGGGCCCGTCATCCGGTTCAATACGATGGCCGAGCAGCTTGTGAGCCGCTCTCACACGTGGGACAGATTTGCTTCCGGGGCCACGCTGTTCATGCTCGGCTTCGCCAAAAAAATCTTGCTGGCAGATCCGATCGGGCGGATTGCGGATGCGGCGTTTGATGCCCAGTCGCTTTCTGCGCCCGATGCCTGGTTTGGTGCGCTGGCTTACGCGTTTCAGATCTACTTCGATTTTTCCGGCTATTCCGACATGGCCATCGGCCTGGGACGGTTGATCGGCCTCAAGTTCTCGAAGAATTTCGACTCTCCCTACAAGGCCGAGAGCATCACGGACTTTTGGCGGCGGTGGCACATCTCTTTCGGTACTTTTTTGCGCGACTATCTTTACATTCCACTGGGGGGCAATCGGCAAGGCTCCCTGCGCACCTACTTGAACCTCATCGTCGTCATGTTTCTGGTCGGGCTGTGGCATGGCGCGAACTGGACGTTCGTCGCCTGGGGGGTGTATCACGGACTTCTGCTAGCTTTCGAGCGATTCAGAGGCAAGCATGGCGCCTTTCAACAATGGCCGCGGACGGTGCGCGTGGCGATAACGTTTGTCTTGGTGTTGATCTCATGGGTCCTGTTTCGCTCGGCGAATCTGCACGAGGCCATGAACTACTTGGGAGCCATGATCGGACAGGGGCGATCCGGCTCCGGGATGCTCCTTTTACCAGCGCTGCTTTATACGCAAGGGACGCTCCTGATCATGGCCATCGGTGCCGTGGTCGTCGCCTGGCCAATCCAGGCACACGAGTGGAGTAGGGAGATTACCTGGCCCAAGGCGATTATTGTCCATCCGCTATACTGCGCCTCGCTGCTGGTGATGATTTCGCAGCCGTCGAAGCCGTTCATTTACTTTCAGTTTTAGGTCTCCGTCCGTGCGAATCGACCGTCGTGCGTGCATCAGCCTGGCCACTGTCTTTCTCGCCGTTATGCTGGCGCCGGGACTGATTCAGGCCGTTACGGAACTTTGGGACGGGGAGCAGCCACGCGCGCTCGACGTCTTCGTACATCCGCCGACGGCTCGGAATCTGCGCGAGTACGAGCAGAGTCTCGCCGAGACGAATGTCGTGGTCAAGCAAGTCCGGCCGAGGATGCAGTATCTTCAGTGGAGGTTTTTTGCTGATGCTGGTGAAACGGCCGTTGTGGGGCGTCACGGCTGGCTCTTCTATCGACCGAGTGTGCGGTATTTGGTCGAGCGCCAGCCCAGCGCACTTGGTAGCGATTACGCGGATCCTCTACCCGCGATCCGATCGTTCCGCGATCAGCTCCGGGCGCGGGGGGTCCGGTTGCTGGTCGTGCCGGTGCCCAACAAGGAGAGTGTCTATCCCGAGATGCTTACCAAGCGAGCAGAGGGCGCGGACGTCATCGTCAGCGAGCAGACGCGTCGTCTGTTCGATCAGTTAGAGCAGTGCGGCATTGAGTATGTTGACCTGTTTGACGTGTTTCGGCGTGCCAAGCACGAAGAGAGCCCATCGGGTTCGAGGCGGCTCTACCTGGCGCACGACAGCCACTGGTCGCCGGAGGGTGCACGGTTGTCTGCCAATGCTGTCGCGCAGCGAGTGCGCGATGCAGGCACCATCAATCAAGGCCAATTTACTTATGTCGAACGTGCGGTCACCGTCTGGCGCCACGGCGATTTGGTTGAGATGATGCAGACGCCGCAGATCGAGCGCGCGCTCGAACCAGAAAGTGTCGCGTGCCTGCAAGTGGTACAGACAGACACCCGAGAGCCGTACCGCGATCGGGCCGAGTCCGAGGTCCTGATCCTGGGAGACAGTTTCCTGCGGATTTATGAGCAGGACGAGCCTGGTGCCGCGGGGTTCATCGCGCATGTCGCGCTCGGGCTTGCGCGACCGCTGACCTCGATTGTCAACGACGGCGGAGCCGCCACGTTGGTCCGGCAACGACTGGCACGTCGACCGACGCTGCTGGCGAAGAAGAAGCTAGTAATCTGGGAATTCGCCGAGCGCGATATTCGCTACGCCACCGAGGGGTGGCAAATCGTTCCCCTGGCTCAGGCAACGACGGCTTCGAGGTGACCGATGCGAGCTTCCGTAAGACAGGTGTCCGCGGTCAACCTACTGGCTTCGCTCCCTATACTTCATGTGTCGTGGGTCTGCCTAGAAGACGAGCCATAAACATTGACATGCACCGAGTCACTGTCTTGACGACACGATCTCGCACGGCGATCTGGGTCGTCCGGGGGGTTCTGGGCATCCTCATGGGAGCTGGGGCAATGGTAGCCTGGCACGTGTTCCAGGCTCCGCCTGATCTCGCCTCGATCTGTGCGCTGGCGAGGGAAGGCCGGTTCGATCGGGCACAGATGCTCATGGCGCGTTATGTTCGGGCCTTTCCCCGTGATGATCGCGCAAACTTGCTAATGGCCCAGTTCGCCATGGACCGGCCCGACGCTCAGCCGCAGATCGCCCTGGATCATCTGGGACGGGTCCGAAGCAACACATCCAAGCAAGCCGCCGTCGTTCGATTCTCGGTCGGCAAAGCCCACTACCAGCAAAAGCGGTATGACCTGGCCGAGACCTACTGGAGGGAAGCGCTCGAGCTCGATCCGACCGTTCCCGAGGCAGGCTGGGCGCTCGTCGATCTATTGGACTTCGAGGCCAGAGTCGAGGAAGCCCACCGGCTGGGAATGCGGCTCTTTGAGGTCGAGCCGGACCCTCGCGACCGGGTCCGATTGCTGCTGGAGATGTCCCGGCTCGACGTCGACAAGGTCGCGCCTGGATCGGTGGTGCAGGTCTTCGAGCCGGTCTGGCGGCAGCACCGCGAATACCTTCCACTGGCTCTGGCTGTGGGTTTGGCCCTGGTGCACAACAGCCAGTCCGACGAGGGGATCGAAGTGCTCCGAGACGCCTTGGAGCGCAATTCCGAATCTGCCGAGGCCTGGGATACATGGCTTACCGGGCTGGATGAGGGCCATCAACCGGAGCTGCTAAAGCGAGAGTTCGATAGCCTTCCCAAGAGCGTGTCCGCTGACCCCCGGTTTGCCAAGCATGAGGGGAGTGTGGCACAAGGTATGCGTGATTGGCCCAAAGCCGTCAACGCCTACCGCCGCGCTTATGCGATCGAGCCGTTCAACCGTGTCGTGCTCTACCGGCTCGTGACGGCGCTGCGAGCCGCGGACGAGACCGCCGAGTTTTACCGTACCGCCGAGTTGCTTACGGACTACCAGGATGCCTTCAAACAGTTACGTCCGGTCTATGACGAGGCATTTGCGAACAAGACGCTCGGGCTGGAGCCGCACACCGTACTTTACCACCGGCTGGCCGCAATCAGAGAGCGGATGGGACGGTTCGACGAGGCCCGAGCCTGGCACCGGCTGGTGCTTCGCGACGTCCCCAATGATGCGCAGAGCCTTGCCGCCCTGGCGCGCCACAAGTAACATGAAACAAGGCCCCGCATGATCGTCTAGGGAGGGTATCCTTCATGAGGCTTTTCGCCAGTAGATCGAGCATTGCGCCGTCAATCTTCTGCTTCCTGGGGATGGCCGGTTGCGAGGAAGACAACGAGGCGGCCATCAAGGAGCAAGCAGCCAAGGCGAAGGGCACAATCCCCGGTTCTCGCACCGCCCAGGCCCAAACTCAGGAAGAGTATTTTGAGATCACCCCTGGAGTACGAGGGGTCGGCGCGGCCCGCGGACCTCGACCGGATCGAGGCATCGCCGGGTATCCGCGCGCTCAAATAATCGTGGCGGTCGCGCCTAAACGGAAGTTTCGCTGAGGTCACAAACCATGAGTCGACGAGCCCGCGGCTTTACCTTGATCGAGTTGCTTGTGGTAATCAGCATCGTCGCCCTTCTCATTGCCTTGCTGCTGCCGGCTGTTCAATCCGCGCGTGCAGAGGCTCGGCGGGCGCAATGCGTGAACAACTTTAAGCAGATCGGCCTGGCGATGAACAACTACGTGAGCGTGAATGGGGTTTTGCCCCCGGTCTGCGTCGATCCCTCATGGATTGGAACCACGCCGATTCCCCAGCCGCACCAAAACTGGTCGCAGCATGCGCGGCTGCTTCCTTACTTGGAGCAGACGGTGCTCTACAATCAAATCAACTGGAACTTCGGCGCTCGATGGAGTGGCGATACCGTATATTCTGATATCACAGCGCCGACCGGCGGAAGCAGCTATAGCATCCCCCAGATGACTGTTCTGGTCACGACGATCGCCTGTTTCTTGTGCCCGTCGGATATCAATCCCGGGTCCTCCAGCACCTTCCTCGTGGGTGGCGTGAACAGGCGGGTGGGGGCGAGCAACTACGCGTGCAATATCGGCCTGAACCGGCGGATAACCGGCGGCGTAGCGGATTCGAGCTGGAGGCTGAACGGTCCCAACTACGTCGCCAGCTCCTGGGACAAGACCGTCAGTGACACCACGGACATGGCGACGTTCCGGGACGGCGCCAGCAACACGGCGATTTTCAGCGAGTGGATCAAGGGACAGGCCGTGCCGACCGGCCGAGCCCGGAACGGTCTGTCAGAGGTGTACAACCTCGGCGAGAATTCAAACTTCTACCCTACGGACCGCCAGTTCGCCGAGCTCTGCAACACAGTGCCGATCACCAGTGCAAACCAGCAGTGGCAATGGAAGGGTGAGTGGTGGGGTTTTGGCGCCACCATGATCTACTCGCACACCCAAACGCCCAACCGGACCAGCTGCGTCTACCACGACATCAATCAAGATGGCCGGGGCACGATCACCATGATTGGGGCGAGTTCCAACCACCCAGGCGGCGTGAACGTGCTTTTGATGGATGGGTCGGTCCGTTTCGTCAAGAACTCGGTGAACTACCTGACCTGGTATGCCATCGCCACCCCGAACTCGGGCGAAGCGGTCAGTTATGACTCTTACTGAGATCGGACACGGAGAATCGCAGTCGTGCCCGAATTGCCGAAGAGCACAAAAAGCGCCCAGCGATCGACCTATCGCATTTGACAAAACGGGCACAAATATGTGGGACGTCCAATCAGCCCGGCGATCTTGGTTTTAACAATCGGTTGTGAGCACGCTGGGCACGGAAGCTGCGGCCCGGCCGTACACGGAGTTTTGCGCCAGGAACCCCCCCTCCAGGCCCAGGACGGTTCGATAACCGGCGTCGAAGCTCGAGCCCTCCAGTCTGATCGCCGTGGTCAGAATGTCGCCGATCGCCCGATGCAACCGGTCCAGCTCGGCCACGGAAAGCGTGGCCGCGCCCCGTTCGGGGTGGATTCTCGAAGCGTGCAGAATCTCGTCGGCGTAAATATTGCCGATTCCGGCCAGCACCTTTCTGGTCCATCAAGGTTGGCTTGATCGCCGCGTGCCGTGCGTTTGAGCCGTTCGATGCTAATTCGTCGCGACCGATCTCGAGCGCATCCGGCCCATGAGAACGAGCAAACGCACTGGCTGCCTCGTCGGCATCCGCGATACCAGCCGATCTTGCCTAGCCGCCGCGTGTCGCAAAACCAGACCATCGCTCGGGGTTTCTCCACGTGGAACACCAGGCGGATGTGGTCGGGTCGATGCGGGCTGGTCAAGCCAAAAGCCTCCCGTCATCCGCGGCTGAATGACGATGATTCCCTTCGTGTCCGGCCAGGGTCACGACGACCCACTTTCCCCGCCGCACCACCTCGCTTACCGTCGCGCCCCGGCCGTGCCGCGCCAGGTCTGCCGCGGGACAGCCGTGCACCAAAAACGGGTCGAGGACCTCGACCCGCCGCAGCTTCCGTCCCAGCAGCGCCGGCCGCAGCCCCCGGACCATCGTTTCGACTTCCGGCAGCTCGGGCATCGTGATCAGCCCCCTCAAAGACCTGGCAATCCCACCGCCTAGATCCTACCGGCACAAACTTCGCGAGACCACCACAATCCGAGCGAAATCTACCAAATTCCTTCATAATCCATCATTTTTTGTGAAGTACTCTTGACAAATAGCGATAGATAGTGAAGAATATCGACGGATTGTCAAGAGTGATTTCGTTCAAGGGTGGGCATGCTCGCCGAGACTCGTCGCCGACATCTTCTGGATCTGATCACTCGGCAGGGCTATGCGACCCTGGACGAGCTGGTGAAGGTTTTGGGCGTTTCCGAGAGCACGATCCGGCGCGATCTGGAAGCGCTTGATCTGGCCGGGTCGATCAAGCGCACTCATGGCGGGGCGGTTTACACCGGCGAGGTGCGGTCGATGCCGGCGTTTGACGAACGCACCGAGACGGCGGCCGCCGAAAAGCGTGCCATCGGTCTGGCGGCCGCGGCGCTGCTCAAGGACGGCGACACCGTTCTCTTGGACGGCGGCACGACGACGCTCGAGGTTGCCCGGGCATTGATCGGCAGGCGGGTTCAGGTTGTCACCAACAGCCTGCCGATCGCGCAGCTGCTGGCGTCGAGCCAGCAGACCGACCTGATCTTGATCGGCGGTTATGTCTATCCCGCGGACAGGCGTGGCGCTCGGGCCGCTGGCCATCGCCACGATGCAGTCGATCCGCGTGCGGACGGCCATCCTGGGGGCCGGCGGTATCGTGGCCGAGGGGATTTACAACTCCAACTCGCTTCTGGTCGAAACCGAGCGGCAGATGATGTCGTGCGGGCAGGAAGTCATGATCGTCGCCGACCATGGCAAGTTTGGCCGGCTGGCCCTGGCGCGGTTGTGCGGGCTGGATGAGGTCGACCAGGTCGTGACCGATTCCGGGCTGACTCCCGACGATCGGGCGATGCTGGAAGAGGCCGGCGTGGCGATCCATGTGGCCCCGGTCGTCGAGAGCCGGGCCAACGGGGCGATTCTGGAAACGTCGCGCGGCGACAGTTTGAGGAACGACGCATGAGCACTCTTGACCGCACCGTCGCGTGATCAGGTCGAGGCGCTGGTCCGATCGATCCTGGCAGAGGCAATCGGCCGCCGCCGGCAGCGCACGGCAACGGCCGCGTGGCCGCGAGCTACCGCTCCCAAGGTGGTCGTCAACATCTCGGCGCGGCACTGCCATCTGACTCAGGCCGACGTCGACGTTCTTTTCGGACAGGGCTATCAGCTCACGCCGCTGAAGCGGCTTTACCAGGATACCGACTTCGCCGCCAACGAGACGGTCGCCGTGGTCGGGCCCCGGCAGCGGATGATTCCGGGCGTGCGGATCCTGGGCCCGTGCCGGAAATTCAGCCAGGTCGAGCTGGCATTCACCGATGCGATCAGCCTGGGGATCGACGTGCCCGTGCGGCTCTCGGGCGACATCGAAGGAACGCCCGGCTGCCTGTTGATCGGTCCCAAGGGAAGCCTGGTCCTCGCGCAGGGCGTGATCCGCGCCGAGCGGCACGTGCACATGGGGCCGGCCGACGCCGCAGTTTTACGGCGTCAAGCATCTGGACCGGATGAACATGCGGGTCGAAGGGCCCTGCCCGACGACCCTCGAGGGGCTGTTGGTGCGCACCCATCCCGACTGGAAGCTCGAGGTGCACATCGACACCGACGAAGCCAATTGTTGTGACTTGCCGCACGCCACCTTGGTCACTCTTGAACAAGGCATGATCGAACATGAATGGCGGCAGTGATCTTCCGCGAACAGACGTCTGCTTTTCCACGAGAACCCGAGCTGACTCATAGACGAAGAAGGAGTGCCTTTATGGCCGGATCGACGACTTGAAGCACTGGGAATGATTGAAACCAAGGGCTTTGTCGCCCTGGTGGAAGCCAGCGACGCGATGGTCAAGGCGGCCAACGTCGACCTGGTGGGTTGGGACAAGATCGGCAGCGGGCTGGTGACGGCGTTCGTGGCCGGCGACGTGGCGGCCGTCAAGGCGGCCGTCGATGCCGGGGCCGCGGCCGCCAGCCGCATCGGCGAGGTCGTGAGCGTGCAGGTGATTCCGCGGCCGCATGAAGACCTGGGCGGCGTGCTCAATTTCGCGAAGGCGGCCCCGGCGGCCGCTTCCTCCAAGAACCCCAAGAACGACGGAGCCTGACACCCATGGCCACAGCAACACGATCCGGTCAGCGCGTCAGCGGTAACGGCAGCACCAGCAACGGCGATGCCCTGGGGCTGATCGAAACCAAGGGCTTGGTCGGCATGATCGAGGCGACCGACGCCATGCTCAAGGCGGCCAACGTCCAACTCGCGGGCCGCGTGCAGGTCGGCGGCGGGTTCGTCACGACGCTGGTCAAGGGCGACGTCGGCAGCGTCCGCGCCGCCGTCGAGTCGGGCGCCGAGGCGGCCGGCAAGGTGGGCGAGCTCGTCAGTGCCCACGTCATTCCTCGTCCCGACGAAGTCATCTTGCGGACTTTCCTGGGATCATGAACCGCGTGGCATGGGCATCTTGCCCGTGATCGACATTCCAGCACGGCTGCCACAAGCAATAGTCCATGCCACCATCGAACAGCGGGAGCCAAGAAGATGAACGGAAACGCCCTGGGCCTGATCGAGACACTCGGTCTGGTCGGGTTGATCACTGCGGTTGATGCGATGCTCAAGGCGGCCAGCGTCGAGCTGGCCAGCTCGGTGATCAAGCTGGACGGCGGCATCGTGAGTGTGATGGTCCGGGGAGACGTCAGCAGCGTGCGGGCCGCGGTCGAGGCCGGCGCCGAGGCCGCCGCCCGGGTCGGCGAGCTCAAGGCCGCCCACGTCATTCCCCGGCCGGACCATGCCGTCGTCAGCGCGTTTGGTGGAGGGTCGGCCGCGTGAAGGTCCTCGTCGCCAACCTGGGCAGCACCAGCTTCAAGTACCGCCTCTTCGACATGAGCGATCCCGCCGAGCCGGTCCTGGCGCGGGGCGCGATCGAGCGGATCGGCTCGCCCACGGCCAAGGTCGTCATCAAGTCGGCGCGAGGCGAGCGCGAGCTGGTCTGCCCGATCGCCGATCACGGTGAAGCCGTCCAGCTTTGTCTCGACCAGTTGACCGATCCCGAGATCGGCGTGCTGCAGCGACCCGGCCGAAGTCGCGGCGATCGGCTTCAAGGCGGTCCACGCTCAGCAATCTGACCGGCGTTCACCTGGTCGACGAGGCCGTGCTGGCCGCGATGGAAGCCTTTGCCGACGTCGCGCCGGCGCACAATCCGCCCTACACCAAGGCCATGCGGATGCTCCGCGACCGGTTTCCCCAGCTGCCCTTGGTCGCGGCCTTCGAAACCGGATTTCACCGGACGATTCCCGAGGCTCGCCAGCGCTACGCCATCCCCGATGCAGTGGGCGACCGAAATTCGGCGTCCGCCGCTGGGGGTTCCACGGCGCCAGCCATCGCTATATCGCCGACCCGGATGCCCGAGCTGTTGGGCCGGTCGGACATCAAAGTGATCTCGTGCCACCTGGGGGGTAGCTCATCGCTCGTGCGCGATCCGAAACGGCGAGTCGATCGCGTGCAGCCTGGGCATGAGTCCGCAGTCGGGTTTGCCCCACAATAACCGCGTCGGCGATTTCGATGTCTTCGCCCTGCCGGTGATCATGCGCGAGACCGGCAAGTCGCTTGACGAAGTGCTGTCGATCCTGGCCAACCAGTCGGGGCTGGAAGGATTGAGCGGCGCAGGCTGCGACCTCCGCGACATCGAGGAAGCCGCGGCCGAGGGTGATGCCCGAGGCCGAGCTGGCCATCGACGTATTCGTCGCCGCGATCCGCCACTTCACTCGGTGCGTTATCTGCTCGACCTCAACGGCGCCGACGCGATCGTCTTCACCGGCGGAATCGGCGAAAACTCGGTGCGGATTCGCTCGGGCGTTTGCCGCGAGCTGGACTGGTTCGGCATCGAGCTCGACCCCGCTCAGAACGCCGCCGGGCCGGCCGAACGGGTGGTCTCGACGCCCGGCTCGCGCGTGCAGGTCTGGACCGTGCCGACCAACGAAGAGATCGTGGTCGCCCGGCAGTCCGAAGCAGTTGCTCGAACAACAAGCCCAAGGGTGATAGCGCGATGTTCCTGGCTCGGGTCACAGGCAGCGTGGTCGCGACTCAAAAAGTCGCCTCGATGACGGGGCAAAAGCTCCTGACCGTCGAACCTTATCGGGTCGACGACAAGGCGACGCGACCGCCTCGTGCCGACCGGCCGCACGTTCGTCGTGGTCGACACCCTGGGCGCGGGGATCGACGAAATGGTCTTGATCTGTCAGGGCTCGAGCGCCCGCTTGACGCCCGAAACCGAAAAGCTGCCGATCGACGCCGTGGTGATTGGACTGGTCGACACGGTCGACGTCGGCGGCAATGTGGTCTTCAGCGCACAGGCAGTGTCGCTTACGGATCAAATGAATTCGTTAACAACTGACAACGGACAACTGACAACGGACAACAGCCATGCAAATGACCGAAGATATCATCCGCAACGTGGTGCAAGAGGTCCTGGCCCAGATGGGCAACGGGGCTGTCCTGGCCAACGGCAAAGCCCATGGTCGCCAGTCGGGAAACCTCGGCGTCTTCTCGGCGGTCGACGACGCCGTCTCGGCTGCGGATCAGACGCCTTTCAGGCGTTCCGGACACGACCGCTCGAAGACCGCCGCAAGGCTGTCGAGTGCATCCGCAAGATCTGCGTCAGCCAGGCCGAAGAGCTGGGCCGGGCCGAGCTCGAAGAGACCAAGATCGGCCGGCTCGACCACAAGATCGGCAAGCTGCGCGACGCGATTCCCCAGGTGCCGGGGGTCGAGTACCTGCGCACCGACAACGTCTCGGGCGACGACGGCATGATCCTCACCGACTACGCCCCGTTCGGTGTCATCGGTGCCATCACGCCGGTGACCCACAGCCTGCCCACGCTCGCGGGCAACGCCATCAGCATGCTGGCCTCCGGCAATACGGTCGTCTTCAATGCCCATCCCTCGGGAATGCGGATCGCGGCCGAAGGCGTGCGGCGCTTCAACAAGGCGATCCGCGAGGCGATCGGGCTCGAAAACCTGCTGACGATCATCGACCCGCCCACGATCGAATCGGCGGCGGCCCTCTTCGACCACAAGGCCGTGCGAGCTTCTGGTCGTCACCGGCGGGCCCGCCGTCGCGCGGGCCGCCCTCGCCAGCAAGAAGCGGGCGATCGTCGCCGGGCCGGGCAATCCGCCGGTCGTCGTCGACGCGACCGCCTGCCTCGAAAACGCGGCCAAGTCGATCATCAGCGGCGGGGCCTACGACAACAACCTGCTCTGCATCGGCGAGAAACAGGTCTTTGGCGTCGCCCAGATCTTCGACCCACTGCTGGAAGCCATGACCCGCCACGGCGGCTTCCGGCTTCACGGCTTCCCAGGTCGATGCCTTGACCCAGGCTGCGTTCGTCAAAAGGGAAACGATGGCGCCTTGCACGTCAACAAAGACTTGATCGGCCAGGACCCGGCCGTGCTGGGCCGGCACGCGGGGGTTCAGGTTCCCCAGGGAACACAGCTCCTCTTCGGGGAGACCGGCGCCGAGCATCCGTTCGTCGATCATGAGCAAATGATGCCGTTCGTGCCGTTCGTGCGCGTGTCCAACGTCGAGCGGGCGATCGCGCTGGCCAAGGAGAGCGAGCACGGCTTCGGCCACACGGCCATCCTGCACTCACGCGATACTTCGGTGATGTCGCGGATGGGCAAGATCATGGACTGCACGATTTTCGTGGTGAATGGTCCGTCCACCGCCGGCCTGGGCATGGCGGGCGAGAAGGTGCTCTCGTTCTCGATCGCCGGCCCGACCGGCGAAGGGGTCACCACGCCACTGACATTCTGCCGCCAGCGCCGCACGAGCGTCGCGGGCAGCATGCGTTTTGTTTGATGAGGTGGCCAACATGCAGCTCGGGCGGGTGGTCGGCACGGTGACGGCCACGATCAAGCATCCGACGTTCCAGAAGGAACGGATGCTGGTCGTGCAGCTCGAAACGCCGACGGGCCGGCCCGACGGCGAGCCGATCCTGGCGTTCGACCGGCTGGGAGCGGGCCGGGGCGACCGTGTGCTGGTCACCAACGACGGCCGGGGCTTCAGGAGAAACTGGGGGCGACCACGCCAGGCCGCTGGAGCGTGATCGGGCTTCCCGACGACAGAGAGCTGATAGAAGGGGGACAGGGCAATGAGGATCGCGGAAGTGATCGGACGAGTGACTTTGTCGCGGTTCAATCCCCAGCTCAAGGGGGGGCGATTCTTGATCGCGCTGCCGATGCCGCTCGCGGCATTGACCGAAGGCTCAGCGGCTCGCGGCGAAGAGGTCGTCCTGTACGACGATCCTGGGCGCCGGCCCCGGCAGCTTGATCGGCCTTTCCGAAGGCCGCGAAGCCGCCAATCCGTTCGGCAAAATCAAGACGCCGGTCGACGCCTACTGCGCGTGTTTGATCGATCAACTTAAACGTTTGAATTCATAAAGTGGGATCGAGACCGGACTCAACCGCATAGGACGATCGCGAGGGACACATGATCGGCAACGGCACAGTGATGAACGAATGGAAGTTTCGCGAGCAGATGTGCGAAATCGGCCGGCGGATCTACAACAAGGGATTCGCCGCGGCCAACGACGGCAACATCAGCTTGCGGCTGGGCGAAGACCGGGTGCTTTGCTCGCCGACGCGGGTGTCGAAAGGGTTTCATGAAACCCGACGACCTGTGCATCGTCGACCTGGACGGCAAGCAGGTCTCCGGCAAGCGCAAGCGCTCGAGCGAGATCCTGCTGCACCTGACGATCATGAAGGCCCGCGCCGACGTCGCGTTCGGTCGTGCACTGTCATCCGCCGCACGCGACCGCATTCGCCGTCGCCCGCGAGCCGATCCCCAAGTGCGTCTTGCCCGAGATCGAGGTCTTTCTCGGTGAAGTGGCCATCTCTCCTTACGAGACGCCGGGCGGCCAGTCGTTCGCCGACACGGTGCTCCCCTACGTCAAGGACACCGAGACGATCCTGCTGGCCAACCACGGGACCGTCACCTACGGCTCCGACCTCGAAGACGCTTATTTCAAGACGGAAATCATCGACGCCTACTGCCGCATCTTGATCCTGGCCAAGCAGATTGGCAGGGTGAACTACTACACCGACGAGAAGGCGGCCGAGCTGATCAGGCTCAAGCCCAAGCTGGGCATCCCCGACCCGCGTCTCGAGCGGGGGCTCGAGAATTGCGACCTTTGCGGCAACAGCCTGTTCCGCGAAGGGTACGGTGGCGCCAATCCCGAGCCGCAGGTGTTCATCCATCCCAAGATCGCGGGCAGCGAGCCAGTGACCTCGCCGATCGAAGGCGTTTTGACGCCGCTCTACAGCGACCTCAGAAAAACCGCAAGCAACGAGGCGCCTCCTTCGCGACTTGCCTCCGCTAGCAATCCGTCAAGCAATGGTCACGCCGGTTCGGGATCGCTCGACCCCGAAGCCTTGGTCAAGGCGATCACCGATCAGGTGATGGCGGCGCTCAACGGCGCGGTCCGTTAAGTCATGAGCGGCACGGGCATTTTGCCCAAGGTTTCCGTGGCACGGGAATGTTACCCGTGGTTTGAACCCAATGAGGAAGCGAACGACCCATGAAAGTCAGCATCATCGGCGGCGGCGGCCTGGTTGGCTCGTCCGCGGCCTTTGCACTTCAATGCGGCGGCGTGGTCAGCCAGATCGACCTGATCGACTTGAACGCCGACCAGGTGCGCGGACAGGCCCTCGACCTGCTCCACGGCGCATCACTCGTCGCCGATCAGCGGATCCGCGCGACCGGATATGAGGCGATCCCCGAAAGCGACGTCATCATCATCACGGCCGGCCTGCGCCGCAAGCCGGACGAGAGCCGGCTCGATCTGATCAATCGCAACGTCGAGCTCTTCCTGGGAATCCTCGGCCAGGCCAAAGCGGCCGGCATCAAGCGCGACGCGATCGTGCTGGTCGTATCCAATCCCGTCGATGTCTTGACGTATTTGGCCGTGCGGCAGCTTGACCTCCCCGCCAGCCAGGTGATCGGCCTGGGAACGCAACTTGACACGGCCCGATTTCGCAGCCTGATCGCCGAAAAACTTCAGCTTCCTCCCACACAGGTGACGGCCCTGATCCTGGGCGAGCACGGCGATAGCATGGTGCCGATCTGGTCGGCGGCTCAGGCCGCCGGCCTGCCACTCGATCGATTCCCCGGCTGGAATTCCAGCGTCGCCGACGCACTCCTGACCCGCACCCGCGGCAGCGGTGCCGAGGTGATCAAGCTCAAGGGGGGAGCGGGCTTTGCCGTCGGCATCTCGATCCGCGATGTCGTCCACGCGATCGCGCTCGATCAGAAACGAATCCTGCCGGTTTCCGCGCTTGTGAACGGTCCGTACGGCATCCGCGACGTTTGCATCTCGATCCCGACGGTGGTCGGCCGCAAAGGGGTTGAACGCCAGCTCGAGATCGAGCTCTGGCCCAAGGAAACGTCGGCATTACAACATTCGGCGCAGGTCTTGCGCGAAACCATCGAAGCCGTCTACAAGAGTAACCCCAAGGCCGCGGCCGGGGCCAAGTCCGGTAGCCAGCCCCTGCCCCCCCAGTCCTTGAAAGCCGCCGTGAGCCCGGCTCCGGCGCGCCCGTGCGGGTGACGATGGGCGCCGGCGGCAGCAATGGTTCGCATGGGTCTGCGCGTGTCACCGTTTCGGGTCAAATCCAAGGGAAGCGCTGAGAGCCATGGAGAAGTCCCTCGACCGAAAGCTGGCCGCAATCCACGCCAATCCGGACTGCCGCGAGTTCATCATCGCCGACGCCAAGGACGCCGACATGGCACTCGGCTTCGGCGCGCCTGGCCGCTCTCCGGAAATGCACACAGGTGAAGTCCGGTTCAAGACGCTTGAAGAATATCGCGACCAGATGCGGCTGATCACGCGGTCGGGCCTGGTGGATATCATGCTGATGTCGGCCAGCTCAAACCATGCGCTGGCGATTTACGAGCGGCTGTTCGAAAATTCGCCGGTTACCCCTGCTGTCCGAGCGAACGACACCACCGACATCCACCTTGCCCGGGGCGCGACCTATCACCTCGAGCCGTCTCGCCCCTTTCGCACCGCCAGCATCGACCACATTCAATGCGGGCACTTGGAATGCGCTCCCCACGAACGCATACTGGGGGCCAACCTCGGCCTTTACAGCGTAACTTTCAACAACAATCTGGAACGCGATCTGGCGACCCTCGAGCGATTCCACGACTTTCGCGAGGAGGCCGAACGGAAGGGATTCCGTTATTTCCTCGAGGTTTTTGACCCCAACATTCCCGGAGTCATCGCGCCGGAACTCTTGCCCGGCTACATAAACGACATGGTCACGCGGATGCTTGCCGGCGTCGGTCCGACCGGCCGACCTCTCTTCCTCAAGATGGTCTATCACGGGCCCAAGGCCATGGAAGAACTGGTCCGGTTCGACCCCCATCTGGTCGTCGGCATTCTCGGTGGATCGGCCGGCACGACGCGCGACGCCTTCCAGCTCTTGCACGACGCCCAGAAGTACGGGGCCAGGGTCGCTCTTTACGGCCGCAAGATCAACAATGCCGAGAATCAGCTAGCCTTCGTTCATTTCTTGCGGCTGATCGTCGAGGGCCAGGTCCGTCCCATCGAGGCGGTCAAGGCGTATCATGCCGTTCTGGACCGGCTGAAGCTTCGGCCCCACCGGAGTCTGGACGATGACCTGCAGGTAACGGAACAGTCGATGAGCTACGCGAGCACGCCTCGATCGACGGCGGTCGTTCCCAAGAAACAACCGGTTCACAATGCCCTGGCACGATCCTGGGAGGGCGAGCCTCCCGGCGAGCCACGGCGCAATCCGGCTCGGACGGGGCCTCGCCCTCCCGGAATCACGCAAGACCCTTTAGAAGAGGCGTCAAGTCGCGCGAGTACTCCCTGCCATTGCCACACACAGCCGGCTTTACCGCAGAACGGCGTCTCCAAACAATGCGGCTGCCACGGCCCTGTCGTAACAGAGTCCAGCACGTCCGCGTCGAGGTACAACCACGCGTTCACAAATGCCGCGCCTGCCACATCGAACGGCCGCCCCGACTTCTCGAAGATGAGCCCGGCCGATCGCCTGGCCTATCACCGCCAGCGGCTCGGGCTGGGGCGCTGATTCGAAGCAGCCGCTGGTATATCCTGGGACCTTCGTTTCACCGTCGCCGCGGTGTGATCAACCACGGGCCAGTTTGCCCGTGCCACCCCATACAACCCCGACCGGAAATTGCGATTATGCTGCCACGCCTGTCGTTCCACCGATCCATCTGCATTGCATTCCTGATATTCCTCGGGCTCGCCGCCTCGGGTCGCCTCCACGCGCAAGGCGTAGAATCGGTCAAGGCGAAGTACACCAAGTACGAATACCGGATCGCCATGCGCGACGGCGTCCAGCTCTTCACTTCCGTCTACGTTCCCAAAGACACAAGCCAGCGGTATCCGATCATGCTCAGTCGGACTCCCTACAGCGTTCAACCGTACGGCGTTGATGCGTACAAGTCGGATCTCGGCCCCAACGCCCTCTTCGGCAACGAAGGCTACATTGTCGTCTACCAGGACGTGCGCGGCCGGTGGATGTCGGAGGGGGAGTTCGTGAACATGCGGCCGCAACGGATTCACAAGATCAGTCCTTCCGAGATCGACGAGAGTACCGACACGTTTGACACCATCGATTGGCTGATCAAGCATCTCCCCAACCACAACGGCCGCGTCGGTATGTGGGGGATCTCGTACCCGGGCTTTTACACGGCCGCCGGCATGATCGACGCTCACCCCGCGCTCAAGGCCGCCTCACCGCAGGCCCCGGTCACGGATTGGTTCACTGGCGACGACTGGCACCACAACGGCGCGTTCCAGCTGCCGCACGCCTTCAACTTCCTTGCATCCTTCGGGCATCCTCGACCCCAGCCGACCAAGAAGCAGACAGAAAAGTTCGATTACGGCACTCCCGACGGCTATGAGTTTTTTCTGACCCTCGGGCCACTCTCCAACGCGAACGCCCGCTACTTCAAGAACGACGTGGCGTTCTGGAATGAGATCATGCAGCACGGGACGTTCGACCAGTTTTGGCAAGCGCGCAATCTTCGCCCGCACTTGAAGAACATCAAGCCAGCCGTCATGACTGTCGGCGGCTGGTTCGATGCCGAGAACCTCTTTGGCGCGCTCGAGACTTACAGGAACGTCGAGGCCATGAGCCCCGGCGCGACCAACGTGCTGGTGATGGGGCCCTGGAGCCACGGCGGCTGGAGCCGCTCGAACGGAGCCAAACTCGGGCCCGTCTCGTTTTCGTCGAATACCGCCGAGTTTTATCGCGAAAAGATCGAGTTCCCGTTCTTCCAGTATTACTTAAAAGGTAAGGGATCGCCGAATTTCCCCGAGGCGTGGGTCTTCGAGACGGGCACCAATCAGTGGAAAAAGTATGACGTCTGGCCCCCGCGAAACGTCCGGCGCCGCTCGCTCTTCTTTCAACCTCACGGCGGCCTCGCATTCGAGCCTCCCGGTAAGCCGACCGGCGCGGCTTTTGACGAATACTTGAGCGACCCGGCTCACCCGGTGGAGTACATTGACCAGATCGAGACCCGCATGACGGGCGATTATATGATCCAGGACCAGCGAGTCGCCTCCCGCCGGCCCGATGTCTTGGTCTACCAGAGCGAAGTTCTCCCTGCCGATGTGAGCATCGCGGGGCCGATATTAGCCAGGATATTCGTATCGACGTCTGGAACCGACTCGGATTGGGTGGTCAAGTTGATCGACGTCTATCCAGATGACATATCAAATGGCGAATCCGACTCACCGGCGGCCAAATTCGGCGGCTATCAGCAGCTTGTTCGCGGCGACGTGATGCGTGGCAAGTTTCGCAATAGTCTCGAGAAGCCGGAGCCATTCGTGCCCAACCAGCCGACGCCGGTGAACTTTACGCTCCAGGATGTGGCCCATACCTTTCGGTCAGGGCACAAGATCATGGTGCAGGTCCAGAGCACCTGGTTTCCGCTCATCGACCGCAACCCGCAGAAGTTTGTTGATATTTACAACGCGACCGAATCCGATTTCCAGAAAGCCAGCCAGCGCGTTTACTATAGTGCCGAGATGCCCTCGCACCTGGAAGTGCTCGAGGTTGTGCGCTGACGGGAAGCGCACCTGACTTTGGTCTGTGGTGGCACTCGCCAAATGCGCACATTTAACGATGATTTCCTGCTCGGAATCGCCGCTCAGGGCGTCGCCAATTCTCCCAGCACGGGCACGGAGTCGAGCGAGCTCGAAGCAGGATTGACGAGGATGTTGTTCATCGGTGTGAATGAGGCTTCCGAACCGGAAGCTAGTGAAGCTCCGGTCAGGTATCTACGTAGACCCGAGTAGAAGTGAGAGTCCGGGCCGTAAAGCCGACGGGCATGAAGACGGCATTGTAAACCAGCGGCACCATTTCGGGGATCGTGGGGTTAGGCGGGCGGTCAGTGGGTTTTTTGGGAGAGGCGTGGCCTGCCGCGAGTGCGTCGCGCCACTCCTTGGGTGATCGGCCGTAACTTTTCCCGGTCGCGTCTTTCGCGACGGCCATCACCAGGTCATTGAACTGTTTGCGGTCGGCGTTGATCGACTTGATGATGGCGACGTCCTGCTGGAGCTGGACCTCCGCCATCGCGGCAGCCCTCTGGGCTTCAAGCATGAGCTGGTACGGCGAGATTTCCTCATATTGCACTCTTTCGGTCGTTGTTGACTTGACTAGCGTTTTCGAGCCAGGCACCCCGGCTGTGACTGTGTTTGAGATCGTATTGATCGGGCGAGAAATCAACGGCATCCCGGAAGCGTCGTAAGCGATGATGTCGCCGGGTTGCGGAGTGATATTGGGCGCCGCTGGAGGCGCGTAAAACCGGCTGACGTTGAACTTCTGGCCCTCGACAAAGAGCACGCCGGGCGATCCCGGGCCGCCAACTGACCGAACCTCGTACTTGAACACGTCGATCATCAGACTGACCAGAATGTCCAGAAAGTCTTCAGCGCGGCGGCCGCGGAGCATCTCGGTTGCTGTCTGTCTGACAGTCGGCGACTTGCCATAGACGGCAAGCAGGGCGAGGATCTTCGTGGACATCGGCTTGTCGATCCGACCGAGCACCGGGATCAAGATCATCTGGTCGAGCTGACCCCCGCCGCCAAACTCGCGATAGGCGCACAGGAGGGCCCTCGGGTCGGCAATCGCGTCAACCTCGGCCGTGGCGATGTCCCGTTTCTTGGCGCCGTTGGTACCGTGAATGTCTTTGTGCAGCTTCCTCAGCTTTGGTCCCCAGATCTTGTCAGCCTTCTTTTGCTCATGCTCCTCGGCAATCTGCTCATCGGTCGCCCAGCGGCTATTATGCCTCTTGAAACCGAGCTTGCACCAGGCCGCGTCACGCCTGGGATCGAGCTGCACCACTTCGGCGAAATGGACGTACGCCAAGTCTTTGAGGCCCTGACCCTCGCACCAAAGCCCCAGTTTCCACTGCGCGGCGGCCGTTGACGGCGTCTTCTCCTTCAAGGCATTGTATTCCGCAATCGCCGCCCCTGGATCGATTGCGACCGCTGCCTTGGCGGTGGTTTCTGGCTTGTCTTTCCGCTGCGGGGGACCGGCAACCTGAAGAACCGCGAATGCCGAAGTGACGAGAAGTGATCCGATCATCCCTAAACCTCCCCTTAAAGCCGATTGTGCGCGCACCGAATGTCACGGAGCAACTCACAGAGGATGGGAAAAACCGGGCTGCCTGCCCCTTATCTGTACTAGTGCACGCCAACGCTGAACCGAATACAAGTTTTCTGCGAATCCCGACCAACAAAACGCGTCGGATTTGCAAGCGTGCAGGCCTCAGCGATTTCAATGATTGTGATCGCGACATTCACGGTTGGTAATGATGCGCCGTGCTCGAGCCGGCGATGCCGTATCCGTGTCACACGGGCGTGATGCACGTGTACCACTCCGATCGTCGGTGGCCGGTGGTCAGTATCCACCTCAGCGGGCAATCTCGGCGGCAAATGCCTTGGCGTTGAGCACGTCTCCGGTCGCGTGCTTCGTGAGTCCGTTCCAATCGAGCGAGCGGCCGGGAGTAAAGATTCGCGTCTTGAGAAAATCGCCCACTCCCTTGTTGCCGACGAAGCTCGCCTTCGCCGGATCGACACCATTCAAAGCATCGCGCGCGATCGCGTGCAACACCTGGTCGGCGAAGAGCTGGCCCATCAGATAGTTGTGGTAGTAAGCCGGCGCACTCACGATGTGGATCTTGCTCGCGTAGTCGGGTGCTTGCCGCCCTTCGGGCCGACTCAGCAACTGATACTTCTCGACCAGATTCCACCAGAGATCGTTCAAATTTTGGTCGGGGTTGTCGTAAAGAGCTTTCTCGAATCGAAGCATCACCTGGCACCAGCGCGAGAATACCAAGAGCTTGGCGCGAAGCATCCTGGCGCCGGCGCGGTCGAACGCCGTCGGGTCGGGGACTTGCACGCCCATCGCCTGCAACCAATCGGCGTCTTTGGAGAACCGCTCGAAAAGCATGGCGATTCCCTCGGTCGTTAGAATGTGCGCCTCGCTACGCAGGACGTAGGGGACGCTCGTCGGAATATTCTTGCTGCTGTAGACGGAGTGCCCCAGCTCGTGAAGCATCGTGCCCATCCAGTATTCGTTGGGCACGATGTTGGCGAGAACGCGCACGTCCCCTTCGCGGTCGATATCGATGCAAAACGCGTGTGGGCTCTTGCCGGGTTTTTCGTAAAGGTCGCTGCGTGCGATCACGTCGTCGATCGGCAGTCCGATTCCGGCGTAAAAGTCACGGCAGAGTTTGAGGATGTCGGCTTTCGCGTAAACCGAGTCGAAATCGGCCGCGAAGATGGCGGGCGCTTCCTGGAAGAACGGATCGTGGTAATGCCAGGGGCGGAGTTCGTCGATCGAGACACTGTTTTGCTCGGCCAGTTTGGCGTCGATCTCCGACTTGAGCTTCCGGAATGGCTCGCGCGTCAAGTCGTCGAGCTCGTCGAAAAGTGTGAGGACCTGCTCTTGTGATTGCTCGTTCAAGGTGAAGCTGCAGTTTGTGGTAATCGGCGAATCCGAGTTTCCGGGCGGCCTGGTTGCGCAGTTTGACCAGTGCCTTCAGGTCGGGCTCGACCAGCGGGCCAACCCGCTTGCTTCCCTCCCACACAGCTTTACGTTCCGCAGGGTCGCGTGATTCCTTAAAGACCCGCCGCACCTCGCTGTCGGTGATCATGCGGCCATTGACATTGGCGCGATATCCATTGAAGGTTTTTTCGATGCTGTTGGCTTTGGCCGTGATCTGTTTGAGGAGTTCGGGATCGACCTGCTTTTCCAGGTAGATCAGATAGAGGACGTCGATCTGGCGCGCCAGCTTAGGATCGGCCGGCTTGGCATTCTTGATCGCTTTGAGCCGGTCGAAGCGGGCGTGATCGCTGAGTGCGGCATCCAGGCGGTTTTGTGCATCTTCCTTGGCCTTGAAATCGGCATCGCGGCCTGAAACATTTGCATTCCACCACGCGAGAGCCGCCTCGCGCTCGAGGGGACGGACCGTTCGCTCGTGCTCCTGGATAAAGGTTTGGGCCAGTATGTCGGTGTCGTCCTCGAACTTCGCTTCGTTTGCATTCGACATGTTCATTGAAAACCCATTGAGCAACACCGAAATCGCCAACACACGTCGAAGTTTTGGGACCATGATCGTTCCATCCATCCCCTGTACTTACTCCCCGAAAACGCGAAAAACAAATTATCGCACGGCGCTGGGGTCATCGCTAGCCGCGGTACGATCACGGTGGTCGTCCTCTTGACGGAAATCCGCAGAGGGCTTTCTAATGTGGTCATGCCGAAGTGGCGGAACTGGCAGACGCGCTAGGTTCAGGTCCTAGTGGGCTTAAACGCCCGTGCAGGTTCAAGTCCTGTCTTCGGCATTGTGAGGTAAGGACTTACGGCAACCAATGCCGTGAGTCCATTTCTATTGGCGTGGAGTTGTTTCCGCCAAGACGGCAGATAAAAGGCGTTTCCGAAGGGAGACGCGGCGATTGTGGTCATGTGGCGGAAAGACCGGCGGCTGGCAATGCACTTTATGGCTCCAGAGATACATGCGCGATGGCTTCAACCTCCCGCTCACCTCTGAGCAGTATCGGCGCCAATATCTGGGAAATCCCGCCAGAGAGTGGATGAGGAAGAAGCACATGGAACAGAAACGACTAGGCACGCAGGGCTTGACCGTCTCCGCGATGGGACTTGGCTGCATGGGCATGAGCGATGCCTACGGGCCGGCAGACGAAGCCGAGTCGATCGCGACCATCCACCGGGCCCTGGAACTGGGGATTAATCTTCTCGACACGTCGGACGCCTACGGCCCATTCACCAACGAGGAGCTGATCGGCAAGGCGATCCGCGATCGGCGTGACCCAGTGAGGGTGGCCACGAAGTTCGGCTTCGTGGGCGGCACGGACGGTAAGGGAGGGGGGGGCATAGACGGGCGGCCGGAGTACGTGCGCGAGGCCTGCGACGGCTCGCTAGGGCGGTTGGGGATTGATCACATCGACCTCTATTACCAGCATCGTGTCGATCCAAAAGTCCCCATTGAAGAGACCGTCGGCGCGATGGCGGAGCTGGTGCGGCAGGGGAAGGTGCGTTATCTCGGCCTGTGCGAAGCGGCGCCCGCAACCATCCGCCGGGCGCATGCCGTACACCCGATCTCTGTCCTCCAGACCGAGTATTCGCTGTGGAGCCGCGACCCAGAGGACGAACTCATCCCTACCGTTCGGGAATTGGGCATCGGGTTCGTCGCGTATAGCCCGCTCGGCCGCGGCTTCCTCACCGGCCAGTTGCGACGCTTCGAGGATCTGCCAAAGGACGACTGGCGTCGCCACAGGCCGCGGTTCCAGGGAGAGAACTTCCAAAAGAACCTGCAACTTGTGGACCGGGTGAAGGAGATCGCCGTCACGAAGCAGGTGACGCCGGCCCAGCTGGCCCTCGCGTGGCTACTGGCCCAGGGGGAGGGGCTCGTTCCCATCCCTGGCACCAAGCGCCGCAAAAACCTGGAGGAGAACGTGGCCGCGCTCGGGATCGCCCTTGCGCGCGAGGACCTGCAACGGATCGACGAGGCAGCACCGAAAGGCGCGGCCAGCGGGGAGCGCTATGAGGACATGAGCGCGGTGCACCGCTGAACCGCCCGCCCGCTGTCCCCACTTCCGTGATGAGGCCGGCGGCCTCACGTGACCCTTATCAATGACGCGACGATGGCCTTCTCGCACGATATGACGCACGCCGCAGACGCGGATACGCCGACGCCACCGGCCTTCACCGATGTTCTCCATGAACATTGCGGGGGAAAACCATGAGCAACACGCGGAAGACAGCCATCGTGACCGGGGCCTCGCAAGGGATCGGCGCGGGAATCGTGAAAGCGTTCGTCGAACGGGGTTTCAACGTCGTTGCCAATTCCCGGAAGGTGACCCAATCCACCGAGGTCGCGGCTTCCGACCGCGTCGCTCTGGTGGACGGCGACATCGGCGAGCCGGCAACTGCCGCCAAGATCGTCGAGACGGCGCTGTCTGCGCTTCAAGTCGATCGACGTGCTGGTCAATAACGCCGGCATCTTCTTCACCAAGCCGTTCACGGACTACACGGCCGAGGACTTCAGGTCGCTCGTCTCGACGAACCTCGAGGGCTTCCTGTACGTCACCCAACTCGCCGTCAAGCAAATGCTGGCGCAGAAGACCGGCGGGAGCATCGTCACGATCACGGCGGCCCTTGCTCGCAACCCGATCCGGGGCGTCACGGCGGCGGTGCCGATGATCACCAAAGGCGGTCTGGAAACGATCACCCAGCACCTGGCGATGGAGTACGCGAAAGACGGCATCCGCGTGAACGCCGTCGCGCCCGGCGTCGTCGACACGCCGCTGCACCGGGAGACTCCGAAGGAGGTGATGGAGAGCCTGTCGCCGATGGGTCGGCCTTCGACGGTCAAGGAGATCGCGGACGCGGTCATGTACCTGACCGACGCCGCGACGGTCACGGGTCACATCCTGTACGTCGATGGCGGCGCTCATTTCGGCCGCTGGTGATGGGATGGAGCGTTCGCCATGACGTCCCGGTGCGCTGGTCATGCCGGACTGGAGTTTGCCACACCTGTGAGTGCGGGTTGATTCCCGGGTCGGTGAGCTATGATCCCGAGCCGCTTGAGCCTCCGGCGGACGGCAACTTGTTGACTTGTTGCTCGCGCCCCCGAAAAGATCTGGTAATCGACATCTAGAGCTGGTCTGCGACGGTCGCGGGCAGAAGTTTACCTGGGAGATCGGAGGAGTGAAACAATGGTAGAATCCGACAACCTGCGCTATACGAAGCTAGCGCTCAACAATGGCTCCGGAGCAATCCCCGCCCTCGGCTTTGGCACACTGCTTCCCGACCCCGTGGCAACCAGAACCGCGACCAAGGCGGCGCTCGAGGCAGGATTTCGCATGCTCGACGCTTCGGAACGATACCGAAATGAAACGGAGGTCGGCGAAGCGATGCAGGAGGTGTTCAAGGCGGGGAAGATCAAGCGGCAGGACGTGTTTATCGCCACGAAGCTCTGGAATAACAATCATCGTCCTGAACGCGTCAAACCCGCCTTCGAGGCCAGTCTCAAGAAGCTTCAACTCGACGACGTCGATCTCTATCTCATCCACACGCCCTTTGCCTTCCAACCTGGGGACGAGCAAGACCCGAGGGATGCGAATGGCAATGTGATTTATGACAACGGGGTGACGTTGCTGGATACATGGAGGGCGTTGGAGGGTCTAGTCGACGAGGGCAAGTGCAAGGCCATCGGATTATCCGACGTCGGTTTGGAACGGGCGAGAGAAATCTTCGAAGTCGCGAGGATCAAGCCGGCCGTTGTTCACGTCGAATCCCATCCGTATCACCCGCAATGGGACCTTTTGGACTATTGCAGAAAGAACGGCATTGTCTTGCAGGCGTTCGCAGCGCTGGGGCATAGTAGCAAGCCCAACTTGCTGGAAGATCCTGTCATTACCGCGATTGCCAAGCGAGTCAACAAGACCCCGGCGCAGGTCGTGCTCGCCTGGGCTATCCAGCGCGGGACGGCCCTCCTGACCACCTCCAAGACCCCCAGCCGGATCAAGGAGAACTTTGACGTCACCACCCTTCCTCACGAGGCCGTGCGGGAGATTAGCGAAGGAATCAAGTCGCGGGTCAGGTTTAATGCCGTTGTGGAGACCGGTGTTCCGTCGTTCATTCCGAGAGGATAGGGATGTTGAGGCATTAATCACTCCAATTAGGGATGTCTTGGGCGAAGAGAGACTGTCTCTTCATGCCTCGTCATCGGCGTCGCGAGCCTTCCGTTCGGTTCGGCGGTCGAACCAGAGCCTGCTGGAACTCGCCGAAGCCTTGACGTCTCGGTGCGCTGGTCTTACCGGACTGGTGTTTGCCATCATCGAGTGCCCTCACCGGTGCCGCCGCCGCCAGAACACGCCCAGGCCGATCAATACGGCCGTCGCGGCCGGGATCAGTGTCGCGGGCTCGGGGATCGCGGCCGCCGTCGAGATCGAACCGTTCACCGCGGTGAATGGGATCAAGTTTCCGTTGATGTCCGACAGCGAAGTCCCCACGTTCAGGCTCGCGATCGTGATCGTGTCCGTGCCGCTCGCAGTGGGATCAACCGAGTAGGAAACGTTGGCCAGGCCAAAGACGTCTCCAGGATTGACCGTCTGGAAAAACGGGCTGGCGCCGTCGGAGTCGGCGACCGTGAAATCCGTGTTGGGGAAGTTAATACCAAAGTTGAGCGGATTTGACCCGGGCAGGGTCGTCGCCGACACGCTGTAAATGTAGGAGACGAACGTATTGATCGTGACGTTCGTGAAACTGAATCCCGCCGATCCCGTTAACGCCAGGTTGAGGCTATCTCCGGCTACATTGTAGGCCGGGCTGCCGCTGGGATCGGTGTCGATCAAGAGCACGTCGAACGAGCCACTGGAGCCCGGCGCCACATTCGTGAGTGTGGGCGCCTCAATGACCAGCCCTGCAGCGCGGCAAGACGCGGCAGGGCCGAAACCGATTGCCAGGACAACCAGCAGCAAACCGCCGAGCCGGTGGCCCACGGGTATCTCGCGGCCCGAGCCCCGCCGAGCGATTGGCCGACCCAAACTTCTAAAACTGTGCGCATGAATCATGGCAATTTTCCTGATTGTTTAGGGCCAACCTCGAGTTCACTTGGAACATTTCCCGGGACGCGATTCAATGCTGTTGCCGGGAATCATCATGAAACCACGAGACCGTCACGCGAACGCATCTTGAGAGATCGTTTTCTCGATCAACGGCTGGTTGATCGACTTTCCACTGGTCAGCGTTCCACGGCTCGATCCTCGCCCAGAGAGTTGAATCTCGGCGCGGGCGGGCTCGGCTGGCCGGCGTGCGCAGTGACGGGCTGTTCGTGCCGATCCGCACCAACGCTGGACCAGCTTGGCTCGCCGGGATCCCGACGATCAAGGCATTGCTCACCGATGGCAGAATCGTGCCGACTTCCTTGCGCACATCGTTGTAGTCGATGACGTTGACAACACCGTCGCCATTGATGTCGCCGAAGATGGTGGGAACGGCGCCATTGATCCGCAACCATTCGTTGCGAACCCCGACGACGTCCTGGCTATTGACCACGCCGTCGTCGTTGAAGTCGCCGGGCAAGACGTCGAGCCGGCGGGTAAAAGTCCCGATGGTCGCGTTGCCGATGGTGATCGTGACCCGGTCCGCCTTGGTGATCGGCTGGGCCAGGGTGATCGTATAGCTGGTGCCCGAGCCGGCGATGGTCACCGGGCCGTAGTTAGCACCGATCGCGCTGGTTAACGTGACGTCGGAGGGGGTCGGTGGTTCAGCGAAGTTGAGTGTGATCTGCAGCTGGTCGATGCCAAGCCAAGGCAGGTCGGTACTCCGGCCCGCCGGAAGCAGACGCAGCCCGTCGGCGGCAGTCTGAAGCGCGGCAGTTTGAGTTCCCCAATCGACGGCGACCGCCGCCACGGATTGGACTTCGTAAGCGCCGATGTCCACAGTTCCGTTGATGATCCGCGGATAGCCGTTGCCACGCTGGTCGGTAGTCAGGGGATGGCCCGTGGTGGGATCGATAGCCATGGCATTGCTGCCAGTGTTGACGGCGGGGCTGCTGGGCGAAAGGGCAATCGTCTGGGTCGGTCCGCCGTTATCCTGGAGTCCGTTCGGGTCGAGCCCGGGGTCTTCCACGCCGACCTGGTTGCCGTTGACGCCGTTGACCAGTCCGCCGGAACCGCCGGTGCCGATCAGGTTGTACGCGCTCGAGGAGGACACCACCCCTCCCCCATAGAGGGAAATGTCGTCGGCCGCACCGGCACTAGAGTTTCGCACCACGATTGAGTTGTACAGCGTGGCCGTATCGCTGTAAGCATCCAGGCCTGCGCCGCCGCCGTACGCGCTTTCGAGTGTGTTGTAGGCAATGGTGTCGTTGACGGCCGTCAGCGGGGCACCGTCGTTGGCGATGCCACCACCGAAGGAGGAGGCCGAGTTGTTGGCGATCGTAGAGTCGGTGATTGTCAGCGGGCCTCTGTTATAGATGCCGCCACCTTTGTAAGCAAAGTTGCCGGTAATGGCCGAAGAGTCGACCGTCATTGTGCCGCCGCCGAAGAGGGCGTTGGCAATTCCGCCGCCCTCGAAGCCTTGAGCGGTGTTGCCCGCGATCGTGCTGGAGACGACTCTCACAGTCCCGCCGCTATTATTTGCGATGCCTCCGCCGGTAAATTCGGCTGTGTTGCCCTCGATAGTGCTGGAATCGACCGTCAGGCGCCGTTCTCGTTACGAATTCCGCCGCCATAGGTGCTGGTGTTGTTGGCGATAGTGCAGGAGACGATCCTAACGTCCCCCCCCATGTTCTCGATGCCGCCGCCAGAAGTGGAGATTGGAGCGGAAGTATGATTATCGCTGATGGTGGAATCGGAGACGGTCAGCATGCCAACGTTGAAGATGCCCCCGCCGCCGCTGGAAAAGTTGTTATCGATGGCGGAGTGGGAGACGTTGAGCGTGCCTGCATTGTAGACGCCGCCCCCGTCCTGACCGCCGCCATGCGCGATCGTCAGGCCGGCGAGCGTGGCCGTCACGCCGCTGTTCACCCTGACGACCAGGAAAAGGTCGCTGCTGCTGACCGTCAAACGGCTCGCGCCAGGACCGCTGATCACCTCCGGCCCTGCGGTTTCGGAGAGCACCAACGTGCTGCTGGTCAGGGTGATCGTCTGCGGTGATTCAAAGACGGTCTTGTCGAACTGGATCTCGCTGCCGGCGGTGTTGGTGTTCGTATTGGCCTGGCCGATCACGTACGGCAGCGTGCCCGAGTCGCCCGAGCCCGAGCTGCCGCCGCCCGTCGAATTGACGGTGTAGATTGTGGGGCTGCTCGAGAGTAGGAGCCGGTCCTCAAGAACGTCGAGCATCCAGAGTCGTCTCACGCGTCGGGTCCGGCTGCGCGCTCCTTCTCGGAATGCGCCTGACGTCAGCGCCAAACCGTGTCGATGATGGCCGAGCATGGGACAGCTCCTTTGGTGCTTCGTCGGGATCAGCACTCTGAACTTCGGCGGACGGTTGGCGCAAAAAAAAGACCCGTTGGCGCGCGTTCGCACGCCACGGGCCACCTTGACCAAGCCCCGTCGACCCATCGAAAGCCGACAGAGCAAAAAAAGACCCGCCGGTGTGCTTTTGCACGCCGCGGGCCACCCTGGCTGGGCCTCGTCGACCGTTCATAAGCCGACGAGACATTTCACATAGGCGCGATTCTGTTCAGATCGGAATTGCTTTGTCAAGTCTCGATCCGAATGAATCTGAGTCGGGACGAACGCATAGGATGCGCCGACGGAATCCGGCAAAGGCAGTAGGATGAAGATCTCACGCAAAGCCGCAAAGCCGCAAAGCCGCAAATTAGAAAAAGACCGTAACGGAGGAAAACCCGCGATCAAGTTCGATGAATTAACAAAAATGAATGGATTATTTTGCGTCTTTATTGCGGCTCCGCGCACTTGCGTGAGATTTCTATTGTTGTTTTCCTTACGGGCACGCCTGCAATCTCGGCTGAACTAGCTAACGCCTGCGGAACGGTCCTCATTCCGGCGCCGGTTCCCGATTGCTACCTGGCGACGCGGGGGACAAGTCGCGTGTAGAGCAGGCTTGACACCGACGGCATCCGTTTCGACCATCTTTTCGCCAACTTCGGCGAGGAATTCGCGCTCGAGGGGCTGGGCCAAGCCGACCTGCAACGAGATGTCAAGCGCCGGTGCGGCCTCGGTATTTACGCTGTCGCGATCAAGAAAGCAGCCCATTCCTACATGGATCTGCTCGATAGCCTGAGGGGCCGCTCGGGAGGCGCCTGGAGGATGAACGCGGTAGATACGGGCGATGGGCTCGCCATCGGCCGGGCCGTAGACGAGCGTGAACGCTTCGGGGTGGGCGTCTGCCCACTGACGCTCGACGGGGTAGCCCCCCCGGTCGGCGATGTTGAAGCGGCCGTCCGCCGGATCGGGGCGGGCGACGAACAGGAAGTCGATCTGCTCTGCCGCGAGGTTGCTCAGCCAGGCGCCGTAGTCGGGGTGAAGTCGGTCCCAGCCAGGGCGGGGGTCCGGCCAGTTGGGCTCGCCCCGCGCGATGGCCTCGCGATGGTAGTCGTGCAGGCGCCAGCCGCGGTGGGCGTCGATGTTGACGTAGACGACATCGTGACGCTGCCCGCGGCCCATCAGGTAGTATACGAGGTTCGTCCCGGCGTAGGCGATGCGGGCGGTTCGGGAGCCGGCCAGCCGGTCGAGGCGATCCCAGGCGCGGGCCAGGGGGGCGGCGGGGAAGGTCGCACGGCTCTCCACGACTTGGCCCCAGCGCCGGCGCAGGGCACCGCAAGCATGGCAGACGCGGCGATCGTGGGCGCAGCCCTCGGCCGGGTGAGCGGTCGCGACGCATAGACGCCCAGTCGCGGGCCGCCAGGAGGGCCAGGAGGCCGGACGTCAGGGGTATCCCCACAACCAGGCCCAGGTCCGGCCAGCTCTCGATGCCCTGCCACTGCGAGGCCGTCGGCATGACCGGGACGGGGCCCCGCGGCGCTCACCAGCGCCCCGGTGAAGCCCCATTCCGCCTGCCGACCGAGCGGGACGACCGGCCAGATCGGTGGCGTCACCAGGTGAAGCGCCAGCAGGCCAGTGGCGGTCCACCGGAGCCAGCGGGCCCGGTCGAGCAGGCAGGCCAGGGGCACCGTCGCCAGGCCGACCGCCGGCAGGAGGAACCGCTGCTGAGTGCGATACGGTATGGCCCAGTAAAGGGCGACATTTACCGCGGCCAGCGCCGCGACCACCCCCGTCCACCGGCTTTCCGGACGTTCCCGGCGCGGGATCCAGGCCGCGAGCAAACCTGCCGCCCACAGCGGCGCCAGCCTCGGATCGACGACGTTCAGCACGGCATCAGCCAAGGCGCCAAGCTCGCCAGGCGGGATGTAAAATGGGCTGTGCCGCATTGCTGAGGGCTCGAACCAGCCCGGCAGCCAGACCCGCCCCAGAACCGAGACCTCAAGCGGATAGAGCGGGTTGCCCGTCAGCCCAGCGTTACGAACGAACCAGTAGCCAGCCATCAACCAAGGCGACAGGGACAGCAGGAGCAGATGGACGATCCGGGGGCGCCGCGGGCCCCCTCGGGCCAGGACCGCGATGGCCGCGCCGACCAGCAGCGGGGGCACGAAAACCGTGCCGACCACCCTCGAGCCCCAGGCCCCGCCGGCCGCCAGCGCCCCCAGCGTCAGGGTGCCGGCACCGCCTTCGCGCCGGGCGTATGCGAGGAAGAAATACGCTGCGGCGAGATAGCCGGCAACGAAGATCACGTCGACATCCGCCACGAACGACAAGAAGAGCATGGGCACCGTGGTGACGAACAGGCCCACGGCGAGGATGCGCCCGACGCCGCGGCGCCCAGACTCCGGGCAATCGCGAAGGCCGACGTCGCGGCGAGGACGAGGAAGAGGAACGGACCGGCTCGGGCCAGGATGTCGCCGTCGGCGAGGGCCATCAGCGCGGCGAAGAGGACCTCGCCACCGGCGGGAAGGTACGAGACGGCCGTGTCGCCGAAGGGGGCTGGGATGAGCAATAGTCGGCCCGACTTCCACCACTGGGCCGCAAAGTAGAGGTGGTAGATCGGCGCGTCGCTGCCGGCCGTCTCTGGCAGGATCCATAACGGTATCCCGCTTAGGGCGACCGCCCAGATCACTAGCGCCAGTCCGACCGTGGCGGCGCCGTCGACGGGCTCTCCCTTGGACGCGGGCCTCGCAGGCGGGTCAGGGGCCAGCACCCGGAAAAGTCCTCCGATGGCCAACCCCGCCGCAGCCCAGCTCAGAAGCGGCCCGCGCGCCAGGTATCCTGAAAGGCCCAGCGCGAGTGCGCCGAGCGTCACCCAGGCCCAGGCCAGCACAGCTGTTCCGAGCGCTCGCGGCAGCCCGCACGGCTGGCGGAACCAGCGCCCGGACGCCCACCAGCCGCCCAGACCGAGCATACCACCCCACAGTACCGCCAAGAGGCCTCCCGCCATCGCTAGCCTCCCGGCCCTTAATCCCTGCGATCGTCACACCGTCACCGGTTGGCTGCGCGCCTGCGGAACGGCGCGCGACTACAAGCCATTATTAGACTATATAAAAGCGCCATTAGTACCTCCTCGGCAGCGTGGGACGCAAGGCGTCAGCGATCGCCGCGACCTTGTTCCGCATCCTCTTATATTGGCTGCCGGACGATGTTCCGCGCATGCCGCTGGTCTTGGCCATCGACGATTCGCCCGCCAAGCAATACGGGCCGCACATCGAAGGAGCCGACAATCGCCGCAACCCGACATCGGGGTGGCCGGACCAAATTCCTCTATCAAAATCGTGAATCGCGGGTGTAGATTGCTCTGACGAGGCGAAATCACCATGAGTCTGGAACAATGGTCGGCTGTCGATCGCTATATCACCGATCAACTCGTGCCGGCCGATCCTGCTCTGGACGCGGCGCTGGCGGATAGCGCCGCCGCTGGCCTGCCATCGATCAATGTCTCACCTACCCAGGGAAAACTCCTTCAGCTGCTCGCACGCGCCCAAGGCGCTCGCTCAATCCTCGAAATCGGTACGCTCGCTGGCTACAGCACCATCTGGCTGGCGCGTGCACTACGTCAGGGCGGGCGTCTGATCACGCTCGAAGCCGAACCGATGCACGTGGAGGTCGCTCGGACCAACATCGCCCGTGCCGGCCTCGCAGACCTCGTCGATATTCGCCTGGGTCCGGCACTTGAAACCTTGCCTCGTCTCTTGGCCGAGGGCCTTGGCCCCTTCGACTTCGTGTTCATTGACGCCGACAAGGAAAACAACGCCGATTATTTTGACTGGTCACTCAAACTCACCCACCCGGGAAGCTTGATCATCGTCGACAATGTCGTCCGCAAAGGGGCCGTGATCGATGCGGACAGCGACGACTCCAGAGTCCTAGGAGTTCGCCGGTTCTTCGAGATGCTCGCCGCCGAGCCGCGCGTCAGCGCCACGGTGATTCAGACCGTGGGCAGCAAAGGGTACGATGGATTTGCGATCGCTCTGGTCAATTGACGCGCCCCTCCCCTCGGCTGATGAAAACGGTGCGTAATTCTCGCATTTCTGACCTGGGCCGATTCTTCGAATCGGTTGCGCTCTTCTCTTGGGCAGAAGCTGCCGCTCATTCGACATGAGGAAGGCAGGAAAGCAGGAACAGCCTCACGAAGCAATGACTCGATTGGGTTCGAGCGTTGTCTAGCCGAAGTTCAGTAGCAAACCGTGCTGCCTACCCACGGCCTTCAATTGATTCGAGAAAACCCGGCCCCAGCCGCCGGTGCACGTCAATCGCAACTCCGATGATTCGCTCGGTCAAGGCTTGGTGCTCCAACGCCAACTTTCTTCTTTCCTGATTTCCTGATTTCCTGCTAGTGGCGTAAAGCGAGAGCCGACGAAAGATTAGACAAATTCCCAATTACCAAATGCGAATAATGTGCTAAGATCGTGGGACGCCGAGAGTTGCCCCACGGTGGACCAACTTGCCGCGAAGTGTGAGAACATCGAGATGGAAAAATCATGCCCGGTTCTTTCCTGATGGTAGCGGTTCCCTCCTCCAGGCCGAATTTTGTCAACTTGGTGAGAATGGCGACGATTGCCGGGCGGCCGCGGTCATGAGCCAAGCGACCAAGGCAGGCGCTGGCTCTGCACACTGGACCAGCGTCGAGTTGCCGACAGCGCTCGAGCCCCGGACCGAAATCACCCACGTTCTTTTCGATTTCGACGGGACGCTTTCGTTGATCCGGCAGGGATGGCCCGAGGTCATGGTGCCCATGTTCGTCGAGGTTCTCCCGCGCCTGCCAGGGGAGACCGCCCAAGATGTCGAGCGGATGGTATTCGACGATATCATGCGTCTGAACGGCAAACAAACGATCTATCAAATGATTCAACTCGCCGAGCGGATCGACGAGCGGGGCGGCCAGCGTCAAGAGCCGCTCTGGTACAAACACGAATATCTGCGCCGACTCGAAGCACACATCGGCGCACGCACGGCGGGTCTCAAGAGCGGCACGATCGCGCCCGACGCCTTGTTGGTCCACGGCGCACGCCTGTTGCTCGAACACTTGCGTGATCGTGGCCTTCAGATTTACCTTGCCAGTGGAACCGACGAATCGGCTGTCAAGCAAGAGGCCGCCCTGCTGGAGATCACCGGCTATTTCGGTGCCAACATTTATGGAGCTCTCGACGACTTTAAGCAGTTTTCCAAGAAGATGATCATTGATCGAATCCTCAAAGAACACGACATCACCGGCCGCCAGTTGCTTTCGTTTGGCGACGGCTATGTCGAGATCGAAAACACCAAGCAAGTTGGCGGCCTGGCGGTGGCCGTAGCCTCTGACGAAGCCCACAACGGCTCGGGTCGAGTCGACCCCTGGAAACGCCGCGGTTACTGGGCGTTGGTGCCGATGCCGTTATCCCCGACTTCCGCGACGCCATCTCGTTCGTCGATTTCGTGCTGGGCGGCTAAATCCAACGGCCCGGACGATCTTCCCGGATCCAAAGGTTTCTCAAGTTGAGCGCGCAACCTCTTGACCTTTCCCAGCTCAAAGTCCTTCCTCTCTCACAGCGCGAGAGCCTCACGCGCACCGACGAGATTTTGATCGAACCTGACGCTCCCTTGAAACCGTGCACTGCGCAAAACGCGTCGGCAATCTCCGAATGCGCACAAAAGATCATGGCCGCCCGTGCCAAGGGTGCGACCGTGATGCTGATCTATGGTGCCCACCTGCTGCGCAACGGCGCCGCCAAGTTGCTCGAGCGAATGATGTCCGCCGGCTGGCTCACGCACCTGGCGACCAATGGCGCCGGCACGATCCACGACTGGGAGTATGCCTGGCTCGGCGCCTCGACCGAGAGTGTGGAAAAAAACGTAGCGACGGGAACTTTCGGCAGTTGGCACGAGACGGCGACCAATATCCATCTGGCACTCCTGTCCGGCGCACTCGACGGTCTGGGATACGGTCGATCTCTGGGTCGGTTCATCGATGAAGACGGCGCCACGATTCCCGCCGCCCAAGAACTCGCCGCGGCGATCGCAGCAGCGCCTCGGCATCCGCTCACTTCCGCGCGTGCCGACCTGCTGCGGACGATGATCGAGCAGCAATGGCCGGCCGGCCCAATCCGCGTTTCGCACCGCTGGAAACATGCGTCGATCCTGGCGCAGGCGTATCGTCACGGTGTTCCAATTACCGTGCATCCCGGCGTCGGCTACGACATTATTTCCAACCATCCCGTCTTTTGCGGCGCCGCCATTGGCCGGGGGGAGAGCTCGA
Source organism: uncultured Isosphaeraceae bacterium (assembly GCA_963850935.1). Classification (GTDB taxonomy): domain Bacteria; phylum Planctomycetota; class Planctomycetia; order Isosphaerales; family Isosphaeraceae; genus CAWFRS01. The sequence continues at coordinate 67,349 of CAWKNT010000003.1, forward strand.
TTTCAAGCTCTTCGGCGGTTCAGTACAAGACCTCGACGGCGGCGTCGTTCTCTCGATCGGCTCGGCGATCATGGGCCCGCAAGTGTTCGAGAAAGCGCTCAGTTGCGTCAATAATCTCCGGCTACAAGCCGGGCGAGACGTCGTCCGCGGCCACACCTTTTACGTGGTCGACCTTCAGGACGGCGGCGGGTGGGACTGGACCACCGGCGAGCCCCCAAAAACCAACCCCGCCTACTACCTCCGTTTCTGCAAGAGTTTCTCGCGGATGGGCGGGCTGCTCAAATATTTGCAGTGCGACAACGCGACCTTCGTCCAGCATCTTCACCGCCGGTTGAGCGAGACATGAACATCGAGATCGACTAAATGAGCTCGTCAACCGGTATCGCCAATTGCGCATTGGCGTCGTGGGCGATTTCTTTCTTGACCGTTATCTGCACATCGATGCCACCAAGACCGAGACGTCGATCGAGACTGGACTGCCCGTTCACAATGTCGTCGCCGTTCGGAATCAGCCGGGAGCCGCAGGCACCATTCTCAACAATCTGGTCGCTCTTGAGGTCGGCGCGATCCATGCCGTCGGCTACTGCGGCGACGACGGCGAGGGTTACGAGTTGCGCCGGCGCTCGCCACTCTACCGGGTGTGAACCTCGAACACCTGGTCACGTCATCGTCAAGGTTAACCCCCGTCTACTGCAAGCCACTCTTGCTCGAACCCGGGCATCGCCACGCGAGTTGAACCGTCTCGATACCAAGAACTGGTCACCGATGCCAAGCGATCTCGAGCGCGACATCGCAGACCGTGTCGGCAAGCTGGCTCCCAAGGTCGACGTGCTGCTTTTGCTCGACCAGGTCGAGATCCCCGAAACGGGGGTCGCCACTAGAGTCGTTTGCGAAGCTGTCCATGCGGCCATGCGGAAAAAGAGGTGGCCTGATGGTCCTCGCCGATAGCCGCCAGGGCCTCCACAATTTCCCGCCTGTGGGTTTCAAAATGAACGCCATCGAACTCGGCCGCATGACGCGATCAAGCTCGACCGACCTCGAATCCGTCAAAGCCCAGGCCGCCGGTCTTGCCAAGAGCACGGGGCAACCTGTCTTTGTGACCCTGGCTGAGCGCGGTATCGTCGGGGCATTTCCGGGCGAAAACCCCGATTACGTGCCGGCCTATCCGGTGCGAGGACCAATCGATGTCGTCGGAGCCGGCGACGCGGTTACAGCCAACCTCGCGGCCGGGCTTGCTGCTGGAGCAAGCCCGCGAGGCCATGGAGCTGGCCATGGCCGCCGCGTCACTCGTGATTCATCAGCTCAACACCACCGGCACCGCCTCCATCCGCCAGATCGCGTCGTTGGTCGTGCCGAGCGCTAACTCTTAACCAACCACACGGTTGGCCAATCGTCGATTCGATTGCTTCCAACATCATTGAGCGCTACGCATTATCGTATGCTTGGCGAAGCCAGCCAATCAGCTCCGAATCGACGTCATCCGCTGCGCTCAATTTCACTCGGTGAGTGACCATCGAGTTAAAACTTCCCGATGCTTCGAGTCTTTTACCAGGTGGAATGCCCTTCAATACCAAGCCGACGTCAACTCTTGTCGCCGTGGTCGGTTGAATAAGGCCGAACTGTTTCGATCGACGTAAGCTCACGTAAGCCTTCTTGGGAGCGAGCTCGACGTCGGCGCCGAACGCTTGCACGGCGGCTTTTTGGAGGTCTATGCGAGTTGTTGCTGCAGATTTTTTGACCTCAATACCCGCAGCCAAAACGGTCGTCGCCGTCGCTTCATGCCGCTCGGTTGGTCACGCATTCCAAGATCGACTGCTCACGCCCTTGTAACAGCTCCCCTTGCCACTTTAACGCAAGATAATATATAAACACAATTAGCGCGCATTCCACAACTGACAACAGCAAATAGATCGGCACGCCAGTCCCCCATCCAAAGAATCTGAGCGCGTACTCGACGCCCAGCGGCGTGAGAATCACAGCCTGGGTCAGGGGAAACATGATTCCGATCACGACCGTTTGCCAAAGGATCGAGGTTAACTTCGGATTTGCCGGTCGGAGCGATCCAGGCGCGACGTGCGTCGGCGCATAAATCGATACCAGGTTCGTCAAGATACAGAACACCAGGAACATCGAAAGATACTGGGGCAGCATCGACAGAAAATGGTCCCAACGCATGGGGCAAAGGAACTCTACAACTACCAGAATGACCGCGGCGATCGCCATCGCCATGGGGGCGAACGCCAGATTCTTGCCCAGTAAAATATCGCGGCGCGATGCCGGGCTCAAGACGAAGACCCGAAAGCCGTCGCGGTCAAAGCCGAACTGATTGGTCATCATTTGCACCATGCCCAAGAGCACGAAGAGCATTCCACCAAAGGCGACCAGCGGTCGAACCGACTCCGGAATATTGGCCCGTCCACTCCAGAGCATCGAGCCGAAAATCGGAATCATGATCACCGGGGTCAACAGCATCATCTTCGCTTCGGGCGAGCGCAGCAGCGAACGCAAACCCGAGAGCGCTATGGCGGAAACGGGCTCCGAGAACCCCAGCAATCGCGATTCGACCAATTGCGTCCCCGCCTTTCGAGCAGGCGCGGGCTGCACCCCGCCAGCCGCCGGCGCCGGCCTGCCCTTCCGGTTGCTCGATTGCCCTTGATACATCTCGACCGTCGTACCGTATGCCCGGTAGAGGCTCGCAACTCCAATGAATCCCATTCCCAGCAATCCCAGGATCGACGGAATTAGCCGGCCCTCCGACGCTGTTTTTACGGCGAATGGGAGCCATCCGACCGGCAAAATCATGTTGGCCAGTTCGGCCTTTTGTTCCCAGTCTTTCAAGGTCTTGCGGTCATCTTGCTGCACAACATGCCTTTGGGCTTCGATGACCTCCTGCGTCCGACGCGCAAGCTCTTGTGCGTTGAATTCCCCCGCTTCATACGCATGATTGATTTTGGCAATTTCATTTTTGATTCTTGCCGACCGGTCGAGTTGCCGGCGAGCTCCCCATGGTGCAAAGAAGTTGAGCAGATTCGGCAGTTGAACGATCAACACGAAGATCGCGGTCGTGGCCACCACCACCGTGCGGCGGCGGCGAGGATTGCTCATCAATGAGGCCAACCAACCTTGGAGCTGATAGGTGAGCGCCGTCACCATCAGGAAAAAAGCCGACAACAACAAGAAGACTGGAACGAGCAGAATTCCCTTGACGAACACCAGCGCGAGCGCGAATCCCAGCATGATCGGCCCGAAGAAGACAAGGGAGAGGCGAATGAGCGAGCTGAGATAGTTAATCAGAAACGCCCCGGTGATCGAGACGGGCAGGTGCATGAATTTCGCCAGTGACAAGGGTTCGGTCCTCTGGAGTTCGGTGACCACGCCCACGCTCCAAAAGAACAGAAACGCAAGCAGCAAAACGTCCCAGACGTACATCAGATGCGCCGGCGCGGCCTTGGGAATCGCATACTGACCGATCACGAACGATCCGATGAAGAGTGGAATCGCCGTTACCAGTGCGCCGACGGTCACGATCACCATAAGTGCCACGGTAAGCGCGCCGGCACGCCGCCACTGGTTGACCAACAGCCGCCACCGCAGCCACACGACTGCCTGCAACTGTTGCCAGTTCACGACGTCGCCTCCTCGAGCCAGTTGAGCTTGCGCGTCGCTTCGTGGTCGGCCCCCGCTTTCTGAAGAAAACAATCCTCCAGTGAGCCGCCTTGCCGAATTGTGGCGAGCGAAGCCTGCTCGACCAGCTCTCCTTTGACGATGATGCCGACGTCGGTACAGAGACGTTCCACGATCTCAAGCACGTGCGACGTCAGAAAGACCGTCGATCCTCGCGTGACAAATGAAGTGAGCAAATCGCGGATCACACGCGACGTGACCGCATCGACACCCTCGAATGGCTCGTCGAGAAATAACAGGTCGGGATTCGGCAACAGCGCCGCCGCCATGGCCAGCTTTTTCTTCATGCCATGGGAGTATTCCACCGTGAGCTTTTTTTCCTCGCCGGCTAAACCCAGTACCGCGAGCAGCTCATCCGAGCGGCTACGGATGGTGTCGCGCGGCATGAGATGAATTCGTCCCACGAATGTGAGGTATTCGCGCGCCGTCAAGTTGTCAAAGAGCGCCAGATCTTCGGGAATGACTCCCATCCGTCGCTTTGCCTCGAGTGCATTGCGCGGGTCGAGCATGTTCCGCCCCAGCACCAGCATTTGGCCGCTGGTCGGGGCGAGAAGGCCGGTCAGCATTTTGATCGTCGTCGACTTGCCCGCGCCATTGGGTCCCAGAAATCCGTAAAACGTCCCGCGCTCGACAGCCAATTCGATGCCGTTGACTGCGCATGCCTCATTGAAGTACCGCGTCAACTGGTGCGTTTCGATCGCTAGGGACATGGCCACCGCTCGCTGGGTTGTGCGTCAATTTGGAAACGACGATAACACAGCGGTTCGTGACAGGCTACCAGCGTTTTCTGCCGCCGTGACGTCCGCTGTCAGGGCGATGAACACGATCGTATTTCGCGATCAGAGTGGAATTACAGCATCCGCAATCGATCCACCTCGGCAAAACTGGTGACGATGGCCCCGTCTTCCCGAATGTGTTCTATGCTACATGGTGATTTGACGACGGTACGACCGATCCCGCCCAGGACGGAAAGGGCGGCTGCGAGTGTCCAAGCACCATGAACGCAGGGCGTCGCCGCGTTGCGACGTCGTGAACAATCTGTCTCGGTTGGAGTTTTTTCTGCCGTCGGGAAGACGACGACTCGATGCGCGATTGATCAACATCAGCCGGGATGGAGCGTTGATCGTCGCCGAGCAGCCTCTTCCCTGCGATGATCCCTTCAGGTTGCGGATCGAGAGTCCGGTCAAGACCGACTGGACGGACGCGGTGACCGTCCGCGTTGGGCGAGACAGGGACGTCGCCATCAAGTTCCCAGGACTTTGCCCTGATGACGTGCTACTGGCGGCAACGGTAGGGATCGACCTGTCTCGTTTGTTCAGGGAAGGAGACCGGCCAGAGACCCTGGACGATACGGGGATCTGATTGGACCGTCCGCATGCCGGGATGGGGGCGTTTTCCAGCCTGTCTCGGTGCGTTCACCAGTTCAGAGCGTCTTCATATACTCAATAAGCTGCGACCGCTCTTCTTCCGTCAGGTTGGCTCCATCCTCGTGGCCCGCATTCGAGTTACCTGGGATCGGCGTACCGTCGGCCTGGTTCACGTTGAACTTGGGGAAGCCGTCGACATTGGTGAGGTATCCGACTTTGACAGGGTCAAAGGTACGGACACCGATGCTGAATGACTTGGGACGCACTGATGCCGGTCGCAGTAACGCGTCCAGGTTCGGCACCGATCCGTTATGCAGGTAAGGGGCCGTCGCCCAGATCCCATCAAGAGGCCGTGCCTTGTACTTGGCGACCGGACTTACTGTCGCGAGTGCGACACCGTGTGGGTGTGCACCGCGAAAACTCACCTGGTTCAACTCATCGGGCGGTGCTTGTTTGAACTGCCCCAGGATCGTGCCAATCACCACGTTGGACAACATTGTGTCGGCGTCGGCGATCGGGGGAATTTTGGCGGTGAACGGAACGAAGTTGACGTGGACCCCGTTCAGCTTTCCGGAGGGTCCTGTTCGATTGAAGAAGTTGATCGACGCCTGCGGGTCGGTCTTGCTGTCGCCCATAAACGCGACCACCTTACGATTGGGGTCGGAACGGTCGATGAGCGCGTGGCATGAAACGCAGTTGGCCTGGTAAAGCTGAGCTCCCTTGCCCGCGGCAACCTGGTCGATCTTGGGGAAGTCGGCGGGCCATTGCGGCGACCAAAGCGTCTTGAGCTGGTTTTCCAGATCCGTGAGCGCCGAGACCTTGACAGTGGACGGGTAACCCAGGTTAAGGAGCGGCGGCACTTCGGGTATCGAGACATCGCCAAACACTCCGATAACTTCTCCGACGTTGCGCGATAGCGTCAAGATATCGAGAGGCCCGCCGTTCTTGGCGATCCCAAGCCATTCCACAATGTCGTGCTGCGGAGTATCCCAGAGAAACGGATAGCTGACGGGAGCCGTCGCTGGCTTCGCGCCCTCAGTCGGGTTGTTTGGATCCGGATTCTTGACGGCAAAATGGTACACCTCGTTCACAATCGAGTCGACGGCGTCGAGACGGCCGTACCGCGTCGGAGGGGCTGATGAGGTCTGTTGCGGGTCGTAACCGGGGAAGTTCCGCAGGTTGTACGCGACCCGCGTCTTGACTGAAGCGGCCAACTGATCCTTTAACTCGGCCTGATTTTCCGGAGTGTTATTCCTCCCCAGTACCTTCGCCGCAAACCGTGCGAATCGCGCGGCGTCGCTGTTCGTCTGTTGCATCGCGCTGATAAGCGCAGAGAGAAAACCCTGAATATCCCCATGCGTGGGAGCGCCATCGATCCGGTACGCTGTCGTGCCCAGCCGGATTTCGGTCGTGTGACAGGCCGCGCACGTCATTCCCAACCATCGCCGGCCCACACCGGGGTCTGCCACAAACCCCACGGGAAGCCCATCCGGATTCATCGGGCCAGGGTTTTGCGGAAGATAGCGGTACTTGAGGATGTTCTGGCTGTCGAGGAATGGTGTTGTCGAATCGGTTTGCTCGAGAGCGAGGAACCAGTCATAGGGAATGATTTGAGACCCCTGCGGCGTGAAGTAAAACCGCGTGCTCTCGACCGGTGACCAGTTCTGCTGGAGGTAAACGACATTCGTGACCGATTCACCGAATGGGTCCTGCGTGGCCACGAAGGCGTTGCGGGTTGCGCCGACATCGTCGTCGGCGTTTACCGCGAGCGCACAGTAAGAAACCAAGACCAGGGATAATGAGGCTCGCATCGCTTCCTGTCCTCCTATGGCGGCCGTGGCTACAGATTACTTGCCGTGATTCACAGACAAGAGGATCGGGTTATCCATGTCTTCCGGCGATGCCGGCCGAGGGACCTTGCGTGAATCGGCTGCAGCCGCCAGCTCGTTGAAGAAAGTCGATCCGTTTTGACGGTCGACGAGGAAGCTGAGCCGAACGGCATCGGGAGTATCCTTTGGGTTCAGCGCGGCCGCGCCCAAAACCAGTTGCTTGGCCGCCGCGTACGCCTTGTCTTCGCTGCCGAGCTTGGAAATCAATCGCTGGATCAGCTCCCAGGTAAAACCACCGTAGATCTTGCCCACTTCGTGCACTTCGGGATCCGCCGGAGGCCAGGTGTGGATTTCGGTCGCATTGCGGAGGTTGTTGCCTTTGCCCTGGAAATCGCGGCCGATAATGCTATCGCGTGTGATCAAGATCGCGAGTGAGTCACCAAAACCCTCGCTGTAGCCGCCGTCCAAGATCTCACCAAATTGGTCGTCAACCGCGTGTCCGAACTCGTGACACGCCACGTCGCAATAGGCGCTGTTCGCACAGCCGTCGCCGGCCTTGAAGAAGTTAAGGGTGTGCTCGTTCGGATCGAAAAACGCGTTGCACGTGTCATCGATGTTCACGTGGGTGGGCAGCTCTTTGAGCCGGTTGTCATTGTTCTTCACGTAATCCGCGACGAAGGAGTGTGCCATACTCACCCACTTGAAAGCGCTGACTTGAGCCAGCTCTTCGGGCGTCGATGCCTTGAAATAGATCGTGTTGCCCGCCCTGGTCGCGGCCAGCGGCGCGCCGGCATCATTCACAATTTTGCAAAATGGTCCCACGAGCTGTTCGCTGAGTGTTCCGGTCTGAAAGCTAAAGAATCCGTTGGCATCGGCGACGATTGTACCGCCGGCCGTGATGACGGCAGTGAAGTCGTTAAGACCTTGATTCTCGGCCGGGGGGTCAAAGGGAGATAGCCGATAACCGTAATAGTTGCCGGTGACCTTCCCTTGCTGGGCGGCGGTGCTGGCCGCGCTATCCTGCCCGATGTGGTAGATCAAGTCTTCCTTGGCCAGAACCTTGGGATCGCCCTTGGCTGCGACCCAGTAACGACGAGCGAACGGACTCTTACGCTCGGCCGAGCGGACGACAAACGTCCACGCCAAGGCCGGCGTCCCTTGTGAGTCGACATGAATTTCGCGGTGCGGGCCGTCATTTGTTCGGTCGATCTCGAGGCGGGCGGTCGTCGCGTCCCGGCAATCGTCCATACCTACTTTCGCAGCGGCGTCGGTGCCGACCGTGGGAGTGGTGTCGTCCAGGGCACTCAAGTCCGGCGCATTCCGCTCGCGCATCATCAAAGTCTTGCGCACGCCGTTTTTCACATGAATCAACTGCGACTGGCTGCTGTACTTCCAGAGCGGCACGTCCTTGTACTGGTATCCGTAAGTGAATTTATATAGGCTCGGTGCCGATGCCGCCGTCAGGGCGACGTGACCGTTCTCTGCATTCAGATTGATGCGCGTCTGAGACCGCAGCACTGATGTCAGATGTTTCTCGGATCGAGCGCGGTTCCTGGGCTGGCTCAAAAGACTGTGCATGGCCGCGGCTGCGCTTACCTGGCCGGAAGCAGCAAACGATTCGACCAACGCCGGTGCGCTGGCGTCGGGCCGATCGAACTTCTGACTGATATTCGCCCCGCTAGGGTAGAAACGTTTGGGCGTACTCGACAGCGGGGTCATATGATCGGCCCCGGCCGCCAAGGCGGCGCACGAGAACACCGACAACGCTGCTGCCACGTTGCTCAATACTGTGAATAGGCTTCGTCTCATCACACTTTCCTTTCGTCATTTTCAAGAAGATCACCTGATCAACGACCGGTGATCGCTCTGCCGCAACGTTTTTCCCGTCAACTACTGCCTAAGCCGCGATCCCTGTCGGCGCGCACTTAACCCGCACCGGTCCTAAAAGACCAGGGACAATGGGCCGGTCGATGCCAACCAAATCGATTCCTTGACGATCAGTGAGCCCGCGCGATGCTCACGGTTTCTTGGCCTCCTGGCAGTGGGATTCCACGGCCTGGACAACGTGAGCGAACCGCTCCCAAACCTGGGCCTCGGCCGCTTCGTGAGCGGGAGCGGAATTGCGTATCAATTCGGCAACCTTGAGGTTCCGGCGCGTTGGCAATCCCTCGAGGGTCGCCGTTTTCTGGCCGAATTTGAGAATGACCTCGTGAGGGTTGATCTTGGCGGCACGGCCGGTCTTTGCAGGCAGACCAGCCAGATTTGCATCGGCGAGCACCTTGGCCAGTGCCTCGATCTGCTCCGGGGCCATCTTCCCGCTGCTGATAGGCGTTAAGTGCTCGGACCCGTCTCTGTTTGACCGCGCCCGGGCAACCCGCCACTGGCCGGCCGGCTCGATAGTCCAGACCATCGCAGTTTTGCCGGCAATGCCCTCCTGAACTTCACGTAGCACGAGCGGTTCCTTGAGCGCCTTCCGACCTTCCTTTTCCGTTAGATAGGCCTTGCCGTCCTGCTTGCCGAAGCCAGGACTCGTGATCATCACCAGGAAAAGCACGCTGGTCAGGAACGACGCCGTCAATGACATGATTTATTCCTTCGCACTCAAGCGAGCTCGTTTCCCAAGTCTCTCGGCCATCAAACACCTCCTTCAGGCCGTTGTCAAATAAAAACGTCTTAGGTGCACTTTATTTAAGCTCCAAGTACTTCATCAGCAATTCCGGCTGGATACCGAAATCTGGTCGGAATCAAGCCAGCGAAAACACGTACCAGGTGTGCCCTGCGAGTCGCGCCATCTCTTCGCCCGTTTCGGCGTCCCAGATCCGGATGCTTCGGTCATGGCCCCCTGGCGCGTTCCGAATCCCCTCGGGGTGGACGATGGCCGAAAGCACCTCCAAACCATGACAAGCTCACCCGTGCCGAACCACTGGCCACCGTAGAAATAATATCCGCCGTTTCCGCCAGTAGGGCCCCCTCCGGGCCCCGCGCCCGTCGCCGTGGTCACGCCCCCCTGCTGCTCGGCCCGGGACGTCGGGGCCGTCTGCGTGGCGGTGGAATTCTCATTGCCGCCGGTGTCGAAATTCGTGAGCCGCGCCAGCTCTCGTTCGTTGCTGCCGTCTGCGGTGCCGCTGTCGGTGATTGGCGCGTTGCCGGAATTGGCCGGCAGGCCGCCGTTGGCCGGGGCGGGGCGGCGATAGCCGATCCCCGTGGGGTGCGATACCCAGTTGGTCGGCGACGAGCTGGAGTACGCTTCCTGCAACACCAGGGAATTGCCGCCGGAGCTGACCTCGGCCATCACCTCCGGACCGGCGAACAACAGCGAGTGGACCGCAAAGCCCCCCATCGCCGACGCCAGCCCGCCTGAGCCCTCCAGGTTGTTCGGTGTCGTCCCCAGGTGCTCGGCGCTGATTGGCCGGCGCCGAGCCCGCGTTGTGCGCCACCGCCGACCCGGCCGTGTCGGCGTGGCCGGCAACCACTGTCTGGGTGAAGTTGGCGGGGTACGGTGTGTTGCCGGTTAATGTCGAGCTAATGATCGACTCTTGGTACGCCGTCGTCACCGGCGGCCCGGTGACGCTGTAGCGGTAGGTCGCGCTGCTGGCTTGCGACTCCGAAAACGGCGTGACAACCCCCCCGTCGGTCACGTTGCCATAGTCGGAGATGGATTCGCTGTTGGTGTTCGACTGGCTGTACGAGAACGAGCTGGCCGAAGGCCCCGTCGAGGTGCTGCCCGTCATCGTCACGGTCGAGTCAGAGAAGTCGGTGGCGACGCCGTTGTACGCGCTGACGACCTGGTTGGTGACGGCGAAGTTATCCTGCGCCGACTCGGCGTCGGAAAAGGTGTATTGATCGCCCGTGCTGCTATCGGAACCACTGGCGGCAAAGGCGTCCTCGTCCTGACCGTGGTCGTACCAGCTCGAACTCGCCGAGACGGCGCTGGTGGCGCTGGACTCGTAGCCGCTGATCGAGTGCGTGTCGTTCAAGCCGAAGCTGTCGTGCGACGTGGTCGCCGTGTCGGAGATGGTGATGACGCCCTGATCGTTATCCACGTACGAGTCGGAGGCGGTGCCGAAATTGGTCCAGCCGTTGACGCTGCTTCCGTAGGTCTGGGTGGCGGTGGCCGTGCCGCCGCTGTCCTCGACGTAGGTAAAGCTGTCGGTGGCGTAAACGTGTGTGCTGGTCGCGAGGGTGCTGGACCCCGTGTCGGTATTGTTGACCTGGTCCCAACCGAAGGCCTCGACGAGATAAGGCGAGGCCCCGGCGTTGCCGGAGACGTCGACCGAGGTATCGACCAAACGCGACATCACCGACGTATAAGTGTCGCATCCGCCCAGGATCGAGTCGCTGGCGCCGAGGACGTCGGTGCCGGTGTCGTTGAACTCGTCGACGAGCAGGTCGTTCATCGACAGGTTGTCGATGCTGTAAACGCCGAGCGTGTTCACAGTCTCGTCGTATGGATGGAAAAAGACTTGAAACTAGGTCTGACGACGTTGAAAGACTTGAAACTAGGTCTGACGACGTTGAAGGTCTGACGACGTTGAGGTCTGACGACGTTGAAAAAATCCCGGCACGGAAAGGACGCCGCTATGCCAGGACCAAGCCCCGCTCCTTGTACTTTCCCCGACCATTTCGTGCAAGTGGCCCTGGACACAGTCCGCCGCCGAACCGCGGCGGTCTAAGTCGTGCAACGCTTTCGGCTGGCACTGCTGCTTCACGAGCAGCCCAAGATGAAAAACGACAAGGCGGCCAAGGAGGTGGGTCTATCCGCTCGGCAGGTACAGCGATGGCGAAGTCGCTGGGCTGCCGGGGATTTCTCCATCGAAGACCAAGTCGGGCGCGGGCGTAAGCCCGTTTTTTCCCCCTCTGGATCAAGCGTTGATCCAAGCGATGGCGTGTGAAATGATCGCAGAGATGGAAGAGCCCCTGAGCCGGCAATCGCTTGCCGACCTGGTGCGTCGCGCCGAAACGACGTTGAGCAAAAAGATCAGCCGCAGCACTGTGTGGCGGATGTTGCACGAGTCGGCGATCAAACCTTGGCAGCATGAACATTGGCTTTTTCCAAAGGACCCGCAGTTTGCCGAGAAGGCTGGGCTGATTCTCGACTTGTACGCAGGCATGTGGGAAGGCGAGTCGTTGGAGCGGACAAATCATGTGCTGAGCATGGATGAAAAGACGAGCATCCAGGCTCGAGGGCGTAGGCATGAGGAAACGCCGCCCCAACCGAAACAAACTCGGCGGATCGAAGCGGAATACAAGCGGAACGGAGCGTTGCAGTATTTGGCGGCGTGGGACGTGCATCGTGGAATCGTCGTGGGACGTTGCGAGAAGAAGACGGGGATCAAGCCGTTTGGTCTGTTGGTGGATCAGGTGCTTGAGCAGGATCCCTACAAGGATGCAACACAGTTATTCTTCATCGTGGACAACGGCTCGTCGCATCGAGGCCAGGCGTCGGTGGAGCGTATGCGTCGGCGTGACCGGCGAATCGTGTTGGTTCATACGCCGATCCATGCGAGTTGGCTGAACCAGGTGGAGATCTATTTTTCGATCATCCAGCGAAAGGTGTTGACCCCAAACGATTTTGCCAAGCTGGAAGCGATCCGTGTGCGCCTGGCGTTATACGAGGAGTTGACCAACCGTAAACCGAAACCGTTCGCTTGGAAGTTTACTCGACAAGACATGCTGAACTGGCTAAAACGCGCATCGCCGCATTTTCTCGCAGCTCCGGCTGCGTAGGATAGAGGAACGGGCCAGTCGCGACGTCAATTGTGAAACGGACCACAAAGCCGTCCGTCACCACGATTCTGGTATCTTCCAAAGCCTGAGCAGCGGCTGCACTGAGTTGTCAGTGATGCCAACTGACTGGTTGTCGGTGGCAAGTATTCGCCTGTCTGGTGAAAAACGGACGACGTGGCTCAGCATAGGGAACGGCCCGGACTGAAACTCGCCGAGTGCCTTCCCCGTCTCCAAGCTGACCACACCCACAACGTTGGTTTGCCTGAAATTGGCAACGGCCAACAACTTTTTATCAGATGAGACGTCCAAGCATCCTGGGTGGACGCTGTAATCTCCCGCGCTGTAGTTGGGTTTGAAAACGAAATGTTTCAACTGCTTTCCGGACGGGACGTTCCAGACCCAGGCCTCGTCGCCGTCGTACGACACCAGCGTCGAGACATCGTCGGAAAAGACAAACTCGCCGCTGCCGACGACGGTAAATATACCCTTGCCAGTTACCAGGTCGAAGACGGTCTGCCCTACCATGAACTTCTGCATGACGGCGTACCTGCCGTCGCGTGACAGGGCCTTGAACCGCAGGAACGGGTCAAAAACGTGCGTTTGGAGCTTCTTCTCCGTCGAGATCTCCCATCGGACGGCCGAATAATCCCACTGGTTGGCTTTTTGGTTCCGACTGGTGTATTCGGCCATGAGCGAAATAAGAGTCCGATCGTCGCCAGCGAATGCCATGTCATGCACAAAGGCATGCGAAGTATTGGGCAGGAACGCAAGATCCCTTTTCGCGGCCAAGTCCCATATAGTGACCCCGCGGCGCTCGTAATACACCGCGAGCAAGCGACTGTCTTTCGAAAAGGCAATATTGTTGGCGGTAGATTCCCCCTCCTTGAACGGGCTGACGAGTACCTGCTCCCTTCCGGTCTCGAAATTCCAGAGTTCAACGCGGCCATCATCTCCTTTCGGGAGACCCAAGGTTTTTCCGTCGGGGGAGAATGCCATGTATCCGGTGTGATGCCGAGCGGCAATGAGCCCTGGAAGGCGCGCGGCAGTAAGATCAGTGAACTGGCGGGGAAATTTGATCGGGGTGGGGTTGAAGACATCGGGTCGGCTAGAGATGGATAAGTAGAGCCCGAGGCCCCAAGAAACCAGCATGATAAGCAGCAAGATTCTAAGGCGTGTCCCGGGTCGCTTGTCTAACGAATGCGGATGCGACACGTGTCCCTCGCCCATTAAATGACGTTCGCTGTCTAAACTGCGGGTCGCCGATGCTGCCGCGCGGACACGCCGTTCATGGTAATTGATTTCCGTCCGGGCCAAAACCGTATCAGTTTAGTTTCCTGACCAGGCTCTCTGTGAGCCACGCAACGAGGGGCGTTGCCGGCATTGCGGTGGGGTTGAGACCGCGCAGCGGCGCACCTCACGATGTACCAGAAGCAGTTTGTGCGCAGGCGCACGCTGGCAGCGCGAGAGTCGGCGCAGCGGTACGGCGAGCGAGGCACGAGACCGTCATGCAGCGGCGCCATGCATCGCGGCGACTGTTTGTCAGCGCGACAGTAGACTCGCAAGCCAGTGAGGCAGCAACCCTTGCTCGCGCCTATGAGCCCGTCATGCCCGGTCCGGCATAGATGTATCGCAGCAGGGCGTCGGGATACTTTCCGGCAAGCATGGCCAGACGATAGATGACGTCGAGCATCCGCCGCCCGTGCCGTTTGGCCGTCTCTTGGATCGTCATGAGACGGGCCATCCGCGTGGCTCCCGCATGCGTGCGATGGCCGAACGTGATCTTCCGGAGAATGACCAGCGGACGCAGGCAGCGTTCGGCGTGATTGTTGGTTGGCGGCACGCGAGGATCGTCCAGAAAGACCAGCCAGCACTCCGCGTAGCGGTTGATCCGCTCTTGCAACGTGACCGCCTTCTCGTGGTTCAGCGGACAGTCCTGCAGGCGCTTTAGTTTCGCCCGCAGCCAAGCCTTTTCGTCGGCTTGCTCTTCTTCCGAGAGTTGCTCGCGACGGCGATGAAAGTCGCAGCCCCGCTTCACACACTCCTTGACCGCGTCGAAGAAGCGATAATCCGCCGAGTCGGCGGCGGTGAGTTTCTGCCAGTCGCGCACCGTGCGGGCCAGATGCGCCAAGCATTTTTGCTTGGCCTTGGCGCCCTGGGCGTCGTAAGCCGAATAGCAATCGGTGACCAAGGTGCCGGCGAAGTCCACCCCGAGCAATTCGCGCGATACCTCCCCCGCGCGGGAGGTGTCGAATTGAAAGTGGATGTATTGGTCCGTGGCGTGCACCCAGTAATAGGCCCGCTCGCCGTCCAGGACCCAATAGGTTTCATCCGCATGCACGGCGCCGTCGCTGGCGGCAACCTTCTTGCGAATGTCGTCGACCACCGGCTCGGCGTTGGCCGCCAGCAACTTTTCAAAGCCGATCAGGGCCGCGGGCGTGAAGCGAAACTCAAACAGGTCCGCGATCGCGCGGCACTTTGCGGAGACTGATGCCGATGTCGTTGTGCAGATAGACGGCGATGGCGCGAAGCCGTGGCCCGATCATGCTGCCGAGGATTTCGCCCTCTCCGGCCTTCTGCACCCATCGTCGGCACGATCGGCAGCGAGCCCCAGGATGGCGGAACAGGGTGACGTCGCGGCGCCCGTCGACGAGGTCCTCCTGCAGATGATCGGTCGGATCCTGAGATGTGTAGACACCGACCGGCCCACCGCAGTGCGGACAATCCGCCGGCGCTGCGACTTCGACGAGCGAGTCATATTCCGTCGGCGTGGGGCGGAACCAGCCGGGATGGCCCATCGGGGCACCCCGCTTGCGAGGCTGGGCATCGGCAGAACTTTCCGGGGTTTTGACCTGGGCGATATCGCTCTGCCGCTGGCGATTGGTGGCGAACTTGTTCTGCCGCTCCAGTTTGAGCTCGAGTTTCAGACGCTCGATCTCGCGCTTGAGCGCTTCGTTCTCGACCGTCAAATCCGAGACGGACTGCCGCGCGGCGTCCAATTGACGATGCAGGAGGTGAATGGTGTCATCGCTGGAGTTAGCGATATGGACGACCGCCCCAAGCACCGCGCCGCCCAGATGTGGGCAGTGCATCAGCTGCGGGCAGGCGAATTCATGCTTGGGATAAAAGCAAAAGCTCATGGGCGTTCATCCTTGAACGACCAGAACTTAGCGGATTTCCTCGGTCTGGGCTAGTGGAGTTGTCTGGGTCCGAACCGCGCCCGCCGAGCAACCGAAATGGAAGGGCCGGGGCGCTGCGGGCGGCGGTCCTGAAACTAAACTGATACACCATCCCAAGCTCGCCCATGCCAAACCAATGGCCAACGTCATCATAATATCCGCCGTCCCCGCGATTAGGGCCCTCTCTGGGTGGGCCCGCGCCGGCCGCCGTGGCCACACCCAACTGCTGCTCGGCACGCGACGTCGGGGCCGTCTGCGCGGCGGTGGGGTTCTCGTTACCCCCGGTGTCGAAATTCGTGAGCCGCGCCAGCTCTTGATCGTTGCTGCCGTCGGTCGTGCCGCTGTCGGTGAGCGGCGCGTTGCCGGAATTGGCCGGCAGGCCGCCGTTGGCCGGGGCTGGGCGGCGATAGCCGATTCCCGTGGGGTGCGATACCCAGTTGGTCGGCGACGAGCTGGAGTACGCTTCCTGCAACACCAGGGAGTTGCCGCCGGAGCTGACCTCGGCCATCACCTCCGGACCGGCGAACAAGAGCGAATGGACCGCAAAGCCCCCCAATCCGGATGCCAGCCCGCCAGACCCCTCCAGGTTGTTCGGTGTCGTCCCCAGGTGCTCGGCGCTATTGGCCGGCGCCGAGCCCGCGTTGTGCGCCACCGACGACCCGGCCGTGTCGGCATGGCCGGCAACCACTGTCTCGGTGAAGTTGGCGGGGTACGGTGTGTTGCCGGTTAATGTCGAGCTAATGATCGACTGTTGATAGGCCGTCGACACCGGCGGCCCGGTGACGCTGTAGCGGTAGGTCGCGCTGCTGGCTTGCGACTCCGAAAACGGCGTGACAACCCCCCCGTCGGTCACGTTGCCGTAGTCGGACAAGGAATCGCTATAGGTGTTCGACTGGCTGTACGAGAACGAGCTGGCGGAGGGCCCCGTCGAGGTGCTGCCCGTCATCGTCACCGTCGAGTCGGAGAAGTCGGTGGCGACGCCATTGTAGGCGCTGACTTCCTGCTTGGTGACGGCGAAGTTATCCTGCGCCGACTCGGCGTCGGAAAAGGTGTATTGATCGCCCGTGCTGCTATCGGAACCACTGGCGGCGAAGGCGTCCTCGTCCTGACCGTGGTCGTACCAGCTCGAACTCGCCGAGACGGCGCTGGTGGCGCTGGACTCGTAGCCGCTGATCGAGTGCGAGTCCACCATGGGACAAAATGGCCCAGAAGGAGACCCATCGTGCGCTCAATGACGACGATGACATCGATCGCATACGACAACCCTGCCCGCAGGGCAAGTTGTTGTCTAATGGCCAGATCGATCCATCCGTGGGCTGCCTCGGTGCCAGTGAGTGCGCTGTTGCTCCGCATGTCTTTCGACCCGGGCTAGACGGCTGACTTACGTGCTAACCGGTGGCCATTCCAGATGAGTCATTGCGCTAGTATCGAACGGTGGAGGTACGTAGCCGTTACTCTCGATGTCTCTTAGGAAAGCATCAGGGATCGCAACACCGTGATCGTCTATGTAATCCGGCAGATCGTCGAGCCAAAGCCACCGCCCATCGGTTCTAAAGGAAAGCGGTCCGGTGCTTCTTTTGCCGTTAAACGGACAAGGAAAGTTACTTCTACTCGTGGACGCCACGATCGTTGCTCCGCTCAGATATTGACGCAGGCGAGTTTTGTCGTAGTTGGCGGTAACACTCGGCTCAACAAATTCATGAACGCTCGGACAGCATTGATAAGCAGGCCCATACTCTCGCCAAACGCCGAACCACCTGTGTGGCCATTGCGCAATCGAGTTCACGGACGAAACCCTCCAGGATTAAACGGCACAAACGAACCAGTACTCGATAGCGGAGTCGGGCCGACGGTCAAGCTCCCATCTGGAAAGGCCCAGATGATGTCATTCGGTGCAGTTACGGATACTCCTAATTTATTCGCGAGGTTCTGTGCAACGCCATTCGGTAGAGATCCAGTGCCGCAGGATAAGAGCCGGATCGGCTGTCCCGTGAATTCTGAACTTCCCTCAATGAGGCGAGCCAGAACTCTGTGATTGACAATATTCGTTCCAATCTGAACTTCAAGGGGGGATCCATGAACCGCGACATCCAGTACTCCGTTCAAAGCGGGGAGGACATGCAGTGCTGCCGCGTGCACCTCCAGGAACGCGCCACGATTGGACTTTGAACATTCGCGGTTAATCTTGGGAGAAGTCGTCGAGCCGAAACGACTGTCGCACAAACTCGAATCGTTTGGGTGTAACTACGGGACTCGCCTTATCCAGTTTTCCGGATTTTACTGTAGAGCCGCCGGTCCTCGTGCTCCACGTGGAATCCCCAGAACTCGTTCCACTCCCCGTTGAGATATGTCCCTCGCAGATCGAGCATCGCCTGCGCGCCTGAGGGAGTCCAGCGCATCCCAGTGCGCTCCAGGCGATCCTTTACCAGATGCCGGCATGCTCCTTCGACGACTCCACTGCCAATCGGATAACCGGCCGCCAAGTATTCGTCGTACTTCATTCGGCGTTGATTGCGCTCGAAATACTCCGCCGCGTCCCGGACGGTTTTCCGTTTCGGTCCCTTCAGACCGCGCTGGGTTGACTGGTATCTCATTCCTCGGATCACCGAATCTACTTTCCCCTCAAGCAATCTCCTTAGACGCTCTTCCACCCACTGATGCGCCTCTCGCCTCTGGGTAGCCTCATTGAAGAAACACCACGCCACTTTCCACAATCGCTCCATTACGTGAAAGAGATCCAGGATACAGACCACGTTTTCGGGCAGGTACTCACTTTGTCGATCGTGTAACGCTCGCTCCCCGTCGGAGAGAAAGACCAACGGCTTAGTCCCCTGTGGGTTGCGGCGCATGACCTCGTCAGCCAGCCAGAGGAACAGCGCCACTTTGCCCACCAACAACTCGGCGCGCATTCGCTTGTGCGCCGGGCGGGGACGGCGTTTGGCGGCCTTTTCCCTCATGACTTCGTCGATCACTTCTTCGGCTGTGCGCACAAACGGATCGATTGTGTAGACCGCACCCACCGCCGCCATTTTCTTCTTGTTAGCCTTCTCGCCCTTGCCGCGCCGCTGGTTCGCCAGAGCTGGAAGCGAGGGCTCAGCCGCCTCTTCGGGCTCCAGCGCCGAACGCACCAGAGGAACCCCTTTGCAGTCGGCTGTCACCACCAGGATTGGTCCCTCCTCCGTCGGTTCGGGCACCGGCAAATTGTTCTGGAATGGCTCCACGTTACAGGCCTGCTCCCGGTTGAGGTCCTCCGATGCCTTGACGGCAATCTCCAAACCCAAAATCGTCTCCAGTTTCCGAACTGCCTCGGCATGAGCATCGTCGACCACGAATGTCCCCAGCCACTGCTGGAGCAAGTACGAATACTGCCGCTGGGGCAGGTGAAGTTGGGCGTCCAAGGGGACTGCTTCGACTCGCTCGTGGCCGTAGCAAGTCCGCTCAATGCCGATCTCACCGAAGATCGACAGATAGGGTCGCTTGCGAGTTTGTTCCAATCGGGGAAGTTCCTGGTCTGGGTCGGTGGGGGAATCCCCGGCCACAATCATGGTTGGACCAACATCCCCAAAACCGGCCATATCCAAGAACGCTTGGAGCATCCATCGCCCGACAATCAAGAGATCCCGGAAGATGATTTCCTCAGTTTGATGAATGAGCTGATGCTGATCGGCAGCGTTCTGCAGGCGTTCGACCAGTTTCCAAAACGTACTGAGCCCTTCATCGATGCTTTTGGAGCAAGCCTTCTGCTCGGGAGTGGAAGGGAGATCAAACTTGACGGCGGCAGCGGCGGGGGTAAGCATGACTCTGGCTCCTCTCCAATGTGGTTATTCTCGATCCGTCTACAACCGGGAAGATACCGCATTGGAGTGGGCCATTCGAATACTTGTTGTCCGAAGCCCTAATCCTAAGATGTTGACAAACAACTACCTGCACCATCGGAGCAAAAGCCGAAGCTGGTAGTTACACCCAAATCGTTTGGAGCTGGCTCGATCGGTTTACATCAAAAAACGACCGCCGGGCGGCACTGAAACGGAAGATCAACGTCCTGTTGGGTTCCAAGATCATCGAAGAAAAGTCGTACGCAGGAACGACGGCCGAACTTTGACCCGCGTGAAACACTCGCGCGCGCTCGAGCCGCGGGGCGGAGGAGCACATGGTGCGTCTCCCTCAAAGACGCCGTTTGTAGCCGAGTCCGATTCGGACCCACCCTCATCCAGGGTTTCCTCCCGCGAATTCCGAAGAACAGGTTGAAAAACGTTGCGCACTAATATCAACAAAATAAAATTTTGGAAAAAACCGTAAGTCCTTTCTTGGCAGAATGCTAAGATCGGTTTTTCTTGCAAGAGGCGAGTAGGTGCATCAACGAAATTTGCAATAGCCGGTATATTGTATGTAGACGCTGCGGGGAAAGTGCGCGCCAATGCCTGATCGACGATGATCAGATCTGTCGCCGCGGCCGTCTTAAACCGCAAGCGAACCGAAACCTGGCTAGATCAGATTCACTGGGCCGACCGGCCTAGAAGCTCGGCATTGGGCTAATCGCAAGCGAGCCCGCGGCGGCGATGCGAGGCATCGTTTGTGTGCCTTTGGGCTTGGCCAGCGCGCCGTAAAGAACTCGTCGTCGAACGCGTCGCGCAGGACGAGACAGCCGGAGACCTTCCCAAAAACTGCCATCTACTGCCATCTACTGCCATTTTGGAGCCGCAAAACCGATGGGCTCGTTAGAACCGTTTCAAGCTTAGTATTGGTCCATGGTCCTTGATCCTTAATCCTTAGGGAGGCATAGGTCCTCAGTTCTCGGTGCTCAGTCTTCATTCCATGCGGCATGTGAGCGGGGCCGAAAGGAGCCTCGGTAAAAAACTGTCACCGAGTGCCCTTAGTGCCCATGTCCGGAGAATCCGCCAACAGCCTGAAAATGCGGCTCGCCGTCTCCATGTACACAATCGTACGCATTCGTGCCGTCATGGGAACAGTCCAGCGATCAAGCCCGATTCTCTTGGCGCACTCAATCGTTCTGCATGGTACTCTCTCTGGCGAAAGGTGCGACTTTGGTGTAGGGTGAGCTAACCACCCCTCGATGCGCCGAAGCCGGCCGTTTCATGCATTCGAATCGGTCCGTGTCGCTCTTTACGTCGGCTAGTCCGGATCGTCAGGCCAGGTTGAAGGGTAGAGTCCCGTGTCCTACAGAAGCTTCAAGCACTTGCTCGGCGAAACCAGCCTTGAGCGAAAGTGCCGATTCATCTTCGGGATGGGAATTCTTCTGCTGGTCACCGGCAGCTTCTTCCTGTACGGTCGCAAGACGGAAGAGCTGGTGAGGATGCAAACCACCCAGTCGGCTCGCATGACCGTTCGCGACGCGATCAACAAGCACCACGTCCGTTTGCTCGGCGAAGAGAAATTTGAGGCGGTCATCAATGCTCTTTGGGGCGAGTACGATTCACTGGAGGATGAACTCCCCAACTATAAAGCTCGCTTATTGAATCCTTTCAATCTCAAAGATCCCGACAAACAACCGGCCGATGAGTTCGAGCGTTCTACGCTGGCAAGATTCGTCCAGGCCGCGCAGAAAGAAGATAGCGTCCAGAAGGGGGCAAAACCGCGCGATAAAACGCGCTTCGCGGACGGGACCCCGAGATGGGCACAGCGTGCGAAGACCAACGCGGACAGGACAAAAGAATTTCAGTACATTCAGGCAGTTCAGTTTCGACCGGGCTGCTTGATGGCTTGTCACGTCGGAGAGACGCCAGTTGACGACCACTTGTCGAGGCAAACAGCCGACGGCCGCGACTGGGTTTTTCCCAAAGAGGGCGACCTTGCCGGCGCAGTCGTGATCAACATTCCGATGGATCAGACGACCAACGCCATCAACAGCAACCGTGCCATGTTGATCACGGCCGCCTTGATCACGGCGATCGTGGCAATGTTATCGTCGTACACCATTGTCCGCTATGTGATCGTCAAGCCAGTCAAGCACCTGCGTGATGTTTCGGATGCCATCGCCGCCGGCCGGCTCAATATCCGAAGCAAGATCGAAACCGGCGACGAGTTTGAAGAGCTCTCTCACGCATTCAACCGCATGCTTCATAATCTTGTCGCCATGCAGCAAGAGCTGCGTGAGGTCAACAACGACCTCGATCGCAAGGTGGACGAGTTGGCGCAGGCCAACCTCGCCCTTTTCGAGATGAATCGACTCAAGAGCGATTTCCTGGCGACCATGAGCCACGAACTGCGAACGCCGCTCAATTCGATCATCGGCTTCTCGGAAGTCCTTTCCGGGACGGAGCACCTTGGCGAACGGCAACGGCGGTACGCAGGCAACATTCAGACTTCGGGTAGGATGCTCTTGTCGATGATCAACGACATCCTGGATCTGGCCAAGATCGAGAGTGGCAAGATGGAAGTCCGCAGCGAGGACTTCTCAATCCGTGACGTGAGCGAAGGGCTTATCAACCTCTGCCGACCGGTGGCCGACCGCAAGAGTATTACTCTCGACTGCCGGCTCGACGAGGCGATCCCGCTTTTACGTCAAGACCCCGGCAAGCTGAAGCAAATCCTCTACAACTTGCTCTCCAACGCGATCAAGTTCACACCGGAGGGGGGCCGCGTTACGCTCAGGGCTCGGCCGGAAGGCCGGTTCGTCGTCATCGAATTGGAAGACACCGGCATCGGCATCGCGGAAGAAGACCGTGAAACGATCTTCGAAAAATTCCGTCAGGCAAAGGTCCCCGGCCAGGGCGAAAACGTGCTAACCCGCGAGCACCAAGGCACTGGACTGGGCCTTTCGATTGTTCGCGAGCTGACCAAGCTCTTGGGCGGCGATGTCCATCTCGATAGCCAGACCGGCCACGGCAGCATTTTCACCGTGCGGGTCCCGATGATGTTGCCGGGAAATCGCAAGTTTGAAGTCACGCTGTCCGACGAGCGGATCGATCTGACCAAGGCGAGGCGTATCGAGGCGCACCCTCCCCTGCCTCACCTTCCTCTGGGACGACCAGGCCCGATACTACCTGATAGCGAAGCTTATGATTCCGCATGGGGACGCAAACGCAATCCGTCGGCTACCTAGAGCAAACTAACGTTTGGAGCCTTCGCGAATGGCCAGGCAGGGCGACGGGCCCCCGGTGGTCGGGATCGACCTGGGTGGGACCAAGATTCTGGCGGGTGTGGTCAGCGGCGACCATCGAATCATGGGTCGTGCCAAGCGAACCACCCCGGCCAAGCAGGGGGGACCGGCGATCGTGGCCGAGGTGGTCACTTGCGTCGACGAGGCTCTCGCGGCTGCGAACGTTTCGCGTACCGAGATCATGGCTGCGGGTATCGGTTGTCCTGGCCCGCTCGACGTCAACGCCGGCGTCATCCTCTTCAGCGCCAATTTGAACGTCAGGAATTTCCCGATCGGACCAGAGCTCGCCAGGGCGCTGGATCGACCAGTGATCGTGCGAAACGACGTTCGTGTCGGCGGGTACGCCGAATTCCGGCTCGGAGCCGGTCGAGGCTTTCGCGACATGATCGCCGTGTTCGTGGGAACCGGGATCGGCGGCTGCTTGATCCGCGGCGGCGAGATCGTTACGGGTGCCACCGGCAACGCAGGTGAAATTGGCCACATGATCGTTAAAGCAGGAGGGCCGCGATGCGGTTGCGGCAACCGGGGATGCCTGGAAGCCCTGGCCAGCAAGACGGCAATCGCGCGCCGCGTCGACAAGGCCGTCCGCAAAGGCCTGCCGACCGTGCTCGGTGAAAAGATGGTCAAGCAAGGGGGGCAGGCTCAAGAGCCGCGACCTGGCGGAGGCCGTTGCCGCCAAAGACTTGGTTGCGCTCAAGGAAGTTCAGCGGGCGGCGCATTTCCTGGGAATTGGCTTGGGAAGCCTGATCAACCTCCTGGGTCCCGAGATCGTCATCATCGGCGGCGGAGTGGCGGGTGCGCTCGGCGATTCCTATCTCGAAATGGTCCGAGCGTCTGCCCGAACGCAGGCGATTACCGATCCGCAGGGAAAGATTGGCATCGAGCGCGCGGCATTGGGCGACGATGCCGGGATCCTGGGGGCGGCCTTGCTGGCGCGCGAGCATTTTGCGCAGACCTGAAGTTTTCGATTCAACCGATGAGTCCCCAGAACCTTAGCCCGACCAAGAACAGACCGCTGATCATCGACAGTACGACGGTACTTGGCTCAGGGACAGATCCCGCACTGACAAGGTCTTGATAAAGAGTATTGGAAGGATCGTGCGTCGCCTGCCAGAAGTTCGCGGCATAGTTGGTCGACGGATCGTAGCCGGCAAAGCTGATGAGCGCGTTGTAGTCCGCGGTGAGCGTTGGATCGCTCGAAGTCATCGAAAACCCGGCGAGACTCTCGTTTGGTTTATTGTCGACGGTGTACCAGATCGCCAGTTGCACTGCCGCCCGATCATCAATGGTGCTTTGGTCCTGAGCGAGCAGCCAGCCGATCCGGTTGTCGGCGTCGGCGAAGGTACTGTTGGCAAATGTCAAGCCGGACACTGGATTGATCGTGTACGTCTGGCCGATGTCGTTTTCATGCCAGAGGTCAACGCAATAATAAACCGGCGTCGTCGTGCCTAAACTCACTTGCGGATCGGCATACGCAAGGCTTGAAAAGCTGCCGGTGCCGTCGGCGCCCGTGTAATAAATGGTCACTACGGGCGCAGCGTTTCCGTCGTAAAGCTGCAGGTTCGTAATCTGGCCGGCTGTCGCAGTCCCCGCCGCGACCAGCCAAATTGATGCGATTCCAGGGAGAAAGGCTCTAAGCATGTTTACTCTCAGTAAGTTGAAGTTGTGACTGCCCACCGACACGCCTTTCCTCGCCTGCGAAAACGACCTTTCCAAGGCAAGTGTCGCCTACAAGAGGTATTGTTAGGCCGACGGTTTTCACGCGAAAAGGGATGCTGATCGGATTCACCATCGCTGGTGTGAATCTGAAACAAGCCTCGTTGGATCAACGGCATCGGGTCACGAATTGGTTCGTCACGCGTATTACCAAGTGCAAGTGACCGCATAGACGCGCCGACGAGCGAAACAGAACGGGTGTCAGAAAAAAGGCGAGATCGCTGGGCGGGACAGAAACACCCCCTAACCCTCCCGGAAAAGGATGAGGGAACTTTGAAGTGCTTTGACTTAATAACGTCCAGCTAATTCAACGGCGTTAAGCCGCAACCGTCTGCGATCAGGACTTAGGACGGCGATCGCCACTGATGGATGAAGCGGACAGGGGATGCGCGATTCTTTCGCCGGTGGGGTTTGGGGCGTGAGAGGGAGATCCACCTGAAAAGCAGATCCTTGACCGGGATTGGACGACCACCGCAGGCGACCGCGGGCCTGCTCGACGATCCGGGCGGCGCGTGGCAAGCCGAGGCCAAGGCCGCGTCCCGCCTGGCGGCCGCAGTAAAAAGGATCGAAAAGGTGGCCTGCTTCGTGGGGAGCAATTCCCTTGCCCGAGTCGCTAAAAGACCAGGAAAGCTCGTCGCCCTGCGTACTCGACCGGACCGAGATCTTGCCGCCGGCAGGGGTCGCCTGGATGGCGTTGCGCAGCAGGATCTCGGCGAGATGCCGCAGCGCGTCGGGATCGAGGCACGCGGCGACGGATATGACTCGTCGATCTCACTGGCGAGCCGAATGCCTCTTGTGGTGCACTCCTCTTGAAAATCGCGCAGGCACGCGCGAAGCAGATCGGCCGGGCGGCAGTTCCGCGGTCGGGGTGCGGGCGGACGAGCCACGAACATCAGATCGCGGAGAATGCGATGGGCACGTCCGGCCTGGCTGAGGATGATGCGCAGCGACCGTGCCGTCTCGGGATCTGTCGGTGCGGGCCAGCAGCAGTTGCGCTCGGCCAACGATCACCGCGAGGGGATTGTTGAGCTCGTGGCCGGCCCCCCCGGCGAACTCGCCCAGGGCGTCGAGTTTTCGCTGGCTAAGCTGGATTTCCTCGGTTTCGATCCGATCGCGAAACGAAGCGACGACGGTCTGAACCCGGCGCTCGAGCAAGCCGCGATCGGCGACCATCGTCGCCCACGATTCCCAGGCGCCTTGGGCAATTCTTTGCTCGAGCCGCTCTTGCAGGTCGGCTGGTCCATGGTCGCTCCAGAGTTGAACGAGCGCACGAGTGCGTCCCCGCGCTTTCAGCGGGAGCACGAGGGCTGGCGGGCGCGGATCCGGGGAAGTTGATGCCGGATCGTCGAGGCTGGTCGGGGCACAAGCGTCCTTCGGCTGATGGGACGCGGCATTTGACGAAGTCGATTCCAGCCAGACCACACTGGCCGCGCTGACTCCCGGCTCGGCGCACCAGATCCTGGCGGCCCGGGCGGCCCAGTCTTCGGGCGAAGCGGCAGGGTCGGAAGCGGCAAGCGCCTGGAGAAACCGGTTTGCGCGTTCCCGCTCTCGCCGTTCGGACGCCAGGAGCAGCCGCAGCCGTGCGTTCTGCCGCGTCATTCGCTCTTCATGAGAAGTCGCATCGGCCGCGACGAACGCCGCAGGCGGTGCGTGCTTGAACCTCGGCGACCAGGATTCGCAGCCGAGGCTCCGCCGGTACTCCGTCGGCGAAAAGGCGGCCGCAGTGACCAGGGGTTTGTTCGGCCCAGCGGCATGCTTGCTGGATGTAGGCCAGGCGGCTGGGTTCGGCGGACCGCTTGGAGAGCGGGCCCGTGCGAGCCATGCAGCCAGGCGGCGTCGACGGCCAGCGGCTCGCAGCCCCAGCGCTCGGCCAGCCGGCGGCCGAGGTCGTCCAGATCGGTGCCCAGGTCGGCGAGCTCGCGTTGTCGCCGGCTCGCGTTCACTCGCTTCCTGCCACCACTTGGCCATCCAGTCGGGATCGACGGCCGCGACGGCCCAGCATCCCAGCCGGCACAGGAGTCCCGCCCGTGCGACGCCATCGGGATCGGGGTCGTTGGCGTCGCGCGCCAGCGACCGCGCGGCCAGGCTGACTGCGACCGAGTGCCGCCAGAGCCGACTGAGAAACTCGCCCGAAGGCCGATGTCCGCAAGGAGTGGCCGGCCACCACGGCGTTTCGGCAATCAGCGCCGAGCGGCTCGACGTGACCTGGCCAGCGCGAGTATCGCGCCAGCATCCATCCAGGGTCGAGCTGGCAGAATCGAACGCGTTTTCGAGCGTCAGATGCCACCCTCGACTCGTCGTCGGGCTCGCCGGGCAAGTTCCGCGCAGAACGTTCGCGCCGTCAGCGGGCGCAATGGAATACGCTCGAGCCGCGCGAGCGGCTGCCGTAACTTCTTCCGAAGGTGGTGGTCGACGCGGGTGGACACGCACCGGGCGGGCTCCTTCCCGACAACCGAGGCAGCGACCTTCCTCTTCGATCAGTCCCCGCACTCGGCATCCAGGCAATCACAGCCATCTCGACATCATGTCGAGATCGAGTCGATGGACAGATGGTCAGCCGATCAGACTGGTCTCCATATCCAAGAGTCGGCAGACGCGCCGCATCAGTTCATCGATATCGAGCGGCTTGTGCAGGAAATCGTCCGCTCCCGACTCGCGTAGCTCCTGGATCTTGTCTTCTTCGATCATCCCCGAGATGCAGATGATCTTGATGTCGGACATGGTCGGGTCTTTGCGAAGAAGCTCGCAGACCTGTTGGCCATTGATGTCAGGCAGCATGACGTCAAGGATGATCAGATCGGGGTGATACTCCTTGGCGAGCATGCCCGCGCCGAATCCATTGTTGACGACCTTGGTCTCGAACCGGGCGTCGCCGGCCAAGACTTCGGAGATCAGGTCGACGACGGCCTGATCGTCGTCGACGATCAAGACCCGCCGGCGACCGCTCTCCAGGGCGTCCGTGGGGATGCCGTTCTCCTTCATGAAGCGGTAGAGGGCATCCCGAGGGATTCGCCGAAACCGCGAGCCCGGAACTCGGAACCCCTTGAGCTGACCCGAGTCAAAGCAGCGAATGATCGTCTGCTGGCTCACTTTACAGACTTTGGCCGCCTCGCCTGTCGTGAATACCGTCTTCATCGTTGTGTAGGTCCCATCTTGCGAGATCAAGGACAAGGTCCTCCCTCTCCCAGTCAATGGGGACATGATCGGAGGAGGAAGACGCCGCCTGATCGGCCTCCGTGCAAACCCTTCTCACGACCCGAACCCAACCAGTCGATTGCCTCCCGACCCAGCTCCGTCGACCGCACCAAGCCTCTCGCTAACCCGCCGGTGTTAAAATCTACGAAACCTTTAGAGATTACCAATATTACCGATCTCACCAATTGTAGAAAATCGCCCCACCTTGTCAATCCGAATAGCTCCAGACCCCCGAAGTTTCGCCACTCCGCCCTTGATTCCGAATATGTGCGGTACTGAGGGAGTTTTAACGACTAAATGAATTTTATGCCAGGAAGAATGGAGAAAAAAAGTGAAATGCGTACCAGCTGTCCGATTCGAAGATGGCAAGTTTCGGCCAGGCTGAGCAAGAGAAATCGGTGAGGTAGCGGTGGCATTGCCACTCACTGGGCACGTGCGAGGAGACTGACAACGTGTCAGTGGACTGAGAAGATCCGATGAACTGGGAATGCACTGTCCTGGCAGCTTTGATGTAGGTTGACGTCAATCAACGAAGCATTCGGAGCATTCATCCGACTGTCATACTGTCGAGTGATGCGATTCCGCTGGCGGCTGTCGACGCTGACCGTCGGCGACTACGTGGCGATTCGGCTCGCGCCGTTTGAGCTGGATGAGCAGCGTGGCGATATCGGCCGGGCTGATGCCGCTGATCCGGCCCGCCTGGCCGATCGAGAGCGGCCGGACCCGCTCGAACTTCTCCCGGGCCTCGGCGCGAAGCTGGGGGATCGCGTGATAGTCGAGATCGGCCGGAATCCGTTTTTCTTCCATCCGGCGGAAGCGCTCGACCTGCTCGAGCTGGCGGCCGATGTAGCCGTCGTATTTGGCCTCGATCGTCACCTGGTCGATCACGTCGGCCGGCAAGCCGGCTTCGTCGAGCCGGGTCGAGCGAACAGCAGATCGCTCCAGGTCGTTTCCGGCCGGCGCAGGCCTGGAACAGCGTGTCGCCGGCGACGCGGGTACGCGCAGAGCCGGTCGCGCAACCGGCCGATCGCATCGCGCCGCGACTCGAACCGCGCCCACCGCCGTCGTCGACCAGCCCGACCTGCCGGCCCAGCTCGGTGAGCCTGCAGGTCGGCGTTGTCGTGCCGGAGCATCAGCCGATACTCGGCGCGGCTGGTGAACATGCGATATGGCTCGTCGACTCCGCGCGTGACCAGGTCGTCGATCAGGACGCCGATATAGGCCCGCGAGCGATCGAGCAACGAACGGGGGCTCGTCCCTGACCGCGAGCGCCGCGTTGATGCCGGCGATCAAGTCCCTGGGCGGCGGCTTCCTCGTAGCCGGTCGTGCCGTTGATCTGGCCGGCGAAGAAGAGGTTGCGCGACCGGCTTGGTCTCGAGCGTGGGTAAGAGCTGGGTCGGCGGGGCGAAATCGTATTCGACCGCGTAGCCGTACCGCATGATCTCGGCGTGTTCGAGCCCCGGGATCAGCGGGATGATCGCCTCTTGAACGTCGCGCGGCAGGCTCGTCGAGATGCCGTTGCAATAATACTCGAGCGTGTTGCGCCCTTCGGGCTCGAGGAAGATCTGGTGGCTCTCGCGGTCGGCGAACCGGACGACCTTGTCTTCGATCGACGGGCAGTAGCGCGGGCCGGTGCTCTGGATCTGGCCCGGAATACATCGGCGCACGGTGCAGGTTGGCCCGGATCAGGTCGTGGACGGCGGGATTGGTGTAGGTGATGTGGCAGTCGAGCTGGGGCTGGGTGATCGCGTCGGTGAGGAACGAGAACGGGACCGGGCTCGGCGTCGCCCGGCTGGGGCTCGAGCCGCGCGAAATCGATCGTGCGGCCGTTCAATCGCGGCGGCGTGCCGGTCTTGAACCGCTCGAGCTCAAATCCGAGCGAGCGCAGGCTTTGCGAAAGCCCGACCGCGGCCGCGTCGCCGCCCCGGCCGCCGGGAGTCTTGACTTCGCCGGTGTGCATGAGCGCCTGGAGAAACGTGCCGGTGGTGACGATGACGGCCCGGGCCTGATAGCAGATTCCGCCCCGGCACTCGCACGCCCGCGACGCGGCCACCCTCGACCACGATCGACTCGGCCATTTCCTGGCGGAGCGACAGGTTCTCTTGCCGTTCGACGGTCAGCTTGGCCAGGAACTGGTAGGCTTTCTTGTCGCACTGGGCGCGCGGGCTGTGCATCGCGGGCCCTTTGCCGCGGTTGAGCAAGCGGAACTGGATGGCGGTCGCGTCGGTGAAGATCCCCATCGCGCCGCCCAAGCGCGTCGATCTCGCGGACGATCTGCCCCTTGGCCACGCCGCCGATCGCCGGGTTGCAGCTCATCTGGCCGACGGTGTCGCAGTTCATGGTCAAGAGCGCCGTCCGCAGCCCCATCCGCGCGGCGGCCAGCGCGGCCTCCAGCCCGGCGTGGCCGGCGCCGACGACGACCACGTCAAACCGGTATAGGTCGCGCATGTTGCTGGTCCCTTGAATGTCCTGAAGATGGCCGCATGGCGAGGATGCCTCGCATAGGTCGGCAGCATCTATCTTATACGACAGTGCACAAGTGGTGACAGACGTGGCGGTCCGCGGCCAAGGGCGTTGTCCGCCACCGGCTTGCACGCCGTTGGCGCCAGCCGCTACCCTCTAATGAGCTGTCGCGAATTCTCGCTATTTTGTCAGTCCCGATCTTCGAGGTGAAAGAGCCATGGCCGAAACGCGCAAAGGCGAAGTGACGTTCAAGGGGAACCCGATCACGCTGGTCGGGCCCAAGCTCAAACCCGGCGACAAGGCACCGGACTTCAAGGCCGTGGGGGCGGGCCTGGCCATGGTGTCGCTCGCGCGACACGGCCGGCAAGGCCCGGCTCTTCAACGTGGTCCCCTCGCTCGACACACCCGTCTGCAACAAGCAGACCAAGCGGTTCGCCGAAGAGCTCAAGGCTCTGGGCGACAAGGTGGCCGCTTACACCGTCAGCACCGATCTGCCGTTTGCCCAGGCCCGGTTCTGCACCGAGGCCAGCATCGAAAACATCAAGAACCTGTCCGACGCCCACAACCACAGCTTCGGCGAACATTACGGCGTGTTGATCAGCGACCTGCCGGTTCCCCTCCTGGCGCGAGCCGTCTTCGTGGTCGATTCTGCCGAACACGATCCGCTATGCCGAGATCGTTCCCGAGATCGCCCAGGAACCCAACTACGAGCCGGCCTTGACGGCACTCAAGGCGGCGGCCGGCGCGTGAACCCAGCGTTCAATTGAGCGGTTTGATCCAGATATTACGATACTCGACCGGGTTTCCGTGGTCCTGGAGCATGAGCGGCCCGTCCTGGCCTTCCGCGACGTCGATTCCGCCCGGCGTGGGCGAGATCTCGGCGTCGTCGATGGTCTTGATCCCGTTCTGAACTACGGTCACTCTTGCCTTCTTGGCGACCTTGCCCGCTTCGACAAGGGCCTTGTGAAACGTCACGTCGTACGTCTGCCACTGAAGCGGTGGCTTGCAGGCGTTCACCGATGGCGTGATCTGTTTGTAGATCGCGCCGCAATCGTCGCTGTGCAGTGTCAGCTTGTAAGAGTCGAGAACTTGGAGCTCGTGATTGCCCGTCAGATAGACGCCGCTGTTACCTCGCCCCTGCCCACGCCTGGTAGGCATATAGGGCACGTTGAATTCGAGATGGAGCTGAAAGTTGCCGAAGCGCTGGGTGGTCATGATATTGCCGCGACCGACCGTGAAGATGGCCCCTTCCACGGGCCAGTCGGCGGGAATCTTCCCATCCGTTTTCACCCAACCTTTCAGGTCCGTGCCATCAAAGACCACGACGGCGCCTTCGGGCGGCTTGGCCCCAAGGCTGGCGTCGGTCGGCCTGCCTGTAGGCTGCACGGCCCAAAGCATCAACGGGCAAAGCGCGAACGGGACGATCCAGAAAAATGGTGAAGTGAGCCTCATCATTGAACTCCGGCTTGGGCTCGGGCTGGTGGCGCGACAAGGTGGGTATTCGCAAGGGTCGTGGACTGCAGTCTAACATCTCGGCTTCCCAGGCGAATACATGCGGGTCGGCACGCGTGCGAAAAGGAGTTGACCATGCCCGAGATCAACGACAAGGCTAGCGCGAGTCGTAGCTCGGAAGAAGGTGACGAATTATTTGTTCCCGTCGACGCTGCCCCGCTACCCGAAGATGATTTCGACCTGGAGATCATCGAACATCTGGCGGAAGAGCAAGATGTCCCGACGACACTGGAAAGCGCTGCCGGCATCACCCCCCTCCAGCCCGCTCTCGATCGTTGCCATGAAACGGTGCCCACCATCGACCTGGCACAGGTACTCGGTTCTGTTGAGAAGCTGGCCGACCAGTTAAGCCGACGCCTCGACTTACTGCAAACGACATTCGAGCGTGAGCTGCGTGCCGAGACCACGCGCGAGCGCGTGGTCGATCGCCTTCATGCAGAGCTTCAAGATTACAAGCAGGACTTTCTCTTGAAAATTCAGCGCCCGATCTTCGTAGATTTGATTCAACTGCACGATGACATCGGCAAGATCATCGAAGCCGGGACGTCCACGAATGCAGACCCGGATACTGGCACTCGCCTCCGCGGATCTCTGGAATCGATCCAGACGGCAATCGAAGACATTCTTTACCGCCAGGGTGTCGAGCCGTTTACCCTGGAAGGCACTGAGTTTGATCCCCGCAAGCAGCGCGCGGTCTCCACTCAGGCGACGGACGATAAAGCGCTCAACAAGCGAGTGGCGACTCGGCTGCGCAAAGGATTCTGCTCGGGCGACAAGCTGATCCGCCCCGAGATCGTCACGGTTTTCACCTACCGCCCGGTGGCTCAGGCGTGATTTTGGAGAAAACGACGGCCTATGGGCCGCCTCCGCCCGCCCAGTCGTGGGCTTGCTCGATGGTTGTCGCGTGAAAATTCTCACAATCGAGCGAGATTCCGAGCCACGATCCAAGCTGGGCCAAGTCGGCGTCGAAGATGTCGCGCAGACGAGCGATCAGGTCGGGTTGCATCGTTGGCGGTTTTGCCTGCGCACGCCAAAGCCCTTTCAACGACTGCGACCAATGCCGCGGCACAATCCGCTGGCGCAGGGTTGAAAGGACGGGGGCCTGCACCAAGGCGACGCGGATCGGGCTGTGACGCAACCGTTCACGTCCCGCGTTTTGTGGCTTTAGGGCTGTGTCCCATTGAAGGGGCCTTCGTGACCGAGAAATCGGCCGATCCGCTCGAGTTCCTCCTGGCAGTGGTGCACCAGCCGAGGGAAAAAGACGGGCAGCACGTTTTCGAATCCGTATGCCTCGAGAAAAGGCTGCAATTGCAGCGAATAACGGCTGTACTCGACCAGCGCAGTGCATACGTTCCACCGCTCGCGCACGCCCAGATTCAGCCGTCCGGCCGTCACTTCATGAACATACTGCGACATCAGGCGATCGATCGGATGCCGCATCAGGTAGATCAACTTCAGACGAGGCAGGTCGCGCACCATCCGCTCAACGGTGCGCGGATAGTCGGGCAGCTTGGTGTAATGTGTACTCGATTCGCCGCGGAGGTCTTCGGTTTCGTGCAGACTCGGAACAGCGACGAATACCAGTCCCATCCACGCGCATACATCTCGTCGTCGCTGAAAAAGTTTGGCTCTTTAGGCCGGCTCATGAACACGCCCGGCTGCCGCGCAAGTTGCTCATGCAACGTGGTCGTGGCGCTCTTCATGGCACCGATCACGATGAAGTCGGGACGATGGATCACCATCCTGATGATTCACCCGCCTGAAGGTTGGGTTTCGTCGTGCGCGACGCTTTCTGTATGACATTAGCGTCGAACACTCAGAAAACCGTTCATCTGATTATTGAATCCTTACGAATTTTAACATTCACCGTGATCGAATCTACATCATCGGACCTCTCGCTAACGGACCCTAGGTACTCGAAGTAAAACCAAGAGGCAAGCGCGGATTCCAAACTCCGCGATCCGAAAACCCAGTCGCGGAGCCTGCAACCGTCGGTCGCGAAACTGAAAATATCGAATTCGGAATCTGTCATTGGCTGCAGCGAAGCAGCTTCAGGGAGCAGGCGTCTGCGTGGCGGGTTCGACGTGATAAACCTTGCCGTCAAGCTTCACGCTGACCGGTTCGGATTGGCTCAAGTATTGGTTGTACTCGGCCTTTTGGGTGCGAGCGAGCTCGAAGTACTCTTCGGTTAACTGGGTGACCGACTTTGCCTTGGCATCTTCGTCGGGTTGGATCGTGGAGTCGACCCAGCGGCCGTTCTTCCAGTAAAACGTCTTGGCGCCGATCTGGCGAACCTTGCCCTCAGGCGATTGGCCCGCCTCGCCCGGTCCCTGAACTCTTACCACAAGCGTTGATTTCGCCATCGCTCTTTGTCTGGGCAGGCCCCCGCCCATCATTCCGCCCATCCCCTTCCCGGCCATTTGGCCGCCGCCGGCGCCACGCGTCGTCGCCCGGCCTATCGATTCGTTCCGTGCGAGCATGGGTGCGAGCGCAATGGCGGAAGATGCCCGATCCGCCGCCATAAGGTCTTGCTTGAAACTCCTCTGTGACACGCCTGCCTGCCCATCGACCGAATTGAGTGCGTTGAGGCGCAGACGCGCCCGATCGGCGTTGTCGACCCTCGCGTGAAGTTGTACGCGTTCATCGGCCAGGAACGACGTATAAGGCGTGAGGATGCCGTATTTCGTGCTCAGGGCCACCAGCTCGTCGACCAGCTCTTTGTTCTGACCATGAAGGTCGATCTGGTCGATCAGGTCGCCGAGCCGGCGCACGACCCAGAGCCGCTCGACGAAGTCATGGCTCGGACGCTTGATCGGCTTTGGCGAGCTCGGCGGGAAATTCGAGCGATCGGCGTTCGCCGCCGACCTTGCCCCTGACGCGAATCGTCGTCTTTCCCGACTGGCGATAGCGGCCCGCCCAGACGATCTGACCCCCTTCGAACAGGTCGGGAATATCGCGCGGGTAGGTCCGGTTGATGTCGATGCCCGCCAGCTCGATCTGGATATCCGCGAGCACCGGGCTGGTCATCTTGGAGTAAAACCGTCCGACGTGCGACTCGATGATCTTCGTCGGGTTTGACGTATTCGCTGGTTCCACTGTTTCCGCCGCTCAATCGATCGAGGAGCCGCGCATTGACGTCGTAGCCGACACCGAAAGCAAAAGATGCGAGTTCGGCGCGCATTGGCTTGGCGGCAGTTGTCGGCGATTGACAGCTCGCGTGTTTCGCCCGCGGTCGGCAGTCCGTCGGTCAGGAATAGCACGTAGCTCGGCCGCGACGATGTCCTGAATCATCGCCAGAGCCGTCTTGAGCGCCGAGTCGATGTTGGTGCTTCCCCCCTCGCGGATGTTGTCGACGAACCGGTCGGCTTCATCGCGGACGCTCGAACGATACCGCTCGAGCTCTGGCTTGAAGCTCTCGACCCGGTCGTCGTAAACCACGATGTTGAAGAGGTCTTCATCACGCAGATTGTTGAGCACGGACTTGAGTGCCTTGCGGGCTTGCTCGATCTTCTTGCCGGCCATCGATCCCGAACGGTCGATCACGAAGACCACCGTCTTGGGGAGCGGCCGATTGTCATCGAGGGCCTTCACCTCGGGGCTGGCCAGCAGCAGGAAATAGCCATCCTCCGACTCGCTCGGCCGATAGCTCACGATGGAAGCCGACAGCTTGCCATCGGCCAGCGTGTACACGAGCCGGAAATCGTTGCTGGGCACCACATCCCGGCGCTCGAGGCTCAACCCGCACGTCGTGGTCGCCTGATCGGTCGATTCGCGCGTCATCGCTCGGGCAATAAACCGACTTGATCGCTTCCTGGCTGTGGATCGAGACTTCGATCTTGAGCCGCTGAATCGGCTTGGCGGTGAATTTCTGCGTACTGAGCGGGTAGGAAAACTCGACGACGTCGCGGTCGCGCTTGCAGAGCTGGGTGTAGCGCATCGTCACCTTGCGGTCGGCCCCCGGTGGGATGGGAAAGACGCTGGTGCGGTAAAGGCCGCGGCCCATGTATTCGAGCAGCGCCGGGTCGCGCTTCGACCGGACAATGTCTTCATAGATCCGCCGCGCCTCGTCCTTGGGGAGCAACCGTCCTGGCAGCTCACGGCCGTCGACCATCAGCACAAAGTTTTGAATTGCCCCCTCATCTGGCAGTGGAAACAGAAACTCAGCTTCAAGCTGGAATGACCCGGGGTTATGGAAAGTCTGGGAAACCTGGACGTCCGCCACTTGATCGCGCAAACGCCCATTGATACTGACCTCGCGGATCTCGTAGGAACGGGAAATTGGAACCCGCGGGCGGCTGTCAATGAGGATCCCCTGCCCCTTGGTTGCCATGACAAGCGAATTCATCACGATGATCGCTGCCGCGAGTCTGGTCCCGCGCCCGAGAATCGTGTTCATCGTCGTTCTCCTTGGAGATAGTGGTACCACGGAGATCACGGCTCCGAACGCGATGCGGCGACGAGCCCGCTCAAGCGTCGGCGTCAGGATTCCTTCTCTTTAGACGCAGACTAGCGCAATTCATTAGTGAGAAAACGAGTTTTCTCGGTCAAAAAGACTGAACTGCCGATTCGGCATCGTCATAGACCGAAAAAAGTCGCTCGAAGTGGCCGATCCGGAACGTGTCTTGGAGGACCGGCCCTAGACCACAGAGCCTGAGTTGCCGTTTGCCGGCATCGGCGTGTTGTTGAAGTTTCGCCAGTTTGGCAAGCATCATGCTTGAAACGTACTGGACATTGCTGAAATCGAGGACGATTTTGGAATACGAATGATCCGAGATCAGGCTTTCGAGCTCGTCACCGATCTCGTTGACGACGTCGGTCGCGAACATGAGCTGGGAGTTGACGAATTCTACGACGGCGATACCTTTCGCATCTCTGATTCGAATGTGCTTGAACTGTGCTGCGTTCATGGGACAAAACCTCCCGTGGGGATCGACCAAGGGAAGGACAAACGACGCAGGGTTCACTCTAACCATGCGAGAAGGGAACTTCTACCGATGGGAAATAAATCACTGGCCGTCATGGTTACGATCGCCTTCAGCGTCGTTGGAGTGGTGGGTGATTATTTGCTCAAACTTTCGAGTGATGCCAAGAATCCGCTCAAGACCCGGTCGTTTTACCTGGGTTTTGCCGTCTATGCCTCGACCGCGCTCGGCTGGGTCTTTGTGATGAAGCATCTCAAGCTGGGGACGATCGGAGTGGTTTATTCGGTCTCGATGATCTTGCTATTGACGGGCGTCGGTGTCGTCGTCTTCGGAGAGCCGCTTGGTCGTTACGAAATAGTGGGGTTAGCCATGGCCGTCGCCTCGCTGTTTCTCTTGATCCGATTTGCCTAGCCGGCGCTACTTCACTGGGGTCGTTTGACCATTCAAAACCCAGTCTTCGTCGAACACCGCGTGGTTGACGACACTGCGTTTTTCGGATGTGAAGACGAGATGGATACGGCCGTCGCGTCGCCTGGAACGCAGTCGGATAGCCGAAGTCGCGGTCTCCCTCGCTGATATTGCGGCGGACGGGCCAGGTGCGATCGTGATCCGACGACAGGGCGGCTGTGAGAGGCGTGCGGCGGTTCATGCTGTCGTTGTAGATCAAGAGCAACCGGCCGCTTTTGAGCTTGATGAAATCGATCGCGGCATTCGGATTCGGGAATGCCGAATCCTTGCCCTCGCTCCAGGTCATGCCGCCGTCGTGCGACTCGGCGCGGACGATAAAGCCAATCGTCTTGGGATTGTAGTCGCCTCCCCGGCGGCAATAGGCGATCAGGTCGCTATCGGTCAATTGCACTACCGCCGGCTGAATATTCCCCTTGGCTGACCGGATCGGTCCGGTCTTGGTCCACGCCTTCTTGATGGGATCAAACCGCAGGAACAACGACGTGCTATCTGGCCCGACCAGACTCGGGATCGTGGCCGGTTTCGTGATAGATGGGCAGCAGGTAGTCGCCGTTATTGAGCACGATCGGCCGGCCGCGGACCATGTCCCCCTCGTCGAGCGAGAGGACCGACGCATCCGACCAGGTAACCGCGTTGTCGTGCGAGACCTTGAACTGGAGGCGCGAAGTCGACCAGGTTTCGCCGTAACGGACCACGTAAAACAGCCAGACGACGCCATCGGGAGCTTCCCAAATGACGCCGTTGCCGACCGAGCGGAACGGATCGTGCGCGATCGGCTTTGGGGACGTCCAATGGGTCTCGCCCTTCTTGAGTCGAGAGCCGAAAACCGCCGTATCGATGGCATACTCTCCCCCGCCGCCGTAATAGACCAGATACAAGTCGCCGTTTTTGAGCTCCGTCATGCATGCCGGGTGCTTGTAAGGGCCAGTTGGTGTCTCGGGCCCGAAAGCCCGGCTGATTGTAAGCTCACCCGCTTCGAGTAAAGTGCCGGTTGCGGAACCGAACAACCAGGAAAACAAAAGCCCTCTCATCGCCAACTTCATGAAGGAAATCCTCGGCGAAATGCGGGAATCGATCGCCCGACGATGTTTTGCGGCGCGGCTTGTATTGTGCATGCGGCCGCGACGACAAACAAGCGATAATTGTAAAAGCTGGCGTGGATGCTTGGGTGGCGAGCACGAAGTCGGCGAAGGACTTGACTTCGTCACTTCGGCGCCCGACGATTCGTGTCGGAACGTGGAACAATCGCTCTCAACTCCGGCGAGGAACAACCATGCCCACGAAAGTTGCGTCCGCACCATCCCGGCCCAAGGTCAAGCTGACCAAGCTGTTCATAGACAACAAGTGGATGGACCCCGTCGATGGCGGTGAATTCGAGACATATAACCCGGCGACCGGCGAGGTGATCGCCAAGGTGGCGGCGGGTGGACGCGGCCGACGTCGACAAAGCCGTCAAGGCGGCCCGGCGCGCCCTGGAAACGGGTCCGTGGAGCACGATGGACGCCGCCGATCGCGGTCGCTTGCTCTTCAAGCTGGCCGATCTGGTCGAGCAACATGCGGACGAGCTGGCCGCGCTCGAGTCGCTCAACTGCGGCAAGACGATCACCGACTCGAAGGGCGACATGGGCGGCGTGGTCAACACTCTCCGGTACTACGCCGGCTGGGCCGACAAGATCGAAGGGCGCACGGTCCCGGTCCGCGGCAGCTTTTTGTCGTACACGCTCCGGCAGCCGGTCGGCGTGGTCGGCCAGATCATTCCCTGGAATTTCCCGCTCTTGATGCTCGCCTGGAAGTGGGGACCTGCCCTGGCTTGCGGCAACACGATCGTGCATGAAGCCGGCCGAGCAAACACCTCTGACGGCGCTTCGGAGTCGCCGAGCTCGCCCAGGAAGCCGGCTTCCCGGCGGGAGTGATCAACGTCGTCAACGGCATGGGCGAGACGACGGGGGCAGCCTTGGTGGCGCATCCCGACGTCGACAAGATCGCCTTCACCGGCCACGTCGACACCGCCAAGATCATCCAGAAATCCGCGGCCGATACTCTCAAGCGGACGACATTTGAGCTGGGCGGCAAGAGCCCCAACGTCATCTTCGCCGATGCCGACATGGATGCCGCCGTCGACGGTGCGTTTCACGCGATTTATTTTCACGGCGGTCAGTGCTGCACGGCCGGCAGCCGGCTCTTTGTCGAGTCGAAGATCCATAACGAATTCGTCGAGCGCCTTGCCGAGAAGGCCAAGGGCCGCGTGGTCGGCGACCCGCTCGACCCCAAGACCCAGCAAGGTCCGCAGGTCTCGCAAGAGCAGCTCGACAAGATCCTCCATTACGTCAAGCTCGGCGAGAAGCAAGGGGCCACCTTGCATGACCGGCGGCGAACGGGTTGGCTCCAAGGGCTTTTTCGTTCAGCCCACTATCTTTGACAACGTCAAGGACGACATGGCGATCGCCGACGGACGAGATCTTCGGTCCGGTCGTCAGCGTTTTGCCGTTCCGTGGCCTCGACGAGGTAATCGACCGCGCCAACCAGACATTCTACGGACTTGCTGCCGCGATCTGGACCAAAGACATCGACAAGGCCCACCTCTACGCCAAGAAAGTGAAGGCCGGCACGGTCTGGGTTAACTGCTACCACGTCGTCGATACGACCACGCCGTTCGGCGGCTTCAAGATGTCCGGCCAGGGGCGCGAAAACGGCGAGGCGGCTCTGGAGCACTACACCGAATTGAAGACGGTGACGATCAAGCTTTCTGGAAATTAGTCATTGGTCATTGGTCATTGGTCCTTACCAACGCTATGCGCATCTGAGGTTCAAGCCGTGCGAACGCCGCATGCGCGATTGTCGTTGCGGTCGCTGATCGCTTTCGTGGCCCTCGCGGGCTTATTGCTGGGAGCAGAGAAATCCCGCGGACAGCAGGACGGCGGCTTGCAGCGTCATGATCCACGCCGATCCGATCAGAAGGTAACGAAACGGTTGCATCGAGCTTAGCGATTTTGCGGCTCCAAAATGGCAGTAGATGGCAGTAGATGGCAGTTTTCGGGAAGGTCTCTGGCTGTCTAGCCCCGCGCGACGCAATCGAAAACGCGTTCGTTAATGGGCAAACCTGTTGGTGGATTGGCGGAGGGAATCTGGTTAGGGCACGGTTCGTCCGCGCAGTCGAGCTAGCCACGGCGAGACGGCGTCGTCGACAATCCGCTAGGCGCAGTTTACCTATAATCCCTATATACAATATACGGGGTTTTGCGGATTTCGTTAATGCACCTACGCCCGCGAACGATCGAAATTTGATCGCAAGTACGTAAGCCGAACAGAATTAGGATTATTTCCAAAATAATATTTTGGAAATATTCGCGCACACAGCAATGCGAAGATGATTTGGCTATCGAGCTGCCTGCGACACTAACTGACGGCCGCCACCATTCGGTGTGCGCCGCCAGTATACCCCGTTGCCGTCGATGGGGAAGATCCGATCCGAGATTTCGCGCACGTCACGGAAATCGTGCACCGCTTGCCGGCAGGCGGCGATGTTGCCGTAGTCGTCGACGATCACTTAACCGCCGACCGATAGCTTGTCGTACAGCGATTCGAGCGCCTGAATCGTTGACTGACTCATCACTCCGTCGGCCAGCACGCTCTCGACGCAGCGCGAACATTGGCCAGCCGTTTGATCCCGATCATCGTGTGCGCCGCGCCGGCCAGTCGAGCCCCCCGGCGCGAATGGCGACGTCAAACTGGTCGTACAGCCAGTCGGTCAACGACCGCATCATCAGGTCAAGGTACAAATCGCGCGCGGTGTCCATTGCGATACCTGTGCCCGCCGGTTGCACGAAGGAGTAGGATTAAGATGACGATTAAGATTATGAAGATGATCAGGAGTAAGATTCGGATTAAGAGTATGACTCGTCGCAGCGTGCTCTTCTTGGGGTCGTGATCATGATCTTGATCGTGCTCTTAATCTGCTTCCAATCGTAATCTTCATCGTGGTCTTAATCCCGCTTCCCCTTCAACTTGATTGGCGCCTCTTGATCCCCCGGGCACTCGGCCAGCACCGCACTCCATAGCCTCTTGGCCTCAGCATGATCGCCGCGCTCTGCTGCCAGCACAGCCAGGTTGCGCCGGGTCAGGTGGCCATAGATGCCCTGATCCACGCTGCAAAACTGGTTGGGACGTTTTAGTCCCAGGATTCGCCGCCACGCGTTTTCGGCATCGGCCGATTCGCCGCGGTGCCGGTGCACGACCCCTTTGCGAAACCACAACTCAGCGTCTTGCTGGTCGAGCTTGAGCCCGTCGATACATGTCTGGATCGCCGCCTGGGAATTTCCCATCATCTGGTGTGCGCGGGCGATCAAGGCGTATAGCTTGCGCACGATCGAGTCGCTCGGCGCCGAGTTGGCCAGACTCTTGTTGAGAAATCCCAGCGCCTCCGCCCAATGCTGTCGCTCGACGGCGATCGCCCCGATGTTAAAGCAGACAAACGGGTCGTCCGGCCGCTCCTCGAGCTCGCGCTTGAGGATATTGGTGTCGCGGTCGAGCTTTTTAGCCCGGAGTGCCTGGTCGACATAGCCCGTATGCCGCACGATCAGATCGGTCCAGCGCACGGGAATCTTGGCCTGTCGTAATGACGGCAGTATCTGCTCGTGCACCCGATACGTCCAGCGCACGTTTGGCCGGAGCGGAAAGAGCCGGATGTGATCGACAACCGTATCGCCGCCGGTCCCGTCAGGGGCCGGGTCGCACGCACAACGGACCACG
This sequence comes from uncultured Isosphaeraceae bacterium, assembly GCA_963850935.1. Lineage (GTDB taxonomy): Bacteria > Planctomycetota > Planctomycetia > Isosphaerales > Isosphaeraceae > CAWFRS01. The sequence goes on from CAWKNT010000003.1 coordinate 109,277, forward strand.
TAACCAGCTTCGTCGCCGTAACGCAATCGATCCAGGATTATCCTCAGCTTCTCTCGCTGGGGCGGGTCGACCACGTCATCGGCGTCGAGCCAAAAGGCATAATCGCCGGTTGCGCGTCTCAGGGCCTCATTTCGCGCAGCGGCAAAATCGTCGATCCAGGGAAAATCAAAGACTTGGGCTCCGAACGAACGGGCGATCTCGGCTGTTCGATCGTGGCTGCCGGTATCGATCACGACGATCTCATCGAACAGCCCGCGAACCGACTCGAGACACTTCGGCAGGTTATTTTCCTCGTCTCGCGCAATGGCGGTAAGGCTAACTTTGGGTCTTTTATTTGCGGAGGTAGCCGGGGTAATCCGCGGAGGAGGATGATTGTCCGCAGATTTCGCAGATTCACGCAGATTTAAATCCGGAGATCTGACTGGGTGAACAATCCTCGAAGTGGAAACCAAATTGACAATTGGCTCACTATGCATTGCCGGATTGGCTTGTATGAGAAATCTCAAATCTGAATCTGCGTTAATCTGCGTAATCTGTGGACCAATTTCTTTGTGTGGATCAATCGGCGGATTCGGGGTAAAGGGTGTCAGTGCGACGCGCCTGCCGTTCGTCCCGTTCAATCCCCACTTGGCCGCGAATCGCCCGGCGTTTTCATCCAGCAGCCTTTCGGCATCGATTCCGTTGCCGGCGAACGTCCGGCTGCCAAAGTGGTGGACGAACAGGTCATGAACAACCGCCAGCTCAAACCCAGCCCGGCGCGCCCGTTCCGCCAGATCGTCATCATCAAAGAATCCCAATCCAAACCGTTCATCGAGCCCACCAATCGCGTCGTAAACAGCCCGTTTCATGAGCAAGCAAAATCCCGACAGCTTGGGCACGTTGAACCACTGTCCGCGATGCTCGTCGCGCCACCTCGCGGCAAAGCGATGCATCTCGCTGATATCGCGATACGGCACATTCTCAACCAGTTGTGGCGGCGCGGCGTAGTTGGACATGGGGCCAACCAGCCCGATTTTGGATTTCGGATTCTCGATTTGGGATTGGGTGGCGGAAGCCGAATCCGCGGAGGACGCGGCGGGAGTATTTGCCTCCGAAAGGAGACGATCGCTCGCGTCATCGATGACAACAGGCTCTCCACCGTTGAAGTCGATCATGGTGACATTGCCACGCCGGCGGCTACCTTCAACACTCGCTTGCGCATTCAAATGCCTCCCCCCTTGTGGGGGAGGGTAGGGTGGGGGGTCGCGTTCGACACGGCAATCGACTCCCATCTCGGCGAGACCAATCAGTTGGTCCAGCCAAGCATCGGTAACGACCACGTCGTTATTGAGCAACACGAGGTATTCGCCGCGCGCCTGCTGCAACCCTTGATTGACGGCCGCGGGAAACCCCAGATTTTCTTGATTGTAAATCACGGTAACCGGCACCGCAGCCGCGTCCTGCACGCCGTTCAGATACGCGCCGGTGCCGTCAATGGAGCCATTATCGACGACGGTCAACTCCCAGGGCGATCGGGTGTGCTGCAACGGCGCAGCGATGCACTGCCGGGTAAACTCAAGCTGATTCCAGGAGGGGATGACAATCGACGCGAGTCCACCGACTGCGTTGCGATTCATGGCTGAAACTCACCACGGAGGAAGAAGACGGGTGGATTTAACCACCGAAAGCACCGAATGGCACGGAAAAATGCACTCACTGCCGAGGACCGGGGAAAGACAATATCAAAGGCTGACGGGTCGTTGACCGCTGGATGTAGCCTATCGACAGCCTCTGATGTCAGCCCGATCAGATGAATTGATCGCACTTACGTGCGAGGTTCGGGGTGACTCCATCCGGACCACGGTCTCACGACCCGTGGTCACGACCGTCTTGACCACCGTGCCGGCGCACGCGACCAGCCAAACGTGACCACGCACGTGAGTGCGTGGTTCGGACGGGGCGAAGGCCATCCAGCCTCGGGCGTCAGCACGATTTCGATCTCAGTGTTCGGACGGGGCGAAGGCCATCCAGCCTCGGGCGTCAGCCCGATATCGGTATCACGGTTCGTACGGGGCGGAGGCCCTCCAGCCGCGGGCGTCAGCCCGATCCGCCGACCGGGCCGTGGCACTCTTGTGCGGAGCTGGCGGTGGCCCCCGACGAAGACACTGTTCTGCGAGAGCAACCGATCCCGTCCGATCCATGGCGTTTCCCAACAGGTAAACTTCACCTCCCTTGTCGATGATGACGCACGGCGTGGCCGCCGGCAGCCGGTGGCTCCATTTGCGGGCGAAAACCTCGGCGCTGGCCAAAAACCCCTCCGGCAATCCGACACTGCGCGAATTGTGATGGCACGGTGCGGCCAATGCCACCACGGCCAGCCCTTGTTCGCGCGCTTGGAGGCAGATATCGGCCCCATAAAGATGAAAACCAAGCTCCGGATCGAACCTCAGACCAGAGTCACGACGAATGACCAGCACGATCTCGTCGAGCGTCGCCACCCGTGCGGGGAGCTCGGGCCCATCGCGAAGGACGCGGCCACGGTCGTTCACCCAACCAATACGTTCGGCGCCGAGCGGCTGCGGCGGGCCTTCGGCTTGCATCACCTCGCCGACCCCGTAAACCCCCGCGACCCCGATCGGACCAAACCGCCGCTCGGCTTCTTGGATCTGCTGTATAAGGCATCGGTCCCACCCCGGAGGGAGGAAAATGTCTTGGTGAAGGCAGACGACGAATTCGCGTTCGGCCCGCTCGAGGGCGAAGTTCAATCCGGCAGCCGCGTCTGGGCAGTTCTTGAGCGCTACGATTTCGTGGTGGAGGCGCGGGTCGAGGCAAGGAGAAGCGAGCAGGTTGCATTGAAGCAGCTCGTTATCCGAAACGCACGCCACGAACGATAGAGCTCTTTTGTGATGCGAGAACAATTGACCTTCCGCCAAAGCTGCCCTTGGAGTTTTTCGGGAATTCAATTGCTAGCTGGATGACCCTCCGAACAAGACTCGTGTTTCACTCCCAAAACCAACTGCGTTTCGTTCTATTTCGTTCCCCATGCCAAGAATGACAATGTGCCGCTACCGGGGATCAAAGTGGTCTATCACTCCGAAGACCGTCGACGCCAAATACCTTTATGGCCTCAGTCGGGCAGTCGTAGTTGTCGCTATTATAAACGTAAACCGTCGGGGAGTGTCGCCGTATCGACGGCTACGACTGCAACAACAAACAAACATAAGATCCGACTCCATCAACTACGAAGTCACCGGAAACCCCGCGGCATGCAGACGTTTCGGTCACCCTCGGGCAGGCCCGCGCCGCTGGTAACGAAATGGACGAGGGAAACGAGTGGGACGGGGGAAATTAACGTCCACGTTACAGCTCTGCGGGCTGCCGACCACCTTGCCCGAACGCGCTTCCGCGGGGTCACGGACCGCCAGGTCGAACAAGCAAGCGGTGGAGCTCCAGATGGAATTTTTTAGGCGGCGATCGACTTGTGAGCTGTCAATGGGCCCGTCCGATAGATATCGACGCAAGTCCTGCACGACCTCCGTCATCCTGGAATATCGCCTCTCAGCGTCAGGGGCGATACATTTAAGCACGACCCATTGCAACCCGTCCGGAGACTGTTGATGGGGAGCGACGATCGACAGGAAGTCGTAAAGAGTCATGCCGAAACCGTAGATGTCGACGCGCTCGTCGGAAGCTCGACTCCCCATCTCCGGCGCGGAATATTTCGGCTTACCGATCGCGACATGATCGATTGATTCATCCCCGTCCGGCCTCGCGATTCCAAAATCGCAGACGAACACGGTGCCAAGATGGTCGACCAATATGTTTGACGGCGAGATGTCCCGGTGAATAATACGACGGCTGTGCAAGTATTCCAGTGCCTCAGCAACTTGTATCACAAGAGTGGCAACACTGCGAAGATAACTTCGCCAGGAGATATTGACGCACGCGCCGCCAATCTCGGCCGCGGACGCAGCATCCGAGTCATTTCGCGTGCGGACCATGAAACCTTGGCGCACGACGTAACCGCTTCTCACATCGTCGTACAGCATCCGCTCGGCCACAAGCGTTGCGGATGGAGATGCGGCCGCCGACGTGACTCGCAATCGGCGGTCCTCGCCAGATAAAAGCCGATTCAGCTCTTCCAGAACATCATCCAACGTTACCGCGTCCAAAAGCGGCATCGTGTAATAGAGGGTCCCGCCGTCCTCGCCAGCCTCAAGCACCGGTATGATGTTCGGGTGGCATAAGCCCTTCATTACACTGGCTTCTTGGACAAATAGTTCTTTGAACGATGAATACTCTTCGAGGGAACTCCGGATCGCTTTTAGTGCAACCTTCGGTCCATCGCCTTCGCGTACCGCCTCGTAAACTACGCCCATACCACCGAGACCGATTTCGCGGATCAGGCAATACTTCCCAACAATTTCACGACGCTTCTCCCTCCAACCAGGGAGCTTCGAGCCGGTCAGTGCGCCGGCGCCGAGTGCTAAGACGCTGGAGTGGCTATCGTGACCCTCGTGATCCACGCGCTCCGGTGGCAAAATCGGACATGCCGGCTGCGGACATAACGAACCTAGAAAGCGCTGGTAGGCACGCGCAATAGTTTTAGTACGCGAGCTCGCCAAGGGATGTTTCACGTGGGCCGAGGGAACCATGAGGTGTTTTGGATCGTCGTACGCGCGGAGTATCGCTTCAATTGAAGACGCCACACTATTGACGCCTCCCGTCGGACATCGAGCGGGCGAATCAACTTCCTCGTGACGGATAAGGCTGGCCCCAACGGCAAGGTCGGTGCACTCGCCGCGCACAAACCAAAAAAGGAATTCCATGACAATAGGCCTCCAGCGCCACGAGATCAATTACGTCTTCGGAAGGCTCGGGTCGGACGACCAACCTGCTCGTCGCGAAAAACTCGCGACGATCGGCGCAATACCTGAGCAAGCCAGATCTCAGGAGCCGTTCAAGGTCGTCGGTCATCGGCGTAGCTGTCGCCATTTCTTCTTGGAAGATTTTGATTGGCACTTCGGACCGACCGCGGGACGTTTGCTCTATCAGCAATCGGACGAAGTCCCTTCCCGTCGACGTCTTCGGGGCCAGGACGCCAAGGTAAGGGGCATCTCCTGAGTGCACATGCAGCTGCCCAGCGTCGGCCACGACTGGCAGCGCATTACAGGCGAGACCAAACTTCTGCCAGTAGGCGTCTCGCATCAACTCGTGCGGCACCACGCAAAAATCTGCGTCCCGCGCCGCTCGAACATAGTGCTCGCCGACGCAGTTAAGGAAAAAGACAACTGGAATGTCCCGGCGTTTGGCCAACCTGACCAGGATATCGCAAAGCGGTCCACCTACGGGTGTAGAGAAGATGGTTGGACCAGTCACTCACGCGAACGTGGGTTACGCTGTCAGGAGTGGAGCCTATCAGCACAGAGCCAACACCGCGAGGACTGGTCCATGCTAGATACTATCACAACACACTTTGTGGGTCTGGATGTTCACCAAGCCACGATTGCCATCGCCGTAGCCGATCCGGGGAGGGGAGACCCCCGGGTCATGCCGACCATACCCAACGATTTCAAGACTCTGATGAAATCCCTCAGGAGGTTGGGGGATCTCGATCATTTGGTGTGCTGCTATGAGGCCGGGCCGACCGGCTACGGGCTATACCGTCAGTTCAAGAAAGCAGGTGTCCGCTGTGTCGTGATCGCCCCCTCGCTGGTCCCGGTCAAATCCGGGCGGCGAATCAAGACGGATCGCCGCGATGCGGCCAAGCTGGCCGGTTACCTCCGCTCGGGTGAGCTAACGCCGATCCATGTGCCTGACGAGGCGACCGAGGCGGTCCGCGACCTGGAGCGGGCACGCGACGACGCCAAGCGTTCCGAACGGGTCGCCCGCCATCACCTGTCCAAGTTTCTGTTGCGTCAGGGTCGCATCTACACCGGCGCGACCAGGTGGGGGAGGCCGCACATGGGCTGGGTCGCCGGCCAGACTTTTGAACACCCAGCCAGCCAGCACGTCTTCAGCGACTACCGCGAGGCTGTGGAGTTGGCCACGGCTCGCGTCGAGCGGCTGACATTGCGGCTGCGTGAAGTGGCTTACGCCTGGGATCGAGCCCCCCTGATCAAGGCACTCCAGGCGCTGCGAGGAGTGGAGATGGTCAGCTCCGTGACTTTGGTGGCGGAGATCGCCGACTTCCGCCGCTTCGCCTCGGCATCGGCCTTGATGTCGTACGTCGGTTTGGTTCCTTCAGAGAACTCCAGCGGATCAAGCCGCCGCTTGGGGGGAATCACGCGAGCCGGCAACGGCCACGTGCGTCGCATTCTGGTCGAGTCGGCCTGGCAGTATCAACGCGCGCCAGGGATGTCCAAGGCCTTGCGGGCGAGGAATGAGGGAGTCGAGCCCGAGGTGCGTGCCATCGCCTGGAAGGCCCAACACCGGCTGCATTCGCGGCTCAGGAAGCTGCTGAATCGCGGCAAGCCGGCCAACCAAGCGGTGACCGCGGTGGCGCGGGAGCTGGTCGGTTTCATTTGGGCGATTGCCCGTACGGAGGTGTTGATGGCGAAGTGACGGGTTGTTTCGGAGAGTCGTGATCTATAAAAGTCCTGGCGCGGGCATGTAACCGGGAGGTTGGACGAACAGGCTGCGGCATGCGTACGATTAGGGGGAATCCTCGGCCACCCTATGAGCCCGGTCTCGGAAGAGCCGGACGCTCGTTCGTAGAGTGAAATAGCCCCTGACGGGTTAATTCATGCGTTAACCAACACGCGAACATCATATGGATCAACCGTCATAACGATCTTGCCGCCGCCTGTTCGTCCAGCCCCCCGGGAGGGAGGAGTAAGACTGAGCCGAAGCGCAAAAGAGACAAGGCCTTTCCGCGGAATCTGCGGGTTCAAAATCGGGGCACGGGCTCAGCTCTGGCTCGACAGGAGGGAAGGCGAGAGTTCATAGCGGTAACGGCATGATTTCCAGGAGCAGACTCAGAGGGCGGTGGCGCGGGAGATTGTCCGCTCGATGTGGGCGACTGCCCCGAGGGAGGTGGCGATGGTGAAGTGACGGACCGTCGGGGAGCGTCGTGATCTTCAAGGTATTATCGAGGCTATGTACCCAGGAGGTTGGACGAACAGGCTGCGGCATCTGTACGGTAAGGGGGAATCCTCGACCCACCCTTGAGCCCGGCTTAGGATGAGCCGGACGCTCGCTTGTAGAGTGAGGTAGCCCCTGACGAATCACAACATGCGTTAACAAACACGCGTATATCAGATTGATCCACCGTCGTAACGATCGTGCCGCGGCGTGTTCGTCCAGCTCCCTGGATGGAGGAGTAAGACTGAGCCGAACAGCAAAAGAGCCAAAGAGAAAAAGACAGCCTTGAGAGAGGAGCGTGTGTGCGTCCGGGCAGACAAATCGCGTCAAGCCCCCCGCACCCGGCGCGAATCCCTCTGGAAGACGACAAGGGCTCTTGACAGGTCCAACCATATCAGGGTAATGCACAAGCAGCGCATCTGGTTGAAATGACTCCAGATACCTCTCGTAGAAGACCGCGAAGCGCGACTCCTCGTTTTGTTCAAACGCACCGAAGAGAGCTGCGTCTACATCATCATAGACGGTGACCGAGGTGCCCCCAATTTCGCACTTCGTCAACGTGGCCGAAAACGAGCCCTCGTGTAGAACGGTCGTCTGCTGTCGACAACCGTATACCTCAGCCGCTATACGTTGGCCTTGCTCCATCGACAGTTGGCTTCGCGAAGCGCAATATACCGAGCAAGTGAGCGTGATCAAGATAATCAACAGCGCTCCGATTAGGATAATCTATAGGATCTCGCTGCCCCAGTGTTGTCACCTGAGCGTCGGCGTTCCCATCGTCCAGGGTCTCGCGCCGTTGAGAGGCTGAGGGGGCTCAGCTCAGGCTCGACAAGAGGAACCGCCCCTCCCGCCTTCGCCCTCGCACCGCCCGGTCTGGGTGAGGGCGGTGCGAGGGCGAAGGCGGGAGGGGCTAAGGCCAACCACTTTGGGCAGTCAAGGAGATCAGGGCGGACTCCGCCATTCAAAATCGCGATCTCCGGCGCCAGCCCTGTGCGGTGCCGATGGATTGCGTCCGCCTCCGGCGGGCTCCGCACGCATTGACTGCAACGCTGGCGAACGACCGTTCCGTTCCCTCTCAACTCCCTATAGGGAATGGGAACGGTCGCTCACCATCAATCCCGGAGTTGCCAACCAGCAGGCGTGCGGCCAAGCCGGCCTGCTCGCTCCAGGGACTCCAGTGCTTCGCCCAGGCGCTCGTTCTTGACGCCAAGCGAATCACGCAGCTTCGCTCGTGTCACGGTCGCGCCCCCGCTCAGAAGGTCCAGCACGCGCTCTTCGAGACTGCGCTGCTTGCCGTCGCTGGCGAGCTTTGTCGAGCCGCCCCGCAGTTCTCCGACGACCTCCAGATGGGTTGTCTTTTCATCGGTCGCGACCAGTTCCAGATACACCGACGACGCCGCCGGCGCGGCCCGGTGCTCGCTTGAAAGCACCAGGTGTTCCCTGGTTCGGCGGAGATACAAGTTCGAGTCGCCGAAGGCGTGGATATCACTCGAACCGCGTAATCCCTGACCGGCGGCAACTCCCCCTGCGGCGTTCTTTCGCGTGTGATGCACCAAGAGTACCGAGAGATCGAACTGCCGCTGCAGCGACCGAAAGTACGCCAGCAACTCGGCGACTTCGCCGGCGTGATTCTCGTCGATGCCGTGGAGTCTCACCAATGGATCCAGCACCAGCAACCGAGGCCGAAGCCGCCTGGTTGTCTCACGGAGCCGCGTGCGATCGCGATCGCAATCGAGCCGCAGCACCGGCGCGGTGATCACGTGGATCTCCACCGACCCGAGCTCGAGGCCACGATGCCGGGCCATTCCCTCGATGCGCTCGCGCACGACCAGCAGTGCGTCCTCGGCCAGGTAGACCAGGACCGGCCCCGGCTGCGGCACGGCGTACTTACCCAAGCACGCCGTGCCGGTGGCCACAGAGAGAGCCATGTCCAGCCCCAGCCATGTCTTGGCGCACTTGGGGGCACCGCCGATCACACCCACCGAACTGGCGCCCCAGAGCTCATCCACCAGCCAGCGCTGGGTGCTCGGCTCACTGGAGATGTCGCCCACACGCACCACCAAAAACGAGTTATCTGCATTCATATGCATCTTCACACCTTCGCTTTCTTCTTGAACGCGGGACGTGAAGCCTTCTGCTGGTAGAGCTCCAGGTAACACTTCTCGTCGAGCATTGCGACCTCCTGCGACATGCCGTAGGCCAACAGGTCGTTCCCCATATTCATCAGGAGGCGGTAGTTGCCCGAGCTGTGATCGACCAGCGTGTCCAAGAGCTCGGCCGTCATCAGCGAGGCGTTGCCGGCCTTCGATAGCGCGTGCTGGAGCAATTCCAGCAGCTCGTCGCGCGTGGCGGGCTCGGTGACAAGACGGGTACGGATCCGACTCCCCAATGGGATCAGGTCTTCGTGCCGGAGTAGTTCGACGAGCCGGCCGTCTCCCGAGAGAATCACGGTCAAGAGCGACATGGCGTCGAAGTCGGCACTGGAGAGAATCCGCAGTTCAGAAAGGACGTCCGGGCCCATCTCCTGCGCTTCGTCGATCAAGAGCACCGGGCGGATCCGTGAGGAGGCCACGTGCGCTTTCCAGCGCTCGCGCAGTGCCTTGAATCCGCACCAGCGATTGTGCGGCACGAGCTTCACCGCGAAGATGTCCCCCAGCTCCCGATAAAAGTCGGGGCTTTTCGACTGGGGCCGTTCGATCACACCGACCGTGACATCGCGCACCGCGGACAGCCGCCCGGCGACGATCCGCAGTGCCACCGATTTGCCGGTGCCCGACTCACCCGTGACGAGCGCGAATCCCCCCTCCTGGACCAACTGTTCGACACGCCAGGCGAAATGCTCGATCTTGGGCGTCGCCAAGAGCGCTTCGCCGGGGAGCTCGGGGGAAAACGGATTCCATTTGAGCCCGTAGAGGGCCAGGAGATTCTTGCTGCTCATGATGATTCTCCGTTGTCTTCTTTTGATGTCTTGGGCAAATAGGCCGGTGGCATGCCCGTGGCCGAGTACTCTTGCAAGATCTGTTTCAAGAGAGGCGGCAGCTCGCCCGGGGCACGCCGCCGATCCAGAGGCGGTGCATCGGTGCTGCCAGGCTCGACGACGGCCCGGCGGCCATCGGCGTTGGCGGTTTTGTCGAGGGGATAGATGGCAGCCAGAATGGTCCCATTGTGGTCGTCGACGAGGTCGACGCGGCCGAGGTCCCAGCGAGCGTAGCGCACGGTCACTGCGTGGAAGTGACGGTATCTCGCTGGAATCTCGAAGCGTACGCCTTCGACCGAGATCGTCCCATCGCTGCGCCGCTGAATTCGCTTGGTCTCCAGGCGAAACGCGTCGCGGAGCGATTCGCTTTTGGGGCTATCGCGGAGCACGCTCGGTGCCCGCTTGAAGCGCTCGACTGGCGTGCATGAAGTCTCACGGTGTAGGGCGCGGTTGTACTCGATTTCCATCCACGCTAAGGTCGCCTGGTTCAAGAACTCGAGCGTTAACTCGACCGCGCCGTCGAGCATGTTCAAGAGCCTCCCCTCAAGGGTCCCCCAGAAGGCTTCTTGCTTGCCGTTCTGATAAGGGCTGTACGGCAGGGTTCGCTCGTGGACGATTCCGAGGCGCAACAGACCCTCTGTGACTTCCTCGGCCACCATTGCCGAGCCGTTGTCGGTCAACAGGGCACGCGGCAGGCCCCGCTTCTGGATCGCCTGGGAGAGTCCGTGGACCAGATCTTCCGCGGTCTCGGAGAGGTACCACTGCACGTGGCAGCACAGCCGCGAGTGATCGTCGAGGATGCCCAGGGCGATGGGGCGCAACCACCGGCCGCCGGCAGTAAGCACCTTCTTCGAACCATGGTGGAAATCGAGGTGCCACAGCGCCCCGACGTACTGGGCTTCGTAACTGCGAACCTCGCGCGTCTGTCGCCTTCGTTCGGCGTGGGCCTCGCCAGGGCGAGTGTGCGGCACAATCACAGACTTCTTCAGCAGACCGTGGGTCTGCATGTAGCGCTTGACCGTGGAATAAGAGGGGAGCCGCCCCAGTGAGGGATTGGCGTTCACCAGCGCGGCGAGGTTGTCGTAGTGCAGTTGGAAGCTCCAGCCCGGGTGATCACAGTACTGGAGATGAAGTCGCTCAGTGAGGGCCGGCGCCAAGGAGATCTTGCCGCGGTCCTTGCGTACGGCACGGCGTAAGGCACTCACGGGATCGTCGCGTTGGCGCCGCGCCGTGTAATACCAGCTAGCAATCGTGCTGGGCGCAAGACGGATATCGCGCCCGGTCACGGGATGCGACCAGGTCTTCTCGGCAAGGGAGCGGATCGTCGTCTGAAGCGCTCCGCGCAGGGGGAGAGCTCAAGAGCGAGCCCACCACGGAGAATCGAAAACGCGCCCAAAGGGCGCCGGTCGAACTGGGGGTCGATTGGATCATCACGCCTCCTCATGAATGGGATGAAGGGACTGCGACGATCCGTTTTCACCGACCAAGAAGCGTGGGCGAAGAGCATCTTCTGCGGATCGGAAGCGATCATGGCGAGACCTTGATTTGCAGGCCCCCGGGAACCGTGATGGGCGAGAGGAACCGCAAGAGGTGCGTCCACCCTTCGCACGGCGGATGACGGCGGAGGAAGATGTCGACCAGCGAGTAGGGCAGGCAGACGATCTCGCCGAGGGTGATGAAACCGGCGCGTGCAACCTTCCAAAAGGGTGTTTGTGGGAAGTGTTCGCGCCAGAAGGTCTGCCAGCGGGTGATTGTGCTTTCGTCGGCGCCGAAGCGTGTGGAAAGCTCGCGGACGCGGCGTGGTGAGGGTCCCTGCCGCATGGCGCTGATCAGGATGACGATCGCGCCCAAGTAGACCTTACGCCCGAGGAACCGCACCGACGGCGGTGTGACTCGCTTCCTGCAGCCATCACGATCGCAGCAGAAGCTGAATCTCAGGCATTCTTGCTCGGGTAGCCGAACTGGAGTGCCGCGTGGCTTGCGAAGGTAGTTGGCGGAGTGGAGGCGTCCGCCACAAGGGCACGCTTTCTTCCGAGTTTCCTCTGCGAGATCTTGATCGACAGCCAAAAGAAACGACCAGAACCTGGCGGTCCGAGGCAGATCGTGATACATGGTCGAGTACTCCGCGCTTGTGGTAAACCACGGAGTACACCCCTCGGGAAGCTTGATCCAGTGATCAGGCTCTTAGAGGGGAATTTTCTTGATTGCCAGAGCGATCTCGCTCAGGAACGGCGGATTTCGCCTTGATTATCTTGCCC
>CAWKNT010000004.1:0-225168 GCA_963850935.1 uncultured Isosphaeraceae bacterium
TGGCCGCCGTGGATTCCGCTGAAGCGGTGGAGAGAATCTGTTTGCCCGGCCGCCCATAATGCCGTTGGACTTGCCGGTGAAAGTCCGGTCGTGGGAATTGACTGTTTACCCACGTAGTCATATTCGACGCTGATTTGGGGTGACCCGATCGGCGAAAGCTCGAATGTAAACGTCCTCGAAAGGAGGGCTAGCCAGCTCGCGGGCCGTAACATGAGCACGAAGCATAAGCTCGGAGTGAACTCTGCGGCCTCGAAACGACCAATGTGACCGCCGAACCCGTAACTTGGAGGTGAAGGCTAAAACCGAAGAGGAAGCAACAGTCATGTGCACTCTTCGAGGCCACCCGGGGATGTCAGACACCCACCTTCCGGAGGGGATGTCAGACACCCACCTTCCGGAAGCGTCGGCCACGCGCCTTGTGTGTTCGAAATGACCGGAGGCCCTGGATTTGCGCGGAACGAACGGGCCACGGGTGAATGGATTTGAACGTGGGTGTCTGGAATCCCCTGGGTGTCTGAAATCCCCGCTCGGCGAAGGTCGTCGCCTGCATCCGCCGCACGACGGGCCGCGTTTAGGGGGTCTGACCCCAGGATGACCCCCTGGAAGGAGCGGGCTGCGGGGCACTGGGTGAGGAACTGTCCGGGCGTGCCTTGGAAATCGTCGGCCGCTCATTCGGTCGCTTCGGGGGGTTTCACTGGCCGCTGCTGGCGGTGATCCCTCCGGAGGCGGCCCAAACCATAGGCGAGACCGCCAGCAGCTCCGATCACGGCTAAAATGAGGCTGTTGGGTACGGGGCCGCAAAAGCGGCAGAGTCTGTTATTAACTGGATGGGAGCGGCGGGCGTAGAGAGGAATCCGATGGTACTGACGTGCCCCCAGAGCCAACCTTCTTCACTGTCATGGTACGGGATCAAGGTGCTGCCCGGGGGAGCAGGACCGCTGAGAAATCCCAATAGTCCAAAGGGACCGGTCCTGGTGATCCGTTGATGGTTATCGCTCCTTCGCCGGCCTCTGGGTTTGTGGGATCTCCAATCATAAAGGTGCCGTTAGGGAACAGCGTGCCTGGAATGTTCGCGGTGATGCTTATGGTGTTTCCACCGAACACTAGGTTGTCACTAATGGAGAGGTTGAAGCTCGATGACGTTGGATAGGAGATCGTGGTTGTGCCTGTGCCGGTGACGGAGTTGACGCCGAAAGTGCCGGTGGTGTCCCAACTGGTGGTGCCCAGCGGAAAACCTGTGAGCGTACCGTTTCCATAGGCAAGATTGAGAGACTGGCCCAGCTCTGTTCCCAGTGAGGGTAGCCGTCCAGCTCGTCCAGGTCGAATCGGTGGCCGTCGAATTGTAGACGTAGTTTGGTTCTGGATTCTGCCCCATGGTGGTGTCTGCTAAAAGGTATAAAAGTAACGCGTCGGTGCTGGAAATGGTTGACTGGGAAAGCGCTGAAGCTTCCCGGCGCTCAGGCTGCCACCCTGGGCCACGTTGCTGGTAGCAAGTCCACTGAGAGCGAGGAGGAATAGCCATACATAGGAACCGGCCCGCGACCCTAATTTTCTAGCAACTGATAAAGGATCGCGTGGGCCGACATACTGCCGCTTGAAAAAAGCCTTGCAAGTCCACATGGGCGAGATTTCCTTTAAACGAAGGTCTTTTGGCGTACATCGAGGGGGTCGGATCCCAAGAAGGAACAAGTTTTCGTGGTCGCTGCCAGACCCAAGGGTCGGGGTTGATTCTTTCGACGGGTCCGTCGAATCAAGAACCCTGCTGGAGCCTGACCGCGAAGAGAACGGTTGTCGGGATAGCCGTTCGCCCGCTGATCTGGGTGCGACAAGAGTGAAAATGGTGCCGCTCTGAGTTGCGGTTCGCTCGGATCTCTCCGACACTCCCTAATTCAACAGCGAGAGTCCCGCCCCGAGGCAGAAACGGAGACCAGAAAATCTTGCCTTGCTTGCGACTGGCCATCCATCGTGTTATAATCGCGCGACAAATAAGCCCATGCGGCGGCGCCAACGCGGGCGCAACCGAGCGAGAGGATCAAGCCATGGCCCGTGACGACACCTCCACCGTCATCCAGGGCTGCATCGACCGCCTCCGCATCGGCGACGAATCGGCCCGCGCGGCGCTGCTGGACTGCGCCGCCGACCGGCTGGCGCGGCTGGCCCGCAAGATGCTCAAGGGCTACCCCGGCGTCGCCCGCTGGGAGCAGGGCGACGACGTGGCCCAGAACGCCCTGATCCGCCTGGACCGTGCCCTGCGGGCGGTCGCCCCGCCGACGGCCCGCGATTTCTTCCGCCTGGCCGCCGCCCAGGTGCGCCGCGAGCTGATCGACCTGGCCCGGCACTACTAGGGCCCGCGGGGGCTCGGGGCCCACCACGCGACGCGCGCGGGCCGCGGCGACTCCGCCGACGGGGTGGCGATGGCCGCGGCGGTGCCCGAGACGACCTACGACCCGGGCCGGCTGGCGGCCTGGGCCGAGTTCCACGCCGCCGTCGACGGCGCTGGGCGAGGCCGATCGCGAGCTGTTCGACCTGCTGTGGTACCAGGGGCTGACCCAGGCCGAGGCGGCCGCCATCCTGGGCGTCACCGAGCGGACCGTCAACAGCCGCTGGCTGGCGGCGCGGGTCCGGCTGAGCGATTCCCTCGGCGGCCAACTCCCCATCTGATCGACGACGATCCAGGAGTCTGACGCCGATGTCGAGCGTGCCGACCGAGGACCGACTGGGCGAGCTGCTGCTGCGCTGGGACGAACTGCGCCGGCAGGGACGCGACCTGTCCGCCGGGGAGTTGTGCGCCGATTGCCCGGAGCTCGCCGACGAGCTCGGCCGTCGGATCGAAGCCGTCCGGGACATGGAGTCGGTCCTCGATATCGAGTCGAACTCGGTCCGTCGCGACGCCGGGGGACGGCGGTCCTGACGGCCTGGGCGTCGATCGCCGAGCTGCCCGATGTCCTGCACGCCGCGGCGGTCTACCGGCCGCGAGCGGCATCACGCCCAGGGCGGCCTGGGGGAAGTGCTCATCGCCCATCAGGAGGAGCTGGACCGCACGGTGGCCCTCAAGCGGATCCGGCCCGACAAGCTGCACGACGCGGCGCGGCGGCGGTTCCTCCGCGAGGCCGCCATCACCGCCCGGCTGCAGCACCCCGGCATCGTGCCGATCTACGGCCTGGGGCAGGACGAGGACGGGCCGTTCTACACCATGCCCTTCATCGAGGGCCAGACCCTCCAGGAGGCGATCGACGCCTTCCACGGGGACGAGTCCCTCCGCCGCGACCCCGGCCGGCGGAGCCTGAGGTTCCGCGGCCTGCTCCAGCAGTTCATCGCGGTCTGCAACACGATGGCCTATGCCCACGACCAGGGGGTCATCCACCGCGACCTGAAGCCGTCGAACATCATGCTCGGCCCCTACGGCGAGACGCTGGTGATGGACTGGGGCCTGGCCAAGCGGTTCGGCGGCGACGACGCCGGCGGCGAGGCCGAAGGGGATGCACCCTCGCCGAGCCCGTCGCCCGAGGACCTGACGGCCACCGGCGACGTCCTGGGCACGCCGCAGTACATGAGCCCGGAGCAGGCCCGGGGCGAGCCCGCCGGCCCGGCCAGCGACATCTTCAGCCTGGGCCTGGTCCTCTACGCGATCCTGACCGGGAAGTCGCGCCTTCGACGACGCGAGTGCTCCAGGGCGCTGACCGCTCGAAGGCGGTGCGCGAGGCGGCGGTCGTGCCGCCGCGCCGGCGGGACCCGGGCCTGCCCGGGCCGCTGGAGGCGATCTGCCTCAAGGCCCTGGCGGCGCGACCCGAGGACCGATATGCCTCGGCCCGCACCCTGGCCGACGACTCTCGAGATGGCTGGCCGATGAGCCGGTCACGGCCTGGCGCGAGCCGTGGCCGATCCGGGCGCGGCGATGGATGAAGCGGCACCGGACGGCGGTGGCGGCGACGGCCGCGGCCTGTGCGGCCGCGCTGCTCTTGGGCGGGATCGGGATGTACTCCTATCAGGGGCAGGTGAGGCAGGAGACGTCCGTGGCCGAGGCGGCCCTGGCCCGGGCCGAGCAGATCCGGAGTGACGCGCGGGCGGCCTGGTCCGAGCGCCTTGACGCAACGGCCTGGGTCCGGGCCGAGGCCCTGGCCTCGGAAGCCGCGGACCGAGACAGCGGCCGGTTGCCGGTCGGCGTTGCCGGCGACTGCAAGAGCTGGCCGCGAGTGTGAAGGCCGAGGCTGCGGAAGCGCATGCCGATGCCGCGCTCTTGAACGACCTGGCCGCGGTTCGCGCCGCCAGAAACGATCCGCAGTACAACGCTGTCCTCAGAGTATGGCCTCGCGTTCCAGAAGCGCGGTCTGGCCGTTGACGCCGGAGATCCCGCCGCGACGGCCGCCACGCTCCGGAATCGGCCCGGCCCGGTCGCCGTCCAGATCGCCTCGTATCTCGACGACTGGACTCTGCTCTTGAAAGACAAGAAAGACGCCCGTAACCAGGCGGATCGGATCACCGCCCTGGCTCGCACCCTGGACCCCGACCCGTGGCGCAACGCCCTGCGCAACGCCCTGTCGTTTCCGGACCGGGCGGAGCGGAAGCGGGCCGTCCTACGCTTGGCCGCGGCGCCTGACGTGGCGGCGCAGCCGTCCCCGACGATCACGCTGCTGGCCGCGGCCCTCCGCGAAGCCGGCGAGCCGGGCGAGGCGATCAGGCTGCTGGAACCGGCCCGGTTCCGGCACCGCGACGTTTGGATCTACCAGGAGCTCGGCCTGTCCCTGCGCGAGGCGCGACCGCCCCGCCGCGAGGCCGCGCTGCGAGCGTTCACCGCCGCGACGACGCTCCGGCCGGAGATGGGTCTCGAGCTGGCGAGGAGCTTGAGCGAGACCGGTCAGACGGTCGAAGCCATCTCCGTGCTGGAAGAGGTGGCCCGCCGTCAACCCGAGGCGATGAACTTCTACTGGTTGGGGTGATGATGAACGAGGTGGGCCGCAACGCCGAAGCAGCGGAAATGTACAAACGTGCCGTAGCATCCAGTCGGAGTCGCGTGAGCCAGCGGAACTGACGACTTCGACACGCACAGGCGGCTCGGCTTGTCCCTCATGCGCATTGATGACTTTGCCGGCGCCATTCGGAGCTCCGTGAGGCGATCCGCCTGAAGCCGGATTCTGCCTCCGCCCATGGCAACCTCGGCAGGCCTTGGTGTTCTCGGGTGACGTTGCCGGCGCCGTCGCGGAGCTGCGCGAGGCGGTCCGCCTTCAGCCTGATAGTGCCGCGTATCGGGTCAACCTGGGTATCGCCCTACTATCGCGTGGGGGATCTGGCCGGCGCCGCCGACGGAGATGCGCGAGGCGATTCGGCTCAATCCCGACCACGCGGGTGGCCATGACGCCTTGGGCTTCATGCTGACGAGACGGGTGATCTGAGCCGGCGCCATCGCGGCGTAGCGCGAGGCGATCCGCCTCAAGCCCGATTCGGCTCAAGCCCACTCCAACCTCGGTGGCGCCCTGGGCGAGTCGGGGGACCGGGCTGGCGGCATCGCCGAGCTCCAGGAAGCGATCCGCCTCAACCCCAAGCTACTTCCTCGCCCACGAGAACCTCGGCGAATCTCTGCTCGCGACGGGGGACCGGGCCGGCGCCGTTTCGGCGTTCCGCGAGGCGGTCCGCCTCAACCCCAAGGTCCTGATGTCCCATTGCAATCTCGCGCAAGTGCTCAGGGACATCGGGCGGTTTCAGGAAGCCCTGGCCCTCATGGAACGCGGACACGAACTGGCGCACCACTACCCCAGTGGAAAGAGCCATCGGCGACCTGGGTGAAGGAGTGCCGGCACAAGGTCGAGCTGAAAATAGGCTCTGCAGCGTCCACCCCGGGCAGCCTCACCCGGCTGTCACCCCCGGGGGCGGGACCTAGCCGCGATCGTGGGACGCTAAGGACTCGCCGTAATTGCCGGCCGATTCGGGCCGAAGGCCAAGCAACGCAACGCTCCCGTTGAGCGGTGCCCGGTCCGTGTATGCGGCGCTAACCCGTTTGTTGCAAGGCGGTTCTGATCGCAGTGCCAAAATGCGCTGCCTGTCCTTCGGCCTCTTCGTCAGGCGAATGGAGTATACCCAGAATGCACGTCAATCCGGAATTTTCCCGGTTTCCCGCCTTGGTTGATCGCGTTGCCCTCCAGGTCAGTGAGACCTTGGGCGGGGCTTGACCCATCCCGAGCGCGGCCGAGGTCTTCGCCGGCGATCCCTGGCGTCACGACGATCGAGCCGTGATCCAGCGTAGGTCAGCTTGCGCTTGGGGACGAGGGTCACCGTGAAATCTGCGGGGTCGTAGTTTGCCGAGCGGAGCGGCACCGACTTTGTGGATATCGAGGTCTTGGTGCCGCCGAGGGGTGCGTCCGGGGACAAAATCTGGAGGGGGCTGGAATCGAGGAAGTCGTCGTTGCCCGAAATTGTGGTGTAAGTCTCGCGCACTGCGTAGTTATGCACGTTGGAAGCCTGGACAGGGTTCATCGGCTTGCTGAACATGAGCTGGATGCCATGCGGGGTGCCAGCCACGCCGATGATCCTTGGTGGAGTCGTCGCATCCGGCGCCAGGATCCTCAGCTCGAGCGGCCCCCCCTGGACAGTGACGCCGGTTGGCGGATCGATGGGGGTGATCGTCAAGTTGACATCCACTTCGCCCGGGTTTGGGGCACCCGCGTTAGTCGGGATGGTCACGGAGGCGAAATTCTGGCCGTTCTCTAAAGCTCGTCCGCCGGGAAGGTGACCGTCTGGTTCACCGCTGGCAAGTTCACGCCCACGGCCGGCGATGACGGGTCGGTCGTCACTTGAACCTGCAACGGGCCGCCCCTGTATATCCCCGCAACCATACGGTCGCTTCGCCGCCTTGCTGAACGACCTGCTGCGTGATCCCCGCGGAACTCGGAGTGCCCAAGAACCACACCGAGCCCAAGGAGGCGGTGCGGCGTCCGTGGCGACGGTGGCGGCAGGCGGTGGTGACGGTGGCGGAGGTGCGGCGACGGTCGGCGGTAGCGGTACATGACGCGCCAGCAGAATCCGCCCCTCGAGAGGGAGGGCCGCGGGCTGGAAGGCACGAAGGGGGCGATCCATGAGGGGGGGAATCCTTTCCGCAGCGTCGGGAGGGTTGCCCGGGCCAACATCGGCCACGGGATGCCGTCTTAGACAAGGATTCGGCCGGAGCGAGGCCGAACTTGAATAACGACCGGGCTGGTCCCCGATTTCGCCTCGACCCCGTGAGATGGCCCACTTCAAGTTGTTCGAGGCGACGGATGGGCGCGGTTAATCGCTGACGATAATATTATCTGCCCAGCCCATCTGATTCGCGTCGAACGAGCCTCAGGGGAGAACTTCATGCGGTTTCGTCAGAAGAACCGATCGCGGCGTAGCTCTTTACGATCTCTGTACCAAGCTAGGCTCGAACGGCTGGAGGACCGTACGGTTCCTACGGCTTCATGGAATAATTTCGGCGGCAACGCACAGCACACCGACGTGGCCCAGGGCGCCGCCCAGCCCATCAACCAACTCCTCTGGGAAGTGCCGCTCGACATGGATCCCTGGGGAGCTGTCCACTACGGCGATCCGGTTTTCACCGCCAACGACGTCGTCGTCGTGCCCATCAAGGTGAACTGGGACGCCAACGACCAGGGCGCCACCAATTTCTTCGAGGTCGGGATCAATGACGTTACCGGCGCGGTGCTCTGGAGCACGGCGCCCATGGGCTCGATCAGCTCCATCACCAACAACGCCAACGACACCATGACGATCACCAGCACCATCGTGCCCGGGACGGTGCTGACCAACGGTGAATCGGTTACGGTCTACGTGCCCCAGGGCGACACTGCCGCCAACCCCGGCCAGGGTAACACGACCTATCAGGTCAGCAATGTTAGCACGAACGGCACCACGTGTTCATTCACCATCAACGTCGCCGGTAACGGCGCTTATACCGGTGACGGTTTGTGGACGCTGAGCACGGCCTCTTCGGCCGCGACCAGCTACATCGAGCCGCCTTACGATTGGTTGCCGCCCGACCAAGCGGCCTACGATCCGGTCACCGACCGCGTTTATTTCCCCGGCCCCGGTGGCACGATCGACTACATCAGCAATCCCGACACGGCCACCGGTGTGGTGACTCCGACGCAGGAGGCATTCTACGGGACTTCCAGCTATAACGCCAACCAGTCCTCTTACAACCAGTCGATTTACATCAACACGCCCGTGACGGTGGACTCGCAAGGAGACATTTTTTTCGGATACGTGGTCAACCCCAGCAATTCGAATCCGTCCGGCATCACCGAGGGAGGCATCGCCCGGATCAGCGCCTCGGGTACGGGCACGGATGTGTCGGCATTCGACGCCGTAAACACCGCCGGGCAGACCCCCACCGACGACGGCAACTGGACCGCGGCGCAAGGCTCGGCGCCGGCCCTCAGCAACGACGGCTCGACGCTGTTCCTTCCCGTGGCCGATGGCGGCTACAACGCCAACGGCAACTTTTACAACTCCTACCTGGTCGGACTCAACAGCACGACTCTGGCGCCTGAGTACTCGGTATCACTGTACTACCCGGACACCGGCAGCGGCGTCCCGGCCAGTGGTGTGCAGATCGAGCGGCAACCGCGCCTATCTGCACCCGGACAGCACGGCGTCGGTGATGGTAGCGCCTGACGGCACGGTTTTCTTCGGCGTTTGGGCGTTTAGCTCTACCTACGGCAACGGCTCGCGCGGCTTCCTCTTGCACTTCTCCGGCGACCTCCAGACGGAATATACCCCCGGGGCCTTCGGCTGGGACGACACTCCCTCGATCATCCCCTTAACCGGCCCCAACGCGATGACGGTCGCCGGCTACACGGGTTCGTCCTCGTACCTGATTGTGTCCAAGTACAACAACTACGCCAACACTGAGGTCGGCGAACCCTACGGCGGCAACGGCGTCAACGAGATCGCCATCCTGGATCCCTACGCCAGTCAGCCCGATCCCAACTACGACGCCGAGGTCAACGGGCAGCCCATTCCGGTCATGCAGGAAGTCGAGACCTTCGCTAGCCCATCGCCCGATTTGGGAAACATCAACGCCGGCGATCCCGACTCCGTCCGCGAGTGGTGCACCAACGGCACGGCAGTCGACCCGGAGACCGACAGCATCTACGTAAACGACGAGGACGGCTACACCTACCAGTGGAATCTGGGCTCCGACACAATCACCAACACCGTCCAGGTCAGCGCCGGCTACGGTGTGCCCTACACACCGACGGCCATTGCTCCCGATGGCGAGGTCTTCTCGGACAACGGCGGCACGCTCTTCGCCCTGGGCGGCTACTCGAATTTCACCCTCAGCGCATCCGCGTCGGCTAACCCGGCGGTGTTCGGCAATGCGATCACGTTTACGGCAGACCTGGCTTCGAGCATCAGCGGGCCGACGCCGACCGGTACCGTGACCTTCACCGCCTATGCCGGGGCCAACAATGCGCTCAACTACGACACGACGCCCATGACGCTGGGCACGGCGACGGTGGATAACGGGGTGGCCACGCTGTCGCTATCGCCCAGTCAGTCGGCAGCGCTGTTGCTGGCGGCCCACTACCATGTGACCGCTAACTTCAGCGGCGATTCCAATTACTCTTCCGGCGTGGCGACTTTCGTGCTGCCGGTACTAGAAACGGCCACCACAAGCGTCTCGGCGTCGGCCAATCTGCTGGCTCCTGGCACCAGTGTCACCTTGACCGCCACGGTGACGCCCAACGGCACGCCGGACACCGTGGTAGAGAACGGCAGCGGTTCGTCCAGCTATTGGGTGCCCACCGGAACGGTCACCTTTATGGACGGCAGCACGGTCCTCGGCACGGTTACGCTCAACCCTTTGGAGGATGGGACCTATTCCTCGACCTACCTCCAGCAGGTCACATTGCTGGTCCCAAGCCTGCCTACAGGAACCAACTCAATCACGGCCGACTATAGTGGAGACCAGAACTTCGCCAACGGCATCTCCACGACACTTCCGGTATACGTGATGGGCATAACCAATCCGGGCACCCAGAACGGCGCCGCAGGCGATAACGTCTCGTTGCAAATCCAGGCCAGCAGTCTGCCGCCCGGCGACACCTGGACCTATGCGGCAACGGGTTTGCCCCCCGGGCTGTCGATCAGCAGCAGTTCAGGGCTGATCACCGGCACGATCACCGGCACGAGCAGCCCGTATTCGGTCACAGTCACCGCCAGCGTCAGCCAGGTCGGCAGCGTCAGTCAGAACTTCACCTGGAACGTGTCCACCTTGTCGGTGACTAATCCAGGGACGAACAACGGCGCGGTTGGCGACAGCGTAGCGCTGCAGATTCAGGCCAGCGGTCTGCCCAGCGGCGATTCGTGGACCTACGCTGCCACCGGCTTGCCGTCGGGCCTCTCCATCAACACCAGCTCGGGCGAGATTCGGCGGCACGATCACTGGCTCGGCGAATGCCTACTCGGTCTCGGTCACGGCCAGCGACGGCCAGGGCGCCAGCGCCAGCCAGAGCTTCACCTGGAACGTGTCCACCCTGTCGGTGACTAATCCAGGGACGCACAACGGCGCGGTTGGCGACAGCGTAGCGCTGCCGATTCAGTCCGGCGGTCTGCCCAGCGGCGACACTTGGATCTATTCGGCCACCGGCTTGCCGTCGGGCCTGTCGATCAACACCAGCTCGGGCCAGATCGGCGGCACGATCACTGGCTCGGCGAATGCCTACTCGGTCTCGGTCACGGCCAGCGACGGCCAGGGCGCCGGCGCCAGCCAGAGCTTCACCTGGAACGTGTCCACCCTGTCGGTGACTAATCCAGGGACGCACAACGGCGCGGTTGGCGACAGCGTGGCGCTGCAGATTCAGTCCGGCGGTCTGCCCAGCGGCGATTCGTGGACCTACGCTGCCACCGGCTTGCCATCGGGCCTCTCCATCAACACCAGCTCGGGCCAGATCGGCGGCACGATCACTGGCTCGGCGAATGCCTACTCGGTCTCGGTCACGGCCAGCGACGGCCAGGGCGCCAGCGCCAGCCAGAGCTTCACCTGGAACGTGTCCACCCTGTCGGTGACTAATCCAGGGACGCACAACGGCGCGGTTGGCGACAGCGTAGCGCTGCAGATTCAGTCCGGCGGTCTGCCCAGCGGCGATTCGTGGACCTACGCTGCCACCGGCTTGCCGTCGGGCCTGTCCATCAACACCAGCTCGGGCGAGATCGGCGGCACGATCACTGGCTCGGCGAATGCCTACTCGGTCTCGGTCACGGCCAGCGACGGCCAGGGCGCCAGCGCCAGCCAGAGCTTCACCTGGAACGTGTCCACCCTGTCGGTGACTAATCCAGGGACGCACAACGGCGCGGTTGGCGACAGCGTAGCGCTGCAGATTCAGTCCGGCGGTCTGCCCAGCGGCGATTCGTGGACCTACGCTGCCACCGGCTTGCCGTCGGGCCTCTCCATCAACACCAGCTCGGGCCAGATCGGCGGCACGATCACTGGCTCGGCGAATGCCTACTCGGTCTCGGTCACGGCCAGCGACGGCCAGGGCGCCAGCGCCAGCCAGAGCTTCACCTGGAACGTGTCCACCCTGTCGGTGACTAATCCAGGGACGCACAACGGTGCGGTTGGCGACAGCGTAGCGCTGCAGATTCAGTCCGGCGGTCTGCCCAGCGGCGATACGTGGACCTACGCGGCCACCGGCTTGCCGTCGGGCCTCTCCATCAACACCAGCTCGGGCGAGATCGGCGGCACGATCACTGGCTCGGCGAATGCCTACTCGGTCTCGGTCACGGCCAGCGACGGCCAGGGCGCCAGCGCCAGCCAGAGCTTCACCTGGAACGTGTCCACCCTGTCGGTGACTAATCCAGGGACGCACAACGGTGCGGTTGGCGACAGCGTAGCGCTGCCGATTCAGTCCGGCGGTCTGCCCAGCGGCGATACGTGGACCTACGCTGCCACCGGCTTGCCGTCGGGCCTGTCCATCAACACCAGCTCGGGCCAGATCGGCGGTACGATCACTGGCTCGGCGAATACTTACTCGGTCTCGGTCACGGCCAGCGACGGCCAGGGCGCCAGCGCCAGCCAGAGCTTCACCTGGAACGTGTCCACCCTGTCGGTGACTAATCCAGGGACGCACAACGGCGCGGTTGGCGAAGCGTCATCGCTGCAGATTCAGGCCGGCGGTTTGCCCAGCGGCGACACGTGGATCTATGCGGCCACCGGCTTGCCGTCGGGCCTGTCGATCAACACCAGCTCGGGCCAGATCGGCGGCACGATCACTGGCTCGGCGAATGCCTACTCGGTCTCGGTCACGGCCAGCGACGGCCAGGGCGCCAGCGCCAGCCAGAGCTTCACCTGGAACGTGTCCACCCTGTCGGTGACTAATCCAGGGACGCACAACGGTGCGGTTGGCGACAGCGTAGCGCTGCAGATTCAGTCCGGCGGTCTGCCCAGCGGCGATACGTGGACCTACGCGGCCACCGGCTTGCCGTCGGGCCTGTCGATCAACACCAGCTCGGGCCAGATCGGCGGCACGATCACTGGCTCGGCGAATACTTACTCGGTCTCGGTCACGGCCAGCGACGGCCAGGGCGCCAGCGCCAGCCAGAGCTTCACCTGGAACGTGTCCACACTGTCGGTGACTAATCCAGGGACGAACAACGGCGCGGTTGGCAAATCGGCATCGCTGCAGATTCAGGCCAGCGGCTTGCCCAGCGGCGACGCCTGGATCTATTCGGCCGCCGGCCTGCCATCGGGCCTGTCGATCAACACCCGTTCGGGCCTGATCAGTGGCAAGATTTCCGCGGCGCCCGGCGCCTATGCCGTCTCGGTCACTGCTGGCGACGGCCAGGGGGCGAGCGCCAGGCAGGACTTCACCTGGAACGTGGGCGCAACCACTAGCACCGTGACTTCGAGAACCAATCCTTCGGTATATGGACATAAGGTGACCTTCACTGCCACCATCACACCGGTCGTGAACGGGTCCGGCAAGCCCACTGGAACGGTCACGTTCCTCGATGGCACGAGGGTCCTGCACACTGTCCACTTGAAACGGGGCAAGGCCAAATACACGACCACGGCGTTCGCCCTCGGCGTGGGCAGAAATTCCATCACGGTCAGCTACTCCGGGAGCAGCAGTCTCGCACGCCAGCACGTCCGCGGTTTTCGCGCAGACGGTCACCAAGATCCGACCTCGACGAAGGTGACGATGGATCGACGGTGCTGGGGTACGGTGGCCCTGGACAACATCGGCGATGCTACGATCACCGAAACTTGGGCGATGCCGGGCAAGCACAAGATCACCGTGGTCTACCGCGGCGATACGAATCGAATCTTTGCCAAAGCCGCGGCGACGACAGTTCGAACTCGCGGATGGTTGTCGCTCAGACGGCCCGTCAGCGCAGTCAGGCGCCCTGCGCCGCAGTGCCAAGATCGCCCAAAGTGAGCGCGGCTGCACGTCGAACCTCGGGATGCCGGTCGGCGAGTGCTTGGGAGAGGGCTGGTATCGCCGCAACGGCATCGGCCCCAAAGCGACGCAAGGTTTCAACGGCCGCCAACCGCACCATGGTTTCCGGGTCAGCCGTGGCCATCGTTGCCAGGTTGGGCAGAACGCCGCGCACTGCCTGATCGCCGACGTTCAAGGCAAACAGCGTTGTTGACCGGACAAACGGGTCGGCACTAGCGAAGGCCGCCACCAATTTATCGTGGGTTTGCTCCGGCAAAGCGGCGGTCTGCCCGCCGTCTGCCTTGAAGACGCGAAATTGGTGGCAGCCACAGACTCGGCATTCATGAGCCAGCATGTCTCTGTCCCATTCCTCCCCATGCTGCCACATCGTTCCGCACAACGAACATTTGTGCTGATGCATGCCGACTCCAGACACCGGGCGCTAACGCCGAACTTGCGGTTTGCGGATTGGTCCCTTCGCGATTCGTCCCGATCCAAGTGGCGAATGCACGGTTGATTCTACGCCAGGCCGTGCGAAAAGGGATACCGGGAGGCATCTTTCGCGCAGCCGCTTGCACTACACGCAAGCGGCTCACCTACCGAACTCCCTGTTCGCGCCCATCCATGAGATGGTTATCCTGAAGGGCCGCGATGAGAGCCGGGACGGCGGCGGGGCCGATCCCCTGCAGGGCTTGAGCTGCCTCTTCGCCGACGTGACGGTCCGGGAAGAGGGGGCGTCGAGCCGAGGAGGGCGGGGATGGTCTGCCGTGAGGCGAGGGAGACTGGCCGAAGGACGAGTCATAGGGGGCCGTCGAGGCATCCGGACGGGCCTCCGGCTTGCCGACCGCGCCAATCTCGCCGTCTTTTGTTGGACCCAGGAATGCGGTTGGTGTCCAATGCGTGTTCAGGAGAGCCGGACGAGGTCCCGGACAACAAGGTCAACGCTCATCTGGGAAATCCGGGCTGAGGGGTATCTGCGATGTTGTTCTCCAACAGGCTATTCTCGCTCAAGTATCACTTGCTCCTCCGCGGCAATGCCGGTGCGCGTCGCGGCAGGCGCCGGGCTCGGTCTACACCCGAGCTGATGCAGCTAGAAGACCTCTGCCTGCTATCGGCGTTCGTTCCGACGTTCCCGACCAATCCGACTACTGGCCTCCCCATGGGAACCATGCAATCGCAAGGCCTGGGCTCGGTGGTCTACAGCTTCCCCCAAGATCCGAACAATCCGAATCCGAACCTGCCGGCGGCCAAGCTCATTACGATCATGAATAACAGCAGTGACGTGATATTTCCGATCCTCTATGGGTCCAATTCGACCGCGGATAACACCGCGGGGCAGGTGGTCCGCGTGACGGCCAGTGGTGGGACCGGTTATACGGGCACCTTCAATGTAACTTTCAGCCATCGGCACTGGTCCAGACCCGGTCGCCGCTACCGCCGTCCTCGCCGGCAACGGCAACATTTACGGCGTCCAGTCCTTCACCGCAGGGTCCGGATATCAGCCGAGTGACCAGGTGACGGTCGCCTCCATCACTCCTATTGGCAACTCCGCCGTCGGGACAGGCGCGACTATCCAGGCGTTCACCAGTCAGGTAACGCAAAACGGCGTAAAGGCCCTGTACGATCCCCAGGATCCGATGAACGATACCTACCGGGGCTACATCGGCGAGTTCATAAACGGGCAGTACGAATTGGGCCTGCAACCCGGGCACCAGGTAACCGTGCAGGTTCCGATCGCCTTCTGGGACGGCGGCCGACAATTTATGGTTGACAACGGGCCGGTCCCGCTCACGAGTGCGTTCGACCCTGGGTATCCCTTGCAAGCCAATGCCGAGTGGTCGTACAACCCGTCCGCAACCCCGAACGCGCTCGCGGGGCTCGGGCCGGGATTGTCGTATATCGTCTATCCCACTGCCAGCAACCCGATGCCGCTCTACGGTGCCGATTTTACAGACCCGAACACGGGTTATGCCAATCCCAACGGCGTGGTCATGTGGTACCACGAGGTGACCGCGGGGAAACCGCACGTTTTTCCGGACAATCTCCCGGCAGTCATCACGGAAACGACGTTCCGCGACCCGCTGCAGCCGGTCATCGCTCCGGACATGCCGCCAAGTCAGATCCATGCTCATCGACAATTACGACGTATCGTACGTGGACACCCTGGGGCTGCCGGCGTCCATGGAAGCGACTCTGGTCCCCAGCACCCCAGCGACGCCTGGGTCGGGCCAATATGCCTGGACCGGGGCAGACCAGAGCACCACGGATATGCAACAGTCTGTCGCGAACTTCACCACGAACAACACCACCGTCAGTACCGATCCCAATGGTGTCAACGGCCTCGGCACATATTTTAACGGCCTCGGCTGGGACCAGTTCTACCTGCCGCCCGACAACAACACGACCGCGGGCGGCAGCGATCACAGCAGATCAACAATACCCTTGCTGACAACAGTCCCGGTCACCATTATCACGCCCGGGCGGCACCGCGGGGCTGGCGAACGGCGCGGCCGTCACGATCAGCGGCGTGACCGGGCAGACCGACATCAACGGCACCTGGGTCATCAGCAACGTCTTCCACCCCGGCAACAGTTTCGCGTTGGTGGGCAGCTTGCGGGAACGGCAGCAATGCTTCCAGCGGCGGCACCTGTGCGGCGGTTCAGACTACCGGTATCGACGTGCAGAAGCTGGCCGCTGGATCTGACGCCACGGCCCTGTCGCCGAACGTGAATTCGCCATCGCCGTTCGATTCGACCAAGTTCAACCTGGTGAGCGGCGGCACCGTCTACAATATCGACACCACTAGCACCGGCCTTGCGACCATGGGTCAGACTACCATCACGGGCGTTCTTGCGACGCAAGCCGTCCAAATGGTGGCTGGAATGTTATGGAGTCCTGCCAACAACACACGCCGGCCAGCAACTCTTCCCGACCGGGACCACCATCTCCAGTATCGCGCCTGATGGGTCAGGGATGGGGACCTACACGATCACCATGAGTGCCGCGGCCACCGCCAGCGGGTCGCCGGGCTATGACGGGTGTGGGGGGGAGCTTTGCATTCGTTGGTTCTCAATACACCTCGACGACCACCCCCGCCGGCCAGCCTACGACGACGCCGGGAAGCATCCCCGCGAACAGTAATCTAATGACCATCGACCCGAACGTGGGGATGTACCTGCGCCCCGGAATGATGGTCACGGGCAGTCAGATTCCCGCAGGCACATACATCGCCGCGACCCCTGGTAGCATTTCCGCGGACTTCACGAAAATCACGCTGACCCAGAGCATTGGAGGAACTGCGTCCTCGGGGCCCTACACCTTCGTTGGAGCACCCGATTCCTATGTTCTCCAGACGCTGATCAACAACTGGTACGCCTGGGCCGACTACTATGTCACCCAATTGGCTTCGGGACCTAACGCCGCGCCCAGCGGAACGTTCCAGGCCACCACCACAACCTACACGAATATTTATACGATCGGTTCAACGGATCTCAACGCGCTCACCCTGACGAACATCCCCTCAAGCTTCGACATGAACCAGTTGAGGGTCGGCGACGTCGTTACCGCCGCGACAGCCGGGACTCTCAACGCGAACACGACCGGCTCCCCCGCCGGCACCCCCAACACGCCCGGCTACGACCCCAGTCTGAATTACACCATCGTGAGTTTCGATCCGTTGAAAAGAACCGTGGAGCTGAGCCTCCCCGTGGCAGTCAAAACCGCCACGACCGACACGTTCACGTTCGCTCCCCCCCAGTATGTCGTACGGTCGAGCAACGCGCCGGCCGCGAACCCCACTTCGATTACCGGCATCGATAGTAGCGCCGGCCAGATGTACACCATTAGCAGCGGGAATGTCTCCGGACTCGTTAGCGGCCAAACGCAGGTCACGATCAGCGGCGTGATCGATCAGACGACCAAGCTTCCGGCGGCCATCAACGGTCAGTACATCGTCGTCAACGTCAACACCACCAACAACACCTTCCAGCTACAGGGCACCAGTCCGACGGGCACCGAGACGTTCATGGGGGGCACCGGCGTCTGGTCTACCAGCGCGGGCACGATCCCATACTCGCTCAACTTCAACGTGCCGAGCACCGCGATTACTGGGATCAGCAACCCCAGCGGCAAGGCGATCACAATAACTACGGGGAGCACGGTCGGACTGACTCCCGGCGAGCAGATTACGATTAACGGCGTCACCGGCGGCTCGCAGAACATCAACGGCACCTGGACGGTTATCAACATAACCGCCACCAGCTTCGACCTCGCGGGTCTCACGGGCGCCGTCGCGGGCAAGGGCGGACCCACGGGCAACGGCGACATGACTCTGAGTGGTGGCACCTGGACGCCCGCCAATAACTTGCAGTTTGCCCAGACGGTCTACGACGTGATGCAAACCTTCAGCCTTCTGAAGGACCCCACCAAGCTAGCGAGTCGGTCCGCGTTGCTGCTGTCGTACATCATGGGTGGGAACACCGGTACCTTCGTACAAAACAATGATCCCAGCCGCCAGACCACGCTGCCGGACTTCCGAACCGCCAATCAGCTGCGCAACGAGCTCAAATCGCTGCTGCGCGGCGTGTACGACTTCAACGCCGTTCCGGATCAATCCCAGTGGTATCCGAACCCGGCCACGCCAACCCCCAATGCCACGCTCAACGGGAGCCGCCATCACCTTCGGAATTCAGAACCTCGATCCTTATGTGTGGTTCGTCCACCGCGTGCTGAACAATTCCTCGTACGGTTTCTCGTTCGATGACGACGTCGCCAACGCCCAGGCCGCGTCAAGCAGTCTGGAGATTGCCGTCGGGGGCAATGCCTACACGGCATCACCTCCACCCGCGGCACCCTTTAATGGCCCGAACGTACTGCCAAATCCCGAAGGCTTTAGTCCATTCGCCCAATGGGGCACCCAGCAGAGCCAGGGGTACATCGATACGACCACTCAGACCGCAATAGACAACTTGGCTGCCGGCCTTACCACGATCGCCGGGCTGGATCAGTCGGCCGTCGCGAGGTTGACGGCTTCCGAACCCGACGACGGACGCTCCCGGAGCCTTTATCACCAGCGACATTGGCCTGCCCGCGGGAGTCACCGTCACGGTGGTTAACATCACTGCGCTTCCTCAAGTGAGTGCAGCGATCACCGGCATTACGAACTCCACGACCGCCCCTGGGACGATCACGATCACGACCGCGAATACGGTGAATCTCGCCCCCGGGGTGAGTCTCGCCGACGGGCAGCTCGTAACGATCAGCGGTGTGACCGGCACGGCGAATATCAACAAGTCGTGGATCGTCAAGAACGTCACGCCAACCTCCTTCGACCTGATGGCAGCACCTTTGACGCCATGCCCTTTCCGGCGGCACCTGGACCTTGACCCCAAGTTCCGTCACTTTCACAGACTCCTACGAACTGGACGCCTCCGACCGACAACGCCACGCACCCGTTCACCTTCTCGATCTTCAACGGCACCACCGTGCCCACCAATATCACCGGCCCCACGGGAGCGGCTCCCGGGGGCCGTCATCACCATCAACGGCAAAGGCCTCACGGGGGTTTTCGGGGTTAGCTTCAACGGATACCCCGGCACCATCGTCGGCAGTTCGATCTCCAGCATCACCAATACCAGCGGCAGCCCGATCATTATCAATTTGCCTGCTGGGACGTCTGCCAACGGGCTCAGCGACGGGGACACCGTAACGATCAGCGGCGTGATCGATCTGACTACGGGCAAGCCGGCCGCGGTCAATGGCACGTGGACCGTCGCCTACAACCCAACAGTCACCGGCTTCCCCAACGCCTTCCAACTGACGGGCAACGGCAGCAATGGGAACGGCGACGCCTTGAGCGGCGGGAGCTGGATCGATGGCACCGATGTGGCGGTCAAGGTCATCGTGCCTAACACCAAGTCGAACGCCACGCTGCCGAATGGGAACACCCCTACTAACCCCGGCCCCACTGGAAAGATCGGCGTCCGGAACGCATCGGGCACGACTTATAGCACTGCTGACTTCACGATCACCGCTCGACTTCACCGCCACCCCGCCCCGCCGCCGCGTCCGCCACGCCCTCGGCCGTGGTGCTCGCGGGCCCGACCTCGGCGTTCGCCGGGGAACCGGTCACCCTGACCGCGAACGTCACCTCCGAGGTGCCGGGCGATCCCATCGGTCCGGGCGTGGTCACGTTCATGGACGGCGCGACGGTATTGGGGACCGTCGCCGAGAGCGGCGGTATCGCGTCGCTCCAGGTGCAACTGCCCGCCGGCCATCACACCATCACCGCGGTCTACCAGGGCGACGCCACCCATAGCGGCAGCACGTCGGCTGCGCTGACCGTCGACGTGGGCCACCTCGTCGTGTCCGGTTCGAAGCTTGAGGCGGTCAATCCGGACGGCACGCGGGCGTTCACCGTCCAACCGTACGGCAAGACCGCCCGCGCGGGCTTCAATGTGGCGGTCGGCGAGGTCGCCGCCGACGGCGGGGCCGACGTCTTCGTGGCCCCGAAGAAGGGGCGACGCGGGCGAGTGAAGGTGATCAACGGGCGGACCGGCGCGATCGTGCGCAGCTTCTTCGCGTTCGGCCGCAGATACAGCGGCGGCGTCGCCCTGGCCGCGGCGGACCTGATCGGCGACGGCAACGCGGAGATCATCGCCGGCCGGGCCTCGGGCCGGCGGTCCCGGATTGAGGTCGTCGACAGCACCACCGGCCGCGTCCTCCGGACGCTCATCGCCTTCGACCGCGTATTCCACCGCGGGCTCTCGCTCTCCGCCCGCGACGTGAACAACGATGGCGTGCCCGATATCGTCGCGACATCCCGAGGCCGGCACGCCACGCTGGTCGAGGTCTTCGATGGCCGCACCGGCGCGCCAGTCGGCGGGATCCAGAAACTGCCGGCCGGCCCGGCGAAGTCGTTCGCCGGCAAGGCGTCGCGGCGTTGATCGCATCCGGAGAACGCAAGGCCTTCGGCCTGTCCAGTGGCAACACCGTCAGGCGGCAAGGACAGGCGGCAAGGACATGCATCGCAACGCTGCCGTTTCACCGCGAGCCGCTCCGGTATGACACGTAACCCGCTTGTAGAGAGTTGGTTCGGAATTACGGGTGATGGACCAGTTCGCCTTGTCCGCGTACCGTCAGACTCAGTTTTCGAGTTCGCCTCGCAGAGAGAGTCGGGCCGGGCATATGCGCTCGAGGCGCCTTTCGTGCCCGCAAAAACTCGGATCGATCTAGGACTGCGATGCGTGTCCTTTTCAACCAGGACTGCGATGCGTGTCCTTTTCAACCCGTGTCCTTTTCAACCCAACCAGGACTGCGATGCGTGTCCTTTTCAACCTGTCCTTTTCAACCTGCGTGTCCTTTTCAACCTGTCTTTTTCAACCCTGTTCTTTTCAACCCGAACCGGGAACTGAGGTCCTGGCGAGCGAACCCGCCATCGACTTGGTCTTCCCAACCTCCTGGGTTTGGCGAGGATGAGCGAGAGAGCAGCGGCCGACGCGAGCGCTTCATCGCTCAATGCTGGAGTTCCGTGGACGCCATACCGAACTCGGGCCGGGTTGCCGATGTGCGTCCGGGAATGCAGGCTCCTCGGCAGTACGACTCCGGGCTGGCGGAAGATAGGTCCTTGTCGGACTACACTCTCGCCGGGCTAGTCGGACGAAACCAAACAATCTTCGGCTTCTCGGCATCAAAAATCGGCCTTCGTCGGATTTTGGCCGGGAGTTCGGTGGCGATTCCCGAGAATTGGGACGAGAATCAGATCAGCGCCGTTCTGAAAACAACGACTCAAATTATTCATAGCGAGACGCTTACGATCAACATTTGGCAGGTTGAGATTCTCGAGGCGGCGGGTTACTTACCCGCGTCCACTGTGTACGCAAGTCATTACAATATAACCAGTTACAACACAAAAAATGGAGGCGGCGGGAATTGCACCCGCGTCCTGGTCGCCGCAACCAGAGGTACACCCGCCGAAGGGTGGCCGGACTCGCCAATTCATCCTCATCGCTGATCGCCCCGGGTACAACTTAGGCTGAAAATCGCAACCGACGGTCGTTCCGGTTCGGCGCCGACAAGCGGCCGGTTGTATAGGCCGTATGGAGTTTCCGAGTTTTATGATGCTTGCTATGTCAGCGCACCCTTTCGGGCGCCGCGCTTACGCAACCCGGCTGGGCGAGGTCGCCGATTTTCGCATCGACGCGACTCCAGGGCGCGACTCGTCGCCCGAACTCATTTTTGGAAAGATTTTTCTGCCGCCATCAGGCTCAAGATTTACGCCAAATCCGCAGGCTACTCAATTTGACAATTGGCGAAGCGCGGCAACACTCTCGATATGTGTTGAGGTGCGCGCACAACCGATGATAGATTCGCATTGCTACCGGCGGCTTAACGTATCAAATCTTTTGTGCCGGGGCGTGCGCAGAATCATCGTTTATGCAATGTTGCGACAGCCGATCTAAGAGCCCGATTTTGGAATAGGTCCAGGGAACGTCCCGGTCTCTGCTCCCAATCGAGCCGCAGAGCGGCAAGAACGGCATTCCCACGCAGGAGCGTGGGAACCAGGGCTACTAGCGTATACTCGGTCGATATTAAAGTCGGGAAGTAATTTCCGGCCGATTCATGCGCAATGGGGCGCCGACACCCGGGTCGACTCGCACGCAGCGGAGAGTGAACTTGGCTTCGCCAGCCATCGAAAGAATTCGTTGTCGATCGTGTAGCGCGGGGCGAGGCGGCTGGGAGCCCGTCCCAAAAACTGCCATCTACTGCCATCTACTGCCATTTAGTCGCAGCAAAACCGCTACGACTGCTTCAACCGTTCCATTTCTCTGGTTGCCCTTCGAGGGCGTGCCGGCCAGGCTGAGCTCCGGGCTGAGAACCGTGAGTAGGGCCGTGAGGAGCCACGGTGCAAAGCTGTCACCGAGTGCCAGTTTGTCTCATGACCGGAGAATCCGCTCACAGTCAGCAAATGCTGCTCACCGCGGCGATCGCCGACGGTACTGCCGTCGCGAAGTGGGCGTCGAGCAACGACGCTAGTACCAGATTGTGCCACTCGTGTTTTGACGTAACTCGATGTAAACTTGTATCCGTGCTAGCTAGTTAGAGTGCGCTCGCCGCTCTGATTGTGTTTCGAGAGACGTTTCCCCTCATCAACTGGCAACCCACGGCGGCGGAATTCACGGAATGAGCATCTCGAGCCTCGATCTCTTCAAGGTCGCAGTCCCACTCAAAAAAGTGATCAAGCATGCTTCGTTCGAAAGGTCGGTAAGCGAAAACCTCGTTGTACGGGTCAGGCTGTCCGACGGAATCGTCGGCTACGGCGAAGGGGTGCCACGTCCGTACGTCACCGGTGAGACCCTGGAAACGGCCTTCGCAGCTCTCGAAGCACACGATTGGTCGATGATCATGGGTCGGCCGTCCAGTTTTGCGCAGGTGGTCGAGCGGGTGGAAGGACTGACTCTGCCCGAGATCGAGTCCGACCCGCGAGGGATGGCGGGCAACGCCGCTCGGTGCGCTCTCGAAATGGCGATCCTGGACGCCTACGGCCAACGCTTCGGCGAATCGGTCGGTGCTGCCGTCGAGCTGGCAAGGGTCGACGGACTGCAAGCGACTTGCACGGCCCCGGCGGGTTCGCTATAGCGCGGCGATCACCGCCGAGTCCTCGCGCGCGAGCGAATCTCGGCCTTGAAGATTCGGATCTATGGCTTCCATCAGGTGAAAATCAAAGTCGGCTCGCGGGGACAGGATGACGCCCGGCGACTGGAGAAGATGCGGAGGTTCCTGGGACGGCGCATGGACATCCGGCTCGACGCCAATGAGGCGTGGCCCGTTGCAGAGCTGGTTGACCGCGTCGCAGCCGCTCTTGCGATTCGATCCGACGGCGCTCGAACAGCCCGTTCCACA
Source organism: uncultured Isosphaeraceae bacterium (assembly GCA_963850935.1). GTDB lineage: Bacteria > Planctomycetota > Planctomycetia > Isosphaerales > Isosphaeraceae > CAWFRS01. The sequence goes on from CAWKNT010000004.1 coordinate 23,313, forward strand.
CGCCGAGGTCATCGCACTGGCCGAGCTGCGCCCGCGACTGGGCGTGCCAGTCATGCTCGACGAGTCACTGTGCGGCTTCCCGGATGCCGTGGCGGCCGTGCGAACTGCGGACGGCCGATCTTTTGAACGTCCGGCTGTCGAAGTGCGGCGGCATATCCCCTCACTGCGGATCATCGGCCTGGCGCAGCGGTCGGGGCTGGGGGTGCAGCTCGGATGTCATCCCGGCGAAACGTGCGCTGCTTTCGGCCGCGGGACGGCACGTCGCCAGCCGCGTCGACGGTCTTCGATATGTCGAGGGCTCGTACGACCGGCACATTCTGGCCGCCAATTTGACGACGTCAGGATTTCACCTTCGGCTATGGAGGCCGTGCTCGACCAATAAGCGGCCCTGGGCTTGGGGTCGAGGTCGACCCGGCCGCACTCGAGGCGATGACACTTTGTCGAGCCGAGAGGTCCGCTATGACTGAATCGGGATCCGATGGTCCGTTCATTCGTCGCGTCGGACGGTTATCCGCTTCACGTGCGAATTTGGCCAGCCGAGGGTCAGACGCGCGGACAGGTCGTGGTCTTGCACGGGGTTCAAAGCCACGGGGGCTGGTATCACGGGCTGGGGCGGTCGCTGGCCGCGGCGGGTTACACAGTCTCTTTTCCCGATCGCCGCGGCTCGGGGGCCAACGCGCTCGATCGGGGGCATGCCCGCTCCGCGCGGCGGCTCAATCTCGACCTGGCCGAATGGCTGCGAGCAGTGCGCAGCGAGGATCCCGGGCTGCCGATCGCGCTGGCCGGCATCAGTTGGGGAGGAAAGCTGGCGATGATCGCGGCCGCCCGGCATCCCGAGCTCGTTGATGCTATTGTCTTGATCTGTCCTGGCCTTCATCCGAGGGTTGGGGTGTCACGCGTGCCGAGCGACTGCAGATCGCCTGGGCGTTTCTCACGAATCGGAGAAAGCGCTTTCCGATCCCGCTCTCCGACCCTGCGCTCTTCACCGCCAATCCGGAGGGCCAGGCGTTCATCGCCGGCGGATCCTTATAGTCTCCGCGAGGGCACGGCGGGCTTGCTGGCCGCCAGCTTCATCATCGATCGGCTGGTCGCGCGTGCACCGGGCCGCATCCATCAGCCGGCGTTGCTGATGCTGGCGGGCCAGGATCGAATTGTTGACAATGCACAAACGCTGGCCTACTTTGAAAGGCTGGCGTCAACCGAGCGGCGAGGTGATCGAATATCCCGAGGGCCACCATACTCTCGAATTCGACCCCGAACCTGCCCGCTATGCTCCGGATCTTGTTGGCTGGCTCGATCGTCATCTCCGGTAAACCAAGGGACCAGGATGCCTGAACCATGGAACCGACCAAACGCGAGCTTCGCCAGCTGAAGCGAGAGATCAAGCGCGAGGGGAGCCAGCGCCGCGCAGGGAGTGGAAACGCGACCTTCGCGAGAATCCAGAAGAAGCGGCCTATTCCCAGGAGAATTTCGGCCGTTATTCGACGGCCGAGCTCAACGGAATCGATCACGACCACACCCGCCAGCGCGACTGAGACTGCGGGCGGGTCTGCCTAGCCGGCAGCGGCTCATCGAACGCGATTGCCTGCTGTCGATGAGCTGGACCAGCCTGGTGGCCTCCTGCGTCATCGGTGGGCTGAGCCGGTCTGGCATCGAGCGCCTTCTTCAGGTGCGTGCGGGCTCTGCCCGCGCGGCTGCGGTCGGTGGCGATCATCTTGCCGAAGTGGAAGTTGAGTACCGGATGCTCCGGCGCTTTCTTCAAGCCGTCGAGATAGGACTGCTCGGCGTCGCGAGTCTTGCCGATGGACTCCTGGATCGAGCCCAGCGTGTCATAGAATTCGCCGGGCAGGGCGGCGGCATTCACACGTTTTTGCAAGGCCGAGAACCAGCTCGAGCGCCTGCCGTGATCTGATCCAGGTACGAGTGAAGGATCCAGGCTTTGTTGTTGATGGCCTCGATCGAGTTGGGCTGAGTTCTTCAGCACCAGGTCATATTCGGCGACCGCACGCTCGAGCGAGGCTCGCCCGTTCTGGGGTCTGACTGGCTCTCGGCGAGCGTGAGCAGCAGGTCGCCCAGGTTGAGGTGGGCCGCCGGCGTGTTGAGCTTGGTCGCGGCGGTCTCGGCATAAGGAAGCGCCAGCTCGAGCTGGCGAGCCTTGTGAAAGCCGAGCGCGACGGCCAGGATCATCGGGCCCTGCTTGAGTCGCGGCCGGCGATTTCGTGCGGCGAGCGCTTGGCTTCTTCCAGGTCCGACTGCGCTTGCCGGCTTTGTCTGCCGGACGCTTGAGCGCAAGGATCTCGATCAGCGCGCCGCCGCGGCGGCGTCAGTGGGATTGGCCTTGAGGTCTTCCTTCAAGACGGCGACGGCGGCGGCGCGGTTGTCTCGCTTCAGGTGGATCTCGGCGAGCGTGTGGAACGCTTCTTCAAAGCGTGGATTCGCCTTGGTGACCGCTTCCAGCCGGGCGATCGCCGCCTGCTGTTGCTGGTCTTTCTCGGTCGGCGTCGTTCCGGACTCGGCGAGAGCGCGGGCCTGAAGCAAGCAGGGCGTCGGGCCGGTTCTTTCGACGTCGAGCACCAGGTTGCCTGGCGGAGCGCCTCGTCGGCTTCCCCAGCTTGAGCTTGGTCTGGCCCAGGAGCACGCGCAAGTCGAGCTGGCGAGGGTTGCGGTCGAGGGCTTCTTGTAGGCCTGGGCCAGATCGCGCGTCTTGCCCAGGGCCGCGTAGAACCGAGCTCGCAAAAGTGCGCCCATCGGCGAAGTCTTCGAAGCTTGTCGATTTCACGCGTCAGCTCGATGGCCCGCGTGAAATCGCCGCGGCGAGCGACCAGGTCGCACTCGGCCTGAAGGAAGACCGAGGCTGTTGGGATAGCGTGCCCGGTATTCGCGGATCATCGACGCGGCCTGATCGTTGAGCTCGCGCTGCCGGTCGGGCTGGTTGCGTCGCGCCGGCCTCGGCCGCCTCGAGCGAGACAACCTGGATCAGGGCGGCCGCCAGGTTGGTGTCGTCGGGCGACTCCTCGAGCAGCTCGCGGAGCAAGCTCGGTCCGCCTGATCATAGAGCTTCTCGCTCGCGGTACACCTTGACGAGCTCGCGGCGGAACTGCCCTTGGGGAATGCCTTGGCCTTGGCCTCGACGAACTCGATCGCGCCGCTTGGGATCTGGCCGGCCGCCTTGAGCGCCGTAGTACTTGGCCTGCACCAGCTCGAGCGCGTCGGGCAACGACTCGAGGCCTTGATCGAGAATCGCGATGGCCCGCTTGAACGCCGTCGCGGTCGGGGGCCTGCTCGTTCTCGACGGCCGCCAGCATCAAGATAGAAGACCGCCGGCTGCTTTTCCTTTTTCTGCGTCACGAGCTCGATCGCCTTGCGCAGGATCGCGCTGGCCTGGTCGTGCTGTTTGGCCTTGAGCAGGATGTACGAGCGGGTGACGACGGCCGCTGGGTTGGTCGGATTGACCTGAAGCACGTAATCGAGCTGGGCCACGGCGGCAGGCATCGTCGCCTTGCTGGCGGTAGAAGTTGGCGCCGCGGACACGCTCGTCGTCGGTCGGCGGGTTCTTGGGGTCGTTCAAGAGCGCGGCGATTTCGCGCTTGGCAGACGGCCATTGGCCCCGCGTCGACATACGCGGTGATCAACTGCCAGCGGTCCGCCTTGGTGAGCGTGCCGTTCTCGTTGCTGCGTTTCAGCTCCTCGAACCGGCGGATCGCGTCGTCGAGCGCGCCGGTGCGCAGCGAGAGACTGGCCAGGGCCGACTGGGCCGCCGACATCAGCGTCGTGCCCGGGTCGACTTCCTTGATCGGCTTGTTCTTGACGATCGCCTCGAGCGACTTGGTGGCTTCCGCGACCGCCCCGTTCTGTCCGTCGAGCTGGGCTTTCCAGTACTGGACGATCTTGTTTTCGGGGTCTTTCTTCGAGCGCCGCGTCGAAGTGTTCGATGGCCTCGGCGGTCTGGCCTCGCTTGAGCGCGAGCTGGGCCTCGAGCACGTCGCTGGTGGCGGCTTCCTTCCAGCGGGATGCGGATCTTGGCGATCACGCTCTCGGCGGCGTCGAGCTGGTTCTGCTCGAGCTCGAGCCCGGCGAGTTGCACCAGGGGGGCCGAGTTCTCGGTCTTTTCGGCGATCGGCCAGCAGCAGCGATCGGGCTCTGGTCGAAGTTCTTGAGCGACTCGGCCTGGATCTGGGCACGCATCATGACCAGCGTCGCGTTGTCGGGTCCTGCCGCGAGGAATCGGCCAGGACGGTCGGCCTCGGCGGGCTTGCCGTCCTTGGTCGAGCAGGGCGGCATCGAGCCCGGCCAGATCGGCTGCCGTCGGGATACGCTGGCCGAGCCGCGCAAGCCGCGACCTGGCCTCGGCCTTCTTGCCTTGCTGCTCGAGAGTCAAGACGGCGAGCTGCTCGGCCGCGGCGCTTCCCTTTCCTTGAGCCATTGAGTGCGTCGATTCGCGCGAGCGCCCGGTCGTACTCGGCCGAGCTGAACGTCGATCTGGGCAAGCCGCACGACCACGGTCGCGCTCGTCTCCTGGCCCGTCGCGAGGGCCTTTTCGAAGTCGGCGACGGCCTTGTTCAAGTCGTCGGGCGTCCGTCTCGCCTGGTGGATCTCGCCGCTCAAGAGGTACAGGCTCCGCCTCCAGCTCGCGCGGCGCATTGCCCGCGGCGACTTGCCGCAACAGGGCGCTCGACGATCGGCTCGGCCTCTTCGGGATAACCGGCCTGGAGGATGGTCCAGGCCGCCCAGAGCTGATACTGAGGATCGAGGCTGCCGAGCCGCAGCGCGGTTTGCAGAAACTGACGCCCCAGGTTTTGCTCGCCGGCCAGCACCAGGGCAACGCCATAGCGTGCCTGGGCTTCGGCGATCTCGGGCAGTGAGGGCTGCGGCGATCTTCAGATGGTGCAGGGCACTGGTCCGCAACTAGGCCGGCGCTATCTTTGGGCGCCGCGGCGCTGGCATCGCCCGCCATCCCGCTCGCCGCGCCCGAGCGATCCAGGTCGACGATCCGGCGAAGAGATGGCCGAATCCCTGAAAGCGCTGGCTCGGGGCAATCCAAGAGTGCCTGGATATGGGGACCGCCTTGTCGAAGCGCGCCGTGTCGTCCTCCGCGCGACAACGCCATCTCGACGGCGACGACGTGCAGCCGTCATCACCGATCTGTGCGCGCCGTTCGTCGCGATGCCTGGGGTGACTTGAGGGCCTGATCGATCACTTCCAGGCAGCGGTCGCGCTGGTGACGAAACCTCAGATGGTCGGCATAGGCCAGATAGGTCTGCAGGTCGGGTTCGTCGCTCTCCGGCGAAGGCGAGCTTGAAGATCGACTCGAGGTCGACTTCGATCGCCTCGACCAGTCGGTCGATCCCCTTCTTGGCGGCATCGGCGAGCCGTGGCCGACCGCTCGATCAAGGCTCTCTGGGTCTGCTCGAGCAAGATGCGCAGCCGCGCGACGCGCGCCGGGGCGAGCTCATTGGCTTTGCCCAGCTCCTTGACTGGCTGGAGCATGGTGCTCACTTGCTCGCCAAGCCGAGCCGGATCGGCCTCGACGCGGATCGCCAGCGACACGATCCGCAGTGCGGCCATCCGGTCGACCGGATCCGACGTCAGGTCCAACCTTGATCGCACGGGCCTGCGCCAAACGCTTGATCGCGTGCCGCCTTATCGCCGCGTCGCTTCGGCGAGCTTCGCGCGGACCAGGAGCCGGCGGATCGCCGGTGCCTTCTTCTTTTCGAGGACCTCGAGATGCCGCCGCACATCGGGCACGTTGGGCGTGCGGTTTTCGAGGGCCTCGAGTGCCAGCACGTAGTGCGCGTCGAGGTTTTCCGGCTCGATCGTTCAAAACTTCCTTGGCCCAGTAGATCGATTCGGGCACGAGGTCATCGCGCATGCGCATCCTGCAGGAGCTCCAGTCGCGGGCCTTTGATTGCCTTATCAAACTTGACCGCGCTTTCCAGGTGATCGATCCGCTCGTTCAACGAGCGCCGCTCTCTTGTCGGCGGGCGCGTGCTTCGCCCAGTCGCGATACAAACCGGCGAATTCCTCGTGAATCGCGGCGTCCTTGGCGTCGAGCTGAAGCGCTTGCTTGAAGTAGATCTCGGCGTCCTCGAAACGCCCGGCCTCGCGGGCCATGCGAGCCCGCCTCAGAATGCTCTGCGACGAGCGTGGTACCAACGTGAGCGTGATGGCAACCACGCCGATCAAGGCCACGACCAGAAACAGACCGGAAAGAAACACCAAGGGCTTCCAGCGAACGGTCATCGGGCGATACTCCTTTGGCTCGAGGCACCGTACCGCGCGGCCAAGCCACCGATCCACCGCGGCGACCATCCGGGTCGCGAACGCGGATCAAGAGCGCGCGGTGATGGAAATCCGGAGGAGACTGATGGCCAATAACGAGCCGGAAGAAATGAGACGATGGGGTGCGCGAAGACCCGACCTACGTCGGAGACGACTAAGGTTCGAGAAATCGAGACTCGGGAGGGGCAACACCATTTGCCCTGATACCTCATCGAGGTCGCAATCCATTGCCGTTCTATCCCGGCATCAGGCGGGCGTCAGGATAGAGATTCCTCGCCCAGACATCAAGCTAAGTTTTGTGGGAATCCGCGCGACCACGGCATGGCTCGACCATTGCCTCAAGCCAGCGCGAGGATGCGCGGAACGCGATACACGTACAGAATATCGTTACAAAGAGTGATTAGCCGACAAGTAACTTACTTTTTCTTGAGGCTGATTCTCGCTTCGGTGACCTTGACCTTGGGCTTCGCGTGCTTGACGCTGATCTTTGCACTCTTGGTAACGACGGCGACCGTGCGCTTCATGGTCACGGTTTTCTTGGACTGGTGGAACTTCGTCGACGATCCGCCAGTCGGATGAGACTTCGTACTAGCGGTCTTTTTGGTTGACTTGGCGAACTGAACAGGTCCGACGACGATGGTCGTCGGCAGAGCGGCCGCGGCGCTCACGGTGGCAGCCGAGGTCGTCAGCGGCGTGGTCGCAACCGCACTGATCGTGGGGCCGATCAACACGCTGGCTGATGTCACAGTCACGGGGTTGACCGTCTGCGTCAGCGCGGCCGAGGTGCTGGTGGCATAGGTCGTATCCCCACTGTAGACCACCGTGATCGTGTTGATGCCGATGGGCAATGCAGCGGTAGAGTACGATGCGGTGCCGCCCGTGAGCGGGACCGTTTGCAGCGTCAACGTGCCGTCGAGGAACGTCACGGTGCCGGTCGGGGTCTGCGTACTGGAACCCGAGGGTGATACCGTGGCGGTGAAAGTGACCGTTTGACCCAAGGTCGAGGGATTCGCCGATGACGTGAGGATCGTCGTCGTGCTCAGAAAACGCTCGAACGCCCCGATGTCAACGACCGAGTTGACGATTCGTGGGAATCCCGGTCCTCGCTGATCATATACCAGCGCCGCCCCTTGCGCATCGACCGCCAGGGCATTGCTTCCGGCGTCGATTGCGGGGCTGCCCGCCAACAGAGCGATCGTTAGGGTCGGTCCGCCGTTATTGGCGAGCACTCCGAGTCCAGGGGTCGAGACTCCGACCTGATTACCGTTCGTGTCGTTTGCGAGGCCGCCAGATCCGCCGAGCCCGATCAAGTTGAAGGCGCTTGCAGAGCTGACAGTACCCGAGATGTCGTTAGTCGTGGCAGTCGTGCCTGTTCCCGATGTATTCAAGGCGACAATGGTATTATCCAGAGTCGCTGTCCCGGTCGTGGAGTAAATCCCACCCCCCTGCGCCTCCGGCATTGACAGAGTTGTAGGCGATGGTCGTGTTGATCACGGTCAGAATACCGACCGTATTTATGCCGCCGCCGTTTTGCGCGGCGTTGTTGTTGGCGATGGTGCTGTTGACGACTGTCATCGTACCCGCGAGATCGTTGGCGATGCCGCCGCCGTTAAACGTCGTCACGTCGTTGGAGATCGTCGTTCCATAGATCGACGCGATTGCATTATTGAATATAGCCCCCCCCTCGGTACCAGAGTTATTGGTGAACGTGCTATTCGTAACCGAGAGAACGCCCGCTTTATTGTCAATCGCGCCCCCTTGCCATGCGGCACCGCCGGTGAACGTGCTGTTGGCGACAATCAGCAAGCCTGCGTTGTCGATCGCTCCTCCCAAGCCGAACGACGCAGCGTTGCCCGCGAACATTGCGTTCGAGACCGAAAGCGTGCCACCATTATTGTAGATGGCTCCGCCGTAGAGAACCGCAGCATTGCCGGAGAAGACGTCGTTGGCGACGGTGAGGTTGCCCTGACTGTTCACAGCGCCGCCGCCTGTACCGGCCGACCCTGCGCTGATTGTCATTCCGGTCATCGTCACTGTTACATTGCTGGCGATCGCGAAGACGCCGACTGCATCACCGCCGCTGATCGTCAACTGATTGGCCCCGGGTCCAACAATCGAAAGCGGCGCCGCCGTATTGGTGAGATTGAGTTTTCCCAGCGACGGCGAGAGGGTGATCGTTTGCGGTGTGGCAAAGACGCCGTTGGTGTCGAAGATGATCGTATTGCCCTGCGGGGTGCTGGACGGGCTCAGGTCGCTCCAAAGGACGGCCGATCTGAGCGTGCCGACGACCAGCGTGTCGGCAGTAGATGTCACCATGTAAACACCGCTGGCGGCATAAGCGCCCACGTCGATCTTCGTGCCTACTGGAATGCGCAGCGATCCGCGCTGGTCGGTAAGCGGTATGGTAATCGAACCAATTGTCGAGCTGCCGCCGCCGATCGCCGGGCTGCTCGAGAGGAGGGCGATCGTCTGGGTGGGACCACCGTTACTGGCCAGTGCCCCAAGTAAGGGATTACTGACTCCCACTTGATTATTGTTCACGCCGTTTGACAGCCCGCCGGAGCCGCCGGTGCCGATTAAATTGAACGAACTCGACCCGGATACTGAGCCGGCAATGTCGCTGGCAGGTGCACCCACGCCAGTACCAAACGTGTTGGACGCGACGACGGTGTTATAGAGGGCAGCCGTTCCCGCCGAGACGTCTAGGGCGCCGCCTCCGCTGGCCATGGCGACGTTGGATGCGATGGTGGCGTTGACGATCGTTAAAGGGCCCGCACTGAAAATCGCCGATCCATCGGTCGCTGAATTGTCCGCAAACGTGCTATCGGTGATCGTCGCATTCTTGGCCGTTGCCGAGTTGTAGACGCCACCGCCCATCGTCGCCGTGTTGTGGGCAAAGGTCGAATTGAGTATGACCAGAGTCCCGCCGGCCTCGTTGTCGATGGCGCCTCCTTTCGTGGCATGGTTCTGCGCGAGCGTGGAGCCAGAAACCGTAAGGCTGCCGAAATTATCGATGCCCGCGCCATCAGTTGCCGAGCCTTGCGAAATCGTGACTCCCGTGACGGTCATGGTGACACCGCTGGCAACGTTCAATACTCCAACCAGGTTGTTGCCGCTGATCGTCACTCCGGACGCACTCGACCCGTCGATGGCTTCTGGCGTCGCAACGTTGGTGAAATCTAATGGCGAAGTCAGGCTGATTGTTTGTGGCGTTGCGAACGTGCTGCTGGAGAAGACGATGGTGTTGGGCGCGTTGCCGGGATTGGCCGGGTTGACATTCACATTGATGTTGGCCCAAGCTACTGCCGCGGTGATCGTGCCGACGTCGGGCCCGAGAGTCGTGGTGGTGACCAGGTACGACGAGCTCGCCTCGAACGCACCAATGTCGGGGTTGGCACCCGCGTCGAGACCGGCCGTGCCACGCAGGGCGCCACGCTGGTCAGTGATCGGAATGGTCGGGCCAGAAATGACGGTGCTCCCGGCGTCGATCGCGGCGCTACCTGCTAAGATAGCAATGGTTGCTGTAGGTCCGCCGTTTGCGGCCAGCCCGCTAGCCAGTCCCGCTGTGATCCCGACCAGATTATTGTTGATGCCGTTGACGAGCCCGCCACCCCCGCCTTTGCCGATCAGGTTGAATGAGCTCAAGGAAGACATGCTCCCTCCACCCGTGGCAACGATGTCGCTCGCCTGAGAGGCTGTTGCCGTCGTGTTGGAGGCGACGATCGTGTTATAGATCGTGTCCAAGCCGAGCGGGCCGACGAACAATCCCCCGCCGGCCTGGGCGCCCGTTGCGCTGTTGTACGCGACGGTCACATTGATGAGTGTGACCGCTCCGGTACTGCCGATCCCACCCCCCGTCGAGGCGGTGTTGTTCGCGATCGTTACGTTGGTCGCGGTCAAGCTCCCGCCTGCTTCCTCATCGATGGCTCCGCCCGTGGTCGTCGCCGAATTGTTGTTCAAAGTGACGTCGGAGAGAATCAAGCTACCGCCCGATTCATTGGCGAGCGCCCCCCCGTTAGCCGCGCTGTTGCCCGTCAAGGTCATCTCGGTCAAAGTCAGATTGCCCGAGTTATCGATGGCACCACCATTGGCGAGCGTCGAACCGTCGATGATCCGCACGTCGGAAATCGCGGCTGTCACGCCGCCAGCCACCGAGAATACGCCGGAATTGTTCCCACCACTGATCGTGACATTGTTTACCGGGGCGTCGCTGATCACTTCGGCCGTACTGGTGTTCGTCAGCGAGATCGTCCCTAGTGACAATGTGATCGTCTGTGGCGACGCGAAAACGGTCGGATCGAAGACAACTGTGTTGGCCGCGCTGCCCGTATTCGCCGCATTGGCGTTGGTGCTCAGATTGGCCCAGTTGACGGCAGCCCGCAACGTGCCGACGTTGTTCGAGTCTGAGACGGTGGTTACCGCGTATGACGATGTCGCCTCGTACGCGCCAATGTCGACGGCGGTTCCGGCGTCGAGACCAGCGGGGCCACGCTCTGCACCGCGCTGGTCGATTGCTGGCGCGATGATCGTTCCACTCGCGAACGAGGCCCCCCCGCGTCGAGCGCGGGGCTGCTGCTGTCGAGAGCGATTGTCTCGGTCGGCCCACCGTTGTCGGCGAGGGCCGCCAAGCCCGGATCAGCGACACCTACCAGGTTGCCATTGGTGCCGTCCGTGATGCCATTCACGGGTCCTGTGCCAACCAAATTGTTGGCGCTGACCGCGGCAACGGTCCCCGCGATGTCACTGTAGTTGGTCGTTCCGATGCCGATCGAGTTCAAGGCGACGACCGTGTTGTACAGCGTGGTCGTGCCCGTCGCGACGTCCAGCCCGCCGCCCGAGCCGCCAACGGCCACAATGTTGTCGGCGATCGTGACATTAAGCGTCGTGAGTGTTCCCGAACTTTCAATTCCGCCGCCATCGACGGCCGTATTGCCGGCGATGGTCACGTTGGTAAGCGTTAGCGTGGCATTCGCAGAGCTATAGATGCCGCCACCCTCGGTAGCCTTGTTGCCGGACAGGGTCGCACGCGTGAGCGTGAGGGTCCCCGTATCGACGATTCCACCTCCCTGACCCGTGCCGGCCGTACCGGCCGCCCCTTCGCCTCCCGCGGCGACTCCGTGGCCACCATTACCACCTTGGCCGCCGAGGCCGCCGTTGGCACTATTGCCGGTGGCGGCGGTGTCGATCCACGTTAGTGTCCCACCTGCAAAGAACAGTCCGCCGCCGCCGCCGACTCCACCAACGCCGCCGACACCTCCGTGGCCGCCATCTCCCGTGAGGCCTCCCTCCCCACCCGAGCCACCGGCGCCGCCGCTACCCCCTGCCGCGACGTTATCGTTGATCGCTGCAAGGTCGAGGGTGACGCTACCACCACTCAAGTAAATGCCGGCTCCGGAACCGCTGCCGCCGCTGCCTGCCGCACCGCCCACACCGCCAGCGAAATCGCCGGTGGCGCCTGGTCCACCAATGCCCCCCGATCCGCCAACGCCACCGATCGCGCTATTGCCCTTGATGGTGCCGCTCGTGATCGACACGCCGCCTCCGGCGACGAAGAGGCGCCGCCGGCTGCGGAACCACCCGCGCCACCAGCCCCGCCCGCGCCGCCAGTCATGCCAGGGCCTTTTCCGCCTGTTCCACCGATGCCGCCGTTGCCACCCTTGGCGACGTTGCCAGTGATGATATCGTCGTTGAGCGTGAGGGTGCCCGTCGAAATATAAATCCCGCCGCCCTTGCCGCTTCCGCCGGATGCGCCTGGTCCGCCTGGCCCTGCGCTCACCGCATTACCCGGTGCGCCACTCGCGCCGGCACCGCCCGACGCCTGGTTGCCTTGGAGCGTGACATTGGAGAGCCTCACCGATCCGCCGTCGATCAAGAGCCCGCCGCCAATCGCCCCATCTGTGCTGGCAGCGCTCGCAGATCCGCCCTCGATCACAAGGCCATTGAAGAGCACTGACAGCGGGGACGTGCCAACGATATCAAAGACACGGCTGAGACTGCCGGCACTGATCGCGGGCGTTGTCGTGGCGAATTCATCGTCACCCAAGAACTGAAGTGTCTTGCTCGGCAGACTCGATGTGTTGTGGAGAACGAGTTGTCCGGCGGTCAAGTCGTAGGGTGTGGAATAGACCAGGTACAGGTCGTCGGTCGCGTTGGTTGGATCGGCATTGGCTGCGGCAGCGTCGCCGCGAAGGCTGCTATCGAGCGGCAGCGGGTAGTAGACCCCGACGTCTGGGGTCGCGGCGGTCGCGACGTCGACGGAGTCGGGGGTAAGGGTCCTCAAGGTCAAGCTACCGCTGGTCACCGTGATCGTGAACGTGTAGGGAGTGCCGTTCGACAACGTAGATAATGAAAGCCCATCGAAAACAGCGACTCCGTTGGTGAATGGCACGGTGACCGGCGTGAAGGTGGCTCCCGTCGGGCCGGATTCTAGTGATATGGTGGCGTTCCCGACGAAATCCGTCGCGATGGCGCCGGTTGCGGGAAACTGGGCCTCGACGACCGTTCCGAATTTCCCCCCTTGGATGACCGTCGTGGGAGGCTGCGTGGTCACAACCTGAACCGTGACACCAGCGGTTGCGAGCGCGGGAACCACTACGTTGGCGATGGGCGAGCCTCTGCCGGTGACCAGGTCGTAGCCTGGGCCGGCGGAATACAGGCCACTATTACCCTCCGTGACATCGTGGAAATCGGACTGCGGGAAGCTATAGAGGTAGTTGAGGGTCTGGGGTGATCCCAACGGTGAAGCGCCAAAGAGGGCGCGGCCCTGATCGGCGATCGTCATCATCCCGGCCCAAACCGGCGCTGCCAAACTGGTGCCGCCGATTTGTTCCCACGGGGTGGTGGTTCCGAAGTCAAACGGATCGTAAACGGCCACTCCCGTGGCTGGGTCTGCAACGGCCGAAACATCGGGATCAGTGCGGAAGGCGGTGGTGATGCCCGTGTTGTCCTGGTATGAGGGCTTCGTGAAAGTCGTACTGATGCCGCCGCCACTACCAGACCAGCCCGTCTCATTGGCCCATTGATTCTGGCTGCCCAGGAAGAGGCTCGTGCCCCCGACAGACACTACTTCGGGCGAGACAGACGGATAGATCAGACTGTCGGGGAACGAGCCGTCGTCACCCGAGGACGAGAAGAAAGTCACATTGGGATTCACAGCGAGGGCCGCCTGGATATATTCCGAATCCCACTCAGTCTCCAGTGCGCCCCTGGTCGTAGTATTCAAGGTACCAACCATAACTCGCAGACACCACCGACACGCCGGGAAGCTTGGCCAAGGTCGCCATCCCGAGAGGGATGTCTTGGTAGTAGTCGTTCGGCTGCGGAACAGCGTTGACAACATCGATGTTCGCCGCGGGCGCCATCGCATGTGCCCATTCAATATCGAGCGCGATTTCTGGGCCGGCCCCCTCGTCGCCCGGACCGGGATTGGTGGGCGTGATCGGGTTGCCGTTCTCGTCGAAGAAATTCAGGCTGGGGGGGTCGGGAATGCCGAAAGTCTTGTCAAAGACCGCCAGGGCACTGGTGCTGTAGTTAGGTGACGATGTACTGACAAACGATGGATTAGAGCCTTCCTCAAAAATACCGATCGTTTGCCCTGCGCCGTCCCCAGTGATCCCATTGAATGAGATCAAATTGACACCGTACGCCTTGGTGATTTGCGACGGGATATAACCGACCGGTCCGGACGACGCCTGGGGAGCACCGCCCGGAGCAAACGGCGACGCCGCCGGCGCGCCAACGAGAATGGCTCCCGCAGCTGGATCGGTGGGTAGCGAATTCGTCCCCGACGAACCCGCCGGCGCAAGTATCCAGGCAGTTCCGCCGCTCGCCAAAGGATAGAGCTGCAGTGCTGTGAGCACCACTCGATTCTCGAGGTTTTCCATAAATGCGGTGAGAGACCGCTTTTGCCGCCAGAACCCGATGGTGCGCGGAGATCGCTTGCGTGAGGACATTGGTCGTTCTTCCTGGGTGCGGGGACAAAGAAAGCGGCGAAAAAATCGCACGCTGATCCGATCAGAGCTGTGCATTCAGAGAAGTTGATGCAAACGGCGATTCAATCAACGAACGCGGCGCAATTCCGGCGAATACGGCTCGGATGGTTCGCCTGGCTGTCCTTTTCGGAACCCTGTCGTAGCAACTAACACCGACCACGCGGCCTCGTTGCACGTCCTTCGGCAAGTCATCGTCAATGAAACCGAACCAACCCAGGTCCTGGCACATGCGTACGAACCGTCGCAAAATGCCAATTCTGCGCAAAACGTACATTCTGCCCAGTCTGCGCTGCAAAACAGACAAAATCAAGAGAGTCGATCAAATAGGCGGCCGCCCATCGATGTCAGCGAGCGAATTCTCTGACACAAGTGTTGATTCGGTACGAATTTTCACACCGACACTTTTCCTCGGTCAACCGTCAACGACGATCTCCTTCACTCGACATTTCTTCCAAGGATCCTCAAGAGATCGAATAGGCCATAAACCACCGCGTGCGGGACGAATTAATCGTGGCGTCCACTAAAGCAGCGACTTCCTGCGGTGCTTTAACTGCCACACATCAGAACTACATGATAGCTGACACGCATCCTACAATGGACGCTTGCACGGCGCCAAGTGGCGACTCGAAGAATATTTCTCGGCCGTACGATTAGTTTTCGCCAATGTGACAATCCGCTGACGGCATCCACGGGGGATACCCCTTCGATAAAACGAAGACACGTGCGTCCGACTGCTCCACAGCTCTCAACGAGTCGATGCCCGATGGGAACCAGCTTTGTGAAGATTACCAACTACACCGACAAGTTTCGACACCCTCGGTGCGATGATATTATACACGTAAATATATATGTGAATATTAGAACTATTTTGTATTTTTACCCAATACGCCGAGAGAAATCAGCGCAGCGACGCCAAAAACGCTTCTCGATGGCTGGCATCGGGAAACCAATACCGCCAGCCAAGGCGGGCGATTTCATGGGCCTGATCGCCGCGAACGAGTAAACCCGATTCGCGAATGCAATGTGCGCAGAAACCCTGTTCGGCGACATCCACCATCGCGTAGCGCTCGGGATCTTGGAGGAATCGTCGCCGATCTTGCTCGCTGGCGCAAAGGAATAGATGGTTCCCGTAGAGCACCCCCCATTGGGGATTGCCTTCACGAGCCATACCGTGATCCATCTGGTTGACCGCGCACATGCCGTTTCTTGCCGGGACGTAGCCGTCTGGCTCTTGGCGGAAGCGATCGCTCGACTCTAGTGACGCGAAGCGATAGATCCAGCCGGCATGGCGTAAAGTGTATTCGCTCTTGCCGACAACCAGCTTGCGGTCGCGAACCAAGCTGACAGGGCAATAACCCGCTAGCGCCAGCGGCTCGTTGCCTCGTTGCTGCGACGTTTCCTTGATTTCAGAGCGTTTCGGCGCGATCGTGTCCGTTGTCGGTTGCAGTGAGCCAGACTTATCGCCCTGTCGGGACAGTGATTCCCGTAAGAATGCCTCGAACTCGGCTGGCCCGAGGAACCCTTGATGGCTGGCTAGAATCTCGCGGCTGGAAGACACGATGACCGTCGCCGGCAAACCCGAAAGATTGAAGCCGAGAGCCAATTGCTCGTGAACATCGGCCCGCAACATGACAGGTACAAATGAGTCTCGGGCGTGCTGGACAATCGCCGGATGCGGAAACGATTCTCGCTCCATCCGCGTGCAATTGGGGCACCATGAACTGGTAAATTGAATCCACAATAAACGATTCGCAACTCTGGCTTCCTCGATCGCGCGGCCATAATCTTCGCGCCAGGTGATCGCCTCGGGTTCAAGCGCCAGGCCGGATCCAGTGCAATAGCCGGCGCACAAAATGGCCACGCCGATCGACACACTGGACACGACGCGGCAACGGCGCGGTGAATGGAAAATCATCGAGCATCTCCATCTATGACGATGAACGCGTGATGTTAGGATTGACCGTGCGCTGCAGAACGCTGCGCACTCCGTCCGTGGAGATGCCACTCGGACCGTTCGAGCGGGCCAAGCCATTGGCGAGTTGAAAAGACTTCGGATTTTTCAAACCTAGAAGATCGGCACACACCGCGGATAACTTCATCTAATTTTGAAGCGCGAACGAGAGATGAGCCGGTAATTGCCGATTTCGCGCGAGCCGGCCTGACCTGCCGTGCAGACGACAACGGCGTTCCGTCGGCTGCTGGTGAAGTCTGGCTTGGACACTCGCGCTTTCCCGCAATCAAATGGCGCGGGTTGCTAAATTCAGCGGAGCCGCCGCGTACGTCGCAGCGCGATAGGCGGCTGGAGCAGTTCGGTGAGCAAAGCCACTTCGCGCAGCTTGGTGGTGGAAGCAAGCATCGTTCGGAGCGACTCGCTTGTGAATGCGGGGGCGGTGTCCGGCGAGCCTGGGTGCTCGATCTGGGCACCGGCCGAGAGCTGCGAAAGGGGCGAGTTGACCATCGCCAGAGGCGCGATCTCGAGGCGTTTGTTTCTTTTCTGCGCCATCGACTGGGTGACGAGTGTTGTGAGCGCACGCGGCTTACGGGGCTCGACCTGTTTAGGAGGGATCGGTGCAGCCGGAGAGCGGCCGCGCGTGCCCCGACGCGTTGGACTGACTCGCCGACTGGTGGCTCCTCCGGCGGACGAAGCACTTCCGGCGATAGAACGCGCGCCCCGATTGTCCGACTCAAGGATCAAGATTCCGTCGTCTGCCCCCGGTACGACTCGAGCGGGAGCGGGGCGGGGCGCCGTAGATGCTTCACTCCAGCGAGCAGGTACCGTGCGATCGGCGGGCGCCGGCGACATTCGGTCGGGATTCACAAAAGTTCGCGCTGGCGCCAGCGCGTCGGGACGACCGCCGGGGGGTGCAGCTCTCGGTCCTTCCGGTAGCCCCCCGCGGGGACGGCGAGGCGGCAGGGGTGGGGCCTCACGGCTCAGTAGCGACGTCAGAGCCCAGAGGGCCATGATCGCCAGCAAGACAACAAACTGAAGCATGGCGCTCGCCTCGCAGTCAGCTTCGTATCCCGGCAAAACGTCTTGTTCCGTCGATGCCGAGCACGATCAGGACGGGACCGGAATGTTCTCTCGACGCGCATTGCCGGTGCCGGCGATCGCGTTGCGCATTTCGGTGTCGGCCTGAACGTTGCGCAGGTTGTAATAATCAATGATTCCGAGGTGGCCCTTGCGGAAAGCCTCGGCGATCGCCATGGGGATCTCGGCCTCGGCCTGGACGACCTTGGCGCGGTTTTCCTGCACGGCCGCTTGCATTTCCTGCTCTTTGGCCACGGCGAAAGCGCGGCGTTCTTCGGCCTTGGCGCGGGCGACCCGCGTGTCGGCTTCGGCCTGGAGCGCCTGCAGGTTGGCGCCGATGTTGTCGCCGACGTCGATATCGGCGATGTCGATCGAGAGGATCTCGTAAGCGGTGCCGGCGTCGAGCCCTTTCTCGAGCACGCGCTTGGAGATCGTGTCCGGCTTTTCGAGCACTTGCAGATGCGTTTCGGCCGAGCCGATGGCGTTGACGATGCCCTCGCCGACGCGGGCGATGATGGTCTCGTCGGTGGCGCCGCCGACCAGGCGGTCGAGGTTGGTGCGGACCGTCACCTTGGCTTTGACCTTGAGCTGGATGCCGTTCTTGGCGACGCCGTCGATCGTCGTTGCGGCCGGAACCCGGGTCGGGGCAGGGGATGACCTTGGGATTGACGCTGGTCTGCACGGCCTCGAGCACGTTGCGGCCGGCCAGGTCGATGGCCGCGGCCCGCTTGTACGATAGCGGAATATCCGCCCGGTTGGCGGCGATCAGCGCGCGCACCACGTTGGGCACGTTGCCGCCGGCCAGGTAATGGGCCTCGAGGGCGCGGGTGGTCATGCCGTCCTTCTCGGACAAGCCCGCCTGGTAGGCCATGATCTTGGAGCGGACGATGATGTTGGGGTTCACCTTGCGAAACGACATCCCGACCAGCTCCCAGATCGTGACGTTGGCCAGCGTCATCTTGGCCTGGATCCAGAGGTTGAAGTATTTCGCCAGGAAGATGCTCGCGATCAATGCGAAGAACCCGATCGCGCCCATCATCAACCAGACATAGGTCGTCCAGGGGTTGGGGTTCATCTGAGCGAGCAATGTCGCCATCTTCTAGTATCCTTCATTGTTCGTGTTGTGTTCGATAGTGACAGTTTAATCGAAAATCGGGCTCGTTCGCCAACCCCTCGCTCCGTGCCGCCATCTTCACGCCACGAGGGCGGCCGACTTTATTAGCGTGTGAGATGGGCGGCGCAAGCTCGATTCCTCGCGCGGTTCAGCCGCCGACTCTCTTGACGATGACCCGCGGGCCCTGCACGTCGACGACCTCGACCAGGCTGTCCGTCTCGACGAACTCGCGGTCGGCCGTGACGTCGATCACGAGGCCGCCGAACTGCGCCTTGCCGGTCGGCCGCAACGGCGAGGTGGTTCTGCCGGTCTCGCCGACCAGGAACGCCAGTGACTCATACCCTTCCGCGATCGGCCGGCCCAGTGCATCTTCGGCCTCAACGCGCGTCCAGGGCTCGGGCTTCAAGACCAGGCGGTTGAAGAACGGCAACGACGGAAAGTAGCGGGCCAGCACGACCGCGCAGCCCCCCACGGCGACCAGCATGCCGGTCACTTGCAGCAGAGTATGGCCGAGCTCCTGGTATTCGTAGTCCTGGGTGGGCCAGATGAACGTATGGCTGGCCAGGACGATGCTGCAGAGCATGAGCAGGATGCCGCTCATGCCGAAGACGCCGAAGCCCGGGAAGACGAAAATCTCCACGGCCAGGCAGACCAGCCCGATCAGGAACAGGATGATCTCGAGCTGGTCGGCGGTTCCGCTCAAGTAATGGCTCCAGAAGAAGAGCAGGAATGCCAGGGCCGAGATGATCGCCGGCAGGCCGATGCCGGGCAGCTTGAGCTCGATGACGAGCATGAAGGCCCCGACAAAAAGCAGCAGCCAGCTCACGTACGGATCGGTGAGGATCGTCACGAGCGAGTCGACCCAGCCTGGGCCGTCGACTCGGATCGCGCGGCCGCGCAGACCGTAGAGGCCCTTGAGCTCATCGTCGTCGCCGACCACCTGGCCCAGCCCATAGGACGCGGCGTCGTCGGCCGTGACGGTCAGCACGGATCCGGCCTCCTTGCGAGTCTGGATCGCCTGGAACCGGCCACGTTCGGCTTCGAGCTCACGCGCGCAGGATCAGGCGAGCTGCCCCGGTCTTTGAGTCCTTGGCTTCGATGACCTCGGCGTCGGGGTCGACCATGGCGAGGGCGACGGCCTCAGGATGTCCCTTCTGCCGCGCCAGCAGGGCGGCCTTCTTGGCCAGGCTCGTGCGCATCAGATCGCTCAGGTCGTGCAAGCGTCCGTTGCGCACCACTGATCATCTGGCGGACGTCGCCCATCCGCGCCGTCTTCTTGAAGACGATGTCGCGGCAGGCCAGCGGCAAGAGCGCGGCCACCCCCGTCGCGCGGTCGTCGATGTAGGCGACTGTTTTCATGTCCTTGATCGCCGACGATCATGTCGGCCAGATCATCGCCGGCGGTCTCGATGCCGCCCGGGCTGTTGATCTCGAGGATCAGCAGGTTCTTTTTCTCCTGGCGGGCCTGCTCGAGGCTGCGCGTCAGGTACGAAAACCATGACGGTGATCGAGCGGCCCGTCGAGCTTGATCCAGACCGGCCGGATCACCTGGCCCGAGCGTTGGGTCGTCGACTGGCCGATTGGCCGCCGATCTGGTAAATGCTGGCGACTTCGGCGGGGCTATCGGCCGTCCGCTTGCAAAACCCTTCTTCGCGCCCGCTGCGGCGGTCAGCACCCCGCGCTGGCCGCCTTCCCACGCGGGCTGGTCATCGACGACCTCGTGGGTCTGGCGAAACGCCTTCATATTATCGGCCAGAACGTAGTGAACCGTCTTGTCGGCCGTGTGCACCAGCCGGAGGTCGGCATCGCGGTCGAGCATACCCAGCAGGAGGTCGGGGTCGCGCGTCTTGCGCATGGCCAGGAATCGCACTGGCTCGCGGAGCGCGGCATCGACGTTGAGATGCCCTCGGGCGTGATCGGGCCCAAGGCTAGACGACGACCCCATCACGATCTCGGTGCAGGCGATCGCGGGCAAGACGGCATAGCCCCGAACGGCTGCGGCACATAGGCCACCGTCAGCCTGGCGCCTGCCAGCTCTTTGGAAATCAGATTCGCCAGGTCGTAGCAGGCACCAAATTCGCTAGCTCCCGGCGCCGAGTCGCCCGGCAGGAACTCGAAGACCAGAATCGGTCGTTTCGCTTGTTCGGCCGACGCATTGCGGTCGACAAGCTGCCGCGTGGCGGCGCGAATGCGCGTGAGCGTGTCGTGCGTGATCGGCTCGGTGATCGTGAAAAACTGGCCTGGCGCCTCATCGCCGCGTATGCCCGAGTGTTGAGCCCGCGCTCCAGCCGCGATGAAGAGCGGCAACAGCAAAACCGGCCAGGCGCTGACCAGAATCGTCCAAGAATGTGCTTTAAGACGCGCAACACGCGGGCGGATCATAGCAGCCGGACTCCCTCCGAGAGTCGAACGCGCCTCTGTTCTCCCTCGCGACGGCACGACAAACCGAGTTTCAAAGCCGTGCGATTCCGCAGAAATCTTTCACCAAGAAATCAAACACTTTGATTATAGCGTGCCAAAGAGGGCGCGAACCGAACCAACCAGATCGCTCTCGTGGAGATTATAAGCTGACGAGTAGGGAGGGTCAAACATCGAACGCGCGGGCACACGCAACGACTCTGGCCAGTCCGATCCGGCAACCGCACTCAATCGAATAGCCGGATCGAGGCACACGCCCTATGTCTATCTACACATAATTAGCCGTCTGTAATAGTGGCGGATCCCGACGGAGCTAGCGGGGTTGGCCTTGCCCGGCGGCCGGAGCACGCTGGGCGGCCTGGTCGCCCGGCTGACGGCGGGGAACCTTCGCATTGGCAGGAGCCGCCGGTTGCGGTGCGCCCGGATTTCGTTCGACCTTCCAGCCCCGTCCCGGAGGGATGACACCCTCGAAGTATTGAGATTTCACGGGCTGGTTGGCCTGGATCTGTGAAAGCTGGAAGTCTTTACTGCTCTTTTTGTCGGGGGCGAGCAGATAGACTCGCGTGGGCAGCAGATACTTTTGATCGAGGTACACCCACGCCACGCTGAAGCTTTCTTGGTCGTCCTTGAGCCGAGGGATCACCTTGACCAAGTAGCGCCCTTTATCTTCCCCTTCGAGTGTCATCTGGTAGCGCCGCTGTGCATCGGCAACCTTCATATTGAATAAGAACGGCAGCGGACCTTCCTCAAGCGCTCGTTTCCGTTCGTCCTTATTGAGCGGAAAAATGTAGATTTGCTTGACGTCATAACGGTAGTCCCAAACCTCTTGGCCCGTGCACATAATCGTTTGGTAGGGCACCGATTCAACCTTGTTATTTTTCTTGACGGGCACCACCAATTTCTTTTTCTTGTCCTTGGGGTCGGCCTGCTCCTGTAATTTGACTTTGCGAAAGTCAAGGAAGGCGAGTTGCGGTGCGTGGAAAGCGGCATGCCCCTGATAGTGTTCCACGTCTTCCCACGCGATTTGCTTGTCGATGCGGTAGATATTTAGCTCGAGTGTCTTGAGCTTCGCACTTTGCCCAGCCCAGGCCTCGAGGAGCTCACCCATAGTCATTGTCGGCTGGGGTGCCGTTGCGCGCTCTTGACCTTGTGCCGGCCTGGCGACGTTGCCACGATCCTGCGCGACTGCGAGCGTGAAACCCGCGGACAAAAAAGCGATCAGCGGCGCGATCCAGATCCTTTTTGGAAATGGCATGATTAAATCGTCCTCCCTGCGATCCGTCCCGGCCCTCATGACTCGCGCGAATTGTGCCCGCAGTCGCAACAACGGCCATCCGTGCGCGAAAACTACCATAGTTCGCCAGCGACCACCAGTGCAGCAGCAGCGAACTCGGTGCGCGGAATTTCGCCGGCTCGTGTCATCTGTCGCACACACAATCTTCGTCCGCTGATCATCTTGGTGGCATTGCCGCCACGGGAAGAGGCGTACGACGACGTCGTCTTCGTATGGCAAACAGCTTGGAAGCAGCGAATCCATCCGACACAACTTCCTAAGCCGTAAACGATTTAGACACTTCCGACAATCTTTCCGTTTTTGGCATCCATTTTGCTGCTCCTCTTTGATTGTCTTGATGGCAGCTATTTTGGCGTATGTGTGATCCGGGAGCCATTCCGATGCGACCCGAACCGATCCGCGAGATTGCTCCACCCGCGTGGCCGTTGCCGTTGATTTCAAGTCTTCCTCGTGGTCCGCGCCATACGGCTTGACGGCTGGCTGCTCTCGGCTAACATGATCGTATGATCCCCATGCGCAGGCGTGGGCGTTTCCTGGGTGATCTGATGGCGCTGCGAGGGTCTGGTTGCTGGCATGTCAGTCTCTTAACGACCGAAACTTCGGCCGGTAGATGCCTCGGCGCGTCGAGCACCAAGGACAACCTTTTGTATTGCTGCAAGATCCAACCGGGGTTGTTTCGCAGCCGATCATCCTGCCATTTGACGGGTTCCAGCACATCGTCCGCCATTTCGACGGCGAGTCGACGTTGAATCGAGATTCAGGCCCGGGTGCTCCGCCAAACAGGTCTTTTTCTGGCGATCCACGAACTGGAAGAGCTGGTAACGCGGCTGGACGCCGCCATGATCCTCGACGGCCCGACTTTCGCGAGCTTTCACCAGACGTATCGGGAATCGGGTCGGCGGCCCGCCGCGCTTGCCGGTCGCTCTTACGCCGCGACGGTGCGTGCGCTGCGGGCTCAACTCGAACAGTTTTTCGTCGGGTCGGGACGGGGCCGGCCTGCCGGGCGACGGAAACGAAAAGGCGACACCGAGTTTTCGCGGGGTCTTGAGCCCGCATATTGATTTTCAGCGAGGCGGCTCCGTCTACAGTTGTTCGTACACGAGAGCTGGTAGAACGGTCGCAGGCCGATATTTTCGTGGTGCTGGGTGTCGCTCATCAATACTGCCGGCGCCGGTTTGTCCTCACACGCAAGGATTTCGAGACCCCGCTCGGACTGGTGCCGACGGACCGCGCTTACGTCGACCGGATCGCTGCGCTGGCGGGCCGCGAGCTATTTCGATGACGAGCTGTC
The DNA here is from genome assembly GCA_963850935.1 of uncultured Isosphaeraceae bacterium. Lineage (GTDB taxonomy): Bacteria > Planctomycetota > Planctomycetia > Isosphaerales > Isosphaeraceae > CAWFRS01. The sequence goes on from CAWKNT010000004.1 coordinate 46,728, forward strand.
ACATCGAACCGAACACTCGATCGAGTTTCAGGTCGTGTTTCTGCAGTATCTTCTGGGAGCCAAACGCGATTTTTCGATCGTGCCGATTCTGGTCGGCTCGTTTCACGACTTGATGGAGCGTGGGATCGATCCGATCGAGGATCCGCAAGTAAGCCGATTCGTCGAGGCATTGCGAGCTGCCGAAGTTGTCGACGGCAAGCGCGTCGCCTATATCGGTGGCATCGACCTCTGCCACGTCGGTCCCGAGTTTGGCGACACCCAACCCGGTTGATCCGGGATTGCAGGAGCAGGTCAGGTCGTTTGACGATCGCATGCTCGACGCGGGCGGCGGCGTGCGATCCCGGCGGCTGGTTTCAAACGGCCGCGGGCGTGGGAAACCGCTATCGTGTCTGTGGCCTTGCCGCGACGTATACGATGCTGCATGCGATCGGGCCGGCGCGAGGTCAGCTTGCTCAGGTACAATCAGGCACTTGACGATCGCCGAACGTGCTGCGTGAGCTTTGCCAGCATGGTATTTCCATGCCAGATGACCCTCCTCTGACAACAGCCGAGCCCATGTCGCAAGTTCTGCCTGACCAGAGCGTGCCGACGTAGAGGTTGACCCTTCTGAACCCAGTCGCCAGCCGTGCCCGGCCCCGGCGAATTTTCGGGCGGAAGTCGCTCGCTACGATGACCAGGCCGAGGTTGGCCGCTGGGACGGTCCTCGCTACCGAATGACCTATCGGATCCTAGGAAACGGACCTCCTTTAATCCTGGTGCCGGGCATCGCGTCGACTTATCGTACCTACGCCTTGTTGCTCAACCGGCTCGGCCGAGCGGTTCCGGACCGTGATCTACGACTATCCGGGCGAGCACGCCGACGACGGCGCCGACCTTGCACGCATCAGCCACGATCACCTGGTCGACGATTTATTCGGATTGATTGACCACCTCAACATCGGCCGCGTGTTTCTGGTTGGCTTTTCGTTCGGATCGACGATCGTGCTCAAGGCCTTGTACCGCGAGCCGCGACGCTTTCCCAAGGCGGCCGTGCAGGGAGCGTTTGCCTCTCGCGCTTTTACTCTTGCCGAACGGTGGGCGCTGCGGTTGGGGCGGCTGATTCCGGCGAGAGCGTCGCACGCCTCCCCATCCGCCGGCCGGTGCTGAGCTACAACAGCCAGGCCGAGTTTCCGTCGATTCTCGAAGACCGCTTCAGCTTTTATCTCGAAGCAGAACGGTCTGACGCCGATCCGTTCTCTGGCTCATCGAGTCGCGCTCTTGACGGAACTCGATCTGCGGCCCATCCTCGCGCGAAATTCCCACCGAGCTTCTTTTGATTCAGGGAAATGAAGACCGCATCGTCGCTCGCCGCTATTTCGAGGAATTGAAGGCGGCGATGCCGCGAGCAGAAGGCGTGATCCTGCCTACCGTCGGCCATCAACCCGCAGTTGACCCATGCCGAGGCCATGGCCGGGCTGATCGGCGATTGGCTGCTTCCGTGCGCTCCTGACGGATGCACGGGCGAGCAAAGGTCGTAGCTGTTGGATTGCGGGTCGGGGGCAGAGTACAATGCACTATCGAGCGGCCTTGATGAATTTGGGCCGATGGCATTGAGGCTGGGACAATCTGGGACGGCGACGTGAGCGATGCCCGATCGAAGCTGGTGATCCTGGGGATCGGCGATGATGGACTCGCCGGTTTGACCGAGCCGGCGCGCAAGCTGGTGATGTCGGCTGACTTGATCCTGGGCGCGCCGTCGACGTCTATCGCTACTCGAATCGTTGCCGGTGCGAAAGCAGGCTCTTGAGCCGGACATGAGCGTGGCCTTGCGGCAGGTGCGCGAGGCGCTCGCGTGTACGAACCCGGTCTTGGTCTCCAGTGGCGATCCGCTCTTTTATGGTGTGGCTCGCTATCTTTGCGACCGATCTGGGCAAGGACATCTTCGAGGTCGTGCCGCATGTCAGCAGCATGCAGCTTGCCTTTGCGCGAATCAAGGAAAGCTGGGAAGACGCGTATCTGACCAACCTGTCCGGCCGGCCGATCGAGGCGGTCATCGATCGGATCAGGACTGCCGAGAAGATCGGGCTGTTTTCGAGCGACGACTGTCCGCCGGCGCGACTGGCCAGGGAGCTGCTGGACCGCGGGATCGACTACTTTCGGGCGTACGTTTGTGAAAATCTGGGTTCGCCCGACGAGCGGGTCACCCAGGCCGAGCTTGCCGACTTGGCGGGCATGGAATTCAATCCGCTCAACGTGATGATCTTGATTCGCGAGCCGAACCGTCCCGACCGGGCCAGCCGCGCCAGCCGCCACCGTCTGTTCGGCAATCCCGACGATGCGTTCGCGCAGTCGCTCCCCAAGCGGGGGCTGATCACTCAGGCCGAGGTTCGCGCGATCGCCCTGGCACAGCTCGACATCCGCGCGACCAGCGATCGTCTGGGACATCGGCGCCGGGTCGGGCTCGGTCGCGATCGAGGCGGCCCAACTGGCTCACCAGGGGATGGTCTATGCGGTCGAGCCCGAGCCGTCAGACATCGCCTTGATTCAGGCGAACGCCGAGTTCTTCGGCGTTCCCAACGTCCGAGGTCGATCTTGGGGCGAGCTCCGGAGATCCTGGCAACTTTGCCGGAGCCCGAGGCCATCTTCGTGGGAGGGACAGGCCGGCAGGTCGACCTGGTCTTGAGCACGGCCTATCGCGAGGCTCTGCCAGGGGGGGAGCATGGCGGTCAACGTCGCAACGATCGAGGGGCTGGCGGCGGCCTACCACACCCTCAAGACGCTTGCCGGCGAGGTGCGCGTCTGGAACGTATCGATCGCGCGGGGCATCGAGCAGATGGACCGGCTACGGTTCGAGTCGATCGCTCCGACATTCCTGCTGGCGGTGACCAAACGAGATGGATACGGGCGATTGAGTGTTCGTTTCCGCCGGACGCACGAATAGGAAGAACCGAATTCACGGTATATATTGGGTCGATGTAGAGAGATTCTCGCAGATTCGCGAGGTGTAAAGACGCATGGCGGAGACGCGGGAGCCGGAGCTCGACCTGATCGCGGTGGGCGCCCACCCCGACGACGTCGAAATCGCCTGCGGGGGCACACTGGCTCGACTGGCTGCGCGAGGTTACGCCGTGGGCATCGTCGACTTGACCGACGGCGAGCCGACCCCGCACTCGCCCGGGCCCGAGGTTCGGCTCGCCGAGGCGAAACGGGCGGCGAGATCCTGGGTGCCACGCTGCAGGATCAACCTCAACATGCCCAACCGCCGGCTGTTCGACTCGTTCGAGGCTCGGGTCGCCCTTGCCAAGGTGTTCCGCCGACACAGACCCAAGGTCGTCCTTGGATTCGGCGGTAAGACCGTGCTCGCCTCTCCCGACCATTACCAGGCGATGCTGATCACCGACGCAGCGGTCTTCTACAGCCGGCTTACCAAGTGGGACGAATATTTCGACGGCCTGCCGACCCACACGATCGTCAACCAGTTAAGCTTTCCGATCGCGTTGCACGGGTTGGACTTGCCCGAGGCATCCGGTTACATTGTTGCCGACATCGGATCGACCCTGGAGGTGAAGCTCGAGGCGATACGTGCCTATCAGACCCAGTTTCCCGCCAGCAAGGCCGGGATCTTTCGGGCGGTCGAGGCCATGAATCGTTATCAAGGGCTGACGGCGGGTTTCGAGGCGGGAGAGGTATTCATGACTTATCGATCCGTCGGCATCGACGACCTGATGCGCTGGGCCAGCCCGGCGCACGCTCGTCCGTAGTATTTTCGTTCGTAGATAGTGTGGCGAGGCGTCACAGGCCGCCGCGCCGCCACGTTGAATTGATCGAGGGCGAGGGTGCACTCGAATTCGCTTGCCGAGGACTGTTGGGGATGATACGAATGCGATTGATCAACTCCTGCGGACTGCAGTTGCAAAGAAGCATCGTCTTTGCCGCGCCGTCAGGTCGACAGCACTGAAAACCGCTTGCAATCGCTTCTACAATGCGATCGAGCGGGAAGACTGGCTTCTTGGGGAAGGGTGAACCTCAGGTGAGCTGGTTTTCGCGACTGACCGAACTGGCTGAAGGGCCTCTTTGGCAGGGGACAAACGCTCACGACGACGACCCAGCGACCGAGGAATTCGCCACTCTTTCCTCATTCACTCTGTTGCCGGGCCAGCTCAAATTGAGGGTGGGCGTGGTCTCGGTGCGGGGCAACTACCGGGAGCACAACGAAGACAATTTCTTCGTTCCCGGCCGGCGGTCGGTGCGGCACGACAGCGGCTCGGAAAGCAACAGCGAGATGCCGCGCTGACGCTCGAGCCGTCCAATCTGTTCATCGTGGCCGACGGCATGGGGGGCCAACAGGCCGGCGAGCAAGCGAGCCTGATGGCCGTCGAGCTCATCCCCAGAGCGATCGCCCGCCGGTTGTCCGCTGACGAGAAACGAGCCCAGCCGGATCAAGGAGGCGATTCGGGACGCGGTCGCCGACGTCAATCAAGAGATCCTGGGCAGCTCCGGAGCAATCCACGAGTATTCCAACATGGGGACGACGGTGGTGCTCGCCCAGTTTCGATTCGACGGGTCTACGTGGCGGGCATCGGCGACTCGCGTGCCTATCGCCTGCGCGAGGGCCGCTCGAACAGCTCACCAAGGACCACTCCCTGGCCGACGCCCTGCTCGACGCCGGTACGATCACGGCCGACGAGCTTCCCACGCACAAATTCAAGAACGTGTTGTATCTTTACCTGGGCAGCAAGGATGCCCGCGGCGGCCCTGAAGACGTTCGGGTGCTCGACGTCCGCCCGGGCGACCGGCTGCTGATGGCCAGCGACGGGCTGACCGGCGTGGTGCCCGACAAAGAATTGGCCAGGATTCTGGGAACGGTCGACGACCCTCAAAAGGCCGCCGTCGAACTCAAAAACCTGGCTCTTGCAAACGATTCCAAGGACAATGTGACCTGCCTGATCATCCATGCCGTCGCCCAGCATGACTCATCGACGGCTTCTCGGCAACGGCCCTTGACGGTCGGGGGCGTTCCGAAAAGGCTCGCCGGCTCTTGGGGACGGCGTTCAACTGACCGAAGCGTGTGGACAATGCTCCGGCTGGACGACTTCACGGCCAACGTCGCCAAGTCGGGACTCGTTCCGCCCGAGGTCGTGGCATTCATCCAATCCCAGCTCGACCCCAACGCCGGCCGACGATGCGGCGCTCCGCCTGGCGCGGCAACTGATCGGAGGGGGCTGGCTCACGGCCTATCAGGCCACGCAAGCTCTTGGCGGGGGCCACGCGCGGGTTTTTCCTGGGTGGCTATCGGCTGCTCCGCCAACTGGGCGAAGGGGGCATGGGAAAGGTTTACCTGGCCGTCGGCGACGATCGGCAAAACGTCGCAATCAAGGTGCTTCCCCCTCGCAAGGCGCTCGAGGAAGAGAACGCATTGCAGCGGTTTCGCCGCGAGATGGAGCTCTCCCAGCGCTGTTCTCATCCCAACCTGGCTCGCACGCTCTCGGTTGGCAACGACGGCGATGTTCACTTCATGGTGATGGAGTACATCCCCGGCAAGAGCCTTTATCGACCTCGTCAAGAGCGAGCGAGCCGGTCCGCTCCGGGTCCCCGACGCGGCCCGCTTGTTCCTCAAGCTGGTCGACGGTCTCGAGGCGGCCCACAAATCCGGGCTGGTCCATCGCGATATCAAGCCGTCGAACATCATGATCACGCCCGACGGCGACGTGAAGCTGCTCGACATGGGTCTGGCACGAGCCTTGAACGACGAGACCGGGCTGACCCGGGCCAACACGGTGCTGGGCACGCTCGATTACGCCAGCCCCGAACAGCTTCGCGACGCGGCCAAGGCCGACGTGAGGAGCGATCTGTACAGCGTCGGCTGCACCCTCTACTTCGCGCTGGCCGGCCAGGCGCCCTTTGAGGGGGGCGACATGATCAACAAGATCTTCCGGCAGCGCATGGAAGATCCCGATCCACTCGAAACACAGGCGCGCGGCGTTCCGGCGGCGTTCGCCGCGGTGGTTCGCAAGCTGATGAGCAAGAAACCCGAAGAGCGCCACCAGAACTGCGCCGAGCTGCGCGGCGACCTGGCTGCGCTGGACCGACCCGGCCCGCGTGCGTGCCATCCTCGGTGCCGAAGCGGATGCCGCCCGCAGCTTCCGGCCGCCCCCCCGGAACTGGTCGAGGAAGACCTCCGGCTTCTCGACGCGACGACACTTGCCAGCCGCGATGGCATCTCGCTGCGCGACCTGGGCGGGGCCGAGCCCTCGATGGCCCCCCGCCACCAGGCCCCCATGCCTCCCTTGCCCGCCATCATTCGGTCCGTCCCCAACCGAGACTCGAACAGTCCAACCATCCCGCAGTTTTCAGACCGACGACTCGCGCTGGCTCGTCCAGTTCGCCATCGTCGCCGCCGATTGCTGGCTTGATCGCCATCATGTTCATCGCCATCTTTCTCCGCTTCTGAGCAGTTTGGCTTGCGATTTGCCCATTCGACTTGCGATTCTCGAGGGTCGGCGATTTTTCGATTGTGACTCGATCGTTGCCCCTGAGTCGCGTTCCCGATAGCAAGCTTGCCAAATTGCCCTTTCTCTTCACAAACTGAGTTGGGCAATCGCTTTCAGAGACGGTGGCCATGTCTACATCCGCCATGAACCCGAATGTCGGCTTAGCACTCGACTTTAACGCCCCATTATCTGGCAACTCGTCGTCGACTAATGTCGTCGAGATCGGCTTACTACTGCCCGCAGATTGGGCGGTCGCGCTTGTTAATCTTGCCAAGAAACGTGAGCAGAGTGTCGGCGAACTCCTCCGCATCAGCATTGGTCGCGAATTGAGCGAAAACGGATTTGACTTGTGACAAAATCTGTAAGTCAACCAGCGACACGCTCGCGCTTCGCTTCGGCTATATCGCGCCTTCGATAGACTTTTGTACAGAAACGGCTTGCGAGAAGGCGCCCTTGACGCGAGAATTGGGTTGTGCGCTGGACGACCACTACGAATTTCTCGCTCAAGTTCTTCTCCGCCGATGGACTAGCAACGGATGGCGATGACGGTGTGTCTGGACCGGTTTCATCCGGCGGTTTCGTCGTGGTTTCGGCGCCAGTTTGGCGAGCCGACGCCGGCGCAGCGACTCGGTTGGCCCGCGATCGCGTCGGGGCGACACACGCTGATCGTCGCACCGACCGGCTCCGGCAAGACTCTGGCGGCTTTTCTGGCCGCACTCGACCACATCTGGCGCACGCCCCGGCAGGAACGAAGGGCGTGCGGATCCTCTACGTCTCGCCGCTGAAGGCCCTCAATCAGGACGTCTGGCACAATCTCCAGTTCCCCTGGATGGTATTCTCGCCGAGTCACAGGCGATCGGGGCTCCGCTGCCGGCGCTCAGGGTCGCGGTGCGGAGCGGCGACACAGCCGGCCCGCGAACGGGCCGCGATCGTCCGCAAGCCGCCCGACATCCTGATCACGACGCCCGAATCGCTGCACTTGATGCTGACCAGCCGGGCCAGGGAGATCCTCCGCGGGATCTCGCACGTGATCGTCGACGAGATTCACGCGGTTTGCGGCAACAAGCGAGGGGTCTTTCTGGCTTTGCTGCTCGAGCGGTTGCAGGCGATCGCCGGCCGGCCGTTTCGTCAGGATCGGCCTGTCGGCGACCCAGCGGCCGCTGGATGAGGTCGCGCGCTATCTGGGGGGAGTCGATTGGACCGGCGATGCAGCATCGCCTGACCGCGCAGTGCCTCGGCCGGTCACGATCGTCGACGCCGGCTGGCGCCGCGACCTGGATCTGCAGGTGATCTGGCCGCGGAGGCTCGACTCGCCCACCAGTTCGGGCTCGATCTGGCCCGAGATCGAAGAGAGCTGTTGGCGCTCGTTGCGACAACACCGCTCGACGATCATCTTCGCCAACAATCGGCGGACGGTCGAGAAGCTGACCGCGCGGCTCAACGAGCTTGGCCGCGCCAGACGATTTGGAAGAGACCGAGCCGGCCGCGGCCGGCGAACTCGAGGAAATCGTTACAGGTCCGTTCCGGGCCCACCACGGCAGCATCAGCCTGGACGAGCGGCGAGCGACCGAAGAGGCACTCAAGCGGGGCGAGCTCGCGGCGGTCGTGGCGACAGCGTCGCTCGAGCTGGGGATCGACATGGGAGCGGTCGACCTGGTTTGCCAGGTCGAGTCGCCGGGAAACGTGGCCCGAGGGCTGCAGCGGGTGGGGCGAGCGGGGCACGTGGTGCAGGGCGTGAGCAAAGGGCCGGCTGATCGCCAAGACGCCGGCCGACCTGCTCGAGTCGGCCGCGCTTTGCCGCGCGATGCTCAGGGGCGAGATCGAGCACTTGCGCGTGCCCATGGGACTGCCTCGACGTCCTGGCCCAGCAAGTGATCGCGTGCGTGGCGATGGAGCCGTGGGACGTGCCGGCACTTTTCGACCTGGTGCGCGGTGCCTATCCGTTCCACAACCTCTCGGCCGAGTCGTTCGAGAGCGTCTTGCGGCTGATCTCGGGGCGATTTCCCACGCCCGATTTTCGCGATCTGCGCGCTCGGGTCGTCTGGGATCGGATTCACAACCGTCTTGCTCGCGTTGCCGGGGACGGCCCAGCTTGCCCTGGTCGGTGGCGGCACGATTCCGGACACCGGCCAGTTTCCGGTCTATCTGGGGGAGGGGGGCCCGCGGCTGGGCGAGCTCGACGAGGAGTTCGTCTACGAGCGGCGAGTCGGCGAAACGTTTGTGCTGGGCAATTCCACCTGGCGGATCGCGGCGATCGAAGCCCCATCGCGTGGTGGTCGCCAAGGCCGAGGGGCAGACCGCGGTCATGCCGTTCTGGCGGGGAGAGAGTACGGCCCGCTCGCCCGAGCTGGGTGAGGCGGTCGGAGCGCTCTCGCCGCGAGGTCGGCGAGCGGCTCGACGACCCGGAGTTGCTGCCCTGGCTCGAGCGCGAATGCCGGCTGACACGCGCCGGCAGCCGCATCATCTGCGGCAATTTGTCTTGCGCCAGCAGCGGCTCGCGGGTGCCGTGCCCGACGATCGCACGATCGTGATCGAGACGTTCGTCGACCCGGCGGGCGAGCTCGGCCTGGCCGTGCTTACGCCCGTTTGGCGGCCGGCTGCACCATGCGCTCAAACTGGCCCTATGGGCCGGATCCGCGAGCGATTCGGGATCACGCCGGCGTGTCTGCACGCCGATCGACGGCCTGCTGTTCCGTCTGCCGGCGATGGACGAGCCGCCGCTGGATCTGCTCGACGGTCTGACGGGCGAGCTGGCGGAGCGGCTGGTCCGAGGAAGAGTTGCCCGAGACGGCACTTTTCGGCCTGCGTTTCCGCCAGAACGCCGCGCGTGCGCTTGCTTGATGCCCCGCCCCGATCCCGCCAAGCGAACGCCGCTCTGGCTCCAGCGGCTCCGCGCCAAAGACTTGCTGCAGATCGCGCGGCAGTTTCCCGACTTTCCGATCCTGCTCGAAACCGTGCGCGAGTGCCTCGACGACGACCTCGACCTGCCGAGACTTCGCTTCTGCTCGACGCGATCGCGGCTGGGACAGTCCGCGTGGTTCGCCGGGCCGGCGAGATCCCGTCGCCGTTTACGTCGGAATTGATCTTCCAGTTCACGGCGGCTCATCTTTACGAGTGGGACGAGCCCAAGCGGAGCGATCGCCGAGCCCGCCGGCTTCGGTCGTCGACCAAGATCTGCTCGAGCCCTTGCTACGCGGCGGCCGCCTGGACGACTGGCTCGATCCCCGAGGCGATCGGCCGGGTCGAGAATCGCCTGCGTCGGCTGGGCCGGCCGCCGCGCACCGCCGACGAGATGGCCGAGCATCTGCGGCTTCTGGGCGATCTGACCCCGTCCGAGCTCTCCGGGCCGATGGAGGCATTTCTCGCCGAGCTGCGCGGCCGGGCCGAGCGCTTGTGATCGAGCTGCCCGGAACGAGCGAACCTGCCCGCTGGATCTCGGCCGAAGAAGCAATCGCTTTATCGAATACGGCGTTCTCGTCGTCAGCTGCCCGCGACCGACGAGGCGCGTGACGCGATCGTCCGCCGATATCTTGCAAACCCATGCCCTGATCGGCCTGGCCGATCTGACCGCGCGGTATCCGATCGCGCCGCGTCGAGGCGGCCGATCTGCTCGAACGCTGGTCCGAGGAGGGCAAAGTCGTGCGAGTGGGCGATTCGGATGCTCCGGAGCTGGCACGTTGGGCGGAACGGGAAAACCTGGCCGAGATGCGCCGGGTGACCGTGGCGGTGCGGCGCGGCGAGAGCCTGGCGGTTGCCCCCGAGGTCTTCGCCGATTTTTTGCTGCGGCGCCAGCACGTTCATCCGGCGACACGGGGCGAAGGGCCGGCATTTGTCGAGGTCGTTCTGGAACAACTGCAGGGGTTCGCGGCGCCGGCCGCCGTCTGGGAAAAAGAGATCCTGCCGCGGCGGGTCAAAGGCTACCGGCCGGCCTGGCTCGATGACGTGCTCGGCCAGGGGGACTGGCTGTGGCGGGGCGAGGGGACTATCGCGCGACGATCCGCGCGTCGCGTTCTTCCTCCGCGACTTCGAGGGACAGCTCGAGGCCGACGCGAAAGCCAGTCGAGCTGTCCGCCGACGAGCAGCAGCTGATCGAGCTCTTGACCGGCACGGTGCCAGTTTCGCGACCGATCTGGCGCGGTTGGCTGCGATCGAGCCGTCGCGTGTGCGGCGAGCGCTGCGAGAACTGATGAATCAGGGCCTGGTGACGAACGACCGATTCGACCCGCTCCGCGCCGGTTCGCAAGAGACACTCCGCTCGCTTTCTGACGCGGCCAGAGCACGCGGTCGGGTGTCTCGATTCGTACGCGGCCGAGGCGGTCGCTGTCTGCTCGACCCGAGGGCCGGTGGTCGCGGCTACACGGCTCAGCCGGCGATGCGGAATCCGCGCCCTGGCCTGGATCGGCGTCTTGCTCGAGCGTTATGGCGTTCTCACGCGCGAGGTGGTCGCGCTGGAGCCATTGGCCCCGTCGTGGGGTGAGCTCGCGCCCTATCTGTCACGGTCGGAATGGCGGGGCGAGCTCCGCCGCGGCTATTTCGTCGAAGGCCTCTCGGGCGTGCAGTATGCAACGTCAGACGCTGCCATTGAGCTGGCCCGGCTGGCGGCCCAGCCGGACGCAGAGACTCCGGTGCTACTTTGTACGACCGATCCGGCGAACCTTTACGGTGCTGGAGCACCGCTCGACGTCGAATTGCTCGAGGGAGGCGTCGCGCGGTTGCCCCGCTCGCCGGGCAATTTCCTCGTCCTTCGGACCGGCCGTCCCGTCTTGATCATCGAGTCCGCCGGAAAACGATTGACTGGGCTCGCCTCGGCCTGTCAGGCCGACATCGATTCCGCACTCAATCTTCTTCTAGCTTTAACGCGACCGGACCGGCGAATCCTTAAGGTGGAAACTTATAATGGGATTTCCGTTACGGACAGCACGGTGGCCGGGCGTCTGGCCGAGCTGGGTTTCGTTCGCGACTATCCCGGCATGGCGTATTACGCCGGGTGGTCCGCGGATTCGACAGCATCCTAATCTTCCGGTGAAGCAACAGCCCGCAACTTTCAGCCGCTGTTTTTAAAGGATCTTCGACGCACGACGCAAACACCGGAGCTGAGCGATGGAGACAACGCCGAATGCCTCTCACCCCATCCTGACCCCTCACTACGACTGCATTGTGATCAGCGACCTGCACTTGGGCAGCGACGTCTGCCAGGCGAAGTTGCTCGAGGAGTTCCTGATCTGGGCCGTGGAGCACTGCGACGAGCTCGTCATCAACGGCGATGTCTTCGACGATCTCAATTTCAGACGACTGACCAAGCGACATTTCGCCTGTCTGAAAGTCATCAGGCGCAATACCGACCGAGATGATTTCCGCCTGGTCTGGATTCGGGGCAATCATGATGGGCCGATCGACATCATCAGTCACATCGTCGGCGTCGAGATCCTCGATGAGTACGTTTATGACAACGGCCGGATCAAGCTCTTGATCCTTCACGGCGATCAGTTCGATACCTTCACGACGGCATATCCCTGGCTGACGGAGATCGCCTGCGGCATATTTTATTACATTCAGAAATGGATGCCGCATCGCGCAGCCCGGTGGATTCGCCGGATCTCGAAGCGGTGGCAGCGAAACAGCGAACTGATCGAGCGCCGGGCCGTCGATTATGCTCGGAGCAGCGGCTACCGGTTTGTGACATGCGGCCACACCCATCTTCCCTTGGTTTCTTGGCACGACGGCGTGCTCTACGTGAACAGTGGCACGTGGACCGAATTTCCGCCGTGCCCGTTCGTGGCGGTTAGCGGCACCGAAGTTCGACTGGAGCACTGGCCATTGGCCGAGGCTGAATCCAGAGACGTCGAGCCGACGGAGCAGCAAGAGATGGAGGCGCAGCCAATCGCTCTGCACGAGTCGGTCCCGCCGTCCTAAAATGCCCTTGCACAATCCCGCGAGGGCGAGCCTTCCGGCAGAGCCAGGCGCATCCGGCTCAGACAAAGCCTCGCCCGCGCGAAATCATGCAAGGCCGTTCAGTCCGCGATGGGTTAGCAACAGAGACAAGCTGGAATTTGGGAACGCACCGGCGATTATACGGGCGTTCATTTCATCGCGCGAACCGTGTTTTGAACTCGCTACAGTCGATCGAGCCGTCGACGGGTCTGATCGTGCATAAGGCCCGTTGGTCTGGTAAGATACAATGTCAATCAGGTGACGCTGGATTGCATCGTGGAGTACTTGCGATTGCAACACGCGGCTGACAATCGATTGATTTCCTGAAATGACTGTGCGCCCGCGCGAATTGAACCTGGAATGGCGACCTCGGAGGTGCGTCCAAATGGAGACTGAACCGGATCTCAACCTCGAGACCGATCGCCTCGAGCAACTTCTCGAGACCCCACCGCCGCCACAGTCGGTCGTCGTCGTTGAATACCGCAACCGCGGCGTTCCCACCTGGATTTTTTTCCCGTTGATCGTCCTGGTTCCGCTGGGCGCGCTCCTCGTTTACGATCGGACGGTGACGCAAAGAGAACGGGTCGAGGCCACCCTAACCAGGCAGTCATTGGAAAGCTTGGCCGCCAAGGCAGGCACGAACCCCGCCGGGCAATCCGGAAATTCATCGGCGGCGAATCCTGCGCCGGGGGGCAGCACCCTCTTCATTGTGCAGCCAGCTGAATCACCAACAAATCAAACATCCGCCGGGCCGCAGCCGGCAACATCCGCGGCGCATGACTCTTCGAAAGGTTCCGGTCTCGCCACCACTGTTGGTGTCGCTCCTCAGGTTGGTGGACCGACTGCGTTGACTCCTGCGACAGCCGCGAGTACAGCGGGGGCGGAAGATTTGGTGGCATCGACAACAGCGGATGCAGCGTCGCCGTTTTCGGATTCGCCGATGGATGAGCCGGCAATCAAGCGACCTACGATGCGGTCGATTCTGTCGAATCCGTTCGCCGACGGGACTAAACCGCCCGTGCCGCCCGCTCCCGGCGAAAGCCCTGTAACATCGCCGGCGGGTACCGAAGAGAAGACCTTGCCAGTCGCCGGTCAGTCTGAGCCGACGCAGAAACAAGCGACCGACGCCGCGCTGCCTGCCACCGAAGTTGCCAGTCGTGATGTACGCTTAGCCCCCCTCACGCCGCTCCCCACCAAAGAAGAAGCTGAGCGTCAGATCAGAGAGGAAGCCGCGAAGCTGCAAGCTGAAAGGGTCGCTCAGGTGCAAAACAGGGTAGCCACTCAGCATTCCCACTGGATGGACGAACAAATCAAGTTTCGCGATGAGCTTGCCGAAGTCCTCCGTATTTCGCGCAATCAGGCGGGCCCGGATATCGACAAACTTGCCAAGCGCTATGACGGCGAAGCGGATCCCGTGCAACGTGACAGGGGCATTCAGGTGTGGTTTCGTTCACGAGCAACGCAATCCGCGAAAGTGAAGCATCTTCGAGCGCTTGAGCTCCCTGAGGCAATCATACTCGAATTCATGTGCGCCGACCTGCACCGCCTGGTCGGAAAACGCGACGGTCCCCGCGACGAGAATGACGTCCGCGTGCGGGCAGCGCACCGTCTTCTGCAGCAATACCCATTTCCAGTGACCGACCTATCGTCGCCCGGGGGCGGCGTAGCCGCGGACGCTGCGCCCCGAGCGCATGTGCCTTCATCCACCAACGACGCCGCCCGCCCTTGAATCAGCAATCGCTATAATCCCGCGAACGATCGAGGCCGATTTCACAGTAAAGCAGGACACGCAAAATGCGAGATCTTTCAGGACGAAGGAAGTTGGTCTTGGCTCTCGCGGCAGCGTTCTTTTGCGCCGGTGTCGGCCGAGGCGATGACGCCGCTGTCGGCAACGGAACCAAACTGCTTGCAGAGGGTGATCGGCTCGCCGACCAGGGTCAGTTCACCGAAGCCGTCATACGCTACAAACGCGCCATGGAAGCGCTCCTCCCCGGTCTGCGGAAGATCCCCTTCAAACACGAGGTGAAACGCGACATAACCAAGCGCGAAAACATGAAGGCGCTGATCCTCAAAGAATTCGATGAGGACATGACCCCCGAGGAATTTCGAGCCAACGAGCTGGCGATGAAGGTATTCGGGCTCTTGCCGCGCGATTTCAATCTCAAAGACGTTCTCGCTCAGGTTTATGCGGAGGAGGTTGCCGCATTCTACGATCCCAAGACCAAGACGATGCACCTGATTGAGGAACCAAAGAACGCGCTGAAGCAGCCTCCCACCTTGCTTGAGCGGATTTTTGGCAAGAAAGACGACTTCGACAAGGACGAAAACAAGACCGTCATCGCCCACGAACTGACGCATGCCCTCGCCGATCAACACTATGATCTTGACGCGATGCAAGAAGCCGTCAAAAAAGACGACGATCGCTCGCTCGCGCTCGATGCACTCATCGAAGGTGAGGCGACGCTGGCAATGTTCGGCGTCGGGATGGACGACTGGGACGGAGATGACATCACGAAAGTTCCCGCGGAAAACCTGGAGTTCACGTTCAAGCTCATTAGCCCGTTCCTGCCGTTCATGGGGGGCGGCAAGACGCTCCGGACGGTACCTCCTATCATCAGTGAGTCGATGATTTTCCCTTATTTCCAGGGTATGGTCTTTTGCGCGAAACTTGCAAACGAAGGGGGATGGGCCTCAATCGACCACGTTTACCGTAACCCGCCGCTCTCGACTGAGCAGATCATTCACCCCGAAAAGTACCGCGCGAAACCGGACTACCCGATGGCGATTGACCTGGCGGTCTTGAAACCAGGTGCCGGTTGGAAGGAAGTTGGCCGCAATGTGCTCGGTGAAATGCAAATGGCGGTCTTGCTCAAGAAACACGGCGGCAAGAAAGCCGCCGCGGGATGGGACGGCGACCGCTATGCCATTTTCGAGGATCCGCAAAACCGGCTCGCGCTCGTCTGGCTCTCAACCTGGGATAGCGAAGACGACGCCCGCGAGTTCGCTCATGCGTACGTCGCCTATCAAACCGCAAAAGTGGGAGACATCGGCAAACCGCCCAAGCCCATCCCTGACTCGGTATGGCGCAATCTGGACGACCGTCTTTTTGTCGTGCAGCGACGCGGCCCCAACGTAGCCGTCGTCGAGGGATTTTCCGCCGAGAGCACGCCGGGCTTGATCGAATCAGCATTCCAGGCCAAACTTACCGAGGTCAGGCTAGCTGAACTCAAGCAGAGCGCCTTTAAGGCGAGTTCAGAGAAACCGCTGACGCTTGAGAAGTAAATCGGCCCGTCTACGATAATGGTAGATCGTGGTGTTCTCTGATGAACAGAATCGTATCGAACCATTAAACCGCATAGGGGAGACCATAGAGCATGTCTCGACTCTACGCGCAATTGTGGGTAACCCTGCCGGCGACCGCACTTTTCTTTCTCGTCAGTTCGCTCTGCGCCAGGGCACAAGACCCGCTTGCGGACGCCCCACTCGCCCCCGGATCCGTAATCCCTACTGATGGCAGCGACCAGAACAAGGCCAATCCCACGTCCAAGACCGACACCAAGTCGCGAGCGAAGTCGGTGCCCGAGTTCGTCGTCAAGACCGACGCGGAATGGCGGAAGATCCTCACTCGCGTTCAGTATGCAGTCACACGGCAAAAGTGGACGGAGCCGCCGTTTTCGGGAAATTACGCGACCGGCCACTTCGCGGGCACGTTCCTATGCGTATGCTGCGACGCGCCACTTTTCGCCGCGGACAGCAAATTCGAATCTGGCACAGGTTGGCCCAGCTTTGATCGCCCGGCCAGCGCCAAGGCCATCCAGACAGCTTGGGACTACAGTGAAATTGAGCCGCGAGTCGAAGTAATGTGCCGTCGTTGCCGAGCCCACCTGGGACATGTGTTCGAGGATGGCCCAACTCGCACCGGACTCCGTTACTGCATCAACTCTGCCGCGATCAAGCTCAATTCGACCGCCTCGCCGGGAGCCCGGAAAACGGTGTCCCGCGCGGCGGCCTCAAAGGCGAATGCCAGGGCCAGGCCTAAATCCAAATCCAAATCCATGAGGGGACCGGCACCCGAGAAAACAGGGGCCCCAGCCGCGTCGAGCGCGGCCGATTCCGATAATCCTCCGTCAAAAGACCGCGTAAAGAGCAATAGCGATTCATCGTCACCGTCGTCGTGAGTTTCTTCATCCGCAGTTTCGGTTAGCGATCGAAAAAAAGGTAGCGAACCGGAGAAGCGATGATCATCGATGTGAGCGACGCGATCGAACACCACCGGCGGGGGGACCTCGAGCGAGCTGCTACGGTATACGAGGCGGCTCTAGCCCAGGATCCCCGCAGAGCCGACGTTCTTCATCTCCTGGGTCCGGTGGCACTCCAACACGGAGACGCCAGGCGCGCGGGCGCACTATTCAGCCAGGCGGTTGGTCTCCGACCCGACGTGGCTGACTACCATGCAGGACTCGGCGAGACTTACTGGGCGCTAGGGCAGCCCAACCGCG
Organism: uncultured Isosphaeraceae bacterium; assembly: GCA_963850935.1. Classification (GTDB taxonomy): domain Bacteria; phylum Planctomycetota; class Planctomycetia; order Isosphaerales; family Isosphaeraceae; genus CAWFRS01. The sequence goes on from CAWKNT010000004.1 coordinate 63,628, forward strand.
CCGTCGAATGTTACCGAGAATCGCTACGGCTGGCGCCCAATAATCCTGAGGCACTTTGCAACCTTGGGGCAACCCTGATGGAGATGGGGAGTTTAGACGGGGCGATCGACTGCTTCCAAAACGCGCTGCAACTCAGCCCCGACTTCGCCGCTGCATATAACTCTCTCGGTGACGCCTGTCGGCAGAAAGGTGACACAAAAGCTGCCCTCGAGCACTTCCGAACAGCGGTGCGGCTCGACCCGACGATCGCAGAGGTCCACAGCAATCTCGGGTTGATCCTCCTGGAACGTGGCGAGCCGGAGGAGGCTCTGCGGCATTGTCGGGAGGCCATCCGCCTTCGTCCCAACTTTATCGCGGGCGCACCAATCTCGGCAAGGTTCTCCACGCGCTCAATCGTCTCACCGAGGCCGACGAATGTTTCCGCGAGGCGATCCGACTTCAGCCAAATTCAGCGCCCGCACATGTGGGCCTCGCGAGCGTTCTGGATGACCTCGGTGAGTCTGAACGGTCGTGGGCTTCGCTTCGTGAGGCACTGCGGCACGATCCGCGACACGCGGGTGCGCTGGCCGGGTTGGCGGCGCGGCGACGTGAGAACCTCTCGCCGGAAGTCCAGGCGACGATCGAGGGCTTGTTGGCCGAGCCAGGCCTGCCCCCTAATGGGCGCCTGCCGCTGCTTTACTGCCTGGCGCACGTGTTTGATGCCCGGGCGGAGTTCGGCCGGGCCGCCAAAATCGCCGCCCAGGCCAACAGGTTACAAACGGCCGATTTCCAGAGGCGCGGGATGGCTTACGACCCAGCGGCACACAAATTGTTCATTGACGGTTTGCTCGCGGCGTTCACTCCCGAGTTCTTTGCGCGGACGCACGGGTGGGGACTCGAAACCGAGCGGCCCGTCTTCGTCATCGGATTGCCGAGGTCCGGCACGACGCTCGTCGAACAGATTCTTGCGAGCCACTCCCGGGTCTTCGGATCAGGCGAGCTGCGGCTCGCACGTAACAGTTACAAGGCCCTACCCGAAGTGACCGGGCGCAGCGGCAGCGTGCAGGAATGCCTGGATCACCTCGACCGCCACCTGGTGGATTATCTGGCCCGCCAGCATCTGGGCGGGCTAGCGGATCGGAACTCCTCGGCGGACCGGGTCGTGGACAAGATGCCGGATAACACCTTCTACCTCGGCTTGATGGCCGTGCTGTTCCCGCGCCAAAGTTTATTTATTGCCGAAGGGATCTGCGCGACACAGCGCTCTCGTGTTGGATTACCAACTTCGCGCACGTCAACTGGGCTTGCGATCAGCACCACATTGCCTTGCGATTCGCTGAGTACCGGCGGATCGTCGATCACTGGCGTCGGGTGCTGCCTGTCTCGGTGTTCGAGGTTGACTACGAATCGCTCGTCGGCGCCCTGGAGAAGACGTCGCGCGACCTAGTGCAATGGTGCGGTCTCGAATGGGACCCGGCTTGCCTTGAGTTTCACAAGACGCGGCGCCGCGTGCAGACCGCGAGCGCCGCCCAGGTCCGCCGGCCAATTTACTGCAGCTCGATAGGTCGGTGGAAGAACTACGAGCGGTGGCTTCCCGCGATGTTTTCAGAGCTCGAAAGCTTAACTGAAATGTTAATGGGATAGAGCGATTTCCGGGCGACAACTCAGGGGCATCGACACCCTCGGATTCGCTATGATAAAGTCGCTCGAGGTTCTCGAACGACTCGATCGAAACTGGTCGCGGCACAACTTCGAGAACGCATACTCGCAACGGTAACTCCGGATTCTGTTTTTCGGGGTCCAGAACTCAGAATCGCATTTATTGCCTGGAAGGAGCCATTGGAAGCCATGGCAGTTGGACAACGCAAGTACAGTCTTTTCGTCGCGGTGATCGTCGGTGCGGGGGTCTACACCAGCTTCTCGGCTGGTGCGGCTGGCGTTCAAAGCGACGACAAGCACCCGGTCGTGGTCCTCGACACATCGTTCGGCCCGATCACGATCGAGCTCGACCGAGAGAAGGCCCCGATCACGGTCGACGAATTTCTTGAAGTACGTCGACGACGGGTTCTACGACAACCTGATTTTTCACCGCGTCATCCCTCGGCTTCATGATCCAGGGGGGTGGGTTCGACACCCAGATGCGGGAAAAGACGCGAAGGGCAGCACGGGAAGATCAAGAACGAGTCGGGCAATGGCTTGAGCAACGTACGCGGCACGATCGCGATGGCGCGGACGCCCGATCCCAACTCCGCGCAAAACCAGTTTTTCATCAACCTCGACGACAACAGCAAGTTTCTCGACTACCCGCAGGATGGCGGCTACGCCGTCTTCGGCAAGGTGATCGACGGCATGGACGTGGTCGACAAGATCGCCGCGGTCGAGACGACCACGACCGCGATGGACGCACCGGCGATCGATGAAACGTGCCCGTCGAACCGGTCATCATCAAGACGGCCCGGCGGAAGGCCGAAGAAATTAGCGAGCACAATCGCCGAAAATCGTTCCCGGGTGGAACCCTTGACCAACCCGGGAACGATTTCTAAGATGGCTGATCATCAAGAGATGCACCTCACGGTGGCGCGGTCTTCGCAGACCGCCGTCTCTGGTCGCGTAACCCTGTTTCGGTCAAACCAAGGAGTCGCGAATGGCTCATATCGTTGCCGAGCCCTGCTTCGACTGCAAATACACCGACTGCGTGGTGGTATGCCCGGTCGATTGCTTCTACGAGGGGGCTCAGATGCTTTACATCCACCCCGAGGAGTGCATCGACTGCGAGGCCTGCGTTCCCGAGTGTCCCGTCGAGGCGATCTTCCACGAAGACAACCTGCCCGACGAGTGGAAAGAATTCACGGCCTTGAATGCCGAGGAATGTCCCAAGTGCCCGGTCATCACCGAAAAGAAAGACGCTCTCGAGGCTGAAAGCTGCGACAAGTCGCGGAAGAAGAAGTTGATCGGTCGGTTGCTGGTCGTCCGCTGAGCGACTAACTCGCTTGAGCGGTCACGCCGATTTCGCAAACCTGTCGGATTTCGTACCTGGTGATCGAGTAACTCGATCAAAACCCCGGCGACTCCGGTCCGGGGTTTTTTGTTCGCCGCGTTCGATTCCGGCACCGTCGCGGCAAACGAAACGGGCGGCTTTCCTCGACGGAAGCCGCCCGTCTGTCGCGATTACCTTGGACCAACGCTACGACTGCCGTCACCCGGCTCCGTCATAATGTTGCACTGTTCCGCCTCATTTCTTCTTTACCACCACCTTGTGCTCGACCGGCTTGGCCACGACCTTGTCGACGACTGGCTTGGGCACGACCTTGTGAACGACGACTGGCTTGGCCACGACCTTGGGCTTGGGCTTGTGCTTGACGACCACGTGTTTGACGACGACTTTCTTGGGATGTGTGCACCACGGGGGCCTTGGTCTTGTGGAGCGGGCCCTTTGGTGTCGCTTACCCTTCGTGGGACTCGGAGCCGGCGCGGAGTCGGCCCGGGCGTTGGAGCTGGCGTCGGGTGATCGGCGACGGCGTCGGAGTGGGCGACGGCGTCGGAGTGGGCGACGGTGTCGGAGTTGAGGCGCCGATCGTGAGCACGACATTATCGGAGTAGCCGAGGTTGCTGCTCCGGTCGTGCTCTTGATCGTGTTGGGATGCGATCGCGACGTTGAGCGTTCCCGACGTGTTGAATTGGCCCGCCAGGTTGAACTCGACCGTGTGCGCGTCGATCCAGGTCAGGCTGGTGGCATGAACCGGCGAGCGGAGTTGACGGCCGATCCGGAGAGGACCAGGTCGGTCGCCGAGATGTCCGCGGGATTGACATTTCCCGAGAAGGTCACGGTGATCGACGTCGGCGACGTCGGTGACGATGTCGGTCGCTCCCGCGGCGTAGCGTTCGCCCGGCGATAGGCACGAGCGAGGTCGTGACCACTCGGAACGTGCCGCCGACGGCCTGGCCGCCGGTCCCGTCGAACTCGAAGGCCCCGACGTCGCGTGGTCCGTAGCCGGCAGGCCGAACCCAGGCCCCGGTGATGTTGACCTGGGAGTTGCCCAGGAAGTCGGTCGGGATCGCCGTCGCTTCCCACGCGTTGTCGATGGCCGCCGAGTCGCGGTCAACTGGAAGTCGGCGTCGATGTAGAAGTTCGCGGGACCGTCCGAGCCGGGCCTGGGGTCGATCGGGAAGACGAAGGCCGGGTTGCCGACGAAGTTGCCCTGGTTGCTTGCGGCGGCCGCGGCCGTCGTTCCCAGCAAGGCCGGGCTGAACCCGTTGCCCAGGTCGTTGGTGGCGCTGCGATCTGATCGGTGTCGCTGGCCCCGTTGCCGTAGAACAGGTTGTTCTGCAGCGTGACCTTGTTCGGGTTCGTCGGAGAAGATGGCGAAGCCGTTCCGAGCGTTGGTCTGGTCGTGGTTCTCCCAGAAGATGTTGCTGGCGACGTAGGCCTGCATCGGCGAGCTCGCGGTGTTGTCAAGACGAGGCCGATGGTGTTGAAGGCGAAGTCGTTGTTGATCACGTTGACCGGGGGCGTGGTCGACGGGGTCGAGCCCGCGTCGTCGATCACCACACCGTCGGTGTTGCCGATGATGCCGTCGTTGTAGATCGAGGGCGTGAGCGCCGAGGTGCCGGTCGTCGTCACCGCGATGCCGATGCCGGCGTCGATGACGTAGTCCTTGTCGAGCATGATGTTGGAATTCGTGACGTCGACAGCGACCGCGTTCGGGTTGATCGTGCCGCTGGCCGGGTTCGCCGACCAGCGGGCTGGCGATCGTGAAGCCGGCGATCTCGGTGATCAGGCCCGCGAAGCTCTGAAGATCCGGTCGCGGTGATCGTGGCGTAGGTTCCCGCCGGAGCGGTCGCCTCGAACGGAGCACGGATGATCGTCGAGAGCGCGTCGCCGGTGCTGGTCGTGAAGACCGTGCTGTCGGTGCTGCTGGAGCGGCCGAGAGCAGCTCGCACGAACTGCTTCATCGTGACCTGTTCCTGGTAAACACCGGGCAGGACGGCGACGACGTCGCCCGCGGCGGCGGCCGTCATGGCCGCGCCGATCGTCGGGTAGGGGTTTTCGCTGGCTGCCACGTGGCCGTGGTCGGCGTCGGCTCCCTCTTCGACGAACAGGTTCTTGGCCAGCGACGGCACGGCGACCGCGAACTCTGCGCGTCACGGGGCTGGCCAGCACGTTGCCGGCGATGTCGCGAACCGCGTCCGGTGCCGGTGTTCAACAGCGTGACTGCGTAGAGGTTGTTGGTCAGCGTGTCCCGGTCCGACGAGAACGTGATCTGCTCGGCGCCCGGGCCGCCGGTTCCCTTGTCGAGGTAGGTGACCGTGATCGAGCTGGGATTGATCGGGATCGTGACGTCGTCGGCGGTGCCGAGGATGCCGTCGGGGCCCGCGTTGATGAGCTCGATCGACGCGGCGGTGAAGTGGGTCAGATCGATGTTCTTGTTGGTCGTGATCGTGAAACTGAGCACGCCGTTGGTCAGGCTCGTGATCACCTGGCCGGACGTGGGCGACGTGAAGGTGACCGTCGGCGGCGTGTTGTCGACGACGAACGGGACCTGGGCGTTGGGATCGTTCGGGTTCGACTGGTTGCCGCTCTGGTCGATGATCCGTACTCGTGCCACGTAGTATCCGCTGTCGGTGCCGGGCAGGGGCGACAGCACGCCGCTGGACCCGACGTTGTAAGTGCCGAACAGGTGGGCAGCGCGTTGGTGTTGGTCACGAGCCCGGTATTGGCTCCGTCGACGCCCACCGTGACCGGGAACGCGCCGCCGGTCGTCGAGGTGGCGGTGCCCGCATCCGGCGGATGAACTGGGCGAGGTCGGCCGCGGGCACCTGGCTCGTGCTCGAAGTAGGTGGTCAACACGCCGTTGACCATCGCTCGATGCCGATGTCGAGGATGGCGGTCTGGCCGGCGAGGGGCACCAGCTCGGGTTGGGCTCGCTGATCGTGCCGTCGAAGGTGGGCAGGGTCGACATGGTGATGTCGTCGCCGACGATGTTGGTATCGCTGGCGGGATCCATCGTGAGCGAGCCGGCCACGACCGACGGCGGCGTGGTGTTGATGATGAACGAGTCGAAGAAGTTGCCGCCGGGGTAGCCGTTGCCCGAGGGAAGCGCCAGTTGCGCCCCGGTCGAGGTGCCGCCGACCGTGTTTTCGCCGTCGAGCGCCACGCCTTGCGGGTTGGTGATCACCGGCGAGCCGCTGCCGAAGAGCGTGATCTGATAGGCGTCGGTTCCGAGCGTCAGGCCGGCAGCCGCCAGGTTGATGATCAGCGTGTCGGTCGCGCTATCGTAAGACAGCTTGCCGGCGAGGTTGATGTCTTGGTCGAGCGGCTGGCTGGGGTTGCTGCCCAGGTCGACGAGCTGAACCGTGTTGGCGTTGATCGAGCTGGGATCGATCGGGCCGTTGAACGTGATGTTGATCGTCCAGGGCGTCTGGTTCGCGCCCGCAGATTCCGCCGACCGTGTAGAAGTTGACTGGCGTCGCCCCCTGCGTCGGCGTCTCGGTGACGGCCGGTGACCTCGGGCGGATGCAGGTTCACGTACTGGTAGGCACCGATGTCCATGAACGGATTGCTGCCGTAGCCGGTGCCCGGTGCTGCCGGCCTGCGGGGCCCGGATGTAGCCCAGAATGTCGCGCTGGCCGGTGACCGGCGCGTAGTTGTAGGTGCCGGTGACGCTGTTGGCGGCTCGAATAGCCGGCCGGGTCGCCGGTCAAGTACGGCTCCCACTCGTCGGGGAAGCTGAAGAAGCCCGATCCCGGCAATGTGAGGATCTGGCGAGGATCGATGATACCGAACAGGCTTCCCAAGCCGTCCTCTGAGACCGTGATGCGGCCTGGCTGTTCTGGGTCACGTCAGCGTGGCGGGGTCGGTCCGGGTCTCGGTGACGACACCGCCGTTGAGTGTGAGATCGACCGTCGGGTAGACGCATTGCCTGCGCGTTCGGTCCGATTTCGCTGCGAGCCGCGTTGATCGCCGGCGAAGTCGGCTCGAGCTCGAAGTTCTGAGCGGCGGCGTCGCCGGTACCGACGGGCCCCACGAATTCGGGGTTGGCGAAGACTGCCCGACGTTGCCGCCAAAGTCGCCGTCGGTCGTGGTGATCGAGCAGGTTGGCGATGTTGTTAAGAAGAGGTTGTACTGGAGCTGGCTGTCTCCGGCCTGCCCGTTCATGTTGACGGCCAACCTGCGAGGACGCCGTCGAAGATGTTGTTCATCGCCAGCATGTTGACGATGGCGAAGCCGTTCTGTTCCGTCGAACTGCGGGCTGATTCGTCTGGATGCCGATCGGGTCGTTGTAGAACGTGTTGTTGAGCAGGACCGCCTCGTAGGGGGTGTTGCCCGTGGTGTCATCGCCCTGAGCTGACGAGTTGATGTGCACCCCTTGGCCGAGTTCGAGATCGTGTCGTTGTACATGTAGAGGTCGACCGGCTCGCCGACCAGGGCCGCCGCGGAGTCGGGAAGCGATGTCGCCGCCGGCCGTGACAGTCACGATCGAGCTGATCTGAGTGATCGGGATGGACGAACACGGCGGCGTCGGAGAAATCGCGACAGATTCGAATCGTCGATCGTGAACGTCAACGCCGCGTTGAACTGGTTCGCCGGGCCAGCGGTAGCCAGTGAGCGTGTCGTACCAATCGGTCGGTTGTGAGGTCGGCGCACCGGCGTGCCGTTCGGTTGAACGAATCGATGATCCCGCCGCCTTGGATCTCGATCCGGCTCATGTAGCTGATGTCGGCATTGTCGATGATGCTCCCCTCGAGCGGGTTGGTCGGATCGTATTCGTTGAGCGACATCGCGCACCGATGTAGATATACCCGCCGTCGCCGGCCTCGGGAGTGGTCAGGTTGAAACGTCGTGCCGGCCTGGGCCGCCTGGTACTACTTGAACGGGCGCGCTGTTCCAGATGTCGTCCATGACGACGCCGCGGACCGTGGTGCCGACCGTGTCGTCGCGCAGCGAGGTGATGATCACGGGCACGCGCTGCTGGCCGGTCGTCTGATTACCCGGAATGCCCAGGATGCGCAGCTCCGAGTACGCACCTGGATCGACCAGCGGGCTTCGCACGGGTGGGGATCGACGCCGTCGTCGACGCCGACGACGAACCCCGCTCCGGCGTTTTCAACGGCAGGAATGCCCGTTGACCCGTGAGGTCCGTCGCCAGATCAGCAGCTCGCGTCGTTGGGCGTGTTGTCGTTATAGAACTTGACGATGACCGACTGGCCCGGGCTGGGGATCGTCTCGCCGTCGGCGAGCAAGGTGCCGGGAAGGGCCGCCTGAATCGTCAGCGAAACAACCGGCGTCGGGATGTCGTCGTATGCTGTGGTAGCTGGGCACCGGTGCGTGTGAGCAAGCCGCCCGTTGAAGAATTCGCTCTGATACGCCCCGACGATGATCAGCGTCCCTTGGAGAACGTACGTGATGTCGGTCAGGTCCCAGACCGAGTTGACGGACAGATTGGTGTATGCAGTCGCCTGCGGACTGATCGCCTGCTCGGGGCCGAGGTACGAGGAGTAGTTCGCCGTATATAGATACAACTGGATTGGTCAGGACCATCAGGCCGTCGATGCCGTTATTCGGTCATCACGTTGCCACGGAGGAACGGATTGCCCGACGCCAGCGGCGTGAGCGGGTTGCCCGCCAAGAGGCCGTTGGGCTCGATCTGCATCGCCGCGTCGAAGTTGTGGTAGAAGTTGTTGTTCGTGATGTAGACATGCGTGCCGAGTCATCGGATGCCGTCGGGTAGATTGAAGTCGGTGTCGTCAATGATGAAAGCCAGCACCGATTGCGAGGGGATGGTGAAGTTCTGCGTGTTGACTTCGCCGCCGCCATACTGGAACGTGGCCGCGTTGATGACGGCGATGCCGCCGCTCTGGATGCCGACGCTGCCCCACGCTGCCGGGAACAAGCTTGGCCGCCGATTTGCGCGGCGGTCTCGCCGGTCACGTTGATCGGGTTGGGCACCAGGGTCGTGGTGGCTCAGGTCGTCATAAAGTGACGTGAACAAGACATTCGGGTCAGAGCCGACTCTTCGACGAAGCCGGGCGATAGCGGATTGTAGTCGTTGTTCTGGTCGAAGCCGTTGATGTACGACCGCGAGCCGACGTTCAGGCTGGACCCGGGTTGAGCACGTCGAGTGCGGATCCCGCCGCCGAACTTCATCATCACGCCGGGCTGGATGTAGAGCCGGTTCGTGACGAATCCAGGTCAATTCGCCGCCGGTGTTCTCCAGCAACTCCTGGCCGACGACCAGTTGCGCCAGCACGACGAAGGGCAGCGGCTCGAAGAAGGTGTAGTTCTGCGATCCTCCCAGCGTGGAGGGATTGGTGGGGATATTCGGCAATCGCAGTTGGTGGGCTCGATGAATCCGTTGGCCTCGGACATCAGCCAGAGGCCGTTCAAGCTGTTGTCTGTGACGGTGATCTGGCGGATCAGGGGACCGCGGGCCGTGTCGTCCTCGCGGAACGAGTCGAAGTCGGCGCCGATGGCCGCCTCGGTCCCTCCCGTGCCGCCGGTGTCGGCGATATTGCCGTTGGTGATCGCGGGCCGAGCGTTAAAGAGGGTGATGGCGCTCAAGAAATTGCTCGAGCCCTGCGGAACCGCGCCGCCGCCGTAGCGAATATTGAAGTTGTTCAAGATCGACATCGCGTCGGACGCGCCGGAGACGGCGTCGCCGCCGTTCAGACCGACCAAGCGTGCCGTCGACCGGGAACGTCACCGTGGGCGTGAGCGGCCTGGTCGTAGTTGCGGAAGACGATGCCGCCCCAGTCGCCGGCATGGGGATTGGTGTCGGGGTTGTTGTTGGTGGCGCCGCCGATCGAGGCGTCGTTGTACGACGTGAAGGTGACCGGATCGCTCGCGGTGCCGTCGGCCTGGAGTGCACTTCCCTGGTTCTGCACGTAGAGCGACGGCATTTTGCAGCTTGAGGGTCGAGCCCGCCGCGAAGACCAGGGTCGTGTTGAACGGCACCGAGGCGCTGCCGTTGGTCACGCCGCTGTTGTTGCCGGCGGGAGCCTGAAGCACGAAGGTGGCTTGCGTGATCGCCCGGTGATCGGGTTGCGCTGCGGAATGCCCGGCAAGGCGACGACGACCACAGGACCGCCGAGCTGGTCGGACCGCCAGAGTACTCCGGGAGGCCCGTGTCATACGACAACTGCGAGGCCGCGTACAGGGCCGACTGCTCGAATTTGCCGTCGCCGCTGAAATCATAGGCCGTGTTGAAGTTGCCCGGGCTGAAAGAAGTACGTGCTGTTCAGGCCGCCGCTTGGGATTGTGATTGGGATTGGCCGGCGCGGTGCTGGGATCGCCCTCGGGCGCCAGCACCGGGTACGGATTGGCCAGGCTGCCGTTGGACAACGTGCTGGGCTCGAGCGGGTTTTCGACATAGTCGGGCTGTGCGTAGACGACATTGCCGTAGTTGACGACGGTGAACCCGGCCATGAACGCGCCGCCGGCCACGCCGTCGCCGCTCATGTCGTCCAGGCGATACGTGCCATTGGTTTGCAAGTCTTCGTAGTTCGGGGACGATTCACCGGCGCGTCCGGATTGTTGAACTCGGGGCTGGTCTGCGAAGTCTGATTGCCGAGGTTTTCGCCGTCGAGCTGGTTGCCGTAGATGTCGAAGATGCCGGTGTCGACGTTAGCCGCGGCTCGACCTGGTTGGGCATATAGACGGTAATCGTCGGCCGGCAGAGTGCTGCCTGCTGTCAACTGCAACACCAGCCGCGTGCCCGACCCGCCGGTGCGTCGTCGAGCGACCAGGTCTGCGTCGTGACGTTGAAGCTGTAGAGGGTGACCGTGTAGTCGGAAGGATACGTGAAACCCGGTGCCGGTGCTTCCCAGCCCGCCTTGGCCCAGGTTGCCGAAATCGCCGTCGGAGGCGCCGACTCGGCGCTGTTGGCCGACGCGATGAACTGGACGTCGTTGGCGTAGTTGATCGGCGTGCCGCCGGACGTGGCATAGGGAAGGGGATTCGAGAAGTCGATGACGACGGCCGTGGGAGGAGCGGGCACGTTGTCGCGCGTGTTGGTTCCGCCGGCGGGTGGCAGCTCGAAGTACGACTGTTCCGTGCCGATGACCGTCGAGCCGTTCGCGTTGTAGGTGCTCTCGAGCGCCATGCTCGTGATGTACACGGGCTGGGGCTGGACGTCGAAATTGATGATGAAATCTTTGGTGGCCACGCCCGGCGGCGTTACGGTATCGTCGAGCGGGTTGCCGGCGGCGTCGGTGATGCCGGGGTATTGCAGCTCGGTGGTGTGGGCCACGAACGTGTAATGCCCGGCGGGCAAGCCCGGGAGCGAAGGTCAGGTTGATGTGCCCGTTGTAGGCCAGAACGTACGTGTCGGTGGCATCAAGCGTGGGAGCCGTCGGCCACGATAGGTCGCCGTGAGGATATACTGCCGACTCGTCTTCGTCGTTCTCGGCTGGTGTTGATCAGCGAGTAATTGCTGATATTCTCAGCGGTCGTCGGGTTGAGCGCGTCGAAGATGACCGTGCTGGGAGTGACCAGGGTCGTGAAGGCCTGAGTTGACGTGGTCGACGGCGTTGAGCGTCAGCGGTGGTCAGGCTCGGGACCTGCGTGACATTGGGCTGAGGACTGTTGGGCAAGCGGCAACGGTGGGCCGCCGTCGATCGAGACGAGGCACTGGTGATTTGCGGGGCCGTCAGATCGATGCGGAACGTGTCGGTGTAAGACGAAGACAGACCGGGCAGCGGCGGCGAGTCGGGCTGGCCGACCACGACGGCCACGACCTGCTGGAACCCTTGCGAGCAGACCCGACGACGTCACCGTGAAGGTACCGTTGGCGTCGGTGGTCACGACCTCGGTCGTACGTGCCCGTGAAGCCGCGGCCGCCGGCGCCGACGGCGAGCGTGAGGTTGCCCTGGTTCGTGCAGTTGGTGAATTCGATGTAGACCTGCAGGCCGGCGACGGTCCCGGGGAAGGTGGCGTAGACTTGACCGATGAAGGTCGGGTCGGTGATGATTGGTATTCTGATCGCCGACGATGCCCGTGTCGTTGGCGGCCGTGGGAGTCATCACGAAGGTCGTGATGATCGGGTGCGCGCCAGAGGTCTGCGGGCCGAGGTTCTGAATGAAGTCTTGCGGCGTCGTCTCGCCGACGCCGGTCGGGAAGCTGCCGGTATAACAGGCCGAAGAGCGGATTGCCCACCAGGTCGGTGACGCCCGGATTGGTCGGGCTCGTGCGGGCTCAAGACCACGATCGCGTACTTGTCGGTCGGCATCTCGGTCTGCGGCAGACCGCTGTAGTTGAGCGTGACTGTGAACGTCGTCGGGTTGTAGCTGATCGTTGTGCGCGGGTCGCTGTTGAGATTGATATAGTTCGCAGAGTCGCGGCGGTCGGGGGCCACGCGGCGCGCTCCCTTGGCGGAGAACGAAGATGTTTTGCAGCGTGACGGTCGAGGGGTCGATCGCCTTGCTGAACGTGATCGACACGGTCCGGCCGCTGAACGTCGTGCCCGTGATCGTCGGCGAGGTCGTGTCGGCCAGGGTGAACTTGATCGGCCCGGCGGCACCAGGTCCTTGCCGTCTTCCGACTCGACCGGATTATTGGCCGGGCTCTGGATCGAGAACGTGTAGCTCCCGTTGGCCGTGGCCGTGCCGGCCGACCGGGTGAAGCTGAACGGAAACTGGATGATCGTGGGGACGGTCGGGTTGTCGACGGCGATCGGCGTGCCGACGTTGACCGTGACGCCCAACGGGGACGACTGGTGAAGGTCAGATCGGCGGCAGAGACCGTCGAGAAGTTGACCGCCTTGTTAAAGGTCACCGTGATGGCGCTGGGAGAGACGGTGACGGTCTGACCCGTTGGCCGGGTTGGTCGAGACGACCCGCAAGCAGGTCGACGGCGTTGATCGCGTTGATGGCGTTGACCAGCCCGAAGCCGGACTGCGCGTTCCAGGTGCCGGCCGGGGTGCCGTTCATCGGCGTGGCGCCGTCGATCAAGCCCTGGCGGATCTCGGCGGGAGTGAGGTTCGGGACTTCCTGGAGCATCAAGGCCGCCACGGCCGCGGCATTGGGTGCGGCCGACGAGGTGCCGAAGAAGCTCGGCAAGGTCCTGCGACAGGTTGGTGCCGGTCGCCGGCTCGCCCGGGAACGGAGGGTTGCTGGTGTCGATGATCTGGCCGGGCGCGAAGAACGAGGTGTTGCCGCCGTCCGGGGCGGTGATCGTGGGGTTCTCGACCGTCACGGGCGACTGCAGGGGGACACCGTTGACATTGAAGACGCTCGAGGCCGGGCCGCTCGAGCTGAACGGCTCGTTGGCCAGCGGGTTCTGCCCCAGGTACGGCGCCGGCGCCCACCAGGGAGTCGCGCCGACGCCGATCGTGCTGGCCGCCGTTGCGTGCCCGAACGAACTGGGATAGGACGTGCCGCCGGCAGCTGCCGTATTGCTGTGCTGACGATCGACCGCACGTTGTGTCGTTGTCGTCACGAACTCGACGTGGCCCGGGTTCGGCCCGGAAACAACCTGGATCGCGATATAATAGCTGCCCGCAGTAGGAATCGTGATGAACTGCACAGGGCTGCTTGGGTCGCGACGTTGTTCTGGTTCTGGGCGGCCCCGACGACGACGGCGCCTGTCGCGGCATTGATGACGTAGATATTGACGTTCGACGTCACCACGCCCGGTCGAGCCCGCCGGCTCCTGGATCTGCGAACGGCTGGTCATATTCGAACGTGATCTCGGCGTTGGCGATCCCGGTCGTGATCGGCAGCTCGAGTAGTTGGTGCCGCCGTTGGGATTGAAGTTCATGAACGTGCCGGTGCCGATGCCGGTGATCGTTGCCGTCGACGGCGCGGAAGGTCGACAGGTAGCCGCTGTCCGGCCTCGTTGCCCGCGGCGCTGAAATAGGTCACTCCCTCCGCCGACGACAGTATTGATGGCCTGCGCGATGAAGCCGTCCTGGAACATCGGCTCGTCGGAGTAGCCGACGTCGTCCACTTCGATATTCGAGCCGGCCTTCTGAAGGGCCTCGATGTTGTTGCCGAAAGCCAGTTCGCTGATCGTCGGCCGTGGCGAACGCCAGGCTGGCTCCGGGCGCGACGTCGTGGATGTTCTCCAGCATCGCGCGGCCTTCGTCCGTCGCCGTCGTTGCGGGTCGTCCTGGATCACGTCGACGGGATCGTTCGGGTTGAGATCGCCGGTCCCGTACGATTCGGCCAAGCCGGTGTAATGCACACCGCCTATGTCTCGTGAACTGATTGACGCTGTCCGAGAGCACGCCGATCGTCACGCCCGTGCCGTCGACGTCGAACTCGGTGCGGGCCACGTCGGCGAACATCGAGGTTTCGGCCTCGTTGTAGGCTATCCCCTGATAATTGCGCCGTACGTGATCGGCTTGTACTGCGACCTGGCCGCTCATCGTCTGCGGCAGTTCGGCGATGGTCGGCAGCTCGTTGATCGGGGCATAGCCATCGACCAGGCCGTAGTATGCGCTGGTCGTCGTGATCTGCATGCCGACGTCGGTGAGCTCGGTCACGAACTGGCTAGAAGTCACCTCCCAAGCTCTTGACTTCGAGCCCGACCATCCCGTTCTGGAACTCGATCGTCGGGAAACTCGGCGGCGAGCTGCGACGTGTTGCCGCCGCTGTTCGACGTACGCCTTGTAGACGTCGACCGTGCCGACACCCAGGTTGGCCATCGGGCCGTTCTGGGCGTCGAGCAGGTTGGTGGGGTCCGTCGGCGTCCAGAGCGGCGTGGGCAGCGTGTCGTTGCTCGCGCTCAGCAACTGCCGCTTCTCGAGAAACTCGATCCTGGGGATTCCATTCCGCCGAGGTTTCCTCTGGCCCTGGCGCCGCTTTTGCCCGTCTTCCCGATCGTATCCCTTGAAGCTCGCCATCGACAGACTCCCCGGTTAGCTTAAGAGCTTCAACCTCGACTGAAACGTTATACCTAAACGTCCTCAGTCGAGGTCAGGCTCTCCCACCATCAAGGTGATTCACGCGTATTCTTGATGAAGACCACCACCCCACTCGAAACCCTTCGAGAGGACGGCAGTCCACGTGATCTGCAAGCAGAATGAGTGTCACCATGCATGCAGTCAATTATTCCCACCGTGATTCCGTTCGTCAAGCCCCAAATCGGAAGAATTCGGTGAGGTGAGAATCTGAAGGAGGGGAGTCGAGGCGAATTCCGGGGCCCGCGCGAAACGCGGAAACTGAGTCAATAGGAGTTTGTCCTCTGGATTGAAGAAGTCAAACATCGGACGCTGCGACAATGGTTTTTGGATATGAGCGGAGTAGTTGCTTCATGCTCCGGTTCGGCGATCATCGACGCTGGTTCATTGATCAATCGAGACCGGTCGAACGAGGTCAGAGCTCAGGCGTTGTCCCCGGGTGACGGTGTGCCAAGGACAATGGGGCCCCGGGTGCCCGAGCGCACCAAGTACGTCGGTCGCGATTATTCTAACTGTATGCAGACGCCGGCGGCATCAGCCATATACCCATGGACGGCTAACTCCGCCGCGGCGGTTAGGTTCCGTGGGCGATGGGCTATCATCCGGTTTCTCGACCTGGCGGAGCACGGTACCGATTCAGCAATCAGCAGCAGTGACCTCGACTCCCAGTCGTCTTAGGCCGTCCAATAAACTGGGAGTATCGGCATATAATAATCCTGTCAGCCCCGCTTTGCGCGCCCCTTCGACGTTTTCTGCGAGATCGTCGATGAATATGCAGGAAGCGGGCGGAAGGTTTGCAGCCGCGGCAGCGGCCAGGTAGAACCGCGCATCGGGTTTCATGCAGCCGACTTCGTACGAAAAGATCAGGTGGTCGAACAAGTCGATCGTATGCGCAAAGTGGCGGCGATAATGCGTCGCATGCAGCACATTGGTGTTGGAGCCTAGCAGCAATGGGTATCCGCGCGATTTGAGGGCCTTGATCAGTTCGGCAACAGACTCGTTGAGCCGAAAGATGTCTTTCCAAGCCTCGACAAACTCTGGATAGGGGATGTCCAGGCCGCAGATCGCGGTGATCGCGGTCGCGAATTCCTCGGGAGCGATCCGGCCGCTCTCGAACTCCGCGAGAAAATCGGGAAATCCGCCGGCGACGACTCGCTGGCGATACACTTCGCCGGACACGCCCATGCGGGCGCCGAGCCGCTCGAATGCGTACATGTAGTCAAAAAATGCGATCACATTTCCATAGTCGAAAATCAACGCAGGCTCAGGCATCACGGTTCCCTGAAAGGATCTACCGCACGCACCATCGCAATGCGTTCAACGGGTTTCTCGTGTACGTTGATTCTGGCGAATTCTTTCCAAATTCTCAGATCGATCTCCGGCGTGATCAGGCTGACGCTGCCGTCGGCCTTCAATAGGTTGACGCCGCGGACGTGTCCGCTCGAAGCACCCATAAACGCCGACTGACCGTCGAACGCCAGCAGGGATGGTTTCTGATTCGGGACCAGCGCATGGTTGTAAAGTGTCGAACGATAGTCGGCCCAGTTCCACGATGAGCCGGCATCCCCGCGCCATGGGGCATCGCCCGCGTCCGGTGGTAAAACACGCATACCGGAGAGCGGCCCGGGAACCACTCGATAGTTGCCGAGCGACGGATGGTTGGTTTGATTGTCCCCCACCAGGCGTTCCGAGAATGCGGCCGTATAGCTCAGGCCGTCGGTCGCCTCGACGTCCTGTAGCGTGATGACGCAGCCTCGAGCGAACAGGCCGTTATCGCCCGCGGGCGAGTCGCCGGTCGTCGCGCGGTAGCTGATCGGGGCGCGGAACAAGGCGGCAGTTGCGTTGGGATCGCTAGCACAGACAAAACCAGGGACGGCAATCTCGCCCGGAACCTGACCCGGCATGGCTTTCGGCGGTGTTTTATCATCTGGGAGGCCAGTCAAGTCGGGCAATTGCAACGTATCGAGCACGATACGCAGCGGGCCTGGAGACCTTTCCTCGCTTGGTTCATCGATTCCGGCGAGCGCGACGATGGTCGGAAGCTGATGCTGGAGCTGATGATAAATCGCCAGTGCTTTGCCGATCTGTCCCAAGTTTTTTTGGCACCCTAATAGTCGCGCCTGTTCGCGACCGCGCGGGATCATCATGAGCAAGATCAACAATGCGATGGTGACGATCGCCAACACGACGATAACTTCGACCAGCGTAACGCCGCGCGATCGGCCAACCATCACTTTTCGACCTCGATCGAGCGCATCGCCTGTGCCAACATTGCCGGCCGAATCGGTGGCACGCACCATGACAGGTGCGTCCCCGGCTTCAGGTCCGGCAGTGAGAGCGTGATTTTCTCGTGGACGGTATCGAACAGACCGTCGTCCGGGAAAATCGGCACCCAGCGCCCGCCGTCGAGCGCGTAGTCGGCCTTGACCAGCCGGGTCAGCTCGTCCTTGAGCACGATCGCGGCCCCGCTCTTTCGTGGCGTGACCTTCACCGCCGGCGGGTCGTGGTCGACGATGAATGTCACGCTCTCGCGGTCGCGTGTCAGGGCGTCGTCGGGGCTGTTGGAGGGTCGATCGCTGGCCAGTGAGCTTGAGCCGATAGCATCCCCGAGGGAAACGCGGTCGTGTCCCAGGCGAAAGTCTTCTCCGTGATCGGCACGTCGAAGAGCTCGATCCACTCGGGCCAGCCTTCCTTGCGGACCTTGAGCGTGAAAGTTGAGGTCGTCGTCGTTGGGGTCGGTGGCATCCCAGCGCAGGTTCAACCGCGTCTGGCGGGCCGCGCCGTCGGCCGTGCTCAGGTCGGGGACGTCGAGCCGGCGTGATCTCGGGCGCCAGGTTCGACGTGCGGTAGCTCGAGCGACACCGAGCGCAGCTCGGGCGTATGCCGCGGGTCGGTCGTGGAGAGCTTGGCCCGATACTGGATGAACCGAGCCGGCGGCGACGCGGTCATGCCGGTCGGCGGGATCGCTCTGGCTGGCCGACCAGGCCGACCAGGTCTCGTCGGGCTCGCCCACATTGCCCGTTCGCGTCTCGAACGAGATCGAGGTGCCCGGCGGCAGATCGGCGTGCCAGGTCAGCGAGCCGAACCGGCTGACCAGCTTGGTATCGTGAACCTCGGAGACCAGGGTACCGGCGGCCGCGTGTCCCGGGGCGAGCCGCACCACCGAGCCCGGGATCGCCCGTTCCGATCAAGATCGTGCCATCGGGCTGGGCCAGCAGCGAAAGGATCTGGCCGCTATCGAGCTTGGCGATCGGCGCGGTCTCCTCGCCGCGGTCGCGAACCTCGTAGAGCTGGCCCTCCGGCCCGGTTCCGACCAGCAGCCGATCGTCGGCCCAGGCGAGCGCGTGCACGAGCGCCTTGACCCTCAAGACCTCGCGCGGCACGCCGTCGGCGTCGAGGCGATAGACGGCGTTATCGCCGGACGCGATCGGCCGGGGCGAAGCCGAGCCGCCGCCCGGGCCGTCGCGTGCCCGGCTGGCCTGGTCTGGGCCGCGGCCGCCCGCCTGAACCCGAACCGTACCGGCCGACGCCTCGTCGTCGTCGCCCTCGGACGGCACGCCCGGGCCGCGATCGAGGCCGGCTCCGTCCAGAAACCGCGGCACCGTCGCCCCCCTGAGTCAGGAACAGCGAGCCGCGCGACGCGCTGCCGCCGCCGGCTTCGGCCGCCGTGCCGGCGTAAGAGCACCATCTCCGGCCCAGAGCAGGGCCCGGACCTCGGCCTGAGGGGCGTCGAAGAGGATCGTCGCCTTGCCGTCGGGCTGATACCCGGTAGATCAAGCCCTTCGCCATCGCTGCCGGCGTAGACCGAGCCGTCGGGACCGATCGCCAGGCAGAGCAGGTGCGTCGCCTTGCTGTCGTAATACCAGCGCCCACTTGCCGTCGGCCGACCGCTTCCAGAGCTGGCCGTTCGGGCCGGTGGCCGCGTAGAGGTTGCCTTGCGCGTCGGCCGCCAGGTCCCAGATGTACTGAACCTTGGGGCTGGGGCGCGAGGCGGGATGCTTGGGATCGGTCAGGTTGACGACCTTGCCGTTGGGCCCGGTCCCGGCGTAGACGGTCCCATCGGCAAGTACCGCCAGCGACAGGACCTGCGTGTCGCTCGAATCGTAGACGACAGTCCAGGGCGCATCGGCCTTGGGCTCGCGGCGAAAGACCTTGCCGGCGTCGCCCGTGGCGGCGTACAATGACTCCATCGCGGCGTCTGTGCCAGGTCCCAGACCCGCTCGGCCGCCAGCGATCCCAGCGGAGCGAGCGCATGGCCGAGCCGAACCCGCCCGTTATCGGAGATCACCACCCCTTCGCGGTGGCACTTGGCAAAGGCCGTCGGGCCCTCCTGCCGCCAGGTTTCGACCTTGGCCGCCAGCGCGGCGTCACGCCCACGCGACGAGGCCGAGCACGATGACCGGCGACGCCGGCGAGCCGGGAGAATGGCGAACCCAGGTGCGTGACGATAGGCTGGCGCATTTCGTTCCTCGTGGTCGTTGAGTCGGGCGAAGCCCAAACCGCTCAACGATACGATAACGACAGCCCGGCATCCTTGGCCACCGTAAACCGCAGCGATCTGCATTCCCTCGACGACCCAGCTGCGTCGCCGCCACGCGGATCATGTCGGTGCGGATCGGGGCCGTCGGCCCTTCTCGCTTCGAGGCGAAGACCGCCCGCACGCTCCCCGGCAGGTTGGGCAAGCGCCTGCCCCTGCACCGACAGCCCGCGCTCCGGCGAAGGGACGTGGACATAAACCGCGGTCCGCTTGGGCTCGGTCTGGAGCCGGATCGTCCGGATCAACCCATCCAGGTCGCGCGGCTCGAGAACCGCCGGCTCGTTGCGCAACTTTCTGCGGATGCTGTTGGCCGCGTCGCAGAAGACCACCTCGCACGGGCCTTCGGGAAAATCTGCCGGGATCGGGAATCGCAGATCTCGACCGTCTCGCGCTCTCCCTTGAACGGCTTCAGCGTGACGATCGCTTTCAGGTCATGGCCCGGCTCGACCGTGTCGGAGAGCAGCCGGACCGTCTCGATCTGGGCGACCTTGCGCCCGGGCTCGATCTGGACGTCGCAGTCGATCGACTCGATCCGGACCGGCGCCATCGAGTTGCGAACCAGGATGTTGACGATCGACGCCAGCGGGCTGAAGAGCGCCGCCGCCCCCATCTGGCCCGTGTAGCGCGGGCCGCTGAACGTGTCGGACACCGTGATCGGCTCGTGCCCCTTGATCCGGATGGTCGCGCTCAACTGGGCGGTCAGCTCCTCGGGCAGGTTTCCCTCGGTGTCGATCGCGTTGGTGAGCACCGCCATGATCAAGTTGGGCAAAAGCACCGGCTCGCGGACCATCTGCACCCGGTAGGTGTGGGCGTCGGCAAACTGGCTGGTCTTGACCCGAACCGCCAGGGGGAGCATGTCGGGCTTGGGCCCGATCCGGCCGGCGACGCTCGTGCTCACGTCGGTATCGATCACCCCGACGACCTTGAGCGGCGAGCCCATCTTCATGCTGACGCTGGCGCGGGGATAGACCGTGTGGATATAGCCGGTCATCATCGGAAACTCGCACGCACCCAGGCTGAACATCGGATGGCCGAAGCCGTAGACGCGGTCCCCTTCGACGTGCGTGACCGTGCCGATGCCCGAGAGGTCGAAGTCGCCCGTGACCATGGCGATCGACAGCGGCGACCCGGGCACCAGCGGCCGATCGCCCTCCTCGCGCATCGATCCGCTCGGGCGCGGCCCCGCCCGCCATCGGCGCCATGCCCAGCGGCCGCAGGCGATCGCTCAGAAAGCTCAAGGCCCGCGGACCAAACCCGCTGGCCGCCAGCGGCGTGACGATCGGCGTCATTCCCCCCATTCCGCCCCCGGAAACCGTGATCGGCTGCGACGATGCGACAGAGCTGTCTGGTGGCCGTCCTCGCGTGACAGGCCGTCGATCAACAGCGGTACACCGAAATTGCGCGGCGTGGAACTTGCCGCCCACATGCGCTTTTCGATTCGGCCGCGATCCGGCGATCGTTCGACCGCACGTACTGGCACATCTGCGAGAACGGCGTCACGCCGGCGATCGGGTCCTTGGCGAACTCCCAGGCGAAGGCGACCGCCCCCAGCAGTTTGCCGTCGATGTAGATCGGGCTGCCGCTCATCCCCTGGATGATGCCCGCGTGCTCGAGGTTGCACCCGGTCAGGCGGCAGAGAACCATGTCGCGGCCCGGGCTGACGTCGCGCATCACGCCCAGGACCTCGGCCCCGAACTCCTCGAGCTTGGTGCCGACCATCACCGTCCGGCCGGTCCCCTTCATCCCCGGCCGGATCTGGCCGACGTCCCAGTACGACTTGGGATCGGGCTCGGCTGCGGTCGACAGGAGCATGAACAACGGCGGCTAGCGTGACCAAGACAGCCAGCAGCCGCTGCCGAGTTTAGTTCCCAAACGAAAGGGTGCCGAGTCGCATGGATCATGTCTCCCTGGAACGGGGCAAGAGATAGGCGCGATAGGGCCCAGGAAGAGAACAAGGATCGGGTGCGGAGGAACGTCGACCGTTTGTCATCGAAAGCATCATCGACTTACGGCGAAGCTCGTTCCCAGTCGACGATCGGCAAGCTTGCGTGGGAGAGACACGCGGCTCGAACCGATCCGCTCTGCGATATCAGTTCCATCCTGGATCACTTCAACTAATAGTATAACAGCGTTTAACATCGAGTCAACGAATAGTTGGCACACGATGGCGTCCGTGTACACGGAAGATTCATCAGAATTGGGGTAAAATGCATGAGATTAAAATAATTCGGCACGAGGCTGCCCTGGCCGTCGAGTGGGATCGCTTGCTTCGTCAATCGGCATTGTCTTCGTGGTCGGACGCGCGTTCGTCGCGGCTTCTTCGCAAAGTTTCTCGCAGGATTTCCAAGCGTTCGCGACGCCATTGAGCGGCTGTGGCGCCGCGCATAAATCCGAGTGGACACCCAGTCCACGAACGCGAGGAGGAGCATGACGATGATCAGGCCGACGATGGCCAGCCAAACCTCGATAAAGGTCAGATTGGCACGTCCGGCCACCTTGGGCGGAATCCGCGAGCCAAAATATAGTCCCGCGGCGATGACAAGCATCACCGCGACCCCCAATCCGCGGCGTACGTCCTGGCGGACGAAATAGCGATGGTCAAGTTCGGACAGTTCGCTGTCTCGCGCCCGCCATTCGTACCATTGGCGCAAACCCAGGAACACCGCGATCATGGCGACGCCGCTGGAAATGAGCAGGCTGTTCGAGGCCAGGTCGTCAGCGAATGGCACAGGATTAGGTCCCCACGGTTTAGCCAGTCCACCGGTTCAACCATCGTTTCCGACATGTCTCGCCAAATCAATAAGAGATCGCAAGATCGCTAATGGGCCCTCGCTTAATACCGTAGCCTGGTTGCGGAAGGACCGTGAAGCAAACCTTTACCTCCAGCGACTCTGCTATTTCTTTCGCTGGGATTCAGCTATCATCACCGCTGTTGCCCGCATGTCCCATTCGCTGAATCAAGTGTAATTGGTCGGGCTGCAAAACTCTCGTGCGTCAAACGGTGCGACCATGATGCGCGCAACGGGTCCTGGCTGGCGTCTCTTGCTCGCACCGCTGATTCCCTATCTGCTTTCGTTCGTCATTCCATTTAGAGCACACGACAGTGTCGAATTCGGCTTGGCTGTCTTTCAGAATCAGCTTTGTTCGTTGTGCCATCCAATTGGCTGGTCGAAGGACGTCGACGAACTAATGGCAGCAATCTCTTGGTTGGCCAATCCGCTGCTCTGGATGGGCTACCTTGCCATGGTGCGCGCTCGTTATGCAGTCGCGATTCTCTTCGGACTGGGCGCCGTCATCCTTGCCTTGATTCCGCCTGTCCATTCTTACGTGGCAGGCAGAAACGTCTTCCCGGCAATGCCTTACTGTTGGTGGGCGTGGCTGGCCGCAATGATCTTGCTCATTTTCACCGCCGAGCTCGCCTATGATCTTTCGCCAGAGCGGGCGGCGCTCGAAAGTCAGTGGGCCAGAAATGCGCGCAGTAACGCGCGCGGACGATTCGCACACCTCGCGGGCGGGCGATCGCCTCGAGCTCAGTATTGGTCGAGTCGCGTCAGTTGCTTTTCCACCAAGTCAGCGCGCCGGCCGATTTCGAGCAAGGCGTCGCGGATGTCTTCAGTGCGCACAGTCTCGCGGGGGAACGTGCGCGACATGACAAACATGGGGTTACCCAAAACGTCGTGAATCGAAATACTGCCGAAAGTAAGATGGGAATTGATCGTCAAGGCGTACCTGTAATAGGCCGGATCGGCAGGGCCGCAAACCGAAAAAACGGTGAGAAAGCGCTCGTTGTTCTTTCCTTCGGTCGCCTCGATGACCACTTCCTGTAAGCGATCACCACGTAACGGCAGGATCACCCGGAACGTGTCACCGTAACCCTGGATGAAACAATCGATTCCTTTGGCGGCCTCATAAACGAGGCTTTCGGTATCGCGGTCGCGGTGAATCGCCAGCTGCAGCGCGTTGCCGAGCTCGTTGGCGCTGGCGAACCGGTCTGCCGGCGATTTGGCCAGGCATTTTTCTAGTATGTCGACCAGCGCATCGGGCACGCCCGGTACGAACTCGCGGACGTCAGGCATCGGTTCGCGCTGGTGCAGCTGGATCAATTTGCCGATGCTATCCGCCGCGAATGGCAATCGCCCAGATAAGGTGTGAAAGAGCAAGACACCCAGCGCGTAAATGTCGGAGCGTGGGCTGGCGGGCGTGCCGCGGAAGAGCTCTGGGGCCATGAATGTCGGTGTACCGGCCAATGGTGCGCCGCCGTCGGCCAGCTCATCCAGCCGGCGCACAAGGCCAAAATCCGCCAGCTTTGCCCGGCCATCGGGCGTGAGCAGTACGTTGGCCGGCTTGACGTCGCGGTGTACCAGGCCGGCCTCATGGGCCGCGCCCAGTGCCAGCACGATTTGCCGGGCAAGGGTCGATGCCCGTACCGGCTCAAGCGGGCCCTTCCGCACCAGCGACTCCCGCAGCGTCTGTCCCCCGGGGATGTATTCCATCTCGATGAAATGAAACCCCTGGACGCTGCCCAAGTTGTGGATCGTGACCACGTGCGGGTGCAAGAGATTGGCGGCCGCACGTGCCTCGGCCCAGAATTGCTCGCGAATTTCCGGTTGCCGGGCAACGAGTGACGGCTCCAACACCTTGAGTGCACAGGGCCGTCCCAGCCCAAGATGCTTGGCCTTGAACACGCACGCCATCGTTCCTCGGCCCAGCACTCTGTCGATGCGATACTGCCCCACCCGCCGGCCGAGCAACGACTCGACGTCGGGGAGCGCGGCTTGCCCGGTCAAACTCCCGGAACTGGTAGGACGGTGCAGGGCGGTTTCTTCCATCGGCGTGACAGCGCCGCGGCACGATTGCCGATTACCTGCACAGGATGCCTCTCCACCGCCGCGCTGGCGCCAGAGGCACCTACCGCCAAACCGGCGTCAGCGGATTTCATCGCCACCGACTGAATCTTCTTCTTATAAGGCTTCGTGACTTCTCGACCTACCATTCGCTCCAAAACTCCGTCTGTTCCCATGAATCCATGCCACCAAGAAACGCCCCGTCGTTGCAATCTAGACGCGGAAAGACGTTCATGGGTGCAATTCGTGCAAATTCGTTGTACGACATAGTATTCGATAATCTGGACTAAAAATCGACCTCAAGACGACGAGATTCTCCATAACTTCTTTCATATATCAAATTTAAGATACTCGCCACCATTCTCCAAGCAACCAGCAGATGACGCAATCATGCTTGATTGACACTGGCGACGTTGCTTACACCGGTGTAACGATATTGAAAATGTGTCCTGCGGGCTACGTCGCCGCAGTGCGGTGAATCGATGATGTCGCCGCGTTATCGATCATTATCGACCCGCGCAGTCGAAGGTGAGCCAAGCCGAGTGCCGCTAGCGCGGATGCGAGGGCGAAATGGATTGCTCAAACGTTGTAGCGTTGACGACGCAGTCGAACCGCCTCGGCCGGTCCAGTTGGTGTGGAAGAACTCGCCGCGAGGCCGGTCGACCCGCTCGTACGTGTGGGCGCCGAAGTAGTCGCGCTGGGCTTGAAGCAGATTGGCGGGGAGCCGCTCGCAGCGGTAGCCGTCGAAGTAGGCCAGGGCCGACGATCATGGCGGGGGCGGGGATCCCATGCTCGGCCGCGGCGGCGACCGCGCGTCGCCACCGGTCTTGGCAGCGGTCGATCTCGCCGCGGAAATAAGGATCGAGCAAGAGGTTTGTCAGCTTGGGATCGCGATCGAACGCCTCCTTGATTTTGCCCAGGAACGCGCTGCGGATGATGCAGCCGCCTCGCCACATCAGGGCGACACCCCCCTTGTTGATTTCCCACTTCGACTCGCGGCCCATCGCGTCCATGAGTGCGAATCCCTGGGCGTACGAGATGATCTTGCTGGCATAGAGTGCGTGCTCGACG
The DNA here is from genome assembly GCA_963850935.1 of uncultured Isosphaeraceae bacterium. Classification (GTDB taxonomy): domain Bacteria; phylum Planctomycetota; class Planctomycetia; order Isosphaerales; family Isosphaeraceae; genus CAWFRS01. The sequence continues at coordinate 88,956 of CAWKNT010000004.1, forward strand.
GCGTCGGTGTAGGTCTGTCTTGTCGAGCCCGCCGGCGGCGGCCGGGCCCTTTCAAGATCTTGGAAGCGGCGACGCGCTCGTCCTTTTGCGCCGACAGGCAGCGGGCGAACACGGCCTCGGCAATCAAGGTGAGTGGCACGCCCAGGTCACAGTGCCGAATGACGGTCCACTTCCCGGTTCCTTTTTGGCCGGCGGCGTCGAGGATGAGGTCGACCATCGGCTTTTTGGTTTCGGGGTCGACGAAGCCCAGGATGTCGCGGGTGATCTCGATCAAGTAGCTGTCGAGCGGTCCCTTGTTCCAGCGATCGAAGACGTCGCGCAGGGCCGGCGCATCCATGCCCAAGAGCTCGCTCATCAGATGGTAGGCTTCGCAGATCAGCTGCATGTCGCCGTACTCGATGCCGTTATGCACCATCTTGACGTAGTGGCCGGCCCCTTCGGGCCCGACCCAGTCGCAGCAGGGGGTGCCGTCGGTCACCTTGGCGGCGATCGCCTGGAAGATCGGCTTGACGTGCGGCCACGCCGTCGGGATCGCCGCCCGGCATGATCGACGGTCCCTTGAGCGCCCCCTCTTCGCCGCCCGAGACACCGGTGCCGATAAAAAGCAACCCCTTGGCTTTCAGGTCACGCGTACGCCGGGTCGAGTCGGGATAATGCGAGTTGCCGCCGTCGATCAGGATGTCGCCCGGCTCGAGCAACGGGACCAGCTCGTTGATCACGTCGTCGACCGGCAGACCCGGCCTTGACCATGATCATGATCTTCCGCGGCGTCTTGAGGGCGGCAACGAGCTCTTCGACCGAGTGCGTGCCGACGATTTTCTTGCCCTTGGCCCGCCCCTCGACAAACGCGTCGACCTTGGACGTCGTGCGGTTGAACACGGCGACGGTGAACCCGTGGCTCTCCATGTTCAGGACCAGGTTTTCACCCATCACGGCCAGGCCGATCAAGCCGATATCGGCGGTCTTTGCGGTTGTCGCCATGTTCGCGGTCTCACACTTCGTTTTCCGAGTTCGGGCTATCCCATGCCGTTAGCGAAGTCCGATTGTACCAACGGACCTCCCTCATTTCGACTGTGCGGCGCGGTTCGGAAAGTTGATGCTACGGTCAGACGGCTGCCGTATCATTATGACGAGCATCCTTTCACCTGCGACGTGGCGACGTAAGAACGCACAGCTCCCTCGATCGGGAGTCCGATCAATGAACGGCCGTTCGTCCGACCGGAACCTGCTGCTGGGTATCTTGGCTCTTCAAATGGATTTCATCCCGCGCGACGCTCTCATCAGGGCGATGCACAGATGGACGCTCGACAAGAGACGCTCTCTGAGCGAGATTTTGGTCGAGCTTGCAGCTCTCGATCCATCCGACCGGCTAGCGCTCGAGGATCTGGTCGAGCGACATATCGCCCGTCACGGCGGCGACCCCGAAAAAAGCTTGTCATCACTGGATTTGAAGATTCCGTCCGATTCGACGCTCTCATCGATCGAAGATCCGGACATTTTGCGAAGCCTATCCAGGCTGGGCGTGACGCTTACGCGGGGGGACGGAACGACAAAATCCGAGATGAGAACGTCACGGCGGGCGAGAGGAACGGACGCCGAGGGACGCTTCCAGATCGTAAGCCTCCACGACGAGGGAGGCCTGGGCTGTGTATACCTGGCGCGCGACGTCGAGGTCAATCGCGAAGTCGCGCTCAAGCGGCTCAAGGAGGAGATTGCCTCCGACGACCAGAGTCGGGCGCGGTTTGTTTTTGAGGCGGAAATCACCGGCAATCTCGAACACCCCGGAATCGTGCCGATCTACGGAAAGGGCGAATACGCGGATGGACGCCCCTACTATGCCATGCGCTTCGTTCGCGGCGACAATCTCAAGGTCGCTGTGGATCGATTTCACAAGGACCCGCATCTTCGCTCCGATCCTGGCGCGCACCAGCGCGAGCTTCAGAAGCTGCTGCGGCGATTCTTGGCCGTGTGCGAGACAATGTCTTATGTCCACAGCCGGGGGGTGATCCATCGCGACTTGAAGCCACGGAACATCTTACTCGGGCCATACGGCGAGACTCTAATTGTGGACTGGGGGCTGGCCAAGGTTGTGGGACATACTGAATCTATCGAACACTCGGATGCCACACTGAGGCCCCCCTCCAGCAGTGACATCCAACCGACGAGTGCTGGGTCACGGGTCGGCACCCCGGCTTACATGAGCCCTGAGCAAGCCCGCGGCGAAGTGGATCAGCTTGGCCCTGCAGCCGACATCTACAGCCTGGGAGCAACACTGTATTATATGCTGACGTATCAGGCTCCATTCACGGAACAGAACGTTCCCGAAATGCTGAGCAAAGTGGAACGAGGAGAATTTCGTCGGCCACGCGAGATCAAGCCTGGAATCAGCCGCGCTTTAGAAGCCGTCTGTAACAAGGCGATGGCGCTGCGACCCCAGGATCGTTACGGCTCGGCGCTCGCGCTCGCCGCAGACATTGAACATTGGCTCGCCGATCAACCAGTTTCGGCTTATTTCGAGCCCATTTCAACGCGCGTGCTCCGCTGGTTGCGCAGACGCAAGCAACTGGTCGCAGCCGCGGCCCTTCTGTGCTTGCTCGGGCTGGGATTGCTACTGTATCACGACAGGCGGATCACGACGGAACAAGCCGCGACGTCCGCACAGCTCGAAATCACGCGCAAGGCGCTCCGTGATTTGTTCGACCTGGCCGGGAGCAGCTTGGCCTACATAGCTAATACTGAGGATTTACGCGAAGGGCTGGCGAAGCACGTTCTTGATCTGTACCAAGAGCTCAGTGAACGATTCCGAAACGACCCAGGTGTACGACTCGAAATCGCTCAGGTGCATCGCGTGATTGGCGGGATACGGCGAATCACTGGCCAGTTTGACGGTTCGCGCCAGGCATACAATCAGTCGATCGAACTTTTGGAAAAGTTGTCCAATGAAGGCCCTGAGCACTCTGAGTATTGGCATTGGCTGGCAGAAGGCCTGGTTGATCGAGGAGAGTTGTTTCACATGAACGGAGAGACCGACCTTTCCGAGCATGATTTTCAAACGGCAATCCTCCATTCGGAGAAGATACCAGCTGTTCCAATCTCGTCGTCCTATCGCCGCGTGCGTGCGTCGGCCCTGATCAACTTGTCAGAAGTCCTTGTTTTGAAGGATAAGCTCGATGATGCGCTGCGAGCCTCCGACCAGGCTGTCAGCCTCTTGAAGCCGCTTGCTGATACGGATCAGCCGACAGGGTTGACGTCCCACGATCAGTGGCTCTTATCGATGGCATTGACAGATCGCGGCACCGCGTCATTGGAAATCGGCGAGCCGGCCGCGGCTGCGCAAGACCTCGACGCCGCCGAGGCTGTCGCCAACCGCATCCCGGAACAAGACGATGAGTCCTATAATGCGAAATTTCAGCTTGCCTGCATTTGCAATCGACGCGGAGAAGTTCTCGGGCTGGAACCCTCGGCGTTTGCAAACGCTGAACAGCAATACGACCGGGCCGCTCAACTGCTGGATGACCTCATTCGTAGTCGCAGGCTAATTCCGCACTACCGCGAAGAAATGGCAGTAACCCTGGCGGGCAGAGCGCGAGTCCGGGCCGGATTCGGCCCGAGTCGTATGGCTGATGCGCACACTGATTGCGGGGCTGCCCAAACTCATCTCGAAGCCCTGATCGAAGAACAGAAACGCAAGGGGAGCCGAATCAACCCCCACTACCTGAGTCTGCTGAGCCGGACTCTCACGACTACGAGCCGAATTGATGTTGCCTTGGGCAATAGTGAGAAAGGGAAGGCCGCCCTCATGAAGGCGACGGATTTGATGAAACAGGCCATTAATCTCGACCCGGCAAGAGTGCGCAACCGCGCATTTCTTGACGCGACGCATACGCAATCCTTAAACGTGCTCGATCGACCGAAATGACCAAATTGATTGCCGTACCCGTGCAAATTCAAATAAAGCGACGGTTAGACCTCCTGCCTTATGCAGCCAACTTAAGATCAAGCGCACGGAATCATCCATCGGAACGAACCAGTGATCGCGGGTCGATTCTGTCCGAGGACCGCTTACCTCAATGGGGATATTCAAGTAGTAGAACATTGCTGGCCAAGTATTGGCTGCGGTGGCTATCGTTCTTTGTAATGATAATAATTCCTTTTCCAGTTCCGTCCGATATCGAAGAGCCCCAGACGGTGGGGGTAAACGTCAAGTTCACCCAATTGCGGGCGTTATTCAAAACGGGGGATGACGTACTTGTCTGCGACAAGTGGGTTCCTGCACAGCTTATCCCGCTTGTCGAATCGAATGTGCAAATCGGCGCATTCGGGTAGTCGTAATAAAGCGTAGCGCTAAAAACCTGGGCCGCGTCGCCAGCGTTGGTGAATTGAACTCTCACGATAAGGCTTTGCCTTTCATGCCAGGTCGGCTGGTACGCCGCCACAGAACCCCACATCGGACAGGTGGACGAAGCCGGAAGCGTTTTAGTGGGGATTGATGGGGTATGTAACTGCATTCCGTCATCGCCAAACGAAATGACGGGTACGACGCATGTAGTAAGAATGATGAATGCAAACCTGGTCGGCTTGGCGAGAAATTGACCCATCGTTGCCCCCCGTAGTCGAAGACTTTGCTTGATTTGCCCTGTCTGCCTCGTTCACGCAATCGCCACAAATTACCCCGATTAACAATTGTCACGATTGTTTTATCGAGATTCAAGAGTGCACCGACACTTCAATTAGTGCGAAGCGGGATCGTTAGTCCCGCTAAGAGATCGCCAAAGCGATTTTCAAGACTGGTGTGGAGATCCAGGCAGGTTATACCGACCGACCGGCGCGGTCGAGTGAATGCTTTAGCTGTGCTAGGCTGGCCGATCCAGATCGGGCAGAGAGCAGCGATAGACTATGAGGCAGTCAGCTTCCACGGCGGCCGATCCGGCAGCAGCGCCTCGAAGCGCGCGAGTTGCGCATCCATGTATTCCCCGGCGAACGTGCCGGCGAAGAAACGGGGTAGGCCCTCCTCGAAGAACCGTTGCCACGACTCATCCTCGTGGCCGGGGTCGATCGGAAAGAAGAGAACGCCATTAGCCTTGGCCGCGTTCCAGTCGCCCAGGGCGTCACCGACCATGAGGATCTTGGCCGGCTCGTAGCGGCCGACGGCAGTTAACGCCAGATGTTCCTTCTTGCTGCCGCATTCCTGGCCGGCAATCAGGGCAACATACTCCTTGAGCCCATGTTCATCCCATTCGCGTTCGAGCGACTCTTTCGGCGTGGCCGAAACGACCATCACATCGGCTTTGCCGCTCATGCTGTCAAGCGATTCGCGCACAAACGGAAATGGAGGGACCTCCTTGACGATCTCTTCGATCGAGCGATTGACCGCCTCGCTCCACTCGAGCGAGCGCGAGATCGGGATCTCCCGTCGCCGCGACGGCGGCCTTGAGCACCGGGTTGCCAAGTTTGCTTTCTTTGCCGATCCAGTCGCGCAGCCCGCTCATGGCCGGCAGTTTGGGACGTCGGCGCAAGACCTCGGGCGCTGGGCCAGAAAATCGATCGTCAACACGAGACCCGGGAATCGGTTCGTGCCGCGCCACTTCGAATACAGGTTGATCCATTCAAACGTCTCGCGGGCATACTTGCAAATCGCCGCGAGCCGGTAAAAGCGGATCATATTTGGGATGAAGCACTCTTTGTGTTTGACCTCCATCGTGTCAAAAACGCACCCGTCGCTGTCGATGCCGATGAAGAAGTCGTTCTGCCTGACAAAATCACGGAGCGGAATCTGGGGATCGGAAGGCACAGTCATGTATAAGTCCTGACGCCGAATCCGGCGACCACGTGGATTCTCAAGAATCTGCGACGTAATCAATTGTTCGAGAAGAATTTGCGTTGACGTACGGCGGCCAAGGCCCAGGGTAAGGCATGAACGAATCGTATTCCGTTCTCACCACGTTGTCCAGTGACCGCCTGCGCAGTCAGGCAGACATGTGCAGCAGCCGGAGAATGTTTCCCGAGAGTAACTTCGCCTCATGCCCCTTGGGCAGCTTGAGCAGACGAATCTTGAAAAGCTCCACCCGCGAGTCGACCAGCGGTCCATCGGTGCCGAAGAGGATCTTCTCCGGCGGCAGCTCGCGCACGGCCAGCTCGAGGTACTCGAAGAAGACGACCGATGACGTTTCCAGGTAAACGTTCGGATAACGCTTGGCCAGGTCGATCGCGGCCAGGTGCTCGGCGTAATTGCTCGACGCGAAGCTTCCAGGTGCGCCATGATGAACGAGACCTCGGGGTAGAGTGAGGCGATCTGGTGGAAATCAGCGACCTTGGGCGGATGGAACAGGACCGGGATCTTTAGCTCGGCGACGGTGTCAAGTACCTCGCACGTCGGCAGCTGGTGAAGCTTCAATCCCTTTAGCCCCATCTCGCGGACTTCGCCCGTGAGCATGGCGCGAATCTTGCCGGACTCGGAGACGGGGTCGTGCTTGGCGAAGCCGATGAACCGGTCGGGATACCTGGCCACGATATCGGCGATCTCGCGGTTGGCCTTTTCATAGGTTGGATTCGAGATCGGGAAAATCACCGTCCTGTCGATGCCGGCCTCCTCGGCGCGGCGAAGCGTGACCAGCGGGTCGGCATAGCTGGTCCACGGCGCCGACATCGTCTCTCCCTTGCCCGCGTGGCAGTGGCAGTCAACGATGAAGTCCTTGGAATTCTGGTGCTGGACCTTCCCCGCCGCCAACGGCTCGGCCAGTGGCAAGGCACCTCCCATGATCATCCCACAACGTAGCAAGTCGCGACGGCGCATGATGAATGCCCTTGAAGATTCGGACCCGGCGGACAGGACGAAACGGCTACCGACTCCATATCAGCTCACGCAAGGCAACTCAATACCCCCGTCACCGTTTGCCTCGGCCGGGCGCCCGATAAGAATGATCCCGGCCGGGCATTTGCGCTTGACCTGGCACTTGCTCTGGCCCAGGAGCCATTCCGGGTAATTGGCCAACTCCTGGCTCGTGCCCTTGTGGGACGACCGGGATCGGCAGAGGAACTTGCATCGGATCGGTCGTCCGCAAGCGCATCGTCAGGCGCCGGAGGAGTTCGAGGATCTCTCGTACGGCCACGCTCGACGCCTGGCTCTCCTGTTTACTCGCCCGGACGGCAATCTCAACCTCCTGCCTGAGACGATCGAGATCCTGCCGAAGCTGGTCGACCTGTTGGTCGTCTTGGTCCTGCGTCGGCCGTCCTTCCCCGAGTCGTTGGCCGAACTCGCCGAGCCTCGCCTCGATCCGAGCGAGCGCCAAACTCGTCGATGCGTCGGCTGGGCTCGGCGGCTTCAGGTCTTCGAGGTTTGGTCCATTCGAGCTAGCGGGCTGCCGTTGCGATTGACGTCTCCCGTCTCGTCAGGGCCGCCTCGAGACGGTTGAAACGGTCACCCCAGCGACCCTCGCTCTTTTCGAGCGTCGCTTCGAGGTGGCGGAGGCGGTCATCCTGGGCTCGCCACGCCGTACCCACTGCGATCAACACCACCGCAGCAGACGACGCGGCGACGAGGAGCGAAGGCAGCCGATTTCCACGCCGTCCTGCGCGCGGCCGTCCGGTTGAGGATCGAGCGAGACGGGATCGGGATCCGGCATCTCTGGCAGGTTCGCACCAAAGATCCGGCGCGACCGCAGCCGAACTACCTCCAAACAGCGGCTCGCCTCGCTCGTCGGGTCCTCGACTCGCGCCGGATCGAATCCGCGGCCTCGCCTTTCCGGCCGGCCAGGTAGGCGACCATCATCTCCAGCTTGGTCTTCATCGGATCGACCAGCCCCCCGGTAGAAGTTCGAGGCAGATCACCCACGCCGCGGTCCACTCCTCGACCAGGCGTCGCAGGCCCTCGACCCCGACGACCCGCCGGGGCGGGGCCCCGAGCGACTCGCCCGCCCGCCTGAGAACCCGGTCCGCCTCCTCCTTGACGAGCTCGCGGTCCTGCCGCCGGATCGCCCGCTCCCAGTACGGCTCGGAGAACAGATGGAAGAGGCACCAGAAGCGCTCGCGGTCGAGGGGTTCGCGACCCCCCGCGGGATCGATCTTCGCTCGGACGTGCGACAGGGCCGCGAGGTAGCCTTCCAGGGCGAGCTCACGGCGGGCCGGCAGCGGAAGTTCGGCGAAGTCGCCGCGGAACTCGAGGAGGACCAAGACGAGGTGCCCCAGGGAGATCGCCCCGCCCGCGGTCCACTTGGCCACGGCGGAGCGGTCGACGCCGATCCGGTCGGCCAGGTCGTGTTGGGTCCAGCCGAAGCCGAGAAGCCTCTCGTCGATCCATCCGCCGATCGCTCGGCAGCAGACCTTCGCCGGTGCCTCCTTGAAGCGGTGCGCGACCGCAGCGGCGAAGCCTTCATCGCGGTCGAGCGCGAATTGGCGGAGGAACTCGCGGGCGACTCTCTCGTAGGCCGCGTCGCAGGTGGGCCGTCCCTGCTTGGCGCCCGGCGGCCGGCCATTTTTCTGGGCGAATGTCCCCATCACCGCCTCCCTCCTCCTGCGGGGCGCGACATCGCCCCCCCCGAGGAACTCCATCATACCGAAACGGCTCGGCCGGAAAGTGAGTGGCATTCACGTTCCTGCCCCTGGCTGTCGTGTACGATGCTCTTCGGAGATGCGCCCGTTCGCGGAGCCACCGTGCTCTGATGTTCCGGTCGACGAGAATGGGCGAGAAAAAGGGGCAGGCCGCAGGGACGCAGGCTGCCCCATCCCCATCGGCACTCGGCGGGCCACCGCCGAGCCGATGGGGGTTCGGTTGTCAACGCCAGAGTGCCGCTCGAAAACGACACCCTCCCTGTTGGCCTGGCGGACCGTCCCGACGGTGAGGTTCGCCGGGACGTTTCCGATCATCCGGACCGCTTCAACGCACGAAGCGGCCCGTGGGGATGGGCAACCGCCACCGTCGCTCTGGCGGCCGGCCGTTGCTGGCTGTCAGTAGTGTGAGGCGACAGAATTCGTTTCGCAACGTGAGCAACGGGCCGGACCGACGCGGGCGCAACTGGACTTTTGATGCCCACCGAGACCGATGTGCTCGCGCTCGCCTGATTACCGCCGTCATCCGTAACCGTAATCTTGACCGAAAACGTCCCCTTAGCCGTGTACTTATGCAAACCGTTAACGACTAAGATCGGACCGGAGGACGATGTTCCGTCCGCCACGACAGTGCCGTCGGATGTGGTCCCGTCGCCCCAGTTGATCGACACCGAAAAGGACACTGCGCCAGCGACTGCCGTGGTGTCGGTGAAGCGCGCGACCGGGCCCTGAAACATCTCGCGTAGGTGCGCGGAAGCTGGTAACGCTTGAATGACAATCGGGTTGCTGACCGAAGCCGTCTGGGTATCGGTGATGGCGTTACCCTGTTGGTCGGACAGGGTGATTGCGATCGGGAACGAGCCCGGCTTTGAGTACGTATGAGAGCCCATGACCTGAAGCGTGCCTTGACCGTCGGGCTCGAGCGTGCCGGTCGAGCTCTGAAGATCTCCCCATTGAATGGACGCGGTGAAGTCGGCTGCCGAGGTTTGCGCGTCCGCAGCGTGAATCGTCGCGAGCGGAACGGATAGGGCGCTGCCGGCGACGGACTGCAACGCGAGCGGCTGGTCCGTCAACACCGGCACTTCCATGAGCGCAAGATCGGTAACCACGGCGGCGCCTCCGTCCGGAGTTACGATCGAGACCGCAACTTGATACGCCTGGAATACGTCGCTGATCCTCTGGTAGTTGTGCGTGTCAGTAATCTGGAAAACTGCGCTCGCATTCGCGCTTTGTCCCTGCACTGGAGTCACCACGGCGTTGTTATCAAGAGCGGTACCATCACCCCAGTTGACCGAGACATGGGTACCCTGCGCGAACGTCATCGGGTCGCTGGCAGCCGCGGGATCACTGAACGTTGCCACCACTGTGCCGGCGGGCAGAGCCTGGCCCTGGGTCCCGGAGATTGGTGCAGACTGGGCGACCAATGGTGCTCCGAAGACGTTGACGCTGCTCGTACTCGATGTCGTGATCGAAGACCCTCCGGCGCACTCACGGTGGCGGAGATACTGTAGGTCCCTGTTGATGCGTATGTGTGGGTGCCCGTGATGAAGTACGTCGGATTGCCGTTGGCGTCATTGGGCCCCTCTTGGATCACTCCGGGGGAGCCCTGTGCACCATCGCCCCAGTTGATTGCATTGCCGAAAAGGCTGCAGCAACAACACGAGGTCGACGAAACGTTGATCGCCGTGAACGAGGCCACCACGACGGTAATCGACTGGCCCGCCATGGGGTTGATTGTGATCGGCAGCACCTTCAAATTCGTGATTTGCACTGGGGCCAACGATGGCGCGGGGGGGCTTACCATCCAGGCCGGATCGTCGACGACGGCAGCGCTCCCGTCCGGCGTGTTGATAGTCACGGTGACCTGGTAGCCCCTGGATACACCGGGATCTGAACATGTGCGCGAGTCGATAAAATCGAAAACAACGCCCACCGGCGAAGTCCCGGCCTACGTCGCCGTGACTTTGTCAACGGTGGTCCCGTCGCCCCAGTTGACAAGGGCAGTCGTGCTCACGGCGAAGGCCGCGGGGTTGGGAATGAATTCAGGGTCGGTAAACATCGCGACGACCGTGTTGCCGGGCAGTGCCTGGCCGGCAATGCCAGATATCGGCGCGGGCTGGGTGATTAATGTCGGTGCGTAGGCAACGGCGAGGTTGCTACCGAGGATGACAGGGTTCTCCGCAGAGCTTACCGAAACTCTAAACGTGTAGTTGTTCGCTTCATCGTACCTGGTATGTTTCGGGAGAGTCGCACGTGATTAGTTCTACTGTATCTCGGGCTTGACGAATTTTAACAGGTTGTGTGACATCCTCTTCGGTCACGGAGGTCTCTATGGAGGATGGATGTCATGGACCGACGATTCGAATGGCGGTTTGACGAGATGATGGAGCAAGCCGAGGTTTCTCCCGAGCTGCTCAAGGATCTGTTGCCTCGGGTGCGTCTTTTCCTCGAGCCTTTCTTGCAGAGCTTGTCGGGATCCTCGAAAAAGCAGCATGCTCTGGAGTACACGACGGGCTTGATGTCCGGACTGAAGCACAAAACTGGCGAGGGAATTGCCTATCTGTACGACCAAGACCGACAGGGAATTCAGAAGTTCGTCGGACAAACAGCTTGGGATCATCAACCTCTGCTGCGCACCCTCGCGGTTCAGGTCGGCATAGAGTTGGGCGAAGCGGAAGGAGTGATCGTGTTCGACCCCTCGGCGTTTCCCAAGAAAGGCGATAAATCGGTTGGCGTCGCCAAGCAATGGTGCGGTCGTCTCGGCAAAATTGAGAACTGCCAGGTCGGGGTCTATATGGCATACGTCACACGGAAGGAACATGCGATCGTTAATACACGTTTGTATCTTCCGAAAGCATGGGCCAAGGACCTTCGGCGTCGCAAGGAAGCCGGCGTGCCCCGATCGATCAAGTTTCGTACTCGCCATCAACTGGCGTTGGAGATGTTGGAGGAATGCGGAGGGGTACTGCCACACATGTGGATCGCGGGTGATGACGAAATGGGCCGTCCCTCTGGTTTTCGGCTGGAATTGCGTAACCTCGGCAAGCGGTATCTGCTGGCGGTCCCCTCGAACACGCTGATTCGCGACCTCGACGCACCACCGCCGGAGTACTCGGGACGAGGACCACGTCCCCGGAGTCCTTTCATACGAGTAGATGCTTGGTGCAAAAAGCTGCCTGAGGATGCCTGGACCACGATTGATGTACGTGACGGGGAGAAAGGGCCGCTGGTGATCCAAGCCGTGAAGATTCGGGTTCAGGCACGGACCGAGACCGGTGGTACCGGTCCGGACGAGCTGTTGTTTGTGACTCGAGAACGCCAAGCGGATAACACCTACAAGCTTGATTACTATTTGTCCAATGCGGACGCCCAGGTGCCGCTGGAGGAATTCGCCAGGGTGACCAAGGCGGCTCATCGGGTCGAGGAGTGTATCGAGCGAGCCAAAGGGGAAGCGGGCTTGGCGGACTATCAGGTGAGGAACTGGATAGGCTGGCATCATCACCAAACCCTGTCGCTGATAGCCGCGTGGTTCCTGAACAAGGAGACGCGGCGGGGAAAAAATACAGACCCCCGCGCTGACGTTTCCACAACTGCGGCAGTTGATCGCCGGCCTGATCGACGCCTACCTGCAGACGAATCTGAACGTTTCCCTTTGCCGCCGGAGCACGCGTTGGTTACAGCGCAACGAACAAGCACGCTTTTACCGTTATCGTTCACGTAACATCTTACCGCCATTGAAGAACCAGCTCAGAAATTGAAGACACAGTAGAATTAGTCATCGGTTATCTGGATCGGGCCCATGGGTGCAGGCTTTTCCAAGCCAGTTCAGTACTCGATCTTGCCTTGCTTTCCGGATGCGAGCGGCGCTTCCGAGATTGCTCAAATTCTCACTCTCTCGCCTGTAGCCAGTTCATTTTCTGCCTACGTCGAAAGAGCCACGCCGATTTTGCCGATGCTCTGTCTAACCGGATGTAGGGTTAGACGATCACGTTTCTCCGTTTTTCTTCTTCAACCAATACAAGGCCTTCCCCAGGGGCCGATCATGAAGGGCCGCTCGATTACACTTATGGGTCTTGAGCCCGCTGTCGTATCTGATGCCCTTACGACCAATCCGGTTGAGCTTCGAGCTCGAAGAGGTAGGTGTCGATTCGGCCCACCGGCCACCTTCACGTGCTTAACGCACAAGGGGGCCACCCCTGGGATAAGTGCCTCATGGAGTTTATTCGCCATGAGCTCGGTCAAAACTCAACCCAAAATCAGGGACAAGGCCAAGCTCGCCTCCGCCCCTCGTCCTCGCGACCAACAGCAACCGCGATTCGTCGGCATCGATCTGCATAAGGAGACCGCGACATTTCACATACTCTCGCATGATGGTGCGTCGCTCAAATCCGGTTCCTTTCGACGTTGACCCCGACTCCATCCGCGAGTTCGCCACCCTTCATCTCCGTCCCACCGACAACCTCGCCGTCGAAGTCACCAGCAACACCTGGGCCTTCGTCAGACTCGTCAAGCCCTTGGTCGCCAACATCGTCGTCTCCAACCCCATGAAGACCAAGGCGATCGCCGAGGCCAACATCAAGACTGACAAGGTCGACGCACGGGTCCTTGCCCAGCTCCTCCGCTGCGACTACCTCCCCGAGCGTCTGGGTACCCACGCCCGACATCGAGGACAAACGTCCAGGGGGTCAGACCTATCCAGGGTCCAGGGGGTCAGACCTATCCAGGGTCCAGGGGCCGGGTAGACCTGGGTGGTCACCCACCCAGGCCCCCCACAGATCCAGATCTGCGCGGCATAATACCTCCATTGTCACACGCCCCGACCGTCGATGGCGATCAGGGCAAATTAGTTGTGGTCATCTTTAGTAGTGAGCATATTGACAAATACAAAATTCCTCTGCTGGAGATCTTACTCAGGGTTGGCCATGAGCCTCCTCAACCGTCGTCGTTCCTCCAGGGGGTCTCTAGGGGGTCAGACCTATCTAGGGGGTCAGACCTAGGAACAAGTCATTTCGTCCAGGGGGTCAGACCTAGGAACATCCAGGGGCCGGGTAGACCTGGGTGGTCTCCCACCCAGGCCCCCCACAGATCCGGACGTGCCCGTTAAACGCATCCGGCTCTTCATCTCATGACTTCGCTACGCTGCTCCGCAGGCCGTGGACCACTCGGGCACGGGGAAGACTGTATCGCTTCTCCAGACGAAGGAACTGGGCCCACGTCACATCACCGTCTCGGCGTCGCCGAGACAGCTTGCGTCGCCAGATCCTTCGCGCTCCCTCCCGGAATTCCAGGAGGCTGTAGAAGTTTCCAATGATCCCGTAATACCCGTAGTGGCCTCGCAGCTTTTGCACGAGCTTCTGGTGCTGTTCCTTGATCGGAAGGTGCAGATTTTTTCGACACCATTCCGACAGCGCTGATAACGCACGCTTGAGTCGGCTGTTCGCCGTCTTCCGTTTGACCACCCATGCGCCTCGCTGGGATCGTCCCCAGTAATGAGTAAATCCCAGAAAGTCGAATGTCGTCGGTCCGGGTGGGTCCCGTTCCTCGGTTTCGGAGTCGTCGGCTTGGGGCGGTTCGAACCGCACCAGGCGTGTCTTCTCCGGGTGGACCGTCAGGCCGTACTTGCTCATCCGCTTGGGCAAGACCTCCATGATTCGCCGGGCGTCGTCTTCTCGGGCTACCCCGATCACAAAGTCGTCCGCATAGCGGATCACGAAGGCTTCTCCTTTCAGGCGAGGGCGAACTTCCTTCTCGAACCATTCGTCCAGCACGTAGTGCAGGAAGATGTTGGCCAAGAGTGGGCTGATCACGCCCCCAACAATGTTGCAAAGAACCCTGTTGGGGGCCTCCCTCAAAAGGGGACGGACTGACCCGATACACGATGCGAACCTCCTGCTCGTCGATCTCGACCTTCTTCACCAAAGCCCGAACGATCTCCCGTCGCGTGTCCCAGTCCGGCTCTTGCAACTCCTGGGAAACGCGTTTCGCGAACTCCTCCAACTGGCCGATCACCAGCCGCAGTTCCGCTTCCTGGTTGGCCTCGTCAATCCGCTGCCGGCACTCGATCCTCCAGCTTGGCCAGCCGCTCTCTCGCCGCCAAGATCCTCGGCTCGAATTCCGACTTGTCGAGCAACCCGTCGCCGTAGGCATCGATCAATCGCGAAATCATCTTTTTTAGATTTGCAATCAACTTTGTTGAGATGCTTCACCTCGCGGCTCTGGGCCCGTCTCCGGCCCTTGCAGCCGCCGCTCGTACTCCGCCCGAACCCGTTCGGGCTCGGACAAGAGCTGACGCACGTCTTCCCAGACGGCGGCGTCCAAGACATCGGTGCGGAGCTGCTTATTCCAGCACAGGCGCTGGCCACCGAAGCGATAGGCGTCGGAGCCCGTGCAGCGGTAGTAGGCGTAGGGGACCTTGCCCTTGGCCGAGGCCCGGCTCACCGGCTTGCCGTAGCAGCCGTAGCCGCACCGCTTGCAGACGACCAAGCCCTGAAGGAGATAGCGGCCGCCACGGGGCCGTTCGCGACGGCGTTGCCGGTTCTCCTCGAGTTGAGCTTGAACCGCCCCGAAGAGTTCCTCGCTCACCAGCCCGGGAACATCGATGAAGATTTGATCTTCCGAAGATGTATCGACCCGAGAGACGGGACGCCGGGGCTGCTCAGGGCGGCCGCGCTGCGGGCGAAGGCGCTGCGGCTTGAGGGCGCCCGCGCGAGTCTTGCCGAAGCCGGCCGTCCCCTTGTAGGCAGGGTTCTTGAGATACGACCAGATCACCGAGCGGTCCCAGGCCGATTTGCCGGTCCGCGTGGGGACGCCGTCGCGTTGCAGGCGTCGGCAAACCTCACCGATCGAGCATCGTTCCTGGCCGACCCACTCGAAGATCTTCCGCACGACCCGGGCCTCGTCGGCCACGACCTGATAGCGCGCCTCGCCGCCGCCCTCGTGCTTGCTGACGTAACGGTAGCCGTAGGGCGCGCCGCTGAGCACGTTGACCGAGCCGTGGCGGGCGGCGTACTGCTTGCCCCGGCGACAGCGCTCCATGATCTTGGCGCGCTCGTACTCGGCGATCATGCCCTGGACCTGCAGGAGCAGGTTCTCCTCGGGCCCGTGGCCCGGGGGATTGCACAGGAAGACGACCTCAACGCCGCAACGGGTGAGTTCCTCGAGTATCAAAACCTGATATGCATATTTGCGTGAAAATCGATCTGGATCGAGGACGTAGAGGCGATCGATGACACCAGCGGCGGCTTGGTCCCGAAGTCGTTCGAGGCCCGGGCGGATCAGGATGATCCCCGCTGTAGCCATCGTCCACGAAGCACAATTCGGGCTCGCATTCCAAGCCGTCGCTCGCGACGCGCTGCCTGATCGCCTCAAGCTGGCTGGCGATCGTGCCGTCCTTGGCCTGTTTGTCCCCGGAGACCCGGGCATAGAGCCCCACACGGAGATCGTGATTGAGCATGGCTGGTCAAGCTCCCCTGGCCTTTGATCGGAGCGCCTGGACGTTGTGGTGGCCGGCTCGTTGTCATTGGATCGCGATCGCGGCCGTTCCAGTGGCTGAGAGACGACCGGGATCAATGCCTGATATGCCAGCGCGATCGACTGATTCTGAAGACGTGTGAACTCGAAATGGCGGGTGACGGGAGGGCTGAGGGTGGACCTCCGTGAAGACGCGATCATGGTGACTCCTCCTTGCCGAGATCGCGGATGTCGTCCTGCCTTGGATGCAAATCGAGACGGGGCTGCCATCCTTGCCCGTACTTCGGTCGAAGCTGAGTTCTGGTAATGATAGAGTCAGGAATCAGGGACGGTTTTGCAACATTGTTGGGGGCGTGATCACTCCGCCTTGGGGCGTGCCGTCGTCGGGAATTGTTAAGACCCCCTCCTCGAGCACTCCGGCATTGAGCCATTTGCCGATCAATCGCAGGATCACACCATCGCGTACCCGACGCTTGAGGAACTCCCGTAGATGGCCGTGGTCGATCGTCTCGAAGAATTTTCGAAGATCAACGTCCACGATCCAGTCGCCTCCCAGGTCCATCACCTGTTTCCACAGGGCTTGTAATGCGCCGTGAGCGCCGCGTCCGGGCCGGAACCCGTGGGAGACGTCCAAAAAGTCCGTCTCGTACACCGGTTCTAGCACCATCAGCACCGCACGTTGGAGGATTTTATCCTCATATGTGGGTATTCCCAGAGGTCGGGTCTCGTTTGGCGAGCCCGCCTTGGGGATATGCACTCGTCGCACCGGCGGGGCCACGTATGTGCCGGATTTGGCGCGGTTGAGAAGATCTTGGAGGTTGCCCTCCAGGTTCGTCTCATATTCCTCCGCGGTCCGTCCGTCCACGCCGACGGCCCCGTCTTTGCGCGTCAGCTCATAGGCCTTGTGAAGCCACTTGATGTCAATGTGATGCGCCAGGTTCGTGAAGGCCATATCAGGGCAGTTCCTGGCGAGTTCCGCGACCCGTTGTCGTTTCGTGTACACGGTGTCAGGTCTCGGCGTACCCGGCATGTTTCCCTCCAATCCAGGGGGTCAGACCTAGGAACAAGTCATTTCGGATGATCTGATCGGTCCAACTCCTCCTCCCAGCTTCTCAACTGCCTGCGAAGTTTCGCATCGGTCGCTAGCCAGGCGTCGAAAAGCCGCGTCAGGTCCGGCACACTCTCCGCTCGCGACAGCCCGAGCAGTCCCGCTAGCTCCGTGTTGGTCGCCATCGTCCGACTCCGCGCCAGGTAGACCAAGGCCGCTCGTGCCGGATGTCGGCTCCCGCGATGGCTCATTTCACTGCGATCGATCGCATACGAGGCACTGACAATCTCAATGACTCGTGAAAGGGGTACACTCTGCAATAGCCGTGATTCCCTGCGCCGTTCGCGGCGCGGTTCGCCGCGCACCATCGCCTTGACCCGCCCGATGAATGCTCCGCTCCCGAGAATCCACCCATCGTACGCTTCCTTCCACGGCGACTCGGGCAGATCTGACAATCCCGCGGTTACATATCGCCGGTAGTCCCCCGCCGGATCCGACCCGCCGAACGCACCGCCCCATGACGCCAGCAACTCGTCGTAGGCCACCCACTCCAAACGGCGGCGGCGATGAGCGTAGCCCGGATAACTTGACCACGCCCAAGCTGCCGGGTGTTCCACGGTTCCCGCTCGGACCGGGTTGAGGTGGAGGTAGCGGGTCACTGTCCAGAGGTAGGTCTCGTCTTCCAACAACTCGGTCCGATAGCGACCCTGAAAGACGTGGCCCGAGAATCGATGGCGCCGCGACCAGGCATTCGCGTAGCCTGAAAGAAACGACTGCATGCCGCGGCTCAGGTTGGGTTCAGGTGTCTTGAGCACGACGTGTAGGTGGTTGGACATGACGGCGAACGCGTAAATACGCCACGAGCAGCGAATAGCGGCCTTACCGAGCTGTTCCTGCAGCCGTTCCCGGTCCATGTCATCGCTTACGATGTCCTGGCGGCCGCTGCCGCGGGCCATCAGGTGGTAGATCGCGCCAGGGTACTGGAGACGTAAGCGTCGGGGCATGCCTTCTATACCAACATACTCCTTGACGGTTGGCAAGAAAAAACTTGATCCTAGGTCTGACCCTCTGGACGGTTGGCAAGAAAAATGATCCTAGGTCTGACCCTCTGGACTAGGTCTGACCCTCTGGATGATCCTAGGTCTGACCCTCTGGACGTTGATCATCAGTCAACGTCGACACGTCCTTGCACTCAAAACCCGACGGCCAATGGTCTTCAAGGAATTCTGTCGGGTATCGGTCGATGCGCTCAATTATTACATGCCTCCAATCGATTTCGGGCTTGCCCGCTCGAACGTCGTAAAGCAATTCCACTGGCTCGTCGAAGTAGTGGGCAGCGGGAGGAAGGGGTGCAAAATTGGCGCAAGATTATGCCCGTCTGCTCCTTCGCCGGAGATGCAGAATCCCGTCAGTTGCCATGGCGCCCTGGTGTCACTGTTCGGCACGAACAGTGCGTAAATTGTCTCGTAACGAGCATCGACTAGGCCCGTGTTGAATGCAGCGAATGACGCAGCGTCGTTAACCAGGACCTTGTTCCCCTCATAGACGAGCCTGCTGAAAGTGTGCAAGAGGTACTTGTGCAAAATGGGGAAAGGCCGTTCCGGATTGCGGGGCCTATCTTGGAATTCCCATCGCTCGCCGGGCAGGACCAAGCCGGCGAGTTCAGCTAGAGAGTTTGGAAGATAACCCATATACGCCCACTCAAGAAGGTGCTGTGTGGTTGGTAGGCGACTTCGTCTGATTTGTCCTGGATCTCGCTGAGTTGCTTCATCTGCGGGCCGAATGAGATAGTGGGCCTGGGAGTTTGCGCCAAACTGCTTGATGATAAATGAGACTACATCACCTTCTTGCAGCGGCGAATCACCGCGAAACCATGATGTCTTGAAGTAGAGGTCTTCGTCGGGAACCTCGTCGCAGGCAACGAAGCCGTAGTCGCCCAGAACCCGAACGACTCTTCCCGTCTTGCGGTCTCCGGCGCCGAGGTCAGACATTGCGCTCATTGAAGTTGCTCCTCAGACTGTCAGCCAATCGCAATCGGCTCGACCGGCGTACGGTTGAAAACTAGCCGAAGAGAGAGAAGACACGCCTCGAACATGGAGGTTCGCAGCAAAGGCCCAACCTCTGCTGACTCGCATACGGTCCGGCCCGTGTTCGGAGGAGGAGACCAAGCCACCCTGGGCGATGGCCCACACTACCCAATTCTCACAGTAGCTGCTTGAACGTCCTATCTCAAGTTCCGACTGGAACGTTCCTTACGCCTGTCTGTCCGCGTAATCCCCGTCGTGGTCCGGATGCTCTCGCACACCGCACGAATGAGGTAGTCCCCGGTTGCGTCATGCGAGCAGAAAGGCGCAATCGCTTCCACGGTAGGTCGTCCCGTTCCGGTTCGAGACGCCGATCCTCGAACTAGAATAAGCGTCTCGCCAGAAAGCCCGAGGCATCGGCCGACACCGAGCGTCCAGTGTTGATTCTGGTAGAGAATTCGGTACAGAATGGCGTGCCAACTGGGCAGACCCGGCGTAGCAAACCCTTATTTTATAGGGCCTGCGTGCAACCCCGCTCGGACTGAAAATCCTGGTGTCGTGCGTTCAATTCTCACTCTGTGCCCATTGGTCCAGGTAACCCTGCGGTCTAGGCTTAGACAGCCTGCTGCGATTGGTGGCATGTGCGTGTGCCGTTCAATCGCAACCCTTCGCGGCCCTACGCGGATTTCTCCGGGCGCTTCCGCTGTCGTGCAAACTTGATGCGAGCCCGTCACATTCAGGCGGGGCGGATTCGCAGGTCGTCTATCAGTTTGTTGTGGTTGTCTACGATGTAAATAACGTTGAGCGTCTCGCCATCGTGGCCGGGCGGGGCCATTCGGCCTTACCTAGGCCGCCCGCTGGCACAACTTCCAAGCCACCGAGATTACCGCCGAGTTGAAAACGGCGGCACCATCGAGCACGCCCAGCAGATCGCCAACCACGAGTCACCCAAGACCACCAAACTCTATGACCGCACCAGTGATCAGATTACGCTCGACGAGGTTAAGAAGATCGTGATTTAATGCTCACGACAGTCAACGGTTCTGCGTTATCTGCTTGTCAGGACCAGAAGCCTTGCCGCCCAGCAGGCCGATAAATGCTCCCGCAGTAAGCGTGAATACCTTCTCACATGTGAAAAACAACTTTTCCGCAAGTTTGTCCTGACTCGAAAAGAGAGCTAGGCAGACCATTATTAATAAGGTGGATGCACAAATTATGCAGTTTATAATTACTGCCCATTTGAACGTCGGGTTTACGACTGCGACGGGTACTGGAGCTTTTGACTTGTTGGTGGCGACTTCTCCACCTCCAGATCGCTTGGTCGTCGCCATGTGGAGGTACGCCTAACCTTCTAAGATCGCACCTGAGCGAACATCAACAAGCGTTTCCGTCAACGGGTGCCTGAAACTGCTCCACGCGATAGCAGCCATGGTCCGCACGAATGCTTTCGGCCCAATGTAAATCCTAGTTTCTTCGGCTTTGCGCAACTCTTCTTTATCCGCTTCTTGCCCGAGCCCAAGAAATGCCGTTTCGGCCGCCAACGCTTCTTCGGATTTCGACAACATCGCCATCGCCTCCATGCGGACTAACAGCTCAAACTCCCTGCTTGGAGCATCGTGCGATGTGTTAGCAATTTTCGCCGCTTTTGACAAGGCATCCAAGGCAAGCGGTTCGTTTCCCCATTTAGCCTGCACAAGAGCAAGCACACCAAAACTCTTGACCCAGAGGTCAGGCCACTCCTTTGACATCCTGGCGTGCTTTTCCAACTCCGGAATCAGAATTCCATCCAGCATCTCTCTGCAATCGGCAAACTCCGACATTGCAAAGCAGTGCCACGCTTTCGCTTTATAACTCCACGCATGTTCAAGCTGAACTGGAATCATTTTGTGGACCTGTTCGCCTAACTTGCCCCCTAACAAGTCCCACTTTGGCACAACCTTTTTCAGTTTCTCGTCCCAGACCTTGGTTGCCAGGGCCAGCCACATCACGCTCACAAATTCACTCCGTTCCTCCGGGTTGGCCTCTTTCCAAGTACTGGCGTGCTCAAGTAATTCCTCTAGTGCGAGATCGGGCTCGCCCGTCTCGAGCAACCCTGCAGCTTTTGCAAGTGAGAGACGGTACTGATCGCGATCCCAGGGACTGGAACCTTCTGTAATACGGTCGCCACGCCGTGGCGAACCGACGCTGATGCGAGCTCCGCCGACGGAAGTATCTCTCGATAGATATTCCAGCACCCTTCCGGCTCTTTGATGCTCCGCTATCAGACCGTAGAAATTCGCAAGGCTCAGAAGTCGCGTCGCTTTCTTCAGGCCGTCGCCGCTGCTCATGCAGCGCACACTGAGCCGATCCAATCGTTCGATCAGCGACTTGGCTAATGTAGATTCTTGACGTAACTCGTTCAGGGCTGTCATCCTACTTCTCCAAGCTGCAATCCGCATGATGATTCTTCCCCATTCTATCGATCCGCACCCTTCGCCAGCAACATAGCGGCCTGCCTACTCGGGCCAATCACGCTTCGAGATGTCTAGCGAACGGCGAGCGGCTGCCCCAGTCCTCGCTCCCCGGCGACCGTAACGCCGTGCTACTGCATACCGTGGCCGTTCATGCCGGCCCCGGTAGCCAGGCGGGGTCGTCCGGTCGGTCCGGGCGGGCTGTGGGGCATCCTGGGGCTCGCTCGATGACTGCCCGGACGGGCTCGACATGGTGACGGGTTCTGGGCGGGACTGAGCCCGCCTGACGGGCTTGGGGTCTGCCTCGGAGACAGTCACTTCGCAGCAGCCTTCACCGTCGCGAGTGTGTCAGCCTGGAACGCCTTGGGCAAGCAGTCCCATGCTTCGACGTACTAGTCAGCTAGTGAATCGAGACGCCCGATCTCGATTTCTTCAAACGGTAGCGGCCTTCACCGTGGCCACGATGACGGCGCACACCGCACGGGGCAACTCGGGCCAGGCGGCCAAGACAACGGCGAAGTCCGGATCATCGGCCAATCGACTGGAAGCGCTTTTGGTAGCAGCCAGCGGACGCGGCATGTCGCTCAATGCCGCTTGTTGACGCGATTCGCCTTCGTCGTCGTGCGTCGCAACCTCTTTTGCAGTAACGGCTTCAGACGTGGTGTGTCGTGATGAGTCGCGACTAGACGCTTGTTCAGAAAAAATGGAGGCGGCGGGAATTGCACCCGCGTCCCGAGAAGCATCTGCGACGGCATCTACGTGTGTAGCCAATCATTTGATTGTCGGCCTCGGGGCCCTGTTTGGCGAGGTCCCGTTCGGCTTATCCGGTCATAAGTTTAACCCAAGCCGCAACTGGAGGTTAGGCTTGAGCGATCCCGCATTGTCGTCCCCGGCCGCGTCTCGCGGGAGAAAACGCGGCGCGAGGCCGTTGCTGTGGTTTAGGCAGCGAGACGGAGACCAACATTGTTGTTGGCAACTAAAGTTTTGGTCGGCTTTTTACGAGGCCAGCTGACCAACCTCGACACGCCACCAGTCGCTTCAGACATCCGGTCGATCCTGGTTCGCCCCCCATATTGTCAAAGACAGCACAGTCGCGCGTTTGATCGCGTCCGATCAATTATTCGTCAACCGGACGTTTGGTCAAGCAGAAACATCGGCCGCAACAGCATTCCAGCCTTCCCCGCTCAAAGAAGCTCACCGGTCCAATTCGGCTCGATTCTTCGCATCAACGTCCGGTCGTCGCGTCCCCGCATCCCACATTTTGCAAAGGTCTCGTGGGCTCGCGCGAGCTTGTCTTGATCGATCGTGACCCCCAGACCAGGTCCAGCCGGAACGTTCATTCGCCCGTCTCGAATCGGCAGCTTTGGCCCCTCGATGATGTCGGCGTCGTCGATCAGCCATGGGTAATGAGTATCGCTGGCCATGGTTAGCTGGGGAATCGAGGCCGCCAGATGAATCATTGCGGCCATCGTCACGCCGGAGTGGCTGTTCGAGTGCTGGCTCATCGACCATCCGGCCGCCGTGCAGATCGGACCCAGCGCCTGGCAGCCGGCAAAGCCGCCGAAGTAATGATGATCGCATAGCAATACGTCGATGGGTTTCAGCTTGAGCGCTTCGGGAATGTGGCCAAAGCTGGTCACGCACATGTTGGTGCTCATCTTGAGACCCGTCGCGCGGCGGACTTCGGCCATGGCCGCCTGGCCCTGGACCGGGTCCTCATAGTATTCGAGCCGCAAATCCGCGATTTCCTTGCCGATCCGGATGGCCGTCGAAGTCTTCCAGCGCACATTGGGGTCGATTCGCAAGAGGGCGTCGCGGCCCAGCTTTGCCGCCATCGCTTTCAGAGTGTCGCGTTCGATCTCTGGCGCAAGCACTCCCCCCTTGAGCTTGAAAACTCGAAAGCCCCAGCGATCGCGGAATTGAGCCGCCATCGCGGCCATAGCCTCAGCCGAGCGAACCTCGCCCCACGAGTCGAGTGCGCTGTCGCCACGACCTCGCGAATCGACAAGGTGCGGATCTCTCAACACGACTGGGTGATCGGCGGCATAGCGGTAAAACAGGTATGCCGCAAACTCGACGGACTTGCGCACCGGGCCGCCGACGAGTTCACAGAGTCGGCGGCCGGTCGCCCGCGCAGGCGTCCAAGCAAGCCATTTCGATACCGGCATAGCAGCCCATCCCCAGCGCCTGCACGTCGCGAGCAAACTTGCGAAAGGCAAATGCGTTTTGGCCAACGACCAGCTTTTGCGACCTCTCGAGGGCTCTCGTCACACGTTCGCCGCCGGGCGTTTCGCCGATGCCGACGATTCCCCCTTCGGTTTTCAACTCGACCACGTTCCGCAGAAAATAGGGACCGTGGCAGCCGCTGGCGGCCAGGATTGGCGGGTCTGGTAGAGCGATCGGGGTCACCTTCAGGCTGGTGATTGTCAGCGGGGGCTGATTCGGTGCCATAGGGAATGCTGGACAACGTGCGTCGAGAACATACCCCAAAAGTCCACCAGCCATGAGCCGTAGTGCGTTGCGGCGATTTGGTTGCGACGTCCATGATTCCCGAAAGGAAGCGCTCATAGGTACTCCACGTGGTTCCGCATGGTATCGCAGTCCATGACCCCGTGCATGAGGCGCAGGAGCCGGATCAATTCACCAATCGAATGTTTTGTCGCCGGGCACCAGACGATTGCTTCGTGCGGAGGGCCCGTCTGGTGCAGGGCCAAGTAATCCGTGTCGAAGGTAACCATCACGCGACCTTCGGCGGTAGCAAATGCCAATTGATCCGGATCCGATAAACCGCAACGACCCGCATCCTGTGCGGTCAATACGTCCAGGCCGCGTAGTCGCAAGCCGCTGACCAACGCGCCCTACATATGCTGGTCGAAGTAGAAGCGAATCGACTTACCCACTGAGTTTTTCGCGAAGTTTCGATGGAACGTTGGTTTTCACCCACTCAGCCCACTCGTCGTCTTTCCGAAACTCGTTCTGGATTTCCTCCACGTTGTCGAAGTAGTACGCCAGCGCCGCGTGTACGTCGGCCAAGGTGATTGTTGGGTACTGATACGCAACCTCCTCAGGGCACATCCCGCGCATCTCGTGCAGAACAACGATGTCCATCACCCGAATTCTGTGCCCGGCGATGCAGGCGCCACCGCCACAGACTCCCGGTGTTTTCGTAATGTGCTGCGTGATCACGCTTCCCATGAGAGCCTCCGGGTCGCCAACCCATGCTGGCGTGGAACGCTTGGCTTTTCTTCTTATCTATCATGCGTTTGTTCGGCGCCACAGACAAGCTCTGCGAGTGTCAAAGTCAAGCGTCTGCGATTATCGCGGACTAGACCAACGAGCTCACCGCCGCCGCAGGGCCCGATCGATCTCGCGCTTGGCATCTTGTTTCTTGATCGCTTCGCGCTTATCAAAGGTCTTGCGGCCCTTGGCAACGCTCAATTCGACCTTGGCAATCCCCTTCTTGAAGTAAATGGAAAGGGGGACGAGAGTCATACCCTTCTCGCAAGTCTTGGTTTCGAGCTTGCTGATCTCGCGGCGGTGGAGCAAGAGCTTGCGCGGCCGTTTGGGAACGTGGTTCATACGGTTGGCCTGGACGTACTCGGGGATGTCGCAGCCAACAAGCCATGCCTCGCCGTCATTGACCTCGGCATAAGCATCCTCCAGATTTGCCTTGCCATTGCGCAGGCTCTTGACTTCCGTCCCCGACAATACTAAGCCCGCCTCAACCTTTTCCAGCAGTTCGTAATCGTGGCGCGCGCGGCGGTTGCGCGCGACGATTTTGATTCCTGAATCGTCGACCTTTTCTTTTGGCTTCGCCTTGCCTTTGTCTTTCTTGGCCATAGATAACCCAGCAGTCACGGGGGCCATCGAACCGAGCGGAGCGAATCGAATCGGCCCGTGTGAACGAATGATAAAGGGACGTTTACGCTGCAACAAGGGACCGGGGAGATCGAATTTGCTACCTCGCTCCCTCTTCAAGTGCGGCGAGGAGCTGGGCGACCGTTTGGCCGGTAACTGGGTCGACGGCCTCTGGAGCAATTTCTGCGAGCGGCTCGAGGACGAAACGACGCACCCGTAGCCGAGGATGGGGAATAATCAGCTCCGGCGTGCTTACGATCTGATCCGCAAACAGCAGCAAGTCGAGATCCAAGGTTCGCGCGCCCCAGCGAACGATTCGAACCCGGCCAAACTGCGCTTCGTTCTCGTGAAGAACCCTGAGCAATTCGTGCGCGTCGAGCTCGGTCTCTGCGACAGCAGCCGCGTTCAAGTATTTACCCTGACCGGGCGGCCCTCCCACCGGTTCGGATTCGTGGAATGAGCTTACCTTCCGGAGATGAACACCGCGTGTCCGCGTCAGAACAGCGATCGCAGCTTCGAGCGTGGCACGACGGTCGCCCAGGTTGCTGCCCAGACCGATGTAGGCGAGAGACAGCATGGATTTTCTGGGACGAGGGTTTAGAGCTTGAGCTTGCCAATCCGCTCAACAGCCTCGACGAGCCGCGGTGTCTCGACGGTCAAGGCGGCGCAGGATGTATCCGTCGGCGGTTCGGCCAAAGCCAATTCCGGGGGTCGTCACGACATCAGCCTCATCAAGCAAACGAGTGCACAATTCGGCCGACGAGTAGCCGGTGGGGCAGGGGATCCACACATAAAAGGTTGCCTGAGGAGAGGGAACATGCCAGCCGATTCGCTTGAGAGCCGCCAGAAACGCGTCGCGTCGCTCCATGTACAGAGCTCGGATCGGCGGTGTCAGGTTGCCGTAGTCATCGAGCGCCGACTTGGCCGCAAACTGGATCGCCGTGAAAACGCCTGAGTCCATGTTGGCCTTGATCTGCCCCAACGCCGCAATCATCGATGCGCTGCCGATCGCGAATCCCACTGCGCCAGCCTGTCATGTTGAAGGTCTTGGACAAACTGTGAAACTCGATAGCGACATCCTTCGCGCCGGAACTTGCAGGATGCTGGGGGCAACCTGGTCGAAATACATCTCGTTGTAGGCGGCGTCTTGAGCGATCACAAAATTGTGTTCGCGGGCACGCTCTACAACCCGCTCGAAGAATGGAAGATCGGCCGTCGCGCCTGTCGGGTTATTGGGGTAGTTAAGGAACATCAACCGAGCCAGTGCGTAAACGTCGGCCGGAATGGTATCGAGATCGGGACGAAATCCCAGTCGCGGCTCGAGGGGCATCGTATAAACGTCGGCTCCTGCGAACATGCTGCTCGAGCGGTACACCGGGTAGCACGGATCGGGGACCAGGCTGATTTCGCCGGGATTGAGAACTGCCAGGGGGAAGTGCGCGATCCCTTCCTTCGAGCCGATCAGGGCCAAGATCTCGGTCTCCGGGTCGAGATCGACGGCGTACCGTTCTTTGCAAAACGCCGCGATCGACCGCCGCAGCTCGGGTGCCCCTTGGTCGAGAGCGTATTGATGAAACGCCGGGTTCTCGGCGTGCTGCTGCAGGCTCTTGATGATCGACGGCGGGGTTGGACGATCAGGGTCGCCGACTCCAAGGTTGATCACGTCGCGGCCGGCGGCAATGGCAGCCTTTTTTTTCTTGTCGATCTCTGCGAACAGGTAGGGGGGGAGTTTCCGCAGCCGTTCCGACTTCACGAATTGCGTCGTCGCCATCTCAGCTTTCGTCCTCAAGAGGCCATTGCTTCCTCGGGTATATTGTCGTTGGCATACACGTTCTGGACGTCATCATTCTCGTCGAGCATGTCTCTGAGCTTGCGCATCTTTCTGCCGTTTTCGACATCGAGGTCAATTGACGTCGTCGGGATATAACTGGTTTCGGCGGACTCGGTGGGAATTCGCTCTTCCTCCAGTCGCTTGCGCACGGTTTCAAACAGCTTGGGATCGCACGTGACCTCGTAGAAACCGTCGACGAGCTCGAAATCGTCGGCGCCGGCGTCGAGAGTGACTTCCATCAAGCGATCCTCGGCGACGTGCTTGGGATCGATGACAAAGAGACCCTTGAAATTGAAAAGATATCCGACGCAGCCGCTGGCGCCGAGATTACCGCCGGCAAGCTCGAACACGCGGCGCAGTTCGCTGGCGGTGCGGTTTCGGTTGTCGGTCAGGGCTTCACACAGGACGGCTACGCCGCCGGGACCATAGCCTTCGTAGACGACTTCCTCAAAGTTCTCGCCGCCCAGCTCGCCGATCCCCTTCTTGATTGAGCGCTCGATATTGTCCTTGGGAACGCTAAATGAGCGAGCCTTATCAATCGAGTAGCGCAGACGCATATTCGCGGCCGGGTCGCCGCCACCGTTGCGCGCGGCCACGTAGACTGCCCTGCAGAGCTTGGTAAAAAGTTTACCTCGCTTGGCGTCGACTAGCCCTTTTCGATGAGCGATATTGGCTGAATGGGAATGCCCTGCCATCTCAATAATCTCTCCAAAAGTCCGTAGTCGGGGGTCACCCGGGATAAGTCATATCTTCCGGTGGCGACCCATAACAAACTCAGTGCCCAACTACCAATCACCGTTCGTGTCGCGGGCGAAACGGATCCGCTTTCAGTCACGAATGGTTACGAAGCATTCGCCACAATTCACGGTGTCCGATCCGCCGATGGCTTGGGCATGGGGCCGAGTTTTTCCAGTGTATCCAGTTTCTTGCGAATTTCGGTCAGCCGCTTGTCTGCCGGAACGGCTGCCTCTGCGGCTCTTACAGCTTCTCGCCAGGCGCGACTCGCTTTTTCAAGTTGCTGGAGTTGGAAGTAAATGTCGCCGAGATGTTCGTAGATCGTGGCATCGGGGCCGCGCCCTTTTTGTTCCATATAGACTTTCATCTGTTCCGCGGCTTTCTGCATCGGCTCCAGTGCCTCTTTGAGCTTACCGCGCTTGAAAAGCACCCACCCCAGGCTATCGAGATACGAAAAGCTCTCGGGTTCCTCTTGCAGCGCCTTGCGAATCATCATCTCGGCCTTATCCAGGTTTTTGCCTTGTTCGGCATAGAGATAACCCAGATCGTTGTTGGGCCCAGGATCGTCCGGATTGCGCTCCAGCAGAAGCTCGAGCTGGGCTTCGCCCTTGGCAAAATCCCCTTTGTTCACAAAGACGACCGAGAGGGCCTGGCGAACGTACGACACGACCTGGTCGTTGTCGCCATGTCGCTTGAGCATGCCCTCGTAGAGCTTGATTGCCTCGTCGTCACGACCGAGTTTAGAGAAGAAATCACCCAGAGTAAGCTCGTAGAGCGGGTTGTTCGGCTCCTTGGCGATCGCCTTCTTCAAGACCTGTACTGCGTCGTCGATCTGGCCGGTTTGCTGTAGCACGTCGACGAGCAAAAGCTGCGAATCGCCGTCACCAGGATCGAGCTTCATGGCTTCTCGAAGTGTCGCCTTGGCGGCCTCGATGTGTCCCGCACGGCGATGGTAGTCGGCGAGGAAAGCCAGCGTGCGCACGCCCTTGGCGTTGGGGTACTTGGCAATCAACTGTTCAAGCGCCGTCGCTGCTTCCGCGTAGTTTCCCAGCCGGCGCAAGGTGTCGACAACCTCAAGGTACACCATTTCGGTCGGATTCTGCTCGAGGATCAGACGTTGAAGATGCAAGAGTTTTTCGAGCCGGCGGGTCTTGTTTGCCGAGTTCGGCCCAGGGTTATTGGCGATGATCGAAAGAATGAGTTGGGCCGACCTGGTCAAGCTATGGGCCGCAACCGTGCTCTGTTTAATGCCTTCGTCAAGGATAGCTTCGGCCACTGCGTCATCGGCAGCGGCGGCGGCGACCTGCGGTTTGATTGCCTCCTGGCTCTCGGGCCGCAGCCACGCTTCGCTCGTGACCCGAAGCAGATCGGCGGCTTTTTTCCGTTTCAAGAGCGAGGCCACAAGCGCGCGATAGGTCTGCGGCGTCGGCTGCGAGGTCAGAAGCTCTTTGTAAAGCAGTTCGGCCTTCTCGTTCTGGCCGGTCTCGCGGTAACGATCCGCCAGGTAGTATTGGAGTGGAACGTTTTTGGAATCGCGCCGGGCGGCGGCTTCCAGCCGGGGAGTGATCTCCTTCTCACGATTCAACGACTTCAATACCTTGGCCAGGAGCTCGTACGCTTCGACAAAAGGCGTCTGACGTTCGATATGCCGCTCAATCAACGCCAGGGCTTGGTCGCCTTTGTTGAGCTTGATGAGGATATCTGCCAGTTGCAGTGATATCTGGGAATTGTCCTCGTCGTAAATCAAGCCGCGCTCGAGAGCCTTCACAGCGAGATCGTACTTCTTGGCCTCGAGGAAGACCAAACCGAAATTCAGGTAGGCTGTCGCTGGATCATTGCCCAGAACGCGAGCCAGTTCGGTAGGAGAGAACCGGTTGGCGGACTTGTCATCAAGTGCAGCCAACACCTTGGCGAATGCTTCGGCCGCCTTTTCCGTTTGATGCAGACGACCGGAGTACAGCTTCCCCAACTCGAAATCGGCCAGAAGGCGCCCGGGCGCGTGTGCGTCGAGCTTGGGGTTGGCGAGCACTTCGTTCAAGATTGCTTCGGCACCAGGCGGATCATTCTTTTTGTAGTAGTCGACAAGCTGCGACAAGGTTTCGGTGTCGCCCGGCTCGATAGCCAAGACACGCTTGCCGTATTGCAACGCCATGTCGGGGCGTCCCAGGGCACCGATGTAAATTCTGCTCAAGCGCCGCGCAATGGCTAGCGAGTCGGGATCGAGCTTGAGCGCCTCTTGGAGCAATGCCACCGCGTCGGACCAGGCGCGCCGATCCTCCAGTGCCCGCGCCGCGCTGTAAAGCCGCACAGCCTCGATCCGCCGCCTATCATCCACAGTCGTGGGACGTAGCGGTACAAATGGGGGCGCGAGTTCATCTCCGGGCTGGGCGAAGAAACCTGGGGAAGTCGCCGATGCGCTGGTCTCTCCCGGCTTGCGCAGTGTCCGACGCCGCTTGGGCGGGGGCCTTGTCGTCCGACGCGGTCGCTTGGACAACCGTTTCGGCGACCGACCTATTCGCGAATGACGGAACCAAACTCAACCCGACCAGGATCGCCAGTGGCGTCCGGGGCAATCGAAACCCTCGAACCGACCCCAACATGGTCGCGTCTCCTCGTACAGAAGAATTGTCGCCACGCCGAGCGACACTCTATTGATAGCCTCGTACGGATACCGAGGGTCGGAACTCGGGGTCGTAACCGGCGGGACGACGGTCCATCGTCTGGATCTTAGCCCCGATCTCCCACGAAGTTAAGCTATGGTAACAAGTCGCCGCTGGGACTGCCAAGACCTGGAGACAACCAGCAGTAAACCTCAAACACGCTCCTTGGCTACGCGAAGGGCGAGCGGGCCCTACGACTTGAGTAAGCTAGCTTGAATGGGTGCCCGCGAGTCCTGGTTGAAGACTCGAAGTCCTCTTCCGGTTCTAGGGCCCCGAAAAACCGATTTTCGACAAGACACAGAAGCTGGCGGACATTAATGAGTTAAAGGAATTCTGCGCCCAAACGAGCCTTTGCCAGCCGATGACTTCGGCGCGAACGCCGCTCCGAAGCCGCTCGCGACCGCTGGCAGCGAACGACTCCGATTGAAAGCATCGATCACGCGACAATGCCCCGAACGATTCAAGGGGACATTCGCACGGCCCAGTCGGTATGATGGCAATCGGAGGTACAACCTTGCGACGATTCACCATCCTGGGCCTCATGGGGCTGGTCCTTGCTATTGCTATTGCGATCGCGGCCCTGCGGAACGCTGACGACTATTTTGGCATGGTCATCGCCCGAACGTACCAGGCGAGGCAGCAGCGGGCCCTGGAGACCGACTCGGTGTCTGCTTCCGGTTTCACCGCGATTTAAAGGCGCCCGATGCGTCTGCATCGCGCGGGAAGGATCGGTTAAAAGAAGGACCCAAGCGTGACGTCGCGGCCGGTCGATCGCGGATGACTTGACATTGGCGAGCGTATCGCTTCTACGAGCGTTCATATGGACACTTACGGACTACCGCCGCAGGCGTCGTTGCTGGCCCCAAAACTTCGGGGTTTGGCGGATCGCGGTATCTACTTCGGGACTAGCTCGTGGAAATACAACGGCTGGCTGGGCAGTATTTACTGCGCTGACCGCTATCTTACCAGAGGCAAGTTCTCGAAGGCGAAATTTGAGGAAAATTGCTTGGCTGAGTACGCCCAGACATTTCCCACGGTCTGTGGCGACCTCACGTTTTACCAGTTTCCAACCGAGCAGTACTGGGCGAAACTCTTTGAGGCCACGCCCGAACAGTTCCTCTTCGGGTTCAAAGTTCCAGAAGATATCACTGTCGAGACGTGGCCGAAACATGCCCGATATGGCAAACGGGCCGGGCTGGCCAATGCACACTTCCTCGATGTCCAAGCGCTTGCCCAATTCTTCACAAGCCGACTCAAGCCATACGGCAAGAAGGTCGGTCCGCTAATATTCGAGTTCGGCACGTTCAACAAGAAGACGTTTCCCACCCCGGCCGACTTCCTGGCCAAGCTCGACGCCTTCCTCAATTCGCTGCCTGAAGGCTTCCGATACGCGGTCGAGATCCGTAACCAAGAATATCTGACGCCGCGCTACTTGGACGTGCTAGCGTCCCACAATGTCGCACACGCCCTAAACGCCTGGACAAGGATGCCGGCGCTCGATGAACAGGCTCAACTTCCTGGCGTGCTCACAGCGGACTTCACGGTCGTCAGAGCATTGCTGCGTAAGTGGCGACCGTATGACCAAGCCGTCGCAACCTTCGAGCCCTACGATCGCGTTCGGGAGATTAACGAAGGGGCCCGCGAAGGTTTGCGGCTGATTGCTCAGCGCAATGCACGAGCGGAAAGATGCTTTTCTTTTTGTGAATAACCGGCTCGAGGGAAACGCGCCATCGACGATCGAGGCGGTGATCGAGAAGCTGGACGGCGGAGTCGCTAACGGACCACCTTATTGACGTTGCCAAGTCCGCAAACCTGTCGCGACTGGATTTTTGCAGTCGTATTCGTTACCCGCTTCACCAATGGTCTTCCACGGCCTGCCGCTGGAGATGCTCGAAATATTTTACTCTTGCGGGCGAACTGCTATTATAACCTTCTACACACTGTAGTAACTTCCTACTACGCTCTGTAAGAGGGAACTTCGAGAGGGAGCAACGGACAACGAATTTAGCAGCCTTGACGGAGGTTTGCAGCGCGAGACGAGCCGTCCATTTTTCGCGACGGGAGTTTACCGGCACATCCACTAGCCGGATGCGAAATTCTGCGTGAAAAAACGTCGCGACTCAGGCTGCGATGGGTTTGTCGAAGCACGCGCTGCTCTCAGATCTCTGTAAGACAGTCCCGAGCGTGTGCCAGTCGAGGTAAAGCGGGCTTGCCGGAACGGACAATCTTGTCCGGCCAGTGCGATCGCACCGTGCGCACCGTTGGTTTCAGCAACTTGGGTGGTTCGTCCTTACTTACAGTTGTCGAGGAGACTGCCATGTCCCGTCGATCATCCATTCAGCCACCAAGCTGCGAGCGGCATTGGGGGTCTATGCCCCAGCGTCCGCCGCTGCTCGGGCGAGTTCGATTTCCGTCTCTGACATGGAAACGAATCGTCGGGCTCGGTCTTTTGGCCTGGGTGCTCGTCTATCGGGCCGATGGGGTGACACGAACGCCGGGTCAAATAGACCCCAGCCTGCTTGGGAAGCACCCCGACTTGGTCGAGTCGGTCGCCTTTCACCCAGGCGGCCGTTGGCTGGCTTCCGCGGGAGGCGCCAGGTCGGTGTCCCTCTGGGACATCAGAATCCACGAGCTGACATCGGCTCTAGAGCCGGCCCCGGACTCCGGCGCGACCTCGATGCGCTGCCTGGCTTTCACGCCTGACGGGTCTAAGCTCGCTGCAGGTAACGATGATGGATCAGTCAGCCTTTGGGATGTTGAATCCAAGAATCTTCTGTGCAATATTCGCGCCAGCCTGCGGGCAATACGCTGTCTGGCGTGCTCGCCCGACGGCCGATTGCTGGCGACTGGGAGTACGGACCACAGCGTCGTGCTCTGGGACATCGCGACGCTGCGCCAGCGGGCGGCATTACTCGGAAGTCGCCGGCAGGTCAACTGTGTCGCGTTTTCGCCCGACGGCCACACACTGGCCGCTGCCAGCACCGATGGGACGGTAAAGCTTTGGGACGTATCTTCAGGAGACAACGTCCGGACGTTGAACGTGACTGCGAGCAATCATCGGACAGTCCCATCAGTGGCATACTCTCCCGACGGGCGAATTATCGCAGCGGCGTGCATCGAGTCGGGTGTCGTCGAACTCTGGGACGCCGCAACGGGGCACCGGCTTGAGAGCATTGGGGGAGGCGAGACGGCGACGATGGCGGTGGCATTCTCGCCCGATGGCGGAATACTCGCCAGCGGCACAACCGACGGCAAGATCGAGCTCTGGGATGCCGGCGGCAAACGGCGAATTTCGGTTTTGCGTGGCCACTCCGGTGCGGTTGTATCAGTGGCCTTCTCCCCTGGCGGCAAAAAGCTTGCCTCGGGGGGTAACGACGCGACTGTCAGGATCTGGGATGTCCCGCTACTGGAACGGTGATTTCAGAAATCCGGGCCAACGAATGAGTCGAATATTTGATGAAATAATAGACTGCAACATGGTCTTTCGGCGATCAGCACGCCCGCGATCACTCTCGATCATCCATGAGGCTCCCTGCCGGGCGATTTCACGGCCTGGAGCGCTATTTGAACCTCTTCGACCAAGTTGTTATAGAGCGCACTCTGCTGCAACAGGGCCCGAGTGTCCACGGGGTCCTCGGGATGCAGGCGACGCCAGAGATTGCTTGGCTTCAGCTTCACGTCAATCAACTCGAAGTCAATGCCCAGATAGATACCCAGCGGCGAGTTGGCAAAGCCTTGCTCAATCCACTGGCGGTTAAGTCGCTGTGAGAAAAGCGACATCCCGTCTGCCGTCACGATCCGGACATGGGTGGGGTCATTGAAGAAAAAATCATGGCGGTGGTGCGGAACTATGATCCGGATTGTCGCGCCATCTTCACAGACGCGGTAGATTTCTTTCATGATCTCGAGGTAGTTGTTCGGTTCGCGGCCGAGATGCTCGAGGACGTGTTTGAGCAGGATTTCGCTGACCGAGTCGTCAGGCCACGGCCAGGGGAGCACCTCCAGGTCATGCCTTAGGTCAGGGTCTCCGTAACGGTCGACGTTGACGTAGCCTTCGAGCCGGTTCATCCCACAACCGAGGTTGAGTCGCAATCCGCTCATAAGCTGGTTCCATCCAGGTTGTGAAGTCGAATCACAGACGTCTACTTGCCGCCCCTCTGCCGGGCGCGCGGCGACTTGGAAGGCTCGGGCGCTTGCTTGGAAGCTTTGGGGAGTGTTTTTTTCTTGGCCGCGGCTGGCGCGGTTGCTTCAGAGCCCTTGCCTTTGCCGGTCGTGACCGCTTCCTTGGTCGCACGTGCTAAAGCGGCACGACTCGAGTGGGCTGCTGCGTGCGCCTCTTGCTTGCGCGTCATGGCATATGCGCAGTACCTTGCGCAGCTCGCACCGGGGACATTCGGGATTGGTCTCCAGACATGTGTCGTTGGCGAGCTCTTCGATCAGGTCGACAAACTCGCCGCCCCGGTTTTTGGGGACCGCCCGTTCAAGGATTGCCCGCAGCGCTGGAACATCGGATTCGGAAATTCCCAATCGATCGAATACGCGATGCGCGGCCTTGTCGATTGGAATCGCATGACCACCCAAGGCCTGTTGGATCACGGTTGCCATGACGTAGTCTGACGCGAAGGCATCGTACGTTTGCAGGACCTTGAGAGCTTCCTTGAGCGGTTTCTTGGCGAGCGCATCCAACGTGAAACCATACGTTCGATTGAAGAGCTGTCTCAGAAATCGCCGGATGCGCTGGTGCGCTCTAGCGGATCGGGAATCCCCGCCAGGCTTTCCTGAATTTCGTCAGCGTCGCTGACGCGGATCTCATTCCAGTCAAAAAACTCATCCTTGAAGCGCGACAAGGCCTGGTTGGCATGTTCACGCGTCGTGTCTTCGTGACAAATTCCATAAACGACCGCCTTCAAAACCGAAAGCCGCGACGCATTGGGGTCGGCCTTGGGTTTATAGCGGCGCTTGAGCATTGTGTGAACGTTTGAGAGTAACTGCGTTTTACTTTGTGTTGCCATGAGCATGTTTGTGGGTTGAAGGCGGAACAATCGACTCTACCGGCGTCGCGCCGATCGGTTCGCTCAAGGAGTTCTCCGGCTTCCGGTCCGAGGCGACGGCTTCATCGATCAGGCGCGCCAGTTCGACTGATTTCTTGACACCGTCATCGAGCTTGAACTTCAATACCGGCGTGAAACGGGTTTGCAGCCGCGCCGCCACCCGAGCTTGGAGGAAACCTGTCGCATGGACGAGGCCCCTGTAGGCCTGCTTTCGCTGGGTTTCGTTTCCCATGATTGACACATTGGCCGTGGCATTGCGCAAGTCGCCCGAAACCTCGACCGAGAGCACCGTGACCGAGTTGACGCGGGGATCCGCGACTTCGAACAAAATCGCCGTTGCGACGACCTCGCGAATTGCCTCGGCCATCCGCAGGCTGCGGTGTGTCGACATTGCTCTCGACCTCAGTCAATGGCTGACGGCCAAGACAAGCTTCGGATGCTCATCTGCTCTCCGCCAGATTGAGATTCACACGTGGTTTTCCGGGTCTCGCTGCATTCGATTGGCCACTCACCATTCGAGCGTCTGCTCGTCATGCGATCAGAGCGTCCGCCGGATGATGTCGATCCGGTAGGCTTCGATGACATCGTCGGTTTTGATGTCGTCGAAGTTACCGATCTTGATACCGCACTCGAAGTTCTGCGGGACTTCCTTGACGTCATCCTTGAAACGTTTCAATGCTTCGATCGAGCCCTTGTAGATTTCGCGCCCCTCGCGGATGAGCCGGACTTTCGCCGAGCGTTCGATCGTGCCCTGGGTAACAAAGCAGCCGGCCACGGCCCCCACTTTCGAGATCTTGAAAACTTGGCGCACGACTGCTCGGCCCAGGTGCACTTCCTTGACCTCGGGGACGAGCATCCCTTCGACGGCTTTCTTGATGTCGTCGGTTACCTGGTAAATGATGTCGTAGCGGCGGATCTCGATCTTCTTTTCTTCGGCGAGAGTGATCGCGCGGTCTTCGGGAGCGACACGGAAGCCGATGACGATGGCTTGCGAGGCGTCGGCCAGGACAATGTCGCTCTCGGAGATTCCGCCGACGGCTTTCAAGAGAACGCGGATCGGGACTTCCTCGTTTTCGAGCTTTTCGAGTTCCTTGGTGAGTGCTTCGATCGAGCCCTGGACGTCGGCTTTCAAGATGACGTTCAAGCTCTTGAGCTTCTGCTCGGCCATCTTGCTGTAGAGGTTTTCCAGCGTGACAGACTGCCGATCCGCATGGGCAGCATCACGGGCACGGACTCGCCGGGCTTCGGCG
The DNA here is from genome assembly GCA_963850935.1 of uncultured Isosphaeraceae bacterium. Classification (GTDB taxonomy): domain Bacteria; phylum Planctomycetota; class Planctomycetia; order Isosphaerales; family Isosphaeraceae; genus CAWFRS01. The sequence continues at coordinate 125,877 of CAWKNT010000004.1, forward strand.
ACATCGCGGGCGCGAGTGATGTCATCGATAACGCCGAAATTCTCGCCGGCGCTTGGGACGATGTCGAGTCCAGAGATTTCAACCGGCGTCGACGGACCAGCCTTTTCGATCGATCGGCCCTTGTCGTTAAATATAGCGCGGACGCGGCCGAAACCATCGCCGCAGACAATCACATCGCCGACGCGCAGAGTGCCATCCTGCACAAGAATCGATGCGACCACGCCGCGGCCCTCTGAAAGGGACGCCTCCAAGCAGGTACCCGTCGCGGGGCGCGTCGGGTCGGCCTTGAGTTCATGCAGTTCGGCGATCGTCTCGAGAGTAGCCAGGAGATCGGGGATCCCCTGCCCAGAGGACGCGGAAGTCTTGACGATCTCGGTATCGCCACCCCATTCGACGGGATTCAACCCCTGCGTCGAGAGCTCGCCATAGATTTTATTGATGTTGGACGGCGTATCGACGTTGGGTAGATCGATCTTGTTCAAGGCCACTACGATCGGAACGGCGGCGGCCTTGGCGTGGGCGATGGCCTCGACGGTCTGGGGCATCACACCGTCGTCGGCGGCAACAACTAGTACGACGATGTCGGTGACGTTGGCGCCTCGGGCACGCATCGAGGTAAACGCCTCGTGGCCGGGAGTGTCGACGAACGTGATCGGACGGTCGTTGGATTCGACCTGATACGCGCCGATGTGCTGGGTGATGCCCCCGCTCTCAGAGTCGACAACGTTCGACTTGCGAATACGGTCCAAGAGCGACGTCTTGCCATGATCCACATGACCCAAGATGGTGATCACCGGAGGTCGAAGCTGGAGGTTTTCGGACGAGCCGGAAGACTCGAACGAATCGAGCAGATCGTCTTCGGCGGTGCGCATGTGAACAACCTCGAGTTCGATGCCGAACTCGAGCGCGAGCATGGTCGCCACGTCGTCGTCGAGCGAAGCATTGATCGTGGCGAGCTGATTCATTGCCATCAGTTTACGGATAAGGTCGTTGGCTTTGACTCCGATCGCCAGCGAAAGGCTGCGAATATTGATTGGTGCTTCGATTTCGGCGTGTGTCTTGCGTGATGGGGCAATCGCCATCCTCTGGCCGCCGCGCGACTTCTTGGTGCCTGAGCGGGTGCGGCGATTGTCTTCGTCATCCGCGAGGAGCGCTGCGGCGGGGACTGGCGAGGTTACGCGGCGATCGACGGCGCGCTCGCTTCGCTTGGCGCACGGCCCGCACGATCGGCGGCCGAGCCTAAGCGGCCAGTCTTGCCTTTCTTGTCTTCCTCTTCCTCGAGCGTCATCGTGGGAGCTACCGGGGCCGGCATGCCTGGCCCGGGAGCCGGGCGCCGCGGGGCAGACCCCGGTCCCAGCAAGGGACCTCCACGGGGGGGACCGGACGAAGGACCGGCCCCACGCTGTGGCAGACCGCCGCGCGGTCCCGCTCCTGGTCCAGCCGGGCCGCTCCCGGGAGTTTGAAAACCCGTGAGATTGCCAGACTTCATCCAGGCCAGCATTTCCTCCTTGGTCATCGACTTCTCGGGGCGCTGGGTCTTTGGTGCTGGACCTGGCGAAGTCGACCGTGGCGGACCGATTGTGCGTTGCGGCGAACTTGTGGCCGCGGCGACGGTCGGCAACGGCCGCCCTGTTCCGCGCGATGCATCACGCCTTGCGCTCTCGCTGCCAAGCTCACCACTTGGGCGACGCGGTCCCGGCGTGGGGCTCGTCGAGGGGCCAACCCGCGGTGTCATCGGTCGAGTACCGGCGGATGACATGTAGTCGTCTCTCTTGAGCGGCTGAAAGCTGGACGCGCCCGCCGTGGGCGACGATCCCGAGGAAGGTTGGATGCCTCTCGAGTCATGTCGCGGTCCTGCTCCGGCAGGCGGCTGGCCGCCCGGCCGCTGGCCCGTGCCTCGATGCGGCGTGTGGGCGGACAGCGGTCCGGCCGAGGGCCGGGTCCCGGAAAAACCACCAGGACGAGCCAGGGGACCGGAACCGGACCCCGACGAAGGCGCCGATGCTGGACGCGGCGCGCCCGCGCTGGGAGGGGGCGCCCCTACACCGGCCGACGACGGGGGTTTCGCAGATGCCGAGGGGGACGAGCCGGGGATCAACCGTTGTGGAGGCGCAGTAGCGGGCGGCGTTGTGGTCGACGCTGGCGTCGTTGCCTCCGCCACCTGAATCGGCTCGACCTTGGCCGAACCTGCCGCAACCTGGGTGGGGCTGACCGGCCGGGTCAGCGGCGCCGGCCGTTCCTCACGCGCGCTCGCGCGGGGGCGCTGTCGTGGGCGATGCCGCCACCGACGATGGAGCGGCCGCAGGTTTTGGAGCCGGAACCGCGGTCGTTGCTCCCGTCCCAGCCGCCGGCTGGTCCATCAACTCCCGAATCCGATCCACCATCTCCGGGTCGAGACTTGCCAGGGCATTCGCCTTGACGTCAAGACCCCACTTTTGAATGCGCTCGAGCAATTCTTGGCTCTTTAAGCCCAACTCTTTCGCCAACTCATGAACGCGCGTCGACAAAGGCAACTCCTCCCGGATTTGACTCCGGTTTCCCAGGCCAGCCGCGACCGGAGGGTATTCACTAATGTTCGGGTTGATCTGTTCTGTTCCTAGCGCGGCCCGGCGTGCGGTCGCCACGGTACTTTAGGATTCGCCGTCAGCCGGACGACGGGCCCCATCCGAATGCTGATTCGATGACGAGGCCGACGTCGGCGGAGTTGAATGACGCGGAGACACGGCCGGCTCGCGGTTCGTGGCCGACGGCGCTGGGGCCGCGGTTTCCGGACCACTCTGTTCGACCGCTTCGGTCACGATACGAATGCTTTCGCCCTGATCTTCATCGCTAGGCGGGGAAGACACCTCATGACCGTGGGGCGAGTAATCGGATTTCTCTTCCGCCAGGGCCAAGTCGTGGATCTCGTCGTCGCTGGCCTCGTCACGCTCCGAATCCGTGCTGTCGTCGGGAAATTCGCCCGCGACCTCGTGAACCGGCTCGGAGGGCAAGTCCGAGCTCGATTCCAGGATCGCGGCATCGTCGCTACGGGATTCACTATCGATTTCTGTATATTCATCGGCGGTGGGCGACCCATCGGCCGAGATGTCGGTCTCGCTCTCTCCCTCTTCGAGGGTTTCTAAAGCCGGAGCCGGCTCGCTCGCGGAGGCCCGCGCTCCCTTGCGACGGGGTAGCTCTTCGGTCTGGGCCTCAGCCAGAACTTCCGCCTTGGCCACGATTTCGATTGCTTGTTCTTCGGTCAAACCTTCAATTGTGTTCACTAAATCCGAGATTTCCATGACCGACAGGTCGTCGTAGCTCAGGATGCCTTGTTCCACCAGACGTTCAGCCAGTTCGGTGTCGACGACCTCAATTTTCTCGAAGGCTTTTACCGCCTTTTCGATCACTTCGTCGAGCTCTTCGGCAGTCATGATTTCGATGTCCCAGCCCACCAGCTTGGACGCGAGCCGAACGTTCTGGCCTCGGCGGCCGATGGCCAAGGAGAGTTGATCGTCGCGGACGAGTACAATCGCGCGGCCCAGGAGATGACAGAGCATGACTTCGTCGATCTCGGCCGGTTGCAGCGCGTTGGGAATCAAGACCTGGAGCGACTCGTTCCACCGCACGATGTCGATCCGCTCGCCACCGAGTTCGTCGACGATGTTCTTAATCCGCGTCCCTCGTACGCCCACACACGCACCGACGGCGTCGACCTTGGTATCGATCGAGGTCACGGCGACCTTCGAGCGATAGCCGGCTTCGCGTGCGAGAGCGCGGATGGCGATGATCTGATCGGCGATCTCGGGGATCTCAAGCTCAAAAAGGCGGCGAACAAAGTCGGAATGCGTACGGCTCAAGATGATCTTGACCCGCTGGCCAACTTTGCGGACATCAAGGATGATCGCGCGGATCCGCTCATTGGGGTGGTAGCTCTCACCAGGGATCTGTTCGCTCCGCGGCAGTATCGCGTCGGTCTTGCCGAGATTGACAATGACCGCCCCTCCCTCGAATCGCTGCACGGTTCCGGTTACGAGGTCGCCGCGCTGGTCTTCAAACTCGTCGAAAAGGCTGTCTCGCTCAGCCTCGCGGATCTTCTGGATGATCACTTGCTTGGCCGTCTGCGCGGCGATCCGGCCCAGCTCGGTAGGATCGATCTTGACGCCATCCTTGGTCGCGTCAATGGCACCCGAATCGGGATCAATGCGCACTTCGATCTCGCTCGCCTCGGGATAATGCTTGCGTGCAGCCGTGGTGAGTGCCGACTGAATCCCGTCGAACAGAATATCCTTGGAGATATTCTTGTCGCGGTGAATGCTATCGACAATGCGAACCAAATCGACGCTCATTCATCTCCTCCGAGGCGTGCTCAATGGGATTGACCGCTACCCGGCGGAGCGGGACGCCGGGCCCAAGCGGAGCAGGCGGCAGCCGCAGGAACGCCGCCCCGCTAGGACGGGGCTCGGAATTCCTATCGCGGTGCGCCGAAACGAGCAACACCTCCGTGGCAGCACTCGATGGCCCAGGCCGCACGGGATTCTGGCGCAGGGAGCGAACCAAGCCCCTGACGGGCCCGAGCCCGATGATCTGCCTCTCCAGCCCCGGCCCAAGCGATGAATCTAACACGCCGTTGACATGGGTGTCAAGCCGCCGAACAATGGAAAGGCGATTGCCATGAAGGAATTGCGGCCGGGCTCGAGCCGCGTCACCTGCAACTCCTTGAACGGCCGCAACCGATCGTTGCGAAGGCGGCGAGGGAACACGAACAGAGATGGACAGCTTGCCGCTCGACCAGGTACGGCTTCGTGCGATCATCGAGACCGCCGGTTTGCGGTGCACTCCTCAACGACTCGCGGTCTACCAGCAACTGTGTGATTCCGCCCAACATCCGTCAGCAGAAAACGTCTTTCACGCCGTCCGTGCACAGATTCCCAAAATCAGCCTGGCGACAGTGTACAAGGCGCTCGAAGCTTTGGTCGCCGTCGGAGTCGCGACAAAGCTGAGCGCCGGCGTCGGTGTGACCCGCGCGGTACGATGCCCGTCGCGATAAGCACTACCACTTCCGCTGCCTGCGTTCTGGGACCGTTCACGACTTGCCGACACAATTCGACCCCGACTTGATCGACAAGCTCGACCCACGCTTGCAAGATGACCTCTCTCGCCAGGGTTTTCGAGTCACCGGCTACCGACTGGAGTTGGTCGGATATCGTGAGCCGACCCTTCCTGACAACTCGGAATCGTGCCCCGAACCCGGAGAGAACGTGGCCGATTCGGTGCAAGTTGCCAGTGCGCGACGCAGGGCGCGTGTACCGCATGAACGACGCGACGCAAGAACAAATCACGCTTGTGGATAGCCACGCGCACCTGGACGACCGTCGGCTACGCGCGAACCTTGATGATCTGCTCAAACGGGCCTGCGGAGCCGGGGTTCGCCAGATCATTGCCGTCGGCACAACTGCGGTGACGAGTTCCGATTGTGTCGATTTGGCGCGGACCTACCGCGGTCTCTTCGCGGTGGTAGGGATCCACCCCAACGAGGCTGCCGAAGCCAGCGAGAATGACTGGCGCATGATCACCGACCTGGTCCAACGGCCGGGCGTCGTTGCGGTGGGCGAAACCGGATTAGATCGATACTGGGATCGCACCCCGTTTGAGTTGCAAGAATTTTGGTTCGATCGTCATCTGGACCTAGCCCACGCACAAGATCTTGCCGTCGTCATTCATTCCCGCGACTGTCAGCGCGAAATCATCGATCAATTGCGTCGGCTGCGCCGGCCCGTCCGAGGAGTCATGCACTCGTTTACTGGGTCGTGGGCAGACGCGGAAGCCTGTCTCGAGCTGGGGCTGCACCTATCATTTGCTGGCATGGTTACATTCACGAACAAGACCCTCGACCCATTGCGCGACGTCGCCGCCCGCGTTCCCCTCAACCGTCTCCTCGTCGAAACGGACAGTCCCTATCTCAGCCCACACCCCCACCGAGGTCAAACGAACGAACCGGCCCGCGTGGCCCTCACTGCCGCCCGACTCGCGGAAATCCGCGGCCTTTCAATCGCCGAGTTTGCCCAAATCACAACAGCCAATGCGCGCAGACTATTCAATCTGCCCGAGGGCTGCGTCATCTGAGATTTTGGTTCAGCACGCTCAATCGTTAGAATCCGCGGTGATTGCGCGACCCTCACAATCGCACTCTGAAAGACTGGAAACCCTTCGAAAAAACGAGATCTCGCCTCGACGATCGTTCGCCTGTAGCGTTTAATCCAGAACGGAATTGAACGATGCTGGTCGTGCCGACCGCCCGCGATTTGCACCCGAGCACCGCCGAATCGGATCAACCCTTTAGTTTTCAGCGCCGTCACAAAGCATCGGGAGACCGTCCGATCATGGGTCCGAAGAGTCTGATCCGAGAGGCTTGGGAAGCCATCCCAATCTTGATGCTGCTCATGGTTGGCGGCATGATTGCGCTAAAAAGCGGGGTTCGCCGGTCGGACTCAGGCCAGACCCTTCGACAAGTTGCCGGCAACCTCTCCCAGATGACACTTCGAGTCGTCGGCTATGTGGCCGTGCTGCTGGCGCTCCAGTACTGGATCGGCTTGCGCCCTCAACTGGGATGGTGATCCGCAAATCCCGGTCGAGCGGGCCATCAAACGCCACGGGCGCTCGGATTCCAAAGGATCTTGTGCTGCTGGAGCTGCAGCCGGACCGGCAATCGGGTTTCAAGGATCCAGGCGGCCAGTTCCGTGGCATCGACTTGCCCGAAGGATGCACTGAACAACACCGGACATCGCTGAGAAAGTCCTTGATCGCGCACGATCGTAACTGCCCAGTCGAAGTCGGCGCGATTGCAAACAACGATTTTGACCTCATCCGTCGGTTTGAGGTGATCGATGTTGGTCCAAACATTGGCGTCGACTTCACCGGAACCAGGCGTCTTGATATCGAGGATCACACACACTCGCGGATCGACCGCGCTTGTATCGACCGCGCCGCTGGTCTCAAGCAAGACGGTGCGGCCAGCATCGGCTAACCGCGTCATGAGCGGGTAGACCTCTTGCTGCAGTAGGGGCTCGCCCCCGGTAATCTCGACCAGGTCGTCACCAAGCGCAAGAGCCTTGGCCAAGACAGCGTCCACGTCAGCGACGCGCCCCTCGGCGAAAGCGTGTGGGGTGTCGCAGTAGACACATCGGAGGTGGCACGCGGTAAGCCGGATGAACACGCAAGGCAAGCCCGCGAATGTGCTTTCTCCTTGCAGGCTGCGGTAGATCTCATGGATGAGCAGGCTGCCTTCGGGCTTGTTCTCGAGCGGCAAAAGCCGGTGGCGATGGCGCGCAGTAACGTCCAGCACCGGCAAGACGGGATTGCCGGATTGAAACGATGCGGCATGCGATTGGCTTAGTCGAGTTTGATGGAGAATCCCCGCGGACATGGCTACCCCGTCGAAAGACCCAATTTCCTATCTGCACTCATCATACGGAGCAGCGATCAGCTCGCCCAGACCTAGTTCTGATTCGGGTCCGGCAGAGGTAATTCGCGGATTTGATCGCAAAAGCTTGGCGATCGTTGTCGCGGTCGTTGTTGCCAGGGCATCACGATCGCTCCGGTTCCGCGTAGCCTAAAGCATTATCGTTTCAAAATCCGGTTGATCCGCCCAGCCTCGGCCTTGATGAAGTCGACGTCGAGAAAGGGATCCGCTGAAATGCGCTGGAACCGGACGTTTCCCTGGCTGTCGATCAGGAACGTCCCGTGGAGCGGTTGGTTCTCGAAGTCGTCGAACGCTTGATATCGCTTGAACAGCCCAAGCTTGGGGTCGGCCAGAAATGGCATCGGGAACTTGATTCCGTCTTTGTTGTTCTTTAACGATCGGGCGGCGTCAAGGGTGTCGGTGCTGATGGCGACCGTGTCGACGTCCAGTCTTTTGAGTGCCTCGAATTCCTTGCCAAACTGCTCGAGCTGCTGCATGCAGTGAGCACACTTTCCCCCCAGGAAAAAGATGACTAGGACGTTTCTCCCGGTGCGCGATTGCACGGACCAGGGCACTCCGGCCGTGTCGGTTCCGTTAAATGGAGGAGCATCGAATGGGCTCCAGACCAAGGGACCGAGCGTCTTCAGTTCGACCCGACCAGCGGCAGTCTCGTCGGTGCCGGCGGCGTTTACCGTCGCTTGTCCAGAGTCGACCCACGAGCCCTCGGCTTTCCAGCGCGCCACGACGTTTTCCAGTCGCCTGAAGACGGGGAGGTCGCGATCGGCGTGGCACGCGAGCGGCTCGAGCAAACGATAGGCTTCGCGCGCCTCTTGTTCTTTCCCGCAGGCGTGAAGGACTTCGACTTCTGCCGCGAGGGCGGGCACTTGATTGGGGTTCTTTTCTACGGCCCGTCGCGCGTTGGTTTCGGCAAATCCATAGTTGCGGGCGGCCAGATGGGCGCGCAAGCGACTCGGGCCGCATCGAAGGCGCTTTGGCGAACTGATCGAATGCCGGGCCGATTTCGCCGCGTGCCAGCAATTCCAGCCCTTCCAGCTCGGCGAGGAGGGGCTTCGCCTCGGCACCCGTATGTTTTTTCAACATCTTGATCTGCTCGACCAGCTTGGCCTGGTCATTCTTCCCCGCGTACGCCAGCCCCAGGGTGTACGCCTTTCGCTGCTGCTCGAAGGGGATGTTCGACCAATCGAGGGCGCCAGAAGCTGCTGCGTCGAGCAATTCGTCCCAGAGCTCGTACCGGGTCAAGAGCTCTGCCCAGCGAGCCCGACCGCTTCGCTGCGCCGACCCGCCGTCATTCGGGCCATTTTTCTCTGGGTCACGCGGTTGCTCGACCAAGTTGCGGGCCACGGCGATACCATCACGCACACGGCCAATATGACTGAGAGTTGTGCAGAGCCATTGGTTGTTGTGGACATAGTTGTGAATCTCGAAGGGCATGACACGATCGCGCATCATGTAGGCATGGTCGACGCGGGCAGAGCCCTCCTGCTGGTATGCGGCGTCGGCGTACCGTTTCAGTTCCGAATACGTGTGTCCTGGCATGTGCCACGCGTGCGCGATCCCCGGCGCGGCGGCGGCAAAGAGCCCAGCCGATTTCTCCGCACGAGCCGGCTTGTGACCATCCCACAGGTGAATGCGGTAATGGTGGGCACCCGGATGCATCGGCTCGACTTGAAAGACGCAGTCCAAGAGCGTGTCAACCGCCTGCCGGCTCCCTATGCCATCCATGGCATTCTGCCAAGTCACGATCGCCAGCCATGCGCGGGCATCGACGTCGGCAGGAAACTCCTGGACGATGGTCTCGAGCCCCAACAGCCAACCTTGACGCTTCGACTTGTCGTTGGCCCCCTGTTTGTACAACGCCTCGAGCGCTTCCAGGTAAAGTGTTTCGCGACGGCTCACCGAAGCTGCTCGCTTCCGCGCCTGCCTGAGAAACTCTGAAACGCGCTTCGCGTTGTGGACATTAGCCATCGCCATCCCCCAGTAAGCCATCGCACACTGGGGATCGATCTTGGCGGCCTGGCGGAACGATCGCTCAGACTCAAAATAATAGAAAGAATGCAGCTGCGCGACGCCTTGGTCGATGAAGGTCTGGGCTTCCGGCTCTTTGGTGGTAACGGGGAAGTGCACCTTGCCCATGCCAGACATCAAATAGGCAGCGTGCCGCGGTCCGTCATTGAACGCCTCACCGTGGACCGAATGGCCGGGTGCGGGAACGGCCGGATTGGTCTCAGATGCCGGCGCGGTCGGTTTCACCGGCTCGTCACCGCGAACGCTGTGAGATGCCCGCTTAAATAGCTGCCAGCGAAGAGGACCACGACTGTGAGCACAGATCTGGGCATCGACAGCTCCAGGGTGAACGACTCTGTTGTCAGGTTCTTCGACTGAGGCCCCGGCACAACTGCCTCCGTCGATCAAATCTCTTTTTCAAATTCCGCCAGAAGCTCACCAAGCCCGATTGTAGCGGCCCGCTCGCGCAGACAAGCGCGGTCGAGGTCTTCGTCGCGTTTCAGCATCTCGATCACATCGTGCCGAGACTTGCCGCTTCCCTGCTGAATCCAGAGGAGCTTGGAAAGGATGGCGTCTTCCTTGCTGACAAGCGGTGCGGTCAGACCGGGCGAGATCTCGCAGAGACTCGTGCGATTCAGCTCGCCAGGTATTTTTTCGCCGACGTGGAAATCGACCTTGACCATCGAAACCTCATCGATCGCCTGAAACATCCCTTTTCCGGCAATCGCTTCCATGATCGCCTGCTCGTGAATGAAATACGCCGCTGAAAGGCGGTTCAAAAGCATTCTTGTCTCGGGCTGGAACGCGGTGATCTGAATGACGAGATCCAGATCCTGCGTGAACCTGGGGTCACCGTAGAACGCAGCCACCGCCCCGCCCGTGAAATGGAACTTGAATCCCAGATGTTGCAGGATCGCCGAGATCCGCTCCATGGTTCCGCGAAGATCATGGGCAAGCATGGCTTTTGGTTCCATCTGATCGAGCAGGCGTTGAGCGGCCAAGTCTGACGAATACATTCGCTTCGCAACCGACCTGTTGAGCTCAGAACCGCTGAGTTCCGGATGGCCTCGTATGATCTGAAACTCGAGTATTTCCCAGAACTCGGCAAACAGCGAAAAGGTGCGACGGAGCCTGCCGACTCCGCCGACCTTTCCCCAAGCCTCGCGATACACCTCCTCGACCGTGGGCACCGCTCAGATCTCCCAGCCCTTGCGGAAATAAGGCTTGAGATATTGCGACGCGGACGAGCTGCCGGTGATCTCGCCGGTTTCCGGGTTGTAGTCGATGGACTGGCCGGACCGAACGACGACGTTGCCCAGCAGCATCGACTCGGTCATTGTGGATGCATAGTCGAAGTTGGACAACGCCAGCGACGGTTTGCCGGCGCCTATGGCCTGGACCCACTCGAGCTTTTGGGCGTCGTCGGTACCGCGCCCCCCTCGATGCGCGGCAATGTGCGATCGGCAACCTTAAGATCCTTGTATTCACCTGCCGGCCACAGCATTTGGACGGCACCGTAATCGTTGGGTGAGTACATCCGCCACTTGGAGCCAATCAAGAGCGATCCGCTATCGGATGGCTGGAATCCCGAATCGGGGAAAAGTCTCTTGTGTGGCAGATTGCGCTGGCCGTTTTTCGCCCCCTCGTACCAGGTGAGCTTGACGGGCGGCAGATCGCCGCGAGCCGGAAATTCGTACGTGATCGTGGCCCAGGCCGGATAGGTTTCGGAGTTGATCTCGCCGCTCTGAGCCGAAACCCGGACGGGGAGACCCAGTTGGAGCGCCATGAAGGTCAAGTTCGCGGTGTGGCAGGCCATGTCTCCCAGCGAGCCGGTGCCAAAGTCCCACCAGCCGCGCCAGTCATGTGGATGATAGACCGGGTTGTAGCGCCGCTCGGGGGCCGGCCCCAGGAACAAGTCCCAGTGGACGTGCTTGGGAACGGGAGGCGTTTCCTTGGGGCGGGCGACGATGTCGGGCGACTGCTTCCAGTATTTGAATGGACGATTGGTCCAGATGTGAACCTCACGCACTTCGCCGATGGCGCCGGAGCGCACCAACTCGGCACCCCGTCGAAAGCCCGGATCGGCCGTTCCCTGATTGCCCATCTGCGTGCACACTCCCTTCTGACGCGCCGTCTCACGCATCAAGCGGGCCTCCCAGACGGAATGCGCGAGCGGTTTCTGGCAATACACGTGCTTGCCCAGCCGCATGGCCATAACGGCCGCTGCCGCGTGTGTGTGGTCGGGCGTCGACACGACAACCGCGTCAATTCGCGAGTCGAGCTCGTGCAGTAGCTCGCGGAAATCGTTGTATTTCTTGGCTTCCTTGTAATTTGCGGCCGTCGCGTCCAACCGTGTTTGATCGATGTCGCAGACCGCGACAATCCGGCCGTGCCGTCCGGCCTGTTCTGTGTCTCCCTTGCCCTTGCCGCCGACGCCGATGCACGCGATATTGAGGGTCTCATTCGGTCCGACTCCGCCCGCCCAGCCTCGTCGGCCCTGGGCAAAGATGCCGAAGCCCGCAACCGACGCCCCAAACAAGAATGATCGACGGTCAGTGATAAAATTCATGCGCATGGCTCCCGGAAATGACCTCGAGGGTTTTGGTCCGCAACGCCGGTGACGACGTGCGGGCACAAGGTAGGCACCGAAGCTAAAGGCAGGAGAAGACAATCCGTCAATGGCCGCGACGTCGGCCTCGCAGAGCTTCATTTTGCGCAATCCAGGCCTAATTGCGAGTGTGTTCTACTCGACCAAGCTGGTCGATCCTGAATCGGACGATCCCGCTCGCGATTTCGACCGACGAATATCGTGTTCTGATCCGGTCGTCTCTTGTGTGGAGGCAAATTGCGCGGATAATACATGAAGCGATGTTGGTGTGCGCGAAGCCGATCTGACCATGGGACGCTCGACGAGGCTCAAACGTTCCGAGTACCGTCATGAAAAGCTACCGGCGAATCTCTCTGATCTTCGTACTGGCAGCCCTGGCAGATGGAGCGACGGCGCAGGCTCAGACTCGAGCAGACGCCCGCTTCAATCGCGTCACCACGCCGGGTGTTCGGCAGACTTCCGCTGGCACGTTGCCCAGCGTGAGATCGGTCGCCCGGTCAGGAGCGAGGACGGCCGCGGTTCGCGGCGGCATCGCGATTCCGGATTCACTGCGGCCGTACAGCAGCCATGCTCAAGCCCGGATTCAGGGGCAGACGGACGGGACGCCGCAGGCGTCGACATGGCAAGAATCGCCGCCCGTGGTTGCTCCACAGGTGATCAGGGAATCTGCACCGCACAATTATTATCCGGGGCTGCGGCCTTCGCGCGCCATCCAGCAGCAAGTCACTCTGACGGCCCGCGCCGGCGGAGTCCCGCATATCTGCACTCCCAGCCGGTCGATGATGGTCGGCGGCAGCCACCATGGCCGTTAGTAGAGTTACGTCAAAAACCGAGCGGCACTTTTTGGCACTATTTGGCACGCCTGGGAACCCAGCCAGTGCCAACTCGCCGTGATCGGCGCGAAAATTGCTGGTAATCCTTCGCCCAACCCGTTTTCTCGGGTTAATTGCCCTATGATCGCAAAGTAGGTTTTGGGTACAAGCGTTATTGTCATGGAAGACACGCTTGTGGAGCCACTTTCGGCCAACGAGCCGACTGATTTGTCCGAGCTGGTGCGGCAACTTTGTCGCGAAGTGCTCGAACTGCGCCAGGAAGTTGCCGATCTGCGGCGTGAGAATCACGAGCTGCGGCAACAGGTCGGGTATTGGAAAGCTCAGCATGCTCGGGCCGTACATCGGGCCGAGCACCTCGAAGCCGAAGTTGAAAATCTTCGCGGTGAGAATCGAAAGCTCCAAGATCAACTCTTCGGTCGCAAGAGCGAAAAATCGTCGACCGGGAATCGCTCGAATCATCTTGAGGGCGAGCGTGATGAACGGGACTCCTCCACGCCTCCCAAGCGGGGCCAAAGGAAGGAGCGGCCCGGTCCGAAACGGCGGGATTACAGCCACTTGCCCGTGGTCGAGGATCTCCGCGAGTTGCCCAAAGACCAGCTTGTGTGCCTGCAGTGCGGCGCGGTGCTCTCGCCCAGCGACACCGAGGATTCCGAACAAATCGAGATCGAGGTCCGAGCCTATCGCCGACGTATCCGACGGCGACGTTATCAGCGGACGTGCACCTGCTCCAACTGTCCTCGAACTGTCACCGCGACCCCGGCCCCCAAGCTGATCCCCAAGGGCGTATTGGGTGTATCTGTGTGGGTGGAGATTCTGCTCGACAAGTTCGCCAGCCATCGGCCTACCGAGCGGTTGCTGGGCCAGTGGCAATTGCTGGGACTCGACGTGGCGGCAGGCACGGTGTCCGGCGGCCTGGAACGCCTCGAACCGCTCTTTCAGCCGCTCTACGATGCGCTGCTCGAGCGGAACGCCGCGTCCCCGTTCGCCCAGGCTGATGAAACTCGCTGGATGGTCTTCGTTGCCCAGGAAGGCAAGACGGGATATCGCTGGTGGCTATGGGTGTTCTTGGGCGAGGACACGGTAGTCTTTCGCCTCGATCCCCACCCGAAGCCACGAAGTGCCCGAGGGCCACTTCCCGGCTGACGCCCGTGCGGTGCTGATGGTCGACCGCTACTCGGCGTACAAAGCCATGGCCCAAGTGAAGCTGGGCAACGTGGTGCTGGTCTTCTGCTGGGCACGTCCGCCGTGATTTTGTCACGGTCGGCAAGGGCTGGCCCGAGCACAAGGAGTGGGCTTTGGCCTGGCTTGGCCGGATTCGCGCTGTATCGCCACGACCGTGGCCGTCGTAGCACCAAGACGGGCAGCGCCGAGTTCACCGCGGCCGATATAGAACTGCGACAGTCGGTCGCGGCCATGCAAGCCCAAGCCGATGCCGAACTGGCCGACCCGAAACTGCCGACCCCCTGCCGCAAGGTGTTGGCAAGCCTGCAGGAACACTGGAGTGGTTTGATCCGTTTCCTGGATGACCCGCGAATCCCGCTGGACAACAATGCCTCCGAGCGTCCGCCCGCGGTCCCGCTTTGGGCCGCAAGAATTACTACGGCTCAGGGGCGTTATGGAGCGGTCGGCTGGCGGCGATGCTCTTTTCCCTGTTCGCCACTTTGAGTCTGGCAAAGTTCAACGTCCGCACCTGGCTAACGTGGTACCTGAAGAGTTGTGCGGAAAACGGCGGCCAAGTCCCGTCCGACATCAATCCGTTCTTACCCTGGAAAATGTCGGTGGAAAATCGCCGCGAGCTCGCAATCGATCCCAAAGACACTTCCTGAACTTGATCGACGGCGATCACTCTCGGTTACTGAAACGCCACGAACGGGAAAGGCTCTACGGCGCCCTTACGTTTTCATAACGGGTTGGGCGAAGGTTTACAATTGCTGGGGCGTAAACCATTACTCTTCGGGCCGTTATGTCGATGGAATCCGCCCGTGCTCTTCGGCCTCCAACCGAGGAATCGGGACCAACACGCGCACTCGCCTGTTTTTGACGTAAACGCAGCGGAGCGACTGGGAAAAAACGGTTGTCCTGGGGCTCTTTGGCTGCGCATCGGCCCGCCGAAATCCCATTCCGTCCGTGTATCGAGCGGGCTCGTCAACCGGGTGCGAGTAAATGGGTTCGTTCGGCGCAATTGCGCGTCACACGCAATAGCAACATGCTGCCTGCAAACCAATGACCATTGACCAATGGCTACTCTGACTTGGCTTCGCTCGGCACATTTGAGCGTCGCTCATGATTGTAATTCGCTGCCCACGCTCCCGAAGTCCTGGATGGGCGCGTACGCTCTTCGCATCGAGTTGCCGGATCATCTGCGCGGTCTGCTCGTCAGATGCCGCGCCACGGCGCATCGGGCGGAATCACTCTCGCCGGTCCTGCCACTTGATGATGGCCGGATTGTCCGGCGGCCGTCGCCCGGAATGGTATCAGGAGGTGATTACGGTCAAGAAGAAACGGATTCGGGTTGGTGTCCCTCGGTGTCAACTCGTGATCGTCGAGTCGCGGTCGCCAGACCTGCGTTGCCAAAAACTCCGGTTTACCAGGATCGCGCAAGCAATGGACGGACAATCAGCCGCGTGCTCGACCGAAGTATACCCTACTTTTTGGACCAAGGACGGTTGAGCGACTAAAAACCTTCTTTTAAGGTCAGGGAAGCGGAGACCCGACGTGCTCAACAGTCTTGATCTCCGACAACATCCAATCGAAAGCTCGCACAAACTCGTCCAAGCGAAGGGGCTCCAACAGCAAGCTGAGACCGAATGTTGGTCGTCTCTTCAAAGCTTCTTCGGGTATCGAGATTCCGATCGCCGAGAGCCGGTTGGCAAGTTCCTTCCGTTTACCCTCTTCGGCGAACGGCGGAATTCTCATGTGTTGAAATTGAAGCTCGACGCTCCCGTAGGTCCTGACCTAGAAGAGGAAGTGCTGGCCGAACCTATTATTGTATGACGTGATCGTGTGCCGCCCCAGGCCGTCAACGATCAGGTTGTTGCCGTTGTCGGCCGCGACCGAGTCGTTGCCGCTGCCCTCGACCACGACGTTGCTCCCGTCGTTGAGCTGGATGGCGTCGTTGCCGTTGCCCGGGGTCACGGTGTTGTTGCCGTTGCCGGCCGAGACCGAGTCGTTGCCGTCCCCAGCGCCACGGGGTTGCTCCCGGCGCCAAGCTTGATGACGTCGTTGCCGTTGCCGACGGTGGCGGTGGCGGGCAAGGTCAAGGTGGACGCGAGGTTCCCCGGGTCCGCACCATCTGCTGGGGCGTTTTGGCCAGCCCAAATGGGCCTGTCGCCATTTGCCTCGACGGATCATGCCTTGCGGCCCGGCCCACCCCGCCGGAACTTCGCTCTGGCCTTGCCCAATAATCCCAGATAGGTGTCCAGCAGGTGCACGGCGATGTCCTGGTGCCCCACAGCGTTGGGATGGAAAGTGCCGTCGACGTCGCCTTGCATCTCCAGCGACTGGCCAAGGGTGCGGATCCAGGAGGTGGTCGAAGGATAGCCGTGTTTGAGGAAGTCGGCTTTGATCCCCCGGACCAGCGTCCAATCGTACGCCGTCGCCGCGGCAGCAACGGCCGCGTCGAGCGCGGGGATGATCTTCTGCGAGGCGAATGCCGCGTTTCCCTCACTTATCAACGTGACGCCGAGCGTCCCGAGAAACGCCGCCACATTACCGTCCTGGTCGCGTGTGATATCGGGGTATCCCGTGATCATCACCTGGCCGGGGTTCAGGGACTGGATCGCCTGGGCCAGCGCGGCGAAATGCTGTGGCAACTCGGCAAGGCTGGCATTAAATTGCGACAGGATTGACGACCGTGGCGAATAGCTTCAGCGCGAACTGCGCCGGCCCGGCGATGGTCGACCGGTGTGCATTGGCGTTCTCGGTATTCATTGCCGGGTCGGGCGAATAGGCCCACTGCGGGTCGCTCGGACTGGGCACGACCGGGTTCCCTTCGCCCGAAGCATACGTGTCGCCGATCGAGACGATGAGGACGTCCTTCACCTGGATATTGACGGTCGCATATTGCGGCCCGTTCGTGCCGCTCAGTCCGGTCGCCATGAGGTGAACTGTGTAGGGACCCTGGGCGAGGCTGATGGTGGCCTCTTCGCCGATCGTGTATGTCGATTGGCCCGCTGAGTTGGTGACCATCCATTAGAAGGTCGTCGTCGGCTGGATCCCCACGGAGCGCGAGGCATCAAGCACCACGCCGTATCCGGTTGGCGCGTTCACGTACGCCGGGGTATTCGCGAGGTCCGGCTCGTTGCCGTGCAACGGATCGAGCGCGATCTGGGGGACCATGGACCACTGGATCACAGCGGCCGAGCTCAGTAGCGAACGGACTTCGAGTACCTCGACCGCAGCGTCCGCGAATGGGAAGGTACGACGGGGACGGCAGCGGTGCCGCACGCGGTTCGAGCGCGAAACGAATCGCACGAGATGTTCCTCGATCAAAGTGATCAGGCCGCTTCGACCCTCAGCGACGGCAACACGACACCCGGCCCCGCGCGAGAGGCGGCCGCAACCATAATACCGAGGCCGCTCGCCAACAAGATGGCGGATGCCGGCTCCGGCACGGCAGTGGCCGTGAAAGCGTAGTACGTATTGTTGACGACGTAGCTCCCTACGATCTCGCCCAGGTCGTTGATCCCTTGGACCTCTGTACTCTGCACTCCGGGGTAGTCGATCGGTGTGAACCTACCGTCTTGATAGACGAAGCCATAGTCATTGTCGTCGGCGTCGGTGTAATACCCCACGATCTGCCCGAGCTGATTAATACCTGTGACAGTGGTGTAGACGGAATCCGGGAAGGAAATTGTGGTGTACTTGCCATCGCTGAGCAAGAATCCACTGGTCCCATTTTTGTAATTGCCCACGATGTCACCCTTGTCGTCGATACCGGTGAGAGCGTTGTCGAATAGGGTGAAGGTCGAGCCGTTCTTCAGGAAGCCCCAGTCGTTGCTGCCAATAACTTGACCGACGATCTGACCAAGGGAGTTGATTCCGTTGGGCAACGTAAACTGGGCTCCGGGGACGTTGAAGGTGGCGGTCGTTCCGCCAATCACCGTGAAGCCCAGCGAGTCGACGAACGCGTAGTAGTAACCGACGATCGACCCGGCGTTGTTGATGCCCGTGGCAAACGTTGCCACCACGGGCCCATTGTCGATCGTCGTGTAGACTCCGTCGCTCAAGACGAATCCGTTTATGTTCAGGTTCGAGGCGGCGGAGTATCGTCCCACGATGTCGTCCTTGTCGTTGATCCCGTAGGCAATGCCGCCAGCTGAGTCGGGCGGCGTCAACGCCGTGTAGATGTAGCCTGCCTGAACGCTTGCCGCGAGGGATAGGGCCAGGTAGAGAGTCACGAACCCAACTTTGGTGCAATGCATCGATCTTGACCTCCAAAATTCTGCGGGAGTTCACCGGCGAAAAAAGCCAAAACCTGAGTTGATTGAAGACACCCCGACGGAACTTGCGGCAGAAACCTTCGACGATGCCCACGCCGGCGAGCCGGGTGCCCGGGGTGTGGAGGCTGGAGGGTTAGCTAGGGCTCTGCCGGGGCGACCGCCGTCAGCACGTTGATCGACCGGAAGGTCGTTCTCTCGCCCTTTGCATTCGGCAGACTCGCTGCCCCCAGCGCCGGGCGCGCGTTGCCATTGGGGAATGCAGCCGCAAGCGAGAAATTGGATAAGCCCTTGAAGGGGATCAAGCCGGATTTGAAGCTCCCTCCGACCACTTCGACACCCGTTGAGTTGATGGTGAAGGTCAACGTGATCGATTTGCCGCTGTAGCCCTTGACCTCGCCGATCCGTTCGGGCGTCAGTTCGAGCGTCGGGGCGATGCTCGAGACGATAAACAGGTTACCGTGAGCGTCGATGCCCGTTGCCAGGTACCCCGCCTGCGAATCTTGCGCGTTCAAGCCAATGAGTCCGAAAATGGCCTTGCCGTTCGAATTGAGCGAATTGATCTGCGCCACGATCGTCGTCTTCACCCCCACGGGATTGAAGGGCACGGTCTTCGCGGTCGACGTGCCCCGTCCGCGGCTGGCCCCGCTGGTCGGCCGTCGGGATGCCGGCCCCGGACATCCCGCCGCCGATGGCCGCACTGCCCGGAAGCAGTGCCATGCCAAGGAGTCAGCCCACCGGAATCGCCCAAGGGCGCCAGCAGCGGGTCGATCGGCGCCTGGGCTGTGCCGACTTGGTTGCCCTGGCTCCCTTCGCTAATCCCGGTCATCCCCGAAGCGATGCCGACCAGGTTGTTCGCGCTGCGGATCCAGCGCGCCTGGACGTCGCCACCTCCGTTCCGCGCGACGATCGTGTTGGTCAGCGTCGCCGTGGCGCCCGCGAGACGTACAGGCCGCCGCCGTTGTCCTCGGCGGTGTTGCCGCTGACGGTGCAGTCGGTCAGCGACAGCGTGCCGTAAGAACTGCTAAGCCGAAGTTGCTGGGCTGTTTAGCGGGAATCCTTATAGTGATAAATAGCTTACGTCAATCTGGGCCTACTGTTTCTGGCTACGTTTTGATCAACCGTAACGCCTCCGCCTGCAAGGCATGGGTCTCGGTCACCTGGCAAAAGGTCGTCTGTTTTGGATCGACATTAACGACACATTTATTACGAGAACATGTTCCAATATGATCCAGAGACGTTCGAAAACTCCGGACCGGCAGACCTGCTGGCGTCAGGCGCGTTTTCTTCTTAGCGCGCGCGCCGACTGCGACGGTTGGGCAGGCAACACTGGGTCGCGACGCTTTCGGTCCACGGCCAGCTCTTCATCCTCGAAGAGCAGCGCTTCCCACGCCTGCCGCAGGTGCCATTCCACGTAGAAGGCAATTACGCACAATAAGATATGCGCCCGCACTCGCTCGGCCGTGCGTGAGTCGCTGGCGCAAAAACCTCGCGCACTGCGACAAACGACAGTTGACGTGTGGGCTTGTTCCGCCCGTGATCTCTACGACGAGTCCATCCCATGGGAGCGAATGCGACTTCCCGAACAAGATTGAGCCGGTCGATGGCCCGACCTTTATTGGATTATCGCAGTGCAACCCCTTGACCTCTCACACTCCAGCCCCTTCTTGGTCCACAGGGCGGGCCGACTCGGGGGGACGACGCCGGCGCATCGCAGCAGCGTGCGGAGGAAATTCTTGGCCCGCGTCCGCTTGGCGATTACCCGGCTGCGGCAGCTGATCAGCTCGCGCCAAGTTCGGACGTCGGCCGCGGGTACGTGGCTCCGTCGGCTGGAGCTGCAGACGGCGTCGGAGCGGCTGCGCCTCGACCTGCTGTTTGAGGATGTCAATGTGCTCGTGCGCCAGGCGGAACGGATCGAGGTACATTTGAAGCAGCGAGCGGCGCACCGCTGGGGCGACTCACAGGCTGGTAGGGATTCGTATCGATCAGCCCGTCGGGCCCTCCGATCGTGACCAAGAGTTGACTCGCATCGTTCACCAGAATATTTCCAAAGGCATCGTCAACCGAGTAGGCATAGGCATAGATTCGCTGGCCGTACCAGTTGTTCGGGTTGTGAACGAACCAGACGAACGGATTCAGGTTGTACTTGGCGACACCATCGGTCGTCGGGTCTCCCGGGGCCGGATACCATAAGCTCTGGCTGTAGCTATTGCTCGGTACACCACGCATCAAGAGAATGACCTGATTAGTGATCGCTTGCTGCTGCTCTTTATCCAGGTTCGGGAGATCCGCAACATTATCCCCGATGATGAATTGGAGTAATTGCGAAGTGGGGAGTAGCGGGAGTTGCGGGTTCAGGTTCGGGTCTGTACTGAATTCATTCATCACGTCCCATACGAGTTGCGAAAACGCATTGGCGCGCGCGAGGTCCCCGGGATTACCGGGATCCGTCTTGATGGGAAAGGTCTGCACGTTCGGTTCACTCATGAGCATCTGAAGGACCGGCGTTGGCGTGGCTCCAGGGTTGTTCTGCTGGTAATACTTCGCCCATGAGAACCAGAGGTTGGTCATCGCTCCGACCGCATAGTTGTCGCCGGTGCTCGGGAGGTTCGCGGTCGCCTGGCTAGAGGTCAAGGTGCTGTGCAGAACGTCGTAGCTGCTCGCGTTGACACTGTCGGCGAAGAGATTGTGGCCCCCGGGGATCTTCAAAGGATCGCTTGGATTCGTGGTGCCTGTCGGGTTGGAGAGATAATACTGCGGCCAACTGTTACCGGCGCCGAGATAGCCGTCAAGCCAGCTCCCGTTCGCGAACTCGTTCACCGATGCCTCGAACTGGGCGAGCGACAGCGTCGTCCCTACATAGCCGACTCCTGTGTCAGCCTCGAGGGCGACCGGAAGATATAAGGAGTCGAGATACGAGATATCGTAGTCGAATGATGCCTTCGTATCTGGCACCGGCACCGACGGATCCCTGATCGTGAATTCGACGAGCTGCGACGGAGCATCGGAGTTGATCCCCAACGCGGTTGCGGAATGATACAGCAACAACATCGCGCTCTGGATATTGCCGGGCCGCGTCTGGAGCTTTGCGATCGACTCCGCGTATTGGAGCGCAGCTGGGTCATAAGTAAATGGGATCGCACTGTTGAGCAAGAGATCTTGGGCAGATTGAGTTTCGTCCACGATTTGCAGCCGGCCCGAATCCCAGATCGCCATCGGGACGGGGACCGTCACGCTCGTGTGAGGCGGCAGGCCCAGATAGTCGGTCCCGTCTGTCCCCGTGTAGCCGACGTAGGCCCTGTACTCTTCGTTCCACCCGAATTTGTTGTTCGCCCGGATCCCCCTCTCGCGATGGTCGTACGTGGGAAGAACGTTGGACTTGCTACCCGGGTCGTTGACCGTTGTTGCTGAGTTCTCTCCCTCCAGGATCGGAAAGACGGTCGAATCTAAATTGTTATAGATAACAATCGTTTTTACATTTGGATTCTGATACATCACATCTCCCGGCGCGGACACGTTGCTGGCCGGCATGACGATCAGGCCCGAGGCGGGGGCGGTAGTAAGCCCCGCGCGCGGCGGGTGGGCGGCGTGGAGGCTTCTCGACATCAGGCAGCGGTCTTCCAGCAGCGAAACCTCGGCCGCGACTCGCAGCGGTCGGTTGCCCCGACGCCGGCGCGGACGGACACGGTTTGTGAGATGGAATCGGCGATCGAGGGCGGACAGCCAGTCGGCAGGGAACATGGTATACTCCTTGAGTCATTGAGAAGCGAGCGGGTGCTGAGATTTCAACGCAGAAACGTCTAAGCAATCAAAGGGGTTTCGATGTTGACCGTGAAGGTCGAGAGCAGGGTTCGGGCTTCCAGCGCCACCACCGCCGGCCGCCGGCGGCATTCGTCTGTCGTCCGCGCCTTCGCTCAGACTTCACTTCGATGCGATTCATGCTTTGTGCTCCGGTGATTCGAGGGAAATCCGAGCTGAGCCGCGCCTGGCCGGCGACCGCAGCCAGGCGAGGGTCGCTTTGCGGATGTTGAACACGCCCGAGCCCACACGGGCGGTGTTACCGCGTACCCTGACGTCGGTGAGCGACAGCGTGCCGCTATTGGCGATGCCGCCGCCGACGCGGGCCGAGTCGTCGGAGACGGTGACGTTGGTCAACTTGGCGTCGCCGTTGTTGTATAGACCGCCGCCGAGGGCGCGGGCGGAATTGTCGCGGAGAATGACGTCGGTGAGCGAGAGACTGCCGCCATCGTTCAGGATGCCGCCGCCGCTCTCGGCCCGACCGCGCGCGATCGCCAGCCCCGAGAGCGCAACCGATCCGCCTTCGATGTCGAACACCCCACTTCTGCCGTCGGAGGCGATTGTCAGAAGCCTGGCACCCGGGCCGATGATCGTGGTGGTCGCCGGGTTGGTGATCACCAGCGGACCACCGCTGATCTGGATCGTCTTGGGCTTGGCGCCGGAGCCGGTCGGATCGAGGAGGATGGTGTCGGGGCCTGGATGGCTGTTGGCGAAGGCGATTGCCGCACGCAGACCGGCCAGGTCGGTGACGACCTGTTCGCTGGGGCCAGTCGGCTGGGTTGGCGGCGGTGTCTCGGAGAGGCTCGAAGCTGCCAAGTTGGTCAAGGAGAAACTCGCCGAGGATGCTCCGGCGGCCGTCGCGGTGACCCAATAACTGCCTTGTGTGTCATTGGCCGTTGCAGTGACCGCGGCCTGGCCGGACTGTATCGTCGCCGTGGCAGCTGAGATTGTCGCCAAGGCGCCTCCGGCCGCGGGCGTCGCCCCGAAGCTTATGACACCACCGTCGACCGGCTCGATCGGATTGTTGGCCGTCACCGTCACCGCCAGCGGTTTGGCGAACGACGTCCCGACGGCGGCGGACTGCGGGGAGCTGCCGGCGACGGGGGTCAGTTTGAACCCCTGGCTCTGGAAGGCGCCGATGTCGACGTGACCGGAGCGGGGCTCTCCGCGCTGATCCGTAGCGGGTGCGCCGCGGTCGTGCCACCACCGATGGCCGGGCTCCCCGGCAGCAGGGCCATGGTGAAGGTCGGACCGCCGTAGTTGCCCAAAGGCGCCATCAGCGGGTCGATCGGCGCCTGGGCGGTGCCAACCTGATTGCCCTGGCTCCCGTCATTGATCCCGCTCATCCCCGCACCGCTGCCGATCAGGTTGTAGCTCCCAGAAATGCCGTTGAGGACATCGTTGCCGCCGTCATGAGCGACATTCCCGGCGACGATCGTGTTGTTCAGCCACGCTTTGCCCAAAAGTGCTGGCGCCAAAGCCAAGCCTCCTCCGTACTCGCCGCAGCTATTGCCGCTAACCGTGCAGTTGGTGAGTGAGATGGAGCCGGAGATGGAGCCCAGTGAGTACAGCCCGCCTCCGTCCGTGCCGGCCGTGTTGCCGGTGATGGTGCAGCTGGTAAGTGAGAGGGAGGTGTCCCCCACAGCGCCGCAGATGCCGCCGCCGTTCCCGTAAGGGGCCGTGTTGCCACTGATGGTGCAGCCGGTCAGCGTCACTTCGCCCGAAGGCTGAAGGATCCCGCCGCCTACACCGTCGGCCGTGTTCCCGCTAATGGTGCAGTCGGTCAGGGCCAGAGAGCCGCCATCGTTGTACAATCCACCCCCCCCAAGGTAGCCAGCAGGTCCGACGCTCGCGTTGCCGCTCACGACGCAGTCGATCATCGACACCGTTCCATCGATGTTCTGCAGGCCACCGCCGCGGTTGGCGCGACCGCCGGTGATCGTCAGGCCCGACAGCGCCGCCGCGGCTTCGCCGTAGGTGGCGAAACACCGCGTGGCGTCGCCGCCGCTGATCGACAGCAGACTCGCCCCTGGACCGCTGATCGTCGTGGTAGCCTTGTCCGTCAGCTTCAGCTCTCCGGCAGTCAGGGTGATCGTCTGGGGGGTGTTGAACAGGCTGGAGAAGGTGATCGTGTCGGCCGTGGGGAGGGCATTGGCGAGATTGATCGCCTGGCGGAGGTTGAGCTCGCCTGGGCTCGATCCGACGCCGTCGGCCGTGGTGTTGACGATGATATTGGGCTGGGTCTGGAAGGCGCCGATGTCGATACGACCGGTGCGCGGCTGGCCGCGCTGGTCGGTCGCGGGGGCGTCCGTCGTTGTGCCACCGCCGATCGCCGGGCTGCCAGGGAGCGGGGGCATGGTGAAGGTCGGCCCGCCGTAGTCGCCCAGCACCGCCAAGAGCGGGTTGCCGGAGATTAGGTTGTCGCCCCCGTCCGTGTAGTTGCCCAAGACATCGCTGCCGCCGTTGCCGGCGACGATCGTGCTGGTCAGCGTGGCGCTACCGCCAGTGTTGTACAGGCCGCCGCCGCCCTTGGCGGCGGAGTTGCCGCTGAAGGTGCAATCGGTCAAGGTCAGGCTGGCCGGGTGGAACGTGCCGAAGTTTCCCAGGCCTCCGCCCCTGCCCGTACTGGAGTTGTCGCCGACGGTGCAGTTCGTCATCGTGAGCGTGCCGCCGTCGTTGAACAGGCCGCCGCCGCCGACGGCGTTGTTGCCGCTGACGGTGCAGCTTTTCATCGTGAGTGTGCCGTCGGGGAAGCAGACCAGGCCGCCGCCGATACCGGACTGGCCGCTGGTCGCGCTGTCGCTTATGGTGCAGTCGGTCATCGTCAGCCCGCCGTCCGGCTCGACTTGCACGCCGCCGCCGTCGTCGGTGTCGGTGTCGGCGTTGCCGCCGGTGATCGTCAGGCCCAAGATCGACGCGATGACTTTGGCGTCCACCTGGAAGACCCGACCGGCCTTGTTGCCGCTGACCGACAGCAGGTTCGCGCCCGGGCCCGTGATCGTCACGGTTCCGCTCTCGAGGTCGAGCTGGTTGCCATCAAGCGTGATCGTCTGGGGAGTGGCGAAGACGGTCGGGTCGAACGTGATTGCCTCGGTGCCGCCCAGCGCGTTAGCCAGGTTGACGGCCTGGCGCAGACTCAGGTCGCCGGATGGCGAGCCGGTGCCGTCGACGGTGGAGTTGACCACCAGGGGGTTGGTCTGGAAGGCGCCGATGTCGGGCCTGGGCGAGGCGAGCGGGAGGCCCCGCTGGTCGGCGGCGGGGGCGCCGTCGGATGTGCCCTTGCCGATCGCCGGGCTGCCCGGGAGCAGGGCCATGGTCGGCGTCGGCCCGCCGTAGTCGCCCAGCGGGGCCAGCAGCGGGTCGCCGCCGATCAGGTTGTTGCTGCCCAAATAGCTGCCCGAGATGTCGCCGTCGCGATTGCCGGCGACGATCGTGTTGGTCAGGGACAGCGCGGCCGCGCCGTTGTTGAGCAGGCCGCCGTAGTACTTGGCGGAGTTGCCGCTGACGGTGCAATTGGTCAGGGTGGCCGTGCCGTCGTTGAACAGGCCGCCGCCGTTGACGCCGGCGGTGTTGCCGCTAACGGTACAATCCGTCAGGGTCAGGCTGGCCGTGCCGTTGTTGATCAGGCCGGCGCCGTTGCCGAGCTTGGCGGAGTTGCCGCTGACGGTGCAGTCGGTCAGGGTGGCCGTGCCGGCCTGGTTGTACAGGCCGGCGCCGTTGCCGAGCTCGGCGGAGTTGCCGCTGACAGTGCATTCGGCCAGGGACAGTGCGCCAAAGTTATCCAGGCCGCCGCCGAAGGACCCTGCGCTGTTGCCGCTGACGGTGCAATCGCTCAGGGACAGCGTGCCCAAGTTGTACAGGCCGCCGCCGCTGCCGCCCTCGCCGGCGTTGCCGTCGGTGATCGTCAGCCCCGAGATCGACGCGCTCACATTCGCATCGACCAGGAACACCCGGCTGGCATTGTTGCCGCTCACCGACAGCAGGTTCGCGCCGGGCCCGTAATCGTGGTTGCGGCCATGGTTCCGCTCAGCTCGAGCTGGCCGCCGGTCAGGGTGATCTTCTGCGGGCTGTTGAACAGACTGGAGAAGACGATTGTGTCGCCCCCGCCGTCCGTATCCGCCTGGGCAATTGCCTGGCGCAGATCGGTCTGGCCGGTGACGCGTATGTCGGTGGGGTTGTTCACGACGATCGTGGATAATAACGTGCGGCCCTCCAGCGCCAATAATGACGGCCGCAGCAGCCGCCGGGTCCGCCGGGCGATCGCCACCCGCTGGCGCCGATGTCCGGACTTTACTTCGATGCGACTCATGCCAAGCTCTCCCGAGACACCAGGGAAATGCGAGTTCATCGGCGCCCCCCGGCCGGCGACCGGCTCCAGGTGAGGGTTGCCCTGCGGGTGCTGAACAGGCCGCTGCCGATCCGGGCCTGGTTGCCGCGGATGACCACGTCGTTCAGCACGGCCGTCCCGTCGTTGTACAATCCCCCGCCGACGCGGGCCCGGTTGCCGCGGATGACCACGTCGGTGAGTACCAGCCTCCCGCCGTCGTTGCGTATGCCGCCGCCGCGGACGGCCCGACCGCCGCTGATGGTCACACCGTCAAGCGCCAGCGACCCGCCCTCGATGACGAAGACCGAGCCCTGGCCGTCGCCGTTGATGGTCAACAGCCCGGGGCCGGGTCCGATGATCGTGGTGGTGGCCGGGTTGGACAGGACCAGCGGACCGCCGCTCGGCTTGATGGTCCACCGCTTTTTGCCGGAGGGGGCCGGGTCGAAGGTGATGGTGTCGGGGCCGGGGTGGCTGTCGGCGTAGGTAATCGCCGCACGCAGACCGGCCAGGTCGGTGATGACCTGTTCGCTGGGGCCAGTCGGCTGGGTTGGCGGCGGTGTCTCGGAGAGGCTCGAAGCCGCCAAGTTGCTCATGGAGAAGCTGGCGTATCCGGCCCCGGCGGCCGTGGCCAAGGCGGTGTACGGGCCGGGCGTGGCGTTGGCCGTGGCCGTGACGTTGGCCTGGCCGCCCTCGATCGTGGCCGTGGCGGCCGAGAGCGCCGCCGAGGCGCCGGAAGCCGGCGCCGCGAAGTTGACGATCCCCCCATCGACCGGCTCAACGGGATTGACGGCGGTTACAGTCACGGCCAGCGTGTTGGCGAACTTCGTGCCGATTGCAGCCGACTGCGGTGTGCTGCCGGCGACAGGCGCGAGGGTGAAGCCCCGGCTCTGGAAGGCGCCGATGTCGACGTGCCCGGTCCGCGGCTGGCCCCGCTGGTCGGTGGCCGGGGTGCCCTGCGCGTTCGCCCCTCCAGCGATGGCCGGGCTGCCGGGCAGCAGGGCCATCGTCGCCGTTGGCCCGCCGTAGTCGCTCAAGGGGGCCAGGAGCGGGTCGATGGGTGCCGCCGCGGTGCCGACCTGGTTGCCCTGACTGCCGTCGCTGATCCCGGTCATACCGGACCCGTCGCCGACGAGGTTGTTCGCGCTGGCCGCGTTCAGCGCGCCGTGGACATCGCCCGCGCTGGTCTGACCGGCGACGATTGAGTTGGTCAGCGTCGGCGTGTCGAAGACGTAGAGGCCGCCGCCGACCACGCCGGCCGAGTTGCCGCTGATCGTGCAGTTCGAGAGCGTCGAGGTGCCGCCGCCGAGGAACAGGCCCCCGCCGCACTCGCCGGCGTAGTTGCCACCGACGGTGACGTTGCTCAGCGCAAGCGACGATCCCACGGCCGCGGTGTACAGGCCGCCGCCGTTATTGCCGGCGCGATTGCCGCTGACGGTGCAGTCGGTCAGCTCCAGCGTGCTGTACGAGTTGTTGAACAGGCCGCCGCCTTCTCCGCTGCCGGAGTTGCCGGTGACGGTGCAGTCGGTCAGATCCAGCGTGCCGCGGTTGTCATAGAGGCCGCCGCCGTTCGTGGCGTTGCCTCCGCTGACCGTCAGCCCCGACAGCGTCGCGCTTCCGCCCTCGATGTCGAACACCCGATTGGTGCCACCGCCGCTGATTGTCAGCGACTGCGCGCCCGGGCCGCGGATTGTGACGTTGGCGTCGGTGAACGTCAGCGGGCCGTCGGTCAGGGTGATCGTCTGGGGCGTGGTGCCAAAGACTGCCGGGTCGAAGGTGATGGTGCTCGGACCGGGGAGGCTCTCGGCGTAAGCCAGCGCCTCGCGCAGACTGGTTTTGCCGTCCGGAGGGTCGAGCTCGTCCAGCACAGTGTCGACCACGAGGGAGTGCGCGTTGGTGAGCGCGAAGTCGGCCGCGGTGGCGGAGCCCGCCGCAGAGGCCGTCACGCCGTACGAGCCGGGGGTCGTGTTGGCCGTGGCCGTCACGGCGGCCTGGCCGTTGGCGACGATCACTGCTGCCGCCGAGAGCGTCGCGCTGCGCCCGTGGCCGGAGCGGCGAAGTTGACGACCCCGCCGTCAACCGGCTCGACCGGGTTGACGGCCGTCACCGCGACCGCAAGCGGCTGGGCGAATGGGCGGCCGAACTTGGTCGACTGCGGGGTGCTGCCGGCGACGGGCGTGAGGACGAAGCCCTGGCTCTGGAACGCGCCGATGTCGACATGGCCGGTCCGCGGCTGACCCCGCTGGTCTGTGGCCGGTGCCGCCGCGGTCGTGCCCGCGCCGATCGCGGGGCTGCCCGGCAGCAGAGGCATTGTCCATGTCAGCCCGCCGTAGTCGCCCAAGGGGCCCAGAAGTGGGTTGCCGCCGATCAGGTTGTTCGCGCCTTTGAAGCTGCCCACGACGTCGCCACCGCTGGCCTGGGCGGCGACGATCGTGTTCGTCAGTGTCGCCGCGGCATTGTTCCCGCCGAAGGAGAGGCCGCCGTCGTAGTTGGCGCTGATTGTGCAGTTGGTCAGCGTGGCACTGGCCGAGATGAGAAGGCCGCCGCCGATGTTGCCGCTGATGGTGCAGTTGGTCAGCGTCGTCGTCCCCTCGAAGACGATGAGGCCGCCGCCGCTGAGCCAGAAGTCCCCCTCGCCGTTTCCTAGCATGTCCGCATCATTGCTGCTGACCGTGCAGTCGGTGAGCGTCGTCGTACCCCGGCTACAGAGTCCGCCACCGCCGATGGCGTCTACATCGTTCCCGTAAGGGTTAAAGTAGCTGTTGTTGCTGACATTGCAGGCGGTCAGGGAGAGAGTCCCGGCACTGTACAGGCCTCCGCCGCCGCCGACGACGGCCAGGTTGTTGCTGACCGTGCAGTCGGTCATCGTCGTCCAACCCGAGGTGCTGTTGTACAATCCTCCACCTGAGCCATGCCCTTGAGCTTGGTTGCCGCTTACGATGTCATCCGTCAGCAAGAGGACGCCTTTTCTATCGTTGTACAGCCCGCCTCCGTCTGTACCTGTGTTCGCGGAAATCGAGCAGTCAGTGATCGTGGCAGTGCCCGCATTCCAGATGCCGCCTCCGAGGCCAAGTGATCCACTGGTCCCCTCGGAAACGGAGTTCTGGCCGACCGTGCAATGATTCAGGGTCAGCGTGCCGCTGGCCGTGTTTGCCAGGCCGCCGCCGTCTCCGCTGGCGAAGTTCTGAATGACAAAGCAGTCGGTCAACGTGACCGTGCCGCCCCTGTTGTACACGCCGCCTCCGTCGGTGCCGGCCATCCCTCCGCTGATCGTCAAGCCCGAGAGGGCCGCCGAGCCTCCACTGACCATGAAGACTCCGCTGTTGCCGCCGCCGCTGACCGTCAGGTTATTTCCCCCGGGCCCGGTGATCGTCGTCGTGGCCTTGTTGGTGAGAATCAGCGGGCCCTTGGTCAGGGTGATCGTCTGGGGCGTAATGCCGAAAACGGCCGGATCGAAGGTGATGGTCTGGGGGCCGGTGAGGGTGTCGGCGTAGTCGATCGCCGCGCAGGCTGTTCTGGCCGGCGGTCAGGCGCGGCAGGTCCTGGGTGGTATTGACCACCAGGCTGTAGGTCTGGATGTTGGTCAGCGAGAAGCCGGCCTGACTGGTCCCGCCAGCCGACGCCGTGACGGTGTACTGGCCGGGTGTTGCGTTGGCCGTGGCGGTCACCCCGGCCTCGCCGCTGGCCTTGATCGCGGTCGCCGCCAAGAAGGTGGCCGAGGGACCCGACGTCGGCGCGGCGAAGCCGATCACGCCCCCGTTGACCGGCTCGACCGGGTTATTCGCCGTCACCGTGACCGCCAGCGGTTTGGCGAACGCCGTGCCGAGCAGGGCCGACTGCGGCGTGCTGCCGGTGATGGGGGTGAGGGTGAAGCCCTCGCTCTGGAAGGCGCCGATGTCGACGTGCCCGGTCCGCGCGACGCCGCGCTGGTCGGTGGCCGGGGCGCCGGTGGTGGTGCCGCCGCCGATCGCCGGGCTGCCGGGCAGCAGGGCCATGGTGGGGGTCGGGCCGCCGTAGTTGCCCAGGGCGCCAGCAGCGGGTCGCTGAGGATCAGGTTGTTGCTGCCGAAGTAGCTGCCCGAGATGTCGCCGCCGCTATTGCCGGCGACGATCGTGTTGGTCAGCGACGTCAGGCGCTGGGGCCCAACAGAGTATATGCCTCCACCGGACTTACCGCATTGATTGCCGCTGATGGTGCAGTTGCCGACAATGAGCGGCGAGTAGCTTGACTCCAGCCCGCCTCCGTCTGTGGCGGCTGTGTTGCCGGTGACGGTGCAGTTGCTCAGCGACATGCTGCCGCCGGTATTAGAGACGGCGAGGCCGCCGCCGTCGTCTGACGCCCTGTTGCCGCTGAGGGTGCAGCCGAGCAGGATCAACGAGCCCTGACCCTGAAGGAGTCCGCCGCCTTGAGCGTAAGACGTGTTCCCGTTGATGGTGCAGTCCGTCAGGGTCGAGGTGCCTCCCTGGTTAAACAGGCCGCCGCCCCCGTTGGCCGAGTTGCCGCTGACGGTGCAATTGCTCAACGCCAGGGTGCCGTCGTTGTTATACAGGCCACCGCCGGAGGCGGCGGAGCCGCCGGAGCCGCCGGTGATCGTGAGACCCGACAGCTCCGCTGAGCCGAAGCGGATCTCGAACACGCGGCTGGCCTTGTTGCCGCTGATCGTCAGCAAGTCGGCGCCCGGGCCAGTGATGGTGGTCATCGCCTGGTCCGTCAGCATCAACTCGCCGGCGGTCAGGGTGATCACTTGGGGGGTGTTGAACAGGTTGGAAAACGTGATCGAATCGGCCGTGGAAAGGGCATTGGCGAGGTTGACCGCCTGGCGGAGATTGAGCTCGCCGGGGCCCGATCCGACGCCATCAGCCGTGGTGTTGACGCTGATGCCGGGCTGTGTCTGGAAGGCGCCTATGTCCACCGAGCCGCCCCGCGGGAAGCCGCGTTGGTCGAAGTCTGGGGTGCCCGTGCTCGCGCCTCCGCCTATCGCCGGGCTACCTGGGAGCGGGGCCATGGTGAAGGTCGGCCCGCCGTAGTCGCCCAGCGCCGCCAAGAGCGGGTTGCCGCCGATCAGGTTGTGGCCGCCGTCAGTGTAGTTGCCCGAGATATCCCCGCCGGCGTAGTTGCCGGCGACGATCGTGTCGGTCAGCGTGACGCTACCGCCGTGGTTGTGCAGGCCGCCGCCGCCTGACGTGCCGGTGGAGTTGGCGCTGACAGTGCAACTGGTGAGCGTGGTCGCGGCGGTCGTGCCATAGCTTCCCACGCCGCCGCCGCTAATCGTAGTGGAGTTGCCGCTGACGGTGCAGTTCGTCATCGTCAGCGTGGCGCCGTCGTTGTACAGGCCGCCGCCGCCGGCGGCGTTGTTGCTGCTGACGGTGCAGTCAGTCATCGTCAGCGAGCCACCCCCCAAGCAGACCAGGCCGCCGCCGCCGCTGGCCGCGTTGCCGCTGACGGTGCAGTCGGTCATCGTCAGCGAGCCGTCTTCCATGACTTGCACGCCGCCGCCGTTGTCGTTGCCGACGCTGTTGCTGGCGCTGCCGCCGGTGATCGTCAGGCCCGAGATCGACGCGGTGACGGCACCGTCAATCTGCAACACCCGGCTGGCCATGTCGCCACTGACAGACAGCAGGTTCGCGCCCGGGCCCGCGATCGTGGTGCGTGCCGTGGTTCCGCTCAGCTCGAGCTGGCCGCCGGTCAGGGTGATCGTCTGCGGCGTGTCAAACAGGCTGGAAAAGACGATCGTGTCGCCCCCTCCGTCCGCATCTGCCTGCGCCACAGCGGCGCGTAGCGAGCCGGCGCCGCTGTCGTTCGTGTTGCTGACGGTCAATGTCGAGAGCAGCTCGCGGCCCTCCAGCACCATCACCGACGGACGATGACGACGGCCTCGGACGGCGTCCCTTCCCTGTCTCCGCCGTTTGTTCCCCGCCCAGATGCGAATCATTTTGAATGGTCCTTCGAGTCATGGAAAATCCGACGTCATCCACAGATCTGCGCAGACCTCGAGGCGTTTGTCACCAAACTCTGCCGATAAAGCGGTGGGGACGGCTGGCACCCGCAGCGCCGCCGGCACGTCGGCCAGCGCCGCGTCGGGCACCACGAACGAGTTCTCCAGCCGCGTGTCGTCGTCGTTGATCAGCTCGGGCCAGCGCCGGCACGGCAACACCGTCACGGCAAAGATCTCCTGCACGGCGGTGTCGAACCGCAACAGGCCCATCATCCGGCCGCTTGCCAGGTCGACCACGCAGACGCCGCATGTCCGCTCCTCGGCCCCAAGCCGCTCGGTGATCGGGATGCCGCTGAAGACGGCGCTCTCGCGCACCTGGGAGAGGCCGACGAAGGCGAGGTTGCCGGCGAAGTCCAGTCCGCGGGTGAACCCTGGCACCTCGACAATCGGCTCGTACCGGCCGGTGCTCTGGTCGATGAATCCGAACGTCCCCGCGCCAGACTCGCACACCCAGAGCCGGCCGGCATACCACCGCGGCGAGTGGGGCATGGAGAGCCCGCGGGTGATCACCTCGCCGCTGCTCACGTCGATCAGGATGCCGCCTCTGGCCTTGTTCGCCCGCCACTCGGCCGGCTCGTCAGTCTCCCCCAGCGCCGTGACGAAGCGCGGCCGACCGTCGACCATGCCCATGCCGTTCAAGTGGCACCGGTCGGTCGGCTCGAGGGCCGAGACGAACGGCGGCCGCCACCGCGGCGTGAAGCTGGCCGAGCGGTCGAGCGTGCAGAGGCAGGAGAAGCGGGTGTTGACCGCCCAGAGCTCGCCGCCGGAGCCCCAGGCCAGCTCGTGACCCTGGATGTTGCCCGTGACATGACTGGCACGGGGCAGGAAGCAGGCGTCGTGCCGGCCGGGCGGCTCGAGCTTGGCGGTGACGACCGGGACGTCGACGTACTCCCAGACCTGGAGCGTGGTGCCGATGGCCAGCCGGCCACCGTCCAGGGCGAGGCCCATCGGCGCCTGGAAGGTGCGGAAGTGGGTATTGAGGTGATCCCCCTCATCCCGCACCATGACCAGCTTGCCGGCCTGGTAGGTGGTCACCAAGAGCGACGCGCCGATCTGCCGGAGCAGGCCTGGGAAGTTCGTCGTGTGGACGGCCTTGAGCGGCTCCGGGGCCTCGGCTTGGGCGGAGTCTTGGCTCGTCGTCAATGGTGGGGGCAAGACTGCTGAAGTCATGGGTCGAGATTCTCCCGGAGTGACACTCAGATACGCCGAGGCCGCACTCTCCCGGCATGCGCGGGATCGGCGCCTCGCGAAGTCATGCGATGCAGGATTTCCGAGCACGTACGGCCCGGCTCGCGGCGAATCATCGGCGCAGACGGAAACTGCGGGCTCCGGACCGGCAGCCTGCGCCGGGACCGGTTCTTGTCTGGTCCGCGGAGACGTGAGAGAATCGCGTTGCCGCGCACGTCCGCCAGGGACCGATCAATTTGACGCTGCGCGCAGCCCTTTCTGGCGCCCGGGCGAGTGGGCCGTGCTACATCGGCCCTTTCACTCACGGGGATAAGAAACGGTGTCCGGCGGAAAACCTAACAGCAATCGGTCGAGAATTGGCAGAAAGTCTCAAGATCGCCGAGCCCGGCGACGGTAAAATGGTGTCATGAATGAGACCCGGCAGAGCCTGCTGCTCCGCGCTCAGTCCGGCGAAGCGGACGCCTGGACGGACCTGATGGACCTGTACCGTCCCCTGATCATCGGCTGGCTCAATCGCCTGGGCGTGCCGGCGGCCGATCTGGAGGACCTGAGCCAGGACGTCCTTCTGAGCGTGGTAAAGCAACTCCCCAGCTTCGAGCACTCCGGCCAGACGGGCGCGTTTCGGTCCTGGCTGCGCACCATCGTCTGCAGCCGCACGACCGACTACTGGCGGGCCATCGGCGCGAGCACCCAGGCCAGCGGTGGCAGCGGCGCCACGGCCGCCCTACAGCAGATCGCGGACCCCGACAGCGATCTGAACCGGCAGTGGGACGAGGAACACGACCGATACGTGTTCGGCTGCCTGCTGGACCTGGTGGAAGCGGAGTTCGAGCCGGCCACGCTGCGGGCCTTCCGGCGGCTGGCCCTCGACGGCGCCAGCGGCGCGGTGGTGGCCGACGAGCTGGGGATCTCCGTGGCCGCCGTCTATGTGGCCAAGTCGCGCGTCCTGCAGCGCATCCGCCGGGAGGCGAAGGGACTCATCGACTGACACGCCCGCCCTGACAATCCGCGCGGGCTCCACCGCGGCGGATTCGTGTAAGGTTTTCCGTGTGGCGACGTTTCTCTTATGGGAATCCGCGTCGCCTCTTGGCCTTCGACGATCTCTTGCAGGCTTGCCATGTCCGAGGTCCCCTCGAACCATTTGACTTCCGAAGAGCTGCGTGCGCTGTCCCTTGGCCAGCTCGCGGACGAGGACCTGGCCCGCGTCTCTGCGCACCTCAACGGCTGTCCCGAGTGTTGCCGCTACATCGATCAACTGACCGCCGTCGATCCTCTGCTGGCGCGGCTTCAGCAAAGCGCTGCACGCCGGGACGAGACGCTGGTCGGCCCGGCCCAGCGTCACTCGGCGGTTCGCGCATTGCGCCGGCGGCAAGCGGCCCGGGCAGCCTCGCGCAGCGGAGATCCCGGAACCGAGCCGGTGAATCTTCCAACTCCCAAACAGGTCGGGAATTACGACATCCTGGCCGAGGTCGGCCGCGGAGCCATGGGGGTGGTGTACAAGGCGTGGCACCGAGGCCTCCAGCGGCTGGCGGCCCTCAAGATGGTGCTGGCCGGCGAGTTCGCTTCCCCCGCCGAGGCATTGCGGTTCCGGCTGGAGGCGGAGCTGGCGGCGCGGGTGCAGCACCCCAACATCGCGCAGGTCTACGAGGCCGGTATCGCCGCCGACGGCCGACCGTTCTTCGCCATGGAGTTCATCCGCGGCCTGCCCCTGGACGAGTACGCCAACCGCAATGGCCTCGACCTCAGGGCCCGCGTGGCCCTGGTGGCGCGGGTGTGCGACGCCGTACAGCACGCCCATGACCAGGGCGTCATCCACCGCGACTTGAAGCCCGCCAATATCCTCGTGGAGGAAGACGGACAACCGAAGGTGCTCGACTTCGGCGTGGCCCGCGCCACCGACGCCGACCTTCGGACCGCGGCCGGCCTGACCCGCACCGGCCAGCTCCTGGGCACGCCTAGCTACATGAGCCCGGAGCAGGTCACGGGCGACCCCGCGGCCATCGACCAGCGGGTCGATGTGTATGCCCTGGGGGTCATCCTGTTCGAGCTGGCGGCCGGCCGCCTGCCGTATCGGCTGCACGGCCTCCCCCTGGCCGAGGCCGCCCGGCTAATCGTGGAGCAGGACGCGCCGCGGCTGGGCTCGCTCGACCCGGGACTCCGCGGCGACGTGGAGACGATCGTGGCCAGGGCCCTGGAGAAGGAACCTGCCCGGCGCTATCCGTCGGCGGCGGATCTGGCGGCGGATCTCGAGCGCTGGCTGGCCCACGAGCCGATCCTGGCGCGGCGCGTCTCCGGCGCGGAGCGGGTCGGGCGGTGGTGCAAGCGGAATCGGGTGGTGGCTGGGCTCTTGGCGGCGGTGTTTCTCCTGCTGGCCGCCGTGGCCGGGGTCGCTTCGGTCGGTTATCTGCAGACCAAAGGGGCTTTCGAATACCGCCGAAGCGGCCGAGGCCACGGCCAAGGGTGAGGCCAGCCGGGCCCGCACGGCGGAAGCAGGAGATGCGGCAGCAATGGTATGCGGCAACCGTCAACCTGATGCAGCCGGCCTGGGACACCGGCCAGATCGGCCGGCTGCGCACACTGCTGGCGGAGACCGAGGCGTACCCCGACCGGGGCTTCGAGTGGTATTACTGGCAGCGCCTTTGCCACCTGGACCAGCACACCTTGATCGGCCATCGCTCCGAGGTCCGTTCCGTGTCCTGGTCGCCGGACGGCACGCGGCTGGCGACGGGGAGTACTGATGGCACAGCGAAGGTCTGGGACGCGGCCGGCGGCCAGGAACTGCTCACCCTCAGGGGGCATGCGGGCGCGGTCTGTTCCGTGTCCTGGTCGCCGGACGGGACGCGGCTGGCGACGGGGAGTATGGATGGGACGGCGAAGGTGTGGGACGCGGCCGGCGGCCGGGAGCTGCTCACCCTCGAGGGCATATCGGACCTGGTCTAGTTCCGTGTCCTGGTCGCCGGACGGGACGCGGCTGGCGACCGGGAGTGACGGATGGGACGGCCAAGGTGTGGGACGCGGCCGGCGGCCGGGAGCGACTCACCCTCAGGGGGCATGCGGGCCGGGTCTGTTCCGTGTCCTGGTCGCCGGACGGGACGCGGCTGGCGACCGGGAGTGCGGATGGGACGGCGAAGGTCTGGGACGCGGCCGGCGGCCGCGAGCGGCTCACCCTCAAGGGCCATTCGGGCCAGGTCTGTTCCGTGTCGCTGGTCGCCGGACGGGACGCGGCTGGCCACCGGGAGTGCGGATGGGACGGCGAAGGTCTGGGACGCGGCCGGCGGCCGCGAGCGGCTCACCCTCAAGGGCCATACGGGCCAGGTCCGTTCCGTGTCCTGGTCGCCGGACGGGACGCGGCTGGCCACCGGGAGTGCGGATGGGACGGCCAAGGTGTGGGAGGCGGCCGGCGGCCGGGAGCGGCTCACCCTCAGGGGGCATGCGGGCGTGGTCTATGCCGCGTCCTGGTCGCCGGACGGGACGCGGCTGGCCACGGGGAGTGCGGATGGGACGGCGAAGGTCTGGGACGCGGCCGGCGGCCGGGAGCGGCTCACCCTCACGGGCCATCGGGGCACGGTCCGTTCCGTGTCCTGGTCGCCGGATGGGACGCGGCTGGCGACCGGGAGTGCGGATGGGACGGCCAAGGTCTGGGACGCGGCCGGCGGCCGGGAGCTGACTCACCCTCACGGGCCATACGGGCCCGGTCTAGTTCCGTGTCCTGGTCGCCGGACGGGACGCGGCTGGCCACCGGGAGTGAGGATGGCACGGCGAAGGTGTGGGACGCGGCCGGCGGCCGCCGAGCTGCTCACCCTCAAGGGGCATACGGGCGCGGTCAGTTCCGTGTCCTGGTCGCCGGACGGGACCCGGCTGGCCACCGGGAGTGCGGATGGGACGGCGAAGGTCTGGGACGCGGCCGGCGGCCACGAGCTGCTCACCCTCAGGGGGCATACGGGCACGGTCTATGCCGTGTCCTGGTCGCCGGATGGGATGCGGCTGGCGACCGGGAGTTATGATGGCACCGCCAAGGTGTGGGACGCGGCCGGCGGGCACGAGCTGCTCACCCTCAGGGGGCATACGGGGCGTGGTCTATGTCGTGCCTGGTCGCCGGACGGGACCCGGCTGGCCACCGGCAGTAGGGACGGGACGACGAAGGTGTGGGACGTGGCCGGCGGCCGGGAACTGCGTCACCCTCAGGGGGCATGCCGGCGCGGTCCGTTCCGTGTCCTGGTCGCCGGATGGGACGCGGCTGGCGACAGGGAGTGCGGATGGCACGGCCAAGGTGTGGGACGCGGCCGGCGGCCACGAGCTGCTCACCCTCAAGGGGCATGCCGGATGGGTCCGTTCCGTGTCCTGGTCGCCGGACGGGACGCGGCTGGCGACCGGGGAGTGATGAGGGCACGGCGAATGTGTGGGAGGCGGCCGACGCCTGCGCGGTGCAGCAATGGGACCGCCAGGACCGCGCCGTGCAAGACCTCCTGGACAGCAATGATTTCCGCAGTCCCCATGCGCAGGGATTTCTCCAGACCTGGCTCCTGCTCTTGCCCCTGCCCCTCGCTGCGGGAGAGAGCGGTGCGCAGGCCCTGGAACGGCAGCAGCTTCCCGACGAGGCGCAGTTGCGGCCGCGGCCCGGGGAAGGGGTCGCGATCGGCGGTCAGCGGTGGGTCTGGCAGGAGCATCGGTCGCCGCAAGCGGTCGTGGACTTCAATGCGGCGGCGGGGCGGGTGGCGGATCGGAGCGTCGTCTACGCCGCCTGCTACATCGAGAGCGACCGGGCGCGCGACGGCCTGTGGCTTCAGGTCAGCAGCGATGACCAGAGCAAGGTCTATCTCAACGGCCGGGAGATTTACCAGTACCGTCAGACCCGTAATATATCGTGGAATGTATCGTGGCTCGAGACGGTCCGTCCGGTGAGCCTGAAGCGGGGGGTCAACGTGCTGCTGTTCAAGGTGGTGAATGAAACGGGGCAGTGGGAAGGCTGTGCGCGGCTGGTGGACGACGCGGGCCGGCCGGTCCAGGGCCTCCGCGTGAAGCTGACGCCGTGAGCGGCGCCGCCAGGCAGCCGACGGCGCCGCCGGGGACCCGGATTTGCTGCGGCGCAGGGGCGAGTCCATGGAGCGAGCGCGTGCCGGAAGGCCAAACCCCCTCTTCTGTCCTCCGGAGATCTTCTCCCCCAGGGAACAAGGGGTGGGTAAGCTAGAGGTGCGCGGGGGGCGGGACCCGCCGCCGCGCGTTCTTGTAAGCTTTTCCGTGCGGCGACGTTCCTCTCATGCGAATCCGCGCCGTCTCTTGGCCGTCCGACGATCCCTTGCAGGTTTGCCATGTCCCAGGTCCCGTCGACCCACCCGACTCCCGAAGAGCTGCGTGCGCTGTCCCTTGGCCAGCTCGTGGAGGCGGAGCTGGCCCGCGTCTCTGCGCACCTCAACGGCTGTCCCGAGTGTTGCCGCTACATCGATCAACTGACCGCCGTCGATCCTCTGCTGGCGCGGCTCCAGAGAAGCACAGCACGCCGGGACGAGACGCTGGTCAGCCCGGCCCAGCGTCGCTCGGCGGTTCGCGCGTTGCGCCGGGGGCAAGCGGACCGTGCACCCTCGCGCAGCGGAGATCCGGGAACCGAGCCTGTGATTCTCCAGGCCCCCAAGCAGGTCGGGGATTACGAGATCCTGGCCGAGGTCGGTCGCGGCGGCATGGGGGTGGTGTACAAGGCGCGGCACCGGGGCCTCCACCGGCTGGCGGCCCTCAAGATGGTGCTGGCCGGCGAGTTCGCTTCCCCCGCCCAGGAGCTGCGGTTCCGGCTGGAGGCGGAGCTGGCGGCGCGGGTGCAGCACCCCAACATTGTGCAGGTCTACGAGGTCGGCAGCTACCAGGGACGGCCCTTCCTGGCAATGGAGTGGGTCGAGGGGGGCAGCCTGGCGATCCGGCTGGACGGCAAACCCTGGCCTCCGGGCGAGGCGGCCTCGCTCCTCGAGACGCTCGCCCATGCCATTCACGTCGCCCACGGCGAAGGGGTCGTCCACCGCGACCTGAAGCCGGCCAACATCCTGTTGCAGGAGAATGATGCCGGGAGGAAGCCGATTCAGGCAGAGTCGAGCCGGTCCGGATTCAACGCGAATTCTGCATCCTGCCTCGTTCCGAAGATCACCGATTTCGGACTCGCCCGGCCGACTGAGGGCGGCGCGACTTTGACGCAGAGCGGCTTCCTCCTTGGCACGCCGGGATACATGGCGCCTGAGCAGGCCGGCGGCAGCGACAGGCGCTCCTTGGTGGGGCCGGCGACGGACATCTACGCCCTGGGGGTGGTCCTTTATCAGCTCCTCACCGGGCGACTGCCCTTCGAGGGACACAGCACGCTGGAGGTGCTCCGGGCGGTGACCTCCGACGAGCCGGTGCGGCCGCGCCGCTTGCAGCCCCGCCTGCCACGTGACCTCGAGGCGATCACACTTCACTGCCTGGAGAAGGAGCCCACCCATCGCTACCCCAGCGCGCTAGCGCTTGCCGAGGACCTGCAGCGCTTCCGGGAGGGGAAGCAAGTGGCGGCGCGGCCGGTGGGGGCGGGCGCCCGGCTGGCCCGGGCGTGCCGGCGCCGGCCGCTGGTGGCGCTGTTGCTCGGCCTTCTGTCAGTCTCAATGGTCGGTGGCCTGGGTGGCGTGACCTGGAAATGGCTGGAAGCGGACCAGCAACGAGACCTGGCGAACGCCAACGCGCGGCAGGCGGACAATGAGAAACAGGCGGCGCTCTACGAGGCGTACCGCGCCCGCATTGCTGCCGCGGGCTCGGCACTTCAGAACCACGACGTGGTCGATGCCGCGCGCCAGCTCGACGCGGCCCCGGAGGACCTGCGCGACTGGGAGTGGCGGCACCTGCGCAGCCGGCTCGACGACAGCACCTCGATGCTCCCCTTACCCGCCGGTGGGATCGGACTCCTGGTCCCCGGCCGGGACCGTCTCCGGGTCGGGATCGTGAGCGAGGACGGCCTGCGCGTCACGGACCTGGATGGCGGCGCGGCCTCGATCCTGCCATTACGTCCCAGGGACCCACACGGGGTCACCGCCTCGGAGACGCGGCTCGGGCTCCGGGTCGCCGTCGGGTCGGAGCAGGGGGTCTTTCACCTGTTCGACGAGGCCGGCCGGCGCGTCTGTCGCGCGGGAGGCCCTCTGGCCGGAGGATCGTTCCGGGCCGCCATGAGCCCGGACGGCGCCCGCCTCGCGTCGCCGTGGAAGCAAGGCGACTGGACCCGGCTGGCGGTTTTGGACGCGAAGTCGGGCCGACTGACGGCGGTCTGTGAAGGCCACGCAGAGAACATCTGGTCGTTCACCTTCAGCCCGGACGGCACTCGCCTCGCGTCGGCTGGCGAGGACCGGACGGCGCGCCTGTGGGACGCGGCGACCGGCGCTGCCTTGGGCACTTATCGGGGGCACGAGAGCAAGGTCCTCGGCGTCTCCTTCAGCCCGGACGGCGCGCGCTCCTGACGACCTCGGCCGACGGGACGGTGCGCCAGTGGGACGCCGCGACGGGCCGGGAGGTCGAGCCGCCTTACGACCGCCATTCCGGGGAATGTCACCGCGGCCGTATATAGCCCGGACGGGAGGCGGGTCGCCTCGGCGGGCAGCGACCGCACCGTCCGGGTCTGGCAGGCGACGCGGCCGGCAGGATGTGGCGGTCCTGCACGGCCACTCGGGGAACGTCACCGCGGTCGCGTTCACCCCGGACGGCCGCCGGCTCGCCTCTGTCAGTCGGGCCTCGATGCTGAACATCGCGGGGGACGACACGATTCGGAGCTGGGACGTGGACCCGCGGGCGACGCTGCCGGTGCTGCGCGGCCACACCAGCTACGTCTACCCGGTGGCCTTCAGCCCCGATGGCCGCTGGATCGCCTCGGGCGGCTGGGACAACACGGTCGTCCTGTGGGACGCGGCCACCGGGGAGCCGTGCGCGACGTTGCCTCATCCGGGGATCGTGCATGACCTGGCCTTCGGCCCCGACGGGACCTGGCTGGTCGGCGCGAGCTTGGCGGATAGCCGGCTGCGGATCTGGGACGTGGCGGCGGCGCGCCTCCGCAAGGAGATCGAGCTTCCCGCCGGGAGACTCCGCTTCGTGACAGTCCGTCCCGACGGGCGCAGGCTGGCCGTCGACGGCGACCCCCCTGGCGGGTATGGATTTCCGTCTGCACGTCTGCGACGTCGCGTCCGGCGAGCGGCTGTTCTCGACCGATGGGGCCGGCCTGGCTTACAGCCCCGACGGCCGCTGGCTGGCGGTTGGCGACGCCGATGAGAACAGCGTTGTCCTCCTGGATGCCGAGACGCACGAGACCGACCATGCCCGATTCCGCGGCCACGAGAAGCAGGTCGCCTCGGCCACCTTCAGTCCCGACAGCCGTCGGCTCGCCTCCTGCGGTCAGGACCGCACCGTTCGCGTGTGGCAGATCGACAGCGGCGCGTGCCAGGTGCTGCGCGGCCACACCGACGAGGTCTTCGCGGTCGCCTTCCACCCCGACGGCACGCGCCTGGCCACGGCCGGCCGCGACCGGGCCATCTGGCTCTGGGACCTGGCGCGGGGCGAGGAGGTGGCGCGGCTGCAAGGGCACACGGACTACGTCTGGTCGCTGGCCTTCAGCCCCGACGGCGCGACGCTGGCGTCCGGCTCCGGCGACTTCACGGTCCGCCTGTGGGATACGGCGCCGCTCGAAGGTGCGCTACCAGGCGCGCCGCGAGGCCGAGGCCCTGCGGCCCGAGGCCGAACGGCTGGTCGAGGCATTATGGCGGGAGAAGAACGACCCGGCCGAGGTCGTGGAAGCACTCCGGGACGACCGCGTGCTGAGCGAACGGCTGCGCCACGCGGCCCTGCGCGCCGTGCTGCGGAGGGCGCAGTCGCCCGAGGCCACACCGGGTAACCCACGTGACCCGCTCTGACGCCCCTGCCTAGCCCGGCGGTGTCGAACCTATCGTCCGGGCCGTGGCCGAGCGGTTGGTGGTCGCATTTGACGAGTTGCCCAGCGCGTCCAACGACCGCGACTGGGTGCTCGACGGGCTCGCGATCGTGTCGAGCTGAGTGCCGTTGTGGCCCGAGGATGTATAGAGGGAGGAAAGACACGCACTGTAAGACCTGCCAGTCCCGCCGACTTGATCGCCAAGCTATCGCGATGGCGCTTTCTATAGACGACAAAATGGTCACGACGGAAATTCTGATCTTACGTGCACTAAGAGGAACGCACACCCTTGGACAAAGCATGGATTGTTTGTCCGCTCAGGCTTGATATGATAGGGCGAAAGGCCGCCCGCTGGGGCCGCGCGGCGATGAGTACGCCAGCGACCATCCTATCACGCTCGCGCAGGTGCATGGAACGGATCTCACTTCCTTGTAACGCGTATTGCTCCGTTTGGACGGGGAAACGGCGGATTCAAGGCTGGGAAGAATGGAAGCGCAATCTAACGCCGGGTCTCGAGTTCGATCGGCCGCACGCCGGGTCGTTCATTCCGGCTTCGAAGTTATGGAGACGAGCGACCAGGTTTGCATCCCCGTCATGAAACGGAATAGCGAAATTCAAAAGATCGCCTTCGTCGGTGACTATCTACCGAGGAAGTGCGGCATTGCAACCTTCACATACGACCTCTGCACGTCGGTGGCGACGCAGTATCCCGGGTCGGACTGCTTCGTGGTTCCGATCAACGACATTTCCTCGGGCTATGACTATCCCGCGGAAGTGCGGTTTGAAATCGAGGAACAAGAGGTCGACTCGTACCTCCGTGCTGCCGACTTTCTCAATTTCGCCAATACCGATATCGTCTGCCTGCAGCACGAGTACGGCATTTACGGCGGCCCGGCCGGCACACATGTCGTGCGCCTGCTGCGCGACCTGCGCATGCCGATTGTCACCACGCTCCACACGGTGCTCCGGGATCCCACAAGCGAACAGCATCGGGTGTTGACTCAGATCGCCGACCTGTCAGCACGGCTGATCGTGATGTCGGAACGCGCCGGCAGCTTTCTGCGAGATGTGTACGACGTGCCGGAGGCCAAGATCGACTTGATCGCCCATGGCATCCCCGACATGCCCTTCGTCGATCCCAACTTTTACAAAGACCAGTTCGGTGTCGAGGGCAAGTTTGTGGCGCTCACCTTCGGGCTGCTTTCGCCCAACAAGGGCATCGAGCAGATGCTCAAAGCGATGCCGGCAATCCTCGAGGAGTTTCCCAACTTCGTCTACATCGTCTTGGGGGCAACCCACCCGAACTTGCTCCGTGAACAGGGCGAGCGCTACCGCATCAGCCTGGAACGGCTGGCCAAGGACCTGGGCATCAAACCCAACGTCAGCTTTTACAATCGGTTCGTCGAGATCGATGAATTGATCGAATTTATTGGCATGGCCGACATCTATATCACCCCGTATTTGAACCCGGCGCAGATCACATCGGGAACCTTGGCGTATTCGTTCGGCTGCGGCAAGGCAGTGGTTTCGACACCGTACTGGTATGCCGAGGAGCTGTTGGCCGACGGCAGAGGCGTGCTCGTTCCGTTTGGCGATTCCAAGGCCCTGGCACGCGAGATTTGCGAGCTGTTACGCGACGAGCCCCGACGACACTCGATGCGGAAGAAAGCCTACATGCTGGGCCGCGAGATGATCTGGAGCCACGTCGCCCATCTCTACATGGAGTCGTTTCAGCGGGCGCGGCGCAGCCGGCTGGACGTGCCGTACAAGCCGCTGGCGGTCCGCACTTTGGCCGAGCAACCGATGGACCTCCCAGGCTGGCGGCTCGATCACCTGGTGCGGATGACCGACTCGGCCGGTATGCTCCAGCACGCCAACTCCACGATACCCAATTTTGCCGAAGGCTATTGCACCGACGACAACGCTCGTGCGTTGCTGTTGACGGTAGGGCTGGAGCAGCTCGGCCAGAGCACCGCGCAGGTCTACCGGCTGGCGACAACCTACGCTGC
Source organism: uncultured Isosphaeraceae bacterium (assembly GCA_963850935.1). Taxonomy (GTDB): domain Bacteria; phylum Planctomycetota; class Planctomycetia; order Isosphaerales; family Isosphaeraceae; genus CAWFRS01. The sequence continues at coordinate 170,447 of CAWKNT010000004.1, forward strand.
ATTTCTCAACTACGCCTTTGACCGCACCCGCAGCCGGTTTCGCAATTTTCTGGGCTTCGACCGCAACTGGCTCGAAAAGGTCGGCTCGGACGACTCGCACGGCAGGGCGCTGTGGGTCCTGGGTGCGTGCGTCGGCCGATCGCGGCGGCGTGACCTGCAATTCTGGGCGTCGCAACTCTTTGACCTGGCGCTGCCGACGATCACCGAGACGACGTCGCCGCGAGCCTGGGCGTTTGGCTTGATCGGCGTGTGCTTATATCTCGAGCGATTCAGCGGTGCCCGACCAGCCTACCAGGTGCGCGATGCCTTGACCGAACGGCTCATCGATTGCCACACGAGGATGGCGACCGACGCGTGGCCCTGGTTCGAAGATGCTTTGACGTACGACAATGCGAAGCTGTCCCACGCTTTGATCGCCAGCGGCCGTTCGAGCGGTAACGATCAGGCCGTTGAGCTCGGCCTGGAAACGCTCCAGTGGCTTATCCAACAGCAAAAATCGCCGACCGGTTGTTTTCGGCCGATCGGTTCCAACGGTTTTTATCAGCGCGATCGCGAGCGGGCCCAGTTCGACCAGCAGCCGATCGAGGCCAATTCCACGGTATCAGCCTGTATCGAGGCTTATCATGCCACGGAAGACCCTGTCTGGCTCAAAGAGGCACGGCTGGCCTTTGAGTGGTTCCTGGGCGGCAATGATCTCGGGCTGGATCTCTACGATGCCAAAACCGGCGGCTGTTGCGACGGTCTTCAGGAAGACCGCTTGAACCAGAACCAGGGAGCCGAGTCGACCCTGGCGTTCTTGCTCGCTCTGGGAGAGATGAAACTGCTCGAAAGCACGCTGGCAACTTACCGCCAGGTGCAGGTCAGCTAATTGCATTCTATGCTTCTCTTGACACTGAGGTCAGGAGCCAACCTCCATGGATGCGAATGGATCAATGAGTTCCCCCGCACTTCTCTCGAGCCCGACCATGACAAGCGCCGGAGAGAGCCCGGGCGCGCACCGTCCCAAGATTAAAGGTGCGCAGAACGGGGATTGTCTTGAAACCTAACAATAGCCGCGTCGTCATCCGGCCATTCGAGCCGACGAATGACCATCGGATCGAACGCATTGTCTCGCGGGTGATGTCGCTCTCCGACCAAGAGGTTGACCTCTTGATCGAGGAAGTGATGCGCGAGTTTCATAACCGCCATCAAAAGACCCGCCACTTCTTCTTGCACCGGTTTGAACAGGTCAGAAAATTCCTCATCACGAATCAGCACTTGAGCGAAAATCGCCGCATGCTGATCGGTGCGTACTTTACCCAGGAGTACGCGCTGGAGTCAGCGGCACTGTTCAATCCCTCGATGGTCTGGCATACCGACCAGACGGGTCTTCCGGATGGGTCGAGCCGGTTTTTGCTCAGTCTGCGCGCCACCGGCGAAGGACATATCTCGTCAATCACCTTCCGTAGCGGCACGGTGGACGGCCAAAATCGCATTCGCATGGACGAGCCGACGCGTTTTGTGACCGCGCCTGAACAGGTGCCCAATACGTTGTACGATAAGAACTTATTTTTCCTCAAGCTACTGGAACTGGGCGTTGATGGTCCGTTCGTTGGCAAAGTGATGGGCACGCTCAACGACCAGTTTACGCTCGAAGAGCTCCAGCGTGCGGTCAGCCGCGCCGTGCGTGAAAGCCGGCCGCGCCACAATGAGAACGAGCCAGCCGTTCAGGGGATGCTCACACTGGCCAAATCCAATTACGAGATCAGCTATTCGCCGGAGCAAAGCATCTCGGAGCGGGTCATCTTTCCGTCGTCGCCTACCGAGGCCAACGGCATCGAAGACGCCCGATTCGTCCAGTTCAAGGACGACGACGGCTCGGTAAAATACTACGCCACGTACACCGCCTTTGACGGCAAGGTGATCTTGCCGCAGATCGTCGAAACCGACGACTTTCTCCACTTCAAGGTCAGCACGTTGAACGGACCGGAGGTCCGCAACAAGGGCTTCGCACTCTTTCCGCGAAAGGTCAATGGGCTCTATGCCATGCTGTCGCGGCAAGACAATGAGAACATCTACCTGATGTACTCGGATATGCTCCATTTCTGGTACACCAAGGAGCTGATCGCCAAGCCGACATACTCATGGGAATATGTCCAACTCGGCAATTGCGGCTCGCCGCTGGAGACCGAGGCTGGCTGGCTGGTCTTGACCCACGGCGTTGGCGCGATGCGCAAATACGCGATGGGTGTATTTCTCCTCGACATCGACGACCCCTCCCGCGTGATCGGCCGCCTTGAAACTCCGCTTTTGGAGCCCGATGCCAACGAACGCGAAGGCTACGTCCCCAACGTCGTCTACAGTTGCGGGGCAGTCATCCACAACCGCGAGCTGATCATCCCCTACGCCATGTCCGATTACGCCAGCACGTTCGCGACCGTCTCGCTCGACGAAGTCTTGGGCGCGATGGTGCGGGAGTGATCTGTCGGCACGCACTCGACGCGACGCACACGGTTCTAGTAGCCTGATTGACGAATTCTCATCCGGATTTTCGAGGCGGCGGAAGGGCGTCTATGCGGGCATGGGACATCGGTACCGGTGCAAACTGTGACGTTATCGTCGAATCGCCGCTCGTCTCCGCACGACACTGCCAATTGACCCAGACGGACGAAGGCTACTTCCTCCACGACCTTGGGTCGACCAACGGGACTTATGTCAAGGGCGTGCGAATCACGTCGCCAACGCGCATCGGCGGCGGTGCATCGATCACCCTGGGCAAGACGGTGCCGATGCCCTGGCCGCGCGAGCTGGTCCGTTTCGTCCAGGTCGGCCGCCTCGCGGACAACGACATCGTGGTCAATGACAAGAGAGTCTCTGGCCACCATGCGCGGCTCACGATTATCGAGGGCTTCGAGATCCGCGTGGAGGACTGCGGTTCATCGAATGGCACGTTTTTGAATTCGGTCAAGCAAGAATTGACCGGCCCGACCATCATCAAGGAATCGGATACTCTTTATTTTGGAACGCTCGCCGTTCCCGTCGCCCGACTTTTGGCTAGCCTTAACGGCGCAAGGTGCTCACCTCACCCTGAGCTGGAACCGTTGCTCGCCGATCTGAAACTGGGCTAGTGATTCGACGGTAACCTGTGACATTCGGACCCATAGGCCATTTTGGGTCTTGTTGTTTTCAGCGTGCCATGCGCCACTGGACTTGCGGTGCAGTCGGACGTGCTGCGGCTCGCAGAATGGGTCGTTTGCCCGGCAGATGGCACAAGCTGGGTCTGTGCCGATCCAGTATTCGGGTTTTTCAAGCAACGCGCGATTGCCGATCTCGTCGCCGAGCAATTCGGTCAGGGCGGGCGGACGGAAGTTGCTATTAGAGTCCGCCCAGCCATGAGTCTGCGAAGAGCTTTGCTCATTCGCGAGATGCTCGCTCGACGATCCAGCCGCATATCGCGGGGCGTCGAATCTGTAGCGGCCGCTGCCGACCAGGAATTCGGCCTGTTCTGCCAGACGTGCTCGGCTGACACGGACGAACAGCCCGTGAGTGCTCTGGAGGTCGGTGACGACCCATCGATGATGCGCACCGCCGATGGTCTGCAAAGTGATTTCGATATGGCGGGCTGAGATCCGCGCGTTGATGGGGATCGTGAGGTCCCCCTCGGTGCGGCCAATGACGAACCGGTGGCCGCGGATGCGGATCACTTCTCCGTCCGTCCTGCCGTCGTCGCACACAGTCAGCATCGCGACCTTCGGCCGGGCCATAGGCCGAAAAGGAATTGCAGGCCGGCTGACCGCACGTTCGGGAGAGGCGACGCGGATGGTCGCAGTCGGCGGTTTGGGCGGAGCGCTCTCCGCATCCCGCATCGACGCCTTGAGAATCATCTCGATCGTGCCGCTCGTGGGCTCAGCAGCGTCGGCGACGGGCTGCTGCTGCGAGGGTTTTGGTGACTTGGCCATGCGGAGGTCCCTTTATTCTTGATGCTCGATGAGCTTGTCGGGTGGCAGTGTGCGATTGGTCACATGGTCGATCACGTTCTGCCCGATCTTGATCGAATTCACGACCGCCGGATTGGCCGGGCTCTGCGCGGCCTGGTTCCAGTAGCAAGAGAGATCCTGCGGAGAATAAATGACCACCGTGCGGCGGCCATTGTCGATTCCCCAGAGCGGGTGCAGATCCGGAGTGAGCTGGTGTTTGGCCCGCCAGACCGGATGATCCGCCGAGAGTGGTCTGAGCGTGTATTCCGCCTCGGGAAAGATCTGCGTGATCACCCGTTTGAATCCTTGGTCAAACTCCCGGCGACCGCAACAGGCTTCGGCGAAAATGAAACCACCTTTCTCGACGTATTTGCGCAATCGCTCGCACGCGAGTTGGGAAAAATCGGGCGATTCGTGGCCATTGAAGTAGACGATGGGGGCCTGAAGCAACTCGGAGGCGGTTGCGACATTCGGATCGAGGACCTGCCAGTTCAGCAAAGTTTTCCAGTCCCGCGAGACGACACCGACCATATTTCTGACGTCGTCCGGGTCGTTGTTCCAGTCCCTATCCTGGCAATGGCGCAACTTGTTGATCAACACCGTCGCGCGCCCCTTGGCGAGAAACAAGATCGCGAAGCTGGTCGCTAGAACCTTTGCCGACTCGTTGAGCGCGCCTGTCCAGAAGCCTCCCAATTTATGCTGCTCCTGGACGAGCTCCTCGGCGCCGAGCAGATACCAATCGTTCTCGCCAAAAAACCGGACGCCAGCTAGCCGCCCGGCCCGCTCCAGGCCGTATAGGTAATAAAACTTCCACTGCTGGCCGTGACCGAAATTTTGGACGACCTGAAAATGGTTGGCGAGCCAGTCGATTCCGGCCTGGAGTTGGCGATCGTATCCCACACTGCCACAATTGTGGATAGAATCGCCGACCAGGTATTCCGGACCCGGGACGTTTCGACGTTGCTGTCTGGATTTCGGGACCTTAACTTTAGTCTGCTTCTTCGCCGGCTCCTGACCCGGGGCCCGCAAGCCTCCCTGTCTGCTCATGATCAAGCCCGAGATTCCCGCACAGGTCATGCTGGCTGTCGAGTTAGACGTGTCGGGTGTGTAAGCCCAACTGCCGTCGCGCTTCTGGCACTTTTCCCAGTAGAGACGCGATAGCTCCCAGACCGTCTGATCGACGGGAACTCCAACCTCGCTGGCGGCGAAGAGGCCCAGCAGCGCGAACTGGGTGTTGGAGTTGTCGCCGGGTCGGCCACGTTTCGAGTTGGAATAGGTCCACGAACCGGGCCAGTATACAGAATCGCCGGGCTTGATTTGGGCGTTCGTCAACCATTGGACATTGGCCGCCATCCGCAACCGATCGCGATCGGGTTCGGCCGCAGCGAAAACCATGGTCTGGAGCGCAATGGCGTATGTGCTGTGCAGATCGTTGGGCTCAAAACGGCGCAAGTATTCCAGCGCCTTGCGAATGGGCGGCGACTCCGGAGTCTCGCCGGCGGTCAGTAACGCAAGAGTAATGAGGCTCGTCGTGCCTGTTTTGGCTTCGTTCTCGACGTCGGACCATGAGCCGTCGGGACGCTGCAGCCCTGTCAAGTACCGCAGTCCTTCGTGGATGGCCCGCTCCACCTTTTGCCCCAACGCCGTCTGCTTCCGTTCCGGACGCGCCTCGATCCGTGTTGGCTTCGCGACATCCGCAACCACGGTCGGCACAGCCGGCGGCGGGGTTGGTCGTGTTGGTGGTGGTTCGGCAACGATGGCCGGCGGCGGTTCAGGCGGCTTTTTCACCAGATCTGGGCCAGGTGCGTCGTTCTTATCAGGCGTGGAAATGTTAGGAGAAATGGACGGAGTTTCCACGGGCGGAATCTGCAACTCGCGCTCTGGCTGGCTGTTTACAACCTTTTCGACTCGCTTATCGGGCTTGGGCCGCAATTGAACGAAAGTCACAATCGTGCCAATGACCAGGATTGCGGCGAGACCGACTGCGCCGGCGACCGCCCGTCGGAGCCAGGGAGCTCGCGCTCCAATCGGCTGCGCCGCGTCGGTAACTCCGGCCGATTGCTTCGCGCTCGGCTCTAGCTCGTCAAGGCTCGATCCCATTCCTGGTCCGTCATCTCCCTCCGGAGCGACAGCATGAGCCACGACCGATTGTGTTTCGACCTGGGTCTGCTCGACTGCGGCGCGATCCGCAACCGACACAACGACTGGGGTGGTCCCGGGGTTGGCAGACACCGTCTCCGCCGACCGCTGCGCGAAGAAAGGAACGAGGGCCTTGGCGACGTCACTCGGAGTCTGGTACCGGCGATCCACCTCCTTGGCCATCATCTTGGCCACCACGGCCGCGAGCTCGGCCGGGACCTCCGGCCGCACCAGATTGAGCAGGCGGGCGTCCGTCGACTGATGCGACTGGAGTACGTCGTGAAGCTTCGCCGTCTGAAATGGCGGACGACCGCTGAGCAGGTAATACAGCGTGCAGCCGAGACTATAAATGTCCGCTCGGATGTCGGCGCCCTGCGCATCGGTGATCTGCTCGGGCGCGATGAAGTCGGGCGTTCCCAGCAGTTGACCCGTCTGCGTCAGAAGCCCTTCTCCGGTCAACTCCTGATTAGGTGCGGCTGAGACCACGTCGAGAACCTGTTGCTCAAGCCCCGCCTTCGCCAGCCCGAAGTCGAGCACCTTGACAATCGCCTTACCTTCCACGTACGTGAGTATCAAGTTGCCCGGCTTGATGTCGCGATGAACCATGCCGGCCTCGTGCGCGTGCTGTAAGCCCAGTGCCGCCTGATGCACGAAGTAGCAGGAATGCCTGACCGGCATCGGCCCCTTGGCCTTGACCCTCCGCGCCAGGTCAAGGCCGTCGACGTACTCCATCGCAAACACAAGGCTGCTGCCGGCGCGGAAGGCCGAGTAGGCACAGACGATATTGGGGTGCTGAAGGCTGGCGACCGTACGCATCTCGCGTTGGAACCGGTCAAGGACGCCTGGTCGCTCGATCACGTCGGGCCCGATAACTTTGAGCACCTCATCCCGGCCCATGATCTGGTTGTGGGCGAGATACACAACTCCCATGCCTCCGCGCCCCAGCTCGCGGATGATCTCATAATCAGGGTGCTGGGCCAGCTCGGTCGGAATCGCGGCGGCAGGCGCTGGGTCCATCGGCGCCACGCTCGTTGGTGCGCTCGCCGGGCCGATTCCCCTCGACCTGACGGATCGAAGCGACTCTGGAGCAAAGACAGCGTCGACGATCGCAAGATAATCGGGAAATCGGCGGCGATATTCCTCGGCTGCAGGTTTCTCTCCCTGGCGCCGACGGATCTCGCACTCGACTCGGAGCAACTCATCCAATAGCGGCCCGCGTCTTGCTGCCGTGGCTCGAGCAAGGAAATCTTCGATCCGCGGTCGGGACCCCGCTTTGCAGGCCCGCTCGAACTCGTCAGCCGCCTGGTTGATCCAGCTCCAGTCCGCTTTCGAGACTTCGCCCATGGCATCCTCTGTCAGACAGCACGATTGGGTTTGGAAGCCACTTGCCGATCACGGTACCCAGAAAAACGGCTCGCCGTTCTCGTTCCAATCACCGCCAGAATTGATCGCCGGGACAGATGGGACAACGGGTGCATTGCCCCCGTTAACAGCATACATCCCGTAGGGCGATGAATAGCCGCCGTACCAGTACCAGCCGTTGACACTGTAAATCCTCACGCTGTGATTGGAGAGGGATCAATTCCTGCCGGAATGCCCATGGCCGCCACCACCGCCATGGCCCGCGAACACCAAAGATTCGGGCAGGATCAGGCTCGCGATCGCCCAGGCCAGGATCCGCGCCATCTTCGCATTACGTCGTCGAACTGGCTTCATTGTCGTGGTCCTTTCCTCATCAGAGTCATCTCTGCACCCACACACCCAACCGCGACGCCATCGCAGTACCCCCGGCGGCCAAATGTTGAATTGTCGTGCAAAGAGGTCTTGTATGAATGAAAGGCCGCATCATCGCCGGCCATGCCGCGAAAAAAAGAAAAGAACGTCAAAATTGCTCCATGAGCTTGTCGCGGGGCACTTTGCGACTTGTAACGTAGTCGATCACGTTCTGGCCGACCTTAATGGACTTTATAACGGCCGTGTTGAGCGGATTTTGCTCGCTCTGGTTCCAGTAACACGACAGGTCTGTAGGTGAATAGATGACCACAGTGCGGTGGCCATTATCGATTCCCCAGAGAGGATGGAGATCCGGCGCGAGCAGGTGTTTGGCCCGCCAGACTGGGTGATCGGCCGAGAGTGGTCTGAGCGCGTATTCGTCCTCAGGAAAGATCTTCTTCATCAGGCGCTTGAAGCCTCGGTCAAATTCCGGTTTGCCACAACAGGCTTCAGCGAAAATGAAACCGCCTTGCTCGACGTATTCGCGCAGATTTCGGAGCGCAACCACGGAAAACTGGGGTTCGTGGTGGCCATTGAAGTAGGCGATTGGGGCCTGAAGCAAATCGGACACTGTGGCGACGCCGGGATCGAGGACCTGCCAGGTCAGCAGGGTTTTCCAGTCGCGCGAGATGACGCCAACGATATTTCGAACGTCGACCGGATCGTTATCCCAATCCCTATCCCGGCCGTTGCTCAATTTGTTGACCAACACCGGCGTGCGCCCCTTGGCGAGGAACGAAATTGCGAAAGTGGTTGCCAGGACCTTGTCCGATTCGTTGAGTGCGCCCGCCCAGAAGCCACCGAGTTTATCCTGCTCGCGGACGAGTTCCTCGGCGCCCAACCGATACCAATCGTTCTGGCCAAAAAAGCGGACTCCAGCCATCCGCCCGGTCCGCTCGAGGCCGTAAAGGTAGTAAAACTTCCACTGCTGGCCATGGCCGAAATTCTGCCCAACCTGAAAGTTCTTGGCGAGCCAGTCGATACCGGCCTGGAGATTGCGATCGTGCCCCCCCTTACCACAATCGCGGATGGTATCGCCATCGAGGAACTCCTGACCCTGCACGCTTAATCGTCCCAGTCCAGATTTCAGCGGCTTGACTGGGGATTGTTTCTTCGTCGACTCCTGACCCGGAGCCCGCAGGCTTCCCAGTCTGGTCATGATCAAGCCTGAGATCCCCGCACAGGTCATACTGGCTGTCGAGTTAGACGTGTCGGGTGTGTAGGCCCAACTGCCGTCGCGCTTCTGGCACCCTTCCCAATACTGCCGCGACAGCTCCCACACCATCGGATCGACGGCAACTCCAACCTCACGGGCGGCGTAAAGTCCGAGGAGCGCAACTGGGTGTTGGAGTTGTCGCCGTTTCGGCCACGTTTCGAATCCGAATAGGTCCACGAGCCCGGCCACCTCAGCGGCATAGTCCACAGAGGCGAGCCGTTCAAAGACGACCGCGGCCGCGTCACAGTATCACCGGGCTTGATCTGGGCTCGTTCCAACCAACGGACATTATTGGCGATTCGCAGCTTATCGCGCTCTGGTTCGGCCGCGGCGAAGACCATGGTTTGGAGCGAGATGGCGTATGTGCTGTGCAGATCGTTGGGGCCGAAACCGCGCAGATATTCGAGCGCCTTGCGAATCGGGGGCGACTCCAGACTCTCGCCCGCAGTCATCAATGCGAGTGTGATCAAGCTCGTAGTGCCGGTCTTGGCTTCGTTTTCGACGTCGGACCATGTGCCGTTGGGATGCTGTAAACCCTTCAAGTACCGCACGCCGTCCCGAATCGCCACTTCGACTTTTTCCCCCAACGCTGTCCGCTGGCGTGCAGGAGATGTCTCGATCCGTTTTGCCACCTCGGCACCGGCTGCCACCGTCGGCGGAGCGGGCGCTGGTGTTGGTGATGGTCCGACAACGAGGGGCGGCGGGGGTCCAGGCGGCTCTCCCGGCAGATGTGGGCTTGGAGTGGCTTGCTGATGATGCGTGGAAACGACAGATGAAGGGGGCGAAATTTCCACGGTCCGAATCTGCAACTCGCGTGCCGGCTCGGTGCTTGCAACCTTTTCGACCGGCGTGTCTGAGTTGGGACGTAACCGTACGGCAGTCATGATCGTGCCGACGATCACGATTGTGACGAGACCGGCTGCGCCGACAACAGCCCGTCGGAGCCAGGGAGCTTGCGCTTCAAGCGGCTGCGCCGCATCGGTGACTCCGGCCGATTTCGTCCCACTCTGCGTGAACTCGTCTAGGGTCGATACCATTGCGGGTCGCTCATTAGCGGCCGGAGCGACGACAGGAGCCATGACCGCCTGTGTTTCGACGTGAGTCTGCTCGGCTGCGGTGCGATCCGCAACCGACGCATCGCCCGGGGCGGTCCCAGGGTTGGGAGACACCGTCTCCGCCGACCGCCGCGTGAAGAAGCGAACCAGGGCCTTGGCGACTTCAATCGGGGTCTGATAGCGACGGTCGGCCTCCTTGGCCATCATCTTGGCCACCACGGCCGCGAGCTCGGCCGGGACCTCCGGCCGCACCAGGTTTAGCAGCCGGGCGTCGGTTCCGTGGTGCAACCGAAGAACTTCGTTGAGCTTGGCTGCCCGAAACGGCGGACGGCCGCTGAGAAGGTAATAAAGAGTGCAGCCGAGACTATAAATATCCGCTCGGATGTCGGCGCCTTGCGCATCGGTAATCTGTTCCGGCGCGATGAAGTCAGGCGTGCCCAGCAATTGACCCGCGTGCGTCAGGCGCACGGCCCCCGTCAGGGCGTGATCCGCCCCGGTCGGGACCACGTCGAGCACCTTTTGCTCGAACCCCGCCTTGGCCAGCCCGAAATCCAGCACCTTGATTAGAGCCTTGCCCTCGGCGTACGTGAGCATCAAGTTGCCCGGAGTTATGTCGCGGTGGACCATGCCGGCCTCATGTGCGTGCTGTAACCCGAGCGCCGCCTGGTGCACGAAATTGCAGGAATGCCTGACCGGCATCGGCCCCTTGGTTTTGACCATCCTTGCCAGGTCGAGACCGTCGACGTACTCCATGGCAAACACGAGATTGCCGCCGACGCGGAAGGCCGAGTAGGCGGTGACGATATTGGGGTGCTGGAGACTGGCGACGGTACGCATCTCGCGGAGGAACCGGTCGAGGACGCCCGGACGCTCGATCACGTTGCGACCGATGATCTTGAGCACCTCGTTCCGGCCCATGATCTCGTTGTGGGCGAGGTAGACGACGCCCATGCCACCGCGCCCCAGCTCGCGGATGATCCGATAATCGGGATGCTCCGCCAGCTCTGCGGGAATCGCGTCAGCCGACGCGGCTCCAACCGGCACTGCGTTCGGTGGTGGCCCCGCCCCTGCAGTTCTCGCTGACCCGGCGAATCGACCCGACTCCGGGGCAAAGACGGCGTCGACGACCAGCAGATGCTCCGGGAATCGGCGGCGATATTCCTCGGCGAACGGCTTCTCCCCGTTACGCCGGCGGATCTCGCACTCGACCTGCAGCAACTCATTCAGGAGCGGCCCGCGTTGGGAGTCCGTCGCGCGGGCGAGGAAATCCTCGATCGGCGGTCCTGAGCCCCCCTTCCAGGTCCGCTTGAAATGGTCGGCCGCCCGCTTGATCCGCGTCCAGTCGTCTTTCGAGACTTCGCCCATGGCATCCTCCGCGAGAGGGAACTCCGAGTTCCTGCCGGTCATCCGCGGCTGTTCGGTCTAGAACGACGGAGGAAGACTACGAGGCGCGGCCTTCGAAGCTCCACGTCTAGCTCGCGATGTCGATGTATCCCTCACCCAGTTCTCGGCTTGCTTGAGCTTGTTTTCGATATTCAGCAGCTTCGGTGACGGACCGAGTTCCCACCTGAGTCGGGATAGGCCCTGATTCTTGAATTCGATTGTTGTTCTGACCTTGGGATCATTGGCCACTTCACTGTAGAGCTGCTTCACAAGGTCGAAACATTTGCGCAACGTCTTCACAGAATAAATGTAGTCTTCGCGCCGCCTCTCTATCGACATTTGTAGTTCCTGGACCTGTACAGGTACTCCGACTTCCTGGCTTAGAGCGACCAATTGGTTGTTCAGTTCTTGCTGTTGCCTCGTGTTCTCCTGGATTTGCTCCCCGCGTAGTTTGATCTCGTTATTGATCGCCGCTAGCTCATAATCTATCGCCTTGATAACAGCGCCGGAAAACGCGCCCGAAGTGCTCGCCACGCCCATCGTATCCCCAAATTCATACTGGCGACGCTCAAGACGTTTCGCGAAGTCCTTCGGCGCAGTTCTTTATCGGTCGCGCGAAGAAGACGCTGCTCGTGACTCAAGTCCGCTAGCTGCTGCTTCAATATCTGAGCCAAGTCTTTCCTGTCGGCCTCCGTCACGGATTTATTACAGGCGCGTCGATACTCGTTGTACCGAGGCGTGACCTCCGCCGCCGCCCGGCGAACGTCGTCCTCGGCGTCCAGTACATAGACGGAGTTCTCCCAACGCATGCTCTTATTCATGACATGCGGAAGTCGCTTGAGACGTTCCACCGGGCTTTCCTCGAATCTTAGGTCGTCTTGATCCGGCTTGGCCTTTACGTATTTCGCCCGCTGCCGACGGTCGGCCTCAGGCCTCGGAACCACGGACGGGGTATGTGTCGGAACGTCTGCTAAGTTGCCATTTGCTTCTGGCGAGCCGTTCGACTTGGGGTTTTCGAATTTGGGGGTTTCGTTGGGACCCGACGGCGCCCGAGCGCCGATGCTCGGAGTAAGGGCGCTATGGTTTGGCACGGGAGGATGCACGGTCTTCTTGGCTGCGGGAGCCAGGACCGCAACGTTGAGAACAGGAGCGGATCGGACGGATTTACCGCGGTCGTGGTGTAAGGGCAGAGTGACTGCAGCAACCCCGACGATCACCGCCGCGAAACCTACGAAGGCAACCACCACGGGCCAAAACCGCCGCGAGCGAGCCCGAGCCGGCGTCACCACGGCGCCAGTCGCGTCCGCCTCTTGCTCGGTGTTCTTGAACTCGATGAGGCTCGACCACATTCTGGGCCCGTCCTGGGTCGCCGGAGTGCAAACGGTGGCGGAGTCGTGGTCTGGCGCTGTCGACTCGGATAGAGAGGAACCGGCATCCTGCGCGATGTTCGGATCGACCACCAGGTTCGGGGACACGGTGGCCGTGGTTCGCGGCGTGAAAAAGGGAACCAGTGCCTGGGCGACTTCACCCGGGGTTTGAAAACGGCGATGGGGGTCTTTGGCCATCATTTTGGCTGTGAGGGCCGCCAGGTCGGTCGGGACTTCCGGCCGCACGAAGTTCAGCAGTCGGGCGTCTGTCGAACGGTGCGCCTGGAGGACGTCGTGCAGCGTCTGTGCTTGAAACGGCGGACGGCCGCTCAGCAGGTAATACAGGGTGCAGCCCAGGCTGTAAATGTCCGCGAGGATGTCGGCGCCTTGTGCGTCGGTAATCTGCTCCGGGGCCACAAAGTCGGGTGTGCCCAGAAATTGACCCGCGAGCGTGAGGTCGCTGCCGTCCTTGAGCCGGCGGTCTGATTCGGGCACGATGAGGTCGAGCAACTTCTGCTCGCGCTCCGCCTTGGCGAGCCCGAAGTCGAGCACCTTGATGACCGCCTTGCCCCCCTTTTGAGAGAGCATCAGGTTGCCGGGTTTAATGTCGCGGTGGACCATGCCGGCCTCGTGCGCGTGCTGCAAGCCCAACGCCGCCTGGTGCACAAAGTAGCTGGCGTGTCGCACCGGCATCGGCCCCTTGGCCGTAACCCTCCGCGCCAGGTCGAAACCTTCGACGTACTCCATGGCAAAAACCAGACTCGCGCCGGCGCGGAAAGCGGAGTACGCGGTAACGATGTTGGGGTGGCGGAGCTTGGCGACCGCGCGGATCTCGCGGAGAAAACGCTCGCGAACCCCTGGGCGTTCGATGATTTCCGCGTCGATGAGCTTGATTACCTCATGCCGGCCCATGAGGCGGTTATGGGCCAGGTAGACCCGGCCCATGCCGCCGCCCTCAAGCTCGCGGATGATCTCATAATCGAGATTGTTGGCTAGCTCCGCGGGCAACGTCGCGGCCGGCGGGGGAGCGGAGGACGACGCGCCGCCGTCAATCCGGGTTGCCCCAGCCCGCGAGATCCCGCTCGCGAGGCCAGAATCGGACAACCGCGCCCGGCGAAGTCGCCCGAGAAAGCTATCCGACGACATCCCGGTGATCCGCTGAACGCAGTCGGGGCAAACGTCCAGGTGTTGGCTGATCACTTCGGCCGCCTCGTCGTCAAGCTTGCCCAAACCATACGACTGCAACACCAAGTCGGTGGGGTGAATATCGGCTGCGGCGCCCACTTCACGATCTCCTCGTCGGCATCAAATGCCGATCGTTTTGGTTGATAACTGACTAAGACAGAAAGGCCGCAACGCCAGGAGATATGCCGCGAAAACTCGGAATTACTTCAGAAGATCGCTGGCTTTCGGACGTAACCACGTGCGGGCTCATGATTTGGGCTGGACCTGCAAGTTCGAGCAATGTCCATTTCCCTGGTCCTTCCTCTTATAACCCCAGCCAGCGCCGCACCGCCTCTTCGACGCTTGCCAAAGGGTCCGACGGCAAGCTCCCCAGCTTGCGGACCAATTTGGCGTGCGGGACCGTGAGAATGTTCTGCGCATCAAAAGCTCCGCCCGCAAGAAACCGAGACGTGATCGGCACTTCGAAATCCGTTCCGCGAATGCTGGTCGTGTGGGCTACGAGCGTAACCAGTGCCCGATCGTGGGGCCCGGCTGGAACGCTCAAAACCAGGCACGGACGGACCTTTCCGACCAGACCCAGATCCACGATCCAAACCTCGCCACGGTTAGCGGCCGGCATTGGCCGCTTCCTCCGCGTCGAGCATGCAGAACAAGGCGTCGGCCGTTTCCACCAGCACGCCTTCCGGCAACTCACCGTCTTCCGGTGTCATGCGCCTGATAATCTCCACGGCGGCCTCTCGACGCTCGGCGTCGGAGAGAGCATCGAACGACTCAAGTATAGCCTTTACAGCGGTTGTCATGGGCCATGACCTCTCGATTGCGGCGCTCATATTTGGGCATCAAGTCATCCCGGATTCTAACAGGGTTTGCCGTCACGTCCTCGCGACCAGAGCCCGAGCTTGTCAGCTTTTCCGCGTCGACCTCCGGCGGCGGATCGGGCATCTCGCGGTTCGTCGTCCTCAGTGTAATCTCGCCCTTCGCATGGCAGATCGCTTCTTCTATGCCCTTACGGATCTGGTCCGCGCCAGGTAGTCGTTTGGATTTGCCTTTGATCGTCGGTGACCTATCCAAACGTCACCGTGAATGGTCCTCATCGAGAAATAAGAAAATCACGCCAGAAGCTCGCCGGCTTCTTCCCGTAACCTCTTGAGAACCCTCGCCTTGGCTTGAATAACTGCGTTCACGGTTAATTCCATTTCGTCGGCAACCTGGCGCGCCGCCACGCCGTCCACGGCGAATCGACGGAACGCTTCCCACGTGGTGGCGCTAAAGTCAGGCTGGACAACCGCGAGCAATTTCTGAAAGACGTGCCGGTCGTGGTCCATGTCCCATTCCTGGGCGAGATCGCCGTTGGAGTCGGCCAGACTGTCGAGGAACCCCTCCGCCGGATCCAGTGCTACCGTCGGACGTCGATACCGCTTCTTGCGATGGCTGCGAACCTTGTTCACCGTCACTTGCCGCAACCATGCTCGAAATGATCCCTCCCGTTGCCGCTTGAATCGGGGAATCTCTCGAATCACCACCACAAACACTTCCTGAGCCAGGTCATCCGCCTCGTCGCCCACGCCGGGCACTCGGGCGAGCCAGCGACCAATCAGCGGCAGGTAAATGCCTTGCAGCCGGCTCCAATCGGAGGCGTCTGGCCGCGCCGCCTTGAGCCGATCGAGCAAGCTGACAGAGGTCGGGCTCATCGTCGTTTCGATTGCCTGTTCGCTGGTTCAATCTCTCCGTGAATACTGTCAACACGTGCTGCTTTGGATCACGGCTTCGCCGCCGGAAATCCAGGTTTGATCCGTCGTTATTATGTGTCCCAATCTGTCATGATAAGCGCATTGATGCAATAGGATACCGCCGACGCGCACCGTCCCCCTGCTACACCCGGAAGTGGCCAAGGTCTGGGAGACGATCGGCAAATTCGGCGATCTTGCCACGCTCGACAGCCTCGAGGAGACCAAGAGCATGTTCCCGCATTTCGCGCCGGTCAATTTGTGGCTTGACCCGCACTCAACGCGAATTCGCGACCAGTTGTGAACTTTAAGCGTAACGCTCCGTCCCGAATGCGGCTCGCTTGATGGCGCGCACCCCTGGAACTGTCGCCGCGGTCCGCGATCGCTACTGGAAGGCCGAGGCATTGGGAGAGCGAGGCTGGCGCGGTTCAAAGTTGGTCTTGACTTGACGAAATGAGCTTGCCGAATTTTAGTGCTTTTGTTGCGCTGTAGCGACAGGAGGTATTTTGGACCATCCAGGAATAGGACAATTGCATGGACGCCACCGCCGAACTGACCGGGAAACCAGCGAGCAACGACTACACCATCCGGCCCGGTGCCTTGATTTGGTTCTTCCACAAGAGCCGCGATCGCTGGAAGAAGAAACACCAAGACCTCAAAGCAACCGTCAATGGGTTCAAGAATCAGATCGCCGCAGTGACCAAAAACCGCGAGCAATGGCGTCTGAAAGCGGAGCAAGCCAGCCAGCGGCTTCGGAATTGGAAGCCGAAGCAGCCGCTTTGCAGGCGCAAATCGCGATCCAAAAAAAAACGGAACAGCAGAGCGGTCTTCTGACGCTGACGCAGACTGAGCAATCGGTGCCGTGTGGTCAACAGTATCCAACGGTGGTCGCGTATTGGTTCGTGTCGCTGGTGCTTAGCTGTGGGGCATCGCTACGATGCGCCGCCAAGGTCTGGGGTTCTTGGACAAAGCTGAGGGTCACGATCCGACCGAGCCCGCTCGATCTACCGGCAGCCTGGGTCTCGCCGACGAGCGCCCGATAGGAATCGGCGACAGCATCCGCCCGTGCCTGGTCCGCCTTCCTGCGCTGCTCATCCGCCCGTGCAGCCAAGCGGGTGATTTCCTCGTTGGCCTTCTTTTGCGCGGTTGCGAAGTACCGCTGCCGGTCGGCGTAAAGGACGGCGACCACAGTGGTGACCAAGAGCGCCGCCGCCACTGCGCCCACCGCACCAGCCACCACTCAGGCGGATCCCAATAGGTCCATGATCGCCAAGCTCCAGGCCGCACGATCATCTGGAGCCGTGAATCGCCAGCTCGAAGACGAGCATCGGGCACGGGTCGATAAACTTGATTCGCGCGATCTTCGACCCGGACGGGTCGATCGAGGTGACGACCACGCGGGATTCGATCGGATCAAGCGCCTGGCCGTCGGTCTCCAGCTCAAACCAGATGGTCTCGTCGGCGGGAAAGATCGCATCCACAATAATCGCCGCCCCACCGCCGCTGATATTCGACAGTTCACCCCGAATCGATTTCTCTGACCCGTCCTCGATCCAGGTCAATTTCGCGCGCTTCTCACCGACGGGAAACCGCTGCCAGAAACGACGTTCCTGATGATGCTCGAGGATGGCGTCGAGTGAGACCCAATGGTTGAACTGAAATCGCACCAGTTGTCTCCCGGAAGGGTCGACGCCTGTTGCAAGCGATCGGGCTTCTAGCGTTTCCATCGCAGCCGGCTTGCATTCGAACTTGAGCCGGACGGACACGCCCACGGGCGGTGCTCGCTGCGCTAGAACGGCCGCCCCGCCTCCGCTCATGTTGAGGACTTCTGCTTTGCACGTAACATGTTCAGCACCCTCGTCCCAGCTCATGATGGCCCGCGCGTCCCTGAGTCTGTAGCGGGGCGATTGCCGCCGTTCGTGGTGCGACACGTTTTGCGGATCCATTGCTGAGCGGACGGTCTCTCTGCTGGATTCGCCCATTGATTTCTGAGCCTATAAAGCGCAGGCGAAAGGTGCGGCAAGTCATTCGTCGCCAGTCTCGCCCGAATTCGATGTGACCCGTCACCCCGAGATACAATTTCGGGCACGCGACTCCTAATATAATGAACGCGATTCAATGATATCCCTCGGCGTATCCGCAGCCCAGAGAGCTGAAAGTCGCCCAGCTGTCCGGCAGACCCAGCGCTGGGACCGGCTCTTTCGAAATGTTGGATGCACACTTAGCCGGGACTGTTGAAGAGTAATCGCTGTCCGCCGAAGCTTGCGACGGCAGATTCCTGCTGGCGGCAAGCGCCGATCCTTGGTTCACGGATTCCTCGCAAGCTCGGCCTTCGTCCCCTGGCCAAGCAAATTTTTTACCCCAGACGCTGCAACTGGCATCTGGGACGGTATGTTCCGGGCGTGAAGGACGGCTATACGTCGTCAGCGCGTCCACCACGCCGGGTGGCGTAGGCGGCGAAACGTGTTCGTGCCGCAATGGATCTCACCACCGGCCGTGTGGTAGGCGTTCCATGAATCGATGAAGGCCACCCGCACGTCGCACCCGGCGAGGGCTGTGCGAATCGCTTGCTCGAACCCGTCGTTCTCGTTCAGCCGGGGGCCCAGCGGCTGCGGAACCAGTAAATTACCGTTCACGACGACACTGTTGACTGCATTCGGGATCACCGCAAATCCCTCTTGAAACAAGGCCGGCACCATCACAAAGTCGGAATTCTCCAGATTCAATTCCATCTTCAATTGCTCGCGGAGGCGGGCGACCGCCTCGTCGATCGCAAGGTTCTCCGGTTGTCTGGGAGACGGTCATCCGCAGGGCGCCAAGCGTCATCTCGTCTTCCGTCGCCTCAAAAACCGCCTGTTCTGCCAACCCTTTCGCCAGAAGCACCTCGAGCATGTCACGAGCCGCCTTGGGGCTGGGCAACAGGACCTTGAATCCCGCCTTGGTCTTCGCCGGTACGAAGTTCACGACCTCGTCTACATGGCCGATCGCCAGCCACGAAGTGTCGACAACGATCGGCGGCCATTGCACCCCTTGCGCCTCGAGGAATTTCAGCACGCCGGGGTGCATCGTGAGCTCGTGGTGCTTGCCGATGATCACCCGGCCGTAGGGAAATCTCCGCCCCTGGCGGTCGGTGTGCGGAGGCGTGGCTTCGAGGTTGCCGTACCAGTCGTTCCACCGCGATTGTTTGCGGGGGATTCCCGGCGCCACCGTCACCACTCCCTGGCGGCGGAGCCACGTGGCGACCTGGTAGTCAAGCCTGGCCGCCGAGGGCCCCGACCCTTTGCGGAGCCCGCTCAGGCAGGCACGCGCCTGCCTGCTGCTGCCCTCGGCGGTCGGGAACGCGAAAAGTCCCGGTTCGATCGTGTCTTGCATCCACTGGTCGCACATCTTCGTCGACCTCGTGAGCAACGAGCTTGAGCCCTGTTCTTGCCGCGAACGCCCGCACGGAACGAACCGAATCATCCGTGACGTCTTGCGAGACGATCAGCAGCTCGTCGACCGGCTCAAGTGCCGAGGGGATGACGAAGGGTGCTACGCGGAACGGCACGCGCAGCGCGCTTACCGTCGTCTGATTTCGTCGAGATCACGTACGGTGAACGCCCGCGGCCAGACCGCCTGAGCCGCGGCGGGCTTCGCCTCGGGAATCACAACGCCTACGCCCACCTCCACCACCCCGTCCTTTCCCGGCGCCAATGTCCATGAGTTATCCTCGCCCGACGCCAGCCGCCGCCACCCGCCTGCGCCATTGCGAAAGAGCCGCAGGCAACGGCGATTATCGCTTTCGATGGAAACGACGACTTCTCCCGCACCCTGCGTTGTCTCGACTCGCAGTCGCCCCAGCCGCTCTACTACCCGGTCGTCCGGCGTCAAGCTTTTCGGGCCATCGATCGCGACCGGCGTTTCGAGCCGGAAGCGGCACCGCGATGCCGAATTCGTTTGGGGCCGGCGACGACGATGTCAAAGGCCCGTCGAGAATCCCCGTGTGCTTGAGGTCGGCAAAAACACGGATGGTTTGCTGTGGTTGCTGGGAGGGAGGCGATTCGTAGGCCAAGATCAGGGAAAAGCCCAGCCAGATCCGCAGCGAAATGAGAGAAGTCATGAGCGGCTTTCCACGGTCGTACGCGAGGGCTCTTCCCTGCGGCGGGAACGTTCTCGCCGCCGTCGATTCCGCACTCTATTCGATCTCCGACAGGGGTATGCTCGTCAAGCCCAATAATCCTGCTGTCCTTTAATTGTAACTCGGGCGCTGGCGCCGCCAATTTTGGATCGGTATAGACAATCCGCAGACAGGATCGTAGCCGCCGTGTTTGTCTCGCCAGCGGCTCCGTACCCGACGTTGAACATCATGACCAGTATGGAGAAGCCGACACAACCAAAGCTTCCTTCGGGCGTATGGCCTGCTAGCCTGATAGATTAAGAGGACGGCGCGGCCGAGTATTGAATCGCGCCTCTCGCGGATACCGACAGGCAATCGGCGGCGGTGGGTCATGGTGCAGCAGCCAATCGAGGACAGGTTCAATCACGCCCTCGAAGCGCTCGTCGAGCAAGTCAAAGAGGACCACTCCATCCTGGCGGCGATCCTCTGCGGCAGCTTGTCGCACGATAAGGTATGGGCCAAGTCAGACATCGATCTGGTGCTCGTGACCATCGACGACAAGAAGGTGCAAGCGGGAGACCGGGCGCTCTATGCGGACGGGCTCAACGTCCATACTGTCCTCGTCCCGCGGGCAGAATTTCGCAAGACCGCGGAGGGGTCGATCCGCAACTCGTTCATGCACGCACTCCTGAGCAAGGGGCGACTGCTTTTCACCCATGATAAGACGATCGGGGACCTGTGCGCTCGGATGAGCCAGATCGGCGACCGCGATACACAGGTCCAACTTCTGCGCGCGGCGACCCACGCGCTGGCCCCGATTTACAAGGCTCACAAGTGGTTCCTCACCCGCGGCGACCTCGACTACACTGCCCTCTGGGTTCTCTATGCGGCCACTCCTCTGGCGCAAATCGAGGTCATTGGCCGAAAGCTACTGGCCGACCGGGAAGTGATCCCCCAGGCGATGAAGCTGAATCCGCCGTTTTTCAAGACGATCTACTCCGACGTGCTCAACGGCAAGAAGACGCGAAAAAACGTCCAGGATGCACTCGAGGCAGTCGACCGCTACGTGGCTGAACGAGCCGCGACCTTGTTTGCGCCGGTGATTGATCACCTCCGCGAGGTAAGCGATGTTCGATCATGCTCTGAGCTTGAAGACCACTTCCGGCGCAACTTCGACGTAAGCGGCGTTACTGTAGCGTGCGAATACCTGGCCGACCAGGGACTTATCGGCAAGGCATCCGTGCCAGTGCAGCTCACGAGGAAGAGCACCATTGAAGTGCAGGAACTGGCGTTCGTTCACCTCGAGGGCCGATCGGATGCCCTCTAAATCGACCACCAGGCGAAAACCGGCCAAGGCCACCGCGCGCACGACCATCGCCGTCCAGGGTGCGCGGGTGCACAACCTCAGAAATATTTCGGTCGAGATCCCGCGCGATAAGCTCGTTGTCGTCACCGGGCTTTCGGGATCGGGCAAGTCGAGCCTGGCGTTCGATACCATCTATGCCGAGGGACAGCGGCGGTACATGGAGTCGCTCTCGAGCTTTGCAAAGCGTTTCGTCGCCCAGGTCGCCAAGCCGGACGTCGACTTCGTCTTCGGCCTGTCGCCGGTCATCTCCATCGAGCAGAAGACCATTGCCAGCAACCCGCGCTCGACCGTCGGCACCATGACCGATATTGCCAGCTATTTGAACCTGCTGTTCGCGACTACAGATACTAAATTTCGGCAACACTTGGCTGGCTGACCAACCGGCGGAGCCACTGGAATTTCTTGGCATTTTCAATGAAAATCCGCGGGATCGCAATGCAGATGACGCCAGCCTCTGATAACCTTTGCGGATTTGGGCGGTAACCGTCGATTCCGACGGTGTGCGCCGTGCGTTGAACCATAATACATTTCCACGTTGAGGAAGCCGTGCAGACAATGACCATCCAGCGATCGAAGACTATCTCGTTGTTGTGTGTAGTGGCGCTCTCGGCCGTGGTCGCGGGCGTGACGCGTCTGACACCGGTCTGGATGGGCCGCCAGCCCGACGGTAGCTTTCTCGTCTCGTCGGGGCAGCGCATCGAGGGGGGCTCAATCGCATTTGCTGGCCGACCGATCGATCTGGCGCTGCATCCGCGGGAAGACCTGTTCGCAGTCTTGAACAAATCCGAGGTCTTTCTTGCCACGCGTCTGGGCATCCGGCAGGGAACCAGCGTCTCGCTCGGAGAAAAGGTCTCCGCTGGATTTCGAGGCCTGATCTGGTCGCCCGACGGTAACGGGCTCTACGCCAGCACCGACGCCGGCTACGTTCAAGCCTTCGCTTATAGGGACGGCAAGCTTACGTCGAGAGCAAAGATTGCTGTCGAACCCGCAGGCGATAAGAAGGGGAACGCCGTCCCCGGCGGGATGGCAATCACGCGCGACGGCACGCGTCTGTTCGTCGCAGCGGCAAACCGCAATGCGGTTGCCGAGATCGACCTGACGACGCTCGGGTACGTCCGCGAATATCCAGTCGAGACACTTCCGTTCGAACCGCGGCTTTCGGAAGACGAGCGGACATTGATAGTCAGCAACTGGGGCGGGCGGCTGCCGAAGCCCGGTGACCGGACGGCCAAGAGCCAGGACCTTTCGATCGTGGTCGACGAACGTGGGGCACCGGCCTCGGGCACGGTCAGCTTAATCGACCGATCCACCAGCGCCACTCGACACATCGAGGTGGGCATCCACCCGACGGCGATCGTCGTCGCTGGCCGCCGCGCGTTCGTTGCCAACGCGATGAGTGATTCGGTCAGTGAGCTCAACATAGACGCCGGTACGGTCACGCGAACGATACCGCTTCGCTGGGGTTCGCTCCGCGTGCTCGGCGGGATGCCCAATGCCCTCGCACTACGTGGTACCACCCTGTATGTCGCCGACGGCGGCGACAATGCGCTTGCCGAAGTGGACCTCACCGCAGGCCGAGTCCGCGGCTTCCGCCACGCTGGATATTTCCCTACAGCGGTCGCATTGGCCAAGGACGGAATGGCAGCCTTTGTGCTCAATACTAAAGGTAACGGATCGGTTAGCCGGACGACGCTCGGCAAACCTGGCAACGCGCATGACTTCCAGGGCACGGTATCGGTGGTCAACCTCTCGAACAACCTTGCCCGCGAGACTGAGCTGGTCGCGCGGAATAACCGTTGGGAGGTCAACCCCGGCCGGCCTAACCTGCGAGTCTACAACGGGGGCGTCCGGCACGTCCTCTACATCATCAAGGAGAATCGCACCTACGACGAGGTTTACGGCGACGATCCCGCCGGCAACGGCGATCCGAAGCTCTGTAGCCTCGGCGAAAGGATTATGCCTAATCACCGGCAGGATTGCCGGCGAGTTCACTCTCTTCGACAATGGTTATGTCAGCGGGACCAATAGCGCCGACGGACATGCGTGGTCGACCCAGTGCCTGGCCAACGACTATCTTGAACACTTCTACGTGGGCTACTCGCGCACTTATCCAGATGACGGCGACTGCGCGATGTCCATTTCGAGCGGCGGGGCTCTGTGGGATGCCGCGCTCAAGAAGGGACGGACGGTCCGCGTCTGGGGCGAGTTCTGCGACGACAAGCTCGCGACCTACGACCCCAAGCCCAAGGACTGGTTCGAACTCTGGGAAGACCGGGTTAAAGGGACGCACCGATTCAAATTTACTGCCGACACCACCGTCGCCAGCCTCAAGCCTCTGATCAACCGCGAAGTCCATTACTGGCCGTTACTTCAAAGCGACCAGTTCCGCGCTGATGTATTCATCCGCGAATACGAGGAATTCAGCCGGAAGGACAAGGTGCCCGATTTGATGATCATGAGCTTGCCGTGCGATCACACGGAGGGGACCGACCCCAAGTACCCGACCCCGCGCGCCATGATGGCCGACAATGACCTGGCGCTGGGGCGAGTCGTCGAGGCGGTGTCGAGAAGCCCCCAATGGAAGGAGACTTGCATCTTCGTTGTGGAAGACGACGCCCAGTCGGGCCCTGACCATGTCGACGGCCACCGGACCGTCTTCCTGGCCATCAGTCCGTACAATCGACGTAAAACGGTCGACTCCACTTTTTACACCCAGACTAACATGATCCGATCGATCGAGATGATTCTCGGGCTCGACCCGATGAACAAATTCGATTCAGTCGCAGACCCAATGGTCGCGTGCTTCCAAGACGATCTCGACTTGACGCCGTATCGCGCAGTGCCTAACAACGTGCCACTGGATGAGCGAAATCCTTCAGGTACAGCTATGAACGAAGCCGACCGTTTCTGGCTCGAGAAGACCCGGTCGCTGGACTGGAGTCACCTCGACGCTCCCGACCCCTACTGGCTCAACCGAATCACGTGGTACAGCCTGTTTAAAGGAGCGCGTGAGTACCCAGGCCGGCCTGGGAGCAGCCGGGCATGGCCGGCCGCGAAGACGACGATGATGACGATCACGGCGACCGATCGGGCCGCTGAGTCGGGCAAGCTACGCCTTGTCTACTCCGCTCCCTCGCACGCGGGACGACTGGTCCGGACGTACGCATACCCAACTCGCGTAGTTCGGGTGAGAGCGAGGCGTTATGTGCGCGATATGGCTCTCTTGGCCGAACGTGTCGTCGTCGGTCGTTCACGAGACGGAGGCGAGCCATCGCCGTCCCCCCGATTCCGATAGCCGGCCCTCACTTTGCGTGGCCTGCCCGGCTCAAGGCCAAACCCCTCGTTGAAGCAAATGGTCACGGAGCATCCGACTTGCTCTCCGAGTTCCCTTGGTGCTCGTGATTCGGGCTTCCGCCGACGCGAAGGTCTGGTCCGCGGAGTCGAAGGTATTTGAGGTTTGTACATTCCGAATCTCTGAGATGTGTCCAGCACAGATTCGTCGGCACCCAATTGTTTCAGGCGGACGAACTGAGTGATTATGGGGGGCATGGAATTGGGGATCTCTTCTTCGGGACCAATCCGAAGAGCAACCACGCTGGCCGCTGGAGATATCCGACGAAAGCCCGGTTCATCGCAAGCTGACTTCCCGTGTTCGGATCGACACAAAACTGGAGTTGAATCATGTCTGAAATCATCGCGGGAATCCGAATCCCCGACAGCAAGTTGGCCAGAGAGGCGACCGACCTGCTGCGGGAACACGGCACGGCATTGCTTCTCGCCCATTCGATCAGGGTTTACCTGTTCGGAGCGATCCGAGGCCGTCACCGTGGGCTGACGATTGACTACGAACTGCTGTATTTTGGTGCTGTATTCCACGACCTCGGGCTAACCGCGAAGTACCGGAGTCATGACCACCGGTTCGAGATCGACAGCGCCAATGCTGCCCGGGACTTCCTGCGGGCCAACGGCATTGACGAAGCGATGGTTGAGGTGGTGTGGGACGCGATCGCACTGCACACGACGCCGGAAATCCCCTGGCACAAGCGCCCCGAGATCGCACTCGTCACAGGTGGAGTCGAGGCGGATGTGCTCGGAGATGGGCTTGGCGAAATCCCAACTGGCGACCGGGACGCCGTCCTTGCCGCATACCCGCGAATCGACTTCAAACGAGGGATCGTCCAGGCATTTGCAGACGGATTCGCTCACAAACCCGCGACCACATTCGGGACGATGAACTCCGACGTTCTGGAACGGACGCTACCCGGCTACCGTCGGACGAATTTCTGTGAGTTGATTGCCGCCAACCCGCTCGGCGGCTGACCGGTGCCGTTCGTCAAAACTCAAATTGGAGACAGTCCGATGCTTAACAAACGTGGTCTCGGTATGGAAACGATCGCGGTTCTAATCGTTGGGAGCGTCGCACTCTTGATGCATTCCGCGGCGGGCCAGCAATCGACCACCGCGCCGTCCCGGGTCTCTAAAGACGCCATCACCGACGCCCAGACACCTCGAGATGTACCGAACGAGCGACCGGAACAGAAGAGGTCCACACATGACATGTCGGACGTCTTCGCACCACGCAAGGCATTGCCTTCCTCTGGAGCGTTGATCGACCAGCCGGAGCAAGGCGGGATGACGGGGTTTGACTTTTATCGAGACCCGCTGGGTGCGATGAAGCCGGGAACGACATTCGAGGAAATCTACACGGCGGCCGTGGCGGGTAAGCCGACGGTTTCGGCGCGGCAGCGCAAGCTGCTGGAGAGCCGCTACAAGCTTGAACCCAGGCACGACCCGAGGGTCACGATGTCGCGCGGTAAGCCTCTCGTTGTAGGGCCGACTGCCCGTCTGCCGCAGGGAACGGACTGGCAAGCGTTGGCCGCCATGAGCCCGGCGGAAGTTCGCCGTCAGGACGCCTTCCCGTACAAGGCGCTGCCGCACCCGGTACAAGGTGGCGGCCTCGGCGGCCAGGTCTTTCCCCAGATGCAGATCAAGATGTTCCCGCGCCTGGAGCGTTACGACGTCGAGTTTGATCTTCCCGAAGCCTTCCTGCCCGAGTTTCCACCCGCGATGTACCTTCAGACCCGACCCGAACTTGGTGACGTCTCACGCGGTGAAGTGGTCTCAATCAACAATTACTATCGCCTGTTCAAGGACATATTAACGCCGGTGCAGCTCGACGGCCTTCGCCTGTTGGTGACGCCGTTCCCTCAAGAGGAGTTCAATCCGACCGACGACCGCAAGACCGCTTTTCCCAGCCTGGGAGTAACTTGTTTGGACTGTCACGTCAACGGACACACCAGCGGGCAGTTCCACATCAATCCTGACACCCGGCCCGAGCAACGGCGGATGCGCCTGGATACGGTGAGCCTTCGCGGCCTATTTAACCAGCAGATTCATGGGGCGAAGAGGAGCCTGCGCTCTGTGGAGGACTTCACCGAGTTTGAGCAGCGGACGGCTTATTTCAACGGCGACGAGATTCATGCTTTCAAGAAAGGGATGAACATTCTGGATCGCATTCAGGTATCGCACATGGCCCAGATGCAGAACATTCTCGATTTCCCGCCCGCGCCCAAGCTGACGGCCCTGGGCCGCCTCGACCCGAACCAGGCGACGGAGAGCGAGGCCCGCGGCGAGAAGCTGTTCTTCGGTAAGGCGCAGTGCGCGACCTGCCATCCGGCGCCAACCTACCTTGACAATCGAATGCACGACCTTCACCTTGAGCGATTCTTGAAAAGTGAGGCGGGCGACGGCCCGATCAAGAGCTTCACACTGCGCGGCATCAAGGATAGTCCGCCTTATCTGCACGACGGCCGCTGTCTGACCCTGGAGGACACTGTCGAGTTTTTCAACCTTGTACTCGTGTTAACACTGTCGGCAGAGGAGAAGCAAGACTTGGTAACGTTCATGCGGCAACTATGAGGGCGGCTGAAAGTGCCAAGAATATCAATGACTGCAACGCAACGAACGCGATAGTGCCAAGTGGCCGAGCTAGGCCGGCCCCGCCAGCTGATAAAGTTGGCGGCAGGTGCGGACCGCGCGAGCCTAGCCTACCGGGGCATGCGGCGAGTATGCAGACACTCGACTGGAGTCGTGCCGCCGAGCAATGTCCGAGTCGCGTAGCAGGCGCTTCTGACAGAGGTGATTTCAACGGCAATGAAGGCGCTCACCCCTCAAACGGTCTCCTGGGGAGTCTCACTGATTCAATCTGCGTCGAAAACCGCATCGACGGCGACCGCGAAGCCCGTCAAAAGCGTTGAAGCAGCCGACTCGCTGCGCCTATAGATGCTTGCTTCTTCATAAGTATCTGCACGAAGACGAAGAACCGTGATGGTTTCGGTCTGCGGGTTGACGATCCAGTATTCCGGAACGCGGCCCTCGGCATAGTCGCCTCGCTTTTCAACCAGATCTCGTTCAGGCTTCTCCTCGCTGACCACTTCCAAGGCGAGGTCGGCGCCCAACCAGAAACGGTTCTGCCGGCGCGGATCGGTGGCGGAAAGGAGCAAAAGAAGATCCGGTTCGCGGAATTTGCCCGGCCGGATCCTCAGCCGCAACGGGGCGAAATGGACCTTGCCGCCCCGGGTACCTGCGAAATCCAAAAAGGCAAGAAACAAGAACTGCAACACGCTTTGGTGCTTGTCCGTGGGCATGGGGAGGATTTCCAGGAAACCGTCAGTGAACTCGACCAACCGATTGCGGTGGTCGGTCAAAACGAGATACTCCTCCTCGCTCCATCGCCCCTGGGGCGGCAGTATTTCCTCGAGCACGTCTTTCCATTCTTGTGCAGACGGAAGTGCGGTCGTGGGATTCGTTCCAGATGCCATGGCGCTCCCCGGCGAAAGGGCTTACTTTCCCAACCTCAGTATACTCGCAAGACTCGCGATTCGCGACGTGTCCGGCGAGCCAGTCGGGCGGCTACCTGGATCCGAATCTCTGAGATGCGTCCAGAACAGATTTGTCGGCACCCAATTGTTTCAGGCGGACGAACCGAGTGATTATGGCGGCATGGAATTCGGGATCTCTTCTCCGGGACCAATCCCAGGAGGAACTACGCAGGCTGCTGGAGCTATCCGACAAACGCCCGGTTCATCGCACGTTGCTTTCCCGTGTTCGGATCGACACCAAACTGGAGATGAATCATGTCTGAAGTCATCGCGGGAATCCGAATCCCCGACAGCAAGCTGGCCCGAGAGGCAACCGACCTGCTGCGGGAACACGGCACGGCATTGCTCGTTGCCCATTCACTGAGGGTTTACCTGTTCGGAGCAATCCGGGGAGGCCACCGTGGGCTGACGTTCGATTCCGAGTTACTTTACCTTGGGGCCGTATTCCACGACCTCGGGCTGACCGCGAAGTATCGCAGTCACGACCATCGGTTCGAGATTGATAGTGCAAACGCTGCCCGCGACTTCCTGCGTGCCAATGGCATCGACGAAGCGACGGTTGAGGTGGTGTGGGACGCGATCGCACTGCACACGACGCCGGAAATCCCCTGGCACAAGCGCCCCGAGATCGCACTCGTCACAGGCGGGGTCGAGGCGGATGTGCTCGGCGATGGGCTTGGCGAGATCCCGACTGGCGATCGGGACGCCGTCCTCGCCGCATACCCGCGAATCGACTTCAAGCGGGGGATCGTCCAGGCATTTGCGGACGGATTCGCCCACAAACCCATGACCACATTCGGGACGATGAACTCCGACGTTCTGGAGCGGACGCTACCCGGCTACCGTCGGACGAATTTTTGTGAGTTCATCGCCGCCAACCCGCTCGGCGGCTGACTGGTGCCGTTCTGGATGGCACTGTCGTGTTCGTGAATTTGTGTTATTATGGAGATGATCTCATGGCCCGTGGCCGAGAGAACGAGCCGCCGATGCCGGAGCCGTTGGCGTACTTCTTGACCTGGCCCACGTACGGCACTTGGCTTCCAGGCGACGAGCGCGGTGGATTCAATATGGACGCGGCTGGCAATTCCCAGACGCCGTCAGAGAGCTGGAAGCCGAAGCAAAAATGACCGAGTGTGCCTGCCGACTCGATGGCGAGCAACGCGACGCTGTAGAGCGGCAGATTGCCGAAACGTGCGCGATTCGCGGCTGGGAATTGCACGCCGTCAACTGCCGATCGAATCACGCACACGTCGTTGTCACCGCGAACCAATCTCCCAAGTCGGAGAGTTTGGAAGCCACAATTCTGTATGTCCGCGACGGCCAAGATAACCGGCAAGGCAAGTAGAGCATAACCACGAGTTGCGCATTGCGCCGCAGGTGCAACCAGCGACACCCTCGCTCACGCTTCGGGTTAGTATCGCCGTCGGATAGCTCAGTTATTAATACCGAAATCGACCAAACCAGCGACACCCTCGCTCACGATTCGGGTTAGTATCGCCGTCGGATCGCCGAGGTACTACGACCGAATCGCCTTCGATTTACCATTCCCAAGCACGATCAGGACGGAAAGCACTTGCCAAAGGCAAGCAGCAATCGGGGCGAGCCTTTCAGGCGAATCTTTCGCGTCAGCAACGCCCGGAACAGGTTCCGTTCCTTCCGCACGAATCCCAGCCACGATCGACTGTCGGCAGTCACGGTCAGGTCTGGGACGCCGACATGCCCGTCGTCAACGCGGATCGTCTTATTCCGAATCACAACGGTGGCCTCGGCTGGTTCCGCGCCCGTGAACGTGAAGTGATAGGTGGCGGCTAGTCCTTCAGATCGATTCCGCTGAAAGACCTGCGGCAGCCGACGCAGGAAGCCGCGAATCGATCCGGGCCGGAGGACATTGCCGACGCGTTTGGTCGTTTTGTGCGGGAACCGCTTCGACGCGTGCGCCTGAGCATCCGAGCCGGGCAAAACATAAAGCGTTTCCTCTTTCTCCTGTAATGGGTTTACAACCGCTTCGAGGAACCCCTTCCGGTCTTGCAGGAATGGACCAATCACGTCTTCGCCCGCGGGGCAAACCGCCATGCAGTACGCGGCCTTGTAGTTCGGGCCAAAGCCAAGGCTTTGCCACATCGAAGCAGTCTCAGGATCGGAAACACGGCCGCGGTAATCCAGCGCGTTTCGGCTCTCCGCAATGTTCTCGACCCAGTCCCCGAACCCGCCCATGAACTCCCGGTAGTTGTGCGTATAGCACGCTGAGAAATCAAAATAACCGTCGGCGCCGATCGCCCCCACGGGGCAAGCCGCCACACAGAGCTTGCACTCCAGGCAAGGGTTGTAGTCAAGCGGCGAGCTGTCTTCAGAAATATCGGCGTCGACCAAGACTGTGCCAAGCAAAATGAAGTTACCAAACGTCGGATGAATCACATTGCGGTGAATGCCCATCTTGCCGAGACCGGCCGCAACGGCGACTGGCTTGTGGGAGACGACCCAGATCTTGCCGGGATAGCGGTCCATCTCCATCGGAAAGCCCATCGCCGGGTTGACTGCCCTGTGACCCTGGGCTTCGAGGGCGGCGACGATCGAGCGCGCGACCTCATTGGCTTGCTCGCCGGTGTGATGGAATTCCAGGTTCGAGACCGATCGAGCGGGGCTTCGAATCGGCTCTCGATTCATCCGGCAGACGAAGCTCACCAGCCCCTTCGTCCAGGGGTATGTACGCAATATGTCATCACGCTGATCGTCGAGTTCGGGCCGACTGATCGAGACAAACCCGACGTCATCGGCCCCCACGTCGAGGCACACGCGCCGGAGATGTCCGGCGTCCAACGCTTTGGGTGGCAATTCTGGGGAATGTTGACGGTAACGGATCACGGTCGGGTGCTCGTCAAGTTTGACCATGGAAATCCTCCGTTTGCCAATTCAGACTTCTCGAATCGTTGATTGTATATACAACATAAGGACGAAAGTGATGCCGCGCGGATTGACCGAAGTTGTCAGGAAGGCGACTTTCCGAAGCCAAGCCGAATGGCCACCTGATGGAGGGCCGATTCGCCATCTTCGCCGATCAATCGCTTCGCTTCTGCTTGCGCTTTCTCCCACGATGGCTGGATGTTGCCGAGGAGATTCTTGCCGTCGGCTGTAAGCCGGATCATCTGGTTCCGACCTCCCGCCGGTGGTTCGGACTCCAGCCACCCTCTTTGCTTCATGAGTTCCACATCTCGGCTGAGTGTGGACTTTTCGATCCGCAGAATCCGGGAGACCTCGGCGGGGCGAACTTTGCCCATGTAGGATATCGCCGACAGGATGTTCGCCTGGCTGATTCGCAGCGCGAATGGCCGCAGCGCTTCGTCGTAGAGCCCCGTGATCACTCGATTGATCAGCCGGACGCGGACGGCGATGCACTCGCGCGCCATCCGATCAGCCGTTGTGGGTTCTGAATTACGCCGCACCATATCCAAGTTGTATCTACATCGAACTGCCTTGTCAAGACGCAAGCGCACGGTAAAACAAGTCTTGCCACGGCTGCTGCCCTACTGGGTTGGTTCCGCCCTTCAGAGGAATGCGCGCTTCAAAATCATCAGCCGGCTTCGAAAAAAGTTGATCGGATGGGCGCCGGCGGCGCCTGATACTCTATAGAGCAACAAAGCCGAAGGAGAACCCGATCATGGCCGGCGCAACCGGGAGCCGCTCTGCGGCAGATTCAACGGCTGTTCTCCGAGGGGAGTTCCACGGGCCTCTCCGATACCCAACTGCTCGCCGGATTTCGCCGCCCGGCGCGACGAGGCGGCCTTCGCGGCCTTGGTCGCGCGACACGGGCCGATGGTCCTGGCCGTCTGCCGGGGCATCCTCCGCGATCCGCACGACGCCGAGGACGCCTTCCAGGCGACCTTCCTCATCCTGGCCCGGAAGGCCGGCTCGGCATGGGCGGAGGGCCAGCTCGGCGGCTGGCTGCACAAGGTGGCGTACCGGATCGCCGTCCGGGCCCGCGCCGACGCCGCCCGGCGCCGGGCGCTCGAGCGCCGCGCGGCGGAGGTGGCGGCCGTGGAATACACACGCGACGCGCTCGAGGACGATCTGCGGCCAGCGTTGCACGAGGAGGTCGCTCGACTGCCGGCGAAGCTCCGGCTGCCGGTGGTGCTCTGCTACCTCGAAGGGCTGACCCACGCCCAGGCCGCCGTCGCGCTGCGGTGCGGCGAGGCGACCTTGCGGCGGCGGCTGGCGGGAGCCCGCGAGCGGCTGCGCCTG
The DNA here is from genome assembly GCA_963850935.1 of uncultured Isosphaeraceae bacterium. Lineage (GTDB taxonomy): Bacteria > Planctomycetota > Planctomycetia > Isosphaerales > Isosphaeraceae > CAWFRS01. The sequence continues at coordinate 202,827 of CAWKNT010000004.1, forward strand.
CGGCTGGCGCGGCGAGGATTTGAACCCTCAGCCGCGGCTCTGGGTGGAGCACTGGCAAAGGAGGCCGGCACAGCCGTACCGCCCTTGTGTGCGGAAGCGATTGTTCGAGCCGCCATCCGCGTCGCGGCCGGCGAGGCGGCCGCCGCGGTGGTCGGAACCCGCGTGGCCCATCTAGCCCGAGGAGGACTGAACTTGGCGATCAATGGATGGAACATGACCGTGTGCGTCCTCTTGGCCGTGGGCGCGGCCGTATCCCTGGCGGCTGGCATCACAGCCGGAGGTGGCAAACAGCGACAAACCGGCGGCCGATCGAATCAACCCCCCCCTCACGGCAAAGCCGACTCAATCTTCTTCGCAACGAGCCGCTGCGGTGGAAAAGCCGATCGCCGGAGCACAGGCACAAACCCACGCGAAGACCTCGCGGAGTTATACAACCAAGGGGATCGTCCTGGCCCCCGACGGCAAGCCCGCGGCGGGTGCGACGGTGTACTGGCTCGGCTACCCCCGGATGCAACAGCGGCGGATCACCCGGCCCAAGGGTGATGAAGGACGGACCCGAAGACCGACCGAAGACTCTGGCCACTGGGATGACGGGCGCTGACGGCCGGTTCGCCCTCACCGCGGAGTTCGACGCCGATACCTATCCAGCGCGAACGATGGTCGTCAAAGCCCCAGGCGCCGGGCTGTCGGGCAGGAATTCTTTCAGCGAGACGGTGAAGGAAGCGGCGGGCGACGGCAACGGGCTGACCTTCCGGCTCCGCAGGCCGGCAACGATCGAAGGTCGCCTGTTGACACCCGCCGGCGCCCCGGCCGTCGGGGTCAAAGTCCTGATCGAGGACTTCCGCGACTCGGATAGCTGCGCTAGAGGGCGAGTGGGTCTCCGGCGGCCGCCACGGCCAGTACGATGATGATCATCGCCTCGAATACTGGCCGGTTGCCTGGACGACCGACAAGGACGGCCGCTTCCGGATCGAAGCGATTGTGCCGGAGAAGATGCTGGCCCACCTGCACTTCCGCCATCCGGATTTCGCCGACGACGACCTGTTTGTCTCCACCGGTCTGCCGGTCAGCGACTGGTTCCGCGAAGCCAAGCCCGTCGAGCCGAAGTTCACCCACACCTTGGAGCCGGCCCGGCCCGTGGCGGGGGTCGTCACTGACAAGGAGACGGGCAAGCCCCTTCCCGGTGTGCACGTCGAGATGAGTCCGATGCGGACAGAACCGTTACGGAGGCAACGTAACGGTTTCGGCGCGAACGGATGCCAGAGGACGCTACCGCGCCGCCGGGGCGGCCGGGGACGACTTCCGGGTCACGGCTTACCCCGACCCCGGATCCGGCTTTATCCCCATCGAGAAACGGCACCAAGGCTGGCCCGCCGGGGCGAAGGTGCTGGAGGTCAACCTCGCCTTGTCGAAAGGCCGCGTCCTCCGCGGCCGGGTCGTCGAGGCCGGCTCGGAGCGGCCAGTCGCCGGTGCCAGCGTCATGTATGAGCCCGAGCCTGGCAACCCGCACAACCGAGACGGTTACCAATTCGACAACCCCGTGTGGACCGATGGCGACGGCCGTTTTGCGCTCACCGCCCTCCCCGGCGCGGGGCTGGTGTCGGTCGAGGCGCCGACGCCCGACTTCATCTCCGTCTCCTCGACCGGACAAAACACGGGCGGCTCGCTGACCTCCGGTACGCACGGGTTGGCCCGGGTTGACGTACCGGCCGAGAAGGACAAGGAACATCCCGAGACACGCATTACCCTCCGCAGGGGAGTCAGGCTCGAGGCCCGCGTCGTCGGGCCGGATGGTGCCCCGCTTGACATGGTCATGAGCTGGTGCGTCGTCGAGCGAAGGGCCAGCCAGCTCGCAGAGGGCCGGTTCCGGCTCGATGGGGCCGACCCGGAGCGGACCTACCGCGTCTTCTTCCTCGAAGCCAAGCGCCGGCTCGGCGCCGTCGCCGACCTCAAATACGACCCGAAGGGGCCGTCCGTGGTTCCGCTTCAACCGACGGCCACCGCCAAGGGGATCTGGCGTGATCCGAAGGGCCGGCCCCTCAAGGGGGCCCAGATTCTCCCCTGGATGGTCCTGACGACAGAGCAGCGCGAATTGACGATGGTGGACCTCGTGGAGAACGGCGCGCACGCGCTCTTCTATAGCATGCTCACCATGGAGCCGTCCCTTCGGACACACCCGGCGGAGTTCAACTATGACACGCTCATCCCGGGCGTCCGTTACTATGTCGGCGCGTTCGCCGACGGGACCTGGAGCATCCACCCGATCCCCCCGTTGAAGCCGGGCGAGGTCCGCGACCTCGGTAAGATCGTGACCAAGCCCGCGGAGAACCCGTGATGGCCCCGAGCGCCGACCTGTTACGCGACCCCAAGGCTGCGTGGTCGCCGTGGCGGCCGACGGACTCCGACCCGTGGGACGAAGGAAAGGCCGCCCACCTTCACCGCCGCGCCGGCCTGGGCGCGACCTGGAGTCAAGTCCGCCGCGACGTGGCGGAGGGCTTCGAGCCCTCCGTGCGCCGCGTACTCGACGGCGAGTCCCATGGACCCGACGGCCGCCCGGCTGCCGAGTTCGCCGAGATCGCCCTTGCCATGGTCGCCTCGGCCCGGCGCGAGCCGGACATCGAGCGGGTTCGATACCTGTGGCTCTTTCGCCTCATCTTTACGCCCCACGCCCTGGCCGAACGGATGACTCTGGCCTGGCACAGCCATTATGCCACCAGTTACGACAAGGTCAGGGATCCCCTGCCGATGCTCGATCAGAACCTCGCCCTGCGCGAGCTGTGGCGGTCCACGATCGCGCAGCTCCACCTGCGGATGCTAGGGGACCCGGCCATGATCATCTGGCTCGACGGCCTGGGCAGTCGCAAGTCGCGACCGAACGAGAACCTCGCCCGCGAGTTCCTCGAGATTTTCGCTCTCGGCGAGGGGAATTACACCGAGGCCGACATCCGCGCCGTCGCCCGTGCACTGACCGGCTGGGTGGGGCGCCTTATCAGCCCGACCGAGATTCGCTTCGACGCGGACGAGCACGACGCGGGAGACAAGACGCTTCTCGGCCAGACAGGCCCGTGGGGCACCGAGGATGTCGTGCGGATCGTCGCTGCACAGCCCGCGGCGGCCGTCCACATCGCCCGGCGACTGTTTCGGACGCTGGTCGCCGACGCCATCGTGCCCCCCGCCGGCCTGCTTGAGTCGCTGGCCGCGGCGATGCGCAAAGACGGCGACGTGGATCTCGCGCGGGATCGAGCTGATCCTGCATTCCCGCCTTTTCTACTCGACGTGGTGCCGTGCGAAGCGGGTGAAAGGTCCCGTCGAGCTGGTCGTCGGGGCGATCCGGGCCTGCGAGCGGTTTGACCCGCCGCCTGACCTGGTCGAGCTCGACGGCTGGCTGACGCGCATGGGCCAGCGCCTCTTCTACCCGCCGAATGTCGCCGGCTGGCCCGATGGACTGAGCTGGCTCCGCGGCCCAACCCTCCTGGCCCGTGCGGGGTTCGCGGCCGCAGGAACCACGTCCGATCAAGCTTCGGCCGAGCGCGTGGCCACGAAATACGGCCTCGAGCGCCCGCAAGACTGGGCCAACGCCCTCGTGACCCTGATTGTCGGCGCGCCTCAAGCTCCAGACACCAGGGGGGCGGCCCTGTCGTTCGGAGCGATCGCCGGCGACGTGCTCGCGCGGCCCGAAGCCCAATTGGCTTAGATTCGATGAACGCCCCCTTTCTGGAGGACCATCATCATGGGGACCCGTCGCCAATTCCTGTCACGAAGTGCGGGTTTTGGACTTTTCGCCCTCGGCGCACCGGCTCCCTTGTTCTGGCAACGCGCGGCCGCTGCCACCGAGGCAAAAGCCGGGTTACCCGTCCTGGTCGTGGTCGAGCTGGGCGGCGGCAACGACGGCCTCAACACGGTCGTCCCGTATGCCGATGACCTTTATGCCAAGGCTCGTCCCACGTTGCGGATCGAGCCGAAGACCGTGCTCAAGCTGAACGACCGCGTCGGCCTGCATCCCTCGTTGAAAGACTTGCACAAGCTCTGGGAGGCGGGCGACCTGGCGGTGGTCCAGGGGGTTGGCTATCCGAACCCGAACCGGTCGCATTTCCGGGCGATGGAGATCTGGCATGCCGGCGACGCGGGTCCGGTCCCAGACGCCGGCTGGCTCGGCCGGCTTGCCGACATCCAGCCCTCGCTCGGTCCCTGCTACATCGGCAGAGAGGCGATCCCGCTGTCCGTCCGCGCCCGTAGGTTCTTCACTCCCTCGATCGCCAGTCTCTCGGATTACCGCATCCCACCGGGCGCGTTGAAGACTTCAGGCCGCACCACTCCTCCGGCCGATGAGCTCGCCCGCGAAGTTCAGCGCCGGCTCGAGGCCGCCTTCGCACGCGCCGCCCAGCTCGAAGCCGTCGCCCGCGACCTACCCAAGGCTGAGTCCGGCTCGCTCGAAGAGCGATTGGCAACGATTCGCGTCTTGATCGAGCATGATCCCGCCCTGCGGGTCTTCTACACCTCGACGAACGGGTTCGATACCCACGCGGCCCAGAAATTCACCCATCGTGAGCTCCTGCGGTCGGTCTCCTCGGCCGTCGCGCAGTTCCTGGCCGATCTGCGCGGCCAGGGTCTCGGGGAGCGTGTGGTCGTGCTGATGTTCTCCGAGTTCGGCCGGCGCGTGCGAGAGAACGCGCAGCAAGGGACCGACCACGGGACGGCTGGTCCCGTCTTCCTCGCCGGAGCGCCTGTCCGCGGCGGGTTGATCGGCTCTGCCCCCGACCTGGCAAACCTCGACGAGGGCGACCTGAAATTCGCGGTCGATTTCCGCGATGTCTACGCCACGCTACTGCGCCGCTGGGTCAACGTCGATCCTGTGCCGATCCTTGGGAGGCGCGATCAAGCTCTGCCGCTGTTCTGATTTTAGAGGACGTGATCATTGCGCGTGCCGGCAAGCCGATGGTGCGACTTGTGCCGGTTCGGGAAAGTGAATCACCACGCAAGGGAGGACAATGGAAGGGAAGGGTTCGCATCGCCGAGGACTTCGACCTATTACCAGATGACGTGGCTGCGGCCTTTGGGATCGATGACGCATGACATTCCTACTCGATACCCACGTCCTGCTCTGGTGGCTGGAAAATCCCGGCCAACTCTCCCGGCAAGCGAAGAGGGCGATCGAGGACGGAAGGAACCGCATCTACGTGAGCGCGGCCGTCGCCTGGGAAATCGCGATCAAGAAATCCCTCGCCAAACTAGATGCGCCCGACGACCTCGAAGAGATGATCGATGCGAACCGATTCAATCCCTTGCCAGTCACGATCGCGCACGCACTCGGTGTGTTGGCACTGCCCGATCACCACCGCGACCCGTTCGACCGGATTCTCATTGCGCAGGCTCTGCATGAAGGGTTTCGCCTCGTCACTCGCGATCAGGAAATCGCGAAGTATCCGGTTCCGCAGATCGTGGCCTGAGCCAGTGCGCCCCTGAGGTGCCCACGTCCTGAAATCGCTCATGTTCACATCGCACTTCTTTATTCATCCAAGCAATAACGGACGGCTGGCAAGACGGGATGAGCGGGCACTCAAACCGCCAAGCTCGTCGCAAAACCGGTTGGGCGTTGAGACTTAATCGCGTGCAAAACAGCGGCCCCTTCACGGAAATTTCATGTTCTGTACACTATCAGTGTTCACCGCTCTGGTAGGATGAAGGGTTAGTCAAGCCGGAGGGGGGGGTTATGATGAATTGAGAAACACCAAGCCGGGAAAGGGAAAGGAAAGGAAAGGGGAAAGGGAACATTGCTATTTTATTCGGGAAAGGGGAAAGGGGACATTGGGAAAGGGGACATTGCTATTTTATTCGGGAAAGGGGACATTGCTATTTTATTCGTAGCTTTGGGAAAGGGGACATTGGGAAAGGGGACATTGCTATTTTATTCGTAGCTTTGGGAAAGGGGACATTGCTATTTTATTCGGGACGGGAAAGGGGACATTGCTATTTTATTCGTAGCTTTGGACAATATAGGGAGATTGCCTCCACTTAACCTCCTGTGACCGCGCCATGCCGCGAACCGCTCGATCTTGCTCAGGAGGCTACACCTATCACGTCCTCAACCGGGGGAACGCGCGGGCGGCGGTGTTCCACGGGGCCGACGATTACGACGCTTTCCTCGACCTGATGGCGGAGTCGAGTGTTCGCACCCCCATGCGCATCCTGGCCTATTGCCTGATGCCCAATCACTTCCACCTGGCGCTCTGGCCGCGCGAGGACGGCCAGGTGAGCCGCTGGATGCAGTGGCTGATGACCACACAGGTGCGTCGCTACCTGGGTCGTTATCGATCCAGCGGTCACGTCTGGCAGGGTCGATTCAAAGCATTTTCCATCCAGGAAGATGAGCACCTGTTCTCTGTCTTCCGCTACATTGAGCGCAATCCTCTGCGAGCGGGGCTGGTTGGGCGAGCCGAAGAATGGCCGTGGTCGAGTCTGCGCTGGCTTTCGGCGCCTGCGCGAGCACCGGTGCGGCTCGAGCCGGGCACCGTGCCCCGTGGGACGCTGTGGGTGGAGGGCGTCAACGCGGTCACGGCCGACATCGAGCTTGGGAACATTCGGGATTCAGTGCGCCGGGACCGTCCGTTCGGGACGTCGGCATGGACGCTCGAGACGGCAAGCGTTCTGAATCTAGAATATAGCCTTCGTCCCCGGGGACGACCGAGAGGCGTGAAACCGGCCGCTAAGGACAAAGCTACCTAGCCACCTCAAACCTCGTCATTATTTAGGGATGTCCCCTTTCCTTATTTAGGGATGTCCCCTTTCCCTTCATTAATGAAATTCGCAAAAGCCGGTATATTGTATATGGGTAATGTAGGTAGATTGCGCGCTGACGTTTCCGCATGGCCTGTCGGATTTGCCACACATCTCGTGAGCTCGGCAAAATCTTGGGGTGCGCTGTTTTCCGAGCGAAACCTCACCATCGCGGGAGCTAAGTGGTCCGTTTCACAAATAACGTCGCGGTTACCGCGGACTTTTTGTAGAAGGAGATGAACTCCCAAAAAATCCCGGCACGGAAAGGACGCCGCTATGCCAGGACCAAGCCCCGCTCTTTGTACTTTCCCCGAAGATTTCGTGCAAGTGGCCCTGGACACGGTCCGCCGCCGAACGGTGGCGGTCCAAGTCGTGCAACGCTTTCGGTTGGCATTGCTGCTCCATGAGCAGCCCGACATGAAAAACGACAAGGCGGCCAAGAAGGTGGGTTTGTCTGCCCGACAGGTGCAGCGATGGCGAAGTCGCTGGGCTGCCGGTGTTTTCTCCGTCGAAGACCAAGCCGGACGCGGGCGCAAGCCCGTTTTTTCCCCCTCTGGATCAAGCGTTGATCCAAGCGATGGCGTGCGAGATGATCGCAGAGACGGAAGAGCCCCTGAGCCGGCAATCGCTTGCTGACCTGGTACGTCGCGCCCAAACGATGCTGCGCAAAAAGGTCAGCCGTAGCACTGTGTGGCGGATGTTGCACGAGTCGGCGATCAAACCTTGGCAGCATGAACATTGGCTTTTTCCAAAGGACCCGCGGTTTGCCGAGAAGGCTGGGCCGATTCTCGACTTGTACGCAGGCGTGTGGGAAGGCGAGTCGTTAGGGCGTAAGCGTCCGAGATTCCCAGGGGCATGCACAGGGCAACGCCCGCCTGCTGACACGCTACGACCAAGGTCGCCGCGCCGCAGTGGGCTACGTCAGGATTCAAAGCGATCATCCGAGATTGCGTCGTCTCATATGGTCAGTCGTCGTCGTCGCGCCTCGCGACGCTGATCCCGACTCCGCGCCTTCTGTCGCGACTCCTCGACTCGATGGTTCAGCACGTGTTCGGGATGCCCCAGCGCCCAACGGTCCGGCAGCAGGCTTTCGAGGAACTCCCGACTCGAGTCCACAGAGAGCTGAAGGATCACGCCACGCAAGTACGCCCAAGGCTCGAGCCGATGCCGCTTCGCCCCCGCGATGATCGTGCAGAGCACCGCCGCTCGAGGGCCCGCCTCGTCGCTCCCCAAGAACAGCCAGTTCTTCCGGCCTATCGCCTGATCCCGCAGGCGACGCTCCGACACGTTGTTGTCGATCGTCAGCCGACCGTCCTGCGTGTACCGGCACAGCGCCTGCCATTGGTTCAATGCGTACGTCACCGCCTGCGCCAGTGCCGATTTGGGCAAGAGCCGCGACGAGAGCCGATCTAATTCCTCGCGAAGACGGTCCAAGATCGGCACGGCCTCCGCTTGACGCAGCCCGCGGCGCGCATCGTCATCCAGCGGCCGGGCTCGGTCCTCGACGTCGTACAGTCGCCTGATCATCTCGAGAATCAGCGATGCTTCCGCCGGAGACGATGACCGCGCATCGTAGAACTTCCGCCGCGCATGTGCCCAACATGCCACTTCAATAATTTGGCCGTCGGAGCCTGTGAAAATTCCGTCATACCCGCTGAAAGCGTCCGCTTGCAGATAGCCGGCGTAGTTCGCCAGGAACTCCGCGGGCCCGTCACGCTTGCGATTCTCAGTGAAGTCGTAGACATCATAGGGAAACTCGGCAGGGCCGATATAGACCCAGAACCGCCCCTTGTGGCTTCCCCCTTTTTCGCCCCCCAACACTGTCACCGGTGTGTCATCGGTCCAGATCACCGGTCCCTTCCGCACCAGTTCTTTCTCGAGTTCGTAGAGGGGCCGAAGCAAGTCAGCGACGTTACGAACCCAATCGCAGAGCGTGCTGCGTGACAAATAGAGACCATGGCGAGTCGAGATATCCTCGAACCGATACAGCGGCAAGTGGTCGGAGAATTTGGAGACGACCACTTGAGCAAGAAGGCCGGCTCCCGCGATGCAGCCGCTTACAGGACGCGGGGGAGTCTCGGGGGAGACCACACCGTCGCGGCAGTGCGAGCAGGCATACTTCGGCAAAACGTGGACGTGCATTTCAAAGTGGGCCGGGATGAACTCCAGGACGCGTGCCTCATCATGGCCGATACATGCCTTGGGTTCACCGCAGTGCGAGCAGATTTTCTCGGCCTCGGGCAGGTCGTGCTCGATGCGAACTTGAGGCAGTTGATCGTAGTCCGGCTTACGTGGCTTGCGTTTCCGTGCTGGTGTGCCGCGATCGCTGGCGGGGGGCTCGGGCGGCAGGATAGCGCTTGGGTCCGCATCAAGCTCAAAGAGGTGTCCTTGGCCCGGCGCCTCGATCAGCCGTTCCCGCCGTGGACCAAAGACGTAGCGGCGGAGCAGCTCGATTTGCCGACGCAAGTCATCGACGACTTGTTGGTGTTCTTGGGCGGCTTGATCATGAATCTGCGCGGCTTGGTCGAGCGCAGCCTGGAGGTCCTCGACATGCTGAGCGAACCTGTTCAACAGGTCGTGACACTCACGTGGATCGGTCGGCCATGACTCGGAGGTATTCATGGCCGAATTATAGCGCACTTATACGATACTACAAGGGGGAAGCGATCGATTTTTGAGTTTCTTGGGTCGGCCGCTGATAGCGTCTGCGTTGCCGGGCGGAACGCAAATCGATGCCCGAGAGAATCAGCGACAATTGGGTCGCCGTCATTTCGATCGATCTGGCGTCATGGGGAACCGCTGGGAGCTGGAACGTGCCCGGGGTCTCGAGACGTTTGTACCAGATGGCCAGACCGTCACGATCCCAATAGAGGATCTTGAGTCGGTCCCGACGCCGATTCACAAACAAGAATAAGTGGCCGGAGAGTGGATCCTGGCCAAAGGCGGTGGTCACCAACCCGGAAAGGGCGTCGAAGCCTTTGCGCAGATCAGTAGCCGGAGCGTGAAGGAACACGCGGACAGGATGAGGGAGGCTGATCATCTGGAGCCTCCGGAATCGGTCCTGGCTGCGGCGATCGAGCGGACCAGTCGGCAGGCCAAACGGGGGTTATCCGTTGGGATCCGCAGGCGGACTCCGTTGGGAAGGTCGGCCTCGATCGGCAGCGGTTCGTCGCGAGTTCGCTCGTCGAGGCGTACGGTCACGGGCAGGAAAGCTGATGGGGCGGGTAACGCTGGGCACTGATCTCGAGAATCCATGAGCCGGAAACGTCGCTTCCAAGCATGGAACTTGGAGCGGGCGATCCGTTCCTGGGCGCAGAACCGCTCGATTGTCAAGCCGCTCGTCTGCTGGCGGCGAACGCGATCGCGCCAAACATCGTGGAGCTGAGGGTCGGGGCGCCTTGCCATCGGGTAGACTCCTGGAATGGGACGAAGTAGTCCGCTTCGCAGGCTACCAGACCTGACAAGGATGGTTATCTCGGACGCTTACGGCGTTGCGCATGATTTGCTCTTCGCCACGCTTTACCAAGAATTCTCCGGCTGCCAGGCCATTTCCATGGCAAGCGTCCCGACGAGTAGTTTTCTCTGGAACTACGTGCGCGAGTCGAAATTCCTCAATGGGAATTTCGTCTCTTATGTGATGCATGGCGTGCGTATGTGCCACATCATCCCCTTGCCGGCGACGGTTGAGGCTTACTTCGCGAACTTCAGCGCCAAGCGAAGATACAACATGAAACGGCAGACAAGGATTCTCCGAGACCACTTGGGCGGCCAGTTGGAGCTACGCACCATCGATTCTCCGCACCAGATCGGCGAACTTTTCAACACGATCGCGCCGAAGGGCGAGTTTGCAGGACTAAGGTGCTGGGGCCAGTCAAGAGCGCTAACCATCGATTGCCGCGAAGCCGAGAGTCTCGCGGCTCAGGGACTGCTCTTGATCTATGTGCTGGTAGGCGGCGGCCGCCCATGCGCGGCTCTATTGGGCCTGAAATACCAGGGCGTCTACTACATGGAATCGATTCCAAGAGATCGCAGCCTCGACCGATTCTCTCCCGGTTCGACGGCGGTCTATGTGGCGATGGAAGAACTGATCCGCAATACCTCAATCCGCCGAGTGGACATGGGCTTCGGGTCGCCGACCTATCCCCATTCCGCCACCAATGCCACCGAGCCACGTGCCCGTTTGCTCTTGTTCCGCAAGACTCTGTCCAATCGACTCCGCTGGCTGACTCACGCGACGTTTGAAAAGCTCGTCGAAGTCGGCAAGGCCAACATCGGAACGCCCTCACGCCCTCATCGCCAACCGACGAAGTCCTCGACGTCGACTGCCAGCTTTTCATAGGCCGGTCGAGAGACCGCTTTCAGCTCAACAGTCACAGAATTCACTGGCGAGGCGTGGAGCGGCGTCGCCTACTTGCCCGTCGCTGTGACGCCACGCTTGCTCCAGTCTTCGACCCTGCCGATCCGCGAAACCTTGACGAAGAATCTCGCCCTATCGAATCCGGCCGGTTCACCGGATCTTCTGATAATGCGGGACCTCTAAGTGAGTGACGTAACATCTAGGCAAACATTACGGTTTGGGAAAATCGGACTACTGGGAAATTTAGAGAAACTTCTTGAAGCGAATGCTCGCGATTCAGACGAAGTTAAAGACTGAGTTGGCGGTCCCGAGGCGAAGGCGGAGCCTTTGGGCTCGGGATACCGATGTGCACCGAAGATAGGTCGGAGTGTTATGTGGAGCGTCCGATGTTGAGAAAACTGCCGTCGGTCGCGCTTCTCGCCCTGGGATTCGGGCTGAGCGTGACCGCGCACCCGGCGCAGGGAGCGAGCTACGCGGGTGGTGCATCGTATCGAATCTGTCCCGTGCCCCAGGAATGTTGCGGGCACACCCAATATCAACTCCAGCGTCAGACGGTGCTCCAGAACGTACGGAGACCGTTTACGACCAGCAGCAGGTCCCGGTGGTGCGGACCGTCTACGAGACGGTCATGCAGCCCCGGACCGTCACAACGGTCCGGAACGTCGTCGAACAGCAGGTTCGCGACGAGCCGTACACGATCCAGAAGCCCAGTCTATCGCACGGTCCCGCGCGAGGTCCATTACACGGTTCAGCGGCCGGTGACCCGGACGGTCTGGAAGGACGTCACCTACACGGTCACGCGGCCGGTGCGGGAAACGCACTTCGAGACCCAGTCGTACACCGTCTCTCACCCGGTCAGGGAAACGTCGTTCAAGACGTGTCGCCTACAACGTGAGCCGCCCGGTGCGCGAGGTGACGTACAAGGACGTCGCCTACACGGTCTGCCGGCCCGTCCAGGAGACCGTATTTCAAGACGGTCAGCTACACCGTCTGCCGGCCGATCCAGGAGACCTGCTACAAGACGTGCGCCTACACGGTCTGCCGGCCGGTGCAATCGGTGCGATACCGCTGCGTGCCCTACACGGTGCAGGTGCCGGTGCAGCAGACCGTCATGCAGTGCCAGCCCGCCACCGAGATGGTGCCGGTGCGGCAGTGCGCCTACAAGCAAGTGCCGTACACGGTCTGCCGGCAGATCCGCGAGACTCACCTGCAGGAATGCCGCTACACGGTTCAGGTTCCGGTCAAGCGCACCGAGATGCGGTCGACCACGTACACGGTCTGCAGGCCGGTGCGTGAGACCACCTGCAGGAATGCCGCTACACGGTCTGCAAGCCCGTCCAGACGACCACGTACAAGACGGTCTCGAAGACGTGCTATCAGACGGTCAGCGAGACGGCCTGCCGCGAGACGTGCGAGACGGTCTGCGTGCCCAAGACGGTCATGAAGCCCGTCTGCCGCACCTACAACGAAGCCGTCGTCCAGCGCGTATTATGTGCCCGGCAAGACGGTCTGCATCAACGGCTGCCTGGTCCAGTGCCCCGGAACCTGGTGCGAAAAGACGGTCTGCTGCCCGCGCACCGTGACCGAGAACGTCTGCTGCACGGTCTACGAATCGCAGGTCGTCAAGAAGCAGGTCCCGTACACGGTCTGCAAGAAGGTCCCGTACACGGTCTGCGAGCAAGTTCCGGTCACCACCTGCCAGTTGGTCGCCGAGGAATGCGTCAAGCAGGTCCCGGTGACGACCTGCCGGATGGTGAGCGAGACCTGCGTCAAGCAGGTGCCGGTGACCGTCTGCGAATACGTGACGCAAGAGCGCGTGAAGCAAGTGCCGGTGACGACCTGCCGGACCGTTCAGGAAACGTGCTACAAGACGGTTGCCTACACCGTCTGCACCACGCAGGCTCGCACGGTCATGCGGCGCGTGCCGGTCACGGTCACCAAGATGTGCCCGAAGACCGAGTACCGGCAAGACCCGTACACGGTCACCGAGTACGTGCCCGAGCAGCACACGAAGCAGGTGCCGTACACGGTCACGCGGACGGTTCGCGAGACGCAGTGCAAGCAGGTGCCCTGCACGGTCACGCGGATGGTGCCGCAGACCTGCTCGAAGCGCGTGCCGGTGACCACCTGCCGCATGGTCAGCGAGACCTGCTACAAGCAGGTGCCGGTGACCACCTGCCGCATGGTGAGCCAGGTCTGCACAAGCAGGTGCCGGTGACCACCTGCCGCACGGTCGTCGAGCCGTGCGTCAAGAAGGTCTGCCAGACGATCTGCGAAACGGTGACCGAGCCGTGCGTCAAGATCGTGAACGACACGGTCTGCGAGATGCAGACGATCCAGTGCGTTCGCAAGGTGCCGTACACCACCTGCCGCCAGGTCGCCGACACCAAGGACGTCTGCTGCCCGGTGACGCGTCCCGCGCCAGGTGACCGACTACAAGACGGTCTGCGTGCCGCGGGCGGTCTGCCGGCAGGTGCCGGTCGAGGTCTGCGTGAAGGTGCCCGTGGTCGTCCACTGCCCGCCGGTGGTCCTGCCGTCGGCGCAGAGCGTGATGGCCTCGGGCCAGTCGCTGCCGCTTGACGTCGGTGCCGCCGTGCGATCCGTGCGACAGCAATTACCCGATCGTGGGCACCGCAAGTTCGGCCTCTTCCACTGAACCATGCTCGGGCGACCTGGCGGCTTCGCCGGCCGCGCAGATCGCTCGAAAGTGTCTGACCGACAGATACGAAACGCCCCGGGGTGCAACCTCCGGGGGCGTTTCTGTTTGCCGATGAGCCGGTTTAGCTCGCTGAATCAAGGTCGCCTTGCGCGATCATGCGTTCCAGACCCGCGGCGAAACTGGCGAACGCCCGGGCGCGATGGCTGAGCTGATGCTTGACGAGCGGGCTCAGCTCGCCGAAGGTCTTGTGGTATTCGGGGATCAGGAACAGGGGATCATAGCCGAACCCGGCCGGTCCGCGGGCTCGCGGGTCAATCGCCCGCGGCAGGCACCCTCGGCTTCGAGCCGGATCGTCTCCCGACGGGTCGGCCAGCGCCAGGGCGCAGCGAAACGCCGCGCCGCGGCGGTCATCGGGTGTTGCCGACGAGCGCCTCCAGCACCTTGCGATTGTTGGCCTCGTCATCGCGTGGGCTCGCCGGCGTACGTCGCCGAAAAGACGCCGGGCGCACCGCCCAGGGCGTCGACCGTCAGGCCCGAATCGTCGGCGAGACCCAGTGACCGAGAGTGCCGGGCCAGCTCCGAGGCTTTCTTGCGGGCGTTGCCGGCGAACGTGTCGGCATCTTCGACGACCTCGGGCGCACTGCGGCGAAAGTCGTCGACCGAGCGGATGTCGAGCCGCTCGAGGAGCCGGCTCGGCTCCCAGGCGGGGCGATCAGCTCCGCCATCTCCCGGCATTTCTTGCGGTTGCGAGAGCCCAGCACCAGCACGATCGGATGACTTGAAGTGCCGGATGCAGCCATAGACTGAAATTGCGAACGATGTCACACGGGCCAGCATCGGGCAAGAGGCTCGGCGACAGATTGCGATTGCCCTCGCGGAACAAAACCGAATTCGCGTGTGCCATTCTAGTGCCTTGTCAACCTGGTATTGATAAGTTCCGGCGACTTCCGTCCACTACTGGTGGTTTTACCAGGATTGTGGGACGGAGTCCAACCATGAACAAGAGGTTCATCGTACGATTGTCGGTCGAGGAACGCGGCCAGTTGGAAGCGATCATCGCCAAAGGCAAAACCGCCGCACGTAAGTTGACTCGGGCACGAATTCTGCTGAAGGCCGACTGTAGTAGCCTTGGTCCGGCATGGTCAGACGAGCATATCAGCGAGGCTCTGGATCTCGGATTGATCACGGTCCACCGAGTTCGCCGCTCATTCGTCGAGGGTGGCCTTGATGGTGCCCTCGTCCGTCGTCCCGTACCGCGTCGTCCGCGAATGCTCGACGGTGAGCAGGAGGCCCACCTGATCGCCCTGGCGTGTGGAAGCCCGCCGGCAGGTCGGTGCCGGTGGACTTTGCGTCTCCTTGCGGACAAATTGGTCGAGCTCGGCCAAGTCGGGAGCGTCTCGCATGAGACGATCCGTCGGACTCTCAAAAAAACGAGTTGAAGCCGTGGCTGGTTAAGATGTGGTGCATCCCGCCCAACGCCAATGCTGAGTTCGTCTGGAAGATGGAGGACGTCCTCGAGGTCTACAAACGTCCTTACGATCCGCTTCGACCCGTCGTCTGCATGGACGAGACGAGCAAGCAACTGATCGCGGAGACTCGGAATCCGACAGGACGCGAAACCGGGTCAGCCACGTCGCGTAGACTATGAGTACGAGCGTAAAGGGGTGGCGGACCTGTTCATGTTCCTCGAGCCTCTGCGTGGCTGGCGCCAGTGTGGATTACGCCACAACGCCGCAAGGTGGAGTGGGCGTGGTGCGTCAAGCAACTGCTGGACGAGAACTATCCACAGGTGGAGCGTCTGGTGCTGGTCTGTGACAATCTGAATACGCATACCGGCGGGGCATTGTACGAAGCCTTTCCCGCCGCGGAAGCGAGGCGATTGTGGGAGCGGTTGGAGGTTCACTATACGCCCAAGCACGGCAGCTGGTTGAATATGGCGGAGACCGAACTGAGTGTTCTTTCTGGTCAATGCCTTGACCGCCGGATCGACGAGGTAGCAGTGTTGCGGCACGAAGTCGGAGCTTGGGAGAGCCATCGCAATCGGGCGGAGGCCAAAGTGCGGTGGCGGTTCACAACAGAGGATGCCCGGATCAAGCTGGAGAAGCTCTACCCGGTGTTCGAGTATCCCGATGACCATGGAAATCCGCCCGAGCCCAACTTATCAAAAGACGTGTGACAGCCGTCGTGTACGTTTGAATCGTGATAAGTTGCCTGCAAGAGCAACTCATCACTTTTCGCGAGACGAGGCACTAGGTGGGAACCGGATAACTCGTGAAGGGCCCGGCGGTGGCGCCGGGCCTCATCGAGCTCAATTGCGGATCTTCTGCTTGAGATCGGTGACATCGGTCAAGGCCAGAGCCGGCACGATCATCGTGTCGAGGGCGTTCTTGCCGCGTCCTTGGCTCGATTTGTCCAGCGAGCGGCACGGCCATCCGCAAAAGCCGCTCGCGAAGCTCGCCGGCCCGGGGATCTTGCGCGGAGTCGAACGAACCGACGAAAACCCGGCTGGACGTCCGGTCGTGGAGGACATAAATCGGCTGTCCCAACCGCTGGAATTCGGCGTCCTTGGCCAGCTTTTCGGCCATTCGTTCCGCGTCGTCGTGGGCCGTGCGGAGCGGGCTTTCCTTCAGATTGGGCAAAATGCCGAGCCGGCTGCATGGCGGGTTCAACTGAAACGTCGGACCGACCGGAGAATTCGGCAATTTGAAGACTGTAATGGCCCGGGCAGTTGACGATGCTCCGCAGCCCCGAGTTCATCTGAACCATCAGCCGGTCTTGGTACGCGGGATACAGGAGCTGGGCCGGCACATAGGGATTGGTGGTGCGGAGGGCCGAGCTCAGTCCCTGTCGCCAGAGAAACGGAGACGACATTCCCTTCAGGCACTTGGGCTTGATCTTCTTCACCTCACGCCAGAGCTTTTCGGAATCCGCCATGGTCTTTTCATTGCCGACCAGAACGGCGGCCTCGTCAAAAGTGCGGATCTTCTCGGGCATCTTGACGTCGGGAGCCATCACGTTGCTTGGTACAGTCGGTGGCGTGCCGCGTATCAAACTTTTGCCCGGGAAATCTTTGGTTCGGAGAATGTAAGCAGGCAATTTGTAGTCGTTGCGCAGCTCCTTGACCAGCGCCAGGGCCATGCGCTCGGCGTCAGGGCCTCGAAAAATCCTGGCGAGCACCATGAACGGACCATTTTCCTTGCTGAGCAGATAAGGCTCGATCGGCTCGTGAGGGCAACGTCCAGCGTCGGCGGTTTGAGATCGTTCGCCGGGGTCAAGTCCGGGCGTCCTCGAGCCCGCGTTGACGACCCGATTTTCGGCCGTGCGCGCGTCCCGCGTCAGTGATCGGCGACCGCGGCTGGGTTGGCTGCCGAACGCCAGATGTGTGAGCTTGAGCTTGAGCCCCAGGCGGGGCTGGCTGCCAGCGAGCTGACAGAGAGCCAGTGCGGCAATCGGCGATTTCATGGGCGATCCCTCTCCTGTCGGATCAGCGATGGCCCAGACCGGGCCATGAAGACGCGTAAGCGGAACTCCTGAATGGACAGTGAGTTCCTGCGTGAACTCGTATTCGATTTGTTTGCCGGAAGAGATGGATTATTGAGCGCATCATGACGAAGCGCCGGCAATGATCGTTGCGGACGATAGCAAATGCTGGCGCTTCTGCCCAGACCGGTTTGACAACATTGGCGCCATTACAACATTCCGAACCACGGGTTTGGGGCGCGGCGATGGAGTCCGGTGACCTGTGGCCCAAGGGAAACGCGTCCGACGGCGGATCTGAGGTTCGTGAAGGCGACCCGTAGTCCGACGTTGCCCGCATTGCAGTCCGGACTGTGAGCACGCCGCCTGACGATCATGTTCCAACGCCAAGCCGACAAAGTTACGTCAACGAGCGGCACTAGTTGGCACCAAATCGCACACCAAGGCTCGAAGAGGAATATGAAGGTTGCATCGGGCTTAGCCCGGATTATTCGCACCCATTCATGCAATTAGAGATCTGGGTCTTGAGTGGCGAGTCCGGGCGTGCAAGCGCCGGCAAGGCGCGCACCACCCCCTACCCGTATCGTGAAAGGCCCGTAGTTGTCCTGCCTATTCCGCTAGCCGTACGCCGATTTTACGCTGGCGGCGGGGCATGTATCAGCCTGGTCACGACCTGACTTACCTTTAGTAGGTGGTCCAGGTGCGGCCAGCTCGCTGAAAGCCGCACGATCACACGCCGGGCGCGGGTGATCACTTCGGCGGCGACTTTGATCAGGCGAGTCCTCCAGGTACAGGCGAATCCTTCCCCGAGAGGATCGCGCACGCGACGTCGATTGAAGAATCGTTTACGGTGCGGTACGTCGATCGCCGCGGTAGGCAACTCGGCCGGCAGTCCCAGTTCGGTGGTTGTCGGAGGCGACAAGACGACAGCACGCCGGAGCCGCACCAGCAAATTTAGTGCAGCTGCATGAAGATATAATCGAAAATAGTTTGCCATAAACCGATGGTCGCTGAGGCGGTCGGCTTGTAATTCCCGCTTCAGTTCCTTGTTTCGGTTCTCGCTCTCGCCCCGCTCGGCGTACTCGTCGTAAATCGCCGACGGCATGACTTCCCATCCCGGGCGGTTCGTAACTACGGCCCGACGGTTGGTTCCCTGGGCGTGTACTTCAACCTTGATAACGATCGGCTGCGCTACCTTCCAGGTCTTAGCCTGATAGCGGTCCGCCAGGAAGAGCCGCTGTGGTTTCTTGGTCTGCTCAAAGTCCTTCATTGCCTGTTTGAGCAGCTCATCGCTGAGGTCGCGGAGTCGCGAATTCATGCCGATGCCAAAGGTGTAGGACAGCCGCAGTTCCGCACAGACGTCATACATCAAAGGCGCAGCGAAGCCGCTGTCAGCCCGCACGTGGATGTGCACGTCGGGCCAGACGGCACGCAACCGCCCCACCAGATACCGAAGGTCGTTGTCGACCCCGAGAGTCGCCGAGCAGGTGCCATGCCGCAGGCCAATCATCACCGTCATGTCGTTCTCGGCGCACGTAACAACAATCGGCAGATATTGATACTGCTCATAGTATCCGTGAAACATGATCAATTGCTGATCGCCATGCGCGGGATCGTCGAAGGCATCGAGATCGAGAGTGATGTGGCCCGGCGGAGTCTCAAACGATTGAATGAACAGGTCGACGAAGACGTCCCTCAGACGCCACAAGTCGGGGATCGAGACAGCATTCTCAAATCGCGAGAGCGTGGGTTGACTGGCCAAGTCAGGATCATCGGGTAGGCGATCTGCAATCAGTTTGAAGATCGGGTCCGAACGCAGAGTATCGTGATCGTTCTGGTCCTCGTAGTCGGCGAGGATACCGAAGATCCGTTGCCGAACCATGTCGAGCAACGGCTGCCGAGTGAAGAGGGGGTCCCGCTTGTCCTCGATCGCGGCGGCGAACTGCTCGGTGAGCCGGACCTGACCATCAAACTGGCGGATCGGCAACAGCCCGGCGTCGGTTGAGAGAGGTGCGTTAGAAATCTCGATGTGAACCGGCCGAGACGGAAAGAAATCAAGTGACAACTGCGGAACAGACTGTAAACTCATAGAAGACCTCGGTACTGGCGTGTAAAGTGACTTGTATCAACACCTTATACGTCAACCGAGGTCTATTTGTTGGACGAACTTTGAATAATCCGGGTTAGCGGTCTTGCGGCTCCAAAATGGCAGTAGATGGCAGTATTTGGGAAAGTCTCTGGCCGCCTCGCCCCGTGCGATGCAATGGAAAACGAGTTCGCTAACGGGCGAACCTGTGGGTGAATTGGCGAAGGGAGTTTGGCCAGGTCTGCGTTCGTCCGCACATTTAAGGTAGCCACATCAACATGGCCATTGTTGGAAAATCAACGGCGCAGTTTCCCTATCATACCTATATATAATATACCGGGATTTGCGGATTTCGTTAATGCACCCATGCCCCAGCGCTCGAATCCTCGTCGCGTGTGTAGAAACCGACTGGGCTTAAGAATATTTCCAAAATTTTATTTTGGAAATATTCGCCTATCCCGCCGCGCACTTTTCGTCCGGATCTCAATCTTAAGCAGGTCCGGCTCTTAATCCTCGTCCTAGTCTTGATCCTGCTCCTGCTCCTAATCCTGTTTGTGATCCTTTCGCGCTGTTGCATTGACCTTCGCCAGCGCCTCGCCGTCAGCGGGGCATTCGGCCAGGACCGCACGCCACAGCCGCTCTTCTTCGCCGCGATCGCCGCGCTCTGCCGCCAGCACGGCCAGATTGCGCCTGGTCAGATGGCCGTAGATGCCTTGATCCACGCTGCAAAATTTGTTCGGGCGTTTTAGTCCCAGGATCCGCCGCCACGCGTTTTCGGCATCGGCCGATTCTCCCCGGTGCCGATGCACGACCCCTTTGCGAAACCATAGATCAGCGTCTTGCGGGTCGAGCTTGAGCCCGTCGATACATGTCTGGATCGCCGCTTGGGAGTTTCTCATCATCTGGTGCGCGGGGCGATCGGTTACGACCACGTCATTATTGAGCACCAGGAGGTATTCGCCGCGTGCCGGTTGCAAACCCTGGTTGATGGCGGCGGGAAAACCGCGATTCTCGTGATTGGAAATTACAGTTACCGGCACGGCGGCCGCATCCTGCACGCCGCATAGATAGGCGCCCGTGCCGTCGGTCGAGCCATTATCGACAACGACCAACTCCCAGGGCGATCGGGTGTGGCGAACAGCACGCGATGCACTGCTGCGTAAACTCAAGGTGGTTCCAACACGGGATCACAATAGACGCGAGTCCACCGACTGCATTGCGGCTCATGGCTGAAACTCACAACGGAGGCCGACGGGGAGATTTAACCACCGAAAGCGCCGAATGACACGGAAGAATTCAGAATCGCGGCACAGAGAAAGACGAATTCCAAGGGCGATGGGACATTGCCCGCTGGATGTAGGCTATCGAGAGCATCGGACGTCGGGTAGATCAGGTCGGATCGATCGCACTTACGTGCGAGGTTTGGGGTGACCCAGTCCGGACCACGGTCTCACGACCCGTGGTCACTTCGAGCGTGCACCGCGCGACACAACCCGTGTGACCACAGGCGCATACGTGACCATGCATGTAAGTTCGTGGTTAGAACGGGGCGAAGGCCCTCTAGCCTCGGGCGTCAGCCCGATTTCAATATCGCTGTTAGAACGGGGCGAAGGCCCTCTAGCCTCGGGCGTCAGCCCGATTTGATATCCCGATCCGGGCGGGGCGAAGGCCCTCTACAAGCCTCGGGCGTATTCCCGATTTCGATACTACGGTTCGGACGGAACGAAGCCGCTCGAGCCTCGGGGGCCGACCCTATCTGCTAACCGGGCCGTCGCACTTTTGTGCGGGGCAGGCGGCGCCGCTCGACGAAGGCACTGCTCTGCGAGAGCAACCGAACCTGTCCGATCCGTCGCGTTTCCCAACAGGTAAACTTCACCTCCTTTATCGATGATGACGCACGATGTGGCCACCGGCAACCGGTGGCTGCATTTGCGGGCGAAAACCTCGGCACTGGCCAAAACCCCTCCGGCAATCCGATGCTACGCGAATTGTGATGGCACGGTGCGGCCAATGCCACCACGGCCAGCCCTTGTTCGCCGCCTGGAGGCAGATGTCGGCTCCATAAAGATAAAAGCCAAGCTCCGGATCGAACCGCAGGCCCGAATTTCGACGAATGACCAGCACGATCTCGTCGAGCGTCGCCACGCGCACGGGGAGCTCGGGCCCATCGCGGAGAACGCGACCGCGGTCGTTCACCCAACCGATCCGTTCGGCGCCGAGTGGCTGGCCTGGTTCGTCCGTCGTGATCGCCGCGCCGACCCCGTAAACGCCCGCGACCCCGATCGGCCCGAACCGTCGCTCGGCCTCTTTGAGCTGGTCCGTCACGAGCTGATCCCGTCCGCGTGGCAAAAACACGTCTTGATGGACACACGCAATCCACTCCCGCCGGGCCCTCTCGAAAGCCAGTTTCAAGTCATTCGCCGCGGCTGGGCAGCCCTTCACAACGATCACTTCGTTCGGCGAGCCGGCGTCGAGACAGGGCGAGGCGAGCAGATTCGCTTCGAGCAATGCCATGTCGGAAACGCACGCCACGAATGAGAACGATTCGTCGTCGCGTTGCAATGTTGTCTCACCCACGGGTTGAGAAACACCTGTAACACCTTCTCCAGTTTCAGAGACTGCCGGCACGTTCGTGCCCACCGACGCAAATGACCCTCGGAATTTCGTCTCGCGATTACGACGCATCGTAACTGTCCGCGTTTCATTCCTGCCCTGGCTAATCTGACTGCGTCTCACTGTTTCCTCGCACCATTCCCGCACCTGGGCTTGGACGCCCGCCGGACGGGACGTTGAATGAACCACGGTGACCTCCTTGTCGTGGCGGATTGGTGGCGAATTGGGTTAAGGCACCACCAAGCTACCACGCAAGGGGGTTACTCACTTATGCGAGAATGCTCACGCCCCAACTGCTTGTTTGGTCGAGACTTGCGGGTTATCCGGGCGCCATTCGTCTCTGACCCCCTGGATAGGTCTTCTATGACCCCCTGGA
>CAWKNT010000005.1:0-105867 GCA_963850935.1 uncultured Isosphaeraceae bacterium
TGGTCATCCCAACGGACGCACCAAGATCGTCACCATGGAAGGCGGATTCCACGGGCGGACACCGCGCTGTCTGCGACGGCCCAGCCGAAGTACCACGTCGGATTCGAGCCGATGGTTCCTGGCTTTTTCTATGTTCCGTATAACGATCTCGAGGCGGTCGCCGCGGTGCTCGACGACCAGACCGCCGCGGTCATGGTCGAGCCGATCCAGGGAGAAGGGGGGATCAATATCCCGGCTCCCGGATACCTCGCAGGGATTGCGGCAGCTCTGCGACCAGCGCGGGGTGCTCCTGATCCTCGACGAGGTCCAGACCGGCATGGGGCGGACGGGCGAGTGGTTCGCGTACCAGCATCGTGGCGTCGTGCCCGACATCCTGACCTGCGCCAAGGCGCTGGCCGGCGGCATCGCGGCGGGCGTGATGATGGCCCGGCCGTGCGGTCGCCGCGGTGCTCAAGCCGGGGATGCACGCCTGGACCTTCGGCGGCAACCCGATCGCCTGCCGGGCGGGCCTGGCGGCCATCGAGACCATCGAGGCCGACGGCCTCCTCGAGCGCGGGCCGCCATCGGCGAGCGGTTCCGCGAGCAATTCGAAGCTTCGCGGCGAGCTGCCCGGCCTGATCCGCGAGATCCGCATCATGGGGACCATGATCGGCCTGGACCTGACGATCGACGCCACGGAGATCGTCGCCGAGTGCATGGAGCGGCGGCTCCTGATCAACGCCACCCACGGCCACGTCGTCCGGCTCCTGCCGGCCTTGACCATCGCGCGACGAGCAGATCGACGAGGGCTGCGCCATCCTGGCCGACGTATTGCGGCAGGCAGCGTATGAAACGGACCTCGGGCATGCCCCGCCATTTCATCGATCTCTTCGAAATCACGGCGGCCGAGGCCGCCGGCTGATCGACCGGTCGATCGCGATCAAGCGCGACGAGCAGGCGGGCCGGCGCCCGCGATCTCGTCGGGCCGGACGCTGGGGCTGATCTTCGAGAAGCCATCGCTCCGGACCCGGGTCAGCTTCGAGGCGGCGATCGCCCGGCTCGGCGGCAACGCGATCTTCCTGAACGGCAAGGACGTCGGCCTGGGCGTCCGCGAGAGCGTGGTCGACTTCGCCCGGGTGATCAGCCAGTACATCGACGCCTTGGCCGTCCGGACCTTTTCGCACGCGACGATCGAGGAGCTGGCACGGTCCGCGACGATCCCGATCATCAACGCCCTGTCCGACGCCTCGCACCCCTGCCAGGCCATGGCCGATTTCATGACGATCGAGGAGCTGCGCGGGCCGTTGAGCGGGCAGAAGCTGGTGTTCGTCGGCGACGGCAACAACGTCGCCCGGTCGCTGGCGGCGGCCTCGGCCCTGCTCGGCGTCGACTTCGTGCTGGCCGCACCGCCGGGCTACGAGTTCCCGGCCGATTTCCCCGCGCGGTTCGCGGCCAGGTTTCCCGGCGTTCCCCTGGTGGTCGAGCACGACCCCAGAAGGCCGTCGAAGGCGCCGACGTGGTCTACACCGACGTCTGGGCGAGCATGGGCCAGGAGCACGAGGCCGAAGCGCGCCGCGAGCGTCTTCGCTCCCTACCAGGTCAATCGCGACCTGCTGGCGCAGGCCAAGCCGACGCGATCTTCCTCCATTGCCTGCCCGCCCACCGCGGCGAGGAGGTGACCTCCGAGGTGCTCGACGGCCCGCGCAGCCAGGTCATTCCCCAGGCCGCCAACCGGCTCCATTTCCAGATGGCGCTCTTGGTCTGGCTGCTCGGGTGACGAGCCCGCAGGCTCGGCATAGGGTCGGGCCGGCTGCGTCTCCGAACTGTAATCGCAGCGAACGCGAAGGATCGAAGCTCGCATGACCCGATCGACAGCCGCACGAACGACCAGCTTCGCCCCGTCACGATCGAGCGGGGATTCGTCCGAAACAGTCCTGGCAGCGTGCTGTATCGCTCCGGCGAGACGGCGGTGCTGGTGACGGCGAGCATCTCGGACACGGTGCCGCCGTTCCTCGAGGGCAAATCGATCGGCTGGCTGACGGCCGAGTACGCCATGCTGCCCGGCAGCACGCCGTCCCGGATCCGGCGCGGGACCGACGGCCGGGCCACCGAGATCCAGCGGCTGATCGGCCGGAGCCTGCGGGCCGTCGTCGACCGCAAGGCGCTCGGCCCGTGGACGATCCACATCGACGCCGACGTGCTCAACGCCGACGGCGGCACGCGGACCGCCGCGATCACCGCCGCATTCATCGCCGTCGCCGACGCGGTCCGAGGCCGGTTCGGCGCCGAAGCTCTGCCGCGCGATCCTTCGCGATAGCATGGCGGCCGTCAGCGCGGGCATCGTCGCCGGCGAGCCGGTCCTCGACCTCGACTACGCGAAGACTCGACCGCCGAGGTCGACATCAACGTCGTCCGGCTCGGGGGCGGTGGCTGGTCGAAGTGCAGGGAACAGGAGAAGGCGGAACCTTCTCGCGGGCCAGCTCGACGCGCTCTGAACTGGCGGAACAGGGCATCCATCAGTTGACCGACCTTCAGCGCGAGTCGCTCGGCAACGATTGGCCCGTCGAGATGTGAGGGTTCCCCCCGCAGCCGGGCTGCACAGTTCGAGCTCGAAAACGACCTGGCACGGCCACTTCGGCCGTCGGAACTAGCCTCTTGATCAGCGCAACTTATGAAGTCTCAGACGCACTTGGTTTGGAGCGTTTGTCAGCCACATCCCGATCCGAGTGTGAACCAGGGTCAGCCAGACCTACACCTTCTGGGTGCCGGCCGGCACGGGCACGGCGACCGGTGGCACCACCTGGAACAATTCCACGCTTGATCCCGGCTTGCTCCAGGCGAGTGCACCGGCGTTCGCCAGCCAGAATGTCTCGGTCGTCGAAGACACCGGCACCCTGGAGACGTCGATCGATATGCCCAGCTATAACCCCAATGTACTCTTGCACTCAATTATGATTCGCTCGCGGCGAATGCATGCCGATCATTGTGTCCGAACACGCCCTGAGCCCCAGCCTCGACACCCGTCGCAGGTATCGGCCCAGTTGACCTTCGATGGGACCGCGGGAACGACGTACTACTACAGCACGAGTGCGACCGGCGGATCGGTGCTCGATCACGTTACCTACGACAGCTTCGGGAACATCGTCACCCAAACGAATTCTACCTACGCCGACCGGTTCTTGTTCGCCGGGATGGAATATGACTCGACGACGGGACTTTACTACGATCACGCACGGTATTATGATTCAGTGGTGGGAAGGTTCGTGAGTCAGGATCCGGAGGGGTTTGCCGCGGGGGATACGGATCTTTATCGGTATGTCGGAATGCGCCTGACGGAGGGGGTCGATACGACGGGTTACGAAGAAGAGTGGAAGCTTTTAGTGTTTCTCAAATTTGATTTCGGGTACACGCCGCCAACTCTAAGCAATTCAAAGCCTCCCGTAATTCAAAATCCGGTGATCGGAATTACCGGAACCACAAATCAGCCTGGGCTTCCTGGCGGCGGTGTCACAATTACAAAACGACCAAAACCAACGAGACCCTCGGCACCAACGGGAACGGGGCTGGATCCGGTTGTTACGTGGCCGATCTCTCCGCCAGGTTTCAAACCCCCGAAGGACGTAGAGCTCGAACTCAAGAAGCTTTGGACGGCTCTGACGGGGTTGCCGGAATGAAACGAAAGTCGATCGGCATTTTGACAGGTGCGGAAAATCTGTGTTCTGATTACAAAAGTTGGAATAAAAGGGGGCTGCGTCGATGCCACACGCTCGAAGCAATCCGAATTATTGCTGACCGTTCAACGTCTGGATCGCGAGCTCCGTCTTTGGAAGCGTTGTGGCGCATTATTATTTCTGATGGCGGTTGGGGCATTCTGCGCTGGCAGTCGTTATGCGCAGGATATTCCGGACGTTGTTGCAGCCAAAAAAGGCTTCGTAGTCACTGACAAAAACGGCCAGATAAGATCCTATTTCGGTTTCGAAGAAGATGGGCGTGTAGGCATGTACTTAACAGACAGAATGGGCAAAAAACGCGTTGGCCTTGGCGTGAATCCGCAAGACGACGGCTACGGCGTCGTCGTCTATGATAAAGAGGAGCGGCTTCGTGCCTTTCTCGGTCTGGTTCAAGAAACCTATTGCTTGCATTTTTATGACGAGAGGTCAGTACCGCGCACAACAGTTGGGCATAAGCCGTCAGCTGGATTTTCAGGCATCATAACGCGGGACGAAAAAGGACAGCACCGAGTGATGTTGGGCGAGGTTGCACGCGAGAATGGACGGCAGGGAGCCGGCCTCTTTCTGTTGGACGAGAAGACGCAGTCCCGACTGCAATTGTATGCGATAGACGGTGGTTGGCCGGTCTTGCAGTTCATGGACAAAGACGAGAAACCACGGATTCGGCTGGGTTTGGAAGGCGGGGAGAGATCCGTCTTTTCCATGCGGGACAAACAGGCTGACGAGCGGGTCGTAATCGAAGTGGGTGCTGACAACTCATTGAAATTCGAGACGAAAGACAAAACTAACAAGGTCACTAGGTCGGTGAAATAACAGAGGCCGGGGCCACGTGAATTGATTGACCCGAACGACGTGCCAAATCCCAGACGACTTCTTCGGGCAATCGCTTCCAGGGGGTCATAGAAGACCTATCCAGGGGGTCAGAGACGAATGGCGCCCGGATAACCCGCAAGTCTCGACCAAACAAGCAGTTGGGGCGTGAGCATTCTCGCATAAGTGAGTAACCCCCTTGCGTGGTAGCTTGGTGGTGCCTTAACCCAATTCGCCACCAATCCGCCACGACAAGGAGGTCACCGTGGTTCATTCAACGTCCCGTCCGGCGGGCGTCGAAGCCCAGGCGCGGGAACGGCGCGAGGAAACAGTGAGACGCAGTCAGATTAGCCAGGGCAGGAATGAAACGCGGACAGTTACGATGCGTCGTAATCGCGAGACGAAATTCCGAGGGTCATTTGCGTCGGTGGGCACGAACGTGCCGGCAGTCTCTGAAACTGGAGAAGGTGTTACAGGTGTTTCTCAACCCGTGGGTGAGACAACATTGCAACGCGACGACGAATCGTTTTCATTCGTGGCGTGCGTTTCCAACATGGCATTGCTCGAAGCGAATCTGCTCGCCTCGCCCTGTCTCGACGCCGGCTCGCCGAACGAAGTGATCGTTGTGAAGGGCTGCCCAGCCGCGGCGAATGGCTTGAAACTGGCTTTCGAGTGGGCCCGGCGGGAGTGGATTGCGTGTGTCCATCAAGACGTGTTTTTGCCACGCGGACGGGATCAGCTCGTGACGGACCAGCTCAAAGAGGCCGAGCGACGGTTCGGGCCGATCGGGGTCGCGGGCGTTTACGGGGTCGGCGCGGCGATCACGACGGACGAACCAGGCCAGCCACTCGGCGCCGAACGGATCGGTTGGGTGAACGACCGCGGTCGCGTTCTCCGCGATGGGCCCGAGCTCCCCGCGCGCGTGGCGACGCTCGACGAGATCGTGCTGGTCATTCGTCGAAATTCGGGCCTGCGGTTCGATCCGGAGCTTGGCTTTTATCTTTATGGAGCCGACATCTGCCTCCAGGCGCACGAACAAGGGCTGGCCGTGGTGGCATTGGCCGCACCGTGCCATCACAATTCGTGTAGCATCGGATTGCCGGAGGGGTTTTGGCCAGTGCCGAGGTTTTCGCCCGCAAATGCAGCCACCGGTTGCCGGTGGCCACATCGTGCGTCATCATCGATAAAGGAGGTGAAGTTTACCTGTTGGGAAACGCCATGGATCGGACAGGTTCGGTTGCTCTCGCAGAGCAGTGCCTTCGTCGAGCGGCGCCGCCTGCCCCGCACAAAAGTGCGACGGCCCGGTTAGCAGATAGGGTCGGCCCCCGAGGCTCGAGCGGCTTCGTTCCGTCCGAACCGTAGTATCGAAATCGGGAATACGCCCGAGGCTTGTAGAGGGCCTTCGCCCCGCCCGGATCGGGATATCAAATCGGGCTGACGCCCGAGGCTAGAGGGCCTTCGCCCCGTTCTAACAGCGATATTGAAATCGGGCTGACGCCCGAGGCTAGAGGGCCTTCGCCCCGTTCTAACCACGAACTTACATGCATGGTCACGTATGCGCCTGTGGTCACACGGGTTGTGTCGCGCGGGCGCACGCTCGAAGTGACCACGGGTCGTGAGACCGTGGTCCGGACTGGGTCACCCCAAACCTCGCACGTAAGTGCGATCGATCCGACCTGATCTACCCGACGTCCGATGCTCTCGATAGCCTACATCCAGCGGGCAATGTCCCATCGCCCTTGGAATTCGTCTTTCTCTGTGCCGCGATTCTGAATTCTTCCGTGTCATTCGGCGCTTTCGGTGGTTAAATCTCCCCGTCGGCCTCCGTTGTGAGTTTCAGCCATGAGCCGCAATGCAGTCGGTGGACTCGCGTCTATTGTGATCCCGTGTTGGAACCACCTTGAGTTTACGCAGCAGTGCATCGCGGCGCTCGTTCGCCACACCCGATCGCCCTGGGAGTTGGTCGTTGTCGATAATGGCTCGACCGACGGCACGGGCGCCTATCTATGCGGCGTGCAGGATGCGGCCGCCGTGCCGGTAACTGTAATTTCCAATCACGAGAATCGCGGTTTTCCCGCCGCCATCAACCAGGGTTTGCAACCGGCACGCGGCGAATACCTCCTGGTGCTCAATAATGACGTGGTCGTAACCGATCGCCCCGCGCACCAGATGATGAGAAACTCCCAAGCGGCGATCCAGACATGTATCGACGGGCTCAAGCTCGACCCGCAAGACGCTGATCTATGGTTTCGCAAAGGGGTCGTGCATCGGCACCGGGGAGAATCGGCCGATGCCGAAAACGCGTGGCGGCGGATCCTGGGACTAAAACGCCCGAACAAATTTTGCAGCGTGGATCAAGGCATCTACGGCCATCTGACCAGGCGCAATCTGGCCGTGCTGGCGGCAGAGCGCGGCGATCGCGGCGAAGAAGAGCGGCTGTGGCGTGCGGTCCTGGCCGAATGCCCCGCTGACGGCGAGGCGCTGGCGAAGGTCAATGCAACAGCGCGAAAGGATCACAAACAGGATTAGGAGCAGGAGCAGGATCAAGACTAGGACGAGGATTAAGAGCCGGACCTGCTTAAGATTGAGATCCGGACGAAAAGTGCGCGGCGGGATAGGCGAATATTTCCAAAATAAAATTTTGGAAATATTCTTAAGCCCAGTCGGTTTCTACACACGCGACGAGGATTCGAGCGCACTGGGGCATGGGTGCATTAACGAAATCCGCAAATCCCGGTATATTGTATATAGGTATGATAGGGAAACTGCGCGCCGTTGATTTTCCAACAATGGCCATGTTGATGTGGCTACCTTAAATGTGCGGACGAACGCAGACCTGGCCAAACTCCCCTCGCCAATTCACCCACAGGTTCGCCCGTTAGCGAACTCGTTTTCCATTGCATCGCACGGGGCGAGGCGGCCAGAGACTTTCCCAAATACTGCCATCTACTGCCATTTTGGAGCCGCAAGACCGCTAAGCCCGATGCAACCTTCATATTCCTCTTCGAGCCTTGGTGCGCAATTTGGTGCCAACTAGTGCCGCTCGTTGACGTAACTTTGTCGGCTTGGCGTTGGAACATGATCGTCAGGCGGCGTGCTCACAGTCCGGACTGCAATGCGGGCAACGTCGGACTACGGGTCGCCTTCACGAACCTCAGATCCGCCGTCGGACGCGTTTCCCTTGGGCCACAGGTCACCGGACTCCATCGCCGCGCCCCAAACCCGTGGTTCGGAATGTTGTAATGGCGCCAATGTTGTCAAACCGGTCTGGGCAGAAGCGCCAGCATTTGCTATCGTCCGCAACGATCATTGCCGGCGCTTCGTCATGATGCGCTCAATAATCCATCTCTTCCGGCAAACAAATCGAATACGAGTTCACGCAGGAACTCACTGTCCATTCAGGAGTTCCGCTTACGCGTCTTCATGGCCCGGTCTGGGCCATCGCTGATCCGACAGGAGAGGGATCGCCCATGAAATCACCGATTGCCGCACTGGTTCTCATCAGCTCGCTGGCAGCCAGCCCAGCCTGGGGTCAGGCTCAAGCTCCCACATTTGGCGGCGCAGCCCAACCCGCCGCGGTCGCCGATCACTGACGCGGGAGGCGCACCGGCCGAAAATCGGGTCGTCAACGCAAACTCGGGGACGCCCGCGCTCACCCCGGCAAACGATCTCAAACCGCCGACGCTGGCGTTGCCCTCCGAGCCGATTGAACCTTATCTGCTCAGCAAGGAAAATGGTCCGTTCATGGTCCTCGCCCGAACTTTTCGAGGTCCTGACGCCGAGCGCATGGCCTTGGCGCTAGTAAAGGAGCTGCGCAACGACTACAAATTGCCTGCGTACATTCTGCGAACCAAAGATTTCCCGGGCAAAAGTTTGATACGAGGCACGCCACCGACTGTACCAAGCAACGTGATGGCTCCCGACGTCAAGATGCCCGAGAAAATCCGCACTTTTGACGAGGCCGCCGTTTTGGTCGGCAATGAAAAGACTACGGCGGATTCCGAAAAGCTCTGGCGTGAGGTAAAAAAGATCGACCCCAAGTGCCTGAAGGGAATGTCGTCTCCGTTTGGCTGGCGACACGGACTGAGCTCGGCCCTCCGCACCACCAATCCCTATGTGCCGGCCCAGCATTCTCTCCCCGGAAGCCGGACCGGCTCGTCGTACAGATGAACTCCGGGCTCCGGAGCGTCGTTAACTGCCCGGGCCATTACAGTCTGCAGATTGCGGAATTCTCCGGACGGTCCGCGTTTCAGTGGAACCCGGCCCAGCAGCCGCTCGGCATGTTGGCAAATCTGAAGGAAAGTCCGCTCCGCACAGCCCACGACGACGCGGAACGATTGGCCGAAAAGTTGGCCAAGGATCCCGAATTTACCCGTTTGGGTCAGCCGATTTATATCCTCCACGACCGGACGTCCAGCCGCGTTTTCGTAGGTTCCTTCGACGCCGCGCAAGATCCCCGGGCCGGCGAGCTTCGCGAGAGGCTTTTGCGGATGGCCGTGCCGCTCGTTGACAAATCGAGCCAAGGACGAGGCAAGAACGCCCTCGACACGATGATCGTTCCGGCTCTGGCCTTGACCGATGTCACCGATCTCAAGCAGAAGATCCGCAATTGAGCTCGATGAGGCCCGGCGCCACCGCCGGGCCCTTCACGAGTTATCCGGTTCCCACCTAGAATGGCACACGCGAATTCGGTTTTGTTCCGCGAGGGCAATCGCAATCTGTCGCCGAGCCTCTTGCCCGAGCGCTGGCCCGTGTGACATCGTTCGCAATTTCAGTCTATGGCTGCATCCGGCACTTCAAGTCATCCGATCGTGCTTGTGTTGGGCACTCGAAACCGCAAGAAGTGCGGCGAGATGGAGGCGCTGATTTCTCCCAGCTGGCAGCCGAGCCGGCTCCTGGAGAGACTCGACATCCGCTCGGCACTTGATTTCGCCGCAGTCTGCGACGTCGTCGAAAATGCCGACACGTTTGCCGGCAATGCGCGCAAAAAGGCCTCAGAACTTGCCCTCGCTCTCTCTCACTGGGTAATCGCCGACGATTCTGGGCTGAGTGTCGACGCTCTTGGTGGCGCACCCGGCGTATTTTCGGCACGCTTTGCAGGCGAGCCTAGCGATGACGATGCCAACAATCGAAAGCTGCTGGAGGCGCTCATCGACACACCGGATGACCGCCGCGGCGCGGCCTTTCGCTGCGCGCTGGCGATGGCTGACCCGTCGGGAGAAGTCCGGCTCGAATCCGAAGGTGCCTGCAGAGGTCGAATCACCCGCGAGCCACGTGGACGATCCGGGTTCGGATACGATCCCTTGTTCTTGATCCTCGAGTACCACCAGACGTTCGGCGAATTGAGCCCGCTCGTCAAGCATCAGCTCAGTCATCGCTCACGAGCCTTTGCGCGGTTGCGTCCGGGTTTGAAACGCTTGATCGTCCAGGGCGCAGTTTGACTCAGCGAGCTAAACCGGCTCTTCGAAAACCGAAACGCCCCGAGAGGAAGGTCTCGGGACGTTTCAGTATCTATTGGTCAAATTCGAGCGATTTGCCGCCGTCGGCCGTCAGGTCGCCCGAGGATGGTTTCAGTGGAAGAAGCCGAGCTTCTTTCCAAAGATCGGATACCTGCTGTCGCATGGGTCGCACGGGGGTACCGAAGTCAGCGGGATCGACTGGCCCGACGCCAGCACGCTCTGCGCCGACGGCAAGACGACCGGCGGACAATGCACGACCACGGGAACCTTGACGCATACCTCAACAGGCACTTGCTTGCACACCGACCGCGGCACGCACACGGTCTTGTAATCGGTCACCTGGCGCGGTACGCAGACCGGGCACGAGATCACCTTGGTATCGACGACCTGGCGGCAGGTGCTATACGGCACTTTGCGAACGCACTGAATGGTCTGTACGTCGCACACCGTTTCGTTCACGATTTTCACACACGGCTCGGTCACCGTTTCGCAGATCGTCTGGCAGACCTTTTTGACGCAAGGTTCGGCGACTGTGCGGCAGGTGGTCACTGGCACCTGCTTCGTGCAAACCTGGCTCACGATGCGGCAGGTCGTCACAGGGACTTGTTTGTAGCAGGTCTGGGTCACCGTGCGGCAGGTGGTCACCGGCACACGCTTGACGCACGTTTGCGGCACCATTTTCGTCACCGTACAGGGGACCTGTTTGCACTGAGTCTCGCGAACCGTGCGCGTCACAGTGTAGGGCACCTGTTTCGTGTGTTGTTCAGGGACGTAGCAGGTGACGGTATAGGGAGCCTGGCGGAACTCAGTCTTCGGGCACATTTTGGTGACGGTGACCGGCACGCGGTGCATGACGGTGCGCGGCACCATATTGCAAACAGTGTAAGCGACCGTTTTGTAGCATGTCTCTTGCACGTTCCGGCAGCTGGTCACTGGCACTTGTTTCACCCGCTCTTGGGTGACGTACTGGCACACGGTCACCGGGACCTGCTTGACGCAGGTTTCACTCACCAATTTGCAGGTGGTCACAGGGATCTGCTTGACGACCTCTTCGGGAACAAGCTGGCAGGTCGTAACCGGGACCTGTTCGCAGACCGTATAGGGGACCTTCTTGCAAACCGTGACCGGGACTTGCTTCTTGACGACTTGCGACTCGTAGACCGTGCACGCGACAGTTTCGGTGACTGTACGAGGGCAACAGACCGTTTTTTCACACCACGTCCCGGGGCACTGGACAAGGCAACCGTTGATGCAGACCGTCTTGCCGGGCACGTAGTACCGCTGTACGACCGCTTCGTTGTAAGTACGGCAGACGGGCTTCATGACCGTCTTGGGCACGCACACGGTCTCGCACGACTCACGGTAGGCAGTCTCGCTCACCGTCTGATAGCACGTCTTCGAGACTGTCTTATACGTCGTTGACTGCACGGGTCTGCAGACCGTATAGCGGCACTCCTGGAGGTGCGTTTCCCGCACCGGCCGGCAAACTGTATAAGTCGTCGACCGTAATTCGGTGCGCCGCACCGGGACTTGAACTGTGTAGCGGCATTCCTGCAGGTGAGTCTCGCGGATCGGCCGGTTGACCGTATACGGAACTTGCTTATAGGCGCATGTCTTGACGGGCACCATCTCAGTGGCAGGTTGGCACTGCATGATCGTTTGCTGAACCGACACGTGTACGGTGTATGGCACGCAACGATATCGGACCGATTGGACCGGGCGGCAAATCGTATAGGCGCAGGTTTTGTACCTCGTCTCCTGTACCGGCCGGCAGACAGAGTAGCTGACCGTCTTGAAAACGGTCTCCTGTATCGGCCGACAGACAGTGTAGGTGATGTCTTTGTAAGACACCTCGCGGACCGGGTGGCTTACGTTGTACGGGACCGTCTTGTACGAGGTTTCCCGCACCGGATGAGAGACGGTGTACGATTGGGTCTCGAAGTGTGTTTCCCGAATCGGCCGCGTGACCGTGTAGGTAACGTCCTTCCAGACCGTCCGGGTCACCGGCCGCTGAACGGTGTAATGAACCTCGCGCGGAACTGTGCGATAGACTGGCCGCTGAACCGTGTACGGTTCGTCGCGAACTTGCTGTTCGACAACGTTGCGCACCGTCGTGATTGTTTTGGGTTGCAAGACTGTGTCATAGACAGTTCGCACCACCGGAACCTGCTGAGAGTCGTAGACGGTCTCCTGCACGTTCTGGAGCACCGTCTGACGCTGGAGTTGATATTGGGTGTGCCCACTGCACTCCTGGGGCACGGGACAGATACGGTACGATGCTCCACCCGCGTAGCTAGCTCCCTGCGCCGGGTGCGCGGTCACGCTCAGCCCGAATCCCAGGGCGAGAAGCGCGACCGACGGCAGTTTTCTCAACATCTGACGCTCCACAAAACACTCCGACCCTATCTCGGTGCTCATCGGATCCCGAGCCCAAAGGCTCCGCCTTCTGCTCGGGCCCGCCAACTCACTGTTAAACTTCGTCTAACTCCGAGCGTCTGCTTCAAGAACTTTCTCCAAATTTCCCAGTAGTCCGATTTTCCCAAACCGTAATGTTTGCCTAGATGTTACGTCATTCACTTAAGGGCCCGGAATTATCAGAAAATCCGGTGGAGTGACCGGATTCGGCAGCGCAGAATGTTCGGAAATGTTTCGCCGATCGGCGCGGTCGAAGAATAAAACAAGCGTCGCCTCGCATCGACGAGCAAAAAGGCGACGCTTGTTTACGCCTCGCGAGTTCAGGCCTCGCCAGTGAATTCTCTGGCTGTTGAGCTGAAAGCGGTCTCTCGACCGGCCTATGAAAAGCTGGCAGTCGACGTCGAGGACTTCGTCGGTTAGCGATGAGGGCGTGAGGGCGTTCCGATGTTGGCCTTGCCGACTTCGACGAGCTTTTCAAACGTCGCGTGAGTCAGCCAGCGGAGTCGATTGGACAGAGTCTTGCGGAACAAGAGCAAACGGGCACGTGGCTCGGTGGCATTGGTGGCGGAATGGGGATAGGTCGGCGACCCGAAGCCCATGTCCACTCGGCGGATTGAGGTATTGCGGATCAGTTCTTCCATCGCCACATAGACCGCCGTCGAACCGGGAGAGAATCGGTCGAGGCTGCGATCTCTTGGAATCGATTCCACGTAGTAGACGCCCTGGTATTTCAGGCCCAATAGAGCCGCGCATGGGCGGCCGCCGCCTACCAGCACATAGATCAAGAGCAGTCCCTGAGACGCGAGACTCTCGGCTTCGCGGCAATCGATGGTTAGCGCTCTTGACTGGCCCCAGCACCTTAGTCCTGCAAACTCGCCCTCCGGCGCAATCGTGTTGAAAAGTTCGCCGATCTGGTGCGGAGAATCGATGGTGCGTAGCTCCAACTGGCCGCCCAAGTGGTCTCGGAGAATCCTTGTCTGCCGTTTCATGTTGTATCTTCGCTTGGCGCTGAAGTTCGCGAAGTAAGCCTCAACCGTCGCCGGCAAGGGGATGATGTGGCACATACGCACGCCATGCATCACATAAGAGACGAAATTCCCATTCGAGGAATTTCGACTCGCGCACGTAGTTCCAGAGAAAACTACTCGTCGGGACGCTTGCCATGGAAATGGCCTGGCAGCCGGAGAATTCTTGGTAAAGCGTGGCGAAGAGCAAATCATGCGCGACGCCATCGGCAGGTAAGAGGGGAACGCTGCCCAGAATTCGGACCGCTCGCGTCCGGCTCTCCGCCAAAACTCTGCCCGACACTTCGATCTTGAGGCCAGAGGGGGCGGTACACAGCGGAACGACGCCGCAAATCGTTCCGGCAGCATCACGAACGGTGGCGAGGTAAAATCGGGACGGATCGTTGATGCGGCGGAGATGATCGAGGAATTCGGGAGAATTTCCCAGTCGCTCAGCGTCCGAGGCGCTGGCGATTAGCCTCGTCCACGCGGATCGAACCTCCGGTGAATCCCAGTTGTCCCGCGACAGACAGATCGAGTATCCATGTTGCATGATAACAAGCAAATATACTTTGGGTCGTTGGCAGTCTGGGCTTTCGCTCACCTGTTCGCGACTATGGCTGGGCTCTGGCTAAACTATTAGAACCATCGTGTTTTTTAAACCAGCTGCACATCATGATCTTGGTTAATTTTTATTAAGCAGTGCGATTGTGGCCATTTCATACGGTCGTTCGGCTATCCCAAACGTCCTGAACTCCCTCCATACTGATCGAACTCCCGATTCCTCACGATCCGTTCGGACACATACGTCAACGGCTGCGACGCTTCATCTCGTTGAGACCTGTCGTCGACTTAATCCCTGCATGTAATCCTGCTATCACAGCATAAAAGTCACACCGGCCTGTTGCAATCGCATCGCGTGTTGCTTTCTCGCCTCAAATTCGGCCTTAAAAAGAATTAATCGTCTTAGCGACGGTCGTAGATTCGGCCCGGAGCTTCATTCTCTTGTGCCTAAGGAAGCCATTCCTGGTTACAGGATGGATCTGGACGCTGCATGACATGGTGGCGCGCAGACTGATCAGGCAGAGAATCAGTTCGACGGCCCAATCGTTCTTGACGATGGTTGTGAACAGATTGCCGGTACCATCGTCAGAAGACTGCATAAGACTCTTTCCGTGCGCCGGCAGTTCGGATAACCTCGGGTGCTTTGACGACGCTTGCGCAACTAACCGCATCGACGAGAATCCAAGATGAGCGGCAATGTTCTGGACCGATTTCGGCTCGACGGCAAGGTGGCCCTGGTGACGGGGGGCTCGCGGGGCCTGGGGCGAGTGATTGCCGATGCATTGGCCTCGGCCGGGGCGGACGTCGCCTCACGGCCCGCCAGGCCGAAAGCGCGCAGCGAGCTGCCGAGGTCATCGCCACGACGTCGACTCGCAAGGCACTCGGGCTCGCCGCCGACGTGACCACTGCGATCCTCCGTCGAGGCAATGGTCGCCGAGGTCACTGGAAACGCTCGGCCGGATCGACATCCTGGTCAACAACGCGGGGGTCAACATCCGCGGGCCGATCGAAGAGCTCAGCGAGGACGACTGGGACACGGTCGTCGACACCAACCTGAAAGGTCCCTGGCTCTGCTGCCGCGCGGTCGCCCCGGATCATGAAGGCAGCAGAAATCGGGGCCGGGTGATCAACGTCTCGAGCATGCTGGGCGAGATCTCGCTGCCGGGCCGGACGCCTTATGCCTCGAGCAAAGGGGGGCTGACGCTGCTGACCAAGACGCTCGCACTCGAATGGGCCAAGGACGGGATCAACGTCAACGCCCTTTGCCCCGGTCCGTTCGCCACCGAGATCAACACGCCGCTCTTGAACGACCCGGCCGCCCGCGCACAATGGAAGCCAACGTGCCCCTGGCCCGCTGGGGCGACCCGGTCGAGCTGGGGCCGGCCGCGGTCTTCCTCGCGTCCGACGCCTCGAGCTTCATGACCGGCGCGACTCTGTTCATCGATGGCGGCTACACCGCCCGATGATGGTCGATGAACCTGTGACGTCTCGCCGCGTGTCAGGCCCGACGACGCGGTGATGACCATAGACAATTCTGACCAGGAGTCGATTTTCATGAGTGACGGCGCGACATTGGCCATTCCGCGCGGCTTCCGCGCCAGCGGCAGTCAAGGCGGGATTGAAGGCGTCGGGATCGCTCGACATGGCCGTGCTGGCCGCCGATCAACCGTGTGCGGCGGCCGGGACATTCACGACCAACCGCGTCTGCGCCGCCCCGGTGAAGTGGTGCCGCGAGCTGCTGCCCGCCGACGACATCCGCGCCATCGTGATCAACTCGGGCAATGCCAACGCCGCGACCGGCGAGCCAGGGACTGGCGAACGCCCGGCGCACGGCGGAGCGAGCCGCCGAGCTTCTGGGTTGCCAGCCTGGAGCAAGTCTTGGTCGCGTCGACCGGCATCATCGGCCACCAGCTTCCGATGGACAAGATCGAGGCCGGGCTCGCCAAGGCCGTGGCCGGGCTCTCCGCTAGCCCGGAGGCATTTCAAACTGCCGCGGCGTCGATCATGACGACCGACACGCGGCCCAAGATCGTCTCGCAGCGCCAGACCATCGGCGGCCGGGAGGTCACGCTCCTGGGCATCGCCAAGGGGGCCGCCATGATCGGCCCGCGGATGGCGACGATGCTCGGCTTCCTGCTGACCGACGCTCCACTCTGGGCCAACGAGCTCCAGGACATCCTTGCCGACGCCGTCGAGCACTCGTTCAATTGCCTGTCGGTCGAGGGGCACGCCAGTACCAACGACACGGTCCTCTTGCTCTCGAGCACGGCCACAACCGAGCCGATCCTGCAAGGCGACGACGTCGCGGCTTTTGCCGCGATGGTGCGCTCGACGTGCGAAACGCTCGCCCGTGCGATCGCCGACGACGGCGAAGGAGCGACTCATTTCATCACGATCGACGTCGAGGGATGCGAGAGCTTTGACGACGCCCGGGCGATCGCCCGGGCCGTCGCCGACAGCCCGCTCGTGAAGACCGCCATTCACGGGGCCGACCCGAACTGGGGCCGGATCGTCTCTGCGGCCGGGTACTGCGGGCGTGGCGTTCCAGGAGGAAGAGCTCTCGCTCTGGATCAACGACGTCGCGGTTTACCAGGACGGCATGCCCGGTTCCATTCCACGACGCCGGAACTTGTCGCCGATCGATCAAGATCGCAAGCGCGATGTCGAGCTTCGGCTTCAATTCAAATCAGGCACCGAGGCGGTCCGATTCTGGACGTGTGACCTGACGGCGGAATACATCCGGCTCAATGCGGATTACACGACTTGAAGCAACACGACGAATTCAGCATTCTCGCCCTGCTGCTCATGACCAAAATCCAAATGGATCTGAATGCCACGTCACGAATCTATTCGATTGCCGCGGTCTATTTCCATTTTTTCACGATCCAGCCGCGCATCGCCGCGTTGGTTCGGGTATGATCATGGCCCGACCGTTCCTCGATTGGATCCGTGGCGCCAATGACTGCGTGTTTGTTTCGAATATTCCGGGCTTGGGGTACGAAAACGAAATGGACGGTTGTGGCGTTTTGGGAGTCCGTGATGGCGGCATCGGGATCGACGTCCATGAATAAGACGGTCAAGGCCTTGGCAGCGCTGGCGAGCGCCGTGGTGGTGCTCAGCTTCGTCGTGGTGATCATCAATCAGACCGCAGGGGTTGTGCAGCTCGCCAAAGAGGTCCATCCGGCCCTGGGTAGTGTCACCCTCTGGACACTCGTGCTGGCCTATGGCGGCCTGATTGGTGTTCCGGTCGTGATGTTCATGCGTATGCCGCGCGCGCTCGTACCTCCCGTGACCGAGTCTGGACCGGAGTTCGACGAACACCTGAAACAATTGGGTCAGCGATTGGCGGTCAACCCGCGCGTTCAGGCAGCCTCGATCGCACCCATCGACCGGCTTGGAGTCGACGATGCACTTCAACTTCTTGATGATGATGCCAACGCCATTATCAAGCAAATGGCGACCACCGTCTTCCTGACCACGGCCGTGTCGCAAAGCGGACGGCTAGATGCGCTCTTGGTGCTGGCCGCCCAGTCACGGATGGTCTATCGTGTCGCCCACCTCTATTATCAGCGGCCCTCTGTGCGAGAATTGATCCATCTTTATGCGAACGTCGCGGCGACCTCGTTCGTGGCGGGAGAGCTTGATGATCTCGAGCTGCACCAGATGATCCAGCCCGTTGTGGCTGGCACGGTCGGTGCTCTCGGGGGCGCGATACCAGGCTTCCAGATCATGACTTCGATTATGGTGAACTCGCTTTTGAGCGGCAGCGCGAATGCCTTCCTGACGCTACGGGTGGGAATCATCGCCAAGGACTTTTGCGGAGCGCTCGTGGCACAGCCACGGTCGCAGGTTCGCCGTGCAGCCACCGCCGAAGCGGCTCGCCTGCTCTCGGGGATTGTCAGGGACGGCGGAACTCGGGTGCGTGAAGCAATCTGGAAAGATATCAAGACAAAGTTCCCCCGTCCGTGGCCACTGCGAAAAGGTCAGCCCGAGACCGCGTAAAGACCCTCGCCGATGACGACGGCGAGATGGCGAAGCGAGACTCCCAGCCGCACCACCGCGCATGATCACGCTTGGCTCTAGCCGCTTAATTTTAAGAATGTTTCGCGAGACGGACCTGGACGCGTACGCCGCGATGTGCGGGGATCCCGATGTCATGCGATTCATGGGAGACGGCTATCCGCTATCGCGCCGACGCCTGGCGCAATATGGCCCTGATCTTGGGACACTGGCAACTGCGCGGGTTCGGTCTGTGGGCCGTCGAGGAACGGGCCACCGGAATGCTGGCGGGCCGGGTCGGCTGTTGGCGACCGGAAGGTTGGCCCGGCATGGAGATTGGCTGGGCGCTGCGGCGCGAGTTTTGGGGGCGCGGCTATGCCACCGAGGCGGCCCAAAGTGTGATGGCCGATGCCTTCTTCCGTATGGGTGAAAAACGCTTGATCAGCTTGATCCAGCCGGAAAATGGTCCTTCAATCGCCGTGGCCCAACGGCTCGGTATGCGTCGCGAGGGATCGACAGAAATCATGGGTCATAGGGCGCTCGTCTATGGCGTCAATCGCATGACCAATCCCCAACCGTAATTCGTCTCGGTGACTCCATAAATCTCCGCTTGAGACCTTTGGTCAGCTTTGGCGAAAAATACAATGATTTCACAAAAATCGGTCTACCCGTGATAATCAGATCTTTATTATACTGTGGATCGGTTGGTAGATGAGTGAGTGCGCGCTGTAGATCCCTGCGGAATCTGTTCGTCTGCCTCTCTCGACTTTCCATCCATTGGGCCGCCCGGTCGGTCCATTCGGTACGACCCGGAAAGTGACCAATGGGTCGTGACACCCTGGTCTCAGGAGATTGATGGTGGGTAAGAAACTGTATGTCGGCAACCTCACTTACCGGGTGAGCAGTTCCGACCTGGAACAACTGTTTTCACAGTTCGGCAGTGTTGAGAGCGCGGAGGTTATCTCCGACCGCGACACAGGTAGGAGCAAGGGCTTCGGGTTCGTCGAAATGAGCAGCGACAACGAAGCGCGGGCGGCAATCGAGGCCCTGAATGACCAGGAACACGACGGTCGTCGCCTGACAGTCAACGAAGCCCGACCGCGCGAGCCGCGAACCGGCGGTGGTGGCGGCGGCGGCGGTGGATGGCGCGGTGGCGGCGGCGGAGGAGGAGGTGGTGGTGGCGGAGGTGGTGGCGGCGGCCGAGGCCGAAGCGGTGGTTACGATACCCGACGTTATTGAGTCGGCATCGAGGATTCCAGTCCGCAGCACAACCGATAATAAGCCCAAAAATCCAACCGACCTGGGAGCATGGTTCTCTTCGCATGCTCCTGAGGTCATTTCGTTTTTGCCCCGCTCTGCTCGGCGCCCGGGAAATACGTGCGGTGATCGATCGGTGGAGCGCGAAACCTGTCTCGCGTCGACAGTGAACGTGGCCGCCGGAAACGCGGCGCAGATCTTGTCAATCGACCAATCTGCTTGACCGAAAGTGGGCCGCGGGGAGGCGCTTCAGCTTTCTGTCTTGGTCTTGGCGGCAGCTAGTGGGCGGAGCACCGCCAACATCGTGTTCAAGTGTGCGAGGCGCGGCCCGAAGCGGTCGACGAAATCGCTGAGCGAAAAGTCTCCCTCAAGCAAGTTTTCGTGGTTGTCATCCACGTAGTTCGCAAGTTCGCTCATCAGCGACGCATGAACCTGTTCCAGTTTGCCTAGTGTCTCGCGGCAGGTTTCGAGGATCGGCTCATGACCGGCCTGCCACCTCTCGAGCTCGGCCCCTTGGCGTGCTCGCTGCTCGCGATTGACCTGGATCATTTCGCGAGATATCTCAAGCTGCTGACGCTGCATCTCGAGCATCTGGCGTTGGACCTCGAGCGTCTGGCTCTGAAGGTTGGCCAGCAAGTGAAGCAAAAGGATTGGATCATTGGGGTTGGCAATCGCGGCTGTCGGGCTTTGACCCGTCGGCGAAACCTCCATGCGATAGGTCCAGGCGGGGGCGGGGGACGACGGGTTCTCGCGTGTTGACACTCCAACCTCCTTCGCTCGTTCCACGGGGGAACGGCGACGTTTCTCCGCTCATCGAAGGCTGACGGCCTGGCTTTCCGTCCGTAATCAAGAAATATTCTACGCTAGACTCCACCGATGGCATAGTCCAGTGGCCGTCACTTTTCTTGAAAGCGATCGATTGTTTACGATTATGGAATTAGCCGACCGCCGGCCGGAATACGGATGCATCGCCGGTCAACTCTAAGGCGAGT
Organism: uncultured Isosphaeraceae bacterium; assembly: GCA_963850935.1. Classification (GTDB taxonomy): domain Bacteria; phylum Planctomycetota; class Planctomycetia; order Isosphaerales; family Isosphaeraceae; genus CAWFRS01. Next base: position 20,211 of record CAWKNT010000005.1, read on the forward strand.
TGGAGTCGGGATCGGGCATTGCATGTACAAAGGCGTCGGGCAAGGCGTCGACCAGATCGCCGGCGATCAAACCGATTTCGCCGCTCTGATCGCGGGCGATGTCGCCTGAGAGTCCGTGGATGAAAACGCCGAGCTGGGCCGCCTCGAACGGAGGTAGTTTCTGAGCCAAGAGAGCGGCGATCACGCCCGTCAGCACGTCACCTGTGCCGCCAGTCGCCATGCCCGGGTTGCCGGTTGCGTTGATGTAATACCGCCTGCCGTCGGTGACGACGCTGCCGGCCCCCTTGAGGACGACAACAAGTTCGTGTGAGAGCGTTGCCAATGCGGCGGCTCGTGCGACACGGTCTGATTGAACTTCGGTGATCGTCGAGCCAGCCAACCGAGCAAATTCGCCGGGATGCGGCGTCAATACGACCGGGCACTTGCGCTGGGATAAGAGATCGGTTTGGCCGACCAAGGCGTTCAAACCGTCCGCGTCGATCACCAAGGGTTTTTGGACGGACCTGATCAAGAAACCGACGAGCATTCGGATATCGTCCGACTGCCCAAGCCCTGGACCAATGGCGACGACGTCGGCTTGCCCGATTAGCCGTTCGAGGACCGGCTGGGCGGGTCCAAATTGAATCAAACCGTTTTCGTCACCAGGTAGGGGAAAGGTCATATATGACGGTTCGAAGCTGGAGACCGTCGGCTGGACTTCGCTGGGCGTAGCGACTCTGACCAGTCCCGCACCCGAGCGAAGAGCCGCGCCGCCGCAAAGAGCGGCAGCGCCGGCCATGCCTCGCGACCCCGCCACGATAAGAACGGAGCCAAACCGCCCCTTGTGGCTATCGCGCGGTCGGGCCGGCAGCTGGGGGATCGTGTCAATCTTTTCCAGCGTCATGAGCGGGTTGCTCCTGGTGTGGCGTACACCGTGAAAATGGCTTGGTCGAGCCGACGGTCGATGCCGGCGGGAACTCGCCGCGGCCGCTAGTGCGGCTTGGTTGCCGCTTGCCGAGCTTGGCCCATGCGGCGCGCGATCAGGCTCGCAACGTGGCCGCCGCTAAATCCAGCGTCGATATTCACGACCACGACGTTGGAGGCGCAACTATTGAGCATCCCCAGCAATGCTGCAACACCGTGAAAATGAGCTCCGTAACCGATACTGGTCGGCACCGCGATGACCGGACACTCGACCAGGCCTCCCACCACGCTTGGCAATGCCCCTTCCATCCCGGCAACGACGACGAGCGCGTCGGCCGTTTTGAATTGAGGAAGCTGATGCAATAATCGATGAAGCCCCGCCACGCCGACGTCGGCGACGAGCGTTACATCACAATTCCAGGCCTCGGCGGTCACTCGAGCTTCCTCGGCCACCGGCAGATCGCTGGTGCCGGCCGTGACGATCACGACCCGGCCCAACTTCGGTCCGTCATCTCCGGCAGACCGGACGCGAAACGTTCTCCCCAGAGAATTATGCTCGCCCTGCGGAAAGGCCGCTAACAAATGAGGGGCGGCCTGTGGATCCAGGCGTGTCACCAGCCCGCCTTGCTCGTGTTCCAGCAAAGTCCTGAGAATAGCCTCGATCTGTACGGCTGTTTTCCCCTGTCCGAAGACGACCTCGGGAAAACCGCACCGGAGCCGGCGGTGCAGATCGACCTTTGCGAACCCTCCAGCGTCCTGGTACGGGTGCACCTGGATCCGCTCGGCCGCGACTCCCGGCAGTACATGACCGTCTCGAACGGCGTCGAGCAGTTCTTTGAGCTCGTGCGAATCCATCATCCTCTCCGGTCTTTGGGCTTGAAACTGCCTCAGTCTATGGCGAACGAACCAGTTGTTCAATCGTCTCGTGCGCGACTTTCAACGAGATTCGTAGAGTTTGTGTTTGAATCAAACTTCCGCCGTCCAAGGCGCATGCGTTTGAGCTTTCGAGTGTGGGACGGCCCATGGTAAACTCAATAGTCCTAGCGAATTGGTACGTCTCAATCAGCAGGCGAGTCGGATCACCAGGCCGAACGTGGCGTCGGCGTTCTGAAGTGCGTCTGTCGATGAGAAAACCGGGTACGACGATGTCGGCCAGCCCGTCACGACTGCGGTCCGCGATTGTTACTAAGGGCTCGCACGTTCCCATCGCCCGCCCTCCCACTGCCGCTTCGACCATAATTCCTGATGGCGATTCCGATTCTCCAATTCAAACCGAGTGGTGGACACCAGAGGCTCTGAAGAGTTGGGCGGGCTCGATGACGCTGCACGCGGTCTTGCTCGTCGTCCTCGCGTGCTGGTATTTTGCCCCGCGGTCCAATGGGCCAATCACATTTGATTCCCGGCTAGCCGGTTCGCTCAAGGGCGTACCCGAAGGCGAGATGCTGACGGGCGGACTGAGTACGCCGCTCACAATGTCGGCAGCTCCGCTCGTCGAGCACGTGGTTGGCATCGATTCCCCCGCGCTCGGCCAGCTTGAGCTCGCACCTCTGGAACCGGAGGTTCGGTTCCGGATCGCCAAGAATCCAAGCGGCGGTGGTGGAAAGGCAAACGATAATCCGGGGGCCGGCGATGGCGACGGGTTTGGCCTGGCACGGTTCGGCGAAGGGGGCGAGCTAATCCGGGGAGTGTCGGTCAAGGTCGGCGACCCGCAATTCACCTTGATCTGGAACACCGACGGAGTCGACCTTGACCTTCATGTGCTTGAGCCCGGTGGCAAAGAAATTTACTGGGAAGAACCAAAGGGCCGGCAAGGGGGTGAGCTCGACGTCGACAATACCAAGGGGTTCGGTCCTGAAAACATTTACTGGATGGTCGAGTCGCAGGGGCCGGGATCCGAAAAGGTCAAGGGGCCTGGTCCTCCGGGGACGTACAAATGGTTCGTGGTGTACTGGGGAGGCTTCGGCGGAATTCCCCGACCGACCCACTGGCAGGTCCGAGTGAAGCATGCCGGAAAAGTCGACGTGTTTCATGGTAAATTTAGCCGCTTAAATGAGCGCAGCAAGATTTACACGCTCCTGGTCGAGCCACCTGGCGGCAAGAGCATTGAGCCAGCTCGCTCCGTCGGCGGATCTCCGTGACCATCTGTCCAGGCACAATTTACACGAGTGATTGAAGTCATTAATATAAATGATACTCGCTCAATGCGCGGCGACTGCGTTCCTCCGGAACGAGATTTGTTCAAGTTCTTTCCTTATGAGGTTGTTTATGGCGGGCACGCTCCGCGACGAACTCGCCTCGCTCAAGATAGATCGGCCGGACTCGATAAAGTCAGGGCGGAATGGGTATCGCGAATCGTCAAGCCACCGCGGTGGTGGCGGGCTGCGGTTGCTCTCTTGGATGATCTGGCTGATTCCGCTGGGACTTTTGGCGGCTGGCGTTGTCTATGGTTATCTTCAGTACGATTCGATGCGGTCGCGGCCCCTGGTGAAGAAGGGACTCGTGGTGTCGAAGACGGCGGCGGAAGCCGCAACCTTGCTTGACGCCAACGGATATTTGAAATCGCGCTATCAAGCGATGATCGGGACAAAGATCGCCGGCCGGGTCGAGCAGATGTCCGTCGAGGAAGGGATGAAGGTCAAGAAAGGCGATACGCTCGCCGTCATCGAGCACAACGATTTGAAAGCGATGCTGGCCTCGCAGGGAAGCACAGGCTCAGCGCACCGCAGCCGAGCTTGAAGAAGCGCGGGCCGACCTGTGGGAGAAAGAGCGAGAGGACCGGCGAGTGAGCCGGCTTTTCGCTCAGCGGAGTGTCACTCCCGAGGAATCGGAGAAAGCTCAGGCAGGGCACAAGAAAGCGATGGCGCGGGTTGCGGCCATCGAAGCCGCGGTCAAGCTGATGAAGGCCAACGTCGAGGAGATCAAGGCCACGATCGTCACGATGCATCTTTACGCCCCGTTCGACGGTACGGTCGTCGAAAAACAGGGCGAGGTCGGTGAGATCATCTCGCCGACGGCGATGAGCTCATCGCTGGGCCGGACGGCCGTCGTGACCATTGCCGACCTCGAAAAGATGGACGTCGAGACCAAAATCGAGGAGGGCCATGCTTTGGCGGATCACATTGGGCCAGCCGGCTGTGGTGTCCGTCAGCGCGATTCCGTCGAAGCGATACCGGGGCCGGCTACGGCAGGTGCTGCCGATGAGCGATCGGGCCAACGCCGTCGTCAAGGTCAAGGTTGAGATCCTCGACCCCGACGACAGGCTTTTCCCCGAGCTGGCCGCCAAGGTTTCACTTCCTGCGCAGCGAGTCGGTCGACTAGCCCGGACGCTGGCCGCTCGTTTCTTTTCGTCCCCAAATCGGCCGTGTTCCACGATGACGGGCACGACTTCGTCTGGGTCATCCGCGAAGACAACACTCTGCGCAAGAATCGGGTCGAGGTGGTATCGACGACCGACGACTGGGCGCGAGTCGAGTCGGGACTTAAATTGAACGACGCGGTCGTTCTTGAGCCCGATGAAAACGCTGCGCGAATTCGACATTGTTCGAATCGACTAGTCAATCAAGCGCAAGCACGGACCGGGAAAGGTTCATGGTCAATGGCCGAAATGTCCTCGATCGTGTTGCGCGGTGTTCACAAGGAATACCGACGCGACGAGTTCCGCATTCCCGTTCTGGTCAACCTCGATGTTTCCGTCGAGGAAGGGCGAGTTCCTCGCGCTGATGGGCCCATCGGGCTCGGGCAAGACCACGCTCTTGAACCTGATCGCCGGGCTTGACCGGGCGACGAACGGCAAGGTGATCGTGCACGGCCAGGACCTGGGCGAGCTCTCCGAGGCCGAGATCACCCGCTGGCGTGCCAACAACGTCGGCTTCATCTTCCAGACCTATAACTTGATCCCGGTGTTGACCGCATTCGAGAACGTCGAGCTGCCACTATTGCTCACGCACCTGTCGCGGCGCAAGCGGCGTGAAAATGTCATGACGGCGTTACGAATCGTCGGCTTGACCGGCCGCGAGCATCATTACCCGCGTCAGCTCTCCGGCGGCCAGGAGCAACGCGTGGCCATTGCCCGGGCGATCATCACCGACCCTTACCTTCTGGTCGCCGACGAGCCGACTGGTGACCTCGACCGCACCACCGGCGGCGAGATTCTCGAACTGTTGGAACAGCTCAATCGCGAGTTCCAGAAGACGATCGTGATGGTCACGCACGACCCACTGGCCGCCCAGCGCGCCACCCGGACGCTGCACCTCGACAAGGGCCGGCTCGTCGACGAGGCCGTTCCCGAAAGCCCGATTTCGGCCGCCTCATGAAATACCTCACCTATATCCTGCGCAATGCGCGTCGCAACCCTGTGCGGTCGATCCTGACGATCGCCTCGATGAGCATCTGCCTCTCCCTGATGATGATCTTGCTGTCGTTCTTCGCGATCAGCGACGAGGCCAATTCCTCGACAAGGATCTTACAACCGGATTGCGTCGCTCAATGCCAACGGCTTCGCCGGCGTGCTGCCGATCACGCGCGTCAAAGAGATTGCTCAGCTCGATGGGGTCATCGCGGTGACGTCCGTTTAGCTGGATCGGCGGCAAATATCAAGACGAAATGATGCCATTTGCTCAGTTTGGCGTCGATCCCGACACGGTCTTCAAGGTCATGGACGAGCTGACGATTCCCGCTGACCAGCTCAAGGCAGTTTCAGGAGAACAGGGACGGCTGTGTCATCGGCCGCAAGCTCGCCCTAGACAAGAAGCTCACGGTCGGCTCGAAGCTCCCCTTGAAAGGGGACGCATACCCCGTGGACCTCGACCTCACGGTCAAGGGCATCTACGACGGGCCGTCCAACCGCGATCTGCGGATGTGCCTGGTGCGCTTTGACTATTTCGACGAGCTATTGAAGCGCGTCCTGGCCAACTCGACGTCGGCCTCGTCCGGCGTCGCGCGACGCTCGGGCAACGCCGGCATGATCTTCATCAAGTGCAAGACTGCCGATGATATGGCCCGTGCTGTGCAAGACGATCGACGAGAGCTATCGCAACAGCGATTTCCCGATGCGAACGCAGACCGAGGAAGCGTTCGGCAAGATGTTCGAGGAGATGCTCGGGCGACCTGAAGGGGATGATCCGCATCATCGGCCTGGCGGTGATCTTCTCACTCCTCTGCGTCGCCGGCAATTCCATGGCCATGTCGATGCGCGAGCGAACCAGCGAGGTTGCCGTGTTGAAGGCGATCGGCTTCAATCGGCGATTGATACTGTTCATGGTCTTGACCGAGGCCGTCCTGGTCGCCGGTTTCGGCGGCGCGATCGGTTCGCTGGGAGTGAAGTACTTCTGCGATTGGGTCGACCTCTCGCAAGTATCACTGGCGGCTTTCTGCCGTTCTACTACGTTCCCTGGAACATTGCGCTCCAGGGACTGGCCGTCTCTGCTTTTCATCGGACTGGCCAGCGGTCTCTATCCGGCCCTTCGGGCGGCCAATCTCTCGGTCATCGACGGATTGCGGAGGGTCATCTGAGCGCGCCATGATTCCGCTCAAATACAATGTCCGCAACCTGCGCGTGCGCTGGAAGACGACCCTGATGACCGTGCTGGGCACCGGTCTCGTCGTCTGGTCGTCGTGCATTCTCTTCGGCCTGGTGGAGGGGCTGGAGTACAGCCTGAGCATCTCGGGCGACCCGCTCGACCTGATCGTGATGCGCAAGGGTTCATCGACGGAGACGACAGGCGGATTCGAGACATCCAAGGCCGACGAGATTCTGATTCTGCCGGGCGTTCTGCGCGATCAAGAATGGCCAACCGCTCGCCGCCAAAGAGCTATTGAATATCCCGATCGCGGAACGTGAGAACGGGACGAAGACCAACATCATCATTCGCGGAGTCCAACCGGCTTCGCGGCAGCTTCGGCCCAACTTCACGATCGTCGCCGGCCGGGACTTTGTCGCCGGCAAAGGAGAGTGCATCGTCAGCAAGCGGATGTCTGCGCGTTTCAAAGGAGCTCAGGTCGGCGGCAGACTCGCGTTCGGCTCCAAGGAAATCTACGACGTCGTTGGGATTTTCACTGCCGGCGGCAGCTCGGCCGAAAGCGAGATCTGGGCCGATCTCAAAGACGTCGAGAAAAATACCGGTCGCGACGGCTCGGTCTCCTGTGTTCAGCTCCGTGCGGCCAGCTCGACGGAATTCAACAAGCTCAAGCAAACAATCGACGACGAGAATCGATTCCGTCTGGCGGCCATCCCCGAACCGCTCTATTTCGAGACCCAAAGCCGGTCGGGCATTTTCTTGAAGGGTGCCGGCACCTTGATCGCTGTGCTCCTGACCTTCGGAGCGATGTTTTCTTCTGCCAATACCATGTTCGCCGCCGTCAGCGCACGGACTCGCGAGATCGGCACCATGCGGGCTCTGGGGTTCTCTCAGTTCGACATTTTGATCAGCTTCCTGGGCGAGTCGCTGCTCCTCTGCGGGCTCGGGGGCGTAATTGGTTTGCTGGCGACCTTTCCGCTCAACGCCCTGACGTACGAGACGAGCGACTTCAATAGCTTTGCCGCGGTCACCGTCGCGTTCCGCTTCGGACCGCTCGTCATGTCCGTCGCCGTGGCGATGACTCTGGCCATGGGCATCTTCGGCGGGATGTTTCCTGCACTTCGTGCGGTTCGACTCAACGTGATTTCGGCCTTGCGCGAGCTCTAGACAAACGCTTCGGGCCGGCATCTGGCTACCGGGCATGCTCAAGAGCGAGTATCGTCGGACGCACAGGCAATGTCTCCCGTGTAATCGCGACCGAGCTAGTCCCCGGCCGCTCGACGCGGTATCCAGGTAGGACTTCGAGAAATCGCTCCAGCGGCTGGATATCGAGATTAATCTTGGGCGTCTTGTAATGCATCGGCACAACGACGCGAGGGCCGATCGCCTCGAGCAGCGGCGGGATCTCGGGAAAGTCGATCGTAGGTGGGCCACCGGCGGCAGCCAGAACGACCTCGGCTCCTTGTAGCGGCGCCAGCTCTTGCTCGGAAAGACGATGGCCTAAGTCACCGAGGAAAACCACGTGCAGGTCTTCACTACGGAAATGGACGATCGTCACTTTGTCTTCCTCCAGGCGCTCGGGAGTCTCGAAGACCGGAACCGCCTCAAACCGAATCCCGCGGACGATCTTGCCCTCAGACGGCAGCTCGAGCGCGCGCACGGCTTCAAACGGCGGGACAATCTGTCCCAGGTGGCTGTGATACCGGTCGTTTTCATGACTGACGACGACGAGGTCCGCTCCTTGGGCGATAGGCTCGTACCCTCCCGAATCGGGAGAACGGTACGGGTCGAGGATGATCCGTAACCCCTGAGTCTCAATCAAAAACGCAGCGTGGCCGTACCACGTGATCCGCATCTCCCATCCTCCTGCGCCGGTTAATCGATCCAGTTCGGTCGAAATTCCCTGATGTCCCAGTCGATCATAACCTCGGCTTACACCGATGTGTTACCATGATAAGGCCTCGCGAATTCTGGTATGGGGTTGCCACTGGCTAAACGACGCTGAATAGTCAGCTTTTGATCTGTTTCACATGTTTACGAGGAGGTGACAATGCTGAGCCGCCGCCATATTCTGGCTGCCGCCGGCGCGGGGGCCGCGACAACAGTGTTGGCCGCTAACCGTCGCCCGCTCGCGGCGACGTCACGGGAGCCAGCGTCCCCGGAAGACACGTGGTTGACCTACGCCGTCAACGTCGAGATGACTTGGGGCAGGATGCCTTTCCTCGACCGGTTGAGCAAGGTCAAGGAAGCCGGTTTCACGCACTATGAGTTCTGGCCGTGGCGTAACAAAGACATCGAGGCAGTTCTCGTGAAGAACCGCAAGCTCAGCCTCACAGCCACCCAGTTCTCGGCATCTCCCGTCAAAGGATTCGGACATGGGATCACCAATCCCGAACCGGGTCGGCGCGCCGAGTTTGAAGAAGAGATCAGAAGCGCGGTGCCGATCGCCAAGAGGCTGGGGGTAAAGAAGCTCTGTGTGGTGGCTGGTGAGGAAACCAAGGGATACTCACGCGAGGACCAGATCCAGGCAGTCATCGCCGCCCTCAAGGCGGGTGCCAGGATTGTCGAGCCCGAAGGGATAACGATCATTCTCGAGCCACTCAATGTACTGATTGATCATCCCCGGCAACTGATCGTCCATTCTGACGAAGCCGCGATGGTGCTGAAGGCCGTCGGTTCGTCTAACGTCAAGATGCTCTTCGACGTCTACCATCAGCAAATCAGTGAAGGAAACCTTACAGGTAATATTCGCAAATATCGCGACTTGATCGGATATTTCCAGATCGCCGATCATCCCGGTCGTCATGAGCCCACCACCGGCGAGATCAACTATCCGTATGTTCTCCGGACCATCCACGAGATCGGGTACCGCGATCCCATCGGCATGGAGATGAGCCCGAAGACCGACCCGATGGCGGCGTTCAAGGCGATCCGCGAGGTCGACGCCCTGGCACGTCGTCCGCTACGGATGGCTTGAGTGTGTCCGGCATTGTGCACTGCACTTGGCCAAAAGGGCATCCGGCGTGAGTTTTCGCCCCCGTGATTCGCCGGCGTCCCTGACACAAATCTGTCCGTCTTATCGTCATCTCGGAACGCATCAGGATGAACGGCGACTCGATCAAGCGATCATCGATCTTGCAGCGGCCGGTCGACCACTACTTCGCGTGGTTCCGGAGTTTCGCATGGACCAATCGGGAGCAATTCGTCCTGGGGCTGGGCGTGTTCCTCCGCGTCCATGTCTATCTGAGGGATCGCATATTCTGGATGGACGAAGCGGCATTATGGGGCAATCTCGCGGGTATGCCGATCCTCGATTTCTCCGCGGGTTTAAAAGGTGACCAACTGGCACCCATTGGTTTCTTGATCGCCGAACGCACCTTGATGGCGCTCCTGGGAACTTCGCGATACGCGTCAAGACTCTTGCCTCTCTGCTGCGGCTTGATCGCGCTCTATTTGTTCTCGCGCATTGCCAAACGTCTCTTGTCGCGGCAGGCGGCACTTGTGGCCCTGGTCCTGTTTGCGTTTTCGGACGATCTGACCCATTACTCGAGCGAGCTCAAGCCGTACACAATGGACCTCGCCGTTGGGCTCATTCTCACGTTGATTGCACTCGATGCAATTGATAGGCCAATCACGTGGCGTAGGGCGGCGGTGATGGCGGTCTCGGTTATCGTGGCCCCGTGGCTGTCATTTGCCTCAGCATTTGTCGTCGCTGGGTGCGGCATGGTCTTGATCCTCTCGCACGTGCTTGCGGGACGTTTACGCGACTCCGCCGTCTTTTTCGCGATCGGAATCGGGTGGCTAGGCAGTTTCGCGGTGTCGCACTGGGCGTCGACCGCGCTGCTGAGTGTGTATACCACTATGTATGTGTTCTGGTATTTCGCCTTCCTGCCTGTGTGGCCGTTACCGATGGACGCGGCCCGACTCGCTTCGTCCGCCGGGATTCTTCTGGAGATCTTCGTAAACCCGCTCAATCTGGTCGCCCCGCTTTGGCCGCATGTGGGCGTGGCCATCCCGATCGGCCTCTTGTTTCTGGGGGGGATCTCGCTCTTGCGGCGGTCGTGGCCTGCATTTGGAATGCTGGTGTTTCCGATCGGCCTTGCCATGTTCGCCTCGGCGATGCATCGCTATCCGCTGCACGGCCGCTTGATTCTCGAGCTGGTTCCGGCATTTTACCTCTTGATCGCGGAAGGAACCGAATGGTGGCGAGGATCAGAAAAAAAGGGAAAGAGGCTCGCATACATCTTGTTATTGATCCTGCTGCTCACCTACCCGTGTTTCACGACGTTTGATTTTGCCACAAACATGTATGTTCGCGATTTTAACATGCACGGCGATATCCGCAGAAATCTGTTCATGCCATCGACTTGACAATCGACATCTTCGTTGGGTTAAAGACGAGTTTGGTTGGCGCGGCTCATGGACAGATCGAGTTTGACGCGAGAGAATACGGTTGTAATCCCCGGGAACGATTGCCCGCGTTTATAGCCGAGACGGCTGCCACCATGAAAGAACGCACACGCGGCCCCAACCCAGATGTCCAGCCTCGCGGGGACTACTCGGATTCGTCTTTAGGCGAGAGCAATTCCGAAACCGTGCACAGCCCATGCACACTGGATACGACGGTTTGGGACGCGGATTCGCTCGGACCAGAGGAGCTGGTCGCGCGGCTGTGCGAAGACCAGGTGCGGCGCTGGAATCTTGGCCAGCGCGTGCCGGCCGAGGCTTACCTAGCCAGGTGCCCTGGCCTGGAGCTCGAAAGTGAGGCCGCTTTTGAGTTGATCTATAGCGAGTTTCTCTTGCGCGAGCAACTCGGTGACTCACCAACGACCGAAGAATTCTCCTGGCGATTCCCCCAATTTGCGGATCGGTTTGCCCGCCAGCTGGAACTTCATGGCATACTCAATTCGGACTTTCCTGGTACCCAAACGATCGTGCGGTCCGGTTCGTCCGCAGGCGTATCCGACGAAAAGAACACAGGCGGCGCGAATCGATCGGCTCCTCCCGGTTATGAGATCCTGGGCGAGCTCGGGCGCGGCGGCATGGGAATCGTGTACAAGGCGTGGCAGGTCAGCTTGAAGCGAGTTGTGGCTTTGAAGGTGATTCGAGCCGGTGTTCACACCGACACCGACGGGTCCGCTCGGTTTCACGCCGAGGCCGAGGCGTCCGCCCGCTTTCAACATCCCAATATCGTTCAGGTTTTCGAGGTCGGCGAGAATGACGACTTGGATTACCTGGTCCTCGAATATGTTTCAGGGGGTGGGCTCGATCGCAAGCTTTCCGGCTCGCTGCAGAATCCGGGTGAGTCGGCACAGTTGCTCGAAAGCCTTGCTCGGGCCATTCATTATGCTCACCAGCGGGGTATCGTCCACCGCGACCTGAAACCCGCCAACGTGCTTTTGACCGAAGATGGAATCCCCAAGATCACCGACTTTGGACTCGCCAAGCTCCTGGAACGGGACGACGGTTTGACTCAATGTCGGCGAGCTCATGGGCACGCCCAGTTACATGGCTCCCGAGCAGGTCAAGGGGACGTCGCGCCAGATCACGCCCGCGACCGATGTTTACGCGTTAGGAGCGATCCTCTACGAAATGCTGACGGGCCGGCCGCCGTTCAAGGGAACGACGCCTTTGTCGACTCTGGAGCAGGTCGCGAGCCAGGAGCCACTGACGCCCAGCAAGATTCAGCGTCATACGCCCCACGACTTCGAAACAATCTGCCTCAAGTGCCTGCAAAAAGATCCGCGACGGCGGTACGCCAGCTGCGGAGCTACTGGCCGATGATCTGCAGCGGTTTCTGGACCGTAAGCCGATCTAGGCCCGGCCGACATCCCCCTGGGAGCGAGCCTGGAAATGGGCGCGGCGCCGACCGGCGGCGGCTGCCGTCTTGGTTTCTGCTCTCGCCGCGGTGATCCTGTTCACCGGCATGGGCGTGGCATTACAACATCCGGCTGCGCGGCGCTACTGAACGGCCCAAGCCGCCGAGCAGGCCGCCGATGCCAGCGCGATTGCGCGGTTGAGCAACGAAACCTGGCTTTGAAGGCCTTCAAACAGCTCGTCTACGACGTCCAGGAGAAACTGGGCCAGACACCGGCAACACGGTCGATCCGCCAGTCTTTGCTCAATACGGCGATCGCCGGCCTCGAAGAGATCGCCAGCAGCGCGGCGGGATCGGCCCCCGACCTGAGCCAGGCGGTCGCCCACCAGAAACTTGGCGACATCTTCCGAATCATCGGCCGGTCGGCCGACGGCACACCGGCATTACGACCGCTCACGCAGCCTCGCCCAAGACCTGCGTCGCCGCGGTTCCCGATGATCTTCCCGCCGCCGAAACGTTGTATCAGGTGCACATGGGACTGGGAATGCTGACACATGAAGCCCAAACAATACGACGAGGCCAAGGTCGAGATTCGCCAGTGCGGTCGCCATCGCCGAAGCGACCGCGGCCAATCCCGGGCATGATGGAGGACGCGAGGGATTGATCGAAGCCTATCTCCAGCTCGGCCGGGCACTACAGCTTCTCGCACGAGTTTCAGCGGCGGAAAAATGGTTTCGCAAGATGCAGGACCTCGCCGCGCGATGGGTGTCCGAGCAGCCGGACCATGCATGGCCCGAGACTTGCTTGCGGCGAGCTATCGCAAGCTGGGCGATCTCAAGAAGTTTGAAAGACTTTCCAGCGCCCGTCGAGACTACCTCAGGGCGATTGCGACGGGCCGACAGAGTCTTGCAAAGACGAGCCGGGCAACTTTGCCTTCAAGGCGCACTGGCGATCGGTCTCGACGACCTCGGCGGGCGTTGACCGCGACTCAGGGCGAGACCGACGAGGCCAGAAAGCTCTTCCACGAGGCCGAGCAGCTCTGTTCAGAGCTCGTCCAGTCGGACCCCGAGAATCTCGAATCCCGGTTCACGGTTCTGCACACGCGAGTACAAACTGGCCAGAATGGAGGAAGACGAGCTTCCAGTTTGCCGAGGCGGCCGAGATCTTGCGCAACGGATCCTTGAGCAGTAGTCAAACCGAAGGAGGGCGACGGCTGCCTCGTGGCCAGGCGAGGAACGCCATCGCGAGCCCGCGCGGTCTTGGAGGCCGAAATCGCCTACTGCGAGGCCGCTCCCCGGGCACGGAGGATTTTGACTTCGCCCGCGCCAACCTGCTCCTGTGTCGTCGCGGCTGTTGGTCCTGCACGCCCGAACGCCCGATAGCACAAGACGATAACCGCGCCGGCTCGTCGCCGTCGGCGAGGCCATCCTGGCGGTCGACGACCGATAATCCGCCGGACAAGTTCGACGTTGCACGACACGTGGCGCTCTTCATCTCGGATCTCGATTCGGGCGCTCGGACTCGACTTAGCTCACTTCGAACGCCAGTCATTACGGCAACGCTGTGCCGACCGTGGATTGCGAACTCTTGCGCAAGCCGTGGAACGAGGCTGGCCGACGACATAACTGCTCGAAATTGCCGACCTGGCGACCGCTCCGCAAGCAAGTCGAGCTATCCGAGTCCTGACGAACGACGCCCAATGCAGGTCCGCGAACGCCTCGGCCGACTGCGGGTCAAAACGTCGGAATGACGATCTTTTCTCCTCCCTTCAGGGCCGACTCGTGGGCACAGAGTCCCGACCATGGTCCAGTTGGCCGAGGTGGCGGCGTCGGGCAGGGCAGGGCGCTCGCCCTTGACGGCCGACTCAGGAAGGCATGGACGAGGTGCGGATGCGAGCCGCCGTGGCCGCCGCCCTGGAGGAACGAGAGGTGCTCGGCGTCCTGAATCGCCGCCGGCTGGGTGAACCGGCGGATCGGCTCGGGCAGGAGGTGGGCGTAGTCGGGCACCTTGACCCGCTTGGGGATCTCGGGCTCGGCCAGCGGGTGCTCGGGCGTGCTCTTGGTGTGGATGACCGGATCTTCGTTCTCGACCTGCTGCCACTCGAAGCTCTTCTTGCTGCCGGTAGGCGTCGAAGCTCTCGCGATACTGCCGGGCGACGTCGAAGAGGCTGCGGGTCACCTCGGCGACGACGTCGGAATCCTTGATCGTGAACGTGGCCGTCTCGATGGCGAACGGGCTGCCGTACCGGCCGATCAGCTCCTCGCGGATCCGGCCCGAGCCGTGGCAGACCACGCTCTCGGCATGCTTGCCCAGGATCGCCAGGCAGGGGCTGACGCAGTGCGTGGCGTACCACATCGGCGGCAGGCCCGGCCAGTAGTCGGGCCAGCCGTCCATGTCTTGCTGGTGGCTGCCGCGCAGGAACTGGAGCCGGCCCAGCTCGCCTTTGTCGTAAAGCTCCTTGACGAACAGGTATTCGCGGCTGTAGACGACGGTCTCCATCATCATGTAGATCTTGCCGCTCTTGCGCTGGGCTTCGACGATCTGCCGGCATTCGTCGATCGAGGTCCCCATCGGCACGGTGCAGGCGACGTGTTTGCCGGCCTTCAGGGCCTCGACCGACATCCAGGCGTGGTCGGGGATCGGCGAGTTGATGTGGACGGCGTCGACGTTCGGGTCTTTGAGCAGCTCGCGGTAGTCGGTGTAGCGGGTCTTGATGCCGTAGCGGTCGCCGCATTCGTCGAGCCCCTTGCGGTCGCGGCGGCAGATCGCGTAGATCTCCGCGCCGGGGTATTTCTGATAGATCGGGATGAACTCGGCCCCGAAGCCCAGCCCGACGATCGCCACGCGGATCGGCTTTTCGCTCGCCATCGCTGCGTTCTCCTCTGGCCCAGAGGTGACTTCCCTTGCGAAGATCCGTGCAGGATAGTAGGACGATTGCGAGCGAAGGCAAGCACCCGGAAAGGATGAGCAGAGATGGCGACAACTGTCCGCGGCCAAGAAAGTTCGCGTGGCGTTCATCGGCACCGGCGCGGTGACGGCCTATCACCACCTGCCCGGCCTGCGGCTCGATCCGCGCGCCGAGCTGGTGGCGATCTGCGACACCGATCCCGAGCTGCTCGAGAAGCGGCAGGCCGAGTGGGACGTCGAGCACGCCACGACCGATCCCGAGGCGTTGTGTGCGTCCGATGACGTCGACGCCGTGGTGATCGCCACGCCCAACGACACGCATCGGCCGATCGCCGTGGCGGCGGCCAAGGCCGGCAAGCACGTCATGTGCGAGAAGCCGCTGGGCTTGAGCGCCGGCGAAGTCCGCGCAGATGTACGAGGCGGCCCGCGACGCGGGCGTCGTGCACATGACGGCCTTCACCTACCGCTTCGCCCCGTCGATGCGGTATCTCCGGCACCTGCGTCAAGTCGGGAGCGCTGGGCACGCCTCGCCATTTTCGCTCGCAGCGCTTTCTCGACTGGCCCGAGACGAGCTGGGGCTGGCGGCAGTACCAGGCGCGGGCGGCGCGGGCGACCTGTTCGACATGACGATCCATCGCATCGACTTCGCCATCGACCTGCTGGGCCCGATCGCGCAGGTCTGCGGCGCCGTCGCGCGGTTCGCGCCGCGCGACCGGACGGTCGACGGCAAGCCCTGCCCTCCGTCGGACGTCGACGACTGGTCGTCGCTTGATCGGCGAGTTCGCCAGTGGCGCGACCGGCGTCTGGGAAGGAACGACGCTGGCCAAGGGCTATCACCGCGACGGCTTCGGCCACGAATGGGCCGAGATCAACGGCTCGGAGGGCTCGGCCGTCTACCGCCTGCACGAGCCGAACACGATCCTGCTGGGCAAGACCGGCCACGACCTGGCTCCCGTCGCCGGTCCCGCCCGAGTTCCTGAAGCCCGCCGGCAGCCCGCGCGACCCGGCCGAAGGTGCGCCGGCGACCGTGTTCCGCTACGACCTGATGTGGGAGTTCATCTCGGCGATCGTCGAAGGCCGACCGGCCGTTCCCAGCTTTTACGACGGCTTGAACGCCCAGATCGTCGCCGACGCCGTGCTCGAGTCGCATACGCAGCGGAGGTGGGTCGACACGCCGGTGGCGGAGGCGCTGGGTGACCGCAGGTCAGTGATTGGTCTGGCGCACGCCGCGATAGCTCCAGAAGCTCGCCCTAGCTGACGTGGTTGCCATTTTCCTGGCTCAAATCAAGGCTCTGCGAGAGGATGGCATGGATCACGTTGCGCGTTTTCTGCGATCCGAAAATCCGAGCGAGAACCGCGATAAATTCCTTTTCGCACGATGCGTAAGTTCCATCCCTGAGGTCAAATCCCAATTCCGCCGCGATCGCTGTATCCAATAGGAACTTCACGGGATAGAGATCAACGTTATGAATGATCGCAAAAAGACGGAATCGGTAGTTGTCGAGCGTTGGCGCGTTGACGACGAACTCATAATAGAATGACGAATCAGCCATTGGTACCTTATGAACACTTGCCTTTACAATATTTTTCGTCTTTGATCCGAGCAGAGCGGCTTGTTCCTTGAGGATTGTCAAAGGTGATCTAGTGGTGACGGTTCCGAAATCGGTGGGCCAAAGGTCAGTCATGTCCGCACCTGTCAATCTAAGCCAAAGAGTACTGGTAAATGATCCGATCCCAACTTGCGGCTGGGTATACCCGTCTCCGTCAGTAATGACTCCTCACCAGTATGATCGATGACGGCCAAATCATCCAATCGAAATCGGTCAAGCAGTGCGGGTCGCACTAAAACCTGGTCGAAGATATTCCAGAAGTAAACCTTGTGTTCAGAGCGAGGATAGTAACACGTACCCGACGGACCGGGGGTGCCGTCCCCGAAAAACCTCCACATCGGGTTGTAGAAGAACGGGTACTCGCGATCCTGGACGATGCGCGTCCCGCGTTGAGCAACATTCCGATCCATAACTGCATGCATCCCTGCCGCGCTAACGACTCCGGTCTCGAATGGATTCATATTTAGGTCCCCAACGAGAATCGTGTTACGATGACCGCGACTCTCCTCCAGCCTTCGGATGTCATCCGCCAGTCTCGTACATCTCTAAAATCTGACTCTCATCAGTCCAAGCGTACTTGCTCGGAAAGTGGACAACCGCGAGCATGACCTCGTCGGTCCCCGGCGGATTGAGTCTCCGAATCGTCAATCGATCGGTCTCGAAGAGCGGCATGATGAAATCCGCCGAAAACCTTGTAAACACATGAATCTTTGTATTCCATATCCCTGGGGCGTAATTGTAGGCCGCGGTGGCTTTGTTTAGAGCCAGCAGCAAGTCGATGGGCTCATCTGCAACTTCGGCAAGCAAAATGACATCGACGTCGTATTTCGTAGCCAGGTCAGCGATCTGTGCCAGACGTGACTCTGCCCCGACGTTCCAAAACAATAGAGTGAGCATTCAACATAAATCCGCGCAGGGTTTGTTCAGCCGTTCCTCGATCATAATGTGAGAACTGACACGAAAGATAATGCAGAGCTTGCGACAGGCCGAAACACCGCAAAGCGCCATCCCGAAACCACCATTCTCATTCGAGTCGACACTGAACATCCGAGTGTTAGCGCGCACGGGCCGGACGAGCGAGACTCGAATAACGGCGGACGATCCCACTCAGAGAAAGCTTCGCTCGGCCTGCGGTACGATTGGTATCCGGTTCGAGGGCCAAATCCGCTTCGGTGTCGCGTAGTATTGGTCGAAATCCTGCCGTAGAAACTTGAAAAACAAAAGCCACTACACCATGGGCCAATGGCACCGATCAGTGCAAGTCGGTCGATCTTCGTTACCTCTCCCAGGCGACAATCAGCCCATATCGCGACAAGAGCCAAACTATCGGGTGGTACAAGAGCATCGGGCCGACGCAGAGGAGGGGCAACAAGAGGAGCAAGAATTGACGGAGCCCTCAACAACTTCGGGCACATTGCTTTCGGTAGGCAAGTGGGCAGCGAAGATGCCGTTCCCTGTTCGCCGCCCCGCAGCACTCCCTCATCGGCAAACTTTCGAGTTTTGGCGTCTGAGGACGATCGGAGGAGGAAAGAATCGAAAAACCACCTGCTTGATGGCTCGTGTGAATATCCGGCATCTCGTACCAAGGGACGAAACGCCGGAGGCAATGGTCCCAATCGAATTCGGCAAACCCGCTTTCGTTGACTTGATAACGGCGGCGATGGCGAGGCGATTCAAAATTGGCGGCCATGGCTTGTCATCCAGCCGAATGGAACGAAGTGGAATGGGCCAGCGCCCACGCTCGCGACTTTTACCAGGAAAAGCGCCAAACCGCTCCCTTTCTTCTTTGCTCTCGATCGTGCCCTCGTCCGTTGGCGTCTTCAACATCATTCTCTCCGATTGATCGGCCGGTTGTCGACGGCCGGTTTCCGGTCGATTCGATCGCTCGATTTCGTAACCGTCGCCGCCCCGGACGTCAAGGCTTGCCATTAGCTCCCAATCCCGGATTCCTCGATCGCGTCCACTGCGGGGTGGCCGGCCGACAGATTGAGACGTGTTGGCCGAACGCGTGAAAACTTGTAGTCTGAGAATGACCGGGTAAGGAAATGAGAAACGCTCCGCAAAAATGTCGGAAAAACGGCGGAGGTGGCAGCGGATGCGTCTTTCCTATTGCGGCGAAAGCGTCGCAAGACTGGAAGGCTTTATTGAACACGTTGCTACAAACCCTCGGAATCAGCGTCCCGATAATCCAGGCCCCTATGGCAAGCGTCTCGACGCCCGCCATGGCCACGGCCGTCTCCAAAGCTGGCGGTCTGGGTTCGATCGGGGTCGGCTCGGTCGATGCCGTTGCGGCGCGCGAAATGATCGCCGCCGTGCGTGCCTCAACCGATCGGCCGTTCAACGTCAACGTATTCTGTCACCATCCCGCCGTCGCCGATCCCGCACGAGAAACGGCGTGGCTCGCGCGACTCGCCCCTGTTTTCCGACGGTTTGGTGTCGAGCCGCCCGCAAAATTGACTGAGATCTATCGTAGCTTTGTCGACGATGACGCGATGCTGACTGTGTTCTTGGAAGAGCGGCCGAGGGTCGTCAGCTTCCACTTCGGAATGCCGTCGGCAGAACGAATCAAGGCACTGCGAAATGCCGGAATCATGCTGTTTGCAACCGCTACAAACCTGGCTGAGGCGAGAGCGATCGCCGCGGCAGGAGTCGATGCAGTGGTCGCGCAAGGATTCGAGGCGGGGGGACATCGGGGCGTGTTCGATCCCGAGGCGCATGACGATTGCCTCGGTACGATCGCACTCACGCGGCTGCTCGTCCGAAAACTGGATATTCCTGTGATCGCAGCCGGAGGGATCATGGACGGAGCCGGAATTGCCGCCAGTCTGCTCCTCGGTGCGTGCGCCGCCCAGCTCGGCACGGCCTTTGTCGCGTGCCCGGAGTCCTCGGCGGACGAGGGCTACCGAAACGAACTCCTGGGTGGCGCCGCAGAACACACGGTAATGACGAAGGCGATTTCGGGCCGGCCCGCCCGTTGCCTCGCCAACCGATTCACGGAATTCGGAAATGAGACAGTCGACACGATGGTCCCCGACTATCCAATCGCTTATGACGCCGCCAAATCGCTCAATTCTGCTGCGAAAGCCGCCGGGGAAACTGGATTTGGAGCGCAGTGGGCCGGTCAGGGTGCCCCAATGGCTCGTTCGCTCCCCGCGGCGACATTGGTCGCGCAGCTCCAATCCGAGATGGAGCAGGCGTTTTCTCGGCGGGAGGGTTAGACCTCGAGCGAGAAGCCCTCTGACCGCCCGCGGTCAGGGTGCTGCCCTCTGTTAACGTGCAGTTTTCGGCTGAAGCGAACGTGGCCGAATTCCGATGGCAGTTTTTACAGGTTTCTGCCGCGCGACTGTCTCATTCGCCGACATGCGCAGTCTGACTCAAACTGTTAGCGGCAAACTGGAGGGCGAGGAAGTCGTGGACGAATTTATCCGAGGAGGAGAGACCCACCGAGCGACGGCGGCCTTGACGAAGCTGCAGGAGCAGAGAGACCGGGTATGAGTTGTCAGTTGGCCAATGGGAGAGCTTCACGATGGGTGCAGAACCATACGAATATGTCGTACCGTATGAGCCGGACATTCAAGCCGCGCTCGACAAACTCCGCCGTCGTGTCTTTGAGAGCAAGGAATTCAACGGAGCCGAATTCGATCCACCGACACCTGAAGCGGCCCTCGAGTTGACTGAAGCGGATGGCACGCGTTCGATCCTCGACATCAGCCACATCTGCGAGCGGCCAAACTTCTGCTGTGCCGCTCCTCTGTCGCCTGAAGAACTCAATCAATACTTTGGTACCCAGAAACCGACCGAGGTCATGCTGCGGGACTGCGATGATTTCTGGGAGGATATCGAGAGAGGGATGGCGCGATACGTGATCTTCTTCGAAGGAGACGAGCCCAAAGGTATTTATTTCGCGGGCTACTCCTTTGATTGACCTACGCAGCAGCATCGTGACTGGGAATATTGCCGCCGATCAACACTCGCCGCACGAGATCGGCGTGACAGGCGGTTTGTTCTGAAGCGAGGCTCGAAAAATGGTTTCGTTCCGATCGGCTCGCCCAATGCCTAATGATAGGCCGCAGCGTTAGCATGGCCGGGCTCCACGGTTGTATGCTGGATTAAGAACCAACTTGGCATCACTCGCCGGATTGTTCCGGCTGATGTCGGGTACGGGTGTTTTGTCGTTGAGGATGACTCGTTATGCGCGATTCAATCGGCCGGAGTTTCCAATTACTAGCGTTTGTCTTGGCTGTCAACGTCGGGGTCGGGTGTTACGTTTCTGCGACCGAACCGGGCACGACGACCATCCGCATCGCGACTCCGATGCCGCCGCCCGACTGGGCCCTGCTCGAACGCGAGCTGCTGCGCGCCAGGAGCGCGCCTGCGCCGAGTTCTTCGACCGATACTTCGACGACCGCGGGCTATCTCGAATGCGTCGAGCGGTGGGGCGGCGACGACGGACCGGACGACGCCATCGAAAACGTCAACGACTGGCCCGTCCTGTACGCACTCGGCGGCGCCGAGTCGATCCTGACGCGATTCAAGAAAGCCTGGGAGGGCCACCTCCGCCAGTACACCAAGGCCCGGACGACCGAGGTGCCGTTCGCACGCGACGGGATGTACTACAAGGAATTCCACGTCATGTTCGACTGGTTCCACCACGGCGAGGGGCTGTCGGTCTTCAACCTCGAGGGCCTCTGCGATCCCCGGGATTCCGGTATCGGCAGCGGGTCGCGCGCTTTGCCGGGTTCTACTTGAGCGACGATCCCGGCGCGCCGAATTACGATCCGAAGGTCAAGATCATCCGCAGCCTGTTCAACGGCAGCCGGGGCCCCCTGCTCCGCAAGGCGACGGCCCTCGACTGGGCCGGCGACCCGATCGAGGTCGAGGGCCGGTTCCGGCTCGGCCACGGCGAGCACAGCTACGCCCAGATGCTCGAGCACTTCAAGGACTACAACGACATCGTCGGCGATCACCCCTTGAACCTGGGCGCCACCAACCTGGCGCTCAACGCCTACATGCTCACCCACGAGGACCGCTACAAGCAGTGGATCCTCGACTACGTCGGCGCCTGGCGCCAGCGGATGGTCGACAACGGCGGGATCATCCCGACCAATATCGGCCTCGACGGCACGATCGGCGGCGCCTGCGGCGGCAAGTGGTACGGCGGCGTGTACGGCTGGGGATTCACGGTCATCGATCCCGTCACGCGCCGGCCCGTGAATCGCAACTATCACCACGTGGGGATCAACGGCTTCGGCAACGCGTTCCTCCTCACCGGCGACGACCGCTTCCTGGACGCCTGGCGCAAGCAGATCGACGCGGTCAATTCCCACGCGAAGGTAGAAGGCGGCCGGACGCTCTACCCGCACATGTACGGCGATCAAGGATGGTACGACTACCGCGCCGAGCCGTACCGGGCCGGCGCGCTCGAGCTCTACTACTGGTCGATGAAGGAGCCGGACCGACGGCGTGTGCCGGATGACGGCTGGCTCGCGTTCCTGGAAGGCCGGAACCCCGCCTATCCCCGAGACCGCCCTCCGCGACGATTTCGACAGCGATCCGCCGCAAGGTCGAGGCGATGCGGCACGACCCGACCACGCCCGATACGCGGCTGGCCGATGACCCGATGGCCTACAACCCGGCGACCGTTGGAAGCCTGGTCCGCCTCATGCTGGGCGGGCTCCCTCCGAAGCACCAGGGCGAGGTGCTCCAGGCGCGGGTCCGCTACTTCGACCCGATCCGACGCCGACCCGGCCTGCCCGAAGACGTGGCGGCGCTGGTCGACTCGCTCAGGGACGATTCGACCTCGCTGGTCCTGGTCAACCTCAACCCGTCCGAGGCGCGAACCGTGATCGTGCAAGGCGGCGCCTATGGCGAGCACTCGTGCGAGCGCGTCACGACCGAGGAGCGAACGTATCGCCGTTTCACGGCCGATCGTTCCGCGTCGACCTGGCTCCCGGCGCGGGGGGCGGCTAACGCTCTCGATGAAGCGATACACTGCGCAGCCGACGCTCGCAGCGCCCTGGGACCGCGGCGACTGAGAGGCTGGCGGGCAGGTTCGAATTCCGAAGCGAACGACCCGGTTGCTTGCAACTGGACACATGAATAGAATAGCCAGATCGATTGAAGGAGTCGCGACTCGACAAGGACACGGCGTGATTACACCGGCGGGCCCCCAACGGGGTGGTTGCCGGTAGGTGATAAACGATGAGGGTGGCCTCGCGGCCTCTATAGGATGGCGATGCCGGAGGTCGAAGCACGGCGGGACGGGATCGCAAGGCCTGACCCAGGCGGCGCTGTCGAGCCCCCGCGTCACCGCAAGATTATTCATATTGACATGGACGCCTTTTATGCCTCGGTCGAACAGCGAGACGATCCGGCACTTCGCGGCAAGCCGGTGGCCGTTGGCGGGTCGCGCGAGCGGGGCGTCGTAATGGCCGCCAGCTATGAGGCGCCGCAAATTCGGCATCCGCTCTGCCATGCCATCTGTAACCGCCAAACGAAATTGCCCTGAATTGATTTTCGTAAGTCCGCGCTTCGACATCTACAAAACAGTGTCGCAGCAAATCCGCGAGATTTTATCCGAGCACACGGCGCTCATTGAGCCGCTTTCGCTGGATGAAGCCTATCTCGACGTCACTGAAAACCTAAAGGGTATAGCCTCGGCGACCGCGATCGCTGAACAGATTCGCGCGAAGATCCGCTCGGAGACCGGCCTGACGGCGTCTGCCGGCGTCTCATACAACAAGTTCCTCGCCAAAATGGCATCCGATCAGCGCAAGCCCGACGGGCTGTTCGTCATTACTCCGAGAATGGGCGCGGCCTTCGTCGCCAGCCTGCCGATCCGGAAGTTTTATGGCATTGGTCCGGTGACAGGCGCCAAGATGGAGCGGCTCGGCGTCCGCACCGGTAGCGATCTCAAAGCCCAGACGTTGGCATTTCTTCAGCAGCAGTTCGGCAAGGCGGGGCCATATTACTTCGGGATTGTGCGCGGCATCGACGATCGGCCCGTCTGTGCTGATCGCGTTCGCAAGTCGGTCGGTGCGGAGAACACGTTTTTTGCCGATCTTTTCACGGTCGAGGAGGCGCGCGCGGCAATCGAGCCGCTCATCGACAAGGTTTGGCGCTACTGTGAAGGAAAGACAATCCGCGGTCGCACGGTGACCCTCAAAGCCAAGTACGCGGACTTCCAGCAGATCACGCGTAGCCGAACCAGCCAGGCGCCGTTCACAAAACGATTAGAAATCGAGTGGACTGTGCATGAACTGCTCGAGCCGCTCTTTCCCGTCAAGAAAGGCATTCGGCTACTCGGGGTGACGGTGTCGTCGCTCGCGCAAGAGACAGCCGCCAGTGAGCAACAGCTCCGCCTTTCGATCTGAGTCCGGAGAAAATGTGATGTGCGGGGCACAAGAATCAAAAAGCGATCGTCAATCATTCACGCGCCGATCAATCTTCCGAGGCAGTTTGATTGGTGCGCTGGTTCGCTACCTGCGCGGTGAGGGAGCCTCCCTGCGTGCGGCGCGGCCCAGCCAATCGAAGAAATACGACCTCCTGGTCAAAGGGGGAAAGGTCATAGATCCGTCGCAGGATCTGTCAGCCTCACGCGACATCGCCATGTTCGGGCACAGGATCGCCAGGGTGGCGGCGGACATACCCGAGGCCGAGGCCCAACATGTGATCGACGCCAGAGGTTTGATCGTGACGCCGGGATTGATCGATGTCCATGTGCACGTATACGACGGAGTGGCCCCGCTGGGAATTCCGCCCGATCCCAACTGTGTCGCGAAGGGGGTCACCACAGTTCTCGATGCCGGCTCTGCGGGCGCGCATACGTTTCCCGGGTTCCGCAAGTACGTGATCGACGTCGCGCAGACCCGGGTCCGTGCGCTCTTGAATATCTCGGTGGTCGGTCAGTCGACCCTGTCCCCGGACAATTTGTACGGCGAATTGCTTAACTTGAATTATGCCAACCCAGGGCTGGCCGTGCGGACGATCGAGCAGCATCGCGACCTGATCCTGGGGATCAAAGTTCGTCTAACCCGAAACATTGCCGGTGAGAACGACCTGCGGCGCTCTACCTGGCGCGGGAGGCAGCGGAGGCCGTGAAACTGCCGATGATGGTCCACATCGGCGACACGCACACGCCGCTCAAGGAGCTTCTCCCCGTCCTGCGCGGGCGACGTCATTACGCACGCCTTTCACGGACGCGATGGGGGCATTCTCGACGGCACCGGACGCATCTTGCCCGAGGTGCGCACCGCTGTCGGACGGGGAGTGCACCTTGACGTCGGCCACGGGGCCGGCAGCTTTTCGTTCGCAGTGGCCGAACAGGCCATCAAGCAGGACTTGCTGCCGGGTACCATCTCGAGCGATCTTCATCAGTTCAACATCCACGGTCCCGTGTTCGACCTGGCCACCACTCTCTCGAAATTCCTCCATCTAGGACTCAGCTTGGAACAAGTGATTGCGCGCGTCACGACGCACCCAGCGAAAACGTTCGGCTTCGCGGCCGGACTTGGGACCTTGCGTGAGGGGGCAGAGGCCGATGTTGCCGTGTTTGCGCTCAAGGAGGGGGATTTCTCCTTCGCCGACTCGCTGGGACAACGGCGCATCGGACACCGCAAGCTGACGCCGGTGGTGACCGTCAAGTCCGGCCGGCTTTATGGGGCGGCGACGTTCCCCGTGCCCGGCTCGTAATGACGGCGCTCTCACCTTGAGGAACAAAACGAGAATACATCGTCTCCTGTATATGCCGACGGCGGCTGGTCTATTGTTCTGCTCACTGTGGGTGCCTAGCGTTGCGTCGAAACAGGGCGGGAGGAGTGCCGAACTTGGTGTGAAAAACCTGGCTGAAGTACTTGGGCTGGCTGAATCCGCATTTCTCCGCAATATCGACCACCGGCAGGTTTGTCTCCACAAGAAGGCGTTGGGCCAGATCGAGCTGGACGCGTGTAATTTCTTCCTTGGGCGACCTGCCCAGCAGATTGCGCATCCTCCGCTCGAGCGTGCGACGTGGGAGTTTGGTCATGTTTGCAAAACTCTTCAAACGAAGACCTTGGCAGGCATGCGCTCGAAGCAGACGAATCGCGTCGGCAAGTTCGCGATCATCCGTCGCCAGGATATCGGTGGATTCACGAGTAACCACGATGCCCGGGGCCAAGAGTATGAGTTCGTCTGTCGCTGGATGCCCCGCGATCATTCGATCCAATAGCGAGGCGGCAGTGTATCCAATTTGATATGTGTTGACGTCAATGCTAGTGAGCTTAGGGTTGCACAGGCTGCAGATGATCTCGTCGTTATCGACACCAATAACTGCAACCGCGTCCGGCACCAAGACATTAATGCGTCGGCACGCGTCTAAGAGCTGAAGTCCGCGGTCGTCGTTGCACGTCATGATCCCTATCGGCTTCGGCAGTCCCGTAACCCAAGCGGCGATTTGCTCCTGCTCATCTTCCCACGTAGGTGACTTGGATCGGAAAGGAGGTTCAAATTCGTGACATGCCCAACCCGACGCCACGACGGTCTTTCGGAAGAGGTCTCGTCGGAGGTCCATCCACATGTTTTGGCCTGGTGGCAGTCCCAAGAATCCGAATTGATTGAACCCGCAACTCGCCAGATGTTCAAATGCCAGCTGGACGACAGTTTGATTATCAAGTCCAACATGAGGAAACCCGAAGTCTCGAACGGAATAGCGCAGGTCCACCGCGGGCAGACCAGTCTGGCGGATCGTTTCCGCCATTGCCCGATCGTCGATGCGAGCCAGAATGCCGTCTCCATTCCAATTCTTCAGCCACCGCGGTGCCGGCGTGCCAAGACCGTCTGGTTGAAAATAGATGGACCAGGGTCCGTGGTTGCGCAGGTATCCGTTGATCCCCTGCAGCAGCCCGCGGCCGTACGCCCGGGATGTCTCAATCAACAATGCGACGTGAAGAATCCTCGCCATCCCACACTCCGAATTCGGCGATCAACTCAACACCTCGTCCAACTTGCCTAAACAGGCTATCTCTACTCGAAATGGAAAAACAGGATGTAGCGTCGCCGAATCGGAGTGATCGGTGCAATAAATGGTTTGGGTTCGGCGCCACGGCGGTTTGGCGAGAACACGAGTGCGATTAGAGACAATTTCTCGTTGGGAGTCGCGGGCGGCCGACGCGGATGCTTCCCATAGCCGCTTTTCACCAGCCTTGACAACCTATCCGATCTCGAACTGCTGCGGCGCACGTTTCCGGACTTGCGCTACGTTTTCTTGACGCGCAAGGATAAGATCCGGCAAGCGGTCTCTTATGACCGTGCCATCCGATCGGGAGTCTGGTGGTCGATACCCACGCAAGCAAATGGCCTAACCGAGGCACCCGGGCCGGCAATTGCGCCCCCATTCGATTTCGCACGGTTTGACGAGTGGGTTACTCGTCTGTCGGAATTCGAGTCGAACTGGCGTTGTCACATCAAGAGGACGGGAATCGAGGCGCTCGAGGTAGCTTACGAAGATCTGGTCGAAAGCTATGAGTCGACCGCGCTTACCGTGCTCCGCAATCTAGAGCTGCCTGTCTCTACTGGATCGCAGGTCCCCCACCGCGACTGCAGAGGCAAGCCGACCTAGTCACTGAAGAATGGGTCCGCCGCTATCAACAGCTGAAACGCTGACAGGTTTATGGCAGCCGCACACGATTCGAGCCATCAAGGCATCGGAAGGTCATGAAACTCGAAGGGTATTTTGGCTGTGGCACGGATGATGCTCGAGATCCGGATTTCCTTGGCCTCGCCCCATTGAGGTGTCGGCATCAGCCGCAATGTGACGCGGCCGGATTCCCAATCTACCGACGTATTCGAAAACGCGTTCTGGCCGCCGGATGTACGGACTTGGATAGGCGAATGAGACGTGGCGACCCCTGGCCGACTTCCGAATCCCCGTGCCAACTTACTGACCGGGGCCCCTGGTCGCGGGCCGTTGACCGGATCCACTGGGAAGAGGTCATCCAGGTTGTCGATCGTCAGCTCAATGACGGTCTGCCTCGTCGCCAGATTGGTATCGATCGAGTTGACGACAACGCGCCGATCGTCGTTTTGGAAGGTCTTACCTGCGGCACCATCGAGGGGGATGACGAGCGGGTCCGGCGCGGCGCGGACACCGAAACTAGAGCCGTGCCGCGCAGAATCTTGATGAGCTTGCCAGATGTCTCGGGCCGGTGTAATTGTGCGGTCAGGTTTGGTCCGGCTCCCATGCCGAAACCCGTCATGCCCATGGGGCTGGTCGCCCGCCCGTCGGCACTCCCGTCGGGCAAGAGCGAGTGCCCCAGCTCGTCGACGGCTTCGAGTAGCTGGAGACTAGCCGCCGGGTCGAGCGTCATTCGCGGCTCGGGGATGATCTGCAATTGCACCTGGAACTGGACCCTTCTGGATGGGGCGTTTCCGGTCTTTTCTGCTTCAACCGTCCCCGAGGCACCAGCCGGCAATCGTTCCACCGGCGGGCGATCGCCTTTTGCCTTTGCCGTTCCTACTATCCGTCCGGCACCGGCGCGAAGCTGGGCACGCATGCGATCGGACGCGTTAAACGAGATATAGCTGTGGTAAGAAAGTGCAAGTACATTGAAGTGGAATGGACCGTGGTTATAGCTTGGCAGGGTCAACGGCTCCGGCTGATAAGACAGCACCAGACCGGGCTGCGACGTGCCCTGACCCTGCAGATCGATGGGTTGAAATTGACGGGCAAGTTGACCTACCTCACAAAGCCTGTCGACGGCCTTCCAGAACGGGACGGGTTGAGATTCTTGCAGCGTGAAGCGCCGGCTCCCGAAATCGGTCCCGGCTCGGCGAGGTCCCATTCCGCCGAGCGCGACGTTGACGCCTGCCTGTTTGCTGATCGATTTGACGATCTCGTCCAGAGCAGCGTCCTTGAAGTCGAGGCGGACCATCGATTCCTGAACGAGGAGGTTTCCCTCGATCTTGTTGATCATGGCTTTGGCCCGCGTGCGGACCTCGAGATCGTTGGCCTTGAGAGCAGACCGTAACGCGGGCAAGGCCTTGCTGCCGAGACTTTCCAGCGATTTGGTGGCTTCGCGCTCGGCGTAGCTTGCCGAGCCGAGCTTCTCAATTAACGCGGCCGCGTCGCCGGAAGATTCCGGCGCTTGGGCCATGAGAACGAGGACGATCAGGGTCGCGCTCAACATCGGAGGTTCTCCATTATTCATTCGATTTCGGCCAGGCGCATTTGATAATGTCGCGTGGCGTCCGTTGTGGTTATTGTAACGCAGGCGTCTCACACGCACCGTGATTCGCCAGGAAACCCTGCCGCGGATCTTCATCGTCATGGCTTGGCCGCGGCCGGCTCGGCGAGCGCCGCGGGCAGGTCGGTCTTGCCCCGGTCGGGGACCGGCAGCCGATACATCCGGATGACCCCGTCTTGGCCGGGCCAGACGGCGTGGCGGCCGTCGGGGGTGACGGATCCGCGGTTGGGGCCGCGTTCCCCCACTTGATTCGATGTCGCCCTGTGGCCAAGAGCGGAGAGCACTTTCGATTCAATGCGGCCCACGACGGCCTCTGCAGTCGGTGACGCTTTTCACCCCGACCACCAGAAATAATGCTCGACTGGCGCAAATCCGTTCAAGAGATGGGAAAAATAAATCGCCGAGCCTTTGGGCGTTTGTGGTGTCCTCTCAGGTAAAGGAACCCAAAAGTGCACCCAAAATGACGCTGAACACGAGAGCATTCATGTCGGCTAGCTCATATTGCAAGAAATCATCTAAGATTGGACAAAACCTAGAAGTAATTGCTCAATCAGATCTGCGAAGCACCAGAGCACTCGATGCGAGTGCGTCGATCACCAACCCGTCAACGCACCTCGACGATGCGCGGCTCCTCGTCGTCAGCATGATCCTACTGTTTCGGAATGTCCTCGACAGAGCTGATGACCAGCAGCCCATCCTCGACCTTATAAGCCAAACCAAGCTGTTTGAGCATTAGCTTCAAGGTCGTCTTGAGCGGCACACCGTCCAGGTCGATACTCACGGTCGAGACTAGCGATCGCTTGGCTTTTTCGAGGCCGGTCGGGTCAACGAAAATGGGAATGCCATCGAAACTGGGGGTGACGGTCGCCTGCCTGATGTATAAGAGCATGTCGTCGAGCGACGGCGCATCGGCGAACGACATCGGGATAGGCTGGTCGAGCATGGCCAGCACCTCTTTGGTCTTGGGCGATGCGTCAGCGGCAAAGGTCGCTGCTTCGTTGCGTTCGCGCTCGATGCCCTTGCTTGAGCTAATGATGAGCACATCATACTTAACTATGTAGGCCAAACCCAGTTGACCTAGCAAGTGCCGTAGCGTGACCCTTAGTGGAAGGCCATTCACGTCGATTTTGACCGTCGCTGCAAGGGTTTGCTTGGCCTCCTGCAGCCCGATCGGGTCGACGTAGATGGGGATGCCCGCATCCGTCGGATTCCTTTCCTTAAAGGTTGTCTGCTTGATGTATGTTAGGACGGCACCCAACGGCGTTCCGTTAGCAAAACCCATGGGGATAGACTCATCGAGCGTGGCCAGGATCGCTTTGGTCTTTGGCGAGATCGTGTCCGCCAGCTGAGGCTCCTTCGGTGTGACCTCAGGCGCCTCGGGTTGCCGGGCCTGCACCGGTGGCTCCGTGCGGGGCTGTCGTCCAGGCGGCATCACCCAGATTCGGACAGTCCTATCGAAAGATGTCGAAACGCCGCGCCCGCCGTCGGGCGAAAACGCGACGCGCCACACGGGGCTCGTATGCGCATACCAGCGTTCTATTTTCTCGTCTTTTTCCAAGTCCCAGAGCCACAAGGCCGTGTACTCACCAAATAGTGCACGTCGGCCATCGGGAGAGACCGCAACGCTCGATGCGGTCCGAGAAATCCGGCGGACTTGCTGGCCTGTCTCCATGTCCCAAACGATCGACGAGTCCGCACTGGTCGCCAAGACACGGCGGCCGTCGGGGAAGATGGCCAGATCCGACACACCGTGCCCGTGAGCCATCCGCCGGACCTCTTTTCCCGTCTCGACGTCCCAGACGCGGATCGTCTTGTCATTGCTGCAAGACACGACGCGGCGGCCGG
Source organism: uncultured Isosphaeraceae bacterium (assembly GCA_963850935.1). Classification (GTDB taxonomy): domain Bacteria; phylum Planctomycetota; class Planctomycetia; order Isosphaerales; family Isosphaeraceae; genus CAWFRS01. Next base: position 51,028 of record CAWKNT010000005.1, read on the forward strand.
CCGCGCCGAAGCCGACTTTCGCGATCCGAGCCTCGTGGCCGCGAAAGCTCATCAGCTCGTTGCCCGTGTTTAGGTCGCAAAGGTGGATCGTCATATCGCAGACGTAGGCCGCATGCTGATCATCGGGCGAGAATGCAACCGCACCCAAGCCGCTGTCCTCGCGCCTAATCAGACGGGACTGGCCGGTGTCGAGATCCCAGAGACGCAGCGTCTTATCCTCACTCGCCGAAAGCGCCAGACGGCCAGTGCCCGAAAGCGCCAGGGAGATCGCTCCCGGGCCATGACTCGTGTACTTGCGAGGACGCTTTGTCAGGTCGGTGAAGTCGCCGAGCCAGAGGGCGGGGTCGGTGCCCGGGACCCATTGATTGTTCTCAAAGTCGCCGCCGCCGGTCGAATAAAGGACCTGACGGCCGTTGGGGAGCAGGAATGCGTTGTTAAGGAGGTCATGCGGGCTCTGGAAAAACGACCGCCTGATCTCACCGTCGCCCGCGGCCTCGAGGTCGGCTAGGAAGTACGTCCCGGATTGCACGGCTCGTGCCGGCTCCTGGCGCCGGACTGTGACTACTGTTTTGTCCCCTCGCTTGAGCGTGAAGGTGTCGCTCGACAGTCGTAGGCCTGCGCCGCCACCGGCCAGTTGCAATTCGTAACGGCCCGCGTTCAGCTCAATTCGGTTCTTGGTCCTCGGGTCAATGATCGTGACCTGCTCGCCTCCCTGCTTGACGATCACCTCGATGTCGCGATCGTCGGACTCGATGACGAGCTCGCCAATGCCGGTTTGGATCCGGTACGTAATGAGGGCGAGAGACACCGCGCCCGCCGCCAAAATCGCCAGAGCAGCCGCGGTCCGCACCCACGGTCGCCGAGGGCGCAAACCTGAGTGTGTCGCCTCTGTCGATGGCGCAGGACCGTGTACATTCGGGGCCAGTGAAGGCGAAGTCACCGGTGCGATGCGCGCTTTGGCGGCTGCTGATGCTTTAACGCCCGTCGCGGTGGCTCGGGCGGCCTGGACGTCGGCGAACGGGGCCAGCGCCTGTGCAACGTCTTCCGGAGTCGAACAGCGCCGCGCCGGGTCCTTGGCCATCATCCGCTCGATGACCTGGGCCAGCTCCGCTGGTACGTCGGCGCGAATCTCCGCAAGCGGCCGCGCTGTCTTCTCCCGGTGGGCCATCAGCTTCTGGATCACACTGCCGTCGAGGAACGGCGGTCGGCCGGCCAGGAGGAAATAGAGCGTGCAGCCCAGGCTGTAAATGTCGGCCCGGATATCCGCGGCATGTGGGTCGTCGATCTGCTCGGGGGCGATGTAGTCGGCGGAGCCTAGGATCATGCCCTCGGCGGTCACACCGGCATGGGTCGCAACCTCGCTGGCGAACCGGGCGAGGCCGAAGTCGAGGATCTTGATCTGGCCGCGGGTCGTGCACATCAGGTTCTGCGGCTTGATGTCGCGGTGGACCATGCCGTCCTCAAAGGCGTGCTGGAGCCCCAGTGCCGCCTGGCGGGCGTACTCGCACGCCTCGCCAACCGGCAGCGGCCCCAGGCGATCGACCAGCCTGGCCAGGTCGGTTCCCTCGATGAACTCCATCACCAGCATGTGCGTCTCTCCAGCTTGTTCGGCGTCGTACGCGACAACGATATTTGGGTGCGCAGCCAGGCGAGCGGCCGACTTGACCTCGCGGCGGAATCGCTCGATCATGGCTTCGTTACCCAGCAGGTCGCCGCGGATCACCTTGAGCGCCACCGGCCGAGCCATCAGCCGATGCTCGGCGCGGTACACGGCCCCCATGCCGCCGGCGCCGAAGGCAGCGACGATTCGATAGCGCGGGTGGTCATTGAGCTCCTCGGGGAGTTCCGCGACCGCCAGCTGGTCAGGGGCCGGCCCGACGACGGTCGCGTGGTTGTGAAGGCCAGCTTTGACATCCGGGCCGACGACAAACGATGACGGGACCTGGAAGCATGCCGGCGACTTGGCACCAGAATCCTCGTCTGCTACCGGAGCGACGTCCGTCGTGGTGCCACGGCCGCGGAGCTTTGCGACCAGCGAGTCCTCCGGCTGATCCCGGACCGTCCGGCAACATAAGTCGCATGAGGAGAGGTGTTGCTCGATCTCGTCCATATCCCGCTCGTCGAGTCGGCCCTGAGCGTAGGCCTTCAGGCGGTCGGCACGAGGATGGATCGTCTCGATATCCGGCATCGCAATGACTCCGTGCGTCGGGAGTGCGCGGCGCTTTCGACCTGATCCGACCCGAAAATGGCGTCGGCGGTCGGCCGTGTCTCCTCTCACCGACTAAGAGAGAGAATGCTCGACCGGCACAAAACCTTTCAAGAGATGTGAAGAACTAATCGACGAACCCCTGAGCATTCTTGCGCAAGTGGCTTAGGACGCGCGACTTGGCGATCAGGACGGCATTGATTGTCAGGCCCAGCTCAGCAGCAACAGTCTCTGCCGACGCTCCGTCGATGACCTGCCGCCGGAACGCTCGCCAGGTGGCCGAACGGAAGTCGGGCTCGATCAGATCCAGCAGGCGTTGCAAGACGAACTCATCGTGGTCCTGATCCCAGCGGCGGCTCAGGTCGCTTGCCGGGTCTTCTAGTTGATCGAGCATCCCTGTGATGTCAGACGAACCAGTCGCCTGGGCCTGGACCCGGCGCGAACGCAACGACTGGCGAAGGCAGTTGATGGTGATTGTCCGCAACCAGGTGCGGAAGGCGCCTACTCGCCCATTGTGCCGGAACCGAGCGACCTCGCGGACGACGACCTTAAGGACCTCTTGCGTGAGATCTTCCGCTTCATCGGCCCAGACGCCATGACGGCGGAGCCATGCATTGATCAGGGGTGTATACAAGTCAACCAGTCGGTTCCACGCGACGGAATCCGTCCGATCATTGAGCCGCTCGAGCAACGTGGCGGACGTCTCGGCCATCGGATTTCCTCGCTGCCAGACTGTTCCCATGATACAGGGGGCTGACAAATATCATACGATCCGGCTCAATCTCGATCATCGGCCTCTCGGTCGCATCCAATTAATTCGTGCTCCATCGGACCGTTGCCGGTTGATCCTTCGGACAAAATCCTTGTCGATTTGCCTCCGCACCGTTATGACTGCGGGGCGAATCGACCCGATACACTGCGGGCAATTGCAAATACTATCCCAAAAAAGTTAATCAGCGTGTCGATATCGCTGCCTCACTTTCGACGAAGACGTAGCGACAATTTCGGCCGTGCAAGATTGTCCGGCGGCTCCGCATCATCGTAGAAACTTGAGGGAGAATCGAAGCGAATCTTGAATTTGCCAGCTCTTGCCGTCTTCGCCGCGGCTCTCGTCGCGGGATTCGAATGTCTCGAAAAGCCCTTTGGCCCTCAGACTGTCGAGACCGAGCAGAGTGACTTCGAAACATCAGTACAATCGGGAAACGAAACGAAAATGGATGCCAAAGGTCAGTACGCGAATGTGAACGGCCTCAAACTGTATTACGAAATCCACGGCAGTGGCAAGCCGCTCGTTCTGCTTCACGGCGCGTTCGGCATCGCGACCATTTATCCATCGCTGGCCAAGGATCGGCAAGTCATTGCCGTCGAGCTGCAGGGGCATGGTCACACGGCCGACCGAGATCAGCCCTTGACGTATGAGCAGATGGCGGATGACACGGCCGCCTTGCTCAAAGACCTGAAAATTGAGCAAGCAGACGTTTTCGGCTACAGCATGGGGGGGAATGTGGGGCTTGCGCTCGCGATCAGGCATCCGACGGTCGTTCGCAAGTTGGCGATCAACGGTTCCCATTCCGGCAAGATGGCGGACGCGTACGATCCGGCGGCGTTCAAACAGTTCAACAGCCTGCCGGCCGATTTCGCGCCGCCCGTGTTGAAAGATCCGTACGACAAGGTCGCACCCGACGCGACGAAGTGGCCCACACTGGTCGCAAAGGTCAAACAAATGGGAACGGATTTCAAGGGCTTCGCTCACGAAGAGCTCAAAGGGATCAGGGGCGAGGTTTTGGTGACGCTCGGTGATCGCGATGGAGTTCGGGTCGAGCACGCCGTCGAGATGTTTCGGCTCATACCCAATTCGCAGCTTGCCGTGTTCCCGAACGCCGACCATCTTGCACTGCGGATCAGCCCCGAAAAGGTGCTACCGACGATCGCCGTATTTCTCGACGTGCCCATGCCTGACTCGAAAGAAACGTCCAAGTAGGTGGCATGCGCCCCATGCGTGTCAGGGAGGCACCGGACCAATCTTGATCCGAACGCTCTGACCAAGGCGCAGCCGCGGTTGACCGGGATCAAGGACGATCACGCACTCAAGGGTGCGCACGTCGATCAAGCTGGGACGGGTCGTGCAACACCGTGCGGCGCTGATTGTACCAGCCGGCCACCCGCCCGACCCGGCCGCGCCAGCTGACGGTGGGGTCGGCGTCGTCGTGGACCATGGCGGGCACGCCTTCCTTGACGCGGCTGGCGAACTCCTGCTCGACCGTGGCGCGGATCACCTGCGGTCCGTCGGCGGCGAACAGCACGGCCGGCTGACCCGGATGGCCCCCCAGCACGTCGCCCGGGGCGACCAGGATGCGGAGGACCGTGCCGGGCCGCGGAGCCTTCATGCGGCATTCCTCCAGGGCCAGTTGCGCCTGCTCGCGGCGGGCCTCGGCCGCCTTCAGCTCGTACTCGCGCGCTCGGATCTCGACCTCGACATCCTGGGCCTCCAGCTCGGCCAGTCGCTGGACCTCTGCCTCGCTCCAGGGCCTCCAGCTCGCGGATCTTCTCGTCGCTGATGAATCTGTCGGATTCGGTGATGACGGCTGACTTGGCCAGCTTCTCCTCGCGGGCCCGCACACGGCGGGCGGCGGCCACGCGGCTACTCATGGCGTCACGCACCGCCTGCTGCTGGGCGACCCGCCTGCGGTGCAGCTCGGGCTGCTTCCGCGCCTGGTGCAACTGCAGCTGGGCCAGCTTCACGGCGGCCTCCGCCTCGGCCAGCCGGCTGCGGGCGAACCCGTCCTCCAGACGCAGCAGCTCGGTTCCCTGTGGCGACCTCCTGGTTCTCGGCGACCAGCACCTCGGCCACCCGGCCCGGCTGGAGCGGGTAGAGCGAGGCCACGCCGTGCTCGAGGTCGACGGTGCCGAAGCAGACGACACCTCCACGGTCATCGCCGGCCGGCGGCGGTCGGCATGGTGGCAGTGGCGGTCGGGGCCGCGGCCGTGCGGCTGAACCGGACGGCGGCGGAGATCAGGGCCGCTCCGACGGCAACGACTATGCAGGGCCAGAGCAGGCCCCGGGCCCGCGCGATTCGTGTCATGAGGGAGACCTCCGTCGGCGTCGGTGCGGGCTCGTCGGACAATCGCCCGTCGACCAGGTGCAGGACGCGATCGGCGTAGGGCACCAGCCGCGGGTCGTGGCCGACCAGGAACAGGACGGCACCGCGGTCGTGGCCGGCCGAGTGCAGCAGCCGGATGACCTGCTCGCCGTGGCCCCAGTCGAGCGAGCCGGTCGGCTCGTCGGCGAAGCAGAACCGCGGCCGTTTCAGCAGGGCACGCCCCACGGCCACGCGCTGCTTCTCGCCGCCGGAGAGCTGGTCGGCGCGCACGTGGGCGCGGCGGCCCAGCCCGAGCTGGTCGAGCATCTCGGCAACGCGGCGACGGGCCTCGCGGCGCGAGGCTCCCTCGCCCCAGCGGACGACCATCTCCAACTGCTCGCGGGCCGTCAGCGAGGGGAACAGGTTGAAGCCCTGGAAGACGAAGCCGAAGTGCCGCAGCCGGAACCGCTCGCGGGCCGTTCGCTCATCCGCCACAGGTCTTCGCCCAGGATCATCACCTCGCCTCGATCGGGCCGCAGCAGTCCCGAGAGCACGGCCAGCAGGGTCGACTTGCCGCTGCCGGAGGGGCCCATCAGCAGCAGCACCTGCCCTCGGTGCAGCTCCAGCGAGACGTCGCGAAGCGCGCGCGCGGCCGCCTCGCCGGCGCCGAACGAGCGTTCCAGATGGCGGGCGACCAGGGCCGGCTCGGGCTGCATCGTGGCCGTCCTTCATCGCAGGAGGGTGATCGGCTCGACCAGGCGCAGCGAGCGCAAGGCGGCCAGGCCGGACGACAGGGCCATCCCCAGGGTCAGGCCCGAGCCCAGGGCGAACAGCCAGGGGGGCAGCAGCACGCGGGCGCCGGCGTCGTCACCGCCGGCCGCCAGCGCGAAGATCAGCGGCAGGGCCAGGCGCGATCCCCGCCAGGCCGACCCAGAGCGACTGGGCCATCACCATGCCGGCCATGCGCCAGCGCGGGATGCCCAGGGCGCGGAGCACGGCGTACTCGCGCAGCGACGCCGCCGTGGCCGCGTACAGCGTCTGGCTGGTGACCGCCATGCCGACGAGCAGGCTGAGGAAGGCCGTGAAGCCCATGCCGATGCCGGCCTCGGTGCGCGTGGCCCAGTAGATCTGCGTCCGCGCCGAGAACTCCTCGCGCGTGAAGGCCGACAGGTCGGACCTCTGCCGCAGTCGACGGGCGACGGCCGGGGCGTCTGCCGGGTGTGCGGCAGCGGCCCAGCAGATACATCGTGTGCCCGGGGTAATCGCGGAAGAGCGGCTGGAGCTGGTAGGCCGTCCGGAGCGAGCAGAAGACGTAAGGCGGCCCCAGGCTCTTGAGGCCGCGGACCAGCCCGACGACCCGGACGCGCCGGCCGGCCACCTCGGCGACGCCGCCGACTCCCGCCACGCCCAGCCGCTCCAGCTCGGTCTCATCGACCACGACGGCCCCCGGCTCGGTCAGCAGCGTGCGCATCCGGGGCGTCAGGTCGCTGACGACGCCCAGGGCGCCCTGCTCCAGCCGCGATCCGATGACGCAGCAGACCTCGGAGCCCCCCTGCGGCTTGCGCCAGTAGCTGAACCCATAGAGGTAGGGCTCCGTGTCCACGACCTCGGGCATGCTGGCCAGCCGCGAGCGCCACGACTCGGGGATCGGGTAGCCCAGCTCGATGCTCAGCACCTCGGGCGACGCCACCCAGACCTCGGCGTCGCTGTGGTCGATGGGCAGCGAGAGCACCGACAGCGCGCCGAGCAGGAGGCCCACCTGCACGGTGATGAGCACGTCGCTGAAGGCGACCGCCAGCACCGCCGGCAGGTAACGGCGGGGCTCGCGCCAGATGATCTTGAGAGAATAGGGCATGTCCGACGGCGGCGCCAGCGAGTCCTCGGCGTGGCGAGCGATCCCCGTCTCGACGGGCGGAGGCCTCCGACAGCCCCCGCCCTCAACACATCGGATTGTACCACGTCGAACGGCGACGCCTGTCCGCGGCCACGTTCGATCCCGTGAGCGCCGGTTCCGGTTTTGCCGAAGAAGAAGAGGGATCTGCTCCCCGGGCGAGGTGTCGATGTTGCCTCACGCGGGGATCGCGACTTACGTCGCCGCTGAATCTCGTGTCCGAGGCGTTCGGCGTGAGATTGCAAGCCAAGCTCTGATATAGATCGCATGGAGGCGGCTGAGCATGGCAACGAGCCACGGCAACGGTGAGTTGCGCGCACCCTCATCGGCGTGAGACCGCCTTGAGCCATCACGAACCCATCGCCGTCGTCGGCATCGGCTGTCGCTTCCCCGGCCGGGCGAACGACCCGGAGACGTTCTGGAGGCTGCTGGAAGCCGGCGTGGACGCCGTCACGGAGATCCCGGCCGACCGCTGGGACCTTCGCGCCTTCCACGACCCCGATCCCTCCAGGCCGGGCAAGACCTACAGCCGCTGGGGCGGCTTCGTCGAGGGGATCGACCGTTTCGACCCGCACTTCTTCGGCATCTCGCCCCGGGAAGCGGCCCGCATGGACCCGCAGCAGCGCCTGCTGCTCGAGGTGGCCTGGGAGGGGCTGGAGGACGCCGGGCTGCGCCTCGATCGGATCTCCGGCAGCCGGACGGCCGTCTTCGTCGGGATCTCGAGCTTCGATTACTCGGTCCTGCAGACGAGCTTCCGCGACCGCGGCGAGATCGACGTGTATTCGAACACGGGCGGATCGCTGAGCATCGCCGCGAACCGGATCTCGTATTGCTTCGACTTCCGCGGGCCGAGCGCGGCCGTCGACACGGCCTGCTCGTCGGCGCTGGTGGCGGTCCACCTGGCCTGCCGGAGCATCTGGCAGGACGGCTGCCCGCTGGCGCTGGCCGGCGGCGTCAACGCGCTGCTCCTGCCCGATTGGTACGTCGGCTTCTGCCGGATGGGCATGCTGTCGCCGGAGGGCCGCTGCCGGGCGTTCGACGCCGGCGCCAGCGGCTTCGTGCGCAGCGAAGGGGCCGGCATGGTCGTCCTCAAGCCCCTGGCGCAAGCGCTCGCCGACGGCGACCGCGTTTATGCGGTCATCCGCGGGACCGCGATGAACCAGGATGGCCGCACGCCCGGCATGACGGTGCCGAGCCAGGAGGCGCAGGAGGCCCTGCTGCGCCAGGCGTGCCGCGACGCCGGCGTACAGCCGGCGACGATCCAGTACGTCGAGGCCCACGGCACCGGCACCCTCGTGGGCGACCCGATCGAGGCCCGGGCCCTGGGACGGGTGTTGTCCGACGGCCGGCCCGGCGATCAGCCTTGCCTGATCGGCTCGGTGAAGACGAACATCGGCCACCTCGAGGCCGGCGCCGGCATCGCCGGGCTGATCAAGGTCGCGCTGGCGCTCCACCATCGCCGCATCCCCGGCAACCTGCACTTCGATCGGCCCAACCCGGAGATCGACTTCGACGCGCTGCGCCTCCGAGTGCCGACGCGCTGCGAGCCGTGGCCGGCCGGCGACGGCCCAGCCCTGGCGGGGGTCAACGCCTTCGGCTTCGGCGGCACCAATGCCCACGTCGTCTTGCAAGAGGCGCCGAACGAGCGCGGACGTTCCGCGTCGCGATGAGCTTGCGACGCCCGCTCACCCGGCCTTCTCCGGCCGAGACTCTCCCCGTGGAGGCGTGCGTCAAAAAAGCCGGGCACGCGTGCCTGGCTGGTGCCCTTGTCGGCCCGCGGTCCCGAGGCGCTCCGCGCGGTCGGCCCGGTCGTGGGATGAATTCCTCGCGCAGTGCCCGGACGACGTCTCACTCGAAGAGATCGCCGCCAACGCCGCGCTCCGCCGCACCCATCACGATCACCGCCTGGGGGTCGTGGCCCACTCGAAGCAGGAGCTGGCCGAGCGCCTGAGGGAATTCGCCGACGGGCGGGCGGCGCGCGGGCGTGGCGGAGGGGCGAGCATCGGCCGACCGCCGGCCGCGGCTCGCCTTCGTCTGCTCGGGGCAGGGGCCGCAGTGGTGGGCGATGGGCCGGCAACTGCTGCGCGAGGAGCCGGCCTTCCGCGCCGCGATCGAGCGTTGCGACGCGATCGTGCGACGGCTCGGCGACTGGTCGCTGCTCGACGAGCTGACCGCCGACGAGTCCCGCTCGCGCATGGACGTCACCGCGATCTCGCAGCCCTGCATCTTCGCGCTCCAGGTGGCGCTGGCCGAGCTGTGGGCCTCCTGGGGCGTGCGGCCGGAGGCTCGTGGTGGGGCACAGCGTCGGCGAGGTGGCGGCCGCATACCTGGCCGGAGTGTTCAGCCTGGATGATGCGGTCCGCATCATCTACCACCGCGGGCGCTGCATGGAGCTGGCACCCGAGCGCGGCCGGATGCTCGCCGCCGGCGTATCGCCCGACGCGGCCCGGCAACTCATCGCCGCGTATGGCGACCGCGTCGCCCTGGCCGCCGTGAACAGCCCGAACTCGGTCACGCTCTCGGGCGAAGGCGGGCCGCTGGAGGAGCTCGCGGGCCTGCTCGAAGAACGCGGCGTGTTCTGCCGGTTCCTGCAGGGTCCGGTATGCCTTCCACAGCGCCCAGATGGACCCGATCCGCGACGAATTGCTCGCCGCGCTCGAGGGCATCCGGCCGCGGCCGGCGAGCTTGCCCCTGTATTTCCACCGTCACGGGCCGCCCGATCGAGGGGCCGGAGCTCGGCCCGGAATACTGGTGGGACAACGTCCGCCGGACGGTCCGGTTCGCCGACGGCGTGGAGCGCCTGATCGAGCTCGGTTGCGATACCGCGGTCGAGCTGAGTGCGCAGCCGGTGTTGACCGCGGCGGTGACCGAGTGCTACCAGCATCAAGGCAAGAACGCGATCGTGCTGCCGTCGCTGCGCCGCCACGAGGACGAGCGGGCCACGATGCTGCACTCGCTGGGCGCGCTGCTACGCGCTCGGCTACCCGATCGACTGGGGCGGACTGATGCCCGAGCCGCGGCGGTTCATCCGCCTGCCGCTCTACCCATGGCAGCGCGAACGGTTCTGGCACGAGGCCGATGAGTCGCGGGTGTCGCGGCTTGACGGCGCCGGCCCACCCGCTGCTCGGGGTCGCGCAAGGCGGGCCTCGGCCCGCCTGGGAGGCGCGGCTCGACCTGCGCCTGGCGCCGTACCTCGCCGACCACCGCGTGCAGCACGCGGCGATCATGCCCGCGGCGGCCTATCTGGAGCTGGCCTTCGCGGCGGGCCGCGAGGCATTCGGCACCATCGGCTGCGAGCTCCGGGATGTCAAGCTCGCCAATCCCTGCTTCCTCGCGCCCGACAAGCCCCTGCGGCTGCAGACCACCTTCGACCCGGATCCAGGGACGCGTCCACGTCCATACGCGTCCGGTGCAAGGCGACCGCGAATGGACGGTCCACCTGACCGCGGCCCTGCATCCCCGCCCGGTCGAGGCCGACGGGGCCGCGTTCTCACTCGACGCGATCCGTCGATCGCTGCCCTCGCGAGTTCTCCCGGGAGCAGTGCTACGACTACCTGAGGAGATCGGCCTGGACTACGGCCCGATGTTCCAGGGCATCGAACGGGTCTGGCAGGGGGACCGGGAATCGCTCGGGCTGGTCCGTGCTCCCCGATGCCCTCGAACAGGATAGCGACGAGTACGTGTTCCACCCGGCTTTGCTCGATGCCTGCCTTCAGGCGGTCATCCCGGCCGACAGCGACTTCGACCAGCGGAACGGCGGCCTGTACTTGCCGCATGAGATCGAGGCGGTCCGGCTCTTCCGCCGGCCGGGCCATCGCGTGTGGGTCCACGCCCGCCTGCTGGAGAAGACGCCGCACCGGTCGGTATCGGATGTCGACATCTACAACGAGGACGGCCGGCTGGCGGCGCGGGTGCGCGGCCTGCGCAGCCATCGCGTCGCGGGCGGCCGGGAAGAGTCGCTCGACGACCTGCTCTACGCCTATCAGTGGCGTCCCCAGCCGCGATCGGAGGCGGATAGTCGCGCCGGAACACGGCAAGCTGGCTCGTCTTCGCGGACAACGGCGGCATCGGCGCGCGGCTCGCGCAGCAGCTCCGGGCTCGTGGCGATGCTTTGCACCGTGGTCCACGTCGGCTCGACGTTTCGAGGACTGCGGCCAGGGACATTACCGGATCAATCCCGGCCGGCCGGAAGACATGCTGCGGCTCATCGAGGCCGTCGTCGGGCCCGATCAATTGCCCTGCCGAGGCATCGTCCACCTGTGGAATCTCGACGCACCGCCTCCGGACGGGCTGAGCGCGGCCGCTCTCCGGGCTGCCCAGGAGCCGGGACTGCTGAGCGTCGTGTGGCTCGTCCAAGCCTGGGACCGCGTCGCCCCCGACCAGTCCGCGCGGCTATTCCTGGTGACCCGAGGCGCCCAGTCGGTCGCGGACCGACCCGAGCCGGTGGCGATCGCCCAGGCCCCCGCGGTCGGGCTGGGGCGGGTCATCGCCGGCGAATACCCCGGCTGCGCTGCAAGCTGGTGGACCTCGACCCCGGGGCCGACGACGGCGGAGTCGGTTCGCTCTTCGAGGAGATCCAGTCCGCGGACGACGAGGACGAGGTCGCCTGTGCGCGGCCGCGAGCGGTACGTCCACCGCTACCTGCCGGCCCCGGGTCTGCCGTCGGAGGGTCGTGCGAGGCCCGGCCGAGGCCGGCGTTCCCTACCGCCTGGCGGCGCGGCGGCCCGGGACGCTCGATGGCTTGGTCCTCCAGACGCTACGGCGGCGGCCGCCGGGGCCGGGCGAGGTCGAGATCGAGGTCGTCGCCGCCGGCCTCAACTTCAGTGACGTGATGAAGGCGCTGGGGACGTATCCCGGCTTGCCCGACGGCCCCGTGCCGCTCGGTGCCGAGTGCAGCGGCCGGATCACGGCTGTCGGTGAGGGCGTCACCGAGCTGCGCGTCGGCGACGAGGTGCTGGCGGTCGCCGGCTTCGCCTTCGGCAGTCATGTCGTGACGAGGGCCGAGCTGGTCGCGATCAAGCCGCCCGGGCTCAGCTTCGAGGAGGCCGCGACGCTGCCGATCGCGTTCCTCACCGCGTCGTACGCCCTGGAATACCTGGGCCGGCTCGGCCCGGGAGAGAGCGTCCTGATCCATTCGGCGTCCGGCGGCGTCGGCCTCGCGGCCATCCAGGTGGCCCGCCGCGCCGGGGCCGAGGTCTTCGCCACCGCCGGCACTCCCGAGAAGCGCGAGTACCTCCGGGCATTGGGGATCGACTGCGTCATGGACTCGCGGTCGCTGGACTTCGCCGACGAGGTGCTGCGAGCGCACCGGCGGGCGCGGTGTGGACGTGATCCTCAACTCTCTGCCCGGCGAGGCCATCCCGCGGGGAATCGCCGCGCTTGCCGATTACGGCCGCTTCCTCGAGATCGGCAAGCGCGACATCTATCAGAACGCCCGGCTGGGCCTGCAGCCGTTCCACAAGAACCTCTCGTTCTTCGCCATCGACCTCGACCGCGTGATCCGGGAACGGCCGGCCCTGCTGGGCTCGATGCTGCGGGAGATCGTGCGACGCGTGGGCGACGGCGAGCTCGAGCCGCTCCCACACCGCGCATGGCCGATCACCGACGGAGTCGACGCCTTCCGCTTCATGCAGCACGGCAAGCACATCGGCAAGGTCGTGCTGACGTTTCGGCGACCAGCCCGTCGCGACGGTCCCCGCCGAGGATGAGCCTGTGACGTTCCGCGCCGACGCCAGCTACCTGATCACGGGCGGGCTGGGCGGCTTCGGGCTGGCGGTCGCCCGCTGGATGGCCGAGCGCGGCGCCGGCACCCTGGTCCTGATGGGGCGCCGAGGCGCCGACACGCCCGAGGCCCGCCAGGCGGTCGCCGAGCTGGAGCAGCTCGGCGCCCGGGTCGTCGTCCACGCCGGCGACGTGTCGAAGGAAGCGGACGTCGCCGCGGTGCTGGCCGCGATCGACCGCGACTTGCCGCCGCTCCGCGGCGTCTTGCACGCGGCGATGGTCCTGGAAGATGCCCTGCTCGTCAACCTGGACCGCGACCGGATGGACCGCGTGCTGGCCCCGAAGCTGGCCGGGACCTGGAACCTGCATGCGCAGACCGCCGGCCGCCCGCTCGATTTCTTCATCATGTTCTCGTCGTTGTCGAGCGTCTTCGGCCACGCGGGGCAGGGCAACTACGCGGCGGCGAACGCCTTCCTCGATGCCATGGCCTGGTATCGCCGCGCCAGCGGCCTGCCCGCGCTGACCGTCAACTGGGGCTACCTCGGCGAGGTCGGCTACCTGGCCCGTCGATCCGAGCTGGGCGAGCGGCTGGAGCGGCAGGGCGTCTTGAGCTTCACCGTGCGGCAGGCGCTGGCCCTGCTCGAGAAGGCCATCGCAGCGGCAGCACGTCCAGGTCAGCGTGATGCGCGTGGAGTGGTCGCGCTGGCGCGGCCTCGGCGTGACGGGCCGGGTATCGCCGCGATTCGCCCACCTGTGCGGCCAGGCTGACGCGGGCCACGGCCCAGCCGTGAACGGGGCCTTGCCCGGCCGCGAGACGATCCTGGCGGCCGATCCGGAAGATCGGCCGGGATTGGTGGCGGCGCTGCTCGCGCGACAAGGTGGCGCGCGTGCTGGGGACGTCCGCCGGATCGGCTCGACGGCGACAAGCCGCTCCTGCAGCTCGGCATCGATTCGCTCATGGCCGTCGAGCTGCGCAACTGGCTCGAGGGCGAGCTTCAGGTCGACTTGCCGATCGTGGAGCTGATGCGCAGCCCCAGCATGTCGGGTCTCGCCGAGCTGCTCGCAGAGCGGCTCGAGACGGGAGGCAAGGCCGCGTCATACGAAGTCGGCCGCAACGGCACGGCGAACGGGTCGGCCAACGGTCACAACGGCCACGTCGCGTGCCCCTGGAGGCGGCGCCGACCGAGCTTACTCGCCCGCATCGATGACCTGTCCGGCGACCAGGTCGATGCCCTCCTGGCCGCGCTCCTGGACGAGAAAGGCCATGGTAATGGTCGGTAAGGTCATGACAATCGCACCGCAATCGCTGGCGAGCCTGTCGCTCGCCGAGAAGCGCAGGCTGCTGGCGCAGCTGCTCCAGGAGAAGTCCGAGCAATCCGCCGCGGTCTTCCCGCTCTCGCACGGCCAGCGCGGGCTGTGGTTCCTCCACCAGATGGATCCCCGGAGCTCGGCGTACAACGTCTGCTATCCGTCGCGGATCCGGTCGCCGCTCGACTTGCCGGCGTTCCGCCGTGCCGTGCAGAAGCTGATCGATCGCCACCCCGGCCTGCGGACGACGTTCGAGGAGCGCGACGGCGTTTTGCTGCAGCGCGTCCACGAGCAAGCCTCCCCTGCCCCTGGAGGTGATCGATGCGTCGACGTGGAGCGAGGAGACGCTGCGCCAGCGGCTGGAGGAGGAGGCCCACCGCCCGTTTGACCTCGAGCGAGGGCCGCTCGTGCGCATGCACCTGTTCCGACGCGCCCCGGACGATCACATCTTCCTGCTGGGTGTCCACCACATCGTCGGCGATTTCTGGTCGCTGGTTCTGGTGATCGAGGAGATGCAGGTGCTCTACCCGGCCGAGTGCGACGGCCGGCCTGCGGCGCTGCCGGCTCCGGCCAAGCAATACCGCGACTTCGTCCGCTGGCAGGCCGAGCTGCTGGCCGGGCCCGAGGGCGAGCGGCTCTGGGAGTACTGGGAGCGGCAGCTCGCCGGCGCGCCCGACGGTGCTCGACCTACCGACCGACCGGCCGCGCCCGCCTGTCTTCTCGCATCGCGGCGGGACCGTACCCTGGCGGCTCGAGCCGGACCTGGTGCGCCGGCTCAAGGCGCTGGCGGCGACGCGAGGGGACCACGCTCTACACGGTGCTGCTGGCCGCGTTCCAGGTGCAGCTCGGCCGGTACACCGGCCAGGAGGATTTCCTGGTCGGCTGCCCGTTCGCCGGCCGGAGCCGGGCCGGATTCGAGGACGTGATCGGCTATTTCATCAACATGCTGCCCCTCCGCGCCGACCTGTCGGGCGACCCACCATTCCCCACCCTGCTCGGGCGCGTCGGCGCCACCGTGCTCGACGCCCTGGAACACCAGGATTATCCGTTCCCCCTGCTGGTGGAGCGGCTGAAGGTCGAGCGCGATCCCAGCCGCGCGCCGCTGGTGCAGGTCTCGTTCACGCTGGAGAAGGCGCACCGCTCGCAGCAGCTCGGGGCGTGGCGTTTTTTCCTGCCGCCGTCCGGGGCCAAGCTCACCGTCGGGGGCTTGCAGATCGAGCAGTACTACGTCGAGCAGCACTCCAGCCAGTCCGATCTGGAGATGGCCTTCGAGGAAGGGGACGGCACCGTCGAGGGGATGCTGCGCTACAACAAGGATCTCTTCGAGTCCGAGACGGTGCGGCGGATGGTCGGCCATTTCCTCACCGTCCTGGACGGCATCGCCGACAACCCGGACCGCCGGCTCGTCCGAGCTCCCGTGGCTGACGGAGGCCGAGCGCCGGCTGGTGCTCCACGACTGGAACGCCACCAGGGCCGACTTCCCGCAGGGGCTGTGCCTGCACCACCTGTTCGAGCGGCAGGCCGCGCGGACTCCCGACGCCATCGCCGTCTGCGGCGACGGGCGCCGGCTGACCTATGCCGAGCTGGAGATCTGGTCGAACCGACTGGCACACCGCCTGCGCCGGATGGGCGCCGGGCCCGGGACGCCGGTCGCATTGTGCTTCGAGCGCTCGCCCGAGATGATCGCGGCGATCCTCGGCACGCTCAAGGCCGGCTCCGCCTACGTCCCGCTCGATCCCAACGCCCCCGCCGAGCGGCTGCGGATGATCCTGGCCGACACGCGGCCTCGCGTGCTCGTCACCCAGCGATCGCTACGGGATCGCCTGCCCGATGCTGGACGTCACGGTGCTCTGCATCGACGACCCGATCTAGCGATCCCGAGGGCGACGACGCGACGACGGCCGCCGGAGAGCGGCGTGCGGAGCGACGACCTCGCTTACATCATGTACACCTCGGGATCCACGGGACGACCCAAGGGGGTGATGGTCGAGCACCGGGCCATCTGCAACACGATCCTCTGGCGCGACAAGGACCTGACGGTCCACGCCGACGACGTCGTCCTGAACAACCTGCATTACACGTTCGACCCGTCGCTTGGCCTGATCTTCCCCACGCTGGCGTCCGGAGCGCGGATGGTCCTGGCCGAGCCGGGCGAGGAGTACGACCCGCACCGGCTGCTGGAGCGCGTGGTGATGGAAGGGGTGACGATCCTGGAAGTCCCGCCCGCCCTGCTCCGGGTGATGCTCGATGATCCGCTGCTCGCGGCCTGCCGGACGTTGCGCTGGGTCTGCTGCGGCGGCGAGGCGATGCCGCCGGACCTCCCGACCCGCCTTTTCGAGTTGCTCGACGTGGAGCTGTACAACCTCTACGGCCCGACCGAGGCGGCCGTGGACGCCACCTGGTGGGCCTGCCGTCGCGGAGGACCACGGCCGACGGTCCCGATCGGCCGGCCCATCGCCAACGTGCAGGCCTACATCCTCGACGCGAATGGCCAGCCGGTCGCCCCGGGCGTGCCGGGGGAGCTATACATCGGCGGCGCGGGGCTGGCGCGCGGCTATCTCAATGCCCCGGACCTGACGGCCGAGCGCTTCCTCCCCGACCCGTTCAGCGACGTCGCCGGCGCGCGGCTCTACCGGACGGGCGACCGCTGCCGATGGCTGGCCGACGGTGCGATCGAGTTCCTGGGACGGCTCGACCATCAGGTGAAGGTTCGCGGCTACCGCATCGAGCTGGGCGAGGTGGAATCCGCGCTGCTGAGCCATCCTTCGGTGCGCGAAGCGGCCGTCGCCGCGGTCCAGCGCGGGCACGCGGGCGCGTCGCGGCTGGTCGCCTATGTCGTCGCGGATGCCGGCGGCGAGCCGCTCGACGCGCTGAGCCGCTGCGCCGCCACCTGAAGGATCGCCTGCCCGAATACATGGTGCCGGCCGCATTCGTCACGCTCGCGGCCTTGCCCCGCACCCCCGGCGGCAAGGTGGACCGCCGGGCCCTGCCCGCGCCGCCCACCGAGCGGCCCGCGACGGCCCGGCCCTACGTCGCACCGAGCACGCCCCTGGAGGAATTCCTGGCGGGCCTCTGGCGCGAGGTGCTGCGAGTGGAGCAGGTCGGCGTCGACGACAACTTCTTCGAGCTGGGCGGCAACTCGATCCAGGGGGCCGTGCTGATCAACCGGCTCCAGGAGAAGATCGGCCACCACGTCTCCGTCATCGCGCTGTTCGACTCGCCGACCATCGCCGGCCTGGCGCACTACCTGGGCGAGGCGTGCCCGGACGTCGTCCGCCGCGTGTTCGGTCCGGAGTCGCTCTCGGAGGAACAGGCGCTCGGTGCGATTCTCGATCGGACGGCGACCGGGCACGGCATCGGCCGAAGCCGACGGAACTGGTCGTCGCGCTGCAGCCGGAGGGGTCGGGAACGCCCTGGTTCATGGTCCATCCTCCGGGCGGGATCGTGGTGTGCTACCAGGCGCTATCGCAACGGCTGGGCCGGGAGCGGCCCTTCTACGGCATCCGGTCGCGCGGCCTGCACGGCGAGCCGGACCTCCCCGGCCGGCTGGAGGAGATGGCCGAGGAGTACGTGGCCGCCATCCGGGAGATCCAGCCGCGCGGACCTTACCTCCTCGGGGGCTGGTCCGCGGGGGGACTGGTCGCCCTGGAGATGGCCCAGCAACTCCTGGCGCAAGGCGAGTCGATCCGGATGCTCGCCCTGCTCGACACGAGTCCCGAGACGGCCGACGATCCGAACTGGGCCGACAAGCCGGGGATGGAATATGGCCTGGATCTCTCGCTGGAGGAGCTGTCGCGGCTCGGGCCGGATGAGCAGCTCCCCTACCTCTGGCAGCACGCCTTGAAGCTGGGACTGATCGAATCCAGCGTCCCCATGCAGGTCGCCCACCAGGTCCTCGACGATCTCAAGCGGATCTTCCACCATCACATGGTGCTGACCGACCGTTATGTCGTCCGGCCCTACCCCGGCCGGATCACCCTGTTCCGGCCGTCCGATGCGCCGTTCGCGGTCCCGACTCGCCACGACCGGGGCTGGGGAAGATTGGCGGCCGACGTCGACGTCCATTTCGTTCCCGGCCAGCATCACAGCATGGTCAAGGAGCCGCACGTTCAGGATCTCGCCCGGACGCTTAAAGCCTGCCTTCGTAAGTCGGAAGACAACCGCCGGCGCTGAATCGACGCCGCTGATCGCAAAAGAACACCCCGCTTCGCCCGTGCACGTGGTTCGCGAGATTCGATCGATCCGGGATGTCGTTTACTTGCTCTGGTGGAACGGGCGGCGCGGAGGGAACGGTCCAGATAACCGGAAATCGAAATGCCAGAAAAATCGCACTCTCGTCGCTCGGTTGTCCCAAATCTGCGCTGGTGGATCGGGGCATTGCTGTTTGCGTCGACGGTCGTCAACTACATCGATCGCCAGGCACTCAACGTACTGGCGCCCTTTCTGAAAGCGGAGTACCACTGGACCAATAGCGACTTCGCGTGGATCGTCATCGCGTTTCGTATCTCTTATGCCGTCGTGCAGCTTATCGGTGGGCGTATGGTCGACCTGGTGGGCACGCGGCGCGGTCTAGCCCTTGCGGTCGCGTGGTATTCGGTAATGGCCATGCTGACATCACTGGCCAACGGTCTCGCCAGCTTCTGCGTGTTTCGTTTTTTGCTAGGAGCCGGCGAGGCGGCGAACTGGCCCGGCGCGACCAAAGCCGTCTCCGAGTGGTTCCCGGCCAAAGAGCGAGCGATTGCAGTGGCGGTGTTCGACAGCGGCTCTGCGATCGGAGCGGCTGTCGCTCCGGCGCTCGTCGTGTGGCTCTATCATGGGTTCGGCACCTGGCGTCCGGTGTTTCTTATCACAGGCGCACTTGGGTTTCTTTGGCTGATGGTTTGGCTGGCGGCGTATCACCGGCCCGAGGACCATCCGCACATCGGTGATTCGGAACGTGACATGATTCTCAAATCACGCGCCGGCGCCGACGAAAAGCCGGTGCTCGCGCGCGCTTCGGTCGCGACGCTCCTGGGGTATCGGCAGACCTGGGGCGTCATCCTGGCGAAGGCCATTCTTGATCCGTACTGGTTTCTCGTCGCCGATTGGTTCGCTCTCTTTTTGGTCAGCCGCGGATTCAAGCTCGAGGATACACTCGTAGGATTCTGGGTTCCGTTTGTGTGCGCCGACCTGGGCAACTTTGTCGGCGGGGGACTATCCAGCTATTTCATTCATCGAGGGTGGAGTGTCGGGGCAGCGCGGCGGATCATCTTCTTGATCTGCGGTCCATTGATGCTGCTCTTGATACCGGCGGTTTACACCACGAATCTGTGGCTCTTGATCGCGGAATTCGGACTGGCAACTCTCGGCTACGCAGCGTGCGCCACGATCTTTCTGACGCTGCCTTCGGACTTGTTCGAGAGCGGGTCGGTGGCCACGGTGAGCGGCCTGGCGGGCATGGTGACGGGTTTTGTGACCATAGTTGCGACCCGAACCATCGGAGTGGTCACCGACAAGTATTCTTTTGAGCCCATTTTGCTGGGTGCGAGCGCAGCGCCGGTGCTTGCGGCGATCGTAGTGCTCGCTCTGGTACGGAATACGCGGAATACCGGGAATGGTGTGTTGCTCAGGATCTGAGCATCAGTCTTCGAGCAAGTCGTCACGTGTTTCCGGGACGTCCCGCGCACGGCGAATTTGAACGGTCCGTTCGTAGGAATCTTTGACGGGACCGCGGGCCTTCGGCCAAGTCATTCCGGGTATACCTTCCGATTTGGCCCATTCTCTTTCCAGATCATCGACAATCGCATCAAAGCCAGTGTCGCCATGCTTCGCTTCGGCCGCAGCCCCGTAGCGATAAACCGGCTGATTTTCGGAAAGTGACGCCGCCCAAGCCCATGACGCCGGCAGCGAGCAAGATGAAGCTCGACGGTTCGGGAACGACGGTGAGCGTCCGGTTTCGCCCAATCACAACCAACGGGTCTGATCCGCCGTCGTCGAGATATACATTGAAATCGGCGGCTCCTGCCAGGACCGTGCCATACGAAAACGGAATCGAACTGATATTGCCGTCGAAAGGCAAGCCGTCCTTCGTGAACAGTGTCAGGTTGGCCGGAGTACCGACCATATCCCACCTCATCGACAGATCCGACACGTCGGCGGAGATGACATTGCCATGGCTGTCGCGCACGATATTCGTTAGTTCCCCACCGAGGAACTGCAGGTCGGGGCTAATCGTGTAGGGGAGGAATGGTGGCGGTGAGACGCCGGCCAGCATTCCCGTGACGTTCGTGAATGGCACGGTCGTCGGCTGGCTGGGATCGTTGATCGAAGAGTCGAGCGTAAAGGTCAGGCTGCCGATCGCCTCAAAAGGGATAAACGGCGTCGTCGGTCCGGGGTTGATGACCGTGCCCCCCAGAAGCGAGAACTCGAAGTTTGCGACCAGGTTCTCAGTAAAGGTCAGGCCCCCGGCATTCACCACGCCGGGCAGAAGCAAAAGGGTTGCTAAAGAGATCAACATTTGACGTCGCATCTGAAAAACTCCCTTTTCTATCAATGAAGACGCCTGGTAAGCATTGAAGAGACCACGGCAACTACGCAGCAGGGCAGATCAACCAACGGCAGACGAGCAAAGCGTGACGTGGAAATATCTAAGCCGTCGGTCCAGGCTAGACGGAAATCGCACCGGCGGAGCGCCTTCCGCTGGTTCATCATGCGCCCTTCGCTAGGTAGCGTTTCGGCTTTCGACGGCCAAATTGAATCTCCAGTCAGTCCCTGTGCTTTTTCTTAGAAAACCGGCTTACTCGTGCCGGCAGGCTCGCTGGACTGCACACTGCTTCGCATTCGGTCTACGCGAGCGCCCTGTCTGAATGGGGCCATCGGGGAAGGAAATCCGAACGTTGCCGATATTTTTTCTGGAAAATAACTTGGGACATGACGGCTGGCGACAATTAACTCCAATCACAACATCAGTTGCCAATTCATCTTGCGACATTCCAGCCATCTAGCTTGATTTCACCGTTCACAAGAAGGCATACTGGTGAGCAGTGGGCACGCATGCTTGGTCTTTGTCGACAACACAATAAGTAGCGTAGAGGTCGGCCAGAATGCCGATGGTTAGCCGCATCGATGTCGATCCGGTGCGAAACAATGGATCGCTATCAATGGCGAGAGCTGGCGATCTGGCGGCGCGGTGGGGCGCGCTGGAGGCATGTCGCCACTACTTGCAGTTGGTGGTCGGTCAGAATCGTTTGTCGAAGGGAATCGGTGAGCCAGCGACTTCCGATCTAGTCCAGGACACGATCCTCGAGGGATGGCGCGGCTTCGCCCAATTCAAGGGCCACACTCCGGGACAACTTCGCCCCTGGCTCCGGGCAATCTTGGTCCACAGTTTGATCAAGGCACGCCGGCGACGTAAGCCTGCCCCGATGATTTTCCGAAGCGATGCCGCTTCGATCGCCGGCTCTATCACGCCAGCAAGCACAGTCGTCCAGCGAAACGCCACGAACGAGGCGATCGAAGGGGCATTGCGCGGCTTGCCGGAGCACTATCGGGCAGCCATTCGCTGGCGGCTTTGGGACAATCTGCCGTTCGCAGAGATCGGCTCGAGGTTGGGGATTTCGGACGATTGCGCCAAAAGCTTTACGGTCGTGCAGTCGGCCGGATGCGCCAACTGCTGGGGCCCGGCCATGAACCAGGTTGACACCACCGGTGCGCTGTCGGACGAGAAAGAACAGGCGAGGCTGATTGCTTTAGACGCCCTCTTGCAAAGCGCCGCCGGTCCGAAGATCGCGCTTTCGTGCCAGCCTGCGCACCTAGACCTGGGCTACGACCGTTTGCGTCTGCTCCTCAAGCTACTCGAGGTATCAGAGGTCAACGATGATCAGTCGCTCGCAGATGCGGCCCCCGCTGGGAAAGGTTGCGCACACGGGCGTCCACTTTTGGGCCGATTTGACGTTATCGATCATCTCGGATCCGGCGGGTTCGGGTTTGTAGTCCGAGCCCGAGATCGACTGCTGGGCCGCGACGTCGCGCTCAAAATGCCATTGCCCGAACGCATACTCAGCACGGCAGACGTTCATCGGTTTCTCAGAGAGGCTCAGAGCGCCGCGCGACTGGATCATCCGAACATTGTGCGAGTATTCGATGCCGGAGAGCTCGGTCCGTTCGGCTACTTTATTGCCTCGGAGTTCTGCGCTGGCCCAAGCCTTCGGCGGTGGCTCGGAACTCAGACCGGACCGGTAGCGCCGCGGCTCGCGGCGCGATTGGTCGAGGCACTGGCCGGCGCCGTCCAGCATGCCCACGAACGCGGCATCCTCCATCGCGACATCAAACCCGACAATATCATTCTGGCCGGCGGCCCGGAGCCAGAAGAGCTCGTTCCCCGGTTGACGGACTTCGGCCTGGCCAAGCTCGTCGAGGACAACGGCAACGAGACGCGGAGTGAGGCCAAGCTGGGCACGCCGCATTATATGGCCCCCGAGCAGGCTGCCGGACGACGGCGCGAGGTCGGACCGGCAACCGATATCTATGCCCTCGGAGTAACGCTCTACGAGGTTTTGACCGGTCGCGTACCGTTTCGCGGTGAGACTGATGCGGAAACCATGCGGCTGCTGCTCGATTCCGAGCCGGTCGCGCCCGGCTGCTCCGGCCTAGCCTGCCTCGGGACTTGGAGACGATCTGCCAGAAGTGCTTGCGCAAGGTGCCATCGCAGCGCTATGTCTCCGCGGCGGCGTTAGGAGACGACCTGGCGCGGTTCGTCGACGGCCGGCCGATTCAGAGCCGACCCGTGTCAAGGTGGGAGCGCCGCCGTGTTCGGCGCAACGGCGCCCTGCCGTCGCGGCGTTACTCTCGCTGGTCGTTCTACTGGCAAGCGGTCTAATTGGAGGCATCGCCTGGTCAAGCGCTCGGCTTCGCCGCCAAAACGCACAGCTTGAGATTCAAATCGCCCGCGCAGATCGACACGCAGCCGACGCCGAGGAGCGCCAACGCCTGGCAGAGCGGCACCGCTATGCGGAATCCCTGCGCCGCGCCCGCCAAGCACTCGAATCGCGACAGGTCGAACTCGCTCAGGACCTCTTGCATGACATACCGCCCGAGGCCGGCGGCGTTGACTTCCGTGGCTTTGCCTGGCGTTATTTGTGGAGGCAGGCTCATCGCGAAATCTCGCAACTTTGGGGCCATGAGACCTCTGTTGCGGGAGTTTCTGTGTCACCAGATTGCAAGACGCTCGTCACGCGGGATTCGCACGGCAAAGCCATGATCTGGGATCTGAAGCCGGACAAGGAGCCTGACAAGCCTCGCGTCGTCTTCGAAACACCACGCGGAAACTGGAATCTGGTCTGGTTCTCGTCTGACGGCAGTCTGATGGCCACGCCGGAGAATGGGACCTCGACGCCCGGAGTCGACATATTCGAGACGATGACGGCTCGCCATCTCCGTCGCATCAATCTTGAGAAGGACGAAGATGCTCGCGCGGCGTGTTTCGATTACCAAAATAGCCGGATCGTGGTTGCGATCAATCGTCGTGACAGATTGGAATCGGTCGGCATCTGGGACGTTGCGCATCCAAGAGGGCAAAGGCGAGCGTGGTTGTTGGGCGACGATGGGCGCGAATTCGAGTTTTCGGCCGACGCACACTGCATCGCCGTCAACCGAGGCAATCGACTGACGCTGCATGATCCATGGACGGGTGAGACAAGGCGAGTGCTGACCTCTCAAACCTCGGACTCGATCGGGCCATGGGCTCTCACGGACGATGGCCGATATGTTGCGGCGGTCGTATCGGGCAATCGCGTCCTTTTATGGGAGACGGAATCCGGACGTGTGGTGGACCGATTCGATTCGTGCGGTGAGTACGTCCGTCTGCTATTTAGCCCAAGTGGATCTAAACTGGCCATGATGGACACGTCGGGTCGTGTCACAATTTTGGACCGTCATGGCCGGCGCAAGCATGCGCTTCCGCGGGTCTTGTCCGACCAAAGAGTGCGGGAGCAGTGGCTCGTTTTTTCACCGGATGAATCGCTTCTCGCTTTCTCGTTCTGGGCTGAGCCCGGAGGGGTTGTCCCGGTTCAAGTCTGGGATCTTAACGAGAGTCGTCGGCCGTATATCTTTCCCGGCCGGGATCGAGACGAAGGGGGAGTTGCGTTCGCCTTCCTGCCCCGCGGCCGATCACTGATTGTCTGCTCCGGCGCCACGCCACGTATCTGGCGGCTCGACGCGCCCACGAGCCGGACGCGCTGGCCGGTCACGCGGCTGAGGCTTGGGCGGCAGCGTTTTCGCCAGACGGCAAGGTCTTGGCAACGGGAGCCGACGACACCCGCGAACCGCAGACAATCAAGCTTTGGGAGGTGGCTACCGGCCGACAGATCGCTGGCTGGAAAGGACACACTGCCACGGTCGCGGCGCTCACATTCAGTCCGGACGGGCGCACCCTCGCCTCCGTAAGCCTCGATTCGGGGCAGAGAGGGAATCCCAATGTGATCCTTTGGGATGCCGTGTCGTATCAGCGTCTGGCTACACTCATTGGTCATACGAACTGGGTACGTTCGGTCGCCTTCAGCCCAGACGGTCAATTGCTGGCGACGTGCGGTGATGACACGACGATCAGACTTTGGGATGTGTCGACCAGTCGGCCCAAAACCGTAATGTTCGGTCACACGAACCAGGTGGTGTCGATCGTTTTTGGCCAGAGTGGGAAAACGCTGGCCTCGACTTCGCTCGATGAGACGATTCGGCTATGGGATGTGGCGACGGGCAAGGTAAAGGCCATCCTCTCTGACGTGAACAGCGTTTCCGCTGTGACAGTCGCGCCCGATGGTTCGATCGTTGCCTCGGCCAACCACGACGGACAAATCAAGCTCTGGGACCTCGTCACAGGTGAACTAGTTCGGGCAATTTCTGGCGATGCTGATCGGCTCCGGTGCGTGGCATTCACACCCGATTCGCAATGCGTCATCGCAGCTGGCGACGGCAAGATTATCCGGGCCTGGGATGTTGCCACCGGCCAGGAGTTGCTCGCCCTCGATGGCCATCGGGCCCCGATCAACGCACTGGCCTTCTCGCCCGACGGCTCGGTTTTAGCGTCATGTGATCACGAGGGTAAGGTCAAGCTCTGGCGCGGCGAGCCGATCAAGGTGCTGCCAGAGCGCTGATGGGTTCTGTGACCACTTGCTCGTGAGTTCTTGGTCTTTCGCCCTCAGTGTTACGTTCGACAGCGGTCCGTCGGTCGATTCGCTTGGACAGGCGCCCGGAGTGCAGCGGCGTGCAGCAAGCAGATGCCGCCACTCCGGATGCCCTTTTGCCTGTCGTCGCTCGAGCCGCTCCCCAAGTGCCCGGGTTTCCGCGCTCGTTGAGCGGTTGTCTCATCCCGCGCATAACGCAAGCCAAATGGCTGCTCCGCCTGGTCCGATCCAGCCCCGTGATACGTCCAAATGAGCCCACCGATGTGACGTTGAAATCCAGAAACCAACCGTTTCCGCGTCCACCAGGCACTTCAGGTCCCAGGCCCTCACTTCAAATATGCGTAGAATCAGGACGCGGCCAAAGGAGTTGGAGCCGTTCTTAATCGAATCGAGGATCGCTTTCTTCGCGCACGAATGGATTCGCACGATGTTTATGCTCGTGTGCAGACGGTGCTGACGAATGAAGAGGCTGTACGTCGTCACAGGCTGCGGGATGAATTGGGTGCCGTGGATGGGGTTTCACGGCTCCCATATCGTCTTCGCGGGCACGTCCTGATGAAGATCATTGTGGCGACCTTTGGCTCGCTGGGCGACCTGCATCCATACGTCGCCATCGCACTTGCTCTCAAGCAACGGGGGCACCGGTCGATGGTCACTCTCCCTCGCTGCACCTGGCCCTGTTCTCGAAGAGCCTGTCAGCCGAGCAACCGGACTGGCCCCCGCACACCGTCAACACCGGGTTCCCCTTCTTCGACCGCGACAGCGAGACCGGGCTCACGCCAGACCTGGCCCGGTTCCTCGACGACGGATCACCGCCGATCGTCTTCACCCTCGGCAAAGCCGCGACGGCGGGCCCAGTCCGCTGCAGCGACAAGTTAGGCTAGATTGCGCCCGCCGCAGCACCACGGTCACGTGCGTGGCGCTCCCCATCAACACCGACAGCATGACTGCCCTCCAGTGCGGCGCACTCGAAACGCCGACAACCTCCCAGCCATCCGCGTCCAAGGCGTTGAGGTCCGCGTTGACCACCCACGGTTCGCCGTGGATCACCTTGAATTCACTCCCCGCCCGGTCTGCCATCTGTTGTCTCCCAAAGCTGACAAATACCCAGGCTCAGCGAACCGCCCCGTCGAGAATTAGCGTCGGTTCTACCAAGAGCCGTTGTGACTCGGTAGGCCAATGACGCGCTAACATAAGATTGCCCGAATTTTGCGTTGTCGATCCGGAGGGCAGGGCCGACAAGAACATGGTTTTTATCTAAATGGACCTAAGGTCATTTTCGTGCATAAAATACATAGATAACGATTGCCTTCGGATGCTTGCTGGGGTCTAACTTGAACTTGCTCCTCGGCTCCTCGCCTTTTGGCCTGACGGCGTAAATCTCGTCACCCCGGGATGACGATCTTCAATTCGCTTACCTGATCGGCCGGTCATTTCTGGCCATTGGCTTCGAGATCAACGGCCTGCCACTTTTCGACGACGAGCTGAGTTCACTTGACATACTTCCGAATAAATCTTATGGCCTTGGCGTGCGCGGCTGCATTCAGAGCCGTGTCTCCGCCCGAGAGTCCGTGGCCGGCATTAGGGACCGTGACCAATTCGTATGTGACCTTATGCTTGGCCAATTCAGCCTCCATTTCCGCGGATTTCTCGTAAGGCACGTCGGTGTCCACAGTGCCGTGAACCATCAAAATCGGCGGGTAATTTCGCGTAATGTTGCGAACTGGACAATACGCATCAAGCTTTTGCCGATCGGCCACCGGATCGAAACCAGTGACTTCCTTGGTCCACATGCCGTTTTGCCGAAGATAGAGATAGTACTGGTAGCGATTCCTGAGAGGGCCTTGGCCGTCGGATCCCGACAATACTCGGCTTCCCACGGCTCCACGGGCAACAGCCTCCTTCACGAGCGGAACACTTTTGCGATAGTGCTCGGAGGGTTTTACGTACCAATCTCCGTCGACGTCTCCATAGCCCCAATACGCCACCAGTGCGGTCGGCTTCGGTTCGACGCAGATGCCAGTCATCATGGTGAGATAGCCGCCCGCCGAGCCGCCGGTGACGACGATTTTCTTGGCATCGATGTGAAGAAGCCGCGTGCCGTCGCGGTGCAGCCATCGGAAGAAGTCCTTGACGTCTTCAATAATCGCCGGTGCCTTCACCTCGGGAGCGAGTCGGTAATCCACCGAGACGAGCACCAGGCCATCGGTTTTGCATAACTCAAGTAATTGGGGAGGCACACTCGCCCGGCTGCCCATGATCAGGGCCCCGCCGTGAATCCAAACCACAGCCGGCCGAATTTTCGTGTCCTCATTCCGATAGACGTCCGCCTGGAGATCGAGGCCGTCTACCGACTTGTAGGTGTAGGATTTTTTCGGAAAACGTGGGCGACTCCCCGGCTGGGGCTGAAACCGCGAATCCGAATGAAAGAAGAAGACCCGCCACGGTGAGAATAGACAAGTCGTGCAAAGTCATCGAACGGATTCCTCAGGCCGAAAGCCGTGTTAGCCCGACGCCCAAGCGAGCGGCAGTGTTCACAGTCGCCGCGCCAAAACTTGAATGTATTTTCGAGCGATCGGTGGCAGGCTTTGATTCTACCTCTACTGTAGCACGTCAGACGGAAATATTCCTGGGTGTGCGAATTGCAGTGGAACCTCGTCCGCGCGAAAATGACTGCGATCCAAACTGTATCGCAACGAAGGAAAAAATGGCCGCGAAGTCATTGTCGGTTGGCCGAGCGATCGAGCGTCGTTTGGCGACAATCGGAGCATTGCTTATATTTCACGCCGTCGTTGCGCACGCGGAGACCGCCCCCTCGGGCTCGGCGGTCGCCACGCGCTCGCTCGTGCCGCCGGTCTTTCTGCCGGATGGGAGGGAGTTCCGCACTTGGGAACCGGCAGCGTATCGATTCAGCCGGACGCTCTACGTGGATCAACGCCACCCGCGCGCGTCGGATACCAATCTGGGGACGGCGGAGATGCCGTTCAAGACGATTGGTCGCGCCGCCGAGTTGCTCGAGCCCGGGGAACGGGTGCTGGTGGCATCGGGGGTGTATCGAGAGTGGGTGCGACCCGCACGGGGTGGAACCGATCCTGAGCACATCATCAGTTATGAGGCGGCGCCGGGCGCCCACGTGGTGGTTAAGGGATCCGAAATCCTTCGGCCGAAATTCGAGGATTCGAGGCCGTGGGCGCCCGATCCCGTGCCCGGGAGTCCGAAGACGTTCGTGCCCGGGTCGATCCGGATGATCCGCCTGCCGCGTTCGCTGTTTCCGGGCTACAATCCGTTCGCAATGTGCAATTATCCCACGGCGGATGAGATGCCGTATTGGAACCTGCGAATTCTTTTCGGCAAGCCGATGGCGAAGTTTTTGTTTCAATACCGCGGACTTATATATCAAGACGGGAAGCGATTGCGGCAGGTCTCACGATTCACGGAATTGGCGGGGAGTGAAGGGACGTACTGGGTCGAGACCAACGGGCTGGTGGTGCATCTGACGCCGTTCGGAAAAGCCGATCCCAGCCAGTCCGAATGGGAGATCACCACCCGCGAACAACTGTTCGCGCCGGAGGAATACTACCTGGGCTACATCCGGCTCAAGGGGTTCGTGCTCGAACTGGCGGGCAACGGATTTCCGTTCCCGCAACGGGGCGCGGTCTCGACCATGCACGGGCATCACTGGATTCTTGAGGACAACACGATCCGGTGGGCGAACGGTGTGGGGATGGATATCGGATCGCAGGGAGGAGCGTCGCTGCTGCCGATTCCTCCTGACCGTATGGGTCATCACATCGTCCGAGGGAACACGTTTATCGAGTGCGGCATTTGCGGCCTCTGCGGACCGATCTTGCGGGATACGTTGATCGAGGACAACACGTTCCGCGGCAACGCGTGGCACGATGTGGAGGAGTTGGCTGAGTCCGCTGGGATCAAGACGCATCAGAATACGAACGTGCTGGTCCAGCGGAACCAGGCCTACGACACCTTGAACGGACCGGGGATCTACCTGGACAACCTCAACGAGAATTGCCGGGTCACGCGGAACGTCGTGGTCAACACGGGGTCGCTGAACACCGACGCCCAAGGTCCTGGGCCGGGAGGCATCTACATCGAGGCATCGCAGAGTCCGAACTGGGTGGATCATAACGTGGTGTGGAACAGCACGCGGACGAACGGGATCTACTCGTACTTCATCAGCAACCTGACGGTGGCGCACAATCTGGTGGGGGGGTGTGCGGGAGCAGGGATCATGTTGGTGGATGTTGGGGGACGGCCGGAGGGGAACCCTGGCGGTGGAAACCGCATCCTCAACAACCTGCTCGTGGATAACGGATGGCAGATCACGTTGCGAACGCCGAAAAATGTCAGCAATAACAACTTGTTCGGCAGTGCGCGGCAGGCCGATGAGTGGCGGGTGGGGCATCCGGAAACGAAGCTCGATCTCGCCGGATGGCAGCAGCGCTTCGGGTTGGATCGGCAGAGTCACCGGACTCTGATGACGATGGGATTCGATCCGCAATTGAGGGAGTTGCGATGGAAGTCGGGCGAACCGCTTCCAGCGTGCCCGCGCGTACCGGGCTTGGACGAGGATTTCTGGGGCCGGCCCCGCGAAGGGGCGACCACCGTACCGGGTCCGTTCGCGAAATTCGAAGGAACCTCCGGGAGCTTAATAGTCGATCCCAAGTCCCGTTAGGTATGGACTGGCGGGAGTCTACATAACCATCGAAACGGGCCGTGCCGGTCATGCCTGCTATGCGTAAGCGTGGGAAAGAGTGTTGGCGCTACCGATCAACCAAGCTCAGCGAGACGCCCTGGCCCTGCGAGATTGCGGTCGGTAGGCTACGGAGCCGTATAACTCGGGACGCGCCGACTTGAGCCATGCGAGATACGCTTCGGCGGCCCGGAATCTCCCGCACTTTCTCGTGACCGCCGTGAGGGCATCTACCGATGTCGAAAGTTCGGCGCCGCCGATGACGACGGCCCCCTCGCCATAGACATAACCTCTGAAATCCTCGAGGCTCTTACCGCTCAGCGCCTTCAATCCTATCGTCGTCGGCAAACGATCTCGTGAGCAGGTCATAACAGGATCGCCGCACTCGCCACTCGCCGTGATCCCGATCGGCTTCCGTAAGCTTCGGAATGACGACGGGCCCACAGAAAGCAGCGTCTCGCGGGCTTCAAGTTCGGCCGGGCAATTGGTTTGGCTAGCGGCTTGGACAAATCTGTCGAAGGCGGCTTGTACGACGTCGGCCGAAGGTGGAAGGGTCTCGCCGGCAACGGGGGCGTCCGTGAGGCTCAGAACCCAGAACAGGATAACGGAGAGGATGGGTGATCTCATGCAACGACCTAGGGGGAGGTGGGGACGGTTTGTTTGGACCGCGCCGGGAGATACTTGGAACTGCGGATCTCGTCAACCTTGACCAGGAAACTCCAGACAAGTTCCGGCGGCTCGATCTCGAGCAAGAGAAATTGACTACGCCTCGAGGGAATGGTTCATCACGGGCAAAGAAGGATAAACCTATTAACGGTCTAGTAATCAACGACACGAGACATTACGGGGTAAAGGTGTACGGTCACTTTTTGCCGGTTGACACCTTTTACCGTTCATTCCGTGAGGTCTGTTCAACAGCTCGCCTTGCCCAAGTTCGACCAGTCGGTATCATCCCGGCTTCATTCCATCGGGGCGGTTGGATTGGAGGGCGACGCGATGATCAGGGGAACACTCTCTCGCCGCGGTTTTCTGGGCGCGGCGATGGCAGCGCTCACAATTCGGGCCGGCCTACCGATTTGGTTTGCCCGCGAAGTGCTCGCGGCTGACGAAGAAGCTCTCGCGACTTCGCGGAAGAAGGTCGGGCCGAATGACTGCACGGTCCTGGGCGCGATCGGCACGGGCGGCCAGGGATATCTCGTGATGACCGAGCTCGTCCGGAAACGCCCGAATGTCCGACTCGTCGCGGCGTGCGACGTCGATGCCACGCGACGGAAAGCGGCGATCGCCAAGTCAAAGCTTCAGGGCATCGAAGAGTATGGCGACTTCCGCGCATTGCTCGAACGCAAAGACATCGACGCTGTTACCGTCGTCACGCCCGACCACTGGCACGCCCTGATCGCCGTCGAAGCGCTTCGCGCGGGAAAGGATGTGTATTGCGAGAAGCCTATGACCCTCACGATCGATGAGGGCAAGATTCTCACCAAAGTCGCCAACACGAGCGACCGGATCGTCCAGGTTGGCACCCATCAACGCTCCGACGCGCGTTTCCGACTGGCGTGCGAGTTGGTGCGCAACGGCCGGATCGGCAAGGTGACACGCGTCGAAACTCGAGTTGGTGCGAATCCCAAACAGAAGCACCTCGATCTGTCACGCGTTCCCGAGGGGCTCGACTGGGACTTCTGGCTCGGCCAGACACCATATGTCCCCTATATCAAGGAACGCTGCCACTACAACTTCCGTTGGTGGTACGAGTATTCCGGCGGCAAGGTGACCGACTGGGGTGCCCATCACAACGACATCGCCCAGTGGGGCCTGGGTGCCGACGAGACCGGCCCCGTCGCAGTCGAAGCCGTGAGCAGCGGCGTGGGAAGCTCGCCGAATTCCTACAGCTGCCCGACCGACTTCACGATCACATACACCTACTCCGACGGTGTAACACTCGTGTGCTCGGCCGCGGGGAAGAACGGCGTCAAATTCATCGGTGAAAACGGTTGGGTTTTTGTCGATCGCGCCCACATTGAGGCGAGCGACCCGCGCTTGATCGATGAACCCCTGCCCGCGACCGCCACGCGGTTGGCTGTCTCGACCGATCACCTTTTGAACTTCATCGACTGCGCCCGCAGCCGGGAAAAGCCAATCTGCGACGCCAGTATCGGTCATCGCTCTGTGACGGTTTGCCACATCGGCAACATCGCGATTCGCACGGGTGAGTCACTGCGCTGGGACCCGCAAGCCGAGCGATTTATCGGCGCCGACCGGGCCAACGCGATGCTTGCCCGCGAGATGCGGTCGCCCTGGACGTTGGAGGGTTGAGGGCTTGGACAGGT
This sequence comes from uncultured Isosphaeraceae bacterium, assembly GCA_963850935.1. Lineage (GTDB taxonomy): Bacteria > Planctomycetota > Planctomycetia > Isosphaerales > Isosphaeraceae > CAWFRS01. The sequence goes on from CAWKNT010000005.1 coordinate 83,431, forward strand.
TTACCTTCGACGGGAAAAGAGACGCCTCTCAAGTTCTTCAGGGCAAGAGCCGTCTCGTCGCCTCGACTTGATACAAACCAGATCAGTGCGATCGGCAACTGCTTCTCGTCGATGTGCGGAGGTTTGAGATCGGCCCACTCAACATGGATTGAGGTGCAATTCGACAAGCAAGTACAAGGGCTCGAGCTGGCTTTCTCCGGAGATCGCCTGAGCCCGGCTTCTCGTGGCCCCCGCGGTCCACGGCCTTGGACAGAAGTTCGTCGTCGGCGACGGTAGTCAGCGTCGGTTCTGCGCTATGGAATCGAACCATTCGGGCCGGCTTATCCGGTCGACCTTTAATCTCGATGATTGAGGGAGCAGAAGCTGGGATCGAGCACCCTTGTCGGCGGTCCGGCGTGGTGTTCCCATCGCGTCGGCCACGTCACCCAGCGTCATTCCGGCAAAGAACCGGAGCCTTACCAGTTCGGCGGCGATGGGGAACTCCTTCGCAAGAAGTGAAAACCGAGTCTCCCCAGCTTCCCACCATTACGGGCAGGGCAAGTCGAAACACTCGCTGTGGTGCAAGAATAGGGCCGTCGAGCGCGTAGGCCGATGGTCTCCCAATGAAATCGCGCTCGCCCTCTCATCTTGGTCGGAGTCGGAGGATTCCTTTTCGTGGCCATGTTGCTGGTGCCCGTCAACACCATCCTGTTCGCAAAACGGCCCGCGAAACGGTGGTCTGTGCCCGGAATCCATCGCCTTTCGAATCGACCGTCAAGCTCGTGCTAGCCGGGTAAGGTGTCGTCGTTTGCGAATTCGGTCTGTTAGAATATGATTGGCGTCGTCGAACCTAGGAGGCAAGCACGATGTCCACGACTCGCGGTAAGTCCGGCAAGCAAGTGCAGAAGCATGGCCCGGTGTCAGCGGCTCGCGTGAGCGACGCATCCGATACCGGCGCCGTGCTCACATTGAGTGAGGCCGCCGCTTACTTGCGCGTCGCCGAGAGCCATGTACAGCGCCTGGCGGAAATGCGCGTATTGCCAGGACGTCAAATTGGCGGCGAATGGCGCTTTCTCAAGGTAGGATTGCAGGATTGGTTACGCGAGCCTGACCCAGGATCAGGTAATGAGGCCTTTTTGGCTCTTGCCGGCGTGTGGCGCGACGATCCCGACATCGAGCTAATCGTCCAAGAGGCCCATCGGCGACGCGGCCGAATCAGTGCCGAGTGAGAGCGATGATCCTTCTCGATACTGACATGCTCACCCTGCTCTTGCAGGGTGAGCCGCGTGTCCAAAAACGCATACGCTCTGCGGAGACCGACGCTGCCACGACCATCGTTACCTGGATGGAAGTGATGCAGGGACGCTTCCGAGCTATCTTCTCGGCAGCCGACGCGGACCAGCTGGAACGCGGCTCCCGTCGGCTTCAGGAGTCCGCGAGTCAATTGAGCAGTCTTCCCATCGTTCCGATAAACCGTGCTGTGGCCAAACAGTTCGCAGCGCTATTAGCCAACAACAAGCTCAAACGGATCGGTCGCGGGGACATATTGATCGCAAGTATTGCCCTTGCTGAAAAGGCGATGCTCATCACTCGGAACGTCCGTGATTTTTCGCTGGTGCCAGGATTGACGCGGGAGAATTGGGCAGATTGAGGCGAGGCAAATGGGCGGCGCGGATTCGAACCTGCGACTTCCACCGTGTGAGGATGGCACTCTAACCGCTGAGTTAGCCGCCCGAACTACATTTGAGAGATTGGCCACCAGCCCAATCCCGTCAGCATCAAAAGTAGCGAGTCGCACTGCTCACGGCAAGAGTGATGGCACAGGGCACACGCGACGGGGTCCTGAACGGCGCGAGATCGGAAGTATCGGGTTTTGTTGCGTGGTTGAAGCCGTCCTGATGACGTTCGACGGTGTGCACCATCTATGGCGATCGTAGGGACGAGTTTGTGCGCGCTCTTCAAGCGGTCTCCTGGCGCGGTTCCACGCTCAAGGCAATGGCTCCGGTTCTTGCGACTTGATGGCTTCGAGTCGACCGGAGAACTCGCCCGCCGTTCGATGCTGGAGAATCTTTGGTGACACACACCCGACTTCATCCCTGGGGCTGACGGTGAGGGGTTGCCCAAAAGCTAGCGCCGTCTTACATTATCGCTTGGTGTCTGTACCGATTGTCAGGTTGGCGATACTGTGCGAGTCCCCTCCGATGGCCGAGTTTTTCCCCGACGTGCCCAAGATCCAGTACGGTGGCCCCAAGTCCCGCAACCCGCTGGATTTCAAGCATTATAACGCCGATGAGGTCGTCGATGGGAAAACGATGAAGGAGCACCTCCGCTTCTCCGTCGTTTACTGGCATACATTCTGTAACGCACTATCCGACCCGTTTGGAGTCGGGACCGCTCTGCGTCCGTGGGACGACGGCAGCAACTCAGTCGCTAACGCCCAGCGCAGGGCCAAGGTCGCTTTCGAGCTGTTCGACAAGCTCGGTGCCCCGTTTTACGCGTTTCACGACCGCGATGTCGCCCCGGAGGGAAATAACCTCAAGGAGAGCCACGCGAACCTCGATGAGGTGGTCAAGGTTCTCAAGGACGAACAAGCCCGGACCGGCGTCAAGCTGCTCTGGGGAACAGCCAACCTCTTCACCAACCCCCGGTTCATGCACGGGGCGGCCACGAGCCCCAATTTCGACGTCTTTGCCTATGCCGGTGCACAGGTCAAAAAGGCCATGGAGGTCACGCTCGAGCTCGGAGGGGCCGGCTACACGTTCTGGGGAGGCCGCGAAGGCTATTCGACCCTGCTCAACACCGACATGAAGCGCGAGCTCGACCACCTCGGCCGCTTCCTGCACATGGCCGTCGACTACAAGAAGCAGATCGGCTTCACCAGGCACGTTTTATATCGAGCCCAAGCCCAAGGAGCCCACCAAGCACCAGTACGATTCCGACGCCGCCGCGTGCTTGAACTTTTTGAGGACTTACGAGCTCCTGCCTCACTTCAAGCTCAATCTCGAAACCAATCACGCCACCTTGGCCGGCCACGAGATGATGCACGAGCTCGAAGTCGCCATCGGCGCAGGCGCACTCGGGCTCGATCGACGCCAATACGGGTGATTACTTGCTCGGATGGGACACCGATCAATTCCCGACCAATATCTATCTCACGACCCAGTGCATGCTTCGCCATCCTGGCGGCATGGGCGGGCTCACAACCGGCGGCATCAACTTCGACGCCAAGGTCCGTCGCGAGAGCTTCGAGCCGATCGACCTGTTTCACGCCCATATCGGCGGCATGGACGCTTTTGCCCGCGGGTTCAAGATCGCGCGCGCCATCATCGCCGACGGCCGGCTCGCCGCGTTCGTCAAGGAACGCTACCGGAGCTGGGACTGCGAGCTCGGCCGCCGCGTCGAAGCCGGCAAGGCCGGCTTCGGCGACCTCGAATCCTATATCCTCCCCAAGGGAGACGCCGCCAAGAATTCCAGCGGCCGCCAGGAGATGCTCGAGAATCTTATCAACGAGTTCATTTGAATTTCGGTCAGTGGTCATTGGTCATTGGTCATTCGCGGCGATTGGCTCACTGGCATGTCAGAGCGGCAGTCGTCGACGTCAGCGGTCAGCTTTCAATCGAGAGAAGAACCGCAGGCGCATACCTATTTGCGTCGACTCTCCTCGTGAGCTGATGGCGAATGACCAAAATGCGTGATCGTCCGCCTTGCAGCGGCTAGTTTACCAATGACTGCTGACCAATCGACCAATGACCACGTGACCATTCGTCACTGAGCGCAGCGAGGATGCCCTGCATGAACGCGGGCAGATCGTCGGGGGTGCGGCTGGTGACGATGTTGCCGTCGCGCACGCACGCGGCGTCTTGCCAGATTCCGCCGGCGTTTTCGACGTCGTCGCGGATGGCGAAGAAGCCGGTGACCTTTCGTCCCTTCAAGCATTTTGCCGAACAGAGCATCCAGGGGCCGTGGCAGATCGATGCGAGGATTTTGCCTTGTTTCGCGGCCTGGGTGACAAGGTCGACCATCGGCGGATGCCGGCGCATGTGGTCGGGCGAATAGCCGCCGGGGATGATGATCGCGTCGAAGTCCGACGCCTTGACCTCGCTGGCGGCCACTTCTGACTTGGCCGGGTATCCGTGCTTGGAGGCGTAGGTCTCGCCCGCCTTCGGGCCGACGATCTTGACGTCGCAGCCGGCCTCGCGGAGCCGCATGACCGGATACCAGAGCTCGAGGTCTTCGTAGAACTTCTCGACCAGCACGGCCACTCGCTTGCCTTTCACGTTGCTCATGATGTCGTCTCCGTTGGTGTCTGTCGTCCGGGGGACTCGTTTTCGTGAGGAACTTCATTTCGCCGCGGCGACCGCGGTTGGCCGGCGAAGTGGCGGGCCGATGCTCGGCCATGGCCCGCTCGATGCCCTGCTCGAAGGTAAACGGAGGATGATAGCCGAGCACGCGGCGTGCCTTTTCGATCGAGTAGTCCAGGTTCAATCCCAGAAACTTGAAGCGGGCCTTGTTGATGATCGGGGGGTTCTTGGCGCCTCGGAGCTTGGCGCCGCCCTCGACCACGATGGCGAGGAATTTCGCCAGCCTGAGCGGCAGCCGCCGGGTCGGCGGCTTAAGCCCGGCCAGCTCGGCGACGCGGCCCACGAACTGCTTCTTGGTGACTGGCTGGCCGTCAGTCAGGTTGAACACTTCGCCGACGGCAGCGGGGTTCTCGGCGGCGAGAAAGATGCCGCTGAACCAGGTTCTTCACGTAGATGCAGTTGAGCATCTGTTCGCCGGACCCGAAGTACATGAAGCTGCCGCGCCTGAGATTCAAGAGCAGCTTGGGCAAGACGGTGCGGTCGCGTTCGCCGTAGATGAATCCCGGCCGCACGATCGCCACGGGCAGTCCGTGCCGGTGATGGTATTCGAGAACCAGGGCCTCGGCCTCGGTCTTCGAGCGGGTGTAGGCATCGAGAGAATTGGCGGCGGGGGGCACGGTCTCGTCGGTTCCGTAATGGTCGCGTCCTTCGTACACGCCGAGCGAGCTCACGTGGACGAACCGCTCGAGCTGGGCGGGAACGGCGGCATCGAGCAGCAAGCGGAGGGCCTCGACATTGAGTCGGCGGAACTCGTCGAGCGTGCCCCAGTCGCCCACCTTGGCGGCACAGTTGAAAACCCAGTCGGCCCCGGCGACGCCTGGCTTGAGCGCTTGCGGGTCTTCCAGGTCGCCGACGATCGTCTCGACGCCCCATTGGTCGAGCCAGCGCGTGTCGCTCGTGGGACGGACGAGTGCCCGGACCCGATGGCCTCGCTTGAGCGCCTCTTCGGTCGCATGGCTGCCGACCAGCCCGGTCGCGCCGGTGATGAAGATGGTTTTCGATGTCGTCGTGTTCATGTCGCTCCGCACGGTTCGAAGGAGACGGATTCAGCCAGGCTCGGAGCAGTTATCCTACCACATGAATGCTCGTCAGGATATCGAATGACTTCGGAACCGCACAAAACCGAGATGAGGGGTGGTATTCGAATTGTTGATCAGTGTAGGCTTTAGTGTGCTCGACGAGCGCGAAATCGAGTCGGGGCGAAAGTCCCGGGCCGATCTGCGCGGCCAGGTCGAACGGTGTTCGGTTTGACAGGAAGCCGACAAGGGTCTAGGATTCGCAAATCCCGGCCCTTTCTGGATATCGATGAAGATCAGTGCGGAGAGGAAGGGGTTGGATTCATGGCGAGTGCTTTGAAGAACGACGAGTTGGAGTCTTATCGCCAGACGCTGCAGAGTTTGCGAGCGCGGCTGCGTGGCGATTTGAACCAGATGACGGACGAAGCTCTTCACTGGGACAATGCCGGCGGAACGGGCAATCTTTCCAACGTTCCGCTGCATATGGCCGACCTGGGCACGGATAATTATGACCAGGAGTTTACGCTGGGCCTGATCGAGAACGAGCAGGGCACGCTGGAGCTGGTCGTCGAGGCCCTGAGCACGAATGGAAAACGGAACCTTCGGGCAATGCGTGGAGTGCGACGAGGCGATCTCCAAGCCGCGTCTCCAGGCGATCCCTTACGCCCGGCATTGCATTGGCTGTGCACGGAAGCTGGAGGGTAGGCGAATGAAGACGGACGGGCGTGTGGGTCTTGGCCGGCATCTTGCTTTTCTGGTCGATCGCCCTGGGCGGGACTGCGTTCGATCTGGTGACCAAGTCGATCGTTTTCTCGCAAAGTCGGCCCCCCCGCTGCTCGACCGCATCCGATCGTGCCCCACATCCTCGAGCTGCACACCAGTCACAACACGGGTGCGCTTTGGGGCTTTGGAGCGCACGATGCCGGGCAGCAGCTTGATTTTCGCCGGTCTCTCCGTCGTCGCCGCGGTCGTGATCCTCTACTACCTGTTTCGTGCTGGGGGCTGCGTCGACCGGGTCCTCACCGTCGCCCTGGGATTGATCATGGCCGGCGCGATGGGCAATTGCTACGACCGGCTTGGCATTCGGCTACGTCCGCGACTTCGTTCACTTCCACGTCGATGCGATCGGCTTCGACTGCGCGATTTTCAACTTCGCCGACAACATGTTGATCGCCGGGGCGATCACGCTGGTCCTTTACGCATGCGCCCCGAGAAGTCTCCGGTGACGAGCCAGCGCGGCTTCCTTGGAAGCGTCCTCCACTTCGTCCCGATCAGTTCCGTCGGTCTGAGGCCGGCTGATCAGCAGTGCGCGAGGCTATTGGCACGTCGTGGCACGGCTTTGCAACCGTCGTCCATCATGTGCAGTCACACGTCGTAATAGAAGGCAAACTCGTAGGGGTGGGGACGGACCCGGATCGTCTCGACCTCGTGCGACTGTTTGTACCAGATCCAGGTGTCGATGACGTCGGGCGTAAACACGTCGCCGCGCAGCAGGAACTCGTGGTCGGCTTTCAGAGCATCGAGCGAGGCTTCCAGCGAGCGCGGGGTGGTGGGAACCGTCTCGAGCTCTTCGGGTTGAAGGTCGTAGATGTCTTTGTCGAGCGGCTCGCCGGGCCGCAGCTTGTTCTGGATGCCGTCGAGAACCGCCATCAGCATGGCCGAAAAGAGCAAGTAAGGATTGGCGGCGCTGTCGGGCCCGCGATATTCGATCCGGCGGCTTCTGGGGCTGGGGCTGTTGACCGGAATGCGAATGATGGCCGCGCGGTTGCGGCGGCTGTACGAGATCTTGGTCGGGGCCTCGAAGCCGGGGACCAGCCGCTTGTAGCTATTGGTGGTGGGATTGGCGAAGGCGCAGAGCGCCGCCGCGTGCTTGATCAAGCCGCCGATGGCGTGGATGCCCAGGTCGCGAGAGGCCCGCGTACCCCTGGCCGGCCAGAAGCGGCTGATTGTCTTTCCAGAGCGTCAGGTGAGTGTGCATGCCCGAGCCGTTATCGCCGAAGAGCGGCTTGGGCATGAAGGTGGCGGTCTTGCGGCTGCGCCGGGCGACGTTGCGGATGATGTACTTGGCCGTGACGACCTGGTCGGCACTTTCGACCAAGCGGCCGCGGCACGAGGTCGATCTCGCACTGGCCGGCGGTGGCGACTTCATGAAAGTGGGCCGCCGTGGCGATGCCGCATTCGGCCATGCGCTGGGCCATTTCGGAGCGGAGGTCGACCAGGCTGTCGGTCGGTGGACAGGGGAAATAGCCCAGCCCCGACCCTGGCTTGTAGCCGAGGTTCGGGGTTTTCGGCCCGGCCCCGGTTCCATGCCCCTTCCACCGAATCGACCTGATAAAACGCCTCGTGCCCGCGCTGTTCGAACTGCACGTTGTCGAAAACGAAAAACTCGAGCTCGGGAGCCAGCAGGCACTGATCGGCCACGCCCGTGTTTCGCATGTAGCTCATGGCCTTGCGGGCGATGTTGCGGGGGTCGCGCGTGTAATCCTGGTGCGTGATCGGATCGTGGATGTTGCAGATCATCGTCAGGGTCGGCTGCGCTGGAAACGGATCGATCAGCGCCGTCTCGGGCTGCGGGACGACCAGAAGGTCCGACTCGTTGATCGTGCGCCAGCCCGACGACGCTCGAGCCGTCAAAGCCGATTCCTTCCTCGAACGTCTCTTCGGTGAGCGAGTCGGCGGGAATCGAAAAATGCTGCCAGACGCCGGGAAAATCCATGAATCGCAGGTCGACCGTCGTCACCTCACGCTGCCGGATCTGTGCCAAGACTTCTTTGGGGGTCACGCAGCCGCTCTCCTTTGATCGCTCATCCTGAAACAGCCGGCGCTTCGGATCGTTGCACTTCCGATTGCACCGCTACGTACGGTAGGGCCATTATCCCGGCGTTTCGCCGAACACGATAGGTCTGATGCAACCAAAACCCGTGATACCGACTCTCATTAGATGAGACGTCGGCCCGACTTTTTGATCTGGAAAGTCGCATCGGGAATCGCGAATCTGGATCAATGCAACAATCCGTCGTTCCGCGGATCGCGTCGTGGAGTAGGCGATGCCCCGTTTCGTCGTGCTCGAGCACGTCTGGAACGGCGTGCACTGGGATTTCATGCTCGAATGTGGCGAGGTATTGCGAACCTGGGCGATCGACGCGCCGATCGTCGCGGGCCAGAGACCTGTACCGGCCCGGGCACTGGCGGACCATCGACGGATTTACCTGGATTACGAAGGGGAATCTCGGGCGGGCGTGGCCGCGTCCGACGGGTCGACGAGGGCACCTATCGGACGCTTGAGTGGTCGGCGACCGGGTGCGCGTGATCCTGGCGGGCTCTCAACTGGTTGGCGAAGTCGATCTGCGTTGCATCAGGCCGGAGTCGGGGGGAGCCGAGTCGTGGATCTTCCGCATGGGAAACTTCGACTGAAGCACCTTGCGCGACGGCAGGATCGGCCGGTGAAAGGCCCCCTTTGGCCCGATCCGACGGCCGGCGAGCCGGATCTGGCCGTGGCGAATCTGAAGTTCTTCGAGCTGCACGTCCTCTCGCTCGAGATTCGGCGTATAACGCATGAGGACCACAGGATATCCGTCTCTTCGCGTCCATTCGGCGTCAACACCATGGTAGCGTGCATACTCGATGATCCGGTCGAGAACGTTGTCGGCCGGGACCGGCAGGATTCCGGCGCGAATCTTTTCGAGAGTCAGCTCGACGGTGTTGCCGCCGGGTACGCGGGGCCGGGCGACGACGGTGATCACCGATTGGACCCCCCCTGTTTCAGGAGGAAGGCGAGGGTGATCCGGTCGAGCTCGAAGAGCACGCGCGGTTCGTGAACTTCCGGCGGAAGCTGGTCGGCGAAATGAGTGACCAGATCTTCGGCCAGCCAGGCGTTGACTTCCTGGTCCGTAGAAGACGGCCTCCCAGCTCGGCTCGTTGCAGATATCATTGCGAAGCTGAAGGCTTTGCGCCACAAACTTCTTGGCTTTCCCCGCCCGCTGTTCTCGAGTAAGAGAACCATGTCGCGATAATAGGAAGGCTGGTAGGTCAGCGAAAACCAGACCGACCACCGGAGATCGCGGCAATGACACGCCAGTCCGAGACCGATCCAGAGCAGCCGTTTGCTGGTTTTGTGCATCGGACATCCCGATCTCTGGTTGAAGGGGACGCAAGGTACGGAAACGACCAAGGCTCGGGGGCGACGAGTCGTGGTGTCGACTGGGTGGGCCTGAAACGGAGACGTGGTCGAACCGTCAATTAAACTTTACGATCTCTCGCCAAACAGGTCAACCCTGGCTCAAGTGGACCGTTCATGGATTCACGAGGTCACGCATTGGATCGACATTCGCTCACCATCTCGCCAATTTGGCCGCGCTGGACTGTTAGCAGCCATTGTATGGAGGGCCGTCTCGCGCCTAGCATAGCAGTTGCAAATTCGACTCACGGGGAGCCTGGGGTCATGCCCTCTCGGTTTGTCTCGCTGGTCATCTTGATCTACTGGTCGGTCGCCGCATTTTGTCTTCTGACCTGGGACGTCCTTCCCGAGATGACGTCGGGCTATCCTCCCGATTTGCGAGCCATCACTCTGGCCGGTCGATTCGAGCCAGGCCGGTACGGTGGAGCATCCAGGTCATCGATGATCCCCGGTTTCCCGACGTGCGCCGGATCGTGGGAGAGGCGGTGACCGGTTTCATGCGCCGGCCCGATGGCTGGTTCGAGCTGACCAGCCAGGTCGAGCTCGACGCCGGCGGGCCTCTTGAGAGGGACGGCGATTTCTGACCCGGTCGCAGCATCCGGCTCGAGGTCGAAAGTCGTCTATCGGGTCGATCCTTCGGGCAACCTGCATTCGTTCGATGCTCGAGGTCAAGTCGACGCGATTCGCACGAGACCCTGGTCACGGTGAAGGGCGAGGTCAAGGGTAAGAAGATGGAGATCGTCTCGCACGGGCCGGTGGAGATTCTCAACAAGAGACTGGTCGATCGACTACGAGCCGCGCAGCGTGATCCAGGACGTGCTTGGCCCGCTCGATCGGCTTCCGGGCTGCACGTCGGCCAGCGATGGGAGTCGCAGAGTGATCAATCCGTTTACAGGCCAGGTCGAGTCCAGTGAAAGTCGAGGTGAGCGCGAAAGGACTTGATCAACTGGAATGGCAACTCGGTGACCACGTTCGAGGTCGTTCAACATCGTGGCCCGCTTGTCGATGCGCACCTGGGTTCGTCTCGACGGCGTGATTCTCCGGCAAGAAGTGCCGTTGCCATTGGTGCGGCTGGTGCTCGAGCGCGGCCCGATGCGGACGATGCAAGTTCCCAATCCCCAGACCAGGGTGCCAGGCTCATGATCGCAGTCAGCGGGGTGACCAAGCGGTTCGGGTCCAAGTGTGCCGTCGACCGGCTCGACCTGGAGGTCCGGCCGGCGAGCTGTTCGCGTTTCTCGGCCCCAACGGCGCGGGCAAGACGACGACGATCAAGATGATCTGCGGGCTGTTGGCGCCGACGGCGGGCACGGTCACGGTCGGCGGTTTCGACGCCGCCAGCCAGCAGGCCCACCAGCTCTGGGCTACGTTCCCGATCAGCCGTATCTTTACGACAAGCTGACCGGCCGCGAATTCCTCAGGTTCGTCGTCGAGATGTACGGCCTCGAGCCGCGGCGGGCGGCCCAGCGGATCGACGAGTCTGATCGAGACATTCGAGATGGGCGACTACGTCGACGAGCTCTGTGAAAACTATTCGCAGGGCATGAAACAACGCGTCGTGTTCGCCTCGGCCCTGGTACACGATCCCAAGGTACTGGTCGTCGACGAGCCCTTGGTCGGGCTCGACCCGCGGAGCGCGCGGATCGTCAAGGACCTGTTCATCTCTCAGGCTCGGTCGGGCTGCGCCGTGTTGATGTCGACTCACCTGCTGGCGATCGCCGAAGAGCTGGCCGACCGTATCGGCATCGTCGATCATGGCCGGATGCTGGCGATGGGCACGCTCGAGCAGCTTCGTGGGCAGGTGCAGCATCGCGGGCCGCTCGAAGAGCTGTTTCTGAAACTGACCGGCGACCATCGACCCGCGGACGAACGGCGTGGTCGCATCTGAACTGGCCGGGACGAAACCATGAGCCTCGCGATACCTGATCCCAATCAAACGGTTGGACTCCCGCCGATCAAGGCCGATGCAGACGGCCCGTGCTTTCCGCCACCTCCGCTGGTGCCTGACGCGCAACACGATCCGCTCGCTCCTGTCCGGCTCGCGGCTCAGGCTCTCGATGATCCTGTTTTGCAGCGTCGTCTTCTGGGTGGGCCTTTTTGGTCTGTTCCTGGGCGGGCTTCGAGTTTATCGGCCTGTCCGACGAGCTTTTCCACACGATCTTCGAGTATCTGTTCAGCATGTTTTTCCTGTCGATTTCGATCATGCTCTTCTTCTCGACGGGAATCATCACCTACACGCGCTCTTTTCCATTCGCGTGAAGGGGCGTTTTTGCTGAGCACGCCCGCCACGACCGACCGGATCTTCGCCTACAAGTTTGCCGAGGCGGTCGCGATCTCGAGCTGGGGCTTCTTCCTGCTGGGCAGCCCGTTGATGGCGGCCTACGGCATCACGATCAAGGCGCCGGCGGCGCTTTTATGCGATGTTCCTGATTTACCTGGTCATGTTCGTCTTGATCGCGGGAAGCTTGGGTGCGATCACGGCGATCGTGGTCGCCAACATTTTCCCGAAGCAGCCAAAAGATCGTGCTCGCGTTGGCCGTGATCGCCACGGTGGCCGTGGTGGTTGGTCTGGCGATCCGGCTCTGGCGCACTCCCGGCGACACACTGACGAGCGACTGGCTGGGAAACGTGCAGAACCGGCTGGCGTTTTGCCAGCATCCGCTCTGGCCCAGCCGCTGGATGTCGGCCGGCTTGCTCGCCTCGGCCCGGGGCGACTGGTCGCGCTCGGGCTACTACCTGATGGTTCTCTCGGCACACGCGGGGCTTCGGCTATCTGGCCGCGGCCGCCGTGGCGCGCGACCTGTATTTCCGCGGATATAGCCGCGTTCAGGGGAGCCGGAGCAACCGGCGCCGCGTCGGGCTTTACGCAGCTCGACGCATCTCTTTCACCGGCTTTTCTTTTTCTTGCCCCGGCCGATTCGACTGCTCGATCCTCAAAGACCTGCGCACCTTCCGCCGCGATCCGGCGCAGTGGTCGCAATTCCTGATCTTCTTCGGTCTGCTCGCCTTCTATTTCCTCAACATTCCGCGGCTGGGTTACGGCGTGCAGAGCCCGTCGTGGCGTAACCTGGTGAGCTTTCTCAACATTTCGGTGACCGCCCTCATCCTTTCCACCTTCACCAGCCGGTTCATTTTCCCGCTGCTTTCGCTGGAAGGACGCAACTTCTGGGTTCTCGGCCTGTTGCCGGTGGGGCGAGCCCAGATCCTCTGGGGCAAGTTTGCTTTCTCGGTGGGGATTTCGCTGGTCGCTACCGAGGGGCTCGTATTCCTGAGCGACCTGATGCTGGGGATGAGCCCCGTCATGATCGCGCTCCATGTCGGGATGGTGGCGATCCTCTGCATGGGGCTCTCCGGGATCAGCGTCGGCTTGGGCGCGCGCTGCCTAACCTACGCGAGACCGACCCCTCCAAGATCGCTGTCGGATTTGGCGGCACGCTCAACCTGCTCGTCAGCCTGGTCTTCATTTTCGCGATCGTGACGGCCCTCGCGGTCCCCTGTCACCTTTATTTCCTCGGACAGGAGAATGCCGTATCCACGACACTCTCGCCCTTTCGCAATCAACGGATTCCGATTCTGGCTGACCGTGGCGATCCTCGTCAGCCTGATCGATCGGCGCCGTAGGGACCATCGTGCCCCTGCGGATCGGCATCAAGGCGTTTCAGCGGATGGAATTCTAGCCGTCGTGGCCATGGCGAAAATGCCGTCAAGAGCGCTACATTGCGCGTCCTTCATTAGGGCTTCCAATGTTCCCCCCTTCCCTCAGGGTGCTTGCACCGATGTGCAACTGACGGAGAGAACACGGGTATCAACCTTGCCTCCCCGGTCTGGGACCGCCCCGCCGTCTTTGGTTCGGCTTCGGGGCAAGAAAACAGCCGTTCCGAACGGAAAAACCGTGAGGGGCGGTGTGTCTCCAGGCATTATAGGAAACAGGACGGGGCACGGGAGAGATCGCACGTGGCGCACAGGTCGGCGGGGATCGTACGGCAAATCGAGCGATTGTGGCAACTGGGCAGTGTCAGCGGGATGACGGATGCCGAGCTGGTGGCTCGCTTCGGCGCCAGGCACCAGGTCGATGCGGAGCTGGCGTTCGAGGCCCTGATGCAGCGGCACGGGTCGATGGTTTTCCGTGTCTGCTGGGATGTTCTCCACGACGAGCACGCTGCAGAGGACGCTTTCCAGGCCACCTTTCTTGTGTTGGCTCGCAAGGTGCGCTCCCTGGGCGTGAAGGACTCGCTCGGTAGCTGGCTGTATAGCGTCGCGCATCGCGTTGCGACTCGGGCACTATGCGACTCGGCCAAGCGCCGCCGGCACGAGCCGCGGTTCGCTGAAACCCGCAGCCCGGATTATGAGGTCATGCCGGAACTGCACGATTCGACGCAACGGCAATCCTTTCCGAGGAGATCAACCAGCTCCCAGAGCGGTATCGCGCGCCCATCGTCCTCTGCTACCTGCAGGCGATGTCTTATACGACCGCGGCGGCCCACCTCGGATTGACCGAGGATGCCGTGCGAGGACGATTGCGCGGGCCCGCGCGGCTGCGGAAGCGATTGGCCCGTCGTGGGTTCGATGTCACCGGTGTGTTCGCGGCCGCCCGCCTAACGGCTCCGGATGTCTCCTTGCCGCCCGCACTCGTACGTGCGACGGTCCGGGCCGCGTCCAGCTTTGAGGCGGGCAGGCCGGTGTGCGCCTCCATGATCTCCCAAACGGTGGTTTCTCTCAGCGAAAGGACAATCAGAATCATGATGCTAACTCACTTGCGGACAGTCGCGGCCGCACTGGTACTCGGGATCCTCGCGGCCGGTGCGGTCGTGTTGGCCCAGTCCCCGGGCGGAGGCCACCAGCAATCGGCCCAGGCCCCGACGAACCAGCCGCACAAGGAGCCGTTGAGAGCAGGTGCGGCGAGGACCATCCAACAATCGGCGCATGCCCAGACGAACCAGCCGCCGAAACAATCCGGCCTCGGCAGAGGAGGCAACTTCATCGTCGACTGGCTCCCCGCCGAACCGAAAGGCGGGAAGAGAGAGGTCGTCGTCGACCCGACGCGGCACTGCATCCATCTGCCGCCGACGAACCTGAAGGGAGACGACCGCTTGAACGACTGCATCCTCGTCGTCAGCCTGGAAAAGGGTAAGCTTTACACAATCACCGCTTCCGGCGAGGCGTTCATGACCGAGTCGACGGGCGCCGATGCCGACCCCTTCCCCGGCGTGGTCGTGCTCTATGGCACCGACGAGGAAGATTGCTACGCCTCGCGCCAGATCGTCATGAAGCCTGGGAAGTCGATTACCTTTCGGTCTCCGTGGCTCATCGAGCCCTCGGCCGGTGTTTCCCTTTCGGCATTTTTCCTGGATGAGGCGGCCGGCCACCCCAAGCGCGGGAGTTACACCCTCACCATCGAGGAGGCAGATGACCGCGATGACGCCAAGCGGGCTCAAATCGAACAATGGCTCCGCTCGCACCATGCCGAGGCGATTCACGAACAGACCAAGCCGCGCAGCGATGGCCCGTAAACTTGCGCAGCCCCCGCTCGGCGCGATGGGAGCGTTATCTCGGAAGCTTACGGTCACCAATCAGTTACGACAGATTCGGCTTGCTACTTCGATCACTACTTGGGAGGGTTCCCCGGTGCCAGAACCGAATGCTCCACCAGGAACAGTCACTTTTCGCACAGAGCAACCGAAACCCTTTCCGCGCAGGAACGTGCCGCCAAGCAGCGCGCCTGGGCTGATGAAAACCGGGCGAAATTCTCGCATTTCTGACTTGGGCCGATTCTTCGAATCAGTTGCGCTCTCGGGCAGAAGCTGCCGCTCATTCGAAATGAGGAAGGCAGGAAAGCAGGAACAGCCTCACGAAGCATCGCCGCTCCAATGATTCGCTCGGTCAAGGCTTCGTGTTCCAACGCCAACTTTCTTCTTTCCTGTTTTCCTGGTTTCCTTATCTAATTTCATGAATTGTCTCAGCCGCCACGGGCTCGAGGATACATCTCGACTGTTGAGTTGTCCGCATTCCCTCTGTCCGCGGCTCCAGTGAATCGAAATCGCTCTGAGCTTCAGGACGAACAACTCGCGCAACAAAATTGGCGGGAATCACGAGGCGCTGCCGGGCCAACTTTTCATCAGCCCACAGCGCCAGTATTCTCCACAGCCGCGTCGCGGCTCGCGTTTCACATGGAATCGCTCAAGGTTTTGCCGGTAACGACCGACGCAATGTGAAGGCGTTTCGGCGCCGGCACTGAGTCGGGGGCGGCCTGGATTACTCGCCCCAAAGAAACTAGAGGCAATGGATACCCTCAGCGCTTGCGAGAGGAATCGCGTGTGCGTTACTGCTGGCGCTAGGAAATCTTGCCCAGGCACAAACGACAGGAACGCGCGCACCAGCGGAGAGCGAAAGTGCCGAGCGGCGCAGCCAACGCCGCCGGATTCGACCGCCGACCTAGAGGCGACTCCAGAATCCACGGATGAGTCGCCAAGTGCGTCGTCGTCAACCCTTCGGGATCGGTTCCGTGCGACGTTCTCGCCCAAGGAGGATCCTGACGGCCCGATCAATACCGATCGGCCCACTTTCACTCCGGCCAATACGGTCGTGCCGGTCGGGCGACTTCAGGTCGAGTCAGGGTTTACCTTCAATCTTGAGCAGACAAAGACAACGCGCAGTGATATCTACCACCTTCCCGAACTCGCCGTGCGCTATGGCCTCGCGGACCGGGTTGAACTACGCACATTTTGGTTGGGGCCGACCTTTGACCAGGTACAGTCGCTCACACGTCTTCATGGACGCGCGGTCGGCGGAGCCAGTGACATGGAGGTCGGGTTCAAGTGGCAGTTGTTCGCCGGCGACAAAGAGCGGAAATGGCTTCCCACGACGGCCTTGATCACCTCGATCATCGCGCCAATAGGAGGGTCGTCGCCGCTTTCCAATCAAACGGTTGAACCATATATAACCTCATGTACGGTTGGGGCTTGACTGACAAGCTGACGCTCTCAGGCTGCACCGGGTACCTGGGCGTTCGCCAACAACCGACCCCAGGTTCCAGTCAAGCCGCCGACAACCTCCAGCGGTTCCACCAATCGCTCGTCGCCTTCTATTCGCCGGTCGAGAAGATCACATTATTTTACGAATGGTACGTCTTTATGTTTACCAATGCGGCCGACAATCGCCCTACTCACTTCATGGACGGTGGCGTGCTTTATCGGCCGGTTCCCAACATTCAATTCGACCTCCGCGCCGGCTTTGGCTTGAGCGGCCGCCCCGATGATTTGTTCACCGGTGTCGGATTTTCCTTTCGATTCTGACGCGATGTGATGTGCATGCACATCGCCGCCAAGTTTTGGTGGGCGGTGGTGCTTGCATCATCTTCCGAGGGCACGAGCCGGATACACCGGCGACGTCGCATGAGCGATTGCGTCGTTCTGGTTGTCTTGCGCGGCCAAGAAATGGCGGCGGCAGCCAAGCAGGAAAAGCCACATCGCCAGTACGACGAGCGGCAGCCCGACGGACACCGTCGCCTGGTGATCAGGCACGTTCGCAACGACCAGTGCAGCCACCACGGGCAGTCGCACGAGCTCGGAGACGAGGGCCCAGGGGCGGTGGTCGAATATTCCGCCGATATTGAGCAAAGTCCACAAAACGAGCAAGGCGGCAACGACCAGTTGCGCGTATGAAAGCGCATCGCGCGCTACCAGAAGCCCGATCGCCAGCAGCAAAGCGCTCACGAATTGCACAAGTGCATAGACATTTAACCCTCGCGGCACCGGCCTATCGTAGAGGACGACCGTCGCGCGTGTGACTTCCGGCGCAGCCGGGTTTGCAGGCAAGCCCTCAGGCCGCCATCCCTGGGGCATGAACCAGATCCGCAGCTTATCGATCCAGCGCGGCGCCAGCCACGCGTCGCGGCACAATTCGCTCCAGATGTGGAGGTTCGCCCACAGGGGGTTCCAACTGTTCAAGGGTTTCGTCAGGCCATATACCGGCTCTTCCTCTTCGGCCTGAAAGGTGCCGAACATGCGGTCCCAGATGATCAGGGTGCCCGCATAGTTCTTATCGAGGTATTTGGGATTGCGCGCGTGGTGCACGCGGTGGTGCGACGGCGTGTTCAGAACCCACTCGAGCGGTCCCAACTTGGCGATCGCGCGGGTATGAATCCAGAACTGATAGAGCGTGTCGAAGCTCGACATCGCTGCAAACCATGGAGGCGGGAAGCCCACCAAAGCCAGCGGCAGGTAGAATATCCACGAAAACAACCCCTGGAACGTCCCTTGTCGGAGTGCGACGGCAAGGTTGTAATCTTCACTCGAATGGTGTACTACGTGTCCGGCCCACGGGGCATTGTATTCATGCGCGATCCGATGGAACCAGTAATAAGCGCAATCGACTCCGAGGAAAAGCGCAATCGCCGCAGCCCACTTGCCTCCGCTCGAGTACGACTGAACGTCGATCCAATTGAAACCAGACCTCGTTGCAAATCCGTACGTTTTGAGATATCCGGCGAACAAGAGACCCTTCAAGAAAATGCCCACAACCTGTTCGGTAATTCCGCAGCTTAGATCGTTGATCGAGTCGTGGAGGCGGTACGAGTGCTCACGCTGCCAGACCGCGACGGCCAGCTCGACGCCCATTAGCAGAAAGAAAAACGGCACGGCGTAGGTGATATAGGGGATATTGCTGCCCAGCGCTCGGTCGATGAACGTCAGATCCATTCGATTTCCCCATCAGTGCGTCACGCCCGCCGGCTGCTCGAGCAACGGCTCGGCTCATCGCCAGATTGCGATGGCCGCGCACGTGCGATTGGCTTTACCGCCTCGCGTCTGCGAGCCCGTTCACTTCGCACGATTGACGAGCGCCGCGTCAGCCTACCGGCTCCCGAGCCGATATTGCCATAGTACTGCCGCCATGGACGCAGCGGTAGACGCGATGCGCCGATGACAACAACCCCAGTCGATCATCGTCACTGTATGCGGCCATTGATTCGGGCAGTCGTGACCGCTTCAATAATACTCTCTTTGTCACGAATAGGGTGTGTGCCCGGTCATGTGATCCCCTACCGCCAGGGCTTGAACCTCGCCGCTCACTGGCCGCTCGTCTTTACGTTGAGGCCGCCGAAACAAAGGCTTGAGAGAATCTTATGCAATCTCGCTCAATCGTCGCGATCTGTTCTTTGGCTGCCGCGCTGTTCACCTTAACGTTGGTCTCCGCAGTGCGGGCGCAGCCGGCCGCGACGCCTGCGCCACGGTCTCTGGCCGACTGGGTAAAGAAAAGCAATCAAAACACCAAGGTCATGGTCGAGCTACTCGCGAAATTGCAACCGGAGGCGGCTTCGCAGTTAGGCGTCGAGGGCTACGACGACCAGATCAGCGACCTGTCACCTGGCTTCGTTGAGCGTCAGCTCAAGGCGATGCGCGAGGTCCATGCTAACCTGATTCGACGACTTGCCGGTGAAACTGAGCCACGCGTCAAACAGGACCTCGAGATTCTGATCAAGGCTGCCGCGGATGAAATCAAGGAAGCTGAGCTCAATGAGCGGCTCAAGGTGCCGTACTTCAGCCTCGACGAGCTCATGTTCGGGTCGTTCCGGGGCCTGCTGGATGATCAGATCGCACCCAATCGCCGTCCGGCCGCGCTCGTCCGTCTGCGGAAATACACCGGCCTCGAGGCGGGCACACAGCCGATCACCGAACATGCCATCGCACTCGTCCGCGAGCGAATGTCCAACCCGGGGCTGTTGCCGCCAGCCAAGTCAAAAGTTGAGAAAGATCTCGCGCAGTCGGCCTTCTTCGCCACAGGCGTAGGCAAATTGTTCGATCGGTTCAAGATCCAGGGTTACGAGCCGGCCTACGCAAAGCTCAAGGAACAACTCGCGGTGTGGAACGGCTTTGTCAAATCCGAAGTTCTTCCCAGGGCACGCGAGGACTTCCGCTTGCCGCCAGAACTGTATGCACTGGCGCTCGAGCGGATCGGCATCGACATCCCTCCAGGTGAGCTCGCCGCCCGAGCTCACCTGGCCTTCACCGACATCCAGAGCCAGATGCAGGCCGTCGCAGTGCAGGTTGCGAGGGATAAGGGGCTTCCTTCGTCGGACTATCGCGAGGTCATCAAGGCACTCAAAAAAGAGCAACTCGTCGGCGAGGGAATGCTCGCCCACTATCAGGCCCGGCTCAAGCAAATTGAGGACATCATCCAGGGCAAGCAGATTCTCACCTTGCCGGCACGCGCGGCGCGCATCCGGATGGCGACCGAAGCCGAAAGCGCGGCCACGCCGGCGCCGAACATGCCCGCCGCGCTTGTTGGGTAACACCGGCGAAGTTGGCGAATTTGTCTTGCCCCTCAACGTGCCCGACAAGTCGGGAAAGATGCAAACGTTTGACGACTTCAGTTTCGCGGCCGCGTCGTGGACTTTGACTGCCCATGAAGCGCGGCCGGGACACGAGCTCCAGTTTGCATCGATCGTCGAACAAGGTGTGTCGGATGCCCGCATCTTGTTTGCGTTCAATAGCACCAACGTCGAGGGGTGGGGCCTTTATGCCGAATGGCTCATCGAACCGTTTGAGCCGGCCGACGGCCATTTAATCTGCCTGCAACATCGCCTGATGCGCCGCCCGCGCATTTCTGGACATCGAGCTGCAGACCGGCAAGATCACCCGCGAGCAGGCCCTGGCGATATTGAAGAACGACGTCGTCCTTTCTGACGCCATGGCCAATCAGGAGGTTGAGCGCTACACATTCTGGGCCCCGGCCCAGGCCAACGCGTATTTCTACGGTTACATGCGGCTCCGCGAGCTGCGTACGGAAGCCGAAAACGCCATGAGGGGGCGGTTTAAACCCAAGGCTTATCATGATTTCGTGCTCGCCCAGGGGCTACTTCCACCCCGGCTTTTGAAAAAGGCCGTATTCGACGAGTTTGTTGGAAAGCCATCGCAGGCGTCCGGGTACAATCGTGGATATACGCTGAAAGGAGGAAATGAATCGTGACGACTGTCGACTTCGAACCGTTGTCTGTGACTGTTCCGTTATGGGAAGATCCGCCGGGTGTTTTCCGCGTCGGTAACAGCCGCGTGCTGCTGGAGTTGGTGATCAGCGCCTTCAAACGGGGCGAGGCGCCCGAGGGCATCGTCCGGTCGTATCGGACACTGCAGCTATCTGACGTGTATGCGGTGATCAGCCGCTACCTTGCGAACCCCGCTCCTTTCGAAGATTACCTCCGGCAGTGCGACGAACAAGCCGGAGCCGTTCGCCGCAAGATCGAGGCATCGCAGCGACCCGGACCGAGCAAGGAAGAGCTGTTAGCGCGCGCGAGGGAAAAGGGTTTGATCCAGTGAATTCGTTTCTGGTCGACCAGAACTTTAACGAGCACATCGTGGACGGCGTGACCCGGCGCGATGCGAGACTGGAATTTATCCACGTTCGTGATGTTGGTTTGGCGACGGCGTCGGATCCGATGATCCTCGAATGGGCGGCCGCACACGGTCTCGTTCTGCTGACGCACGATCGCAAGACGATTCCTCCGTTCGCCCGTGCCCGGATCGCGGCCGGCCTGCCCATGCCAGGCGTTTTTCTCGTTCGCGACGACATGCCGATCGGCCATGCCATCGAGGAATTGCTCATCGCAGTTCATTGCCTAACACCAGAGGAATGCAAGAACATAGTGAAGTACTTTCCGATGTAAGCCGCGAGGCTTGACGATCGAAACCGCCGCCGAGGGCGACAGTGAGAGCCAATCCGTCTTATTGCGAATCAAGTAGTGGGTTCTGCGGACACCACATAGGCTCTGGGCGCACAGCGATCAATTCCGGCCGAGTGGCCAGGCGATGCGTGTCCTTTCTCGTCTCCTTTTGGGCTCGCGCGGCGGATGCGCCGGGCGGTCGATGCCAGAATGTCTAACAACTCATATTTCGTCTGCGGGCTCGCCCTCTTCCGCTTGTCGAGTCACATGAGTGACCAGGCGAGTTAACCCCATCGCGGCCGCCGCGATAAGAAGAAAAAACAAATTTTGACGGGAGTGGCCTCTTGATTTCGTTGTACGTATTGATTTAATAGGCGACGGTCAAGCTCGAAGACGTAGGTTTAATCGTTGACGAGGGCTGGCGCAATTCAGCGACCTTTCAGGCAAATTCCAATTCGCACCGGTCCCTTCTCGAGCGCTTCTGTCCAGGAATACCCCGTCGAATCACCCGGTCTGAGGCGGAGCGGATGAAGCGCACCGCGGAATCTCGATCGCCTGCCTCACGAAGAGCGGGCTCGAGGACTTGATTTTCGTGCGACCAAAAGCTTGCTGTTGCCTCGTCGTGGATCACCATTTCACACGGTCGAGGCAACCGTGTACCAAGATACTATGCCTAAAATTTCTTCTATATATATATAGTAAAGATTGTTACGAGCATGACGAGCGCGACAGGTTTGACCAAACTGGCGTGGACAGCGACCGTGAAATGGGTACGCCGCTACTACCCCGTGCCGCAGGATACTCAGGAGGTTGCGATGCCGGAAACACCGGCCTCGGAAGTCATGGAATTGCCGGAGGATGAGACGATGGTTCTTTTGGACGAGGTCTGGGAATGCTTTGTCGATGTGTTGTGCCCGGGTGATGAGCCAATCCGGTTCCGCGTTAACCATCGCCGGGGCCGGGACCTCACGTTCACCGATCCGCGTGCCCGCATGCAGGCACCGCCGGCACGACCGGGCTCTGGGGCACGCTGCCGCCGATACCGGCGGTCAAGACCCGCCCGTTGACGCCCATCGAATTTCGAGCGGAGCTGGCCCGGTTGGTCGGGTCGGCAAAGGCCGAGGAGATTACCAGCGGACTGGTAAAAAAATTTCGGCCTACCTACGACAATTGTAAGATAAGGAATACCGAGACGGGCGGCTGAGGATTTCCCACGGACGAGATAGCCGCATTCAGCGTGTCGTTACGAGT
>CAWKNT010000006.1:0-228463 GCA_963850935.1 uncultured Isosphaeraceae bacterium
CGTTGTCAAAATCGAATGCACCGGTTCCCCAGCCAGTCATGCGGCTGGTAAAGGCCGCCAGTTTGGAGTGGACCGTAACGTCTTCAAACTGACTGGCGCCCAGGTTTCTGTAGAGCGGAAACGTGTTGACCAAACGTCAGTGTGGAAGATATCCGGCCTGCCGTCATTATCAAGATCGCGGAAGTCGACCCCATCCCAGCCACCAGTTGTTTGCCGCTGTCGGTGAACGCTGCACCGGCCACCATCGCCACGTCGTAAAACACATGCCATTATTGTGGAGCAAGTAATTCGGAAAGGTGTCATTCGATACGAAAATATCTGTTCGTCCGTCGTTATCGTAATCCGCAAAAGCGACGCCCATGCCCTTGCCAACGTAGCGGGAAATATACGCGATGGCTCCGAGACGTCGGTAAACGTCCCGTCTCCGTAGCGATAGAGAATGTTGGGCGTTCCTTGAAAATCGTTGGGCGAACAGTAGGTTGGTACCGCTTCCCACGTGGCAATGGTTTGCCGTTGACGTTGTAGTCGAGGTAGTTCACGACAAACAGATCAAGAAGACCGTCGTTGTTGTAGTCAAACCATCCAGCCGTGACTGCCCAGGCTTTGCCGAGACCGGAACCGTACCGGTGACGCCGGCTTTCGCCGTCACGTCGGTAAAGGTTCATTTCCGTTATTGTGGAGTAGCTGGTTCCCGTTTACGCCGGCAATGTACAAATCTGCCAGAAGCCATTGTTTGGTGACTCATCGCCGGCTGCTACTCCCATCGAATAGCCTATGCCCGCGATCCCCTGCCTGCTCCGTAACATCCGTAAAAGTCCCGTCGCCGTTATTCCGAAAAAGCCGGTTGTAATAACCCGGGCCGCTCTTCTCAAGGGAAGGTATGCGGCGCCATTGGTAAAGAAAAATATCCAGCAGCCCGTCATTGTTGTAATCAAATACGGCAACTCCCCCAGCCATGGTCTCGATGGAGTACCGCTCAGGGCTCACGCTGTTCTTCATCTGAGCTGATTGGAAGCATCGATGGTGCTGGAGCTCAATTGCGGGCGAGGGCGAATGTAGCGCGGCTTTGGCTGGAGGAAGCACGCGGGGCCTGGGCCGCGGACTCGAGCAGAGCGAAAAAAGTGCACAGCCCGGCAACCGCAAAGCTCTACGTCCAACCAAAGTAGGCGACTACTGACGGCGTTCGGCCTGGTGGCTTGCTCGGTGCAGCTTTTGATGAGACGATCGAGCCGGCATCACGTCGGCCGTATCGCTCCGCGACGCACTCGATTTCGCGAACGCCGACTTTTACAACGGCGACACAATCATTTTCGCCGCAGGTCTGGAGGGAACGCTCGCACCGACCATTGGCCCGCTGCCGGCAATCACCGCGAACATGACAATTGCCGGCCCCGGACCAGGCGTGGTGACCATCGACGGCCAGGGAACCGCGGGCATCCTATCAGTGAGCGCTGGCACGGACGTGACTGTCTCAGGGCTCACGCTGGCCGATGGCATCGCCTCCCAGGGGGGGGCCATCTACAACGCGGGCACGCTTTCCCTCATCGCCTCAACCATCGCGAACGATACGGCCACATCGATAGGAGGCGACATCTACAACACTGGATCTTTGGCATCCTCGACTCGACCTTCTCGAACGACGCCGCTCGCAGCGGCGCCGCGGTCGCGAACTACGAAACCTTAAGTGTGATCGCCTGCACCTTCTCGGGCAACACGGCCGGCGAGCTGGGCGGCGCCATATTGGATATCGGCAGCGCGACGCTCATTAACTCCACTCTGACGGGCAACACGGGCTATTTGGGTGGTGGTCTCTACAACTTCGCTTACGGGCTTACGATCGACGATTGCACCGTCGCGGGCAACAAGGCCGTCTTAGGAGGCGGGTTGTTCCTCGAGGATCCGACCGTTCTGACCATGAACAATACGATTGTGGCCAGTAGCGTACACGGAGGGGACATCGCTTCGGATGCTCCAGGCCTTGATATGTCCGGCAGTAACAACTTGATTGGAGACGGCGAAAACGACCTGGGCCTGACCGGCACGATCACGGGCGACCCGATGCTGGGACCGCTCGCTTCAAACGGCGGGCCGACCCAGACCATGGCACCGCTCGCAGGAAGCCCCGCCATCGATGCCGGCGACAATGCGGCCGTTCCCACTGGAATAATCACCGATCAGCGGGGCGCCCCACGTATCAAGGGGGCTGCCGTCGACATCGGCGCTTTCGAGACTGGGCCGCAGCGAATCGTCGTCACCACCCTTGCCGATTCGGGCTCTTCCGGCATCTCACTCCGCGGCGCGATCGACTACGTGAACACCATCGACCCCGTCGACGGCGACACCATTTCCTTTGCGGCTGGGCTGACGGGCACGATCTCACTTTCCCAGGGTCCGCTGCCAACAATCACGGCCAATGTCGCGATATCCGGCCCGGGCGAAAACTTGCTCTCGATCGACGGGGACGGCAATGGCAGCATCCTGACGATCGACGCCGGGAGTAGCGTCATTCTCTCCGGGCTATCCCTGGTCGACGGCAGCTCCGCATTCGGCGGTGCTATCCGAAACCTCGGTGCGGTATCGATGACCGCATGCACCGTATCGGGTGACTCCGCAGTCTCGGGCGGCGGCATTTTCAATGATGGCACGCTGATCATGGTCGGCAGCACCTTGTCGGGAAACTCCGCGGGAATCATCGGCGGCGGAATCTCAAACGCGGGGACCATGTCGCTCACTAACTGCACCGTATATGGCAACACCACGCCCACGGGTCTAGGCGGCGGCATCTACAACTACGGCTCGGGCACGCTGACTTTGAACGCTTGCACGATCTCGGGCAACTCCGCCACAAGCGGCGGCGGACTGTACAACTACGGCTCCGCCGACGCGACGCTTGATAACACGATCGTGGCCAATAGCTCAACGGGCGGAGATATCGCGGGCACCGTCGCCGGCAGCAACAACCTCATCGACGATGCCACCTCGTCCGGAGGATTGACCAATCAGGTAAACGGCAACCTCGTGGGTGTCAACCCAATGCTCGGCGTTCTGCGCAACAATGGTGGGCCGACCCAGACCATGGCCCTCTTGCCGGTTAGCCCGGCCATCAACGCGGGCGCGAGCGCTCTGGTCCCCGCATTCTTGACGACCGATCAGCGGGGTGCCCCGCGACAACGGTAGCTCTGTGGACATCGGCGCCTTCCAGACTGGGGTGACGACCATTGTCGTCACCACCCTCGCCGACCAGGACGACGGAACGATTAACTCGCCCGTCAGTGGCGGTACATCGTTGCGCGATGCGATCAATTTTGCCAACGCAGCCCCCGGCGGCGGCGATACAATCACCTTCTCCCCCCTCCTCAACGGTGTGATCGATCTGACCGACGGCCCGCTGCCGGCAATCACCGCGAACATGACCATTGACGGCCCTGGCGCCGACATACTATCGATCGACGGCCAGGGGCAGAGTGGGATATTAACGATAAGCGCGGGGGCCAACGTCACCTTTTCCGGGTTAACACTGACCGACGGCAACTCGACGGACGGAGGCGCAATCGACAACGGCGGGACGTTGACCGTGATTAACTGCACGCTGTCGAACAACCAGTCGCATGGCGGCGGGGCTATCTTTAACGCATTAAACAGCGTTCTGACAATGACGGGGTGCACACTCTTTGACAACTCGACCGTTGTCGGCGGCGGGATATGCAACCTCGGTGCCGCGAATCTCACGGACTGCACGCTCTCGGGCAACACTGCGGTGATCGGTGGCGGTATCTACAGCTACACCGGCACACTTGCACTCAACAACTGCACCGTCGCGGGCAATAAAGCCGAGCAAGGTGGCGGCCTGTTCGTCATACTGTCCCCAAACACGACTCTGAACAACACGATCGTGGCCGACAGCGTCTCTGGCGGAGACATCTATTCCGAGACCGGGGGCGAGAAATTGGTCGGTAGCAACAATCTCGTCGGAGACGGCAACGACGACTTCGGGCTGACCAACACAATCACGGGCAATCCGAAGCTCGGCCCGCTCGCCTGGAACGGCGGGCCGGCCCAGACCATGGCACTCCTTACCGGCAGCCCGGCCATCGGCAAAGGTGCGGCGCTGGGCGTCACCATCGACCAGCGCGGCTTCGCGCTTGACTCGCCGAAGCCCGACATTGGCGCCTTCCAGTACCAGGGTCCGCCGCCGTCGGTCACGATCTCCGCGCCATCACAGGGGACCGTCCAGGTGGCGAGTACGTTTACCCTCACGACAGAGGATCCCACGCCCGCCGACCAGAGTGGCACGTTCACCTACACGATCGACTGGAATGGCGACGGCAGCGACATCGAGACCATCCAGGGCCCAGCCTCGTTCCAAGTGACGCACGCCTACAACGCCGCGGGGTCGTACACGCCGATTGTCACGGTCGTCGACCAGAACAACCGTAGCAGCAGTGCGGTCACCGCCGGGGCGCCGATTGTGATTTCCGCGCTCACGACCAACACGTTGACGAATGCGATCACGTTCTCCCCAGTGACGATCTCGGCAGGAAACTTCACCCAAGCGGGGACGGCATTCCAACTTATCAACAGCCTTACACCCGGCACGTGGGCCAGCTCTAACTCGGCGAACGTGTTCCTGACAAGTTCCGCCCTCTCAGATGTTGTGCTCGACCCCACGAGTGCAGCGGCTCAAGTGAATGTCACCGCGCCCGCTGATCAGTTGTCACAGCTCTCGCCCCTCTTCAATGTCAATAACGGTGGCACCGACCCGGGTTTGGAAGCGGCCGCGACAGTCGCCGTCTTCGCAGCCATCGCATTGATTGGCGGTACTGGCCTCGGAACTGCTGGTGCGAGCGCCGTCGTGGATATCTCCGAATACGTCGTCGAGGAGACCGCTACGATTGCGACCGCTGAAACGGGCACAGAGTCGTATATTATGGCCTTTACCGAGGATTCCGGAATCGCGGCCGCCGGGGCCGGCACTGGCGTTACTGCGGGGCTGATCAGCGGTGGCGCTGCCGGACTTAGCTACGTTGACGTGGGGGGCTCGCCGCCTTGATTGTCGATAATGGAACGGCGACCGTCTCGAGCGGCTTGTTTAGCACGGCGACCGACGCGTCGACGATCATTGTCAACGGTGACTCGTTGACCCTCGAGAGCGACGCGATTGAGGGCAACGTGACCGGGAGCCAGCCGGTCATCGAAGTGAGCGGCGGGACGCTGATTCTGGGTGCGCCTGACGGCAGCGCCGGCGTTCAGCTAGGTGCTTTTGGCTCTGCGCCATTTGTGCAGGTCACCGGCACAGGAATGGTAATCGTCGAGGGGGGGAATACCTTCGACCAGATCACCGGCAGCTTCGCGGTCCAGGGCGCCGGCGAAACCGTTACTCAGCTTAACTCCTCGGCACCAGTCACCACGCTCGGCCAGACGGTCACGTACACAGCAACAGTGACCACCGGCGGTGCGCCCGAAGATAACGGGTCAGTCGAATTCTTCGACGCCACGACAAAGACCTACCTGGGGACGTCGGGGTTGAGCAACGGGACGGCCGCGCTGGCGGTCAAATTAAATGCGCTGACCGTGGGCGACACGATCGTTGCCACGTACCTACCGACCACCGGCGCCCTCGCACCGAGCTCGGGACAGATAACGCAGGCTGTTCTGGCGGCCACCGCAACTACGTTGTCCGGCCCCAGGGCCAGCGCATATCGATCTCGTTAAATAGTCAGTACTTCGGCGAGGAACTCGTTGCTGAGACTACACCGAATCATCTTGCCTCGTAGGCTGTCTTTGGAGGAATGACGCTTCAGCAGGCTGACTGCGAAACGTCTTAACCAGCTCAGATTGTTGCCAAGTGTTCGCTCGCGTGTGCGGCTGTCATCCTCGCGGAAGTTCACATCCAATACCCAATGCATCGACTCGATGGCCCAATGACCGCGGACCGCCTCGCTGAATCGCTTGCCGCTGAGATAACGGCTAAGAATGTAGTACCGCGTTTCGTCCGTTTCACTGCCGTCCGCGTGCTGTGTAACCCGTAGTGAGTAGCCGATGGCTTTGATCCAGGGCCATTCCTTCTTGAGCGCGAAGTCGAGTGGAATCTTCGTGAGAAAGTATGTTCGTTCATCGATTCGTCCGTGAGAGGACTCGCTCGTTTCATGACTCCGATACTGGAGGTACTCCAGATCAAGCTCTAGATGTTTATTGAAGTGTGCTTCGATCGCTTCTCGAAGCTTGGGTTGGTTGTCCTTGAGGTTGATCACGAAATCGCCACCGCCATCGACAATGTCCCGCGCGATCTCTTTCTGGCAACCCATGGCGTCGATCGTGATCAACGAGTCCTTGAGCTCGATCTGCTTCAACAGCTCGGGAATCGCCGTGATTTCGTTGGATTTCGCCTCTGTGGCGACCTGGCCCAAGGCGATCCCTTCCTCGCTGGCCCAGGCGCTGACGATGTGCAGCGGGCCAAGTTGTTTTGCCGCGTCGTGCGACCCTCGACACGTTTTGCCGTCGATTGCGATCAGCCGCTTCGGACCACCATTGTCGGTCTGGATTACATGTGCGAGCCAGTCCTGAAAGCGCCCCTGGAAGGCCTCGGGCTTCAGCGCCATCAACAGCCGACGAATGCAATCGCGTGAGGGAATTCCGTTGGGAAGCGACAGAAACTGCTGCAGCCAATCCCGGCGATTGTCGGCCCAGCGATGGATGGCCGTCGGACCGTCGCTACCACACAAGATGCCGCATACCGCGATCACCACAATATCCACCAAGAGATGTTTCCGATTCCTCGTATGCCGCGGGTCGGAAAGCGACTCAAAGTACGAACCAATTGTTTCAACGTTCACCAATTTCGTTGTCATGCGTCACATCCTGGCATGAGGCAAGCGGGCTCTTCAAGCGATCTGCGATCGCGCCAATGTGCGAGCACCGCCGATACCAAGATGTACCATTTCTAGATTGATCGCGCTAGTCTATGTAGATTGCCTACTTATGGCGCGGGCCCTGTGTCCGGCCCTAGCTCAACCCCCGTCTACGGCGAGCAGGTGACCTTTACGTTCACAGTCACCGACACCATTCCCTCCGGGGGAACGCCCACGGGGACGGTCGAGTTCTACGATGGCTCGACCGACCTTGGGCCAGGCACCGTTCTCAGCGGAAGTGGGAGCACAGTCACCTCGAGCTTTAATACCTCGAAGTTGACGGCGGGGACGCACAACATCACCGCGGTGTATACGCCCAGCGGCCCTTTTCAGACGGGCACCGACACGTTGAAGCTGTCGGTCGACAAAGACGCCACCACGACGACAGACAGCACATCAACTCTATTCAGCAACTTTGGCCAGACGGTGACGTTGACCGCCGTGATAACTGCGAACTCTCCCGGCGGGGGTACGCCGACCGGCACGGTCAGCTTCGTCGACGTGACAACCGGCAACACCCTGGGCAGCGGCACGCTCTCGGGCGGCGTCGCAACTTTGCGAGTCTCCGTGCTGGAATTTGGCGTTCACACGATACAGGCGATTTACGGGGGTGATGGCAACTTCACTGGTAGCTCATCGCGTCAGAACACAAGGGTCACCGTCGGCGGCGCACTGTACGTGCTCAGCCCATGGGCCACAGGAGCGCTTGATGTTTCAGGTGCGACGAGTTTGACGGAACCGGGCCCGATCTATGTCGACTCGGATGCGAAGTCGGCAGTTACGGCACGCGGGAGCGCGGTGGTGACCGCCACGACCATCCACGTGGTCGGCAGCGTCAATATATCGGGGGCAGCCTCACTGCATCCCAAACCGATCACCGGCGTCCAGCCCGTGCCTGACCCGCTCGCTGAGCTCGGTGCCCCGCCACGAGGCCCCGCGCAGCGATTCGTAAACCTAAGCAGGTCGTCGGTGCTGACTATCAATCCGGGCGTGTACAACTCGATCACAGTCGGTGGAAACGCCCACCTTATCATGAATCCCGGGATCTACGAGATCGCCGGCGGTGGCTTCACTGTTACCGATAGTGGCAAAGTGACCGGATCGGGCGTGCTCATCTACAACGAGCGCAGCTGCGTTCCGTTGGCCCGGCCCGTGGACGGTGCGGTCAACATCAGCGGGGCCGCCTCGGTTCAGCTCACTGCACCGACTTCGGGCACATATGCCGGCATCGTGCTCTTCCAGGCGCCGAACGATCCGCAGACCATTTCGATCGGCGGATCGGCCGTAGCGACGTTCGGGGGAACGGTGTATGCTTCGGCGGCGACGGTGTCTGTGACCGGCGCTGCCGAGTTTGTGCAAGATGACTTGGTGGTTAACGAGCTGATGTTGCAGGGGAGCGCCTCGATCACTGGCGGCGCGTTGGCATTGGACGGGGCCGAAGCCACTGTTTCGCCCCAGACGACTGGCATCGCGGGCGGCCCGGCGTTGGATGTGGCTGGGCTTACACCCGCAACCACCGGGCCGTCGCCGGCAAATCCCGGCACTAGCACTCGCCGCGGCGCAGCCCAGCCCGCCGCGACCCCGGTAGTCGTATCATACGGGTCTGGGCCGGTGAACCAGCCCAACGGATCGGAGGACAACGACTCGTCATTCTTCCTGGACTCGGAAGCCTTGGCCGACGTGGCGGTGAGCCTGGTCAGGGACCAAATCGACAGTGTCCAGCTCGCCACCAGGGCAAGCGCCTGACCCGACCGCTGGAGCCGGTCGCGTGCCACCCGGGCTCAAGCGCAAGACAGCCGTTCCCGGTGGCGCCGGTGGCCTTCCGCCGGTGGAACGCGTATCCGAGCCCGACAAGAAAACCGCAAAGACTTGTCAAAACTGTCGGCGGCTCGAAGATGCAATCCTCCGGTGCCTGAAGTACCGTGCGCACGTGAAGGTCTATGTTATCGATCGGACAGGTTGACCAGGAGCCCAGCGCCAACCGTCGTCTGATCGATACATCGTTCTATGGTCAATTGGGCTGGAATAATCATGCATCGCGCTGCTTTGCGCGCGCACTCATCCGGGCGTGTCACTCGCGGATTGCATATCCAGCCCCTGATGTGTGTTCCGTACGGGGCACGCGTGCTATTCAGCGTGATTTTTTAGCGTTCGCATCACTTCGTCCGGGGGATGAAACTCGGATTCTACCTTCTCGCCGGCGCGAACCTGTCGGATGCCCTCGAGAACGATTCGGTCGCCCACACCGACTCCTTTCTTGATGACATAGATGTCATCCATTTCGCGCTCGGAGACGATCTCGCGCATGCACGATGTCATCTTTGTCGACGACGTAAACGTACTGCGTGTCGAGAATCTCGAAAACCGACCGTATCGGAATGACGATCGCGCCATGCAACTTTCCGTGGATCAGAATGATGCCGGTCTGACCGTGACGCAGTAGACCGTCCGGGTTCGGAAAATCGGCTCGGAAGGCGATGGTTCCCGTCTCGTTGTTAAATTCGGCGTCGATCGCACTGATCTTGCCGGAATGTGGGAACTTCGTCTCGTTTGCCAGCACGAGTTCGAACTTGTCCTCCTCATGCTGTTTCCGGTTGGCCATGTATTCGAGGTATTGAATCTCGGGTACGTTGAAATAGACTTTCATCACGCCGTTATCGGACAAGGTCGTGAGGACGTCCCCCTCCTTGACGAGGTTGTTGAACTGCTCGTTCAGGCGGCCGACGATGCCGTCGAACGGCGCGATGACGTTGGTCAAGTCCGATTTGGCCTTCGCACTGTCCGCCTTGGCTTTGGGCTTTGCCATGCCGATCTTGAACATCACATCGCCCTTCTTCACCGCCTGGCCGGCCCTGACGGAGATCTCCGCCAGATATCCGGTCTTCAAGGCAGGGATCTTGATGTCGCGCCGCGAGTGAATTTGGCAAACATATGATTTGGTGACAGTGACGTCCATACGCTTAGGGCTAGTGAGCACGATCTTACCATGCCCATGCCCCTGCTTGGTCTGCTCGTTTTGCTTCTGAAAATAAGACTCAAACCGGCCGACGAGATACCCTTTCAGTGGCTCGGCGCGCATGGCAATCGAACCAGAATCGGCATAAACTTTTGGTGTCTTAAGCAGAGGAAAGCTATCGGTCAGGACCTTCGACAATGCTAGGACGCCGCCAATTGCAAGCGAGAGCACTAGCATGAAGGTCGTGAAGGATCGCCGCCTGGCGAATACGATAAGATGCATAGCGCAAACTCCCACATGACTCATGTCCGGCAACAGGTCCAAGCTGTACAACAAATCGAACTGCCGCACGCACGCTCACGTCGCGCAGGTTGTCCGCAAGGATGACTTGCGGTGAACACCCGCGGCAGGCAAGCGCAGCCTTTCCCCCCGCGCAAACGCCGCTTACGGCGCAGAGAAAGGGGCGTGCGCTTTCATCAACAACGCAAGGGGTTCTGCGCCAGAGTCAGAAGGGAGATGTAGACACTTTGCGGCGGTGTGATTTGCGAGTGAGTAGGAGAGGCGGGTGAATCAGGCCGCACACCTGGCAGCCCGCAGGGTTTAATATCATCTTCTTGAGATTCGCGATCGTCGTCCTCGACCATGATCGGTCCCAGCGGGGGTGTGGCCGCTGTGATCCCGATGCCAGCTTTGGACACAGACTTGATTCTGACCTGCGGGCAATTTACGAGCGATGCAGACAACAACGCGATGATCGCTGCCAGGACCGCAAACGACGCATCTGCCCAGGTTGCGGTCAGCCGCCCGATGACCATGCCGCTGCCTCCGGGAATAATCTACGCTAAACAGATGATCGTCTTTGGAATAGCGCCAGCCCAGTTTTGATAAGAGCCGCTAATCCGTGGCGATCATGCACGCAGGCTATAGCATATGAGCCTCAATTCCCGTAATTCTTATCGCAAGCCTGCCCTGGGGTCAAGGCGCGGCAGAGGATTTACATCGGAACGGAGCCAGCCTTGACTGGACGTATCTGATTATACTCGCTCACGTTATGATTTGCATCGCTCCGGAGCCAGAGGTTCGACTATGTGAGGTCGCAGCCCGTGTCGGGATCACTGACCGGGCCGCGCCGCACATCGTGGCCGATCTCGCAGAACGAGACTGCCTCTCCTCCCAGATCGGCTTGTGGGTAGGGATGGCCAGTCGCGGTCGATTCCCGCTTCTGGAGATGACCTGGCCGAGTTCAATTCCAATTTCTGGCAACGAGCCCTTTTTTCCGCTGAGCGGAATACGCGGTAGAAAGGATAAAGCCGGTATTTCCCAACAAACTGGCCGGACCGGAGGCGCCGAGAGCTCTCTCGTACAGATTGGTGGAGTCGGTGGCGAAAATCTTGTCGGAAGCATTGAAGGCCAAGTCGAAGATGGTAGGGGAGGCAAAGAGCCCAGGTCGGTGACCGCGCCATTCGTTGGATTGACCTTGAGCAGGTCGCCGTTGATTTCGTACAGGCCCCTTTGATACTTGCGCAAGATTGTTGGTATAGACGCTGGGACCTATGATGACACCGCTGCCGTTCGCGGTGTTAATGGCGTAAAGGTTGTTGTCGAAACCGATGCCCTAAGCCTGTTGAGTGATGGGGTTGATTGCGATGTCCCCCATGTGGACTTTCCTCCAGAAGTAGAGTTGTAAAGACAGAGCGATCGTAACCACCCAACGCGAGTGACAAGCCGTATTCACTCGGTAGTCCAGCGTCCCGGCGCCACGCCGTGGCGTGGTCTCGCGATGACCACATGAAACAAAGCGCCATCCTGCGCTGGGCGTGGTTCCCCAAAGTCTCGATGGCACGCGTCAATTTTGCAGCGAATATGTTTCGCTGAGCTCAACGCGTTATCAGGTTCTCTTCTCTTGGTGCTTTTGCGCGACCTCGTCGAGTCGGCGCGAAACCCTACTTTCTCGATTGAGCCCGCCGAAGTTCCGGCTACACGACACTAATCACCCAAGTATCGACAAGACCGAAATGCCGACGGTATTTCGGGACTGCCGTACTCGCCTGGTTCGGCAGTCAAGTTCCGCTCACACGATGTTCGTGCACTGGAGGTTGGGCCTGCCTCGGCCGTCGCTGCTTTGTTGACAGGAACGCTTGCGAATCGCGGGCGCCGAACCGCCCGATGGATCCTTGATCTTCTGGGCCGATCTTATTACAGTTGTAGTAGATTTTCCACCAGCACCCGCCCTCGTGGCCGATCACCGCCGTGTCGCTAATCTGCGCGGCAGGTGAGCGGTGAGACAGTGGCTTCTAAATCAGGACAGTTCGATGCACCTCAAATTGCCAGGACCGCGGGTTCGTCTTCGCACTCTGGCCATCCTGGTCGCGGCCTTGGCGGTGATGTTGTGGGCCGGCCTCAACATCTGGAGCCCGACACGCCGTTTGGGACGCCTGTTGCAGGCCGATCAGCCCGTTTTCGTCCGTCGAGAGGCCGCGTCGTCTCTGGGGCGTGACATTCCCTTCTGGGAAGTTGATCGGGCGTAAGCCTGCTGATCAGCGCCCTCGACGATCCGAGTTCTCGGGTGCGCGAATATGCCGGGGTCGGGTTGGCCGAACTCGGGCCGCGCACCGAAAGGGCTGCCACCAAACTTATCGCCGTCCTCAACGACGAAGACCGTTTCGTGCGCTTCTCGGCCGCACGTACGTTGGGCTTTATTATCGATGCGGGGTCGGCGAAGCGTAACGAAGCCGTGGCCGCACTCGCTCTCGCACTCGAAGATAAAGATCCCGAGGTCCGCCTGGTAGCCGCGCAGACGTTAGTCGAGATGGGCGAAGCTCAGAAAGCGGCTGGGGTAGTTGTAACTGCATTGGTTGGCACAGATGCATACTTTCGCGATCGGGCGCGACCGATCATCAGCCATGCGCAAGACCCCCAGCCCTTCGTTGGGAGGCTCGTCGAGCTCATGCGAGATAAAGACGGGCGACGGCGCGACGAAGCGTTCCAGACCTTGCTGCGAATTGGCTCCCCTGAAGCGGTGAGATCGGCTCTCAATTCCGCCCTCGCTGACGACAACGCCGAGATCCACGAGTGGGCGTCTGCACAACTTAAACGGCTTTCCTCAGATCCATGAGCCCTGGCTGGGCTGATCAGCGTGCGGGGAAACGACGCGACTGCGTCCAGGCTTTGCAAAGCTCGTAACGCGATGATGTACGTACGAGGTCCGGCTGTTCCGCGATCGATTCGTGATCGCGGCGCTGACTATAGTTCCTGTTGCCAATCCGTCGAGCGCTGTACTCGCGGGTGTCGGGCTGGTCAGCGCACTCGTGATGGTGAGGCCGCTCAATAGACAGATGGAGGCCTTCCTTCTCGGGATTGCCGGCCCAGCCCATCGTGGTAAGCTACTTTAACGTGAAAAGCTTGCAATTTGCTTGGGAACGCGTCCGTTCGCGGGCAATTGGCGGCGGCGGCGGCGGAATTCGACCGGAACAGAGAGGACATTGCCCGCCATGGAAGAACCGCCTATTCCGGGTTTCTCTCGCAGTGCAGCCAAAAAAGAGAAAGCGAATCCCGGGGGTTCGAGAGGTCGAGCCGAGGCAGTTTCCGAGCAGCGGTCACTTCACGAAATTTCTGGAATTATGGAATCAAGGTAAGAAGCGTTACTTAATTGTTTGGCGAAACAAATGGCTCACTTCCGAGGCAAAGAGCATTGCCGAAATGATCGAATCGTTGAGAGCGGCGGCCAATCGTCTCGATGAGATGCGCAAAGCGGGCGTGACTCTCGAGGATAATGGCGGCGTCGGAGACGATTACGCGACCCTGGTAACGACCGATCCCGAGGTCGCACAGCGATTTGGAATGGAAGAAGAACGAGAATACCTCGATCAAGAAGACAACGAGGTTAAAGGTGCGACGGGTTGATGTTCAGCGTGCCGGTGCAGCGATCGCGGCAGGAGCGCAGTGCGATCAATCGTCGAGTTGCGCACCTATATAGCGCCACAGCCGTGGCCATCGGACTTCGGAAGGTATGCCCAGTACTTCGGCTAGCCACAGCCTTATCCGATGAGCCGGGTTCGGTAGGTGGGGTTCTGAAGGCGTGGTCAGGGATTCGATGACTGCGACAGCACCCCGGGGGTCGATGCAGGCCTTGGCCGTGATCGCGCTGCCGTTGAAATCGCCGCGCGGGCCCGTTCGGACAGCGAGTGCACGGAGGTAGGCATTTATTGGCTCGAAGAGTGCGGCGGCCACCTCGCGGTTGTACCGCGCGACAACAATGCACTCGTAGCCGATGTAGGAGCTCTTAAGCTGGTCTTCGCGATCGGTTTCGATCCGAGGATGAAGCGCCACGGCTCGCCAGAAGACATCGGCAAGCCGGTCGGGGGCAATCCGCTCGACGACCGGCAGAATCTGGGCGGCGGGGTTGGTCGGGTACATCAAGCGGACGCCGCTCAGGATGGTAACCGCGTCGGGGCCTGGTCCCGATTCACGCAGTCGATCGATTTCTTCGATCGCGCAGTCTATCGCCGCGGAGGCGCCAGCCTTGTCCTTTTCGGCGAGGCCGAGGGCCACGCAGGCCCAGCCACAGGCGCGTGCCCCGGCACCGTGGAGCGACTCGGCGACCCGACGGGCACGCGGCGGATCGACTGTGGCCAGCCGGCGACAGAGTCGCAGCTCGTCGAAGATTCGTAAATAGGCGCCTCTTCGTTCCTGCAGATTGAAGACTTGCTCGGCCTCTGCAGGATGATCGGTCGCGAGCTCGACTGCGACTTCGGCCAGCTCAGGGTTGCGGCTGCTTAGATTGCTGCGAGCGGAATGCTTCTGCAACTGCGCCATGGCCTGACTGGGCTCGATCCGCCCGAGTTGGCCGAGAAAACTGGTTGGGAAGACGTCGCTCAAGCTCTTCCCGTCTTGGATAATGACGCGGGCGCGTTCCCGCTCGCCGATGTCCAGCAATTGCTCGGTGATCTCTGAGAACTGCACAAGACGCCTGCCGGGATTCACTCGTCGTAGATCCCTGAGCAGGGTTGTCGCTCGTTCCAGCAGGGCTTGCTTCCGAGCACGCTCCGCTGCGAGAAGGGCCTTGGTCACTTTCGTAAGAGCGCCGACTTTCGTCAATGGATCCTTGATCGATTCGACCATGGCCTCGGCACGCGCCGGGTCCTTCACCGCGAGCTTGGCTGCCAATGATCCGCGGATGCTCTGATACGACAAACCGTCATCGCGGAACTTATCGGCTTCGAAAAGCTCGAGCGCGCGGTCCAGGTCGAACTCGCTCAGGGCCGAGATGGCCGACAGTCGGGACTCGTCATCTCCATTTCCGATTGGGTCGCGCAGGTAAGGCTCGAGCAGGCGATCCGCCAGGGCGCGCGACTCCGCAGGCGGGATCGGATCGGCGAGAGGCTTCATGACTTGCTCGGGCGTTTCATTCGCGCGCACCAGCGTGAGTGGCCCCACGTCCACGTGTGCCGACGGATCGACCAACCAGCCCTGGAGTCGGAATCCTGACTGTTCCACCAGAATGACCGACTTTGCGGGATGGATACCGGTCAGGGCAAATCGCCCGTGGTCATCGGCCACCACTCGAGGACCGCCTGCCGGTAGGAACACCCGGGCGCCGGCGATGGCGCGGCCGTGCCGGTCCCGGATCTGACCGGTCAACTTCTGCAACGGCTGGAGACGGATAGCCGGAATCGTGGCGCGTTCGCCATCGAGCGTCACCCATTCCGAGACGAAGGGCACGAATCCATCATGATGGATAGACAGACGGTAGGTCGATCCGCTCAGCAGAGTGGACGGAGTCTGGAAAGCACCGTGTGATCCGGTTTTCAGCGGCTCTTGGTCGAGCCGGAGTAGGTCGTCGGGCGTGACCCGCCGATGAGCGAAAAGGAGTTCCGTCGGCGGAGTACCCGACCCCTGGACCCAAACCTCCACGGGGACATCGACTAGCGGGACGCCAGAGGCTGTGCGGACGATTCCGACCAATCGCCCGGCGCGGCCCAATTTGAGGACAGCGCTCTTTCCCTGCGCCACGTCGAGCGGCAACGTGTGTGGGGCAAGCCCCGGACCGGCAACCTGGACTGACAAAGGCGTCATGGTTCCGGGTAGGAAGGCGAGCGTCGCCACGCCTTCGGAGTCCGTCGTCGCCGTCAGCAGCTTGAGCCAATTATCAGGGAGTTCCACCAACGAAGAACTGCGTTCCCCGAGGCGTAGCAAGTGAGGAGCAAGGCGAAGTCCGCCGATGGTCCGGTCATCCGCGCCGAGGACGGTGATCGTCCATTTCGTCGGTTGATCGAGGGTCAACTGAATCACGGGAGGGGACACCTTTCCCGTGAGTAAGACGTTGGACATCGCGATCGTACGACCGGGCTGGTACGCCCAGATGTGCGCGGAAAAGACTCGCGCACCCGGGTATTCGCGAGCAATTTCGAGCTGAACGTGGCCGGCACCATCCGTCTTGCTCCGCTCGAGGATCGGCTCGTTGGTTTCGGAACCGCGCGAGTACCAGATTTGCGTGACGACATCGGCGCCGGACAGACGGCGGCCCTGCCGATCGACCACTTGAACCTGGATCTTGAGCGGGCCTTGATCCGTGCCCGCTTTCGTGCCGGCAGGGCGGGGCGAATTCTGAGCGATCTCGCGGGCGGCAGCCAGTCGGCGATTTGTATTGCCGGGATTCCGTTGGGGAGTGGCTTTCTCTTGCTGGCTCGCGGAATACGCCATCACGCCCGCGCAGGCGGTCAGCAGCCCCGCAACCAAGACCGAGGCCGCCATGAACATCAACCTGGCATTTGTCATGGATTTGATGATCCCTTCCATCAATAAGATGACTTCGGTCGAGACGATCCCGACCAGTGCGTCACGCCCCAGACCAACCTTCAGGGCACCGCGCAAGGTGGCATCGATCAGACCCGACCCGACCCGAATCGGCGTTGGAGTCATTTCCGCGTCAATTGACGAATCGGCTTGATCGAAAGGAGGGCTCGTCGGCGCGATTCCCCGCCGGTTCAGTCGGGCGCGCAGGCGGTCGCGTGCCCATGCCAGACGGCTCTTCACCGAGCCCACAGGCCAGCCAAGTTGGTCGGCGGCCGTTTCGTGCGTAAGACCTTCAAGATAGCACAGAACGACCACCGCTCGGTATTTCTCGGGCAGGCGGCCGATTTCTTGCTGAACGACTTGAGTCAGCTCGCCGTCAACCACCGGATCGCTCCCCGCATCTGGGGTCGTGGATGAAGTCATTGCGGCTTTGACCAGCTCATGCCGCCGACGCCGCGCCGCGCGGGAACGCTGGGAAGCCGCGACGCGCAGCGCCACGCCGTGCAGCCACGACGCGACCGAGCCGCGACGACGGATCGACCTCGCCCGGATCGCCAGCACCAGGAACGTCGCCTGGAAGGCGTCTTCAACCTCATGCCGATCGCCGAGCACGCCACGGCAGATGCGCAGAACCATCGGGCCGTGTCGAGCCAGGAGCGCCGCAAATGCGAGTTCGGCGGTCTCGTCATGCTCGCCCTGGCGTCTCGCAAATCGGTGCAGCAATTCGGTGTCACTCAGGGCGGCTGGTGTTCCATTCCGCAACAGGTAAGACAGGAATCTCGGTGTGGCCCGGGCGGATTCGCTGATCACTGTTCGTGTGCCCTGGAGATTTTGCGTTGATTGTCGAAGCTTTCAAAGTAGTGTCGCGAGGGACGGTTGGCGATCAGGTTTTTTCCAAAAGAGGACCATGCCGCTGTGGGGCCGCCCGGCGTTGTGAAGGTTGCGGAAATGCTTGCGATTGTGTGTCAAGATCGCTCGGCCATCTGCGTGCGCGAATGCCAGCACTTCCTCGTCTGAGATCCCCAGGCCAGCCAAGTCCGACTCTGCTGCCGTCAGTACGTCGTGGCCGAGCTGCCGCAGTACTTCGACGGTTGGGTTGGGGAAGTTCTCATCAGCGAAGAGGCGGGCCAACGATTAGGCCTCCTCATTTTCTCGGATCTGACGGTCTATCTCGTCGAGGTGACCGGCGACAAAGGACCAGGCATTGACCAGGTCGGTCGCTCGAAGTGCCGGAAATGCGCCCAGGATCTGGGCTTCGGTCAAACCGAGCCGCCGGTAGTGCTCCAGCGTCCAGACCGGGATTCGTGTTCCCGCGATCCGCGGATCACCACCACATACCCCGGCCGTCGACTCGATCCCCGAACCGAGGCGGGCCAAGAGCTCTTCGACCGTCGCAAGCATGATTGTAATCCCTCCCCGTCACTATTCTAGCGCCACCTGCGACTTGAGTCGAAAGGATCTCCCACGCCAAGGATTCTTCCGAGTCATCCACGCCGTTGTCGCAACTTATCTGATGTCGCGTTCGAATAACGCGCCCATTTCCGTGGACTCGCTCCAGATTTTTCGCCAGCGCTCCTCGTGGGCGAGCCCAAGCAGTTCGGCGACGTGTTCTCTTGAGCCGTTTCCCCCTGGATTGAGGCTGAAAGGCACCTGCTCGAGCCGCGCCACGGCCGCGCGGGGGTCGATGAGTGACCATTCCACAAAGCGCCGAGAGTAGTTAGCAAGCTTTTGGTCGTCCGTCCGTTCCATCTGATTGCGCAGCGGCTCAAACAGGGCCGCGGCCACGTCGCGGTCGTACCACGCCAAAAGGTTAACGAGCTCGGCGGAGTAGATATCCTGGGTGGAGCGCGGATTGGCGGCTGTGCGCCCCATGGCGAGAATGCGCCAGAAATACTCGGGCACCAGGGCCGGATCGATTTGCTCGACCAGCGGCAACAATACCGCGCGCGGCACGAGCATGCTCGAATACTCTCCTTCCTTCATCAACTGGTCGTAGCCTTGCATGGCAGTTTGAAACGCCTCGCTCGCTGCCGCCGGGTCGTGTGGCTTCAGGCCCAGCGCCAGAAAAAGATACCGGTGCGGGTGGTCCATGTCTTGCTGCGCTCGATCAGTGAGCCTCCGAGCACGCGCCGGATCGACCGCCGCCATCTTCCAGGCGATCGGCGGCGGGAGCCGGCCCCATCCCGTCAGCGGGGACATCAGACTCAAAACGTGTTCCGCCTCGGCGGGTTTGTCTGCCGCCAGGTGGAAGGCGATGTTGGCGAGGATCCCGGCTGCAGACGCGAACTCATTGGCAATCGCCAAAGCCGATGGCAGGTCGACGCGTGCCAACCGCGCGGCCAGGAGTCCGCGCACCGGTGTCCCCTTGCCGAGAGCCGTGTCTGCTATGTGCAGGGCATCGCTCAAGAGTGTCTTTGCCTTCTCCTTTTCTCCGAGCTCGTACCATCGTTCGGCGACCTCGCTCACAGGGAGCACGCGGTCTCCGAGCGCGGGCGCGGCATTGGCGTGGATCATCGCACGATCCAGCAGTGCGAGCTTGTGATTCCCGTCTCGATCTGGCAATGCATCGAACACGGCGACCAGAGCCCTCGCGCGAACACCGGCGTCTGGAATGGTTTCGGCCACCGTCTCAGCTCCCGCCGGATCGCTCGGCGTCAATGCCCGAACGACTTGACGGCTGATGAACGACTTCGTTCGCGGATCCAGGTTTTCGGTCGCCGCCATCCTTTGTTGCACGCCCACGGGATCGGCGGCCGCCAGCGCGTTTAGAACGCGATATTGGGCGCCGGAGTTTTGCTGCTCGAAGGCGGCTTGCCAGCACGGCTCCATCAGCCGCCGGGCCAAGGCGCGCGATTCCTCAAGCGGGATCGGGTCGGGGAGCATTCTCATCTCCCGTGCCGGCCGCTCGATTGTGCGAGTGAGCTCGATCGTGATGTCTTGGTCGCCGGGCTTGACCAATCGCCCGCTGAACCGAAATCCCTCACCGCGAGCGAAGAGGAATACTGAGCCCTGGCGAAAGCCCCCCAGCACGAATCGGCCGTCGGCATCTGTCTGGGCGGCCGTCCGTTCAGGTCCGTCGCCCGACTGGAAGACTTCGATACTCGCCAGCGGCTTTCCCTGGCGATCGACAACTCGACCGCTGAGGGTGCGCAACGGCCGCTGGAGCATCGGCAGCAAGACGCGAGGCTGCTCGGTGATCGTGATCCAGTCCGACAGGATCGGTTCCGTCCCGGGTGCGCGGACCACGACGCGATAAGGAACGGGACGGAAATAACTTCCCGAGTTTCTTGAAATATGGTATCAAGCGGTTGGATCGGAAACCAACACCAAGGAGAGTGGCATGGATGCCTATACGCCGAGAATTGAACGGATGATGAAGCGCCTGTATAACTCGCTGGCCGAGGATGATCGTCGACGGTATGCGGCCATCGAGTCCACAAAGCTGGGTCATGGCGGGGTCGAGTACATCTCCAGCGTTCTGCAATGCGATCCCAAGACCATCCGCCGAGGACTGGCGGAACTGGAAGAAACCGCCGATCTGGATACGAGTCGTGTCCGAAAAAAGGGGCTGGACGTAAGAAACTAGTCGAGATATCTGCGGACCTTGAAGCGAACTTCTTCAAGGTAATTGAAGACCACACCGCCGGCGATCCGATGCGGGCCGAGGTGAAGTGGACGAACCTGTCGCGGGGGCAGATTTCGCGTCGGCTCGACAAGTTGGGGACTCCGGCCAGTCGACAGGTCGTTTCACAATTGCTACGCAAGAACGGGTATCGCAGGCGGAAAGCCCTGAAGAAGAAGACGATGGGCCCTCGCAATCCAAACCGCAATGCTCAGTTCAAGAAGATCAACCGCCTCAAGAAGCAGCATTTGAAGGCCGGCCTACCAGTCATCAGCATGGATACCAAGAAGAAGGAATTGCTCGGCAATTTCTACCGTGACGGCAAGATCGACACTCAGGACACCATCGAGACCAACGACCACGACTTCAGCAGCGCCGGAGAGGGAACGGTGATTCCCCATG
This sequence comes from uncultured Isosphaeraceae bacterium, assembly GCA_963850935.1. Classification (GTDB taxonomy): domain Bacteria; phylum Planctomycetota; class Planctomycetia; order Isosphaerales; family Isosphaeraceae; genus CAWFRS01. Next base: position 20,684 of record CAWKNT010000006.1, read on the forward strand.
GTCTTTACGATGTGGGGAAGAACAAAGCCTTCGTCAACCTGAACACCAGCCATGACACGAGCGAACTGGCTTGTGACAGCATCGCGACTTGGTGGGACCAGCAGGGCCTAATCGACTATCCAGAAGCGAAGAAACTGCTGGTGTTATGCGATGGCGGAGGCAGCAATAGCGCGACCATGTATTTATTCAAGGAGGACCTCCAGAAGCTGGCGAACCAACTGGGCATCGAGATTCGCGTGGCCCATTACCCGCCTTACTGCTCGAAGTACAATCCGATTGAACACCGCTTGTTCCCGCATTTGACCCGGGCATGTCGAGGAGTGATTTTCCACACGCTGAAGACCGTCCAGTACTACATGGCCAAGGCCGAAACCACCACGGGACTGAAGGTCAAGGTGAGCATCCTACACAAGATCTACAAGACCGGCCGGAAGTATGTCGCGGGATTCAAGAAGACCATGAAGATCGTGTTCGACAAAACTCTGCCCAAATGGAACTACCGAGCTGTTCCACAGCCAATGTGAAATCGGGAAGTTATTTCCGTCCCGTTCCTAAGTCGACCCGACCAAAAGGTTATCCGGCGTCTGGAATGAGCCATCACCCGCGGTGCGGAGCGGTCCAGTCTTGAACCCGACAGGATTCGACCATAGCATGCCTCCCTTGGACCAGACTTCGACAACTTGATCGGCCACCGGGTCTCCCGCGCGGGTTCGAACCCGGCCCGCCAGATGGCTGGTCGGCTTGAGCCGGAGGGTGATCGCTGTGCCCTGGACTGGGCGGCCGGGCCGCTCGACGAGCGGGAAGTCCTGCGTTCCAATTGACTCGGCCGTAACCCTGACGGCAACCAGCCCGTCTCCGGCCGCGAGGTACTCGAGCGTCGACTTGCCGTCGAGCCCCGTCATCACGGCCCACGTCTCAGCCAGTGAATCGGGCACGTCGACGATTCCTCTCTCGGCGCTAACTGCGATCGCGAGTGGAGAAACCCGCACCCCGGAAATCGGCCGGCTGTCAGGCCCTTCGATCGTGATGGTTTTCGGCGCCGGTTTGTGTAAAACCAAAGTCCGAGGCAGCGCGCCCAGCCTGGCCACGATTGTGATCGCCAGGCCGGGGTGAAACACCCAGATCAGGGCGCGGGTGGGAGTAACTCGTCGTAGCGACGGAGCGACGAACCGAAACCTGCCCTCGGCGTCGGAGGTCGCCCGCACCTCCAGCGGTTCCAACTTGCCTGACCACGGAACCGGAACATCGATAACAACCTGGCGCCGGCGACGGGTTTGCCCTGATCGTCGACGACGGTGCCCTCAACGGTGACATCATGCTGAGCTTCAGCCAGGGGTTGCGAGCTCGGGTGCTCGCCACCACCGTTGGGGATGGCAGCCTGTTTGCTCTCGATGGTTGCCTGGTCCTGCGGGGAAGACGATTGGGTCGGATGCTTCGTCTGTGGCGAAGGCGGTTGGACGGAGGAAGGTCGACCGACCGCCAAGCGCGATCCGATGCCGATCGCGCTAACCAAAAGCAACAGGCCGGCGACTGCCTGCCACCGCGACACCGCCAAGACTCTTTTCGGTCCGTGCCGCTCCACCAGCGCACGAAAGGCCGCCTCAGCGGCCTCGCGATTCCCGCTTGCGGACAGATTCAGTAGCTGTCCGTCCGAAAGTCCTCCGACCACACCGACGCGGAACAGTGTGCAGAGGGGATGCGCGAAGGCACCTGCTGATCTGACTGCCATGGATCGAATCCCTCTCGGCCTCGGGGGTTCGTTGAAACTCGGGCTTGACTCATCCTTGGCGTGGTGTCGTGAGAGGGGCCTACCAATACAACTTTTTTCTCGCACATGAATCGCATCGTGCCCGGCGTTGGACAGGCCGCGAGCCACGTCTGGTGAGAGAGCATTATCAACCAGCATTTTCATAAACTCATCACTATAGGCAGTTCACGCTCGCGCACCGTTTCGGCCGCAAACAATAACGCCTCGCGTATATCCTCGGATTCGAGATCCGGATAGGCAGCAAGGATCTCCTCCGAGGTCATTCCTTCGGCCACCATCCCGACAACCGTCGCCACGGGAATGCGTAAGCCCCGGATGCAGGGTACGCCGCCAAGCTGGTCATGATTCACGGTGATGCGTGAGAATCTCATCTGAAGCTCAACTCGTGTTTTAACGCACATTATTTACGTTGTCAGATTCCACGCGCCGAATGGCCAATTCGATTGAGATCGCTTAGCCAAGGTCATCTTGGTCATTCCAGGCCATCCCAGCAAGTCCGATGTGGACGGTGCGTTTCGGCGCACACCGAATGGCGCGACAGACACCGACACCGGGTGGGCACCAGCGCCGACCGCGCACGCGGCAAGCCAGGTGCTGCCGTTGCGAGCCGGACTCGAATTCGACCGCGCACGGTGCTGACTACCCGGTTGCCGGAGATGGCCAGGCGGCCGGCCCGTCAGGCCTACTCTGCGCTGGAACTTGACTTCGGGGCAATTGCCCGTAATTAATTGGGTAAAGTTAGTACAGTTGGTCCCTCGGCAACGGCGAGGCACATTTCCGTCAATTCGGCCTGGAGAACTCACTCACGATGAACGCCGCACCGGAGATCTGCAGTTGTTCGGCAGTTCGTCAAGCGGCTCGGCATCTGACCCGGCTGTATGATAACGCCCTGTCGCCGGTTGGGATGAGCCTGAATCAATACTCCATTATGTCCAAGTTGTCTCGCCTTGGACCTCAAAAACTCCAGGATGTCGCGGATCTCCTCGTCATGGATCGCTCGACGCTCGGGCATTTGCTACGGCCGCTCGAGCGTCAAGGATTGGTGACGATCCGCATACCCCAGATAGATAAACGTCATCGTGCCATCGCGCTTTCGCCAGCGGGACGAGAACACGTGAAAAAGGCGAAACGTCTGTGGGCTCGAGCCGAACGAAATTTCGAGCGTGCCTTTGGAGCGGAACGTGCGCTTTCACTTCGAACAATGCTCAAGCAAGTGACGGCGATCGAGTTTGACTTAAACGCGAGCTAAGGAGAACCCGCACCATGCGCATTTTGGTCGTCGGAGCCGGATCGACGGGGGGATACTTCGGAGGAAGGCTGGCCCAGGCGGGACGCGACATCACTTTCCTCGTCCGACCCGCGCGGGCTCGGCAACTTGGGTCAAGCGGATTGCAGATCTTGAGTCCCTATGGCGATGTCACGCTCAAGCCGCAGCTTATCACTGCCGATAAACTCGCAGCGCCTTTCGACGCCGTCTTGGTCACAGTTAAGGCATACTCGCTTGAGCAAGCGATGGCCGACTTTGCCCCCGCCCTTGGCCCCGACACGATGATTCTGCCGGTGCAGAACGGCATGAAGCATGTCGACATTCTCACTCGACGGTTCGGGGCGAATGCTGTTGTAGGATGCGTTTGCAAGGTCGCTACAGTACTCGACGACGACGGGCGGATCGTCCAGCTCGCCGAGTTTCAGGATCTGGTATACGGCGAAATGAATGGTGCTCGCTCTCAGCGCACCGATCGGCTTCACGCGGCCATGCAGGGGGCTATTTTCAATGCCACGCTTTCACTTTCGATCGAGCGCGAGATGTGGGAGAAATGGATCCTCCTCGCCAGCATGGGGGGGATCACATGCCTCATGCGCGGGAATGTCGGCGAGATTGCGGCGGTGCCGGGGGGCCTTGACTTCGTGCATCGGTTTTTGGACGAGGTTGTCTCGGTCGTGAGAGCCGTCGGTCAACCGCCGAGCGACGCCTTCCTGAGCCGCGCGCGGAACTCTTGACGGCGCGTGGCTCAACCCAAACGTCGTCGATGTATCGGGATCTGCAAAAAGGTGGTCCCATCGAGGCCGACCAGATCATTGGCGATCTTTTGGCCCGCGCAGAACGCACGCGTGCCGACACCGCTTTTGGCGGCCACCTATACCCATCTCTCGATTTATCAGAGCAGGCTGTTGTAGTGAAGGTCATAGGCGCCGTACGGCCGACAGCAGCCTTTGCGCTATTGATGTGCGACATCCGCTGAGTTCGTTCGGTAGAGCAGCGAGTTGTGAAGTGGCCTCCTTTCGTTGACAATTCTTTACGATACGACGCGTCGCCGGTTCATATAATCGCCGCGACAATCGGAACCGGTTGCGTAGCCCAGGGCGCTATAATATGCACGAGCAACGTGCCGTTAGGGCGATGTCTGCGCAACTGAATTGATGCGAGAATTTGCGGGGATCTGCTTGGCGCTGCGCGTTGTGGCAGCGATTTGGTTCGACCGACTTTTTGACTTTTTTTTCATCGTCCCGAGGTTTTTCCGATGACGAGATTGTGGCGGAGTTGGACCGTGTTGCCTGTCGGGCTAATTGTGTTGCTCGCTGCCGGGGGTTGTAGCGAGTCAGACAATGAAATTCAAGCAAATCAACCACCGCCGGGGGCCGGCGGCGGTGGTCCGCCTGGTATCAGGCAAATCATGAACAAGCTGGGCCGGGGACCGAATGCGCTGACCCCCGTCATCGGCAATGAACTTCAACAAGAACCTCCTCCCTGGGATACGATTCAAGGGCAGGCGAAGGAATACGCCCAATCGGCGGCCGAACTCGGTAAATTCGATCCGCCCAAAGGGGCGAAGGAATCCTGGGTCAAGCTGACGGCCGCGTTCGCGGATTCGGGCGCTGAGCTGGAAAAGGCCGCGATGGCCAAGGATAAAGAGGCCGCCAGGCTTTCGCACGACCAGCTCAAGAACTCGTGCAACGCGTGCCACCAAGAACACCGCCGGATGGGCCGCGGCGGCGGCGGACCTGGTGGTCCCGGTGGGCCGCCTCCCGGTGGACCAGGTGGACGAGGCGGATTCGGCGGGCCGCCAGGGGGACCGCCGCCAGGAGGACCAGGAGGTCCGCCGCCGGGTGCGCCGCAGTGAGTTTCCGGACGAACAAGCGATCAAACCCGGTAGCGCCCGACTAGCCCGGCGGAATTCCTCAATAGTTCGTTTTCCCCATTGCATGTGGCTACGTCATGCCGCCCGCCGAAGATCGACGCCTGGCGCGGTTGACAGCAATCTGCATCGCACTTTCGGAAGCAGGCGCGCGACAAGTGGAGACCATGCCAATTTCACGGTTCGCAAGAGACCGTAGCTCAAACGTCGTAGCTGGAGTTGACCTCAGGCGTCTTGACAGCGTTAAGAGCAAATGGCTGCAAGGTGGGGGCGAGGGCCTCCATCGACTTCGGGCTCGCCGTGGACGAGGAAGGCGTGTTCGATCTTGCCCGCCGGTCTGCTCGTACCACCAGCCGAGGTCGCCGCGGTCGGCGTGGCCCGAGAAGCCGTCGAGAACATAGACCGCGGCGTTCAGGTCGTACCACTGGTCGAAGATCTGAACTCGCTCGACCCCTTCGGAGATCTGCCGTCCCAGCGTTCCCTCGGCCTGGTAGCTGACGATCACGATCGCGTTGTCGGGGTCGGAGACGACGTGGCGCAGGTGATGGCGAATGCGGCCGGCCTCGCACATGCCGGCGGAGGCGATGATCACCATCGGCCCGTTCAGGTGGTTGAGCCGCCGCGAATCGTCCCAGCTTCCGCAGATACTCGACGTACTTCGAGCCGAAGTAGAGCGGGTCCTTGTCCATCAAGCCGCGGGCCTGCGGCGTGTAGGCGTCGGGATGATCGCGGTGGATCTCGGTCAGGCGCGTGGCCAGAGGGCTGTCGACGTAGATCGGGATCGGGCGCACCTTGTGCACGGCGAAGAGCTCTTGAAGGCAGTAGACCATGCGCTGGGTGCGCCCCAGGCTGAAGGCCGGGATGACGATCTTGCTCTGGAGACGGGTCGCCCGGGCGACGATGGCGTGCAATTGCTTCATCAGGCGGTCGTAGGGATCGAGCTCGCGGTTGCCGTAGGTGCTTTCGGAAACCAGGATATCGACGTTCTGGATCGGGCGTGGGATCGGGCAGGAGATGCGTATTGCGGCGGCCCAGGTCGCCGGTGAAGACGAACCGGCGCGGGCGGCCGTTTTCGCGATAAGTCGAGCTGGACGATCGCCGAGCCCAGGATGTGGCCGGCGTCGAGGTAGGTCAGGGTCACGCCCGGCACGATTTCCATGCGGCTCGTTGATACGGCAGACGCTTGAGCCGCTCGACCATCCACTCGACGTCGGCCAGCTCGAAGAGCGGCTCGGGCGCCTCGATGTGGGGGTATTTGAGATGGGCGTTGCGAACTTCCTCACGCTGGATCCGCGCACTGTCGCGCAGCATGACGTTGGCGATATCGCCGGTCGCCGGAGTCGTGAAGATCGGCCCGGTATAGCCCGCCCGGATCAGGCAGGGGAGACGGCCGATGTGGTCGTTATGGGCGTGCGAGACGATGACCGCGTCGAGTGAACGGGGGTCGAACGGGAACTGGCGGTTGGGGCTGTTGGGATCAATCCGATCGGAATCGAACAACCCGCAGTCGAGCAAGATCCGTTTGGAATCGATCTCCAACAGATGAGCGCTGCCCGTGATCTGACCGGGCCGCGCCATGGAACGTGATTCGCAACCAAGCTACCTCCCGACGATCGATCGTGCGCCGGCGCTGCGGCAGCGGCACGCAGCCTGCATCATGCTGGGCAACGCGATCGGCACCGGATCCGGCCAATCGTCCCTGAGCCACCCGCCTCCCACGCCGTCCGTCGGCATGATAAGGCACGGCCTGCACTTCCACTTTCTCCCCTCAATGATAATAACTCCATCATGCCAGGAACTTCGATGGCTTCAAGCCAGCAGAAGCGTAAGCAGGAGCGAAATCGCGGAGCCGTTGCAAGCATGTTACGTCGCCGCCGCTCGTCGCGCGGCTGCTCCCGGCCTGGGCTCAACGCACTCGCTTCGCAGCTGATTATGCCGATGTCTTGGTTGAACAATTTCGGCCGAATCGGCGTAAGAATTTGCTGTTGACGATCTTCGGAACTCGTCGTAACATCTGCTAGGCAGACGTGAATCAAGCACCTGCGTTGGCATAACATGTCATCCGTGCATGTCGGTATTGTTTTACCCTTCCCCAAAGTCCAAGATGATTGGGTAAGGAGCGCCTCGATGGATACGTCGCGCGCGATTCCCGAATCGCATCCGCTGCACAGGCTGTTTCGCGGCCTGACCGAGTATGCGTTCATGAACGAGCTGGGCATCGGCGACCCGCCGCTGGTCGGCTACGTGGCCGAGCTGCTGGCGAGCTTCGTGCCCAGCCAGGCCGTCTGGCGACTGCGCGACGCGCAAGGTCGCCAGCTGAGTCAAGTTACGGCGATGATCGCCGAAGCGGAAGCCAGCGACTGACGCCGCGCGGCGGCGAGAATGCCATCGCCACGTCGGTGATTTCACACTGTTCTGGACGGGCGTCTATCCCGAAGCCCTGGGCAAATTGCAAGGGCCGTGCAAGGCCGACGCGCTGGTGAGCTACCAGCAACAGGGCAAGCGGTCGTACTACCTGGCCAGCACGCTAAGTGACCGCAGACGACCAGGGTTACGTATTGCGACGGCTGAGCGACCAGTTCGAGCTGTGCGCGTTCGGTCTCTCTCGGGTCCGCCGCGAGTGGGAGAAGTTTGAAGGCGAAGGCCCACCGCCCGGGCGATGCCAGCGGCCGATGGTCGTCTGAAGTGCCCGTTAGGCCGATCTCCTGCAATTGCAGCACGAACTGGCACCTCGGCTCGCCAGGATCGTACATCGCAAACCTGCGGTTGGCTCGATTGTTCAAGGCCAGTCTGCATCCGGTGCACTCGGCTGTTTGCACTTTTGCGGTCCTGGCCTTATAACCAAACTGATTTCATCAAGATGCGGGCGCTCGTGCGAGTTCCGACGATTGGGCGCTGACTGAGTCGTCGCGGTCTCGCCGCAGTTGTGCCTCGATTGCGAGCGGCCGCTGCCTGCAATTACCGGCAACCGAACTGCGTGCGCCGCAACTCGTTCTGCCCAGCCACTCCTTTGAGCGTGAGGCCCGACCATGGTTCTTCCGCTTGGTGACTTGCACCGCACCCAGATCGTCCCGTACGTCACGTACGGGCTGATCGCGATCAACGTGGCGGTCTTCCTGGTCCAGCAGCAACAGGGGGACGAGTTCACACTCGCGTACGCGGCGACTCCGTACGAGATCTGGCACAACGACGACCTCGAACGAGCCGGTCGTGCAAGATGGTGCACGGTCAGGGTGCGCGACCCGTTCGGCCGTGGCGTACGCCTGGAGCAGCGTGCGCGGCCTCGTCCGCACGTTCCCTGTCCGATCCCGGTGCGGTGGACGTTGCTCACGTCGATGTTTCTGCATGGAAGCTGGATGCACTTGATCGGCAACATGCTCTATCTCTGGATCGTCGGCGACAACGTCGAGGAAGTGCTGGGCTCGGTTCCGCTACTTGATCGTCTATTTCGCCTGCGGATTGGCGGGTTCGCTGGCCCAGATCGCCATCGACCCCGACTCGGTCACGCCCACGCTGGGGGCGTCGGGCGCGATTGCCGGCATCATGGGTGCTTACGTCATCTGGTTTCCGCACAACCAGATCCGGGTCTTGCTGTTCCGCTTCATCACCGTGCTGCCGGCCGTCATCGTGATCGGCGGCTGGATCGTCCTGCAGATCTGGCTGGGGGCAGGCATCGCTCGGCCGGGGCAACGAACAAGGGGGGCGTGGCCTACCTGGCCCACGTGGGCGGTGCCGTCACCGGCATCGTCGTCGCGTTCTTGTTTTACGATGACGCGCGCTACATCAAGAACCGCAACGCCGCCGCGGAGGGATGGTCGGTCTATGAAGGTCCGGAATCAGCCGATGCCTCCCGTCCGGGACACCAACTCGGCCGGGCTTACAGCTGACTCGACAGCGGACAATCGCGTCGCAGCTCGCCTCAATGGCCAGTATCGGCGCTACGAAGCTTCGCCCATGGTTGCGAGGCGAAGTTACTGAATCTGGGAGAAAGATTACCATGTGCGGCATCGCCGGGGCGATCGATTTGAACGGTCGGCGCGAGTTTTCCGCCAGCCGGCTGCTGGCGATGACCGGGGCGATCGCGCACCGCGGGCCCGACGATGAGCAGATCCATCTCGAGCCCGGGGTCGCGCTGGGGGCGCGGCGGCTGTCGATCGTCGATCTGGCAGGGGGCCGGCAGCCGATCAGCAATGAGGACGGCTCGATCTGGGTCACGCAGAACGGCGAGATCTTCGAGTATCCCGAGCTGCAAACCGAACTGCGTGGCCCGAGGCCACCGGCTGGCGACGCGGTGCGACACCGAGCTGTGGGCCCACCTTTACGAAGATCTGGGTGAAGGCTTCTTCGAGAAGACGCGCGGCCAGTTTGCCGTCGCGCTCTGGGACCGGAAAAATCGGACGGTCATCCTCGGTCAGGGACCGGGTCGGCATCTGCCCGCTTTATTACACCGAGGCCGACGGCTGGCTGCTCTGGGGCTCGGAGATCAAGGCACTTCTGGCCTCGGGACTGGTCGACGCGCGGCCCGATCCCAAGGGGATCGACCTGTTCTTCAACACGTTCTGCGCCGGCACGACGCGGACGTTTTTCGAGGGGATCAAGTCGATTCCGCCCGGCCATTTTCTGCGGATTCGCGACGGCCGGGTCGAGCTCAAGAAATACTGGGACCTCGACTTTCCCGATGCCGGAGCAGGAGCGCCGGCTCGACGACCCGACTCCGCTGGTCGACGAGCTGGAATTCCTGATGCGGCAGGCGGTCGAGCGCCGGCTGCGCGGCGACGTGCCGGTGGTCAGCTATATCAGCGGCGGCCTGGACTCGACGGTGATCCTGGGCCTGAGCTCGCGACAGCGCGGCAGTGCCGTCCCGTCGTTCACGATCGGGCTGGACAAGGCCGGACCGGACGAGCGGTCGCACGCACGCGAATCGGCCCGGACGCTGGGCTCGAAGCTTTCGACCGTGACGATGAACCGTGCGCGACATCGTGGCCGCCTATCCCGAGCTGATCCGGGCGGCCGAGGGGCCCGTGATGGATTCGTCCGCCGCCTGCCTGATGCGGCTGGCACGCGCGGTCCACGACCAGGGTTACAAGGTCGTCTTGACCGGCGAAGGGGCCGACGAAGCCCTGGCCGGCTACGCCTGGTTCAAGACCCAGAAGATCCGCGATGCCGTGAGCTGGGGCCCAGTGGTCCCTGCCTTGAAGGGTGCGCGAAGCCTGGCTCTGGCGTCGATCGGCGGCACTGGCCCACCGGCCCGATCTGCTGGGAATTCGTGGGACTCGCACGGCCCAGCAAGACGTCTACGACTTCATGGGCCAGGCCCGATCGGTGCTCTATTCGGGCGCGCTCTGGGACCGGCTGGCCGGCCACTCCGCCTACGACGACCTGGATCTCACCAACGACCGGTTCGGCCGCTGGCATCCGCTGAACCAGTCGTTGTATGTCGGCTACAAGGTGATGCTGGCCGGCCTCTTGCTGCTGGCCAAGGGAGACCGCGTGGCGATGAACTCGTCGGTCGAGGCCCGTTATCCACTGCTGGACGACGACGTGATCACGTTTTGCGCATCGATCGCGCCCGAGTACAAGTTGCGCGGGCTGACCGACAAATGGCTGCTGCGCCAGGTGGCCGCGCGCACGCTGCCGGCCCGGATCGCCAACCGCAAGAAGACGATGTTTCGGGCCAGCCGGTCGGACGCGTTCCTCGACCAGAGCCGCCCGCGCTGGGTCGACCAGCTCTTGAGCCCCGAGTCGCTCAAGGCAACCGGCTGGTTCGATCCCGACGGCGTCGCGCGCGAGCGAGCCGCCCAGATCCGGTATCCGCGGATCACGCCCAGGCGGATCATCATGGACCTGAGCCTGACCTGCGTGATCGCCACCCAGCTCTGGCACCATATCTACCTGGGAGGCGGCCTGTGCGAGCTGCCGACGTGGGACGCGATGTCTCCGGGCGAACGCGAACCGTCTGGCTTGGATCTGCACATTACAAACGAGGCGGTCTCGCTTTCGACATCGGCTCCAGCCCGGTGATTCTCGGAGATCAATTTTCAGATAATCTCTTCCGTCGCAGGATCCCAGCGCACGGTCGTTTGGCGGCGGTAAGAGGCGACGGCCATTTGGCACGCGATTGACGTACGAAAGCCGAGCTCGAGCGGACAAACGGGCTCCTTGCGGCTGCGCACACAGTCGAAGAAGTTCTGCATGTGCAAACCGGTCGTCTCCTCGGTATCGGCGTGAGTCGGCGCAGGAGGTGCCGTGTGCTTTCCGCGCTGCGGGATCAAGTGCACTTCATCCGAGTCGGTGTGAATCAGGGTCGCCTTGGTGCCGAACAGGTAATCGTGCCCTTCCCCGTAGTAATTGTTGCCAAACATCGAGGTGAAAGTGAAAAAGAGCTTTTCCGGATGGCTCATCGACACCTGGAACGTGTCCGGTATGTCCATCTTGGGCGCGAGGTAGTTGGCGCCGGTCATGGTTACGGTGTTTGGGATCGACAGGTTCAAGGCGCCGAACCAAAACGCCAAGGTGTGGACCATGTTTTCGAACACGTTGCCACCCGAATAATCCCAGTAGAACCGCCAGTTGATGTAGCGGTCTGGATCGAACGGGACTGCCTTTGCCTCGCCCTGGAATGCCGCCCAGTCGACATGCTGGGTGTCGCAGTCGGGCGGGACTTTGCGGAGCCAACCCCCGTACGGCCTGTTGCGGAAATGGTGTGTCTGGACCAGCGTGACCGTGCCCATCGCGTCGGACGCGGCCAGCTCGCGCACTTTTTGAATCCCTTTCCCGCTGTTCATTTGCATGCCGACCTGGACCACACGTCCCGAGCCACAGTGGGCGTCTCTCATCCGCCTGGCGTGGCCGGGGTTGAAAGCCATCGTCTTTTCCTGGTAGATGTCCTTGCCTGCCTGGATGGCGGCGACGAAGTGAAGCGCGTGCAAGTGCTGCGGTGTTGCGATCAAGACTGCGTCGATCGTCTTGTCGTCGAGGACGCCCGGTAATCTTTGAAAGTGGCGATACCGGGAACGATCGCTTTGACCTCATCGAGACGGCGGGTGTAGATATCGGCAACAGCTGCCGCTTCGACATCCGGACACTTAATCGCGGCCCGCAAGATATCCTTCCCGCGCGAGCCGCCGCCGATCAAGCCGAACCGAATTCGCTCGTTCGCTCCGAGGACCCGGCCCGCAGCGCCGGTCGCGGCTGCAGCCATTGCCATCCCGGTAGATCCCCCGATCATCGAACCCAAGAATACCCGTCGACTGGACATGGCTGGACTCCTCGATGTTGGTCTCGACCAGCCGGTCTGGCCGAGAATGACTTTATCTTATTCAGCAGGCCCGCGCAACGTGTTCTTGATCTCCGCGAAACTTGATCGCCCCCAATGATACATTGCCGGCACGACGAAGAGTACGGGCAAGTGCAATACCGTGCGCTCCAGGGGAACTATGGCGGCGCCGGACTTTCGTCATAAACACCGATCCATTCGTGCGCAAGAGGTGCATCGAAGAACAGTAGCCACGACCGCTGGTTTATGTTGCCGGCACGCAGGCGCGATTTGATCAAGGGAAGAGCGGCGTCGACGTCGGCCAGCGCCAGGTCGATATATGAGTACCGCAAGCCAGTGCCGCCACCGATCACACATCCCGCCCGCGCGGGAACAAGGATCTCATTCAGGGCGTCCTCGATGCTCGCGCGGTCGGGGAACTTCTCTTCTTCAAGGCCTGCTGCACCGTCCAGCTTGAGATAGCAAAACGTCTCGCCGTGGCGCGAGTATCGCTCGGAGTAAAAACACTCATCGCCGTGAAGCGCGCGATATAGGTTCTCATATTCGCCGATGGCGACAAACAAATCCTGGCGTAGCGGATAGTCATCCGCCGGATTGGGCTCGCTTTCCACCAAGAGACCCTTGGCCTGGCTATCCCGTGCGCCAACTTCCGGTTGAAGAACGTAGAGCGGCTTATCCGACAGTTGGTCCTGAATCGAGGCAACGAGCGCAACCACCGTTGGCTGGAGTCGCTCGAGCGGGATCAAGCCGCGAATGTCTTGTCGACCGCGGTTCAATAGCTTCGCAACGCCTTTCGGTTCTCGGAGACTGTCAACCGCGATCAAGCCGACCCATTTATCCAGGAGTTCCTCGCCGAGAAGTGTTTCCGTGGCGACAAACGCATTGTGCAGAGCTTGCTGGTCGTCGGTGCCGCGGGTGGCGCGAGAATAATAGCATAGGTCAATGCGGTTGTGTTGACCGATCTTCGCTGCGGCGAGCGTGCCGCTGAGATCACCGCCAGCGCGCACGGTGACCATCTGATGTGCCATATCAAGGTCTTCTGGAAGTCGATAAGAGTAGAACTCCCACTCTGGGAGGCTTGGAGCTCGCTCGAGAAGAGTTTGGACCATCGGCCGCAGATGCTTCGCGGGTTCGGGTGTTATCACGAGCCTGTGGCCGTCGCCGCGGACTGCTTGACCGTATTCCCACATGAGTTCAGGACTGATGGCGTGAAGGTGAAGTTCCATCCAGGCAGGAAGGTCCCATTCGGAACGGCGCGAGAATAAATCGTCAAGGTCCTTGGCCTTGCAAGCGAACTGGTGCCACCAATCGTCGATGCTACGCATAATCGACGCGTGCGGAGCGGATTCATTAGGATCGCTCGCATCGAAATAGATCCAGCGCACCGACTGTTCTCCACAGGCGAACTCGCCATCGTTGTATAAGCGTTCGACGTTCTCGCGAGAACCGGCGTCGCCCCCGTCGCCCGCACAGTGGATAATACCACGACTTGGACGTCTGGCTCCGTTTCCTTATGGCCAATCGGCATATACTCGATTGACTAAAGTGTCCGTGCCCTGCATTCCCGCTCGCGCCTTCGTACTACCCAGGCAACCTCTATCAAGGCCAGCCACCAAGACACGCCATAGATCAGGTTGTTCCATTCCATGAACCGGGCCATCAAAAGGGCCGTCATGTACATCTGCACGGCGAGGATCAGGAACCGGGGAGTGATGAACCATGCCAGGGTCGCGAAGAAGAAACTACTGAGGGTTCCCCATGCCGCCTTGAACCACAGGGTCTCCCAGCCGATCGTCGCGTTTAGAGTTGAGAGGCTAAATGAGAGGATCAAGAGCGTCAGCCAGAGCCGGCCCACGAAATGGATCGCCTGCGGCGACCAAAACCAGCCTTTGCCGGCGATGATGCGCATCGCGACGAACACGGCGACCAGCTCGATGAACCAGACCAGAATATGGCGGGGATCGGCGCCCCGAGCCGGGCTGTGCAGCGTGTGGCAAATCACGAAGGCGGAGAGATGGATGCAAGCGACCGCCGTCAAGGCCCGTGACCAGCGGCCGTTGCCCCGCACGATGGCCTGATCGATCTCCTCGCGCACCATGGCCCTCCAATCGGGCATGCCCGGTGTCTCTGGCACAGTTTCCTCCATGCATTCTTGTTCGATCAGTTGCTCGGCCATCACGGCAACCCTCGTTCGGATTCATGAACTCGCGACTCACCCGCCCGGCACAAAAAAGCGCCGCCGTTCAATTCGGTCATGGCAGTGAAGTCTACCACGCGACGGGTTACACTGGATCTTCGTAGACGAGCATGGGCAAGTGTGCGGAGGAGACGATGCAGCAGCGGCGAATGGGCCGAACGGGCCTGAAGGTGTCTGAGATCTGTCTGGGGACGATGACTTTCGCGGGCCAGAGCGACGAAACGACGTCTTTCCGGATCCTCGACGTGGCGACCGAGCGCGGAGTGACCTTCGTCGACACGGCCGACGCTTATCCGATACCCCCGGATCCGGCGACGGCCGGCTGGACCGAAGAGGTCATCGGTCACTGGCTGGCGGCGCCCTCGGCGCGGCGGCATCAGTTGGTCATCGCCACCAAGTGTCGGATCCGGGTTGGCGTGGGACCGAACGACCAGGGACTCTCCAGACGACATATCTTATCCGCGTGCGAGGCCAGTCTCCGGCGGCTGCGAACCGACTACATTGATCTGTATCAGTCTCATCTCCCCGATCCGGAAACACCAATCGACGAAACCTTGCGCGCCTTTGACGACCTTGTACGCTCAGGAAAGGTTCGCTACGTCGGCTGCTCGAACTATCCAGCGTGGCAACTCGCACTCGCTTTGAAAACGAGCGAACACCACGACTGGGCCCGGTACGATTGCGTTCAACCGCGATACAACGTGCTCTACCGCGAGATCGAGAGCGAGTTGCTGCCGCTCTGTCGCGACCAGGGAGTTGGAGTCATCGTTTATAACCCACTGGCGGGAGGTCTATTGACCGGCAAGCACTCCGGCGACGAGCCGCCAGGTCCGGGGACGCGGTTTACCCTGGGCGCCTCGGGCGAGCTCTATCGTGATCGCTACTGGCACAGGGCGCAGTTCGACGCCGTCACCACATTGAAAGACTACTGCCAACGCCGCGGCTGGAATCTGGCGACCGCGAGTGTGGCCTGGGTCTTACAGCAGCCAGGTATCACGTCGGCAATCGTCGGGGCCAGCCGGCCAGAGCAGCTAGAGGCAACCCTGGCGGCCCCTGAACTCGCCATTGACGAAGACGCCCTCGCGGCCTTCGACGCGGTTTGGTGGTCGATCCCGCGCCGGCCAGCAGGCCGCTAGCAACGACAACGAATGCCCAGAAAGAGTCGAGAAGCAGCATTCGCTCACTGAATTTGAGCCTGGCCCTCCGGTTGCTTCAGTCGAACTAGCAACATGGGCTGAGACTGTGAGGCACCGAAGTGTAGAAGCGCCGGGGCCTCGTCCTGGGTGAGGTTATTGATACTTGTCTCCAGCACCAAGTCCGCGTTCTTTTTGTCGGTAAAGCCCACCGCCGCACGTTGTGTTTTCAGATCGACGGTTCCTTGGATCGGCCGGCTCACTTGATTGGCCTCGTTGTAGTACGTGCCGGCGATCACACCCTGTTTGTTCACAGCGAGCTGCAATACCGACTGGGAATCTCCGGTATCTTCGGACGTCAACGCGAAGACACCCAGCGGAAGCCAATCTTGTTGTTGTCCATTGACTTGATCGGCCGGCGGCGCGGCGGCGGCGAGTGCCTGCGCTTGCTGGTAGTATTGCTCTGGTGAGCCGGCGGCCTGCCCGTTCACATAGACAGCGTTGTTTTCGTAATACACATTGCCGCCTTGACCGTAGGCGTAATACACCGGTTGGGGACTGGCCCATGCCCCTCCAAAGAACGAGCCCATGGCCGCCCAGGTTAGGGGACTCCAGGCGTAATACGGACCACGGCCAGCCCAGCCGCCGTAATAATTGTAGCCTCCACCGATAAACCCGCCACCATAATAGCCACTCGTGAAAACGTTGTTGTATCGGCCGCCGACGCCTGTTCGGACGTTGTTGCCCCAGTTCTGGCGCTGGGAGACCCACGCCTGGCGATTGTCGGAGTAGTTGACCCGGTTGCCGACGTTCACGTTACCGACGTTCACGTTGGTAGTATTGCCGCCGACGCCGACATTGGTGCGCGCGCCGGTTCCGATGTTCGTGCGATCGCCGGCGTTGATACGTGCGCCAGCTCCCAGGGCCGGCGACTGGTTGATGGATCCGAGCGGACCTGCGCCGGGCGCTGGATGCCACCAGGCTGACCTGCACCCGGACGCTGAATCCCTTCAGGCAACCGATTGGCTGGGCCCGTGTTCGGCGTGTTCGTGCCGAGAAAATCATGAAGAGCCGAAGATGAGGGGCCCCCTTGTCCGCCGACGTTTGGGCGCTGGATACACCGGCCGTGCCGGCATCGGGTCGCTGGAGAACTCCCGCGCCTCCCGTATTGGGCCTCTGAATCCCACCAGGCTGACCCGCGTTAGGGCGCTGGATGCCGCCGGGTCCTCCAATACTGGGGCGCTGGAGATCCTCTGCGCCTCCGATGTTGGGCCTTTGAATCCCAGCAGGCTGACCCGCGTTAGGACGCTGGATGCCGCCGGGTCCTCCAAAATTGGGACGCTGGAGATCGCCAGCGCCTCCGGTGCTGGGTCTCTGAATCCCACCAGGCTGACCCGCGTTAGGGCGCTGGATGCCGTCGGTGCCTCCGGCATTGGGGCGCTGGAAATCGCTGGCGCCTCCCGTGTTGGGCGTCTGATTCCCACCAGGCTGACCGGCATTCGGGCGCTGGATACCTCCAGGGCCGCCGGCCGGGCGTTGAACGCCCTGGCTACCCCCTCCCGGACGACTCATCGATGGGCCGGCATTCAAATTCGGGGCCGCACCTGGTGCACGGAAGCCGGCCGATCGCGCGCCCGTGCCACCACCACCGCCGCCTCTGACACCGGCGCCTCGCTGCGCAAACGCGCTCGTGGTTTGCATGGAAACCAGTAAAGCCAAGCCGGCAAGCACTACGATCGTGTGGGTTGTCTTCATGGTTACTGATCTCCCGTGGGGGTACTCGCGTTTTGAGTCGCTGCGGCGTCCGGCGCGGTCGCGACCGGTTCTGCGGATTTGCGAACGAGGGTCACCTCGTCGAGGTCGGGCTGGAGGGCGCCGTCGATCACGCGGTTCACCGACTTGAAGCGGAAGGCATCATCGCTGGCACGTGTGATTATCTGTAGCGCGGAGGCACGTCCCCCGTCAGGCAGGGTGAATTTCTTACGGATTGACCAGCGGTCGCCAGCGCGGCTCCAGGATTCCTCTCCGAAGCCCCCATGCGAGTCGTACGTCCACGAGCGGATCCGCTTCTCGGCCGGGTCCCACGCGACGATCTGCATTCCCGAGATGGGCTCGGCAGCCACATTCGAGACCCGGTATGAATGGATCAGGAACGCGCCGTTTTTGGACCATTTGACGGATGCCTCGAATCTGCCGTCCCCATCGTCGTCAGCCCAGTCGCCAACCAGCCAGGCGAGCTCGCTGAGCGGGCTTGTCGCCGTGCCTGTTTCACCAACGGCGATCCGGGACGTCCTGGCAAAGGACGAGTCGGAAAAAGCGGAGCTGGGCACGTTCGCATCGAGCGCCGCGCTCAAGGGTGGGGTTTGTTTCGTTGGGACCGTCGGCGTCGGATCCTGCGAGGCTGCCTCGCGATGGCTAACCGCAACCAAGGCGGCTAGTGCGATCAAAATGATTTGAAATCGACGTTTCATTGCTTGAGCTCCACTACAACTTTGTCAATCTTGCCGTCGAACTTGAACGGTGCGCGATCGAAGTAATCGAGTGAGACGGTTGAGCCGAGGTCCACTCCCACATCCAGCGTTTCGCTCGCGGTGAACGCCCCCGGAACGGTGCGCCTGACTGTCGCATGCGCGACTTCCTGACCGTCCACTTTGAGGATGACATCTGCCGGGGCCCCGGGCTTGGCGATCGTCTCATCGACCTCGATCTTGTGCTTGCCGATTGGGATCATTGGCTGGGCAAACTCGGCTTCTCATGCGGCATGCCGGAGTCGTCGAGGTCGAAATCAGGATCGAAGAGCGTCTTGCTTTGTGCTCCCAGGAACGACGGCTGCGCCTTGATCCATTCGCTCGGCTTCATCTCGCGGGCGTAGGCGACCAATCTTGCGTTGAGCTCACTGACGATTTGCGGATGCTGATCGGCGACGTTGTTCTTTTCCTCGGGGTCGTCGGCAAGGTTGTAGAGCTCGGTCTTGCCAGGAAAGGTCGCGAGTCTTACTAGCTTCCAGTCTCCCTTGCGAATCGATCCGCGGAAGGCCTCGACGTTGATCAGGATCTCGTCGTGGGGAGACGGCTTTCCTTGTGACAGCGTCGCCCAAATGTTCTTGCCGTCGAACGGATGGTCGGCCGATCCCGTTCCATCGGCCAGCGCCAGCAGCGTCGGCATGATGTCGACCATGTGAATCGGTTCGTTCACAAGAGCGGGCTTGAGCTTGCCCGGCCAGTTGACGAATGCCGGAACGCGGACCCCGCCCTCATATAGTGAGCCCTTGCCCGCGCGAAACCGACCGTTGGACGCAGGCGGTTGCTCGCCCAGGCCCACGCCGCCGCTTTTCTTGCGGTCTTCGGCAGAGCGGGCACCGGTGGCGAAGAGTGCATTCGTCGCGCCGCCGTTGTCGCTCGCGAAGAGTATAATCGTGTTGCCGCGCAGCCCCTTGTTCTCGAGTGCGGCCACGACGCGGCCCACCTGATCGTCGAGCGCTGTGATCATGCCGGCGTACGCCCGCCGCTTCTCATCCGGAATTGAGGCGTAACGGTCGCTGTATTCCTTCGGCGCTTGATAGGGCGCGTGGGGGGCCAGTGAGGCGAAATAAAGGAAGAACGGCTTCGCCGGGTCCTGGGCTTCGATCAGTTTGACCGCTTCATTTCCGATCAGGGTTGTGAAATACTCCTCCTCCCTGAGGAACTTGCCGTTGCGCTGCCAGTCGATCAGGCCGCCGCGCTCCTTGGTAAAATAATCAACCTCGCCGACGAGGTTGCCGTAAAAGTGGTCGAAGCCGCGGTTCTGCGGCCAGTACTTCTGGTCGGCGTGGCCGAGATGCCACTTGCCGACCATGTAGGTCTGGTAGCCGGCTGCTTTCAAGGCCTGGGGAAGCGTGCGCTCGTCGGTCGGCAGACCATAGCCGTGGCTCGGGAAGATGACCAGCGTCTGCAGACCATGACGGATCGGATAGCGGCCCGTCATGAGAGCTGCCCGTGACGGAGTGCAAACTGGCATGCCGTAAAACGATTCGCACCGCACGCCAGTGGCAGCGAGTCTGTCGATATTCGGCGTCCTGATCTCGCCGCCGCGGTAGCCCAGATCGGCATTGCCGAGATCGTCGGCCATGATGAAGACGATGTTGGGCTTGTCCGCCCCGTGGGCTCCCGCGGCACAGAACAGCAGACCACAAACGGCGGCAAGGATGATTCGACTTCGAACAAATTGCATGACTTCTCCCCGCAATGGAATATCAGTTTCTGTTACTGGATTGAATCGATGATCTTGTCCACCATCGTGCCGGCCCAAATCTGGCGCTCGCGGTATTTCGGATAGTCTTTTCCTTTACCAGAGCGGAAGGCATCAAAGACAATTCAAGCGAACTCGGCCAGGGCAGGGTCCTGGGTCTCTCCCTTCTGGCCGATTCGGAGCCTCCAGTATGGGGTGGTTGCCATCAGCAGCCGGCCGGTACCCTCATAGACCCGCGAATACCACTCGCCGGAGAGGTGGCTGGTTCGTATCCTCGTCTGAAAACTGGTACGCCGCCACAAATGAGTTCATGTCGGATCGGCTCGAATCTCGGATTCGCCTTGGGCGCCAGAGAGGCGAAAACCCCGGCGTATGCAACGCTTATCACGTCGCGCCAGCCAGGGAGATCGCGCGGATTTAGCCGCCAAGTTCGGATAGCTTGGCCATGATGGAGTCGACAACTGGCTTCAATTTCTCACCCACGGCTGGGATCGCCAGAACCTTGTCGATGAGCACTTTCAGCTTGGACTCGGCCGTGGTGACCAGCGTCTTGATGGAGGTCCGGCCGACGCTACCGAGCTTTTTCGTCGTGGTCGCGGCGACCGCCAGTTTGCCCTCGAGCTCCTTGAGCGTCGGCAGAGCGGCTTCGGCTGAGGCAGCGTCTTTGACGCGAGTGAGTGCCTCGGTCAGCTTGCTGAAGGTGTCCGTCAGCTCGGTGCTGAACTTGCTCACATCAGGAACCAATTTCGTGACAGCCTGGGGAACCGGCACGTGAGCGGGTTCGGGAGACTGCACCGGGTGACCCTGGGAAGCTGTTCCTCCGGTGCCGAATTGATGGCAGCAGATGGCACGAACCACCAGAGCAACATCGCGATCGCGGCAAGCCCCGCCAACGGCAGCAGCCAGCGCGGTAATGAGGTACCGGCTGCCTCAACCTCCCGTACGGTCGACCGAGCGGCTGCCGGGCCGGCGGCAGCCAGCCCCGGCACGCCACTCAGCGAGAAACCTGATGGCAGGGCGCTGGCGATGTTGGCCTTCTGGTCGGCGAACAGGCTGGCCAGGCCTTGAGCATTGATCGACTTGCCTTTGAAGTTCGACGCGATCGCACTGAGCACCAGCGGCGCCAGGTATCCGAGCAGTTTCTGCGACGCCCCGGGCGCGATGCTGCAAAACTTGGAGATGGCGTTGACGATCCCGGAGATCGTGCTGTTGCCGAACAGCGAGCTCAGAATGCTCGCCCCCTGTTCGAGCACGGATGCGGGGTGGTTCGACATCTTGGGAACCAGACTCTCGATCGACCCCGCCCCGAGACCCTCGAGGGCCGAGACGAGCTTCTGGGTGCCCGAACCCCCCGAGGAAGAAAGGCCTGCGAGCGCGGAGAGCATCGCCGGCACGGTGGCCATTACGGCAGAGCGAGTCGCTCCTTCACTCGCACCGACCTGCGAGCTCAATTGGTTGATGAGGCCGCTCGGTAACTGTTCCTTGATAAACTCGACTAGATTCATGTGATTATCTCCGGAAAGTATGGTTGGTTGGGCAGCCGATGATCCGCGTGAACGTCACGGGACCTCAAACACTTCATGCTTTGCACGCAAGATTCGCGGGATCCGCCACATGTGGAGCCGCAATCGTGAATCGTGCTACTGACTCCTGGCTGCGGGTTCGGCTTACGGTTGGTCAACACAGCGACCGTCCCCTCGATACCCCACCAGTAAAATCCACCCGGGGGCGATCCGGTATTGGACCTTGGTCGTATTGCTTAACGCCCTTGGAGATTCCTGTGCACGGCGCGACCACCCAGCGTGCACTATCATTCAGGCTCGAGTGCGCGGCGGATCAGTTCGATCAGAGATTGATCCGAAAAGGGCTTCTGAAGGAACCCGATTGCTCCCGCGGCCATCGCACGCTCCGCGGTACCAACCTCCTCGTGAGCGGTAATGAAAACCAGAGGCAGAGCAATCCCACGAACGACCAGGTGCCGCTGAACCTCGAGCCCGTTCATTCCGGGCATCTGCACGTCCAGCACGACGCAACCGAAGCTCTCAGAAGCGGCGACGGCCGAGAGAAGGCCCTCACCCGATGGAAAAGTTTGGGCACGCAGACCGAATGAACGCACCAGGCGCTCGAGTGCCCGACGGACGGATGGGTCATCATCGACGATGGCGATCACAGGAGTCATGTCGGTCATCGTCAGGGGTCGTGTCTGTAAGGTGTGTCGACTTGGAATGTTCGGAACAGCAACGATGATACTTCCGGGAAGGCGCCATGCGGATAGGACTTTGGTCTCATCCGTCGCACGCGGCAGAGCAAACAGGGCAGACGTGTGGTGTGACTATTGCGGTTGCGTCGGCGACTCGGGCTCGATGCCGAGCTTCTGGGAAGCACGGACCAAATCGGCGACGGACTCGAGCTGCATTTTCTCCATTACTCGACCGCGGTGGACTTTGATCGTCTTCTCTGATGTCCCTAGTTCGGTGGCGATTCGCTTGTTGGGAAGGCCGCGGACAACCAGCGCCATCACCTCGCGCTCGCGCGGAGTAAGTGTGTCGAAGAGCCGGCCAACCTCCTGACGCTCGGCTTGGTCGGCGTGGCGGTGTTCGTCGAGCGCGATGGCTTGTTGTACGGCTAGGAGCAGGTCATCGTCCTGGAAAGGCTTCGTGAGAAAATCGACGGCCCCTGCTTTCATGGCGCGCACGCTCATCGGGATATCGCCGTGGCCGGTGATGAAAATGATGGGGATCGGCAACGCCA
Organism: uncultured Isosphaeraceae bacterium; assembly: GCA_963850935.1. GTDB lineage: Bacteria > Planctomycetota > Planctomycetia > Isosphaerales > Isosphaeraceae > CAWFRS01. The sequence continues at coordinate 43,173 of CAWKNT010000006.1, forward strand.
GACCGGAGAGCTGCTCTTGCAGCTCGAGCCCATTCAAACCGGGCAACTGGACGTCGAGCACGAGGCATCCCGGACCTGGGTCGCGGCGCCAGTCATCGAGGAATTCCCCCGCCGAGGCGTAGGGTCGGGCTGAATAACCCATCGATCTCAAGAGGCGGACCAAGCTTTTGCGGACGGAATCGTCGTCGTCCACAACATACACAATGGGATTACATTCGTTCATGCCGAGTACACCGATGATCCCGCGTCGACGTAGCACGGGAGCGTGAAACTAAACGTCGCTCCACACCGGGAATTATTCTCGGCCCACATACGTCCGCCGTGGCTCGCGACGATGGAGCGACTGATGGAAAGCCCCATACCCAGACCACCGGGTTTGGTGCTTCGGAACGGCTCGAAAAGCTTGTCCATGTGTTCCGCAGCAACTCCGTGACCTGAGTCGCCAACCGAGACCATGACCTCCGAGTCAACCACTCGGCTGCGCACGCTGACGATTCGATTAAGTGACTGACCATCGCGCATCGCATCGAAAGCGTTCAACAGGAGGTTGAGCAGGACCTGTTGTAACTGGATGCGGTCGCCGAGGATCTTCGGCAAAGCGGCTTCGAGTTCATGCAAAATGACGATACCGCGGATCAAGGCGTCACTGTGGAGCAAGCCGACGACTTCCTTGACGACGGTATTGAGGTTCACGGGCTGCAAGTTCGTGTGGTCTTTCTTCACGAGCGACCGGATCCGACGAATCACCTCGCCGGCGCGCACATCATCGCCGACGATGTCGTGGAGGATCTCACGAACCTCGTCCAGGTTGGGATTAGACGCGTTCAAGAACCGTGTCGCGGCCTGGGCATTGCTCATAATCGCAGCGAGTGGCTGGTTGAGCTCGTGCGCCAGCGCCGCGGCCATTTCACCCATTGTGGCGATCCGGCCCGCGTGCGCCAGTTCGTCCCTGATTTGTCGGGCTTCGTGCTCGGCATGCTTGCGGTCCGTGACGTCGGCCACCATGGCGAAGAACCCACGGACAACGCCTCGCTCGTCCTTATCAGGGACGTAGATTGCTTCGAGGGCACGCCGTTGGCCGCCTGGTAGCGTCTGTTCGGCGACGAAGGTGACGGATTCGCCGCCCAAAACGCGCTCGACATACGGGTGCGCAATTTCATACAGCTCGTTCCCGAGGACGTCACGAATCGTGCGGCCTCGCATACTCTCCGGATCGACACCAAACTGCGTATCGTACGCGCGGTTGCTGAAGACATAACGCTTGTCGCGGTCGACGTGGGCAATCAGCACAGGCAGGGAATCGGCGATCGTATGCAGCCTTCGCTCGCTCTGCTCGAACTGCCGCACGGCGCGATTGCGTCGCAGTCGCTGGAGGAGCATTCCCGTGATGAGCGCTGTCTGTAAAGATACGATCGCCAGGACGCCAAGTATGTACCACCGATAGAGTCGCCAGAACGATGGCGGTCGGAACAGGACCAAACTGCCGGCGGGCAGGCGATCCTCGGCAATGTACCAGTGCTGTAGCTCTCGCCAGTCGAACGTCGGCGGCCCGGCCTCCAAAGGAGGGGACTGGATGCTCGAAGGGGCCTCACCATGAAGAATCCGGGCTGCAACTTCGGCAGCCTTGACACCCAGTGACCGGTCGGGAAGGAGCCTGCCACCGACGATCCCCACACCCATTTGGCTCTCGAAGCACGCGAAGACCGGCGCATTCGGAAACCGCCCGCAGGCGGATCAAAGCGTCCTCGCCCTCAAACGACAACCCGTCTGCGTCTCGAAGCAACATACCATACAGCAGCACGGATTCCCTCGGCAGTGATGCCACCTCCCGTTTCATTGCTTCGGCCGGCAATTTTTCGAGCCAGCGGAACTGCACGCGGTTCTCGAACCGTGCGAAGGCACGACGGCTCTCATCGCTCCAGAATCGCTCCATCGGGGAAACGCCGAAGACGACGAAGATTTGGCGAGTGGCCGGCAGCACCTGGAGGATGTCCTCGACAATGGAAACCAGATCATACCGATGGCCGACCGTCGCCGTCTTCGCGGGGAGGAACCTGGGAAGCATCCGCTGCTCCACCGCCGCGACCAGCATCGGGACATCGGAAAATAACCGCTGACGGTGCCGGGCGGCAAACCGCATGGCGGGCGCGGCGAAGACCGCGACCAGGTCCACGGGATCTCGAGTGAGATGCGCTGCGAGGAAGTTGACCAGGCTCTCATCTTCTTCCGGATTTCGAGAACGCGCCGACTCGAGAGACACCTCGAAAAGGTCCAGCGGACCAGTCCAGCGATCTCTCAGCTCCCGTCGAAAGGCGACGATATACGCGCTGTTTGGCGCCACACCTCGTCCAAACGAGTCGAGAATCAGAACCCGCCTTGGTCGATCGTCTGCGAAAGCCGGCCGTGACACACAGAGTCCCCATAGTGCCAGCAACATGAGAAATATGTGTCGAGACCGCATCTCTGCTGGTGGAACTCTCGTTGGGAGGATTCTTGTCGTGATGTGACGTCAATTCCGAGCTGAAGTGTAATGCAGCAGTCCCAATGGACTCAATCGCCAAGTCGTATATTCTCCAGACGACGTCGCGGTCACGTGCGTGAAATACCGGCAGCGGACTCGATCTGGTCCCGATCACGCGCTCGCCGGCCGTCATTGCGGAGAAGGCTGACGTGATGGATCTTCGCCCACCTCCGTTTGCAAATCGCGAAATACAGCACCGGCAAGAAGACGTCGATGACCTCATCAGCAATCAGCAGTCCCCCCAGCACCGGCGCCGCCATCGGACGAATGACCTCGGAGCCGACGCCCGTGGCCCAGAGCATCGGTGCGATTGACAAGATCGCGGCTCCTTCGGTCAACAACTTGGGCCGAAGCCGGTGAATCGCTCCCTCCAGAATCGCCTGCCGCAGCTCCGCGACCGAGCCTATTCCTTCGAGTCCGCCACGCTCGGCAATCGCCTCGCGCAGATAGACCAGCATCACCACGCTCGTTTCGACCGCCATGCCGAAGCAGGCGATGTAACCGATCTGCACCGCAACGCTAAAATGAAAGCCAAATAGCCACTGAAAGATGGCACCCCCGGCGAGCGCACCCAAGACGCTGGTCATCATCAAGAGTGCATCGATCCAACTCTTGTGCGTTAGATAGAGGATCAAGACGATCACGGCCAGCACCGCGGGAAAGACAATCCGCAGCGTCTTTTGAGCTCGAACCTGATGTTCGAAAGTGCCCGCCCATTCGACATACATCCCTGTCGGCAGCTTGATCTTCTCGGCCACCAGGCGCTGGGCTTCCTCGACAAAACCGACTTCGTCACGACCGCTGACTCGAAGCTGGATGTAAGATCGGAGAAGACCGTTTTCGCTCTTGATCGTTGATGGCCCTTCCACCACGCGGATGTCGGCTACCGCGGACAAAGGAATCTGGTGCGCGGCCTGGCCAGGACCCACTGCAGCGGCCACGGGCGCACTCATTCCAACCATGCTGCCGGACTGGGTGGCGTCGGCGCTTATTCTCGGAGTCGCGACAAGGATGTTTTTGATCGCGTCGATCTGGTCGCGATAATCGCGCGCGTAGCGGACGCGGACGGGGTAGCGCTCGCGTCCTTCCACGGTCATGGTCAATGGCTTTCCTCCCATGGCCACTTCGACGACATCCTGGATGTCTCCCACGTTGATGCCGTGACGAGCAGCTTTCTTCCTGTCGATCTTTATTTCCACATATCCTTTGCCAACGAGCTGATCCGGGAACACGTCCATCGCTCCGTGGACCGTGCGAAGTATCGTCGCGATTTCCTGGCCGACTCGCTGAATCTCGTCCAGCTTGGAACCGAAAACCTTGACAGCAACCGGCAGGCGCACTCCGGTCGAAAGCATTTCGATTCTGGCGGCGATCGGTTGGGTAAAGCTGTTGCCCCAGCCTGGCATTTGCAAGGCTGTGTTCATTTCTTCAACGATCTCGTTCTTCGTTTTGCGCCAGAGCAAGAGCCGGTCGGCGAACGGTTTGTCGAGCGTTGCGCCGCGTCGCCAGCTCGTGATCGGAGGTTCTTCGCGAGTCCGGCGCTGGCTCTCGTTTCTCGAGCGCATCCAAGACCGCCCAATTGACGGTGCCGAGGGCCTGGTCGAATAGCTCCCAGTTCAGCGACTTGATACGGGTTTGAAGCCGGTGCTCATGTTCGGCGACAAGGTGGTTGAAGATGCGCGTGACCAGGGTTGGAGTGGATAAACCGAGCATGTCGCTCGCGACCAGGGCGGCCCGGTCAAGCGGAGCAGGGGGTGGCGCGAGCAAATCGGGACGATTGCGGAGCACGCCCAGACTGACCAAACGCCGCGCAGCCTCCTGAATCAAATCGGTCGCGTCGTCAGCACTGACTTGGACGGCAAGCCGATCGCCGTAGGCTTGGGCGAGAGCGTCGACCAACGATTCACGCTGTTCGCCCGTCGGTTTCGTAATGATCGTCGCTGAATCGACACGGCTCAAGAGGGCATCGACTGCGGCACCGATCAGGGCGCGGCCAAGCTCTGGCCGAAACTCGGTGAGCCGGCGCGTTGCCAGGTCGCGGAGCACTTCATCGACCTGACCGGCGACTGCCGTCGCCACTTCGTTCGCGAGTCGCTCCCGCTCATCGCCCGAGCGATGAAGACGCGACGTATCGTCGGCTTCCATCGCCGCCATAACAACGCGCGTCTGGGCCAAAAGATCGTCGAACCGGATCTTGCGCTTGGGCCAGAGATCGTGGTCGCGCAGGTTGATGACCGTCTCGATCATGTCGAGTGGGGCCGTATCGGTCGGGGTCTCGGCTCGGCCCGCCTTGCCCACAACCTGCCATACTTCGGGAAACCCGCGGAGGATGGCATCGCGGACTCGAATGTCGCGCTCGACCTGGGCAATCGAGGCGCGAGGCACAGTCGTGGGCATTTCGAGCAGGCTTTGCTCGTCGAGGTCGGGCATGAACTCGCGTCCAAGCTTGGTCGACGCGACGTAGCCGAGCCCCAGGATCACCACGAAGAGCCAGCACACCAAAGTCGTCCGGTCCATCAGCCAGGCGAGCATCGGCTTGAAGATCGTGATCATTGTGCGGACCAGCCAGTTTTCATCTTCGGACTTGATCCGTCCTCTAAGAAAGATCGGTATCAGAGCCGGTACCAGCGTGATCGACAGCAGCGCGACGCCGACGAGTGCGAATGTCTTCGTAAACGCGAGAGGGTGAAACATCTTCCCTTCGCGGCCCGTAAGGGCGAAGACCGGAAGAAACGAGAGGATCGTGATCAAGACCGAGAAAAAGATCGGCCGGCCCACCGTGCGACACGCCGCGACGACGATCTCGGTCGTGTCGCCAGTCACACGGTTTCGGCCGAAGCGCCGGGTGAGATGGTGCGCTGCGTTCTCACCCATAACGACCGCCTGATCGATCAGGATCCCGACCGAGATCGAGATCCCCGCCAGGCTCATGATGTTGGACGGAATACCGAATAGTCGCATCATCAAAAAGCTGAACAGGATCGCCATTGGCAGCGTCAGGGCCACGACGAACGCATTGCCGATGTGGCCCATCACAAGGAGAATGGCGATCGTGCAGACGATCAGCTCTTCCTTGACCGTGCCGCTGACGGTTTCGATGGCCTGGTAAATCAATGGCGTGCGATCGTAAAACGGCACGATTCTCACTCCGGCGGGAAGGCCGGACCGCAGGTGTGAAATCTTGTCCTTGACGCGCTTTGTGACCGCAAGCGGGTTTTCCCCGTAGCGCATCAAGACGACGCCGCCGACAACCTCGTTACCATCTTTCTCTAGCACGGCGCGGCGGAAGCCAGGTCCGAGCTGGACCGTGCCCAGCATGCCGACAGTGACCGGCGTACCGTTGCCGCGTTGAGAAATCACGGTCTCACGGATGTCGTCCAGGTTTTCAATCCAGCCAATCGAGCGGATCAAAAACTCCGCGTTCCCCTGATGAACCACTCGCCCACCGGCCGACGAATTGGACCGCGCCACGGCCGAGTAGACCTCGCCCAAGCTGACGCCGTAGGCGCGGAGCTTGTTGGGATCGAGGTCGATCTGATACTCACGCGGAGCCGCCCACCGACGCCACTTCGGCCACGCCCGGCACGCTGCTCAATTGGTAGCGGACAAACCAGTCCTGGATCGAGCGCAACTCGCTCAGGTCATGCCCCGTACCCTCGACCGTATACCAGAAAATCTGGCCGACGGCCGTCGCATCGGGAGCCATGTACGGTGTCACACCCGAGGGCAAGAGCGTCGCGGCGGTCGATAGCCGCTCGAGCACCCGCTGGCGGGCGAAGTAGTAGTCTGTTGAATCGTCAAATATAATTGTAATCATCGAAAAATTGAATTCACTCGATGACCGCACAACTTTGACGCCAGCCAGCCCCTGAAGGTTGACGGAAAGCGGATAGGTTACCTGGTCTTCGATCTCCTGCGGACCGCGGCCCATCCAGTCGGTAAACACGATCACCTGGTTTTCGGACAAATCGGGAATCGCGTCGATCGGCATCGTCAGCATGGCGCGCACGCCGGCAACTCCCAGCACGACCGATGCCAGGATCACCAAAAGCCTGTTGCGAATCGACCATTCAATGATCGATTCGATCATGGCCGGTACCCCGCGCCGTTCGATGCCGCTGGGGATGCTGGAGTCACGTTTGTGTTCGTTTCCCGAAAAACTCGCTCCGGGTCATCCGCCACGTGGTTCGGACGGTCCGGAGCAGCGCCTGGATTGAGCCGGCTCTCGGCATCAATCAGAAAGGCGCCTGCGGCCGCCACCTTTTCGCCGGGCGCGAGCCCCTCCACTACTCCAAAACGATCGCCCGAGCGAGGACCGAGAACGACTTCGCGCCCCTCATAAACTCCAGGCTCGATTTCGACATAGACGACTTTGCGCGTTCCGGTATCGATAACCGCCGACTCGGGTATGCTCAAAACCTGATCGTGCGGCGGAGCGGCCAGATGGACGAGATAGCGAGCGGGTTCAGCCTTTAGTTTGGGCGGGCAGGCGGCGCAGCACGTCCAGATCTTTCGTCCCTCGACTTGTACAGAGATCGGGTTTCCCATCGAACCGAGCTTGGCCGCTGTAACCGGACAATTTTTCTGGTGCATGGGAGTGTAGGGCTCGCTCCCAGTCGTGACGACCGCGTCGGCGGGCTCGGACCTGGTCGTCTGATGCGCAAACGCGGGCATGCCGGCCATCGGTGCTTTGAGCGTCAAGGTGGCAAACATCCCCGGGCGGAGTCGGTGGCCGGGATTGGGGATCGCATACCGGACTTCGACCGTCCGCGTGGTGGGATCGAGGTGAGGCTGAATGAACTCCAGGCTGCCGACGAAGGTCTCGCCGGGAAACGCCTCGACCGAGGCGACCGCGTCCTGCCCCTCATGAATCAAGCTTAGTTGATGCTCGAATACCTGGGCCTGGAGCCAGACTGTATCGAGGTCGATGATCTCGAACATGGGATAACCTTCCGGCACCTCCTGGCCCTCGACAACGTTTTTCTTGAAGACGTGACCCCGTTTGGGCGAGAGGATCGGCAACGTAAAGTTCGTCTTTCCTTGCGCGAGAATCTCGTCAATCTGAGCCTGACTGATTCCCCATCGCCGCAACTTTTCGGCCGATGCCCGTGCCAATTCGCGTCGGTCTGTCTCAACCGAACGACCGATCTCGGTCTTGAGTTCGATTGCCGGCAGGGTACGGCGCGATGCGTTCAAAAGCTCCTGGATCGCCTGCGACAATTCCGGGCTGTAGAGCTCGGCCAGTGGCTGGCCGGCTTCGACGTCTTGACCGGTCACGTTAACGTGGAGCTTTTCGATCCGAGACTTGCCGGGAACCTTGGAAACAATACTGGCCATCCGGCGCTCGTCGAACGCGATGTAGCCGACGGTCGACAAGACCTGATCGAGCGGAGCGTACTCGACCGCGACGGTCTTGATCCCCGCCTGTTCCACCGCGCAGGCGCGATTCTCACACGGGCGGTCACGCCTGCAGCCAGGGCCGGAGTTTCGCCTTTGGGACGCTGCGCCAGCACCATGCCGCAGATTGGACAGCTCCCCGGCTCACTCTGCACGACATGGGGGTGCATGGGGCAATAGAATTCGACGTCGGTTACCGCGACTGCGGGGTGAGTGGCGTTGGTCCGCGTCCACTTGTCATAGCGGTTCCAGATCGTGTCCCAGTAGGCAAACACCAGTCCGGTAAACGCCATGAGCGCGACAAACCGCAGACGAAGCTCGACGACCTTGATCACGAGGCGGATTTTTTGCCACCGCGTGAGGGGGGCCTCGAAACCAGCCACTGCCTCGGTTTGGGCTGGGATGCCATTGGACGACATCTTTCTTGCTCTCCATACCAGCCGGGCGAATACCCAGCCGGCAACACTATCGGAATCGAGTCGGAAGACAGACGTATCGCGTGACGACGAGACGGCCACGAAGCAATCTCCGCGCCCGAGCGAGTTTCAAGGCGTTGAGATCGATCGAAAGCAACGCGCATTCGCGTCGCGCACTCAGACACGACTCGATTCAGATCAGCAATCGAACGTTGCGCAGCGAGACGGGAAATGGTGACGCAATTGTGGAATGAATGAAGCTTTCGCTGGCTGGCGAATTGAGAGCGTGTGCGACCAAGTCCGCACTTCGCTCGGCAGTTTTGGCTCGATCGCGGCCCGAGCGAAAACCTTCGTCAGTTGAGGCCGATTTGGGAGACGGCGCCGGCACTTCGTTTGACTGACACGAGCAGGAATCGGCTTGGGGCGAGCGTAAGTTTTGCAATCCGCGATTCAGTGAGGGCAGGATAGGCCCGTGCTGCGCGGGAAGTCACCGGCACGCAGCAACTGCACGGTGTTCGCATCGGTCGTTTACAGCAGGATAGCGCGGTTTTCGCAGAGCGATCGCTTGCCGACGCCGACGGCATGATGCCGCCCAGCAACGAGACTCCGGCAATCGCCATCAGGGCGAGCCAACCGCGTCGGGAGTGACTGCGCTTTTTGATCATACGAACACCGCGAAAGCGAAAACGCACTTACTGCGAGTCACTTAGGATTATACGTCGGCGACCTCAACTGGCAATCTCAACGTCAACACCAACGAATCGCGTTGAGTGCGCCGACGGATTCTGGCGACCACGGTCTATTGTAGCTGGCGTCTGTGAGGCCGGCGGTTCTTGATGGGCCGCGGTCACAGACCGCGGCTACAATTTTTGCGAGCGAATGCAAGTATCCGTTGGCGCACCCAAGCGCATCAGGAGTTTTGGTCGCGCTATCTCTTCGTGGCACTTTTTGGCACTACTTGGCGCCTTTTACGACGTTCTCAGGTGCCAATTCCGAACTGCACGTCGCTGCCGCATTGGGACGCAAACACTCGGGAGGCCAATGTTTATCTTGGCGGAATTTCAACCGCGTATATTCGCCAGCGGGCCGGATCGAGGCGAATCAGACCTGGGTGGCTGGGGTCGAGTTGGCCACAGCCAACGAGCCCCCAGCGAGGAAGCCTCGGATCGGGGCCGTGGCGTTTCCGACGTCGAGCCCAGCCATCCCCGCCTCACTGAAGGAATGAGGACCGTGGACCCATGACTAACAACTACTCTCAGGCGGGCCGGGAGGCCCTCGAGCGGCTGGGTGGCTGGGGTCGAGTTGGCCACAGCCAACGAGCCCCCAGCGAGGAAGCCTCGGATCGGGGCCTTGGCCTTTCCGACGTCGAGCCCAGCCATCCCCGCCTCACTGAAGGAATGAGGACCGAGGACCAACGACTAATGACCCATAACCAATGACTAATGTCAGGCCGGCCGGCACGTCCTCGAGAGGCGATTAACGGATGCAACGGTCGAAACGGACATAGCGGTTTTACGGCTCCGAAATGGCAGTAGATGGCAGTAGATGGCAGTAGATGGCAGTTTTTGGGAAGGTCTCCGGCCGTCTCACCCTGTGCGACGCGATCGACAACGGGCTCTTTACCCGCCTGCCTTCGGCTGCTCAGCCGCAGTTGAATCGCAGCTGCGTGCCGCACATCCGTCAAAGTCACACAAAACGTCACCTCGGCAGCTCCGCGACGGGCTCGCTCGCTTAGGTCGAGCAAAATGGCGAACATAGTGGCGGATCGGCCCAAGGAATCGGGCAGATCACGGTTCGCTTGCATTTTCGACTTGGCTGCGGCGACATGACTATCGTCGACCATTGTCGGCGCACACTTTCCAACGAGTGACTATATACAATATACCGGCTTTTGCAGATTTCATTAATGCACCTACGTCGCGGCAAGCATGAAATCCCGTCAGAGAATTCCACCCGGAACCGAGTTAGGAATATTTCCAAAATTTTATTTTGGAAATATTAGCGCGCACGTCAATCAGGCGATCGCCACCGTACTGGGGTGATGAAAAGTTGGCCCGGCAGGGCCTCGTGATTCCCGCCAATTTTATTGCGCAAATTGTTCGTCCTGAAGCTCAGAGCGATTTCGATTCATTGGAGTGGCGGACGGAGGGAAAGCGGACAACTCAACAGTCGAGATGAATCCTCAAACCCGTGGCTGCTGCGACTCGAATTCATGAAGTTAGATAAGGAAACCAGGAAAACAGGAGGGAAGAAAGTTGGCGTTGGAACTATCGTGGATCTCAAGGCGATCAAGAACCTGGACGACATCCACTTTGCAGTGGTTCGCTCGCAACTGAAGGCCGTGCGCAGGCAGCACGGTTTACTACTGAACTTCGCCGAGACAACGCTCGAACCCAAGCGAGTCATTGCTTCGTGAGGCTGTTCCTGCTTTCCTGCATTCCTCATGTCGAATGAGCGGCAGCTTCTGTCCAAGAGCGCAACCGATTCGAACGAATTGGCCAAAATCAGAAATGCGAGAAGTACGCCCGGTTTTCATCAGCCCACCGCCGCACTGGCCACGCTGCGCACCGTGTTCTGGACCAGCGAGATAAACACCGGAACCTGTTTCGAGATCGCTGAGCGGCCGCCGGCGGCCCCGAGCTACATCTCGGCTCGGATGGGCCGAGACGTCCGAATCCGCTACTCGACTGTCGGCGTCGTCCCATCGGCTAACTCGGCCGATCCGTCGTCGGGCAGGCTCTGGAGATAGGTCCCGACCAAGGCGTCCTCGGTCGGCGGTGGTGCCCCGCGCTCGCGGCGATAGATCTCCGTGGCCAGCATGATGACCAGATCGCGATAGGCTCTGCGGTCGGCAAAAGTCCGCCTGTCCCTGGGTCGAACCGGTGGCAGCCATTCATCATATCCCCCGATCAGTCGCAGCCTGGCGTCGAGGGTCGCGACCAGCCAGCCGGCCACACCTTGCGGTGGTAGAGCGCGGGCTCCGGCCGGTGCCTCCGGACCGACGGGATAGACCGGAATGCGGTGCTTGCCCTTGGTGATCGGGTTCGTTGAGGTCAGATAAGTGAACACCGCCCAGACGGCCGGTTTCTGCGGCTGGCGCCCGCGGGTTTCCACGTGCGCCAGGTAGTTGGCACAGAGCAGCCGCAGGACGCGCCGGCTGCGTTCGGGCTCGCGCAGGAGGAACCGTCGCGCGGCCTCGAGTTGACCCACCATCTCGGGCGAAAGCGACATATCGCCGAGTCGGAATGTCCATTCCCCTTCGATCCCCTGCTAGAGCAGAAAGCGGTATCGGCTGCTCCAGCGCACCCATGAGTTCGAGATACCCATACTTAACCGCAAAGAGATCCCACTCCGGCTTCGGCTCGTTCTCGAGCACGACTTCCAGCGCCGTGCGAAGTTGGGAGATCGTGGTCCTCGGCCCCGTCGCCCAGTCGGTGAGCCGTCGCTGCAGCGGGCGGCTCGCCTCCCTGGCTTGCCGACGCTGGAGCGTGCTTCCCCGCCGCCTGAGGTGGGTGATCGTGCGGAGGACCGCGCGATAACAGTCCCAGGCGCCCGCGGTGTCGCCGCTCTCTTCTCGCCGGCTCGCCTCGAGGAGGGCCAGCGTGATCAAGCGCCCGTCGATAAACCGGTTGTCCTTGGGATCTCCGGCCGGGTTCGCGGCGTCGGCTTGTTCCGCCCCCTGCTGAAACAGCTCGAACGCCTCGCGATTCTCGCCGGCCCACTCCCGCAACGTCGGATTCGCGATCGACCACGAGAACTTCAAGTCACCCGGGTCTGCCCCATTCCCGCCCACCATCCCCACAATGGGAGTGAGCTTTTCCGACGCTCGCCGGAGATAGGTGAAGGCATTCTGTTCGTCCGGAAGCCGGAAGGCGCGGAACGCCGCGACATCGAACGGGTCGCCGATGTCCGGGAGGCCGTTCAGGCTGTTGAACCACCAGATGGCGAGAGCCGCGGCGGCGACGGCAACGCAGGCCGCCAGGACGACGACCACCCGCAGCAGCTGGCGGAGCCGCTTGCGCAGCAATTCAACCGCCTTCGAGGGCTTGCCGCTCACCGTCACAAGGCTTTCGGATCGGGTCGACATGATCGCGGCGTCTCCAGTCGAAGCAAGATCCGCAGCCGGACTTTCAGGCCATCCTAACCACAGCGCGAGGTTCTGGCAATGACAATTGTCAGAGAAGGAGGAAACGGGAACAACGGCTATCATTCAGTTGGCAGGGTCGACTTGGGCAGTCGTGCTGGGCCAGGCGATTCTCCCCGGGCCCATCCTCGGAACGCGGGAATCACCTCGCAGGCTGTGTGCACGGTTCTGTCGGCCGAGCGACGCGGTCCGCCTATGTGCTGCCGATTGGATTGCAGCTCGCGAAGCCGAACCTGCGATCCGTAATCAAGAAGCCGGCGCGATGCCGCGGAGCTTTGGCCATGGGCACCCCTTCACTGCGCAATCTCAGAGCACGGGCTCAGTCCGGGCGGGTTTCTGTCAGCGGTTGGAGGCCAAGCGCCATAAGTTGCCCCCAGCCTTGGTTCGTTGATCCTTCGGGCGTCCCCCAGGGCATCACAGCCAACCTCGCAGTTTATTGCGAAATGGAGCACTTTGGGAGCCATCGAACCTACCATCATGCTGACGGCCGAGTCGTCACGGTCGTGCGACCGCACGGCCGACGCAAAACGTGCCATCCTCTCGATATTCGCAGACTCCTGGAGGTGTTGGCACTATGAAGCCGACCGTGCATGATTATCGAGGTTACGTCTTCACGATCTCTCTATCACGCCGTTGAACCAATTTTCACGGTCGACTTCGCGGATTTTCCGGAAATCATCACGAGTGGCGATTCGCTAACACAAGCCTTTGCGCACGCATGCGAAGCACTCGACTTGCATCTGGAAAGCCTGGAGAAACTAGGCCTCCGCAAACCGAGGCCCAGGCACCGCCTGCTCGTCGAAGTGCGATGAGCACCCGAATTGGTGGGGGAAGGACCATTTTACCGGCGAATGCCCTTCCGGTCCGCCCATCAATGAACGAGACGGATGTCTGGCGGTAATCCTTCATCACGTCCACCGCCGCCCGGATCGGCAACGAGTCCAAATTGTAGATGACGTCGCGCGGTTCCAATCGCACGGATCCGCCGTTAGCCCCGATCACCGTGACGCCGGCCGGCGTCTAGGTGAAGGTTTTCCGCGAGCATGGCGCCGGCGGCGTCACCGACTGGCACCAGCTTGACGTGAATCAGAACGTTGGGCACAAGGTAGGTTGGAGTTTCACCGTCTGAACCGACGGTCTCACGGCCGAAGTCACCGCGACTACGTCGTCGAGGTCTCTGCCGATACCCCGGTATGAAGCAGCCAGCCCGCGTCGCCACCATGGCGCGGCATCGGGGCCTCTCGCCGCCGTCGGACCGTGACCATGCACGTCAGTGCGTGGTTAGGACGGGGCGAAAGCCCGCAAACCTCGGGCGTCAGCCCGATCGGAACACCTACAGATCGCACTTACGGGCGAGGCTGGTGGTGACCCGTCTGAACCAACGGTCTCACGACCGTGGTCACGCCATATTGGTTTCCGAACGGTCGCCGCCATCCGTCGATCCAGAGACGAAACGCGGACAACGGCAGCGGGAAAATCCTTGGCACTTCCGCAGGACCTGCATGTCGAAGCCAGGGAGAGGGTTCATGCGCAACTGGGGCGCCTTGAGGAGTGGTGGAATCAGCCGGGATCGTCCAAAATAGCTTGGAACTCGGACCCTCTGAATTAACTTGGAAATTGGTATCTGACCGCCTGGAGACCCCCTGGATGTAATAGAGGGGATTATTTCCCCCAAGATGGCCATTGGCACGGTTTGGCTTCGCACATGGCAAATCGTTTATACATAGCAATAATTGCATGCAGGAACGTAATGCTTCCCTCCGTGGACGAACTGTGATAGACTGGTCGGAACTGGTCTAAATTAGGAGGCATCATGCATACTGTCGGTTCTTACGAAGCCATGACCCATCTGCCTCAGCTCCTAGAGCGGGTTGAGCACGGCGAAAGTATCACCATCACCCGGCACGGTAAGCCCGTCGCCCGCCTGGTGCCCGCCGTTGCCACCACCCACGCCACGATGTTGCCGCCACCATCGCGGCAATGGCCCAAATTCAGGAGCAGGAAGGCCCCACCCTCGGCGGCAAGATCACCATCCGCGACCTCAGCAACGAGGGACGACGCTAACAGCAAGGAATGCCAACGATGCAGCCATTGGACGGCTCCGAATCCCTAGTCATCGACTGCTCACACAAATCGCACCGCCGGCCGTGTCCCCGTAGGCAGGTGATGATGTAGACGACGCTAATCCGTTAACGGCGACTCGATTCGGATCAGCGGGCGATGCTCGCGTGGCCCGAGGTAGAACGGCACGCACTGCAAAGCCGGTCGGCCCGCTACAACCGCCGCTTGCCGTTCAAGACTACCGGGATCGTCGACATCGCGATCTTGAGATCGGCGGTCAACTTTACATGTGCTAGCCGCGGAGCACTCGGGTAGGATGACGGTGAATCCCCGATCCGGCGGAAGCTAGCACGCTGGTCCGCGCTCGTTCATCTTTGAGCTCCCGCCGGACTTGCATCGGGGAATGACCGGTCGCGTCGGCGCTAGAATGCGTCCCGATGATTATCATGGCGCGAAGACTGGTCAAAGATCGGCATGCCAAGAGGGGCGGCGGGGAATGAGCACAACAGCGATCACGCAACCAGCACAACCGGTGGCCGTGCCAGCTAGGGCGTGCTACCCACCCTTTCGTATGTCCGTCGACCAGTATGAAAAGCTGGTCGACTCGGGAATTTTCACGAAACGGGACAAGGTGCAACTGATCAACGGAATCTTGGTGGCCAAGGTGACGAAGAATCCTCCGCATAGCGTGGCCGATCAGCTTTGCAGGAAAGCCTTGGAACGGGTCATTCGGGCGGGGTGGCACCTGCGGTCCGACAGTCCGGTCAGGCTACCTCCCGACGGCGAGCCCGAGCCCGACCACTGTGTCGTTCGTGGGGCGGAGCGCGATTATTCACGCCAACATCCGGGCCCGCAAGACGTCGGTCTGCTCGTCGAGATCGCCGACAGCAGCCTCGCGGCCGATCGCCAGTTGGCGGATACCTACGCGGCCAGCCGCATTCCCGTTTACTGGATCGTCAATCTGGTCGACCGCCAGATCGAGGTCTTTACCGACCCGAACTCCGACGGGTATGGTCGCGCGGGTTTACCAGCCCGGGGACGACGTGCCAGTTGTGCTCGATGGCACGGAGGTCGGACGTCTCGCGGTGTCCGACATCCTCCCCTAGAGGGCGGCGATCGCCGCATTGAGTTCGGAAGAGCGGAAAGGACATGCGGTGCATCGCCAGTGTGTTCGCACTCGCTGCATGATCTTGGCAACTCTTAACCCGTTAATTGCGAGCCGTTTCCGATCGACGGGACGTGCTTGGGCTCGGTAATTTGTCCGACGCCGAAGGTGAATCGTCGATGTTCAACCGCAGCGGTCCGGCGACCGCGCCCCCTGCAGCGCGTGCCCTTCCTTCTTGGGATACTGAGTGTGAGAAGGCTATCAAAAGGACCGGTTACCGACCGAATAGGTGGAAAAACATGAGTGACGTGATCGAGTACCCCGCACCGGACCTTTCACTTATCGTTCCCCGAAACGGCGTGGCAACGTGAACGGCGGGCGTTCCAGCGCTGCTACCGGAATTGCGAGCAAATTACGACGGCCAGTACGTCGCGATCAAGGACGGAAAGCCGGTCGCAAGCGGCTCGGACGAAGTGGCGGTTGCCCTGGAGGCCTATGCTCGCGTTGGTTACGGACCTCTTTATCTTGGTCATGTCAGCAACTCGCCGCTACCGCCAGCCCGAATCCCATCGGCCCGTCGACCGCGATGGAAGGAGCCGCGCCCGTGAAATGAGCCGCTATCGCTACAACCGTCAGGTGATACCTCCAGTGCGCCATTCGCTTACGCGTCTGTGGGTGGCCAGTCGCGGGAGCGTCCTCTTGTCGAATTTCCAGCTCAGCTCGACACGGCAGCTGATGTTTCGCTATCCCGTGGCAGGTGGTGAAGGAGCTGCAGCTTGAAAACAGCTAGGTGAATTCGAGGCGCTCGGCCTCGGCGGCCACATGTTAACCATGCCGACTTTTTTGGTTCAGATCCAACTTCGTGGTTCGCATACCCAAGTGATAAAGGTGTTGGCCAGTGCTGAAGAACCATACATTTTGCTAGGTCGAGATGTTTTGAATCGATTTCGGATTACACTTGACGGACCGAATTTGGTCCTCGAAATCGAGTAAATCTGGCTCCGTCGGTCGGGCAGAAACTGCTGGATTCCAAACCCGTCGTGCCCGCGTCATTTCGGCTTGCCCTTGTTCGACGCGCAAGCAGTAAATGCCTATTTCGGCCATGCGTTCTTGGGATACCGGCCGCGGAGGTCTTTGCGGAATTGATGATAGGTTGTCCTCGAAAAAACGACGAGGATCAGTGGTAATCTGGAACGGCCGAGACGACCGCAACTCGTTCGCTTCCGTAGACATCCCGCTCTTGCGCCATGCCCTCGACGACCTGGCCGCCATCAAGGCCCTCACGCCTCCCCTGTCGCATCCCCAAAAACGTGAATATCGGGCCGTCGACGAGTCGCTTAAATACCCTGAGTGGTTAATTGCCGAGCGGGACAACCATCTCGCCGATGTCGGGATTATCGACGTATCCTCCTTCGTCGCGGGCCTGGACGCGTTTCTTCGGGGCGATCCCGACCGCAGTCGCCGTGTGCTCCGTCTTTTGGCTGCAAATGACTTGGCCTGGTGCGACCGTCCGGCCTTCGAGCGGCCTCCGCTGGCGGTGCCTCGGTTGCGCATTTATCAAGTGGATCCGTCCACGCCGCCGGCTGCGCGGGCCGTGTCATCAGAACAGCTGGCCAGGTGGAGCGAGTGGCTCTTGTTCCACCCCGCCCTTCTTGGCGGATGGGCGAATTGGAAGCGTCGGACCAGAACGATCGCCGGTCGTTGGGCCTGATCAAGGAGAACGTCGCCGTGGCACTCTTTACGCGAGAGACGGGCCGCGCGCCCGCCTCATCCGCCGAAGCCCTGCGACGCTATATGCCCATCCCGGGCGACACACCCGATCGCGACGAAGCCGAGCCGCTCACCGAACCGCCGGACGCGCAGACCGGGGTCGTGATCACAACCTTCTTCCGCCGCCGGCTCCTGAACCTGCAAGTCGTCCTGCACATCCCGCTTGACATTCGCCTTCCATGTGCAGTACGATTTGCACATTGACCGTGGGAGGAGCGCTGCTGATGCCGCCGATGACGCCTGGGGAACTGAAGGTGATGCGCCTGCTCTGGGAGCATGGCGAGATGAAGCCCGCGGATCTCCAGGGGCGGTTCCCCGAACCGATCAAGAATCCGGCCCTGCGTTTCTACCTGACGACGCTGGTCGAAAAGGGTCACGTGACGCGCCGGAAGGTCGGGAAGGCGTACTATTACAAGCCGGCGACGCGACCGCGCTCGGCATTCCGTTCGATGCTCGGGGAATTCGTCGACGCCTACTGCGGCGGCTCGATCCAGACCCTCGTCCTGAACATCATCAAGTCGGAGAAGCTCAGCGAGGACGACCTCCTCAAGCTGAAGCGACTCGCCGACCAAGTCCCAGACGCCAAGCCGCGAGGTAGCAGGAGCCGGAAATGAACACATCTTCGGTCGTATTGTGGTTGGCGGAGGTCCCTCGGGGATACAGCCTGGCCGGGCGCTGGACGGCCTTGCTCATCCTGGCGTGGGGGGTGCACGTGGCGCTCGCGGGACGAAATCCACGCTGGCGGGTGCTCTTGTGGCGGTCGGCGGCGGTGGGTCTCGCGACGATCGTCCTACTCACCGCTGCGCCGCCGATCGTCACCTGGCGCTTGCCCTCGCGGAGTCGATCGTCGTCCCAGGAGGCTTCTTCGGAAAGCGTCGTGCCGGTGGCGGACTCGCTGCCGGTTTTGCTGGAGAGGCCAGCGCCGTCTGCCGACCTTCAGACCCCCACCGCCGGACCGCCTCGACGTTCGGAGAGTGCAAAGCGATCGAGCGGAGGGCCGGCAGTCGCTCTGAGGAAAGCGGCCATGACCGCGCCGAGCCTCGGGTCCTGTTTGCTGGCGATCTGGCTGCCCGGAGTCGCCGTGATGGCGGTCCGGCTGGGGCTCTGCGTCTGGCGCGTGTCGAGGATCGTGCGACGGTCCACGGAGGTCCCAGCCAGGGTCATCGAGGAGTGCCGCGCCGTCGCCGCGGCGCTCGGCTGCCGGCAGGCCGTTCGTGTCGTCCAGACGGCGGAAGTCCCCGCACCCTGCCTGACCGGCCTGTTTCAACCGTGGCTTCTGTTGCCGGAAGCGAACTGCGAAGAGACCAACCGCGCGGATCTCCGGGCCATCCTCGCCCATGAGCTCGCCCACGCGCGCCGTCACGACCTGGTCTGGAACGTGGTCCTGCATTTCTGGTCGATCCTCCTTTGGTTCCATCCCTTGGCCTGGCGGATCCGCGCTGCGCACTTGGCGGCGTGCGACGCCGTCTGTGACGCCCTGGCGGCCGACCTGGTTGGCGACGTCGCCTCGTACGGCCGGACGCTCGCCCGGCTGGCACTCCAGGTCGCCGGGCCGGCGCCCGTCCCTGGGCTGGCGATGGCCGGCACGCCCGACGTCTTCCTGCGGATCGAGTCGCTCCAGCGCAGGGTTTTCCGCAGCGCACTTCCCTGGAGACTCATCGTGCCTGCTCTGCTCGCTTTGGGTGCGGCCGTCATTCTCATCGGCGGCTTCGGGATCACAGCGCCGATCAGCCCCGCGCAGGATCAGCCCCCAGCGCGAAAGGCGACCGAAGCGGAGCCAGGCGTTGCGAACGCCGATCCCGGCAAGGACGCGACGCAGCCCGCTTCGCGTCATCGTCTTTCCCTCCGCGTGCTCAGTGCAAAGACCGGTGAGCCGCTCGATGGGGTCTCGGTGAGTTGCGAGATTCGAGGTGAGGGCGAACCTCGTAAGGAAACGGTCACGACCGGCAAGGAGGGCACGGCGTCGATCGAATGGCCCGCGGGGATCACCATTCGCTTCCTGTGTCTGAACGTGAAGAAACCCGGGTACGTGGGCCAGTTCTTGTATTGGGACAACCGCAATCATGCCATCTCGTTGCCGGAGTCGCAGGAAGCGCGGCTCGAACTGGGCGTG
Organism: uncultured Isosphaeraceae bacterium; assembly: GCA_963850935.1. Taxonomy (GTDB): domain Bacteria; phylum Planctomycetota; class Planctomycetia; order Isosphaerales; family Isosphaeraceae; genus CAWFRS01. The sequence continues at coordinate 62,700 of CAWKNT010000006.1, forward strand.
CCAATCAGTGGCGTGGTGCAGGACGAGGCCGGGAAGCCGATTGCGCAGGCCAGTGTGACCGCGATGGCCACGGCGACGGAAGGCGAAGCACCCCACTACGGCTATGAACTGGGAACCGCCAAGACCGATGAGCAGGGGCGCTGGCACATCGACGATGCCCCGGCAAACGTCTCGGGCGTGAGCCTGCACGTCCGCCATCCCGACTACCTACGGCGTCCAGGTGCATCGGGCGGCGGGCGAGAGTGGCGGACGATCCTCTCGAAAGGTGCCACGGTGAAGGGCCGCGTGGTCGACGGATCAGGGAAGCCCGTGAAGGGGGCTCAAGTCGACACCGGAGGCATTGAATATCGGGACGAGCGGACGCCCGCGGCGACCGACGAACTCGGGGAGTACACCCTCCGGGGTTGTGAGCCGGGTCCGGCGATCGTCACGGCGCAGGCCGAGGGGTTCGGCCCCGAGTTTCGGGAGGTTAACGTCCCGAAGGGAGGAGAGGTGGAGGCGCCTGTCATCCGACTGGGAAAGGCGAGCACACTCCGTGTCAGGGTCGTAGACCGGGCCGGCAAGCCCGTCGCCGGCGCCTACTTGCAGGCCGGTACGTGGCGCGGGCACGACTCGTTGCTCAGGATCGGGGCTCAAATGGTGGTTCCATGGCGCTCCCCCTGGAACGCTCAAACCGATGCCGCAGGGCGCTTCACCTGGACAAGTGCCCCGAGCGACGCCATGCTCGTCCATATCTTTAAAGATGGGTATATGCGCAAGGAACCCGTATCCCTGACCGCCTCGGATCAAGAGCAGGTCGTGACGCTGGACCCGGGGCTGGTGATCTCGGGGAGTGTGACCGATGCGGTGACCGGCAAGCCGGTGCCCCGTTTCCGCGTGATCCAAGGCTTCGACCAACCCGAAGGCAGGCAGGGCATCACGTGGTGGCGCATGGGCGCGGTGGAATACACCGGCGGTCGTTACTCGATGAAGTTCGATATGGCGAGGAAGGAGTCGTACGTGCGCGTCGAGGCGCCTGGCTACGAGCCGGCCGAATCGCGCGCCTTCCGCTCGGACGAAGGCGCGATGATCCAGGACTTCCGCTTGAAGCCCGCCGCGGGATCTCCGGAGTCGTGCTCCTTCCCGACGGCAGACCCGCCGCGGGGGTCCAGGTTGTTCTGGGCACGCGGGAGAATCGCGCGTTCGTGCGTGGCGGCGTTGTCCAGGAGAACTCGAATGCCGAGACGACCACCACCGGACCGGACGGCCGGCTCACGCTCCCGAAACGACGGGGGCGTTCTTGCTCGTCGTCGCGGCAGATGCGGGGTTCGCCGACGCGACATCTGATGAGTTCGCGAAGACCGGAAAGCTTGTCTTGCAGCCCTGGGGACGAATCGAAGGCGAGGTGAGGATCGGCCGCAAGCCGGCTGCCTACCAATCGGTCGTCTATTTGCCGGAGTTGCCCTCGAACCGCGGTGATGCCTTCAGAATGCGGAGTTACGACTATCACTTCACGGCCGATTCGCAGGGGCGGTTCGCGATTGATCGGGTGATTCCCGGCCCCGGTCACATCGCCCGCGTTCTGGTCACGACCTTGCGAAACGAGTGGTGCGGGCAGGATGCCGGTCGAGGTGAAGCCAGGCCAGACGACCCAGGTTCGACTCGGCGGCAAGGGTCGACCAGTGATCGGCCGGGTGGTGCTCGACGGCACTCCTCCCGAGCCCGTCGACTGGCGGACCAACGATCCAGCCGTTCTCGAACTGCCCAGAGCCGAGCGCCTTAAAGCCACGACGCCCTGGCATCACGTTCGCGTCGGGGTTCGACGAAGACGGCAGGTTCCGCATCGAGGACGTGGCACCGGGTACTTATGAGTTAAGAATCCCCGTGAGTTTGCCTTCCGACACGAGGACCTGGGGCCCCCCACGCGCCACGATGGGTGAGGCGACGCTCCCCGTGACCGTGCCTGAAGGACCGGAGGACCAACCGGTCGATATCGGGGACGTGAAGGCCAGGCTTTATGTGCGAGTCGGCGACCTCGCCCCCGACTTCACGGCGCCACGGCTCGACGGCGGCCAGTTCAAGCTGAGCGAGCAGCGGGGCAAGCTCGTCTTGCTCGACTTCTGGGCGACGTGGTGCCAGCCTTGCCTCGCCGAGATGCCGGCGATGAAGGACATCCAGGCGACTTTCGGCGGCGATCCCGGTTCTTGCTCGTCGGCGTGTCGTGCGACGAGGCCGCCCAGGCTCCCGCGAAGTACACCAAGGAGAACGCGCTAAGCTGGACACAGGTGTTCGGCGGGCCGGTTCCGTGGAGTGTACGCGGCTGCCCGCGAAGGATTTCCAGAACGTGGGCGAGACATACGCGATTCGTGAAATTCCGGCGACGTTTCTGATCGGTCCCAACGGCCGGATTTTGGCCAGAGACCTTCGAGGCCCCGCGTTGAAAGAGGCCGTGGGCAAAGCCCTGAGTGATGAGAAGCTGTTCTCAGCGGCGAAGTAGGCGACGGGCCCGCAGGCGAGAAAGACCATCGCATCCTTGAGCCTCCTTGCCGGTGATGGATGTGTTGTCAAACACCATCTACGCAAGCGAGGCCTTTTTGCCTTTATCGCTGTCAGATAAAGACGTGTCCAGCAACTACGTGCCACCCGTCGGATCGCCCGAAGCCACAATGGCTCAATCAGTTTCGGTGTTGGCTGACCGACGCATGCAACGCGATCGTCGGTTCGGATGGTATCTGCGGGGCATCGAAAAATCCTCTGCAAAAAGAGGCCTTGCCCGGTTATCTGAGAATGCGCGAACAAGTGCCCGCTCTCGCACGTTTGAAGAATCTGCCCCATTCGAGGGGGAGTTCAAACTTGGGCCGGCTGCACGGCCCGGAAGGGCATGATTTCCTAGGTCCCAATCAACTTTGAGGGCAAGGCCCTTCCGATGAACGATGCACGAACTCTTTGACGGTCTCCACCAAAACCCGTTCTTCTCCGGTGGCCTGACGCGACACGGACTCGTTTAGGAAATGATCGTCCCACAAACTTAGATACAGCCGCAGACGCTGAACGGGGTAGAAAACCCGTCGCTCAAGAGAGGCAACCCTCGACCCGATCGTGATCCGCCGGGTGAGCCGGTCCGCGTTGTCTTCCAAAATCCAACTGCGATAAACCACCCGTTCCACTTGCATGGCCATTCGTTCCACGTCCTGGGCAAGCCTGGCGGTTTGAACTTCGTGGACCCGCCGTTGAAAGATACGGTGACAGTGCCCGCCAGAGCAGCTTGTCATTCAGTGGGTAGCCGACAACCCCGTGCGGTGGTTCTTTCACCGCCATATCGAATGGCATTTGGCTTCGGGAATGCGCGCGGATCATCGAGATCGGCTAACGGCCAAATCGAGGGGAAAAATCCCAGGCGGCCACCGCGCGATTCTTCCCCTCGCCCCTAAGGGGCGCTTTCGACCGAAGCTCCTCATGCGCCCCAGGCAGCGGTCAAATGTCGCCAGCGTCGCGAGCAGCAACCCGGCGGCGATCACCGTTTCTCCGGCAATCCAGCACGGAATCCAAAGGAAAGCGTCATCGATGAATCTCGGAAACGCGCGACTGGCAATCAGGGTATACGACCCGTGGAAGGGGCTGATAGCCGCCAGGCCCACTCCGAGCGGTCCGTCGAAGAGCGTGCGGACCAGCACGGGCCAGCCGAGGCCGACCACGGCGTAGGCAGCCACCGCCACGGCGAAAGCGCAGTCCCAGCCGCGCAATCCACGTCGAGAGCGCCAGACCGACACTGGTCCAGAAGGCGGCATCAGCGCAGATGAAAGCAACGAGTAAGGCCAGCAGGGGCCACGTGTCGTTTATCCACGCGTCCACGCCAGCGACCAAGAGCGGCAGCACGAGCACCCGTGGCAGCTCGCGGAACGCGCCCCACCACTTGGCCAGCACGATGCTCCGCGTCGCGACCGGCGTCACCAGCAGGATGTCGAGGCTCCCCCGCCCCCGCTCTTCGACGACCGCCATGGTCGCCGACACCAGCAACAACGGCAGCCCGCAAGCCACCAGGAACGCCGCGACCTGACCGGGTAGCCAGCCACGGTTTATCCGGCCGATCCACAAACTGTCCAACAAGGCCAGCACAGTGAAGAGAATCGCAAGCAGAAAATACAGTCCGAGCACGGCTCGGATCCAGGGCGTGTACTGCTTGCGCTGGGTTTCATACCAGAGCACGGGGCTCTGATCGAGCATCCGATCGCTCCGGCCGCCAGTTCTCTGGCTGACTATCGACATGCCCAGGACGCCGCGCACGGCCAGCCGGGAGGCGGAGCGGTCTCCTTCTGCGGCGATCACGGCCCGCATCCTGCCGATGACCAGCGCCAAAAGCGCCGACGAGCTGATGAGCATGGCCGCCCCGAATGCGAGATAATCGAGTACGCCGACCTTGCCCGGCTGCACGTAGGGCGCGAAGGCGAGGTAAAAGGGATGGGACCAGATCAACCAGTCCGGCGACGTAGGAAAGCCCCAGTGACGACCGAGGTTGTCCCAGGTCGGGATCGCCAAGAGCCAGACCATGAAGAACGCATAAGTCGCCAGGATGGCCTCGTACGGCTTGGCGGCCCAGACCGAGAAGGCCAAAGCCAGTGCGCAGCCGAAGATCCCGAGGCAGACGGTGATCAGAAACGCGCCGGCCAGCGCCAGCGGATCGACGCCGCCCATGAGAACGCAGATCGCCAGCGCCGGCAGCGCACAGGCGACCAATCCCACAACGGGCACCAGCCGCGCCCCCAGCTTGCCCAGCACGATCTCGGCATCAGAAAGGTCGGTGGCCAATAGCTGCGCCAGCCTGCCGCTGGAGCGGTCCTGGCAGATCGTTCCGGCCGTTGCCGCGGGCGCGGCCAGGAGGACGAGGCTGAGCTGCGTGAAGACGATCGCGTTGAAGAAGCCCTCCCCGATCTCCGCCCAGAGGTGGATCGTCGGAACCGTCTGCCCTGAGGTTCGTGATACCCAGACGCTCCAGAGGCCCACCAGCAGCACCCCGACGAAAAGGGCGCGCCCGGCGTAGACCTGCCAGCGGCGCGAGGTCGTAAGCCATTCATTGGCGAAGACCGGCCCGAACCCCCAGCGCGGCCCCATGCTCGCCCCCGCTTCCGAACCTGCCCCAGTTGAGACGGGAATTGCCCCAACCCGTCTGTCCCCCGCTCGAGCTCCATCATAGCAGATCGGGCTCGGCCGCAACGTGCCCCGGCACGATCTGGGCAGAGCGATCGAGCGCTCGCCCAGCACGCGGTCGTCGACAACGTAAGAGGAATTTGTCAGGACATTGGCTCTCGAAGCTGCACTGCGCTCTGGGACCGAGCTCATCGGGACGATCGTCGCGTGTGGGGGATCACTTGACGGGAGAAGTTGAACAATTCGCCCCGTCAACGCGACCCAGGGCCGCGGGTTCGGCGTGCCAGGCGGCCGATCAGTTCTTCAAGCGAAAGCGTCATGCGAGATGTCTTTTGATGATGTGTCTGCGTCGAGAGCCGGCGGCCTACAGAAAGGCCGCTGCCGGCGATCAGGCCGAACCGTGACGGTATGGCTTTTAGTGCCGCGTCTCGGGGCTCGTGGCGTGTCTCTCGTTCGCAGCCTTCTTGGAGGGTGTAGCCTGCGTTGGGGTCGGACCCCGGCCGGGTCGCCCCCCTGGCCGCGACGACCTCGGCCGGTTCGGGGAATCTCCCCTGGTCGTCCGTCGTCTCGATCCAGCGTGCGAGTACTCCCCGGAGCCGCTGGAGTGTCGCCCTGTGCTTCTGATCTTCGGACGTGGCGATATTATGGATCTCGTAGGGGTCGGTATCGAGGTCGTACAGTTCCTCGGGCGGCATCGTCGCCGCCGTGAGCAACTTCTGGGTCGGCGTGAGCTGGCCCTTGGCGTCAAGGTCCTTGAGCAGGTTCCAGACCGGGTAGCTGTGCTCCTTGTATTCGTTGGCCTGAAGGAACGGCCGGTCGGGCGTGAAGTTGCGGATATACCGGTAACGGGAATCGCGGCACCGTTCGGAGGCGAAAGACCGTCTCGTCGCATCGGTCGCGGGCGCCGAAGGCGTACTCGCGGGCCGGTTCGGCGCGGTCCCCGAACAGGATCCGCCCCTGCATCCTCTCCGGCTTGGGGAGGCCTGCGATGCTCAGGAAGGTCGGGGCGAGGTCGATCGCTTCCACCAGGCGGTCGTCGACCGTACCGGGACGGACACCCGCGGGTGCCGGTATGCGCTTCGGCCAGGCGATGATAAGCGGGATGTGTAGACCTTCCTCGTAGCAGAATTGCTTTCCTCGCACGTGGGCCTGGCCGTGGTCGCCCATGAAGACGACGATCGTCGTGTCTGCCAGGCCGTCGGCCTCGAGTTGCCCGAGGATTCGGCCGACTTTGCGGTCAAGCTCGCTGGCCGAGTCCAGGTATTGCGCCCAATCCTGCCGGGTAACCGGGTGGTCGGGATAATAGGGCGGAATGACCACCTTGGCGGGGTCGGCTCTCTTGGGGGCGTGGAAGGCCCGGTGCGTCTCCTGGAAGTTCACCTGGGCGAAGAAGGGCCGGTGAGCCTTCAGGTCGTCCCAGCGGTCGTAATCGAATGCATTGTCGTCCGTCGTGAAATTCCAGTCGGTCTTGCCGGTCCCCGCGAACCCGACGGAGGCGGGGAATTGGCGGATATTTGCCGTGACGTAGCCCGCATTCGCGCATCCGATCGGTGATCAATCGCACGCCGGCCGTGAGCCGATAGCCGTCGTCTCGGTGCGAGCGGTGGTTGTGGGCGCCGATGGTGGTCTGGTACATGCCCGTCATGAAGGCCGATCGACTGGCCGAGCAGACCGGCGCCGTGGTGTAAGCGCGAGTGAAGCGCACCCCGGCGCGGCCAGCCGGTCGAGATTCGGGCTTGAGACCTGCGCGGTCCCGTAACAGGCGAGTTCAGGCCCGAAGTCCTCGGCGACTAGCCAAAGGATGTTCGGACGCTCCGCGCCTCGTACGGGCGATGCGCAGGCGATGAGGGGTATTGTGGAAGCGACGAAGGCAAGTGATCGAAACATGGCGGCGATCCTCTCCGATGGCCCCGCCACGGCGGGAGGCGCGACCGCGCCCCGCTGCGCCCCGGTATTTCGATACCGTAGAGGTGTTGCCGGCATTCCGCCAGTGGGCAGCGACCTTATGAGAGAATCGGCCGAGGCCGAACGGCCCGCCGTCGGCAGGCATCGCCAGGGTATTCCCACTCGGCGCATGATGTTGGCAACCCTGGCCCGTTAATTGCGAGCCGCTTCCGACCGACGAGAGGTGCTTGGTCTCGGTAATTTGTCCGGCGCCGAAGGAGAATGTTAGATCTTCGACCGCGGCGGGTCTGGCGACCACTGTGCGCCTGCAGCCCGTGTCATTCTTCTTCCAGCGAACGCCAAGGCGAAGAACTGGCCCAAGCCGCCGGACTGCAAACGGCAGGACAATCCGATTGCGTGAGTTTCACTGAAAGGCTAGCTTCACCCTGAGTGAGCGTCATCCAGGATGCTAGCAGCATGCCCGCGATCGCCACGGCGAGGAGATACGACCGCAAACGGAACCCCATCGCCTACGTCGCCGGAAGCTAAACTGGATCGACCTCGAGTACCGTCGACCTTGCAGCCCCGAAATACCGCCGCTGAAAGAAAAAAGCGACGTTGACCAGGCCGATCAGCACCGGCACCTCGACCAAAGGTCCGATCACCGCCGCAAACGCGGCCCCCGAGTTGATACCGAACACCGCCACCGCCACGGCGATGGCCAGCTCGAAATTATTGCTGGCCGCCGTGAAAGCGAGCGTCGCCGTCTTCGCGTAATCGGCACCCAGGCGCCAGCCCATGAAGAACGACACCAGGAACATCGCCACGAAATAAATCAGCAGCGGCACCGCGATCCGCAGCACGTCCAGCGGGGTGCGGACGATGACGTCTCCCTTGAGCGAGAACATCACGACGATGGTAAACAGCAGGGCAATCAGCGTCAGCGGGCTGATTCGCGGGATGAACCGCGTGTAATACCACCGCTGCCCCTTGGCCTTGAGCAGCACCAGTCGCGTCAGCATGCCCGCGAAGAACGGGATGCCGAGGTAAACAAACACGCAATCACGATCAGTCCCACCGCGATCGGAATCGACGTGGTGCCCACCGATAGCCGGGTAATGCCCTCGGCCAGGCCGGGCATCCATCTGCCCAGCCCGATGCCGAGCAGCATCGCCAGCAGAATCCAGACCGTCAGATACCTATCGAGGCACGACAGGCGCTTGGCCGGCGTCGCTTCCATGTGCTTAATTGCCCTTTCCAGCCTGCGCGGCCCCGGCTGTCAGCCGTTGGCGGGCCTGCATGAGCACCGCCAGCATCAGCCGGCCCATATCGTCGCGTCGCTCGGCGTACTTGGCCGCCTCAAACGCGGAACCGTCGTAAATCTTCGGGTCGAGATACGGCATCGAAATCCGCACGGACGCACCCTTCACGAAGGGACAAGCGGCATCGGCTTCACCACAGACCATCAGGGCGGCAAAGCCGTCCTGCGGATTGGACGGATCGTCGAATTTCTTGGAAAACTCTACCGTCTCGAACGCCGCACCGTCACTGCTGTCCGGCGCACCCCAGCGGACGCGGTACATCGGGTTCTTCGTCGCCGGCTCCCCCCGCGCTGCTTCCTTGCCCGCCGGCTCGATCTCGACGCCGATGTCACGCAGGGCCGCCACCGTGCGGCTGTTAAATGCGGTCGGGGCCGTGCCGCCGCTATGAAAGCACAACTCCGGCATCCCGTAGTAGGCGGCGGCGATATTGCCCATCGTCGCCCCGAGCATGCTCCGGCGGGAATTGCCGGTGCAGACAGCGGTGACATGCAGCTTCTGGCCGGGCCGATAATTTTGGGCGATCCATTCCGCCAGCTTGCGGCCGGCAAGCCGGTGCGGTTCGTCGATCATGTCGTAGGAGGTGGTCAGGCACTCCGCATATGCGCGGATTTTGGGCAGCAGCCGGGTGCGGCTTTCCGGCATGGCGGCCGCGGCCGCCGACCGCAGTTCCGCCGCATCAATCCGGTCATCCGACCCAGCCAGCTTCTTAAACGTGTCCGCGTCCATAAGTCCTCTCAATTCCGCGAGAGTCAGCTCTCCTTCCTTGCCCAGGGCCTTGAACAGCACCCCCTTGACCCGCTGATCGGCGGCCGGATCGACGGCCTCGGCCGTGCCGTATCGCTGGACCAGCCAAAGGGCACGCACCAGCGGACCAATATCGCCGCTGGGTGCCGGACCGGCCGTCAATGCGAACGCCGCGATGAGAGAAACAGGCATCATGAATCTTGCTCCTCATTTGGTGGCCGTGATATTGACGCTAAGCAATCCCTCGATGCCGGGCGGTGGCACGCACCCCGACACCTCGACCATCTTCCTGGCCGCTTCCGCATGCTTCTCGACCTCGATGCGGGCAAAACCCGCCCGCTTGAGCCGCGTCACGTAGTCATCCACTACCAACGCCCCGCCAATGCAGCCCACGAGCGCCTCCATGTCCTTTCGCAGCGATGCCGCCGGCTCGCTTTCCCACGCCATGTCCGAAACGGCCAGGCGCCCACCGGGCTTGAGCACCCGATAAATCTCGCGGAAGGCCTGATCCTTGTCCGGAACCAGATTAAGCACACAATTGCTGATCGTCACATCAATCGAACTATCCTTGACCGGCAAGGCCTCGATTTCGCCCTTGCGGAATTCGACGTTGCCCAGGCCTGACTTGTCCGCGTTGGCACGGGCCTTCTCCAGCATGGCGTCGGTCATGTCCACGCCAATGACCCGTCCGGAGGGGCCTACCTGGCGGGCGGCCAGGAAGCAGTCGAAACCTGCCCCGCTGCCCAGGTCGAGTACGGTTTCGCCCGGCTTCATTGCCGCGACCGCCTGCGGATTGCCGCAGGAAAGGCCGAGATTCGCCCCCGCCGGCAACGTCGCCAGCTCGGCGGCGGAATAGCCGAAGGTGATGGCCAGCCCCTCCGCGTTGTCGGTGCAGCCGCACAACGAACCACAGGTGGCTTCTCCCTTGGCGACTTTGCCATACTGCTCCATCACCGCCGCCTTGATCTGCGTACTTTCCATCGTCTGATCCTTTCTCTTATTATCCGCTTAAGCGAATATATTCTGAGAAAAAAAACGCCCTATTCGCCGCAGCAGGTGCGGTGTTCGAGTCGTTGCCGGTCCCCCATCAACTCCTCGATTTCCCGGGAACATGCGCCAAGGCAACCCATCAAGTTTCGGTGCAGCTCACCTTTTGGACTTGCCAGGCGGTAATGCACCCACAGCCCTTCCCTGCGGTCAACCACCAATCCCCGCTTGCGAAGATATGCCAGATGGCGGGAAACCGTCGATTGCGGCAATTCCAGCGCTTCGTGCAGGTGACAGACGCAAACCTCGCCGTCCGCCAGGAGGTTCAGCAGCCGCAGCCGCACCGGGTCGGCGAATGCTTTGAACAATTCGATTGAAACGTCCAGAGGTTGCGACGTTAACTTCTTCATCCGCATAAGCGAATATAGGCAGTCGTTCTGCTACTGTCAAGAGGGTGCCGCAGTGCAATTTCACCGGCACAGCACGATGATCACTTATCTGAGCCAGAAGTGTGCGTTTGCCACCTGCACGAGGCTCTCGAATTGCCGCAATCCACCGTCTCCCGCCATCTGACGATTCTGCGCCAGGCCGGACTCGCCCTCAACCGGCGGCGGGCCACCTGGGTCTATTACCGGCTTGCGTTTCCCGCATCGGACCTCGGCCAACTGCTCGCCCAATATGTTGGGCGGAGCTTGTTGGATGTTCAGGAGTTTAAGAATGATCGACGCAGGCTGAATGGTCTCGTTCGTTGTGTCGATCAGCCCTGATCGTCGCTTCAACGGCCGCCTTTCTTCGAGAGCGACCGCCTGCCTCCGCGGTGCATTTTAAGCGGGAATCCCTGAACCGCAAAAGGAGGACCGAAATCCACGCACTGGATATCCCGTGCGCTTGTATTGGAGTAAAGAGGACCAGGCATTTATAGCCGAGGTACCGGCGCTACCCGGCTGTGCGGCCGATGGCGCAACGTATCAGGATGCGCTTATAAACGTTGAGGGGGTCATCCTAGAATGGATCGAGACGGTGCGCGAGCTGGGCCGACCGGTGCCTGAGCCGCGCGGCCGGCTGATCTATGCCTGACCGTAGCAGCTCCGTTTTGTGTGTCGACTAAACGCAAGTTGGAGTGCGCGGGGCAGCGCGGCTCCAGAGAGTCTCCGGCCGACCGGGCGCCATCGCTCGAGGTGACTTCACCATTTCGACGCTCACGTTAACGCAATCAGCGGAATCGCCGCCCAGCTCCCATTCCTTGGCTCTCTCGCCATCCACGCGGCGACGGCCGAGAGCCCATGGCCATCTGTCGTGGTCAACTCATCAATGCGACCGTGACGGACGAAGCGGCGAACCTCCTCCGACACACCAACGCGCCGAGCAGTCCGATGGCGAGCAAACCAAGAGAGCCGGGCTCGGGAACTGCCATCGACAAGCCGCCGGCTTGAAAATCGACCACGCTGTCCGATGAATTCACAACGGCTACACCGTAATCGAGCGGAGCCACACCTGGGATCGCCCCGTTGCTCCAAAAGTCTACGACGTCTCCATTTTTGAGGGTGAACATAAACCCATAAATGTCCAGGTATCCCCCAAGTCCCGGGTATCCAGGACATGTGTTCGGAGAACCACCCGGGTAAAACAGATTGTCGTACGAAATGGCCGCGTCGCCAGGTGGGGGATTAACCACGGTAAAGAAACTCAGGCTCACGGGAAAGGGCGCGCCCTTGGGGGGACTGACAGGGTCGATCGGCACCAATCCGGCGATCGCCGTGTCGGCAAGGCCGATATTCGAGTCCGAAAAGGTCCCGCCAATTTTGGTAATCGTAAAGGCCCCTGTGGGATCACCGACAACCGTGTCCGGCTCGTAAGTTATTAAGCCAGAGCCGCTGACGCCCGCCCCGCTGAATTCAAACTGTACCGTGCCGGCTTCGGTTCGCAGTCCGGAGGTCAGCACCACGATCACGATACCAGTGGACAGAAACTTATGTTTCATTACTTTCCTTAACACAAATGATCCTTTTGCCCGAAAATTGACGCCGCGGGATTGCACCACATCGGCGCCGAAGGATCAAGGCCCTAGTTGCCCTGGGGTCAAGGCGGCGCGCTTATGGGGGTGCTCGCTGCCCCCGGCGCATCACCGCCCGCACGGCCGCGTGGCGCAGTCGGGTCACTCAGGGTCGCGTCGGCCCGCAAACGGGCAACGACATCGGCAGGCTCGACGTAGCTCGGCGAAAAGGTGCGCGACCAGGCGCTCGGCCTCGGGCCGCAGGGCCTCGGCCTCGCGACGGGCTTGATGGCGCCGCGCCGGCGGCTCGGTGTCCCAGATCCGGACCGTACCGTCGCCGGAACCGGACACCAGGCTCGTGCCGTCCGGGCTGAACGCCAGCGAGAAGACGTAGTTGGTGTGTCCCTCCAGCCGGGCGACCTCCTGGCCGGTCGCCAGGTCCCACAGCCAGATGGCCCGGTCGCGGCCGGCTGACGCCAGCCGCTTGCCGTCCGGATGGAAGACCGCCGAGAACACCTCGTCGGTGTGCCCGGTCAAGACGGCGACGCATTTCGCCGCGGCCACATCCCAAACGCGGACGGTGCGATCGCGCTGGCGGAGGCCAGCAGGCGCCCATCGCCGCTGAAGGCGACGGAGTAAACCGCGCCCGTATGACCCGTCAACCGGGCCGATCGACGGTACGTTCGCGTGTCCCAGATATCAATCTGCGTGCCGTCTTCACCCGTACCCGCCAGGAGTCGTCCGTCTGGACTGTAGGCCAGCGACTTCTTGTCGCCGATGCCGACGGCCATCCGAAACGAGTGGACTTCCGCGCCGGTCGCGGCTTCGATGATGCTCGCGTTTCCGTCGGCGTCCGCAGCCGCGATGCGGGCTCCGTCCGGGCTCACCGCGATTGCCTGAACAACGACGCTTCCGGGCCCCTTGAACTTCTTCTCGAGCTGGGCGGTCGCGACGTTCCAGATCTGCAACGATTCGTCCGGATCGACATCCGGAGACCAACCACGAGCTGTCCGGGCTGAAGGCCAGCGCACGCACAGACCCCGGATGCGGCAGGATCGCGCAGCTCTCCCCAGTCACTGCGTCCCACAAGCGCACGGTGTTGTCCCAGCTTCCCGAGGCGATCCATTGTCCGTCCGGGCTGTACGCCACCGGATAGACGTAGCTGGTGTGGCCGCGCAGCACGGACGCGCCCGCCTGCTGGCCGACCTCCCAGAGCCGCACCGTGCCATCGCCCGCGTAGTCGGAGCCTTCCCGAACTGACTCGCCGAAGCCAGCCGGCGGCCGTCCGCGGTGAACGCCAGGTCGCTGACCGACCCCGGTGTGGCCGTGAAGGACCGCGACGTCTTGCCGGTTCGCCGCTCCCCAGACCCGGACGGTCCGGTCCGTGCCTCCCGAGGCGACCCACAGTCCGTCGGGGCTGTACGCCGCCGTCACGACTTCCCCGATGTGACGATCGTAGGGCGGCTCGACCTCCCGGCCCGTCGTGGAATCCCACTGGCGGACGGTCCCATCCGCCGAGGTCGTCACGAGGCGCCGGCCATCCGGGCGGAACGCGACGCTGAGCACCTTGCGCGTGTGCCCTCGACATTGGGCGGTCATCTTGCCGGTGGAGGTGTCCCACAGACGTGTCAGCCCATCTTCGCCGGCGGTGGCGAGGCGCGTGCCGTCCGGGCTGAAAACCAAGGCCCAGGTGAAACCGATGTCCTGGGTAGAGGTCGCCGCTGGTTTGCCCGAATCCGGGTCGTACAGCGTGAAGCCCCATTCTTTGGGTCCAGCCCAGATCACTGCCAGCCGCGAACCGTCCGGGCTGACAGCCACCAGATCGGCTTGCCGCTCCCGGAGGGCCTTTCAGTCGCGTTTGGACGCGCCCTTCGTCGTCCAGGAGATTCACGATGTTTGTGGTCTTGTCTGGAGACTGTGCGAGAGCCGGGTTACGGGCTACGCTCTCGCCAGTCCCCGCCCACGAGCCTGAGTCCGTGCCGCGTCGGCATCAGGGCGAGCAATCAATCAGATTGGTCTCGGGCGGGAACGAGCGGGTCAAGAGTTCATTACCTTCCAGGTCGGTGAGGCGCAGACTGGTCACGCGTCAGCGTGGCGATCCGGATGCCCTTCGGATCACGGATCAGGAACTGGATATTCTCCGGCGGCTGCCGGGAACACGGTCGTGCTGTCGTCGAGCCGGGTGCGCAGGTGCCGCCATTCCCAGCCGCGCAAAGCCTCCGGGGCCGCGTCGAGCTGGCGGGCGGCATCGGCAACGTCGTGATGCGAAAGTGCGGCAACCGCGGCCGCGATCCGGGCCCGGTAGCTCTGATAGGTGGCGACACGCTCCCGTTCGTTCGCCACCCGAGCGTTCTCATCCGCCACCCGAGCGTTCTCCGCGGCGCGCAAGGCAAAGACGATCGAAACGACGGTTCCCACGAGAAGCGCCGCGAAGATGCCCGACGCCCCGGCCACCAGCGCCCTGTGCCGCCGAGCGAACTTGCGGAGCTGATACAGCGCCGACGCGGGCCGGGCCAGGATCGCTTCCCCCCGCAAGTAGCGCCTGATGTCCGACGCCAGATCCCCCGCCGAGGCGTAGCGCCGCGTCTTGTCTTTCTCCAGCGCCTTAGCCGACGATGATCTCGACGTCGCCGCGGTAAAGCGTGTCGATCGAGCCCAGCCGCGATGGTTCCTGCTGCTCGGATCACCCGTGCGACCTCGTGCACCGGAAGCTGCTCGAGTTGGTACGGCAGCCGGTGCGCCAGGAGCTCGAAGAGAATGACGCCCAGGGTGTACACATCCGAGCGCCCGTCGAGCCCGGCTGGGTCGGCGGCGATCTGTTCCGGGCTCATGTAGCTCAAGGTGCCGAGCAGTTGGCCGGTCTGGGTTCGGCTCGCGGTCGTCAGAAGGTCGGCGGCGGTGACATGGGCAACGCCGAAGTCGAGCACCTTGGGCTGGCCGGATCTCATCGACCAGGATGTTGCCGGGCTTGAGGTCGCGATGAATGACGCCCTTGTCGTGGGCGTGTTGCACCGCGTCGCACACCCTGGCCAGCAGTTCGAGGCGCGCTGCCGCGTCGAGACCGCGACTGCGGGCGTACTCGTCCAGGGGCATCCCGCGGATGAACTCCATGGCGAAGAACGGCTGGCCGTCTTCACCCATCCCCGCTTCATAGACCTGAGCGATACCGGAATGCTGGAGCCGGGCCAGGATTTGTGCTTCGTGGCTGAAGCGCTTGACGAGCTCGGGTGAGACGAGTCCGGGGCGGATCACCTTGAGGGCGACGGTGCGGCGCGGGTTGTCCTGTTCGGCCTCGTAGACGGTGCCCATGCCCCCTTCGCCGTGCCGGCGGAGGATGCGATAGCGGCCGATGTGAACCGGCAGGCCAGGCTCGTCCTAGAGCGGCCGTAACGAAGAACCGGGCAGCGTTCCCTCGGGCGCGCGGACCAGCGGGCTCTTCAGGAAGCCGTCGTCGTCGTGTCTCCGATTCCGAAGCCAGAGTCGTAAGCCAGCAAGCTTTCGACTTCAGCGCGGAGGTCGGCTTCGCCGCGACAGGCGGCGTCCAGGAAGGCGCCGCGTTCTTGACGGGGCAGGTCGGCCGCCTGAGCGAACAGGGTCCTCACGCGCAGGCGATGCTGCTCAGTCATGGATTCTCTCGCCGCGTCATTGGAAAAAAACTTAAAGTCTCTTGGCCCTCTCATGGCGCCGTTTTCAGATGATCCTCTAGCGGGAGAAAGTAATCTCTAGTTCGCCATGACACGAACGACTCCCGGAAACACGAAAGTCCGCCACAGGAGTCATCGAAACAGACTCACTCTCGGTGCTTAAGTTCATCAACGATAAGCGCCACCGAATTCTGGAAGGACGTTGCCGGCAACTAGTTTCGAAGGGCCTGACTGAGCCGCACCCGCAACGTCACTTCGGTCGGAGAAAGTAAGCTATTCAGGCATTGAAAACGCGGCCGGTGAGGTAGTGCCGCCAAGCTACCCCCTCACCGGCCCGACAGCGCCCGGCGCTCGGTCTGCGCACGGATCGTTGTCCTCCCATTGTATCGCAGATCAACCCTCTCCGGGAGGAGAATTCCCATGGCCACTCGTATCTCGATCCGCGACCGATTCGCACGCAGCGCCGCACCCTTCGCAAGACGCCGGCCTGGTGCCGGCAGTCGCTGGAGGCGCTCGAGGACAGGACGCTGCTCAGCGTCAACTTCGCTCCTGCTGTCAACTTCGCCGCCGGTGGCCATGTTAGCTCCGTGGCGGTGGGCGACTTCAACCACGACGGCCAGCCAGACCTCGTCACGGCCAACTCCGACAGCTTGAACGTCAGTGTGCTCTTGGGCACCGGCACCGGCTCCTTCAACCCCGCCGTCCTGTATCCCGTCGGGGCCGTCGGAAGCGGTCCTAATTCCGTTGCGGTCGGGGACTTTAATGGCGACGGCGTGGAGGACCTGGTAACGGCCGACTCCGACCTCTCCGACAACAGCGTCAACGTCAGCGTTCTGCTGGGCAACGGCGACGGTACTTTCCAGAACGCCGTCAACTTCACTGTCGGGCACGGACCTCACTCCGTGGCGGTGGGGGACTTTAACGGCGACGGCCTAGAGGACCTTGCGACGGCCAATTCCGGCAACTCAAACGGGAGCGTGCTCTTGGGCACCGGCACCGGCACCTTTAACCCCGCCCTCAACTTCGCTGCCGGGCTCTTTCCTTCCTCCGTGGCGGTGGGGGACTTTAATCACGACAGCCGGCAGGATCTTGCCCTGGGCTATTTCTCCGGCTCGAACGTCAGCGTGCTTTTGGGCAACGGCGACGGCACCTTCCAGGGCGCCGTCAACTTCGCTACCGGGAGCGAGCCTTCCTCCGTAGCTGTGGGGGATTTTAATGGTGACGGCAAGCCAGACCTCGCCACCGCCAATCTCGGCAACTCCAACGTCAGCGTGCTGCTGGGCAACGGCGACGGCACCTTCCAGAACGCCGTCAACTTCGCGACCGGGTCCAAGCCCTCCTCCGTGGCGGTGGCGGACTTCGATGGCGACGGCCGGCAGGACCTGGTCGTGGCCAATGGCAGCGACTCCAACATCAGCGTGCTCGTGGGCACCGGCACCGGCTCATTCAACCCCGCCGTCAACTTCGCCGCCGGGGGTGGGCCTTCGTCCGTGGCGGTGGGGGACTTCGATGGCGACGGCCGGCAGGACCTGGCGGTGGCCAACGCCAACGACTCCACCCTCAGTGTGCTGTTGAACACCTCGAACTCTGCGCCGACGGATATCGCGCTGTCGGCCAACACCGTGCCGGAGAACCAGCCGTCCGGCACCGCCGTCGGCACCTTCAGCACGACCGACCCCGACAGAAACAACACCTTTACCTACACCCTCGTCGGCGGCACGGGCAGCGCCGACAACGGAGCGTTCACGATCGTCGGCGACCAGCTAAAGACGGCCGCCAGCTTCGACTTCGAGACGAAGTCGTCGTACTCGATCCGCGTCCGGAGCACTGACCAAGGCGGCCTCTCGACCGAGAAGGTCTTCACCATCAGCATCAGCAACGTCAACGAGCCCCCGACCGTAGCCACGAACGTGGCCGCCCTGACCGTTAACGAAGGCACGTCTACCACGAACAGGGGCACGTTCGCCGACCCCGAGGGCAGGGGCACTGTGACGCTAACCGCTTCGGTGGGCGCGGTGACCCAGAACAACACGAACGGCAACTGGACCTGGACCTACACACCGCCCGACGGCCCCGCCAGCCCGACCGTGATCATCACGGCCACTGACGCGGGCGGCCTGACGGCCACGACCAGTTTCACCCTGAATGTCCTGAACGTCGCGCCGACAATCACCGCGTTCACGGTCCCGGCCAGCGGGAACGAGGGCAGCCCGGTGAACCTTAGCGCCGCGGCCACCGACCCCGGCGTTCTCGACACGCTCACCTACACCTGGACCATCGCCCGGCCCGACGGCACCACCTTGACCACGCTGAACGGCGCCCAGGCCAGCTTCACGCCGCCCGACAACGGCGCGTACGGCGTCAGCTTGACCGTTACTGACAAGGACGGCGGCACCGCCAGCCGGATCGCCGCCCCATCGGGAATCATCGGTTGGTGGCCGGGACAAGGCAATGCGAACGATGTCCTCGGCGTCGACAACGGCACTCTGGGGAGCGGCGTGACCTTTGCCACGGGCGAGGTGGGGCAAGCCTTCAACTTCAACGGCACCGACCAGGTAACCGTCGCCAGCGCCCCGAAACTGAACCTCACGACCGCGGTTACGCTTGAGGCCTGGGTCAAGCCCTCCACCCTGGCCTTCAACAACAGCTATGGGGCGATCATCGCCAAGAGCAGCGGCACAACGCGAGACTACGGCTTCTTCGTAAAGTCGACTGGGGCCCTCCACCTGTCGTATTTCAATGCCGCCGGAACCAATGTCATCCTCGAGACCGCGCCAAACCTCGTCCCGGTCGGCCAATTCAGCCACGTCGCGGCGGTCATCGACACCACGGCGGGGGTGATGCAGCTCTACCTCAATGGGCAACTGGTCGCGAGCCGTACCACCAGCGGCCCCATGGTGGCCAATAGCGTTCCGCTGACCATCGGCCTTTCCGATCCCGGGCTCAATTACGGCTTCCAGGGTCTCATCGACGAGCCGTCTATCTACGGCCGCGCGTTGAGCCAGGCCGAGATCCAAACGATCGTCAATTCCAGCAGCAAGGGCAAAGTCCCGCCGGTCGCCGTGGCCAATGTCGCCCCGACGCCGGCGCTCAGCGGGTTCACAACCGGGCTGGCCACTCAGGTCCTTACCTACACCGCTTTTGCGACTGACCCGTCAACCCTCGATCAGGCCGCCGGCTTCGCTTACAGCATCAACTGGGGTGATGGCACACCAATTCAGACCGTCGCCGCAACCGCGGGCAACGGCAGCGGTGTCAGCCTCAGCCACCCATTTACCAAAGCCGGCACCTTCACCGTTACTCTGAGCGCCACTGACAAGGATAATGGCAGGGGCAGCATCTCCTCTACGGTCACGGTCCTGGCCGTGACCAGCGCCAACCTGCAGACGGTGATCAATCAGCAGGGCTCATTCACTTTCCAGGCCACCACGGACGCGCAGGCCCAGAGCGTGACGACCGCGCTCAACGGTCTGTCCGCCCAGGCCACGCCAACGACTCTCACCTTGAACCTGGGCAGCGGCAGCTACAACGATACGACAACCCACCCGCCCGCCGGCACGACCCTGGTCATCAACGGCAGCGGTGGAACGACCACAATCGTCGGCCATTCCCCGGCGTTTGTGGTAACCAGCGGTAACGTGATCCTCAGCAACATAACCCTGGTTACTGCCACGGATGCGCCGACCCTCCAGGTCTCCGGCGGCAACCTGACGCTACGAAACGTCGTCATCGAAGAGAGCACCACGGCCAACCAGGCGGCCCTCTGGATCACCGGCGGCACGGTGGACCTGGGCACCGCGGCCAGCCCCGGCGGCAACGTCTTCGACACCCACGGCCGTGGCGAGCTCATCCACAACGCCGGTTCGGCCGCAGTCTCCGCCATCGGCAACACCTTCCAGGCAGACGGCGTCGCCATCACCTCGCCGTATGGAATCAAGGATGAGATCTTCGACGCCCTGAACCTGCATGGCGGCGGGCTGGTGACTTACGTCGCAAATAATGTTTACGTGACCCCGGCCAGCGGCAGCATCCAGCGTGGCGTCGATGCCGTCGCGGCCGGCGGCACTGTCAACGTCGAGTCTGGCTCGTACCAGAAATACGACGTCGGGAGCAAACTTGTCACCATCGCCTTCGAGAACGGCCCGGTACTGACACAGCAGACCGACGCGCTGGATCCCAGCTTGCGAACCCTGGTCGTCCAGGGCACCCCGGGCAACGACACGATTCGCTTCAACCCAGGCGGGGGTAAGGGCAGCACCGTGAAGGTCACCGTGAACGACGTGGCGGCGGGCACGTTCAGCCCCACCGGCCGGCTGATCGCTCACGGCGGGGCGGGCGACGACGACATCCAAGAGGCCAGTGGCCTCTCGCTGCCAGCCTGGCTATACGGCGAGGACGGCAATGATCGGCTGAACGGCGGCGGCGGCAACAACGTGTTGCTTGGCGGTGCCGGCGACGACCTGCTCGTCGGCGGCGGGGGTCGTGATCTCCTCATCGGAGGTGAGGGTCGCGATCTGCTCATCGGTGGCGATGACTTGCTGATCCCGGGCACGACGGCGTTCGATGCCAACGATATGGCGTTGGCTGCCATCACGGCCGAGTGGACGTCGGGGCGGAGTTACAACGACCGGGTGGCAAACCTACGCGGCACCGGCAGCGGCCCGCGGGCCAACGGCAACTTTTTCCTGACGGTCAGCGGCCCGGACGCGACCGTGTTCGACGACGATGAGTTCGATGTGCTGACAGGCGGCTCGGGGATGGACTGGTTCTTCGCCGATCTGTCGCAGGACATTATCCTCGGGTGGCGGCCGGGGGAGCGAGTGGATCTGCTGTAGACCAAGGCCCGGTAATCGTGAGGGGCGTGGATCTCATCAACGTGGTGAGCCTGTTGGATGAGGTCCACGCCATTCGAGAACGTGGATAAGACCAAGGGCGCGATCAGTATCAACGGCAGCGCCAGCCCCAACCTGAGTGGCACCCCCGGCGTCAGCCACAGCACGCTAACGACTCGCTTCAAGACGGTACCCCGCATTGCTATGAACCTGGCAACAGTTCGGCAACAGGATTGCGGTGACATTGGAGTGATCCAATAGCCGGGCTGCGGACGCGCAGAGGCGGCCTCCGTCGCCTATTATCCGGTGGTCCCTTCGCTCAGCCGACGCGCCAACCAGGCTCGCGCATCAGCGCCAATCGCGCTTCAATGTGCTGACCGATACCCCGACAACACTGGCCGTTTCCTCAACGCTCAAGCCGGTGTAAAAGCGGAGCTGGACGATCTCCGCGAGTTGTGCGTCTTCCGCCTGGAGCCGCTGGATCGCCTCGTCCAGCGCAAGCAGATCGCCAGACGGCGGCTCGATCCAAGCCAGACCCTCGGTCAGCTCGCGGCGGTGGACCTGCCCTCCTCGCTTGAGACTCCCCTTGTGCGCGCCTGCTCGATCAAGATCTCGCGCATTGCCCGCGCGGCGGCGCCGAAGAAGTGGCGCCGGCCTTCCCAGCCGGGATCCTGGTCCCGCACCAACCTAAGATACGCTTCGTGGACCAGGGCGGTCGGCTGGAGGGTCTGACCTGGGGTCAACCGGGACGTCAATGCTGCGGCCAGGCGACGCAGTTCCGCGTAGAGAACTGGCAACAATTCGGCCGCTGGCTGTTTCTCGTCGGATGGACTTTGTTCATCTCGCTGCGTCATTGGAAAAAAACTTCAGTTTTTTTGGCCCTCGGGCGGCGCCGTTTTCAGATGATTCTATAGCAGAGGAGCAGAAAACTCTTGCTCGCCCCGACGGAAGGCTTCGGGAGCAACGAAAGTCCGCCACGGTGGTCAACGAAACAGATTGCGAAGCATTGGTCGCTGCAGTAGGGTGCCGATTCCCGCCGTGCCAAGGGGCGGAGTTCGGTCTGCGCCGGACCCGGGGAAAGTTTCATCGTATTGCGGAGCGGCTTCCAGGGAAAGGGGCACATACGCCCTGTGCCGGCTCGTGCTGCCCGGAAACAACGTCGTGCTCGGCTGGTCCGCCCGACGTGTATACCTGGCATGCCCGACGAGTTCCTCACAACTCGGGGCGCAACGGAAGCGTCGGCTAGTACAACTCGTGATCTTTGCAGGACAACTGGTATGCGAAACTGGCTCTTCTTGGCGCTCGTGCTGGCGACCGCGACGCTTCCGCTCTTCGGGCTTAGAGCCGCCGCAGGCGAACTGGCGGCGGGACATGGCCAAGGCTCGGATGCCAGCTACCTGTACATCTGGGCTGGCCATGTGGATCACGAGATTGCCGACTTCCTCGCTGTGATCGACTTCGACGAAGACTCTCCGGGTTACGGGCGGGTCATCAATATGGTGCCGCTGCCCGGACCGGGGGCGACCTTCAACGAGCCCCATCACATGCACCTGTCGGTTGACGGCTCGATCCTGGGATGCGGCGGACTCCTGAGCGTGCTGAGCGGCCAGCCTGGGATCTTCTTTTTCGACACGTCAAATCCGCGCAAACCGCGGTTCCTTTTCTCCACCAGCGACAAGTTCTCAAGCATCACCGACGACTTCTTTCCACTGCCAGAAGGCGGCTTTCTGATCACCCAGATGGGCTCGGCCAACGGTGACGCGCCTGGCCGGGTCGTCGAGTTCGATCGCAAGCTCCGACAGGTTGGTTCGTGGCCCTCGTCGCCCCCAACCGACGGGTTCAACCCGCACGGCATTTCCGTCCGGCCCGAGTTGAACCTGATGATGACGAGTGATTTCATCCTGCCCGACTCGACCCTGAACGTTTTCCCGGGCCCTCCTGTCTTGCGTAACACGGTCCGGGTCTGGGATTTCAAGAGGCGCAAGATCCTGAAAACGATCCCGGCACCCGAAGCGTTGGGCACGATGGATGTGAAACTGATCCCGGGCGATTTTCGCGGGCGCGCTTACACCGCCGGGATGTTCAATGGCCTGATCTACCTGGTTGACCCGATCGCTGGCTGTGCGACGGCGGCGTTCGATACTTCCCCGGAGGGGGGAATGCCGCAGATCCTCCAGGTCACCCGCAACGGCTCCCGCTTGCTCACCGGATTGTTCCAGACCGGTCGGATCCTCATGCTCGACACGACCAATCGCTTCAAGCTCAGGCAGGTTGCCGCGCTCGACCTGGGCGAAGGGGCTGGACCTCACAATATTATGCTGACGGATGACGACACTCGGCTGATCGTCACGGACTACTTCCTGGATGAAGACAACTTCCCGTTCGCGAATCCGGGCAAGGTCCAGCTCGGCGGCGACTGCAAGGTCCACGTCCTCAAGGTGACGCCGCATAGCCTCAGGCGCGACACTCGGTTCAATCTCGACTTTAGCACCGCGTTTCCGACCGGTCCGGCGCGTCCCCACGGGATCGCGGTCCGGTAGCCAGATTAAATCGAGGGTCGGTCAGATGCCACATGACGACAAGTTACCGACAGATCGGACTCTCGCCGAGCCCCCGGTCGCCATTCAACTGATGCGTCGGCGGCGACTATGGATGATTCTCAAGGTCATCGAGCTGAGGCTCCGATTCATCATCCTCATGGCGGCGAACCGGCCTGGTCTTCGGCTCATGGGACACCCTCGTCAGCCAGGTCGAGAAGTGGGGCCGGCCGAGAGGGGGACAGCACCCGTCGTCGTCATCTCCGGCCGGTGTCGAATCGTTCTGTCCGATGCACCCGAGCGTGGTGAGCGAACAGTCGGGCCAGTGCCCGATCTGCGGCATGTCGCTTGCGCGGCGCAAGCGCGCCGGGATCGGAGTTCTGCCCGCCGGCGTCTTGTCACAGGTCCGGCTCGCACCCGGGCAGATTGCCCAGGCGGGCATCCGGACCGTTGCCGTGAGTTTCGCTCCCGCGATCGATCGGCTTAACACGGTCGGAATTGTCGGATTTGACGACAGTCGGCGCGTCCAGGTTACTTCCGAGGGCCGAGGCCGGGCGCGAATCGAGCGACTCTATATCCACTCCGAGGGAGAGCACGTTCGGGCGGGCCAGCGGCTCGCCGAGCTTTATAGCTACGACGTCGCTCAATCGATCCGGGTCCTCCTCGAAGCCTCGACCGCGCTGCACGCTCCACCTGCGACCAGGCCCGATCCCGACCCGACGCCACTCGGCGATCCCGGCGAGCGGTTCCGGCTCGCGACCGAGGCGCTCCAGGTCTTGGGAGTCCGGCAGGATCAGATCGACACGATCGCCTCGGACAACCGCCTCGACGGGCTCCTCCCGCTGCTGGCGCCGATCGACGGTCTTGTCGTCAAGAAAACCGCCTATCAGGGCCAGTATGTCCCGGAAGGGACGCTCCTGTTTGAAATAGCCGATCTGCGCCACGTCTGGGTTGATGCTCAGGTCTTCGAGGAGCAACTGGCACTTGTCCGCGTCGGCCAGCTGGTCGCGGCGACGGTCCCGGCGGTTCCCGGCGAGGAGTTTCGAGGCCGTGTCGAGCAGCTCGCTCCTGCGCTCGACCCGGCAACGCGCACACTGGCGGTGCGGTTCGGTCTCGACAATCCCGGAGATCGTCTCCGGCCCGGGATGCTTGCCAATGTGGCCTTGAACGTCGTTGCGTAGGGAGCCGACCCTGGCCCGCAGCGCGACGTGCCCGGTGACCCGCCTCAGCTTGGGCACGATGGGGCCAGCGATCTCGGTCGATGTCCAGGGGCGCAGGGTCTCGGTCTGCTGCGCGGCCTGCGTCCCGAAGCTCAGGGCCGCTCCCGAGAAGTACATCGACCTTGGTTCTCGCAACACCGCGACATCAGACCGCGTCATGAGCGTGCCCGAGTCGGCCGTCGTAGACACGGGCACCAAGACGATCGTCTACGTCGAGGCCAGTCCGGGCGTATTCGAGGGTCGGGCCGTGGTCCTGGGTCCACGCTCGGGCGACTCATTTCCCGTCCTCGACGGCCTCGCCCCCGGTGACCGAATTGCCGCCGCCGGCGCCTTCCTGATCGATGCGGAGACGCGGCTCAACCCTGCCTCACGCTCGGTTGGTGCGAACGCCACGGCCGACGATCCCATGTGACGGCGCAGAAAAGGCGAATAGGCCGCTCCCCCGCGAGCTCGTGCCCGCGCGGAGCGACCTCGTCATTCAGTGGGTAGCCGACCACCTCGGGCGGTGGTTCTTTCACTGCCATATCGAATGGCATCTGGCTACGGGAATGGCGCGGATCATCGCGATTAGCTAACGACCAAATCGAGCGCTTCTCGACCAGCCCGATACTCGAACCCGAAAAATCGCTACGATCTGCACAATTGTTCGAAGCGATGAATGTCATTCTGCCGAGTAAATGATTGGGTCCATGACTTACGTTTGTCGCCACGCTCGGAGGAGGCGCCCAGCTTTGCGGGGAGGCCGGCAATTGATTCGACGATGGCGTGTGATCGCGCCGGCGGCCCTCGTCTGGGGAGTTTCTGGATGTATCCAGCCCGCCCGCTATCCCGAATCGGCCAATGCTGACGTGGCTGCGCTTCCAGCGAATGTTCAGCCGGAATCCGCGTTTGACATGCCAGTGGTAGTGCTACACCAGCCCGAGCCGATCTCAGACCCTACCGAGCGCGCTGAGCCACAGCCAATGGAGCTCGCCGAGCCACAGCCAGTGGATGTTTTCATCAGCCGTGCGCTGGCTGAGAATCGAACTGTCCAAGCCGCCTATCACAATGTACTTTCGCTCAAGGAACGCATTCCGCAGGTGACTGCACTCGACGATCCGGTTGCCTCGAATGCCGTTTTTCCCATTCCCAGCGTGGCACCCCAGTACTTCTTGATGGGCTATAACCCGTATAATCTGACATTGGCCCAGCAATTCCCCTGGTTCGGCACGCTCAGGCTGCGGGGAGAAACCGCCGAGCGCGATGTGCAGGTTGCCCTGGCCGAGCTGGCCGCCGCTCAGCTCGACACCGTCGCCATCGTGAAGCGGGCTTATTACAACCTTTACGCCGCCCTGAAAACGGAAGAAATTCTGGGTGAGAACCGCAAGATCCTCGAAGATTTTCGCACGATCGCGCGCGAACGCGTGAAGACTGGGGGAACTCAGCAGGACGTCATTCGGTCCGAGGTGTTGCTGACCGAGCTCGAACGCGAAATGGCCAGCAATCGGCAGGCAATTGCGATGGCTCGCTCGGCTCTGGGCCGGCAGCTGCACCTCCGTCCCGACATTGACTTGAAGACATTACCCGCGCTCGCGATCGAGGCGGTCCCCGGGGAGATCGATCGGCTCAATAGCCTGGCCATCGCGGCTCGACCCGAGCTCCAAGGGCGGCTGGCCGCGATCGCGCGCGACGAAAAAGCGATTGAGCTTGCGCAAGCGATTTTATCCCAACGTCACGCTCGGGCTAACCTACATGGACATGGAGCGGACCAACGCCGTGGCGCCCGAAGACTGCCAGCGGCTCTCCGAATGTCGGCTTGTTCGTCGGCTTCAATCTGCCTGTATACAAAAACAAGTATCGAGCAGGCGTCTGCGAGGCCGAGGAACGAGCACTTGCCGATACGAAGCTTTACGAATCCCAGCGCGACGAGACATACAGCGAAATCCAGGACCTGATGGTGCAAGCGAAGGTCCAGCAAAACATTCTCGATCTTCTCCGCGACAGCATCCTGCCGCGCACCAGACAATCCCTCGAGCTTGCCCGGAGCGATTACGCCAAGAGCAACGTCGACTATGCTACGGTGCTGTCGAGTCTGCGGGAGACTGTGCAGGTGCAGCTTCAGATTGCCCAGGTCGAGGCCGAGCTCGCCAAGGCCCTGGCCGCTCTTGAACGCGCGGTCGGCACCGAGATCAACGAGCACCCGCCTGCTCAGCAACCGGCCGATTCTCGTTAAATTCAAGGGCTCTCGAATGTCACATCGACATGCCAGGATTGGGTGAGGCGGGCGAAATCAGGCTGGGCGGCCGGTAAAAGGGATAACCGAAATTGGGTGGCATGACGCTCGTGTTGGCGCCGCCTCCCATGGGTTGACTCATAAAGCCACCGCCAAGTCGCATGGCGCCTGGTGAGCCCAGCGGAGCAAATGATCCGCTGGCCGGAGCCAAGCCCATACCCTTTCCGCTCGACATCGGCGTGAACCGAAAGGGCGTCCGCGTCGATTCCAGGACGGCGCTGCCGCGTGATGAGAATGAGACCGGACTGCTCGAGCCGCCGGCCATGCGATAAGGCATGAAGCCTCCAAAGCTACCGGCGTAGGGGATCATGGGGCTGCTCGAGCCCATGCTGGCCATCGGGCTGGGCGCGGTCGCTCCGTAGCCGCCGAGGGAGCGAACGGTGCTGGTGGATTGGGCAAGCGATCCCGGTGTCGTCCATAGCCAGAGGACGGCCGTGAGTAGCACCGACAGCCGGGGCTTCCACAAAATCCAGTGCATCAATCACCCCCAAATACTCGCTGGCGACCTGCGTGATTGATTGAACAGCGGCTCGGATATAAGAGACGAGCAAGATCAGGAGCAGGATCAGGATCAAGAGCAGGAGCACGAACACCAGAAGATCACGACTTATTTCGCCACGTCGATCTTGTATTCTTGATCTTGATTGCGATCTTCATCCTGATCCTGCTCTTGATCCTGATCCCTTTCCCAATCTTTTAGGCGCAAAAGTTGTCGCGAGATGTCGCCTTTCCATTTCTTCAAGCGAGATTGGGCCCCTTCTTTCCGAGCAGACAGATTCCGGACCAGGGCCGTTTACCTTGTTCCGCGCTGGATTCGGGGAGTATCGCCACCAATCGCATCCCGAGCGATAGCCTTTTGAGTTGCGCGGCTGTCTTCAGGATAGATCGCACCTCGAGATGTTGCCAGCCGTGCTCGCTGAAGAAATTCGGCCCTTCACGCGGGCCAAACTTAAGGGGGGCATCGGCTTTGGCGAGCTGCTGTTGCCACTGGCGTTGCAGCATCTTGAGCAGTCCCGGCGATGCCAGGTCGACGACCCAGCGCTCAAAGCTAGCGGGTCGGGCGAGGTCTGCCGCCAGCGAGCTTACTTGTTTTCGATCGAGATAGACCAAGAGCCCCTCGCTCAAGATGAGCACTCGGCGTGCCCTTCGGCCCAGTTGATCGAACAGTGCGCGACGAGCAACCTGATTGGCCAGGTCAAGACTCACGCGCTCCAGCGAGCAGGCCGGCATCTCAGCGCTGAGAATTTCTTGTTTGTAGCAGAGCAATTCGGGAAGATCGACCTCAACCCAATTGAGTGATGCCGGCAAATTCATGCGGTACGGTCGAGCGTCGAGTCCCGCTGCGAGGTTGACGATCATATCAACCCCCTGCGCCACCTGTTCGGTGATAAACTGGTCGAACAGGTATGTTCGCGTGACCCAGGCCCAGGTCTGGCGATTGCCGGCAGAGAGATACTCCGCGATTTCTTCGCCGCGGGCCCCGGCCAGCCGCCGCGCAAATGGATCCCGAAAAACCGCGTCCGGGCGATCGGTCTCTCGGGCACGGAACACGGCCGCCCATCGCGCGGTGTCGGAGATATCTCGAATCAACGGTTCCGCGCTGCTCACTGGCGTTCCTCTTCCGATCTTCGCGCGATCAAGGTTTGTCCTGCGACGGTTCGAGGAACGACGTTGTCAGGTGGTAAGGGATGCCGTCGATCAGGTATTCGAGCTCGCCGAAGAAGACGAGGTTACCGTTCTTTTCGGCGGGCACGTATCGCGTGATCGTTTCGCCCGGCTTGAGTGGGGCCGATTCCCAGTTTGACTCGCGGAAGTCGCGGCTCTCGGACCGCGCGGTCCAGATTCGCGCGGACTGCGGCGCTGGATCGGTGCGGATGGTCAATGTCGATTCGCCCCCCGCGCCTCGAGCAAGGTCCCAGGTTATCCTGGGCATGGGTCGGTCGGTGACGACGTGGCTGAAAGAACGCTCCCAGGCCTCCCAGAGCCCAGTCGCGATTGGCTTCCAGTCCATGTCCGGCGTTGGGAAGCTCGATCAAGTACTTTGGTCCCTCGAGCTCGTTCCAGTAGAGGTCAAGGGCGTCGTGCGTCCAGTAGCGGTCGTTGGTGCCGTTGATGAGCAGCTTGGGCTTCGTCAGCCGAGTCGCGATATGTAAATGGATCGACCATTTTCCAGAGTTTGGTTCCCTCGGGCGTGTCGGTCTTTTCCATCAGGCCGCGCTGCACGTAATCGTCAATCTGCTCACTGTACTTGCCCCAAACCTTGAGCTGATTGGGGCCTTGCATGCCCAGGTTGAGCATCACGATGACCATGGGCGCAATCGCGACGACGCGGTCATCGACCGCGCCGGTCAGCCAGGTCGTCCAGCCGCGCTTCGAGCCGCCGGTCACGACAAATCGCGTGACCGGCTTGCCGGTTTCCGAGCCAAAGGCTTGCAGTGCATCAATGGCCCGAACGGCACTCTTGGCCATGGGAAACAGCAACGGCCAGTTTTCATCCTTGGTCTTCAGGTAGCGAACGAAAGTTTCCGCGATCAGCTCGTCTTCGGTCTTGCCGTCCAAGAGGGGTTGGTTGGGAACCTGACGCAATACAGCGACGCGCGCGCCGCAGAGCTGGGCCAGGCACGAAGCCTTGCTTATGGTCGTTGTCGTTCTGTTTGCTTTTGTGGTCACCGCCGGTGATGAACAAGAGCATGGCATCGGCGTGCGTGAGCTCGCGCGGCTCGTAGATCGTCAGCTCGTGTTGCCAGGTAATTCCCTGCCAGACCTGCGACGTGAGACCCAGCGTGGTGATTGTTCCGGCAGGCGTACTGAGTTTGTTGGTCTTGGACCACGCGAACGCGCTGTCGGGCTTTTTGACGTACTCATCGAGCCCGGCGTGCGCAGGCGCGGGCTCGTCGCGATCGTCAGCCAGGCTGCGAGCATGACCAAGGTGAGACCAGACTTCGACAAACTCAGGCGCTCTGCCATCACGATCGCATCTCCGTTGGTGACCGACGTCGATTGTCACGAAATCGGCATAAGGTGCACTTGATTTGGGCGTGTCGCCGCACAACAAATCTTCTCGTGACGATATCACGACACTCGCGCCCATCGCAACCAGGTCTCCGTTGTCGCGGTCGCGTGGCTAGCGCTCTTTCGTCGCTGACCGAGTGATCAGGCCGTTGTCGGTCAGGTATTGGAGCTGCAGTTCTTGAAAGCCGCGCACGATACGATCGGTCTCGGCTTTTAGAGCCAAAAAGCCGGATTGTCCGGTGATATGGCCGGTATTCCCGGTCTCGAGAAAGCGGTGTGCGGCTGAAAGCATGGCGATCTGGCTTGTTTGCGCCTGGATCAGTGACGAAAGCATGGCACGTAGGGCCGGGTCGGGTGTTTTCACGCGGCGAAGAGTCGTCAGATTTGAATTTCCCTGTTGCGTCAGCTCGTCGATGGCGCGGACGTGTTCTAGACGCGCATCCGGGACCGAGCGATCACGGCGGAGGACCAACGATCCGGGAATGGCTTTGCCGATTGCGTTGAACCGATCGAGCGGCGAGGCGATCTGGTCCTCGAGGTGCTGAAACCGCCATTGAGGAGGAAGCGCCATCGCGCACTTGCCCGCAAATGCGGCCGCGCCCGCCAGCGCGGCGGCAACCAAGAGCGAGGTGACAGCGCGGCGCATCGCAACCCATTTGCTCGTGACGACGGGCCAAGGTCGGAAGAGCAGGAGTCCAACTACAAAACCTGTGGTCAGGCCACCGAGATGAGCGGCCTGATCGATGTTGGGGACAACTGCCCCCATTATTGCAATGAACACGACGTATCCCAGCGCATTGGCACGCAGCGGTTTCAAGACAAGCGACGGGATCGCGCGACGATGCACGAGCAGAAATGCCACAAGTGCCCCCAGCACTCCGCAAATCGCGCCGAGCGCCGACGCTCGCTCGCACCGGATTCGCCGCGATACTTGAGAGTGCACCCCCGATGCCGGCAGCCAGATAAATCACGGCAAAAGCCACGTTGCCATAGAGTCGTTCAACCAAAGGGCCGATCGCCAGCAGGCTCCACATATTGAGTGCCACGTGAATAAAACCGCCGTGCACGAATACGCTGGTAAAGAGCCTCCAGTATTCGTGAAGAAGAATCACCCTGGCCCCCTCGTTGGCACCCCAGAGGATCAATTGCGACCCCGTAGGCCACAAAGGCGAAACCCCGGAGTACACCATGACTGCGTAGACGACGACGCAGACCAGGATCAGGAAGGGCGTTACAAATGCGTGGGGAGTCGCGGTCTCGAGAGCTCGCCTGAATTGGTGCAAATCTTCACCGAGATTGCGAGCGCGGCTGCTGACCTGCGCGACAGCCGGCCACGCACGGGCGGCCCGGGAGGCCAGCCCTGGTTCCATTGCGGTGAGGAGAGGAGAAGATTCGTTGCGTGCCACGGTTCGCATCTTTTCCAAGTATTGACGCAACAACAGCGCCACATTCGCATCGACGCCCTTTAGGGTCAGGACACGTCCGGCTCCAAAATCGAGCCGGAACGACCCGTCCGGGCCGTGAGATTCAATAATTGCCGGCGGCAACCTGTCGTATTCGAGCACGTGACGGCGCAGCGATTGCCGGCGCAATCGAACCGAAAGGCGACCTTTGGCCGGCGGAGGCCTTTGGACGGTGTCGTCGACCGCTGCCCAGTAGATGCGGCGTGTGGTCAGCGCACAACACCCGGCGAGCCTCCCTCCACTCGCATCGATCACGGCCAAAAGGTACTCGTCGTCTTCAAGCGACAAATACGTCATGAGCGCCGTATTAAGCAAACCGGGAGGAATTTTGGGGGCGAGATGAACCTGTGCACACGGTCCCAGAGGGGCCAGCCCACCCAGGGCGAACACTTCCCACG
Source organism: uncultured Isosphaeraceae bacterium (assembly GCA_963850935.1). Taxonomy (GTDB): domain Bacteria; phylum Planctomycetota; class Planctomycetia; order Isosphaerales; family Isosphaeraceae; genus CAWFRS01. The sequence goes on from CAWKNT010000006.1 coordinate 94,132, forward strand.
GGCTGGCGGCGCTCTCCAAACCGTACTTCTCCTCCATCTGATGCATTTCCCAGAATTGTGCGTGCGGCCCTTTTTTCGGTCGCGAATACACCCTCCTGCGCGCCCATCGTCGTTTTTCGACGGATCGGTTTTGGGTTGGGTTCCGCTCAAGAAAGATTACTTAACCCTACGAGAAACACCGACCGGTGTCATCATAGGCGATGTAGAATGACTAAAAGCTGATTTCCGTTACGAGCCGCGCGTCGCGCGGGAGACCCTGAATGAGCCCCGGTGAATCGCCTTGGTTCGAGCGTTGGTTTGGCTTCCTCAGGTTCATCGGTCGAACGTGCGGCAGAGTGCCGTGGGCCATCGTTTATCGGTTCCCTGAAGTCATTCGCCAATTTGAACAGGTGGCCGTACGATCTTTACCGATCGTAATGGGAGCGGGCTTGTCCGTGGGATTGGTAGCCTGGCTCCAGACGCATCGCCTGCTGGTCGCCCATGGAGCCGAGTCGACGCTGCCGAGTTTTCTCGCGGCGGCAGTGCTGGTGGAGATCGGGCCGATTCTGGCGGGTTTACTGGTTGCGGCTCGGATGGGGGCAGGCCTGGCGGCCGAGCTGAGCTCGATGGTTTTGAACGAGGAGATCGACGCGCGTATTGCTTTGGGCGCCGACCCTGTGCCCACGCTCGTGGCCCCACGAGCGATTGCCTGTGCGCTGGCCGTCCCGTTATTGACGGTGATTATCGATGCGTCGGCGCTCTTGGGAAGCCTCGCCGCCGAACTGACCGTCGGCCGGTCAACAAACACGCTGTTCTGGAACAAGACATTGGTGTTTCTCAGGCTTGCCGACGTTGTTCCCGCAACGCTCAAAACGACGATTTTTGGGTTGGTGGTGGCGATAATCGCTTGCTGGACGGGCTTGAACGCCGAGCGTTCCACTGAGGCGGTGGGTCACGCGGCGATCCGGGGGGTCGTGCGGTCGATCCTAGGCGTATTCGCGGCCAATGTCGTCATGGTTCCCGGTATCCAGTTTGCTGCCGACGCTTTGGGGTGATCTGCAATCTCACCCGGCCGAGAGTGAGAGCCGAAGAATTGAGCAGACAACGACGATTCTGAGATCAATATGAGGAGCGACGGCAATGAGGGGGAACAAATGGCGGGCGGTGACGACCGCGGGATTTGTGCTGGCTGTGCTGGCCCTGGGATGTTTTGGGCTGTACCAGGTGGCCGGACGGCAGTGGCAAGTGCAGCCGACCTTTCGCGTGCGCGTCCAGTTCGACACGATCGCTGGTTTGGAGGTCGGTAATCGCGTCCGGCTGCAGGGGATTGATGCGGGCGTCATCGAGCGAGTGATCGCACCTGATCAGCCAGGCCAGCCGGTGGAGCTGGTTCTGCGGGTCAATCGTCGGCTCAAGCACTTGATTCGGACCGACGCGGTGGCCCGGATCGTGGCCGAAGGCATGGTCGGGGCCAAGGTCGTCGAGCTCGCCCCCGGCCGTCCGGATGCGCCAACTTTAGGCGAAATGGACAGGATCGCGTCCGAGCGTCCTACCGAGGTGAGCGACTTGCTCAAAAAAGCAGCTTCGTCGCTGGCTCGTATTGACGCCGCCACTTTGGCTGCCGAGCAGGGGCTGGGAGACCTGACCGCGATCGTCGGCTCGGTTCGTCGCGGCGAAGGGAGCTTGGGCAAATTCATCCGCGATGAGTCGGTCTATCAAAACCTGGTCAATCTATCCCGGCGGGGCGAGCGCGCTCTGACCGATCTGGACGAAAACCTCACAGCCCTGAAAGAGACCTGGCCGCTCTCGCGCTACTTTGACCACCGCGCCTATCTCGATCGCGAACGCGTGCTCTACCAGCCGGGCGCCCTGCGCCACAGTCGCGCAATTGGCGCGGATGACCTGTTTGAACACGGCCGCTCGGTCCTGACCCCGGTGGGCCAAACACGGCTCGATGAGATCGGCCGGTGGTGCAACCAGGCATCTCGGCCTACATCCGAGGTTGTGATCGCCGCGTTCACCGACGACAACCGCGACGAGGACCTCGCGGAGATCCTCACTCAAGAACAGGCCGAGACGGTGCGCAAATACCTGATCAACCGCCACTCAATCCACTCCGCCGGCTGGTTCAAGAGTCGAAAGGTTGCCGCGGTTGGCTTCGGCGCCCACTTGCCCCGTGTGCTCGATGTCGCCCGTGTCGACGCACCGTCGCGGCGCGTCGAGATCTTTGTCTTCACGCCGCAAACGTAGCGATCAAGGACTTGGACTTCGTGACGACGATCGGTAGAATGCCGGTCTGTCATGGCGGACGCGCTGCACATGTGAGATTGCAACACGACATGGATTCCCTTCATTCGGCTCAAACACCCACGGCGACCAGTCAGACGTGTTTGGAAGTGGAACGGCTCTTCCTGAAAGAGCGATTCAAGGAAGCGGTAAAGCAGGCCAAGCTCTGTTACGAAAAAGAAGGTACGCCGGAGAATCATTTGCTGCTCGAACGAGCGTACTGCTTGCGGGCTCGGCAGTTGATCGAGTTTGGCATGCGCTCATCGGCCGTCGAGATAGCCCGTCATCTGATCGAGTTCGGCATTTCGGGTGGTGAATTCGCTGCGCAAGTCGTGCGGCTCCTGATGGACCTTGGCCTGCGTGAAGAAGCCTTTGCGACGCAGGAGCGGCTCTGCACGCCGGAGATGAAGAGCCAGCTGGTCGTGATGGAGGCCGATCGAGCGGTCATCCATCCCGACGGGTGCGACGACGAATCGGGCGAGATCGGCGCGACGCAAAGATGATTCGAGAGTCGCTGGCCCGGCTGCAAGCCGGCGACGAGTCTGGGGCGCTCTTGCTCTTGCGCGAGTTGCCACGCAGTTCGGTCTTGAGCGAATGGAAGTTTTTCGTCGCGGTCTGGCCGCTTACTATCGCGGAGAGACTGCCGAAATCAAGGCCAACTGGGACCGCCTGGACACCATGCGAAAGGCGTACCCGATCGCGCGGCGTCTGCTCTCATTCCTGGAAGTCGATGGGGCCGACACGACCAGCGAGCGGATCAAGGCCATGGAAAAGCTCGCGTACCGTGAGCCGATTCTTGACCGCCTGCGAGAGTTGAACACGCTCGTGGCCAATCAAGACTGGAACAAAATATTCGAGCGCGACCGGATCGCTACGGCAATCATTGCGGCGGATCGATCCCAAGCTGGCCGAGCGGCTCACGCTGGCTCTCTTGGGATCGGTGATCAAGGAGGCGGCGAGTGTCCATCATTCTGACGCGAAACGACTGATCAACGGCTTCATCCGCGTGGCCGAACCAATCGCGATCGACCCGCGCTGGAGCCGGCTCTGGGCGATCATGTGGGATCTATCCGACGGCATGGGACCGAGTGAATCTCTGGAACACTGGGGCAGGTATCTCGAGGACTTGAAGTCGATCTCCACGCTGGGTGAAGAGGAGCGTGCTTTAGCCCAGGCAATGGTTTGCAATCGCATGGCCAAGACCGCACAAGAGCTGGTCGCCGAGGTCGACGACGATGACGACGGGCCGTTTGGCTTGCCGATCAAGGTGCTGCCCAGTTCAGCACCGAACGCCCTTAGCGTCTTGACTGCCAAGGCACGAGTGATTGATTGCCTGGAAAAGAGCCTCGCGCTGGCCCCATCTTACCGGCCGACTTATGAGCTCTTGGTCGAGGTCTACCGCAGCTGGGATGCCACCGACAATCTTGTGGCTGCCGCGCGGCGGCTGCTCGCGAAGTTTCCCGACGATCTCGACACACTGACGCTCTTGGCCCACCATCATGCCAAGAACGGGGATCCGGCGGCGGCCTTGCCGCTGGTCGCAGCAGGCGCGCGTTTTAAAGCCACTTGACGAGTCGCTCCGAGAGCTGGAATGGACGATCAGGGTGGGTTTGGCTCGCAGCCACGCCCTCGGCAAACGATGGGACCAGGGGCGCGACGAGTTCGTTGCCGCCCTAAACCTGGTTGCTGCCAGCGAGACCAATTATCACTTTCTGGCCCAGCGGGTCATGTTCGAGGCCAAGGCCGGTGAGCGTGACCTGAGCAATGGGTATCTCGAGCAGGCGCGCGCCTGCCTGAAGGAACCGACACCGCTCTGGCTGGCCCTCACGATCGAGTCGATCCGCTATCGGATGACCAAAGCGACCAAGAACGGTTACACCAAGCTGTGGGAGTCGGATTTGCGACTCAAACGCCAAGGCGAGACCGGCGGCCTCATGGCCGCCCTCTTAGATTCGCTCTGCAAAGCGGAAGTCGAATATTCGGGCCGGGCGACCCACATCAAGAAAGTTGCCACTTACGTCGGGCCTGGATCGCGACTCAAATATCGGCAAATTGATATTGAGAACATTTGCGAGTTTCTTTACCACTCTAATCAAGATGCCAAAACGATCGCCAAGCTGGTCGCCGTCGGCTTGAAGCAATACCCCCGATCTGCCCAACTCAACTTCCGGGCCGCGGCGATGGAGATGGGAAAGGGACCTTTCGGCTTCGCGAGCCATCGGACGCGGGAGTACCTCAACACCGCCTTGAAACTGGCCGAAGCGTCGACCGATCCCAAGGAAACGGCGCTCGTCGCCCCCATCAAGAAAGCTCTGACGCTCTTGAACGAGACCGACAGAATACCGTTCGGGTTGCCCTTCTTCGGTGGCGGTCCGTCGGGTTTCCCCTTCGGGGGTTTCGCGGATTCGTTTGACGACTGGGACGAGGACGACGACGACGACGACAGCGCCGATGACGATTATGAGCCCCGGCCGTCGCCACGTGCTCGACCAGCCTCCAAAGTTAGAAAGCCGAACGAGCAGCAAAAGGAGGTGAGCATGAGCGATCCTTACGAAGTCATGGGGTTGGCTGCCGGTGCCGGCGAAACCGAGATCCGCCAGCGCTATCTCGAGCTCGTCCGCGAATTTCCCCCCGACCGCGCACCGGAGCGATTCGCCGCGATCCACGCGGCCTACGCAGTCTTGCGCGACCCGGCTGACCGCCTCCATGCCCAGCTCTTTTCGATCGACCCAGGCAGCGACTCGTTCGAGTCGATCGCGGCCGCTTCTGCATGCCAGGCTGCGCGACACGCGGTTGCCCGTCGATGTGCTGCTCTCGCTGGGCAGAATCATCATGAACCAAGTGTCTGACATCGACATCGAATCCATTCTCGATCGAAGTTTCGCAACTGGCTGCTCGAAGCGCGCGCCGCGGCTGATGGCGCGGCCATGCGCGAGCCGGGGTCAAACTCGGCCGGCTCAACAGGCGAACGCGAATTCGGGATCATCGATCTCGTCGAGGAGTTCACGGCGCTGCGGCACGAGCTCAAGCTGCAAACCAAGAGCGGCCGGGGCTTGATCGAACAGACCGACGCACGGTCGCGGCGCTGCGGCAGGCGATCGAACGGATTCCGGTCCGTCGAAGCCCAAGGAGGCGCAGGCCGTTTGGGCGGCGGGCAAGGGGCTCGCCGAAGCCCTCGCCGACCTCGACGAGGCTCTGGTTCGCGGCGAGCGCGAAATCGACCGGGCACGCCGCCAGATCGCCGAGGAGTCGTTCGAGCCGCCTGCAGTCAAACCTCGAAACAGTGTATCGCCGGCGATCCTGGATCCGCCGGCGTTTTTTGCGGTCGTACCATCACGAAGTCATCGAGACGGTCCGCCGTGACGGCCCGGCGCGAGCCCAGCTGTTCGACTCGTTCCTCGAAGGGTATCGGCTTGATCTCAGAAACGGCTGCGCCGCGTGCTTGCGTCCGAGCAGGTCGCGCACATCCCCTGCGAGGGCAAGCCGGTCGATCCCGAGCTGATGACCGTGATCGAAGTCGTCGACGAACCGCGAGAACAGCCCGGGACCGTGGCCAAGGAGTTGAGGCGAGGTTATACCTGGAGGGGCCGTTTGATCCGCTTCGCGGAAGTGCAAGCGGTGCGCGGAGTCACAACAGGTAACACTCGGGCGGACGAGCCGGAAGCTGCCGAACTGGAACACGAGCTAGACGACGTCGGCGCCCAGATGCGATCACGTTGAGGATGTCGAAGGAGCGGTCCGGCCAGACTGCGACTGAAGGAGGGATCACGACATGAACACGGAGACGATCATCGGCATCGATCTGGGAACGACCAACAGCGAGGTGGCGGTCATCCGCGACGGCCGGCCCGTGGTCCTCGAGGAGGACGGCGACCCGATCTTGCCGTCGGTCGTCGGACTGGACGCCCAGGGGCATCTGCTGGTCGGCAAGGCGGCGCGCAACCAGTACGTTCTGGCTCCGGAACGGACCGTCCGATCGATCAAGCGGAAGATGGGCCAGGAGGTCACGGTCGACCCTGGGCGACCAGAAATACTCGCCGCAAGAGATCTCGGCGATCATCTTGAAGACGCTGAAGCACCGGGCCGAGAAGGCGCTGGGCGTCCCGGTCTCGAAGGTGGTCATCACGGTGCCCGCCTTCTTCAACGACGGCCAGCGCCAGGCCACCCGCCAGGCGGGTGAGCTGGCCGGGCTGGAGGTCGTCCGGATCATCAACGAGCCGACCGCCGCCGTGCTCACCTACGACCCCCACCCTCCCGAGATGGAGCGGCTCCTGGTCTACGACCTGGGGGGCGGCACGTTCGACGTATCGGTGGCCCAGGTCGAAAACGGCGTGGTCGAGATCCAGGCCAGCCACGGCGACACCCAGCTCGGCGGCGACGATTTCGACCAGTTGCTCTTGGACCACGTCTGCGACGAGTTTGCCCGCGAGCACGGCTGTCGACCTCGCGGCAATCGCTCGGAGCCAAGGCCCGCGTCCTCCGTGCCGCCGAAGACGCCAAGAAGCGGCTGTCGTTCGACGCCGTCACCACCATCGAGGAAGAGTTTATCACCGAGAAAAGACGGCAAATCGCTCAACCTCGTGATGGAGATCATCCCGGTACGATTACGAAGAGCTGATCCGTCCGCTGCTCTTGAAGACGCTGGCCTGCCTGGACGAGGCCCTCACCGACGCCAAGGTGCAGGCCAACCAGATCGACAAGGTCGTCCTGGTGGGAGGAGCGACTCGAACCCCGCTGGTGCACGCAACTCCTGGAGGAACGGCTGGGCCGCCCGGTCCACTGCGAGATCGAGCCCGACCTGGCCGTCGCCATGGGGGCGGCCGTTCAGGGGGGCCTGATCGCCGGCATCGACGTCGGGCCGATCCTGGTCGATATCACTCCGCACACGCTCGGCATCAGTGCCCTGGGCGATCTGCACGGGTTCTTGTCCGAGCACTCATTCTCGCCGATCATCGAGCGCAACACGCCGCTTCCCGCCAGCCAGACCGAGATCTACTCGACCGTCGTCGACGATCAAGAGGCCGCGCAGATCCGGATCTTCCAGGGAGAGAACCAGGACACGCGCTACAATACCCTGGTCGGCGAGTTCGAGATCGAAGGGCTGGCCGAAGTCCCTGCGGGCAACCAGATCCTGGTCCGGCTCGACCTCGACCTGAACGGAATACTCAAGGTGACGGCCACCGAACGAGCCACAGGACTGGCCAAGCATGTCGTGATCGACAACGCGACGGAGCGGTTCCGCCAGAGCCAGCGCAGCGACGCCGTCGATCGACTCGAAGCCGTCTTCGAGCACGCTCGAAGCAGCATGACAAGCGCGGCGCTGGCCACGCCAGACGGCCTAGACCAAGATCACGAGCTCTCGCGTGCCACGACTGAAGACGCCGCCACTCCGGCCTACGCCAGGCGATCGAATCCGCCCAGGCCCTGCTTCGCCAAGGCCAAAGGACTTGTTGCCGGATGCCAATGCCGAAGACGCCGAAGAGCTGCGCGCGATGCTCGCCGACCTGCGAGGCGGCCGTGGACCGCGGGGCGGAAAACGACATCCGCGCTGTCAGCCGCGAAGTCGAGGAACTCGTTTTCTACCTCGAAGACGCGTGACGCAGAGGATTCGCAACTTTCAGTTCAATCATCGAATTAACGGTAGTCTAGCACAAAGAATCCGATGCCGAGCCGAATCTCAGCGATGAAATGCGTTGCCCGACCTGCGGCGCCCGGCAGATGTGGGCCGACACGTGCCGCGGTGCAAGTGTGATCTGCGTCTGTTGCGTGCGCGGCGGAGGCTTACGAGCGACATCGCAGGAATCGTGTGCGGCTCTTGAATGCCGGCATTCCCGAACTGGCTCTGCGACATGCGCGGAGTTGCCAGCGCTTCTCAAGCCAGGCGCCGAGTCCAACCGACTCTTGGCCCTCTGTTACCTCCGCTGGAAGAAGCACTGGGCGAGACGTGCGATCGAGCGCGGCAACGCGCAGCCGATTCGAGGCTCAGGAGCACGCTGACCCCGGCAGCTACCCGACGGGTTGACGCTCATGTCCGGTGCGTTAGCCTTGGAAATAGTCCGGGCGTCAATTCGCTCGCGACGTCGCATCCGGGCCGAGGAGAGATAGCCTCGTGGCCTCCTTGTTCGTCATCCAAGGGGCCGACCAGGGTAAACGGTTCGAGTTCATGTCCAGTCCCGTGGCCTTGGGCAGGGACAGCTCGAACGCCGTCGGCTCCACGACACCGAGATTTCCCGGCGCCATGCCGAGCTCAGGCTCGAACGCGACGGCTACCGGGTCGTCGATCTGGCGTCGGCAAACGGGACTTTCGTCAACGGCCAGACCCGTCGACCAATCCCTGCTGCACTCCGGCGATCGGGTCCAGCTTGGCCAGACGGTCATGCTGTTTCACGAAGGGAACGGCGGCGGACGCCGCGACTTGACGGCCCGGGTCGACCTGCTGGCCAAGAGCAGCCCCGACGATCGCTCGGCCATTCTTGAAGAGCATTCCGTCGGACGAAGGCTCGCGCGTCCTCAAGGCTCCGGACGCCGCGGCCGGCTGGCTGCGCGAACGGCTGCTGAACCTGTCGGTCATGTACCGCGCGACCCAGGCCATCAGCGATATCCTCGATATCGACGCACTCACGCCCCAGATCCTCGATCTGGTCTTCGAATCGATCGGCGCCGACCGCGGCGCGATTCTCCTGAAAGACGAGTCGGGTCAGCTCGTCCCCAAGGCCGTGCGCTGGCGCGAAGGAGCCGAGCCCGACGAGCGGATGTCGATCTCGCAAACGATCGTCGACTATGTGCTCGAGAAGGGCGAAGGCGTCATCACCAGCGACGCCCCCACCGACAAGCGATTCAGCACCGCGCAGTCGATCGTCGACTTGCAGATCCGCGAGGCCATCTGCGTGCCGATCCAGGGGCGGCACACCACCCTGGGCGTCATCTACGCCGACATCCAGGCCGGCGGCAGTCCGGCATCTCGCCAGCTGGCAAGTCCGGCCGCGCGGCCGGTTCAGCCAGGACCAGCTCATGCTGATGGTCGCGATCGGCCACCAGGCCGGGCTGGCCATCGAAAACACCATCTTTTACAACGACAAGATCCAGGCCGAGCGACTCGCCGCGGTCGGCCAGACGATCGCCACCCTCTCCCATCACATCAAGAACATCCTCCAGGGCATCCACGGCGGCAGCTCGTTGATCGACCTGGGGCTCAAGGAAAAGGACGACACGATCGTCCGCCGCGGCTGGACGATCGTCGAGAAAAACCAGACCAAGATCTACAACATGGTCATGGACATGCTCTCATTCTCCAAGGATCGCGAGCCGGCGCTCGAGCCGGCCGACCTGAATGAGACGGTCGGCGACGTCGATCGAGCTCATGCAGTCGCGCGCCGGCGAGCTGGGCGTGAAACTGAGCTGGCAGTCCCGGCCAGCGACATGCCTCGGGTCACGATCGACCCCGAGGGCATCCACCGCGCCGTCTTGAACATCGTCACCAACGCCATCGACGCCTGCGAAGGAGCGGAGAACGCCCAGGTCGTCGTCAAGACCGAGTGGGACCCGATGCACGTCGATCGCCCGCATCAGCCGTCAGCGACAACGGCGTCGGCATCGACGAAGACAGATATCCACTCGATCTTTCAGATCTTCGCCTCGAGCAAGGGCTCGCGCGGCACCGGGCTGGGCTTGCCCGTCTCGCAGAAGATCGTCCGCGAGCACGGCGGCAAGATCATCGTCACCTCACGCCCGGGCCACGGAGCCACCTTCCTGATCGAGCTGCCCATGACCAGGCGCGCCGACCGTGCCGACCGTGAGGCGGATGGGCTCACGATGTTTGATTGAACAACGGAAATACTCACTGTAGTCCGCGACCGCCGCCGAAACCTCCACCGAATCCGCCAGTGACGGGCGTGGTCGCTTCGAGCTCACGCAGCGCTTCGCTGAGCTCTTCGTTGACGCCTTCTACCGAGCTGATGATCAAGACGCCGTCCCGGACACAGTACGCTAGCCCGATTTGCTTGAGCAGCAACCTCAGAGTGGTCTTGAGCGACACTCCCGGGAGATCCAACGTCACCGCGGACGTGTTTGTGGCAGACGCCTCCTTCAATCCCTTGGGATCGACGTATATCGGGATCCCCGGGTAGGTCGGGGTTGTTGTGGCCTGCCTGACATACGTCAAAACATCCTCGAGCGGCGTTGCCGCCGCGAATGACATCGAAATTGGTTCCTCGAGCTTTTTGAGCGTCACCCTGTTTTTGGGATCCTTCTCGCGAGTGGCCAGGTCGGCAGCTAGGCCGGCGATCTGAGTACGCATCTGACGATTTGCGTCCTCGGTAGAAGACGAGCCCCGGAGATCTCGCCCGCCGCGCATCATGCGGGTCATCATTCCCATGCCGTCCATCATACCCGACCGAGCCAGCGGCCTGGTGGCTCCGTCTGACATCTGAGAACTCGTATCGACTCGATTCTGGGCTGATCCACCACCTCTGGAGCCCGAGGCGGACGACGGCAAATCGGCCTTGGGAGTTTCCGGCGGCGCGGAGGTTTCTGCAGCTGCTGCGATGTCAATCGGAGGACGACGAGAGTCCTTCCTCTTATCCTCCCTCTCGCCAGCCAGCATCTGGTTAGCATCGTTCAGCTTGATCGACGTGAGCTTCAAAAGGCCGTTATCCGGACCCGTGCCCACGAGATTCGTGATGAGCAGGTGAAGTCTCTTCACGCGATCTCGGTGGGCCTCCGCCACAGCCACACGATCGGGGTGGGAATTGCTCAATCGTTGCTGAGCTTGAAGAGTCAAAGTTGACCACTGGTCCAGACGGTTGATGTCCTCGAGTTTGAGATCGCGCAGTGCAATTGCAGACAACAGACGACCAAACACCGTCGCGGCATGATTCAGCTCCCGCGCCAGCTCAGGCGAAACCGCTTCGCGGAAATCCAACGATGCGCTCAGTTCAGGGACGGCAGACTTCGAGCTCGGCGGCTGGCCTTGTGCTTTTCTCAGCTCTTTCGAAGTTGCGGACGCCGGTGTGAGCTGGTTTCGAGGACCGGCTCCTCCTCCCAATTGAGCGGCTACGACCGTAATTGCTGTCGCAACGGTGCCGGCGACAATGAACAAAGGGAAGGCCATCGCTTTGACCTGGTTGGCGAACATGGCGTTGAGAGCTCCTTCGACTAAACTGGCAGTTGGTATTGAGATCATCGAAGTCGCGGCGAAAGACGCCCCCACGTGGCCGGCCAAGGTTCGGGCGGCTGTGAGTGTCGTCAATTGCAAGGCCGCGGGAACGGCTGCGTGGCAATCCGCCTTCAGCAGATGCGACGCCAGCGCGGTTGACGAGAGGGTCACACCGCGGCGCGTCAGGCGCCGCCTGAGCCGCTCGCGCGCGGGCCAATCGTCCCTTGACTGTGCCGAGCGGCCAGCCCAGTCGTGAGGCAGCCTCGTCGTGTGTCAAACCTTCGAAATAGCAAAGTACGATCGGCGTGCGATACTTGTCGGGCAAATGGCTCAACTCCAGATGCAGCCACGGGCTCTCGTCAATTTGCGCGGTCGTATCCATCCCGCCGCCGTCACGACATACGGCAGCCGTCAAGTTTTCGACGGCATCCTCTCCGGATACGACGCGAGCCGTCCGCCGCGCCGCCAGCGACCGCGCTCGCGACGCGACGCGAAAAGCGACGCCGTAGAGCCAGTTGCCCAAGAGTTCGCACCGGCGGACGGTTTTGGCCTTCTTGACCAGTACCAAGAATGTTGCTTGAAACGCATCGTCGACATCATTGGGGTCACGCAGCAGATGCCGGCAGACCCCCAGAACCATGGGACCGTGACGCGCCACCAACGCTTCAAAGGCGGCCTCGTCACGTCGGTAATCCTTCGCCCAACCCGTTTTCTCGGGTTAATTGCCCTATGATCGCAAAGTAGGTTTTGGGTACAAGCGTTATTGTCATGGAAGACACGCTTGTGGAGCCACTTTCGGCCACCGAGCCGACTGATTTGTCCGAGCTGGTGCGGCAACTTTGTCGCGAAGTGCTCGAACTGCGCCAGGAAGTTGCCGATCTGCGGCGTGAGAATCACGAGCTGCGGCAACAGGTCGGGTATTGGAAAGCTCAGCATGCTCGGGCCGTACATCGGGCCGAGCACCTCGAAGCCGAAGTTGAGAATCTTCGCGGTGAGAATCGAAAGCTCCAAGATCAACTCTTCGGTCGCAAGAGCGAAAAATCGTCGACCGGGAATCGCTCGAATCATCTTGAGGGCGAGCGTGATGAACGGGACTCCTCCACGCCTCCCAAGCGGGGCCAAAGGAAGGAGCGGCCCGGTCCGAAACGGCGGGATTACAGCCACTTGCCCGTGGTCGAGGATCTCCGCGAGTTGCCCAAAGACCAGCTTGTGTGCCCGCAGTGCGGCGCGGCGCTCTCGCCCAGCGACACCGAGGATTCCGAACAAATCGAGATCGAGGTCCGAGCCTATCGCCGACGTATCCGACGGCGACGTTATCAGCGGACGTGCACCTGCTCCAACTGTCCTCGAACTGTCACCGCGACCCCGGCCCCCAAGCTGATCCCCAAGGGCGTATTGGGTGTATCTGTGTGGGTGGAGATTCTGCTCGACAAGTTCGCCAGCCATCGGCCTACCGAGCGGTTGCTGGGCCAGTGGCAATTGCTGGGACTCGACGTGGCGGCAGGCACCGTGTCCGGCGGCCTGGAACGCCTCGAACCGCTCTTTCAGCCGCTCTACGACGCGCTGCTCGAGCGGAACGCCGCGTCCCCGTTCGCCCAGGCTGATGAAACTCGCTGGATGGTCTTCGTTGCCCAGGAAGGCAAGACGGGATATCGCTGGTGGCTATGGGTGTTCTTGGGTGAGGACACGGTAGTCTTTCGCCTCGATCCCACCCGAAGCCACGAAGTGCCCGAGGGCCACTTCCCGGCTGACGCCCGTGCGGTGCTGATGGTCGACCGCTACTCGGCGTACAAAGCCATGGCCCAAGTGAAGCTGGGCAACGTGGTGCTGGTCTTCTGCTGGGCGCACGTCCGCCGTGATTTTGTCACGGTCGGCAAGGGCTGGCCCGAGCACAAGGAGTGGGCTTTGGCCTGGCTTGGCCGGATTCGCGCGCTGTATCGCCACGACCGTGGCCGTCGTAGCACCAAGACGGGCAGCGCCGAGTTCACCGCGGCCGATATAGAACTGCGACAGTCGGTCGCGGCCATGCAAGCCCAAGCCGATGCCGAACTGGCCGACCCGAAACTGCCGACCCCCTGCCGCAAGGTGTTGGCAAGCCTGCAGGAACACTGGAGTGGTTTGATCCGTTTCCTGGATGACCCGCGAATCCCGCTGGACAACAATGCCTCCGAGCGTCGCGCCCGCGGTCCCGCTTTGGGCCGCAAGAATTACTACGGCTCAGGGGCGTTATGGAGCGGTCGGCTGGCGGCGATGCTCTTTTCCCTGTTCGCCACTTTGAGTCTGGCAAAGTTCAACGTCCGCACCTGGCTAACGTGGTACCTGAAGAGTTGTGCGGAAAACGGCGGCCAAGTCCCGTCCGACATCAATCCGTTCTTACCCTGGAAAATGTCGGTGGAAAAGCGCCGCGAGCTCGCAATCGATCCCAAAGACACTTCCTGAACTTGATCGACGGCGATCACTCTCGGTTACTGAAACGCCACGAACGGGAAAGGCTCTACGGCGCCCTTACGTTTTCATAACGGGTTGGGCGAAGGTTTACTCACGTCGATCCACAAATCTTTCCAGCAATTCGCCTTCCGTCAATCCTATTGCCGTGCCCTGTCCGAACAGACACTCGAGCTGACAGAACAAAGCGCCGCCTGAGCCCCCGCGCAGTTTGGTCATATGCCGGCCTTTGCGTTGGATCGAAGTTCAGTTCGTCGCGGACAGATCTGGTTTTCGTCTATCTGCTACTGCACTATCGACGACGTTTGGATACGCCAAGTTCCGAGAAATTCCGGACCGCCGGCCAGAAACGATCGCGAGAGAACCCGACCCGATCTCGCTTGACGGCAACCCTGTGCGCAAGGTTAGCAACAGATCGCACGAGTTGGCAAATGTCAGGTGTAACCCGTACTTATTGCCGGATTTGCAAAAGCTTTCGAGCTCTTTCCCGTAACGGGGACCAAGGGGGATCGAGCATCAGGCCTTCGTCTTCGGGCTCTTCTTCGAGCGGCACTGGGCGGCCGCCCGCGTCGACCTGGACAAACTGCATCAGACTATCCATCCAGGGCGATGCGTTGATCGGCCTGGGATGACCCCAGGAGAGCGACGACGATCTGGGCACGAGCGCGGTGGATTTCCCGTCCCCGGATCTGGACGACGCGACCGATCGGGACCGGTTCGTAGCACCGAAGATCAAGGACCCGCTTCAAGACAAGGTTGGCGTTCAAGCCGGCGGCGCGAAACGCCGTCGCATAGCCAGCCTCGAGGGCCAGCGAGACCAAAACTCCCGCGTAAAGCGTGCCGTGGTGATTGGCGTCGCGCGGCAAGACGAGGTGATGGGTCAGTGTCTCGGCATCGTTGGCTTGCGATTCGGCCATGCGCATCGAGTCCGCCGGTCTGGGAACGAATTTTGCTGACTTGCTCGAGCGACATCGGCGTCAGCTTAGCACGCAGCCTATCGAGGGTCGCAACCATCGCCGACGCGTGTCGAGACACGGTGCGACGTCAGGATCGCCATACGGATCGAGTACACCCGTTTCCGACCGGCGCATAAAGAAAACCCCCGTGAGATTCGGGGGTTTAATGAGGCGAGGAAATTATAGACCGATCAAGTTGCGCCGGTAGGAATCGAACCTACGACCTCCAGGTTATGAGCCTGGCGAGCTAGCCGCTGCTCCACGGCGCAATTCAATACTAACCCGGATTTCATCAAAGGGAAAGGGCTTTCACACGGAAGCACTGCTAAAATCCGATATCGTCCGCCAGAGTTTCGTCGCTAGTGCCGCTGTCACTACGTCAATCGCCCAGCCCGTAGGTTAATAGAGGCGTGCCTGACTCGCATGTGCATCATGGACTGCATCGCTCCTTGTCAGTTGAATACGAAGAAAGGGATGACCTGGCGAAATCGCCGAAAAAGAATGATGAAGTGATCGCCGATCACGGCTCGCGAGCCGGATCTGACAAGGAGTTGGTTGATGGATGGTTTCGTCAGCGCGTTTCTGACGCATTTGAAGATCGAGCGGCAGGCATCGCGCGCACACGCTCCGGTCGTACGAACACGATCTTGGCATTGTATTGCCGCTATCTGAGCGAGGCCCAAGGTGAAGGGGCCGACCCAGCGGCGGTCGATTCGGCACGGCTGCGTCGCTATTCGGCCTGGTTGACCGGGCAGGGCTTCGCCGCCAGCACCGTGGCCCGGCGCCTGGCCAGTCTACGTTCATATCTTTCGGTATCTTCGACGGCAGGGGCTGGTGGGCTCGGACCCGTCGGTTGGTCTCCGTAATCCCAAGCAGGCTCGAAGGTTACCTCGACTGCTTCGCGTCGATGAGGTGATTCGTCTGCTCGACGCGGTGCCGACCGACACACCACCTGGGGTGCGCGATCGCGCGATGCTGGAAACGCTCTACGGGGGTGGGTTGCGGGTCAGCGAGCTGGTGGGCTTGAACCTCGATGACCTCGATTTTGAGCAAGAGTTGGTTCGAGTCCGTGGCAAGGGCCGGCGCGAGCGGCTCTGCCCGATCGGTCCCATGGCGCTCCACTGGATCAGGTGCTGGGTTCCGCTCCGCCAGCCCAAGCTCGCCCATGAAAAGGCCCTGTTCCTCAACCAGCGGGGACGCGGCTGACCACGCGCAGCGTTGGGCGTCTGCTCGAGGCACATTTATTGCGTGGCGGATTGGTGAATGCCGCGAGCCCGCACACGCTGCGACACAGCTTCGCCACCCACCTGCTGGACCGCGGGGCCGATCTCCGCAGCGTTCAAGAATTGCTCGGTCATCGGAATTTAACGACAACTCAGATTTACACCCACGTCACGCAGGAGCGATTGCTGGATACTTATCATGAGGCACACCCGCGGGCCTGATTACGACCGCTGCGAAATCAACGCACACAGGATCGCCATCTCGCGAAATCTGCGATTCAGTCGCGAGTCCGGCACGTGTCTCGCGACGTCGACACCAATCGGGTTGGACCAACGTCCCGCATGCTTGAGCATCGGCGCTACCAGACGCCATCGAGTTCTAGGTCGGCGTTTCCGATCCCTTGCACCCGGCGACATCGAATCGTCGTCACGCGGAACAGCCCAAGTTTGGACTCATCTTTTTGACGATGTTGCACCCATGACATACACGTTTCTTTAGAACGACACCACTCGACCGCCTGGCGACGGCCGCTGACGGCCGACCGACGGGTGATGGAGTCGATCCGGACAAGGTGCCGGGACTGCGTCAGATTGCCAGCGCGTCTCGTCCCGTCGACGCGTGAAGAGAATCACCCGATCGAGCGGAGGGTGATCTCGCGGATCATTCAGGGAGGACGGACCGGTTTCGTGTTATCGAACACGAACGCATGCCGAGAGATGAATTCAATGCACAAGCTCCGAATCCTGATCCTCTATCCCGACCCCGCGGGGCTGGCCCTGCTGACCTCGATGCTCAAGTCGCTGGGCCACATCATCGAGGAGGCCACCAACGACCGCATCGCCGTCAAGCTGATGGAGCGGAACAACATCGATCTGGTGCTGGCTGGGGTTGATCCGCTGGACGGCGAGGCCCTGGAACTCTTGACCTACGTGCGGCGCAAGCATCGAGAGGTTCCGGTCATCCTGTTGTTTCCGCGTCTCCATCCCGAACGGGCCAAGGAGGCGCTGCGGCTGGGCGCGATGGCCGTTCTCAAGTACCCCGTTCCCGGCGGCCGAGCTGCGGGCCGCCGTGTTGCAAGCCCTGGAGCTGTGCGAGGCCCGGGCGCCGAGCCGAGCCAGCGCCGCAGCCGCGTAGCCGCCCTGCCGCCGACTTCGGCACGGCCAATCCCGCGGCTGCCGTCGATTGCAGTCGCGAGCGACCGGTCGCTGCTGGCCGCACGCTCGCCGCGATGGCGATCAATCCAATGCCTTCGACTGGCGTTTCAGGCACGGCAAGCGTCGGGCGGTGCCGACGCCGACGTCGGTCATCGCTCCCAGCGCGTCGAGCATCTTGCTCGCGAGATCGGCTTGATCGGCACCGACCCGAGCTGGCGCCAGGTCATCGACTTGGCGGCCACGATCGCGGCGACCCGGACATCGGTCCTGATCGTCGGCGAGCCCGGAACGGGCAAGTCGCTCCTGGCCCGCTTGATCCATTCGCTCGGGCCCAATCCTGAGCGACCCTTCATCACCGTGGAGTCATCGGCAATGGCCGACGAGCTGTCGAGCCACGAGCCGGCCGGACCCGGCTTACTCCGCCCAGGGGCAATGACACCCAGGCGTTGGACCAACAAGCTGGCCCAGGCCCAGGGCGGCACACTCTATCTCGACGAAGTGGCGGCCCTGCCGCTCGAGTTTCAGCTCAATCTGCTCCGCGAGCTGCACTTCCGCGACTACGAGGCCAGCACCGGCCATCCTCAGCCGTCGGGAGACGCCCGGTTCGTCATGTCCACGAGCGAAAACCTACCCGCCTTGATCGAGCAGGGCCGGTTTCGCCAGGAGCTTTATCACCGGATCAGCGTGATCAGCCTCATGCTCCCCCCCTTCGGCACCGCGGGACCGACGTCGAGCTCTTGGCCGAGTCGTTCCGGGCGCACTATGCCCGCGAATTTCACAAAACCGTCGCCGGCTTCACCAGGGATGCACTCGACGTCCTGCAAAAACACGACTGGCCCGGCAACGTCCGCGAGCTCGAAGCCGCCGTTCAGCGAGCGGTCGCCCTTTGCAACGGCCCGCGGATCACCTCGAGCAATCTGGCGCCGATCCTCAACCACCATCGCCAGGCACGTGCGGTCGGCGGCAGCCATGCCCCGCCCTCACCTCAAGATGGGCGTTCGACCCTTGAAGGAAGCCCTGGAGGAACCGGAAAAACGGATCATCATCCAGGCACTTCAAGCCTTTAACTGGAACCGCCAGGAGACGGCGCGGGTGCTCGACATCAACCGCACCACACTCTACAAGAAGATGAAGAAGTACAACCTCTTGATCGATGAGCCGGTCTGGGCCAACTGACGGCGAAGCGACGACGGCTCGCCGCAACCCGACCAGCGGCACTCGACGCAGCGCTCAGCTCTTGATGATGTCGCGCACCGTCATGCCCGCCGGGATCATCGGCAGGACGTGCTCCTGGTAGGGGATCATCACGTCGAGCACGTAGGGGCCGGGATGAGCGATCATCTCGGCCAGTGCGTCGACCACCTCGGCCTTCTCGCGAACGTGCCGGGCCTTGACGCCGAAGCCCCGGGCGATCTCGACAAAATCGGGATAGAGCGACTCGGGCATGTCACCCTCCCCCTGGCCGATCGCCTCGGGATGGTGAATCGGGCCCCAGGTAGGTATGGGCCCGGTTGCTGGCGTAGAACCGGTCTTCCCATTGCACGACCATGCCCAGGTGCTGATTGTTGAGCACGATCACCTTGACCGGCAGCTTTTCGCAATGAACCGTGGCCAGCTCCTGAATGTTCATGACGAAGCTGCCGTCGCCGTCGATGTCGACGACAAGCGCATCGGGGAAGGCCGCCTGCGCTCCCATCGCGGCGGGCAAGCCATAGCCCATCGACCCGAGCCCGCCCGAGGTGATCCAGGTGCGCGGATGCTTGAACTTGGTCCACTGGGCGGCCCACATCTGATGCTGGCCGACGCCCGTCGTCATGATGAACTCGCCCTTGGCCAGCTTGGAGAACTGCTCGAGGACGTACTGGGGCAAGATCACATCGTCGCGCTGTTCGTACGTCATCGGGTCGCTGGCTCGCCACTCGTCGATCTGCTGGTGCCAGTCGCGGTAGTCGCCAGGCACGAGCAGCGGATTGATCGCTCGTCAAGAAGTCTTTGACATCGGCGTGGACCGGAATATGCGCGAACTTGTTCTTGTTGATCTCGGAAGCATCGATATCGACGTGCACGATCCGGCCGTGCTTGGCGAACTCGCTGAGTTTGCCGGTAACGCGGTCGTCGAACCGCACGCCGAAGGCCAGCAGCAGGTCGGCCTCGTTGACGGCGTAATTCGCGTAAACGGTGCCGTGCATTCCCAGCATGTTGAGCGACAGGTAATGGTCGCTCGGGATGGCCCCCAAGCCCGTGGACGGTCATCGCGACGGGGATGCCCGTCTTGGCGGCGAACTCGCGCAGCTCGTCGGCCGCACCTGAAGCCACGACGCCGCCGCCGCAATAGATGATCGGCCTCGAGCTGGCCCTGATCGCCGCGAGCACTTCGTGCAATCTTGCGGTGCGACGGGGGAGGCGGCAGCCGATAGCCGGGAAGGTCCATCGCGACGTCGTATGCCGGGTTGGCGACGACGGTGTTCTGAACGTCCTTGGGCATGTCGATCAGCACCGGCCCGGGCCGGCCGGTACTGGCCAGGTGAAACGCCTCCTTGACGATCCCGCGCGATGTCCTTGGCGTCCTGCACCAGGTAATGGTGCTTGGTGATCGCCCGCGAGACCTCGACCATCGGCGTTTCTTGAAACGCATCGGTGCCGATGACGTGCCTGGGCACCTGGCCGGTGATGGCGACCAGCGGCACGGAATCCATCTTGGCGTCGGCCAGCCCGGTGACCAGGTTGAGCGCTCCCGGGCCCGAAGTCGCCATCACCACGCCCGGCTTGCCGCTGGCCCGGGCATATCCCTCGGCCGCGAAGATGCCCCCTTGCTCGTGGCGAGGCAAGATCGTCCGGATCCGGTCGCGGTATCGCGTCAGCGCCTGGTGCAGCGGCATGCTCGCCCCCCCTGGATAGGCGAAGACGACCTCGACGCCATGCCGCGCCAGCGACTCGACCAGAACGTCTGCCCCGGTGATCGGTTTCGAAGAGGTTTTGGTCAGGGTCTGGCGATCGTCGATGGCGGCCACGGCGAATCCTCTCTTCCAGGGCATTGGCCGAGCTTAGCTCGGTTGTCTGTTTTTCCAGTCGACATAGATTCTACAACGTCCGTCCACACTTGAACAATTGGACTGCCACACGAACGGCAAAAGTTCATTGAGAGGACGACACCAGCCCCTCCTGCCTGGTTCGCCAGACGACGGCTCACAAGCGCGATATCGCTGGAATTGGCTTAAGCTGAGCGTTAATGAGAAAAACCAGCGTCTCCGCGACACAGTTCGATCGCTACTTCTCGTCTAGATCGGTTCTCGTGAGCCGACGGCCAAAATCGTCGGCGCGATCATCCGCAGATCGTCGCTCAGCGTTTGTGCAACCGAGTTGGCGAGCAATGATCGTCGTCACCCTGGCGCATTGGTTCGCTGACCCTTTTGACTGAATCATGTGCCGATGGACGCCAGGCTCATACAAGCATGTACTCGCTCGGCCGGCTGGCCGAGATGAGTCTTGGTGACACGCTTTGAAGAGGCCGAATTCGATTGGCTCGACTTCCAAAGCGATCACGGCAGCGGCACTGTCTCAGGCGTGGTCGGGCTGGATTGGTTCCTTGAGGGACCGCACGAAATGCGTTCCCTTACCCTGGCTCTTCAACTTGGCGACGAGTGCCTCGGCGTCGGCCTTGCACGGATAGTCAAATGTTGCCACGGTTCGTCCGCCGACGTCACAAACGGCCCAAACAACCCGCATCCTGGGCGTGGCAGCCGGTTTAGGACGAAGCGACGGTTCCTTTGAGGCCCGACGAGCCGTTCTTGCTTCCGGCTCGCTCGAAATGCCCATCGCTTCGGCGGCTTCCGCCGCAGCCCGCAGTTCGCGCCGATTCAGTGTACGTCGTGCCATGAGGTTCTCGAATTTATTCTTAAGTTGGCAGTCGGACGACAGTCGCTGTAGCTCGCGCGGGCGGAATCGATCCAAACGCGCGACGGTGAGGCTCCGCGCGAGGTTTAAATGACGAAGCTTCAGATCGTTTTAGTGGATAACATGTACGTCAAGATCAGCAAGATCAACTTTGGAATAGAACTCTGACAGCCCTTCTGACGATGCGGGACTAGAACGCGCCGACCGTCGGAAGCGAGTCGTTAACGCATGCCCGCTCTGCACTTCCTACTTCGAGCGACGCTCGCGACCTTCGGATGCAAGTCGATAAAGCGTGCACTCGTTGATTGGTTGAAAACCGAGAGAAGCATAGAGCGCGAGCGCGGGTTGATTCGCGGCAGACGTCGCAACGGCGACGGCGGCGATCATGTTGTCGCGTGCGCGCCGAAGGATTTCACTGACAAGGAAGCGACCAAAACCTTTACGGCGATGCTCAGGTGCGACCTCCAGGTTGATCAAGCCGATCCGCGTGCGCTCATCCTCCCGGCTGAACCAGCCCATATCCCATGCTTGCACCCGAGCGACCGGCGTGCCGTCATCCTTCAACAGCAGCCGCGCGGTCATGAGCTCAAACTCACCGAGCGCCAGATTTTGCCACCAGTGGTCGGGTAAGGCGTCGTCGAGGACGTCGATTTGGGTCTGACGGCGTATCAATGGCGCGGGGATCGCGCGGCTCGGGTACGGCGAGATCTGCCTCCAGGAGCACCGTCGTATTCACGGGCTGGTAGCCACTTGTACGGAGCACCCGGTGAAACGCAACATGTCCGGCGAGAACTCCAGCTCCCTCGCTCCCGCCATAGATACCCCAGTAAAAGGGATTGAGTGGAAATAGATTGCCGGCATAAAGGACTTGCGATCCCTGGGAGCGGAGATACCGCTCCGCCGCGTCGATCAGGCCGGCGAGCAGCTCCGGATCGTCAAGCCGCGGCTCGACGCACAACATGCTGATGGTGCCGACCTCACGGCAAAGATCAAGCGGGCGGGTCGATTCGATGGGTAGGTCGGGACCGAATCCAGCGTGCACGAACGCAACGATCCGGCCGTCGGTTTCGGCAACGATCAAGCCGTTAGCGTCGAAAAGAACTGTTCCGAGCGCATGACTGTCCAATTCATGCATTCGGACCGGTCGTACGCATCCTGAGCTGGGAACTGCCTGGTTCCAGAGCCCAGCGAGAAAAGGGGGATCAGAATTGCGAAACGAGCGAAATCGCGTCACCGGTTGGGATCGCCGAGGTCGGTTCAAGTTGGAATTGGAAATGCCAGCGGGCCCGCCCACGCGGACGGCCAGACTTTGGTGAAGTGAACGAAGAAATCGTTCAGGGAACGGCGACCAGAACGTCTTCTCCCTCGATTTTCACTTCGTACACCGGCTGCTTGATCTTTGGCCCCAGCGGAGTTTTGCCCGACCGGACATCAAATTGCCAACCATGCCATGGGCATGTCACCGTCGTTCCCTCGACTTGCCCGTCAGCAAGCGGTCCTCCCTGATGCGGGCAAATCCCATCAATGGCAGAAACAACCCCGTCAATATTGTAAAGCGCATAAACTCGCCCTTCATGCTCGACCTCAAGAGCACCCCCAACGGGGAGTTCCCCGAGGGTCGCCATCTTGACAAATTGCGGCATACGCTTGACTCCGGTCCCCTGGCGGCCCTGGCCGTACCGCGTCGGTCTCCAAACTCACGCAAACCCGGTTGCATTTAAAGCGCGGTCCATCCAATTCTTAACCGTTCACTTCAGTTCTACACAATCGCGTGTTTTTTCTCAAATTGTCGAGCACCGACGCCTGCGACTCGACTGTATTCCGATGGGCGCCTACAACAGATAACCGGTGGGTGAGCAGAAACCAACTATTGCGCGATGACCCTGGAACCATGCATGAATTGGAACGGCGATGCGGCAGCGGAGCCGGTTTTTGATCTGGTCGTGGTTGGCGGTGGAATGGGAGGGCTGGCAACCGCCGCTTTGGCTCAGCGAATGGGGATACGAACTGCGCTCTTGGAAGCGCACACGAAGTTGGGAGGGTGCGCCGGATATTTCCATCGTGGAGATTTCATCTTCGATGCGGGCGCGACGGCCTTGATCGGCACTGGCGTGGGTGAACCCATTGGCGACCTGCTCGCCGTGCTTGGCGTCGACTTCCAGACGGAATCGTCATCCGCCTATCGAATCCATTTGCCTGATCGCTCATTCGATATCGTGCCGGATCGAGATCGGTTCGAGAAGCTCGCAATGGCCACGTTCACGCCCGCTGGGGGATTGGAGGCGCTGCGCCATCGCCTTTTCTGGCGGTACCAGGAAGCGATCGGCGAGCTGTTGTTAAACGCGGCATCGCATGTCCCGCGCTTCCCGTTGCGCTCGTTCGGCGATCTGATCCACGATCTACGGATCTTGGGGCCACGTGGCGTGGCACCGGCGCGACCGCGAAGTTTGCCGTCCAGGACGTGCTGCGGCGGTATGGTCTGGATGGAAACGTTGCATTCCGGTCCTTAATCGCGATTTTGCTCGAGGACACAGCACAGGCAGGACCGGAAATCGTGCCATTTGCCAACGCTGCCGCTTGTCTCCAGGCCTACCGGCGCGGTATGAGACGCCCGCGCGGCGGGATAAAGGCACTGGTCGAAAGCATCGGCGAGCGTTTTGCAGCCCTGGGCGGCGACCTCCGCACAGCGACGCTTGTCGATCGCGTCGAGTCGATCACTGCGGACGACGGTGCCCGATCAACGCGCGACTGTAAAGGAACAGGATTTGTCGTCATCACACGACGACGCCAGCGGCTCTTGACGCGGCAAGTCGCTCTCAATCTTCCTCTTGATTTGGCATCCCGAGTCTTAAACCGGTCTCTCGAAGAACGCCGGCTACGTCGTTTTGAACAGCAATCGCGCACGGTCTGGAGCGCATTCACAGGCTACGTCGCGATCGACCGGGCGGCCGTTGCCGACGATTCGCCGCTGTTTCACCAGGTTTTGCAAACCTACGAGTCGCCGACTCACGACGGGAACAACGTCTTGGTATCGCTTTCCCCTTTAGCCGACGATGGTTACGGCCCGGCCAGCGTTCGTGTCGCGACGATATCAACGCATACGCGCCCGGCTGCGTGGCAATTCCTGGAGAAAGAGAATTATCGGCTCAAGAAAGGACAATTTGCGGACCGCCTTTTGTCCGCTTTAGGCCGTGCGTTACCGGGGGCACGGGAAGCGCTTGTTCACGCGGAATTCGCGTCGCCGCGTACCTTTGAGCGCTACACGAGACGCGCGGCTGGGGCCGTCGGCGGTGCTCCCGTGACTCGATCCAATAGCAACTTTTTCGCGGTCGATTCGGGCGTCTTCGGACCGGGCATATGGATCGTCGGTGACTCGGTGTTTCCCGGTCAGGGGACCATGGCATCGGTATTGTCGGGAATTCGGGTCGTCGAGCGAATGACCCACACGTCGTGGGACAAAATACGCAAAATCGAGTTCCAACAGCCGAAAGCTCACGAGCAATGCGAGCTCAGCGATCGGCATTTTGCGCACTGAAAAAATCGCTGTTGGCCTTGTGTCCGGTTGAGAGAATTTCTAGCGTCTATCTTGTTTCGCTCAGATCAATCCTCGCCGACTTTTTGGGATCGATAGCGTATGCTCGACGCCCTGGTCGTGGCCCCACATCCCGATGATGCCGAGCTGGGCATGGGCGGCACAATCGTGCGTCTGATGCACCAAGGATGGAAAGTAGGCATCCTCGACCTGACCAGCGGTGAGCCAACGCCGTTGGGAAGTGTCGAGCGGCGCACGGCAGAAACAAGCGCCGCTAACGCCGCCCTGGGCAGTCCCTGGCGGAAAAATCTCGGCCTTCCCAATAGAAGTCTCGAGCCGACGTTACTTCACCGCCGCGCAATCGCGGCCGTTTTCCGTCAGGTGCGGCCCCGGCTGCTGTTCGCTCCCTACTGGGAAGATGCGCACCCCGACCACACGGCTGCAACAAAGCTGGTTGAGGATGCGCGATTTTGGAGCAAACTGACAAAGACGGATATTGGTGGCGAGCCGTTTCACCCGGCCCGGATCCTGTATTACTTCAGTGTCCACCTGCGAATTATCGAACGTCCCAGCC
Organism: uncultured Isosphaeraceae bacterium; assembly: GCA_963850935.1. Lineage (GTDB taxonomy): Bacteria > Planctomycetota > Planctomycetia > Isosphaerales > Isosphaeraceae > CAWFRS01. The sequence goes on from CAWKNT010000006.1 coordinate 119,330, forward strand.
TGGTCGTGGACATTTCCGACCAGCTCGATTCCAAAGTGGCGGCGCTGCGTTGTTACCGATCGCAATTCGTCGACAACCAGCCCGAGGGCCGGTCCGGAGTGATCGAGACGGTCTGTGACCGGACACGGTACTGGGGCCAGTTGGCTGCTGTCCGCCATGCGGAGCCATTTGCGAGTCGAGAACCGATCGGTCTGACGGGTCTCGATCAACTGCTGCTTTGATGTGGTTTGCGTGCCCCAGAGTGGTCCGTCACGATCGGTCTGCGACTCGAACGCGTCTGCCGTCAAGCTTGAGACGGCCTTCGGCATAAAGCGCGATTGCGTCGGGAAGCGCTCTGCATTCTTCTGCGAACACGCGAGCCGCGAGCGTGTCGACGGTATCGTTATCCGAGACGGGGACCGCGCTGGACGACGATGGGGCCGGTGTCGTACGAGTCGTCGCAGAAATGAACCGTGCAACCGCTGATTTTCACGCCCATTGCCAGGGCGGCTTCATGGACCTTGGAACCGTAAAACCCCTTGCCGCAAAAGGACGGAATCAGCGATGGATGGACGTTGAGGACGCGACCTTTGTAATCGGGGGGGATCTTCACGAGCGCTAGAAATCCGGCCAGAATGACGAGGTCGGCCTTGCTGTGACGGATCGGCTCGAAGACGGAATTGCTGAACTCGGTCCGCGACCGGGCGTTGTAGTTAGCCAGCGCGAGGGGGATTTTCGCGGCCTCCGCCCGTGCAATGGCGCCGATTCTGGGCTTGCTGGCCACGACCTGGACCAGTTCGGCCTTGAGACGCCGTGTTCGGATCTGGTCGATTAGGTTTTGGAGGGTTGTTCCCTCGCCCGACACGCACACCGCCAAACGGATCGGTGAGTTCTTGATTGGTGGATTGCGTGGCGCTTCGGACATGGCTTTGGTCTCCAGGCAAATGGGAGGCGGTCGTTGCTGAATTATGAATGCTGGCGGGGAGAATTCAAAATCGGCTAACGGGATCCGGCTCAACAATGCCCGATTTGATGTCTTCAGCCGCCTGGAAAAAAGTGAGATGACGCAGAAATGATGGTCAAATTTGGCGCCGATCGTCTCGTCAACAAGGGCGATGTGCTCCATCATCGCCATGGCCGGGGAAACCGACCAGACCGCGCGAATTATCCGGCAACTCGAGGCGAAGATCGTGTGCGCCGAAACACGACCGCCTCGGCCCCTCGGGACGATTTCACGCAGTACCCGAGCGGATGGCTGACCAGGCCGCTCGGTCAGTTGAACGGTGCGATCCAGGAATACCACTCAGATCCACGACATTGAGGGCGATGGCCGCAACGAAGTCGTGATGGTCAAGGACTTCCAGCTCCAGATCCGCGAAGGGGATACAGGGCGATTGCGGCAATCCGTACCGATGCCGCCGGCCCAGTCTGACAATCATCTTAAGCCGGTAGCCCGATGTTGCCGGTGAATTGGACCGGTGACGGTCGGGACTTCGTGTTGCTCTCTGGAAACGCCCGCGAAGCGGGCATGCTCGACGGCGAGCTCCGGCGAGTTGTAATGTTTCCCGATGACGGCCATCCCGACCTGACAGCCTACGTGTCCAGCGTCACTGGCGACGCTCGCGACGAGGTCGTCCTCTGGGATCAGGAGCGCGTCGGGATCTACATCCAGGATCGGCCTTTCACGGGAGGTCGGCTATACGCCCCAGTCCGCAATCCCGAATACAACGAATCCAACTATCGAACCGCCGTGTCGCTGCCTCGCTGGATCGAACCCCGTTAGCAGCCGGCTTCACGAGGATCTACCCCGAACTTGCAGCCGGAAGCTCATCGCTCCGAGCGGGCAGAGAAGAGCTCGAAATCTTATGTGCCTCAATTCGCCGGCGTAATCGGATCAAAGAGGCTATCCACGCGCAACTGAAAACCGGGTAAGACTGCCCCGCCGTCCAAAGTGTCGTCCGCAGCCAAAATGCGGACGCGAGTAGGAGTTTCGTAGACATAGACCTGGCGTTCTTCGGGATAAACGACCCAAATGAGTTGAACACCCGCGTGAAGGTATCGTGGATTTTCTGCAACGACTCTTCGGCCAGATCGTAAGGACTCATCACTTCGATTGCGAGATCGGGAACGACATCCCAGGCCACGAGTAATCACGCACTCGCACAGGAACCTTCAAGCTCCGCAAGTACCCGCACACACCGCTCGCACAGCGTGGGATGCTCAGCGCTTTTGCCCGACGGTCGGCCGATAATTCCAGCATCGCTCGCACTTGGCATAGGAGGCATGCTCGGCCGTGACGGCTTCGACGGTGGCCGCGGTGTCGGCCACGATCTCGACCTCCGAAACATTGCAAAGCGTCGCCAGCAGCGTCGCGATCCGGAAGCCAGTGATTCCGGCCGGCTGGTGGCGATCGCGCACCTTCGCTTCCTGGGCGCTGCCGATCGTCTTGCTCTTTCGTCAGGCCTTCGAGCGCGATCAAGATTTGCTCGCGGAGTTTGAGCAGCTCGTCCCAGCGGGCATCGCGGCTGTCGTCGTCCCATGCGGGGTCGGGCTCGGGAAATTCCGCCAGATGAACGCTCGGCAGGCTTTCCAGACGTCGACGGGCCGGTAGTCCCACAATTCCTCGGCGGTGTGCGGGATGATCGGGGCCAGCAGCCGGGTCAGATGATCGTGCAGCCGGGCCAGCACAAACTGGGCGGCCCGGCGGTCGGGGCCCGTGGGGGCTTCGGCGTAGAGCCGGTCTTTCAAGACATCGAGGTAAAAGCTCGAAAGCTCGACCGCGCAGAACTGATAGATCCGCTGGTGGACCCGATAGAACTCAAACCGTTCGTACGCGGCCCGGACGTCGCGGACCACCTTGTTGAGCTGCCCGAGTGCCCAGCGATCGATTTCGATGCAGCCGACTCAGGTCGACCCGTTTCGGGGTCAAAACGCTGGTAATCTTCGAGGTTCCCCAGCAGGTAGCGGAACGTGTTGCGGATCTTGCGATACGCTTCCGACATCTCCTTGATTCCGCGCTCGCTGACGCTGATGTCGTTGGCGTAGTCCATGCTGGCGACATAAAGTCGCAGCACGTCGGCACCGTAACTGGTGGTCATCTTCTCGGCGGGGATATAGTTGCCCTCGGACTTGGAGATCTTTCGGCCCTTGTCGTCGACCACGAAACCGTGCGTGAGAACCGTCTCGAACGGCGCGGTCGCCGGTGGTTCCGACCGCCGTCAGGATCGACGACTGGAACCAGCCGCGATGCTGGTCCGAGCCTTCCAGGTACATGAAGGCGGGATAGCCCAGGTTGAAGTCCTTCGCCAGCACGGCACGATGGCTGGAGCCCGACTCGAACCAGACGTCGAGGATGTCTCCTTCCTTGCGGAACGACGTCCCGCCGCACTGGGCACACGCAGCGCCCGGCAGGGACCAACTGCTCGACCGGCAGGGTGAACCAGACATCGGCTCCCTCGGCTTCGAAACAGGTCGCGGAAATGCCGGACGGTCTCGGCCGTGAGCAACTGAGCCTGACACGCGGTACAGCCCAAGGCCGGGATCGGAACGCCCCACGACCGCTGGCGGCTGATGCACCAGTCGGGGCGAAGCGAAACCATCGCCTCGATGCGCGTCTGGCCCCATGCGGGAAGCCAGCGGACCTCGTCGATCGCCTTCAAGGTCCGACCGCGCAGGTCGTTGTGGTCAACCGAGATAAACCACTGTTCGGTGGCCCGGAAGATCACCGGCTTCTTGCACCGCCAGCAGTGCGGATAGCTGTGCACAAGCGGCTGCTCGTGGAAGAGATGACCCGACCGCTTTGAGCCGGTCGATGATCACCCGGTTGGCCGCGAAGACCTGCTGACCGGTCAGCCAGTCGGGAGCCTCGGCCGTGAACCGGCCCGACTCGTCCACCGGGCTCAAGACCGAAAGCCGATAGACGCGGCCGGTCTGGTAGTCCTCGGCTCCGTGGCCGGGGGCCGTGTGGACCAGACCGGTTCCGTCTTCGACACTGACGTAATTGGCCAGCACGATCGGGCTGACGCGGTCGATGAACGGGTGGCGATACTCGGAATGTTCGAGCTCCCTGCCGCGGCACCGGCCGACCTCGGTGAACTCGGCGATCTGGCGCAAGCCCATGACCTTGGCGACCAGCTCCGCCGCGATGATCGTGTGAACAGTCTGGCCCGTCGCGGGCTCAACGTATCGCACGCCGGCGTATTCGAGATCGGGATGGACGGCGATCGCCACATTGGCCGGCAAGGTCCAGGGCGTGGTCGTCCAGATCATGACGTGCCACGGGCCGTGCTTCGCCCCAGGCCTGCGGGACGCGCCGCGACGAGCGGGAAATTGACGTAAATGCTCGGCGTCGTCTCCTCACGGTATTCCAGCTCGGCTTCCGCCAGGGCCGTGCGGTCGGTCATGCACCAGTGAATCGGTTTGAGCTGGCGGCCGACGAAGCCTCCCTCGACGAGATCGGCCAGGACGTCGAGGATGCCCGCCTCATACCGCGGGTCGAGCGTCAGGTACGGGTTGTCCCAGTCACCCATGACGCCGAGCCGTTTGAACTGGGTGCGCTGAACGTCGACCCACTTCATGGCCTCGGTCTGGCACAGGGCACGGATCTCGGCGTGGCTCATCGCGGCGGCCTTGGAACCGAGGTCCTTGACCACCTTGTGCTCGATCGGCAGGCCGTGGCAATCCCAGCCCGGCACATACGGGCTGTCGAAGCCGGCCATCGTCAGCGATCGAACCACGAAGTCCTTGAGCACCTTGTTGAGCAAGGTCCCCATGTGGATCTCGCCGTTGGCGTACGGAGGGCCGTCGTGCAAGACCTTGCGCGGCCGGCCGGCGCGGGCCTGCCGGACCTGTTCGTAAAGGCCTTGCTCGTGCCACCGGGCCTGGATTTGCGGCTCGCGGACCGGCAGGTTGGCCTTCATGTCGAAGCGGGTCGCCGGCAGGTTGAGCGTTTCTTTGTAGGGCTTGGCGTTGGTTGACATCGCGAATCACGAACCCTGGTAGATTTTGGTATAGCGGATATGCGTCGAGCCGCGCGCGAGGCGGTTAGCTTCGGTCATGTTCGTCCGGCATCGAGCCCGAGGATCGGCCGAGTCATCCTTGAAATTGAGCTCACACGATCAGCCGTTCCACCGCTCGAGAACCCCGCGGACCACGGTCCGCAGCTTGGCCTCGGCCTCGTTGGCCACGGCGATGATCTCTTCGATCCGCACCGGGTGCAAGGCGTCGGGCAGACACATGTCGGTGATGATCGAGAAACCCGAGGACTTTCATGCCGGCGTGGACCGCGACCAAGACTTCGGGGACGGTCGACATTCCCACGACGTCGGCGCCGATGCCGCGAAGGAAGCGGTACTCGGCCCGGGTCTCGAGGTTGGGCCCGACCACCGCGACATAGACACCGCGATGGGCAACAATGTTCTGCTCGAGCGCGACTTCGAGCGCCAGATTCTGAAGCTCTCGGTCGTAAGGCTCGATCAGGTCGGGAAATCGGGGGCCGAGCCGATCGTCGTTGGGCCCGATCAGAGGATTCAGCCCCATCAGGTTGATGTGGTCTTCGATGACGATCAGGTCGCCCTTATTGTGGAGCGGATTCAATCCTCCCGCGGCGTTGGAGACGATCAAGAGCTGGCAGCCAAGCTCCTTCATCACCCGGATCGGAAAGGTCACCTGCCAGGGCGAATAACCCTCGTAGAGGTGAAACCGCCCTTCCATCGCGATGACCGACTGACCGGCGAGCTGGCCACAAACCAGTTGCCCTTTGTGGCTCTCGACGGTCGACCGCGGAAAAAACGGGATTTCAGGGTAGGGGATCGTCGCCTCGGCCTCGATCTCGCGAGCCAGCGCACCCAAGCCCGTACCCAGGACCAAACCGACCCGTGGGCTTCCCTGACCAGCGCGAACGAACCATCCGGCTGGCCTGCCTGGACGTGCTCCCATTCGTGATGTGTCATATCAGATCAGACGAACTCGAAACGCCGAAGAAGATCGAGCAAACCGCGGGTCGCGGCGCAGGGCTTTGAGATCGGGATCGCGGCGCAGCCGCTTGAGGAACCGATAGCCCAGCTCGAGCGACCTCTGGAGGGCGGAAAAGGCCGGCTCGATCATGCCCAGAACCGCGTAACTGCAGGCCAGGTTGTACCATGCGATGGCGTCATCGGGGATCAGCCGGACCAGCCGGCGATCGATCTGGAGGGCACGCCCATACTGTCCTTTGGCGGCCAGGTTGTTCGCCGTGGACCCGCAATGCATCGACGTAGAACGGATCTCGTTCCAGAACCCGACCGAGAAAATCGATCTCGAACTCGATCTGGCTTTGCTCGCGCAACCGCCGCGTCGAGGTCTCGGGAGACGGGCGTTCTGAAGACGAATCGCCAGGACGATTCAGAGGTGCGGCCATCGCAGCGTGCTCCCTCTCGACCAGTGATGCGAAGTGCCTCGACTCAGGATAGCCGGAAGGGACCGCTCGACAAGACGCCAGCCGGCAACAAGACGGTCCGACGCTGCCATCGAACTCGGAGATGAGCCGGTCCACGATAGCCGGGAGCGACATCTCACTCGCCAAGTCGCCAGCCGTCAATTGTCATTGGTAGCATCCATGCCGAAACACGGAAGCAGTTCCGAGCAGTCAGCGATTCGACATTGCTCGGCGTCAGCTGCGGACGACATTTCGGCGCATGGCGATCAAAGGTCTTCGAGCTCTTCTTCTTCTTCCTCGTCGAGCTCGTCCAGATCTTCGTCGTCGTCGAAATCGTCGTCTTCATCGTCATCGACGTCGATGTCGTCGATCTCGTCGTCGAGTCCTTCGTCGATGTCTTCTTCATCCTCATCGTCGAATTCCTCGTCGTCGAACTCCTCGTCCTCGTCGTCGTCGAAGTCATCGCCGTCGAGGCCTTCCTCGTCGTCGAGTTCTTCGCCTTCGGGTTCTTCTTCTTCATCGCCGGGGTGTCGTCCCGAACAAGGGGGGCGGGGAGTCCGACCAGCCATCCCAGCATCGCCTTGGCGGCAGTTGGGGTCGGCGAGTGTGGCGAGCGATTCACGACAGTCCAGCATTAGTTCAGTCCTCAGGCCAAGGGAGTTCATCGGGGAATTCCCCCTAACCAACGCGCTGCGGATGGCCGATTCGCTCCTTGGGTGAACTCTGTTCGATCCGAGAGCGGAGCCATAGTCGTAGTCAAGGAGACGCATCACTGTCAAGTATCGAAATCAGCGAGATTCCATCGGGTCAAAGCACGCATTCCGTGGCCGTGCCCGCTGTGATCGAAGTCGTGCAGTCGTGAGGCATTGAGGTCGCTTGCTACCCGGAATGGTCGGCATGCCAGCCAGGAGACCTTGAAAGACTCTTTCCGCGGGCGACTCTACTCGCAAATTCGGTGGATCACCAGTGCTGCCGATGGAGACGATTTCCCGATCAGTCGCGCATTGTGCAAGTGATCGGCAATTCGGGTCGCCCAACCCCTCCTTTCATGGTTCCCGATCCATTAGATGAGTCGAACGATCTGTCCGGTCGCGGCCGACCGACCGATGGCTTCGAGAAGTCGCACGGTGTCGAGGGCCTGGTCGGCTGGACAGCACAAAGGTGAGTCGTTGTCAAGAGCAGCCACGAAGTTGCCGTCGATCGTCTGGTCGAGAGGAGGCAAGGCAACGTCGTGCCGCGGCATAGTCGCAATCGTTCTTCCTCCAAGGTCTGGTCGGTCGCATGGAGCCGGCCCAGTTCGCCGAAGTAATCGAGTGCGAATAGGCTTCCGGCGAAATGCCCGAAATGGCCAGTGAGACAGGAGTTCCGTCCGCCAGCCGAATGGCGGCGGCCGTCACGAGATCGATTCCCGGCTCCGCTTGGCTTTGAATGGCGCCGACCTCATGCGCGACCTGTCCGGTGGTCCAGAGCAAGGCGTCGATCAGATGGTCGCCGGCGTCGGCGAGGATGCCGCCCGCGGCCAACTGCCGCGCTGAGCCGCCAGGTCCTCTCTTCTTCGGCCGAGCGTGGTCAACCAGGGCCGGGCGAGAATGCACGTCACCAGTCGCACCGGGCCGATCGACGCCCGCGGCGATCCGATCCGGGCCTCGATCAGGCTGGGGCACAGGCGAAATTGATGGCCGACTCCGACCTTGAGGTCGCGCGCCGCGGGCCAGGCTGACGATATCGGCCGCCTCTTGCAGGTTGGTCGAGAGCGGCTTTTCGATGAACACATGGCATCCCGCCTGGAGAGCATCCATGGCAGTCGGTAGTGCGAGAGATGGGGGCTGAAAATCGCCAGTGCGTCGGGGGCCAGAGCGACGCAGCAGCTCGCGATGGTCGGTGAACGCAGGGACGGCTTGTGGCCACCCCGGCGACCGGCGACTGCACGGTCGGCCAGTGCCGTCCGCCGCCGCTGGATCGGGATCGGCGCAGCCGACGATCGTCGACCCCTCCAGGGCCAGAAGCCGATCCAGATGGATCCGCGCGGCCGTGCCGCAGCCGGCGATCCCGATCCTCACTACCGACGTCTCCATCGTGCCCGCGCCCGCCTCGCATCTCGGTTCTTTCAGTGTTCTCTCAAACCAGATGACACGCATCGATTTCGCGTTCGCCGCGACGGCGTCCACACGCGGCTTCATCCCAGCAATATGCCGCCTTTCGTCAAGAGTTTATACCAGCATGTCAAGACCTTATTTTCATTTCTTTCGCATCGGCGTGACGGACACGCGCATGTTCGCCTTGTTCTCCGCCGCGCTGATCGACCGCCAATTCGCATGCGATCGCCGGCCAGAATCGACGCACCTGCATGCCATCGTGTAAGCGCGACCGATCGCCTTGACGTGAACCCAAATGAGGCGTGTATCGTGTCAGAGTAGATCGATCTCGAACGACGGTGGGTGTGGCCTAGCGGTTAAGGCACCAGATTGTGGATCTGGATATCGCGGGTTCGAATCCCGTCATCCACCCTGCATGGAATCGCGTTTGTCGCTCGGCATCTCCATACTGCAGTATGGGTTTATGCCGGTCGCATTCGCAGTCGTCGGCGATCGGTTCGCCGCCATTATTCGGCTGCGTCACGCGATCTCGACTTCGACGTGCTGGCCCAGTTTCAAGGGGTTCGGTTCCCGGAAAGCCACCTTGACGCGAAGAACCCGCGTATCGGCGGGCCGGCCGGGATCTTCGGGGCGGGTCTGGCGGGCAACGACGGCGTCGGGGATTTCTTCGACCTGGCCCTGCCAGCCGACGGCCCGGAATAACCCTCCGCCGTGATGGTCGCTTTCGCCGCCAGGGCGATTCCGGCGATATCGAATTCGTCGACTTCGGCCTCGACCCTCAGCCGGCTCAGGTCGACGATCGTCACGAGGGACGAACCGGGCGTGACCGTCTCGCCGGGGTCGACGTGGCGGGAAATGACCACGCCGTCGATCGGCGCGATGATCCGGTACTTGGCCGCCTCGGCCTCGAGCCGGTCGACCGCCGCCTTGGCGGCGTCGCGGCGAGCGACGGCGGCCGCTTGCTCTTCGAGCCGATTGTCGGCGGCCTGCGGCGCCTTGCCAGTCGGCGCAGGGGAAGATTCGGTCCAACTGGAAGCGGGCTCGCAGGAGACGAAGGCCGGCCTCGGCCTCGATCAGCCGAAAATGGGCCTCCCGAAGCGAGGCCTTCACGTCGTCGGCCCGAAGCTCCACGAGCAGGTCGCCCTTGCGGACGGCCACCTTCTCACGCGCCGGCATGTTGATGATCGTCCCCAGGACCTCCGTGCCGACAGTGACCTCGGCGCCGGGATAGGCGACGACTCGCCCCTCAGCGATGATCCGGCCGGATGAGCGGGCTGCAGACCCGGCGGGCTCGCCCTACGCGGATAATTTCGGTTCGGGCCGTGATCTGTCCTCACGGAGTTCCAGGTACAGGCCGACCGCCACGGCCAGGCCGAGCGCCGGCAGCACGACCCGTCCCAGGAACATCGTCGGTGACATTGGCTCAAGCCTCTCCGTGGGTCAAGCGGCCGTCGCGGATCGTCATGAACGCGATCGGCGATGGAGCGGACGAGCGGGTCGTGGGTCACGATCAAGAGCGCCCGGCTCTCGGACCGCGCCATGCTCGCGGAACAAGGCCAGCACGATCTTGCCACTCTCGGAGTCGAGGTTGCCGGTCGGCTCGTCGGCGAGGATCACCGGCGCGGGACCGGCCAGCGCCCGCGCCACCGCGATCCGCTGGCGCTGGCCGCCCGAGAGGTCGCGGGGCCGGAAGTCCTTGCGATCGCCCAGACCGACGGCCTCGAGGACCCGGTCGGCCTCGCGGCGGGCCTTCGGCCCCCGCCACCCCTTCAGATTCAGGGCGTACTCGCACGTTCTCCGAGGCGGTCAGCGAGGGAAAGAGGTTGAATTGCTGAAAGACAAAGCCGATCGACCGGCGCCGGACCTCTCGCAGTCGTTCGGGACGATTCGCATCGATCACCTGCCCATCGATGACGATGCGGCCGCTGGTGGGGGTCAGCAGGCAGCCCAGGATGCACAGGAGCGTCGTCTTGCCCGAGCCCGACGGCCCTTCGAGCGCCACCACCTCGCCCCGCTCGACCGACAGCGAGACGCCGTGGAGCACCGGCACCTCGTGCTTCCCCTCGCGGTAGGTCTTCGTCACATTTCGCCCCTCGAGCACCGCCACGGCATAGCCCCCTCCGCTGTCACGACTCAACCCCGAAACACGATCGCCGGATCGAGTGACGCCACCTTGTGAAACGACAATGACGCGGCCCCCACGCACAGCGCCTGCGTACCGACGAAGACCAGGCCCGCCAGCGTGGGCGAGACGATCATCTTCATGTCGAAGCTCTGCAGGAGCGGTGCCAGGCCATACGCCAGGGCCAGGGCCAGACCATAGCCCAGGGCCGCCGCGTACAACGCCTGCTCGGCGACGATCGCATAGACCGTGAGGTTGCCGCCGCCCAGGGCCTTGACCGTGCCAAATTCGACCAGGTGTTCGCTCGTCGAAGCGTAGAGCGTCTGTGCCACGATGACCACGCCGACCAAGGCCCCGAGCGTCACGGTCAGAAAAAGCGTCAGCCCCAGCCCGGTACTCTCGATCCAGTAGCCGCGCGACCGGGCTGCCCACTCGGCCTGGCCGTAAACGTCGTTGTAAGGCAGGCGGCGGCGGATCTCGCGGTTGACCGCCGCCGACGTCGGCCCCCGGCTCGAGGCGAACGACGATGAATGTCGTCCGCCCAGCGAGCTCGTCGGGCGAGAGCGATTGAGCGAGCCCATAGTCGAGGAAGGCGACCGGGCTGGTCGTGAATGAGAGCGCTTCGCGGGTCCGGCCGATGATCTTGAGCCGTCGACCCTGAAACTCGCGGTAATCGCCCGGTGCGAAACGGGCCGAACCGGCGCTCGGCCGAGGCGTCGAGCATCACATAACGGCCGCGGCGGAGGTCGGCCGGGTCGCCCGACTCGACGTTCCATGGGAAATGCCACGCCGCGAAAGTCCTTCAAGCCCGTAGTAAATCACCGACTCCTTCGCGCCGGTCGGCAACGCCACGATCGCATACCAGACGATCAGGTTGTCGGCCCGCGCCACGCCGGGGATCGAGCGCACGCGCTGAACGTACGTTCTCGGGGAATGGGTTGCCGAAATCGACGTTGGGCGTGTTCCGCGCCGTCACCCAGAGGTCGGCGTCGAGCCGTTCGATCGTGATGCTGGCGTTCTCGAGCAGCCCGAAGAACAGGCCCACCTGGATCAGAACCAGGCCGCCGCGAACCCGACGCCAGAACACCGTGGCCGCGAATCGAACCTTTTCGTCGAGCAGCATCTTGAGGGCCAGGTCGATCATCGGGCTCACTCCGCCGCCGCTGGCCGGCTCGGGGCCGGGCTCGACGTCGAACGAGCCGGGCGACGAGCGCGTCCGGCAGCCGGGCGATGAGCGACATCAAGAGCGACATCGGCAGCGGAAAGCGAACCACGCCTCCTCGTCGCCGTCGCGATCAAGCGAGCGATTCGCCGGGCCGCCGCATCGGCCGACATCAGGAACGGCGTCGCCGAATCCATCGGCGTCATCGGCGTCTCGACGAAGCCGGGGCAAACGGTCGTCACCACAACTCCCTTTCGACCGCAAGGCGATCCGCAGGCCCTCCATGTAGGCGTTCACCGCCGCCTTGCTGGCGCAGTAGGCCGACTCGCCGGGCAGTCCCTTGAAGGCACCCAGGCTCGAAATGGCCAGCAGGTGCCCGCTTTTGCGAGCGATCATACCCGGCAATACCGCCTCGATCGAGTAGATCACACCCAGGACGTTGACGCGAATCGTCTGCTCGACATCGTGCGTGTTCAACGGATCGAGCCGGGTTGGCGCGCCGAAGCCCGCGTTGGCGACCATCACGTCGGTCGGCCCAAGCCGGCTTTCGATCTCGGCGATCGGCCGCGCGCAGCGCGGCGCGATCGCCAACATCGGCAACCGCCGCGACGGCCGAGCCGCCGGCCGCGGCGATCGCGGCGGCCGCCGCCTCAAGTCAGCTCGCGCCGCCGGGCGATCAGACCAACGCGATAGCCCGAGCGACCCCAGCCGCAGCGCCAGAGCCCGCCCGATGCCGCTCGATGCACCGGTGACGATCACCACCGCACTGGTTTCGCTCCAACCAACGCATTCGCCTCCATGCCTGCGTTAAGCGAGAATCAATGTTATTTCCTACTCAATCAAAATCCACGATGCCTGCTTCGAATTCGAGAGTACTGTGATCGCGCGGCCGATCGCATCTCAGACCGCCCGAAGCACCAGGCTCGTGTTACTGCCGCCGAAGCCGAACGAGTTCGACACGAGCGATGCGGACCGGGTGCGGCCGGGCCTCGTTGGCGACCAGGCAAAGGTCGACGTCGGGCTCGTCGAGATTGATCGTGGGCGGGATCGCCTGGTGCCGCATCGCCGTCAGACAGGCCAGGGCCTCGAACGCGCCGGCGGCGGTGAGCATGTGGCCGGTGAGGCTCTTGGTCGAGGTGACGGGAATCCGGCCGGCGTCATCGCCCAGGACGAGGCGAAGGACGGCCGCCTCGGCGGCGTCGCCGACCGGCGTGCTCGTGGCGTGGGCGTTGACATGGTCGACCTCGCCGGGCTCGATCTGCGCGTCGGCCAGGGCCTGGCGCATGGCGGCGGCGGCCGGCGCGGGGTCGGGGCTGGGAATCACGTGGTGATGGGCGTCGCTGCTGGACCCGCAGCCGGCGACCTCGGCATAGGCATTCGCGCCGCGGCGGCGGGCGCATGCGGCCCGCTCGAGGACGAACGCGACTCCTCCCTCGCCCAGAACGAAGCCGTCGCGGCCGCGGTCAAACGGACGCGACGCGGCCGCCGGATCGTCGTTGCGCCGCGACAACGCTCGCAGGTTGCCGAACGTCGCCAGGCCGATCGGCGAGACCGCCAGGTCGCAAGCCCCCGCCACGCAGACGTCCACCAGACCGAGCCGAAGCCAGTGGCGGCCGATCTCCAGAGCGTGGTTGCCGCTGGCGCACGCCGCCGAAAGCGCCAGCGCCGGCCCCGAGAGCCCCAGCTCGCGATGAACCCGCTCGATCGTCGAATCGCGGTCCTGGTCCGGGTCGTAAAGCCGCGTGCCGCCGCTGATGACTATCGGCCTCCCAGTGCAGCATCCACTCGGCACCGATGCCCAGCACCAAGCCCAACGCGTGCCTCGCGATGATGCTCCCACAGATCCGCGTCGCGCAGGGCCGACTCGACGCACCAATGGGCAAGCTGATCGAGCGGCTGGCCGCGCCGCGAAGTCGATCGAAGTCGCCGCCTCGCGGGCGCAGAGGCTCACTGAGCTGCGCGGCGATCCGGCTGGGATAGTCGTCCGGTCGGAAACCGGGTCACCAGCGAGACACCCGACCGCCCGGCCAGCAGGTTCGCCTCGATCTCCGCGAAGCTCGCAGCCCAGCGGGGTCGCGGCCCCGACGCCCGTGATCCAGACAGGTTCAGTCGTTTCCATATCGCCTCATCCTCGGGTCGTCCGACCCGTTCAACCAGCTCGATGCGCAGCCGCCCGCGCGCATCGGTCGCGATCGTCCGGCGGCGATCGCTCCACCCGGCCGGCCAGAGCTGCTCGGCCAGCCGACGCCAGAGTCGCGTCGGCGTGCTCGCGCGTCCGTGGCAATCCGTCCGAAGACAGCCCGGAACGCCGGCCGCGCCGGCCTCGATGCCCGACGCCCACCAGGGCCAGCGCCAGCGCCAGGCATTCGCCAGCTTGCGGGGGCATTGCCGCTCGGGTCGGGAACGAGCTCCGGAGACCAGCCGGTCAAGACCAGCCAGACGCCCGGCACGACGCCGGTGGACAGCCAGGTCAGGGCCGTCAGGAAACCTTCCGCCGCGGCATGCAGCCCGCCGCCGACCCCCAGGTTCGGTCCATGCGACCCCAGCGCCAGGCTGATCGTCCCCGACGCGGAATGCAGGGCAAAGTGCGGGATCAGGTGCGGCGACGTGCCCCACACGCCCTCGGCCATGAAGCTGCGCAAGGCGACGGCCAGGTTGGCCCGGCCCAGGTATCGCGACGCGGCCACGACGCCCCAGTCCTCGAAATCGCTCCGGGCGCGAGCCCATGGCCTCGATCGCCGCGAAGACCGCGGCGGTCGCCGGCGATCGTCTGCTCGTCGGCATAGCGGAGCAACGACGGCGGCACGCGCGCCCACCCCTCCGGAATCGGCCCCGGCTTCTGGCGCAGTGCCGGCACGTCGCCGGGCGTCATCCGGAACAGTCGCATGTCCCACGACCTCGCCGGCGAGGTCCGAGCCGGCACGCCGGCCTGGCACTCGCCGAGAATCGCTCCATCTTTTGATCCGTCACCTTGAAGGGCCTTCCTTTGGGCAGTGCCCTGGCATTCTCATCCTGTATCCAGTAGAAGTTGGTACGCAAACGCGCAATCTGCGCACAATGATCGGAGGCAACGGTCGCAAACCGCAGATGTCTTGGGTGATGCGCTTCTGCATCGATTGGACGAACCACCTTGGCGCCTGAGTCTATCTTTAGGATCATGCTATTTTCAATCGCACTCTACAGGATAGAGGCGGCCCCGGTCCGCGAATGTCCCTTGCCGCGTGTATGCGAGCAGGTGAATCGATCCGTGGCATCTTGGACCGAGCCGCTACGTAAGGAGACGTCATGACCGCGCCTTCCCCGATGGACAAGCTGGGGGACGCCCTGCGCCGAAATACACTCGTAAGGATCATTGAGCAATTCGGCGAAGAGCATGCCGATTCCCATCTGAAAGACCTGGTGATCGACGAGGCAGGGCCCGGCCGGGAGATCAAGGTGCTCGGCCGCCGGGTCGTCAACTTCGGCTCGGACAGCTTCCTCGGCCTGGACCGCGACCCGCGCGTCCAGGAGGCCGTGCGCCGCGGCCTGAGGCGATGGGGAACGCACAACGGCTCGTCGCGGGCCTTCGCCAGCGTGCGCAGCCAATATCGACGCCGAGGAGAAACTCGCCGACTGGCTGGGCGTCGAGTCGGTCTTGATCTTCCCGTCGGTGATGCTCGCCAATCTGGGGGCGATCCCCGGCCTGGTCGGCCGCCAGGACGTGGTCGTGCTCGACGAGCACGCCCATAGCTCGATGCAGGAGGCCGCCAAGATCGCCCGAGCCAACGGCTCGAAAGTGGCGACCTTCGCCCACAACGACCCGCATGGCGCTCGAGAAAGTCCTGGAGAGCCTGCAGCCGTATCGCTGCGCCTTGGTCTGCATCGACGGCGTCTACAGCATGAGCGGCATGGTCCCGCCGATGGCCGAGCTCAACGAAGTCGCCCGGGCGTACGACGCCGTGCTCTACATCGACGATGCCCACGGAACCGGCGTGCTGGGAGAGCAGGGGAGGGGGACCGTCCTCGAAGCCCTGGGCAGCTACGACAACACGTTCGTCGTCGGGTCGCTCTCCAAGGCGTTCTCGTGCGCCGGCGGTTTCATCGGCTGTACCGAGCCATTTCATCGGCTGCTCAAGATCCGCTCCAGCCCCTATGTTTTCGGCGGGCCGGTCGTCCCCTGCTATCTCGAAGCGATCTCGACGGTCATCGACATCCTCCGCTCGGGCGAATACGAACACGCTCCGCGCGCGGCTCGACTCGCACATCAAGCGCCTCACGCGCGGGCTGTCCGACCTCGGCCTGACGATCATGGGCGGCGCGACACCGATCGTCTCGGTCTTGATCGGCGACGAGGCCGACACGCTCCGCGCCGGCAAGTTCCTCTTCGATCGCGGGTATTACGTCCAGTCGGTCCTCTTCCCGGCGGTCCCCTACCACTGCGGCGTGCTCCGCGTGCAGTGCAACGCCAATCACGGCGAGGCATCGATCGACGGCCTGATCGCGGCTTTTGGCGATCTGGCCGAGGTCCTCGAACTTCCTGGCCCTGCCGAGCGTCTATCCGCGGTTACGGTGCACGCAGTGCACTTAAATGGTGCGAGCCATATAAAGAAGTGAGGTACGACAGTGATATCCGCCGAGCGCGGTCGGATTCTTCTGATCATGCTGGTCGCGGTGGTCGCGCTGGCTGTCGGAGAGACTCTTCTCTCCAAGGGATGAAACAGGTTGGCCGCCGCGAAGGAAGTTGGCGCGACCAAGCGGTAGCCGTGCTGCGTAGCGCCTGGATCTGGGCGGGGCTGATACTGCTGATCTTCCACGTCGGGCTTTATATGCTGACGCTTAAAGGTGCCGACCTCAGCTTCGCACTGCCGCTCACTGCGGCGTCGTATCCGTTGGCTGCTGTCCTGGCGAAATTCTATCTGCGCGAAGAGGTCGGAACGGCTCGCTGGATCGGCACGCTGGTGATCACGGCCGGCGTTGCGATCGTGGCCTCGGGTGACAGATAGACGGCGCACTGAACGGTCCTTGAAATAGGTCGAGTCTGCCGGTGATGACTCATCGATCCATAGCTTGCACCGATACCCGCCGAAACCAGCCGTCGTTGTCTTCATCTTGATCTGGCCTCTCTATTGACTTTCCATTATCTTTCGGTCTTCCGTCCCAGCCGACAAATGAGATTGTGACTCTCAAGGATGGGGGTGCTGCGATGCGGTTTCGCCTTTGGGTCGTCGCGGTCCTGATCGCCGGATTTTCGGGTCTTGGGACCGGGGTCGCACAAGAGCCGCATGTGCCAGTTGTCGGGACGAACGTCGTTACCAAATACCAGGTCCCGTTGCGAGTTGGACGCCAGGTCGTCGACAACGGAGCGATGTTCCGCGTCTACAAAGTGGAGCAAGTCAATGGCGACTGGCTCTGGCTGAAAGCGAACAACGTCAATGGTTGGGTCCGGTCGAGCGAGATCATCCCGCTCGATCAGGCCATCGATTTCTACACCGAGGAAATCCGGGTGGATCCCGTCGCTGCCCGCGCCTACACGCGTCGCGGGCTGGTCTTGGCGTCGAAGGATCAGACGGATGCGGCGCTCGAGCGACTTAGACCAAGCCATTCGCCTCGACCCGAAGAACTCTGCGGCGTTCGTCGATCGAGGCATTATTTGGTTCCAGAAGAAAGATCACGAGCGAGCGCTGGCCGATCTCAACGAAGCCACCCGACTCAACCCGAAGGATGCCAAGGCGTTTTGCTGGCGGGGCAGTGTCTGGTACGTCAAAGGCGAATTTGCCAAGGCGCTGGCCGACTACAACGAGGCCGTCCGACTCGACCCGAAGGACGCGATGGCGTATTGCGGCCGGGGCAGTCTGCTGGCGTTTGCGAAAGACTACGACGAGGCGCTGGCCGACTTCAATGAGGCCATCCGACTCGATCCGAAGTTTGCCATCGCGTTCAATACACGGGGTGACGCCTGGCACGACAAGGGCGAAATTGACAAGGCGCTGGTCGACTACAACGAGGCCATCCGACTCGATCCGAACGACGCCAACGCCTTCCACGACCGCGGTGATACCTTGGCGCTCAGGGAAGATTACGACAAGGCGCTGGCCGACTATGACGAGGCCATTCGACTCGAACCAAAGGACGCAGCGGCTTTCGGGTGCCGGGCCGCTACCTGGTACGTCAAAGAAAACTATGACAAGGCCATGGTCGACTACAACGAGGCCATCCGACTCGAACCGAAGGACGCAATGGCGTTTTGCGGCCGGGGCAGTGTATGGGCTCACGCGGAAGAATACGAACAGGCGCTGGCAGATTTCAACGAGGCCATCCGCCTCGACCCAAGCTACGCCATGGCGTTTAGCAACCGGGGCGCTGTTTGGGGCAAGAGGAAGGACTTTGACAAAGCACTGGCCGACTTTAACGAAGCCATCCGGCTCGACCCGACGCACGCAACGGCGTTCAGCAACCGCGGTGCCATCTGGTACGAAAAGAACGAGTATGACAAGGCACTGGCCGACTGCAACGAGGTGATCCGACTCGACCCGAAAAACGCCGCGGCATTCGGGAATCGGGGCAACGTATGGTGCGTCAAAGAAGACTATGGCAAGGCGCTGGCCGACTATAACGACGCCATTCGTCTTAACCCGAGGTTCAACATGGCGATTAGAAACCGGGGTTATGTATGGAACATCAAGAAAGAGTACGACAACGCATTGGCTGACTACAACGAAGCCATCCGTCTCGACGCGGGAGATGCTGAGGCGTTCGGCAAACGGGGCGACCTCTGGTACGTCAGGAAAGTCTATGCCCGGGCTCTCGCGGACTATTACGACACCATTCGGCTCGATCCAAAGGACACGCTGGCGTACAACAACCTAGCCTGGATATGGGCCACTTGCCCCGATGCCAAGTATCGCGATGGTCAGAAGGCAGTCAAATCGGCCACTATCGCCTGCAACCTAAGCGCATGGAATAGGGCCCGGTTCATCGCCGTGTTGGCCGCCGCTTACGCCGAGGTTGGTGAATTCCAGAAAGCCGTCGAATTCTGTGGGAAGTCGGCGGTGCTCGAAACCGATCCGACCGTCCAGCTCCAGCTCGAAAGCCTCTCTGCGATGTTCAAAGCCAACCAGCCTTATCGAGATGACACCATGTTGCCGATCGGGACTTCCTTACACGTCATGTACGGGCCAGCGCATACCGATCCCAGCGCGTTTTCGGCTGGCGATGCCGCCATCGGCGTCGGCGTCATCGATCAGCTCGGAAGTCCGTGGGTTCGGCCGAGCCGCGTCCTGTCTGTAATTGGAGCCAACGAGCGCGACCCCTACAAATTACCGGACAATCCCACCGCCGCCCGAGCCTACACGCGTCAAGTCACGATCGTTGACGAGCAGGGGGAAAGGACCGTCGACGCGATCGTCGTCGCTGAGAGAGCCACGTCAGTGCAACCGACCGACGCACGGGCGTTTCTGATCCGGGGCCACCAATGGTGGTGGAAAAACGAATACGACAAAGCGTTGGCAGACTACAACGAGGCCATCCGCCGCGACGCCAATGAGGATGAGGCATTCTTGAACCGCGCTCAGATCTGGCAGTTAAAGAACGAACACGGCAAGGCATTTGCAGACTTCGCCGAGGCAGCCCGCCTTAACCCCACCTATGACGGCGCGTTTAAGGGCCAGGCGTGGATATGGGCCACTTGCCCCGATGCGAAATATCGGGACGGCCGGAAGGCCGTCGACTCGGCCACTACCGCGTGTGAGCTGACCGAGTGGAAAAGCTCCGTGAATATCGACGTGCTTGCTGCCGCTTACGCCGAGGTCGGCGAATTTGAGAAGGCCGTGGAATACGAAGAAAAGGCGCTAAGGCTCTCGCTCGATCCGAGTGTCAGAAAAGAGCGTGAGGACCGCCTGGCGCTGTACAAGAATAAAATGCCCTACACGGATAAACGGGGGCACTGAGGGTGCCCGCTGAGCCGAAAATAGTTGATCGCTCACTCAACAAAAGTCCGGCTCCGGGAACTTCCTAATTTGTGAAGCTATCAGGGAGCATTCTCAACGCCTACGATGACCCGTTTTCCAAGGACCTCGAAGGCTCGCGCGATTTCATTGACCTGCGTTTTGCGAGAGACATCGAGGAGGCGGTGCGCTACAGGGTATTCACATTTCAACTTGTGTGCAAGCTGACGAATGGAGATGTTCTGCTCGCGCAACTCTTTGTAAAGGAGGGCCTTGGCCGCCGTCAGGGGCGGGATGCTCACCAGCGGTTTGCCTCGCGCAGCACTCGGGGTGGGAATATCACGCTTGTTCTTCATGCGGGAGAGGATAACGGTTTCCAGAGCGTCCACGGCATGCGATAGTGCCTCTTCGCGCGTATCACCACACGTCACCGCGTCATCGAAATCTGGGAATGTCACCAGGACGCTGCCATTATCGTCTTTCGCCGTTACTGCCGGGTATTGCAGCATTACCATCTACCGATCCTCCAGACCAAGTTGCTTCTTGATCGTCCGCACCAACCCCGTTCCAAGCTCCCTGCGGGAGTGCATTGGAAGCTCGGAGCGGCGGCCATTCCTTGGATTGACGACGACCAGGTGGCCAGATCCACCGCGCTTTCCCTCGAAGACACAGCCCTGACGAGCAAGCCATTTCTTGAGCTCTTTTGCGTCCATGCGGCGCTTTCTACGTATAACATAAGTGTTATAATCCGGCAAGTAGGTTCTACGCTACTTGGGCGATGAACTCAACACCGCATTCGGGCCGCCCGTCAATAGCAGATACGCTCCGAAAGGCGTTTGGGCTAACCTGCTGACGACGACGATCGAATCGGGTGTGAACGGCGCGCATCCGAGCAAACTACAACAGCGCCATCGGCTCACGTGATTGAGAACCGGGCCAAGTGACGTAAGATCGGCGGCGCTATTCGCCATTCACCGGAACGTCAGGACGCTCGGCCAGCTTTGTTTCCATCAACCCGAGCAGGTCGCCCACGACCTTGACATTGGCCAGTTCCTCGGGTGAGAGCCGAACCCGAAACTCGCGCTCGATCCGCATCACCAAACCAACGACATCCACCGAATCCAGGCCAAGGGTCTCCCGCAAGTCTTGATCGTCCTGTAAGACTGGATACTTCTCACCCATCTCCTCTTCGAGCAGGTTCAAAAGCGTCGTCCGAAGGGTCTCCCTGGCTGACATTCGTCGCATATCCTGATGGCTGATTGAACGGCGATGCTTCTCTTTACAATCCATAGAAAGATAACACCGCGATCGACGCTTTCACCAGACGAAAGTCCCACTGCCATGGCCACTTTGGACGTTTCGTCGTCGAACCCGGGTAAATGGGGAATTCAAGCGAATAGGAGGCGCCAGCGGAACGGCGGACGAAAAGTAGCGGGATCGACGGTTCCCTTGACCGCGAATGCGATGCGCGCGCACCACTTGCCAAATTGTCATCCATTCGCCTGCAATGGCAGTCCAGTACGGATTTGAACCTGGCCAAGCTCAAATGCAAATCTATAAGCGCCAATGTCTTAGGGATAGCGTATCCACTGGTACGCGGGTTGCTAAAGTAATCTACTGCTCACCGAAAATCGGCGAGGTTTCCGCGCCTGCGCCGCGATGTTCGTGCGGCTGTTCCGGAAAAGACATATCTCCGTAGGGTCAAAATCATGGCAACTGTAACAGATCGCCAGGAATTCGCGTTTCAGGCCGAAATTAAGCAGGTTCTGCACCTCCTCTCACATTCGCTCTATCAAAGCCGGGAAATCGCGCTCTGCGAGCTGATCTCAAATGCATCCGACGCGCTAGACAAGATGCGATATATCTCGCTCACCGACGACAAAGAGCGCGAGACCGGGCCGCTCGAGATCGTCTTGGAGGGCCGCGAGACCGAGAAGGAGTTGGTCATCCGCGACACGGGCATCGGGATGACTCATGACGAGCTTGTCACCAATCTGGGAACGATCGCGCATAGCGGGTCGGGGGAGTTTTTGAAGGCGATGGCCGCGGCCAAGTCGGATAAGGAAAAATCCGAACTGTCGCTGATCGGCCAGTTTGGCGTCGGGTTCTATGCGGCCTTCATGATCGCCGACCGCGTGCGAGTGCGAACCCGCGGGTATGCCGAAGAGTCAGGCTGGGAATGGGAGTCGGAAGGGACCGGGAACTTTACGATCACGCCGGTCGAACAAGCACTGCCACGCGGCACCGAAGTGATCCTTCATCTCAAGGACGACGCCAAGGATTTCGCCTCGCAATGGCGGATTAAAGAGACCGTTCGGCGCTATTCGAGCTTTGTCCCTTATCCGATCCGGCTAGGTACCGACGGCGAAGTCATCAACGATCAAAAGCCGATCTGGGTCGAGCCCAAAAGCCAGGTCTCCGATGAGCAATACACGCGGTTTTATCAGCATCTGACTCACCACCCAGAGGAAAAGCCGCTCTGGCACCTGCACATGGCGGCCGACTCGCCGATCCAGTTCCGCGCGATCGTCTATTGCCCGCCCACCAATCTCGAAAACCTGGGATTCGCCCGGCTCGACCACGGTTTGAACCTGTGCGCCAAGCGCGTCTTGGTGCAGAGCGATTGCAAGGACTTATTGCCGGAATACCTGCGGTTCCTCCGGGGATTGGTCGACTCGGAAGACTTGCCCTTGAACGTCTCGCGCGAGACTCTCCAGGACAACAGCGTCATTCGCAAGATTCGTTCGTCGCTCACCAAGGGTGTGCTCGACCGTCTCGACCACCTCGCTCAGGATGATGCCGACAAATTCGGCGCGTTTTACGACCAGTTCGGCAGGACGCTCAAAGAAGGTTTGGTCGTGGATCACACCAACAAAGAGCGGATCGCCAAGCTGCTGCGCTTTCCGTCTTCAAAGAGCGACGACCCGAAAGCACGCGTGTCGTTCGATGAATACATCGCAAGAATGCCGGCCGGGCAGGAGCGCATCTACTACCTGGGGGGCGCCGACCTCTCATCGATCGCCAAGAGCCCCAATCTCGAAATCTTCCGGCGCAAGGGCCTCGAAGTCTTGTACCTGGCCGATCCGATCGATGAATTCGCCCTTACTTCATTGCACACCTACCAGGGGAAAGATCTGACATCGATCGACTCGGCCGACCTCAATCTTCCCGAGACCGAGACGACCGCAGCCGCCGATATCAAGACCGACGAGAGCCCGACCAAGGAGAGCGGCTTCACTCGTGTGTTGGATCTTTTCAGAGCGGCGCTCGCGAACCGAGTCAGCGAGGTTCGCGAGTCGAAGCGTCTGACCGATAGCCCGTGCTGCCTCGTCAATGCGGAAGGGGGCATGAGCACCCAGATGCAGCGGCTCTTGAAGATGGCCAACAAAGATTTTCACGAAAGCGCACGAATTCTCGAAATCAATCCATCGGCTGCCCTGGTACGCCGCCTGTGCCGGCTGAGTGCCAATAATCAGCACGACGAGTTCATCAAGAGCTGCGCACTCCAGCTCTGGACGAACGCGATGATCCTGGACGGGCTGACGCCCGAACCCGAGGACATGGTCGCGCGGATTCAGAACTTCATGGCCGAGGCGGCCGAAAAGCGTTCGCCACTCATTATATGACACGATGCCCAGTCGGAGAGCGGGCACAGAGCCGCCGAACTCTGCTCGGCACGCCACCCAAACGAAGCGACGACGGCTTTGCAGTGAACCGCGCTTGCAAAGGCTCAGCTTAACTCAATCGGCGGCATGATCTCATGCCGCCGATTGACCGCGGAAATCAGCCCCCGTGCACCCAGTTGAAGTAGAACGGGTACGGGTACGGGCCAGGACCGGGGGCAATGGGGTCGAGATCGTAGATCGGCACGTACGAACCGAATTGGTAATACATACCGACAGGGCGAAACGGCTGGACTAGCCCCTGAAAGAACCGGGCCGGCCGCCACCACGGCCGGCTCGATGAGTCGATCGAGCTCTGGCCTGGCATCCCGTAGAAATAGGGGTAGATGCTTTCCGTGTCCGGAGTTTTCAGCCCCAGGCCGTACAAGCCCTGGGTCTTGCACCAGTTGGGGTGCGAAACATTCCCATTGTCGGCGTAACGCGTGTCGTAGAAGTAGTCGCGATGTGGGTCGGGAGGCAGAAACTCGGGAGTCGTCGCGAATCGCATCAAGAGGCCGCTTCGTTCCGTGATGTCGGGAACGAAGGGCTGAGGAGGCTGGGCCCACGCCGGCGCGGATGCCAGCCAAAACCAAAGGCCCGCAACGGCAAAGCCAGCCAGCTGCGGGACGCGACGGCTGGTGCGTGATCGGCACTCGTCCATCAGTTCCGGTCGATACAATCCGATTGGGCATTTCATGAGCTCGTCTCCTCAGCTCGTTTTGAACAATACCCGCAAGTCGCACGCGGAACCGGGCCCGGCATCCGGCCGGGCCCAGCCTCACATCGCCTTCACTCAGGGATCGTTGGGATTCATGGGGGGAAAGGAAAAGAAATCGCGCGGCGATCGGGTGGTCACGATGTAGGGGACATAGCCGGGCGTGATTGGAACCGGTCCGCCGGCACCCAGGAAATACGAGACCTTGGGCCTGTGCAAAGCGCCTGCCAGCGAGGCGAGCTTGCCGTGCACACCGGCCTTAAGTCCCGCCAAGCAGCTGGAACAACCCTTGCCGCCGCACAATCCGCAACCCGTCCCGCCGCCATGACCCTTGCCGCATCCGCCATCGCCACAAAGGCCCGTCCCGCCGCACGCGCCGCATCCCGAACCACCGCAGGACCCACAGTGGAGCTTATTCAGCATATTGCCGAGGTGAGAATGCTTCGAGGCGACCTTGCAGCCGGGTTGCCCGCAGATCGATTGGCCGGATGGTTGAACGACACCCTGTGCACTTGGCCCGGCCCAGGTTGTGGCATAACCGGCCGATCCAGCACCAGTTCCGCCGTGAAGATGGCCAAAGTGGCCAGAACCGATCCCGCCCGAACTACCGCAGCCGTCGGAGCACGTGCTCCCGTTATGGCCGAACGATCCGTGGCCCGCCCCGTGGCCGCTGCCGCAACTTCCGTCCGCACAGGCGCCATCTCCATGACCGCCTTTGTGTAGGAGCCCGTGTCCCGCACCCGGACCGCCGAAGAGGCTATGCAGTCGGCAGGTAATACATCCCGCGGCCTTGTGGGCATCGGCGACGTAATCCTTGGCATAGTGGCCGTACGGCACTGGTGGCATCATGTACGGCCCGCCGGTGGTAAAGTCGTACGCGTCCACTTCACGTGGAATCGTATGCTGCAACAACAGGCCATCCGCACGGGCCAAGCTCGTCATTCCCAGACCCAGCCCGAGGGTGGTCGCCAGTGCCAACGTGACTGGCATCCCTCGCCATTTTCCAAAACGCATGGTCTATCCCTCATTTTGCTTGCACAAGACCCTCCTGGATTGTCTGGAATCGAGCAATCGAGAGACGTGCCCGAGCCTTCCTGTGCGCGGACGACACGATCAGCCCCGGGCCATCACAAACCACAGCGGTTCGATGGCGCCATTTGCCGCGGTAAGCTGGCCGATCCCACGGGGATCGCACCCCCTTCCAGCGTCATGATGCGCCGACCAATGGTGACCGAGGCGCGGTTTCGGCCCCGGTCCGTGAATAAGCCTTGTGTCTTTGGATCGGTCTGAAACGACACCCGTCTCGAACGAATCGTTGCGCTGGGACATAAAAAAAGACCGGTCTCTCGTTACAGTCCGAGAGACCGGTCCAGTTTCCCCATCAAGGTTGACGAAAGGATAAGCCGGCCCGTCCTGGACCGCGTCGGCTCCCAACATTGCACGTGGCGCGTGTTCCACGTGTCGTTCAACCATCAACAGGGTCGTGCACGCCTTGCGATGGGCCAGCGTCCCACCGCGATTTTCAAATTAATGGGCGTTCTTGTCACCATAGACCATCGAGGCCGGCAACTCGGTTACCTTGGCACCGGGTTGGTCATAGGCGATCGCCGCGTGCTTCTGGCGCTCTTTATCTTCACGTTCGCGCCGGATTGCTCCGAATTTGGGAATCCCCAGCAAGTGGCCGATCACGTGCGGGCGATCATGCCCCGGCCCCTCAAGCGCGACCTGCGCCGGTGGAATCGACGTGGGGACTACCGAGGGATCAAAACCGCCCGCACCCGCGCGACGTCCTGCGGCAGCCATGCGCGGATTTTGACCGGATCTCGAGACTCCGATCGGGGTCGGCTCGTCACCGGGGGCGACGCCACCGACAACGGCATAGCCCGGTGCATTGGCATTGGCGATCATCATGCCCGATCCGTCGACGACAGCGTAGCCGGGAGCGGAGCCATTGGCCATCATGACCGGTCCGGATACAACTCCGGTCCCCTGGCAAGGTCCACACGTGCTAACCTGGGCGGCCAATACCGGCCCTTGGATTGTGGCACCGGGCGGAAGGACCGGCGGAGCCGCCAACATCCACGCCATCATGGGCCTTGACATACGCGCGTTGGCACTCGACACAGTGCCGCCGTCCAAACAATCCCTTGTGATGGTGGGGCGCGGGCTGAGGTGCCGGCTGTCCGCCGGCCACCGCGTAGCCAGCCTCATCATCGCTGAGTGGGGCCGCGGCCGCAATCGTGGGAACGACCAACACCAGGCCGTACAGTCCCAGCAGCAAACGAGCACGGATACGCATGAGGGAACTCCTTTCCCAGGTTCGCGCCGGCGCCGCGCCATACGACATGCACGCGCCTGGACCGATCGAACCGAAGCATTCTGACAAGGCTCGACCGTGGGAACATTCCTGAGCCGCACCGGCCGAGAGCGAGGGGGTCAGCCCTCCGAAGGTCATGCTCCGGCGGTGTCAAGGGCCGAGCGCCACGTCAGAAACGCGACGACGGAATTCCCTGTCAACGGGGCGCACAGCCTTCTCGTACATTCCGTTTTATCGGCACAAACAGGGCTAGCCTTGCGAATAGTAGTGAAAAACGACGAAAACTCCGCGGCGGCCACGTGCTCTGTCAACCGCCATTGATGCCGCCACGACGAGCCGACCAATCCGCGATATTTAGGCGTTGGCGGAGACTAATCACGGCCCCGGAGCTGGGTTATAGTGACGGAGAGTCCATTTGCCTGCTTCCTAATGGGCTCGTCAGGCTCGAAGAACTCGAGGCCGCCATGAAACAACTCCGCCTGATCGTCGTCGGACTGGTAGGCTGCAGCGTATTGGCGCCTGCGTTTGCCGCGGGACAGCCACCCCCAATACGCCCCTTCCGCGACGATCTCGACAAGCTGGTCGCGGACGGGAATTTCAAGGATGCGTACGAGCGTTACCGCGCAATGGCGCTCAATGCAACGACCGATCCCGACCGGGTCCGAACCGAACTAAAGCGAGCGATCGACTGCCTTATTCGGCTGGGGCGGATCGACGAAATCGACGACTTTCGTGAGGCGGTTGTATTGGTCCACCGCACGAACTGGCGTGTGGTTCAAGCGGTGGCCGCGAGCAATCTGAGCGTTGATGAACACGATGGCTCAGTCGTCGCGGGAAAATTTCAGCGTGGTTGGCATTCAGGACAGGTGCGCCAGGTCGGCGTTTACGACCGCGATCGATCCCGCGCTTTGCAGCTTCTGATCCAAGGACTAGAACGCGCACGTTCTGACCCCGATCGCCGCGCGGCAGGTCTGTACCATATGACGCTCGCTCGGGCCCTCATGGACCGCCGGGACCGCGGCCGAGCCTGGCGGCTTCAGAACCTCACGCCCCTCGACGTCCTGGCAGATTTTGATGATACGAAGCCTGGCTTTCCGTATGGGTTCGTCGAGCAATCTGGTGCACCTATCGAACCGGACGGGACACCGGTCTACT
Source organism: uncultured Isosphaeraceae bacterium (assembly GCA_963850935.1). Lineage (GTDB taxonomy): Bacteria > Planctomycetota > Planctomycetia > Isosphaerales > Isosphaeraceae > CAWFRS01. The sequence goes on from CAWKNT010000006.1 coordinate 146,875, forward strand.
ACCGAATTCCGGAGAGCTTTCTAAAGGCCAAGAACGACGGCGAGCGCTGGCGGTGGGCGCTCGCCCAGGCGACTGACACCGACCCTGGATTGCTCAACTCGACACGCTGCGCCCTGGCAAGTTTTTTGCTGAGCCAATTTGGTACGCCGGCAGCCCAAGGCCCTCCCGCAACGTCCGGCCTGAATGCGCTCGACACACTTACGGACGATGAGACCGTCGCCCAGCTCGCCAGCGGCATCAAGCGGTTCAAGCTCCCGGACGAATTCAACCCGATCAAGGTCTACCAAGCAATCGCCAGCGATCCGCAGACCGGTCATGCGGAAGAGGCACTCGACAGCCTGGCGACGATCTTTGAAAACCGAGGCCAGCTCGACCGGGCGGCCGACTACTTGAAACAAAGTCGAAAAGTCTACGGCGAGAAAGACGACCGTTCGAAGACAAAACAGTTGGATCAGATCCTGGCGCTTGGGGCGAGTTCGTCGGCGCACGACCGCAGCCCGCGGGCCGCGGTGCCTCGGTCGATTTGGTGTTCCGCAACGGCACATCGCGTCCACTTCGAGGCACGCGAAATCCTGTTCGACAAACTTTTGAAAGACGTCAAGGACTATATCTCGTCGCGCCCTCTGACTTCGATCACGAAACCGAAACTGGACGAACCGGCAAAGGTCGCCGAAGAGGGCCGCCCGCCGGCGCTTCGCCCTCATTCCAACATACTGGATCGCGAATTGCCCAATGCGCCGACGGCCGTTGAAGCGCACCGTCAGCTCACGCCCGGCCAGCCGGGCTATCCGCTTGATGACAAGAAGATGGATATTGATGACATCGGCTCGCGCCTGGTCACGCGGAATGAGCAGCAGTTCCTCGGGCGCGTGGTTGCTAAATGGGACCTCGATCTGGAGCCGCACCCAGGACATTTCGACAGGCGAATCACCCTTACGACCCCCTTGCAGGCAGCGGGCGCATATTTGCTCGCGGCAACGATGGAAGGCGGAAACACCTGCCGGATCGTGGTCTGGCTCGACGACACTGTCATCATCCAGAAGTCACTCAGAGACCGGGCCTACTATTTCGTCGCCGACGCCCGGACTGGCCAACCCGTACCCGGTGCCGACATCGAACTTTTTCGCTGGCGCGTGGTGCAGATTAAAGATAAAATCCAGTTCCGGATAGAGACCAAGGCACTTTCGTTCCGGACGGATGACGACGGCCAGTTCCAGGTTGCAGACACCTTTCTGGAAGATGGCAAAGGGCTGATTACCGCGAAGACGTTGCAGGGCCGACGTGCCCACCTGGGCTTTCCCCGTGACTTCCTTGGCTCATTTGTTGATATAAACACATATAATCAAGTCAAGATCTACGTAGTTACCGACCGACCTGTATATCGTCCGGGCGATACGGTCCGATTCAAATTCTGGGCAGCCCGCGCACGCTACGATCAGTCGGATCCTTTGGAATTCGCCAATCGCCGTTTCCAGGTTGGACTCTACGATTCCAAATATGACAATATCTTAGTAAATGACTTTACCGCCGACCGATTCGGCGGCTTTGACGGTTGGTATCAGCTCCCGAGAGATGCAGCGCTGGGAGCGTATCAACTCGCCACCTTAAATGTAACGAACCCCGGTTGGGAGCGCACCGTCGGGACGTTTTGGGTCGAGGAATACAAAAAACCCGAGTTTGAGGTGACGGTCGACGCTCCAACTGCGCCGGTGATTCTCGGCGAGAAGGTGACGGCGACGATCAAGGCAAATTACTATTTCGGAGGGCCGGTCAATGCAGCCAAGGTGAAGTACAAGATCACTCGCCTGCCGGCCATCGCGCACTGGTATCCGACCGGGCACTGGGACTGGTTGCTTGGACCGGGCTACTGGTGGTTCGCCGCGGAATCTGCCTGGTATCCCGGTTGGTCCCGCTGGGGCGCGGGGCGGCCCGTCGCACCCTGGCCGTGGTCAAGCCCAGCCGACCGTGATCCCGAAGAGGTGGCCCAGAGCGAGGGGCCAATTCGGCCCGACGGAACCTTGCCCGTAGAGATCGAGACCAAGCCGGCCAAGCTTGCGCACGCGGATCAGGACCAGCGCTACTCAATAACGGCCGAAGTAACGGACCAATCCCGCCGCACAATAGTGGGCAGCGCGACCGTCTTGGTTGCCCACAAGCCGTTCGGCGTTTACACATGGACGGATCGCGGTCACTACCGAACAGGTGATTCGATCAATATCGGGATCTGCGCCCAGCGTCTCGACCGTAGGCCCGTTGCAGGCAATGGCACGCTCAGACTGAACAAGATTGCCTATGACGACCAGCGGCAGCCGGTCGAAACACTCGTTGAGAGCTGGGACTTAAAACTCCGCCACGACGGTCAGGTCCGCCACGTGATCAAGGCATCGGCCGCCGGCCAGTATCGGCTATTGGCGACGATCGATGACGGACAGGGGCATGTCATCGAAGGGGGCTATTTGCTTACGGTCACTGGTGAAGGATATGACGCTGCGAGCCCGATTCAACGATCTGGAAATCATCCCCGAACGGAAAGAGTACCAACCAGGCGATACACTCCGACTCCTGATCAACACCGACCAAATCAACTCGACAGTTTTGCTCTTTGTCAGGGCCGTGGATAGCGTGTATCAGTCGCCCAAAGTTATTCGCCTACGCGGAAAGAGCACAGTTGAGGAGATCGCGATCGTCGCCAGCGATATGCCGAACATGTACGTCGAAGCGCTGACGGTCGCCAATGGCAAGATCCATCATGCAGTGCGCGAGATCGCAGTTCCGCCGGAGTCGCGCGTTGTCGATATCGGAATTGAACCCTCCCTGACAAAGTACAGGCCGGGCGAGAAAGCCAAGATCAAGCTCAAGCTAACGCAGTCGATTTCCGGGCCCGACGGCTCACAGCCTGTGCCATTCGTGGGTTCGACCGTTGTCGCGGTGTACGACAAGGCGATCGAGTACATCTCGGCCGGATTCTATTTTCCGGGGATCCGCGATTTCTTCTGGAACTGGAGAAGGTTCCATTCCGCTTGCACGCGACTCGAGTTTCGATCGGTGGTTTGCCAATGAATTGAAGGCGGGCGAAACGGGCATGCATTCTCTCAGCAATTACTTCGGCCCGCGCGTGCAGCGCGACACGTTCGAAGACGGAAGAGGGACAATGTCGCGACGCGAAATGTGGAGCCAGGGGTACGTTGGCCTTAAAAAAACCACGTCTTCGGATGCTGCGGAACTTTCGCAAATTTTAGTCCCCCGAGTAGAACCCATTTGGCCTGTGATTCGCACCAAGTTCGCCGACACCGCCTTCTGGATTGCCGCCCTCACCACTGCGCCGGACGGAACTGCCGAGGTCGAGTTTACCCTGCCCGAAAGCCTGACGACCTGGAAGGTCAAGGCCTGGACGATGGGGCCAGGGACCAGGGTGGGCCAGGCCGAGACCGAGATCGTCACGACCAAGGATCTGCTCGTCCGTCTCCAGGCTCCCCGGTTCTTCGTCGAGAAAGACGAGGTCGTGCTGTCGGCGAACGTCCACAACAAGCTCAAGACCGAGAAAGCCGTCCAGGTCATCCTGGAACTGGATGGCAGCGTCCTAGAGCCCCTGGGTGAAACGGCTCAGACGGTCGAGGTCGCCGCGGGCTCGGAACGCCGGGTCGACTGGCGGGTAAAGGTCGCCCACGACGGTCAGGCCGTCATCCGGATGAAAGCCCTGACCGACGAGGAATCCGATGCGGCGCAGATGAGCTTCCCAGCTCACGCGCACGGCATGCGAAAGACGGAAGCCTTTGTTGGCACGATTCGGCCCGATCAAGAGAAGGCGCAGTTCGTCGTCCGCATCCCGGCCGAACGCAAACCGGACCAATCACGGCTCGAGGTGCGGTACTCCCCCACATTGGCCGGTGCCCTGGTCGACGCCCTCCCCTATCTCGCCGACTACCCCTACGGCTGCACCGAGCAGACCTTGAATCGCTTTCTGCCCACGGTCATCACCCAGAAGGTGTTGATCAACCTGGGGCTTGACCTGAAAGCGATCCGTGCCAGGCACACAAACCTCAATGCCCAACAACTCGGCGAATCGCGCAAGCGCGCCAGACAGTGGAACCACTACGAGCACAACCCGGTTTTCGACCAGGCCGAAGTTGCAAAAATGGCCCGCGCCGGCATTCAAACACTGGCCGACATGCAGCTCTCTGACGGCGGCTGGGGTTGGTTTTCCGGCTATGGCGAAGTTGCCTCGGCACACACGACAGCCCTGGTCGTCCATGGTCTGCAAGTCGCCCGTGACAACGGCCTGAAATTGCCCGACAGCATGCTCGAACGCGGCATTCACTGGCTTACGAGCTATCAGACCAGGCAAGCTCGGTGGGTCGAGAACGGCGTCAGCCAGGCCAAACCGTTCAAGACGCCGCCGACGACATCGACGCCCTCGTATTCATGGTCCTCACCCATGCCGGCGTGCGGCACGACACGATGCTCGGTTTCCTCAATCGGGACCGCACCGATCTGTCAGTCTACGCCAAGGCATTGTTCGGCCTGGCGCTCGAGCGCCTTGGCGAGAAAGAGAAGCTTGCGGCCGTGCTTCACAACATCGGCCAGTACGTCGTCCGCGACGACGAAAACCAGACGGCCTATTTCAAGCTCCCCAACGAGAGCCACTGGTGGGTGTGGTACGGCAGCGAAGTCGAGACCCACGCGTTCTACTTGAAGTTGCTGGCCCGCACCGATCCCAAGGGCGAGCTGGCACCGCGATTGGCGAAATACATGCTCAATAATCGCGGGCATGGCAGTTACTGGAATTCGACCCGCGACACGGCGTTTTGCATTGAGGCCCTGGCCGACTACCTCGCGGCGAGTGGTGAAAGCCGGCCCGACATGACGGTCAGAATTGGCTTAGATGGCCTGACGAAAAAGGATGTGAAGATCACGCCTGCCGATCTCTTCCGTTTCGACAACAGCCTCACGCTCGAAGGCCAGGCGCTGACGACGGGCGAGCACGCGATCTCATTCGTCAAACAGGGCAGCGGGCCGCTTTACTATAGTGCTTATATGACTAATTTCACGCTGGAGGAGCCGATTACCCACGCGGGACTGGAGATCAGGGTCGATCGCAAGGTCTACCGGCTCGTCAAGGACGACAAGGTCACGGATGTGGCCGGCGGCCGTGGCCAGACGGTGGGTCAGCGGGTCGAGCGTTACCGCCGCGAACAGCTGGCCGACGGTGCAACGCTCCGGAGCGGTGAGCTTGTTGAAGTCGAGCTCGAGATCGACAGCAAGAATGACTACGAGTACCTGGTGTTCGAGGACTACAAAGCGGCCGGATTCGAGCCGGTCGAGGTCCGGAGCGGCTACAACGGCAATGACCTGGGTGCGTACGTCGAATTCCACGATGAGCGCGTGGCCTTCTTCGCACGCACGCTGGCGCGGGGCAAGCACAGTGTGTCATACCGCCTTCGTGCCGAGATCCCCGGCCGGTTCCACGCCCGGCCCGCCCGAGCCCAGGCGATGTATGCACCGGAGCTCCGTGCCAATTCGGACGAGATCCGGCTCAGGATCGAGGATTGACAGGCTATTACACCAGCGGATCGACTGCGGAGAAAATCGACTTTCCTGAGCGATCGGCAGTTGGTGTCATTGCCATCGTTCCCTCCAGGGAATAACCCCATGTTTCGAGGTGAAGCCGCGGCTATACCCCATGCAAGTCTGGAGCGCGAATATGAGAATTTGGCTAGCTGGGATGCTGATGTTGGCGGAGTTCGCGTGGGCGGGCGCGGCCGCCGCCGCGGACAGGGATTTGTATGGCGATCCGTTGCCTGATGGTGCCGTCGCGCGGCTGGGGACCGTTCGTTTCCGCGGCCCTGACGGATCGGTGAGCGGCCTGCGCTTTTCAGCCGACGGCCAGACTCTCCTCACGGTCAGCAGCGACGCAACTCTGCGCCTCTGGGAAACGACAACCGGCCGGATGGAGCGCGAGGTCAGGCCCGACCCGCTCTACATCCACACCGTCGCATTTTCGGCAGACGGCAAACTGATGGCCCTCAGTGGCAGCCAACGTACCGACGGCGAAGTACCGGGATTTCAGCATGTCCGTCGCCTCTTTGACACGGCCTCCGGCAAGGTCCTGGCTCGTCTCCCAGTGACGGATCGAGACAGCGACCACGACCTGATGTTCACTCCTGACGGCAAGTTCCTGATATCGCTGGGAAGCAGCGGCATTCTCCGAATCGAGGAGATCGCTTCGGGCACGGAGCTGCTCCAGCAGAAGTTTCCCCGCGACAACCTCGCCGCACTGGCCGTGTCGCCAGACGGCAAGACCCTGGCCGTTTGGTCGGGTCCCAACACCAGAAAGCTTTACTTGTGGAACTGGCAAAGCGGCGACGAGCCACGGGAGGTGAAGTTGCCGCGGCAACGAATTCGTACCGTGACCTTTTCCTGCGACGGCAAGACCCTGGCCGCCTGCGGTGATTTCGAACCGTTCGTCGACGAGTGGGTCGTGGCGACGGGCCGACTGCGGAATCACATCGAGCTACCCGAGGACGTCACACCCGGCGGCCTGGCCTACCACCCCGACGGCAACACGATGGCGGTCAGCGATTCGGGCAACCAGCGGGAAAAGCACTGGAGCGGCGGCGTCCTGCTCTTGGAGCGCAGCACGGGGAAGCTCGTGCGCGAGATGCCAACGCCCGGCACGTCGGCCCACCGTGTTGTCTTCTCGCCCGATGGTCGCTGGCTGGCGGCTGTCAGCGGAGGCGGCATCCACGTTTGGGACCTGGGCCGCGGAGAGGAAGTCGCCGCCGGAGCCGCCGGACACCAGGGTGGGATTGGACAAATCGCGACGGCGGGCGGCGGGTTGATCGCGACGGCAAGCGACGACCACACTGTTCGCGTCTGGGACGCCGCCACTGGCAGGGAGCGCCTCCGCTTGCCGCATGGCCACTGGGTTCGTGCCGTCGCGCTTTCGCCCGACGGCCGGTTTCTCGTTTCGTCCAGTCTCGACGATTTCGTCTACCTTTGGGACCTGCAAAGCGGCAAGCAGGTTTACAAACTGCCTGGACACGGGGAGCTCGGCGGTCGCCGGGCGGTCGGCTTCACCCCAGACGGCGGGCGCTTTTTCTCCTGGGGCGACGATTTGTATCTGCGCCTCTGGGACGTCACGACCGGAAAGGCACTGCTTGAGATTGCCGTGCGGCCGTCCGGTGTCGAAGCAGCGAACGAAGACGACGAGGGGGGCGTGCGCCAGGGGCGGATGATGGGGATGATGATGGGTCCGGCTGCCTTTGCCCCAGACGGAACGCGTCTCGTCGCGGCCCTGGGAGGAACCTTCTACGTGATCGATACCGCCAGCGGGCGAGTGGAGCACAGCCTGAAACATCCCGGCGGCAATGTCATCTCCTCGCTCGCCATCGCGGCCGACGGCCGGCTCTTTGCAACCAGCGACTGGGGCAAGTCCATCCAGACCAAGCTTCCGGATGGACGAATACAATCAACCACGACCAATCACCACCCCGTTTGCCTGGTCGAGCTGACGAGCGGCAAACTAGTTCGGGAACTGGAGATGCCGACGTCCGAAGCCGGGCCTGTGGCGTTCTCGCCTGACGGCAAGTTGCTGGCCGTCGGTTTCGGCGGCGGAAATGGCAAGGTGCGCTTGCTGACCCTTGCAACGCAGGAGACGGTCGCCGTTCTGGCAGATTTCGGCTCCGGCGCGCACGCGATGACCTTCTCGCCCGATGGAAAATACCTTATTACCGGCCTGAACGACCAGACGGCCCTGGTCTGGGAAATGGCGCAAGTGCTGGCCAAAAAAACGAAGAAGGAGGAGCGATGAACGTTGTCAGTCTCCTGTCGACCCTGTTGATGCTCTCGGGGCCGGCCGTGGGTGAGTCGAACGAATTGCGGCCACCCGTGCCCGTCACGCTGGAGGGCAAGCCGCTGGACGTCGGCCGAGACGGGCATTCGGCCCCCTTCGTCGGCGACATCGATGGTGACGGCAAACGTGACCTGCTCGTGGGTCAGTATGATGAGGGCCGCCTGCGCGTTTACCGCAATCGCGGCGACAACAGCCAGCCACGCTTCCAGGATTATGTTTGGTTCGAGGCCGACGACAAACCGGGCCGCGTCCCCGAGGGCTGATGTATCGGTTTTACTCCACAGTTAGTGGACCTGGACGACGACGGGCGAACGGACGTCCTCTCTGGCTCTTGGCCGGGTGAAATCTCTTTCTTTCGTCGCAAAGCGGATGGAACCTTCGCCGCCGCTGAGAATTTGAAAGACCGGCGCGGTAAGCTCTTGAACGTTGGCTCCGCCTCGTCCGCCTTCGCCGCCGACTGGGACGGCGACGGAAGACGCGACTTGATCGTCGGCACAATGCTGGGCGAAGTGCATATCATTCCGTTTGAAGGACAGGCCGGCGAGTTGGCTTTTGGCTCGCCGCGGCCAATGGAGGCGGATGGCAAGCCGATCAAGGTCGCAGGTGATGCCGCGCCGGTGGCCGCGGACTGGGACGGCAACGGCACGCTCGACCTGATTCTTGGCAGCGAGGACGGGAGCGTCACGTGGTATCGCAACACGGGCACGCAGCGGGCGCCGAAGCTGGAGGCGCCACGGCAACTGATCGGCCCCAGTCGGCTCGGCTGGGGTGACGATAGCAAGCGCCGTCCCGACGATTGGGGGTTACGCGTCAAGCCCTGCGTGGTGGACTGGGACGGCGATGGCCGGCTCGACATTCTCCTGGGCGACCGATGTGGCGGCTTCAAGGACAAGCCGGCCCAGACCGAACGGGAGAAGCGCGAGGAGAGCCAGGCCAACGACCGCCTCCCAGACCTGCGCCGCAAGTGGGCGAAGGCTTTCCGAGAATATGGGCAGTTGACCGAGCCGCCGGCTGGTGAACCCTCCGACGCCCGGCTAGTGCGCGACCGCATCCGCGACGAGTGCCGCCGGGAGATGATCCGCTACAAAGAGGAGATCGCCGCCGTGCAGTCGATTCAGGAGCGCTATCAACCCGGCTACCAAAGTCACGGATTTGTCTGGGTCTTTCTCCGCCAGCCGGCGGCTGACACGAAAGGACGGTGATCCTCATGGGCCGCGTGCCGATTCGCTGGTGTGGCGGTCTCTTGGTCGCGCTTCTCTGTGTCGTCGCAGTCGGAAATGCTCAGGAGGCTGCGCGGCCTGCCCCGCGCATGGCGGTGTTTTCCCCCGACGGCAAGCGCCTGGCTGTCGTCACGGGAGAGCTGGAAGAGAAGGGCGCCGTGACCGTTTGGGACGTGGCCACACTCCGCCTGCTCTGGGCTCATGGCGAGCCGCGCCGACCCCCTCCGTCGCTTTCTCGCCCGACGGCAAGACACTCGTGATCGGCACGCTGACCGCCGACGCCAAGGTGTTCGACAGCCTCAGCGGACAATTGCGAGCAACCTACAGCGGTCACGGCAAGGCCGCCCGAGCCGTCGGCTTTGCGCCGGACGGCACGCTTCTCGCGGTGGGCACTTACGAAGGGCTTATCAAGTTGTGGGACACGGCGCGAGGAACCGAAGTGCGCACGCTCCGCGGCCACAGCGATCGCATTTACTCGGTGGCGTTCTCGGCTGATGGCAAGCGGCTGATCTCGGCCGGGGTCGAAGCCGCACGACTCTGGGATGTAACAACGGGACAGCAGCAGCACGTCTTCCCGCACGGCAGTTCCCTTGTCCACGCGGCCATCTTCTCGCCGGATGGCCAAAGCGTGCTGACCGGTGGCTGGGACGGGACAGTGCGGTTGTGGGATGCGCAGACCGGCAAGCCGCAGTGGCGACTGGAATTCCGCAGCGGCGTGGATGGTCTCGCCTTCTGTCCTTCGAGAGACCTGCTGGCCATTTGCGGCACGGGGCGACGAATTGAGTTGGTGTCGCTCGTGTTCCGGGCGCCGAGCGAAGGCCAGCGGCAGCGCCTGGAAGCCTTGCTCGCGCGACTGGACGACGACTCGTATGTCGTGCGCGAAACAGCATCGCGCGATATCCTGCGGTTAGGTTTAATTGTTGAGCCAGCACTGCGACGGGCCATGGCGGAAACGAACTCGGCCGAGGTGCGGTTGCGCTGCCGGCGACTGCGGCACACGCTGTTGTCGAAGCCGCAGGCGGAGTTGACCGGGCACACGGAAGGCGTTGAGTCGGTCTCCTTTTCGCCGGACGGCAACCTACTGGTCAGCGCCAGCCACGATGGCACGGTCCGATTGTTTGACGTTGCCGCACGCCAGGAGCGCGGCGCCTGGTGCCGAGCGAGCCTGTCGGACAGTTCCCGTTGGAGATCGAAAAGGCCCTGCGGTGAAGAGACTAATAAAAATCTGCGCAATTCGGGAATAACCGACCGGTCGGTGGGCACTCCAATGCAAACATAGACGCGGTGGGGCAACATCGGATGGCGAGCAAGCCGAGCACGTCGGTCCACAAGAACGTCGGAGCACTCTGGCGGGAGGGCACGACCGCCGGCCTGACCGACGGCCAACTGCTGGAGCGATTTATCGACCAACGGCACGCGACACCCGAGGCGGCGGAGGCCGCCTTCGCGGCGATCGTCGACCGCCATGGGGCAATGGTCCTGCGCACCTGCCAGCGCATTCTGGGCAAAGAGCATGAGGCGCAGGACGGAGCGCAGGCGACCTTTCTGGTCCTGGCGCGTTGCGCACACGTGGTCGCCGGCCTCCGGTCAGTGGGCGGATGGCTACACGAGGTCGCGATCCGGGTGGCCAGCAAGGCAAAGGTCGCCGCGATCCGGCGGCGCGGCGCGAGAATCGCTACGGCGAGTCTTCGGGCAGACTGAACGCCGACAGGGAAAATGAAGTAGACGATTCTGAGCGCTGGGCCAAGCTGCACGAGGAGCTGGGACGCCTCCCGAAGAACTTCCGCACCGCACTTGTTCTTTGTTACCTGGAGGGCCTGACGCAGGAGCAAGCGGCGGCGCAGCTCGGCTGGCCGCTGGGTACAGTCCAGAGCCGCCTCGCCCGTGGCCGGGCCAAGCTCAAGTTGCGCCTGATCCGCCGGGGCGTCGCCCCGAACGCCGGACTGGCGGGCATGGACCTCACATCCGAACTCTCCCGGGTGGCACCGACCTCATGGGCCGAGGCGACGACCCGGGCCGCGATTGCATTCACCACCGCGAACAGCCGGGCCGCCACGGCCGTCGTGGGGCCGGCATCGTCCGGCCTTGCATTGGAGGTCCTGCGAGAAATGGGATTCATCAACCTGAAAATCGCCCTGGTAATGACCCTACTCATCGCTGCCGCCTTCACGAGTGCCATCGCGCTCACGAGGCCGGGACCGAAGGATAAGCCGCCGCAGCACGTCGACCGTCCGCAGGCCAAGAAGGTCCCGGACACAAGGCCGGCGCCGCCGCAGGTTGCCCTCAATCAAACGGTCCGGGGGTTTGTCCGCGACGACAAGGGGCGGCCCCTGGCCAAGGCCTGGATAGGCAGCGATCCGCGGCCGTTGCCAGACATATGGGACAACCCTCGCCCCGAGGACATTCGCGAGCTCAGGGCAGTTTTCCGCGACGCGAATGGGATCATCATACCCCCCGGCGCGGTCGGGAAGTATTTCGAGGTCCGCGACGGCCGTGCGCAATGGAAACCCGTCAGCCCCGACGACATCAGGCCCTGGGAGGCGGTGGTATGGGGCGGTGATGGACAGGCCGTGCCCCAGGCGGAAGTCGCCAAAACACATAGCGCGTACACCGTTCGCAAGGCCCGAGGCGGCTGGTGGATGGCAGGCATGCCTGGCGTCCAGCGTCCAGCGCGCACCGAGGCCCAAGGCCGATTCGAGACCACCTTTCCGACCAGCGGCATGGGCATTGACAAGCTCCACTTTGCCTCCGCCGATTTCACTCTCCAAGCGATCCGCGTACTCAAGGCCGAGGATGCCGACAAACCGATCGACATCACTCTCAGCCCAACGCGGCTCGTCCGCGCTCGCGTGATCGAGGTTCCGAGCGACGATCCGAAAGCGTACTTGAACTGGACAGCCTTTACGGTCGACGGAGCGGGAAAGGTCGCGGACCAGTGGCAGTGGTGGATGTTGCCTAATGCGAATGCAAACGACCCGGATCACGTGAAACGGCATCTCGACGTCCGGCTGCCGGTGGGCCGCTACAAGATTGAGTTCCGCTCGCAGACCCTCAGGCGGTTGGTCGACGTCGAGGTTCCGCCCGGCGATGGCCCGCTCGATCTACCCGACCTGAAACTCGAGAGCCTGGCAAGCGTCCGGATGGTTGGGCGGCAGGCTGCGGAGATCGCGTCGGTCGACCTGGAAGGAAAGCCAGTAAAGCTCGCCGACTATCGTGGCAAGGTGGTCGTCCTCGACTTCTGGGCGACCTGGTGCGGTCCTTGTATCGCGGCAATGCCGCGTCTGATCGAAATGCATAAGCGATTCCGTGATCGACCGATCGTCTTCTTGGCTCTTCACGACGGATCGCTGGGATCGGCGGACGCTTTTCGGAAGGCTGCCGAGCCACTCAAAGCTCGCTGGGGCGGTGCGGACCTACCTTTCCGCGTTTTGCTCGACCGACCACCGACTGCCCAGCGGACGCAGCCCGATTTGCCGGGCCCCGGCGACAAAGGTTCGGGCCGCACAGCGGAGGCCTACGAGGTGTCGTCCTGGCCATCGACGTTCGTGATTGCTCCCAATGGACGGCTCGTCGGGCAGTACGACCTCGACTCCCTTGAGGGTGCGCTTGAGGACCAGCTCGGCCTGCCCCGGTCGCGGCCGGCGCCGACGGTGGCCAGGGGCCGGTCCGAGCCGCCTAAGGAGTTCCGGAATGTCAAGGTCAAAGGAAAGGTCGTTGGCCCCGATGGCAAGTCTGTCGCGGGGGCGAAGCTTTCGCCGCAGTCGGTTGTGGTCCGCCAGAAGGAGATCGCGACCGGTCCGGAGGGAGATTTCGAGTTCACGGCCGAGCGAATCCTGATCGACCATTTCGCAATGCGGGTCGAGGCCCCTGGCCTGGCTTCGAAGATGTTTACCCTCAAGTCCACCGGCGATGTGCTGGTCCCACTGAAGCTGGGCGTCGGAGCGGTTGTAACCGGCCGCGTGCTGCGCGATCGTAAGCCCGTCGGCGGTGTCGCGATGGGACTTCAGCAGATGAATCGCGACATGGACGACTACCTAGGCGAGCTCAAGGCCAAGACCGACGAGCAAGGCCGGTTCCGTTTCGACCACGCCTTCGCCGACCAGGAATTGTCTGCCTATGCGGTCACCGGCAGCCTGAAGCACAACGGTGCGATCACCCCACGCGTGTTCCGGACCGTCGCCGACGGCTCGACCGTCGACTTGGGTGATTTCGATGTCAAGCGCGGCCGAAGGCTCACCGGCCGTGTCGTCTTTTCCGACGGCAAGGCCATCCCTGCCCGGACGACTGTCCTGGCCTCGTCCGAAAACGCGTCGGGCCTGGTCCGGGTCAACGTCGACGCCCAAGGGCGGTTCGAGCTCGTGGGCTTGCCCGAGAGCGAGGTCGGCGTCAGCGTGCGGTTCCCCGATATCGACACATGGCTCCCCCGCGGCTATCGCCTCTCGGCCCGGAATAAATGCCTCGACCCGCTCAACGCTCAGCTCGTCGGCAAGCTTGACCGCGATGTCGACAACATGATCATCCTCTTCGAGCCCGGAGAAGAGCCTTTGTCGACCCTCGACCCCGGTCCCCTCGCTGACTTCAGAGAGGCCAAGAGCGGCACAATCGCCGGTGCGCCACCCGATTCTGATCCTCAAAAATGACCTGGCCGACGGGTTGTCAATCCTCCTCGTTCCATTCAAAGCTGAGTCTCCCCGTTTCCCAATTCGATCATTCTTTCGATGTTATGATGCGGAGGGGAATGCGTTCACGTTTCAGGCTCAGAGTCTTTGATTATCAACGGTTTCTCCCGCGATACCTTGCCGAGCTAACGTCGCTTTTTTCGTTTTTTGAACGCGCCGGGTTCCGGGCGGCCAGTATTACGCGGAACGATCGTAGGAACGGGCCAGTGAGGGTCATCCGATGGGCAGGGAATCGGTAAGGATCGTCCGCGGACAGATCCAGACGCTGTATACCTTGGGTACGCTCGGTGGGCTGTCCGAGGCCGAATTGCTGGAGCTTTTCTTGACCCGAGGCGATGACGTCGCCGAGGATGCGTTTGCGGCACTGGTCCATCGCCTGGGACCGATGGTTCTGGCCGTCTCTCGCCGGATGCTCCCATGGCGCAGGACGCGGAGGATGCCTTTCAGGCGACCTTTCTGATTCTGGCGCGGCGGGCCGCGTCGATCGGTCGACGCGACCGACTGGCGAACTGGCTTTATGGCGTCGCTGTCCGGACGGCAAGAGAAGCGAGGCGCCGGGCCGCCCGGCAGCACGCGCGGGAAAGGCGGCTAATGAATGTCTCCAATGTCGAAGTTGAAAACGCTCCACGCGAATTCACAGAGGACATGCTCTCCGCGTTCGACGAAGAGTTGAACCGCCTGCCACCGCGCGTACCGGACCGCGCTGGTCGCCTGCGAGCTGGAGGGCAAATCGCGTCATGATGCCGCGATCGAGTTAGGACTGCCGGAGGGTACGCTCTCGACCCATCTGGCGCGGGCGGAAGATGTTGCGCGATCGATTGCTCCGCCGCGGCGTCAGCCTGGGAGTCGGACCGTTCGCCGGGTTGGCGCAGCCGATCACCGTGATCAACGTCCCCGAGCGGCTGGCCGGTTCCACGGTTCGGGTCGCACTAAGTTTCACATCGACAGGAATCGCAGCCGGCACTATTCCGGCAACATGTCGCATCATTGGCCGACGGAGTGCTGAAGATGATGATGGTGACGAGGTCGGTCGTGATTCTCGCATCTGTGGCGGCGGTTGCGACTGACCGCCGTTGTCGCCGGGACCGCGGTCCTCACCGCACCGCACGAACGCCCGATGCAGACGCAGGACCGGATTGCGCCCGAGCCCCAGACGCCTGCCAAAGCGGCCCAGATCGAGCAGGCGAAAGACGCTCGATCCCGGGCTCGGGTCCAGGGAATCGTCGTCGACGAGGCCGGAAAGCCGGTCTCGGGGATCGAGGTGCGGGTTAACAATGCCGTCGATCGGCAATCAGCGCGGCATTACCGACGCGACCGGGCAGTTCGATTTCCTGGTTGGAATCCCTCCCTACCCGGACACATGCCTCTTGGCCGCCAGCAGGGACCGTACGTGGCAAGGGATGGTTCCGCGTGTTGACTTGTCGTCAGATGCCACCAAGCCGAGGCATCCTGTCAGGATCGTCTTGAAGCCGGCAAAAGAGATTGCTGTTCGCGTGCGTCGATCGCGATGGGAAGCCGGTGGCGGACGCCGCCATCGCCTTCCTCACGGAGAGGCACCCGGTTGCCAACGGCCAAACCGACGCCGACGGGCGATGGACGGTCCGTGTGCCCGTCGAAAGCAAGTTGTGGTTGCTCTTCGCCCGTAAAGCCAACGTGGGGTTCGACTACGCGGTTGCGGGCAAACCGGGGGACGGGGAAGCCCTCAAGCCCTTGCCGGACCAGGTGAACCTGACGCTGGACGGGGCGAAAACCACGCGGGTCAAGGCTGTGGATGGTGACGGTAAGCCGATCGCGGGGGTAAACATCGGTGCTTGGAGCCTGCAGAAGAAGGGGCACAAAGTCTTCAACAATTGGCCCGCACTGAACGCGGAGTTGTGGCCGGCAACTGGTAAAGACGGGATCGCGGTACTCGATTGGTTGCCGGAAGATTGTGTGGAAGGGTTTGGATTGGACGTACACGCCGAAGGCCTTTATGCGCTCGAGAGGACCTGGGTCCGGGGCGACCGGCCGGTTGAACTGTGCACTATCACGCTCCTACCGGTCGAGACGCTCTCGGGGCGCGTGACATACGCCGACGGCCGCCCCGCGGCTGGCATTCTTGTTTCGGCGAGCGGGAACGGCGCCGGGCAAAGTGGTTGCAACCGAGCGACCCGCACCGACGCCGATGGCCGTTACGCGATGCAGGTGGAATCCGAGCAAGCTTACGTCGTTGCGGTGAATGGTAAGGAATGGGCCGCACCCTATCGAGCAGACTTCATTGTCCACGCGGGGAAACCGGTCGATGGGGTCGATTTCGTGCTCGGGCGGCCGACACGAGTGCACGGCCGACTATTCGTCGGCAAGGAAGGCAAGCCCGGGCCCAATAGCTCGATCCGGGTCTTCATCTCTCAGGAACTTGCGTCGGACGAAATCCGGATCAAGGGCGAAGCGTACCGTCCGAACGCCGAAATGACCACCTGGGTCCAGACCGACGCGCATGACGAATACGAGATTTACCTGGGGCCCGGCGAATATCGGATCATGGGTCCGCTTCAGGAGAATCCTGTGACGTTGACGATCCCGGCAGTCAATCCGCCCGCCGAGATCACCCAGGACATCCACGAAATCCCATTACCAACGACCGGCCCGTTCGTCGTGCAGGTGGTTGACACCGCTAGATCGTCCCGTTGCCGGAGCCGTCATCAATGGAATCTATCCATCGACCAGGGCGAGACGGTGGTTCGCGGAGCAGAAGACCAACGAACAAGGTCGGTTGCAGACCGAACGAACGCACACGCCGCTCGTGCTCCATGCAAAGAGTGCCGATGGAAAGCTCGCGGGGGTAACGCGCATCGACGCCGAAACAACCGAGTCTCGACTCGTTGTTGGGCCGGTCGTGACGGCGGCCGGCCGCCTCCTCGACCTTGACGGCAAGGCCTTGGAACAGAAATATCTGCACTACGGCATCCGGGTCCACGACGACGAGGACGAGGACGGCCCGTTTCGAGAAGCCTATGGCGGGGCAGTCCAAACCGGCGCCGACGGCCATTTCATCCTCGCTGGCCTGGTCCTCGGCCAGACCTACCACCTCACGTTGGAGATAGAACCGCAGGGTTTTCGGATCGTGACCCAGGTGACGCCCAGAGGGTCCCGGCCCAATCGACCTCGGCGAGCTGCGTGTCGACAACGTGCTGAATCGGCCGTACATCCCGCCAACGCCCGAACAACGGACGGCCAACGCCTTTTCGAGCCAAGCGTCGACTCTACCGATAACCCGGAAAAACAACCTGCTGGTCGAGGCGCGTCGCGAACATACTCGGCCCCTCTTGCTGCTCGGCCGGCCCGTCGACGCAGCGTGTATCGACCTCTTTCGCGCGTTTTACGATGAGCCCGCGCAGACCGAGAGCGTGAGCAAATCCAAGGGAGATCTACCCCTTCCCAGTGAGCTACTCTGGGAGTTCGACCTGGCCTCCCTGGATATGGATCAGCCAGGCGTGCGGCAGCTTGCCCTTGAGCTTGGCGTTTCGGCCGGCCAGAGTGAACCGCCGCTTTTGGTCGTTCTTTCCGAACGACGGATCGGTCACTGCGCGATTTCCCCTCCGGCTTGACGAGGCAAACAAGCTCGACCGTCGCGCATTGAGCAGCTTCCTTTTCAACCAGAAGCTTACCGCCCGCAATGCCGAGAACATGCTGGCTGAAGCACTCTCGCAGGCGAAGACCGACAACAAGAAAGTGTTCCTCATCTTCTCTGCATCGTGGTGCGGCCCATGCCGCCGCCTGGCGCGGTTGCTCGACACGCAAAAGCCGGAGCTCGAGCGACATTATGTTTTCGTCAAGCTCGACATCGATCGCGATGACTACGCCGGATCTCTCCGCGACCGGTACCCGGAGAGCAAAAACGGAGGAATTCCGTGGTTCGCGATCCTCGACGCCACCGGCAAGGAGCTGATCACGTCAAACATCGCGAAATTGACTCGCCGGACAGGATCCACAAACATCGGTTATCCGACCACTCGCAAGGACTTCGATCATTTCGCCAAGATGCTCAAGCAGACCGCGCCGGGCTTGGCCGACGAGACGGTCTCGGCCTTGCTTCGAAAGGCCGCCACGAAGGAGGAGTAGCCGTGGTCATTTCTGCTTCGGTCGCGCCTCGGATTTCGCCGCAAGCTCGCTCAGTGCCGCGTCCAACGTTGCGAGCTTCGCGTTCTGGGCCGTGATTTTCTGCGTCAGGGGGCGCTCAACGACGGCCTTGGTCTTCGGCGTGGTCGTGGCAGGCTTGTGCGTTTTCCGGATCGGAGACGAGGCGCCGGCGGATCGGTCGCGGCCGACGGCGGAACGTAGCCGTCGGCGATGGGAACATAGGGCAAGACGACGTTGTGGAAAGTATAGATGTTGGCGGCGAAGTTACCCCCTGCGAGCCCATCGCCAGTAGGAAACGTCCCGTAGAAGTTGCCATCCAGGGCATTGCCGGCCACGTCGTGGATGCCGGTGTCACCCGTACCGGAGTCGATAATCACCTGGTAATTGCCACCACGGAACGCATGGCCGTGGTTGAACACCACGACGACCACGACGGGGTCGGTGGGAAGGGCGCCTGGGGTATATTTGATGCTCGTAGGCAAGATGATCTTTGGGACGGGTACCTTGGGGGACAGTGGCGTTGCGGAGATGTGATAGAATGCCGAGTTGGTGATGCTCGCCACGTCCATCCCGCTCTGGCTGTCCTGAAAGGTCACTGTCAGCGTGGCGTCGAACCGGTCGAAAGTCAGGGCTGTTATGACTGGCGGCGCCGTGGGCGTGGAGGCTGGGTCGGCGATGAACGACGTTCCGGACATGGTCGTCCGCTGACCGCCGTCGTCTATTACCGTGACGGTATAGGCGTAGGTCCCTGCGTCGGCGTAATTGAATGAACCATTCACGAGGTACGGCGTTCCCACGCCGCCCGGCTGTGTGATCGTACCGGCTGTGCTGCCCGCGCTGCCTCCCCAAGCGATCGTGGCGGTGAATTCGGCGGGAGTCGAGAGGGGATTCGCGTCGGTGAAGGAGCCGAGCAACACGGCGCCCGTCGAGATTCCGTCGCTGCCCGAGATCGAAGTGCCGTTGGAGCTGGTAAGAGGTGCATCGAGCACGGTGACCCCTCCACCAGGCGGGCTGGTCAACGTGGTGGTCGCACCGCCAAGTGTCGTAATGATCACGCTGAGAGTATCAGGTGTGCCCGGTGGGGTTTCCTCGGTGTAGGTGTGGTCGCCAAGAACCTCGAAAACGGGGGTGCCCGGATTCGTTGCACTCGTCAGCGGCGTAACCCCGATCTGTTGGATGACCAACGTCATTCCGGCCGTGGCGGGAGTGCCGTCGCCCCAGCCGCCGACAGCAAGCTGCGCGTTCACGTCGGCAGCCGTCGCGAGTGTGTTCGGGTCTGTAAAAGTTGCCAGCACAAATGGGCCGGTATTTATGCCCTCGGTCGTCGTGAAAGACCTCGTTGAGCCAGCGACCGAAAGGTCGGTGATCGTGAATGTGGCACTGAGAGTGGTCGACTCGCCACCATTCTCGCGTACTTTAGTCGTGACGATATAAACACCTGGCTTAGCGTACGTGTGGCTGGCGAAGGCGTTAAAACTGCCGGGCGTGATGCCGACAAACGAGGCGATGGTACTAGGCGAGCCGTCGCCCCAATCGACGACCCCTGCGAAGTCACTGGCTGTTGCTCCGGGATTGGCGTCGTCGAAGCTGCCAACTCCGTAGGCATTAAGCAAGATGCCGGTGTTTCCAACCTGCATGACCGGGGCACCGGCTGTGAGTGGCGAGCCGGCAATGACCGCGAACAAAGCGCCGTCGACGGCGATCGGCGTAGCGCCGCCGTTGTCGGTGACGGTCACCACAACCTTGTAGGTTCCTTGCTCAGGCAGCGTGAAGGCGGGGGCGTTGACGGTGAACTGCGCCGCATTCCCGTTCTGGCTGATGCTCGCCGCGGGTAGCGAAACCACGGTCGTGCCTCTCGAATTGGTGACGGCGATCGTAGCCGAATAGTTGCCGACCGGGTCGGCGCCTCCGGCGTCGATGAAAGTGGCGATCGGGCCAGCGGCGATGGCATCCCCCGCGGTCCCGACAATCGGCAAGGCCGAGACGGCCAGCGTGCCCTGGGAAACGGTCGCCGTTGCGGGGGTAACCGGGGTCGCGGCGACCGGACCGAACGGGATCCAAATCGGAATACCGAGCACGTAGACGGCGTAGCTGCCGGCTGCGAGGGCGGCAGAACTGTTGACGGTATACGTGCCGTTTTCAGTGAAAGTGTGCGTGCCAGTGATGTAATAGACGCTTGGGTTGCTGGCATCCTGGATGACCGTGCCGGCCGACGGATCGGGGGATGGATCGCCCCAGTCGATCGAGGCGGTGAAATTGCTCGCGGACAAACCCCCTTGAGGTGGCAGGAATCGGATTGGCAGTGTGAACGTGGCAACGACGGAGTTGACGAGTTGGAATCCCTCGACGCTGTTGATCGAGACCGCAGGTCCCGGTGTGATCACGAGGGGAGGGCAATTGCTGAGGTTGATCTGCGCGTAGTCGATTGCATCGACTGTGCCTGCGCCAGGAATCGTGATGACCACTTCGCCGGGCTGTCCTCCCGCGGTGAACGTCGGAATCTCGCCCCCGGCGTCGAAATTCAGGGTGTTCGGGCCCGGGCCTCCATTGAGCTCTAGCGTCGTCCCGTTCGCGACGCCGAGTCCGGTGACGTCGACGATGTCGGCTTCGGTCCCGCCCGACAGGGACGTATTCAAGCCTGGCGGCACGTCGACCAACGACACGGCATTATTGCCATCGTTGCCAGTATTAAACGTGAGGCTGGCCAGTCCGGTGGAGCTGATGGGCACGTCAACTGTGCCGGTGAGGCCGTTGCCGGGTTCGCCGGCGACCTCCGGCGGTGCATTGAACGTCACGTTGGTTTTGTTCGCGATATATGTCGTCTCGAAGCCCGGTGGGGATGACGTACTGGCAATTTGGAGAGTCTGAAAGCCGCCGACAATCGGACCGTCAGTCACGCTGAACGACTGGTCGGGATAGCCGAAATCGTTAAAGGTATAATTGAGCGCCGGGGTCGTGTCGTTGATCGGAGTGAGGCCGCTGTAAACGATTTTGGTGAAGCTCGCTGTGGTGTTTCGACCGTCGTCGAAGTCGATGTCGCCGTACCGGCCCGGGCCGGCGTCGGCCGGATTCTGCGCGTTCCAAGTATCACCGGTGAACTGGCCCGAGGCTGGAGTGCCGAGGAGGTTAAGTATGTGATCACCGGTCGCCGCTCCGCCGGTGCCGTCGCCATCCGCCTTGAAAACAAGTCCCGTTTCACCGCCGCCGTAGGGAATCGGGTTGAAACCGTCACCGACCACCTGTCCGCCGAAGTCGACGTTCAATGTTTCGGTCAGAGTCGGGTCTGTCTCGAGCGTCAGCAAGGCGAGCGCAGCCGTCGTGTAGGTGATCGTCCCATAATTGCCGCTGTCGTCGGTCATCGTGCTCGTCGTGGCATTGGCAGAGAGGTAAAAGTCGTGGGACAGGTTATCGTTTGTGAGGTCGAGCGTCAGGTTGGCGAGCCCACCTCCCTCTTCGTCGAGATTGACGACGCCCATGACGCCCACGCCGAGGTTAACGTCATTAGCGCCTGTGCCCTGGCCGACAATGTTCAGCTTGCTGCCGGCGAATGTCGCCGCCACGTTGACGGTACTGGTCGCCGAGTCATTGGTGACGACGGTAAACGGCTCTCCGGCGGCGACTGAAAGCACATCGTAGACGTCGCCGTCGACGGCCGACCCCTTGAGCGTGATTCCGCCGGCGAACCGATGCGCTCCGGACTCAGTGAAGCTCAATCCCGGCCCGGTCACGGAACCTGCGGTCGCGTTAATGGAGTACGGCCGTGCGCCGCTAGCGACCGTTGTGCCCGCGCTGTCGTCGATGGTGACCGAGTCGGCAGTATTGGCAGGCACGGCGACAGAGAAGTTGGCGAGCAGCTCGCTGGCCGGGCCCGACGGCGTACCGAGGGAGAGCGACGAACCGCCACCCGTGGAGAGCGTGATGTCGACTGCCACCGCCGCCGACGCGGGCACGCTCATGCCGCCCCAGTCTCCGCTGAATGTGCCATCGTTGACGCTGTGTTCCAGGAAACCGGCTACCGGTTCAATGACCAGAGCGTCTTTGTCGTTACCCGAGTCGATCGCGGCAGCGACCTGTGTGATTGCATTATATGAGAACGCATAACTTAGCACAACACGGTTTTCGAGCGACTCGAGCAAGCACTGCCGATTCCACCGGGCCCGTTTCCCGAGCCCCCTTCGATTCGCGATCGCTTTATCAACGCTTGAACGACGCCGCAACGATTTCACCATGATCGAATTCTCATTCCTTTGGTGCGGATGTGTATACTGTGATCGAATTCACGGCGCAACAGGCCGGCGCACGACGAATGCCAGCCATCCCTGGTTCAGGGGCGGACGTTGACGAACTGGCAATTAAATGCCTTTGCACGATCCTGGGAGGTCGAGCCTCCCGGCGAGCTACGGCGCATCCTGCTCGGACGGAGCCTCGCCCTCCCGGAATCACGCAAGGCCGTTTCGCTATCGAATCACAATTACGGAGGCGGCCATCGCTCGAGCCATCTAAGTCAGATATAAGACAAACGCCCGCTCCGTGATAACTCAACACGGCGGAATTGAGCTGAATCTCGTCGGCGAAGTCGCGGCCGGTCGGCGAGAGTCGCCCACCTAAAGATGGGTCCGGGCGAGAGTGGTCGTCGACCGATAACTACGGCCCAAGTGCTGACTTAATCGCCTCGACAAGGGCCGCACGATAGCGGATGTTCAGATAAGCCGTGGGGCGTGACACAATCCCGTCGTAAATTGCGACCTTCGAGGCAGTCGTCAGGCCATTGACTTCCCTTCGGCCGGGATCTCATCATGGTTTGCTTGTTTTCTGTTACTACCGCATAACTTAACGATGGGAGCGCCCTGTGAGATCTCTATTCTGCGTGAGTGGCGTGCTCGCGGTATTGCTGATGGCTGGCTTGGTTGCCGCGACCGCCGGTTCTGCGAGCGATGAGCAGACCCCTTCGATCAAGAAGGTGATGCAAACGCTACACAAGGGGAAGACGTCGCCGCTCAATACGGTTAAGGCGGCCCTCAAGAGAGATTCGCCCGACTGGACCAAAGTTCAAAAAGAGGCCAAGCTATTCGCCACGTTTGGCGCGGCACTACCGAAAAACGATCCGCCGAAGGGGGATAAGGCATCGTTTGAAAAACTGGCCAAGGCCTATGCGTCGGCCGCCGAGACCCTCGAGTCGTCGGCAAAAAAGGAAGATTTGAAGGGAGCACGCGACGCCTTGAACAAGATCACGGGCTCATGCGCGGTGTGTCACAAAGCTCACAGGCCGAACTAAACGAGCCGCCCAAGCCGGTATTCACTCCTGTCACTTCGAGATTGCATCCGGTGGCCAAACCCGGCGAGAATAATCTCACTTAGGCACTCGATGGCTGATCGGCACAGTGCCGATACCAAGGCCGATCAGCCTTACGCCCCGGCCCTCGGGGCATTAAGCGTTTCTTCCGAGGCACCAAGGGCGATGAACCGTTCCCCGATTTCGCAAAAGGCTGCGCGATTCACCGAGAGCGTGATCCGGGGGATGTCGATCGAGGCGCGTAAGCACGGCGCGATCAATCTGGCGCAAGGGATGCCTGATTTTCCGGCTCCGGCCGTGATCAAGACCGCGGCGTGCCGCGCGATTGAAAACGACATCAACCAGTACGCGATCACGTGGGGCGCCAAAAACCTGCGTGAGGCAGTTGCGGAAAAGACCCTATGGCATCTCGGTCTTGCGATCGATCCCGAGACCGAGATCACCGTCACGTGCGGCAGCACCGAGGCGATGCTGGTTTCGCTGCTGTCGTTAATCAATCCCGGCGATGAGGTAATTCTCACGCAGCCATTTTACGAGAATTACTGGCCCGATTGTGTCTTGGCCGGTGCCACGCCGCGGTTTGTTCCAATCCGGCCCCCGGGCTGGCGGTTTGAGCCAGACGAGCTCGCGGCGGCATTCAACGACAAGACCAAGGCGATCGTTCTGTGCAATCCCAACAACCCAACGGGCACGGTGTTTTCTCGCGCCGACCTCGAAGAGGTCGCCGCGCTCTGCCGCAAATGGGACGTGATCGCGATCACCGACGAGATCTACGAACACATCATCTACGACGGCCTACCTCACGTTGCGCTGGCGACCCTGGAGGGGATGCGCGAGCGGTCGGTGACGATCAGCGGGATGTCCAAGACCTACGCTGTGACAGGCTGGCGGGTCGGGACAATCATCGCACCTCCCATATTGACGCATGCGTTTCGCCAGGTGCACGACTTTGTGTCGATCGGTGCGGCCGCTCCCTTGCAAGACGCCGGCGCAGTTGCGTATCGACTGCCGCAATCCTATTACTCGCAACTTGCCGCCGACTACCAGTCGCGGCGCGACCGCTTTTGCAAAGCAATCTGGGACATCGGATTTGAATTTGATGCGCCTCAGGGAGCCTATTACATTATGGCCGGCATCACGGCCTTTGGCGTCATTGACGACATCGACTTCGCCCGCTATTTGGTGCGCGATATCGGCGTGGCCACCGTGCCCGGCTCGAGCTTCTTTCAAGATAAAGCCCTGGGACGCCCGTTCGTGCGCTTCTGCTTCTGCAAACGTGATGAAACGCTTGATGACGCAGTAGAGCGGCTCCGGAAACTGCGCGTCATCGTCTGAGCGATCGGGTTGCAGCCGAGGGGCTTAGCCGTCGGCCGTTCACCGCTCCCTCATTACCTCGGTGCCAGATAGATGCTGGAAATACTGTTCGGATCCACGGGCGGACGATCCGCCAAATAGTGCCAGCCCGCCAAAGCAAGGATCACTGGCTGCTTCGGAGGCCCAAGCCGCGCTCGGTCGTAAACGGTGGCGTTTTCGTCCTCAAAAACCTTGGCGCGTTCGAGCTCGAGCCGAAGCCTCGCGAGAACGCGAGGCGCCACGAGTTCGTTGCCACGAAGGCCCCTGAGCAGCCGGGCCTCGGTATGAACGACGACATAACTGATTCGGTGGTACGTCAGCTACAACCAGACGTAATCGCGAAAATCGACCGGCACCAAGGGCTCGGCTTGAGGCCGGGCCAAATACTCAGGGTCCGTTAAGCGCGCTTCGGCGAACGGCGACGGCCCGAGCACGTTCAGATTATACGACCAGTTGGGCACGCCCGAATAACCCGCCGTGGTCTGGCAGCGATGCAGAAACTGCCAATACGTACACACTCCATTCACGGGGTGTGAAGTGCTTGAGCCACACTGTGGGATCTCAACGAGGGTCGCTGCCGGATCCTGGCGTTTGATGAACGCATAGCATGCGGGCAATCGGGGAAGCTGCTCCCCTCCCTTGCAGCGCACGCACTGTCACGGACGGCGAACCAGCACAGCAGGAATGTCCCCATACCAGTTGCCACGAAGGCACAAAACCAGATTATATTATAACATAAAGCATCATTTGCAGTGATCTGGCTGAGGATCAGGTATTGCAGCGACTGGAGCAGCAGCGGCGACATGTACCCCAGGAATGCTCCCGGCGGAAATTGAATTTCGCGGGTGAAGAAGGGATTAACGCGGCCCTCCATCAGGCAACTCTTGTACCAGCGCATGACCCAAAGGTGCTGGCAAGGGTCTGCAAGCGTGGGGACTTTCGACCGAAGTCCCCAGACCATCGGATAGGTCGCGATTGCGATTGACGTCACGAAGAGCAGGGCCACCCCCGCCATGATCCGCGCCTCAGGCCAACGCTTCTCGCCCTCGACGAATACTGCGGCCGAGTCCGATCTCGTAAGCTCCGAACTTCGAGCATTGTCGCTGCAGTTCGCCTTGATTTTCAGGGCCGGCCACACATTAGCACCTGTCCGGAAACATGGAAGTGGCAGAGAGTGCTCAGACAAACCTAGCTCCCGAGGTTGTCGCTGCTCCCGACCCGAATGGGATGCAGGAGCAGTGACATCCTGATGACGCTCATGTCAGAGAGCAGAAACCGCTCGGCGGCATTCAGCCCTTTCAACGCCTGAGCCTATCCAATCTGGAGGATACTGGCCTGGTCGAGCAATGCCGCGTAATCGGCGCCGCTCGGGTCAATCCCCACAAAGGTGATGGTGTGGCCGCCGGCCACCAGGTTGATCGGCCCAAGCACGTAGGTCGCGTACGTGGCGCTCGACGGAGTGAATGTGCCCACCACGGTGCCGTCCACCTCTACCTCGACTTCCTCGTGACTGCCACCGGTATGGTTGCCACGCTGCGCCGCGGTGACGCTGATCTGGTAGGAACCAGTCGCATCGAAATGTACTGCCTGGCTGATCGTGCCGGAATTCTGGATGAACGCTACCTGGCTCCCTTGCGGCGCGACCGAGTTGCCACTGGTGAAGGCACTATCGTTACCCGCCAGGCCGGCACCGCCGCTGAAACTCCACGCCGAGCCCGTCGGATCATACTGATAGGCCGACTCGCCTGAACCCTGGCTCGGATTCTCAAAACTGGGATCCGTGAACCCTGGCGGCGATACGTTATTGATGCTGGCTTGATCGAGCAAGGCCGTGTAGTCGGCTCCGCTGGGATCAACACCCACAAATGTGATCGTGTGAGCACCGGCCGTCACGTCGAACGGGACGCTCGTGTAGGTGGCGTAGCTGGTGCTGCCCGGGGTAAAGGTCCCCATCAGCGTGCCGTCCACCTCCACCTCGATCTCCTCATTGCTGCCCGCCTGGTAGTTGCCCCGCTGAGCGGCGCTGACGCTGACTATGTACGACCCGGCTGTCGCGAAATTCACCACCTGGCTGATCGTGCCCGTATTCTGGATGAAGGCAACCTGGCTCCCCTGTGGCGCGTTGGGGTTGCCGCTGGTTATGGCGCTGCCGTTGCCCGACAAGCCAGACATGCTGCTGAATGTCCACGACGAGCCCGTCGGATCATACGTGTAAGCGGACGCGCCCTTCCCCTGGCTCGGGGTCTCAAAACCGGGCTGAGCAAACGCCGTCGCCGGAGTGTTATTAATGCTGACTTGATCGAGAAACGCCGTGTAGTCGGCCCCGCTGGGGTCGACCCCGACGAAGCTGATCGTGTGGCTGCCAGCCGTCACGCTGAACGAGGCAGTGGTATAGTTCGCGTAGCTGGTGCTCGCCGGCGTGAACGTGCCCACCACGCTGCCGTCTACCATTACCTCGATCTCTTCATTGCTCCCACCCGAGTGGTTGCCCCGCTGGGCCGCGCTGAGGGTGATCTGGTACGAGCCCGCCGACGCCGACGGGAAAACCACCACCTGGCTGGCAGTGCCGGTCCTCTGGATGAAAGCAACCTGGCTCCCCTGCGGTGCGTCGGGGTTGCCGGCGGTGAAGGCGCTGCCGTTACCCGCCAGGCCGGCACCACCGCTGAAACTCCACGTCGAGCCCGCCGGATCATACTCGTAGGCCGACTCGCCTGAACCCTGGCTCGGACTCTCAAAACCAGGATCCGAAAACCCGGTTGGCGCAACATTGACAATGTTGACCTGATCGAGCAATGCCGTGTAGTCGGCCCCACTGGGATCGATGCCTACGAACTTGATGATATGGCTGCCCGCCGTCACACTGAACGAGCCGGTCGTGTAGGTAGCGTAGCTCGTGCTGGCCGGGTTAATGGTACCCACCACCGTGCCGTCTACCAATACCTCCACCTCCTCATCGCTGCCCCCCGAGTGGTTGCCCCGCTGCGCTGCGCTCACGCTGAGCTGGTAAGTGCCGGCCTCCGCAAAATCCACCGCCTGGCCGATCACGCCGCTATTCTGGATAAACGCCACCTGCTCGGCCTGCGGCGCGTTGGGGTTGCCACTTGTAAAGGCGCTGCCATTACCCGCCAAGCCCGCACTGCCGCTGAAACTCCACGTCGAGGCCGTCGGATCATACTGGTACGCCGACTTGCCGCTCCCCAGCATTGGGTATTCAAATCCCGGGTCGTAGATGTTAGCGGCCGTGCCGTAGAGCGTGCTCATGAAGTACGAGCGATACTCATCGCTGGACATTGTTTGCACATAAGTTATAGTGCCATCGGGAAGCACCTGGATGGAATCCCCGTAGTAGTTGGCAGGTGTCCCTATAATCCCGGAGTTGAAGTCGAGATTCCCGTTGGGGAGCATCTCGCACTCCCCAGCGCGAACGAATAGTTACCCAGGTCGGCATTGACCACCAGCGTCGCCGTCATGTTTTGCTCGTTCAACACCCATTCCTGTCCGCGGCTGTACGCGTCCGGGTTTGTCGCTGCGCGGCCGTTCCCGTCATCGAAGAGAACGATCGTGGTATCGTTGATATAGGTCGCGTCGTGCTGGTGCGAAAACCACGGGGATTGGGTCCCGGGAGGAGCAATGACGGTGAAACTGCCGTCCGCCCCTAAGGTCCAGACGATGTGGCCGTCGCCACTGCCGTTGTCGTAATCGATCTTGAGCACCCAGTCCTGCGCACGCAGCGAAACGATCAGGTCTCCGTCTTCGGGCGACCAGTTCACGGAGTTGGCGTGCAGCCAGTCGCCCGGGCCTTCGCCGAGCGTGGGCAGGCGGCTGGTACTGAGCCAATCGAAGGCATCCCAGGCCCACGTCACCTGGAAGTTCTTATCCAGGACGAGGACCTCGTCGCCAACGTAGGTGGTGGGGGTGCCGTTGACGTCGATAACCTTCTGATCAAGCGCCAGGACAGCGGTATCGCCGTTGGGCAGGCGGACGGCGTCGTGGGTAAAGTAGGTGACATTGTTTACCCCCATCGCGGTTAGCTCGACGTTGACGGCATTGACATTCGTCTGGCGCACGAGATCGCCGGCCATGTCAACCTCCTGCACCGTGCTCGCGTCGGCGCCGCCAATGACGTTGCCGCCCAGCAGAAGCACTGTGCCCCCCGGCACGGTGTTAACGGCAAAGCTGGTGAAGTTGTTGGCCACCGGATCGTAGTACCACTCGACGTTGCCATTCAGGTCCGTCGCCAAGGTATCGACATAGCCGGTCGTCGTATTGATCCCCATGTGGAAAATCATGTTCTGAGAAAGATCAGTACCGGGGGCAGGCGGACCCGACACAGTGAAGGTAGGGAAAGTCAAGTACGTCGGCAGGCTCCCGGTCGTGAATGCCAGCGGGGCAGACGCCGTCCCATCGCTCAGGACGTCCCTCATGAGGTAAGTCGTGTCAGGCAGCATGCCCGCTACGATGAAGTTCGTGCTCTCTCCCGGCACGACGGGCTGCGGCGACGTATCTTGCCAGGATGGGTTCGGGCCTATCTGAGCGAACTGGACATACATCGAACTGCCTGCCGACGGAGGCGCACTGTAGAGGGCAACCAGCGGGTTGGACATGGGGCTGATCACCGCCGTGTTTCCCACTACCCGCGACTGCGCCGTATACGACGCACTGGTAGAATCGCCCGTTGTGGCGCTATAGCTGTCCTTGGCGATCACCTCGATGTTAAACGTCCCCTGCTGCATCGGGTTCCATGTGAAGCTGTTGCTGGAACTGAAGTCTTGAACCACCTGGAATGATCCACCGGGCGCTTCGACGTTGAACTGGTAGACCGGTGTCGTCCCATCGCCGCTGGCCGTCGCGGTCCAGGTGACTGGCGATCCCACCAGAGGAACAGGTGGTCCGCTGGGCGTTAGCGTGACCGACAGGAGGCAGCGTTCCTCGAGAAGCCTGCAGTGCGGCCGATAACGCCGGGGACGACGACCCGGGGTGCGTCGGGTATCGATCCGCTTGCCAAAAGGGGTCGGGAGTTGCCACATCAGATGTATTCCTCCAGTGAGATCAAAGCAGGGTGCGCATAGCAATAAGCCAATCTTTCACGGATGGCCCGCCTCCTGGGCCCCGGCTACCAAATCAAACATCAGGCGCTAATATCTTGAAGACACAATTGCAAGGATTGTTCCCAACGAGCCGTGCCGCTGTTGTTGCCAAGCCAGACGCGCCGATGCACGAGCCATGGCGGCGATGATCTTATCCCACGGACAGCCGCCTCCCGGCGTCCTTGAGACGCTTTGTTAACAAGTATAAAGACGCGGTGCTCGCCGAGAATTGGCAAGCGGGGAAACAGGGTCGAAGCGAGGCCAATGAAGCATGGACTGCAGAAGAATAACGGCGTACTGCTTGCACTTGCAAGACCTCGGAATTACTGGAGAGTTTCACGTTGCAATTAAACAACAAAGCTAGCTTTTGATGATGTTTTTCGTCTGATTTGACAACTCCATGATGTCTCTGCGCAAGACCGACATCCGGGGCCCGCGATCGCCGTTCAACATTTCTTCGAACGTAGTCGACACGATCGAGTGCCACCTGACCAAATGTGGGACACTGCTCCCGACCCGAATGGGATGCAGGAGCAGTGTCATCCTCGTGACGCTCATGTCTCAGAAGCCGAAACGGCTGGACGACATACAGCCCTATCAACGCCAGAGCCTATCCAACCTGGAGGATACTGGCCTGATCGAGCAATGCCGTGTAATCGGCCCCAGTCGGATCGACCCCCACAAAGGTGATCGTGTGGCCGCCTGCTACCAAGTTGATCGGCCCGAGCACGTAGGTGGCGTACGTGGCGCTCAACGGAGTGAAAGTGCCCACCACGGTGCCGTCCACCTCTACTTCGACTTCCTCATGGCTGCCCGCCGCGTTGTTTCGCTGGGCCGCGGTAACACTGATCTGGTAGGAACCGGTTGCATTGATATGTACCGTTTGTCGGATCGTGCCGGTTTTCTGGATGAAGGCAACCTGGCTCCCTTGCGGCGCGACCGAGTTGTGGCTGGTGAAGGCGCTATCGTTACCCGCCAAGCCGGCACTGCCGCTGAAACTCCACGCCGAGCCCGTCGGATCATACTGATAGGCCGACTCGCCTGAACCCTGGCTCGGATTCTCAAAACTGGGATCCGAGAACCCTGGCGGCGATACGTTATTGATGCTGGCTTGATCGAGCAAGGCGGTGTAGTCCGCCCCGCCGGTATCGACGCCCACGAACGTGATGGTGTGGGTTCCGGCCGGCACGTCGAACGGGACGCTCGTGTAGGTGGCGTAGCTGGTGCCGGTGGGAGTAAAGGTCCCCATCAGTATTCCGTCCACCTCCACTTCGATCTCCTCATTGCTGCTGCCCGTCTGGTAATTGCCCCGCTGAGCGGCGCTGACGCTGACTATGTACGACCCGGCTGTCGCGAAATTCACCACCTGGCTGATCGTGCCCGTATTCTGGATGAAGGCAACCTGGCTCCCCTGTGGCGCGTTGGGGTTGCCGCTGGTTATGGCGCTGCCGTTGCCCGACAAGCCAGACATGCTGCTGAATGTCCACGACGAGCCCGTCGGATCATACGTGTAAGCGGACGCGCCCTTCCCCTGGCTCGGGGTCTCAAAACCGGGCTGAGCAAACGCCGTCGCCGGAGTGTTATTAATGCTGACTTGATCGAGAAACGCCGTGTAGTCGGCCCCGCTTGGATCAACACCCACGAAGCTGATCGTGTGGCTGCCAGCCGTCACGCTGAACGAGGCAGTGGTATAGTTCGCGTAGCTGGTGCTCGCCGGCGTGAACGTGCCCACCACGCTGCCGTCTACCATTACCTCGATCTCTTCATTGCTCCCACCCGAGTGGTTGCCCCGCTGCGCTGCGCCGAGGGTGATCTGGTACGAGCCCGCCGACGCCGACGGGAAAACCACCACCTGGCTGGCAGTGCCGGTCCTCTGGATGAAAGCAACCTGGCTCCCCTGCGGTGCGTCGGGGTTGCCGGCGGTGAAGGCGCTGCCGTTACCCGCCAGGCCGGCACCACCGCTGAAACTCCACGTCGAGCCCGCCGGATCATACTCGTAGGCCGACTCGCCTGAACCCTGGCTCGGACTCTCAAAACCAGGATCCGAAAACCCGGTTGGCGCAACATTGACAATGTTGACCTGATCGAGCAATGCCGTGTAGTCGGCCCCACTGGGATCGATGCCTACGAACTTGATGATATGGCTGCCCGCCGTCACACTGAACGAGCCGGTCGTGTAGGTAGCGTAGCTCGTGCTGGCCGGGTTAATGGTACCCACCACCGTGCCGTCTACCAATACCTCGACCTCCTCATCGCTGCCCCCCGAGTGGTTGCCCCGCTGCGCTGCGCTCACGCTGAGCTGGTAAGTGCCGGCCTCCGCAAAATCCACCGCCTGGCCGATCACGCCGCTATTCTGGATAAACGCCACCTGCTCGGCCTGCGGCGCGTTGGGGTTGCCACTTGTAAAGGCGCTGCCATTACCCGCCAAGCCCGCACTGCCGCTGAAACTCCACGTCGAGGCCGTCGGATCATACTGGTACGCCGACTTGCCGCTCCCCAGCATTGGGTATTCAAATCCCGGGTCCAGGATGTTGGCCGCCGTGCCATAGAGCGTGCTCTCGAAATAGGAGCGATACTCAATGGCTCCCATTGTTTGCACATAAGTTATAGTGCCATCGGGAAGCACCTGGATGGAATCCCCGTAGTAGTTGGGAGGTGTCCCTAGAGTCCCGGAGTTGAAGTCGAGATTTCCGTTGGGGAGCATCTGCGCACTCCCCAGCGCGAACGAATAGTTGCCCAGGTCGGCATTGACCACCAGCGTCGCCGTCATGTTTTGCTCGTTCAAAACCCATTCCTGTCCGCGGCTATATGCGTCCGGGTTTGTAGCGGCGCGGCCGTTCCCGTCATCGAAGAGAATGATCGTGGTATCGTTGATATACGTCACGTTGTGTTGGTGCGAAAACCACGGGGATTGGGTCCCGGGAGGAGCAATGACGGTGAAACTGCCGTCCGCCCCCAAAGTCCAGACGATGTGGCCGTCACCGCTGCCGTTGTCATAATCGATCTTGATCACCCAGTCCTGGGCGCGCAGCGAAACGATCAGGTCTCCGTCTTCGGGCGACCAGCCAATGGAGTTGGCGTGCAGCCAGTCGCCCGGGCCTTCGCCCAGCGTGGGCAGGCGGCTGGTAGAGAGCCAATCGAAAGCGTTCCAGACCCACGTCACCTGAAAGTTCTTATCCAAGACGAGGACGTCGTCACCCGTGTACGTGGTCGGGGTTCCATTGACGTTGATGACCTTCTGGGTACTGG
This sequence comes from uncultured Isosphaeraceae bacterium, assembly GCA_963850935.1. GTDB lineage: Bacteria > Planctomycetota > Planctomycetia > Isosphaerales > Isosphaeraceae > CAWFRS01. The sequence continues at coordinate 179,727 of CAWKNT010000006.1, forward strand.
AGATGACAGCCGTGTCTCCGTTGGGGAGGCGGGTGGCCTCGTGATCGAATTCGAGGACCTGCTGTTGCCCCATCGCAGCGAGCTCGGCATTCACGGCACTGACGTTTGTCTCGCGCAGGACGTCGCCGGCCAGGTCAATCTCCCTCACCGTGTTATAGCCCCCTGCGATAATGGACGACGGTGTGCCGCCCAGCATGAGGATCGTGCCGCCGGGCACAAGGTTCTCGGCATAGCTGGGGAAGTTATTTGCGACAGAGTCATAGTACCAAACGATGTTGCCATTCAGGTCTGTCGCCACGGTGCTGATGGTGCCAGGCGCGCCCTGTAGCCCAAAGTGCAGTATCATGTCCTGAGTCAGGTCGGTACCAGGGGCAGGTGGCCCTGGTACTGTGAACGTGGGGAACGTCACGTAAGTCGGCAGGCTCCCCGTCGTGAATGCCAGCGGGGCAGACGCCGTCCCATCGCTCAGGACGTCCCGCATGAGATAAGTCGTGTTCGGCAGCATGCCCGCTACGATGAAGTTCGTGCTCTCTCCCGGCACAATCGCCTCCGGCGACGTATTTTGCCACGACGGATTGGGACCTAACTGGGCAAACTGGACGTACATCGAACTGCCTGCCGACGGAGGCGCGCTGTAGAGCGCGACTAGTGGATTGGACATGGCGCTGATCACCGCCGTGTTTCCCAAAACCCGCGACTGCGCCGTATACGACGCACTGGTAGAATCGCCCATTGTGGCGCTATAGCTGTCCTTGACGATCACCTCGATGTTAAAGCTCCCCTGCTGCACGGGGTTCCATGTGAAGCTGTTGCTCCCGCTGAAGTCTTGAACAACCTGGTACGCACCGCCGGTCGGCTCGACGCTGAACTGGTAAACCGGTGTGGTCCCATCGCCGCTGGCCGTCGCGGTCCATGTAACTGGCGATCCGACCAGGGGGACAGGTGGTCCGCTAGGCGTTAGCGTGACAGACAGCAGGCAGCGTTCCTCGAGAAGCTTGCAGTGCGGCCGATAACGCCGGGGACGACGAACCGGGGTGCGTCGGGTGTCAATCCGCTTGCGAAAAGGGGTCGGGAGTTGCCACATCAGAAGTATTCCTCCAGTGAGATCAAAGCAGGGTGCGCATAGCAATAAGCCAATCTTTCACGGATGGCCCGCCTCCTGGGCCCCGGCTACCAAATCAAACATCAGGCGCTAATATCTTGAAGACACAATTGCAAGGATTGTTCCCAACGAGCCGTGCCGCTGTTGTTGCCAAGCCAGACGCGCTCATGCACGAGCCATGGCGGCGATGATCTTATCCCACGGACAACCGCCTCCCGGCGTCCTTGAGACGCTTTGTTAACAAGTGTAAAGACACGGTGCTCGCCGAGAATTGGCAAGCGGGAAACAGGGTCGAAGCGAGGCCAATGAAGCATCGACTGCAGAAGAATAACGGCGTACTATGTGCGCTTGCAAGACCTCGGGACCACCGGACAGTTTCACGTTGCAATTAAACTACAAAGCTCACTTCGATGATTCCTCTTCCAGCGGTAGAACGCATCGTCGGGTGAATACATATTTGATACTGCCATCCAGTCAGACATCATTTGACGCAACAAATCCATGTACTGCCGCGGTCGATCGATTAAGCAGCAAATGGCAGGCATACTTGCTGGCGATCACGTGGGTCCGCAGCACGGGGCCAGCCACCTTCTTGATCGGCTCGGGAAGGCGATCGGCAATAACAGCGTTGGCTTGCCATGCCTTGGTCGGGCACTTGGGCCGCGCACGTACTCGTCAAAACGAAGCTGGCCGGAATGAATTCGAGCCGTCAGAAGACTAGTCGCCGGATGCGCAGTATACGCGACACATACTTCCAGATGCCGGGACGAAATTCCGGGCTACTCGGTACACCCTGACCGAGGTCTGGGGCCCGCGATCGCCGTTGAACATCTCTTCGACGTAGTCGACAAAACCGACTACTACATTACCCAAGAGTGGGACACTGCTCCCGACCCACACGGGATGCAGGAGCATTGTCATCGTGGTGACGCTCATGTCTCAGAGCCGAAACGGCTCGGCGACATACAGCCCTTTCAACGCCAGAGCCTATCCAACCTGGAGGATACTGGCCTGGTCGAGCAATGCCGTGTAATCGGCCCCGCTCGGATCGACCCCCACGAACGTGATCGTGTGGCCGCCGGCTACCAAGTTGATCGGCCCGAGCACGTAGGTGGCGTATGTGGTGCTGGACGGAGTGAATGTGCCCACCACGGTCCCGTCCACCTCTACCTCGACTTCCTCGTGGCTGCCCCCCATATTGTTTCGCTGGGCCGCGGTGACGCTGATCTGGTAGGAACCGGTCGCATTGAAATGTACGGCTTGGCTGATCACGCCGGAATTCTGGATGAAGGCAACCTGGCTCCCTTGCGGCGCGACCGAGTTGTGGCTGGTGAAGGCGCTGTCGTTACCCGCCAGGCCGGTGTTGCCGCTGAAGCTCCACGCCGAGCCCGTCGGATCATACTCATAGGCCGACTCGCCAGACCCCTGGCTCGGGTTCTCAAAACTGGGATCCGAAAACCCTGGCGGCGATACGTTATTGATGCTGGCTTGATCGAGCAAGGCGGTGTAGTCGGCCCCGCTGGGATCGACGCCCACGAAAGTGATGGTGTGGGTACCGGCCGGCACGTCGAACGGGACGCTCGTGTAGGTGGCGTAGCTGGTGCTGCCCGGGGTAAAGGTGCCCATCAGCGTGCCGTCCACCTCCACTTCGATCTCCTCATTGCTGCTGCCCGTCTGGTAATTGCCCCGCTGGGCGGCGCTGACGCTAACTACGTACGAGCCGGCCGTCGCGAAATTCACCACCTGGCTGATCGTGCCCGTATTCTGGATGAAGGCAACCTGGCTCCCCTGCGGCGCGTTGGAGTTGCCGCTGGTAATCGCGCTGCCGTTGCCTGACAACCCGGACAAGCTGCTGAAAGTCCACGCCGAGCCCGTCGGATCATACTCATAGGCCGACTGGCCTGAACCCTGGCTCGGGGTCTCAAATCCGGGGTCAGAAAACGCCGTCGGCGAAACGGTGTTGATGCTGACTTGATCAAGGAAAGCTGTGTAGTCGGCCCCGCTGGGATCAACGCCGACTAAGCTGATCGTGTGGCTGCCAGCCGTCACGCTGAACGAGGCAGTCGTATAGTTCGCGTAGCTGGTGCTGGCCGGCGTGAACGTGCCGACCACACCGCCGTCTACCATTACCTCGATCTCTTCATTGCTCCCCCCCGAGTGGTTGCCCCGCTGGGCCGCGCTGAGGGTGATCTGGTACGAGCCCGCCGACGCCGACGGGAAAACCACCACCTGGCTGGCAGTGCCGGTCCTCTGGATGAAAGCAACCTGGCTCCCCTGCGGTGCGTCGGGGTTGCCGGCGGTGAAGGCGCTGCCGTTACCCGCCAGGCCGGCACCACCGCTGAAACTCCACGTCGAGCCCGCCGGATCATACTCGTAGGCCGACTCGCCAGAACCCTGGCTCGGGCTCTCAAAACCGGGATCCGAAAACCCGGTTGGCGCAACGTTGTTGATGTTGACCTGATCGAGCAAGGCAGTGTAGTCCGCCCCGCTGGGATCGATGCCGACGAACTTTATGATATGGCTGCCAGCTGTCACACTGAAAGAGCCGGTCGTGTACGTGGCGTAGCTCGTTCCGGCCGGCGTAATGCTGCCCACCACGGTGCCGTCTACCAATACATCGACCTCCTCATCGCTGCCACTCGAGTGATTGCCCCGCTGCGCAGCACTCACGCTGAGTTGGTAAGTGCCGGCCTCCGCAAAATCCACCGCCTGGCCGATCACGCCGCTATTCTGGATAAACGCCACCTGCTCGGCCTGCGGCGCGTTGGGGTTGCCACTTGTAAAGGCGCTGCCATTACCCGCCAAGCCCGCACTGCCGCTGAAACTCCACGTCGAGGCCGTCGGATCATACTGGTACGCCGACTTGCCGCTCCCCAGCATTGGGTATTCAAATCCCGGGTCCAGGATGTTGGCCGCCGTGCCGTAGAGGGTGCTCATAAAGTAGGAGCGATACTCAAGGCCGGGCGACATTGTTTGCACATAAGTTATAGTGCCATCGGGAAGTATCTCGATTGAATCCCCGAAATTGTCGGGAGCTGTCCCTAGAAAGCCGGAGTTGAAGTCGAGGTTCCCGTTGGGGAGCATCTGCGCGCTCCCGAGGGCGGCCGAGTAGTTGCCCAGGTCGGCATTGACCACCAGCGTCGCCGTCATGTTTTGCTCGTTCAAGACCCATTCCTGTCCGCGGCTATACGCGTCCGGGTTTGTAGCGGCGCGGCCGTTCCCGTCATCGAAGAGAATGATCGTCGTATCGTTGATATAGGTCGCGTCGTGCTGGTGGGAGAACCACGGGGATTGGGTCCCGGGAGGAGCAATGACGGTGAAACTGCCGTCCGCCCCCAAGGTCCAGACGATGTGGCCGTCGCCGCTGCCGTTGTCGTAATCGATCTTGAGCACCCAGTCCTGGGCACGCAGCGAGACGATCAGGTCGTCATCTTCGGGCGACCAGTTGACGGAGTTGGCATGCAGCCAGTCGCCCGGGCCTTCGCCGAGCGTGGGCAGGCGGCTGGTGCTGAGCCAATCGAAGGCGTCCCAGGCCCACGATACCTGGAAGTTCTTATCCAGGACGAGGACCTCATCACCAAGGTAGGTGGTGGGGGTGCCGTTGACGTCGATGACCTTTTGATCAAGCGCCAGGACAGCGGTATCGCCGTTGGGCAAGCGGACGGCGTCGTGGGTAAAGTAGGTGATATTGTTTACCCCCATCGCGGTTAGCTCGGCGTTGACGGCATTGACATTCGTCTGGCGCACGAGATCGCCGGCCAAGTCGACCTCCCGCAGCCCGGTCGCGTCGGCGCCGCCAAGGACGGTGCCGCCCTGCAGAAGTACCGTGCCCCCCGGCACCATGTTTACGGCATAGCTTGGAAAGTTATTGGCCACTTGGTCGAAGTACCAATCGATGTTGCCATTCAGGTCTGTCGCCACGGTATCGACTTGAGCTGCCGTCGACCAAACCCCCATGTGGAGAATCATGTTCTGAGAAAGATCAGTACCAGGAGCAGGCGGACCCGGTACAGTGAAGGTCGGGAAAGTCAGGTCCGACGGCAGGCTCCCGGTCGTGAATGCGAGAAGGGCGGAGGTCGTACCATCGCTCAGGACGTCTCTCATCAAGTACGTCGTGTTCGGTAGCATGCCAGCTACGATGAAGTTGGTGCTCTCTCCTGGCACGATCGGCTGCGGCGAGGTATCTTGCCACGACGGGTTGGGGCCTATCTGGGCGAACTGAACGTACATCGAACTGCCTGCCGACGGAGGCGCACTGTAGAGGGCAACCAGCGGGTTGGACATGGGGCTGATCACCGCCGTGTTTCCCACTACCCGCGACTGCGCCGTATACGACGCACTGGTAGAATCGCCCGTTGTGGCGCTATAGCTGTCCTTGACGATCACCTCGATGTTAAACGTCCCCTGCTGCATCGGGTTCCATGTGAAGCTGTTGCTGCCGCTGAAGTCTTGAACGACCTGGTACGTACCGCCGGTCGGCTCGACGCTGAACTGGTAGACCGGTGTCGCCCCGTCGCCACTGGCCGTCGCGGTCCATGTCACGGGCGATCCGACAAGGGGAACAGATGGTCCGCTGGGCGTTAGCGTGACAGACAGCAGGCAGCGTTCCTCGAGAAGCTTGCAGTGCGGCCGATAACGCCGGGGACGACGAACCGGGGTGCGTCGGGTATCGATCCGCTTGCGAAAAGGTGTCGGGAGTTGCCACATCAGAAAGTATTCCTCCAGTGAGAACAAAGCAGGGTGCGCATAGCAATAAGCCGATCTTTCACGGATGGCCCGCCTCCTGGGCCCCGACTACCAAATCAAACATCAGGCGCTAATATCTTGAAGACACAATTGCAAGGATTGTTCCCAACGAGCCGTGCCGCTGTTGTTGCCAAGCCAGATTGCGCGCCCATGCACGAGCCATGGCGGCGATGATCTTATCCCAAGTCGAACCGTCTCCGGGCGTCCTTGAGACGCTTTGTTAACAAGTGTAAAGACACGGTGCTCGCCGAGAATTGGAAATCGGGAAACAGGATCAAAGTGAGGTCAATGACGCATGGAATGGTAGAAGAATAACGGTGTACTCGTTGCTCTTGCAAGACCTCGGAATCACTGGAGATTTTCATGTTGCAATTGAACAACAAAGCTCCTAACAAAGCCTGTTTCGACAAACTTTCTCCTCCTGCCGCGGCAGATGGCTAAGTTGCTGACGATCACCGGGGGCAAAAACGGTGAGTCAGCCAGCCCTTCTTTGGTCAGATCGGGAAGCCGATGGGAATTTACCGCGCTGGCCCGGCTTATATTCTATGCGTACTTGGAACTTATACATTTTAGTATGAGATGTTCTATATCAATTAATTCGATCTGTCAGAAAATTGTTTGACGCCGGCGCGACCCACCCCAGCGGTCAGTGCAAGGCCCGGCGGGGCGAAGGGTATCGCATACAGGAGCATGACCGCGGGAGCGGACAGGCTAGTGTTTGACCGCCCGATCCGGTATTCACGCTTGTCATTTCGAGATTGCGTCCCGCGGCCAAAGCCACCGAAAATAATCTCACTCAGGCACTCGGTCGCTGATTGGCACAGTGCTATTGCCGACGCCGATCAGCCTTACGCCCCGACCCTCGGGGCATTGAGCGTTTCTATCGTTGATTAATCCCGGCAATGAAGTGAAACTCACGCAGCCGTTTTACGAGAATTACTGGCCCAGATGTCAGAGACCGTCGCCGAGCCATTTCGGATTTAAGAGTGGTGACATCCTGCTTCCTCTGATGTTCTCAGAGCCGACACGGCTTGGCGACGTAAAGATTTTTAACGCCGGGTCCTATCCGATCTGAAGGATACTGGCCTCATCGAGCAACGCAGTGTAATCGGCCCCGGTCGGATCAACCCCCACAAAGGTGATCGTGTGGCCGCCGGCTACCAAGTTGATCGGCCCGAGCACATAGGTGGCGTACGTGGCGCTGGACGGAGTCAATGTCCCCACCACAGTGCCGTCCACCTCTACTTCGACTTCCTCATGGCTGCCCCCCGCGTTGTTTCGCTGGGCCGCGGTAACGCTGATCTGGTAGGAACCGGTCGCATTGATATGTACCGTTTGGCTGATCGTGCCGGTTTTCTGGATGAAGGCAACCTGGCTCCCTTGCGGCGCGACCGAGTTGTGGCTGGTGAAGGCGCTATCGTTACCCGCCAGGCCGGCACTGCCACTGAAACTCCACGCCGAGCCCGTCGGATCATACTCATAGGCCGACTCGCCAGACCCCTGGCTCGGGTTCTCAAAACTGGGGTCCGAGAACCCTGGCGGCGAAACGTTATTGATGCTGGCTTGATCGAGCAAGGCAGTGTAGTCGGCCCCACTGGGATCGACGCCCACGAAAGTGATCGTGTGGCTGCCGGCCGTCACGTTGAACGGGTCGCTCGTGTAGGTGGCGTAGCTGGTGCTGCCCGGGGTAAAGGTCCCCATCAGCGTGCCGTCCACCTCCACCTCGATCTCCTCATTGCTGCCCGCCTGGTAGTTGCCCCGCTGAGCGGCGCTGACGCTGACTATGTACGACCCGGCTGTCGCGAAATTCACCACCTGGCTGATCGTGCCCGTATTCTGGATGAAGGCAACCTGGCTCCCCTGTGGCGCGTTGGGGTTGCCGCTGGTTATGGCACTGCCGTTGCCCGACAAGCCAGACAAGCTGCTGAATGTCCACGACGAGCCCGTCGGATCATACGTGTAAGCGGACGCGCCCTTCCCCTGGCTCGGGGTCTCAAAACCGGGCTGAGCAAACGCCGTCGCCGGAGTGTTATTAATGCTGACTTGATCGAGAAACGCCGTGTAGTCGGCCCCGCTGGGATCCACGCCCACGAAGCTGATGGTGTGGCTACCAGCCGTCACGCTGAACGAGGCGGTAGTATAATTGGTGTAGCTGGTGCTGGACGGAGTAAACGTCCCAACCACGGTGCCGTCTACCTTCACCTCGATCTCTTCATTGCTCCCCCCGAGTGGTTGCCCCGCTGGGCCGCGCTGAGGGTGATCTGGTACGAGCCCGCCGACGCCGACGGGAAAACCACCACCTGGCTGGCAGTGCCGGTCCTCTGGATGAAAGCGACCTGGCTCCCCTGCGGTGCGTCGGGGTTGCCGGCGGTGAAGGCGCTGCCGTTGCCCGCCAAGCCGGCACCGCCGCTGAAGCTCCACGTCGAACCCGTTAGGATCATACGCATAGGCCGACTCGCCTGAACCCTGGCTCGGACTCTCAAAACCAGGATCCGAAAACCCGGTTGGCGCAACATTGACAATGTTGACCTGATCGAGCAATGCCGTGTAGTCGGCCCCGCTGGGATCGATGCCTACGAAGTTGATGATATGGCTGCCGGCCGTCACACTGAACGAGCCGGTCGTGTAGGTGGCGTAGCTCGTGCTGGCCGGGTTAATGGTGCCCACCACCGTGCCGTCTACCAATACATCGACCTCCTCATCGCTGCTCCCCGAGTGGTTGCCCCGCTGCGCGGCGCTCACGCTGAGCTGGTAAGTGCCGGCCTCCGCAAAATCCACCGCCTGGCCGATCACGCCGCTATTCTGGATGAACGCGACCTGCTCGGCCTGCGGCGCGTTGGGGTTGCCGCTGGTGAAGGCGCTGCCGTTGCCCGCCAGGCCGGCACTGCCGCTGAAACTCCACGACGAAGCCGTCGGATCATACTGGTAGGCCGACTGGCCGCTCCCCAGCATCGGGTACTCAAAACCCTGGTCCAGGATGTTGGCCGCCGTGCCGTAGAGGGTGCTCATAAAGTAGGAGCGATACTCGAGGCCGGACATTGTTTGCACATAAGTTATAGTGCCGTCGGGAAGCACCTGGATGGAATCCCCGAAGTTGTTGGGAGCTGTCCCTAGAAACCCGGAGTTGAAGTCGAGGTTCCCGTTGGGGAGCATCTGCGCGCTCCCGAGGGCGGTCGAGTAGTTGCCCAGGTCGGCATTGACCACCAGCGTCGCCGTCATATTTTGCTCGTTCAAGACCCATTCCTGTCCGCGGCTATCCGCCGTCGGGTCGTTCGCTTGGCGAACATTCCCGTCATCGAAGAGAACGATCGTCGTATCGTTGATGTAGGTCGCATCGTGCTGGTGAGAGAACCACGGGTACTGGGTCCCAGGAGGAGCAATGACGGTGAAACTGCCGTCCTGCCCCAAGGTCCAGACGATGTGACCGTCCCCGCTGCCGTTGTCGTAATCGATCTTGAGCACCCAGTCCTGCGAGCGCAGGGAGACGATCAGGTCCCCGTCTTCGGGCGACCAGTTGACGGAGTTGGCGTGCAGCCAGTCGCCCGGGCCCTCGCCGAGCGTGGGGAGGCGGCTGGTGCTGAGCCAATCGAAGGCATCCCAGGCCCACGTCACCTGGAAGTTCTTATCCAAGACGAGGACCTCGTCGCCAACGTAGGTGGTGGGGGTGCCGTTGACGTCGATGACCTTGTCATCAAGCGCCAGGACAGCCGTGTCGCCGTTGGGCAGGCGGACGGCGTCGTGGGTAAAGTCGGTGATCGTGTTTACCCCCATCGCGGCCAGCTCGGCGTTGACGGCATTGATATTTGTCTCGCGCACGAGATCGCCGGCCATGTCGACCTCCCGCAGCGTGTCCGCGTCGGCGCCGCCACGGACTTGGCCGCCCAGCAGAAGCACCGTGCCCCCCGACACGGTGTTTACGGCAAAGCTGGGAAAGCTGTTGGCTACTTGGTCGTAGTACCACTCGACGTTGCCATTCAGGTCAGTAGCCACGGTATCGACGAATATAGACTTTGCCGCCGACACTCCCATGTGGAAAATCATGTTCTGCGAGAGGTCAGTACCGGGGGCAGGCGGACCCGGTACAGTGAAGTTCGGGAACGTCAAGTACGACGGCAGGCTCCCCGTCGTGAATGCCAGCGGGGTGGACGCCGTCCCATCGCTCAGGACGTCCCGCATGAGATAAGTCGTGTTAGGCAGCATGCCCGCTACGATGAAGTTCGTGCTCTCTCCCGGTACAATCGCCTCCGGCGAGGTATTTTGCCACGACGGATTGGGACCCAACTGGGCAAACTGGACGTACATCGAACTGCCCGGGGACGGAGGCGCACTGTAGAGCGCGACCAGCGGGTTGGACATGGCGCTGATCACCGCTGTGTTTCCCACTACCCGCGACTGCGCCGTATACGACGCACTGGTAGAATCGCCCGTTGTGGCGCTATAGCTGTCCTTGACGATCACCTCGATGTTAAACGTCCCCTGCTGCATGGGGTTCCACGTGAAGCTGTTGCTGCCGCTATAGTCTTGAACGACCTGAAACGTTCCGCCAGGCGGTTCGACGTTGAACTGGTAGACCGGTGTGGTCCCATCGCCGCTGGCCGTCGCGGTCCAGGTAACGGGCGATCCGACCAGGGGGACAGATGGTCCGCTGGGCGTTAGCGTGACAGACAGCAGGCAGCGTTCCTCGAGAAGCTTGCAGTGCGGCCGATAACGCCGGGGACGACGAACCGGGGTGCGTCGGGTGTCGATCCGCTTGCGAAAAGGGGTCGGGAGTTGCCACATCAGAAGTATTCCTCCAGTGAGATCAAAGCAGGTGCGCATAGCAATACGCCGATCTTTCACAGATGGCCCGCCTCCTGGGCCCCGACTACCAAATCAAACATCAGGCGCTGATATCTTGAAGACACAATTGCAAGGATTGTTCCCAACGAGCCGTGCCGCTGTTGTTGCCAAGCCAGGTTGCGCGCCCATGCACGAGCCATGGCGGCCATGATCTTATCCCAAGTCGAACCGTCTCCGGGCGTCCTTGAGACGCTTTATTTAACGAGTTTAAAGACGCGATGCTCGCCTAGAAATGGCGAGCAGGAAACAGGGCCGAAGCGAGGCCAATGAAGCATCGACTGCAGAAGAATAACGGCGTACGATGTGCTCTTGCAAGACCTCGGAATCACTGGAGAGTTTCACGTTGCAAATAAACAACAAAGCCAACTTCGATACTTCTTTTTTCCTGCGTTACAACGCATCGAGGGTGGATCCACATCTGACGCCGCCATCCAATAACACATCGTTTGACGCAACAAATCCTATGCCCAGACCGAGATCCGGGGCTCGCGATCGCCGGCTATCGGAGCATCGCCCTTGTAGCAGCCGTACAGGGTTCTGGATCCAAGCGAGTGCCAATCGAAGTTCACATGGGCCGGCTCGGCTTGGCCTGATGGAGAAGTAGCGAAGGATCGCCGTTCTTACGTCTAGACACTGCGCTCCGCCTCAGATAGAAAAATACCGTTTTGCCACGTCACAGCCAGACGAGAGATTTGATGTGGTCGCCTGAAAGGCGATGGTTTTCAGATGCCACCGTGTGATATTGATACCAGGGATATTGACACAAGATTCTATGATAAAAACATATTTATATTGTTCGGCGCGATTGTTTCGGCAGTCATCTGCTGCCTGTATGGCGGGTTTGCGACCCACGCGGGTGCTCTTTGGCGTGATGAGGTCAATAGCCTAGAAATGGCCACGATGCCGACCTTGTCGGATGTCTGGTCGGCCATGAATTACGATTCATTCCCAATCTTACTGACCCTTGTGCTCCGGCTCTGGATCGCGATCACCGGGGTGGCGACCGAAGCCAGTCTGCGGGCCTTCGGCTTTCTGGTCGCGATAGCTGTGCTGGCCGCTCTATGGTGTTCGTCTCGGCTCCTCGGTAGTCGAGCCCCTTGGCTTTCGCTCGTCCTCTTCGCGGGTAGCCCGTTGGTGATCCGCACCATCGAATGTATCCGCCCATATGGCCTGGGGGTGGCCTTCATTTTAACAACCCTTGGGCTGGTCTGGATGGTGGCGACACGTCGCGGCGGTTGGCCGATGTTCGTCGTTGCGTCGATGGCTGCCACGTTGAGCGTCCAGTGCCTGTACAGCAACGCGGTCCTCCTCCTGGCTATATGCCTCGGTGGCTTGGTCGTCGCGTTAGACCGCCGGGACTGGCGTTGTGGCCCTTTGGTGCTGGGTGTCGGCCTGATCTCGGCGATCTCCCTTCTTCCTTACCAGGGGCACCTCAGAACGGCGGCGACATGGTTGGCGCCCGTCCGGCGCCCAATCTCCATACCGCTGGTTTTCAGGCTGTGTGCGGGCGCGATGAAGCTATCATTCCAACCGTTTCGGCATGTGTGGTTGCTTCTGTTGCTGGCGTCACTCGCTGTCGCGTGCAAACTTCTGATAGGGGGCCGACGGCGGGAGGTCTCCGACGAGCGAAGGTGGCTAGTCTTGTTCTCGATTACGTCGTTGGTCGCATCCGCCATCCTGACGCTCGCGTTCCTCAGAAGCGTAGGCCTTCCACCGAGTCCCTGGCACTACGTCCCCTGGATGGCCCTCGCGGCGGTGCTCTTGGAAGCGGTCTTCGATCAAGCGATCGTATCGGTCCCGTGGGGATGGGTGTGCCGGCTTGCCGCGGCGGGGCTCCTCACCTTCGTCATCATGCCAACTTGGCGCGACTTGTCCGTACGGCAGACGAACGTCGACCTGGTCGCCGAAGAACTCCAGCAATATGAGCGGGAGGGCGACCGGATCTTTGTCCACCCCTGGACCATCGGGGTGAGCTTTCGCCACTATTACCGCGGACAAACGCCTTGGGTGACATTCCCTCCTGTCTCGGATCTCCGGATCCATCGCTACGATTTGTATAGTGATAAGGTTACCTGGCAGCCGCTGGTCAGGCCGATAATGGACGACATGGCCGCCACACTCTCCTCGGGGGGAAGAATCTTTTTGGTTAGTCTCAAACAGTACAGCCATAACGATTTTACCGAACTGATAAACGACCCGACGCGGTTTACCCAGCAAGTCCTCATAGTTCCTCCCCCCAGCGATGTCGTCAATCAGAATGAGGCATTGGGCCTGACAGTTGTCGCGAGCCGGCGGATGACTCCGAAGCAATTGCCGCCGACGGTGGGCCCTGAGCGGGCACCCGGCGGGTAGGGCCAAATTTTGGGTAACAGAGCGGGTTGCCAGTCTTCACTTCGGCGCGACCGCGACCGCAAACAACGTCAGACCGTTGGGCACCCACGCGCGCTCGACTTTGAATCCCGCGTCCTCCAGCACAGCCCTGAGCCGGCTGATCGTGAAGTGGTTGACGTGACCACAGCGATTGAGATGGTAGCGACTGCCGTGGACGAGCCCCTGATAGAGGCAATTGAGGTTGAACATGACGAAGAACGGGCCGAGGAAAACATCGTAAGGGACGGTGATAATGAACTTACCTCCCATTTTGAGGATCCGCTTCACCTCGAGAATCGTCTCGTTGAATTTGAGCAGATGCTCAATCGTTTCAGACATGACTACGATATCGAAATGTTTATCAGGCAAACCGGTGTTAGACAGGTCGTCACTGATCCTAAAATCGGCGATGTATCCGTTGGATTGCGCCCAGTTGAGCATGCTCAGGTTAACGTCGACGCCGGTGACCGGGACCTTCTGCTTGTTCCAAAGGCAATTCCCGCAACCCAAGTCGGCGACGGCCATCCCCGAGTGGTATTGCTCCGCGACCGCCCGCGTAAGGTGATCGAATCTCGAGTTGTGGAACCAGGCGCGGATTGCGTTGACCTTCTTGGGGTCGGTCTGGTCAAAGTAGAAGGATTCGTCGACGGCCGCGTACTCGATGTCGGCGAGGCGGGAGGAGCTGAATGTGGAGATCCGGTTGACGGTCGAGTTCACGAGAACCATCGTCCCCAGGATCGCCACAAGAGCACCCCAAAACGGTACACCCAACAAGTCGATTAAAACCCAGGCAGCGCCCCGGCGCCAGCGGCGACCGCGCAATAGAGCAGACCTTGAAGCCACCAAGGCGTCCGCAATTGAATCTCGCGGTTGATGAAGATGAAGTGATAGTAAACGTGGTGGAAGAGTAAATTGGCCATCGTGCCGCAGAAGAAAGCCAATGGCGCCGATGTTCCGGCCAACAGGTAGAGCGACGCGACGACCGCAGCATTGATACCGCTACCCGTTACGCCCCCGAGTAAAAAGATCGCGAGGGCAGGGTATTCCAACCGCTTCTTTATGGGACCCGCAGTCACGGTGTTCATCGTGTGAACCGTCGATGAGGACATCAGCCGACCTTTCTCTATCTAAATCTTCCAGACGATATCAGAGACCCTGGGACGAAGTGAGTTCCAGCCCCATCCGTGCGCAACGGCGTTCCGGCCCCAAGTCCGCCAAACCCTATGGTAGCGTATTCGGCGCAATGTCGTCTCCCCGCAAATGTTGCCTAAAAACTTCAGTCGCCGAGGCAGGACCAGGCCACCCGACCGACTCGCGCTACACGAATCTGCACTTTCCGGTCAGGCATTTACGATATTGAAAGCGCGCTGAGGCGGAAGTTATCATTTCTAGATTTGGATCAACGATGCGGGCGCCACAAATGCTTGATCGCCAGTATCATGGGCAGATTCAGGGTGACACGCATGGCCGCACCGTAGCGCCCGCTGCTGGTAGGACTTGTTGTTTCGCCAAAAACGTCGAAAACGACGGTTGAAAACAGACGCAAATCCGAGCATCTGAATTAACCCTGTCACGATAAAGCGCATCAGCTAACCCAACCTTGTTATTTCCCACGAAAGTCGAAAGGTATTCAAATGGTGGATCGTTCGTTTCTGAAGCACGCCTTAGATCTACTCTCTCTTGAATGCATACCTTTCGGTCTGATCGTCGTTGTGTGTTTTCCGCTGTATTACTGGCTTTGCTCATCCGTTCCCGAACAATTCATTATATCAGCACCGATGAGAAACATGTTTTATGATACCGATCCAGATCATTATTATAAAATGATGACTAACAGGGCTAGCGACTCTCATGTGATCACGAGAAAGCATCCGCTGATTTCGATCATCCTCTATGTGCCGACCAGAACTCTCCTTCGTCTAGGAGTGCCATTCAAGACCGCCTCGAACGTCATTCTCGCCACAGTGGCCGTCTTGAGTTTCTTGGTTTTCTACTCTACTCTGAGAGCACTTAACCTTTCACTTATAGATGCACTTATGATGACTGCCTTGTTCGCGTCTAGCGCCACCGCCATACATTTCTTCGTCGTTCCGGAATCCTACGGCCTTAGCTCGCTCTCGGTTCTCTTGGGCTTTTTCTTTGCCGCACTGATTTCTCGCAATGACCTCTCGGATTCCTGGTACGTCGTCATGAACCTATCGACTTCCTGCATTACGATCACAAACTGGTCGATTGGGCTGATTATCACGGCTTTGAATAAGCCGATCAAAACGGCAATCAAGATCTATTCGTATACCCTCAGCATTATGGTATTGGCCTGGGCCGTTCAGAAGCGATTCTTTCCCATGTCTGTTTCCTTTCTGGAGAGTGCGCCCGAAGATGCGAAGGCGATGCTGAGCGTGATCGCTGGGGGTCCGATCGCGATCATGCGCTCGTTTTTCCTTTACTCGGTGGTGCTCCCTCCAGCAGTCGTCGTTCCCATTACGGCTATGGCGAGTAATGGCGGAACACCGTCTCTATCGGTGCAGAAGGTCCCGCTACCCGTAGGAGGAGAGCCGCTCTTGATCGCCGGACTGCTCGGATGGGCGATCTTATTGATGATCGGCGCCATGGCGGCGATTCGACCAGATGGGCAAGTCGCCAAATTCCGCCTTGTTTTGGTTCTGTGCTTAGTTGTTCAGATTTTGATAAGCCTTATCTTCGGTTTCGAGACGTTTCTCTACTCCCTTCATTTCGTCCCGATGCTCATGTTTCTGGCATCCTTTGGGCTGACAACTCGATTTCGACTTCCCTTGCGGATCGGTCTGGCACTGCTGATTCCGGTCATCTTCATAAATAATCTTCATAATTTTTGGGATGGAATCCGTTTTCTCAACGAAAACATGAGGTGAAGAATACGACGGGAAAGTTCCAATCGATTGGGAATAACGCTCAGAGGGCGTTGAACTCACGCGGTATAGATCAGCCCGAGCATCCGGAGGGCTACGCGTGCGGCCTTGATCTTGTTCGATCCCACACCCTTCGACTCGCCCATCCGGCGCGGAAGACCACGGGGATCTCGATCAGCCTCATACGCATCTTCAATGCTTCGATAAACATATGCGGCCCAAAGTGGTTTCCCGTCACCGTTAGCTTATCCGCGAGTCTGTGATAGCAATCGACTCGCAGGGCGCGGTAGGTGCATCCCATGTCGGAAAAGCGGGTCCCCCAGAAGCGCGACTGGACAAGCTTGGCCACGATCTGATTACACGGATTTAAGAGCCAATCCATCTGAGTCACGCTCGCGCGGAGTTCCTGGGTCGTCCGAGTCCCGAGCACGAAATCGCAATTCTCGAGGTAGGCCAGGAATTTCTTCACGTCGTGGGCTGAGAAGGTCATGTCTCCCTCGCAGAGGATCACCACGTCGGCGTCCTTGGCAGCCTCGGCGAGAGTCCGCATACAACAGGCTCCGTACCCGGGTCGAGTCTCAACAACCACCTCGTCCGCGCCTGCTACCGCGGCCGCTCTCGCCGTGTTATCCCGCGAGTTATTGTCGACGACGACGACCTTATCCACTTCGGGACAAGCCTTGAATTCCTGAACAGCGGCGACGATCGCCTCCTCGTCGTTCCATGCGGTGAGGCCTACGTGGACCCGCGCGTTTGCCAGGGATGAATACACAAAGTCCCGGGGTGGGATCAAGAAACGGTGGCCGACAAACAAGATCAGAATCGCCGAGATCAGAAAGACGAACGCCCCCGCGAGTACTGCCGCATGCAAGGTGAGAAACCAGCCCGCGTGACCGAACGGTGCAAAAAGCCACGACAGGGACGAAAGTCCCGCGAGTCCGACGAACAAGAGCGAGAGTGTCACAGCCCAAAGGGTCGTACGACCGACGTAGTCAATCCGGCGCAAGGTGGTCCCGTCGATGGATTGCGTCGGTGGGCTGACGAAGGTCTTGTATTCTAGCATTGATGGATTCCCTAGTGCAGAGGATTCATGACGAACGAGTATTCCTGATCGGCCCAAACGCGACATCAATAATCAATTACTTCAATCGGTAGCCGGTCGCTCGGAGCGCCGCGAAAACCGCGTTGCGACGTCAAACATCGAGCGTATTGCTCGGCGATCCTAACCGCCCGGATCTTGGCCGGGCTTCACGCGAGGGTTGGCGCCGACGCCAGCGGCGGCGTCACGAGTACCTCGAATCGGACGACAGTCAGGCCAACTCGACGAAGGAAAGATCCGGAGGAACTCATCAGCGGCAATCGAGATGCCATTTGCGTTCCAATGGGTGTCGTCGAGGTGGTACACGTATCGATGCTGCGAAATCCCGTCGCGGGCTTCGCGCCGGAGAGCCTCGATCACGCTCACAACTGCGATCCCTTCCGTTTCGAGTCGCTCTTGCAATTCGCGATAATGAGCCAACCACACTTGGTTCGGTAAGCGTGGCGTCACGAGGTCACCGTAGACCACAACCGGGCGGGGAACCAAGAGGACGACCAGCGTCAAACCATCCCGGGTAAGCTGTCGGCCGAGCCATTTAAAGTACTCAACCTCGCGCGGAATGAGCGTCTCTGCTGGTTCCGAAACATAACTGCGCCCAAAGAGCATGGGCTCGCCATTGGGCAGATGTCTGACCAAGACTTGGTCTGCGTGGATATTGGGCAGAAACTGATCATTCTGCAGTGCTTTGTAGGTGCGCTGCGCCAGGACTTTGAGCCGCGAGAGCGCCATCCAGCGACGTGCGGCGACGGCCCACGGCCTGGTGGCATCGGCGATCGGCGCATCTGCCGCGGTCAGGCTCGAGGAACTTGGCGAGTCGGGAACATCGGGCGGAATTTCAAGGTTCCATTCACCGACCTTGTATTCGAAGATTACGATGCCACGTTTCAGGCCCAGCCGACGGGCCGTGCGCCGGACAAATCCCAGGTAGTCGCCCATAACAACGGGGTCGCGGCCCGAAGTAGCAGCGTCGTAAACTCTGCGCCCCGATCGGACTGCGAGTTGCTCGGGCAAAGTCTCTTGATCGGTCGTGCCGGGGCCCGCGATGAACGACGTGCCTAGGACTACTGCATCTGGCGTGCCGCTCGCTGCAGCGTCGTATCGATTTCGAAAGCCAAACGGATCGGTCGTGAACCGCTCAGCGTGGTAATGACGGTACTGCGGCAGATTAGCCAACGACGTCAAGTCGCCAAAAGCATCGGGCTTTTCAAACTGCTGGTTGATCTCGAACGAGCCCTGCCGGGGATCTTTGGGGTCGAACTTGCGCTCGAACCTGCCGGCAAGTCCAAGGCGCTGATCGGAAGAATCTGTGATCATGTTGGAAGCAAGTGAGTAGCGGATCGCCGACTCCCACGTCCCGCGGACAGAGACGTAACTTGGGGGAAGGAACCGCGTGCTGATTTCGGCGATGAGCCCCAAGAGCATCAGCTTTGGGACCAACTGAGCTGGCTGCCATCGAAGTAGTGCGATCATCGCGCGCCATCCCGGTTTCGGTTCAGAACTGGAAGTAAAGGAACGGAGACGCCTGTCCGCCGTAGATAACAACCAAGCAGAGACCGAACAACGCCGTGATAAGCAGCGTTAATGGCACATTCCACTCATGCCTCAATTCGAAAGTGTTCGGCATGAGATGGGCTATCACCCCAGCGATCGCAACCATCAGCAGCAAGCCCGGTGCCCAGGCGATTTCGGGACCGTCGGTCCATTGGAACATCTTCCGAAGCATCGACTTGGCCATACCGAACGACGTCGAACGGAAAAACACCCACCCGATGATAACCAATACAAAGGTACCGGCTCGACGTAGCGTCGTCGGGATTTGCGCGAGCACAGGTGCCGTGACGCGGGTAATATAAAGGATCGCACCGTGGTAGGCGCCCCAAATCACGAATGTCCATTGGCGCCATGCCACAGCCCTCCGAGCAACATGGTGATCATCAGATTTCGGAAGACAAATGACTCCGATCCTCGATTTCCGCCCAGGGGGATGTAAAGGTAGTCGCGCAGGCAATTCGAAAGCGAAATATGCCAGCGGCGCCAGAAGTCCGAGAGATCGATCGCCTGGTAAGGGGAATTGAAATTCTGAGGCAGGCGGATGCCGAAAAGGTAACCCAACCCAACAGCCATGTCGCTGTAGCCCGAGAAATCGAAGTAGAGCTGGTACGAATAGCCGACCATGACCATCCAGGCGCCGGCCGTGCCCAGGGAATAGTACGAGGATAGCAGGGGATCGATCATCGCTGCGATCGTATCGGCGATCAAGACCTTTTTGATCATGCCCAGTGAGAAGAAGGACCAACCGATATTGTAAGTGGCTCGTCGCGAGGAATGATCAATGTTCTCGAGGTCGGCCTCGACCTGTCGGAACCGTACTATCGGGCCCGCCACCAGTTGTGGAAACAGAGAGACATAGCATGCGAACTCAAAGAAATTCTTCGTGGGACGTATGACCCGCCGATAGCTGTCCACGATGTAAGTGATCGTGTGAAACGTGTAAAACGAGATCCCGACAGGCAGGGTTATCGAACGCATCGAAAAATGGGCCGGTATCCCCGCCAACTGCAGGGTGGTTGTCGCGCTCTCGACAACAAAGTTTGCATATTTGAAGTAACCCAAAAGCGCGAGGTCGATCGTGATCGGAATTACGAGGAACCAGCGCCTCTTGCGCGTATCGTCTGTCCGGAGCATCCCGATTCCCGCTACAAAGCTGACGAGAGTCGAGAACAGCATCAGACTGCAGAACTTGTAGTTCCAGAACGAATAGAAGATGTAGCCAGTGATTGCTAGCCAAATGTAGCGCTGGTCTTTGGTACGAAGCGTCCAGAAAACGATGTAGGCGACCGGAAGGAATGCATAGAGGAATATCAGGCTGTTGAAGAGCATCGAGCCTCTCCCGCTGTCGGCCACGCCCTATTTACCAGGGCCCAGTTCCGACCGATTCGATCGGAATTGACTGGACATGCCCGCCCGCCCGCTCGCCAAAGGAAACGTAGGCGAATGAAAACGTGAGCCTGGCCCGGTTCTCGGCGAGGGCAGGGATACGGTTGCGTTGGCCTCATGGCCGAAGGCTCGCCATCAGTCTGATCACGACTTACTCTCTCGCCTCCCAACGAGTCGACTCGATGGAAGGGATGCCGTCGCATCGACGCTACAAACCGATCCGGAATTATGGATTTCCCGATTCGATACATGACGAGGGCCAGCCTCCACGTAGCTGGAAGATCGAATTCCGGCCCGGATTGACCTGCCGGGCAATTGTCTGACCACCGCGTTCGTGAACCGCTCGCTGGTCGCCCGAAGTGGACTGACCTAGGTCCGAACGGCCGCGGTCAACGGATTCCCTAAGTCACCCAAAAATTGTCTTCGCCTCAATTCAGAGGCGGCAACAGATGGGAATCGGGCGGCGAGTGGTCGAAAGCGGCAATATTGTAAATAACCTGAAAGGCTACGGGAAGGCTTTCGCAAACTGACTTCTGCCACAAGCTTTCCTTGGCATCGGTTGGCTAGTGTACCCGTGTCGCTGTTGTCGCCGCGGCCGCGGGTTTCGCGGCGGCGGGGGCAGCTACTGGGTTACCCTCGGTATCGAGCTGTTTGATTGTCTCGACGAACGGCAAACTCTTGAGTGGACCCTCGACTCCAGACCGGTCGCCGACGACAAGGATCGTCATCGTTCCAGGTGTAACGTACTCGCGTGCGACCCGGTCGACTTCCGCCTTGATGACGGCCTCGAGTCGTGCCTGATAGTGGATGAACTCGTCGTCGGGCAGATCATCGATGACCAGGTTGGCGATCTGGCCGGCGACTCCGAACGTGGTCTCGAATCGATTGGGGAAACCCTGAACTAGTCCCTGCTTTGCAAAGGAAAGTTCGGCCTCCGTCACGGGCCGCCGGCCGGTGATGTCGGACAGTTCCTTGATGATTTCGACGAGCGATTCCTTGGTGACGGCGGTCTGCACTGTGGCTTCCGCTTCAAACGGCCCGGGGCCTTTATAGAACGAAAGGTTTGTCTGCGCCGTAGCTGTAACCTTTGTCTTCACGTAGGTTCATGTTAATCCGGCTGGCAAATTGGCCCCCGAGGATTGCATTCATTACTCTCAGAGCGAAATAGTCGGGCGATTTACGTGCGGCCCCGATCTTGCCCAGGATCACGACCGATTGCGCCGCCGCCGGCTTGTCGATCAAATACGTCGCCCGCCGGGGTGTCGTGGCCGGAGGTAGGACCGACGGAGCCTCTGGTATCGGGCCTGGCGCCCATTTTCGCAATCGTGACTCGAGGGCCGCCGTGATCGTATCCGGCCGGACATCGCCGACAACCACGAGCGCGGCATTGCCCGGCACCATGATCCGCTTGTAAAACGCCACAGCATCGTCGCGTGTGATCGACTCGACCGAGCGAGCCGTCCCGACGTCGGGGCGGCCATAAGGATGGTCGGTCCCATAAATCAAGCGGGGGAATACCGCGGCGGCGGTCTGCTCTGGATCGTCGGCGCGGGCCTTGAGGTGAGCCAGGCGCTGCAGCTTGAGCCGGCTTAGCTCTTTCTCGGGAAAAGATGGGTTCATGATGATGTCGGCATAAAGATCGAGTCCGCGGTCGAGGTGACGTATCAAAGTCGTCAGACTGACCGAAGTCGATTCAAGCTCGCCCTGGGCACCGAGAGTGGCACCGATTAGGGCGAGCTCGCCGGCCAAATCCAGAGCGGTGCGGGTCTGGGTGCCCTCGTCCAGCAGGCTGGCGGCGATCGAGCCCAAACCTTCTTTGCCTTTGGACGTGGAGGTCTCACCGGACTTGACGATCAGGTCGAGGGTCAGGATTGGCAGCTCATGGCGCTCGGCGATCAAAAGCTCGAGGCCGTTGGAAAGCGATCGGCGCTCGAACCGTGGCGGTACGAAGCGTGGTGTGGGCCCGAGCCTGGGCATGGTCGATCGATCGAACGTGTCGTTTACATCCGCGAGTCTTGGAGCTACAAGCGGGACCTGTTTTCCACGGTCGACCGCCGCTTCGACGGGTCGGGCGACAGGCGCGCCTGGCACGACCTCTAGCTTGATGCGCCCTCGTCCCAGATACTTCTTGGCCACGCGCGTAACGTCGTCCGGCGTAACGGCGAAGACCTTTTCAAGTTCGGTCCGGTAGGCGAGGGGATCTCCATAGATAGCCATGAATCTGTTCAACACACTGGCCTTGCGCGTCACCGACTGCAGGCCCATGATTAAGCCACTTTCCTCTTCGTTCTGGGCCTTGATGACTTCGACCGGGGTCGGTCCCTCGGTCTTGAGCCGCTCGATCTCGGCGTCGGCGATCTTGACCAGATTCTCGAGGCTCTCACCAGGCCGGGCATAGAGCGAGACCTCGAACATACCCGTAAGCAACTGGGTCGGGTGCGACGCATCGACCTGGGCCGCGAGCTGTCGGTCGTACATGAGGGTACGGAACAGACGGTTTTCCTTGGAGAGACCACCGAGTACCGCCGCCAGCACGTCCAGGGCGGGTTCGTCGGGATGACCGGCTGGCACGGTTGGCCAGATGAGCTGCACGCGGGGCAAGCTCACGGCATCGGTTAATCGGATGTGTTTCTCGGTCGCTAAATCCGGGACGCGATTGCTAATGGGCCCTACTTCCGCTCCGCGCCTCAGCGGGCCGAAGTATTTTTGGATCCACTGTTTGGTCTGGGCCGGCTGAAAGTCGCCCGCTACGCAGAGGATCGCGTTGTTGGTAACGTAAAAAGTACGGAAAAATGCCCCTACATCGGCCAAACTGGCGGCCGAAAGGTCTGCCATCGACCCGATCACGCTATGGTGATAAGGGTGATCGGACGGATAGAGCGCGGCCAGAGCGCTTCTTCGGCCTGGCCGTACGGCACGTTGTCCATCGATTGGCGCCGCTCGTTCTTGACGACGTCACGCTGGTTGTCGAGCTTTCCCTGCGTCATCGCCGGCAGCAAAAAGCCCATCCGATCCGCTTCGAGCCAGAGTGCCAGCTCAAGTGCGTTACTGGGGACGGTCTCGTAATAATCCGTCTGGTCTTGATCGGTCTCGCCGTTGAGCTGTGCACCCAGTTTTTCGAGAGGAAGGAAGTAGTCGGTATCGTGATTCTTCGAGCCCTGAAACATCATGTGCTCGAACAGGTGAGCGAATCCGGTTCTACCAAGCTTTTCATCCTTCGACCCAACTTTGTACAAGAGGTTTACGCCCACCAACGTAGTCTTATGGTCCTCGTGAAGAATCACCGTCAGGCCGTTGGGCAGCTTGTACGTCTCGATCTTGAGTTCGGGGATCTGCGGTTTCCTCGAGTCGGTGCGCGAGGGCTCGGCCGTCATGGTCCATTTTGTACCGGCTAAAAGAAATAACCATACGAGCGCACAGTAAAGCATTCCGTGCATCATCCTTCTCATGTTGGCGATCCTTCCCTGAAAAATGCGGCGAGAAATACGATCGATTGATTGAAGTAGAGGGGGGCCAGCAGCTCATTTTCCGTGCGGCAGCCAGTCGGTTGATTCGTCCCCCAGCTCAGCTGCGAGGGCCGCGCATTGCGCCCGAACGGCTTTCAAAACTCGGGAGGCATAAACAAAAACGGCCTTGTCGGTCATACCCATTTCAGCGGCGATGACCGCGCCAGGACGATCGCGAAGACATCGCTCTTGAAAGCACTTCCAGGCTCGGGAAGACGTCGACGACCGAACGCGCGGCAGCGCCAATTCCAGGATCTGCTGATGATTGATCTCATTCAGCTCTTCGTGGAGTTTTTGACTCTCCAGCTCGTCGTCGCTCTGAAAACGCTTGACCCACTCTTCCTCGGCCTGGCGTCGGGCTTTCACGCGCCGGGCTTGGTCGACCAAGGCCGAATATGTCAGCCGCCAGAGGTAGCCGCGAAAGCGGCCGCGTTTGCTGTCGAGTTGAAAAGTGGGAAGTGCTTGCAACAGCCGCACAAACACATCCTGGATCACGTCGTTTGCTGAGTGGTCATCCAGGCCCAGACGCCGCAGGTATCGCGCGAGCAACGGGCGGTAGAATTGGTAAAACTGACGCCAACTTTCAACGTCCGAGCGATCGCGGACCCGGGCGATCAGCGCGACGTTCGTATGAAATTCAGACTTGTCAGAGTCAGATTTAGGGGCAAGCGACATGAAACGATCGCCTCAGTACCCGCCATTTGACGGAATCAGATAATCCAATCTCCCACATGAGCGTTGCCACGCTCGCGACTCTCGCGGATCAGATCGGCAAACGTTGTCTTGTCGACTACGTCGGAGATCGCCTGGCGGACCCGACCCCAAAAGCAAAAAAAATGACAGCCGCCCGGAAACTCACACACCTTGGGACGGCTCTGGCTGACGCAATCGACCGGCGCAATCGGACCGTCAACATAACGCATGATCTCGCCGACGGTTAACTGGTCGGCAGGCCGGGCAAGTCGGTAGCCTCCTTCCGCCCCCCGCCGGCTCTGAACGAACCCACCCCCCTTGAGCTGATTCAAAATCACTTCCAGAAACCGGATCGGGATCTGTTCGCGTTCCGCGATGTCGGCGATCTTCATTGGCTCTGACCCAGGATGCTCAGCCAGCGCGTACACGGCCCGCAGCGCATAATAACACTTCGACGACACACTCATGAGCACGATCCCCTTTATTTGTTACTGTAGGGAATCGTTACTATTTCGACCGGAGAAATCAAGTCTGGACGGCAAATCAGCGACTTGTCCGCTTGGCCTCGCGCCAATCCAGCTCAAGGGGGATGGCTTCGAGGTCTGCGGGCACGCACGCGATTGAATCGCGCAGGCGCTTGGGCTCGTAGCTAATTAGACCGCGGCGAGATGCGCACGAGAAGCAAAGCCGCTCCTCCTCGCGCGTCAGAAAAATTTCGCCGTCGAGCAAGCGGTGGTAGAAATCCTGGCCCGGAGCCGTCATGTGACAGAATTCGCGTGTGCTGCCTCTTTTGACCCCGACCCGCCATCCCGTTTCAAAGAGGAACATGCGTCTTGGTGTAGTGATTTCATCATCCACTGATGGCGACGGATCTTGCTCGGTGAAACCTGGAGAGTGTGTCATGGCCGATGCGCCTCCTGGGTGTCTACCATATTCGAAATCGAATTGTGATGATCTTGGGCGTGCCCTCGTTCGCGAGGCACGATCCGCGGCGTTCGGGAGTGGATCACACAGAAATCGTCAGTGCAGGGAACGTCGCGAGGCCGAGTGGCCGCAATGAAATTGTACACGCGACGAGCCGGCCACGCGACCCCCGGCAGGTGTCCAACAAACGCGAGTGGCCAGAACATAGGCAGCCAAGCCGCCAACGACCTCATCGCGTCAAAACCGGTCGTGATTCGTCCAGTCCTTGAAACCGCATGCATCGATCGCATGCAATCCTCACGTGTCAATGTGGGATGAATCATGGTGACATCAATGGCCGTGATATCCACCGGCTCGAGCACCAGATCGGGATCGGCCGCGGTGATAAGAGCCATTGAAGCACGACAACGCGGGCAAGCACCATCGTAAAGAATCCGCAAGGCTGGCTGAGTGGCACCGGTCGCGAGCCCACGCAGCCACTTGCCAGATACAAATGACAGGTTTGCGGCGAGCATCGCCAGCGCGAACTCGGTCAAGCCGGGGTTGGTAACGGCGATTCCAAAGTGCAGCACCGCCATACCGGCCAGCATGATCGGACGCGCAATCTTGATCCAAATGAGCACAGGATAAAGCAACTCGAGCGCAAGCGCTGCGTGCGTGAGTAGATTGACGAGCGACGGCCAATCCGCCAGAGCCGTGAAATCGAGTGTGACGAATTCGCCGGTCGTCATGGTCTTCCAGAGCGCTGTGCCGTTCCACCATGATGGGCCTTGAAGCTTTGCAACGCCGGCAATTCCATAGATGACAACGAGGTGAAGCTGTATCAAGCGCAGAGCCAGATTCGCCGAGACCGTCGCACGCGGAATGCCCGGTTCGTCCGGTGTCACGCGCCGTCCCCGTCCTCCAGGCTGCTGCGCAGACGCGGCGCGTGCCTGACGGAACCGGCGCCAAAATCGATCTACCGAGACTGCTTGCCCGCTGGCGCCAGTCACAGCCAGGTAAAGCGCGAGGGCCGATATGACCTGGTCGAAGCCGTAAAGCGCATTGGGCACGCGCCGAACAGTTGAGACCACGATCACCCACGCCAAGATCGCCGTGACTCTGCTGAAGAGTCCCAGCGTGTAGAGTGCCAGGACCGCCAGACTGACGCACCACGACAACCGCAACCAACCATCGGGTACCAGGAACCAGAACGACCAGATCAACCGCCGTTGGCCCGACTGGATCGCGGCGGCGGCCCAGCCGGTCGAGCCAAAATAGTCGTGCAGGTCCAGCCCGAAAACGAGCAAGCTCCAGAACGCGAGCAAGCCTACGGCGATCCGCATCAGTCCAAGTGTCGTTGGATCGGCAGGCGAGAAAAAAAACACGTTCCAGCCCGCGTGCGCGGCTCGCGAGACATGCCGTAAATAAGCCATTGCTTCCGCTAAAAGCCGGCGCACGGGTAGTCTCCGATCCATTCGGGCGTGGTAAATAGCGACTCGGCAAACAAGTCGTAACCCGCCGAGCCGCGCAACCGGCTCGCGTTGTGCACCTCTTCCATCTCCGGTATCAGATGAAGCTGCACGTGGATTGAGACGCTACGGCAATCGGCCCGCGTCATGCAAAGATGGCGGGCATAAGCCTGCGCCAATCGGCTCTTCGTCGAATCCCCGGTACTTTGCCTGGCTTCCTGCACATCCATGAACAGGGCATTGGCAAGGGCTAACTGACGCTGATGCCGCAGGCGAGGACCGGCCACATTGCGTCCCGGCAAGCGCACCGTTTCTTCCGCAATCCCCTCACCAAAATGCAGCGTGGCCGTGACGACGGGGGTAGGGGGAGGTTCGGAATAATAGCGATACGAATAGCCCAGATCGATGGCATCATAATATGGTGTGAACAAGCCGGCGATCGTTTGCTCCAAATTCGACGACGGAGGCACACCTAGCACGCCGGCAAGGACGGCCATCAAGTGGAAAATAATCATCAAACTCACAGCAGTGCGGGCCCAAACAGGCCATGTCGACTGCTGGGTAGACCCGTTCGCGGCCGCACGCTTCTCTTCCTGACGTCCCCGTGACATGTTTTTCATTCCGGCCTCACACATCTGCACAGCGACATACAAAGGTGCTTTCGTTCGAGGCGTGATTGCGGCATCCGCGCTCGTCGTGTCCGCCGAGCTGCCCTGCGGATCGTCTTCTGGAACCATATCCGCCAGGATGGCTCCCGGCCAGCAAACATTGGCAATTTTGCCCAGTCAGTGTCGTCCACACTCAATACCCAGGCGCGACACTTCTTCAAACTCGCCCATTTTCCGCCGGCGACGTGAAAACTAGGGTATCCTTGTGTGAGAATCGACGTTGTTTGAGCAGATTCTATGGATTTTTGCGCTCGCGCATAGGTGACGAACCGTGCGACCGACGTCCTACGGCTCGAAGTTTATGTCCAGCGTACTCGGATTCGGAGTAAGCCATGCAGATGCCACTCGTGATGATGTTGGCTTTGAGTGGTCTCGGATGTCAGAACGGGGACAGCAATGTGATTGATACGCCTCCGTTACCTGGACATTTAATCGACGCCTCGCCCTTTACGAGTCCGCAAGACAATGGCGGCGCCATCACCACCTATTCCGGCTCGTTCGTGTCTTCGCCGTATCCCGAAATCGGCACGCGCGTTTACGATCCCTATTCAACTGCCGCCGAACCCCTGGATTGGCACACAGGACTGCGCTACACACTCTACAGCTTCGTCTGGGGCCGCGACCCTAATGTGAGTACTGCGCGAAATCGAGGCTTCGGTTTACGGCTATCAGACAGACCACTAAATTACCCAGTCTTGTTTTTCCCACTATTTTCACTTTTCGAGATTGAAATTGGGGTATGATGGTGGTTAGAGTCTAGGAGGTTTGAGCAGAAATTAGGAATTCGGGCGACTTGACGGGTATTTGAGGGTGCGTCTGTCCGAAAGGGACGCGCGTCTCGCGGGATGCCCGACCGCTTTCGGGTTGCACCAAGGGGCCGTCATCGGTGCCGGTCGCGGATTGATTGATTCTCGTCGATTTCGCACCTGGGAGAAATGCAATGCAAGGAACCGTGTTGATGTTGATGGCCCTCAGTGGTTTGGGCTGTCATAACAAGAGCTGCGGCGTGGCCTACGCGCCGCCCACTTACAGTTGCTTCAGTAGCAGTTGTTACGCGAACGTCTATCCGACCGATTACGCGTCGCCGGGAACGTACTCCGGCTGCTACTCAGGTTGCTATTCTGGTTGCTATTCCACCTCATTGGGCGGCTGCTACTCGTCGTGTTTCTCTGGCTGCTATGGCGGCTATGGCGGACATCACGGGTGCGGTCTCCTGGCCAAGCTATTTGGCGGCTGCGGCTGGAGCAAACGTTCCTACGGCTTCAGCGGTTGTTACGGCGGCTGTTACGGCGTCGGTGGATACGGTCCTGTCGACTACGATCTGCCCTACAGTCCGCCGATTTTCGGATATGCTCTGCAATACAATTACGGCGGGCCTGGCGGTGATCTGACGAGTCCGAGCCCGACTGCTACATCTCCGATGCCGTCCGAGGCGGCTCCGCCGGTTCCGCCCAATCCCGCTCCGACCATGCCGAAACCGGCTGCGCCGATGCCCGAGCCACCCGCTGCGGTTACGCCGCCAGCACCGACCCCGGCTGACATCCCCGCTGTCCCCGCACCCAAACCGGGTGCGTGACGCCGGAAGCGCGGGGTGCCACGAAACTGTATTCGGTGGCGCCCTGGCACTTTCGAGACGCCACACCAGCCCTTGCCAGCTAAGTATGCGTAATTTCGAGCCGAATCTCACTCCTCGCGAAGCGGCAGAACGCTGCTCGATCCGGATGAGATTCGGCTTTTGTTTTGATCGCGGATTCTCGCCAATCAAAGTCGACGGTCACATCGTCACTTCCATCCAGTAGTGTCGTCGCTTATCTTGATCGTAGAGTTTTTTCCGCGAAACGACTGCGACCGGGTCCTTTATGTTCGTCTTGGCCGATCGATCGGCTGCGGCGGTCAATCCACTTGATACTCGGAGTATCTTCGAGCGATGGATACGCGCCACTCTGCTCCCCAGGCGACGATTGTGTCGAACGACTCTGCTCTGAGTCCGGCTGCGCCTGAGTTCTCCGATGATGCCGAGCGCAGGGATTGGCTCTTGAGAACGTTGGGCGAGACGTTCTGCCGCAAGCTCGGGCTCTACCGGATTCCGGATACCTTGACGCTTTCGGTGGTCATTCCGGTCTACAACGAACGGAAGACAATCCACGAGATCCTCCGGCGCGTACGTGCCGTTCCCATCAAGAAACAGATCGTCGTTGTCGACGACTGCTCCACGGACGGCACGCGCGATATTCTCAAGGACATCGAAAAGCGCGACGGCGATCTAACGGTCGTCTATCATGTGATCAACCAGGGCAAAGGAGCCGCTCTGCGTACCGGTTTC
Organism: uncultured Isosphaeraceae bacterium; assembly: GCA_963850935.1. Classification (GTDB taxonomy): domain Bacteria; phylum Planctomycetota; class Planctomycetia; order Isosphaerales; family Isosphaeraceae; genus CAWFRS01. The sequence continues at coordinate 209,273 of CAWKNT010000006.1, forward strand.
CGTGAGGCCACTGGCGAGATTGTGATTGTGCAGGATGCCGACCTTGAATACGACCCCGAGCAATATCCCCAGCTAATTCAGCCAATCGTCCTTGATCTGGCCGACGTCGTGTTCGGCTCGCGCTTCATCGGTGAAACTCATCGCGTGCTCTACTTCTGGCATTCACTGGCGAACAAGTTTCTCACGCTTCTGTCCAACATGCTCACCAACCTCAACCTGACCGACATGGAGGTCTGTTACAAAGTATTTCGTCGCGAGGTGATCCAGGGAATCAAGCTCAAGAGCGACCGATTTGGCTTCGAGCCGGAGGTCACCGCCAAGGTGGCCCGATTTACCTTTCCATCTCTTAATGGTCAAGCTCCGCAGCCGTGCCGTATTTACGAAATCCCCGTCTCCTATCACGGCAGAACTTACCGCGAGGGCAAAAAGATCGGTCTGAAAGACGGCTTCCAGGCTCTCTACTGCATCGTGCGCTACGCATTCGCAGACTGAGGCATGCCATGATTCTCAGCGTGGAAAGAAGAGTCCGAGCGACCGTCCTTGCGATCTTCGCCCTTTCGGCCGCTGCAGGTCTCGCGATGGGGCGCCAGGCGGCGAACACGACGCAGTCGACGCCCGACCAGAAGCCCCAATCGCAGCCAAGCGCCCGGCAAGATCCGGCCAAGTCAAGACCGAACGCAAAGACCGATCGAAAGTCGAAAAAGCGAGTCCGCCGCGATCCGCCAGGATTCTACATGGGGCGGCAGATCGCGCAGGTGATGTCTTGGGAAGAGTTTCACTGGCTATTTCGCGAGACGCGTATCGAGGAAGAACAGCCTGAGGCGATGCTGGACGCTCTGAAAATTCCGCGCGGCGCGACAGTTGCCGATGTAGGTGCGGGCGCCGGCTACCATAGCATCCGGCTGGCTCGCCGGGTTGGCACCAAGGGGACCGTTCTCGCCAGCGATATCCAACCTGAAATGATCCGAATGCTTCAGGAAAACGCCCGCAATGCCGGCGTCGCCAACATCCGGTCAATTCGCGCGACCCAGTCTGATCCCAAGCTCCCTGAATCCAAGCTCGATCTCATTCTGATGGTCGATGTCTACCACGAGTGTTCCGATCCGGATGCCATACTTCAAGGATTCTTGAAGGCCCTGAAGCCCCATGGCCGACTCGTCTTGGTCGAGTTTCGCGCGGAAGACCCTGATGTACCAATCAGGCCGGAACACAAGATGACTCTCGACCAGGTCCGTCGCGAAATCGAGCCGCAGGGCTTTGTATTCCAGCAGTCGTTGGAATTCCTCCCCTGGCAGCACATCATCATCTTCGAGAAGCCTGCGGCAGCCAGCAATGAGACGCCCGCCGGCACGGTAAAGAATGGCAAGGTGTCTCCGGCCACGAAGCCGAAATCGAGTTGACGCGAGCGACCAAACGAGGAGCCCTGGGCGATGAACGATCCTTTCGACCTCGAAACGGCCGAGTACGAGTTCGTAATTTCGCCGTCGGTTCTCGACGCCAGCCACTTGAAACCGCCTTCGTCCATGGTACGCGTCGAATTCGGCGCCGTCTCGCATCCCGGAAAAGTCCGGGACAAGAACGAAGACCATTTTTTGATTTCGAAGCTGAGCCGCCGGCAACAAATCCTCCACACCAACGTGCCGCAAGACCAGTTTCCCGAGCACTGCGCTGAAGACGGCTATTCAATGATCGTCGCTGATGGAATGGGAGGAATGGCCGCGGGCGAAGTCGCCAGCCAGATGGCGATCACCACCGGCGTCAAGCTTTTCCAGAAGTCGCCCAAGTGGGGATTCAAGATTAACAAGAAAGAAGCGCGCGACCTGTTCGAACGGGTCAATAACTACCTTCGGGAAATCGATCTGGCCCTTACGCAACGAAGCCAAGAAGACCGACGACTGTTCGGAATGGGCACCACGCTGACGGCCTCGTACAGTATCGGCGTCGACTTGTTCGTCATCCACGTAGGAGACTCGCGCGCTATCTCTATCGCGACGGCAAACTCTTACAGTTGACCAAAGATCATACAGTCGCCCAGGCAATGGCCGATGCCGGTTATATCGCTCGCGAGGACGTTCGACATCACAACAAGCGCCATGTGCTCACTAACTTCCTGGGCGGTCAGCGTGGCAAGGTCAAGGCCGACGTCCGCTGGCTTCGTCTCAGGGATCATGACCGCTTGCTCCTGTGCAGCGACGGCTTGAATGATATGGTGGACGACGCATCGATCGCCCGGATCTTCGGCGCGCACGATCAGCCACCCGATGCGGCTCAGTCGCTTGTTGACGAGGCTATTGAGCGCGGCGGCCGAGACAATGTCACGGTAGTCGTCGCGCGGTACGAAGTTCCGACCTTGCGTCCAGTCGCCGAGCGAAAGATCGAAACCCACGACCAGTGTTTGGCTGGATCCACCGACTCGCTGGACAAGATGCAGGCGCTGTCCATGACCGCATTTCATTGAGTGCGGCCATCCGAGGACGACCTAATCGAGCCGCGGCGAACGATCTGTGTACCGGTGTCGGAGCGTGGCGATCAGGTCGCTTAAATCATCGGCCAAAGAGTCCTGTACTCGAATAGCCTGCCCGGTCATCGGATGCACAAAACCTAGCTCCTTCGCATGAAGTGCCTGCCGAGGGAACGAAATCGGAAACGGCGGCGCTGTCCGCGAACGATAAACCGTGTCGCCGATGACCGGATGGCCGATACTTGCCAGGTGAATACGGATCTGGTGCGTCCGACCCGTTTCAAGGCGGCACACGAGCTGAGTTGCCGTAGCGCCAAATTGCTCGATCCGGCTGAAATGGGTGATCGCGCCACGCCGACTCCCGGCGAATGTGCCGTCCCGCGCCGGCCGTCGCCCCGGTCGGACACCAAAGGCAGGTCGATCGTGCCGGACGCTGGCTCGACCGACCCTTCAACGACCGCGATGTACGATCGCTCGATCTGGTGCTCCCGAAACAATGACTGGAACGAGCGAAGGGCTGCTGGTGAGCACACCAGCAGCATGACGCCCGAGGTGTACTGGTCAATGCGATGCACCAAACCCACGTAGGGATGGCGCACGCCGCGAACTCGGGTCAGATAGCGGCCGGCACGTTCGAGCAGCGTGTCACTTTCACGATCCCTTGTCGGCTGGGCCAGCAATCCAGCGGGTTTGTGCACGACGAGGATATAACGATCCTCATAGAGCACTCGCAGCCGGCGCGATGATGTGCGGCCGCGGGCGTTCTGGCCGATACGACAGCAGTGTGTCCGAATCGATCTCTCGTCCTGGCTGATCGCACGGTTGACCCGCCAGGTCAACAAGCCCACGCCTGACGGCCTCTCGTGCCTCGCGGCGCGAGAGACCGAATCTTTCGCTGACCACCTTATCGAGACGCATTGGTGAAAATCGGCTAAATACCAAGGATGAGAACAATAAACAGAATAGGTTGCGCTTTCTGCGCTCGTCGCAGTCAAGCTGGCTTCGCCGTGATGCCGCTCACCACGTCGTCCGATTCTACCGAAGAAACTAAACAGCTTGGCGAATCAGCCAAGGCCAATTGTTCCTGATCATTGTGAGGGGACTTTTCCTGGAATCGAGCGGAATCATTGTGCCAAACCGGTCGATTCGGCCGATTCCTTAACCAAGTGAATAACCCGACGACCGCGCCGCACGGTCCAAAGTGTGCATTATGCTCGACCGGAATGAGGCACTGTAAACTGCTTGCCTTAATTTTGGGTGCGAGCGAGCTCGAATGACGGACGCAGGCGGGCGGGCTCGAGTGGGCGGGACCAGGAATGGACTCCCGACGGCGGTTTTGCCTCCCTCAAGGAACGGGTCCGAGGGACCGCCGAAGACGCCAAGGAGGGTGGAAACGATGGGTTTGCCCCGCAAGAGATCGCCGCGAGGGTCCACGAGGCGACGCGTGGCGCTACTGTCAGCGCTGGCGACGGGCTGGATCTTGCCCTCGATCGGTTGCCAGGTGGAATACGCGGGCATGACATTGCCTTCGGGCAGGTACATGCACGACGACGTTCAGTATTTCCCGTCCGGTCCCGATTTCCCCTGGGCTAACACCCAAGCGGCGACACAGCGGGCTCGGATGAGGGCGATGGGAATCGAACCGCCGCCCCCGGTCGGGGCAGCTCCCGTGGCGGCCGGCGCGCTCGACCCGACGCAAAACCGAGTCGGAGCCGGTGGCATACCCGGCAATGTCAACGTTCAAATGGAGGTTCTGCCTCCCGCTGCGGTGCCGGCTCAGCCCGTGCCGGTGGGGCCAGGCGCTTTCCCGGGTGGACAACCGACTCCGCCGGCACCAGGCGCCGCGGTTCCGCAGCCGCCCCCCGCGGAGGTTCCACCACCGGGCCCGCAGTGACTCTCAGTCACTCGTGCTGCCGTCGTCAGGTAACTTTGAGCACGACAAGATGGCTCAACCCAAAGGGCTTTGGGCGGTCGCTGGCTGGGCAAAACCCGGCGCACGACCGCCCGCCGATCCCCAACGGGCCGAGCCAGGCTTGTCGTGCTGTTTTCGATTGCAGGCCGCCAGTCTAACACAACTTGCAAGCGATCAACTGCAACGTTGGCTGGCCGTTGACGGTCGACATGGCGATCTCTACAGTGAGTTGACACTTTTTATCACTTAATGAGATTTGGCTCACCATGATCAGCCCGACTATCGGACAAGTCGCCCTTGGCATCTACGCTCTTCTACTCGCCGTCGGTGGGGTGATCGGCTACGTAAAGGCAGGTAGTCGGCCTTCCTTGATAGCAGGGTCGATCAGCGCCTTGGCGGCGCTCCTGGCGCTCGGGTTGTCGGTGAATAACAACCGATTGGGAGTTCCGCTAGGGTTGATTCTCTCGATCGCCCTTTTCGTCTTGTTCGGCTACCGTTATGCCGCGAAGACCGGCAAATTTATGCCGAGCGGACTACTCGCCGTCGTCAGCCTGGTCGTCCTGGCCGTGATGTTCCTCGTCATGGATTGGACGTGGGCCGGCGCTTAAAGGGTAACCAAGGTCGGGTTGTCGATGTTGTACTCGACGCCCCGACCTTCGGCCATTTTCCCGACAATCACTGAAGGGTGGCCGTGATCTGATGATTTTGGCCGTCCTTCGCCTTCTGCACGTCAATCTTCAGCTGGTTATTCGGCATCGCATTGGCAATGATCCACGCGAGGTTGCCGCGCTGCTCGGTCAGATAGCCATTCACCGACCGAATGACGTCACCAGCCTCGAGACCAGCCTTTTCCGCTGGTGACCCCGGGAAGACCTTCGATATCTTCATGGCCTTGGCACCGTCGGGCAAGACCAGCGGATCTTCATCAATTCCCAACAGGCGCTGCCGGGGCGGCGGCATGGCGGAATTAAGATTTCGATTGGCTATATTCGCAATTCCGTAGCCGCCGTAGGAAGGATATCCGCCGTAACCAGGGTCGTACCCTGAATTGCTAGCGCCCCCCTCGATGCCCGACCCGGGATATCCATAAACGCCATAGTTGCCGTAGATATTATAGCCGGGGGGTGCGTCGAGCCATAATACGGGTAGAAGCCGCGATTCGGGTTGCGGCGCAAGAGGCCGCCAAACCAACCGCCCGAACCCTGGGCGCACGCCGAAGGCCCGGACACACTCGCGACGAAAAAGGTCAGGACAAGACACGCGAGCGCGAGCTTGGAAACGTCACCTTGCCGTGGCCGATGCATGATTTTGCTCCCGTTGGCTGGTGTAGTTGGATCAGGGAAGACTGGCCGTAACCAGATGATTCTGGCCGTCCTTCGCGGTCTGAACGTTCATTTTCAACTCGTTGCTCGGTGTCGCGTTGGCGATGATCCAGGCGAGGTTGCCGCGCTGCTCGGTGAGATAACCATTGATCGAGCGAATCACATCGCCAACATGCAGACCAGCTTTTTCGGCGGCTGTACCCGGATATACATTGGCGACCTTCATCCCCTTTGTGCCATCGGCGCCGACCACTGGCTCTTCATCGATACCCAAAATGCGTCGTTGAGATGGTGAACCGGTCCCATATGCGGAAGAGTACCCAAAGCCGGTCGCCGGCGCAGAACCACCCACTGCGGCATAGGGGTAACTGTTCACCACGCCATAACCATAACCGGGATACCCGTAGCCCGACCCGAGCATCGGGTAGCCTCCATAACCCATGCCGTAGCCACCGTAGCCAAGGCCGTAGCCAAGGCCGTAGCCGCCGTAGCCAAGGCCATAACCACCGTAGCCAAGGCCATAACCGTACCAGGGGTAACCAAAACCGAGGCCGTAGCCATAATACGGCCAGAAGCCGCCATAGCCGCCGTAGCCGAAGCCACGGTTACCGAAGCCACCGAAGCCGCCGAAGCCACGGCCACCGAAACCACCCATTCCCATGCCACCCATGCGGCCCATTCCCATCCCGCCCATGCCCATGCCACCCATGTGGCCCATGCCCATGCCACCCATGCCCATCCCCATGCCACCCATGTGGCCACCGCCGAATCCGCCTCCTCCATGGCCGCCGCCCCCGCCGCCGCCGCCGTGAGCAAAGGCTGAGGAAGCCGAAAATCCGACAGTAGCAAGCGCCAGAATCATCGCTGACAGCGATAACCTGGCGCCGGTCGAACGCAATGAAACAAACATGGAATTGGTCCTCATGGTTTGCGTGTCCTGCCGTGATTCCGCAATCGCAAGCTCCGTCAAAGAGGGTGCGGAGGCGTGACTTACGCCCACTCAATCTATATTACGAAGTCCAGGTTGAAAGAGATTCACGATTTGCTCGCGGCTGACGAAATTCTTGCGGTACTCCAAGATTGGCCGGTCGGATCTTCGCCGTCGGCAAATCCGGATGGCGAGCCACCTTCAGTATCCGTTCGAGCATTTCTCGCGCCGAAATGAACATCGCGACGACACCGCGTCGGCAATTGGTCGGATAAGTGAGAAGTGGATGGTTCCCGGCGAAGAGCTTGTGTTGACGGTGCAGCGTGAACCGAAAGCCGTTGTTACCAAGCCCGCACGGCCGCCGTCAAAACACTCCGGACTTTCGGATCCGAGGATCCCGGCCATGGTTCACGCCCGTCAATCGACCATCCCAGCGGGATGCGGCTGGCTTTCGATCTGGGCGCGGACCGGGTCGTTCACAACGTCGCGGACCCCGCACCAAAGCGCACTGACGTTCGCCACTATCGCGACGACCGCAGCGACCACCAGGCAAGAGACCGCATCGACGGAGCCGCGGTCGCCATCTGCGATCGTTCGCAGTGTCATCACCGGATTGACCACATCGAAGAGTTGTGGCGTGGTCACGCGGGACAGGAAGTGGATCACTTCGGCCGCTACGATCAAGAGCAGGTTCGCCAATGCCAAAATCGCGAGCACCTGGTACGAATGGATGCGTTGCACCGCGGGCGCAGCAGTCGCGCGAACAGCGTGGCCGCTCCAAGGTAAATCAGCGAATAGGCAGCCAGGGCGATCGCGTATCGAGTGGCTTGCTGATCGTTCAGAATTCTGGTCGTAGTAAGTTGTGGGAGTAGGACCGTCGCCAAATAGGCCAGCAGCGCCAGCGACAAGAGGGAATAGAGCAGCCCGCGCGCCGCACCCGGCAGAAAGGGTGCCCATAGCACTCTCAGCGTGCGCGAGCGGGGAAGGCCGCGGCTGACGCGCCGCGACAGAGAATCGGGCGCGGCCGCGAACAACAGCCCCGCGACCGTGATGTACGTCGCGGTCAGCGTCAAAACGGTCGTCAAGCCGTCGGACGGCATCGGCGGCGGCTGGCGCACGACGAGAAATGTCAGAAAACCGATCCAGCAAAAGAGCCACTGCGCGCCCGCGGCCAACCGGATGCCCGTGGTCCGGTTGTCAGACTCGAAAGTGAGTTGTGCGACGGCCGCCTGCTCACAGACATATCCGGTCGAAAGGCCCAGGAACACGACCAGGGCGAGCACCACCACGTATCCGACTCGTCGAATCGGATGGCGTTGCCGGCCGCGGTCATGAAGCCGAAAAAGGCCATCATTCCTCCGAAGGCCATCGCGATCACAAAAAGCGACGAGAGAGTTTGGAAGGTCGTGTTGCGGGCTTGAGTGCCGATCGCCAGGGCGACCACAGAGAAACATATTGCGGTGATGAAGAGCATGATCAGCGAAAAGGTCACGTGGACGACGTCGAAGCCCGGCAAGAGCGCCGTAAACGCGATGAAGGGAGCGATCGCGCAGTAGTAAACCAGCACCTGCACCATCGTGCTGAGGATCTTGCCGCGGACGATCTGCACGGGCGAAAGCGCCGTGATTTGCAACAGCTCAAGCGTTGTCTCGGTCCGCTCTTCGACGATGCTGCGATACGTCGAGAATGGAACGATGACCAAAGTTGCCAGGTTCCGCTGGCCAGAAGGCGTCCCGCCTCGATGATCGCGGCCGAGTCGCAGATCTCGCCCAGCTCGGTGAGGATGTGCGAGCTGATGAGCACTGTCTTCGCAGCCCGATCAAATTGCAACGAGGAAGCGTGGAACGGACCGCTTAGCCGCCCGGTATGGTCGAATCGATTGATTCCGTGACGGTCTGGGCACAGGCACGCCAACAAGACGACGTTCACCTGTACTGAAATGCAAGAGTGTTTCGCAAGCATTTCCCCGTCCCTGTTTCACTTCCCGGCGACGGCTCGTTTGCCCGCGAACCGGCTCGTTAGCCAGGCGGAGAATTCTTGAAAGCGTATACGTTGCCATCGGAACCGGCCACGTACAGGGTGCTATCGCTGAAGCTCAGAACGCCCGAGACGTTGTGGGACCAAACCGTATTGTGGACTACGGATGTCCTGGAAATCGCGTAGGTTGTGGTGCCCGTGCAGGCAAAAACGAGGTCGTCGGTAACGATCATTGGACCTCGAGCGCTCCGCTTGGCGGCGCCCAGGTCCAGTATAGATGACCGGTCGTTGAGTCGAGGACGTTGAGCTCTCCGTTGTTGATCACGAAGAGCCTCCCCTTCCCCGGGCTCGCCGCGCCAGCGTACGCGAAACTCGGCTGCCCCGAGTAGCTGTCGGTCAAGCTCCAGCGGATGTGCGGCTTGTGAGTGCTATCGAGTTGCGTATTCCACGAAACGAGCCTGCCGCCGTTGATCGTGAACGCGGTGTTCGTGTCGCCAAGAACGACGGCCGAGTTCATGGTATAACCCGTCCAGTCGTAGATCGGGTCGACGACCGATGCGGCGGTCGTGCCGTCAGCGATCTTGATCATCGTGAATACGCCTTGAATGGGCGTTATGTCGCCACTGCCGGTGTAAGCATAGGCATAGGTTCCATCGACGGCTGGCGTCCAGCCATCGTACTGCGGCACTTTGCCGAACCAGTTCTGAGCGCCGGTGATCCCGTTGAACGAATACATGCCACCGTAATACCCGCCGCCCGTGTAGATAATGCCGTTGTAGGGGGTCGGGTTGAGGTATGTCTCCCATTGAGCGCCGTAGGCGCGCTGAAGATCGTGATGCCCGTGGCCGGGTCAAATGCGTTGAGATAGTTGCCTCCGCCGTAGGTGTTTCCGTCGCTTTGTACGTAGAACATCTTCATGTTGGGGGCGTATGCCGGCGGGCTCGTCGTGTCGTTGTTTGTTCCAAACGCGTGGGACCAGAGGATCACGCCTGAGGACTGATCGAGGCCATGAACGCTCGGATTGTTTGAGAACCGAGCCTGGTTGGTCACGACCACGGTGCTGTTGCCAACAGCAATGCCATTGAGTGCTCCCGCGTAGGCTGTCGTTTGCCAGAGAAGTTTCACGTTCGTGAAACCATAAGTTCCTGAAACGTGCCCCGTATGGGCCGCGTTTCCTTGAAACGTGTTCCAGTCGGCCCGCGCCTCGGCCGCCAGGGCGATCAACCCCGCGGTCAGGAGTGCCAAGCCGAGGCTGCGATGAACTTTCACGTCGACGCTCATTTGCCCCATTCCTCGTGTTTTTGATGTGAATTCAGGCCACCCATTGCCCGCAAGCGGTGCCTCGGCCCGGCGACGTCGGCCATGGCGTCTCGACTCGGCACCTGGAAAGAGATCCCCTTGAAAGGAAGCGGGATTGTAAGGATCTCGATCTCATGTCGTCAACCATCCACCGGACTTTCATGGATCGCCGCCTCTGACACGGCCAGCATTGGTCGCCGAGGTCAACTCGGGGGATCACGAATGGGGGTGGTTTGGAGAGTTTTGTAGTAATCCGGGGTGGTTCAAAGGGCGAGGTTACCCTCTCTGGCCGGATCTACGTCAAGCGGCTGACAGTTATGAGGGGTGGCGTGCTTTCGGCTGGGTGCTGGCAGTCCATGGGCGGTTTGCTTCTCGTCCACCAGAGAAACTACTCAATAGGTCTTTTGAAAATCCACCGCTGGTTCCCCTGATTGTTATCCTCGCACAGCTCCAACGTTTTCCCCTGCTCCTTACTGCCGAACGGGATGTCGATTGCCTTGCCGCTCCACCGAGAGAGTATTTTGTATGACCCGTCGTCTTGTTTGTCGAGCCGCCAGTGTTGAGACTTGGCGTCACTGCTTTTGCTCTGTATCAGGATGGCTCGGTCCGCCTTCGAGGCATCCTTGATGTCGAGCGCTTTGCGAGTAAATACATTTACGATCTTGTACCACCCGCGCCCGACATCCACCGCCTCGATTCGCCATCTCTGGGCGTCTTTTCCATGCAACCCCCACTGGATAATAGCCAATCCTTCGTCAGTCTTGCCCTCAGGCACATCGATCGCCAAGTGGTTCCAACTGGAGGTGATTGTAAACTCCCCTTCCCAATCCATCTGAGAATAGACGGTTGCGGCAAAAATTACGGTGAGACACATCGCAATCAAGCCGATCCGATGCATGTGATGCTCCTTATGTTTAACGACCCAGGGTGCTAAATCTCACTTGAATTTGACAGACATCCAGGTCTTGCGGCACCGTCCAACGACCAAAGCCGAAGGAGAAGAGCGCTTCGGTCGTAGATGAGCGCTGGTAAGCGTGTATTTGCAGCGATCCTTGCAGGCCCGACACTGTGCACTGGAAGTGAGCGCGCGACGACCGGCGGTGCCGGTTTTTCAGCAGATTCAGAGCGCGATAGGGTAGAACGTGGTCCTTCGCCTCGAGTTCCGCAATCGGTGATCATCTCGCCGAAGGTTCTCCGCAGTAACTCGGGCAGTTGAGGCACATTGTCTCGACTTGATGCACACCACTCCAATCGTGGCGATGCCGCTCATGATCAGCGACGATGGTTCGGGGATCGTCGCGAGAGCGACATTGGTGAACTGGTGCAGTGCGGCCGCCGAATCCGACTGATCTCATTTGCAGATTCGACGGACGTTAACATGGCCGTTGGACAGAGTAAAATGCCAATCGCTCTTAATGCTGCTGGCAATTACATAGGGTGACGCGCAGCGCCAACTCAGGCCGCATTTCTCCCGCCCAAGCCTCCTACGCCGACGCCGGAGCGCAGCTCTGCAGGTAATCCTGTTCGACAAACGATGAAGGTCACCGGTATTGAGTCATTTTTTAATATTTTTGCTTCAAGCCGTCTTGCAAGTTTTCAACGACAAATCGATTTTTCGCGGGCGACCTGCGAACGTTTAAGAAGCTGTCATGGGTATCGTGCGGGGCCTGCTTCGTCGCATGCCGAACCTGGATGTTGTGCGCGTTCAAGATGTCGGCCTGGTGCAAACGCCCGACCCCAACATACTGGTCTGGGCTGCCGCCGAAGAGCGCATTCTGCTCACTCACGATCGCGATGCCGTGTCGGCTTCGTCTAACGCATGATCTCATCGAAGAGTTACGTGCACGAGGACGCGCAAGGTGCGTTGCGCGTGGGTTCGCCAGGCGTCTCGCTCGACTCCGTCGTGATCGCGTTCCAGGATGGCCATTCCGCTGAGACGATCCAGCAGCTCTATCCCGCTCTGAACCTGGAGGAAGTTTAGATGAGCCATTGGGTTCTCCCACCGTTCAACGGGCTAGCCCGCCACATTAAGCGCTACTGGACTTCACGACATGCTTGGCGACAGTGCCGGGTGAACTACTTTGACCGAGCGGTTCCCAGGAGAAGCGAAAAAGCGCCTGGCCGGTGGCGGGATCAGTGGCTTCAAGATCAATGATCTCGGTGAGCAAGACACACACCGAGTCCCCATACTTGACGAATTCGGACTTCGTGCCCGGATGTTTATAAGCAAGCGCGAAGACAATGGAATCGCCGGCGGAAACCGTTTGTGCACACGGCATCGGGAGAATTGCGCTGCAGATTCGACCTCGCTCAACTTCTGATATCGTTTGTTCGCTAGCGGGGTAATTGTTCATGGGTGTATGTTTGCTTTCACTGCAGGTCAACCGATCACGCCTTTGGCGATCTTGGAAAGCCGATAGCCGATGTCGGTTAGAGTATAGAAGTTGTTCTGGCCCACGCGGCGACGCTCGACGATTCCCCCGTGCCGCAATAGTGCCAGGTGGTGGCTCAGCGCCGGCTGGCTTATCTTCAGCTGGTCGCACAGCGCCCCGACGTGATGCTCACGTTCGGAGAGCATGGTGATGACCTGGAGTCGGGTGGGGTCGCTGACTTGCTTGAGCAGATTCGCTGCCTGCTGAAAGGTCTTTTTTGTACGGGGCTGGGTCCCGTTCGTGGCCAGTGCAGCCATAGTCGCCTTCTTCATCTTAGTGGTTGACGTCGCCATCGAATTCTGTCTCCAAAGGAGGGTGATGGGCTGGAGGCAGGGCAATGTTTGACCCTGCCCGTTGAGGGGGCGTTGAGACCACAAGCTATCTGAACTGGAAGTGAAGAGGAGCCGATTGTATTGATCACCGGCACCGGGCAATTCAACATCCCTTTGTCATCGTCGATCCGCTAGCTTGTCTCTCATTGTTTATTATACTATTGTAATTCTCTGACATAGTCAATTTAAATTTATTTGCATTTACTGAATCTCGATGATCGCTTTACGCCACCGCTTTTCGTCGGGCCAGAGGACGGCGGCGGGCGGAACCGTGTCGTCGCGGTTGTAATCCGCCGACCGCTGGAGGGCTCCCAGGAGTGAATCGAACAAGGTGCTCATGTGAACGAGACCTTGCCGACTTCCGGCCCCAGATCGATTTCGCCAACCTGCCGAACGCGAATTCGGTGCTCATCCGCGATCCAAAGCCTGCCGGCAACGGGGACTGTTTCGAGGTGAGGCACGACGCGCCGCAACAGGCTCAAGACCGCCTTTGGTCCAGGCTTATGAAGCCGAAGCACGATGAGCCCGGCATACCGTTCCGGCGGATAGACCAAGATGTTCGAGAAGTCCAGGTCGAGAGAAAGGAGAACCTTGCCCTCGCCCTGGCACGCTGCCAGCACCTCCGGATCAGTACAGCTTTGCAAACCCTGATCATACACGGTCATCACGTCGTGACCGAGGTCGCGAAGCAGGTCAGCGGCGGCCGGCGGCAGGTTCTCATCGAGCTTGAACTCCATCAGGCGACCTCTTGCTCAAGAGGCAAGAAACGGTCTTCGGCCATGTCCGCCGCGAAAAGCATGGCCGCCTGGATGTCTTCCGGCTCAAGGTGGTAATTCGCCATGACGGCTTCCGGCGAATCCCCCTCAGCAAGGCTAGCAAGGATCACGCTCACCATGACCCGCCGACCCTTGATGCAGGCTTTTCCGTGGCACACGTCCGCCCTGATGCTGATCCGGTCTTGCCATTTCATGGCTGGGCTCCCACACCCATGGTTCGTTCAGAAAAACCGTACCGCTGCTCATATTCCAACCGTTTCGGGCGATCCACGTCGCCCTGTCACGAGGTCGCCGTCTCCACAAGACGATGCATCTTCAGCCTCCTTGGCCGTGACGGCCTTCCCTCCCACCCGATCACTTCTCTCGCTTCACGCCATTGTACGGTCTGTGCATGGATTGATCGCCCCGAAGTCATTTCGCTCGGGTTTTTCACGCGCCGTACGTTTCGATTCATTGGTCTGAAGCCCGTCATTCACGCGAGCCTCTGGGAGCACGATCCAAAATTGACAAGCGGGGTTGCAAACGGTAGCCCGGGAGCGGCGTTAATGAAACTACATATGGTCGTACGTCGACTTCGACAAGAGCGAACCGGCTTCTGAGCGAATTTCTCGTATGGTGCGCTACGGTATCCATGTCACTTCGTTCCAGCTCGGGCGGTTCGCGTCTCAAGCCTTCGACGAACTGATCTTCTAACCACCGCGCGGTAGGTTGGTCTGGTGCGCGGAGGCCGCCCGGTCGTCGTTCTTGATGTAGACAGATCGGGGCAGCTAGATCGAGTTCAGGCCGAATTCGGCAGCCCGCTGGCGGTCGCGGTTCTCGTCTTCGATGTGCCGAAGCGACACGTTAAATGAGCGCAGCTCGGCGGTGAGCAACTGGAATCGCGCATCGCGTCGAATTGTCGTCGTTCGGTCGCATTGCCAGAGGATGGCATCGCGCCTGCTCGTCAGCCTTATCCCGTGCACAGTCGACGAAATTCGTGGGAATCAGAACCGGCAGGGAACCAAGACCGGTTGAACCTGTCCGGTCCGGGTTGGCGTCCGGGGTCGTGAGGTGATACTACCTGTGCGCGTCAGCTTCGCCCGCGACTGTTTCAGAGCCTTGGCGGCATCCCGTGCGTTGGCAAAAGCCTCTTCAATCGTCTCGGCTTGCGTGATCAACTCCGGGTTGAGGGGCGAGGTCACGTTGTACCCGCCTTCCTCCGCTTCCTCGAGGTTGAGCACCAGCTTGCCATCACTCACCGTGTATCGCTTACCCATGAGCAGCGCCCTCCGATTCGTATTCTGCTGGTTTCATGCGGCTCTTGCGTTCCGGCTTGGCGTGCCCCGTTCTGCCACGCCGAACGCAGATCCGATAATCGTCCGCAGCTTCGAGCTGGTGCTGATCGCTTGGCGCTGGCACTCCTTGTCCGACGATTTCTCCGGTAACCAATCATCGTGATTCTGATCCTAACTTACCTTGAAGCAGGAGATGCGTTAGCGTTCTGTTCCGTCAATGCCCCTGGGCCCAACCGGCCACGTATCGCTCATTCTGTTCCAGGGTCTTGTTCGTCGACTCGGCGTCGGATAACCGCTGCTCGAGCATCTCGACGGCAAGGTGATCGGGCAAACATTCGGAGAATTTCAGCCCCTTGATCGCGTCCTCGTCGATGACTGGGCGAATGGACGCGACGTCTTGCGACCGGACTTCCTTAACCGCTTGTTGGATGTCGTCCAGGGAGAGCCGTGACTCGAACGTCAGGCTGAAACCGTCATGCTCAACGCGACTTCGCGTGGCGTCCGTCAATGCTCTGGCCAGAGTTGCATTGGCTCGCGTCCCCCCGAATGTCCACCATTCCACCTCTCCGCTCCGACCGATCAGGACCACCGTCGAACCGGAGTCGAGCCAACCGAACTCGTGCCGGATGTCCTCCATCTGCTCGGTTGCCCGCCGTGACCAGCGTCCACAGCCACCTCTCGCGATGAGAACGTTCTTGATCGCCTGGCATAGTGGGTAATCAAGGCCGCGGCTCCATCCTTTCCAGCGAGATTGTCCCTTCGCGTCCGTTGCTTCCACATACGCGAGACGACGCTGCCAATCGATATGGTTGACGAGCCAGCGCGACCACCTAAGAGCAGGATCCGCGGACCATCGTGCTTACCCAGGAACGTCAGCTCGTCGACGAACCCCAGCTCTTGCCGGCCATGAAGAACAGAAAAGAGCGGCGGCGACAGAAAGACGGAAAACAGTTCGAGGAAGTTCTTCCGACCGTAAGCCTTCTCACCCTTCTGACCGAAGCTCAAGATCCCTTGGTCGCTCCAGAGGATCTCCTGGTCGATCATCCACTGAAGAACCTCCTCCCGCCGCTCGTGTTGCATTTCTCTGAATGCCGGCACGCCGCCAAGCCACTTCCAGAGCTCACTTCGGCCGATCCCTTGCTCCTGGAGGGTCAGCGCCATCAACTGCTGGGCGAGGATGTGATACGGCAAGGGTGGTGGAACGATCGCTTCGATGTACCCTTCAGCCCATAGGTCAATCAGACCTGCGGCACGCACAAGGCTGTCGTCGCTCGTCGCGAGGAAGAGGCAGTTCCGAGGCGAACCTCTCCGACCAGTGCGGCCCATTCGCTGTAAGAAGCTCGACACCGTGGGCGGCGCGTCGATCTGGATGACGCGGTCCAGATTCCCCACATCGATTCCCAGCTCAAGGACACTGGTCGCAACGATGACACAGTTGTCGCGTGCGGCGAATGCGTGCTCCGCCTGCTGTCTTTGCTCCTGGCTGAGCGAACTGTGAGTGACGAACGTCGTCACGTCCAGTTGGCGAGGTTTGCGCCGAGCTTTTCCGCCTTCGCCCGGCTGTCGACGAACACGAGCCGCTTTTCTCCTCGATGGAGCCGAGAAATCACCACGGCCGCGTTTTCAAGCGACCCGACGTAATCTAACATGACTTCGGCCTGACTCGCCGCGGACGCTTCAGGCCGGAACACCCGGCGCGGTCCACGACACGAACCGGCGATCCAATCGAGTAACACCTCCGGGTTGCCCACGGTCGCGGACAAGCCGATTCGTTGAATCTCACGGCCCGCAATCCGCGAGATCCGCTCCAGGACAGACAGGAGATGCCAGCCGCGGTCATCCCCGGCGAAAGCATGAATCTCGTCGACGATGACCAGGCGAAGGTTCGAGAACAGGCTCGTCGAGTCGACGTTGGCCGAGACCAACATCACCTCCAGTGACTCGGGGGTTGTCAGCAGACAATCGGGCGGTTCGCGCAGGATCCGGCGACGGGCCGCCTGCTTGACGTCTCCGTGCCAGAGCGTCGATCGCCTCCCCAGCAACGAGCAATAGCGCTCGAGCCTGACGTCCAGGTTATTCAAGAGCGCCTTGATCGGGCAGACGTAGAGAATGCTCAGGCCCGACCATCCTTCGGTGAGCATGCGCGACAGCGCGGGAAAGAAGGCGCTCTCGGTCTTCCCGCCCGCGGTCGGCGCCAGAATCACGCAGGTGTTCGCCGGCGAGCACGGAAGGGATGACGGCGTCCTGAAACGGCCGTAACTCGCGCCAACCCAGACTGTTGACGATATGGTGCTGAAGGGCGGGATGTAGTTGATCGAAGTTGCTCACAGTTCGAGTTCGACCTCGTCGACGTTCGAGGCTCCCATGGCCTGCCGTTCCACCGGGAGGAGCTCTGATTCGCTGATCGTCAGTGCATAATGGGTACGCGGGTCGAAGTCCGCGAACTGGTCGATCCGGTCCAGGACGTCGGCGACGAGCTTCTTGAGGAAGATCCGGGGCGAGACCCCGACCTTGCCACCCAGCTTCCCGGCCACGGCGCTGGCCAGCTCCGAGACATAATCGGTCATCGCACAGCTGATTGACCCGCTCCGGAGAACGGGCATGCTGGCTGTAGATGTCGCGGATCTTGCAGCCGACGAGTCGGAGCCGTTCCAGGGTGAACGCCGGGAGTCGGATCTGCACGGCCCTCGGGTTATCGAAACGGGGGTCGGTCTGGAAGTCGACCTGGAGGCGTTGGGCGAGCGGCTCCAGTCTTTGGATGCCCTGAGGGCCTTCAAAGAAGGCAGTGGTCCCGGTGATCAACAGATAGAGGCCGGGGAAGCGCCCGGAATCGATCTCGTCGATGAGCTGGCTGAGCGCGTTGAGGCTCTTGTCGCGAACGTCGCTGCGAACGCGCTGGATTGTTTCGACCTCATCCAGGACGAGGAGCATCCCCACGTGGCCCGAGTCCCGGAGAATCGTGAGAAGTCCCTGGAGAAAGTTCAGGGCACCGAAGTGGTCAATGTCTCCTTTGACCCCGGCGAATCGCTTGGCTTCCGATGCCACGTTGGGCTGACCGCCAGCCAGGCGAGAATTCCTTCCGCGATCTCTGGTCGTTCGTCGACCTGGGCCTGCCGATAGCCTCGCAGCGCCGCGCTGAAAGTCGGCGCGGTCCGGGCCACATCCGCGAGCCTGCGCTCAAGCAACTCATTGCTGCGCGTCAGCAGTTCCGACGTATCGTTCGGGTCGACCGCGCCCTCTGCGAGAACATCTTCTTCGAGCGTGAAGATCCAGCCGTCGATGACGTTCCGCAAGGCACCCTGCGGGGTATCCGCGGTCGCGAGTCGTTCATTGAGCCGCCGGTAGACCGTCTCGAGACGGTGGAGCGGCGTCTCGGTTTCGGAGATCTGGACCTCCGACGAAGCAAACCCCATTTTCCGGGCGCGGTCAGCCAACCAGCGGGCAAAGAACGTCTTGCCGCACCCATATTCGCCGCGGACCGCCTTGAAGACGCTCCCACCGGCGGCGACCTTCTTCAGCTCCTCGTCGAGTGCCGGCTCGAAGCGATCCAGCCCGACGGCAAAGGCATCGAGGTTGCTCTGGGGCACGGTTCCTCGACGCAGGGCGTCGATGATCTGGTCTCGCTTCTGTGGGCTGATGGTCGTCACCAGAGCTTACCCCAGGTCGAACTGGCGTCTGAGAAGCTCCCGGTTCAGCGTCACGGTGTCCGAGGCGTCGTCTCTCGTCAACACGGCAAATCCGTCGATATTCAGGACGCGCTGCATCACGGCGATGAGCCCACGGAGCCGGATGGCCGGATAATTCACTGAACGTGAAATCGCGGCCGAAGTCATTTTCCCTCCGCGCTGATCGAGGGCAGAAAGAACGTTTCGGAGAATGTCATCCGAGGGCACCGAACGCCCGGCCAGTTTCTTCTGCTGCTCGAATATCGGGTGACCGGAAGAGGTCGCAATCCATCCTGTTTCGAGCGTTGTTGTCGATACCGATTCGGTCGCTTTCTTGACCTCCTCCTCCTTGTCGAAGAGTAGTTTCGTTTGCTGAGGCTTGGCCGGTTTGATCTGGCTGGACTTGACCGAGACCGCGGAATGCCGACCGGTTCCTCCCACCAGGAGGGCACGTCGACAGACACATCGACCCAACCCGCGGGAAAGCGTCTGTGGGGCTCAGAACGGCGATCGGGGTCACCATCTCCTGGGGAGTGATGCCCCCGTGATAGCCATTTTTCTTGATCCCGTATCGGATCTTCTCGGACCAGGGGACGATCACCGTTTTCGACTCGGGGATCACGACGCGAGGCCCGCTCAATCGGAGTTCAGCCTCGCCGGGCGCATCGATGGCATTGCGCGACGCTCTCCTCCCTCGCTTGGTTTGCAGATCGAGTTCGAGTCGAGGACATGGCCGTGGTCGCTGGTGATCACGACCAGGCGGCGGGATTGCTTGGCCTCGTGCAGAAGGGCGGGTAAGAACAGGGATCGTAT
>CAWKNT010000007.1:0-217171 GCA_963850935.1 uncultured Isosphaeraceae bacterium
CACGCGAGCGCTAGTCACGACGTCTTCCGGTGGTGCCTATCTCGGCGCTCCGTGTTACGCGGCGACCCGGCCGGTCGTGCCCAATGGTCAGAGCACGGTTGCGACGTCTTTGCGGCCGCGGCCGGCCTGGATGTACCCGGCAAGGACTGTCTGGTCCTTGTGTCGTGTGGTGTCGGCGATCTGTTCGGTGCGGTGGCCGTCGCGGGCGGCCTGGGTTGCGTATCCGGAGCGCAGTGAGTGGCCGGCGAATTCCTTCGGGTCAAGCCCGGCCGCTGTCGCGCGGCGTTTGATGATGAGAGCGACGGCTTGTGGGGCCAAGGGCTTGCCGATGGTGCCGGCGCGGCTTAGGCGTCTGAACACGGGACCGTCGGTGATTCCCGAGCTGTCAAGCCACGCTCGCAGTGCCCGGACTGGGCATGGGTTCGGTGATTCGGCGTAGGCGAGCAGCAACGAGGATCCGCGGCCCTGCTGATCTGTCTTTGACTTCGCGATCCGGACGGTCATTCCGTCTGGAGAGGGGGAGAGGTCTTTGATCTCGATGGCGACGAGCTCGGAGCGGCGTAGCCCGAGCGCGAAGCCGACGAGCAGCGCTGCTCTGTCCCGCAACCCGGCGGGCGTGGTGACATCGATGCGGTCGATGATCTCGAGTAGAGGATCCCTGAGCAGCGCGGTCTTCTTGTGTGGCGCCGCGCCATGAACGCGTGCGATGCCCTCAAGCACTGTCATCACCGTCGGGTCGGCGGTCGGTGACACGTGCCCGGCCAACCTGTGAGCACGGGCGATCGCCGCACAACGGCGCCTCACGGTAGAAACGGATCGGCCCGATTGGGCAAGCGAGGTCAGATGCAGGCTGACTGCCGCTGCGGTGGCGGGCATGCTTTGGATCTTGTAGCGGTCACACCAGGCCTGGAACTGCAGCCAGTCGCTTCGGTAAGCACGCGTCGTGTTGACCGCTTGAGCCGCCTGCGCATAACCGTCTGCCTGCTCCAACAGCGTCGTGAGCTCTGCGTGGAGCGCGGCCGGCAGCTCGATCGGGAGGCCTTCGTCGGCCCGCTCGAGCGTGAGCATCAGTTCGCCGTCGACAGGCTCGTCGAGGTGATCCTCAGAGGTGTCGGGAAGCACGATCCACCGTCTTTCTGGTTTTCGTATTGCTCACGATAAGTCGGAGTATCGTGACAAATATTTCCGGCGTCAAGGGCGATCCGCGCGTCCTCGGTCGTGGTGTAGTTTGAGGGTAGGTTTTGGTTGTCGTTGATCCAGCGTCTTACGAGAGCACGACGAAATGGTGGCGGGATGGGTGGTCTAACCGTTCGGGCAGCGCAGCAGCTTGACGACGAAGCGATCACACGCTCGGTTCCGGAGATCGCCGCTTACCTTCAAGACGCGGTCGGGCAGAGGGTTGCCGCCGCGATGCTTGGCCTGGCTGATGCCAAGCAGATCGGCCGCTACTCCCGCGAGGACGGCCCCGAGCCGCATGCGACGACCGAGCGACGTCTACAGAGGGCTACAAAGTCGTACGGATGCTCGCCGAGGCCTACGACACTAAAACGGCTCGCGCCTGGCTGTTCGAATCAACAGCCGGCTGGATGACCGCGCCCCATCGAACTGCTCGAGAAGCGACCAGCACAGCCGAGTTCACCTTGATCGTGAAGGCGGCTCGTGAGCTCGCAGTTGCCCCGAACGAACGGTAACCGCATGGGCCGTTGTGATCGTCACAGCTGGTTATTGCCAGGCCCTATCGTTTGAGCGGGGTGCCCGCCGAAAGTTTCCACCCTGCACGACCGTGGGGTCTTCTCCGGAACCAGAAGATGAGCGCTCGCGGGTACAGGGGCTAACTTCTCCGGGCGACGGAGGCTAACTTCTCCCGACGACCGTGGGCGTCTCCTCCGGCAGGGGGGAGGTTTTGCTCAGGTTTCCGCCGGACGCCGACCTAATGTGATGGCATGGTCCGGCTCTCAGCCCCCGTCAGTAAAGAGCGTGCACCTGTTGCGCTGCGCCGGCTGTTCGATGATCGCAAGGCAACTTTGAAGGCGATATCGGCACGGACCCGAGAGATCGACGAAACCGGCAAAGGCATCAACTACACCTACATCTCGGGGCTGATCAGTGGTCGGGAAAAGCCGAGCCCTAGATCCCTTGAGCTATTGGCTGGCGCGTTTGACCTCGAGCCCGAATTCTTTATCGATTACCGGCTGTGGAAGCTCCGTGGTGAGCTCGACCCAGGGGTAGTCGGGTATGACGCAGCGATAGAGCGCTACGACTTAATCACCGCGGCCGAGGCGTCTCACCGATGACCTGGGCCAGGCGCTCGACCTAGCCTCCGCGCAGCTCATCGGGAGCGTAACCGGTGATACCGCCTGCGCTCGCTGCAGGAACTCTCGCGTCAGGTCAGAACTTACCCCACGAAGCGGTGGTGTCGGGTCAGTACTGACCCGACCCAACGAACCATTCCGAACCTATCGGCCGGACTTGGGAGGCGGGTATGCAGGCTCACCTTGTTGAGAGGCGGGACGCGGCCATAAAGCGTTTGGTGGTCTTTAAAGCCAGGGGCGCCTTCCGAAGGGGTCGGTCCAGCTCGCAGCAATCAGTCTCGGGGTGAGCGAGCGATCGATACACCGGTGGATGGCAGCCGGTGGCTACGAGCCGCGAAGTCGCCAGCCATGGAAGCTGACACCTGATGGGGTGCAGGCGTTCTATCAGTCTGGAGGCCGCCCGGCCGCTGCGTGGCGGGTGCTCGCCGACGCGGGTGCGGATGTTCGCTCCCAAAGGGTCTACTACCGCGCCCTCGAGCGCGAGCTGTCACCGGCAGAGCGCGCCTATGCACGAGAAGGTGAAGAGGGTTGGCGGCGGCACTCCGTGTACCTGACATGGGAGCCGGAAGCGAGAAACGAGGTCTGGGAAGCTGACCACGCTCAACTGGACGTTCACGTGGTGCCGCTGCGTGGATTTCGCCTTCAGAGCCCGTGGATGACTGTGATCGAGGATGGCTACTCGCGGCTAATCATGGGATGGGCTCTTTCGCTCTATCCCACATCCGCCGAGGTGCTGGCCGCACTGCGCGAAGCGATCATTGTGGATCCTGATCGAGGCTCCTGGGGCGGGGTCCCGCATGTCGTCCGGTTTGACGGCGGCAAGGACTTCCTATCGAACGCTGTCATGCGCGCCGCGGCCGAAGTCGGGTTCATGGTTAGCAGACGGCGCCGTACTCGCCATACCAGAAGGGCAAGGTCGAACGGCTCCATCAGACAATCAGCACAGAACTCATCGCGACGCTCCCGCACTATCAGGGAGGCCCGCGACGTCCCGACGGCAAGCTCTACGCCCAACGAACGCCGCTCACGCTCACCGAGTTACAGGAGGCGATCAGTCGATACGTCGACCACTACAACCGCACCCGTAAGCACTCCTCTCTCGGCGGTCAGACGCCGGAAGAGAAGTGGGAGACATCCAGCACGATCTTAGATCTCGTCGAACCGGAGGCGGTTCGCTGGATGATGATGGCCGACCTGACCAGAATCGTCGAGCACAAAGGGATCCGTGTCGGCAACGAGTACTACATGGCTCCGCAGCTGCAGCAAATCGGCGGGGAACAGGTGCAGATCCGTTACATGCCTCACGACAGGCGTTCGATCGAGGTCTTCACGGAAGACGGGCACCTCTGCACCGCCAGGGTTACACGAGAGCTTGATCGCGAGGATCGTAAGGCCGTCCTCGAGTTCAGGCACGCCGCCAAGCGTGCCGCAGCCAAGCAGAAGGCAAAAGCAAGCCGCGCAGCCAACGCAAGGACAGAGCCCTTAACTGGCAAGACGCCAGTCGTCGATATCACCGTAATAACTGAACGATCGGCGAAGCAAAGCCCCCGGTCCCGGAAGGGGCTCTCGGATCGTAAGTCCGACGAATTGCTTGAGGCGCTCGGGCTGTCCGATGAGCTGAACACGTCCTCGAAAACCAACCGCACCGTCCGAGGGGACAACGCCGTATGAGCCGGCACTTCCTCCATATTGCGGACGCGAGGGTCCTCAAGACGCGGCACCTGTTACACACGCGCGAGGCGGTCATGGATGCGGTCACCTTCGAGGGAATGGTCGCCATCCACGGGCCTGCAGGACTCGGAAAGTCCTTCGCAATCGCTGAAGCAATCGCAGCTCTGTCCGTTCCTGTCGTGAAAGTCGTTGTCCAAAGCCGGCCCACCGAACGGTTCGTGGTGGCCAAGCTGCTGGAAGAGTTAACCGGGTCCGAGGCCAAGGGCAGCCGCTACCGAATCCAGCACCAGTTGTTATCCCTGCTCGCCGAAGAGCCCAGACTGGTCGTGTTTGAGGAGGCGCAGAACCTCAACAAGGTTTCGTTCGAAGATCTCCGCCATCTTCACGACGACGAGAGGACGCGATTCGGGCTTGTCTTCGACGGCGGTAATGGAGCATGGGAGGTGATTGAGAGAGAGCCGATGCTGAAATCCCGGCTGTCTCGTGGCGTGAGATTCTCGCCATTGAGCCAAGAAGACGTTCTCGAACTGATTCCCACCTATCACCCGATCTACACCGGAGCGAGCCCAGCCCTCATCACGAGGATCGACGATGAAGTCACGCGTGGCCACATGCGGTCATGGGCGGTCTTCACACACAACGCGCTCCAGCTATGCCGTCGCACAAACACAACGCGGATTGATGATGGCATCGTTCGACACACCATCCTTCAGCTCGCCGACCTCACATGACGTGAGGCTCGACGTTATCGTCGACCCTGCCGATGATGTCGCGAACGTCTACTCGCTACAGGCCCTAGCTCGCGCCGATCCAACGGTACTAACGATCAGCATTCCACCGCGGGCAATGGGGACCACTTTGGCGCCGATCCCAGAGTTCCTGTGGGCTTTGGGAAAGCGCCAACCGGCTGGAGCACGCGGAGTGCGGGCCACCTTGCCCGATGTCCACAGATGGCTGCTTGGATATCGCATCCGTGAGGTGATCGTTCTGCAGGCGCAGTGCCTAACGCCCGACGTACAGCACAAACTGTTTCGCACGGCCCATCATCTAGATCTCAATCTCGCATTGCTCTATTCCGGCCGCGGATTGGATGTCCTGGGGAACACCACTATGGAGGCGTTTCTCGCCAGATGCCGCCGACCGGTCGACGAAGACGATGAAGCGACGCCTTGGCCAGCACTCGACGAGGTCGATCTTCTCGATTACCGAGTCCACTGTATTCGTGGACTGTCCGACTCAGACTATGAACGGGTCGACCATGCATTCCGGCGGAGCGCTGACCGAATTGAACGCTTCTTTCGCGGCGTCGCACGGCCGTCCAGAGACGATCTACGCAGAGTGCTTGCACTCGCGACCGGAACACAAGACGATCAGCTCCGTGAAATCCTATTAAAGGGTGCCCTTGTGGGCTTGTTACGGAAGGGCCGAGCACTTCCGAATCCACAGCCGATCGGCGCGCCGTTTACTCCTCAACTCGTCCCGAAGCATCAGCTCGACGAGTTGCTGATCGACGTCGACCCAGCTCGAGCCGCACTTCAGTTCTTGCGTCTCTGGACCAACCTGTCTGATAGTCACCTAAGCCTCATCGGATCTGAGCAGGTCACGGCCACAACTGTCGCGGGCACCGAAATCCCGACAGAGATGCACCCGATCTTCCGCGCGCTTACGCAGGGTGGAAGCGGCTGGGAGCCATTCGCGGGCGGGTTGCCACCGAGACGCCACAGTCCGCTGGACGATGACGAACTCGAACTGGCGATCCAGCGTTACCACGAGTCGGAGACCGGAACGAATCCCCGCTATGCGGATAGGCCAGAACTCGTAGCGGGACTTCTGTCACGTGGCATCGGGACGCCCCGCTGGCCAATCAGCCGTCGCTCGATCCCGCTGTGCATCCGCCAGGAAGTAGAAGACCTTTGCCAAAGAGGCATCCTCGAATCACGCGGCGGAAACGCGTACGAGATCACCTCGAAGGCTGTGAGCCGGAGCAGAGAAGTGTCGATGACGAGCCTGAGGATCGGGGCAAGCCCGGAGGAGATTCTGTCCTTCTTGATCAAGCATCGCGCGGATTACATGGTGCCGCAGTTCCGCCCAGGTCAGACGAAAGAAGAACGTCGCCACCTCAGGCTCACCCGAATGCTGTCGTACCTCGTGACGTTCGGCAGCATCGACCCAGACGACACAAACGGCGTTCGCCGCGACGCACTCGAGAGCCTCAGGGCCGCTGGCTATGTAGCTAATTTCGGTCCGCTCGCATATCGGCTAACCGATCGCGCCACGTACAGCTTGTGTTGGAATCAGCGGCCGTCGGATTTCGGTCAGCACCCGAAGGACTATGACCCAGCACCGAGACGTCCCGTCTCAGCTCAGCGGCTACCTGCCATCTGACAACACACGACAAACTAGCCTGCCACCAAGCGTCAACTTGCATGACATACAAACGACAATCCACAGACAGCTGGCAGGGCCTCTAATGCGTCTACTTCAATGCTCGATAATGCACGTTATGTAGACCACCTTTGCGAAGTCGGCCGACCAAGCCTGACGAGCGCTCGGCCACAGCCCGCTTTCGGCCAGACTGTCGGGCATGGCGTTATTCGTTGTATGTGATCTGGATGGGACTTTGCTGCGCTCCGACGCGACGCTCAGTGCGTTCGCCGCGATGGCCTGAATCGACTGCTCAATCACGGGATGGCGCTTACCGTGGCGACGGCGCGCAGCCCGCAGGCGATCACAGCCCTCCTCGCGGGCGTCGATCTGCGCCTTCCAGTGATCGGACTGAACGGCGCCCTGATCTCGGACCCGCAAACCGGCGCACACCTGGCCATCCGAACTCTCGCTACCTCGCCGGCACGCATCGCGATCGCGATGCTTGAGGCACAGCCGCCAGCCCGGTCGTCACGAGCTGGAACGGGAAAGCGGACCGAGTTCACTACCGCGAGCGAATGAATCGGGCAAGCACATGGTGGATCGAGGAGAAACGTGCCTCCGGTGGCCCGCGGCTGCAACTCACCGAGGACCTCGACCGCGTGGCGACGTCGGAGAACGTGGTGATGATCACCGGTTTCGTCCCGACCTCCTCCGACGACCAACTCGTTGGAGACCTCCGCACAGAGCTATCTGACACAGCAGTCATTCACGCCGCCGAGCACATCTACTACCAAGGCTGGACGGAGATACAGATCCAGCACCCGCTTGCGGACAAGGGCACGGCCGTGGCGCAGCTCGTCGAACTAACCGGCCTGCACGACTCCACCTTGATCGCCTGTGGAGATCACCTCAACGATCTCGGAATGTTTGCGGCGGCGGACGAATCGGTCGCTCCAGCCAACGCTCACCCTGCGGCTCTCAGCACTGCCGCGTCCACCACTGCGTCCAACGAGGACGACGGGATCATTGCCTGGCGACTAGACCGCACGAAGCACGCCGGCAAGTGAAGACTCAGCGGCACGTGCCGCCACAAAAGCAGGTGCTGCGAACCAACGCTCGAGAGACGTGCTTCTGGCGCCGAATCCAGGACGACCTCTCCCCTCTTGGCTGACATTTGCGAGTTCGTCGTCAGAGCGAAACCGAGTTGTCGCAGCTTCGTGAGACTTTGTCGCATCTAGGCGAGACTCGCCGTGTCGCAACTTGGTGAGACCCGACAGCTGTCCGGTCTCACGCAGATGCGACGGGAATCTCATTTGGGTGCGACAACTCTGCCTCACCAAGATGCGACAACCCGGCCGTGGGCGCGGGCGCCCGGCGGCGGCCAGCCCAATCGCGAGTTCCCGGCCGATACCTCGGCCGGCGCCTGTTACGAGTGCGACGTGACCGTCGAGCGTGGTCACCATCAGTCCTCGAGCGCGTTGAGCGCCGCGAGGATGTCGGCCGGCTCAGAGCGGGTTGTGTAGTCGGGGTGCACATCAATCCAGCGCACGGTTCCGTCCGGATCGAGAATCGCCGTGGTCGGCATCGGCAGCGTTGTTGTGTCGTCGGCGTTGACCTCCGTGAGGTCGAGGCCATGCTCGAGTTGCACTGCGCGTGCCTCATCGGTGGGTGCCGTCAGGATGCCTGCGGCTGTCGCGAGTGTGTTGCGCGGGTCAGTGACAACTGTGAAAGTCAGGTGGTTCTTCTCCTGCATTGTGAGGGAGCCGTCGGGCTTCTGGGGGCTGACCGCGACCAGCGCGATGCCTCGCTCAGTGAGCGCCGGCAGCAGCTCGGCCTGGTAGGCGTTTAGGGCTATGTTGCAGAACGGGCACCAGACTCCGCGGTAGAAGACCAGCACTGTCCGCCGACCCAGGATCGCTGTCGCGAGCGTTGTGGACTCGCCGTGGACGTCGATCAGCTCGGCGTTGGGGAGTCGTTCTCCGATCGCGATGATCCCGTCGGGTTCGAGCTCTGCGAGTCGCTGCTGTTCGCGATCAAAAGCGCTGGGTGGCCCGGCTGGCTGGCCGGCGCGCATCGAATGAACTTGTTTTGCGATGGGTGCCACGGACACTCGACCGACCTCCGGGGATTGGGGACTGTCCTATTCGCATCCAGGCCCACCGAATTCTTACCGAGCCCCACCGAATTCTTACGCCGAACGAGCGGCACCAGCTCATGACTAGGATGAGCCGATGCCCTGTCACGCAACCAGGCAGCCGCCAACAGCTGAGATGGAGACAGAGGCATGGGTATCTGACCTGGTGGCGCGCGGGCGACGACGCGAAGACGCGCTCGGGCGGCTACATGCAATTCTCGTTCAGGCCGCACGGCGCGAAACGAGGCGGCGAGCAACAGCGGTCTCGGGTGTCGAGCTCGAGGACATCGTGCAGCAGGCCGCTGACGACGCGCTGCTAGCGATCATCGCCAAGCTCAATGACTTTCGTGGCGAGAGCCGCTTCACTACCTGGGCGTACAGGTTTGTGGTGCTCGAGGTCGCATCGAAGCTGACCCGCCACAGCTGGCGAACCAGGCCCACCGTCTCCGGCCTTACAGACTGGGAGCAGCTACCGGATCGCTTCGGGTTCACGCCCGAGGAGGCCGTTGCGCGGCGTGAGCTGCTCGCGGCGATACGCACGGCAGTCGAAACTATCCTCACCGAACGCCAGCGGCGGGTGTTCGTCGCGCTCGTGCTCAACTCGGTCCCGCTCGACGTCCTCGCGACCGAACTCGATACCAACCGCAACGCTCTTTACAAGACGCTGTTCGATGCGCGACGTAAGCTTCGCGCACATCTCGTCGCAAACGGTTACACAGAGTTCCAATGATCAGCGGCATTCCCAACCTAAAGCGGTTCCTTGACACCGATCCAGACGACGCCGGCTGCGCCGAGACGTTCGCATTGATGCACGTCTACATCGAGCGCGAACTCTCCCACGCGGACGCCGCTGAACGCTACCCCGGTATCGCCAAGCACTTCGCGAACTGCGGTCCGTGCGCGGAGGACTACCGCGGCATGCTTGCGCTCGTCGCTTGAACGCACCTCGCGGTCATTTGACCGCGAGGATCTCCACCGGCCGAATATCCGGGCCCTTCGCGAGTAGGTCCGGCGCGGCCGCCATCAACGCCTTCGCGATCTCACCGCCAAGATGCGCTTCACGCCCAGCCTCTGCCTCGAACGTGTCGAAGATCCCGTAGGTCACATCGTCGAGCTTGAACGCATACCAGGTCACGGTCTGTGGCTCGGCAAGCGCAAGCTCACGTCCCTGCCTTAAGAACTCGGCCAACTCCTGAGCCTTGTCCGGCTTGGCCTCGAGCAGCGCGAGGATTCCGACGGTCACCGCCATGCGTTTCTCCTTGTCCTGAGTTCTCCCAGTTCCGCAGTTAGCGACCGATCACGGTGATTTCTTACCTCCAACATGGCGAACCACTAACCGACTGAGTCGCCCGGTTTCAAAACGCGCCGCGCCTAACCGTACGTCGCTAGCAGGCCGCAGATCCGCGCAAACCGAGACTCCGTTTTGCGTCCCCGGTGATGCTCGCGGAAAAACGAAAGCGCCCATCCGGCGGAGAGCACAAGCGGTGCGGTCGACTCGGACCACGCGACTGCCGCTGATTCATGATGGGGGTCTGTAGGACGCGTTGGACGCGGCCGGGGTCAGCGTGGAGATCAGCGGTAGGCTGACGCCTGAAGTTCGTAGAGTTCGGCGTAAAGCCCGTTCTGTTTGATGAGGTCGGCGTGAGCCCCGAATTCTTCTATGCGTCCGTCTTTGACGACGAGGATCAGATCGGCGGTTCGGACGGTGGAGAACCGGTGCGATACGAGGATCGTTATTGCGCCTGTCTGGCGTCCGAGACGGCGTGCGCTCTCGGCGTAGCGGTCAAAGAGTTCGTGCTCGGTCTCGGCATCGAGTGCGGCCGTGGGCTCGTCGAGTATGAGCAGCAGCGGGGTCTCGCGCATCATGGCTCGCCCGAGGGCTACTTTCTGCCATTGGCCGCCGGAGAACTCAGTGCCTTCTTGGTAGCTCTTGCCGAGCGGGGTGTCGAGACCAGCATCGAGGCGTTTCGCGAGATCTTGCGCGTGGGCGCGCTCGAGCGCGCTCGATACGGCCGCGTCGTCGTCCATGAGAGGTAACTCGCCGACACCGACTGCGTGTTTGGCGGGTAGTTCAAACCGCACGAAGTCTTGGAAGCCGACGGCGATGCGTTCTCGCCACTCGCCCAGCGGCAACCGGCGAATGTCGACGTCGTCGATGGTGATCGCGCCGGCGGTCGCGTCGTAGAAGCGGCAGAGCAGTTTGACCACCGTTGTCTTGCCCGCGCCGTTCTCACCGACGAGTGCAACCGTCGCGCCCGCGGGAAGCAGAATGCTTGCATCGCGAAGGACGGGCGAGTCCGTGCCTGGGTAGGTGAACTGGACCTCGCGCAGCGCGATGCCTCGAGCGATGCGATCCGGCACCGGCGCATCGGGCGGTGGCGGCTGTTGTTCTTCCACGAGCGTCCGCAGCCAGCGCAGCCTTCCGAAGCCAGAGGCGATGCGCTGCAGGTTGCGTAGCTCTTGCAAGCCCTGGTTGACCTGTTGGTTTATCTGCGCGGCGAGCGTGATCACGAGTACGACATCACCGACTGATCTGTGGCCGGCGACAGCCTGCCGGACAACCAGCAGAACGGCGAGAATGTATGCCGCAGCGAAGCTAACCTGTCCAATCGCGCCAACCAGTGTCGCCCGCATCTGGGCGCCTGCGAGCGTCGAGCCGGCTTCCTCCCAAAGCTCACTGTTGCGACGCCGAAGCTCTTGCTGCAGGCGGAAGACACGAAGCTCCTTCGCTGAGCCAGCGCCTGTTGCCATTCGGAACAGATGCCAGCTCTGGCGAGTCTGCGTCGCGGCGGCCTCCCTGCCTCGCTCGAAGATTGCGGTCGCGCGTGACCCGGCCAGAACCGGCGGCACCGCGGCGAGCGGCAGCAGCAGCAACCACGGGTCGACGGATGCGAGGATTACTCCGGTCGCAATGAGCGACACGCCGACAGTGGTCATTGTCATCAGGGCACCCAGACCCGCGATCAGACCGGACACCTCTTGTCGCAGCAGTTCAAGCTTGTCCGCAAACTCAGCACGCTCATGATGCTCGAGACGGGCGGACCCGTTCGATAGCGCCATCAGCTCCGCCTCGAGCGTGACCACGGAGGCGTCGGCGACCTCGATCTGAGCGGTGAATGCGAAGTGCTTGAGCGTAAGCACGCCGATTGTCGCCGCGCCGAGGATCGCACCAGCAAGCGTGGCGGCACCCAGGTCATGCTCAACGGCGGCGTTGATCGCGCCGCGCATCGCCAGCGCAACGGCCGGCCCGGAGCAGCCCGCGGCAAGGCTCAGTCCAATCGCGAGGCCGAGCTTGAGCCGATTTCGCGCCACCCAATGCGCAACATCTCGGAGCAGCTTTGAAGTGCACCGTTCAAGACGTCGTCTCCGCTTCGATGATTTCGCCGTCGGCATCGAGCCCGGCTGCGAATCGCTGTGCTTGCAGCGCGAATAGCGCTGCGTATCGACCGCCACTCGCGATGAGCGAGTCGTGCGTGCCATCCTCGATGACTCGGCCGCCTTCGAGTACGACGATGCGATCTGAATGTCTCACGCTGGAGAAGCGATGGGAGATGAGCAGCGTCGTCAGACCGCTGGTGAGCTCGGAAAACCGCTCGAAGAACGCCGCCTCAGCGCGAACGTCGAGGGCGGCGGTCGGCTCGTCCATGACCAACACACGAGCGCCGCCATCCACTGCGTGGAGTGCGCGGGCGATCGCTATGCGCTGCCATTGCCCTCCGGACAATTCAGCACCGTCGGCGTACTGACGGGAAAGCAATGTGTTCAGGCCGTTCGGCAGCTCATCGACCGCTTCGGCGATCCCGGCCCGCACTGCGGCAAGCCTTATGGACTCGGCATCGCTGTTCTCGACCGCACCGAAAGCGATGTTCTCCGCGGCAGAAAGCCATACTGTTGAAGTCCTGGAAGATGACTGCAAGCTGCCGCCGCCAGGAGTCGAGCTGGTACTCACGTACGTCTCGGCCATCGACAAGGACCTTGCCGCTCGTCGGCTCGTACAGCCTCGCCAGCAGCTTCACCAATGTCGTCTTGCCGGCCCCGTTCAGACCAACGGCGCAGTGCACTCGCCGGCCCTGAGGTTCAAATCAAGGCCGTCTAGGACAAGCTTCGTGCTCCCTGCGTAGGTAAATGAAACGTCGGCGAACTGAATCTCCTCTCGCGGGAGGTCGCTGGTGTCGCCATCACCGCCGGTTGAATCGTCCCGATCGGCGTATTGCGTGATCTGGTTGGAGAACGCCTCGATCGCGTCAGCCGCGATCATTCCGAACTGGGACTGGTTGTCACATTCGGGGTAATAGTCGCCAAGCAGAATCGCAGCGAACGATGCTTGCAACACGAGCGCCAAGGCGAAAATCCACTTGCGCCACAAGTAATAAATTAGCTTGATTATAGTGATGTACATTAGAAATTTTCTGTTTAAAAAACCATTGCTGAATAGGCGTCAAAGGAATACTACCTTGACACTGACCTTGATAAGGTTTCAGACTAAAGAAGCTTCTTCTGTATTTGCTACTACAGAAAGTGTTGCAATACTAGGATGATTAAATATATCTTTCACAGCAAAATAAATACCTTGCTGGCGTGCTTTGGCCACCAACTGGATACTCATAATAGAATCGCCACCAATTCTAAAAAAGTTATCATTAATACCTATCTGATCGATCCTTAAAACTTGGCACCAAACATCGGCAAGTCGTTGTTGCATAGTAGTTTGTGGTGCTAGATATTCACCTGCCATTTGTCTAAGACTGAAATCTGGTACAGGCAAAACTTTTTTATCAATCTTGCCACTTGAGGACAAGGGTAATTTATCTAGAAAAACAAAGAATGCCGGAATCATATAATCAGGCAGGGTAACCATTAAATGATTCTTTAAGATTTCTGTTAAATTTGCTATACTCCCTTCTTTTAACAAAGTAAAAGGTAATTCTGAATTCAAAGATAAGCTAGGCGCTAAGCATGTTAGTACTTCCTTACTTGGCACTATATAGGCCACTAACTGTTTTAGTCCATTTTCTTCAATGGTCATCACGTGAGTTTGACTGACTTCTTTAAGCTGATTTAAGCAAGCTTCTATTTCGCCTAATTCTATTCGAAAACCTCTAATTTTTACCTGATCATCTATACGTCCAATAAATTCGATGTTTCCATCGTTTAAATAACGGACTAAATCTCCTGTGCGATATAATCTTAAACTCTTGCTATCAATAGCTTCTGCATTGGTGATAAATGGATTCGGAACAAATTTCTCAGCCGTCAACCCAGGTCTATTTAAATATCCTCTTGCTAAGCCTTCCCCAGATATATACAACTCACCCACTACTCCAATAGATACCGGTTGCATTCCGCTATCTAAAATATAAATGACCTTATCAGATAATTTTGTTCCAATAGGCGCTGTCTGTATATTTTTATCATTCAGATAACAATAAGTAGAAAACACAATATTTTCGGTAGGTCCGTATACATGAATAATATTATTTTTCGGATCCTTTTTCCTTTAAAAACACATTCAAATCATCGTAATTGATTTTCTCACCTCCAAACAAAAGATTTGAAATATGGTATAAAGGATTTTTGTCCATCAATTTAGAATAATAGGCAAATAAAGCAGTAGTAATGAACGCGGTATTAACAGCATGCTTTAATAATAATTGTTCTAACTTTTGTACATTCAGAATATCGTGTTTATGTGTTAAAATAAATTTTCCTGCATTTAACAATGTAGAGAAAATATCAAAAATACTTCCATCAAATACATAGTTTGAAAAAGAGAGTGTTATAGTCTTATCATTCATTTGTAAATAATTATTGTTGATTGTGAACCCTGCCACTTCTTTATGGCTTACCATGACACCTTTAGGTTTACCTGTTGATCCTGAGGTATAAATAATATAAGCAAGATGATTGGGGTGAGTGTCGGTGTGAAGATTACTTTTATTTTCTGGCTGAATCTCATTCCAATTGCTATCAATGTATAAGATGTTGTTATATCCCTTGAACACTTCTTTTAAACTATGCTGTGTGATTAAAAGAGACGCTCCCGTATCTTCCAACATAAATATTAACCGCTCTTCGGGATAGGATGGATCCATAGGTACATAAGCACCACCGGCCTTCAATATTCCTAAGATGCCTACTACCATCTCGATTGATCTTTCTAATGCAATTAAAACAAATGTCTCTGGACCTATACCCTTCTTTCTCAAATAACGCGCCAATTGGTTGGCTTTTTCATTCAGATCTCGATAGGTAATCTCTTGATCTTCATAGATCACAGCAATATTAAACGGCGTCTTTTCAGCTTGCTCTTCAAATAATTGATGAATGCATTTATCTCTAGGATAATCTTGCCGTGTTTCATTCCAGCGCAAGAGTTGTTGTCGTTCTTCTTCGCCTAATAGAGAGATCTCTAGCATTCGTTTGCTAGGCTCTTTAAGCACCACTTGTAAAAATGTTTCATAATATTCGGCTAACTGTTTTATCCTTTCTTCTTTAAACAGGTCTTTTGCATAGTCAAAGATCAGGCGAATCCCGTCTTTGCCAATAAAAGCACTGATCAACAAATCAAAACGTGACAACTGGCCTTGATTTTCTTCAAACAGTACATCGCATTCTCCTAAATTAAATTTCTCTCCTTCATATTGCAGGTTAAACATTACTTGAAATAAGGGATTTCGATTTAATTCTCTAGGCACTTGCAAAAATTCAACGAGTTGTTCAAAAGGGACATCTTGATTGTCATAAGCAGAAAGTGTAGTGCTTTCAACTTGCTTAATAAATGCTGTAAAATCCAAATTGTCTTCAAGCTGATTCCGAATTACCAAGGTGTTAACAAAGAATCCTATTAAATCCTTCTGTTTCTGAAACCCTTCGATGCGCTATCGGTGTGCCAATGGCAATATCCTTTTGATTGCAATAACGACTTAAAAAGCCTTGAACACTCGCTAACACACTCATAAATAAAGTCACGCCTTGAGATTTTGTGAATTCTTGCAGTGCTTCTAGTAGTTCTTTTGAAAGTTTCCTTTCAATTTTCCCACCTTGATAGGACAGTTCTTTAGGTCTTGGATAATCCTGAGGTAATTCTAAGAGAGAGATATCGTCTTAATTGGTCTTTCCAATAACTCAGCTGCTTTTCTAAAATTTCTCCGGAAAGCCATGCCCTCTGCCAAACACTGTAATCCACATATTGCACCGATAACGGCGACAATGAAATTGTCTTATCTTCTGAATATCCCTTATAAAAAGCATCTAATTCGTTAAAAAATATTCCGACGACCAATCATCTATGACCATGTGATGAAAAACTAACGTTAAAATATGTTCTTCTTCTGAGCGTCTTATTAGTAATCCTCTGCATAAAGGCTCATGGTCAAATTGAAATGGCTTTTTAATAAATAATTCTGTGTCTTTCGCATTTTCTTTTGCAGTTTCTTGCAAATTAAATGCCGTGTCTTCAGGAAGTACTTTTTGTAAGGCAATTCCTTCGGAATTTATAATAACAGTCCTTAAAATTTCATGACGAACAACCAAAGCATTTAACGATTGTCGCAATGCAGCTACATTTAACTCCCCTAAAATCTTGATATTAATTGGGTTATGATACAATTCTGTGTTCGGTAAAAGTTGCTCTATAAACCATAATCTCTGTTGAGCAAAAGACAAAGGATGCCATTTATCTCGAGATACACTTGTAATGACGGGTAATATTCCTTCATCTAGATGAGGTTGCTCTAAATAGCGTGCTAATTCAGATAAAACACTGTATTCAAATACTGCCTTCAAAGGCACTTCTCAGTTTTAATACTTCACGAAACGAGACACCATTTGTGTGGCTAATAAAGAATGACCTCCTAAACGAAAGAAATCATCATTTCGACTGATTTCTCTATCCCCAAAAGTTCGGTCCATACTGCGGCTAATCGTTCCTCAATCCAATCCTTCTGGTGCTTCATAAGTCGCCTAATCCTTCTCGTCCATCAGGTGCTGGTAGCGCCTTCCTATCTATCTTGCCATTCGCTGTTAAAGGGAATGAATCTAAAACCACCCATTGACTGGGCTGCATGTAATCTGGTAAACGACTCTGGCAAAGATTTTGCAGGGATTCAAATAACTCTTCTTGTGATTCCTCTTGAATGCCTTCTTCTTTCTTAGGACCACATAAGCGACCAAGCGTTTATGTCCAGGAATATCTTCTCGACATAAGACCATAGCTTGTTGAACTTTTTGATTGATTCTAATCGTTCCTTCGATTTCTCCAAGCTCAATCCTAAATCCTCTGATTTTTAACTGATGATCAATCCGTCCTAAAAATTCGATATTCCCATCAGGTAGAATATCGTCCCAAATCACCTGTTTTATACAAACGACTGCCTATTTTCAAATGGATTCGGAATAAATTTTTCAGCGGTTAAACCAGGTTTGATTTAAATAACCACGCGCCAATCCTACACCCCCAATATAGATTTCTCCTTCAGCACCCATTGGCACGGATATCAAGTGAGCATCTAATAAATATATTTGGGTGTTTGAAATAATTTTTGTTCTGTAGGAAATGCCATTCTTTCCAATATAATCTCGATAGATAACAGAAGTCGCCTCCGTTGCTCCATAGCAATCTAAAAGTGTAGGGGCTTGTCCCACATGTTTGAAGAAATTATCAATGAGATTTGGCTTAAATGATTCTCCTGTAATTTCCCAATGTGACAAATATTTTGTATATTTACTTAATTTAGAAGAGCTAAAATCAAGCATTGTATTTAAAAATGATGGAATTAATGTAATTCTCGTTACTTTATATGTTAAGCAAGTCTCCAGAAGTTCCTCAATGTTTCTGCTGATGGATTCTTTATATAGAACAAGCTTAGCTCCAATTAATAAGGTACCAAAAATATCCCAAGTAGAATCGACAAAAGCCATACTTGATTGTAAGGCACAAGTTTCATCTTTTTTAAAAGGATAACTATTCCAAGCCCAATGTAAGCGATTTAACACCCCTATGATGACACGCAACTCCTTTTGGTCTTCCTGTGGAACCCGAAGTATAGCTGACATAGGCAAGATTTTCTGAGGACATAGCAATGTTAAGATTACAGGTGGATTGTTGGAGATAAGTTGTCTCATCATCTAAGTAAAGTACTTTGCCAAAATAATTTTCTGGTACTCTTACGCTTCTAAGACTCAATAATAATTTAACATTACTATCTTCTAACATATAAGCTAAGCGATCTTCTGGATAGTCTATATCAAGCGGGACATAAGCACTTCCGGCTTTCAAAACAGCTAAAAGTGCCACAATAAGCGCTTCCCCCCTGGGTAACGCAACTAGCAACTAAATTGAACTAAGGCTACATAAACACGACCAATTGCTGCCCCCACACACGTTGCCGCTCGACGTGATGCAGGGAAAGAACGTCGTCCTCAAGCTGGGCCGCCCCGGGCGGGTGGTCGGAATCGTCCGCACGGCATCTGGCGTGCCGCTGGCCGACGTCCCCGTGGAGGTTTGGGTCCGGGGTCCGGTACCTGCCGACGGACGCCTTTTCGCTCATCGGCGGGTCACGCCCGACGAGGTAGTCCGGCTCGATCAGAGCCGCTGAAAACAGGACCTCAAGGTGCATTTCAGACTCCGCCCACCCTGCTGAACGGTTCGACCTACCGCGTGTCCATCCGCCACGATGGGTTCGTGCCCTTTGTCTCGACTGGGTCACGCTCAACGGCGAACGCGCCGCGATTCCCGCCATTCGCCTCCAGCCGCTCCAGAAGTTGACGGGGCAGATCATGACCGACAGGGTCGCCCGGTCGCCGGCGCCCGGGTCTTCCTGCCGGCCGGCGGTCCCGACGACGACCGATGCCCAGGGGCGATTTGCCCTTACCGGCATCAATCCCGGCAAAGCCATCGTTCTGGTCGAGAAGTCGGGGTTCCGGCTTCAGGGCCGGCTGGTCGATCCGTCGTCACACGCCGAGCTGGGGTCATTGACCTTGGTGCGCACAAGCGAAACCCCCGGGCCAGTCATGAAGCCGCTGGCCGATCCGATTCCGCTCGCGGAGTCGCGAGCCCTGGCGGATCGCCTGCTGGAGCCATACTTGCGCGACCCGTCGGAGAAGGACGATGACGAGCCCCGACTGGCGGCCATCGCGGCCCTGAGTGAGTTCGACGTGGACCGTGCGCTCGAGCTGTTAGAAGCCGGTAAGTTCCGCGAGACGTTCGTCGTATCAGAGCATCCGGGGATCATTGGCGGCCAAGCTTGCGGTGAAAGATCCCGCGCGTGCCGAGGCCATGGTCGAGTCGATCACTGATCCGGTGATGAAAGTCGGCGCTCTCACGGGCGTGGCCAAGGCCCTTCCCGCATCGGAGCGTGCCCGGAAGCAAGCCATGCTGGAACGGGCCACACGCTGGTCAAAGATCGTTCTCAAGCGAATCCCGGGAGGCGCCCCGTGCAGATCGCAGAGATCGCCGAGCAATGGCTGGACATGGGCGAGCGCGATCGTGCCCGGCGTCATTACTCGAAGACGGGAAGACCTCGAGCGACGTCTTCCCAACAAGTTTTCTGGCTCAACTGGGCGGCTCGAGCCCAGCAGGTCATGGCGCGGTTGCAGAAGCTACCCGCTCGCAGCAATCTCAGCGCCGCGACCATAGCTGGCCGAAGTCGCAGTTCAGCTCGCGACCGATCATCCTGCCCAGGCCGAGCAGGTCTTCAACCTGCGGGAAGAACAGTGGCCATCGCCACGAATCTTCGACGAGCTGCGACTCTGCCGCCGGCTGGCCCGGGTCGATCCGCCGCGTGCCCGGCGGGTCGCCGCGTCGCTCGGGGCCGTGGCACGCGCCTGCGCCTGGGCATCCGTGGCCGTCGGCCTGGCTGAGAAGGACAAGGCCGGTGCCTCCGAGGCGCTCGATCGCGATCGAGGAGATCGATCGGCTGCGGGAATCGGGACCGGGCCCCGAAGAGGTCTTCTTCCTGAACGGCATCCGCTTGATGCCCCCGACCAACCCCGCCGCCCAGATTCTGCCGATCGTCGAGCGGGTCGCCCCCGAACGGCTGGCCGATGTCTTCTGGCGAGCGGTTGCGCTTCATCCTCGGATCGAAACCGACCGCGAAGACCAGCTTCAAAGCTCTTACATCGGCTACGAGTGCACGTTGTCGCGCGGTACGACCGCGAGGTCGCGGCGGTGCTCTTCGAGCCGATAAATGCCTACCTCCGTTCACTCGCCGTACGAACGCCCTCGCGACGAATTCAACGCCAGTGTCATCACGGCCAAGGCCTGCATCGACCCCCGGGGTGCTGTCGCAGTCATCGAATCCCTGACCACGCCTTCAGAACCCCACCTACCGAACCCGGCTCATCGGATAAGGCTGCGGCCAGCCGAAGTACTGGGCATACCTTCCGAAGTCCGATGGCCACGGCTGTGGCGCGATACAGGCTGTCCAACTCGACGATTGATCGCACTGCGCTCCGCCGCGATCGCGCAACGGCACGCTGAACATCAACCCGTCGCACCTTTAACCTCGTTGTCTTCTTGATCCAGGTATTCTCGTTCTTCTTCCATTCCAAATCGCTGTGCGACCTCGGATCGGTCGTTACCAGGGTCGCGTAATCGTCTCCGACGCCGCCATTACCTCGAAGTCACGCCGCTTTGCGCATCTCATCGAGACGATCGGCCGCCGCTCTCAACGATTCGATCATTTCGGCAATGCTCTTTGCCTCGGAAGTGAGCCATTTGTTTCGCCAAACAATTAAGTAACGCTTCTTACCTTGATTCCATAATTCCAGAAATTTCGTGAAGTGACCGCTGCTCGGAAACTGCCTCGGCTCGACTCTCGAACCCGCGGATTCGGAGCTTTTTTTGGCTGCACTGCGAGAGAAACCCGGAATAGGCGGTTCTTCCATGGAAATAATGTCCTCTCTGTTCCGGTCGAATTCCGCCGCCGCCGCCGCCAATTGCCCGGGAACGGACGCGTTCCCAAGCAAATTGCAAGCTTTTCACGTTAAAGTAGCTTACCACGATGGTGGGCCGGCAATCCCGAGAAGGAAGGCCTCCATCTGTCGATTGAGCGGCCTCACCATCACGAGTGCGCACCAGCCGACACCCGCGAGTACATGCTCGACGGATTGGCAACAGGAACTATAGTCAGCCCGCGATCACGAATCGATCGCGGAACAGCCGGACCTCGTACGTACATCATCGCGTTACGAGCTTTGCAAAGCCGGACGCAGTCCCGTCGTTTCCCCGCACGCGATCAGCCGAGCCAGGGCTCATGGATCTGAGGTAAGCCGTTTAAGGTGTGCAGACGCCCACTCGTGGATCTCGGGGTTGTCGTCAGCGAGGGCGGAATTGAGAGCCGATCTCACCGCTTCAGGGGAGCCAATTGCAGCAAGGTCTGGAATGCTTCGTCGGCCGTCGCCCGTCCTTATCTCGCATGTGCTTGACGAGCCTCCCGACGAAGGGCCGGGGGTCTTGCGCACGGCTAATGATCAGTCGTGCCCGATCGCGAAAGTATAATCTGTCCCAACCAATGCAGCTAGAAGTACCCCAGCCGCTTTCTGAGCTTCGCCCATCTCGACTAACGTCTGCGCGGCTACCAGGCGGACCTCGGGATCTTTATCTTCGAG
This sequence comes from uncultured Isosphaeraceae bacterium, assembly GCA_963850935.1. GTDB lineage: Bacteria > Planctomycetota > Planctomycetia > Isosphaerales > Isosphaeraceae > CAWFRS01. Next base: position 21,094 of record CAWKNT010000007.1, read on the forward strand.
TGCGAGAGCGAGTGCGGCCACGGCTTCGTTACGCTTCGCCGACCCCGCATCGATAATAAAGCCCAACGTACGTGCGGCCGAGAAGCGCACGAAACGGTCTTCGTCGTTGAGGACGGCGATAAGTTTGGTGGCAGCCCTTTCGGCGCGCGGCCCGAGTTCGGCCAACCCGACCCCGGCATATTCGCGCACCCGAGAACTCGGATCGTCGAGGGCGCTGATCAGCAGGCTAACGCCCGATCAACTTCCCAGAAGGGAATGTCACGCCCCAGAGACGACGCGGCCTCTCGACGGACGAAAACGGGCTGATCGGCCTGCAACAGGCGTCCCAAACGGCGTGTCGGGCTCCAGATGTTGAGGCCGGCCCACAACATCACCGCCAAGGCCGCGACCAGGATGGCCAGAGTGCGAAGACGAACCCGCGGTCCTGGCAATTTGAGGTGCATCGAACTGTCCTGATTTCGAAGCCACTGTCTCACCGCTCACCTGCCGCGAGATTAGCAACACGGCGGTGATCGGCCACGAGGGCGGGTGCTGGTGGAAAATCTACTACAACTGTAATAAGATCGGCCCAGAAGATCAAGGATCCATCGGGCGGTTCGGCGCCCGCGATTCGCAAGCGTTCCTGTCAACAAAGCAGCGACGGCCGAGGCAGGCCCAACCTCCAGTGCACGAACATCGTGTGAGCGGAACTTGACTGCCGAACCAGGCGAGTACGGCAGTCCCGAAATACCGTCGGCATTTCGGTCTTGTCGATACTTGGGTGATTAGTGTCGTGTAGCCGGAACTTCGGCGGGCTCAATCGAGAAAGTAGGGTTTCGCGCCGACTCGACGAGGTCGCGCAAAAGCACCAAGAGAAGAGAACCTGATAACGCGTTGAGCTCAGCGAAACATATTCGCTGCAAAATTGACGCGTGACATCGAGACTTTGGGGAACCACGCCCAGCGCCAGGATGAGCGCTTTGTTTCATGTGGTCATCGCGAGACCACGCCACGGCGTGGCGCCGGGACGCTGGACTACCGAGTGAATACGGCTTGTCACTCGCGTTGGGTGGTTACGATCGCTCTGTCTTTACAACTCTACTTCTGGAGGAAAGTCCACATGGGGGACATCGCAATCAACCCCATCACTCAACAGGCTTAGGGCATCGGTTTCGACAACAACCTTTACGCCATTAACACCGCGAACGGCAGCGGTGTCATCATAGGTCCCAGCGTCTATACCAACAATCTTGCGCAAGTATCAAAGGGGCCTGTACGAAATCAACGGCGACCTGCTCAAGGTCAATCCAACGAATGGCGCGGTCACCGACCTGGGCTCTTTGCCTCCCCTACCATCTTCGACTTGGCCTTCAATGCTTCCGACAAGATTTTCGCCACCGACTCCACCAATCTGTACGAGAGAGCTCTCTGCGCCTCCGGTCCGGCCAGTTTGTTGGGAAATACCGGCTTTATCCTTTCTACCGCGTATTCCGCTCAGCGGAAAAAAGGGCTCGTTGCCAGAAATTGGAATTGAACTCGGCCAGGTCATCTCCAGAAGCGGGAATCGACCGCGACTGGCCATCCCTACCCACAAGCCGATCTGGGAGGAGAGGCAGTCTCGTTCTGCGAGATCGGCCACGATGTGCGGCGCGGCCCGGTCAGTGATCCCGACACGGGCTGCGACCTCACATAGTCGAACCTCTGGCTCCGGAGCGATGCAAATCATAACGTGAGCGAGTATAATCAGATACGTCCAGTCAAGGCTGGCTCCGTTCCGATGTAAATCCTCTGCCGCGCCTTGACCCCAGGGCAGGCTTGCGATAAGAATTACGGGAATTGAGGCTCATATGCTATAGCCTGCGTGCATGATCGCCACGGATTAGCGGCTCTTATCAAAACTGGGCTGGCGCGATCCCAAAGACGATCATCTGTTTAGCGTAGATTATTCCCGGAGGCAGCGGCATGGTCATCGGGCGGCTGACCGCAACCTGGGCAGATGCGTCGTTTGCGGTCCTGGCAGCGATCATCGCGTTGTTGTCTGCATCGCTCGTAAATTGCCCGCAGGTCAGAATCAAGTCTGTGTCCAAAGCTGGCATCGGGATCACAGCGGCCACACCCCCGCTGGGACCGATCATGGTCGAGGACGACGATCGCGAATCTCAAGAAGATGATATTAAACCCTGCGGGCTGCCAGGTGTGCGGCCTGATTCACCCGCCTCTCCTACTCACTCGCAAATCACACCGCCGCAAAGTGTCTACATCTCCCTTCTGACTCTGGTGCAGAACCCCTTGCGTTGTTGATGAAAGCGCACGCCCCTTTCTCTGCGCCGTAAGCGGCGTTTCCGCGGGGGAAAGGCTCGCTCGCCTGCCGCGGGTGTTCACCGCAAGTCATCCTTGCGGACAACCTGCGCGATGTGAGCGTGCGTGCGGCAGTTCGATTTGTTGTACAGCTTGGACCTGTTGCCGGACATGAGTCATGTGGGAGTTTCGCTATGCATCTTATCGTATTCGCCAGGCGGCGATCCTTCACGACCTTCATACTAGTGCTCTCGCTTGCAATTGGCGGCGTCCTAGCATTGTCGAAGGTCCTGACCGATAGCTTTCCTCTGCTTAAGACACCAAAAGTTTATGCCGATTCTGGTTCGATTGCCATGCGCCGAGCCACTGAAAGGGTATCTCGTCGGCCGGTTTGAGTCTTATTTTCAGAAGCAAAACGAGCAGACCAAGCAGGGGCATGGGCATGGTAAGATCGTGCTCACTAGCCCTAAGCGTATGGACGTCACTGTCACCAAATCATATGTTTGCCAAATTCACTCGCGGCGCAACATCAAGATCCCTGCCTTGAAGACCGGATATCTGGCGGAGATCTCCGTCAGGGCCGGCCAGGCGGTGAAGAAGGGCGATGTGATGTTCAAGATCGGCATGGCAAAGCCCAAAGCCAAGGCGGACAGTGCGAAGGCCAAATCGGACTTGACCAACGTCATCGCGCCGTTCGACGGCATCGTCGGCCGCCTGAACGAGCAGTTCAACAACCTCGTCAAGGAGGGGGACGTCCTCACGACCTTGTCCGATAACGGCGTGATGAAAGTCTATTTCAACGTACCCGAGATTCAATACCTCGAATACATGGCCAACCGGAAACAGCATGAGGAGGACAAGTTCGAACTCGTGCTGGCAAACGAGACGAAGTTCCCACATTCCGGCAAGATCAGTGCGATCGACGCCGAATTTAACAACGAGACGGGAACCATCGCCTTCCGAGCCGATTTTCCGAACCCGGACGGTCTACTGCGTCACGGTCAGACCGGCATCATTCTGATCCACGGAAAGTTGCATGGCGCGATCGTCATTCCGATACGGTCGGTTTTCGAGATTCTCGACACGCAGTACGTTTACGTCGTCGACAAAGATGACATCGTGCATGCGCGAGATCGTCTCCGAGCGCGAAATGGATGACATCTATGTCATCAAGAAAGGAGTCGGTGTGGGCGACCGAATCGTTCTCGAGGGCATCCGACAGGTTCGCGCCGGCGAGAAGGTAGAATCCGAGTTTCATCCCCCGGACGAAGTGATGCGAACGCTAAAAAATCACGCTGAATAGCACGCGTGCCCCGTACGGAACACACATCAGGGGCTGGATATGCAATCCGCGAGTGACACGCCCGGATGAGGCGCGCGCAAAGCAGCGCGATGCATGATTATTCCAGGCCAATTGACCATAGAACGATGTATCGATCAGACGACGGTTGGCGCTGGGCTCCTGGTCAACCTGTCCGATCGATAACATAGACCTTCACGTGCGCACGGTACTTCAGGCACCGGAGGATTGCATCTTCGAGCCGCCGACAGTTTTGACAAGTCTTTGCGGTTTTCTTGTCGGGCTCGGATACGCGTTCCACCGGCGGAAGGCCACCGCGCGCACCGGGAACGGCTGTCTTGCGCTTGAGCCCGGGTGGCACGCGACCGGCTCCAGCGGTCGGGTCAGGCGCTTGCCCTGGTGGCGAGCTGGACACTGTCGATTTGGTCCCTGACCAGGCTCACCGCCACGTCGGCCAAGGCTTCCGAGTCCAGGAAGAATGACGAGTCGTTGTCCTCCGATCCGTTGGGCTGGTTCACCGGCCCAGACCCGTATGATACGACTACCGGGGTCGCGGCGGGCTGGGCTGCGCCGCGGCGAGTGCTAGTGCCGGGATTTGCCGGCGACGGCCCGGTGGTTGCGGGTGTAAGCCCAGCCACATCCAACGCCGGGCCGCCCGCGATGCCAGTCGTCTGGGGCGAAACAGTGGCTTCGGCCCCGTCCAATGCCAACGCGCCGCCAGTGATCGAGGCGCTCCCCTGCAACATCAGCTCGGATGCATCAGGTTTGGGTTAGGCCGGGATTGCCAGCCGGGGCCGGACTGTCTCGGCGACGTCGAGCAAAGATTCTGTCGGGACGACAAATGAGCTGGAGAGCAAAGTCTTGTCGTCGTTAACCAGCTCAGGAAAGCGGCGCGGCAGTATTGCCACGGCAAAGACCTCTTGCACCGCCTCCTCGAACCGCAGGAGCCCCGCAAACCTCCCGGTAGTGAGGTCGACTACCGCGACCCCGCAGGTACGCTCCTCAGCTTTGAGCCGCTCGGTGATCGGGATTCCGCTGAAGATCGCCGACTCGCGGACTTGCGATAGCCCCACGAAAGCGAATCGCCCGGCGAAGGCGAGCCCGCGGGTGAAACCGGGGACGGCCGCGACGGCCTCATATTTCCCAGCAGCTGGGTCGACCATGCCGAGCGTGCCAGCGCCCGACTCGCATGCCCAGAGTCGCCCACCGTGGACCCGCGGCGAGTGGGGCATCGACAAGCCCTGCACGATGACCTCGCCCGAGGGCACGTCGATCAGTACGCCACCCGAGGCCTTATTCGACCGCCAGCCGCCCATCACGTCGGTCGTGCCCAAGGCTGTGACGTAGCGCGGTGAGCCGTCTTCCATCGCCAGTCCGTTCAAGTGGCAGCGGTCTGACGGTTCCAGCTTGGAGATAAACGGCGGCCGCCACCTCGGGGCGAAGCTGGACGACGGGTCGATTGTCGCTAAGCACGAAAAGCGGGTGTTGACGAACCAAAGCTCGTTTCCGCGACCGTAGGCCATCTCGTGGATCTCGACGTCGCCAGTGACGTGACTCGAGCGGGGCAGGAAGCACGCGTCATGGGTACCCACCGGAAGAAGCCGAGCAGCGACCTCGGGCACGTCGTGGAACTCCCAGACCTGAAGCGATGTCCCAATCGCCACGCGCTCGGCCGAGTGGCCCACGGCTAGTCCCATCGGCCGCGCGAAGCTCCTGAAGTGGGTATTCACGCGACCGTCTTGCTCGCGGACAATGACGAGCTTGCCAGCCTGATAGGTGGTGACTAAAAGCGAGATGCCCAGCCCGCGGAGCAGATCGGGGAAGCCTTCGCTGCAAGAAGATCTCAGTGGTTCGGGTGCGAGGGCCGCGGATTCGTCGGGGTTGGGCTTCAAATCGGAGGCAACGTCAAATAATGACATGATTTTGTTTCCTCGTTGAGAGATAATCGATCACTCCGGCGGCGCGATCACCCATGCCGCAAGTCGTCAACGATCGATCCGCCCGGATTCGGCTGGAAATGCGCGGGCCCGTCGTGCATTCCTCCGGCGCTTGTCGGAGTGATCTCGTCAGCGTCGGCAACGGATCGACGGTGCCGTGGTCAATTCCAATCCAGCGCGTTCGGGTTGCGCGGGCGACGTGCCGCAAAGCATTGCCGTCGCGAAGGACGGCGCGGAGATATCACGCGCCGTGCACGATAAATCTGGGGCGCCAAGCCGCACACGCGCCGCTGCCAACGGCCTTTAGGGACGAGCCGTTGTGGGATACTCAAAGGACAGTCTGTGCAGCGAGCGGTTTCGAGAATCCCTGTGACTTTTTGCTCAACCTCCGTGAAACACCGCCGCTACTAGAAGACATGCGCGGCAAGGGCATTTCGGGACAGCGCTTTTCGGAAAAAGATCGGAATTCCGAAGATTGGCATGGCACGGAATCGCGCGGCTACATTGGAACGACAGCGACGACACACCCGCGAACGATGGCTCTGGGGCGTACCTCTGGGGCGTTCCGCCCCAGGCACACAGAGATTCGCCCTGTGCCGGCAAACGCGTCGAAGGCGTAGGCGCGAGTGAGACGGCATCGACGTCAGACGACGTATCCGTAACGTATTCATGGCGTGCCGACCCAGGCGCGCAAACGAACCCGCATATGATCGCGACTGAGTCGAATGCGTGCCTGTGGTGGAGCGCAGCGACACCACAGAAGGTCCGACTGAACGTACAGCTTCAACGAGCGATTGGATTCGCGGGGAATGCGGCGTCGAGCACGAGCGACTCGGCCTCGTCGACGCTCAGGCCCCGGATGGTCATGAGCGCCTCGACGGCCACGTCGCGGGTCTCGTCCTCGGCCGGCTCGGTCCTCAGCCGCTCGAGGGCGCGGTCGCAGTCGCTCCGGGCCTCGTCGAGCCGGCCCAGGTGATGGCGGGCCAGGGCCAGCAGGAACCCGTCGAGGGCCGACGCGTCGGGCCGGGCGGCGGCCCGTTCCAGGACGGCGGCGGCCGACGCCCAGTCGCCGAGGAGGAAGTAGGCCGCCCCGAGTCGCGTCAGGCCGTTCCGCTGTCGCGTCGGCCTTGAGCCTCGTCAAGCTCGGTTCGAAGAACGGGAACGGCCGGTTCGTGACCGACAGGCGGAACCGGCCGAGAACGCTGTGCTAGGTGCCTCGTCTGGGAGGCCAGCTCCACCCGCAACCTGGTGCCGGCACCCGTCCCGATGGGTCGGGCGGTCTGGAAGACGGCCCAGTGAGGTCGGCCCATCTGCGGCCAGATCGACCAGGCGGTGGACGGGTCGGTATCGAGGGTGCCGCTCACGCCCGTGAAGCCCGGCCTTGGATCCGAGTGGTCGGCGCAGGCCCGGGACAGGCGGACCGGGACCGGGGCCCCCTGGCTCGGTGGCTGATGCTCAAGCGGATCGCGTCCAGATGGAAGTTGCCGCTGATCGGATCCCGGCCGGAGCCCGTGGTGCGGCAGGCTCGGGTCGGGGATGGCTTCGAGCCGCAATCCGGTGATCCCGGCCAGGGTGGTCACGGCCTCGACCGTGTAGGTGTCGACGGCAGGATTCCGGCCGCCGGCCAGGACCGAGCCGTCGGGCAGCCGGGTCAGCGTGGCGCCTGCGGCGGAGGTCATCACGTCGGGCTGGAGGATGGTCCAGCCCCGTGATTCGTCGGCATCCGGGAGCAGCTCGGCCAGGGCCGCGGCGGCCGCCTCGTCGTCGGGCGCGCGGGAGAGCCGCCGCTCGACAGAGCGACCGGGCCTTCGCCAGGACCGTCGCCGACTCCTCCGTCCAGCCGACGCGCCCGAGCAACCGGCCGAGGTCGATCCATCGCGCCGGGGTCGTCGGGCAGGGCCTCCATGGCCCGCGCCAGGGCGTCCCGTGCCCGTGCAGAGTCGCCGCGGCGATAGAGCCACGGCGTGCTCGATCCAGGGGGACGGGTCGCCGCCCTGGATGTCTCGTGCGCGCGCGCGAAGGCGGCCTCGGCGTCCGCGGCGTCGCCCCGCTCGGCCAGGGCGCGGCTGCGGCGCAGCCAGCCCGCGACGTCGCCGGCCCCGGGTTCGACCGCCAGGCCCGACTGCCGGCCCGAGGTCCCAGAGGTTCAGCGAGACCGTCCGCGGCGTTGGCGGCGATCCGGGAGCCGTCGGGGCTGAAGGCCATCCGGGGCGTGTAGCCGCCGCCGCCGGGGGGCGGGCCGGAGCCGCGGAGCACCAGCACCTCGTCGCCGGTCCGGGCGTCGGCGAGGTGGACGTTGCCGTCGTACCCCAGCGCCGCCAGCCGCTTCCCGTCCGGGGTGAACCCGACGCAACTGACGGCCCTCGGCCCCGGATTGGTGATCAGAGTGCCCGCGGCGAGGTCCCAGAGGTGGACCTTCGCTCTCGCCGTAATCGGCGACGGCGAGCCGGGCACCATCCGGGTGGAACGCCAGGGACATGACCAGTCCCACGCGGTCCAGGGTCCCGAGCACGGCCCCGGTCTCCGCGTCCCAGGCGGTGACCCAGCCCGGGCATCCTGCGCTCGTACCCGCCGCCCGCCGCGAGCCTGCGGCCGTCGCCGCTGAAGGCGAGGGCCTCGACCGGGTCCGGCCCCGCCTCGAAGGTCCGGATCGCCCGGCCCGAGGCCAGGTGCCAGAGGGTCACGATCGGCCGCCCCTTCGGCCCGCCGGCCGCCGCGGATCGCCAGCGACCGGCCGTCGGGGCGGAACGCGACGGCCGTGACCGGCCCGGCCGATCCCCGCAGCATGGCGACCGGCCGCCCGAGGGCCACGTCCCAGACCCCGACGACCGTCCGGTCCCGTCGCGTCGGCGCCGCCAGCCGCCGGCCGTCGCGACTGAAGGCGAAGTCCCCGCGGGGCCAGACGCCGGATGTCCGTCACGGGGAGGATCCGCTCGATCCGTACGGTGCCATCGACCGGGTCGGCGGAGGCCAGCATGCCGCCGCTCCCAGTCGATCGCCGAGGACCCGGAGGCCCTCGCGATCGAAGGTCAGGGCCGCGAGCTGGTTCACCAGTCGCGGACATGCGCCGGCCGCGGGGATCGCGGGCCGGGTCGAAGACCTTGACCCCGCCCATCCCCCAGCCGGCGGCGTAGAGCCGGCGGCCATCGGGGCTGAACGCCAGGCCGCTGACGTTCGAGACCCCGGTGAACAGGGCGGCGTGCTCCCGGCCATCCGCCGCGTCGAACACCCGCACGATCTCCTCCTTGCCGCCCGTCGCCACCCGCGTGCCGTCGGGGCTGAAGGCGATCGACTCCAGGCACGCAGGATTGCCTACCCGGAACACACCTCCTCGCCGCTCGTCGCGTCCCAGACGGTCAGCCGCCACTTGGGCGAGCCACCGTCTGTAAGAGTCCAGGTGGCGGCCAGCCGGCGGCCGTCGGGCGACCAGCAGAGCGTGTTCGACCGAGCCCGGTTGCCTGAGGACAGGCTCGTGCAGCCGGTCGGCCCGGGCGTCCCAGGGGCGGACCTCCAGCCCGAGGTCACCGGGCGTCCAGGGCGATCCGGGTCCCGTCCGGGCTCCAGGCCACGGATCGGGCTTTCTGGGCGATCCGGGCCGTCTCCCGTCCGGTCTCGGGATCCCAGATCCGGACGGGGCCGTCTGCCGTCGGTGCTGGCGAGCCGCCGGCCGTCCGGGCTCCAGCTCAGCCGGATCTCCCGCGACTCGACCACTCGCGTGTGCTCAGGCTGATGGTCCTGGAGCGGCCGCCCGCTGCCGGTGTCCCAGACCCGGATCGTCCCCTCGTCCCCGAGGGTCGCCAGGCACTTCCCATCGGGCCGGAAGGCGACGGCGTGGACGAACTGCTTGTGCCCGATGCAGCTCGTGCCGGACCCGGCCATCGGGCAGGCTGATCAGGTAGGCCGGGACGGGCGGGAGACTCGTCGGCGTTCACGGCGATCGGGGTCCCAGCAGCCGACCGCCAGGAGGCGGCCGTCGGGGCTCACGGCGACGCAATGCGACTGGGCGGCGGTGGGCAGGGAGATGGTCCTCAGCTCGGGGCGGCACCACTGGTCGAGGTAGGACCACTCCCAGCCGCGGCGGTCCGGCTCGCCGGGCTCCGGGGCGGCACAGGTCCAGCAGGCCGCGGGCCGTGGCGGAGTCGTACAGGCGGAGGGCGCTCTCGGCCTGGCCGATCCGGGCGATGTAGAGGTGCTGCTCGGCCCGCTCGCGCTGGCGGTCGGCCTCGCGGCGCTCGGCCTCGGCCTGCTTTGATGCTGCTCGGCCAGCTCGCGCTGGTGCTCGGCCTCGCGCGGCCGGCCACGGCCTGCTGCTGTGCCTCGGCGATCAGCTTCGCGCCCTCATTCACCACGGCCAGCGCCGCCATCCGCCCGGCGACGACCACCGAGGCGATCGTCGCCCCGACCAGCACCGCCGTCAGCATGCCCCCGAGGATCGCGATCGCCGGGTTGCGCCGGGCCCAGCGGAGGTACCGCTCGGCGGCCCCGACCCGCCGTGCCAGGATCGGCTCATCGTCGAGGAACCGCCGCAGGTCCTCGGCCATCGCCTCGGCCGAGGCGTAGCGGCGCCTCGGGTCCTTCTCGATCGCCTTGAGGACGATCGTCTCCAGGTCGCGCGGGACGCGCGGGTCGATCGAGCGCGGCCGGGGCGGGTCGACGGACTTGATCTGCTCGGAGAGCGCCACCCGGTCGGGCGAGTCGAAGGCCGGCCGCAGCACCAGCAGCTCGTAGAGGGTCAAGCCCAGCGAGTAGAGGTCGGCCCGGGCGTCGCCGCCGGCCGCGGAACCGCTCGGGGGCCATGTAGCGGAGCGTGCCCAGGATGTCGCCGGTCCGGGTCAGGTCGTCGTCGTCGACCTTCGCCAGGCCGAAGTCGCTGACCCAGACCACGCCCTCGGTGTCGAGCAGCAGGTTCGACGGCTTGATGTCGCGGTGGACGATGCCGCGGGCATGGGCGTGGGCCAGGGCCGAGGCGGCCTGCCGGCCGATGTGGGCCACCCCGCGGTGGAACGCCCGGTGCCGCGATTCGACCGACGAGAGCTGGGCCCCGCCCGGCATCACGGCCGAGGTATCCGGCGCTGTCGTGCCGGCGGGCTCGGCCGGCCGAGCCAGGCGCTGACGTCGGGGACTGCGGCTGCGGGCACCGTCGGCCATGACCGGTCGGGCCCTGGTCGAACTGGCCGCGTCAGCAGCGATTGCGCCAGCCGGCCACGAGCGTGCGTCGCGTGCCCGGGTCGCCGAGTCCGGTCTGCCCGGGCGTGCCGTCGGTCGGCCTGGCCGCCCCGGTTGTCCGCGGACGGCGATCGGCCCCGCAGCCGCCGCAGCTCGTCGATCACCGCGTCCAGGCTCTGGCCCTGGATGAACTGCATCGCGTAGTAGCTGGACTCGCCCGTCCTGGCCGACCTCGAAAACCGGCACGATGTTGGTGTGATGCAGCCGGGCCGAGGCGCGGGCCTCGCGGCGGAACCGCTCCAGCGTCGTGCCGTCCGCGGCCGACTGCCACGGCAGGACCTTCAGGGCCACCCGGCGGCCGAGCGAGACCTGCTCGGCCTCGTAGACCACTCCCATGCCACCGCGGCCGATCTCCCGGATGATCCGGTAGTCGCCCACCTGCGAGGAGGCGGCGCGAGCATCGGCCCGCTCGGCCTCGTCCCAGTCTTGGCAGATCTCTTTGACCTGCTCGACCTTGACCATCGCCGGGAACAGCTCGCGGATCTCGTCGGCCAGCTCCGGGTAACGGTCCGCATAATCCTTCAGCGAGGGCTGCTCTCCGCGCCGGAACCGGGCGGCAAACTCTTCGCCGAGTCGATCAAGCAGGTCGTCTCGTTCCGACGTCGTCGACCGCCATGGATCAAAGGTCCTCCAAGCCCTCCGGGTTGCACTGCCAGGATCGCCTTGAATCGCCTGAGGGCCCGCATGTACCGCTTCGCCCCGGCTTCCTCGGTGATCCCCAGCACCTGCGCCGTCTCTGCGCGACTGAGCTCCTCGAAGTGTCGCAGCGCGACGACCTCTCGGTCCAGGGGGTCGAGCTCGTTGAGTGCCTCCTGGACCTGGAGTACTTGCTCGGCCCGGACGGCTGCGTGCGAAGGGGACGTGAGTCGGCCCAAGCAGCATCGAGGCCAAGGCGGCCGAGCTGGCCTGGGGCAAGGGGTCGCGGTAGAGCGAGACCTCCTGCCCGGCGTCCCGCATCTTGGTTCCCAAATGCCGCCGGTGGTAGATCGAGAGCCGCTGGCTGACGACCAGCCGCAGCCAGAGGAACGCCGGCAGCTCAGAGCCACGGAGAAAGTTATCCAGTTGGGTGGCCGCGTCGAGGAACGCGTCCTGAAGCACATCGGAGGCATCGACCCGGCCCTGAAGCCGTGCATCCATGCGCAACTCGACCATGCGGCGCAGCCGATCGCGGTGGCGCTGGAACAGGTCGGTCGAGCGCCTGCCGGTCGCCCGCGCGGAGCCGCTCGACGAGATGGAGGGTGTCGCTCGGGTCGTTCGCCATCACTGTCCCCATACCATATTACATGCGCGCCGACGCGGTTTCGGGACAAAGTTCGCATTCGCTCCGGTTCTGAAACGTCGTGCCACTCTTCCACCCCCACTCCCCGAACCATCCAGGCCTGCGGACGCTGGGTCGACGAGTTCCAGCGCATTCATCGTGATCGCAACGGCCGACGGATTCATCCCAAGGAAATGGGTGAGCCGGAAGTGGTGGCATTTCTTACCCACTTGGCCGTCGACCGCCGCGTGGCCGAGTGCAAGTAGAATCACTCGCTTGGGGCAATCCAGGGGATGAAACGAGTTGGAGAAAACGACGTAATTCTTTATCCGGTACTCACTTCTGCGCAAGGGAGGTTGCCAGGCCCCGCATCCGCGTTGGCCGGTCAGCCGTCACGGCCCCGCCTTCCGGAACTCATCGAGCAAGGCCACGAACTCGGGATCGGCGCGGATCGGGTCGAGGTCGGGGTCGGTCGCGACCTCCTCGGTGCTCTTCCAGCCGCGCTTTCAGGGCGAGGCGAAGGGCGTCCAAGGCGCGGTCGGTGTAGTGGCGGACCAGTCGGGTCGACTCCGCGGAGGGAGGCAACGAGGCAGCGGCACCGGCCGAGAGGGCGAATCCGCAGGCGGAGTGGAAGTAGATGCGGGCGTCGAGGGGAGGCTCCTTGATCATTGCCTCGGCGATCTCCGAGGCCCTGTCGTGGTCGCCGGTCCTGGCCAGGGCGAGCATCAGGTCCAGCGAGCTGAGCTTGGCCTTCGGGTCCTTGGCCAGCTCTTCGCGGATGTCGCGGCACTCGCGGTAATGGGCCATCGCGGAGTCGCGGTCCCCCGCGCGAAGGTCGGCCGTGGCGACGTAGTAATGCGCGAGGGCGACGTCCATCTTGGCCCGCACCGATGCCGGCTCGGCCTTCGAGCCGCTCGAGAAACCCGTCCAGGGCCTCCTGGTAATACTGGCGGGCGATCTTCGGGTCACGCGAGTAGATCAGCTCGTGGGTGCCGAGCTTCTCGAGCGACAGAAGCACGTCGCGCTGGGCCTGGGTCTCGTCGGGGTTCTGCGCGGCGATTTCCTTGCGGAGCTCGAGCGCCTGCTGGAAATGCTCGCGGGCGGCCTTCGGGTCGCCAAGGGAGACGCTCAGGTCGCCGAGCTTGTCGCTAAGCCCGGCGCGTTCGCGGCGGACCTCGACCTGATCGGCCAGGGCGGGAGAGAACTGGTCGCGCAGCGCGACCTCCTCGCGATACATGTCGCGAGCCTTGGCCGGGTCGCCCAGTAGCAGCCGGGCGCGGGCGATGGCACCGAGCATATTGGCCACGCCGCGCTTCGCCTCGTCGTTCGACGGCTCGCGCGCCAGCCATTGCCGGCGAAGGGCGAGGGCCTGGTCGAAGAACTTGAGCGCGGCCTCGGCGTCGCCGATCCGGTCCATCTGGAAGTCGCCGAGGGTGGCCTTGACGCTGGCCTTGACCTTCAGCGGTTCGAGCGCGTCGGGGTCGGCGGCGGCCAGTTGCTCGGCCAGCTCCTCCATGCGGCGGAAGTAGCGGGCGGTCTCGTCGTACTTGCCGTATTCCATCGCGATCAGCCCGCGCGCTGGTTGATCCCGGCGAGCGTCCGAGTGCCGAGAGCGAATCCCTCCTTGTCGCGGGCCACCGTGCCGAGCTGCTCCAGCGAGGCGATTGTGGCCTCGAGTCCGGTCAGCGTCGTGTTGATCAATTCTTCGCGCACGCCTTGCGTGCCCGGGATCGAGAGCAGCCTCTGGTTCAAGCAGGACGCTGAGCACTCTTTGGGCCTCGAGCGCGTTTCGGTTCTGGGCGAAGGCCCCTTGCACGAGCGCCTCGGCTTTCTCGCGGGCCTGCTTCTCCTTCTCGCGCGCCTGGGCCTCGGCCTTCGTGGCCGCGATCGCCTCGTTCTTGGCCTCGATCGCCGCTGCGTTCGTTCGTCTGCGCGATTTCGCGAGCCTTTGCTTCCTCGCTTGTACGACTTGGCGAGTTCTCCGTTGAGCGTCTTCAGCGACGCGGCGAAGGCCGCCGATCCGACCGTGATCGCGAATCCCATGAGCACGACGGCGGCGGCCAGGCCGGCGACTCGGGGGTTGCGCTTACACCATCGCCAGAGCCGCTCGGGGGTGCCCACGGGGCGGGCGACGATCGGCTCGCCGTCGAGGAAGCGGCGCAGGTCCTCGGCCATCGCGGCGGCGTCGGGGAAGCGCTTGGCGGGGTCTTTCTGGAGGGCCTTCAGGCAGATCGTCTCCAGGTCTGTCGGCACCTTGGGCTGGAGCCTCGTGGGCGGGACCGGCTCCTGGTTCCGGGCCAGCTCAAGCGTCTCGAGCGCGGTCGCCCCCTGGAACGGGGGTCGGCCGACGAGCATCTCGTAAAGGATCGCTCCCAGAGAATACTGGTCGCTCAAGGGGCCGATCTCGTGGGTCTGGCCCCACGCCTGCTCGGGCGCCATGTAGGAAGGGGTGCCCATGATGGCGCCGGAGCGGGTCTGCTGCGGAGTCTCCCTCCATCTGCTTGGCCAGGCCGAAGTCGGTGATCTTGGGCTTGCCGTCGAGCGTCAGCAGGACGTTGGCCGGTTTCAGGTCGCGGTGGATGATGCCCCTCGCGTGCGCCTCGGCCATCGCGCGACAGAGCTCCATCACCATCGTCGCCGCCGCTCGCGGCGGCTGCGGCTTGCCGCCGATGGAGCTGGGCGAGGCTGCCCCCGGGGACGAATTCCAGGGAGAAGTACGGCAGGCCCTCGTGGTCGCCGTCTTCGTGGATCTGGACGATCCCCGGGTGCTGGATCTGGGCGACGGCGCGGGCCTCGATGTGGAATCGAGCGATCTGGTCGGCCGAGGCGTGCGCCCCGGCCAGGATCATCTTGAGCGCGACCAGGCGATCCAGCCGGACGTGCCTGGCTTTGTAGACGACGCCCATGCCGCCTCGGCCGATCTCCGCGATGATCTCGTAGCCCGGCACGGCCAGCCCGACCGGGCCTCGACCGCTGGCCGCTCGCCGGGACTGGCGTAGCCGAGTGCTTCGTCCGTCGTTTCGTCGCCCTGCGAAGACGTCGATCGCCCCGGATTCTGCGTCCGTCGAGGAACTTCCGCTGGTCAATCTTCGAGCCGACCGAAGAGGGCGTGTCGAGCGTTTCGCCCATGCTGGGCGACGGCATATCCACGGTCTCGTTCATGCTGGGCGACGGCGCGACCATCGTCTCGGCGACGGCCGGGCCGCGCTCGCCTGGATTCAGGTCCAGGGTCGGCGCCGAGGGCGGCGCGCTCAGTCCGGTCGTAGGGGCCGCCGAGTCGCCCGTGATCGTCTCGTCGTGGGAGCTGTCGGGCGGGATCGAGATCGTGTCGCCCGCTCGTGGGTCGCGCGCTTCGCTCATCGGGCGGCTCCGCTCCGGCTCTCTCGTCTCGGCCCTGACGGCCGCGTCGGGGGGACTTTTAACATAGCTGATCCACGGGAATGATGTCCAGGCAACTCATGCCAAACCCGCTCCCATCGGTCGAATGGGTCGCGTAGCATAGTCTATTGTGACATCAATGAATATCCGAGGGCCCGGCAGCGAAGGTGGGACTCAAGTTCGAACCGGGTCTCCAAGCACGAATCCTCCACGACGTTGGCCACGCGCCGGGACGATTGCCGTTATTATCGTTTTTGCTCGAACAGTTATGGAATCAGCGGCGCGGTGCGGTTCTGACCAACGAGGCGTATGACGAGATGGGAGGGGTCGAGGGTTCGATCGCGACTGTCGCCGAAGCGGTGTACACGCGGCTTTCGAAAGGCGACAAGGAACGCCTCCCCAAGCTCTTCATCCAACTCGTTAGGCGCGGGCGAGGAATCCGAGGACACGCGTCGCCGCGCTACGATGACGACTGTCGGTGAGGACGCTCGGCCTCTGATCGATCGACTCGCGACCGCGTGATTCTGGTCACCAACTCCGACGAGAGCACGGAGATGTTGGAAGTCGCCCACGAAGCCTTGATCCGTCATTGGAAGCGATCGCAAGGTTGGGTCAATAGATGCCGCGGATTCCTGACCTGGAGGAAACGCCTGGAACCGCTCGTGGAGGCATGGTTCACGCAGAAACGCGATCCGGCCGCACTGCTCCGCGGCGGCCAGCTAGCCGAAGCACAGCGCTGGTTGACCGAGCGACTGCAGGACCTGGACGATCCAGAGCGTGAGTTCATCAAAGCCGGCCTACTTCGACAGGCAGCGAAACGGCGGTCGGAGCGTCGACGGAGCCAGTTTCTACTCGGCCTTACGGCGGCCGCGAGCTCGCCGCCGCGAGCGTGGCGTTATGGCAATCGCGGGTCGCAGACAAGAATGCGGTTGAAGCGGATAACCAGAAGACATTGGCTGACAAAAACGCCTCCGAAGCAGAGGACAAAGCGGATCAGGCGCGAACGAACGAGGTCAAGGCTCTTCATAATCTGTCTTTGAGCCTGGCTGCTCAATCGGCGGCCCTTCGCAACTCCTTCCCGCAGCGCAGCGTTCTACTGGCGTTCGAGGCAATGGCAGTTTGTCAAACAAAGCCAGGTGCACTCTCAGTTTCCGCAGAGCAGAGACTTCGCGATTCAGTGCAAAACTTGGGCGGTATTGCGTTGTGCGGGCATGAAGATGCGGTAGCCGTTGTTGCCATGAGCCCTGACAACCGGTGGCTCGTCACAGGGAGCTGGGATAAAACCGCGCGGCTTTGGGATTTGAGTGCCCAAGAGCTGGAGAAGACCGTGCGTTTTGAAAGGGCACGAAGACTTTGTCAATGCCGTCGCCATCAGCTTCGACGGCCGGTGGCTTGTCACGGGGAGCTATGACAACACCGCCCGGCTTCGGGATTTGAAGCCCATGAGCCGGAGAAGACCGTGCCGCGTTTTAAAAGGGCACAACGAACCTGTCAACGCCGTCGCGATCAGCGCTGACAGCCGGTGGCTCGTCACGGGGAGCGGTGACAACACCGCCGGGCTCTGGGATTTGAGCGCTGAGGAGCCAGAAAACACCGCGTGTTTTGAAAGGGCACGATGGCTCTGTAAAGGCTGTCGCCATAAGCTCCGACGGCAGGTGGCTCGTCACCGGCCGCAATGACAAAACAGCGCGGCTTTGGCCGTTAACGATCGAAGAACTCGTCAGACAAGGCGAAAGGGCCGTCGGGCGGAACTTCACACAGCAGGAGTGGGAACAGCTTTTTCCGGGCGAACCGTATCGCAAGACGATCGAGCGGTTTCCGGGACCTCAATAATCACGAGACAGTCGGCACCTTAATCGAGGTGAAAATGCATTCAATGAGCGATTGAGAAGACCGGGTGTGCGGACGCGCAAAGCGACGTGATCCCTGCTGTTTCTGAGGCCATTCGTTGATTCCAAAATGGGAACGTGAGGCGAGTTTGATTGGCGAGTTTCGAGCCGGAGGGCGGATTTTTAGAATAGTCGATGACGTTAAATCGTACTCAAATAAGTAATAATTATATAAATGTTCAGTCTTAATCGGAGCAATTCAATGGCGTTCCTAGCCAGTGTGGTGAAAGTGATGATTGCTTCTCCAGGCGACGTCGTCGAAGAGCGCGAAATCGCTCGGGAAGTAATCGAGTATTGGAACGCGGTTCATGGCGAAGAGAAGAAGTTGATTGCGTTGCCGGTTGGTCGGGACACGCACTCTAAGCCGGAAATGGGCGATCGGCCGCAAGCAATCATCAACGAGCAGATTCTTGGTGATTGTGACCTGCTTGTAGGGATTTTCTGGACGCGAATCGGGACCCCGACGGGTAGGGCGGTAAGCGGCACCGTGGAAGAGATTGAAGAGCACTTAAAGGCCGGCAAGCGTGCTATGCTTTATTTTTCCTCTAGACCCATAGCCCCTGATCGCATCGATGAGCAGCAGCACTCCGCGTTGAAAGAGTTTAGAGCGGCCTGTCGACAAGGCGGATTAGTCGAGTCCTACGAATCGGCCGACGATTTTCGAGAGAAGTTCCGCCGTCAGTTCATTCAAACGATGAATGAGGTTCGCTGTGTACCATCAGTTGCCGACGTCGAGGCGGCATATCTACTCTCGCAACAGTTGGACAGTCCGTCGCTGAGCGATGCGGCGGCGACTTTGCTGCGGGAACTCATAGAAGACAGTCAAGGTACGTTGCTCCGGACTGACTACGCGGAAGGCATAGAACTGCATGTCAATGACAAGCAGCTCATCGAGAATCAAGATGTCCGGTCCATAGCTCGTTGGGATGAAGCTATCGACGAGCTGGAAAGCCGCGGTTTGATTCGCGATACGATGAAATTAGATAATCATTGTACCGAATACAAACTCACCACTGCAGGATTTCACTTGGATGATGCCAGACCGGACATCGATGCGAGCGGAACGGAAGAGCTGCATTTGGGTGATGAGGCTAGAACGCTGTTGGTAGAGGCTGCAACCGATCCACGTGGAATCGTGATGCGTGTTCATCATTTGGGCGGGTTGAGCGTCCAGACCAATGGTAAGCAACTCTTGGAAAACAGCAATCCCCGATCCGAAGCTCGGTGGGAGGCAGCGATTAGGGAGTTGGAGCAACTCGGATTCATTGAAGATAATGGGTACAAGGGAGAGATCTACAGGGTCACGAACGAGGGCTATCGCGCGGCCGATCTGCTGCGTGGGGGTAATTAGGCTTGGCCCTCCGGACGTACCGCTTTCATCCGCTTCCGGCAGCGGCCGCACATAGAGCTGGAAGTACACGATGTGCGAATGAGACGACGGGATCAGCGGTCGCGCAAAGCGATGCGATCGGTGATGTTCCCCACGCCAGTCGCTGATGAATCGATCTGGCGATCGCACGATGGATTGCGTGCGCCGCTTGGTTGCCCATCCGATCGATAGTACAGGCGTTATCGTTTGCGCGACGCATGTCCTTCTCGTTCGTCCATGGTCTTCACGAGCGCAGTGCGGGCGTGCCTACGATCGAGATATGCGATTTCCAGCGGGAGTGGCGAGCACGAGTCTACTGGGGGTCGGTGATATGAAAGCGATTGTGATCGAAGGCTACGGCGGTCCGGATCAACTTTTGCTTCGCGAACTCCCCGATCCCAAGCCGGGGGCCGGCGAAATGCTCGTGCGCGTCCGTGCGGCGGGGGTTAACCCGGTGGATTGGAAGATCCGTCGCGGCGACCTGCGGATGGTCGTTCGGCTCGGCTTCCCCTATATCCCGGGCGGCGACATCGCGGGCGATGTGGTTGACGTTGGAGCGGGAGTCACGCGGTTCCGGCTCGGCGACGCGATTGTCGCGTTCGTCGAATAAAAAAGAGGGAAGGGGATATGCCCAGCTGGGGCGGTGAAGGAATCGGGCAGCGGCCCCCAAGACGACGTCCTAAGAACAGTACGAGCAAGATTAATTATGAAGATTGTGATTAGGACCATGATTAAGAGGAAGATGAAGATTACGATTAGGAGCTCATTCCCGCCCAAGACGAAGGCTGGTCCGATCAGCAAAACAGCACGGCGCGTAAACCTCGCTTAATGAGCCACAGATGCACACAGATTCACGCAGATAATCAGGAATAGCTCTTCATCATTTTGAAATGCTCGAATGCGCGTAGCGATTGATATCCAGCTGTGGCTTGCCGAAATTGAGCAGTAAGCAGATCGGCAAACCGGTTGCTTTTAGATAATTTAGACACTGAGCAGTAAAGATCTCGTGATGGTCCTGCGTTGCCTTTAGCCCCACAATGACTGTTCCTTCAACAACAACGTCCCCAATGAAGTCGCCTACCAAGACGTCGTCATAGTAGACTGGAATCGGATGACGTAGGGCGACCGTGAGACCCTGTTTTCTCAACTCATGCGCCAGGGCATTCTGATAGACTTCTTCGAGAAACCCGGTTCCGAGAGTGTTCAACACCTTGAAGCTGCAACCGATGATTTTCTCAGTCAGTCCGTTGATCAAGTCAACCGTCGTGTCCATTATGGTTCTCGCTTGATCTGTGTGTATCCGTGTGCATCTGTGGCCAAAAAATTTTGGATTTGTCAACGCGAATCTGAAATCAGCACTGATTCACGGCGAATGGACCTACGTTATCCGTCCGCGATGACAACCGTAAAACTGCAGCACTTATTCTCTCGCGAGGCGCTTCAGGATCGTGTAGTGGACTCGATCTCTAGACTCATGCCATAGAGCTTTTCTGGGCCGGCAAAGCCGAACTGCTCGTAGAATTCGGCCAGATGCTGAGCAGTGAAAAGCGTCACGAGCATGCCGTCCGGGCGGAACGGCGGATAATGGCGAGCAAGCCCTCGACGATCCGAGTACCGATGCCACGGCCCTGCCATTCGGGATGCACAACGATGTCCTTGAGGTACGCGAAAGTGGTCCCGTCGCCGAGAACAATCCCAGTGCCGACCGCACGTTTCTCCGTCGACGGCCACGACGCCGAAACGGGCGCCGGATAGGACGACTCTGGACCGATCGAGGTGATCGCCATGGGCCCATCCCACTGCCTGGACGAGGCGCTGGTGTTCTTCGGGCGTCGGCAATCGCTCAACCACCACAACATCGCTTGCCGGCTCCTGGCCGGCCGACCGGTCCAAGCCCCTTTGGCCGAACCGAAGGTAATGCCCGTTGAGGTCTCGGACTGTGTATTCACGCAGACCCCAGGGTTTCGCCTCCAAGGGCGAGTAGATCAAAGCACCGTTGCGCCGATGCAAGCTATAGAGCCCGTCGATCCCCTCGACGAAAAACGAATGCCACTGGCCGTGAACGTTCGAGTCTGGGCCTGATTGAAGGGCGAACATTGCGCCGACCTTGCCCCATCGGACACCGCCGAAATCGGGCGGCTCACCCCAGACCCAATCTTTCTCGAAGCCTAGCACATCCCGGTAATAGCGGACCGTTGCGACTACGTCTGCGACGGGAAAAATCGGCTCGGAACTGCGGATCCACGCTCGCTCGGCACCCATGGCATCTCTCCGGCTTTTCGGCATACGTTGCGAAGTAAATCGACGAGGCCGCTTCATCTCATGCGCTAACTCACGCAGGCTGGGTGAAGCAAAAGCAAACGCCGTACGGCTCCTTCGCGAAGAAAACGCGGTAGGGCTTGCCGTCGTATTCTTGCTCGTCAATGATCCCTGGCTCGATCCCGTTGGAGTCAAACTCATGCCATAGGGAATCCACGTCGCTGACGGAGAACCAGCAACTCGCCTGCTCGGGGTCTCGTCCGTTGACCGCCAGGCCGATCTGCACATCATCACGCTTCAACTTGGCGGTCGTTCGATCCTTCGAAACTAGCGAAAAACCGAGGCATTGCGTGTAGTATCCGACAGCCGGGCCAATCTCTTTTACCGGCAGCGAGCTTGTGTCGGTGTCGCCGATCGGACCGACGGCTTTGAAGAACACCTGCTGCGTCATAGCCACTCTCCCCCATCCGCAAGAACAATGCCCGTGGCCGCCAGCATTCATACCATCAGTATTGAGAGGCGTCAGATACCCACAATAGCACGCAAGAACCATGCTTGGACTTTCAGAAGGAATGCGTGACTTCATCAGCAATCGTTAGGCACGCGTTCCCCCCGCCAACTGGCGAGCGCCAAGCTTCTTGTCGCGCCCATTTTCCTTGCATCACAATTTAATTCTTGGCATCGATAGTACGACATGCCGGACCGGTCCGGGCCGGATTGGCCTCCACCAGATAGCCAGCGTCGTTCGGGGCAGGATCGGCTCCGACTGACTGGCGATTGCCATCCTGCCAACAGGGTACCGGAAGATCCGCATGATCGGAGCACGGCCGGACCGCGTGGCCTGCCGCCAAGTCAACTCGTATTCGGCAAGGTCGATGGCCCACGCTGGTTCGACATCCTGGGCCCATCTTCGGACCGCCGCGACAAACCCGGCCGCGTCGGCGAGGCCGGTTTTCGAGCCTCGGGGCGATGACTCGTTGGTATAGCGCTCTAATAAATCGGCAAACCGCCTTTTGCCGATCGACCGCGCGGCGTTCGGGACAACCCGGCGCACCTGGTCGCGCCTGTTGTGCCGAAGCGACTCGGCGAACTGGTCGACCTCGCGGCCTGCGATTTGCGCAAGGTCCCTCGCGTCGTCGGCGCTGAGCCCCAGTTGTGCACCGACGACCAACGGCGCGGCGAAGAATCGATCCCGCAGCATCGCGTCGATGTACAGCCGCGCAGCGCTCTCTGGATTTCGGCTAAAGCCATCGCGCGTGCCGCCTCCCGATATTCCGAGCCTGCTCGAGGTCGCAGATGAGATCGGCGCACGGCGGCAGATTCTCGTCGCGCTCCAGGATGATTCCGCGCACCGGAGCCCTCGATACGGCGGCCTCCAGCACCCGCCAGACGTCCGGCGGCGTTGTGTGGGCATGGCTGTCGATGAGCGAACCGTTATCCCAATGCCCTCCCGCGAAGTGGAGCTGCACCACCCGGTCCCACGGAAATCGGTCGAGCACGTCATCGAGGCGAAATCCGAATGTATCTTCGCCAGGATAGTAACCACTATTGCGTATGGGATCAAAAAAGCCGCGACGATTTCGGCGGACGGGCCGGAGATAATGACTCCGTTGAATTGGCTCCGCGTCCGCTGTTCCGCACAACAATCGAGCGATTATCACTCGGGTACACCACCATCTGGACCCGACACAGGTTCCAAGAAGACGACGGCACGCATAAGCGAACGATTAAGCAACTTACGTGCGAATATATCCCGTTCGCGACAATTGTGGTCTCCCAGATATTCCGGTTGTATCATTCATCCGAAATATGCCTTTCGCATTAGCAATAATTCCACGGTTTCTGCCCGCATTTTCTCCTGTCGCAGACAATCTTCTTTATTATAGCCGCCCTGCCCAGGCGTCAGACTTCTGTCTGTTTTCACCAGCTTTGCGGTGGGCGGGCAGCCTGGTTTTAAAGAGGAAGGAGAAGATCATGGCCACCGACGCTCAAATCAATGCGAACAGGCAGAATTCGAGGAAGAGTACGGGCCCTCGAACTGAGGCCGGTCGCAACCGCTCTCGGTTCAACGCCGTCAAGCACGGTTTTCGGGCCGAAAGGGCGATTCTGCCCGATGAGGATCCGGCGGCACTGCAAGAGCGGCAAGACCATTGGACAGCGGACTTGCAGCCACGCAACTCGGTCGAACAGTACCTCGTGGATCGCGGCGTGCGGCTGTCGTGGCAGCTCGACCGGGTCACTCGTGCCCAGGATGCGCGAACGACCACTCAGATTGTCGAGGGCGGGGTCGAAGAGTCCGAACTCCGAGCGGAGGAGATCCTCGAAATTGGCAAGCGGCTGTTCTGGGACAATCGCGGCCCGATCAACTTTTACCCACACCGGCCGGTTCGAGAGGTGAGTTCATACGGCGACACCGTTCCACGCACGTCCTTCTGCGAGAGCCCTGACGATCCCGATCAGCCTGCTTTACTTGTGCGTCGACTGCAATCAAGCGCAGCCGGCTGCCAGTGGATGCTCGACCGCTGGGCCGAGCTCGAAACCCTGGTGGAATGCGACCTCGCCTGGCTCTCGCCTGACAAACTCAAGGCGATTCGACTGCTGGGCATGCAGCCCATCGATGCCGTCGACGATCTCGATGTCGCCCGGATCTTTCTCGCCTGCTTCGTCATCCGCGGCAGCACCGGCGATCCGTTTCTGGAGATTCTCCACGAGCTCTATACGCGGGAGGAAGTGATTTTCCGCAGCCAGTTGGCCGCCCGCAAGCTGACGATGTTCCTGCCCGAAGACGCGGCCGAAGCACGTGAAATGCTTCAAGAGATCGTGGCCCGCGCCAAAGCCGGGTTGACCGCGCAGCTTGGAGTTCTTGTTGAGCGTGACAACAAGATCAAGGCGCTGGCGGCCGACCGATTGGCGTTTGACGACACCGCGCCAGGCGAACTGTTACGGCGGTATGAGATGACGTCCGGCCGAGCTTTGAACCGGACCCTGGAGCTGCTCCTGAAACTACGCCTGGCCGGCGAAAACTCCGGATTCGCGACAGCCGTTGCGGCCGATCTATCCGCTGCGATCGCTACCGTCGAGAGAAACGATAAAATCAACATCACGTCAGCAGTTCAACCAAATGTCGAGCCCGCGCTGGCGCCAAACGAAGCCAATAGCGATCGTGCGATTGCAAGCGGCGAAGCCACTGGCGAATGCGAAAATGCGCCAAACGAAGCCAATCCGGCTGGTCCGGAGCACGATCAAGAGGGTGGTGCCGAAATTGAGGCCCGGAATCCGACGGAAGAGGGCGTTGAGAAACCCGAGGGCCGGTCGACGGCCGGACAACCGACAGAAAGAAAAGCCGATGGCGAGCCAGTCAAAGCCGAGTGGGGGTACTGGGAACACACGCTGCTCGAGCGTGAGTTGGCGACGGCTCTGCGAAACTGATTGAGGCCGGCGGAGGTTGCATTTGCCGAATGCGTTGTGAGCGGTTGCCGGCATCGCGGTAGTGGCGGGGCCGGGCATCGCGCACCCCTCACCCCAACGCTGGGCTGATGAAAGCCGGGCGAAATTCTCGCATTTCTGACTTGGGCCGATTCTTCGAATCGGTTTGCTCTCGGGCAGAAGCTGACGCTCATTGGACATGAGGAAGGCAGGAAAGCAGGAACAGCCTCACGAAGCAATGACTCGCTTGGGTTCGAGCGTTGTCTCGGCGAAGTTCAGTAGTAAACCGTGCTGCGTACCCACGGCCTTCAGTTGCGAGCGAACCACCGCAAAGTGGATGTCGTTCAGGTTCTTGATCGCCTTGAGATCCACGACAATGGTATCTGATTCGCTCGGTCAAGGCTTCGTGTTCCAACGCCAACTTTCTTCCCTCCTGTTTTCCTGGTTTCCTTATCTAACTTCATGAATTGGAGTCTCAGCCGCCACGGCTCGAGGATTCATCTGTTGACTAACGAATGGTAAAGTATGCCGCTGAATGAACGCTCCCAGCGAGCGCCACGCTCGTGCGCCGTCAGGCCGTCAGCCCACCGTCGACGACGAAGACCTGGCCGGTGACGAACGAGGCTTCGTCGGATGCGAGATAAAGTGCCAGGCCGCCGACGTCTTCGGGCTGGCCCAGCCGGCCGATCGGCTGCTCGCTCACGAACTCTTGGCGCCGCGTCTTCGTCTTCCCAGAAGTAGGCGCTGAAGTCGGTCTGGATCAAGCCGGGGGCCAGCGCGTTGACGCGGATGCCGTGCTGGCCAAACTCGCGTGCCCAGGACCGGGTCATCATGATCAGGCCCGCCTTGGTGAAGCTGTAAAGCAGGCCGCCGGGCTGCGGCTGCAGGCCCGAGATCGAGCTGACGTTGATGATCGAGCCCCCTTGGCCGCGCTCGATCATTTTCGGGACCGTCAGCCGGATCAGCCGGAGAGCCGCCTTGATGTTGATCTCGATCATCTTGTCGAGCATGTCGTCGGTGACGTCGAGTGCAGGCCCCTGCCCCACGTTGGTCGCGCTGTTGTTGACCAGGATGTCGACCGGCCCGAGCTGCGACTCGGTCTCCTTGACCAGGGCCTCGATCTGGTCGAGCTTGCCGAGATGGCAGACGATCGGGACGACCTTGCCGGCCAGACCGGCTGAGCTCGGCGGCCGCGGCGTCGAGGTTCTCTTTCTTGCGGCTGGCGATCACGACCGACGCGCCGGCGTCGGCGAGCCGGCCGGCGATCGCCTTGCCGATTCCGCGTCCGCCGCCGGTCACCAGGGCGACCTTACCCGTCAAGTCGATCGATCGTGCCATCGTGCATCGTCTCCATCGAGCTCGTCAAATACGTCTTCGAATCGATCGCCCGGACCGCACCCAGGCCGAGCGCGGCCACGACTTTGTTGAACGCCGGCGAATCGAGGGTCCTGGGTCAGGCCGCGGACATAGCGGGCGTAGATCTGCTGGGCGATCACCGCGACCTTGAACAGCCCGCAGACGTAGCAGAAGAGCATGTTGCGAGATGTCGCGGCCGGTGGTCTGGCCGTACCGCTCGACCAGCTCGCGCCGGCTCAGGCTGCCGGGCTGGGTCGTCGGGCCCACGATGAACTGGTGCAGCGGCGCGGGATCGTTGGGCTCGGTCCAGTAGGCCAGCGTCGTGCCCAGGTCCATGAGCGGGTCGCCGATCGTGGCCATCTCCCAGTCGAGGACGGCGACGATCCGGGTCAGGTCGTCGGGGTCGAGCACGAGGTTGTCGAACTTGAAGTCGTTGTGGATCAAGGTCGCCGCCGCTCGATTCGGCCGGGCGGTTCTCGGCCAGCCAGGCCATCGTTCGCTCCAGGTCGGGGACGTCGTCGGTGCGGGCGTCCTGGTAGCGCTTGGTCCAGCCGGTCACCTGGCGCTCGACGTAGCCCTGGGGCTTGCCCAGGTCGTCCAGCCCGGCGGCGCGGTAGTCGAGCGCGTGCAGGAGGGCCATGTTGTCGACAAGTGTCTCGCAGAGCCGGCGTCACCAGCTCCGGCGGAATCGGGCGGTCGGGAGCAGGGTTGCCGCGGAGGATGACTCCTGTGCGCCGCTCCATCAGGTAAAACGGGGCTCCGAGAACGCTCTCGTCCTCGCAGTAGAGGACAGGCGCCGGCGCGGGCGCATAGACATGGCAGAGCCGCGAGAGGATGCGGTACTCGCGTCCCATGTCGTGGGCCGTCTTGACCCGATTGCCAAAGGGAGGCCGGCGCAAGACCCATTCTTGGTCGCCCGTGCGGATCAGGTAGGTCAGGTTCGAATGCCGTGCGGGAACTGCTCGACCTCGAGCGGTCCGTCGGCTGCGGGCAAGTGGGTCGCCAGGTAGTCTCGCAGGCGTGCAACGTCGAGTTGTTCGCCGTCGCGCACGGGACGGGTGTCATCGATGGGGCCGCTCATCGCGGACCTCGTGAATGGGATCGAATGCCGGGAAGTTCAAGGGCGATGTTCATGCCGTGTTGTTTCAAGATGCGTTTGGCCACGACGGCCTTGTGGACCTCGTCGGGCCCGTCGTAGATGCGGGCTGCGCGCTCTTGCCGGTAGAACCAGGAAAGGACGGTATCGTCGCTGATCCCCAGGGCACCGTGGGTCTGGATCGCGCGGTCGACGACCTCCTGCATCACGCCGGCGACGTGGAACTTGATGAGCGAGATCGACTCGCGTGCCGCGGCGATGCCCTGGGTGTCGATGGTCCAGGCCGCGTGCAGGACCAAGAGCCGCGCGGCGTCGATCGCCGCCCGCGACTCGGCGATCCAGTTCTGCACGGTCTGCCGGCTGCCCAGCGGGTCGCCGGGCGCGAGCTGCCGCGTGGCGGCCCGGTCGCACATCATCTCGAGTGCGCGCCGGCAAACGCCGATCCAGCGCATCGTGTGCTGGATTCGTCCCGGGCCCAGCCGGGCCTGGGCCATCGCGAAGCCCGGCCCCTTCCTCGCCGAGCAGGTTTTCTCGGGGAACGCGGCATTGGTCGAAGACCAGCTCGGCGTGGCTGGCCCAGTCGTCGCCGGCGTGCCCCATGCAGGGGATGTTGCGCACCCGGCGAAAGCCCGGCGTGTCGGCTGGGAACGACGATCAGGCTGGCGCGGCGGTAGGGGTCGGCGTCGGGGTCGGTCACGGCCATCACGATCGCGAAGCTGGCCCCGTCGGCCGCCGAGGCAAACCACTTGCGGCCGTTGATCACATAATGATCGCCGTCGCGCACCGCCGTCGTCCCCATCCAGACCGGGTTGGAGCCGGGATGGTCGGGCTCGGTCATGGCGAAGCAACTGCGGATATCGCCGCGCACCAAGGGGCAGCAGCCAGCGCTCTTGCTGGGCTTCGGTGCCGAACTCGCGGAGGATTTCCATGTTGCCGGCGTCGGGTGCCTGGCCGTTGACGACGTAATGGCCGAGCGGGCTCTTGCCGAGCTCTTCGCCGACCAGGGCGTACTCCACGCAGTTGAGCCCAAGCCCGCCGTGCGACCGTGGGATCTGCGGTGCCCAGAGGCCCAGCGACTTGACCTTCTGGCGGACCGCCTGCAGGTCGGGCACCAGCTCAGAGAAAGGCTTCGACAAGAGCGCGGGCTCGAGAGGGATAAACCTCGCGCACCACCAGCTCGCGGATCGCGCCCAGGATGCCTTGCATGCGTTCGGGGATCGAGAAGTCCATCCGCGGCCTCGCGCCAGGGAAAGTCGATTGTCGTCGGCCGTTCCGGCGTACTGACCGTGACCGTCGCGTTCGACGATCCTGCGCACCACGTTACCGCGGACGCTGGCTCAGGCGGAAGTCGCGTCTCGCGTTTCGGCGAGCACCTGGGCCAGCGCGCCGACGAACTGGCCGATCTCGCGGACGACCTCGGCACGGGGCCGGTTGACCGCCTCGGCCAGCCGGCGCACGATCGCGCTGCCGACAATCAGGCCGTCGGCCACCGGGGCGAGCTGGCGCACCTGGTCGGGACCGCTGATCCCGAAGCCGATGCAGATCGGCAAGTCGGTCTGGGTCCGCAGCCAGCCGACGGTTTCGACCAGGTCGGCGGGCAGGCTCTTCCGCTCGCCGGTGATCCCCGCGACCGAGACATAATAGACAAACCCCGTGGTCGACCGGGCGATCTCGAACGGCCCGCTCGCGCGGCGTCGTGGGCGTGATGAGCTGGATCAGCTTGAGCCCGCGCACGGTGGCTTTCTCGCATCAAGGCGGCCGATTCCTCGACCGGCAGGTCGGGAACGATCAGGCCGTCGAGTCCCGGCGGTGGCCGCGTCGTTCAGGATAGCGATCGGTCCCGATGCGGTGGATGATCGCATACGAGACCATCGACACGAACGGCGTTTCGTTGAATCCGTGCCGAGCCCTCGGCCCGCAGCGTGCGCAGGGTCTGAAAGATGTGCGCGACCTTGACCTCCGCGCTCGAGCGCGCGGTGATAGCTGGCGGCGATCACCGGCCCGTCGGCGATCGGGTCGGAATAGGGAATCCCGACCTCGACCAGATGCGCGCCGCGAT
The DNA here is from genome assembly GCA_963850935.1 of uncultured Isosphaeraceae bacterium. GTDB lineage: Bacteria > Planctomycetota > Planctomycetia > Isosphaerales > Isosphaeraceae > CAWFRS01. The sequence goes on from CAWKNT010000007.1 coordinate 49,924, forward strand.
TGACCAGCTCGGTGATCAAGCAGTGCCGTCGTCGCCAGATCGGGGTCGCCGGCCGTCACAAACGGCATGAGGGCGCGGCGGTTTTCAGATGCGGAGGCGGGAGAAGAGGGTGTCGATGCGGTTCATCGTCAAATCGGCTCTCCGCGCAGCCGCGCCACCTCGTACGCATCTTTGTCGCCGCGACCGGAGAGACAGACAACCAGAACCTTGCCGGGTCCGAGCCGGCGGGCCTCCTTGAACGCCTGGGCCAGGGCGTGGCTCGACTCGAGCGCGGGGAGGATGCCTTCGTGCTTGGCGGTGATGTTGTAGGCGTCGAGGGCCTCGGCGTCGGTGATCGACTCGTAGCGGGCCCGGCCGATGTCTTTCCAGAAGCTGTGCTCGGGCCCGACGCCGGGATAATCGAGGCCCGCCGAGATCGAGTGGACGTCGAGGGTCTGGCCGTCGTCGTCTTGCAAGACGTAGCTGAAGCTGCCGTGCAGGATGCCGGGCCGGCCCTTGGAGAGGCTGGCGGCGTGCTCGCCGGCTTTGAGCCTCGCGCCGCCCGCCTCGGCGCCGACCAGCTCGACCGTCGGCGTCGTCGATGAACGGGGCGAACATCCCCGCCGCGTTCGAACCGCCGCCGACGCAGGCCACCACCGCGTCGGGCAGCCGGCCGATCTGGTCGAGGCACTGGGCCTTCGTCTCCCGGCCGATCACCGACTGAAAGTCGCGGACGATCATCGGAAACGGGTGCGGGCCGACCACGCTGCCGATCGTGTAATGCGTGGTCCGCGACGAGCCCATCCAGTCGCGCATCGCTTCGTTGGTCGCGTCGCGCAAGGTCCGCGAGCCGGTCGTCACCGGCACGACCGTCGCCCCCAGCGTCCTCATGTTGAAGACGTTGAGCTTCTGACGCCGGATGTCTTCTTCACCCATGTAGACCGTGCACTCGATGCCAAACAAGGCGCAGGCCGTCGCCGTGGCGACGCCGTGCTGGCCAGCCCCGGTCTCGGCGATCACGCGGGTCTTGTTCATCCGCTGCGCCAGCATCACCTGGCCGATGGCGTTGTTGATCTTGTGCGCACCGGTGTGGTTCAAATCCTCGCGCTTCAGGTAGATCTCGGCGCCTCCGGCGTGTTTCGTCAGCCGCTGGGCGTGAAACAGGGGCGAAGGGCGGCCGACGTAGTGCTTCAGATAACCGTCCAGCCGCGCCTGAAACTCGGGGTCGGCCTTGGCTTCTCATAGGCCGCGGCGAGCTGATTGAGCGCGTCCATCAAGGTTTCGGGCACGAACCGGCCGCCGAACGAGCCAAACCGGCCCAGAGCGTCGGGCCCGTGCCGGCGGGCGGTCGGGCGGAACTGGTCGACGGACGAACTCGACTGGCGTCGGTTCGGTGGCGACAGGCGTGGACATCGGCAGGCGATCCTTCGTGGGATTGGCCGGGGTTTGATTCATTGGTACTCGCGGCGTCCGCGAAGCGGAGACGAACGACCCTGTTAGTCTATTCTCCCGGCTCGCAAATGGCACGGTCAAGGGTAACGGACCGCTGGCCGGGCCTAAATTGCGTTGACGCGCATTTTCTACGCGAATGGAGGCCCGTTCGCCAACCACCTATCTCGCCGCTCGTCCTGTTTGCTGATGCGACCGCGCGGGAGCGCTTGAACTCGAACTCGGCCTCTTCCTCTTCCGGCAGGCTCGGAATAGAAGTCGAAGAACCGCTGGCCGGCGAAGTAATCGGCCATCGCCTTGCGCACGGCGCGAATCTGCTTGAGGAAACGGGCATACTGGCGGATCAAGCGCTTGCGCTCATCCGCCGGCAGCTCGAGGATGTCGGCATAGAACCGGCGTCCCTGAGCCTGGTCGTGAAAGCTCCAGAGCCGCTTGATCCGCATCCCGGAGTCTTCGTCTTCATATTCGAGCATCCGGGCGTACTGCCGGCTTTCATCTTCTTGGCAAAGGCGACCAGCTCGGCGTTGGTCTCGAAGCCGCCGATCCGTCTCGATCCAGGCGACGATCTCCTCGGTGCCCAGCCGCGGCCCCTTCTCGGCGCAAAGCTCCTTCAGGCTGGCAACAATCTCGGCGGGTCCCATGGTGCGCTCCTTCGATGGGTCCGGTCATCGGATCGAGCGGTTTCCTGCGTCCGCTCGAATCGGGAATCCTCTACTCCATTTAGCGAGATTTTAGCGTACTGTCCAGGTGTGTCGATGGACTCTCGTACAATCACCTGGGTTGTTCAGGAAGAGGATTTCCGCGTACGCTGCCGGTTAAACATGGGCGATCGATTGCGGTTTTACCTGACGAGAGTATGCCGGTTATTCCCGTTCGGCCCCGCGGCGCTTATAACAGAAGGGATACCGTGGAGAATCCGCGAAGGTATTCAGAAAGCGTCCGAGGTGGCTCCATGTCGGGTGCGATCGACGGGCGTGCGGTTGGTGGTGGAGCTGATTGTGCCGGCCTGCGATCTTGATCGGGCCCGTTGGCGGTGCGGTCCGGGCGGGAAGGTCCGGCGGATCTCGCGGCCCGCCGTCGATCATTGCCGCGGCCGAGCGCGGGCCGAGCGGCATTGACATTGAAGGGCTTCTTGAAGCCCGAGTGGTCCGAGGCCGTCTATCGCAATGCGGCCCGGCTCTGGGATCAGCCGGCTCCCGATCCCGACGAACGACCCAGAGGGCTACGCCGCGGTCGTTTCGCTATCGCTACGGCCTGCATCCCGCACCCTTTCCCAACGACGGGCTGCCGATGGGCCTGCGCCGGGGTATTGGGCCCCGGGGGCGTGAAGACCGGCCTGCAGATCGATTGCATGGTCTGCCACGGCGGCTCGATCGGCGGCCAGAGCTACGTCGGCCTGGGGAACACCCAGCTCGACTTGAAGGCGCTTCTCTTCGAGCTGACGATCGCCGACGGCAAGCGACCGCCGCTTTCCACGTTCGTGCTCAACTCGTCGCGCGGGACCAACAACGCCGGCCAGATCGCCGCGGTGCTTCTGAGCTTGCGCAACACCGATCTCTCGGTTCGTTCGTTTCCGTTGCCGCTGGCGGTCAACCTCCCCGAGATGGACACCCCTCCCTGGTGGCACCTGAAGCGCAAGCGGACGATGTACTACGACGGCCGCACCGACGCCCGCTCGGTCCGGACGAACATGCAGTTCCTGCTGGGCGAAAAGAGCGCTCGACGATCTCAAGGCGCTCGAGCCGGCTTTTCGCGACATCCAGGCGTTCTTCAAGAGTCTGGAGCCGCCCAAGTATCCGTTCCCGATCGACTCCGCACAGGCGGCCCGAGGGCAAGCTGTCTTCAAATCGACCTGCGTCCGCTGCCACGGCACTTACGGTCCGGATGGCAAATATCCCAACAAGATCGTTCCGCTCGACGTGATCGGCACCGATCCGGCGCGGTCGCAGGGCCTGTCGGACCGGCTGGTGGCCCATTACAACAAGACCTGGTTAGGGGCCGAACATCCGGTCGACACCAAACGCATCGGCTACCAGGCCCCGCCGCTCGACGGCATCTGGGCGACCGCCCCCTACTTGCACAACGGCTCGGTGCCGACCTTGCACGCCCTGCTCGAGTCGTCGAGCCGGCCCGCCCGGTTCACCCGTCCTCCATCGACCGACTTTGCCCATTATGACAAGGCCCACGTCGGCTGGAAGTTCACCGAAGTCAGCGCCGACGAGCTGGCATCGACGGCCCGGCGGTCGCCGTTTCAGGCCAAGTTCATCGTCGACACTGCCCGCTTCGGCATGAGCAACGGCGGCCACACATTCGGCGACGAGCTGTCCGAGGAAGAGCGGATGGACCTGATCGAATATCTCAAAACGCTGTGAGCTGTCAGCCATCGCGTTTTTCCGGCTTGATCTCGTCGACTTCCGGCATTGTGGTTGCCCGCAAGCCGCTTGGCGACTTCGCCGGCCTGGCGAAAAGACTCGAAGACATTGCCACCCAGAATCTTGTGAATATCCGCTTCGGTGTATCCCCTGCGCAAGAGCTCTTCGGTCAATCGCGGATAGCTCGACACATCGTCCAGGCCAACCGGCCACATGGTGATGCCGTCGAAGTCGGAGCCGATGCCGACATGATCGATTCCGGCGACCTTGACCAGATGGTCGATGTGATCGACGACGTCGCGATACGTTCCTCTGCCAGCTTGGCTCCTTCTGATTTGAACCACTCGTCCATGGCCTTGGCACGCGCCGTTCGGTCGGGGTACTTGGTCCGCATCTCCGCCCTGAACCTGGCGCATCTTCTTGCCCGACTCGGGGACGACGAAGCCCGAGTAGAAGTTGACCATGATCACGCCGCCGTTTTTCTTCACTTGCTTCAGGATGTCGTCGGGGACGTTGCGGGGCGACGGGCAGATGGCAAATGCACTCGAATGGCTGGCGATCAACGGGGCCTGGGAGACGCGTAGAGCGTCGGCCATGGTGGCCGGCGAGACATGGGAGATATCGACCAGCATGCCCAGCCGGTTCATTTCCTTGACAACCCGCTCGCCAAAGGGGGTCAGGCCGTCGTGCTTGGGCGCGTCATTGGCGGCGTCGGCCCAGTCGAGCGTCGTATTGTGAGTCAAGGTCATGTACCGAGCGCCTAGGGTGTAAAAGGCACGAAGCTGGGCCAGGCTGTTTTCGATCGCCACGCCCCCTTCGATGCCGATCAACGAGGCGATCTTGCCTTTGCGTGGTGATTCGTTCGACGTCATCGGCGGTAGTAAGCCATCTCGAAGACGTTGTGATAGCGGTCGACCATGCGGTTGACCAGGTCGATCTGTTCGGTGACGGTGCGAGCGGGATTGGGATGTTCGCTGGGGATATAGACCGACCAGAACTGGGCCTTGACGCCTCCCTCCCGGAGCCGGGGGATGTCGGTCTGGCCCGAGTCGAGCCGCTGCGAGAGATCGAATTTGGAAAGAGCCAAGTCACCCTCGGTGCGAAGCCGCCAAGGGAGGTCATTATGGCCGTCAAAGAGCATGCCCGACGCATGGACCTGCCGCGCCCTCTGCGACACTGGCGGCAAGGTATCGACCGATTGGTCCACCCCGGCCAGAGCCCCCTGCCCTGCGGCTCAACGCCAGAAGCGCGGCCAGACAACCTCGGACGGCACGACCGATCCGCCAAATCGAGGGACGACGCATTCGCATGGTAGCTCCTTTGCTGAGATTGCAGATCCCCAGGTCTTGGGGCAACCTCGTTTGCGTGTTGGTGCTTGCTCTGGCCTGACCAGCCCCGAATCGAGTAGACTTATGAGCCTTGATCGTGGGAACGTTTGCCGCGTGCGTCAACCACGTGGAACTTCCCGCGGCACGTGTATTCGTCGAATTCGAGCCCTTGATTGTACCGAGGTGGCCTTTGCCGTTCCGTCCCCGCAAGAAGAAAACCCGACAGGCGAAGTATCATCGTTGCACGCGCTGTGGTGGCCAGGTGCGCAAGCATCAGCGCGGTGCAAGAAGTGCTCAGAACCGCAGAAGAAATAAACTCGACGGGGCGCGGACTCGTCGACGAACATGGCCCTCGCCGCGGTCGATCTCGTCAGAGTTCAATCGAGTGGACGATTCCCGGCCGGAATGCCGGTCTCGGAAGATCGGTTCACGACCTTGACCCAGAGGTCGGAAGCGACGCGGATCTGGCAAGAGAGGCGGGTGTTGGGTTCGAGGTTTGTTTCTTGGGCCAGCCGATCTCGCTCAGTCGCTTCCATTGCCGGCGGATCGCCGGCCAGCACTTCGACGCGGCAAGTCGTGCAGCGGGCGTTACCGCCGCAGCGGTGCATGATGTCAATGCCGGCATCCTCGATCGCCAGGACGAGCTTTTTGCCGTCTTCGACCTCGAACGACTTCTCACCCTCGACGGTCACGGTTGGCATGAGTCACGGGCTCCCAATCGATTCTTGATTGAATTTCACCGAAACGAAAAAGTGGCCTGCACAGGCTTGCCACCGAGTTGCAAGTCGATCTGGCCGCGGAGCTCATCGGGGTAGTCACCTGGTTCGGAGGCAAACTCGCCGGACTCAGTCGATCGGCCCGAGAGATTGATGATTGTACCACTGCCAGCCGCGCCTAGCGTGATTTTCACTTCAGTCGGCGCCGGGCTCATGACGGTCGATCCGTCTGATTGATAAAAGTAGGCGATAATCCGTGACTTGGGCTTTTCTTTGCTACTCTTTTTTGGCGGTGTTCCGCGGTCGGTCTTGAGCTCGACGAAGCCTTGCGAGTCCGGCAGTTCAACGATGTTCCCGCCATGGGGAGGTGCGGTGAATTTCGATTCCGGCGCCGATCCGCCACACCCGAAGAGTATGCCGATGGGAAAGATGAGAAGTCCGAACACTGCGCGATGCATGAGAAGTTACTCAAAAGAATCGTATGTCAAAGTAATGGAAAGGCCGGGCGTCGATCGACGCCCGGCCAATAGCCTCGAGACTCGTTCCGTCCGGCCGCTTTCGACGACCGCAAAACTGGTCACGAATCAATAGCTGTCTGAACTGATCACCTCGCCTCCGGCACGCGTCGAGAGTTGCTGATAGACGCCGAGCTGCGCGGCGACACCGTTCTTGCCAATCTTTGAGAGATAGTAGCCACTCCTTGTATACGGCGCCGCTTTGTAGACCTCCTGGAAGGTTGTATTGTCGGGAAACCCATCCTGGTAGCTATCCTGGTTCCCTTGGGTGAACGTCCAGGAACTAATCGAATTCTTGATGAACCGCACCGACCCGTCGCAGAAACCGAAGTTGGCACCCCCGGGATGATAGCTCCCCGCGTTTGCCGACCCGTAGTAGTTGTAATTGGCGAAAGCGAGTCCCCCAACATTGACGCCAAATCCCAGGTTGAGTGGATACATCGTGGAGAAAAGCGTATCGAACCATCGCCCGACATTCCACTGGGAATCCGACAAGCAGTAGTACGGATCGGTGACATATAAGTGCCCCTTGGCACGCTCGGCAAAGGCGAACGTGTTGCTTGTGCCGTCGGTAATTGAGGCGATTCGGGTACTGCTATCGTTGTAGATTGTGCCGTCGTAAGCGGCGAGGATCGTGGGGCTCATCAAATTGGAAAAGCCGAATGTAAACGTGCCCGCATTTCCGCCGTAGCTGCTGAACGCCTGGGTCCAGGTGCCTGGGGGCAGCGGGTAAATATTATACCAGCTCCAGCCAGGGGCGGTGCTCGTCTGTGTTTGAGTCGCAGACAGGGCTATTGACTGGTTTTGCAGGTCGCTTGGACAAACCAACGAGTTCACTTGTACCCCGCCGATGGTCAGGTTGGACGGATCGCCGGAGTTAAGGTTGAAATTCGCCGCATTATACATAGGAGACTGCTCGAAGTATGGCAGCATTCGAGCGAACACACTGAAGCTTTCGGGGTAGGTTGTGCAAGGCCCAGCGTACACGCATGGAGGGTTAAAGAGCGTGCCCGAGTACGAACCGCCGGGAAAGCATCCGTTGGACGACTCGTAGTTGGCGGCGGCAAGGCCAAGCTGCTTGAGGTTATTTGTGCATTGGGCGCGGCGACGGCTTCGCGAGCGGACTGAACGGCGGGGAGCAAAAGAGCAATCAGGACCGCGATAATTGCAATGACGACTAGCAGTTCGATCAATGTAAAAGCGGAGCGGCGTCGCGCTGGCGGAATGACCATGAGCAAACTCCCAAGGTGTCGGACCACGATGAATCAATCCATGACGGTCTGGAGAGGTGACGAGAACATAACATAGCAGCCACGCTGTGAGAAGCAGCCAGTCCAAAAATGGCCGATGCTTGCGTCGAACGCGCGACCGCTCCCTTAGCTCAGAGGGTAACAGAATTGCGTGAAGAACTAATGATTGTTTGACGAATTATTGATCATTTTGTAGATCGGCCGGGCGGTAACGCCAGGGTCTTGCAAAGGGCCGCAAGCTGTGCCATATTTCACGATCTATCCCCGTCGGCGGGACCGTCGTGCGCGGCGTGTCGTCGATTGGGGACGCGAATTTCGAGCGGTTCGACCGCGTTCGTCATGCCCGGAACGGCAGAGGCGAATCGTGGACATGCCGCCGTTCAACGGTCAAGCCCGATGGGAGCAATGCCTGCTATAGGGCATTCGACATAGAAGCAGGGGACGATTCGAGATGAGCTGGCAGGTCGGTCTCTACGCGATTGCGGTCTTGATCCCGCTGGCCGCATTCGCGGTCGAGGCAATCTTCATCCGCCAGCTCAAGCGGAACAACGCATACGTGGCCACCGGCGCGATTGGCTTATCTTGTGTACTTGCGTTGATCGGTTTTCTTGATTATGCCATCGAGAGTGGGGGGTTTGCTCACAACGCGGAAGCCGCAGCCGCCGAAGAGACCCACGGTGCCGTCGAACCACAGCCCGACTCCGGCGAAAGCGAAGGTCACCACAAGCCTTTGGTCTGGTCGGGCAAGTTTGATTGGTTGATCCTGGGTGGCCGCGGCTGCGACCGCCGATCAGATAGGCAGCGAGCTAGCCAAGCCCGACTTGGTCGTTTCCCTGGGAATAGCGATCGACAATCTGACCGTCGTGATGTTTCTCATGGTCACGTTCATCGCGACCTTGATTCACATCTATTCGATGGGCTACATGCACGACGACCCGCGTTATCCGCGGTTTTTCACTTACCTGTCGCTCTTTTGCTTTTCGATGCTCGGCCTGGTTGCCTCGAGCAACGTCTTCATGATCTTCATCTTCTGGGAGCTGGTCGGGCGTCTGTTCGTACTTGCTGATCGGCTTCTGGTACGAGGAGAAGGTCAACAGCGACGCGGCCAACAAGGCGTTCATCGTCAACCGGATCGGCGACGTCGGCATGTTGGTGGGCCTGGGCTTGCTCTGGACCAGCCTGGGCACTTTCGACTTTCAAGAAATCAACCAAGGGTTGCGCAGCTCGGCGGGCAACTTGAATCGCGTCGAACGGCCAAGCGGCGGCGATGTTAGTTCAGCTCGTCGATCCCGCGACGTCATCAGGTCAAGATCAACGAGGCGACGGGGCAGCCACGCCAGATTCCCATTTGGATGTTGACGATTGCCGGACTGGGGATTTTTGCGGGCTGCGTAGGTAAGAGCGCTCAGTTTCCGCTCCACGTCTGGTTGCCGGACGCCATGGCTGGTCCGACGCCGGTCTCGGCTTTGATTCACGCCGCGACCATGGTGGCTGCAGGGGTTTATCTGGTGGGTCGGGTTTTTCCCGTATTTACCGATGACGTGCTGCTCTACATCGCCTACACCGGCGGGCATCACGCTGTTTATCGCCGCGACGATCGCGATGGTCCAGACCGACTACAAGAAAGTGCTCGCTTATTCGACGGTCAGCCAGCTTGGCTTCATGATGCTCGGCCTGGGTGTCGGCGGCTGGGCGGCGGGGCTCTTTCACCTGCTGACCCATGCTTTTTTCAAAGCCCTTTTATTCTTGGGAGCCGGCAGCGTTTATCACAGCGTCCACACCTACGAGATGCCCGCCTTGGGCGGTCTGCTCAAGAAGATGCCGATCACGGGCTGGACGATGCTCGTCGGCACGCTGGCGATCTCGGGTGTACCGTTTTTCAGCGGGTTTTACTCGAAAGACGCGATCCTGGCCGCCGCATTAGCGCGGGTCATACGATAGCCCCGAGCATTTCATGCTCTTTGTCTTTCCGGCCGTGGGCGCGGTGCTGACGGCCTTTTACATGTTCCGGATGTGGTTCTTGACGTTCGCCGGCGAGCCGCGCGGATTTCCGTCGAAGGTCGAGGCCGTTCACTCCCACGTTCACGACGAAGAGCACGCCCTCGATAAGGACCACGGCACCGGCCATGGGCATGGCCACGGCCACGACTTGAATCCGGCCGCCCATGCTCATGAGAGCGAGCCGATCATGACCTGGCCGCTCATCATCCTGGCCGTTTGCAGCATCTTTCGCCGGCTGGACGCTGTTTTACGTCATCCCGCTCCCGTTCGGCACGCCGACCCTGGAACACATGCTCGAATATGGCGAGCCCTACCGCGCGATCGATATCGAGGCGCATGCATCATTATTATGCGTTCGGCGCATCGCTCGTGATCATGCTGACGGGGATTGGGCTGGGATTGCTCTATTATGCTCCGCACGGCTTCCCTTATTTTGTGCCAACGCGATTCAGTGCAGCCCGGACGGCCGAGCGGTTTGGCGGCGTTTATCGATTCTTGGTGCATAAGTGGTACTTCGACGAGCTCTACTGGGCCGTGTTCGTCCGGCCGTGCCTGGCGCTGGCCCGGTTCTGCCGCGAGATCGACCAGGTCTTGATCGATGGCCTGGTCAACGCGTCGGCGGCGGCGACGCAGTTCCTGAGCCGGCGCGGAGGTTCTTTGACATGATCGCCGTCGACCGACTGGTCAACTTGACGGCCCAGGCCGTGTATGTGGCCGGCGATTGGGGCCGATCGATTCAGACCGGCCGGCTGCGCAATTACCTGATGTTTCTGGCGGTCGGGCTGGTCGGCCTGTTCGCCGGCGTGCTCGTCTGGATCCGCGGCTAGCCCGGATACATGGTGCTTTGTGTCTTGGATTTCACCCCCCATCAGTTGATCGGCAAATCCGCCCTGAATTGGTGACCGCCCCATGAGCGACAACCTGCTGCTGACATCTCTCTGGCTCGTTCCCCTGATCGGTCTGGTGACCGTGCTGATCTTGCCCAAGAGGCCGAGCAGTCCGTCAAGTGGGTGGCGCTGGGCTTCACCTCATTGACGTTCGTGATCACGCTGGTCGTGCTGGGCGTTTACCTGAGCGAGGGTCTCCAGGAAAAGTCATTGCGCGAGCGGGTCGTCAACAACAAGCTGGTCGAGTCGAGCGGATTTCGAGCTCACCGTAGGCGACGAGACGGGCGGAGAGACCGACCTGGTCGTCCGGCGTGCTTGGATTCCCTACTTCAACATTCAGTATTACTTGGGTGTTGACGGGATCAGCCTCAGCCTGGTCGTACTGACCGGACTCGTCGAGCGTGCTGGCGTGCCTGGCCTCGTGGAATATCGACAAGCAGGTCAAGGGCTACTACGCGCTTTATCTGCTCTTATGCACCAGCATGATCGGCGTGTTCATCTCGCTCGACCTCTTCTTGTTTTACGTCTTCTTCGAGGTGATGCTGCTGCCGATGTACTTCTTGATCGCGATCTGGGGAGGGCCAAGACGAGAGTACGCCGCGATCAAGTTCCTGCTCTACACGCTCTTCGGCTCGGTGTTCATCCTGGTGGCGATCCTGATTCTCTACTTCTGGCAAAGCGGCGTGATCGTGCCCGGTTTCACGGGCCATTCGTTCGACATCGTCCAGTTGACGACGATCGCCAGTGAGACCAGCTATTACCCGCGGTCGATTCAGTGGTGGGTGTTCATCCTGTTTTTCATCGGCTTCATCGTCAAGCTGCCGTCATTTCCCGTTCCACACCTGGCTTCCCGATGCGCACGTCGAGGCTCCGACGCCGATCAGCATGATCCTGGCGGGCATTCTGCTCAAGATCGGCGGCTACGGCCTGATCCGGCTGGCATGGCCGCTGGCGCCGGCCGGCGCCTACGACTGGTCGATGTGGGTTGCCATCCTCGGTGTCTTCAGCATCCTCTATGGCGCCTTGGTCGCCATGGCCCAGACCGACTTCAAGAAGCTGGTCGCTTATAGTTCGGTCAGCCACATGGGCTACGTGACCCTGGGGATGGCCGTCATGGCGATCTTCGCCGCCGACGGTTCCAGGCTCGATCCGCGCTACTACGCCTACGGGGTCAACGGGGCCATGTACATGATGCTGGCCCACGGGATCACGTCGGCCGGGATGTTCTTCCTGGTCGGCGTCATCTACGACCGGGCCCACACTCGTGATCTGAACAAGCTGGGCGGACTCGCCAACATCATGCCGCTCTATGGGGCCATGTCGTACATGATTTTCTTCGGGTCGATGGGTCTGCCGGGCCTCTGCGGGTTCGTCGCCGAGGTGTTCGTCGTTCTTGTCCGCGTTCAATTACAGCCCGATCCTGGCGGTCCTGGCCGCCGCGGCGGTCATCCTGACGGCCGGGTACATTCTCTGGACGATTCAGCGCGTCTTCCTGGGCCGAAGCGAGGCCTGGAAGGGCCTTCCCGACATGGATTTCCGCGAGATCGGCATCGCCGTGCCCCTGGTGGTCTTGACGATCGCCATGGGGGTCTTTCCCGCACTGGCTGGTCCTGAGCTGGATGTCGCCTTCGGTCGACCAGGTGGTTCAAGGGATCGTGACGGCCCGAGAGCTGAATGTTCAACCTAACCAAGTTCGGCGGACGGTTTTGACTCCGCCAGCCGCGCCGGCGTAATGCTTTGCCGGGCGTTGTCGCAGGCGAACGCGCAGCTTGAGGTCAAACCCAACGGCTAGAAGAGACCGACTGCTGGCCTTGCGTCAATTCCCCTGGCGGTGTAACTTGCGGCTCACCTCGGACAATCCTCCTGCTGGGCGATAGAAGACCGGTTTTGCCCGAAGTCTAGCCGCCATTCGACGATCGTGTGAATGCGACCGGCCGCCGATCGCGGCTTATGCGCAGGAAGGTCAAAGGAACGACAGCTCACTCGTGTCGCCGATCCAGTCAAGACACGGAAGATGAATCCAGGCCTTTGGATGGGCCGAGCACGGGATAATCAGGAAGGAGTCGAACCGATATGCGAGCCAGGTCATGGATGGCCGCTCTCGCCTTGATCGCGGGAACTTCGATCGCAGTGGGACACGCGATGCCGGCCCTGAACCCGATGGACGACCAAGTTAAGGATCAGCCGCCAACTGTCACTGAAACCATTCGCCCGGAGCCAGCTGCCGAACCCACGCCGCCGAATTCGGTTATCCAAGCCGTCCGGCTCAACCTGGAGATCGCCGGATTGGGTCGGGAAGGCTGTGACGTCGAGGTTAAGCCTGGGAATGCGAGCTGCAAATTCCGTGTGGTGTATTTGACCAAAGAACGAGCGACCGCCCCTAAGGGCAAGTCAGCTCTCCAACACGTTTCGTCAGAGGGCCATGCCTTTGTTGAGCTGCGCGATGTGGAACTGCGCGGGGTCGACCGCACCTGCACCGTCGCAATCACAGTGCACGAGGTCGCACAAGAACCCAAGACCGTCTATCGGGGCTTTCGCATCGCATCCCGGACGGAACCGCGTGGCATCACTGCTGCTGCCAACGCCGGTTCTATTCCTGCGTTCACGTGTTACCTGAGCTCGCCGTCCAAGGTGGCCAAAGCCGAAGGGTCACGCACCCGCAAGTGATTGGAACGTGAACCGAGCCCTGTTCATTCGTGACGTTAGGCGTTGGCCGCCAAACTTATCGCGAGAACATCGGGCTCGCAATTCGCTCTGTCGTCACTTCAACATCAACGGTTCGAGCTGGTTTGGCTCCGGTTTCACGGTGACTACGATTCCGGAACTGTCCTCATCTGTGTACTTGAACGGATAGAGCGGTCTCTTGGCCTTCTGGGTCGCCTGATGCAGCGGTGACTCGACACGGATCTTGTAATCGCCGGCAGGCGCACCTTCTCCCGAGCCTCCGGTAACGATCGAGAACGACCCATCGCTCCCGATTCGCCCGCTCGGTGTTATCGTCAGTTCCCCTTTCGGCACGAAGTAGACCCAGCCGTCTGCGAGAGGTTTGCCATCAGCGAGCAAGACCTTGCCCTTGACCTCGTAGACTTTAAGCACAGGTAGAGCTTGGGAATTGCTACACCCAGCCACGCCGGCCCAGACCGCAACAAGCAAGCTGCGGTAGCACCACTTGAGGCGTTGATCCACGGTTGACGGGCCGGAAAAACCCATGAGAATAACTCCTCGGCCATGAAACGATAAAGAAGCACGGGGCAGCCGAACTCGTTAAGTCGGTCGCCCCGCGTGCGCACCATCCGCGACGAGCCTCAGTATTGATCGGAGGAAACCGTCTCATTTCCCGCGATGGTCAGGATCGAGCGAAATGCGATGAGGTTGATACTGTCCTTGATGAATGCGACGTGGCCGTCGCCGAAAAGAGCGTTGATGCCGCCGGGGTGATAAGAATATGGCTCTTCGTTCGGGCCTGCCTGGTTGCCGGCCGTCGCGGTTGTGGTCGGCCAGGCCACGCCCTCGTTGGTCGGCAGACCTTTGTTATTGGGCTGGCCAGATGTCCCGAACGCGCTGCCCGGATCGGCCCATCTCCAGAATCGGTGACGCGCGCCATTCGCGACGCCGGCGGGGCCCAACCCGCGCACCGTCGGATACGCAAAGGGATACAAGCTCTCGAGGTATTGGCTCACAAACCGCTCGTCGCGGCCGGCGCACTCGAGAACTGCGATCGTGTTGCTCAAACCGTCTGTGACTTCGGCGATCGCGGTCTTGCCGTCCTTTAGCAGCCCTTTGGCTGCCAAAGTTTTGTTGCGATACGGGACAATTACCGTCGCGCCGACTCCGCCGGCGGCCAGGCCGCCGTTTACAACATTGATATCGGTGTAGACCGAGGGGGCATAGTCCATGTAGCCGTAGCCTGCGCCCGCGGTCTGCTCGTAGGGCGAGGCATTCGGGTCGTTCGCCGCTGTATCACGGGTTGCCGAGCGGGGGGTCGACGGGCAGACATAAACCGCGATTGCAGGCGAAGAACCCGTGAAATTGCCGCCGCTCGCGTCGTTGTACTCAAAAGCAAAGTTGAGCGCGTTGTAGAGCGTCCCCTGTTCCACGTAGTTGAGAATGCGTGTCTGCACGCTGAACCCGGTATCGGGGAACTGGACCGACGGGGGAGTTGTCGTGAGGTTGATTGATTTGCATGCCGGCGGAAACGCGCCGTTGCTGCTCTCGTAATTGAAAAGCGCCAGCCCCACTTGCTTGAGGTTGTTCGTGCACTGTGCCCGCCGCGCCGCCTCGCGCCGACTGCACGGCAGGCAACAAGAGTGCGATCAAGACGGCGATGATCGCAATCACCACCAAGAGCTCGATCAAGGTAAACGCACGCCGTGAAATCCGCTCTGTCATTACAGTTTCTCCTGTTCCGTTCATGTCCAACTGCCAACGAAGTGCCAACTTCCGCCTTCGCTTGTGTTCCGCGCATTAACACGCCGAGAAAAATTTCCTCGATCGGCTATCTGATTCACCCAATGGCTTCGGACCCGCCCGTCTCATGTCCCGTCAATTGAGTGCCCGTCGCACGAAATCTTGACCGGCTCTCTCAAGTTCATGGACTATACTCACAATATCGATCGATTGAGTCAAGTATAATCTCGGTCGAATAAGTCGAGATTATTAAAAAGTTAGCAAATTGGTCCGGATTCATGCGGCCAGGTTAGGCTTTGGCGAGGAATGGCCGGTCGTCGCAGATCCTGATTCCCGGTCGTCTGGTCATCATTTCCGATCGCAGATTGACCCGAGCCAACACGAGCACGATCATGTGAAGAGTCCGGCCGCGCCGGGTGTCCGGTTCCATCTTTTCTAGCGAGGTTGGAAGCTGATGAGCATGGGGATGAGCCGACGACAATTCGTGACCTCGTCGGCCGCGGCGAGTTTGAGCACGCTGGCCATCGGGGCGGCGCCCGTGAAGCCGGCCGGAGCCAAGAAGCCTATCATCGTGGCGAGCGGCAATGGCCTGCGGGCCGTTGAGAAGGCGATGGAGCTGGTCCGCAAGGGACACGATCCTCTCGACGCGGCAATCGAGGGCGTGGCGATCGTCGAAGCCGACCCCAAGGACAACTCAGTCGGTTACGGAGGTCTGCCCAACGAGGATGGCGTTGTCGAACTCGACGCTGCCGTAATGCATGGGCCAACGCACGGCGGCGGTTCAGTGGCGTCACTTCGCAACATCATGCACCCCGCGGCCGTCGCCAGGCTGGTCATGCAGCGCACCCGGCATTGCCTTTTGGTCGGCGAAGGGGCGCTGCGGTTTGCCAGGGCGCATGGATTTCCGGAGATCAATCTACTGACCGAAGAGAGCCGGAAGATCTGGCTCCACTGGAAAGAAACGCGCGACCCTAAGGACGATTGGCTTCCACCCCCCGATGAAAACGTCGCATCCTACGTTCGGGAAGCTCTGGCCAATCGGGTCACCGGCACGATCCACTGTTCGGTGCTTGATAGCCACGGTGATCTGGGCTGCACCACCACGACTTCAGGCCTGTCATGGAAGATTCCGGGTCGTGTCGGCGATTCGCCGATCTTGGGGGCCGGCCTATTTCTCGATAATGAGGTCGGTTCGGCCGGCTCAACCGGAGTGGGTGAGCTGAATCTGCTGAATCTCTCGAGCGCATTGATCGTCGAAGGTATGAGGCGTGGTCTGCATCCAAAGGACGCGATCATGGACGTCTGCAAGACGATCGCGGCGCGCTCGATTCGCGACCCGAAGCGGCGGGCCAAGGATGGGAGGCTCGCCGGTAACGTGTCCTTCTATGCCGTGAGCAAAGACGGGAGGTTTGCCGGGGGCTGCATCTATCCCGGCGGGAAGATGGCCGTCCATGACGGGGAACACGCCCGAGTCGTGCCCTGCGATCCACTCTTCGATAAAGCACCGTGATCATCAGCGCAAGTGGATTTCTGGCAGTCGTTTTTGGAGTTACGTCAAGATTTTGACCAAAGCCGCCAAACTTTAAGCGTCGCTTGGGCTACCGTCCTCTGGGCTGTTGACGCACGCAAAGAAACCGAAGAGCGTGGCTGGCCAGAAGTGGAGCAGCAAGCGATCCAGCGAGCTTTCCAGGTGCCAGGCCAGCGGGTGCGGCGAGATCAGGTACGCCCCAAAGTAGCACGCGAAAACGATGAGCCCGGTCGCGAGCAGCGGTCGCCAGCGGAAGCTATGGTCGGGCGACCTCCCCAGCAGCCAGGCGTAGGCTACCAGCGCGGGGATCAGTCCTGGACCGATTTTTCCGAGTCCCTCCAAGACAGATTTCAGAATCGCCAGATACCGTGACAGGTCAGACATCCGCGCGAGAATCTCGGCGATACGCGTGGCCTCGAGCAGGTCGTTGGGAGGTGCGAAGCGAGTCTTGAACACGTAGCAGACAACAACAACCGGAAGTGCCCCTAGTGCGATGGCAATCAGCTCGCCGAGGGAGCGCCACCACGGTCCTGCCCCCCTCCGGAAGATCAAGCGCGAGAGCGGAAGCGTCAAAAGGAAGACGAGACCCTCGTTCTTCGTCCAGGCGGCAAGACCAAGGCACAACCCCGCGATCGTGTAGAGAATTCGGCCCTCAGACGGTTCCTCGCGATCACCCAGCGTCAGCAGCACGACTGATGCGAGGATGTAAAAGGCCAGGGGAACGTCGGCAAGCTGGCTGGCCGAAGTTTCGAAATAATAGCCGTGCGCAAGAAGTGTGGCGCAGGCGATCAGGCCGGGTCTGGCGCCGCGAACGAGCCCCAGGCCCCCGGCAAGTGCGGCCGCGGTCGCCAGACTGAAACTCAGGCCGAGCAGGGCCGGCACCAGCGTCGACTCGCTTCCGGCCCAGGTCCAGCAGCGGGCCACCTCACACGGAAGGAGCAGAGGATAGTCCCCATGCCAGTTCACCGGCTGGAAGCCGTCGGTCCAGTGATCTCCGCCCCGAAAGAGGAAACGGGCTCGCAAGTTCCAGATCGAGATCGCATCCTCGATCCCGTGCGGCGCGATCCGATAAAAGAATGCCGAAGCGAACAGGAAAGCCGCGACCGCGGCCAAAGTACCCGCTGCGGGCCACATGTCGCGCTGGACGAATGCGAAAGGTTTCGCCGCAAGTGACCCGCGCCGCCACTTCGCAATGACTTGCCGGATGGAGGCGACGGCGAGGACCGAAAGCACGAGCGCCTCGAGCGCCCGGTAGTCGGGAACGGCTCGCCGCAGAAACGTCAGCCAGATGAAGAACACGCACGATGTGAGCCCGACCGATAGACCATAGCCAAGTCCAAGAAGGCCGAGTGCGCCGACCGGTACTCGCAAGCACGGCGCCGCATTAGACAGGATCAGCATCACTATGAGTGCGGCGGCGGCCTGGGCCAAGACGAGAGTGAGCATCAACGGCGATCTTCCCGAATAACGCGAAAGCCCTCCTCGGCGTCGACAAGGCTCACGCGATGAGGCCTGGCGTTGTCGACCAGGAGGGGCACGAGAGCGTACTGGGTGAAGACGCGGCCGTAAGACGCCCATTCGGCACGTTTGCGGGAACGGATGATCTGATAACCCACGAAGCCGGTGAGGGGCAACTGGCCGCGAATCGGGGCCAGCCGTCGCTCATAAGCCGTAACGCGATCGATGTAACTTGCAGGAGGCTGGGAAGCGATCGTTTCCCAAACATACCAGGCGATGTCGCCAGCAACAACGAGCGAAAGGAGTGTCAGACCAAGGCGCGTCCGCGCTCGTGAAATCATTAATTGGCCGCCGCTTTTGTGCCCAATTACACCATCTGCCCACCGCTCCTCAAATTGGCTCCCGTTCAACATATTGTCGCTGTCGCTCGTCTTCGTCAACGTCCGGACGCACGAGCGCACGCTCACAGGCCGGAGGGAGTGGAAGTGCGATCGCAAAAAGCGACTCCCCAATCGCGATCATGGGTGCGTTCCATCAGGCGTATCGAGCGATGGACGGACGCAGCTTTGAGCGAGTTCGCCAGCCTGATTACACGTCGAAATTTGGGCAGAACGGTAATGTGCCATGAGCGACCCGGGATTCGAGCGAGGCGGTTCTCAGTCGAACTGAACAAAAAAAATCCCGAGGCATGTCGATTGAACACACCTCGGGACTGTTCCCGCGCCAAATTCCACTGCGTCGGAGATAATCGTCATATCGGACAGCGTTCGTGGCTCAGTCGATCAATACGAATCGGACGAAAGAACTTCCCCGCCGTTGGGCGTGACGAGGCCGCGAAGGGTGACCGGACTGACCGAATCTTTGAGGAATCGAACGCTGCCGTCGCCCATCAGCACATTGACGCCGCCTGGGTGGAACGAGGCGAGCTCGTCGTTGTTGCCGGCATTATTGCCTTGGGCGACGAATGTCGTCACGCCGTTGGCAGTCGGCCAATCGACGCCCTCGTTATCGGGGCGGTACTTGTTATTTGGGGTGCCGGAGACACCATACGACTCGTCGGGTTCCGCCCAACGCCAGTAGCGTCGATAGGGGGTGTAACCGCCGGCCGGGCCGGGGTCGTTGGGAACGATGGTCGCCATGTATGCTGGCATTGTCGTGTAGGGGGCCGTGCTGCCTTTGTCCATGACCACATTTTGGTTATACGGGCTCAGGTAGCGAGGGTCGCGCCCGGCGTCTTCGCCGATAGCGATCGTATTGCTGGTCCCGTCGGTGATCTCTGCGATCGCGGTCTTGCCCTGCTTGAGCAAGCCATTCGCACGCGTCGTTTTATCACGGAAGGGAGTGGCCGGCGATGAGCCGACGCCACCGATGCCAAATGGGCTGATGTCGGTGTAGCAGGTCGGGCCATAATCATTGTAGCCGTAACCTGAGCCACCTAAAGCCGCAGAAATTCCGCCATCAAGTGCAGCGGGTTCGGCACCGTCGCGACCACCATCCGGTTGGCGCGTCGCTGATGGGCAAATGTAAACCGAGACGACCAGTGTGGCACCGGTGAAGTTTGCGCCGAAAGCATCATTATATTCATAGAGATTGAAATTCAAGGCGTTGAAGGCAGTGCCTGCTTCCATGTAAGGCAAAATGCGGGCAAGAGCGCTCCAGCCGCCATCGACGAACTGGCTCGTGGGGTACGGCACCGACACCAGGCCTGTGTTGAAATTCGTCGACTCGCCGGACGGCGGAAAGCAGCTGTTGCTGCTTTCATAGTTGAACATGGCGAGCCCCATCTGCTTGAGATTGTTTGTGCATTGGGCGCGGCGAGCTGCCTCGCGGGCGGATTGCACCGCGGGCAACAAAAGCGCGATCAGAACGGCGATGATGGCGATCACCACCAACAGTTCAATCAACGTAAAAGCGGAACGAACAAATCGCGATCTCGGCCGAGATCTCATGGCAATTACTCTCCTGAAGGGAGTCAGAGGAAACGGGGCAAAAAATCCGAAGCCTGAAATTAGGACGTTTACAGGCTTTCAAATCACTAGAAAGCATCCTGGCCCGATCATCCTTGCACAGAATTGCGAGGCGTACGTTTATCGGCCACCACGCGATGAAGCGGAACTTGGCGTACTACTTGGAGGTTCCAACTTAAACTGAAAGTCGTTCTTGCTCTCGTCGGACGAGACCGATGCTTTCAAATCCGATCCATCTTCGTCGGTGTATTTCGACGCATAGGGAAGATTCAATTTCGCTTTTGACGATCGAGTTACTTTGGGTGCGTTGGCCGTGTCTGGTTCGAGAATCACCCGGTATTCACCAACAGGTAGGCCGTCACCATTGGTGTTCTTGAAGGCGAAGCCACCGTCACTCTCCAATGCGGTTGCCGACGTAACCTGGGTTTTGGTTTCGATGAAAACCACCTTGCCTGCTGTCAGTGGTTTCCCGTCGCTGAGCACAATCTTGCCCTTCACCGGGTAAAGCCTGGCGCCTCTGAGCGGATTAGGATCGCCGCAGCCCCCCAAAATAATGAAGAGCATGCTGCCGGTTAACCAACACCAGACAAATCGAAGAACGGGTCTAGCAATCCATGTGTCGCAAATAGGCATAGTTATACCGTCACCTTGTTCTCTGATCGCTCGGAAAATTCGGGACATCACTCGCGGTGTTTCAATCAACCCGTCATTCCGTGCCGACGAGATCCGCGGTGGTTGTTGTGAGAAGTCGCGTTGATTTTTCGGTATCATGCCTCGAGCCTATTGGTCGCGGCAGGTCCGCATCGACCCATGAGGACCCAACTAAAGGTACGAGCGACGCCAATCGAAATCTAGTGAATTATTTGTGAAGTTAAAGTTATTTTGTTGATGTTATTTTCATATTTAACATATGTTTACAACCATGCATCACATGAAAGACAAACTCGCACCTTCTGCTGAAAACTCGGTGCACGGCGGGTTTTGATTGCGGTCCATCAAGGCCGATTTTGCGAGCCAAGTTGTGGCGCTCAGACGAGCAAAGTTTGTTGCCCGGGTGCAAGACCGAGTCACATGGTTGACGAGCTTACGTAGATCAAGAAAGCCTAAACGGGGTCAGCACCCATGTTCCGTTCGATGGCACGACCGAGTTCATGCATGGCATGACCATAGGAAGGAATAGTAGCAACTGAGCCCTTCCGATGTGTTAACTTTGGAAGAAGAATCACTTAGTGTTGCGTGAATATGGAAAATGAAATGCCCGAGGCGGCCGCGTAGATTGCCTATTCTGAAGTATGATATTCTGGCGCGATCGCGACTTGCCGAGCCGCGGCGCATTTTTGTATCAATGTTCGCCAGAGAAGCCGGCGGTCGGGGTTAATCGCCGAAGCGACCGACCTAACCAAACGGTTCAGAGTTCGTCGAAGTCGTTGTCGGCCGTCTCGTCGAGATCGACGTCGGCACTCGGCTGGGCCACCGCGGTCCCGCCAGAGGATGAAGAAGCGGTACTGGGAGCGGCACCGCCGACGGCCTCGACCCTGGCGGTTGCACCGCGTTGGCCCAGCAGGCGCACAGGCCCGGGCCCGACGGCGGCTTCGAGCTCGGGGATCAGCCGGTCGTCGTAGCGGATGCGCAGCGATGCGCCGGCTTTGTAAACGGCCCTGCGCACGTGCTCGAGCCCGACGATCTCGAGGTAGAGGTCGAGGTTGCCGGGTCGAATCCGCACGGCTCGCAGCAGACGCTCGAGGTGCTCCGTCTGGTGGACTCCCTTGTGCAGTCGCACGATGACGCCGCGCGTCAGCTCGGCGGGCCCTTGCTCCAGGGGGATGATCCGGCTGATCGACCAGCTCGGCGGGGTCGCGGCGGCGGTCGAGCGTTCCCTTGACCCAACCGATCAGGTCGTTCCTGACCAGGTCGCCCATCTTGGCGAACTCTTCGGGCCAGAGCATCGCGGGGGTTGTGCCGCTCAAGTCTTCGAAGGTGAGCTTGGCCATGCGCGTGAGCCCCGACCGGCTCTTCTGGACGTTCTTGGCCTGAACGTTGGCGATGATGCCGCCCAGGATGACTTCCGTCTTTTCGGGGAGCGGCCGCCAGCTCGGCGACCTTGTGGGTCGCCAGGGCCTGGAGCAACTCCGCGTGCCGTGCCAGGGGATGGCTGGACATATAAAAGCCCAGCGCCTTCTTCTCGTCGGCCAGGAGCTCGGCGTCGGACATCTCGGCGACGTCGGGCAGGTTCATCAGAGGCCCGTGGCCGCGCCGTTGGAGTGGCCGTTGTGAGCCGGGCGTTTCGAGCTGGTCGAAGAGCCCGCGCTGCCCGCGGCGCCGATCGTCTTGCTTGGCCTGCCCCGACTGGATGGCCCGGGGCAGCACGCAAAGAAGCTGATTGCGCAGCAGATTGGGTTTGCGGGCATCGAGGCAATCGAAAGCCCCCGCCCGGATCAACGTCTCGGCGCAGCCGGCGCCCACGTCCTTGGCCGAGACCCGTTCGAAGAAGTCGTCCAGGCTCTGGAACGGGCCGTTCGGCTCGCGTGCCTTGACGATCGCCTCGACGGCCTTGAACCCGACCCCCTTGATCGCTGCCAGACCAAAGTGGATCTTCCCCTCGCTGGCGACCCGAAAATCGACATGCCCCTCGTTGATATTCGGCAGCAGCACCTCGATCCCCATCCGCCGGCAGTCGTCGATATGTTCAACAAAAAACTTGTCCCTCTCGGCGCCGTCCATCTCCGAGGAGAGCACGGCCGCCATGAACTCGGTCGGGATAATGGGCCTTCAGGTAAGCGGTCTGAAAGGCGACCAGGGCATAGGCCGTGCTGTGCGACTTGTTGAAGCCGTAGCCGCCGAAATGCACGATCAGCTCGAAGATCTTGGCGGCCTTGTCGCGGTCCAGCCCCTGCTCTTTCGCTCCCTCGATGAACTGGTCGCGGCTCTTGGCGATCGTGTCGGCTTTCTTCTTCGAGATCGCCTTGATGGTCGCGTACGCGGTCGAGAGCTCGATGCCCCCCAGGCGGTTCAAGATCCGCATGACCTGCTCTTGATAGACCATCACGCCGTAAGTTTCTTCGAGCACCTCCTTGAGAACGGGATGCAGGTAAGCGGCCTGCTTGCGGCCGTTCTTGACATCGACGTATTCGTCGACCATGCCGCCGTTCAACGGGCCGGGGCGATAGAGTGCATTGGTGGCGATGATGTCGGCGAAACGGTCCGGCTTCATCTTGATCAAGAGGTCGCGGATGCCGGCCGATTCGAGCTGGAAGACCCCCTTGGTCTCGCCGCGCTGCAAGAGCTCGAAGGTCTTGGGATCGTCCAGCGGGAGATGGTCGAGGTCGATCGGGGCCTCGGGATGGCGCTGGTTGATGAGCTTGACGGCTGCCGCGGTGGTCGTCAGGTTGCGCAGGCCGAGAAAGTCCATCTTCAAGAGGCCGGCCTTCTCGATGTCCCCCATTTCCCACTGGGTGGTGACGACCTCCTTGGCCTTGTCTTTGTTGGGGATCTTTTGCAGCGGGACGAGCTCTTCGAGCGGCCGGTCGGCGATCACGACGCCGGCGGCGTGGGTGCCGACGTTGCGATTCATGCCCTCCAGCCGCCGGGCGAAATCGAGCAGCCGCGCGACCTCGGGGTCTTCGTCGCCCATCCGCCGCAAGGCCGGCTCTTCCTTAATGGCCTCGTCGAGGGTGATGTTCAGCCGCGCCGGCACGAGCTTGTTGATCTGCTCGACGCGTGCCAGCGGGATGTTCAGGGCCCGCCCGACGTCCTTGATGGCGGCCTTGGTCTTCAGGGTGCCGAACGTGGCGATCTGGGCGACGTTGGCGTCGCCGTACTTCTTGCGGACGTACTCGATCACCTCGTACCGCCGCGCCTGGCACAAGTCGATATCGATGTCAGGCGCCTCGGAACGACTGGGGTCGAGGAACCGCTCGAAAAGCAGGTCGTACTTGAGCGGGCAGACGTTGCTGAGATGAAGCAGATAGCTGACCAGGGCGCCGCAGGCCGATCCGCGGGCCGAGGCGGGAATGCCCTTCTCACCCGCATAGCGCACGAAGTCCCAGACGATCAGGAAGTAAGATGCGAACCCCATCCGGTTGATGATCGAAAGCTCATGCTCCAGCCGCTCGAAGGCCTCCGGCGGGCGGGTTTTCGCCGTAGCGGTCGCGCAGCCCGGCCTCGCAGAGCTCGCGCAGGTAGTCTTCGGGGGTCTTTTCGATCGGGCGGTTGAAACGACGGGAAGCAGCGGCGGCCCAGGCCCAGGCTTTCGTAGTTCGGCTCGACCAATTCGGCGATCTGCGCCGAGGTGGCCAGCGCCTCTTCGTGGCCCGGCATGGCGTCGTACATCTCGTCCGGGCTGCGCAGATAGAACTCCTCGGTGTCGAACTTCATCCGCGTCGGGTCGTCGACCGTCTTGCCGGTGTTGATGCAAAGCAAGACGTCGTGCGCGGCCGCGTCTTCGCGGGTCAGATAATGGGCGTCGCTGGTCGCCACCACGGGAAGGCCCATCCGCCGGGCGATGTCGATCGCCCCGACGGCGCATTCCTTCTGGATCCCGACCCCGTTGTCCTGGATCTCGACGTAGAAGTTGTCTTCGCCGAAGATCTTTTGATACCACGCGCAGAGCCGCTCGGCCTCGGCCGTCTTGTCGTGGAGGATGTAGTCGGAGAACTCGGCCGAGGCGCAGCCCGAGAGGCAGATGAGTCCCTCGGCGTGCCGCTCGAGGATCTCCTTGTCGATGCGCGGCTTGTAGTAAAAGCCTTCGAGGAACGAAAGCGACGACAGCCGCATCAGGTTGCGAAATCCCGCGGCATTCCTGGCCAGCAGCGTCAGGTGGAACGAGTGCTCCTGGCCCGACACGCCGCCGCCGCTTCGCTCGGTCCGCTTTCCGGGGGCGACATAGGCCTCCAGCCCGACGATCGGCAATACTTCCGCCGCCTTGGCTTCGCGGAGAAACTCGACGGCCCCGTAAAGGTTGCCGTGATCGGTCAGCGCCAGCGCGGGCATGCCCAGCGCCTTGGTGCGCTCGAACAGATCCGGGATCTTGCTGGCTCCGTCAAGAAGGCTGTAGTGGCTGTGGCAATGAAGATGGACGAAGGGCCGGCTGGACATCGTGGATTCACTCGTGCTGCGGCTGCCCGGCGCCTCCTGCGCCAGGGCCCATTCCGTGGATGCGGGCCGATCCGATCGTCCCGGTCGCGAGTGCAACACGCGTGCCCGCACGGCGACCAGCCGAGTCTACCATAACGGGCTCTGTGGCCGCCTTAGCATCTCCATCAACTGCTCCGCTCGCACCAGCGGCGACCCCGCAAATCGTCACTCAAACGCCCGCGCCGACCTGCAAGGCCGTCCGTTCTCTCCCCGAAATTCATGAGCTAATGCAATCATGGATTGTTGGTAGCGCAAAAACGAACCCCCTGAACCAGTTGGCTCGGGGGGCATTTGTGTTGCGGTTTGCAGGAAGCGTTCGAGACCGGAGGAAACCGTGTCAGACCCCGACCAGCTCCTCGAGGTCGGCGGTTTCGGCCGAGGTGCTTGACGATTCGAGCCCTTGGACCAAGGCACCCAACTGAAGTGCCAGAAGGCGATCTTCCGGACTGGGACTTCGCAAGATTTCCAGGAACGCCTCGGCACCGATCAGCACCGCTTTGGGCTTACTGTGAATCGTGAGGACATAACGGGCGTTAGGGTTTTCAAGGGTGTCGAGCACTTTCGGCAGATCACGGTGAAGTTCACGACTGCCAATGAAGCGAGCGCGAGACTCAGACTGAGGCATCAGATTCCTCGGGGGCCTAGATCGGCCGAGAACATGGTGAAACATCGAGGCGAACAGACGGGAGCCGCCTCTTACTTGCGATAGGCACAATAAAGTTAGCTAACTTCGAAGCACTGACGTCAATCAGGGTTCAACATCTAAACTACGGAATTCGTAGCGAGAGCGTTGGACGATTTCGAAATACCTGGATTGGCCTGGAGTTGCGCAGAGTGATTTAATTTTGGTCGGTACAGCCTAAGGGGCTGGTCTGCTCGTGAGCGGTGACCTGCTGGCTCATGTCTGAGCCCTTTCTTCCTTCAACCCGCGCACGGCCTCGGCCTTGGCCAGGTGCTTCGTGGTGATGGCCATGGCGAGCATCTGAACCTCCGAGGCCGCGCAGGATCGAGTCGCCGGTCGCCCCGCGTGTACAGCGGCGCCAGGTTGCTGATCACGCCGAGCATCTGCGTGCAGTAGAGCAGGTAGGTCTCGTCGATGGCTGGGTTGCCAGGTCGGGCCCCGTCGCGGTATCGGTAGAGGTCGGGGGTATAGTAGAGCTGGGTCACGTCGATGACGTGGGCGAACTCGCGCAGCTCTTCGATGAACCCCAATGCCTCCTTGCGCTTGATCCGGGCCTCGAGGGTAACGCAGAACCAGAGAGCGCCCGCGAGGAGGACCAGGAGATTGAACCCTGTGTTGAGCGCGTCGAAAATGTTGTTGATCGTACCAAACTCCCACCTCGTGTGGATGTGCCGGGCGAGATAGCAGAGCCCCAGGAGAACCAGGCCGATCGCCACAGCGGATAACGCCCTGACTGCCAGAATGGGCCGGCGCGCCTGCCGTCCTCGCGTACGGGTCGCGATCGCGACCTTGGTCAGCTCCTCGGCGAGCTCGGCCAGCCTGCTCCCTGGCAGCCGAGTGTTAATGTCATGGGCGAGGTTCTTCGCCGTCTCGACGATCTTGCCGGCATCCAGCCGATGTTTCGGATCCGGTCCGGGTCGAGGTCGCAACTCAAACAACATGGGCATGCTCCTTCCGCCTTCTCGATCATGTCGCACGGATCAGCGTGTTCTCAATCGCCACGAGGATGCGTCTGGACAAGACTCACGGTGGTCGCACCTGTTATGTCACGCCTCGGGAGCTCAAACGTCCATGTCAAACCCGTTGACCTGGCGAATCGACCCGGGCGGCGACGGCTGACCCGTATGACGGCCCGGATTCCACGCCGACCTTTCCCGCATCCAGCGAAACAGCAAGGTGAAATAGCAGACGACCAGCGCGATCCCTACGGCCCACCAGGTCAGCGCCACGCCCAATCCGTAGCGGTCGGAAACCGCGTTTAAGGCGGTGAGGCTGAAGGTGGGGTCGAGGGTCGACCGCAACCAGAACGGGTATTGGCCCGCGAGAGTCGCCGCCAGCATCCCGAGCAGGAACGCGGACGACGAGAGGAACGCCGCGAGCTCCCGGCCGCGCCTCGGAAACCAGAATGCTCCCCAGGCCCCGGCAATTGCGAGGGCGACGAATGGGAGCGCCCAGGGACGCCAGACGAGGCTGGAGAAGAGATCGGGCCGCACCCAAGCCGTGGCGGCCGTGGCCGCGGCCCATAGGACGAGCGCCACCTTCCACGCCTCGCGTGCGAAGGCCACGCTCCGTTCCCGCACGGGCCCGGCTGTCTTCCACGCGAGGTACAGGGCGCCGTGGACCGCCAGGGCAGTGAGCGTGAATAGGCCGACGAGCCCGGTGTACCAGTCGAGGATTCCGGGCTGGCCGCCGGTGAGGAAGTTCGTAAACAGTGGCATACCTCGGAGCCCTTCTTCTCCGAGCGGAACCCCGCGAAGCAGGTTGCCGAGCGTCGTGCCGAACACCACGGCGAGAAGCGCAGACGCGAGCGAGAAGACCGTGTCCCAGAATTCCCGCCAGAGGGGATGGTCCTGGTGCGAGCGAAACTCAATGGCCACGCCACGCAGGATCAGCAGCCAAAGCACGACCATCAGGGCAAGGTAGAAACCGCTGAACGCGGTGGCGTAGACGCTCGGGAAGGCCATGAACAACACGCCCCCGGCGGCAATCAACCAGACCTCGTTGCCGTCCCAGATCGGGCCGATCGCCGCCAACACCGTTCGTCGTTCCTCATCGGTGCGGGCGACGATGCGGTGGATCGCGCCCACCCCGAAGTCGAAGCCGTCGAGCACTGCGTAGACGGCGAGCATGCCCGAGACGATCACGAACCAGACTGCTCCCATGGTCGGTGTCCTAATGCGTTGCGGCCGGGCCGCGATTGATTTCTTTGAGGACCTGGATGACGAAGAGCATGCCGAGTAGCAAGTAAAGGCCGGCGAAACCCAATAGTGTGAAAATAACATCGCCGGGGTTGACGAGTTTTGAGTGGGCGTCCGCCGTGCGCATCAGGCCATAGATGATCCACGGCTGGCGTCCCAGCTCGGCGGTCCACCAGCCGGCGGTCGTCGCAATGTAAGGGAACGGGAACGCCAGCATCAACACCCAGAGCATCGGGCGCGTAGTCGCCAGTCGGCCCCGCAGCAGGAGCAACGCCGCGACCGCCATCGTCAGGATGAAGAGCGTCCCGAGCCCGGCCATGATGTGGTAGCTGTAGTAGAGGAGCTCGACGTTCTGCGGCCACTGGTCCTTCGGGAAGTCATTTAGCCCGTGGACGGTGCTTCCGAACGACCCGTAGCACAGGAAGCTCAGGATCCATGGCACGACGATTGGGTTCTCCAGCTTGCGGGCGGCGACGTCGGGCTGGCCGATGATTGCGAGCTCGGCGTACGGTCCCCCTTCGAACAGCCCCTCCATCGCAGCGAGAGTGACCGGCTGGTGCCTCGCCACCATCTTGCCGGCGCCGTCACCGGCCGGGAACGCGACCAACTGGCTGGAGACCAACCCCGAGATGACCCCCACGCGCAGGCAGATCCCGGCGTGCCGGGCGTGCTGGCCCATCAATGACCAGTAGGCCCCCATGGCAGCCACGACGAACGACGCCGTGACGAGCGAGGCCATCATATTGTGGGCGTATTGCCACAACGCCCAGGGATTGAAGACATACGCCCGGAAACTCTCGAGATGTAGTACGCCGTCCTCGCCCAGCCGATAGCCGACCGGGTGCTGCATGAAGGCATTGGCGACGATGATGAAGTAGCCCGAGAGCCACGAGCCCAGGGCCAGGGCAACGGCCGCCGCGAGATGCCCCCTCGGACCAAGCCGCTTCTCGCCGAAAAGGAACAGCCCCAGGAAGGCCGACTCGAGGAAGAACGCGAAGACGCCCTCCATTGCCAGGGCTTGAGCCACGACCTCGCCGGAGAAACGGGAGAACGTCGACCAGTTGGTCCCGAACTGGAACTCCATCGGGATGCCGGTCACGACCCCCATGGCGAAGTTGAGGGCGAAGAGCCGGCCCCAGAACCGGGCGACCTCGTTGTAAGACTCGTCCCGGAACCGCAGGGCGAGCGTCTTGAATACCACGATGAGAAGCGCCAGCCCCATCGTCAACTGCGGGAACAGATAATGATAAGTAATCGTGAAAACAAATTGTATGCGATGCCACAACAATGCGCCTGTCATCACGTGCCCTCCGCATCGAACCAGCCAATTCGCATCATCGAACTCTTGACGGCGTCGCGGCCGCTACGGGAATGCCGCTGGCCGATTCGAGGCCCCGGATCAGGCCTTCCCACCCGATCGACTCTCATGAGAAGCGTGCGGTATCTTGAGGAACATGGAACGAGCAGCCAGGCCACCGAGCACGATGAGCGACACGGCGCCGAGGCTCCACGGAGCACCGCCCGCGGCGAGCACGAGGATTAACGGCACCAACGTTCCTCCGAAGAACGTGAGCGCCAGGGCACGGTAAACCTGCTCGTCACGGTAGATTCGCGACAGGGTCTCGCGAATTTCCAGGAATAGAAGACCCGTGGGGATCAAGTTGAGTAAGAGCAAAACCCCGGCGACTGTGCGGAGAGCGGCGGCGGCCGGCGCGTGTCCGGTCAGGACCGACACGGCGAGCAGCTCGCGCAGCCCAGCGTGAGTGCGGAATTAGCCATGCAACCTCCCAGCCATCGCGCGTCCTTCCAGCCTGGCTGCGAACTCGTGCTGAAGAGCACGCCCTTGTAGGCGAGGGATCCGAAGGCCGGCAGGAGACCGAAGACCACCAGCGACTTCCGAACCCATTCCAGTGCCATCGACCCGGATGGCAGCAAGTGGAGCACTTGCGCCGCTTCGATTGCGACGATCAGCGTCAGCGGCAGCGAATAGACGGTGAGACTCCACGTGCCCAGGGACATGGGCGAGCTGGGCTTGAACACTCGGAGCATGTGATGAAACCGGAGAGGATCGCCCAGGTCGAACACCAGCAACAGCAGGTCCGTGAGCAACAAGACCAGCGCGACCGGATACGCCGCCTTAGCCACAGGAGCGAGTAGCGCCGGCGCCGCCAGTTCGCCGACCGCGGCGAACAGAAAGAGCCCTGTTGTCAGATTGTTAAACAGCAAATCCCAGGCGACTAGTCCGTGCCAGCCCGGGACCTTGGTCACGTCCTGAGTTGTATAGCCGGGCTCAATCGCTCGCACTTGGTCGTCACCCTGCATGTCACCGTCCCTGGAGGAATAACACCGCGAGGATCGCGGCAATCGTGGCCAGCGCGCTTGCGATTGTTCGGCCGTAATCCCCGAGCATGTGCAGCCACGGGTTGAAGGGGGCGTCTGGAAGCCCGTAGATGGCTGGCTGGTCGATGAGCAGGTAGAACGAATGGAGCTCGGAATAGGTCTCGGTGGGCTCGTCACCGTAGAGGTACGCTCCCGTGACGCCCCGTCCGTGAAGCTCCTTCACCCGGTTCCGTGCCCGCTCGCGCAGCTCATCGATCGGCCCGAACTGGATCGACGCGGTCGGGCAGGCTTTGGCGCAGGCCGGGACGAGGCCGTCCTTCTGGCGGTCGTAGCAGAGCGTGCACTTGTGCGAATGGCCGTCGAAGTCGCTGCGCGTGATCACCCCGAACGGGCAGGCCGCGATGCAATACGAGCAGCCATTGCAGATGTCGCGCTGGATGTAGACGTTCGCGAACTCGTTATAAACGATGGCGCCCGTGGGACACGCGTGCTGGCAAGGGGCCGCCACGCAGTGCTTGCACACGTCGCTCATCATCAACCACCGGCCGGCCCCGCCCCCGTTTACCAACTGGTCGATTGTCAGCTCGTGGCTGGTTGCCACGGGGTTCAACAACTGGTCGAGGGTCAGCTCGTGGGTCGTCGCCGCGGGGGCGGACGCGTCGTGGCCCATGGGCCGTCCAGTTGCGGCGAACTGCTCGATGAACTTCACATGTCGCCAGGACGAGGCGGAGAGCTCCGCCGTGTTGTCGTAGCTGTTGCCGGTCCATTCGAGCCCGTCTGCGGCGAGCTGATTCCACTGCTTGCAGGCGACCTCGCACGCCTTGCAGCCGATGCACACCGTGGTGTCGGTGTAGAAGCCCGTGGACGGTTGGGGCTGAACATGACCGCGCCGGAACGGCCACGTGAGGCGATTGACGATGGCGGATAGCGGGCCGACGGGAGGGTCGCTGGCCTGCGAGAGGTCCTCCAGCGCGAGCTCTCTAATGCCCATGGGTGAATATCCCTTCCGGCTGGGCTGACTCCGGCGTGTCGGGAATGGGCGCGCACGTCGGCCAGGTCACGAATGACACGGTCGGCCGCAAAGTGGGCCCGCTACGTCGACCGAGTTCGACCTGGCAGCCGAAGGACTTTCCCTCGTGCATGCTCGTGTTCTGCTCGCAGACCAGGGAGGTCAGGTCGTTGGCATTGCCTCCGACGACTTGGCCGGCGAACCCCCAGTGGAATGGGAGGCCGACCTGGTGGATCACTCGTCCGTCGACGACGAGCGGAAACATCCTCCGGGTCAGCATGGCACGCACCTCGATGCGGCCCCGCGCCGTGCTGACCGTCACCCAGCCGCCGTGGACGATCCCGCGCTCGGCGGCCAGCTCCGGGCTCATCTCGACAAACATCTCCGGCTGTAATTCGTTGAGCCAGGAATTGAACCGGCTCATCGGCCCGCTCAGGTAGTGCTCGGTGAGTCGGTACGTGGTGGCCACCACGGGGAACTCGGTCTCGGGCGTGTGGACCAGACGATTGCGAGGTCCCGGGAAGAGGCGCACACCCGGCGTACACATGTGGTTGGGATACAACAGGTTGCCGACCGGCGATTCGAGGGGCTCGTAGTGCGTCGGCAGGGGGCCGTCCTTGACGCCGCTGGGGGCGAAAAGCCAGGCGACGCCGTCGGGCTTCATGATGAACGGGTTGTCGCCGGCAATCGCGTCCATTCCGGTCGCGCCGGGCGCCGGGCGATAGTCGGGCGGCTTGGTCGGCTCGAAATCCGGCCGGTCGAGGCCTACCCATAGGCACTTCTCGGCATCCCACCAGACGAGCTTTTTCCGCTCCGACCAGGGCCGGCCCTCGGGATCGGCCGAGGCGCGGTTAAAGAGGACGCGACGGTTATCGGGCCAGGCGAATCCCCAGTCCGGCTCGAGTGGATTGTCGGATCGCTTGCGCTGCGCGCCCGGTTGCGGCCCGGCTCGGGGAAGACGCCGCTGTAGATCCAGATGCCGCAGGCCGTCGTGCCGTCGCCTTTCAGTTCCGAGAAGCCGGTCAACAGACGCGGCCGGCCGGTGCGTGGGTCAACCTCGTCGAGCTTGTACCCGTTCATCTCCATCAGGATTTTTTCGGCGTCGGCGTCGTTTTCGATGCGACTGATCGAGCCGTCGGGGAGCCGCGGCGGTTCGTCGTAGTCGTAGTCCCAGGTGAGGTTCAAGAGCGGCTGATCCTTGGGATCGGTCGAGCCGGCATAAAGCCGCCGGAGCCGCTTGCCGAGGTTGTAGACGAACCAGGAATCGGAGCGGCAATCGCCGGGCGGGTCGATCGCCTTGGTGTGCCACTGGAGCAGCCGCTGCGTGTTGGTCAGGGTTCCGTCGGTCTCCGGATTGGCCGCGGCCGGGATGAGGAAGACCTCGGTCTTGATGTCGGCAGGCGGCGGTGCGCCCGGGTCGTTCTTCCAGAAGGTGACGCTCTCGGTCTCGAACCAGTCGAGCACGACGAGCCATTCCAGGTTGCGCAGCCCGGCGCGGTGCAGCCCCGCGTTCAGGCCGCCGCCGCCGGGGTTCTGGCCGAAGAGGAAGTAGCCCGTCAGCTCGCCCCGGGCCATGCGGTTGAAGGTCGGCAGTTGCGAGTGGTCGCGCTCGATCCGCGGCAGCCAGTCGTACCGGAAATCATTCTCCGGCCGGGCGGCGTCCCCGTACCACGCCTTGAGCAGGCTGACGATGTACTCGCGGAAGTGGGACCAGTAGCCGGCGGCCATGCCGTCGTGCGCGACGTAGGAATCCAGCGTGTCATGGGCCCCGTCGGCCGCGGGCTGGGGCAGATAGCCGGGCAGGACGTCGTACAGGGTCCCGACGTCCGTCGAGCCCTGGATGCTGGAATGGCCTCGCATGGCCAGGATGCCGCCGCCCGGACGGCCGATGTTGCCGAGCAGGAGCTGCAAGATTCCGCCGGCACGGATCATCTGTGCACCCGTGGCATGCTGGGTCCAGCCCAGGGCGTAGACCAGGACGCTCGTCCGCTCGCGACCCGAGTTGGCGCAGAGAAGCTCGGCAACGCGCGTGAACTGCTCCGGCGAGCACCCGCACACCTGGGAGACCATCTCCGGCGTGTAGCGGGAGAAATGGCGCTTCAGGATCTGGAAGACGCAACGGGGATGCTGCAAGGTCGGGTCGCGTGGCGGCTGGCCGCTGGGTTCGGACGTCAACTTCGACCGCGACAAGTCGTGCGGCCGGGCCCCGCCATCGATGGCGTAGCCGTGGACCCCCTTGCGGTCCTCTGGCGAGATCCTCGGCGAGTCGGTCGGGTCGGCTCCGCCTTTTTCGTGGCGGCCGTCTTGCTCGTCGCGGTCACCGAGCGAGCCCTCGTAGCCCCAGTGTCCGCTCACCGCGTCATAGACGCCGGTCTCCGGGTCGAGGCCGCTGAACAGTCCGCCCAGGTCCTCGGTGTCCTGGAAGCCCTCCTGGATCAGGGTCGCCGCATTGGTGTAATGCAGGACGTATTCCTTGAACCAGCGATCATGGGTCAGGACGTAGTTGATCATGCCGCCGAGAAACGCGATGTCGCTGCCGGCCCGGATCGGGACGTAGAGGTCGCAGTGCGCCGACGTCCGCGAGAAGTGCGGGTCGACGTGGATCAACGTGGCGCCGCGTTCCTTGGCCTTCATGGGCCAGCGGAACCCGACGGGGTGGGCCTCTGCCATGTTCGAGCCCATGAACAGGATGCAGTCGCTATTCGGAACGTCCTGCTGGTAGTTGGTGGCCGCACCGCGGCCGAGCGAGGTGCCCAGACCGGGCACCGAGGCGGAGTGTCAAGTTCGGGCCTGGTTCTCGACCGAGACCACTCCCAGTCCGCCGCAGAACAACTTCTTGATCAGGTAGTTGTCCTCGATGTTCAACGTTGCACCGCCGAGCGTCCCCATGTTCCTGACCGAATTCAGCGTGCGACCTTCCGGATCGCGCACCGTGAAGTCGGCGTCCCGCGCCGCCTTGACGCGTTGGGCGATCTGGTCGAGCGCCCAGTCGAGGGTCTTGGTCTCCCATTTGTCGGAGTAGGGAGCCCGATAGAGCACGGTCTTCACGCGATGCGGGTTGACGGCCAGGAGCAACGCGTTCGAGCCCTTGGGGCAGAGCGTGCCCTCGTTGATCGGGCTGCGCGGATCGCCCTCGATGTCGATGAGCTGGCCGGCCTTGGTGTAGATGAGCTGGCTGCAGCCGACGGCGCAGTACGGGGCAGAGGCCGTCCGTGACGGTCGCGCCGCGCAGCCGAGAGGCCTTCTCCGCCGTCCGGGGGCTGAGTGGCTGGGTCTGGGGTCGCGACGGTTGCGAGCGGGCCACGAAAGGTAATTTGAACATGACTACCTCACTTGTGATGCCGAGATGGGATCATGATCATTTCTTCCCAGCTGGGGCGTGGATACGATACGCAGATACCGAGACTTCGTCAACCTAGTCGCAGTTTCATGTCAGCGTCCCTAGAAGTTTCGTGCCACCGTCCCTAGGCGGAATGGGTCAGGGTGTCGGCCGGATCGATCCGGCCGAAGTCGGAGTAGACGTTGAAGCGCGCATCGCGGACGAAGCCGAGCAGCGTCATCCCGCACTCGCGGGCCAGGTCGACCGCCAGACTTGACGGGGCCCCGACGGCCCCGAGCACCGGGACGCCGGCGATCGCCGCCTTCTGCACCAGCTCGAAGCTCACCCGGCCGCTGACCAGGACGATCCCGCCCGCCAGCGGGATGCGCCCGGCGAGCAGCTCGGAGCCGATCAGCTTGTCCAGGGCGTTGTGGCGGCCGACGTCCTCCCGGAGCGCGAGCAGGCGGCCGTCTGCATCGAAGAGGCCAGAGGCGTGGATGCCGCCCGTCCGCGCAAATGCTGACTGGCCGGTTCGGAGCGCCCGCGGCAGGCCGTGGATCACCTCCGGCGAGAGGCGGGGCACCCCCGGGATGATCGGGTGGCGGCTCGCCACGCGGACCGCGGCGATCGACCGCTTGCCGCAGGCGCCGCAGCTCGAGGAGACGAACGAGTGGCGATCCAGCCTGGCCGCGTCCGGGGCGACGCCGGGCCGAAGCCTTGCCTCCGCCGCGTTCAACCCGGCTCGCCTGATGCCCTCGATGTCCGCGGCCCCGGCGATGATCCCCTCGGTGAAGAGGAAGCCGGCCGCCAGGTCCACGTCGTCGCCCGGCGTCCGCATCGTCACGGCGACCGAGGTCGGCGCGGAGCCCGCGGCTGGGCCGCCAGGCGGATCTCCAGCGGTTCCTCCACCGAGAGCTCGTCGGACGAGGGCTCGCAGAGCGACCCGGTCACTCGCCCCACCTCGACGCTCGCGACGCCCGTCCTGTGGCAGATCTTGATCATGATTCCGCCCCCGACGGGGTGATCTCGACGACGACGTGCTTCATCAGCGGATGGTCGCTCTGCGGGCTGTTAAAGTGGCCGTTCGACAACCACGGTGCCGATCGTGATGGGAGTGCGGAAAGCATTTCGCGTGCCAAGCGCGTGCGGTTCGCCTTTGTTCCGAGGGACAACGGCCCCACGGTGCCCATTCGATTCGCTCCATATTCTGCACCTCGAATCAGTACTGGTCGAGTGTGTGACACCCCCCTTCCAGCGGATCCCCTACCTGCGACATCATACTCGCCATTTGCCATGGCTGTCAGAAGTAGCTACTCGCCGTGATCCTTAGTGGCCATGGAGCGTCAGCCTGGCGCGTCCCGCGACTTCGCAGCAGACATTTCAGCTCAAGGGGACGGTGTCAGCCGAGGAGTGCGCTGGGGATCGGCGGCCGCGCCGGCCGGGGCGGATGGTTCCAGCGGGGGCGGTTTCGGTGCAGCTCTTCTCGTCGGGGTTCGACTCCGCCGGTTGAGCTGGGACGGTGTTCTGGGCTGGCGCCACGGTTGACTGCGATGCCGAGCCAAAAATATCAGCGAGATCCGTGTACCGGCTGAACTGTTCGACCAGCTTGTTCTTGATTGTCGTTGCCTCGTCGAGCCGGCCTGCCTGCAATGCGGCGTCGGCGAGCTGCCATCTGTTTCATGACGTACTGGCGACGGTCTTTGATTGCATTTTCGAGCTGTGCGATGCGCTGCAGAGCCAGCAGGTGCCATTTTCGCTCGTCGGGATCGTCGGCTTTGACCTGCTCGGCGAAATCTTGCCACTGGCGGATGGCGGTCAAGTCATCGCTACGGCCGCGTGCGCTCGGCGGCGAGCTCATGGGCGATCACAAATTTTCGTTCGGCATTGTCCGTCGGCCGGGTCAAGCTGATATCGAGCCCGCTGGTCAGGTTCTTGCCCCGGCTTTCGGCCTCTTCGAGCAAGATCTGGTCG
This sequence comes from uncultured Isosphaeraceae bacterium, assembly GCA_963850935.1. Taxonomy (GTDB): domain Bacteria; phylum Planctomycetota; class Planctomycetia; order Isosphaerales; family Isosphaeraceae; genus CAWFRS01. The sequence goes on from CAWKNT010000007.1 coordinate 86,433, forward strand.
CGCCATTTTCGGGTTTGTTCGCGGTAAGGGTTGTCTGGAAAACGTTCGTCGAGCGGATTGATGTAATCGTCGAGGGCCGTCATCCAGTCGGTACGTCGGGCTCGAGGCCATGAGAGCTTCGGCGTGCTTGATAGAGGTATTCGGCGCTGGGTGGCCAAACCAGGTAGGCGATGAACCCGCCGATCGCGACCAAGGCCAGGGCAAGGAGCCCTGTTTCGATCGTGGAGCGGTTGAGCCAGGAAGCGTCGATGAGTCGACCTGTCGACGTCCGACCGCTGAGCGGTCGCTTCGTGTCGAGCCGGCTTTGCGCTTTTTCTTCCGCGTGCGTTCGGTGGAGCCGACGCCGGCGCTGACGGCCTCGGCGGGCGCCCGCGCGCGAGGGCTTGGCCGCGGCGGGGCCGCTCGACGGCCAGACCATCGCGACCGGCGCCCCGCGCTCGGCCTTGTCGCGCAGTTCGGTCAGCTTGGCAGCCACGGCGGCCGCGTCCCAGGGCCGGTCCGTGGGCGACTTGGCCATCAGAGATCACGATGAGCTCGTCCAGCTTCTTGGGGATCTCCGCCAGCTTGGCACTGGGCCGCGGCGGCGGCTCGTTCAAATGGCAGTGCATCAGCACCACCGGCGTGGTTCCCTCGAACGGCGGCTTGCCGACCAGCATCTGATACAAGACGACCCCGAGCGCGTAAAGGTCGGTCTTGTGGCTGACGGCCGGGGTGCCGCGGATCTGTTCGGGAGACATGTACGCCGCCGTTCCCAGCGTTCTCCCGTGGCCGTCAGCGCCGTGGCGTCCAGGTCCTTGGCGATCCCGAAATCGGTCAGCTTGATCTTGCCGTCGGCCGTGACCATCAGGTTGGACGGCTTCAAATCGCGGTGGACGACGCCATGCTCGTGCGCGTAATGGAGTGCCTCGCACATCTGGATTCCCAGCTCGACCACCTCGCGCCAGGGCAGGTGCCCGCGCTCCTGGATCATCTTTTCGACGGTCTCGCCCTGCACGTACTCCATGGCGATGTACGACGTGCCGCGGAACTTGCCCCACGCCAGGAACCGGACGATGTTGGGATGGCGGAACTGCTGGAGGATCTCGGCTTCGCGCTCGAACCGGTGCCCGATCTTGCCCTTCTGGGCAAACTCGCTGCTCATGACCTTGATCGCGGCGGGCTTGTCCCGTCTTTTCGTTCGTCCCGCGATAGACGACCCCCATGGCGCCGGAGCCCAGTACCGCCTCGATGCGGAACGAGCCGAGCTTTTCACCGATCAACCCTTCGCCTTGGCTCATCACCATGCTCGCACGCTGTCAGTCTTGGCCGCTCAGGATCGGGGCATGGAACACGACAAGCCCACCGGCCGCGGGCAGATAACCATGCTGCACGTAATCCATCACCATCCGGTCCGCGTTGAATCGCCAGCCCAGGGTCCGAAACGCGTTTTTCTGCCGGGCGATCCAGCCGCGGGGCAACCCCGTCGCGTCTCGCGTGTAATACAAGCGGGACGACCTGGTTGGTCAACGTCTCGATCAGGGCCTGGTGGTCGCGTTCGTCCTGGACCGAAGGGATGGCATGGGTCTGGCCGATGCCGATGGCAAACCCATTGGTACCATCATACGCTTCGGCCCACCAGCCGTCGAGGATCGAGCAGTTGAGACTGCCGTTGAGCGCGGCCTTTTCACCCGAGGTGCCACTGGCTTCCTGGGGCCGGCGCGGATTGTTGAGCCAGACGTCGACCCCCTGGACCAGTTGCCGCGCGACGTTCATGTCGTAGTCTTCGACGAACACGATGCGGTGTCGCGAACTGCTCTTGCTTGGTGAACCGGACGATATTCTGGATCAGCTCCTTGCCCATGCGGTCCTCGGGGTGGGCCTTGCCGCCGAAGATGATCTGGATCGGCCGGTCGCTCGAGCTGACCAGCTCGATCAGTCGTTCCACGTCCTGCAAGATCAAGCCCGAGCGTTTGTAGGTGGCGAACCGCCGGGCAAAGCCGATCGTCAGCGCGCTCAAATCCAGGGCCTGCATGGCCCGATCGATGGCGGCGTCGGGTTCTTCCCGGCGCCGGGCCTGGGAAGCCAGGCGGTTCCGCACGAAGTTGATCAAGCGGGCTTTCTGGACCTGCTGCGTCTCCCAGAGCTCGGCGTCGGCGACAGTGTCGATCCCGACCCAGGTTTCGGGGTGTCGCTGGCGCTTGGGCCAGTCGGTCCCCAGGTGCCGGTCGAAGAGCAGGTGCATCTGAGGCGCGACCCAGCTTTGCACGTGAACTCCGTTGGTGATGTGCCCGATCGGGCACGTTTTCCTCGGTCGTGTGCACGAAGAGCGGCTGCCACATCCTGCGCGAGACCGTGCCGTGCAAGGCGCTGACGCCGTTGGCATGGCGCGACAGCTTGAGTGCCAGCACGGTCATGCAGAACGGCTCGTTGGGGTCGCCGGGATAGATTCTGTCCCAGCCCCATGAAGTCTTCGTACGACAGGTGGAGGGCCTCGCGGATCTTGCCCAGGTGCTCTTCGACGAGCGCGGCGGGGAACCGGTCATGGCCGGCGGCCACGGGCGTATGGGTCGTGAAGACCGTCATCGCCGAGACGTCGCGCACCACCTCGCCGAACGGCAGGCCGGTGGTCTCCATCAACGAGCGGATCATTTCCAGGGTCGCGAACGCGCTATGCCCCTCGTTGAGATGCAAGACCGAGGGGTGAACCTTGAGGGCATGAAGCGCCCGCAGGCCGCCGACACCCAGCAGCAGCTCCTGGCGAATCCGGACGCGTGCGTCTCCGCCATAAAGCCGGGCGGTCAGCGACCGATCCGACTCGGAGTTTTGGGGTACGTTCGAGTCGAGGAGCAGCAGCATGGTCCGCCCCACTTCGACTCGCCAGACCCGCGCGTGCAGCGTGCCGGTGGTCGTCTCGATCTTGACCAGGAGGGGCTGATCGTCCGGACCGGTGACGCTCTCGATCGGCAGCAGGTCGGTATCGGCATTCAGGTAAAGTTCCTGCTGCCAGCCGTTGGAGTCGAGCGTTTGGCGGAAATAGCCTTGCGCGTAGAGCAGCCCGACCCCGATCAAAGGGATGCCCAGGTCGCTGGCGCTCTTCAGGTGGTCGCCGGCCAGCACGCCCAGGCCGCCCGAATAGATGGGCAGGCTTTCGTGGAGCCCGAACTCGGCGGAAAAGTAGGCGACCGGCCGCGCCCGCAGGATCGTGGCGTGGATCGAGCCCCACGAATCGGTGTCCTGGAGGTATTCGGCCAGCCGGCGGAATGCGTAATCAATTCGCGAGTCGAGTGCCATCTCGGCGGCCCGCCGCTCGAGCTGCTCGGCCGGCAGGCGCTTGAGGAACTCGACCGGATTGTGATCGACCTTGCGCCAGAGCGCCGGGTCGAGCTCGCGAAAGAGAGCGATGACATTCGGCTGCCACGTCCACCAGAGATTCCGGCCCAGCTCTCGAAGCTTATCGATCAACTGCGTTTGACCAACCAAGCGTCGCACCCCCCTCGCTCGCTCGTTCGACCGTCCACGAGGCCACGCCTCGGGCTCCCAGACTGCGGTCCGGGAACCTAGCAACGAAATTCTTAAGAAGCCAGCTGCACAACGTGCTTCCAAAGGCAGCATAGTATCTCCAATGCCCGCCGGCACGCCAATACCGCCATTTGTTGCTGGCCCGATTCCTTTACGATGTCGTCCGACCACGCCGTTGATTGGCGCCGGATTTGCAACTCGTTTTCGCTCGATGATGAATACGTTTGAAGATCAACTTGGAGTTCGTTTCCAGGACCTGAGTTCAAAGGAGGCCACGGCCGTGCCAGCGGAAAACCCCAGCGCAACGACGACTGCGCAGACCAAACCTTTTTTGAGCAACAACTTGGTCGTGTCTCCGGCGATGGCAACGGCCCAAGAGGTTGACGCTAACGAGTCCCGTGCAGCGTCGGCACCGGCCAAAACCGGAACGGAAGAGGAGACAACGCTTTGGGAGGGTCTGTATTCCCCGAGGAATTTTCTTGGCAGTGCAATTTTCGCCGGAATACTAACCGCAGCGTGGTTTTTGGTTGCGGTTTACGCGTGGGGTTTCGGCCACTCGAACTTTGTGCTCGTGGCGTATGCGCTTGGCGCAGGCGTCCTCGGCTATTGGCTTTTGACCGCTTACAAATATGTCCGCGCTCGCCGCAATCACCATTACCGGCTCACGACGCGCCGACTCTTTCTTACAACCGGACTCTGGCAACGTCGCGTTGATCAGGTTGAGCTAGTCCGTGTCAAAGACCTCTACATACGGCAGAGTCTGATCGGCTCGTGGCTGAACGTGGGAACTGTGGTGCTGGTGTCATCAGAACAACGCTACCCAAAGCCCTTCTTCTGGGAATCGAAGAGCCGCAGCACGTGCTGGACTTGATCTGGTACCATACCCGCCTGGAACGCGACCGAACGGACCACCGAGATCAATCGCGTCTGATCAACTTGCCAGCGCGTTAGTATGTCGGCAGACTCGGATCGACGTCCTTGATCCAGGCGAGGATTCCCCCCTTCAAATTCTTGAGCCGCGAGAATCCCGCGCCTTGCAGGAGCGTAATCGCCTTGGCGCTGCGGACCCCGCTCTTGCAGTGCACGACCATCGATTTCGATTTGTCGAGTTCACCCAGGCGATTGGGTAAATCGGGTAACGGGATGACCGTCGAGCCGGCAATTCGGCAGATGGCGATTTCTTCAGGATTACGCACGTCGAGGATCAAGGGAGGCTGGCTGGCTGCAAGCGCGGCCTTCAGCTCGATCGGCGTGATTTCCGCGGGGTCCGTCACGCCGATCGGTGACGGTGACGTTTCGGCGCCTCGCATGCCGCAGAACTCCTGATAGTCGATCAGCCCGCGAATTGTCGGGTTCGTCCCGCAGATCGGGCATCGGGGGTTCTTGCGGACCTTCATCTCCCGGAAGGTCATTTCCAGAGCGTCATAGAGTAAGAGCCGGCCGATTAAGGGCTTCCCAGTGCCAAGAATGAGTTTGACCGTCTCGGTTGCCTGGACGACGCCGATCAAGCCAGGCAGAATCCCCAGAACGCCGCCCTCGGCACAGTTAGGTACCAGGTCGGGCGGAGGAGGTTCGGGATACAGGCATCGATAGCACGGGCCGTGGGGCGGAAAGAAGACAGTCGCCTGGCCGTCGAAGCGAAAAATCGAGCCGTAGACATTGGGTTTGCCCAGGAGCACACACGCGTCGTTGACGAGGTAGCGAGTGGGGAAATTATCCGTACCGTCGACGATCACGTCGTAGCCGGCGAACAGGTCGAGGGCGTTGGAGCTATCGATCGCATGCTCGTGGCGATTGATCGTGAGCTCGGGATTCATCGCCTTGAGCTTTTCCTCGGCGCTCGAAATTTTGGGCCGGCCTATGTCAGGCGTGAAGTGAATGATCTGGCGCTGAAGGTTGGAAAGGTCGACCACGTCGAAGTCGGCCAGCCCCAGCGTCCCGACCCCCGCGGCGGCGAGATATAGAGATAAAGGCGATCCCAGCCCACCCGTGCCGATGCAAAGCACCTTAGCTGCCTTGAGGCGTCGCTGCCCGTCCATGGCCACTTCAGGCATGATCAAATGCCGGGCGTAGCGTTGAATTTCGGACGAGGTCAAGGCGACCGCGCTGATCCGATCGCCAAGTATATCGGGAATAACCATGGATGATTGCGACTACTGGAAAAAAGAGGGAGAAGTTACGCCGCGGATCTTCATTGACTATTGGACGCAATCGAGTTGCAGCTGACCAGACCGATCGGAAAATCCTCCGGTCGGTCGATGCGGATTCAGCGATCCCTGCAATTCGGGCTTTTCCTCAACGGTTTTGTCCGACGAATCACGCAGTTCTACCCGCGGTTCCATCACCTATGGCGGGTTTTCCCCAGCATCTTGGGATAAGATGACCAGTACTGGGGCACTATTCAGCGAGGGAACGGGTGTTAACCAAGGTCTCATCGAGAGCTCGTGGGCATGGGGCATCCGGCAGCAGGTTTGGTGGCCCGGCAGATTGAATCGCTCTTTGACGGCAGCTCCGTCGCCGGGTTGACTGACCGCCAACTTCTCGAGCGGTTTACCACCCAGCGTGACACCGGCTCTGAGATGGCATTCAGCGCACTGGTAGCGCGGCATGGGCCATTGGTGCTTGGCATTTGCCTCACCCTCGATCAGGCTGCGACGCGGCTCCAATGGCCACCGGGAACTCTCCGTAGCCGGTTGGCTCGAGCCCACGATAAGCTGCGACGCAGATTGATGCGGCGTGGGCTGGCGCTATCGAGCGCCAACCTCACAGCGGTCTTGAGCCCCGGATCAACCACAGCCCGCGTCTCATCGCTCCTGTGGGATACTACTACCAAGACCGCGATTCAGTTCACGGACGGACAGGCTCAAGGCAAAGCTATGTCAACCTCGGTCGCGCTCCTCACCCAGGAGGTCCTTCGTGCCATGCTGATCAACAAATTGAGACGCATGCTCTTGATCGCGCTTGTCTTCGGTTCGATAGCGACTGGCGCGGGGTACTTGACCCACTCCTTGGCGAGAGATGATGGGCCAGGTACAGACCTGCACGGCCAGCGTCAGGTCACTGCCCAGGTGGCGCATCAAAGCGCAGCCCCCGGCCGGATGTTCATCGTCGGCCGCGTGCTCAGCCCGCAAGGTGAGCCAGTGCCAAACGCAACCGTGATGGCCTACGCCCAGCGCGATTCGCCTCGACAGGTTATCGGCCACGCACAAAGCGACGGTTCGGGCTTGTATCGCATCGATGTGCGGCACGTTCCTCTACTGCACGGAATGAGAGTATAGGCGCCGCGGCCCTTGCCCCCGGATATGGCGTCGGCTGGGTCGAGCTCGACCCAGCCGCTGATCGGCCCAGCGCGGACATCTCGCTGCGAGCCGAGCAGCTAATCCAGGGCCGCCTTTTCGACCTGCAAGGCCGGCCCGCGCGGGGTGTGAAGGTCTCGGTCTCTTCCCTCCGCCAAAACCTTCAGCGAAACCCGGACCAGTCTCGCGAACGATCCGAAGAGCCCATCTTCTTATGGTCCGATGCGAATGAGTTTCCCGGCTGGCCCAAACCGGCGATTACCGACGCAGAAGGCCGTTTCACCATGCATGGTATTGGCCGCGGCCTTCGTGCCTCGCTGACTGTCCGTGACCCGAGGTTTGCCCTGCAGCGAATTCAGGTCGAGACCGATGGCAATTCGGAGTCAAAGCGGCTGAAGTTTGCGCTCCAACCAGCCCAGGTCATCACTGGGCACGTCACGTATAGCGACACTGGCAAGCCGGTTTCTCACGCCCGGCTCAATGTCGGGGCCTTTAAACAGGGCGGAGGAGGTAGTTCCATCAGTTTCCAGACTGATGATGCAGGGCGGTTCCGCGCAAATCCGGAACCAGGTGATCACTTTAGCGTTACCGCTTATCCTTCCATAGGGCAACCGTACCTGATCGTCCGAAAAGACCTCGATTGGATAAAAGGTGCCGTCGAACATTCCATTGACCTTAGCTTACCTCGCGGTGTGGTGATTCATGGCAAGGTGACCGAGCAAGGCTCCGGCAAACCCGTCGGAGGAGCATCGGTGTTCAATCCCCACCCAAACTCGGACGATGCCAATCCCGCGAGTCTCAGCACCCCGGCGGAGACAGCTGCCGATGGGTCGTATCAACTTACGGCTCTGCCTGGCCCGGGATACCTTGAGATTGTGGGACCAGGCAACGATTACGTGCTCCAGGCCATCGGCGATCGTCTGCTCTTCGAGGGACAGCCGGGCGGCCAGCGCATCTATTCCAACGCCTTCGTCTTCTGTGACCCAAAATCGGGCAGTACTTCCCTGGAGGTCAACGTCGAACTGCGACGGGGCGTGACCGTGCAAGGACAAGTGATAGGGCTCGACGGTCAGCCGGTGGTAGACACGTGGATGATCAGCCGCGTCATGCTCGGTCCAGGTGGTATACGCAAAGGCTGGCGGGGAGACCAGCATGGCAATGCACGCAACGGCCGGTTTGAGATTCACGGGCTCGATCCCGATGCCACGGTCCCTGTTTATTTCCTCGAACCCAATCGCAAACTGGGCGCGACGGCCTATTTCCCGGGCAAGGCGGCATCCGGCGGCCCGGTGACCGTCCGGCTCGAGCCGTGTGCCACGGCCAAGGCAAGGCTCGTCGACCCCGCTCAGAAGCCGGTTGCAGGATTTTCGGCACCGTGGCTGATCGCGATCGTCGTCACGCCCGGTCCCTTTGGCGTCAAGGCGCGGAAAGAAGGTCTCCTGCTCGCTGACGTGGCTCACCTGAGGGAGGTCGACCCCGTCAACTACGGGCACAATCCAGAGACCGACGCCCAGGGCCGAATCACCTTCCCGGGCTTGATTCCAGGCGCGACCTACCTCATCACCGACCGCTCCGCATTTCGTGGCCCGGACGGTCCCCAGCACCGCAAGGAATTCACGGTCCAGGCCGGCGAGAGCCTGGACCTCGGCGATATTCTGATCGAGAAGCCTCAAGTCCGGAAGTGACATGGACCAAGCGATTGCCAACGACTCCCGAGGAAATGGCTCGTCATCCCATCTTTTTGTGCCGTTACCCGCAATCGCGGGCCACGTGCCGTGAAATTCGAGAAGGGCTGAACACAGCCAAGTCAGCCCCTGCGGAATCTTCCGCTTCGATATGGACGCCCCGCCTGCCGATCGGCCTGACCGACGCGCTGCCGGCATAGCCGCCTACTTCGCGGCGGATGACACGAATGTTAGTTTGGGCCATCAAGAAGCGTCGGCAAGCAAGTACTCGAAGTCGTAGGAGTGCTTTCCTTCGACGATGTTGATCGCCATCGTCCCAGCCAGACCGATCAACTGACCGGTGCCCGAGTCGGGCACCACGATGACGCTCAGTTCGGGTTCACCGCGCGCCATTATGCCGCGGTGCAGCAGTGCGAAGCTGCCGGTGCGGCCATGAAGTGCTCCAGTCACCCGCTCGATGGCGACGTAGCCGGCGGAACCTTTGACGTCGGTCGCCGCGGCCAGCATCTCTCCCTTGCTGGTTGCGTCCAGATCGCCGTGGAACTGCTTTTCGATTGTTAGCCTGCCCACGCTTGGGTCTCCGATATTCTCGACCGCCGGTTGAGCATTTAATTTCACATCAAACGTTCCACCCGCCTTGCGCGTCATGACTTATTCCCCCACAGTCTTCAGTGTACCTCTGTACAAACACATCGCGATCATAGGGGAACATGCTCTGCAATTGCAAGACGGGACACGGCCAACATGATCAAGCCGGCCATTTGCCGATGGGGCAATCTTCGTGAAGCATTCGGCTTTTTACGTTGGTAAAGCAGCCGCAGATCTTGCAGCGCACACCGGTGTGGTGTTCGCAGACCGCGCAGGTATCGAGTCGTTTCCGCTGAGTCTCGGCGGGTGTGGTCGTGAAGCCGGAACCGGCAAATCCTGCCATTGCCTTGGTGGCCGACATTGCCATGCGAAGCAAACCCGGCCCGCTGGTCTCGGTTGTGGCAGGCGGTTGCGCAGCGGATTGGCCGGCCATCACGCTCGCAACGGACGTCCCCAGATAGGCATGTGGAGAGTGGTCGAAGATGCCCGAGGCTGCTTGGGCCGGCGATTCGTCAACGACATTCATACGGTACCGCTGAAGGTAGGATCCATACGAAGCTGCTTGGGGCTTTCCCAGCGTTCGAAAGAGTGCGATCGCTTGATCGCCCTTGGCAATCGCCACTTCGCGCTGGCCGAGCTCCGCATGCTGAATTGCTTGATGCCACATTAGCGTAGCTTCTTGATGGCGGTCGCCAAGCTCGCGAGTCAGGTTCAATGCCTGGTCAAAAAATGCAAGCGCACCTTAAAGTCGCGCAAGTGCCACGAGCTTAATCCTAAGCGTTCCAGCGCGACCTTCAGAGCGAATCGATCGCTGGCGGTCTGAGCTTGCGCCGCTGGCGTTCGAACAGGATTCGGGCACGATCGGGCTGACGCACCCCCAACATCGCCATGCCCAAATTGCCGATGATATCGCCTTCACGCGGTGCGTCGCCCAGCTCGCGTGCAATCACCAGCGCGTTTTCGAGCGAGGTAATCGCGCGCTGGACGTCTCCTTCGTTGAGGGCAATCACTCCCAAATCGGCTAGTGCGGTCGCTTCAGATGCTCTGTCTCCTTGCTGCCGGGCCGTAGCGAGAATGGCCTCGGCTTCGGCAGTTGGGCAGTCAGCGCTGGGCAGGGGCTGCTCGGGCTTGGCGTCCAATCCGGCGGGGGACAGTGAGACTCCGGCGACCAAAAACAGGTGCGCTCCGAGCTTCTGTATGTCATTTGCCCCTGGCCAATGCGCCTGGAGCTGGTCTAGTTCAAGCCCGTGCCCATTCAGCTCGGGCCAGACGAGGATCAAGTCGCTTTGTCGCTCTCCGCACTGTTCGACAGTTCGACCGTTTGGTAGCTGGAACGTGCGGCTACCGTGCGATCCGCGAACTCGCTCCCAAAGTCCGCTCAAGACTCCGCCCCGGCATTCGCGGGCTCGGATCGAGGTCGCAGCGGTTGCACACTGCCCCTGTTCTGATTTTATCTCCGCACGCGGGACGATTGCGACTCGTTGCCAGTGCCGCACTTTCGAGTCTCGATCGGCAGGAAGCCAGAAAACGACCCGGCTGCCATCAGTCACTGGCTCCGCGAGGATCTTTGGGTCGAGACCGAGGGCTCGCCAATCCGGGAGTTTCATACGCGTCGCCCTGCCACTTTGGATGTATGATTCCGACCGCGCTCGAGAGAAATGCGGTCGGTAGGCCGCCAACGATCAAGTGGGGGAATAGCGGCCGATCAGCAGGCTGGCGTTATGGCCGCCAAAGCCGAAACTGTTGGACATGACGGTGATTGACGCGTGTCTCGCGGGCGACGTTGGGGATGTAGTCGAGGTCGCAGCCTTCGCCGGGATGATCGAGATTGATAGTGGGGGGAAGGACGCCGTTGTGAATCGCCAGGGCCGAGACGATCAGCTCGACGCCGCCGGACGCACCCAGCGTGTGGCCGAGCTGGCTCTTGGTGCTGGAAATCTGGAGCCGGCGGGCGTGCGGACCGAAGACTTGCTTCATGGCGCGGGTTTCGGCCAGGTCGCCGAGCATGGTGCTGGTGCCATGGGCGTTGATGTAATCGACGGAATCGGCAGAGAGCCTGGCGTCGTCCAGGCAGCGTTTCATCGAGCGAATCGCCCCGCGGCCTTCCTCGTCGGGGGCGGTGATGTGCCAGCCGTCGGCCGACATGCCGTAGCCCAAGAGCTTCGGCGTAAATGCGGGCCCCGCGGCGTCGGGCGATCTCTTCGGCCTCGAGGATCAAGACGCCGGCCCCTTCGGCCAGGACAAACCCGTCGCGATCGCGGTCGAACGGGCGGCTGGCGCGGGGCGGATCGTCGTTGCGGGTCGAGAGGGCCCGCATCGAGGCAAACCCTCCCAGGCCCATGTGGGTGATCGCCGCCTCGCTGCCGCCGGTGACCATCACGTCGGCCCAGCCAGTCTGGATGAGCTTGAGCGCGTCGCCGATCGCGTTGGCCGCCGAGGCACAGGCCGTAGCCACCGCCGAGCACGGCCCTTTCAATCCCCAGCGGATCGAGACCTGGCCGCTGGCGGCGTTGACCATCAGCTTGGGAATCACGAACGGGCTGATCCGCGATGGCCCCTTCTGCATCATCACCGTGTGCTGGGTCTCAAACTCGTTAAGCCCGCCGATGCCGGAGCCGATCATCACACCGCATTGTTCTTCGGGCATCGTCGAGAAATCGATTCCGGCGTCTTCGACGGCCGTGATGGCGGCGGCCAGGGCAAACTGCGCGAATCGATCGAGGTGCCGCGCTTCCTTGACGCCAAACCGGGCAACCGGGTCCCAGTCGCGGACCTGACCGCCGAACTGGACCTTGAACTCGGTGGTATCGAAAAGCGTGAGCGGCCCGACCCCGCTCCGTCCGGCGCAGAGGGCCGACCAGAACGGTTCGAGGCGATCACCCAGCGACGTAACCAGCCCCATGCCGGTGATCACGACGCGGCGCGGATGTGCCATGATCTTGCTGATTGTTAAAGACACCGTCGTGGATTGATGAACAGCGACTCAACCTCGTTTCTTCCCGGCTTCGACTCCGAAACCTGAGCGCGGTCACTTGGGATGCCCATGCTGCTCGATGTAGTCAATGGCCTGGCCGACCGTCTGGATTTTCTCTGCCTCTTCGTCGGGGATGGTGATGTCGAATTCTTCTTCAAACTCCATCACCAGTTCCACGGTGTCGAGCGAGTCGGCCCCGAGGTCGTTGACGAAGGAGGTCTCCCGGGTGACTTGATCCTTGGAGACTCCCATCTGTTCGCTGACAATTTCGATAACACGCTCTTCCACGGACACGGGCCAACCTCCTCGTCTACTTGCCATTCCTTCAAGCACTTTTCAATGTTCTTCAAGAATCGACTCAATCCGTTGACGGCATTCTCCGCCGCGAGAAACGGTCGAGCCGATTCCGTCGGCGAGACAGACGGGCCGCGTTCATCCTCGGTACGATTCAACTTAGCATTCCACGCCCTGAATGTCCATCGAACGTCATCATGTTGGGTGCCAGACGAATCGGTCATCCGTCGTACGAATCGAATCCCGTATCGCTCGACACAGTGACGAATCGAGCCGACCGCGGAAATTCGTCACGCCGTCATTCCGCCATCCACGGCGATCACCTGGCCGGTCACGTAGCTCGCGCTCGGGCTGGCCAGGTAGCATGACCAGGTCGGCGATGTCTTCCGGTGTTCCCAACCGGCGTACGGGGATGCGCTCCTTGACCTCGGTTTTGATCTTTTCGGGCAGGACGTTCGTCATGTCGGTGGTGATGAAGCCGGGGGCAACGACATTCACCGTGATCCCCCGCGAGGCCAGCTCACGGGCGATCGTCTTGCTGAAGCCGATCACGCCGGCCTTGCTCGCCGAATAGTTGGCCTGGCCCGGATTTCCCATCAACCCAGAGACACTACTGATATTGATGATCCGCCCGTATCGGCCCCGCATCATACAGGCGCCGACAGCCCTTGAGAAGAGAAACGTTCCCTTCAGGTTCGTGTCGATGACCTCTTGCCAGGCGCTGTCTTCCATCCGGAGCATGAGGCCGTCGCGCGTGACTCCGGCATTGTTGACCAGGACATGAATCCGCTGAGATTTCGCCTCGATCTCGTCGACGACGCGCTGGACGTCGGCCGAATCGGCGACATTGGCGGCATATCCGTCGGCCGTTCCACCGGCATCGCCGGATGGCTCGAGCGTTGCTTGCAGGCCTTCTAATGTACGCGCCACACCGGCCACCGTCGCTCCGCAGGCGCGCAAGCTGGACCGCGATCGCCCGGCCGATGCCCCGCGATGCGCCGGTCACAAGCGCGATCTGGCCCGACAAGTCAACTCGACAACCCGCGTTCGGTGCGCTCGTTCCCTCGGCCATAGTTTTAGCATCCCTGGAAGGGCGTCGTCGTATATCTCAGAGACAGAACTTTGCCGTTGCTGTCGCGGCGGAAACGCCTAAGGTCTTATCTCTCTTGGCCGTAAAGGCTATTCGACTGCCGTTATAATCAGGCCCGTTCGCCGCCAGCAACCCCAAAAACGGCGCGTTTTACGATTCGGCAATCCCTCTATTTTTCGTAGATTGTCTAATTTTTCACGTGGGTTAGGCAGGGAAGCGTGAGGGCGACGCTCATAATTCGTAGCCTCTGGCAATCAAATTGAAGCCTAGACTCACGCTAACGGGCCGGAATGCTGGTGCACGGAATCTTGCGGTCGATGCGTTTGAGTAGGCCGGTGAGGACGCGGCCTGGCCCAATTTCATAGAACGTGTCGAAGCCGTCGGCAAGCATGCGGCGCATCGAGTCTTCCCAGCGCACTCCTTGTAGCACCTGGGCGACCAGGGTGCGGCGGATATCGTCGGGGTCATTGTGGGGAGTGGCGTCGACGTTCGAGTAAACGGGGATGCGGGGCTGGCTGACCACGGTCTGGCCAAGCACTCGCGCGAGCTGGTCGTCGGCGGGCTTCATCAGGTCGGAGTGAAACGCGCCGGCGACTTTGAGCGGGACCACCTTCATCGCGCCCAGCTCGGTGGCGATCGAATCGACATGTTCCAGAGCCGATGCGTCTCCCGAGACGACGATATTGCCCGGCCCGAGCAGGTTCGCCTTCCAGAGCCGGCCGAAGGGAGCGACGCGGCGGCATAGCTCGTCGACGGCCGGCTCATCCAGGCCCAGAACGCTGGTCATGCCGCTCGTCGTGGCCAGGGCGGCGGCCTGCATCGCCTGGCCGCGCTTGCGGACAACTTTGAGACCCGACTCGAAGTCGATCGCGCCGGCAAAGACGAGGGCGGTGTATTCTCCCAGGCTCAGCCCGGCGGCACCCTGGCATTCGGCGACGATTTCGGGCTGGGTGGCCTTGAGGCTTTCGAGTGCGGCCAGACTGGCGACGAAGATCGCCGGCTGGCTGACGTCGGTCGATTCGAGTGCGTCGGCCGGCCCTTCGACGCAGAGCTGCCTCAAGTCGAATCCCAGAATCTCGCCAGCCTGGTCGAACAGTGCACGGACCTGTGGGAGCTCTTGATCGAGCTCGCGCCCATCCCGACGAACTGTGCCCCCTGGCCGGGGAACAGGAAGGCGATTTTGGGCATCGGGAAGATCCCTGACGGTTTCACTCTGCGGACGAACTGGGCTGCGCGGGTACTTCGCCGGAGACGTCGCCGAATCGGCGGGTGGAGCGCCCGCGAGTTGTTCGACGATCAACGTGCCCAGCCGATCTTCGGCCATGGTGCCGGCGACCCGCAACGCGTTTTTGATCGCTCGCGCACCGGAGGCGCCGTGGCAGATGATGCACGCGCCGCGAATGCCCAAGAGCGGCGCACCGCCGAATTCCTCGTACTCGAACCGGGTCTTGAGCCGCTTCAAGCTGGCGGCGACCTTGGGACCGGCGTCGCCGGGGAGGATGCGGCATGAGCCGGGCGAGTTCTTCCTTGAGCGTCGAGAACAGGAACTCGACAGCCCCTTCGCCGGCCTTAAGAGACGTTGCCGACGAAACCATCGCAAATGACAACCCGAACATGCCCTTCGTAGATGTCGCGTCCCTCGACGTTGCCGACAAAGCGGGCCGCCCACGGGCTGTCCTGATACAAGGCGCGGGTCGATCTGGTCAGCTCGTTTCCCTTTTCATCCTCGGTGCCGACGTTCAAGAGGCCGATGCGTGGGCACGTCACGCCCAGGATCGTCTCGGCGTAAATCGACCCCATGATGCCGTACTGGTAGAGGTCTTCGGCCTTGGCGTTCATGTTGGCGCCGACGTCGATGATCACGATCGGTCCCTGGTGCGACGGGAAGATCGCGGCGATGCCCGGCCGGCGGACGCCGGGCAGGAACATCTTGGCGTTGAACAGGGCCGAGGCGACCATCGCGCCGGTATTGCCGGCCGAGACGACCGCCTTGACTTCGCCGGCGGCCATCAATCCCCAGCAGCGGGAAATCGAGTTGTCTCGCTTCTTTCGTAAGGCGTCGACCGGCTTTTCGTCCATGCCGATGGCCTGGCTGGCGTGGACGATCGGCAGGCGATTCGCGGGGCGTCGGGCGCCTTGGCCAGCTCGGCCTCGATTCGTTCGCGATCACCGACCAGGACGACCGTCAGCTCGGGATGGTCGCCAACCGCCTCGCATGCTCCCGTGACGATCGGACCGGGAGCGAAATCGCCCCCCATCGCGTCCAAGGCTACGCGCATCGCACATCTCGCAATATATGATAGACGCCCATGCGTGCACTTGTGATCATTAAACACAGAATCCGCATGCAGGAATCCGGGAAGCAATCCCGGTTCCGCATCGTCGGGCTCTTTTGCCCGCGGCGCGGCGGTCAGCGCGGAAAACGGATTCTCACGCAACCTGGCTGCCGAACCAACCTTGCGCTCGAGCCCGCCGCCAGGGCCGAGCACGACTTACAGGCGTCATCCTAGAAGACGCGGAAGACGCCTGTCAAGCTTTGCGTGATCACGCACATTCCGCTTCGACACGTTGGCTGCGGCGCCGCGGCGGGCCGAGTTCGACGCGGTAGAGTGCTTCAGGCCTGAGATGAGTGCGCGCGGCCTTGCGCACCTGGCGAGGCGTGATCGCGGCAATTCGATCGGGCCAATGTCGTGGTTCGTCGAGGCTCATTCCCCACCGTTCGAGCTCGAGCAAGCGTTCGGCGCGCTGTTCGACGCTCTGATAGTCGAACACCCAGGCGCCGGTCAGATAACCGCGAGCACGATCGACCTCTTCGTCGGAAAATGCGCCGGCGTACATCGCGCGGATCTGGTCGGTGACCGTGCTAATCACTCGTTCGGCCTGTTCGGGCATCGTGCCGGCGTGAACCCGGAATAGCCCCGGCAAAACGTCGCTTGAGTCGGTCATTCCGCCACCGATCGTATAGACAAGACCAAGTTCGTCGCGAACGATTCGCCCCAGACGATCGCAAAATCCTGGGCCGCTGCCAAAAATGTGGTCGAGTATTACGAGAGTGTCGAAATCGGGGTGCGTGCGTGCGACGCCGAGGTGACCTAATACAATGTGCGTCTGGTCGCCACGGTAATGGATGCGCCGCACACGACCTGGACCCGGCTTGGCCACTGGGGGATACGGGACGCCACGCATGCCGCGCGGTTCCCATGTGCCTAGATGTGCCTTCACGAGACTGACAATCCGCCGAGGCTCAAAATCGCCAACCACTACGACGACTGTATTTTCCGGAGCGAAGTAGCGGTGATGGTGATCTCGTAGGTCTTGTCCGGTGAGCCGAGTGATTTCGCGAACTCCGCCGCGCGGGTCGCGTGCCAGGGGGTGGTCGCCGTAAACGAGGCTGCGAAAGCTCATCTCAGTGCGGAAGGCGGGATCTTCCATGTCGCCTCGATATTCAGCGGCGATTCGCTCGGCGACCCAGCTGACTGCGTCAGTGGGGAACACCGGGCGGATCGTCACGTCGGCCAAGAGTTCGATCGCGAGACGCAAATCTTCACTGCAAACGCGGACTGAGCTGCCGGTCGCTCCGCTTTCGAGCGTGCCGCCGACATCTTCGATTGCTGCGGCCAGCTCGGTCGCGGACCGTGCCATAGTCCCTTCTTCGAGCACGCGTCCGGTGAGGTAGGCGAGGCCCGGTTTGGCTTCTCGGAGCAAACCTGCGTCGGCGAACAACTCGAGGGCGACAATGCCGGTACCAGGGCGTCGCTCGAAGATGAGTCTCAGGCCGTTCTGGAGGACGATACGTCGCGGACTGTAATCAGCTAGCCGTGAGATTTCCTTAGGTACCGCCAGGGGAATCGGGGTTGTCGAGTTGTCCTCGCGCCCGGACGTGATCGTTCGTGCGGCCACGGCCGAACCCAGCGGCGTTGAAGTGACCAGCTCCGCCAAAGGCGCTTCGGAAAAGTGGTCGACCGACGCGGGGCTCGCCATCGCCTCTTCGCCCCCAGGGTCCGGCAGCGACCACCCGACTGTTTTGCGCGATTCGATCAGGTACGTGTCGACGACGCGCTTGATGTCGAGTGCGTCGATGGTCAGGGTGGCACGTAATTCGGCTTGCCAATCGCGCCAGTCGGACCAGGTTGCGGCGGAGCCCAAGCCGGCGGCGAGGGTCGTCAGATCTTCTTGCTCCCAGCGCCAGGCGGCCGTGATCCGGCGTCGCGATCGGTCGAGCTCATCGGCCGACGGCCCGGTGTCGCGAAGACGAGCGAGCTCGGCGCTCAACCGCCGCTCGAGGTGGGCCGAGTCTGCACCTTGAGCTGCTTCGAGCTGAATGAAGAATTGCCCTGCCCGCTGCGCTGCCGCGTGCGCGCTTTCGATCCATACGGCCGACTTGTCGGTCTCGACCAGGGCATTCCAGAGCCTTGATCTCCGGCCGCAACAAAGGAGATCGGCCAGTACGTCCAAAACAACCGCGTCACTGTGAGCCCGCGGCACGGTGCGCCAGCCGAAAAGTCCTCGCGCCGCCGCTTCCGCGTCAGACAGGACGAATTCGCGTCGACCCGATTGTTCTGGCTCGGTTAAGGAAGGCTTCGGCAGTTGCGTCTTGCCGGCCGGTACATCGGCAAAGTGGCTGGCGATACGGTCCAGGGCCGCTTCGGTATCCACGTCTCCCACCACGACCAGAACCGCTCGGTCCGGTGCGTAATGGGCTTGGTAGAACGCCTTTAAGTCGGCGACACTGATAGCCGCGATGTCCTCGGGCCAGCCCAGGATGGGGTTGCGATACGGATGACGGATATAACTCAGTGCCAAGTGAGTCTGGTCGAGACGACCCTGGGGGGAATTGAGCTCGCGAGCCCGTTCCTCGGCGATCACGCGCCGTTCGAGCTCAACCTCGGCGGGATTGAAGCCGCGCCGCGCATCCGATCAGCCTCGATCGCCAAAGCCAGCTCCCACCGATCCGACGGAAACGCGAACCAATAATGCGTGTAGTCTTCCGAAGTCTCGGCGTTCGATTGTCCCCCCGCGAGCAACACCAATCGGTCGATCTGCCCTTTGGGAAATCGATCAGTCCCCTTGAAGAGCATATGTTCAACAAAGTGAGCTACGCCGGTGCGCCCGGCGGCTCATCGAAAGAGCCGACAGGATAGTACAGGTCACACACGACGATCGGAACATGCCGGCGCGGCAATACGATGGCGAGCATTCCGTTGTCCAGCCTCCGTTCGCGCACTGGCAAGTCGTCGATGGGGGCGGCCGAGGCGCTTGGTTTCATCCGTCGAGCCATTTTGCCCCTCGCTGTCTGCAGGAGAGTTAACTTGGTTCGAGTATAGCACGATCACCGGCTGGAAGGATCAGACGTCGTGATGCGAGGCAATGGGAGCCCCCCGAATTGTGTGCGCAGTGCAATCGGTCGCAGTAGAAAATGTGGCTTTACTGACCATGAGTTCATTTGGGATAATGGACCTTGAACAGTGTCCATCGATGCCTGACAATAGTGGTCTCACCGATCTCCGCAATAACGGCGGGGGTCAGGGTGAGCCGGGGGGGACCCGGGCAATGGGGGTATGTGAACCTGGTCAGGGCGGGAACGCAGCAGCCATAAGCAACACCTTCATGTGCCTGGGAGAACCTCCCCGGCTCTCCCCGACCCCCGCGAGGGAGTCGTGCTGCGGGACGAGGTCGGCCGCCGTCGTGTCCGTCGTGCGCGGAGTGATCGCAAGCAACAGCGACTTAACGGAGAGCAAAGCTGGACCAGGTGAGTTCGCATCCTGAACTCTTCAGGGTCTCGGCACGATGAAGCGGGCCGTTCTGGCCGTGTGACAGGTGGCAAAAAATCGATCGAAGAAATCGGACGCGGCTATCGCCGACCCGGGTCCGCCTGCGTCCGAACCGACACTCAACGCGCCGAGCTCTCAGCGCTACTGCTTACACCGTCGTCGCCCGGCGTTATCGGCCGCAGCGGTTTGAAGATGTGGTCGGCCAGGACCATGTTGTGCGGGCCTTGCGGAATGCGATCCGGATGAACCGGATCGCCCAGGCCTATCTGTTTTGCGGCACGCGCGGGGTCGGCAAGACCTCGATGGCCCGGATCTTCGCCAAGTGTCTGAACTGCGTGAAGGGGCCGACCGAGGAACCGTGCCAGACCTGCGACATCTGCCAGTCGATCGCGCTAGGGCAAGACGTCGACGTGATCGAGATCGACGGTGCCAGCAACAACGGCGTCGAGCAGGTGCGCGAGCTGCGGCAAAACGCCGCGCTGCGGCCCAGCCGGGCTCGGTTACAAGATCTATTACATCGACGAAGTGCACATGCTCTCGACCGGGGCGTTCAACGCCCTTTTGAAGACGCTGGAAGAGCCGCCGGCTCACGTCAAGTTTTTCTTCGCGACCACCGAGGCAAACAAGATTCCGATCACGGTGCTTGTCGCGGTGCCAGCGGTACGACTTCGCCGGCATCACGCCCGAGGTGATCGCGACGACACTGGGCGAGATCTGCCAGCAGGAGCACGTCGAAGCCGAGCCCGAGGCCCTGCAGATCGTCGCCCGCCGCGCCAGCGGCTCGCTGCGCGATGCGCAGTCGCTCCTCGATCGGCTGCTGGCTTCCGGCAGCCCGCTGTTGACGGTCGAGGTCGTCAACGGCTTGCTGGGGACGGCGAGCGACGAGCGATTGCTGGCGATGATCGAAGCACTCGCCGATCACGATGCCGCCGCGGCGCTTCGCCTGCTCGAACAGAGCGCCGGCGAGGGCGTTCAGCCCGCGGAGATCCTCTCCGGAATCATCGATTTCACTCGTGATGCCCTGGTGCTGGCCGTCGGTGCCGAGTCGATGCTGCTGTCGGTCTCGCCCCGGCAGCGGCCGCATGTCGAGCGCATCGTCGAACGCTGGACGATCGACTCGATACTGGCGGCATTGCAGATCCTTTCGGAGTGCCGGGCCCGGATGCGAGGCAGTTTGCACGGGCGGTTGCTGGTCGAACTGGCGCTGGTCCGCATCGCGCGGCTCGAAGACCTGACCGAGCTGGGTACGCTCGTCGAGCGGCTCGCCGCGCTCGAGTCGGGCAGCGGCCCGCGGCGAGAAGGCCTGATCTCGCGGTCAAGACAGAGAAACCAGGCCCCGCCGGAAGCCGTCGCCCGTCACCGGCCGAGCCGGCGCCGCCGCCGGTCGACTCGTCCGCCCGCTCAGTCTGCCGATCGACCGGTTACACCAGGCTCGATATCACGCGACTCCACGGCTGTCTCTGCCGCGCCGCCAGTGGCGCCGCGGCGTCGCCGAAGATCCGCCATCGAGCAGTCCCGAGGCGCGCTCGCTGTCATCCCGCGAGGTACGCGAGCATCAGCAGACGCCGACGGCGAGTCATGGACCTCCGCGACAGCCAACGACGGCCGCGACCGCTCTCGAAGCGCGAATCAGCGAACCCGCTCGTCGTCAGGCAGACTCGTCGCCGCTGGATCTCGCTGCCGTACGGAAAGTCTGGCCGGACCTGTTCAAGAAGGTCGGTGCGCGGCTGGCGTGCATCTGAGCCAGGTCGAGCCGGTCTCGGTCATCGGTCCGGACGTTCTGGTCATCGCCGCCAATGCCGGGATACAATTCAGTTGCGGACGAGTGTGGGACCGCCGAATCCCTGGCGAAAATCGAACAGGCTCTCCAGCGGTTGACTCACCGGTCGGTGACCGTGAAGTACGAGCGGTCCGCCGAGGTCGAAGGCGTGGCTTCCGACGGCAGAACACGTCGACGCACGGCGGCAAGATGCCCTGGCATCCGACCCGCTGGTTCAACGGGTGATGGAGCTTTTCGAGGCCCGGCCGCACGATTTGAATACGACGAATCCGACCCGAATCAGCCGACTTGAGACGTGCCAGCGAACCTGTGAACAACCGGCTCGAGCCGCGAGACGGGCTTGCTCGGGAGCTGTCGCTCGAAACTCTAACGCCTGAGGCGCAAAAAGGGAAACCGTGTTCAACCAACTGGGAATGCTCGCGGACCTGATGCGGAACGCCGGCAAGCTGCGCGAGTCGTTCGAAAAAGCGTTTGAGTCGCTGGGCCAGCTCGAGGTGGAAGGGTCTGCCGGCGGCGGCGCGGTCACGGTCAAGGTGAACGGGCGGCTCGAGGTCGTGTCGGTGCGGATCGATCCCAAGCTGGTCGCCGATGCCGACAACGAGCTGCTGGAAGACCTGGTCGCCGCGGCGGTCAACGCCGCATGGTCAAGGCCCGAGAGGCAGCGGCCAAGTCGCTTTCGCTCGATGACCGGCGGCTTGCCGCTCGGCCTCTTCCCCGACCTGGGAGGCGCGGCCGCGGGCCCGGGCGGCGAGGGCCACTGACGATGTCGGGCTCCGGATACGCGGCCGCCGTGGATCGACTGATCACCGCCCTGGGACGGTTTCCCGGGCATCGGCGCCAAGTCCGCCGAGCGGCTCGCCCATCACCTGCTGCGATGCCCCGCCGAAGAAGCACTCGAACTGGCCGACGCAATCCGGTCCGCCAAGGAGCGAATCAAGCATTGCCAGGTCTGCTTCCATCTCACCGAGGCCGACGAGCCCGTCTGCGCCATCTGCGGCGACCCGCGCCGTGATCAGGCGACCGTTTGCGTGGTCGAGCAATCGCGCGATCTCATGGCCCTCGAGAAGGCCGGCGCATTCCACGGCGTTTATCACGTCCTCCTGGGCCGGCTGGCGCCGCTCTCGGGTATCGGGGCGGAACAATTGACCATCGACGCGCTGGTCGCACGCGTCCAATCCGGGACCGATCCGCGAGCTGATCATGGCCACCAATCCCAATCTCGAAGGCGACGGCACAGCCCTCTTGATCGCCAACCGACTCGGCGAATCCGGCGTGAAAATCACGCGGCTCGCCCGCGGCCTGGCCTCCGGCGGCACGCTCGAATTCGCCAATCGCGACATGCTCAGCGACGCGTTCTCCGGCCGCCAGCCTTTCTAGATTCTTTTTCGACACCTCCTCTTGTCTTC
Source organism: uncultured Isosphaeraceae bacterium (assembly GCA_963850935.1). Taxonomy (GTDB): domain Bacteria; phylum Planctomycetota; class Planctomycetia; order Isosphaerales; family Isosphaeraceae; genus CAWFRS01. The sequence goes on from CAWKNT010000007.1 coordinate 108,815, forward strand.
CGTCGATTTGTGGCATAATAGTTGCTAGAGATTGGATTCGCAATGTTGGCGTGATCGAGTTTCAGTCACTCTCGATTGCCGGCCAGCCACCTCACGACGGAACCGAGGATCATGCGGCTCGATACCAGTCAACAAATGCGAACCGAGATGCGCCTGCGCATGGCGCCTCGCATGATTCAGTCGATGGAGATCTTGCAATTGCCGATCATGGCGCTGCAAGAACGGATCGAACAGGAGCTCGGCGAAAACCCCGTCCTCGAGGATGCCGGCAAGACGTCCACCACCGAGGTCGATGGCGAGGAGACGCCGCCGGCGGCGACCGAGCCCGAGCCGGACGCCGAGCCCAACGAGTTCGATAGCCTGATCGGACTCGATGAAAACTGGAGCGAGCTTTACGACGAAGGGCCGCGGCGGAGCCGTGCGTCCCTCAGCGAGGAATCCGACCGCAAACAGGAGGCCATGCAAAACATGGCCTCGCGTCCGCGGTCGTTCCACGACGACTTGACCGATCAACTTGGCTTCTTCGACTGCGAGCCGATCGTCCGCGAACTGGCCGAGTACATCATTCACAACCTCGACGAAATGGGCCTGTTCAAGATCGATCTCCAGGACGTGGTTCGCGATTTCAACGGCCGGGCGACGATGGAAGAGGCCGAGGAAGCGCTCCGAGCTTGTGCAGCGGCTCGATCCGCCCGGCGTGGGCGCACGCGACCTCCGCGAGTGCCTGCTACTTGCAACTGACGCCCGAAATCCCCTGCCACGACGTGCTCCACACCTTGATCTCGCAGCACCTCGACGACCTGGGGCATAACCGCTTGCCGGCCATCGAGAAGAAAACCGGGATCTCGATCGAAAAAATCAAGGAGGCCCTCGAGCACCTCCGCCGGCTTAACCTGCGTCCGGGTGCGGGGTTCGAGTCCGACAATTCTCATTACGTCATTCCCGACCTGATCGTCGAGCACAACGAGCACGGGGGATATAGCGTCCGGCTGTCCGATGAGAATTCACCCCAGCTCGGCATCTCGGGCTACTATCAGAAGATGCTCCGTAACAAGCAGACCTCGCCCGAGACTCGCGAGTATATCCAGAAGAAAATCCAGTCCGCCCGCTGGCTGATCGACTCGATCGAGCAGCGACGAAACACGCTGCTCAAGGTGGCCCGGGCCATCATCGAGCACCAGAAAGACTTTCTCGATAAGGGCCCTGAGTTTATCGAGCCGCTCAAGATGCAGCAGATCGCCGACAAAGTCGGCGTCCACGTCACCACGGTGAGCCGGGCCGTTGACGACAAGTGGGTGCAAACCCCGCGCGGGATTTTCGCACTCAAGCGATTCTTCGGGGGAGGAACCACCACGGCCGACGGCGACGAGATCGCCTGGGACACGATCAAGCAGAAACTGCTCGAGATCATCGCCAAGGAAGACAAGCAAAACCCGATGTCCGACGAGGAAATCGTCGACGAGATGGAACGCCAGGGCTTGAAAGTCGCCCGCCGGACAGTCACCAAGTACCGCCAGAATCTCTTGATCCCGTCGAGCCGTCAACGCAAGCAGTTTTGAAGCGGCTCGAATTCGCCAGACGTCGCGCCGCGGCCGAGATCGGTCACGCCGTGACGGAATTGGTGCGAGGCAGCACACCGCAGCCGGCATGCACGGGCGGCGGTAAGTTCGGGTCGGATTTCGCCGATTTCCTTGTCGACCTCGATGATCGGCTTGCCGCCGACCAGGCGGCTCATGGCGACCTCGTAGCCCAGGAACCGGATGTTCTCGAGGATCGTGATGACTTGGGAACAGCCGATTTTCTGAGCGAGCGCCAGGACTCTCCGCTCTTCGGCCGAAAGATGATCCTCGGGCCGGGCGGTTCGACATCGAGGCTGTCATCCGCGAGATAATCGAGCGTGACACCGACTGATCTCGCCAGGCGGAACGCGTTGTCCAGGCCGGGCCGCGATTTCCCCTGGAGGATCCGCGAGATCTCCGAATCGCTCACGTGGGATGAACGGGCCAGCTTCTGCCCATTCAAGGCATGGCGGGCCATCAGCATCTGCAGTTTGTCTTTGAGTTCCATGACTCGACCATACGATTTTTCCCCGATGCGGGGAACTGAGGATTTTCAGATTTGCAAAGATCTCCCGCTGATGAACCATGAACACTCGCCACGCGATGGACCGTTGACGGGCGATCGTCGGTCGAGATACTCGTGGCTCAGTCGTTGGTCGACGAGGGAGAATGATAACGGATCAGCAGCGAGATGCAATTCGGATTCAAAAAACAGGCCGGGCAGGGACCAGCCGAGCTTCACCGGCGGAAGTTCCGGCGCGATTCTTGCGCAGTGGACCGCGAGATGGCGAAACCGGGCGCACCTGCCGCGACAGGCTCGCCCTTGCCGTATCAGCGATCAAGACACGCGCCGGACGACGTAATGCGCCAGGTGCGCAGGACGGACTTGGCGTCGGAATCCGCCAGGCAATCGAGGGCGTCGGCGGCCTGCTTGGCGTGCCGCTTGGCGCACTGCCAGGCATATTCGAGAGACCCGGTCTTTTCGAGATGAGGCCGGAGGCGACGCCTGAGCTCGGGATCAGCGTCGGTGAGCAAGCCGCGAACTGTCGCGGCGTCCGCCGGCTCGGACGCTTTGAGCAGATGGATGATCGGCAGCGTGAGCTTTTGCTTTTCGAGGTCGGTGCCCAGGCTCTTGCCGGTTACGCGCTCTTCGCCCCAGATATCGAGCACGTCATCGGCGATCTGAAAGGCGATGCCCAGATTTCGTCCATAGCGATCCAGGGCGGCGACGGTCGATTCGGAGCGCGCCGGCGTACGAGGCGCCCAGGCGGCAGGAGACGGCGGTCAACTCGGCGGTCTTCCCCTCGATGATGGCGAAATAGTCGCTTCTCGTCGAGATCGAGGTTGCCGCGATGGTGGATTTGCTGCATTTCCCCTTCGCACACCTTGTTGGTCGCGTGGCCGATCCAGCGGCAGGCCCGCGTCGAGTCGAGAGACGCCGCCAGGTGAAAGGCATGAGTGAAGAGATAATCGCCCAGCAAGACCGCCGTCTCGTTGCCCCACTCGGCATTGACGGTCGCGGCATGCCGCCTGATCATCGCCTCATCGAGTATGTCGTCGTGCACGAGCGTCGCGGTGTGGATCATTTCGACGACCGCCGCCAGAACGGGATGAGCCTCGGACGAGCGAGCCGCACGCCTTTCCCGAGAGGAGCACCAGGGCCGGCCGCAGCCGTTTGCCTCGATAGTCCGCACAGTGATCGACGAGTTGTTGCACGAACGGGAACCGGCTTCCCAGCTCCATCTGGAAGATCCGCTCGGCCTCGGCCAGCTCCGCCGCGATGGGAGCGTACATCGACGACAGAGTTGCGCCGGCTTTCCCCGACGTCGACCAGCGGTTGTAACGACATCCAATCCCTCCCACGGCGCCTTACGGATGAACCGGTTACCGCTTCGCGCTCGATCCGACACGCGCGGCTCGGATCCGCTGCGACGGCATCGCCGTCGCCGATAAACTCCGCGCCGTCCGCCCGTTTTTTCCTCGAGCTGAATCTGTGCGATCACCATCCCACGGTCGACGGACTTGCACATGTCGTACACGGTCAGCGCGGCCACGCTGACCGCCGTCAGAGCTTCCATCTCCACGCCCGTGCGGCCGTGAACCTTGACGTTCGCCTCGATCCGGATCACGTCCGGCTCGACCGGCTGCGAGCGCGAGCTCGACGCTGTCCAGCCCCAGCGGATGGCAGAGCGGGATCAATTCGCCGGTGCGCTTGGCCGCCATGATTCCGGCCAGCCGAGCCACCTCCAGAACATCTCCCTTGGCCATCCGCCGATCCACGACCAGGGCCAGCGTCGACGGCTCGAGCCGGACGCGACCGCTGGCGCGGGCGGTCCGAAGCGTCACGTCCTTGTCGGTGACGTCGACCATCCGGCTCGCTCCGCTCTCATCGAAATGCGTCAAGTCGGTCATGGACGAACCTCGAATTTCGTTCAATTCATTCTGAAAACATTCTACGAATCGTCGGCGTCGACGGCTAGAGGGAAGGGGCAAAGTTTCGCAAGTCCTGTCGAGCGAAAGGTCTTGGCATCCTGACTTTTCGGATCTGACACTGGGCGGCCGAGTTTCGACTGTCGTCCCTCGGCGCCTGGCCGGCTTGCTGGCGGGCTGCTCGGAGGGAAATGCCACAACGCCGGCTAGCCAGACTCCTTGCCTGGTACGGACGGCCACCTGACGACCACCGCCCTCGACGCAGTCGCTCTTTGATCTCGAGGGCGCCAGTACGCGGTGCGGCGCGACACGACCAGCCACTCGGCCCGGGCTGCCCTCTTGTTCGTCGCTCAGGATGACGTCGCGCCGTGCCAAGTGCCCGATTGGTGGTCAGGATTCCCTGACCGGGATAAAGCGTCGGGACCAGAGCGGCCGACGCACCGGCGTGTGCTTCGCGAGCCAGCCGGTCGAGCAGCACCTGATCGACCGGGTCGTTCCAGTAGGTCAGCTCCAGTCCCAGCCGTTCCGCACCCGGTAATCCGCCGACCAAGCCCATTGTAGTAACTGAGCCCGAACGGGTGCAGCGCGACGACGCCATAGAGACTGAACGAACAGGAAGACCACCAGCGCGGCACGGCCGCGATCGACTGGTGAGCCGGTGCTCCCAGAGCCAGCCAAAACCGAGCCCGACCAACAGCGCCCACGCCGGAAAGACATGAAGAAACAGACGTTCGCCGTCGTAGACCGGCACCCTGGTGCTAAAAATGACCAGGAAGACCACGATCGTGCCGGCCAGGAGCAACGGAAACGGGTCGGCGCGGCGGTTCGCTCCAGCCACGTACGATCCCGACGGCGCCGAGGGCCAGCAAGCCGATCGGGAATCGTGACGGCGAAATAAAACCAAGGGTAATGCCAGGGCACGTCGCGATCGGCGACGACCTGGCCGAAGTACTGGACCATGATCGTCGACCGCGCGACGCCCGTCCCCCAGATAAGCCTGGAGCCTGTTCCAGGAATCGTACCAGAGCCAGGGCCAGCCCAGCCAGAACAGGCTGATGCCGACGACCGTCCAGGCCAGCATGGCCGCGAGCGCCGCGTCGGGGCGGCAGCCAGACGAACGACCATGCCCCAGGATCGGCAGCAAGAACCAGGCATGGATCTTGGTCAAGAGTGCCAGGGCCCAGAGCACGCCCGCGCCGGCCATGGCCGCGACGGGCCGCTTGGACCGCAGGGCGCGATCTGCCGGCCAGCAGGGCCAGAGTCCAGAACAGGCTCAAGAACGTATCGAGGGCCGCCAGATGGGCGTGGGCGAACACCCGGGGCATCGCCAGCAGTGCAAACCCGGCCGCCGCGCCCGCCGCGCGGCCCCATCGCCGGCCGGCCGCGTGCGTGACCAGGCAGACAAGGCGGCAAATGCGAGTGCCGGGGCCAGCCGGCCGGCGAGGACGTAGTGTCCCGTCGGGTCCGGGCCCTTTCCAGAGCACCTCGATCGGCTCGCCCAGCTCCGAGGCGATTCCCAGCAGCCAGCGCCCAAGGGGGGATGTTCGGCATTGTCTCGAAACACCCGATCGACCACCGGGCGATCGAAGAAATGCCAGCCCTGCTGGCGCAGCACCTCGACATAGGTCCGGCCCGGCCGCACATCCAGCGGTTCGTCGATCGTGAGCCCGGGCCCATCCAGCGTCAACAAGACCGCCAGCCCCGCGAATGACTCCCATGACCAGAGCAAGACGACCGGCTCGAAACCCGCTTGGATCGCGGCCCTGTTCGACCCGGAACCTGGCGGAGATCTCATCGCGGAATCATTTTCTCAGTCGGGATTGATCGACTCGGAAGATCACGTGCGTGCAACTCAAGAGTTATTCTCTGGCGAATCCGTCGGCCATACCCCCGCATTGCCGACGAGCGATCGCCTGGCGACGATCGGTGCGGATCGACCGGCAAGTCGAACTTGCGGTCTCGCGAATGGATTGTCATCGCGAGCTTCCAGACCGCACTGTCGCTCCGGGCTTCGAGTTGTGGTTAGTATTGACCCTTCGTTTCCATGCTTCGACCGGTTCCCTGGGTCGCCCGCCGCCACGCGACCATTCCAGGTTCGGGGCGGGGCGCGAGCCGCAGGAGGTTACGCTGCATGTTGATTCTAGGGCTCGCAGACGTCGCTCTGATCGCCTGGTACATCGGAGTGCTCGTGTTGCTCGAGGGTCTTCTGAGCGCCGACAACGCGCTGGTGCTGGCGGTCATGGTCCGGCATCTCCCCAAGAATCAACAGCGCCGCGTGCTGATCTATGGGATCTGGGGGGCCGTCGGGTTCCGCGTTCTGGCCCTCTTGTTGTCATCGATGCTGCTTGTATTTTTGGATATTGCAAGGTCTTGGGCGGCGGCTACCTGCTTTATCTGGCTCTGGCGCATTTCTTTCGACGCAGGTATTCGTCGACGAATCATGACGATGGCTCAGACGCCGAGACCGCGCGGATGGCTGCGAAGGCTTTTGGGGAACGGTCACCGTCGATCACGCTGGCCGACATCGCCTTCTCGATTGATTCGATTCTCGCCGCCGTCGGCATGGCCGAGGGTTTTCCCGCCCATTTCGGCGATGGGGGCAAGCTTTTCATCGTCCTCATCGGCGGAGTGCTCGGCATCATCACGATGCGATTCGTCGTGCGCTATTTCCTGATCCTCCTCGAGCGGTTTCCCGGACTGGAAGAGGGTGCATATTACCTGGTGGCGTGGATCGGCCTGAAGCTCTTGATCAGCGGATACCACCAGTGGGGAATTCACTGGGAAATACCTCGCGTTTCACATCCCGGAACCGCTATTCTGGATCGTCATGCTCTTGATCGCGGCCGTGAGTCTGGTCGTCAAGCCAGGTGCCAAGAATTCAGACGGCGAGAGCCGAGCTCGCCGAGAGACTCGACTTGCTGGACTCGGTCGGCGAGCCATCCGAGGAGGAGTTCACCGAGCAATCACGGATCGCAGCCTGAAACGCCACGTTCAAACTCATGAGCAGTTGCAAAGCAGCTGTGGCGAAGTCGGGCCTCATCCGCGACCGCTCGAAACGCCGGCCGCCATGGCCGATCTAGTTCATCTCGTAATCGGCCAGGCCAGAGCGAAGCTTCTGAAGCACCCGGGTCTTTTCGTTGCTCACCGTCTTGGGTGCGACACCCCACTGGATGGCGATTTCCGCCGGCGTCTTGCCCATCAGCGTGTCTTGAATCAGAGCGGCCTCGCGCGGATTCAGGGTCTGGTTGAATCGCTTCCTGAAGCGCCTCGCGCAAGCGTCGTACCGCTGCTTCGATGCTCCGATCTTCGCTGGCCACGTCGACCGACTCGAGCGACTGGTGGCATTCGCTCGCGCTGGGCTCGCTTTCTTGACCATGTCGACGGCGCGGAAGAACGACGAGTCCGTCGGACGTCTCGCGACTGAAAACATCCTTCACGCCCCAGTGTCCCACTTCGGCGACCAGGGCGTCGAATTGCCCGCGGCCCATGTTTTGGAGCAAAGTGCGGCATACACCGCCTGAGAGCTATCGTCGTGAAGCTGGACGGGAATGCCGGCGCGATACCAGGTCTTGTTCAGATACTTGTTCAATTGCGACAAGCCCGGACGCCAGCGCCACCGGATCGGAGTCGGTCGTGGCCGCAGCGGACGTGGAGTTGAGGGCCGAAATCGTGGTCGCCGACGAGGCGGACGAGCCGGCGAGCTCAGCAGCTCGGCGAGTTGAGTCTGAACGAGCGCTTCATCCCACGTCGCCGTCGACACGCCCTGCGCGGTCGCCTCGTCGCCGAGAGGGAGCTGGAAGGCTTCGGCCAGCAGGTCGCGCTCGGCGGCCACGTCCGTCAGCGCGATGGGCTTGCGTCGCGCTTGAAAGCAGGCGCAACGCCTCAAGCCCTTCCACCGTCGGGCGATAATCCCGCCGCGAACGCGGAGTTTTTCTCGGTTCCGCTGGCCAAACCCCAACCTCCTGACTTCACTCGTTCCCGGAGCGACGAGATGCCGCCTCACTATAAATCTTAATTGCCAACGTCGTCGAATGGGACGCACTCACCAGTGTTTTTTCCGATTTGAAGGTTCGATCGATCCGCGCCGTGATCAGCTTTCGCCGCAGGCTGCTCGATACAGTTCAACATAGATCGTCTGGCACGCAGTGGCGCCACTCGCGCGTCAACTTAATCGAAACGAAACAGGCGTTCGAGAGCAAAACACGACCCCTAATGCGTCATTATATCACCCATGCACGCTATTGGCTAGATCTGCCGGCGAAGTTTCGCGAATCACGATCGAAGCTGATTATCAGATTAAGCGTTAAGCACCACCGGCATACCACGTTATTGCAACCGGCCGCGAGCCCAGGAGATCCCAGACTGCCTCCACGCGCCCTCCACGAAGTGCCGAGCACGCGGTCGTGAAGCACAAAAGTAAAATCGCTATAACCCGGAATGACGTGCACTTTTTCTCCAATTTCCAGATCAGTCTCGTGATCGAGCGCAATCGTGGCGTGTTCGGCGGAAAGACCGATGACTCGGCAGTCTGGATAGTCTCGGAGGACAGGCGGAGCTTTGTGTTGGCTCACGGACTTTTGTCCGATGTCGAGGATGGCCCGATCGGGATGCAGGCCGGCTGACGACGGTGGCGAGAACGGAGAGTGCGGGCATGATGGCCTGTGACGTGGCAGGCCTGTGTGTAATACTGGCAGGCGAAGATGCCGCCGCCCGCCTGGATCTCGGTGATCCCGGCGATGTCGGCGGTGATGCTGGTAGGAGCCGGAGCCGCCAGCCGAGATGATCCGGCACTTTAGTCCGTCGGCCTCGACGAGGTCGCGTGCACGCAGCAGCTTGCCGATCGCCGCGGCGATGGCCGCGCGTTTTTCGGCTGGGTCGGCGATCATCAGAGCGTATGACCCTCGTAACCCATCAGTCCGTCGAATCGCAATCCCGAGGTGGCCGAAACCAGCCGGGCGAGTTCGACGGCGGCCTCGGCGGTCGCGACGCCGGTTCGTTTCATCCCCAGGTCGACGTCGACCAGCACGCCGATCGTCGGTGCCGGCGTCGACGGCCGCCTGGCCGAGTGGGGCCACGTGGTCGACGGTGATCGACGGTCACCTTGACGTCGGCCTGACGCTGGAGCGCGGCCAGCCGCGCGGCCTTGCTGGGCCCGACGACCAGGTGGGCGATCAGGATGTCGTCGATCCCGCCGGCGGCCATGACCTCGGCCTCGGAGACCTTGGCCACCGTCACCCCGATCGCGCCCGCCCGGCGCAGCAGGTGCGCGATCGCCGGGCACTTGAACGCCTTGGCATGGGGACGCCACGCCACCCCACGTGCCCGGAAGTGGCCCGCCATCAGGTCGATGTTCTGCTGGAGCGGCTCCAGGTCGATCAAGAGGGCCGGCGTATCCAGCTCGCTCACCGGCAGGCCGATCGGGCTGAGTTGCATGGTGTACTTGGCTCACGTCGAGCTTCCGAGAATCCTCGTCAGACGTGCGACGGCATTTCGAATCGCTGGCTGTATTCGCGTGCCAGCAGCGCGTTGGCCTCGGCGTCGTTGAACGACTCGGTGCCGGCGTCGAAGGTGAGCTTTTTGCCCGTGCGGAGCGCGATGTTGCCCAGGTGGCAGAGCCGCGTGCTCAGGTGGCCGATCTCGATGTCGGCGTTGGGCTTCTCGCGGCTCTTGACGCAATCGAGGAAGTTCTGCGACGTGGCGCGCCTGGCCGTCGCCGCTGCGCTTGCCCTTGGCCCTGTCGCCTTCTTCGACCCGCCAGCCTTTGTCGCCGATGATCAGCGTGCCCTTTTTCGCCGTAGAAGGCGATGCCGAAGAGTTCCCCTTCGGTGCCGTGGTTCGACCAGATCCGGTGTTCGTAAGCAATGCAGGCACCGGGGAATTCCCAGGTCGACGGTTTGCGTATCCGGCGTCTCCTGGTCGTCGTCGAAGACGTACTTGCCGCCTCCGGAGCTGACGGCGATCGGGCGCATCGACGCCCAGGCCCCAGCGGGCGACGTCGACGACCGTGAATGCCGTTATTCCCCAGCTCGCCGGTCCCCCAGTTCCAGAACCAGTGCCAGTTGTAATGCAGGCGGTTGGCGTGGTACGGCCGGTCCGGGGCTGGTCCTTGCCACATGGCGTAATCGATGCCCGGCGGGTACCGGCCCGGGCTGGCCATGGCCGATGTTGACCCGCTTTTGATGGTTCCAGGCACGGGCCATGGCGACCTTGCCGAGTGCTCCCGAACGAACGTGCTCGATCGCTTCCTGGACATGAGGCGTGCTCCGCCGCTGAGTTCCGATCTGGACGACGCGATTGTACTTGCGAGCGGCCTCGACCATCCGCCGCCCCTCGACGACGTTGTGGCTGGCCGGCTTCTCGACGTAGACGTCCTTGCCGGCCTGGCAGGCGAGGACGGTCATCATGGCGTGCCAGTGGTCGGGCGTGGCGATCGCGACCGCGTCGATCGACTTGTCGTCGAGCAGCCGGCGGAAGTCTTTCTCGGTCCGCGGCGCTTTGCCGGTGATCTTCTCGACGGCCTTGACGGGCTTGGCGAACATGGCGTCGTCGACGTCGCACACGGCCGCGACCTCGGCGCCGGTATTGGCGGCGAACAGCCGCGCAAGATCCGTTCCGCGGCTCCGGAGGCCGATCACGGCAACCCGCACCCGCTCGCTCGCCGCGGCCCGGCCAGAACGCCCGGGTAGAACCAGCAATCCTGCCCCCGCCGCGCCGAGAAACGATCGCCGTTCAAGCTGCGTTTTCATGGATGGGCTCCGGTTCCTGGGAATGGAGGGTGATTTATCAAACTGTTATCCCCAGTGTGGGGAGAGGATGCAAGCGCACGGAAACGCGCGTTTGTCGACGCCGGCTTTGCGGCTCATTGCTTATGACGAATGGGCAAAGCGCCGGCGTACGCTCGATCGATGGCGAAGTCGACGAGTGGACGGCAGCGGAAAAAACCTTCCCAGAAGTTGTGTCCCTGGCCTGGGGCCACAATCAGAGTGACGCTCTGCCCCGCTCCGGCGGCACGGTACTTGGCCACAAATTCGGCTGAGTTCTCCTTGAGTGGCACCACCTTATCGTCGTCGCCATGAATCAAAAACGCCGGCACGCGGTCGCGCGCCAGAACCCCGATCCGCTCGCTCGGATTGAGTTCGGCAAGTTGGGCTTTGAGCTGAGCTAGCGTGAGGTTGTAAGCAGGTGCCACCTTGTCCAGCGTCGGATACGTTCTGAGATCGAACACGGGATAAATCCCGGCGATCCCGGCGACCTTGTCCGGATTTTCGATAGCCCAGCTCGTGACCAAGAGGCCGCCTCGGCTACGACCGAGCAGACAAGGCTTCGGGCGCGAAACCCCTTTTCTCGGTCAACTCGCGGTAAAACTCCGTGAAGAGGCGCCGGCCACTCGGGCTGCCGTACGCCTCGCCGACGTCGATACCCGCTACTGCCACCCCAGCGGCAACAAATTGCTCGTGCATCCACTTCTCGTGTGCATCAGGGTATCCCGGCAACGTCGGTGCGTACAAGATCCACGGCTGGGGAGATCGCTTTTTGTCCGGCGCTGGAGTCAGGATGAAAGCCGGTCGTCCGGCAACGACGAACGATTCGCCGGGAAGGATGAGGTCTTTGACCGGCTTCGCAGAACCGGCCGGCTGGCGGGTGTTCTGATTGGCTTGCGCCAGAGCGATGAACTCGTTCCGTCGGTTGGTCCATTGCATTGAGAGTTGGCGCACCTTCGCAGGGTATTCCGCCGCGAGATCGCGGGTCTCTGTGCGATCGGCTGCAAGGTCGTAAAGTTCCCATGGCGAGCCGTTGGCGGCAACGAGCTTCCAATCGCCCACGCGAATGGCCCGGTTTCCTTCGTGCTCCCACCACAGTTCGTCGTGCTGGAGCGATCCGTCCGGATCGAAGGCCGGCACGAGACTATTTCCCGGCGGCGCCGGAATCGAGCGGGTGTCGGCGGTCTGATGGTGGTCTGCTCCGGTGACTTCCAGGATCGTTGGCACAATGTCGATCACGTGGCCGGCGTCGTGGCGGAGTTCGCCGCGGGCGGTAAAGCCACTTGGCCAATGAACGATCAGCGGCGTGGCAATACCCCCTTCGTGAACCCAGGTCTTGTGGCGGCGAAAGGGCGTATTGGCGACGGTTGACCAGCCAGGGCCCAGGCAGAGGTGAGTGCCTGCCGACCCGGCGGGCGCTGCGGGGTCGTGACCGTCGTCGCGGATCATCATTTCCGCGCTTGCCCCGTTGTCGGAAAGAAACAGGACCATCGTGTTTTCGAGGGCGCCCATCGCGCGCACCTGGCCGATGACCCGGCCGATCTCGCGATCCATGCGGTCGATCATCGCGGCGTGAATCGACATTTTGACCGCTTGAAATGCACGCTGTTCGTCAGTGAGACTTTTCCAAGGCAACGGGCGGTTGACTTCGCCGGTGCCAAAGGCAGTCGGAACGTTCGCGAAGCGATACGGCGGGCCGACGCCGAACTCCACGTCCGAGAGCCGGCCGCGGACGAGGCCGATTTTCTGAATACTGTTCCAGCGTCGGCGCGTGTCGCGTCCCATCCCACGTCGTAACGCCCGAGGTACCTTACGATGTCTTCAGGCAGAGCCTGGAGTGGAAAATGCGGCGCGTCGAAGGCGACGTACAGTAAGAACGGCCGGTCTCTATATTTCGACGCATGTTCGCTCAGGTATCTGATGCTATTGTCGGCGATGGCGGTCGTCGTACCGTAGCCGGTTCCCGGCTTGACCGGCGGTAGCTGCCGATCACCCTCGAAGAGGACGCGGGGGTGAAGGTGGCGGCCAGGATCCTCGACGTGATATGAGCGGTCGAAGCCGTTGGCGAGCGGCTTGCCATCGATATGCCACTTGCCAGCGTGGTACGACCGATAGCCGAGTGGACGGAGCAATTCGGGCAGTAACATCGCCCACCAGGGCCGCCTGCCCTGAGCGCCACTCGGCACGCCGTGGATGGTGTCGCGGTGCACTTGCTGGGCATAGTAACCCGTTAGAAGGGCTGCTCGTGACGGCCAGCACCGGGCAGTGTTATAGAACTGCGTGAACCGTAACCCGCCGGCAGCCAGCCCGTCGAGGTGGGGCGTCTGGATTTCGCCACCGTAGCAGCCGAGGTCGGAGAAACCGAGGTCATCGGCGAGAAGTACCACGATATTGGGACGCAGAGGCTGATGCGTCGGCGGTCCGACGCTGGCGGCGAGCAATGGCGCGAAAGCGGCGAAAAGAGCGTACGCAGACATCACGTTTTTGCCTCCGCATCCATGGTCGCAGTCGATGCTTTTGAAGTTAAAGCGCGTCATAGGCGATTGCCAGACGCGACTACCGGAAATTCGGCGCGGATTCTGTCCAGCCTCTTTCATCATAAAAGATGTCGTCGGAAACGAGATGCGAGTCGGCCATCAGGCTGCAGTCTCCTGGTAAAATTCAAGGAATGCGAGGTGTACAGTAGCTTGATTCGCATTTGATAAGCGATCACCCGGGTGCTTCGTCCGCCAATCGATAATTTACCGCGCGAAGTCAGCCGGATTGAGCGGAAAACGCCGAGGAGGTGGGCCATGGTGGTGGAAGACGAACGGGAACCGACGCGAGAGGAAATCGACCAATCTGAGGGGCCTATACTCCTCGAATTTGGCGCGAGCTGGTGCCCGCATTGCCAGGCGCTGGCTCCCAAGCTAGCCGGGATTTTGGGGGATTATCCCGAAATCCGGCACATTAAAGTCGAGGATGGGCCCGGCAGGCTGCTAGGACGATCATTCCGCGTCAAGATCTGGCCAAACCTTGTGTTCTTGCGCGACGGACAGGTCGTCAAACAACTAGCCAGGCCGGACGCAGACGAAGTCGCGGAGGGACTACGAGCCATTCTCGACCCGGCGTGACCGTGGACCTGGATCAAACCGTTTCATCGAGTCGCTCCGCGATCAGGCAGGCCATTCTTGAACTCAATCCTATCCACGAACCGTCGCAGCTTCCAACCGGCACGGATTGTCCAATCGATTCCGACTCTGATCCGCGGGCACTCCAGAATCGCCAGGATTAGTGAGATTGGTGATCTCGGTTCCAGGTCAAATCGAGCGAAAAAACGTAACCGACGGCTGAAGGCGCGACACTTATTCCATGCAGCATGACACCGGCGGAGAAGAGTGTCGTGCTGAAGGTCGCCGCAAATCGAGGTCTGCCCAGCTCCAGCCGGAGACGATATGTCCTCGATTTGCGGTTGCGACCATCGAAGTGACAAACTCCGTTCAAAATTCAGACGCGCCTCGACTCCCCTCTCGAGGCTGACCAACCCGGAGGACAGATGAAGAGGATCATTTTCCTGTTCGCGTTCGAAGCTGCGCTTTCGTGTTCATTCATACTGCCCGTAAGGGCGGGAACTCTGGAGGCGAGCGCGACCACAAGCGCGACGCCCGATGGTTCCAACTGGGATTACACCGTCGCCTTGACGAACCTGAGTTCGAGCACCGATTCGCTCCAGACGTTCTGGTATTCGTGGGTGCCAGGCCGCGATTTTATGCCAACCAGCCCGCTTTCCGTCAGTTCGCCGGCCGGGTGGACAGATAAAATCACCAACGGTGGTTCCACCGACGGCTTTGCCATTCAGTTCGTGACGACTTCGGCTCCCCTCACGCCCGGAAGCACACTGGATTTCAATTTCACCAGTGCCAGTACCCCCGCTCAGATCGCCGGCGATTCCCCCTTTTACCCTGGTACGCCGGTGGGGACCTTCTTCGTGTACCAAGGATCGCCCTTCGTGGGAGACAGTTTCAGTTCAGTTGCGTCTTTTGTCCCCACCGTGTCGTCGGTTCCTGAGCCATCGTCATTGACACTGGCGTTTGCTGCGGGCTCGGTTTGGCTGCTGAGCTCGCGCACTCGCAGGGCCTTAGCACGTCGTCGCGCAGTGCGCTCGGGGTCGCTTGGAATTGATTGACATCGGCAGCATATCAAGTCGATCTCAGACCGCATGAGCGGAGGGCAACGCATTGCCGGAAACTTGATCCCAAGAGATACTCTGGACATCGGGTGCACCGATCGAATTGATTACGCATTACGTTGCCCGTTGAGTTGCTCAAGGGAGGTGGACCATGTGGCGGAAGCTGAATCGCCGCTCGTTTTTCGTTGATGCAGTTGCCGCGGGAGTGCTCGCCTCGTCGGCCCGTGGCGCAAAGGCCGGCGAGGAACACGCGGCGATCGATCGGCGCCTGGACGAAGCCGCTTCCGCACCTGTGCTTCGGATCGACCGATTGGACAGGCCGGTCAAAATTGCCGCGATGGATCTGCTGAGGAACGGGCGGAACTTCGTGGTCCGAGTACGAACGGCCGACGGCGCGGAGGGCATCGGTGTTCCCAACGCCATGCACCTTGTTCACACGTACCCGATCTTTGTGAACAGAGTCGCCCCCTTCTTTGTCGGTAAAGACGCCCGCCAGCTCGAGCCTCTCTTGTGGGAGCTGTACCGCCACGACGATAACTACAAGTACCAGGGCCTCGCCCTGTGGGTCTGTCAGGCTGCAGCGGAATTCGCGATCCTCGACCTACTCGGCAAGCTGTCCAATCAGTCGATTGGCGACCTGCTGGGTGGAGTCAGGCGACGCGAGATTGCCGTTTACCGGGCGAGCGGCACGCGGGGCAACACGCCGGAGGAGGAAGTCGCCGATCTCAGGCAACTCGTCGCCGAGACTGGGGCCAAGGCAATCAAATTCCGCCTTGGCGGCCGGATGAGCAAGAACGCCGACTCCTTACCGGGGCGGACCGAGCGGTTGATCCCGCTCGTCCGCGAAACGTTTGGCAAGGAGATGACACTCTATGCCGACTCGAATAGTTCCTACGATGTGTCCAAAGCCATCGAGGTCGGCCGCCTGATGGAAGAGTACGACTACGCATTCTACGAGGAGCCGTGCAGGTTCGATCATTTCGAGGAGACCAAGGCTGTCGCCGATGCGCTGCGCATTCCGGTCGCGGTGGGCGAGCAAGAGTTCAGCGACTACGGCTTCCGCTGGATGATCGCCAATCGTGGGGTCGACATTGTTCAGCCCGACCTTCATTACCATGGCGGCTTCATTCGCTCGATGCGGGTCGCGCATGGCGCATGCGGCCGGGCTGCTGTGTACACCGCACATGTCCGGTTCGGGGCTGGGCTATCTCGACGCAGCCCATTTTGTCTCGTGCATTCCCAACCCGGTCCCCTTCACCGAATTCAAAGGTGATTCGGATATTCCTGCGAGCCAGCGAGACCTCGTCACTCAAGTGTGAAAACGGGGTGGTCCGAGTTCCGACCGGTCCTGGCTTTGGCATCACGATTGACCCGGCCTTCATCCGTAAGGCGGTGAAAGTCACGACTTCCTAGGGACAAAGAGGCCCAGAAACGACACCCGGCCTTTGGATCGTACTGCTTACGATCCAAAGGCCGGGAAACCCTACCACGAGCGGCCACAAAGGGCCGGTGTTTACTCTTGCCTCTCGCGCTCGAGCCAGTGGCGGATCACGTCGATGACATATTGTTTTTCCTCTGGTGGCAATTCGTGCCCTTTGGTAATCGCATGCCACTTTTCGAGGCAGCCGCGGCAGCACGTTGCGGTCGCGTGTTGAGCGATGAAGACGGGATGATTGCGCATTGGCGTTTGCCGGCCGTCGTTGTCTGGGTACGCCGGCGCTAACCTCTTGTCAATTAAGTCGGCAGCGTGCGCCAGGACAACGTCGAGACCTTTGCGCTCGAGATAGCGCGCTCAGGCCCCACGCAGCCGGAACCGCCGGCGGAACGGCGATTGATCGAGCCGGCGGAAGAGGTCATCGTGATTTGGCATAACGAAGTCTTGCCACGTCGGTTGCTAAGATCCATCTGTCACTTTGGCTGATTCTCGCGGCCGGTGGTCGACCCTGGCTTGCGTTGTTGCGTCGTCCACGACGTCCGGAACTACTATATCGCGATTCTTCCGGGATGAGTCAGTCGGTTTTGAGTCCACCCGACACGCTCAGTTAAGATACAACAGGGACAAGGAAATAAGTGAATCGATTGGAGTAACCGGTAGCGATGTCGTACCGTCGCGAAGTACGAATTCGGCTTCCATGGATCTGAGCCGAAACAGTCTCCAAGATCTTTACGCATCGGAATCGCGTCGATCTGCAAAAGATACTCGTAGATGAAAATAACAAGGCGAGATTTGATGCGGGCAGCTGCATCGGCAGGTGTGGGCCTCCTGCCGGCGGGCTGTACTCGCCGACCGGACAAGGCGATTACCGCCGGCAGCGACGACGTGTACGCGCGGTTCCCCGGCAAGGTGGCGATGCGGGTGGTGAACGACCGGCCGCCCTGCCTGGAGACGCCCTGGCGGTACTTCCAGCACGACCTGACGCCGAACGAGGCGTTTTACGTCCGCTGGCACCTCCAGGCGATCCCGATGGCGGTCGACGCCAAGGCCTGGCGGCTCCGCATCGACGGGGCCGTGGACCGCCCCCTGGAGTTGTCGATGGACGACCTGCGGCGGATGGGGAGCGACGAGGTGGTGGCCGTCAATCAGTGCTCGGGCAACTCCCGCAGCCTGTTCGGCCCGAGGGTCCCCGGGGCGCAGTGGCGCAACGGGGCGATGGGCAACGCCCGCTGGGCGGGGGTCGGGCTCGCCGAGCTGCTGCGGGCGGCGGGGGTGCAGGCGGGACGCCGTGCAGGTGACGTTCGACGGCCTGGACGAGGGGCCGCTCGCCTCGGTGCCCGATTTCGTCAAGGCGCTCGACATCGACCACGCCCTCCAGCCGGAAGTGCTGGTGGCGTACGCGATGAACGGCGAGCCGCTGCCGGTGCTCAACGGCTTCCCGGCCCGGCTGGTGGTGCCCGGCTGGTACGCCACCTACTGGGTCAAGGCCCTGCACAAGATCACCGTCCTGCCACACGCCTTCGACGGCTACTGGATGGCCAAGGCCTACAACATCCCGGCCACCCCAACGGCGTCGAGGACCCGCACGCGAAGCTGACCGACCACTGTCCCGATCAACCGCATGAACGTCCGCTCGTTCGTCACCACCCCGAGCCGGGCTCGACGGTGTCGGCGGGCCGGCCGTCGAGGTCGCCGGGATCGCCTTCGACGGCGGCAGCGGCATCCGGGGGGTCGAGGTCTCGGCCGACGGCGGATCGACCTGGGCCGCGGCCGCCTGGGCGACGACCTGGGCCGGTATTCGTTCCGCCGCTGGCGCTATCGCTGGACCCCGGCGTCACGCGGGCGAGCACCGCCTCCGATCCAGGGCCACCGGCCGGCGACGGGCAGGTCCAGCCCGACAAGGCGGGCTGGAACCGGGGCGGGTACATGCGGAACGTCGTCGAGGAGATGACCGTCCATGTCGCCTGAGCCGACCGAAGCGCACGCGCCGATCCGGCCACGACGCCGACGCCACCCGTCGCCAGCGATTCGGGCTGATCCTGGCGATTGGCCTGGGCGTGATCGCCGCCGGGTTTTCCTACTTCGGGACGAGGGACGCCTGGGTGACGGCCGACCGTCGTCCCGACGTCACGGCCGTCGGCCACCTCGGGCGTGGCGACGGACCCGGCCTGGGACATCGAACTGCCGGAGGGGCCGCATCGGGACGAGTTCCAGACCTCGTGCCTGATCTGCCACTCGGCCCGCCTGCCGCTCGGCCAGCCGCCGTTCGACCGGGAGAAGTGGGCCGAGATCGTCCACAAGATGGTGGCCGTCTACGGAGCACCGATGACCCCCGAGGACGAGTCCATGTCGTGGACTACTTGCTCGCCGCCCGGCCGCCCGGCCCCTGACCGGTCCGGCCAGCTCGCTCGAACATCATTCCCGCCCACGAGGGGCTGCGAGGACCGCATGGCCACGTCGAATGAAGAACGCCCATCGTGATGTCGCAGACGATCCCGGCCTTGATCCGCTGGCACGGCTACGCCGCCCTGGCGAGCGTGCTCTACGTCGCCCTGCTCGGGCTGGTGATGTCGATCAAGTTCCACTCGCCGGACTGGCTCGGCGACATGCCCTGGCTGTCGTGGGGGCGGCTCCGCTACGCCCACACCCAAGGGCTCTTCTTCGGCTGGCTGGGCAACGCCTTCCTGGCCTTCCTCTACTTCGTCGTGCCCCGGCTGGCGGCCGCCCGGTCACGAGCGTCCGGCTCGGCTGGGTGCTGTTCGTCGTCTGGAACGGGCTGGTGGTGCTGCCCGGCTGGGCCTTGGTCCAGGCCGGCGTGAGCCAGCCGCTCGAGTGGGCCGAGTTCCCGCTCCCGGTCGACGGTGCGGCGACCGCTGGGAATGCTCCTGGCGTGCGTCCAGTTCGTCGTGCCGCTGCTGCGTGCCAGGGTGTCGAGCCTGTACGTCTCGGCCTGGTACATCCTGGGCGGGCTGACGTTCACCCTGCTGGCCTACCCGGTCGGCAACGTCGTGCCCGAGTACCTGCCCGGCGCGCAGGGGGCGACGTTCAGCGGGCTCTGGATTCACGACGCCGTGGGCCTGTTCGTCACGCCGCTGGCCCTGGCCGATCGCCTACGCCGTCATCCCCGCCGTCTCCGGGCGGCCGATCTTCAGCCACTTCCTGTCGATGATCGGGTTCTGGCTGCTGTTCCTCATCTACCCGCTCAACGGCACGCACCATTACGTCTTCTCGTCGATCCCGATGGAGGCCCAGAAGGGGGCGATCGTCGCCTCGGTCTACCTCGGGGCCGACGTGATCCTGGTGGTCACGAACCTGCTGCTGTCGCTCCGGGGCCGGTCTGGCACGGTCGCGGCCGACACGCCGCTGCGTTCGTCTGGGCCGGGACGGTCGCCTACCTGGTCGTCAGCCTCCAGGGCTCGGCCCAGGCGATCATGCCGGTCAACCGATTCGTCCACTTCTCGGACTGGGTGATCGGCCACTCGCATCTGGCGATGATCGGGTTCGCCTCGTTCACGGCCCTGGGCGGCCTGCTGCACGCCTGGCGGCTGACGCCGGGCTGCCGGTACAACCGGCGGTGGCGAGCTGGTCGTTCTGGCTGCTTGTCGCTGGGCCTGGCGGGGATGGTCCTCGACCTGACCGCCGCCGGGCTGGTGCAGGGGCAGCTCTGGCAGGGCGACCTGCCGTGGATGGACTCGGTGCGGGCCTCGGCTCCGTTCTGGTGGGTCCGCTCGGTGTCGGGCTTCGTGTTCCTGGCCGGGTTCCTCTGCGTCGTGGCGGCGATGACGACCGGCCCGGTCGTCGTCCCCGCGCCCCGCTCAGATGCCCGCTGACGACACGGGCGAGCAGGACGACGCCGAGGAAGAGGTGGCCGGGTTCCGCTGGCTGAAGAACGCCTACGTGCTCACCGCCGGGGCCGGGTTCGGGCTGTTCGCCTTCTCGTTCGTCGTCCTGGGCCTCTGGCCCAATCGCACACTCGACGGAGCAGATCGCCCGGACGCAGCCGGCCGACCGCTCGGCCCGGACGGCAAGCGAGGAGCGAGGGCGACAGATCTATTCCCAAGAGGGCTGCATGAACTGCCACTCGCAGCTCGTCCGCTTCACGGAGGACGATGTGCGGCGGTTCGGGCCGGCGAGCCAGGCGTGGGAGAGCGACGGCGACGCCCCGCAGATGTGGGGGACCCGGCGGGTCGGCCCGGACCTGGCCCGTGAAGGGGGCCGGAAGTCGAGGGACTGGCAACTCGTCCATCTCTGGAATCCCCGGCACGTCGTCCCGGATTCGGTCATGCCCGGCTACCCGTGGCTGTTCGACGGATCGCCGACGCGCCCGACGGTCAGACGGCGCTCGACTTGGTGAACTACCTGGATTCGCTCGGGCGGGACGCCCGGCTGGCGGGCCTGTCCGGTCCGGGACCGCTGCCCACCCGAGATCGCGAGGAAGAGATGCGGCAGGGGATGTTCTGCGACTGCGCCATTCCCCGGACTGCGGGTAAGGCCCCGGTCTGGGACACCGCGCTCGGCAGTCGGCGAGGCCGAACGATTCGCCCGCAGGGGAGCCGAGGTCTTCGCCCGCGACTGCGCCGGTTGCCATGGGAAGGAGGGTCGTGGGGACGGACCGGCGGCGGTGGCCCTCACTCCCGCCCCCGCAATCTGACCACCGCGCTCGTTCTCCGACCGTGCGCCTGAGCGAATCACTCTGGAACGGCGTCCGGGGCTCTTCCATGCCTGCCTGGAACGACCTCCCCAGCGGCGAATTGCGAGGGCTTGTGGCCTACTTGCAGATGCTCGCTCCGAAAGAGCAGCCGCCTGATCTCGCGCCTCAGGAGCGGCGACAGCGAAGGCCATCTTCCTCACACAGTGTGCGGTTTGCCATGGCCAGACCGGGGCGGGTGACGGTCCTACGGCCGCGGCGCTGGCCCCGGCCCCGACAAACTTCCACGAGGTCCGCCCCACGCTCGCCTACGCCCAAGCCGTATTGATCAACGGCGTAAGGGGTACCGCGATGCCCAAATGGGGGCCGAAGCTCTCGACCGAGGATCGCTCACTTGTGGCCCGCTACATCCGGTCGTTCTATGAGAAAAGCGCCGCGGAGTAACCTGCCATGGCCGTCAACGTCATCGTCGTCGCCGTAACGTTCATGATGGGGGGGTTCGTGGCCGTTTGGCTCGATCTGTCCGCGATGCCGGCCGTGGTTTGAGGCTCCGAAGCGGCAGCCGTTGCGCTGGGACCAGGCTCCCAGAGCCCGGAAGAATTGAGCAATTGCGCCGAATGCGATGAACTCGCCCGTAAGAGCTTTACGCAAACCACAGTTTTTCGTTCCCAGCTGGATAATCCGTTCTGGCCTGAATTCTGGGATACTGCAATTATTGTAGCGTCGATACCAAGTTGTTTCGTTCGGTGCACGGGAAAATAGCGGCACGGGCCGACGCTCACAAGACCGTTGCTTGATCTTGGAGATAATCGCATGAAATTAAGAATTCGAGCTAATTCGATCCGTCTACGACTCGGTCGCTCCGAAGTATCGCAGATGTTGGCGACTGGGATCGTCCTCGAGTCGACGACGTTCGACCCCGCCCGCGGCCAGCGACTTGAATATGCCGTGGTATCCGCTGCTGAGTGCACCGCCGTATCCGCGGCATTTGAGAATGCCCGTGTGCTTGTGAGCGTTCCCCACGACTTGGTAGTCACGTGGGGTACCACAGACCAAGTGGGAATCACAGGCACTCAAGTGAATTCGGACGGAGGAACGTTGAGGATACTCATCGAGAAAGACTTCGGAATGCATCAACGCGCCGGCCGAAGAATCGCAAGACGACGCGTTTCCTCGACCCGAACATGGAATTGCATGTGCATCCGCAAGCACCCCCGAAATGGTCGCCGGTGAGGGACGCCGCTGAAAATTGCACGAAAGGGTCAATGAGAAAGCCGCGGATCGCTCACACATACAACTGGCGGCCTCCACACCGCAGCACTGTTCGATGCACTGGGACGAATGATCGCTCTTCGTGAGGATACGCGCATTCACATAGAGTCGCTTTTACGCAGGTCACTCTTTGTCTGCGCAAAATCAGTTGAGTCCCATAGCGTGTCCAGGAATCTGGCCGGCAGGAATTCTGACGAATAAAGAGGGCGCACGTCTCGTCCATTGGACAAGTAGTTCCAAGCCGCCCGGTTTCACGGGCATCGTTTGAACCCAACCGACACCGCCATCGAGGACGAACGATGACTACCTCATTCGCGCTGGTGGCTGCGCTTGTATGCGCACAGGTCGAACAGAGCACGGAATCGACCGCCGCAAACTCACGCCAAAATGCGGCCAAGGAGGCCGAAACCGCACAATCGCCACGGGCCGCGGCGAGTCTGATCACAGATGTTACCGTTTATCAGGGCCAGGCATCGTAATCCGCGAGGTGACCGTGCCAGCAGGCGAAGGCACTGTCGAGCTGGTCGTCACGCCCTTGCCCGCACAGACGGTAGACAGCTCGCTCTACACCGAAAGTGCCGAAGGCCTGCGAGTATTGAGCACACGGTTCCGGACCCGTGCCGTCGAAGACGATACGCGGCGAGAAGTTCGCCACGGAAGAGCTGATCAAGAAACTCGAGGTTGACGCCCAGCGACTCCAGAAGCAGATCGCCGTCGAACAGGAGGATCTCGGATACATCCAGAAACTCGGGGGTTTCACAGGAACGGCGCTGACGGGCCTGACCGAAAAGGGTCGTCTCGACAGTGAAGCTATCCTCGCGCTCAGCAGATTTGTTATGGAGACCCGTGGCGCCAAGGCAAAGAACGAAACCGAGCTCCGCGTGCAGCTACAGACCGCTTTGGACAGGGCTGGGTTCGCCAAGCGCCAGTTCGCCGAGCTCTCAACAGGCACGAGCCGGGTCGAGCGCGACGCGGTGATCGTTGTGGCCAAGTCTCGCCGGGACGCGGCCAAGGTTCGGCTGGGCTATCTGGTTGGGGCGGCAAATTGGTGGCCGCAGTATCGCCTGCGCGGCGGTGTCGCCGCAAATCGCTCAGCCTTCGAGCGAGGTCAATTGTCCTGTGCTGTCGCCGAAAGCGTCTACGCCAGCACCCATCCGCTCGAGCAGTGAGACAAATAGATTGGTCAGCGGTGTCTCTTTCGTGTAGCGAACGTGCCGGCCGGTCTTGATGGTCCCGTTGCCCTTGCCGGCAAGCAGGATCGGCAGATCATCGTGCGAGTGGACGTTGCCGTCGCTGATGCCGCTGCCGTAGATGATCATGCAGTGGTCGAGCAGCGTGCCGTCACCTTCGCGAATCGCTCTTGAGCTTTCCAGAATGTACGCCAACTGGGCGGTGTGGAACCGGTTGATCTTCTGGATCTTCTCTTGTTTGGCCGCATCGCCGCCGTGGTGTGAGAGGTCGTGATGGCCGTCAGAAACGCCGACGGTCCGATAACTGCGGTTGCTGCCGTCGTTGGCAAAGACGAAGGTGACGATTCGAGTAAGGTCGCACTGAAACGCCAGTACCAGCAAGTCGCCCAATGAGCCGCAAGTGCTCTTGATAGTCGGCTGGGATGCCGAGTGGCCGGGGATACTTTGCCACTCCCACATCGATTGCCGGACGTGCGCGGTCGATTCGTTGTTCGAGCTCGCGCACGCTGGTGAGGTATTCGTCGAGCTTCCGCCGGTCGGCGGTGCCCAGAACGTTTGACTGAGCTGTCTGGCGTCTTCGCTGACGAAGTCGAGGATGCTCTTGTTGTGCCGATCCCCCTTGGCCGGGTCATTGGCCATCTGTCTTCGTCTGCCGGTCTGCCGAAGAGCCGATCGAAAACCAGGCGGGGATTGATCTGCTTGGCGACCGGCGTCGTTTCGCTGCGCCACGAAAGGTTGGACTGATAAGCACAACTGTAGCCGTGGTCGCACTCGCCCGCCGTCTTGCCCCCCTCACATCCGATCTCGAGCGACGGGAAACGGGTGGCATGGCCGATCCGCTGGGCGGCCACCTGGTCGATCGAGACGCCGGCGCGAAGGTCGGCTCCGTCGGTCTTCCTTGGGTGGCGGCCGGTCAGAAAACTCGCCATGGCGCGGGCGTGATCGCCACCACCGTCGCCGAGGGCACGTGCCGGATTCAAGGTCAGGCCGCTCAACGACGAGGAGGTCGTCCTTGACCGGCTGGAGCGGCTCGAGGATCGCCGGCAGATCGAAAACTGCGCCCAGCGATCGCGGTGTCCAGCCTGGCATGTGGACGCCGTTGGGGACGTAGAGGAAGGCCATGCGCAAGGGAGAGCGATTCTGGTCGCCCGCAGCGCCGAAGAGCGGTCTCGCCGCATGGCTTCCAGGAATGGCAAGGCCACGGACACGCCCATACCCCGCAAGACGGTCCGTCGCGATAGTATCCGCGGATGACTCATTGTTGCCTCGTTGCACGACTCGAGGGTTCAAGAAACGGTTCGCTTTCGACCACGGCGAGAATCAGGGCCGAGAATCGGTATTCGTTGCGGGCGAGCGTTGCGACGATCTGGTCGACGGCACGACGGTCGGCTCGATCGAGCCCGCGGCCAAGGGCGTACGTCAGCATCTTCTCGGCAAGGCAGCGGACAAACGCATCGCGGCGGACCAAGAGGGCGGCCTTCAGCTCGGCGGGACCATGAAAGGTCAGCCCGCCGGGCAAGTCGGCCCGAGGGATCAATCGGTTGGTCCTCTTCCTTGGTTCGCCAGCCGCCGATGGCGTCGAAGTTTTCCAGTCCGAAACCCAGCGGGTCCATGCGGCGGTGGCAAGTCGCACAGGCGGGGTCGGTCCTGTGCTGTTCCATCCGCTGGCGAAGTGTGCCCGAGCGTGCCGTGCTCGTTGCCTTCCTTCAAAGCTTCCACGCCCGACGGCGGGGGCGACGGCGGCGCACCCAGGATGTTCTCCAGGATCCACTTGCCGCGCTTGACGGGTGAGGTTCGATTCGGGTTCGACGTGGCCGCCAGAACACTCGCCTGCGTCAACACGCCGCCCCGCGCCGTGCCGGCCAGCGAGACCCGGCGAAACTCAGTCGCCAGTGACGCCGGCGATGCCGTAGTGCCGCGCCAGGCGTTCGTTGACGAACGTGTAGTCCGCGTCGAGAAACTCCAGCACGCTTCGGTCTTTGTCACGGATCGAATCGAAGAAGAGCTCCGTCTCCGTGAGCATCGCTGCTCTCAGCGATTCGTCGAAATCGGGGAACAAGACCGGGTCGGGCGTGAACTCCTTGAGCTTGCGCGTCTGTAGCCACTGGCTGGCAAAGTTCTCGGCCAATGCACGCGCCTTGGGGTCCCGCAGCATCCGTTTGACCTGGAGGCGGAGGTTCTCTCGGCGACGCAGCGATCCTTGGGCGGCCACACTGAAGGAGCAGCTCGTCGGGCATGCTGCTCCAGAGGAAATAGGAGATACGAGAGGCAAGCGCGAAGTCATTGATCGGATACTGGATCGCTTGTCGAGACCGGGTCGTGAGCCGTCTGGCTTTGAAGGAAGAGGAAATGCGGCGACACCAGCACGGCTCGCAATGCGAGCTGAAGCGCTGAGTCGGACGGCTCGCCGTCCTTTTCGGCCGACAGCACGATGCCGAGCAAGCGCGTGATTTCGTCGTGCGTCGCGGGCCGGCGGAACGCGCGGTCGCAAAAGGCGAGAAGAATATTGTAAATGTGCTGCTGCCTTGCCAGCTCGGGGTCGGGAGCGGCCGGTACGAACCTGAACGATTTTGTCCTCGCGCGGAGACCGCACGGGCGGTTTGTACTTCCGAAACGTCCAAGGGATCGTGTCTGGTCGGCGGATTCATGAGACGTTCCCGGACATCAGGAGTCCGGAACGCCTCTCCGATCACCTTCTCGGCGGCGGCCAGATACATTTCCAGCAGAACGGGAGGGGTCGAGAGCACGTCGCCGATGTTGTCGAACCCGTAGCCGACGTCGTCGGACGGAAACTCATCCGCCGGACGCAAGTCGAGGCCGAACAGGTCGCGAATGGTGTTGTTGTACTCGGCGCGATTGAGGCGACGGATGGCGACTCGCCCGGCACCGCAGTTGTCCGGGAGTAGCGCGCTGTCGAGCCAGGAATTGATGGTCTCCAGCTCCTCGTCGTTCGGACGCGGCTCTCCCTCGGGCGGCATGTTCTGCGTTCGCAGGTTGTCGGCCACGCGGAAGCAGGAGCGATCGATACGTGGGATCGGGAGGCCCATCGCGGAAGACATCCAGAACAACGCGTCCCTGTGCCGTGGCGTCATCATGGCAGTGCAAGCAGTATCGATCGAGCAATGGCGCGACGTCAGTGGAATAAACTGGCGCGACACTGCGAGCGGCGGATTCGATCGCGGACGACTCGGCCTCGAGGTCTTGCCTCGGCCACGCGACCACAGTGACCGGCTCGCGGGGGCTCAGTGCGCGAACGCAGTCTCGTCCATGCCGCAGCCAGCGCAGCAGCTAAGGACGCACGTAGCACTCAGCAGTCTGAACTGGCTGGCATTCATGGTACGCTTAACGGATGGTCTGGGCTCTCACGGCGATCTCCAAGATTTGAGACCGCCGCTCTGAACCGTTATTGGTTCAGCCCGATCAATACTGGTCGGCGCTGATGATTTCTCCGCCGGCCCGCGTGACCAGGGCGGCGATCAACTGAACCGACGCGACGTCCTTGATGAAGTGGACGGAGCCGTCAACGAACAGGCGTTGGCTCCGCCGGGGTGGAACGAGTAGATCTCGTTGTTGCTTGTGCAGTTGACCATGCACGTGCCGCCTCGGATGCCGTTTTGCCGTCCCTGGGCGCCGGCCAGGCTGGAGTAGGTGAAGTTGTCGGCCCAGGCGCCGCCGGCGCTGCTGACGGGCTCGATGACCCCGTCGACAGGCAGGCCGTCGACCTCCGACTTGTAAATCTGCCGGAAGCCGTTGTATCCGATCGGTTTCGATCCGCATTCCGAGACCATCATCGTGTTCGAGGTTCCGTCGGTGATCGAGGCCATGCGGATCGTGCCGGTGATCTGCGGGCCGGTGATGGTGCCCGAGTCTTTGCCTTCGCCCACCGCGGCGATGTAGGCCGGGCTCATCCCCGCGGCCTGGAGGGCCGTGTTATGCAGACCGGGGATCGGGAAGTAATCGGTCCGCCCCCAGATCTGGGTCGGCGGCGGATTGAGGTTCGTGCACGTTGCCGGCCGGAGCGGGAGCACCCGGAGTGCACACGTCGCCGCCGCCGTCGCCATAGGGTCCCCAGAAGGCGTTGAAGTAGTTGATCGTGGCCGGGCCCGGGAGACGACGGGCAGATCAAGCTGCCGATCGCGGCCGAGTACACCGAGTTCGTGCCCGAGTGCATCGCCCCCGGTCCCGTGCAAGGCGGGATGTTGGCCGTGTCGGATGCGGCCTGGAACAGGTTGATCTGGTTGTAGATCACCGACTGCTCCATGTACGGCAGGATCAGGGTGAGGTACGACGCCGAGATCGAAGGGATGGCGGCCTGGGCGTCGACGTTCAAGTCGGGCGTGGCCAGAACCTGGCCCTTGGGGGGCAGGATCCCGAAGGTGCTCTCGAAGTTGAGCGTGGCCAGGCCGATCTGCTTGAGGTTGTTGATGCACTGTGCGCGGCGGGCCGCCTCGCGGGCCGACTGCACGGCGGGCAAGAGGAGCGAGATCAAGACCGCGATGATCGCGATCACCACCAGCAATTCGATCAGCGTGAAGCCGGTCTTTCTCTTCATGTTTATCTGGACTGACAGCCATGTTCGCATCTCCAAGAAAAACTCTTGATCAGTAATGGAGCATCATCGAAACTGACGTTGACGACTCGCGGTCCCGAGGTCGGCGGATCAACCACCGAGCTCGAAGGGAGGCAGAGTATTGGACTGGGGCAAGACCTCGGCGTGGAGCAAGGGCTTGCTGATGTCAAAGTAGCGGCCGCCCAGCCGGTCGGGCCCCGACCGGACGCGACTTCGCTTCACCAGCTTGGTCTTACCCGTTGGTTTGCACCGGCGACACGCCGTCCCCGTTCGATCTCTCCACTCGACCAGGACGGCATACTTGCCGGGGGGACAGCCGGTTCCCTGGTTGTCGCATGTGAGGTAGAAGCTGCCGTCATCCTCGACGATCCCAAACGGAATCGCCGGCGACGCGGAGGCAGGTGGACCCTCCATGATGGAAGTAAACGACCGCTCCGGCCGCGGGCTCGCCCTTGTGAAGCACCTTGCCGGACACCGGGTAAAATCCGGGAGGGTTGCCGCATCCCGACTAAGGCGTGGGAAAAAGCCGCAGCGGCCATGGTCACCAACCAACGCTTGTTCATTCTTGATCGCTCCTTTCTGGATCTCCGACCTTCGCGGCCCGCGCCGTCGGCAGGGCCGCGCCGCGAGGTTTCGAGGAGATCGGGACGTTCTAAAGCACGTGCCGTACCGAGATTTGGCGTGGATTCCGTATGTGAAAGCGCATGAACGCCTTACGCCAAAGCGAACACGTCAGGGCGAGCTCCAGCGCCCGCCGTGGACCGTGCCGATTGCCCGCATGCCCTTGCAAATCGCACGGACATGATCACAAGCGCCGGTCAATGACGAAACGGCACGCGAGGCGCGGAATTACCAGCCGCCGCCGCCGGTGAGGAAGAGGCGGATGAAGAGGTCGTGCTCAGAATGGGAATTGACGTTCTGAAGCCTGAGCATGGGTGCCCCGAATGTGAAGACTAGTCCGGTGGACAATAGCGGGATCGTATCGATCGACTGGCCCACTCGTCAACGAAAATCGACCTGGCGGTTGGCGGATTGTTCGTGGCCGACTGCTCCCGCTGGGCTGTTGCTTTCGGCGACCAGCACACGACAATCATGTCGGGGAAAGTGAATCATCATCTAGTCTGCAGCATCGATCAGAGCTTGCCAAGGAACCTAACCATGCCGCGACGAACGGACCGATCCATCTACTTGCCGCTTGTCTTGGCTGGGCTGGTTCCCGTGCTGGGATCAGCCGCTCCGTCCGTCTGCGCCGAGCCGCCGCGCGTGAGCTGCGCGGCGCCTGAGTTTGGAGTCGTCGTTGAGAAGAACGTGATGGTCTCGATGCGGGACGGAGTCCATCTTGCCGCCGACATCTACCGGCCGGCTCGCGACGGCAAGTCGGTTTCTGGGCGGTTTCCCACACTCTTGACCCGCACGCCGTACAACAAGGACGGCGCCGGCTCGCGAGGGCCACTACTACGCCGAGCGGGGCTACGTCGTCGTCGCCAACGACGTTCGGGGCCGATACGCCAGCGAGGGGACCTGGCGGTTGATCGTCGACGATCCTGAGGACGGCTTATGAGGTCGTCGAGTGGATCGCCCGTCAGGATTGGTCCGACGGCAAGGTCGGCACGTTCGGCACCAGTTATCCCGGCGGCACACAGCATGCGCTCGCCGAAATGAAGCCGCCCCACTTGACGACGATGGTTCCCATCGACGCCGTGTCGAATTGCGGGGTCAGCGGGATGAGGCATGGCGGTGCATTCGAGCTGCGATTCATGAACTGGATCTTTCAGACTGGAGCCCCCAACAGCAAGGCCGCTCTGGCTGACCCGGCATTGCGGCGCGCCTTGATCGAAAACGGTCTCGCGAATTCGCCAGCACGTCGACAGCTTGCCGTTCCGCACGGGCACGACTCCGCTCAAGGTGGTCCCGGAATACGAGTCTTGGCTGGTCGAGGCATGCATAGCGGGCCGGAATCTCCGTTCTGGCACAAGAAGGGAATGTCGGTCGTCGATCATGTCAACGATTATGCCGATGTGCCAGTGTTGCATGTAACGGGCTGGTACGACTCATGGACGCGTCAAGTCACGATGAACTACGAGGCACTCGCCAAGGCCAAGAAATCGCCGCAGCGGCTGGTCATCGGCCCCTGGGTGCACGGCGGGCAGAACTCGCAACGTCGCCGGCGAAGTGGAGTTCACGAAAGAGGCCGCCATCGACCTTCTGGCATTCCGGCTGCGGTGGTATGACCGCTGGCTGCAAGGAGAAAAAAATGGAGTCGACGACGACGCACCCGTGTTGCTCTACATCATGGGCACCGGCGACGACCGACGCTCAACTGCCGGCCGGCTCCAGCACGGCGGCTTCTGGCGCGCCGAGCGCGAATGGCCACTGGCACGAATCGCGCCTTCGCATCTGTACTTGAACGTCGATGGCACGCTTTCGAGCAATCCGCCGCAGCAGTCTGACAGCCGCACGACCTACACTTTCGATCCCAAACACCCCGTACCTACGATTGGCGGCAATATTTCGTCGAACCAGGGGTTGATCGCCAATGGCGGCTATGACCAGAGGTCCCGTGATGACACTCACGCGGCAAGTGACCGGCTACCCCTTTCCGAACGCCGCGATGTGCTTGTGTTTCGAAGTGCCCCGCTCGATGCCGATCTGGAGGTCACGGGCACGGTCGAAGTCAAACTATGGGTCAGCTCGACCGCACCTGACACCGACTTCACCGCCAAGCTGATCGACGAGATTCCACCCAACGCGGACTATCCTCTCGGCTTTGACTTGAATCTCGGCGACTCGATCCTACGCGCTCGATATCGTGAAGGGCTTGACCACCAAGCCGCTCCGCTGGACCCGAGCGACGTCGTCCCGATCACGATCACGCTCTACCCGACCGCGAATGTCTTCAAGAGAGGTCATCGCATCCGGGTGGACATCTCGAGCAGCAATTATCCTCGCTTCGACGTCAATCCCAACACAAGCGACCCGCTCGGCGACTACCGGCGCATGATCCCGGCCGACAACACCGTCTACCATGAAACAGGGCATCCATCGCACGTCATTCTCCCGGTCGTCCCAAATTCCAGGCAATAACATCATCATAAGATATGGCATATAAAAGTTGAGGTTATATTATATGTGAAGTCTTATTGGCAGCTTCAGCATGAATCCTCTCCCAAGAAGCGGCCGCCGTCGACGCGGAAGCACGCGCCAGTCACGAAGTTCGTCCCGTCGAGTAAGTAGAGGATCAGTCGATTCACGTCGTCTGGCGAACCGACGCGGCGGAGCGGCGTTGCTGCCACGACAGCGGCTTTGTCATCCTCGGTCAAATCAGGGGGAGGATCAATCATCGCCGGCTGGATCATGGCGACAGAGATGTGAGGGGCGAGCTCCTTGGCCAGCGCCATCGTCATCGTCTTGAGTCCCCCCTTCGCGACGAGATAGGGGAGATAATCCTTGTAAGGGCGATCGGTCGCCCAGTCGCCGATCAAGACAATCTTCCCCTTCATACCATCGATTTGAGGCTGTTGCAGCATCTGCCGGGCCGCAGCCAGCGCAGTATGATAGGGTGCGGCCAGGTTGCCGGCGATCATGTCCTCAAAATCACTCGGCGACAGATCGGCAAGCGGTGTGCGGCGATATACGCTCGCCATGTTCACGAGAGCATCGATCCGGCCAAACTTCGCTATCACTTGATTGACGCCGTTCTCGGCCTGGTCGGGCTGGGCCAGATCGGCGGGGATAGCCAGCCCCGCGGTTCCAGCATCCTGGACAGATCCGATGGTCCGCTCGATCGTCGCGCGGCTGGTGTGATACGTCATGGCGATGCGCCAACCTTGTGCCGCCATTAAGAGCGCCAACTCGCCTCCGACGCGGCGGCCGCCGGTGATCAGCACAACCTTGCCCTCTGATGCCTGGGCCATTGTCCGCTCCGCTCGAGTCGCCATTTCATAGCCCTTTCCAGGGAATATCGGGCACGCCCGCCCGGTGGTTGACAATGCGGGCGACGACAAACAAGAAGTCGCTCAAGCGATTCAAGTAGACGAGGATCGCGCTCGGTACGTCCTCCCCCGGCAGGTGCGATAACTTGACAATCAATCGCTCGGCGCGGCGGCAAATCGTCCGTGCGAGGTGGATTTGCGCGGCAGCGACCGTACCCCCCGGCAGAATGAACTGGGTCAGTGCCTTCAACTCGGTTTCGAGCGTGTCGATTGCCGACTCGAGGCGTGTCACGTGCTCGTCAGTGATGACATTGTGAAATGGGCCACCGGGAGCCGGATCCGCGAGCGCCGAGCCGACGACAAACAGGTCTCTCTGGACGGCCGCGAGCAGACTGTCTGCCTCAGAGTCCAACCTGTTCGCCCGCACCAGCCCCAGCATTGCGTTCAACTCGTCGACCGTGCCATAGGCGTCGATTCGAGTGTCGTCCTTGGGTACCCGACGATTTCCCAGGAGACCGGTCATCCCTTGATCGCCCGTCTTCGTATAGATTTTCACTGGCGTACCTCGTTCGACCCAGCTCGTGTCAACCCGTTTGCATGCGGAGCGACGCGAAACCTCGACCATTGGCGGTGACTCTGTCCGGAATTATACTAGGCACATTGCTCATGACCGAGTAGGGGTGAACCAAGGGCGCGCCGACAGCCCTCTCTGCTCTTGCTTTCCACGTTCGTTCGCCACTATCCGCTTACATTGAAATAGAGACGGAGCCCGGCCGATGTCTTTGACCCTTGACAACATTATTCCTCGCGACCGTTCTGGCCGCTCAGCACCCTGGCGCCAGCCCCCCTTTAACGCCAGCGCTCTCGGCCGACGAGGTGGCCCGTCTCGAAGCCGTGCATCTCAAGAACATTCGCCAGGTGACTAGCGGGCTCGCGAAAGCGGGCGAAGGGTACTTTAGTCCCGACGGCCGCTCGATCATCTTTCAAGCGGTTCCCTATCTGGCTCCGTCGATCTTTCACCACCCCAAGCCCGATGAAGATGGGTACCAGATTTATCTTGGAGCTCTCGACCAGGATGCACCGCAAGGCTGGTTAGTACCGGTAAAGGACGCTGTACATGCTCGTTCTTTCACCCGAACGGCAAATCGATCTTGTTTGCCTCGACCCATCTGAGCCCCAGCACAGAGGCCGCGCCCTCCAAGGGTCCGGCATACAGCCGGACGGAGCGGTACCGGTGGGAATTCCCCGAGGCCATGGACATCTTCGCCGCGGATCTTGACGGCGGCAACTTGAAACGCCTGACCGACACGCCTGGCTACGACGCCGAGGGAAGCTATTCGGCCGACGGCTCGCGGATCGTCTTCACGTCGTTCCGCGATGGCGACGCCGAGGTCTACATCATGGACGCCGATGGGAAAAACCCGCGCCGGATCACGCACGCCAAGGGGTACGACGGCGGCCCATTCTTTTCGCCCGACGGCACGCGGATTATTTATCGTAGCGACCGGCTGGGGAAGGACCTCTTGCAGGTGTATATCAACAATATCGAGGGTACCGCCGAGCGCGCACTGACCAAGAACGAGTTCGTCAACTGGGGGCCGTACTGGCATCCTGACGGCCGGCACATTATCTACGCGACGAGCAAGCATGGCCATTCCAATTATGAGCTGTATTTGATGAATGTAGACACCGGCGACGAAGAGCGGATCACCTACCACGAAGGTTTTGACGGTTTACCGGTTTTCAGCCCAGACGCCAAGCAGCTCATGTGGACCTCGAGCGGCCGCACGGCCGATCGTAAGAGCCAGCTCTTTATCGCGGACTTTACCCTCGAATCAGCGCCGGGCTCGGCCACCAAGGCGGCGGCCCGCTGAATGTGACCTTTCGATAACAATAACGACCGACAGGAGAACGACACGACCATGGGACCGAAGGACGCTATCAAGGCAACCATTGATTTGAGTGATTTTATCCTCAACAAGTACCTGGCTGATCTGAGTGACGAAGACATCCGGCTGCGTCCGATCGAGGGGATGCACCCGATCGCGCTCCAGCTTGGTCATTTGATTACTGCCGAACGAATGTTCGCTGAAATGGTAAAACCCGGGTCGTCACCGCCGCTGCCCGAAGGGTTCAAGGAAGCACACGACATCAAAAACAAGGAACTGACCGATGCTGGGTTTGTGGCCAAGGAGAAATACCTCGAGCTCTTTAAAGCCCAGCGCACCGCGACGCTTGCAGTTCTCGAAGAAGTGTCTGAGTCAGACTTGGACGACAATCGCGGTGGCACACTACCTTCGTTTCTGCCGACTGTTGGGGCTGCACTCCATATGGCCGGCTGGCATTCGATGAACCACTCAGGTCAATTTGTTGCGGTCCGGCGGGCGCTCAACAAGCCGATCGCGTTTTAACCTTCAGGCGAGCCGCGCCAGCCATTCCCTCTCGATCAATCGTTCAACGCGCGGGATGGCCGGATCCAAGCCCGCGCCGCATGGCGTGAATGTGCCCGGCCAGCATCCGCACGTCGTTCGACTGATTGATCCGGTACCACGGGGGCAAGAGAGACAGCGATAGCCCGGTGTCCTTGAGCCGGTCGACCGATTGGCTCAGGACGTTCGGGCGATTCCAATCGATGCCGTCGAAAAAAGGCGGTACCAGACCGTGAGCTCCGACCAGGTAAATTCCCCCGTCCGTTGCCGGCCCGATGACGAGGTCGCGACTTTCCAGGCAGAGAAACGCACTGACCACGATCGTCGGATCGACCGTGGGTGAGTCGGAACCGATCACGACGATGCGCGATGCACCTTCCTCCAGTTCGCCGCTGAAGAACGCTTGCAGGCACTGGCCCCTATCCCCGCCGACTTGCGGCTGAAGGGCGAATGATGCGGGCAAGAGCGCGTCGAACCAGGGGCCGGCATCGCTAGGGGCGAACAAGAGGACGCGCCGGCCCCCAGGAGCGAGTACCAACTCAGAATCCCAGATGTCGAGCGTATCGAAGAGCATCGCCTGCTGAAGCACGGCCGCTGCCTCATCTCCCCACTCGGCGACCAGCCCCTTCTTAAGATGGTCTGTAACGCATTCGGCGGATCGCTCTTGCCGAGCCTCGACCGTTGTCCGAGTCGACAGCGATTCAGGGCGATGCGCCCGCTCTCCCAATTGCGAGTGCGTGCCCGGCTCGGGTTTTTCGCCCAAGATCCCCAGCACACAGTCGTCAGGGAGAGACCAGGCCACGCTAATTGCCCTCACCTCGGTGTTCATCGTCAGACCGGCTTGCACTCTCGGCCACGAGTAACCTCTCAAGCAGCGCGGGGTTGACCACTCCGCGGAACCGGACCTTGCCATTGAGCGCCACGACCGGGACCTCGGTGTCGTACAACGCGACGAGGTTGGGATCACCGTCGATATCGACGACATCGATTTCGAAGCCGGATCGCTCCTGGGCGTCCTTGAGCAGATCTAGCGCCTTATGGCAGCAGCAACACTCTTGACGCGTATAAACTGTAAATTTCAAATGCTCGGCCCGTGGCGGCCGGCGCAAGAGACGTGTTAACAATGAGGTCATTGGTTGCTCCAGGTGATTAGCGTTCGGGCAAGCTCGAAGCCGCCCGCACCTCCACCATGTTATCAAAAAACGTCGCCCCGCCCCCCATGTCGGTCAAGGCCGACGACGTCGTGCTATTGACGTTGCCAGCTCCCGGGCGTGAGCTTGTTCCAGTAGATGCCGGTGGCGACGGCCACGCCGGGGCGCACGCTCTCGGTGAGCGCCGACCCGGGCCTGAAACCGGCCGCGGTCGTTGTAGACCTCGGCCCACTGGCCCGCACTCAAGCCACGAGTCCGAGCATCTTCGGCCGAAAGCTCGATCGTCGGATCGCCGGCCGCGGTGCGATGGCGGGGCGAATTGGCGAACGTCGAGTTGAGGAACTGCGGCCGGGGCGGGCTGAGGAGCTGCAACGGATAGCGCGCCGCCAGGTCGGGGCGCGTCTGCGGGTCTTCGAGGGGCGGGATGTAGGTCGGCAGCGGGTCCAGGCCAGTCGGCCTTCATTCGTTCGGAGTAGAGCTCGCACTTGCCCGACGGCGTGGGGAAGACGCCGTCGGCAAACGGGGCGAAACACTCGGGGATGTTGAGCCGCACCGACCCTTCGTCCTTGAGCCGCTCGAGCGTGATTCCCTCGCAGGCTCGGGCCGCCGTCCAGGACCTGGCGGATCAAGGTCTCGTCGTCGGGGAACAGCTCGGGCTCGAATTCCAGGCGCTCGTGCCAGCGCCCGGAAGACGTCGTTGTTCGAGCGGCACTCGCCCCGCGGCGCGATCGCCGGCGGGTTATACATCACGTCGAGATGGCCGTACGAGCCGTGGATGTCGACGTGCTCGAGCTGCGACGTGGCCGGCAGAACGATATCGGCGTAATCGACCGTGTCGGTCGCGAAGAGCTCGTGCACCACCACGAACAGGTCCTCGCGGCGCAGTCCCTTCAAGCACCTTGGCCTGGTTGGGGGCGACCGCGGCGGGGTTGCAATTATAGACGTAAAGTGCGCGAACCGGAGGTCCCGGCAGCTCGCCCGCCAGTGCTTCGCCCAGTTGGTTCATGTTCACGGTGCGCGTGCCCGGCGGCGACGAGGTCGGGACGAGTCAGCTTGTCCATGGCGAAGTCGTAAGTTCCGCTCGTCGACAACATCGCTCCACCGCCGGGGTGGCGCCACGAGCCGATGATCGCCGGCAGGCAGGCGATCGTGCGCACGGCCATGCCGCCGCCGTGGTGCCGCTGCATGCCGTAGTTGAGCCGGATGAACGACGGCTGCTCGCGGGCCAGGCGATGGGCGAAGCGTCGTGATCGTCGCCACGTCGACGCCGGTGATCGCCGCGACCTTGTCGGGAGGATACTCGTCCATGACACGCTGGCGCAGCAGCTCGGCGCCGACCGTGGCCTTGTTCAGGTATTCGTCGTCCTGGAGGCCGTCGCGCCAGATGACGTGCATCAGGCCCAGCGCCAGCGCGGCGTCGGTGCCGGGGCGAGGCTGGATGTGCCAGTCGGAGCGCCGGGCCGTCGGGCTCCGATAGGGATCGACCGTCACGATGGTCGCGCCGGCCTTGCGGGCCTCGATCATCAAGCTCCAGAGATGGCTGTTGGTGTTGGCGGTGTTCGAGCCCCAGTTGACGATGAACTTGCACCTGGGCACGGCCAGCGGATCGGCCCCCAGCCGGCCGCGACCGAGCGTATATTCATAGCCCGCCGACCCGGCCGAGGCACAGATCGTCCGGTCCAGCATCGAGGCCCCCAGCCGGTGGAAGAACCGCCGGTCGAGGCTGCTGGACTGGAGCTTGCCCATCGTCCCGTAGTAGCTGTACGGCAGGATCGCCTGCGGGCCATCGCTCGAGCGGGCGATCGCGGCGAACTTCCGGGCGATCGTGTCGAGGGCCTCGTCCCAGCCGATCGGCTCGAACCGCCCTTCCCCCTTGCGGCCGACCCGCTTCATCGGCTGGAGCAAGCCGATCGGGGCTATAGACCCGCTCGAGAAACCGAGCCATCTTCTGGCACAAAAACCCCTGCGTGAAGCGATGGTCGGGATCGCCCTCGCAGCTCGATCGCCACGCCGTCCTTGACCGTCACGTGCATGCTGCACGTGTCGGGGCAATCGAGCGGGCAAACGTTTTTGACGACGGTCAGCGAGGGATGGCCTTCAGCGGTCGCCACGGTAAATCCCTCCCCGAAAGCAAAGCACGGCGATAATCGCGATAGTTACAATTTTACCAATCAGAGGGGTTCTCGGCATCGCTTGCGTCGCAACTGCGGTGCCCTCCACGACCGAAGCGGCGAGAAGCACTTTCTAACCTTTGGCAGACTCTTCGGTGAAGGGACCAACTGGCCCTCGTTGACAGCTTTTCACCGGGTGCCCTCGGCCCCGCTCACGGTTCTCAGCCCGGGGCCCAGGCTGGCCGGCATGCCCTCGATGAGCACGGAACGAATCGAACGGTTGAAACGGGTGTCGCGGTTTTGCCGCGCCTAAATGGCAGCAGATGGCAGTAGATGGCAGTTTTTGGGAAGGTCTCCGATCCCTCTCGCCCCGCGCGACCCGATCGACAACGAATTCTTTAGATAGCTGACGAAGCCAAGTCCGCTCGGCACACCTTGCGAGTCAACCATGTTGATGTTTCGTCCCGGTTGGCCAATTGGCGGCGCACCATCGCGCATGAATCGGGCAGTCGGATCGGCTTTCCCAACGTCGCACAAACAATGACTAAATGCGCACTCCCCGACACGGAAGATATGTTGCGTCGCGGCGCCGGGTGTCCCGGAATCGGTTGCGC
Organism: uncultured Isosphaeraceae bacterium; assembly: GCA_963850935.1. GTDB lineage: Bacteria > Planctomycetota > Planctomycetia > Isosphaerales > Isosphaeraceae > CAWFRS01. The sequence continues at coordinate 147,085 of CAWKNT010000007.1, forward strand.
GCACTTCAACACATACAGTTAGCTTTGCCGCGCTTTGTCAACTTGTCAAATGGAATGATCACCGCTCGTCCGGAGTGATGCCCAACCCGCGCAACTGGGCAGCTAGCTGTTCCGCCCGAAGGCGTTCGTACTCGGCGTGTTGGCGTTCCTGGTCAGCGCGTTGGCGTTCCTGGTCAGCGCGTTGGCGTTCGCGGTCGGCGCTCGGCGCCTGTTGGAATGACCTGACCCTGGCGATCGCACCAACGCAGCCAGACGGTATCCCAATTCTCGAACGGTCCTTGCCAAAGCGTCAGCCCCAATCCCAGGATCGGCAGCCACTCGGCCGAGCACGGCGTGTAGCTCTTATCTCGCAGCACGAAGACTTTCAAGGGCTCGGACTGCACGGCCCCGGCCGGATCGTAAATTGCATAGTAGAAGATGCCGATCTGGGCATATTTGAGCATCTTGTCCGTCGTTTCGCCCCCCTCCGTGTTCGACACGATTTCCACGACGGCCTCCGGTGCCTTGCCAAACTCCCAGACGAAGTACGAGCGGTGCTCCTTGGCCAGCCAATCTCCGGGAACCTCGACGTCCAGGCTCAGCAAGACGTCCGGCACCAGAGGCGGCTGGCGGACGGCGTAAAACAGTCCGACGTTGGCCGTCGCCAGGAACGGGCGGCCGGCATCCCAGGAGCTGTAGAGTGGCTCGGTCAGCAGCCGTTGCTGTTTTTCCGAGAACATGTTGTCCACGGGGGTATCATCCTCGGTGACGATGTGGTCCAAGCAGGGTCGCACTGGCGGTGCCGGCGCGGCCGCACCGGACTCACCAGCATCGATCGAGGGAATCGTGGCCATCAGCAGACCTCCAGTCGCATGGGCGCGCAACGACAAAGCGAGAGTCTATTATAACCCCCCTCAACCCATACAGCGAACGACCGCGCAGTGCGACTGGCTGTGCTCGCGGCGGCCATCAAGCCAGTTCCGCACCCTGCTGGAACTACGGTGATGCTAATCCACCTAGTTTCTTTGGATCTACCACCACATGGCGGATCTTCTTGCGATGCCACGTGTAGGTGATGTGCACCAAACCGTCGGCAGATTGGATCACGGCGGGGTAGGAATATTCGCCGGGCTCGTCTTCGAGCACCAAGGTTGTCTTCCACGTCTTGCCGTCGGCTGAGATGGCGACGGTGAGCGGGCTGCGGCCCTTGGTGGTTGGATTGTAGACGAGCAAATGGCGGCCGTCGGCGAGGGTGACTGCGTCGATGCCGGAGTCAGGATTGGGGAGCGAAGTGGCAACCAACTTCGACCATGACTTGCCGCCGTCGGCCGACCAGCATTCTACGATTTTCGATTGCTGGCTCCTCGACAGGGCCTGGATGCGGCCGTCAGGGTGTGTAAGTAGCGTCGGCTGGATGGCCTCCCATTTCTTGTCGTCGTCGACGGGCCCTACCGCCTGCCAGGTTTGGCCGAGGTCAGTGGTTCGTTCGAAATGGACGCGCCAGCCGCGATTCTCGAAACTCGTCGGGGCGACGATCGTGCCGTCCTTGAGCGCGATCGGCTTGTTCTTGACCGGGCCGAGGAAACCGTCGGCGAGGCGTTTGGGGTTCGACCACGTCTTGCCGTCGTCGTTTGAAGAGATCAACATACCCCACCAGTTCGCGGGTGTTGGCCCAGCTTTATAGAACAACCAGAGCAACCCGTCCTTGGGCTGAAAGAGGACAGGATTCCAGCATGGCAACCGGCTTCCCACTTCGTTCCACCGCGCCACCTCGACCGGCGGCGTCCACCCTTTGCCGTCGTTCCGGGATGTCCAGATGCCGACGTCGGGAAACCCTTCATCCGACCCGCCGAACCAGGCAGCGACGAGGCCGGATTTCGTTTCAACAATCGTCGATGCGTGTGCGGAAGGGAAAGGAGCATGATCGAAGATAAAAGTGCTGCTGATTAAACCGGGCTGCGAGGAGGGCGCAGCGATCGCAAGGACCGGCGCGAGCATAGCGATGACGAGACATCCAGCGGACATGATTTCTGAGCTCCGTTCGGCGGGAAGATCGTAAAAGGACGGGAAGGAGTTTAGGGAGATTCAGGCTTTTCGATGATCATTGCCTCTGGCAATGCACGTCGGATGGCATGTAGACCGGAAGCCGTCACGCCGGTCTTGCTGATATCCAATGCTTGAAGGTTGGCCAATCCCTTCAGGTGTTCCAGCCCGGCGTCAGTGACGTTGGTTTCGCTGAAGCCAAGATGTTGAAGGTGGGTCAGTTCCCGCAAGTGGACCAGGCCAGAGTCGCCGACTCGTGTTGCCCCCAGATTGAGCGACCAAAGATGAGTCAGGCCGCGAAGGCTTTTTAGCCCGGCGCCGGTGATTTGAGTCCCGCGGAGGTCGAGCTTTCGAAGTTCGGAAAGGCCCTCGAGGTTTGCCAGGCCCGCATCGGTCGTTGTGGTGTCTTTGATGTCGAGGATCCGCAGCCCTTTGAGCGCCCGAAGGAAGCCAAGTCCTTCGTCAGAGATGCGCGTACCCTGCAGCCCGAGTTCCTGAATTTTGGCTAACTCCTTGAGCTGAGCTAACCCGCGATCGGTCACCCGGGTTTGACTGAGGTATAGCCATCCGAGTTCGTGCAATCCTCTCAAGTGCTCCAATCCCGCATCGCTGATCTGGGAATTGCGGAGCGACAGCCTCTGAAGATCAACCAGCTTCTCGACATGACTAAGATCCTTGTCCGAGATTCGAGCACCATCGAGCAAGACCGTGACTGCCGGTCTCTGGGGGTCGTTCTCATCCCGCTCGACCGCGCCTCCGATCCATCGGATCTCCGCGCAGGCCTGATCATAGGCCAGGCGTTTATCCATCTCTGCGCTCGATTTTCGGTCGGCCGAGGTAACCGCACCCGCACTCGGTGAATACCCAGCATTCCGAGTCGAGTCTGAGCGCTCGAGTGAGCAGCCGAACAAAGATAAACTCGCCACTAATAAATTGCCGGCAACGACGAGCGAACGCCGGTGCAACTCCGTCACTGCTCGCTGCTCCCCATAGCGCACTACTGTAAGCGCGTGCAACTGGACTAAAAGTACTTGCGTGATTCCGGGCGGGCGAGGCTCTGTCCGAGCCGAATTGCGCCGTGGCTCGTCGTCCCAGGATCGTGCAACGGCATTTAGAACTCGCAACACCACTCAATGCCTGCAATTGTACGCGATTTCGGTGATTCGCATGAAACTGACATTTGAGATATCGCCGAGGTAGCATCAGCACGGTACGCAGGGTCAACCCAACCGACCATTACAACAGTGCCCAGGCTTGACCGATCAGGGGCGACGCGTGTCAGAAACACGACCAAATCATTGCCGCCACCACGATATTCGTGTTCAGTTACCGTCGACTGGGCGCCGAACGGATGGAATCGCCTTTCTGCGAGTTGGAATCGGCCCACGTGACAATTTGGCAGGCCATTGTCTTCGCAACAGTATGACACAAGTTAAGCCGTCTTGTTTACTGCTCCGGTGGCTCAGCTGCTTGGTCGCAAAAAGCCCGCTCCCAATCGATCCGACGGGTTTCTTAACTCTGGCGGCGAGGGGGTGGAACAAGATCATCGGCTATGCGAGAGTCTCGACAACGGAGCAGAATCTTGACTTGCAGCATGAGGCCCTGAAGCCGGCAGGGTGCGAGAAGATCATCGAGGAGACAGCGAGTGGCGGGAAAGTGCAACGCCCCGGCTTGGAGCGTGTGCACGATGCGCTCCGATCCGGCGACGTGCTGGCAGTCTGGCGGCTCGACCGGCTGGGCCGATCTCTCAAGCATCTGATCGAGTTGATGGGCGAGCTGGAGAAAAAGGGGATCGGGTTCCACAGCGTCACTGAATCCGCCGATACCACGACGCCGGGTGGCAAGCTTGTTTTTCACATCTTTGGGGCGCTCGCGGAGTTTGAGCGTAATCTCATCCGCGAACGAACGTATGCCGGGCTCGTCGCGGTGTCGGCGCGGGGAAGGAAAGGCGGCAGGCGAAAAAAGCTCGGAGCGTAACAGCGTGCCGTGGCCGTCGATCTGTACCTTCAGAAGAAACATACAACGAACGGGGTTCGTCCCCAGCGATCAGCGCATAGAAAAAAACTGATTCCGGCCGGCCTCGCGGTCTTCTGGGATCCCAGGTTCCAGAGCCTGCTGGAGCTCGCGGAAGCCCGCGACGTCCCGGTGCGCTGGTCTCGCCGGACCGGAGTTTGCCATATCGGCGAGTGCGGGTTGATTTCCGGGTCGGTGATGTATGATCCCGAGCTGCTCGCGCCTTCGGCGGCGGGAAACCTGTTGATTTGCTGCTCACGTTCCAGAGAAGATCTGATATTCGACATCTCGAAGACGATGATCGGAAGCAAGGCGCACCGAACCATCGCCTCGTAACGCTGGCGGTGCACGTCCAACTGTCGAGGACTGGCTATGCTCGGTGAACAGGATTAGGCGCTACCCCTGAAGTTCTGTCTGATTCGTCGAGCCCGGGCAAGGCTCCTTGACCGCAGAACGGACTCTCCAGCATCCGGAGGACTTCATGAGCACCATTGCTGCCTCTGATCGGTCGCCTGCAACATCCTCGCGTTCGGCTTCCGCGCTGAACCTGATCGGCGGAACCTGGGTCGAGGGCCGTGGGAACACGAGCCGCGACATCTACAATCCGGCGGACACGGCCGAGATGCTGGCGCCGGTGCGCGAGGCCGCGCCGGAGCAGGTGGACGAGGCATGCGCTGCTGCCGCCGGAGCCTTCCCTGGTTGGCGCGCCACTCCAGCGCCGGATCGGGCCCACGTCCTGTTCAAGTTCCGGGAGCTGCTGGAAAAGAACTTCTCGGACGTGGCACACAGTATCGTCCGCGAAAACGGCAAGTTGTTGAGCGAGGCGCACGGCTCGCTGCGGCGAGGGCTTGACGTCGTCGAATTTGCCTGCGGCATTCCCTCCCAGCTGATGGGACAGACGCTGACCGACATTTCGCGGGATGTCGACTGCCATACCATCCGCGAACCTATGGGTGTGGTGGTCGGCATTCCGCCGTTCAATTTCCCGGCCTTGATTCCGCTGTGGATGATGTCGGTCGCCGTCGCCTGCGGGAACACGTTCCTCCTCAAGCCTGCCGAGAAGGCACCGCTCACCGGCACCCGACTCGTGGAGCTGTTCGCTGATGCCGGCTTGCCGCAGGGTGTCGTCGGCGTGGTGCAGGGGAGCAAGGAAGTAAGCGAACGGCTCATCACCAACCCGCATGTCCAAGCAGTTTCCTTCGTCGGCACGTCGGCAGTGGCGGAGTCGATCTACCGCACCGCAGCGGCTCACAAAAAGCGCGTTCAGGCACACGGCGGAGCAAAGAACCATCTGCTCGTCCTGCCCGATGCCGACCTGGAGCGCAGCCTGCCCGCCCTGATTGGATCGTGCTTCGGCTCTGCGGGACAGCGCTGTCTTGCCGGGAGCGTGCTGGTGGCGGTCGGCGATCGAGTGCGACAGGACGCCGTCGTCGATGCCTTCATCCACTCGGCGGGTGAACTCAAGCTGGGAGACGGCCTGGACGACACGGCGACGCTCTGTCCCGTGGTGAACCGAGATCAGGAAAAGCGGATCCGGGCTGCGATCGAACGCGGGGTGGCGGAAGGAGCCCGGCTTCGCCTCGACGGCCGTTCCCAAACCGTAGCCCACAGGCCGCGAGGTTGCTTCATCGGGCCGACGGTCTTCGACGATGTGACACCGGAGATGTTCGTCGGCCGGGAGGAGATTTTTGGCCCGGTGGTGAGCCTGATGCGCGCCCCGGACCTGGACGCGGCGATCACGATGACAAACCGCAGCCGGTACGGCAACACGGCCTCCCTTTTCACGCAATCCGGTGCAGCGGCCCGCACTTTCCGCGAACGCATCCAGGCCGGGATGCTCGGCATTAATGTCGGCGTGCCGGCGCCGATGGGGTTCTTTCCATTCGGCGGCTGGAAGAGTTCGATGAACGGTGATCTCAACGCACAGGGTGCCGACGCCGTTGCTTTCTACACGCGAGAGAAAGTGATCACGGAACGCTGGTTCGGTGCCGAGGGGCCGAAGGATGGATGGGTTTGAAAGACCAGCCGCAAGCCCCTCGTGCAAGAGGCCGCGGCCGGCGGTAGCCAGATTCAATTCGCACCTGCATTGGCTTTCGCCCCGATCACGACGCCAAGCAGGATGCCGATGGTGACGACTGTCGCGAAGTAGCAAAGATGGGTCACGGTTAGCATGACTGCGCTCCTCTGGCTGGCATCACGCTTACCCCGTTCGGCACGTCTATGTATACGTCATGGTCATTATACCTGTTCACCGCTCCGGTAAAACTTGCAAAGGACCGCTCGCAGGGAGCTTTTGCCGGACGTCCGGTTCGCGTCGCATCCCTCCGCACGTCGCAAGACCGCCCGTGAACTGGCTGCCAGGGCGCGAGGTCCCAGGCGTCAGATCTCATGGCCGCCCCTGTCCTCGAGCCCTCCCCCGCCAAGCCGTGAGAATGAAAACCTCGCGAAATACTCGCACAAAACACCGACGCGGGACGAACCAGTTGTAGCGAGGGTGATCGGCCTGGCGAACCCGGGGTCCATCCGATGATCCTTCAGTTCGACACCGCCGACGAGGCGATTTACCACGAGCGGCTCGCCCATCCCGCCCTACTCGCTGCACGGGCGAGGTTCGAGGGGCCGCTTAACCTGCTCGTGCTCGGCGGCGGCGACGGCCTGCTCGTCCGCGAGCTGCTTCGGCATGAGGGAGTCGCGTCGGTCCGCGTGATCGACTACAACTCGGATGTCCTCGCCCTTGCGGGTACCGAGCTCGCCCCCTGGAACGGGTCGAGCCTCGCCGATAACCGGGTCGTCGTGGAGGTGGCCGACGTCCGGAAGGCGGTCGCGAAGGCCGGCTCATTCCACGCGATCTTCTCGGACCTTACCGCTCCCGGCACGCTGGCCGACTGCGGTCTGTTCACGCGCGAATGGTTCCAGGCACTCGGCGCGCACCTGGAACCCGGGGGCATCCTCGCCGTCAACGGGCTCTCTCCGGACCAGACCCCGGCGGCGTACTGGTGCCTCTACCAGACCCTCCGCTCGGCCGGACTCGCCGCACTCCCGGGCCGGTCGCGCATCCCCAGCTTCGCCGAGCTGGGATATGGCGACTGGGGGTTCTTCCTCGGCTCGGACCGAGCCATCACATCCGTCGAGATTTGTTCGGTACCCCTTCCCCAGGGCGTGCGGACGCTCGACGGGTCAGGGCTCGTGGATTGCTTCGAGTTTCCCCGGCAACACGCCGACTCGCGGACGACGATCCGACCTGCATCTGACGCGGGGCGGACGCTTCTTGAGTATCTGCTCGATGCGACCGCGATCGAGCCGGTAGAAGCCGGGGAGACGGCTTGCTTCCTCGGGTTCGACGACCCGTTCCCACCGCCTGAGTCGGCGACCGCGACCGTTCCGAGCCCGAAGCTAAAAGAGTGGCTCGATCGCCAGCCCGGGACCGGGATCGACGACCTCCTGATGTGCGTACCGCTGAGTCACCGGATCGTCACCCGCGAACTTGTCATGGAGTGGGCGGAACACCTGATTCAGGTTGCAAGCAACCTGGATCTGCGCCGATTGGTCTCGGCTTTGCTCCGCCGCGCCGCTGCCTTACGCGGGCGGCTCATCGCCGAGCTGAAGCGGTTCCGCGCGATCCTGGCGCAAGGTGAGGATCCCGCGGCCAACCTCTCGACCTGGGGTTGGCGGTTCTTCAGCGTATTGATGCTCGTGCTCGTCCTCGCGCAGACGGCCATGCCCACGGCCGTGTACGCCAAGGGGTTCGGCCACAGCCACGGCCACTATGTGCCTCCGCCCGTAGGTGGAACTTATTTCGGAGGAAGGGCGTATCCCCCAGGCTGGTCCGGTTCGCCATGGGGCTGGGGCCACCCAATGATCCCGCAGCCGCGCTGGGGCGGCGGGTTCGTGCCTGGAGGAGGGCCTTTCGTGAACGGTCCGTACTACTATCCCTATATACTACTACTATCGCATGCCGCAGTAGGAGGGATCGTACGATGTCCGGCGCGCTCGAACGGATCAAGGTTGGCGACGAGTACCGTGACGCCTGGGAGAGGGCGGTGCGTGAGAACCCTGCATGCGGATTCATGCAATCGCTGACGTGGGCCGAGCTCCAGGCGCGCCAGGGGGTCGAGGTCTATCCGCGGCTCTGGCTGCGCGACGGCCGGATCGAGGGCGGGGCGATCTTCCAGGCGGCCCGCTCGCTCGACGGGCCGGGCGTCCTGGTCACGCCCGGAGGGCCGCTCGTGCCCTGGCATGACCCGGTGCGCGCCGCCGTCCTCTTCGCCGCGATCCGGCGCGAGGCGTGCCGGATGCGTCGGCGGACGGAGAGCATCCTCTGGCGGATCGAGCCCCGTCTCGCTCCTCCACAGCCGCCTTATCTGCGTGGATTCGTCCGCGCACCCGTCGATTTCGATCCGTTCGAGACGAACGAAGTGGACCTCTCGGGTGGGATGGCCGCCGTCCTCGTCCGGATGACGTCAAAAGGCCGGTACAATGTCGGGCTCGCGAGGCGGCACGGGGTCGAAATCGAGGTAACGACCGACCCGGCCTCCGCTGCGCGGTTCCATCCGCTGCTCGTCGAGACCGCTGCTCGTCAGGGCTTCGCCGCAGAGCCGCTCTGCTACCTGATGGACCTGGCGGCGATCCTTTTCCCCGCCCGGATGGCCGCGGCCTTCTTCGCGACGTACCGGGGCGAGACTCTGGCCGCTGCCATAGTGGTCTTCTTCGGCCCCCGCGCCACGTACCTTTACGGCGCCAGCCGCCGGGAACACCGCGAAGTGATGGCGCCCTCCGCCCTTCAGGCCGGCATCATGGCCGAGGCGATCGAGCGCGGCTGCGCCGCGTACGACCTTTACGGGAACGACGTCCAGGGCGACCAGACCGACCACTCGTACCGCCGGCTCTCGCAGTTCAAGCGTCGATTCGGAGGGGCCAACCGCGTCTACGTCGGCGCACACGACCTGTACGGCTACGACCGGATCGCCGATGCGATGCTCCGCTTCCTGCCGCACCTGCCAGTCGAGGAGGAACCCGCCTGTCGGCTCGCTCGGTGATCGTGCACACGACCTTCGTTGCCGCTGGCCTGATGGTCGCCTGGAGCATATCCTGACCGCAAGAAGAAAGGTCTGATCATCAATGATCGGTCAACACTTGCTCGCCGACCTTTGCGACGTTGCCTCCGACCGGCTGGCCGATGCCGGGCTGCTGTCCGTTTGTCTCGACGATGCGGCGCGACGGGGTGGGATGAAGCCGATCGGCCGTCCGGTGCTGCACCGGTTCGAGGATCAGGGGATTGGCTTCAACAGCGTGACTGAAGGCATTGACACGACCACGCCGGGCGGCAAGGTGAACGGACGGCCAACGCCCGAAGCGTGAACGCTTGACGACCATCGAAGAGGGGCGTCTATAACTATTGGATGTTTAAAGTGTGAACATCGCCGTCGCATTGACGAAATTCGAGACGTCCAGCAACAACTTACATCAAATTGCCCGTGTAAAGCCGCGACTAGAGATACTTGTGCTGGATAACACGCGGATCGGTGACCCAGGTTTGGTCGGCCTCGAGCGGTTGGGCAAACTCCGCGAACTCTCCCTTTGGGGGACCATGGTCAGCGATCGGGGAGAAGGTTGCGGATTCGTTCTTCGTGCTCCAGTTTCCACCGGGAACTGTCGTAAATGATCAGGTGAAGGGACGGGTCGACAGAATCCCATCGCCGGACGATCAGCCTAGCCGGCGCTCATTGGACGCCCTTATCGGGAAACCCGCGCCTGAGTTCCCGGAGGGGGCGGCCTGGCTCAACAGCAACCCTCTGACCTGGAACTCGCTCCGCGGCAAGGTCGTCATCCTCGACTTCTGGGCCGAGTGGTGCGGGCCCTGTCGCAACGACTTGCCCCGGCTAAGCCGCCTCCACGAGGCCCGCGGTTCGAACGGCGTGACCGTCGTCGGCATCCACCCGCCGGGCAGCACGCCCGAGGCCATTGGGAAGGTCATGGAAGAGTTCCACCTTGGCTACCCGGTCTGTGTCGACATCCCAGACGGGGAGGAGGCGCGGGGCGGGGCCCAGCTCTTCCGACGGTTCGCCGTTGACCTCATCCCGCACGCCGTTGCTGTTGATGGCCGGGGCATCGTCATCGCCTCCGGACGGCTCGAAGACGTCCTCGCCAAGGCGTCCGCCCTGGTCAAACCCCGGTAGTGAAGCCGATTTGGGATCGCTGGGTCGATCGCTGCCCCGAATAGTGGCACGGCTGAACAATAGTTGACCCGGACGGGCGGGCTCGGAAGGATGCCGGAATCAGTAACGGGCGGGTCAAAAGGAAGATCAACGAAGCGATGCGAGTCCTGAAAGTCGCGGCGATTCTGTCGATGTGCTGGCTTCAGTCGGCGTGCGGCCCCAGTGTTACCGCCGTACTCGACTCCGCCGAGGTCGCCGTCCAGCCTGTGATCGATGCCCTGCGAGCCTATCGGTCGCGCCACGATGGCTACCCGGCCGCCCTCGATGAATTGGTCCGCGACGGCTTGCTTCCCCAGTTGCCGGCTCAGGTTGCCGAAGGGCTCAAGTATGAAGTATCGGGCAAGCGCGACGTGTTCCTCCTCGCGATCTCCCAGCACGATCATTCCTTCCAGGTGGGTCCGGGGGATACCTTCTACCGCTGCTACTTCTCCGATGTCGGCCGATGGCAGTCGCTGGTTGGTTATCCCGGTCTAACGCGGCACTTGAAAGATCCGAAGTATCCGAGCGATTCGGAGATGGAACGGTGAGACACCATCGGCCTGGCTCCGCCATGGCCAGAGTGAATTACTTCGTGCGCATACGGTGACCCAAAGGTCACCCTTTCCAGTCCCGGCGACGATCCGGTCACGCCGAGCTCGAGGATCTGACACCCCCGTTTAGCGCCTATCCGCATGCCCACCTCTGCTCGGTGGTAAATCAAACGAGGGTTTTCTTTACAGCGCCGGTTGCTTAACGACTTCATCTCAAAAAACCCACTCCGACGGGTTTCTTTACTCCAGGGGCTAGCCAGTGGAGGATGATCATCGGCTATGCGAGGGTTTCGACGACAGAGCAAAAATTCGGGTTGCGGCATGATGACCTGAAGCCGAAATTCGACGCTTCGGTCGATTACACAGAAGTACGCTACAGCCTCCGTGTCGAGGCCGGCTCCGGCCAGCGGGTCTCCGGTCAGATTCCCGGACCGCGGCCCGATTCAGGGCGATTCGGGGGTGAGCTGGTCCGACAGCACCTGCAACTGCTTGCGCTCGTCCTCCGTGAACCGGATGTACTGCGTATTGTTCCCTTGGGCGTCGACCCGGACGAAGCCGTAGACAACGCGGATCCGGCGCTCGCCTGCGATCGGGACGCCCGGTTCGGCGAGGAGCCGGTCCACGAACTCGCAGACGCTGCCGACGCGTTTCTGGCCGACCATCCAGAAGACGTCACCCTCGGCGATCTCGCCGATCTTCAGACGACCGGGATTTGGACCCGGATCCACGATCAACGCCCCGCGATCGTTGCGAAGATCGTAGGCGGATTTCAGATCTGGCGTCACGTCCGCGAGCTGCATACCGAGCACCGAGTAAGACTTGATACCGCCTGGCACCACGATGGGCTTCAGCCGGACAACCATGTCGATCTTGTCGCCGCTGAGGGCGATCGGCACCTCGGTCTTCTGATTGATCGCCAGGTTGCGGGGCGCAACAAGGTCAGGTCTCCGCTCAGGCCGCGCAGGGCGAACTTGCCGTTGGCGTCGGTCAGGGTCGCCTTTTCATGGCCCCGGTCCTCGCGGCCGACCATGACCGTCGCGTGGGGGACCGGTCTCCCGGTCCGACCGATCACGGTGCCCGTCACCTTGTAGCCCGTCCGGAGGACGATCCGCACCGACTCGCGATCCTTAGGGGCGAGCGCGTAGACGTCGTCGAGCCGCCTATCGATGTAATCGGGATGGGAGAAGAAGACGAGTCCCCGGCCGGCCCCCTCCCCGAGGTCGGGGAGCTTCTCGGGATAGCAGAAGAGTTCGAACAACCCGTCCGGATTGGTGGCGGTTCGCTCGATCCCCCCTGAACTGCGGGCGTAGGACGCTTGGGCAGAAATGTTCACCCCCGAGATCGGCTTCCCCTGCTCATCGACGGCGGTGCCGCGGAAATAGAGCGAGGGCTCGAGCGTCAAAGACGCTTCAGCTTCCGTGGCCGGCGTGACTTCGACCTCCTTCGGATCGCCGCCGGACATCAGGGTCCCCACCAGCCGGCGATAGCCGGGCTTCATCGCATCGAGCGAGATCTTCGCGGGCCCGGTGACCCCGGGAATCTCCACTCGGTAGGCGCCGCCGGCATCGGTCCGCGTCTCGACCAGCTTGTGAGGGACGTCAGCACCCTGCACAAGCTCGCGGCTGACGTCGACGAACCGCATGTCAGTGGCGGGGATGGCCACGCGCACGCGGACGTCGGCCAGGGGGCCTCCCGCCTTGTTGGTCACGCATCCTCGGAGCACCGCGGTCCGGGGCCTCGCGGATGGCGGGTCTTCGGGAGGCGTAGGCTTCGTGGGTTCCGGATCGGCGGCGAAGGCGATGGCCAGTGGAAAAATGACCAACCCGGCGACGAGCATGCCACTCAGGGTGCTCAGTCGCGTCGCCTGACACTGGGCCAGCATGTGAATTCTCCTGAACATTGAGCCGGTGGAATCAATCGCCGTCGGCAAGGGGACGGCGGTACGAGGTCGCTCGGCGAGGAATTCAATGGTGTCGACCAGTGCGGCGGCATACGTCCGCGGTTGATTCGGGACAAGTTCGAGGACGCGGCCGTCGCAGCACTGTTCCTCGAGCTCGTGCAACTGCAAGCTCGCCCACCAGGCGACAGGGTGCCACCAAAAGATCGTTGTCGCAGCAAGCTCGAGGAGCCGGACGAGGTGATCGCCGCGCCGGATATGGATGAGTTCGTGGGCGAGAATAACCTCCTGGGCTTCGCGGCTCAGGCGGGCGAACAGCCCCGAAGGCAAGATTACTCGCCGGGAGAACCCGATCGACCAGACCAGAGGCGGTAGATGACGGGACGTCATCCGTACGTCGGGCGCGCCTTAGGCCCAGGCGGATCGAGAACTGGTCGGCCATCGCGCGGATGTCCGGCGGTGCCGCCCCGCACTCACGGATGAGGCCCACGAATCGGCGAATACGAACGGCGTAGCCCGCGGCCGTGCAGAAGATACCACAAATCCAGACCGCGGCGAGGACGGTGGAAAGCGACCAGGGCCCGTGGCCGTTTGTCTCCGCGGGCCGATTCCGGAGGACGCCTGGCCGGCCGTCCACGACGATCGTGCCGCGGGGATCCGTCATGGCCGCGGCCATTGGTGGCGTCGCGTTCAGTTGATATGGCAGCTCCAGTGCTCCCTTCCGCAAAGCAGATTGGGCCGGAGATGGCGGGAAGGCGAAGGCGGCCGGAAGCTCCGCGATGACTAGCGGCGGCGTGAAGAGTTTGAGCAGGACGACGACCCAGACGGCATGAAGCGCTGCGGGATGCTTCCAGATACGGCCCAGCAGGCCGGCGCCGATCGCCAGGAGCGCAGCGACGACGGCATTACTGGCGATGATTCCCCAAAAAGCGTGCATGGCAGCCTCCCGCATAAAGGGTGATCGATGGTCACCGGTCCGTCGGCCAGATCTCGTCGATGAGCCTGCGTAGCTCCTCGCCGTGCTTCTTCGAAAGTCCCTTCTTCGATCGGAGCAGCGTCGTGACCAGCGGCACGATGGCGCCGCCGCAGAGCCGATCGGCCAATCCCTGGAGGCGATGGCGCAGAAAATCTTCCCGACTGACCAGCGCCCGGAAGCGATGGGCCCGCTCGCGGCGATCGCGGTCCACACAGCCCTTGGCTTCCAGCCGCTCGAGCAGCTTCTGCACCGACGCCATTTTGGAGTCGGTGACCTTTTCGTAGATGACCGCCGCGATGTCGCGGCTGGTCGGAGCCCCCTGCTCCCAGATGACCTCCAGGATCGAGAGTTCCCCCTCGGTCACCGGCTCGATCTTCATCGGACGGCCCTTTCCCAATTTCAATACCAAGACAGACAGACTGTCTATATTATATCGGTGGGCTGGTGACTGTCAACGGCACGCTTGCTCGAGAGTCGACGGGCCGGCCCGCAGAGGAACCGGCCTGCCGGTGGAGCAACCCGACGATCAGCCGCGCCTGTCATTGAGGTGGAGGCGGGCGGCATTATGCCCGGTTTCTTTGCTCGCGTCTCCGTCATCGGTGGCGAATCGATTTCGTTGCGTGCTTTCGCGGTCATCAATCAAACGGCCGTCTGCTTTACGAAAGTTCGTCGTCGGTGCCAAGGCGGCTCTCCTTGCCTTTCGAGTGAAAGAAACTCGGTAAAGAAATCAAAGTAAGAATTCTGTTCGCAAGGACGGTTTTTTTTCACTCTGTAAATAAGGATGTGGGGAAGCGAGGAACGGTCCAGGTGGTCGTCTTTTGTGACTGCTGGGACTCGACGTCGTTCGAGGAGGAACATCAAGAAGACCTGAGGGCCCACGAACGGAACGGACTACGATTACTGTTCGTGCTTGTCGGTGCTACCGATAAGAGAGTTGTTTTGCTTCCGGTCGAGCCCGGCTTATCGATTCAACGGATGAAGGTCTTTGCCGACTGGTCGAACCAGACCAATCTTGCCGCCAAACCGAGACACGTTGCAATTTTCACATCCGCCTGCGTCAGTCCCGCAAGTAGGGAATGACTGACTGGGCGCCGGCAGTTCTAACTCGTCGACATAGCACCACGCCCAGCGCTCACCTGGCTCGAACGATGCAATCAACGGGTGGCCCTCGTGATGGAAATGCTTCGTTGCGTGGCGGCCGGGCGAGCTATCGCAGCAGCCCACGTGGCCGCACGTCAGGCACAAGCGCAGATGGAGCCATCGCGCGCCCTTCTTTATGCATTCTTCGCACCCCGCGGTCTGCGGCGGCACGGGCTCGATACCGTTCAAGTGTTCGCAGCTCAAAGTCGAACTCTCCATGATGATTGCGAGTTCGAAGTCGCCTCGGTTGAGCTTACGCCGAAGGTCGGCAAGACGCCAGCCGGGTTCGACACTAATACGTAAGCTGGGGGCTTCGGGATCCTGCGGGACTTTTCCGCAAATCGTCCGCCAGGTAATTTAGCCCAAGATGAGCGCTCTCGTCTGGTACGCGCGGGGACGGCGCCGCCAACGCCCAGTAGTCGCTACAGAGTCACCCAATGTCTTTGCGCGATAATTTGTCTACTGCTCCGGTGGTTTAGCTGCTTCATTGCAAAAAGCCCAATCCCAAACATTCCGACGGGTTTCTTTACTTTCGCAGCGAGGGGGGGGGTGGAAAGCCGCGGATCGGGTATGCGCGGGTTTCAACGACAGAGCAGAATATTGATTTACAGCGTGATGCCCTGAAGCGGACCGGGTGCAAGAAGATCGTCGAGGAGACGGTCAGTGGCGACAAGGTGCCACGACTCCGAACCGAACGGTTGGTCTTCATCGTCGCCGGACCCGCCCGCCTGGCTGCCCACGGTCGGGAGGGTGATGTCGGTCGGGTTGCGGCCAATGGCCGCGGCAGATCGTCGTAGGTGGTCATACCCGCAATTCGCCTCGTAGCAGACCTCGAAGCGCTTAGGCAGGCCTTCGAGGATTCGCATCATCTCGTCGATGGTACGGGCCAGGGCGCGACGGATCACTTGCCCTGTCTCGCTCAGACACACGCCGCGTCCGACGGCACCGAAGCCGATTATTCGAGGTTATGTCGGTCGATGTGACCACAGCGCCTTGGACCGTGCGCGTCCCAGCGGATTGGGCTGCAGAGGATAAGGACGTCGCTCTCGTCGATGGCTTCTCACACGCGCGGCTGGCTCGCGCGCTGGATCGCCGCCACGACCATTCGGTCGCCCGGGTCCGTCAATTCGGCGCTAGGGTCCATGATCGGACGAACCTCCACGCTGGTCAGCCGGGCCGGAAATTTCGAGACCAGCTCGAGCGCCTCGTCGAGGTCCCTGGCCTCAATAATCGTCATCCCGCCCAGGCCCTCCTTGGTCTCGGCGAAAGGGCCGTCGGTAATGCACACTCGGCCGTTCCGATTGCGTACGGTCCTGGCCGTCCCAACGGATTGAAGGCCCGCAGTAAATACGTGATGTCCTCCCTTCCTCATCGCCTCATTCCAGGCGGCGGCACCCTGGCACTCTTCCACAATCGCGGCCAGCTCTGCCTCCGAAATAGCTTCCTTTTGCTCGTGGTAAACAAGGCAAGCGAATTTCATGAGTTTCTCCGAACCTGGGTTATTGAACGGTCGCTGTCATTGGCTGGCACGGCCCATGATCGACGATCGCTCATCGCCCTGGGTCGACCTCCATCAATTAGTCGAACGGGTGTCCCGGGATCGACACTCTTCCCAGAATATTCTTGAGCGATGGACCAACAACAACATTGTAACCGCGGGCATTGCCGGTGAACTGCAGCTGCTGGTTAGACCGCCCCGGAATCCAGGATTTGGGTTGGAGAGCAGCAACTGGCTGCTACTTGACCGCTGCGTTGGTACGCGTCCACTGAGCAATGGGTCGGCCATCACGCCGCCACCACGACCCAGCCTGGTCCTGTGGCCATCCGGCGGGTGAGTCCTCCCACGTCACCTGCCGGCCGAACGGAGTATGCTTCGTTGTGCTTCAACTCGGGTCCGCCATTGAGGCCGATGCAGGGGATACCCATTACGGCTGCTTCATTATACATCGCATCGCTTTCGGGATGAGTGCAAAATCAGGATCGACGGGAACGGATTCATCTGAAGCGAACGCCCTCGGCCGACAGCCCATGATTCGGAGCCGACGGCCCGTGGCCTGCTCGGCGCAACAAGCGGGCGGTTTCGATCCCACACGGACAGGCTTGCACTCTTCTTCGGACCCACGCTTGTTTACTTGGTGCTCGGCAGCTTCGGTTTTGCCAGCAGTTCTTCCGCTTCGCGCAGGAAGCCCTGAGCCTGCGATCGTTGCGTCGCGCGCGGATCCTTCATCCGCTCCCGTAAGCGCTGAAGCTCGGCCTCTGCTTCCTTGGCGTGGCCGAGTTGCTGGTGCGCCATGGCGAGGAAGGCGAGATCCATGGGATGAGAGCCTTTGTCTCGGATTGCGTGGATCTTGTCCGCGCGCGAGCACGTCCAGCGCTTTCTCATAGTTGCCTACGCGGTAATAGGCCATGCCTAGCGTATTCAAAAAGTCGCCATCCTCGGGTTTAAGCTGACAGGCTTCCTCGATGTAAGGCAGGGCCTTGCGATAGCCAGAGATTTCGCCGCCAGGCAGCTTTACCAGTCCCCAGGCCAACTCATTGAGTTGGTATGGATCTTCGGGATACGTCTGGGCGACAGCGAGGACTTCCTGCCTGCGGGACGGGCTCATGCCGGGCAGTGTTCGCAACCGTTCCAGGACGTCGACACGCAGGGTCATCTGTCCGAAAAGATCGGCCAACATTTGATTGGTTGCCCGATGGTCCCGCATTTCGGGCGAGACGCTCGTCGTCTCCCATAGATGGATAGAGCCTTCATCGTTCGCCGAGACGATGCGCTGGCCATCCGGGCTGAACGCTACGCTCATGACCGCACCGGCATGGCCCTTGAGGGCGAACAGCTCCTTGCCGGTCGCGCTGTCCCAGATCTTCACCGTCTGGTCCTGGCTCGCGGACGCCAGGCGCTGGCCGTCCGGGCTGAACGCCACGCTCGTGACCCCACCGGCATGGCCCGTGAGGGGGAACAGCTCCTTGCCGGTCGCGCTGTCCCAGATCTTCACCGTCTGGTCTTCGCTCCCCGACGCCAGGCGCTGGCCATCCGGGCTGAACGCCACGCACGTGACCCAACCGACATGGCCCGTGAGGGGGAACAGCTCCTTGCCGGTCGCGCAATCCCAGATCTTCACCGTCTTGTCAACGCTTCCCGACGCCAGGCGCTGGCCATCCGGGCTGAACGCCACTTCAAGAACCGCGCCGGCATGGCCCTTGAGGGCGAACCGCTCATTGCCGGTCGCGATGTCCCAGATTCTCACCGTCTGGTCCCACGCCCCCGACGCCAGGCGCTGGCCGTCCGGGCTAAACGCCGCGCTCATGACATCAGAGTCGTGGCCCCTGAGGGCGAACAGCTCCTTGCCGGTCGCGCAATCCCAGATCTTCACGGTCCGGTCATGGCTCGCCGACGCCAGGCGCTGGCCGTCCGGACTGAACGCGGCGCTCGCGACCCAACGTGCATGGCCTTTGAGGGCGAAGAGCTCCTTGCCGGTGGCGCTATCCCAGATCTTCACCGTCTGATCTGTGCTCCCGGAAGCGACGCGCTGGCCATCCGGGCTGAACGCCACGCTCATTACCAAACCGGCATGCCCTGCGAGGGTCAGTTCATCGGCATGGCACAAGCGGGTCAGGTAGAACGACTCGAACCCCGCAGGTTTCTGCCAGCCGCCTCCGTGGGTACCTCTGCGAGCAATTCGCGGGCGCGGACGACATTGTTCTCTTCCCACGCACGCTGGGCCAGCCCCATCCCGGAAGCATACGCGGTGAGACGAGCCTCGTCGCGCTGTCTGTCTGCCTCGGTCTTTGCTTCCAAGGCTTGCTGTTTCGCCACCTCCGCGGCGAGTCGCTGCTGGTTCGCATCGAGCTCGGATTGCTTGGCAATCCGCTCAGCCGACGTGGCCCACACGGCCAGCAACGTGCTCATCACCACACCGACGACCAACAGGACCGCAAACGCCGCCGTCGTCGCGAGTGCCGTCTTGTACTTGCGGGCAAATTTGCGCAGCCGATAGCTTGAGCTCGGCGGACATGCCTCCACGGGCTCGTCCGCCAGGTAACGCTCCAGATCGCGGGCCACGCCGTTGGCCGTCTCGTAACGCCGCGACCGGTCCTTTTCCAGGCACTTCATCACGATCCAGTCGATCTCGCCGCGGACCAGCTTCGACAACCGTGCCGGCTCGGTCTTGCGTGCGGCCGCGATCTTCGGCAGGTCATTGGAGCTGCTCAGCCTGAGGCTCGGCCGCGGCGGTTCCTCCTCCCTGATCAGCCGCACCATCTCGTCGAGTGCCGCCTCGCGCAGCCGGATGCGCTCCAGCGGCGTCGTCCCGGTTAAGCAGCTCGTAGAGCAACACGCCCAGCGAGTAGATGTCGCTGCGCGTGTCCACGCCGAAGGCGTTCATCTCCGCCTGCTCGGGGCTCATGTATTCGAAGGTGCCGACCAGGGCGCCGTACTGGGTGAACATCGTCTTTTCCGTGAGCCGTTGCTCGATCGCCTTGGCCACGCCGAAATCGATCACCTTGGGCACCGGCTTGTCGTCGTACATGGTCACCAGCACGTTGGACGGCTTGACGTCGCGATGGATGATGCCCTTCTGGTGGGCATGCTGGATCGCCTGGCAGACGGGGACGAACAGCTCCAGCCGCTCGCGGGGCGTCAGCTTGTTGTCGTCGCAGAACCGCGTGATCGGCACGCCGTGGACCAGCTCCATGACGAAGTAGGGCCGGCCGCTTTCGGTGGTGCCGGCGTCGAGGACGCGGGCGATATTCTGGTGGTCCATCATCGCCAGGGCCTGGCGTTCGGCCTCGAAGCGGGCGATGACCTGGTGGCTGTCCATGCCGGGCTTGATGATCTTGAGCGCGACCTTGCGGCGGACCGGCTCCTGCTGCTCGGCCATGTAAACGACGCCCATGCCCCCTTCGCCGATCTGCTGGAGCAGCTTGTACGGGCCGATGACCGTGCCGGGGCGCTCCGTGATCGACGGTTCACCGGACGTGCTGCCCGCTTCGATCGCTGGTGCCGCCGGCTGCTTCATGAAGTTGCCGGCTTTGTCGATCGCCTCCAGCAGGCTGTCGACCTCCGATCGCAGGTCGGCGTTGTCGCCGCAAGCCTCGTTCAAGTAAGCGGCTCGTTCACCGGGAGATTCGATCTCCAGGACTCGACCGAAGACACTTCGCACGTTGGGAGTGGAGTGATTCACGGGAAAGTTACCTCCGGCCCGATGCACGTCGGACCATCTGCACGGGTCGCCTCGGGCGGATCATGCGCCGCACGTTCTCTACCCTTTAATGCGACGCCGCCGCAAGGCGACTGCCAAAAAAATATGAGGCGTCGGTCGACGAAGTCAGTCGGCGGCTAAATGCCCTTGCACGATTCTGGGAGGGCGAGCCTGGGCTGATGAAAACCGGGCGAAATTCTCGCGTTTCTGACTTGGGCTGATTCTTCGAATCGGTTGCGCTCTCATGCAGAAGCTGCCGCTCATTCGACATGAGGAAGGCAGGAAAGCAGGAATCGCCTCACGAAGCAATGACTCGCTTGGGTTCGGGCGTTGTCTTGGCGAAGTTCAGTAGTAAACCGTGCTGCCTACCCACGGCCTTCAGTTGCGAGCGAACCACCGCAAAGTGGATGTCGTCGACGTTCTTGATCGCCTTGAGATCCACGACAATCGTATCTGATTCGCTCGGTCAAGGCTTCGTGTTCCAACGCCAACTTTCTTTCCTCCTGCTTTCCTGGTTTCCTTATCTAACTTCATGAATCGTCTCAGCCTGCACGGGCTCGAGGACTCATCTCGACTGTTGAGTTGTCCGCTTTCCCTCCGTCCGCGGCTCCAATGAATCGAAATCACTCTGAGCTTCAGGACGAACAACTCGCGCAACAAATTTGGCGGGAATCACGAGACGCTGCCGGGCCAACTTTTCATCACCCCAGCCTCGCCCTCCCGGAATCACGTTAGGCCGTTTAGGGAGTTGTCCTTCGTCAGGCGCCGATAGAGCCAGGCCCGAGCGTAAGACCAGCTCCGATAGGCGGTTCGTGGGGAAAGCCCGAGTACCTCAGCGGCTTGCTCGATCGTCAGTCCGGCGAAATAATGCAGCTTGACCAGCTCCGCCGTTTGCGAGTCTTGGCCGGCCAGTTCTTGCAGGGCAAGATCGACGGCCAGCACGTCTTCCGCTGGCTCCTGGATCACCGGGATTTCGTCGTCCAGCTCAACACGCCGTACACCACCTCCGTGCTTGATTCGCCGCTTGCGCCGCGCATTTTCGATCAGGATCCGGCGCATGGCCTCGGCCGCCGCCACAAAGAAATGCCCGCGGCTATCCCAGTGCCGGGCTTTTTCCGTGTTCACCAACCGCACGTACGCCTCGTGGACCAGTGCCGTGGCCTGGAGCGTCTGGCCAGGTTTTTCATGAGCCATTTTTTCGAGTGCGAGCCGCCGCAATTCCTCATAGACCAGCGGCAACAATTGCTCGGCGGCATGTTGGTCGCCGTGCTCGATGGCACCCAGGATTCGCGTGACCTCGCTCATGACGTACAGGATAGCGGCCGGGGGGATGACGGGCAAATCCGGGCCGTCGAGTCTGTGCAGAGCAGCATTACACGCGCACTACTCCGGCAGCGGCGTGGCGTCCCAGATCCGCACGGTCATGTCCATGGAGGCGCTAATCAAGCGGTGCCCATCGGGGCTGAACGAAAGACCCGACACAACCTTGTCGTGTCCCTTCAGTGTCAGGGTTTCCTGCCCCGTCGTGAGGTCCCAGAGTTTCACGGTCCCACCAAAAGAGGTGGTCGTGGCCAGGCGGCTGCCATCGGGGCTGAATTCAATCCTGTGGGCTAGGCTCTTTAGAGGGGGCGAGACCTCGCGGCCGCTGGCCGCATCGAGTATACGCACCTCGCCCCCGGAGCATGGTGCGGCCAGCCGCTTTCCATCTTGGCTGAAGCTCAGAAATCGGATAGACCCCTTCTGGAGTTTGGTGTTCCATAGCTCTTGGCCCGTGGCAAGATCCCAGGTCTTTACCACCCCGCTGTTCTCGGTCGCTGCCAGGCGAGCATTGTCTGGGCTGAATCGGAACGACGAAAGATTGTCGAGTACGGGGAACGTGCGGAATTCGGCGCCCTTGTCCACGTCCCACACCTTCAGTCCCCCTCCCGGGCCCTTGCAAGCGAACCATTTTCCATCCGGGCTAAGCGCTGTGGCCAACGAACCTTCTGGGCCATCGTGTTTGAATGCGCGAACCATTTTGCCGGAGGACACATTCCAGGTCGTGACGTTCTTGCCATCGTCGGTAAGTACCAGATGCTTCCCATCGGCCGTGAAGTCATAGTTCACGGCCTTGTGCTGGAGTTTGATAGGCTCGCCCAACGGTTCGCCGGTCTCGGCGTTCCACAGGTGAATGGTGCTCTCATATCTGCCACGCAGGGCGATACGTCCATCGGGGGAAAGCTCGATATAAGCGAGTTGTTGCCCCATCTCGGGTGTCGGGATGACATCGCGGTCGCTGTTCACGTCCCACACTTTTCGCGCGTCCGTCCAACCCCGCGGAGGCGATGCGTGTGCCATCGGGACTGAAGGCAAGATCCATGACGAAACCATCGTGCCCCTTGAACGTGCGGATTCGCTGACCAGTTTTGGCGTCCCATAGCTCCAGACCAGAATAGTACCCCGCTGCCGCCAGTCGTTGCCCATCCGGACTGAACTTGAGCTTGTCGCGATAGCCTCCGTCTCCCGGACAAATCTTGACGAGTTCGCCGGTGCCGGCATCCAGGATTTGCACGTCACTGGTTCGGCCTGCCACAACCAAACGTCTGTCGTCCGGGCTGAAGGCCATGGACGTGACTGGATATTTCATGTCCTTCACAAAAAGCTCGCGACTGGAGAATGCATCCCGTACCGTCAGCACAGACTCGGCAGCATTAAAGGCCACGCGCTTCCCATCAGAACTGAAAGCCAGACTCCCAAAGCGATAAAGCTTATCGATGGACACGATGGCCTTGCGGGTATCCAGGTCCCAGATTTTTATCTTTGCTGAATTATAATTAAATCTTATTGTGTTGGAGTCCATCGCCCGAGATGCCAGGTGCTTGCCGTCAGGGCTGAAAACAAGCTGCCAGATCTGGTCGCCCGTGTGCCTTTCCAATGTAGCGACGAGCGCGCCTGTTCCGATGTTCCAGAGCCGGATCCTCATGTCGAAGCAGCCCGCGGCCAGAAGTTGGCCATCAGGGCTCAGGGCGCCCGTCATGGAAACTTTGCCTGTCGCACCCTCGAGCCAAAGGGGCAGCGGAGTCAGGGTCGCTGCATCCCAGAGCTTGATTTCACCGGGTGCCGTGAAGGCTCCTTCTCTCTCCGTTGTCCCGATGCTGACAAGCCGTTTGCCGTCTGGCGTCCAGGCCACCGTCGTCGCAAGCCCAACGTGGGCGTTCACGGTGCGCAGGTGGCGGTGCTGGAGCCTGCGAAGGTAATGCCATTCAAAGCCGCGTAAGTCCGGCTCGCCGGGCTTGGGCCGCTGACGCTCCAGCAATTCCCTCGCGAGGGTCACGTTGTTTTCATCCCAGGCGTGTCGTGCCAGATTCATGTCGGTGATATAGTTCAAGCGGCGGAGCTTTTCATTGAGGGCGACGAGTTCGTCACGGCGTTTCTCGGCCCGATCCTTGGCGCCGTCGGCCTCGCGCCTCTGCTCTCGGGCGTCCTGCTCGCTCGACCGGGCGGCCGCCTCGGACGCCGCCGCCTGTTCCGCCCTAAGCCGAGCGATCTGCTCGGCCTGCGTCGCCCGCACGGCCTGCCAGATGCTCACGCCCGATCCCACAAAGAGCGCGGCCGCCACCACCGCGGCTGTCGTCAATGCCACCTTGTTCCGCCGGGCCATCTTGCGGAAGCGATACAACGTTGACGGCGGCCGGGCCTCGATCGGTTCCTCGGCCAGAAACCGGCGGACGTCGGCGGCAAAGGCGCTGGCCGTATCGTAGCGCCGATTGCGGTCCTTCTCGAGCGCTTTCATGACGATCCAGTCGAGATCGCCCTTCACCAGCGCCGACAACTGCGCCGGCTCGGTTTTGCGCTGACTGGAAACCTTCGAGAGAGACTCGCCCATCGTGCTTAAGCGCGTGCTTGGCCTGGGCGGCTCCTCTTCCTTGATGATGCGGCGAATCTCGTCATAGGCCGCCGTCGCGAACCGGTTGCGGTCGAACGGCGTCGTCCCGGTCAGCAACTCGTAAAGGAGCACGCCGAGGCTGTAGACATCGCTGCGAATATCCACGTCAAGCGCGTTGAGTTCAGCCTGCTCCGGGCTCATGTAGAGCGGAGTGCCGATCATTTGCGTGAACCGGGTGTAGATGGTCTTATCGGTCAACTGCTGGCCGGTCGCCTTGGCGACGCCGAAGTCGATCACCTTGACCACCGGAACGCCGTCGTGCGGGGCGACCAGGATGTTCGACGGCTTCAAGTCGCGGTGGATGATGCCCTTGCCGTGGGCATGCTGGACCGCCTGGCAGACGGCCAGAAACAGATCCAGCCGCTCGCGTGCCGTGAGCTGCTGCTGGTCGCAGTAATCAATGACGGGGATGCCTTAGACCAGTTCCATCACGAAGAAGGGGCGACCGCTGTCTGTCGTGCCGGCGTCAAGAACCCTGGCGATATTGGGGTGGTCCATCAATGCCAGGGCCTGGCGTTCGGCCTCGAACCGAGCGATGACGTCGCGGGTGTCCATGCCCGGCTTGATGATCTTGAGCGCGACCTTGCGGCGAACCGGGTGTTGCTGCTCGGCGACGAAAACCAGGCCCATCCCACCCTGGCCGATCTGCTCCATGAGCTTGTAAGGGCCGATGACCGTGCCGGGTCGTTCGGGGATCGGCTCGAAATCCTCAGTCGCATCGGATTGGGATGAAAGATCCCCAAGAAAGCTGCCCGAGGCGTCATGGGCACGCAGCAGTGATTCGATTTCGTGGCGCAGCTCTCCATCGGAGGCGCAGGCCTGGTCGAGGAACGCCGCGCGACGCTCTGGAGACAATTTGACGGCGGCCTTGAAGATTGCAGAGTCGGACATGGCATTCTCCTCCGGCTGAATGGTCTCTCATCATCCAATGCGAGAACGGAGAGCAAAAGCCCGGTGCCTTTATTCAGTCCGGCGAATTGTTTTCCTCGTCCCGGCGCCATTGCCGGCGCAGCCAGGCCTTGGCGTAGGTCCAATCCTCTTCGGCGGTCGCCGGGGCGATACCCAGAATCTGGGCCGCCTCGGCCACGGTGCAACCGAGAAAGTAGCGGAGCTTGACCAGCTCAGCCTTGCGGGGCGACTTCTGCGCCAGCCGATCCAGGGCTTCGTGCACGGCAATCACTTCGAGCGGGTCGCGAGGGTTTGCCACGGGGAAATCGTCTGGGTCCGCCTCCCGATGAACCAGGCCGCCCCCGTGTTTGCCGCTCAGTTTGCTGCGCGCGTTGTCGATCAAGATGCGGCGCATGGCCTCGGCGGCGGCGGCGAAGAAGTGGCCGCGGCTGTCCCAGTGCCGCTCCTCCCCTTTGCCGACCAAGCGCAGGTATGCCTCGTGCACCAAAGCCGTCGGCTGAAGCGTCTGGCCCGGCGTCTCCTGTGCCATCCTCCGGGCCGCGAGCCGCCGCAGTTCGTCGTAGACCAGCGGCAAGAGCTGCGCCGCGGCACGGGCGTCACCTTGCCCGATCGCGTCCAGGATTCGGGTCCCCTCATTCATCGACAGCACCGGTCGATAGGTGAATCACAGTGGAAAATGCGTGCCCGGTTCCTTCAGGGAACGGATTTATCCGACCTCTCCGTGCACGTCTTTTGGATGGGCATCCAAGTCGATTTCGCACTCACGGAGTCAGCCCGCGAGTATACCACCCGCCTGGCCCTAATGCCTCGGGGCGACTAGATTTGAACCGGTAAGCGTATCTTCGCTATGCCGACACCGCCAAGCCGGTCACGGCCTCCAACATTGAGGAATGACAGCAGCAGCCATGCCGTCTCGAAGAAAGTTCGTCGGGTCGTAACCTCACATCAGCTCAACGCCGAGGAAGCCGCTGAGGCACGCCGCCTGCGCGAGCTCGTTGCGAAGGATAAGGATGAGATCATCGCCGAAGGGCTGCGCGTTCCTGGCCGAAGAGCGCCGGCATCGGGCCTGCGCTTATGGCGGCGCGACGCTCGGGCAGACGATCCGCGGCGCGCGAAGCCCGGGGATTGACGCAGTCCGACCTCGCCGCCCGCTCCCATGTAGCGCAGGCGGATCTCTCGTACCTTGAGCAAGACCAGCGCGAACCAAGCCTCTCAATTGCGGCCCGGATCGCTCGTGAGCTTGAGATAAAGCTCGACGATCTGACCAGCACCGTCATGCGATGATTCCTCGCCGATGATGCATGCGAGACCTTCCTCATCGAAATGAAATGGGGACTCAGCCCAGACGAGGTCTCGAACATCGGAAATGAACCGGTCAGACCAAGAATCCGTTGGACCGGAATGGGAATTGCGTAAAAGAACTGCGTTGGCATTGGTGTGTACAGAAATGTTGATGTGCCCCTCGTCATCTGTATAAGGGTTCCCTATACGTTCTGATGAGGAGCGCACAGCACTGGCTCAAAGACCATCTCAAATCCACGATGGCAGCAGGTGCGAAAATGCGTGCAAATTCTCTATCCAATCTGCTTGAGTGCTCGGACACTTCAAGTCGCCACCCGACGCGTCGAATCACACGATTCGCACTTTGCTGCGAACCGCTGGAAAACCGTGAACTGCTCGCGGGCGGCCCGGCCATCTTTGGCACCGGCGCAAGCGACCGAGGCCGCGCCGACGCCGCCAGTTTCCGTTCCCGCGGCTGTGGCCGGATCCGATCTATCCAGCTTCTCGAACACCACCCAATTCGGCTTCGCGACGTCGGGCGGTTTGAGTCTGACAGGACCGCTCGGCGCAGCCAACTCCACGAATTCGGCGAACGAGTCGTTTTTCGTCCAGGGAAACGTGAACGGAAGTTCGGTCAGCCAGGGCACGAACTCACCTGGCCTGTCCCTGGATTTCGAACTCGGCGATCACTCCCTTGAATCCGAGCATGACGTCGAGCATGACAGTGAGTACCGAACCCGTGCCCGATCAGCCGAACTACGTGATTCCGCCGCCGTTGTCCGCAGTGGCGAACGTGCAGCTCGGCGCGAGCACCGCGCCGGAAACCGCAATGGCGGCAGCCGGTAACACGATGAACACCACCACGATTCTAAAGTTGGCTGCGCAGCCGGCGTCGTTGACGCAACTGGCGCCGAGCCAGGTCATCGGGCGGCGGAGCGTGGCGCTTGAGGGGCTCAGTGTCATCGAGCAGTCGGAGCCAGTGGTAACAGGCGGCGTGCCCGCACCTGCACAAGCTCCCGCCGCTGCGCCAGGGGCACAGCAGGTGCCTTCCACCAAAACTCCCGAGACTCAGCCGCCCCCAGCACCTAAAGGACCGGAGGGACAGCAGCAACCCGCGCCGTCGGCCGATGCACCGGCGCCAAAGTCGGCACCGCAGGGTGAACAAGGCTCGACGCCCGAAGCCATGAACGTGCGGACGCTGCCGCTGCCGCTATTCGGCGAACCGAGTGACGCAGGATCTGAAATGACCGACGCCGGCGTGCTTACTCGATACCGTGTTGATGCAGTTTGGGATGCGGACGAAAATCTCGCCGCCTCCGACACGTCCCGCAGCATATCCAACGTTGTCAGCCTTACGGCCGTCGCCGTCGGCGGGTACCAACTGGCCTTGCATGACGCAGGTCGCGTCACGCGGGGATGGGCTCTACGCCGGACGGGAACTGAGCGACCAGGCAAACGAAAGACGAGCGACTTACGGCTCACTTAGGCGTTAGGCGAAAAGTTGTCGTGGTAGCCGCGCCTTTCGTGGCGCTCGCTGCGATTTCCGAACAAAAAAAACCAAGAGGGCCGCGAAGGCCCCTCTTGGTGTGATTGATATGGTACCGAAAGCAAGCATGCAGCGGACCGCGAGAGGCTTCTCCGGTTCAGCCTACTTCTGAGCCCGAAGGACATGCTGATCGCGGCCCCATCGCCGACGATCGTTGCACTGAATGGTGGCACCCCTTGGATACGGCTTGATGGCGACATCGGAGAGACCTGCTGATCCAGAATAGATGGTTGAGCGAATCACTTCACGTCGGCTACCGCCTCGAATACTGCCGGCTAAGAGGGGGAGGAAACTCGGCCTCGGGCTCAGAGGATGTGTTGCGGGTTGCACAACCGATTCGTCCGCGGAGAGGTCTGAGATGGGCCAGATCGACCGAAGCCGACGGCGAAGGGGATGTGCGAGAGGCCCGCGACACAAAAATCTGCACCGCCTCGCTTGACAAAGGCCCGCTCATAGATGGATGTCTTTCGGTGCAAGTCGCCGGAAGTGGTCGAGAAGGAGATCTGGATGCATTTACTAGCTTACAACTTGATCCGAGTTGTGACGGCCCAGGTGGCCGAGGCACACGAAAAGCGTCCGCGGCAGCTGAGCGTCAAAGGCACGCTGCAAACGATCACGGCATCCCAAGAGGCAATGCGGCGAGCAGCGCCGGCGGATCGGGAATTGTTGCTGCAAGCGATGCTTCGTGCGATCGCACAACAGGAGTCGGTGATCGATTTGGTCGAGTGGAACCTCGCCCCAACAAACGCCGTCCCCAAGGCACATCGATACCTGGTGGAACCACGCCCTAATGGCGCAAGCGCTTGCGCATGGCGGCATAACGGCTAATCTCTTGCCATTCGTGTCTGAATCCCCTGGGACTCTGAATCCCGCTGACCGCCCATGGTCCGCGGAAGCGATGGTAAACGGGCCGGATACTTAACCGGCCCGCGAGCTAACAGCGACCTCCGTGCGCAGAATGACTGCCCTCCATAATCATGCGGCGATGCTCTCATGAATTGAGGTCTGCGTTGATTAATGTATTGGGTGGCGAGAAGGGGGGGCTCAGTACTCGATGACCCCTGCGGCCTGCGGTGTGCCAATCGTGACGCTGCCAGCGGTGAGATTCACCAGGAAGCAATCCGTCGCGGCTTTTGTTGAACCGTAAATCGTCACGACGAACTTCTCGGTGACCGCACCCGGGGCAAAGGTGAGGACCTCTGAGGTAGCCGCGTAGTTGACGCCGGCCTTGGCGGTCAGATCTGCCGTGGTGGCCGTGACGGTGACCGGGGAAGTTTGCGCCTCATTGAGGCTTACGGTAAAGGTCATCGTCGTCGTGCCCCCGCCGGTCCCGACCATCTCCTGCACGGTGGCAATCGATAGGCTCGGTGGCGGCGGCACGTCGATCGTCCCGGAGAGCTTGGGAGTGGCGATCGTTGCCCCGCTTGCCCCGCTGAGGCTTAGGTAAAACACCCTGTTCGTCGTCAAGTTCTTGTCAGCGAGCACCGTCACCGGGATTATCCCCGACGTCTTACCCGCCGGAATGGTGAGAGTCCCATGAGTCGCGGTGTAGTCCGTGCCGGCAATCGCCGTCGAGTTCGATGTCTGGTAATTGACAGTCACCGCTGTTGACGAGGCGGAGGTCAGGTCGATCGTGAACTGCATCGTCACCGAGCCCTTCCCGGGCTCGACGACCGATGCGCCGTTTGCGTACATTAACGGCACCGTGAGGAGTGTCCGCTCTTCCATCGCCTCGATCGAAGGACGAGTTGACCGCCCACAGCGGCGGCCCGCCTTCATGGTGTTGCGAATTCCCCAGCAATTGACGCTTGCGTAAGACATCATGCAATTCTCCATGGAAATGGGGGAAACAACGTGCGCACAGCGATCCCGTCCGCGCAATACGGACCAATTTGAGCGCTGCGAAATCTTTAGATCAGGCCGACCTTGAGCCGGCCCAGGCGACACTGAAGCTTAGCTCGGACTTGTGAGCGAGCCTCCAGAAACTTACGACGCGGCAGCACCGCAGTCGGCATAGAGGTTACTATCATGCGAGCACTTCTCGTCGCGACGTCCCGAAAGCTTCGTCCATCCAACGAGGATTGCTTGCGCCAAGACCGTTGTCCAGCGAGAGCGGGCTTGCGTTGTTAGTGAAGGCGTCTCCGCCGCCCCTCCCGCCCATGTAGATGATATTGCTAACTCAGTGCCTTTAACGCCACCGGCAACGCCGTCGATCGGCGGACCGGTGCTCGTAACGAGCGTGGAAAGCCTTCTGAAGTAAACCCGTCTTTAGATGTAGAAAACGCATAGGTCGCTCCCCTTCGATAAATACACCAGGGGATGGCACTCGGTCCCCTGCGGTCCGAGAAGAATTGGAGAAACTACCCTCGCTCGTCTCAAAATGTAGATCAGAGTAGGCATCTTGGGGCGAGTTACTTGCGAGAAAGCCCAAAATTTTTATGTCGAACTCATGCACGCGATCAAGTTGTCATCGATGTGAACTTGCACGACGAGACTCATGATGTTATAGCTTCATGAAAGCAGCCGTTCATATTTAACTCGGTGAAAACACTTTCGCTCCATCGGCTGTCGGTCCTCGATAACAAGAGTGATTTTTGGGAACTGCGCAGACGGCGACTGGTAGAACCGGCGTAGCCTGGTGGGCACATTCCGGCGCGAACCACTTTACGTTGATAGTGGAATCAAAAGGGCGGATCCGAGGCCCGATTGGCCCCGGTCAATCGAAAAAACGGCGGTATTTTGTGGCGAATCTAGAGGTTCGTCACATGAAATTCACTGAGAACAATAGCCGTCCCATATATAACGATAGATTCGTTTCCGGCATGACCGGGCAGTCATTACGATCGTGCGAACCCGAGCAGTTTTGCTTAAGAGGACACAATTCAGCGCTGAGCTGGCGTGTTCCTCCCAATCACTAGAATCAATCCAACAGACGCCACGGGTATCCTTGACCAATCGCGCCAGCAATGAGTGCAAGAATGACGACATAGGTACCTGCCACGACGCTATGCTCCAATTGATGCACGAAACAGGCAAAGCGTCACTCTCTTCCGCTTACTCAATATGGCGATTGATCAGTTGATGAACCACGCACGTATGGAGACACCCATGTTCTAACGCATCATTGTGAGTTGATTTCTTAGTTGAGACGACACTTTAGGATCGATTTCGCGATGATGCAACCCTAGACCCAAATTTTTTTTTCGCAATTTTGTTGGTAGTGGTGTTAGGAGATTCAAAGCACCTCATGCTAGTTCTTGTAAAGCACTAGTTATAAATATTATAATCCATAAAAGGTGAAAATCAGAAGGCGCCGGATGCAAATGTGCCAACGGGCGTTCGTGATTCCGCCGGGAGCCGAGTGGATCGTTACATTTAACTAAGCGATTTGAGCCTGGCTCGTCTCTGTACCGGCCTTGAGCATTCTCATGGCTGAAGGGATTGCGCGACATGGCATCGACCGATTGATCGAGCACGATCTCCGTCAAAGGAAAAGGCCAGCTACAATAGCGAATTCGCCTGACGGCCTGGGTTTCTACTGGGCGCCGCAACGCCCTGCGCCATCAGCGTCGCATTGTGCGCCCTCGGCGTCGCGTTGTCCGCCCTCAGCGTCGCGTTGTGCGCCCTCGACGTCGCGTTGTTTTTTGTAAACCTTGGTGCAGTACAAAAGTATATGTAAGGGCTGAGCTCCCTCAAATCTATCAAACATGCAGCCTCGACATAGCCCTTGGCGGTCGCTTGAGCTAAGAACCGGCCCTGTTGCGATTTAAGTCCAATTCTCGCCGGTTCATCTCGACAAGTGCTCGTCAACTGCGCCCATGCATTTAATCGCCGTGTTCAAGTTGCTCCTTGATGCGGGCATTCGGTTCAGATAGGTTCCATATCGGTGAATTGGAACTGATATTCTCGTTCGGAATGGACAATGATCACGCGCGATGAATTCGTGAGCATTAGAAAAAGTGCTAGGACAGCAACGACTGCGTGAACTGGATTCTGAACAAGCGATTTGCCAGTGTTGTGCCACTCAAGGTGGGGTCGGTCTACCGTCCGTTCTTGGCCTTTCCATCAGATTCCAATTCGCGTGAGGATCTTGCACCTTTCGAAAATACATGAGGAGGCAACTAGTTATGGGATGTAGAAAAATGTGGATTTTGGGGGCCGCGCTGTGCGGGGCGGTCCTCTGCGGGGCCAACTCACAGGCTGGCTCGATCACCTACCTCGCGACGGGAGTATTCACGTCGTCCGGTACATCGACGTTCACCAACGGCGTCGCCAGTGTGACTGACACCGCGATACTATCGACGGCTAGTGCCCCGCCCCCGACTTTCGCGAACCTGGGCACGTTCACGACGGTCAATCCTAGTTCAACGCAGATATCGGCCAACGATACCTTCACCGTGACGATCGAGAACATTGCGACAACTGACACGATTACGTTCTCAGGCAAGATGAGCGGTTCGTTTTCCGACGCCTCCAGCAGCGCAGTTTGTTCAGTTCAGCACGCCGCTCACGCAGACCCTTGATGGGTTTGTTTTCACGATCGTCTCGGCCGACGGGGGCACGCATGGCCGCGTCAACCTCAATGCTCCGTTGACGAACGGTGGCCAATCGACGATCAACGCTAGCGTGTCCTTCATCCCGGAACCCAGCTCGGTCGTACTTCTGGGTCTGGCCGTTCCTGGATTGGCCGGACTTGCCTATCGCCGGGCTCGTCGTTGAACATATGACAGTACTTGCCGCTCGGCCTTGGTCCGACGGCGAAATGGCCTGATTAATTCAGAACGGCATGTTCCTTTAGGGAGCATGCCGTTTTTTTGTTTACCTCATCCCGCCTCACCAACCGAGTCCGAATGACGTCGCTACAGCTATACCCCGTCATCTCATGCAGCGAATCAATCGGCCAAGTTAGCTTCCTGGCATGCAGTCGCGTTGGTGTCAGAAAGATCATGAGCAGCGTGCTCCAGGGCGAGAGAACTCAGAGTGATGCAGCCAGACTGCTTCACCAGAGCGAGCGCCAGGTTAGACCGAGACGTGAGTGTTTCGGAGAACTGATTGCATTAACAGATGACGAATAAATGTTATTGAACAAATTATATATATTACGTCGGTAATATTTCAGAAGCACATCGTTCAAAGCGAGTGCAGTTTTACGAGCGGTCGTCCCCTGACGTCGGACGTAGCCCCTTTTAGTAAGCGCGCTGGCACCCCATCCCAATCTTGTGGCAAGTTGCACCTCGGACGTCGTTCGATTTGGCGCAGGATCGCGGATACGCGAACGTACTAGATTCGTTCCGCGGCCAAAAAGGTGGGCTAGACCGCGCAACGTGAGCTGACGGTCGATTTCCATTGCGGCCCGTCAATCCTCAACGTGGCACGGCCACGAGCCCGTGGTTCATGACGAGCACGATGACCGTGGCACGTTGATCGATTCACTTGCTGATCTTCGTCAAAACGCGCTCGCCGTCGCCGATCTTGAACAAAACGCCGCTCACCCTTCCCTCTCGATCGTGGCGGAACGTGAACCGGCCATCGGTGTGAGGCATGAGAAACTCGGTTGGGGAGATGGGCTCGATGACGAGCGGTGCGGGCCTGAACGCCAGTTTGACGACCAGGTGCCCGTCGCCGCGGCTGATCGTGACCGGGGGGGCATCGGCTTTCGATCCCATCGAATACTTGCCCGTCAGTGAATCGAGGACGTCAGGCGCGAGCGAGACAATCGGGGGTCGAGCGAGATCCTGCACCGTCGGAAGCACCGTTCAGCCAGGTCGCGGATCCACATATTGCGGAAGCGGACCGGATGGCCGTGGTCTTGAAGCTGGATCGGCCCGCGATCGGCATGCGCTTCGTACGGAAGCGATTGGAGCCAGGATGTTCTACCTAGAAGTTCCTCATTGTTTTGTATAAGAATACCATTGTGGATTAGAGTGAGTCGGGCCGGCTCGAGCAACTTGCCCCCTTGGTCGAAACGGGGCCGGCGAAACGCGATGTCGTAGGTCTGCCATTCTCCGGGTGGTCGGGAGGCATTGGCCAGTGGTGGATACTGGCCGTAAATGGCTCCGGCCTGGCCGTCGGCGTAGGTCTCGGCGTGGTACGAATCCAAGACTTGCACCTCGTACTCGCCCATAAGGAAAATGCCACTGTTGCCGCGATCCTGGCCCACGCCCGCTGCCGGGCTGGGCGATGCCCATTCGACATGCAGTTGGGCATCCCCGAATTTGGCTTTGGTCTCGATCGCGCCGGTTCCCGGTGCGACTTCCATGTAGCCGTCGGTCACCTTCCAGCGCACGGGCCGCCATCGGCACTTTTCCAGCCATCCAGATTGGATCCGTCAAAGAGAATGACGGCGTCGTTGGGGGCCCGGGTTGAGACTGGGTTGTCCACAGGTGCGACAACGGGCGCTTGGGACGGCGGATGTCGTGCTGAAACCAGCGGTCTTGGGTTGCCATGTTACGGGCCTCGCCGGCTACGAGGAAAGCGAATAGTCCAGTGATCGGCATCAACGAAAGGCATACCTGGCGGACGGATCGCGCACACATTTTGTGTTACTCTCACGATGAAGGAAAACGATTGGTCGCCCTGAACCCGTCAGTATAAACCACTGCTTGACAAATCGATGGTATCGTGCGAGGTTAAATTATCGTTCAACAGGACGCGATGCCCTACCTGCTGGTGCTGCTTGCCCCGCCCGACTGCCTTTCATTCCCGAGTGTGCGACTGCTCGGAGATTGCGGCGATTTGTCTTAAAGAGATTCGTTCCATGGTCAGAAAGCCCGCGGTCGCTCACGCTCTGCTCTTGGTGGTGGCCGGTTTCGTTCATTTAGCTGGTACAACGGGAAACGCCGCACCACCAAAGATCAACAACCTGTCGCCCCTGGGTGTTCCGTGTGGCGTAGCCACGGAGCTGACTTTCAGCGGCGCGAATCTGACGGGAAGTCCCCGGCTCATCGCGCCTGTTCCGTTTCAGATCGAGCCATCCTCGCCACCGGCCAAAAGCGATGCGGCCAACTGGAAGGTCAGACTGACAGTTGCACCCGGGGTGGCCGTGGGGGTCTACCCGATCCGAATTCAAACCGACGACGGGATCTCGGCCCCGTTTCTGCTGCCCGTCGGCCAATTGCCGCCAGGTCGCGGAGAAGGAAGACAACAGCAGCTTCGAGCTGGCCCAGGTGCTGCCCGAGCTGCCCGTGGTCGTCGAGGGCCAAGTGGCCGGCAATGACGTCGATTACTTCCGATTCCGTGGTATAAAAGGTGAACTGATCGTCGTCGACGCGCAATGTGCGCGGATTGGGTCGGGGATCGATCCGACGCTTCGGTTGACGACGGCTGGGCCCAGCCGCACTTATATCTCCTCGGCCGACGATTCGCCGGGACTGCAGACCGATGCTCGGCTGGTCACGATGCTGCCGGCAGACGGCGATTATGTGGTCGAGCTGTCCGACTCGCGTTATCAAGGAGGAGGGCGTCCGGTGTTTCGGCTGGTCATCGGGCCTGTGCCGATGGCTTCCGAGGTATACCCCCTGGGTGGCCGTGCCGGCGAGACCGTCGGCCTGGAATTTCGAGGCGGGACCCTGGCAGGGGTCAAGATCGCGGCGGCCGCGATGAATCCGCTTGCGGGCACGGAGCTGGTCGTGCCGCGCATCTCGAGCAATATGCTCACCCGGCCTGGAGGCGCTAGCGGCGTCGCTGATTGCGATCGGAAACTCGACGTCGAATCGCTGGGGCCGCTCGTGGCTTCGAGTTATCCTGAGATCCGCGAGCCGGCCGATCCCGCGGCGCCCCCTGTCCGGTCGGTCGCGCCCGTTGTGTTCAACGGTCGGGTCGACCCTGCCGGGCGACGACGATCGCTTCGTTCTCGCGGTGACGCCCGGCCAGCGGTTGCGAATCAAGGTGGTCGCCTACGAAGTCGGCTCGGCGCTCGACGCCGTTTTGCGCGTGCTCGGCAACGGCGGCGCGGTGCTCGCCAACGCCGACGATACGACCACTCCTCTGCCGCCGGAAAACGGCCAGGCGCAGTCACTCGTTATCCCCGACCCGTCGCTCGAACTCACAGTGCCCGGCGGCACTAATGAAATCACACTCGTACTGCGTGACCTGGAAGACCGCGGCGGCGTCGGTTTCGCGTACCGGATCGTCGTTGAGCCGCTGTTGCCCGACTTCCAGATCGTGCTCAAGGAATCGGAAGTCAGCGTTCCCCGCGGAGGAACGGCCGCAGTCGAAGTGACCGTCCAGCGCCAGGGCTACACTGGGGCGATCAAACCACCGTTGCCGATCCACCGGCTGGATTGACCGTGCGGTCCGGGACGATTGCCGCCTCCCAGTCCACCGGCGTAATCTCGCTATCGGCAGCCGTCGACGCCTCGTTTCCCGCTGCTCCGATCAGACTGGTCGGCCGGGCGCAGGGAACCAGCGGGCCTTTTGAACGGCTCGCACATAAGCAGGCCGTATTTGCCCAGCAAGCAACGCTCGCGACTTGCTCGATCACAGAATACGGACTCGTCGCCGCGCCGGCGCTGGCCGAGCCCATTGTACTCGACACCCCCCCTGCCCTATTCGAGGTCGCCCACGGCTTGAGCGCGACGATTCCGGTCAAGGTGACGCGCATCCAAGGGAGCCGACGCCGCGCTGGCGATTACGGCGTTGCCCCTGCCGCCAGGCCTGACTGTCGCCGCACTTACCATTGCCGAGAAAGCCTCGGAAGGAAAACTCACGGTCAATTCGGCGGTCGCAGGTCCCTTGGGGATAACGACCATCGGCTTGCAAGCCAAGGGCAAGTTTGGAGGCCAGGACCGGACGTTTGACCTGCCCGCCGTGACGTTAAGCATCGTGCCCCCCGCCACCGTTGCTATTGGCCGCGCCGCGCTCGAAATCAAGCCGGGAGCAACCGTCGAGCTCAAAGGATCGATCGTCCGCAAGGGGGGTTATGAAGAGCCCGGTGACGGTCAAGATCAACGGCCTGCCAGCGGGACTCAAAGCAGATCCTGTCAACGTGGCCGACAAAGTGACGAACTTCACGTTGAAGATCGTCGCCGACGCCAAGGCCGCTCCGACCTCGGCGGGAGCCCAGGTCGCACTCGCTTACCAGATCGAGAAGAAGGACTATTCGGTCAGTCCCGTCCCCCTGGCAGTCAAAGTCGTGCCGGTGAAGTAGAATAGAGTTGGGCTCAAGCCCAATGGTTGAGGAACAAGCC
Source organism: uncultured Isosphaeraceae bacterium (assembly GCA_963850935.1). Classification (GTDB taxonomy): domain Bacteria; phylum Planctomycetota; class Planctomycetia; order Isosphaerales; family Isosphaeraceae; genus CAWFRS01. The sequence goes on from CAWKNT010000007.1 coordinate 183,925, forward strand.
AAGCCACGGAGTACCCCGCATCATGTTTCGGAGTCTTTGTTTCGGTGTCTTGGCGTTTGTGTGCCTGGAATCGAGCTTTTGTAAACTTGCAACGGGTGATGATAGCCAGACCAAGGGCCAGCAAGATACGAAAGCACCCCAAACCATCGCGGCAGGGCAAGAAAGCGCAGCTCCCGTCGAGCCCAAAAAGGGCGGATCATCGGCGGCAAAGCCGGACGTTAAGCCCAAGCCGAAAGCAGTGGTCCAGGCGGTCAGCTTTATCCGCGATGTCGCGCCTGTTCTGGTCGAGAACTGCATCGCCTGCCACAATCCGCGCAAGTCGGAAAGCAAGTATGTCATGACGACGTTCGCCCAGCTTGCCAAGGGAGGGCAGCAGGGCGAAGGGACACACTCGAGCCGGGCAAACCCGACGAGAGCCGCTTGGTCGAGGTGATCCGGCTCGACGGCCAGCCGAGGATGCCGTTCAAGCAAGACCCTCTTCCCTCGGAGAAGATCGCACTCATCGAGCGCTGGGTCGCCGAAGGGGCCAAGTACGACGGCGAACTCGCCCGGCGAGGACTGGACGATCCTCTTGCGCAAGACGCAGCAGGTCACGATTCCCGCGGCCTATCCCGTGACCGTGCCGATCACGGCGCTCCAGTTCAGCCGGGATGGCTCGACAATCGCGGCGTCGGGTTATCATGAAATCACATTCTGGAAGACGGCCGACGGCACGCTCGACCGCCGGTTGACGGGACTGGCCGAGCGGGTGTACGACATCGCCTACAGTCCCGACGGCAAGTGGCTGGCGACCGCCAGCGGCGATCCGGGCGTCTACGGCGTCGCCAAGCTCTGGCTTGCCGAACCAGGGGGCGGAGGCAAACCGGTTCGCGACCTCGCCGAGACCCAGGACGTCGTCTTCGCGGTCGCTTTCAGCCCCGACAGCAAGAAGATCGCCACCGCCGGCGCCGACCGAACCATCCGGGTGTTCGAGGTCGAGACCGGCAAGCTCTTGACCCAGATCGAAGACCACGCCGACTGGATCTTCGGGATCGCCTTCTCCCCCGACGGCAAGCGGCTGGCCAGCGCCAGCCGCGACAAGACCGCGCAAGGTCTTCGACCTCGAAAAGAAGGAGTCGCTGGTGACCTTCCCGGGCCACGCCCAGCCGGTTTACACCGTCTCGTTCACGCCCGACGGCAAAGGCGATTGCAACCGGCGGCGAGGACAACCGCATCCGCGATCTGGAACCCGGACAACGACGCCAAGTCGATCCGCGAGATCGGCGGCTTCGGCGGCACAGTATTCAAGCTGCTGTATTACGCCCGACGGCAAGAACTTGCTCGCGGTGCGGTGCCGACAAGACTGGTCCACGTTTTCGATGCCAAAGGATCGTCGCAGCGCAAACTGCAGGGACACAACGACTGGATCTATGCCCTGGCTGTCTCGCCCGATGGCAAGACCGTGGCGTCGGGAAGCTGGGACGGCGAGGTCAAGCTCTGGAACCTGGCCGACGGCAAGCTTGTCCGGACCATCATCGCCGCGCCGGGCTACAAGCCCGGCGGCGTACAGGCGGCGGCAAAATGACAAGCCTGGTGTGACGACGGCCCGATGGTGCAGCTCTGCGCGACGACGAGCGTTTATGCGAACAATTCTCGGAGCGGCGTGCCGTTATCGAGAAGGGGCAGCGACTTGCCGTCGGGTGCGGTAATGGACTCGTTTTCGCCGATTCCCAGGCTGTGGTAAATCGTGGCGGCTAGATCTTCGAGGGTGACAGGCCGGTCCGCGGGCACGGTTGCGTGGGCATCGCTGGCGCCCCAGACCTGGCCGCCCTGAACGCCGCCGCCGGCCAGAACGACGCTCCAGACGCCCGGCCAGTGGTCGCGGCCGCCAGACGCGTTCAACCGTGGGCTACGGCCAAATTCACCGGCTGCGATCACGAGCGTTGTCTCCAGCCGCCCGCGCCGGTGGAGGTCGTCGATCAACGCGGAAAAAGTCTGATCGAATGATGGTAGCACGGTGCTGGAGTAGTCGTCCAAAGTGCTGAACGGCGCCGCGCCATGGCAGTCCCAACCGACTCTGTTGAACACGGTGTCGAACATGTTCACCGTGACGAATCGGACGCCCGCCTCGACAAGCCGACGGGCCAAGAGACAGCTTTGACCGAAACTGGTCTGACCGTATTCCTCTCTTACACTGTTGTCCTCTTGGGAGAGGTCGAAGGGATTGCGGGGGTGCCGGCGTGCGAGCGATCCCATAGTATGGATTGGAATCTGTGCACACTTGGCGTCGCTTGCCGTAAGGTCAAACGAAGCGTGCGCACGCTCGAGGGCCGAGCCGCGCAAAACCCGGGTGCTGTCGGATCGAAATTCAAGTGGAACGGGTCGTAAACGGCTCCCAACCAGCCCGCCGATTGCCCATGGGGGATGTCGACGCCCGTGCTGGCAATCGGGAACGGCAGGATCGCCGACGCGGGTAGTCCATACTTCGCTCCTCTCAGCCGGGCGACCACCGAGCCGATGTGCGGGTAATGCTCTCCCGCCCGGCAAAGCCGCCCGGTCTGGAGCAGTTGGTACCCCGTCTCGTGAATCGGTGCCGCGTCGTGATAAACCGAGCGCACGACCGCAAGTCGATCCATTCGCGTGGCCATTCGAGGCAGATGCTCGCAGATCCGCACACCGGGACAGCAGGTTGCGATCGACTGGAACGGCCCGCGCACTTCCGCCGGCGCGTCGGGCTTGGGATCCCAGGTCTCCAACTGGCTGGGTCCGCCGACCAGCAAGAGCAAGATCACCGAGCGACCCGCCTGCCGCTCGTCGCGGGCGAGTACGCCTAGGTCGGTCAGTCTGAGACCGAGTGAACCGAGCCCGACGCTTCCCACGCGAAGGAAATCTCGCCGAGTCGGGCCCACTCCAGGTGTCGATTTTTCCCGCCTGATGGTGCTCACTTACGTCTCTCCCTTCGTGTCGGTAGCGAGCATCTTAACTCGCAATCTCGCGCCGCGACAGAAGCGGGCGAAAATTTGCGGATTCCCCCGATAGATCCGGTTGTAACGAAAATAACTAACCTGGGTAATTTTGGTAAAATCGTTTCAGCTGCGAATCTGAGTGAAGCCGATAAAACTGTGAGAACGGGAACGGCACCGAAGTGCCAATTTGGTGGCGCCCTTCATTGGGTTATGGCGGCTCAAGGCAGGCCCGCGTTGGACGTGAGCCAGTATCTATGCGAGGGAACGAAGCCATGAGGAACGGCCGAATGGCCTGGGCGCTGGTCTGTGCCGGGGTTCTGGCCGCAACCGCGCTGCCCCGGCCTTGCCTGGCTCAGGCACCGACGATCGAGGAGACCGGGATCATTACACCAGGCGGGATGGCAATGCGGCCCGGGTCGCTTGACTCGCTTTTGGGGATGATGCCGGGTTCGAGTGGCGTGACCTTTGGCACGCAGCCCGGGCGCGATGACATGTTGCTCGGTCGAATCGGCCGGCGGCGCCGCGGGTGCCGACGTCGATCACGATGCCGGGAGGCACGTACCAAGGGCCCAGGCCAACCCGACCATCGGTCCGCTTCAACCGATTCCGGCGGCACGGCCTTTCCTCTACGGCACGCTCGAACTGCCCAAACACGAGGGGGACGAGGGACCGCCCGACGGCCTGACACTCGATCAGGCCATCGATCTCTTGGTGCGCCAAAACCTCGACCTGCGGGCCAAGCAGCTCGAGATTCCCCAGGCCGCGCCGATGTCTTGACGGCCAGCCTGCGCGCCAATCCGATCTTCTATGCCGACAGCCAGCTTGTCCCTTATGGTTCCGACTCGGTGCGACGGCCCGATGGCCCTACACAATACGATGTGAATATATCACATCCTATTGACTATTCGCACAAGCGGCTGGCACCGCATGGCGTATGCGTCGCGCGCGCTCGAGGTGATGGAGGCTCAGTATCCAAAACGAGGTGCGGCTGGCGATTCAGAATCTCTACATCGCTTATGTGGATGTGCTGGCGGCGCGTGAGACGGTGCGTTACTTGGAGACGAGCATCACGGGACTGGACGAGGTCTTGAGGGTCTACGAAGGTCTCTACAAGGAGAAAACCGCCACGAGTGCCGACGTCGATCAGGCCCGAGTCGGACCGCGAGATCGCGGTTGTCGGGCTTGCTCGACGCCGGGAAGCCGTCCGCCAGCGGAAGCGTCGTCTCTGGGCGAGCTGCTCGAATCTTCCGCCCGACCAGGCCGAGCGACTCGAGCTGCGAGGCACGATTCGGCGACCTGGCGCCCGCCAGCCCCAGCCCAGCCGGAATTACTGCAGCTCGCGCTGGCAGCTCGCCCTGATGTGATCGGCCTATCGCCTGGGAATCACGTCGGCGCAAGCCAATGTCGGGACTTCAGCGGGCCAACCGCTTCTCGGACGCTTACTTGCTCTACCAGCCGTACACGTACCAGAACAATGCCCCTTATGGCAAGCAGAGCGGCACGTCGTGGGCGGTGGGAATCACGGTTCCGCTGCCGGTCTACAACCGCAACCAGGGCAACATCGAGCGCGCCAAGATCAACGTTTACCAGTCCGAGGTGCAGTTGGCTTATCAGGAGAGGCGCGTCGAAACCGAGGTGCGCCAGGCGATCAAGGAATATCAGGTCAGCGGGCAGATCGCCGATCGCATATCGCGCACCGAAGTCTTGCCGGGCCTCGAAGCAGGCGTACAGAGACCGGCTCAGGCTCTTCCAGGAAGGTGAGGTCACCAAGTTGTCTTCCTCGACTCGCAGCGCAAGATACAACGAGATGGCCAAGAGCCTATCTCGACGCGGCGGTGCGTCATCGCCGCAGCATGTTGATCTTGAACACGGTCGTCGGCCAGCGAATCATGCCGTGATGCAGAGCTGAGAGCAGGGGTGGGTCTTGAGGAGGACCGGGCAAGTGCAGGAGGTGATCTGGACAGCCCGACCGGGCTGTCCAGACGACCTCGAAATACCGGTCTGCTTCGGTCGCCTTTTGAACACGTGTCGCTACGTGCATACCATATGAAACGTGAACAGCTACGCGATAACAAATAATGATCAGGAGATCAGATTCTTGACAACATGTGCCAGACCGGCACCGGTGTCGGTCAGGCTGTAGAAGTTATTCTTGCCCTGGCGGCGCGGGGCGATGATTCCGCCGTGCCGCAAGAGGGCCAGGTGATGGCTGACGGCGGGCTGGCTCTGGCTCAGCTGGCGCACAGGGCACCGACGTGCCGCTCGCCTTCGGAAAGAATCAGGATGACTTGAAGTCGCGTCGGGTCGCTGACGTGCTTGAGCAAGATCGATGCTCGACGAGCCTGATGATATCGCTGCTCGGCTCCGCGGAAAGCCTTGGGTTTGCCCGCGGCCGACTTCGGGGCGGGGGCACTCTTGACGCTGGTCTTGGCTGCTGCCATGAAATTACCCTCCTCAACGAATTAGTTCTGGTTGCGCAGGAACGATCACCCGCATCCCGATTCCATCCTCGGGATTCGCGGGAACACAATCGGCTGCCCCGAGGATCGTCTTATCCTCGGGGCAACCCATCTTCGGCTCCACCGAATGGTGGCTGCGACCTCGAGAGCTCGACCGAAAACCTGACTGCAAACCGCGGGCTTCCTAGCTGCCCACATGGCTGCTGGATTCGCTCTAAGTCAAGAAAGCACAACCACCAAGGGCCACGTCGATCAATCGACACCTGACCGCCCGCAATCTAACAACGAAGCCATCACGATCTTGCGCGAACGTATCTCAACGTGGGTGGTTGTCGACATCTTAGAGCTTTTCTAACAACTGTCAACCGTAATTTGCAATCTTTTAGCGCTTTGATTCGTCACATTTGTTCGAGCGAGCCGATTACATGCGCGGCATGTCCGAACATGCTATCGCCGCGATGTCATCGATCCCAAATATGTGCGTAGATGAACGTTGCAACACGCCCGGCAAAGATCGACGGATCGGGATGTGGTCATCCCGGGCTCATTTTGCCGCGGCGGGAAGCAGGGAATAGATTGTCTTCTGAAGGTCGGTGCTGTTCCATTTGTTGCGTTCCGTGCCGACTTCCAGGCGGGCCAGATTCCCCTCTGGATCGATGATCGCCGTGCATAGGTTGTGGGCGATTTCGTTGTCGCCCGGCTGGTAAAACAGCCCCAGCGGCGCACCAATTTTGGCCAGCTCGGCATGCGAGGCGACCGCGTACGACCAGAGGGGCGGCGTCGCCCCGCGAACCTGGGCATGCTTGCGCAAGAGATCCGGCGTGTCGTGCTCCGGGTCAAATGAGAGCGAAATCAACCGAATCTTGCTGGCACGCTCGGGAAATGCGCCGATCCGCTGGGCCAGCTCGGAAAACTTCTTGTCCATCAGCGGGCAAAAATCGGGTAGCGGACATCGCGTATAAATAAACGTGAGAGCGACGACATTACCGCGCAGATCGGAGAGCTTGACCGCCTTGCCGTCCTGGCTGGTCATGGTGAAGTCGGGGACCGGGTCGCCGATCTCCAGCCGCCGGTGGCTGCTCACGCGAGAGCGCTTGTTTCTTGGAGATATCAGGGGCAATCGCCGGCCGGCGCGGCCTGTGGTGACGGTGCAGGCCCAGAAGCTCGTAGTCATTGACGACGCCGTTCGGCACGCTCCACCCGCAGCGTCCCTTCCACATGGTCGCCGGGCCGGAGCGTGCCAAGCATGGTCTTGTCTTTATAGGCAAATCGCATTCTCATCGCATCCATGAAGCCGGGGATCGCCTCGTGCTGGATCGTCACATGCTCGAGCTCTTTCTCGACCCGTTTGACCACCCCCTTGAGCCCGTAGTCGGTCACGACGCGGATTCGTTCTGCGGCGTCTGGCTGGCGACGGTGCCGACGGCGGAGCCGGTCGCGGTTCGCTCGCCGGAGCGATCGTCGTCCACAGCCCTGCCAGACGCGCAAGGGCGGCAAATCATCATCACGACAAGATCGTTTAGCATAACATAATGTGATTATCCACATGGCTATTGAGTTATTCGTGTCATCCCGTCCGGTTGGTGCGTCGGACGCAGTTCAAAACGGGAATGTGTCGTCCAGGGGGCTCTGGGCCAGCTCCGTCAAGAAACGGCCCGATGCGCTCGGCGACCAGGCTTGGTGAGCGATTCTCCCTTGGCGGCCGTGGCGGCCCGCGGGTCGCCGGCGCCCGAGTTGGTGGTCAGGAGGTGCCAGGGGCGGGTGATCTCGACCCAGCCGCGATTGACCGCCTCGAACCGGCTCGGCCTGACCGCGCCGGGGTCGGCCTGTTCGAGCGCGACCAAGCGCGGGAAATGCGCCAGCCCCATGCTCGTCTCCATCTCGCCGGCGTGGTCGTCCTTTTCCTCGAAGATCGTCGCATAGACGTCGGATGCGACTTTGAACCAGTTGCAGAGAAAGAGATGCACCGGCGTTTGACGGTGCAGCTCGCGCAGCACCCACTTCAGATCGTTGCCCCCGTGCCCGTTCAAGAGCACGCACCGGCAAATCCCGTGCGCCGCCAGCGAATCGACCAGATCGGTGATCACCCGCGCCAGCGTCGTCGGGTTCAAATTCATCGCCAGGGGAAACTTCATCTGGTTGGTCTCGGTGCCGTAGGGCAAGGCCGGAAGCATGAGCACCCGGGCCCCCGCTTGGTGCGCAATCGCGCAGGCCCGCGCGGCGATCACCTCGACCTGGAACGTGTCGGTCCCGTAGGGCAGATGAAGGTTATGCGGCTCGGTCGCCCCCAGCGGCAAGACCGCGACCTCGAAAGAGGGTTCGCCTTGACCTGGCCGTAATTCAGCTCGTCCAGTCGCCATGGTTGCATCGTGAATGGTCCACTTGACGAGGTGGCATGCACGCGATGACGTGCTTGGTCTCATCGTCTCACGGCATCAGCCGGCCTGTCTGCCGTCTGTCCGCGCGATCAAGGTCCATTGCGGGTGGCCGGGGTGTCCGTTACGATCGGAGCGATTGGACCCGGCCGGTCCGCTTTCACCCAGTCCAGTTTATCCAGGGAACGGCGCTCTGATGCAAGCCTTCGAGGCGACCAACTATTACTTCGAGCAGGCGGCGAATTGCCTCGACCTCTCGGAAAACGTCCGAACTCTCATGATCACGCCCGACCGCGAGGTCCGCGTCGAGGTCGTGATCGAGCTCGATTCCGGCAAGATCGGCAACTTCATCGGCTATCGCGTGCAGCACGACAATGCCCGCGGCCCGTTCAAGGGGGGCCTGCGCTACCATCCGACGGTCGACGTCAGGACGAAGCCCGGTCGCTGGCCAGCTTGATGACCTGGAAGACGGCCCTGGTCGATCTGCCGTTCGGCGGCGCCAAGGGGGGAATCAACTGCGATCCCAACAAGCTCTCGCGCGGCGAGATGGAGCGCCTGACCCGCAAGTTCATCGAGAAGATCCACGACATGATCGGCCCTCACAAGGACATCCCCGCCCCCGACATGGGCACGGACGCGCAGGTGATGGCCTGGATCATGAACGAGTACGGCAAGTACGAAGGGTTTCGAGCCGGCCTGCGTCACCGGCAAGCCGGTCGAGTTTCACGGCTCGGCCGGCCGCGAGGCGGCCACGGGCTTCGGCGTGGCGATCGTCGCCCGGGAGATGCTGGCACGGCTCGAAGCGCACGATCACGCGGCACGTCGTTCGCCATCCAGGGATATGGCAACGTCGGCAGCCACACCGCTCGCTGCCTGGCGCAGATGGGGGGCAAGATCGTCGGCGTGTCCGACGCTTACGGCGCGGTCGTGAACCCCGAGGGGATCGACATCGCCGAGCTCGACAAGCACGTCGCGCGTGTCGCGCAAGATCGTCGGCTTCAAGGGGGGCGACGCCATCACCAACGAACAGCTCTTGACCATGCCGGTCGACGTGCTTGATTCCCGCCGCCCTGGGCGGCGTGTTCGATCGCGAGATGGCCAAGGCCGTCGCCGCCCCGGTGATCGTCGAGGCCGCCAACGGCCCCACCTGGCCCGAGGCCGACGAGATCTTCAACGCACGCGGAATCCTCGTCGTTCCCGACGTGCTCGCCAACGCCGGCGGCGTGATCGTCAGCTACTTCGAGTGGGTCCAGAACCTCCAGCACTTCCGCTGGCCGCTCGAGCAGATTCAGCGCGAGGAAGAGTTCAAGCTCGTCGAGGCGTTTCGCGAGGTCTACGACCTCGCCCAGCGCAAGAACGTCACGATGCGCACCGCCGCCTTCATGAAAGCCATTTCCCGCGTCGGCCGCGCCCGAATCCTGGGCGGCATGTAACGCTGACCGGCTGCATTCGCTAGTCACGCTGCCAGACGACGCCGTCGACCGCGCCTCGGTTCTGATCAGAGGCCACGTCCGCCTAAATGCTTGAGCTTTCTTGGGTTTCGCTTGCCGTGAATCTTGGCGCGTCGACCCTTGGCGACCGGTGAGCTGTCGCATCGTTTGCGCCATTTATAGCTCTTGCGATGTCGTGTTTTGGCCTTCATGAATCTCTGCAATCTCCGCTGGAGCGATTCTTGAAAATGCGTGGGGACCGACCGAGCCGTGGCGCGGACAACCATTATGCGGTGTTATCGGCACATGGTTCAAGTCAAGGCCTTGGCGGTGAGCCTGGACCGTGACGCACATAAGCGGTCTCGAATGAGTAAAAAGGCGAAGTTAGCGTCGCTCTCATATTATGATAGTTACGCGAAGTTCGAAGGCGGCCGTCGACTGCACGTAACGGCGCGGATTCGAGTCTCCAAGCTGAGCAATACAGCCGGCGAAGGGGATCGATGTGGACAAGTTGGAGCAGCGATCTGCTCGTGGTCGTGCTCGCGATTCTGACGGATGCGTATCCGCAGCTCCGCGGTCGCCGAGGCGATGAAGATCGTGGACGCGAAAATTGACGAGGTCGCAGTCGCTGGCTTGAAGTGGCTCAAGGAGCGTCGGCGGGGCTCGACGACGCGCGATACCACGTCGCTCGAATGCCTGGCGTCGGCTCATCTGAAGGCACACCAGAACGACGTTCGCCTCAGTCTGATGCGTGGAATGCACTCGATCTCACCCAGGATGTGCTGACCGAGATCAACGACGACGCGTTGCGGACGACGTTCGGCGCTTCGCTGGGTGGCGACGAGACGCTTCCCGTTGGACGGCGGATCGCGAGCTGCGGCTGGCTGGTTTCGTTCGTGAACCTGCCGCAACGCGGCAATGAGGGCGAGCGTTTCCAGTTGATCCGCCCGCATGCGCAGGGAGGAATCGGGCAGGTCTGGCTGGCGCGCGACGGCGAATTGCAGCGCGACGTGGCCGTCAAGGAGATTCAGCCCAGCTATGCCGAGCAGTGAAAACCAGCGAGCGCGGTTCGTGCTCGAGGCGGAGATCACCGGCAATCTCGAGCATCCCGGGATCGTTCCGGTTTACAGCCTGGGACGAAACGCCGACGGCCGCCCTTATTACGCGATGCGGTTCATTCGTGGTGATAGTCGAGCGGATGGGTCGCTGGCTGCGTCAACACCAAGCGTGGACCCAGGCGGCGGTTGCTGCGCGGTGGGGATTTCGGTGGCGGCGACGATCGCGGCGGTGGTAGTGCTCCGCCGGCAGCTTTCCAATACCTGCTTCCGCGTGGGGGAGATCACCCAGGAGATCAACTCTCGTGTCGACGCGATCGAGGCGTTTCACTGAGCCCAGACCATTTGGGAACAGCTCGCATCCGCCGGCCCCGTCAATGATAAACTTCGACGGAAGGATCTGCCAACGCTCAGGCAAAATCCCGACTCCTGGGCTCTCTTCGCGCAGGCCGAGTCTGCGCCGCAATCAAGAGCCTGGAGTCTTCCCAGTCAAACCGACCACTCCGGCCGCAACAGCAGCAGTGAGCTATGGTTCGAGATTGGTCGCATGCGGCTAACGGCAGGCTCCAGGGCCCATTCGACTTCGTTCCGAAGCCGAAGGGATCCGGGGCGCGGCCCGATACCTTTGGAGAATTCGCGAAAAACGTGTTATACCAGACGGATACGACGAATGCGCATTGATCGTTCATGGTGCGGTTGAATCCACCGGATGGAGCAACCGGCGAAGGGGATCGACGTGGACAATGTGAATCAAGATCTGCTGGTCGCGGTTCTGGCAATATTGACGGACGCCGTTCCTCGCCCAGCTCTGGCCGAGGCTTTGAAGGCCTGGACCGACCGAAAGGGGCAGCGTCTGGCTCTGTGGCTCAAGGAATCGGCCGGACTCGATGACCAACGCATCCACGCACTTGAATGTCTTGCATTGGCGCACTTGGAAGCGCACCAGAACGACCTGCGTAAGAGCCTGGACTCGTGGAATGCATTTGAACTGACGCAGGGGATGCTTACCGAGATCGAAGACGACGGGCTGCGTACGACACTCGGTGCTTCACTTGACAGCAACGCGACCTTGCCATTCAACGGCGGATCGCAAGCAGCGGCTGGCTTCTCGTTCATGAACTTGCCGCAACGCGGCAATGAAGGTGAACGCTACCAACTGCTTCGTCCCCATGCGAAGGGTGGCATCGGCCAGGTCTGGGTGGCGCGCGATAGCGAACTGCAGCGCGACGTGGCACTGAAAGAGATTCAGCCCTGCTATGCCGAGCGTGAAGATCAGCGAGCCCGGTTCATGCTCGAGGCAGAGATTACGGGCAATCTTGAGCATCCCGGTGTCGTACCGGTGTACAGCCTGGGTCGAAGTGCCGATGGTCGCCCTTATTACGCGATGCGGTTCATTCGAGGCGAGAGCTTTTCGGTGGCCATCAGGCGATTTCACCAGGGCCGGAACGAAGCCGGCGCGGCGACGTCCGCGAGGACGCGGCCACTGTTGGGTGTCGAGTTTCAGCAGTTGATCCGGCGGTTTCTCGACGTGTGCGACGCGATGGATTATGCGCATAGCCGGGGAGTTATTCACCGCGATTTGAAGCCGGCAAACGTCATGCTGGGGCGTTATGGCGAGACGCTGGTTGTTGACTGGGGTCTGGCCAAGGTGATCGGCAGGAACGACGTCATCCCGGCGCCGACGGATGAGGAGGCCGAGCCGAGTTTCTCGGAAGCCACGTTGACAACGTCCGGAGACACGCAGCCAGGTACAACCATTGGTACGCCGGCGTACATGAGCCCGGAACAGGCTCGTGGCGACATCGAACAGCTTGGTCCAGCCAGCGACGTCTACAGCCTCGGGGCAACTCTTTACGAGATTTTGACCGGTCACGTTCCATTCCCGGATAAGAAGCTACCCGCGGTGGTCGAGAAAATCTTGAAAGGAGACTTTCCATCGCCACGAGCGGTCGAACCTGCGATACCGGCTGCGCTCGAAGCGATTTGTTTGAAGGCGATGGCGGCGGAGCCGACTCGGCGTTACGAATCGGCGCGTGCGCTGGCGCAAGACATGGAGCACTGGCTGGCTGACGAGCCGGTGGCAGCCTATCCCGAAAGGCGACTCGAGCGGCTGGGACGCTGGCTGCGACAGCATCGAACCTGGACTGCCGCCGCGGTCGCCGCTCTGGTGGGGATCTCCGTGGTTGCGACGGTGGCCGCGGTCGTCGTCGAACAGTTAAGACGCCAGGAGTCCGACACACGCAAAGAGGCCGAGTCGAATTTCAAGATGGCCACGACCGCCGTAGAAGATTATCTAACGAGCGTCAGTGAAAACACGCTTCTAAAAGAGCAAGATTCGGTCGACATCCGGGGCCTCCGCCAGGAATTACTCACAAACGCACTTAAATACTACGAACGGTTCGCCAAAGAGCGGCAGCAACGACCCGGCCCTTCGAGAACAACTTGCTGACGCGTATTTCCGGGTCGGAGAAATCACCCACGAAATCGATTCGCGGGAGCGGGCGATCAACGCGTTTCGCAAGGCCCAGACCATCTGGGAATCGTTGGTCAAGGCTAAACCCGAAAAGGATGAATTGAGCGGCCGTCTGGCCCAGTGCCATCTGGCCATCGGCAAGCAGCAAAGAGTGCTCGGTGACCTCAACGCGGCGATGGCCTCATTCATGGCATCCCGCATGATCCTCGAGGAACTCACCAATCGCAAACCGGAACAAGGATTTACAAGGCGAACCTGGCCGATTGCTACGCGCAGATCGGCATCATCCAGGGGCATGCTCGAATCCGGCGACAGCGGACTGGAGATCCTCGAGAAAGCGAAAAAGCTGCAGCAAGCGTTGATGAACCGTTTCCCCGCCAACACGGTATACAGGAAGCGAATGGCCGAGATCATCAATGCTCTGAGTTTCGTTTACTCACAAAGGTTCGATTATACCAATGCGAGCCGCTGCTTCGAGGAAGTCCAACAGATCTGCCAGTCTCTCCTTTCCGAAATTGGGGAGGGCCCCAAGCCGGTCAGGCTCCTCGACCTGATGGCGCTTGCCCAGTACAACATGGCGGAAATTCACGAGGAAAATAGAAAGTTTGCCGCTGCCCTCGAGTTGTCCGAGAAATCGCTGGCGAACCGTAGAGCGCTCGTCGCAGCGCATTCGTCGGTAACGAGCTATCAGGAAAACCTCGGCAAGAGCTATTGCCAGGTCGGCTCGCTGCAGCACAAAGCCGTCCGGAACGAAGAGGCGTTTGCCTCGCTGGCGAAATCGATCGCGATCCTCGAAAAGCTTACCGAGTCGGAGCCCGGACAGGCGCGCTACCACGCGGCACTTGCAAGAAGCTGGAACCTGCAGGGTTTCGTCCGGGACGAACTGGGCAAAAACGAGCAGGCAATTCCCGACTTCCAAAACGCGGTCGCCGAGCAGAAGGCAGCGATCATCCGATCGCCCGACGACAGTTCTTATAAGGTTTTTCTTGGCTGGTACCTTGAAAACTTAGGTGAGCAATTCGTCGACCTGGGCCAGGTGGAGGCCGGCCTGCCTTATTACCTGGAAGCACGCGACCGGCGCCGCCAGCTCCACGACAGCCACCCGGAAAAGGACGAGTACTCTGAGATCTTGGGCAACGGTCTTACAGCGTTGGGGGTCATCTATCGCCATGCCGGTGACCGCGACGCTGCTCGCGACACCTTGGCGGAGGCGCCGGATCCTGGAATCGCTCGCGCTCCAAGCGCCCGACGATCCGGCGCGGCAGGTCCGGCTCGCATTTGCCCTGACACGCGAGGCCGAGTCGCTCGCTGACTTCAAACAGACTGATGGGGCGCTAGAATTGCTCGACCGAGCCGTCAAAATTTGGTCGCAACTTGCCGTGAATTCAGCCACGGTTGAGCATTGGCGAGAGGGACTTTCCGAGTCTCTCTGGGAGCGTGCCCGGCTTTTGCGAACTCAGGGCAAATCCGTCGACGCCGAGAAGCTTGACGGCGATCGCGAAGCCCTGTGGAAGGGTCGAGCACCGGCGAGCTCGTTGCATTGGCCGGCGAGGAACTCAGCCGCGCGACGGTGATTGGCTACGGCAAGACGACTGTAAACGCCGACGGGACCGCCGTTCGCCAGCTCGGATTGGATCTAGCTGCTGCGAATCTTCGCTTGGCCCTCACAATGGGATACAACGATCTGGGCACGATCCGATCTGATCCCCGCTTTGCACTTTTGCTATCACGTGACGATCTCCAACCGCAACTCAAGGAGCGGGAAACGAAGAATCGTCCCGGCTTAAGCGCTCCCCCACAGTAAGTCGATCGAGGCGATTGTTCCGCGCCGACGAACGACCGCGTGCTGACGGTCAGAACGTAGCACAACTGCTGATGGTCCGATTTTGGTCTTTAATTTAATTGCAACATTTTCCAAAAACGTGTTATATCAGACTGGTCGCCATCGTATTTGTCATAGGTACGGGATTAAAAACTCTCTTTCGCGGAGTCAAAGATGACCAATCAACCGAAAGACACAACAAAGCCGGCTGATCGGCCTGATAAGAAGAAATCAGAGACGGTGCAGCTGACACCTGAGGATCTTCGTGCCATTTCCGGTGGGGCCAAGGGACCCGGCACTGGGCACATCGTTCAGCCTGACGTCAAGGTTGCCACACCAAAGAAATAGTCGCGCAAGGTTGCCGCTACGTCGCGTCCTCGTAGAACCCGACCTTTGCCTGCCGTACAGACGCCTTTTTCAGGCAAGCCCCCGCCGCAGTTTGCGGCGCCGGGGCCTTTTTTTGTTGCCTACACATCTGGTTTCGTAGCGGGGTGCGGCAATGAGCGATCTGGTTGTTGCGACGAGCAGTGCGGCGCCGGACCCGGCCAGAACCTCATTCGACCAGTTGGATCGGCTCGTTCGCGTGACGACGATCCATGGTTGGGTGTATTTGGGTACGATCTTCCTGGTGTGCATCGGCGGTGGCTTTTTCTCTTTTGTATCAGGTTCCAACCAAAGTTTTCGGAGAAGGAATCCTTCTCATCGATGGCGACAGCCTTTCGCAGATACGAGCGCAGGCGACAGGAAGGCTCGCGACGCTGAAAATCAATATAGGAAAGGAAGTTGCACCGGGGGACTTGATCGGTGAGATTTCACAAGACGAGCTCAAAGACGCGATTCAAGAGGCCGAACTTAAGCTGAAGGACGCCGAACGCGAGGACGCAGAGCTCACGCTATTCGAAGAGAAAGAGCGGAATCGGCGAAGCGAGGCCATCGGTCGTGTGAAACGGGCCGTCACACTTGCTCGTGAGACGTCGAACGAAAAGTTGCGCATCGCCAAACGAGTTGACGCTAGCAACGACCGACTGCACGCTCAGAAATATCTGGGTGACACGGAGCTGCTCGAATCGAAGGAGAAACTCTTTGAAATCAAGGATGACTTGAACAAGGGTGAATCAAAGCTCGCTGAGCTAGATCTAGAGACGACTTTAACGGACTATACGCGCAAGAGGCCAGCTCGAGCGGCGGCTCAAGATCAGTCAGTTGCGGAACAAGCTGACACTTGACCGCGAGAAGCTAAATCGGACTTCGCAAATCATCAGCAAACTGCACGGACATGTCGCCGATGTGTTAAGCGCGCGAGGCGAGCTGATCCACGAGGGTTCGCCGGTGGTCTTGCTCCATTCACCCCGGGCAGATCGCGGCATCGAGGAGGCCGGGCTCTCGTACGAATCGATCCTTTTTGTGCCCGCCGGCGTGGGGAAGAAAATCAGCGTTGGCGATGATGTCGAGCTGAGCCCGGCGACCGTGAAGCGCGAAGAGCACGGCTATATTAAGGGAAAAGTTGCTGCAATTTCAGAGCTGCCGGCCACCAGGCTGGCAATGGAAACCATGCTCGAACATCCGCAACTGGTCGACGCCTTTCTCAAGAGGTATGCCCCGGGCGTTTTGCTGCGCGTCGACGTCAAGCTCAAGGAAAGAAAGATCGCCAAGGCATCGGGCGCCGGTCCGCCACAAACCGTTCGTGGCAATCGGTTCGAAATGGTCGTCGTCGTCGGGACGCGCCCAGCCGCTCAAGACCGGGACGATGTGTAAGGCGGCGATCGTCGTCGAGAAGCGACAGTTGATCAGTATGATACTCCCGTGGACCAAGAGAGTCGCGTGGACGGAGTAGATCGCCCCCGGAATTCCCGTTCCTTTGCAGCAACGGCTCGCCGTGTTGCCTGCCGCGCTCGTGCATAATTGATGTCGGGATCTAGTCCGGCGGCCGAGCACGGCGGACAAACCCGATGAACGCGGCGCACGGTAATCTGGCAGCAGGGCTCTTGCGGGAGGCGGTAAGGCATGGCTAGTGCGGCACCTCGCAAGTACCGCCCGGTCCGCACGCCTACAGTCCTGCAAATGGAGGCGGCCGAATGCGGCGCCGCCGCGCTGGGAATCATACTGGAGTATCACGGCCGCTATGTTGCGTTGGACGTGCTGCGCGACGACTGTGGCGTCTCGCGTGATGGTAGTAACGCGTTTTACATCAAGGAAGCCGCGCGGCGCTACGGACTGGAAGTCAAGGCTTTTCGCAAGCCTGCTGACGGTCTGTGGAACCGCCAGCCTCCGTTCGTCGTGTTCTGGGAGTGGAATCACTTCCTGGTAGTCGAGGGGTTCCGGCGCGGCAAGGTCTATCTGAACGATCCTGCCAGTGGCCGACGGTCGATCGGTTTCGACGAATTCGAGCGTGGCTACAGCGGAATAGCCTTTACTTTCGTGCCCGGCCCCCAGTTTGAGAAAAAAGGGAGGCGGCCCAGCGCAGTTCGCGGTCTGGCGCGGCGGCTGTCAACCTCCAAGACGGCGCTGGTCTTTGTAATCCTGGCCGGTTTGGCGCTCGTCATCCCCAATCTGGTCTCGGCCGCGTTTCAGCGCGTTTACATGGATGAGATTCTGATCGAAGGGCACCACGAATGGCTCAAGCCGCTGTTGTGGGCTATGGCCTTGACGGCGGCACTGCGGCTCGTTGCGGCGGCGCTCGAACAGGTCTACCTGACCCGCCTGGAAATTCGGCTGACCGTGGTCGAATCGATCGAATTCATGTGGCATGTCTTGCGGCTGCCTCTCGCATTTTTTCAACATCGTTGGACCGGAGATGTCGTCAGCAGGGCGGCGAGCACGGCGCGGGTAGCTCGACTGATCTCGGGCGACCTGGCAACCACAACTGTCAGTTTGCTGACACTGGCGGTTTATGTCGCCGTGATGCTCCCCCGAGACGCTTTACTCGCTGCCGTCGGCGTGGGTTTCAGCAGTCTGAACCTGGTAGGCATCCAGTGGTTTGGCCGCTGGCGGGCCGATCGAAATCGGACGATCGAGCAGATCCGGGGACGGCTCCTGGCGGGCGTGATGTGGGCGATCCAGATCATTGAGAGTGTCAAGGCCGCCGGTTCCGAGTCGGATCTACTCGTTCGCTGGAGCGGCGAGCAGGCGCGCATGATCAACGAAGAGCAAGCGCTGGGCTTTTGCGATACGCTCTTGCTGGTTCTGCCCTCGTTTCTCGCAAGTTTGACGGCGATCGTCGTCTTGGGATTGGGGGGCGGGGAAGTCATCGTCGGCAGCCTGAGCGTCGGACTATCTGGTGGCATTTCAGTCGTTGCTGGCCAATTTCAACCAACCGTTCCGCGACCTGGCGCGGCTTGGGTCCGAAGTCCAGGAGCTTCGCGCCGACCTGGACCGCATCGACGATGTCCGCAACCGGCCGCTGGACCCGGTCTTTGCATCGGTGAAGTCGACTCCGCCTGATGCGGGCAACGAATTCGTGGACATCGACCGAGCCGTAGGGCGACGCCTCTGAGCGGCACATCGAATTCCGGCAAGTGACATTTGGTTACAACCGAACGGTCGAAGAACCGTTGATCAAGGATTTCTCCTTCGTGGCGCGGCCAGGCCAGCGGATCGCGCTCGTCGGCAGCTCGGGAAGCGGAAAATCGACCATCGGACGCCTAGCCGCCGGGCTTTACACAGCCGTGGAGTGGCGAGATCCTCTACGACGGCAAGCCCTTGGCCGCGGCTGCCGCGTGCGATGTTTGTCAGCATCGGTCGAGCTGGTGGACTCGGAGATCTGCCTGTTCGAGGGCTCCGTCCGCGAAAACCTGACTCTTTGGGACGAGATGGTTCCGTCGGAACGATTGATCCAGGCCGGTGTCGACGCGGCGATCCACGGCGACCTGCTTGCAGCGCAGGGGCGGATACAGCGCGGCCGTCAGCGAGCAGGGGCGAAATTTCTCCGGCGGCCAGCGCCAGCGGCTGCAAATCGCCCGGGCGCTGGTGCGCGATCCCAGCCTCTTGATTCTCGACGAGGCCACAAGCGCGCTTGACCCGAAGACCGAGATGATCGTCGACGACAACCTGCGGCGCCGAGGCTGCACCTGCCTGATCATTGCCCACCGGCTCACGACGATCGCGACTGCGACGAGATCATCGTCCTTTCCGGCGGCCGCGTCGTCCAGCGCGGAACCCACGACGAACTGCTTGCGGCGAGCCAGGGCGAGTACGCCCGGCTGGTGTCGCATCAGGCGTTGCCCGGCCCCGCCGATCCAGTCGTTTTTCCCTGGTCAGACGCCCGAGCACCGATCAGGCGATCGTGCCGTTTCGAGGCGATCCGAGCGAGTGAGATTTCGAGCTGGTCGAGCTGCCACGTCGATCGAAGGGGCCGTCCCATTTCTCGATCAAGGCATCGGAACCAGCGCGGTTCATCGTCGAAGAGCTATTGCCTTATAGCCGGCCGGAGCAGACGGCCGCCAATCTTCCGCTCGCGCTCGACGATCCCGAAGCTGTCTGGTGGGTATCCTCGGGGAGTGTCGACGTTTTTTTCACGCAGTTCGAGCCCGGCGTTGACGGCGGGCCGGAGGCGCCATCTGTGCCGGGTCGAGGAAGGGGGCTCGATCTTCGCGATCAGCGGCGTACGCGGTCGATCGGGCGGCGGCCTGCTTGCCGTCGGGGCCGGGCCGGCGCAGCTCTTGAAGTTTGCCCGGGGCGACTTGATCCGGCTGAGCTTCGAGGAAGGTCTCTCCGAACAGGTCGCGGTGCTTGATCGACGACTGGGTGATCCGCGTCGGCCGGGCGTTGGCCCGATCCGCCGGGCTCGCAACGCGCCAGAGCTGGAGCCCGGCGGCATCGCCGAGTTCGAACGCGAGACTCGTTTTGGCGTGCGCGAGGGAGTCGCCTGGGTCCGCCAACTGCTCGGTACGTCGATGTTTCTCGACCGGGTGCCACTTCACGACGGCGAAATCGATACCCGTTTTCCTCTAACTGAGCATCTCTGGCTGACGGCGGTGACGTCGTGCCGGGTGACCGTTTGCGACACCACCGCCATGATTCGCACGGGTGATCCCTGGGCGGGGCTCGACGACTTTCACCGCGCCATTCTCGATTTTATAGCAGTATTGGATGAGCAAGAAACGCAGACTCGTTGGGTGGAATTCGAGCGGTCGATCGCCCATGAGACTGCGCTCGTGCAATCGGCGTCGTCGCGGCTGGCGGCCGCGGCCAACACGGCGTCCCTTTCGGCAGTAGATCCTGGCGGCGATGCACTAGTGACCGCGTGCCGCGCGGTAGGACAAGACATGGGGATCGAGGTCCGTGCGCGGCAATCAAGCGGCGATGAATTTTGTCGGACCTTCGAACGACCCGCTGGGAGACCTGGCGCGGACCGGAGGTTTTCACGTCCGCCCAGTCATGCTCGCCGACGGCTGGTGGCGCCGGCATGGAGGCGACCCGCTCTTGGGACGAATGGTCGACGACGGACAAGCACCGGTGGCACTTGTGCCGGTCCGGTCGGGTACCGGCTGGTTCGGGCCGGCTTACGAGATTCACGATAGAAATGGTGGCCGCCAACCCGTCGATCTCGATGTCGCCAGCCGCGTCGCTCCCACGGCGTGGATGTTTTACCGGACGCTCCCGGACCGTGCGACTGGGCAGGCCCGACCTGGTGCGCTTTAGCCTGAGCATACCCGGGCTGAAGCACGAGCTTGCGATGGTGATCGCCATGGCCGTCTTGGGCGCGATTCTGGGCTTGTCGATTCCCATGGCCTCCGGGATCATCGTCGATCAGGTACTGCCGCCAGCCGATCTTCGCCAGCTCACAATCGTCTGCCTGTTCCTCGTGGTCATGATCGTCGCGGCAACGATTTTCCAGGCGATCCAGGGGCTCGTGGTATTGCGCATCGAGGGGCGCGTCTCCGCGACGCTTGATTCCCGCATTCTGGGATCGTCTGCTCCGGCTCCCTAGCCGGTTCTTCGCCCGGTTTTCCTCGGGCGACCTCGCGGTGCGGGCGATGGAATTGAGCGAGGTTTTCAAAAAGGTCTCCGGCGCGGTCGTGGCCACCGTCGTCACGGGATTCTTCTCGTTCTTCAATCTCGCCCTCCTCTTCTTTTACAGTTGGAAGATGGCCGCTTGCACGACATTTCTACTTGCGGTCTTGTTCGCTGTAACGGCGTTATTACTTGGGGGGCTGCTCCGGCATGAGAGCGCGATCCGTGCCATTGATGGTTCGATCTCCGGCTTGCTATTGGAGCTGTTGGGCGGCATACAGCACGCTGCGGACCGGCGGCGCCGAGGGCCGCGCGTTCGCGCGGTGGGCACGCCGCTACACCGAACGGCTCGCGCTGGCGATCCGTGCCCGGCGATTTTCGAGCGGCATTCATCAGTGGTTTGCCGTTTATCCGATCTTGACCGCCATGGTCGTTTACATCGGGGCGATTCACATCGACCCCGACCTGCTCAATGCGGGCAGCTTTCTCGCCTTCAACATCGCCTTTGCCAACCTCATGGCCGCCGTGCTAGACGTCGGCTACACGTCGATCGGCCTGCTGGAGCTGATCCCTCGATATGAACGTCTCAGGCCGATCCTGGACGAGCAGCCCGAGTTTGCCGCGGCATTAATCGAACCGGTTCGCCTCATGGGCGCACTTGCGCTCAACCACGTTTCGTTTCGTTATCCCGGCCAAGAGAAAGGGGCGAAGGTTCTCGACAACGTCAGTCTTCAGGTCCGCCCGGGCGAATTCGTGGCGATCGTCGGCCCATCAGGCTCCGGAAAATCGACATTGATGCGTCTCTTGCTGGGATTCGAGACTCCCGATGTAGGCTCTGTCACTTATGACGGCCGCGAGCTGGCCACTCTCGATCCGCGCGAGGTGCGGCGCCAGATCGGGGTCGTGCTGCAACATTCCGCAGCTCATGCCGAGCGACATCTTCAACAACATCGTCGGGTTCGCTCCCCTTCTGACCATGGACGACGCCTGGGCGGCCGCGCGCTTGGCCGGCCTGGAGGACGACATCCGCCGCATGCCCATGGGAATGTACACCCTCGTAGGTGAAGGCGGCGGAAACCTCTCCAGCGGCCAGAAGCAGCGGCTATTGATCGCCCGGGCGATCGTGCGCCGTCCCAAGATCCTCTTGCTCGACGAGGCGACAAGCGCACTCGACAATGTTACTCAGGCGATCGTCAGCGACAGCATCACCGAGAAGCTGAAGGGAGTCACCCGCGTCGTGATCGCCCATCGGCTCGATGCGATCGTGAACGCCGATCGTATCTATGTGCTTAAGGACGGCCGTATCGTCCAGTCTGGGCAGTATCAGCAGTTGATGGAGGAACCAGGCCCATTCCGAGACCTGGCCCGCCGTCAGGTGATCTGAACGCTGACCTCCTGTCCGCGGGTTGCCCAACGACGCGTGAAAAGGACGTCTTTCGTCGGGCCAAATTCCGGCGGCCTTGGATCCTTAGTTCGCCGTAGCGAGTGGTCCCTGGGGCGTGGCTTTGCCTACGGCGGTCGTTTGATGCTGCTTTGGTACGATCTTGATCAAGAATGGAGGACCGATGCGGCTGATGTGGCCGACTGTGTCGACTGCTTGAAGCCGGTATTCGTGCACGCCGATGGTCTGGGGCGTCGTGATCTGAACCTTGTAGTTGTTGTTCCGGGCGGCAAAACTCTGACCGACCACAACGCCTTCGGATGTGACGACCTGGATAGCGGTGTGGTAATGGTAGGTGCCCACGAGGATTGGGCGCTCGAGCGGCGTCTTGAAGTGCTGTGGGCCGGCATTGATTCCAGTGTCACTCTTCAGTTTCGGAAGCTGCGGCGGAGGCATGGGCCGGCCGATCGCCAGGGCGGTTTGTAGGACGAGCGTGGCGTCGTTGCTTGCCAGGTACACCGGCATGACGCTGGCAGTGTCGACCTGCGACATCAGTGTCTGGAGCGCCATTCGAGATGCCTGTGACCGACGACTCTGGCGCCTTGGCGTTGCGCAGAACTGCTGCAACCCCGTGGTTTAATACCGCGATGTCGGCGGGCGCAAGTGAGTCCTTGGGCATTACCTGGCGGATTTGATAGTTGAAGTTGTCGAGAACTTGGGGCACGGGTTTCTGGATCGAGTCCATCATGTTGAACAACGCGCCCTGGATCTCCTGGATCTCAGCATTGGGTAGGAACCGTCCCGAGTGGATCTGGCCGAGATAATACGGCAGGTGCTCGATTCGCTTGGCCTTTTGTTCGTACGTGATCGGCACATTCAAATTGCTGGTGAGCTGAGCCCCGAACAACGTGAGGCCAGTCGAGGCTTGCAAGGCGCGACCTTCCAGTCCTTCCGCAGAAGGAACATACCGGCGGCGATTGATGGCGCGGAGCTTCTTTTGAAAGGTCACGCTTCAGTCCTGCGGAAATGGTTCAATCAAGTCGACCGGTCGAAGGGCGGTTTGTCATGCGCCGATCGAAGCCGGTATTCCCCGCGAGCAAAAAGATGTGTGTTCGCATCCCGTCCCTGGGAGCGCGGAGTTTTTACCACATTCGACGTGGTCTGACTAGCTCTAATGGACCGCGCGTCATTCGAAAGTGGCCCGTCCACCGTATGAGGAGGGCGCATAAAACGAAGTGTGTCTGAAATAACGACTTACGTTTCTCGACGCGTCTGGTTTGTGCCTGCAAGACAGCAAAGTGCGTTTCCTGGACGTTGTGGTCTAGTCAGAAGTAGCGGGGCCCTCGAATGATGGGCAACGTTCGTTCTCGACCGTCTTGGCATGAGTTGCACGACTCACTGAAATCGCCGGGCCTACCCATGCTTGGAACTACTCCGTGCCCCGGCCCGAATCTCACCGCAAAATTCCAGCAGCGTTTGCTTGAAGAGACCGGGCGCGGATTCCGGCAGGTTTTGATGACCGGCGCCGGAAAGAAAACCAGCTTCCCATGCGACGAGATCTGGCTAAAGAGAGCCTGAGCCTCGAACGGACGGGCGAGACGATCGGCAGTGCCGGCGAGAATCAGGACCGGCACGTGCCGTGCAGCAAGAGCACGCTCGGCGAATCGTCGCCGCCGCGCGAAAACCAGGCGCCGAGTTCCTCTCCATCGCTCGTTCTGATGCGGTGGTCTTCGAGTTGTCCCCATGAGACCGGCGGAATTGGCTCTTCATAACGTGGTCGATGACGATGCGTGAGCCGATAGGCAACTGTTGCGGACGCCGTCAACCACGCAGAAACAAGAATCGCCAGCGCGATCGCACCACGCCAAAGCCACTTTCGGAATCCTGCTTGGCGGGATAGATTGCGGGTCGACATAAACGAATATGCCTCGACTACTAAGGTGTTGATTGCTTATTCGAAGCAGAATCCCTTCCCTTTTCTCTGTTCGCCTCCAGCTGCATCCGTAGATAGGATCGCGGCTCGACTTCGGTAAGGCCCAATTCATTCGCCAACGCCAATACGGCGGCCTGGGCGGAGGGTAGGTCCGTTTCGGTGCCCGCGAGGGTCTCGATCTCGGCGAAGTCGCCCAGGCCTTCGGCTCTGTCGAGCACCACTTCGAGTCGCCGGCCGTCCCGCGTGAGGTGAAATGGCGTGCGCGACTTCCGGATTGTCGCGACCGGTCGAAAGCCCAAGCACTCAAACAAACGAAATAATTCGGTGAACGTCTCTTCGCCCGACGTCAGTTCGATCTCAATTTCTTCGCGCGTCTTTGTGGGCCCACCGCGGCGGGGCCCTTTATAGGTGATTCGGTTCTCTTCCCCGATGCGGCGGATCCGAAATGCTTCGTTTGTGACGGCGAAATCGCGTGCGGGGTGGTTCAAGTAAATGTCCGCCTGAGTGATTGCCTGTTCAGCAATGGCTCCGCGCTCGAACAGCGAGGCGATCAAGCGGTCGTGATGGACAAAGCGGTATTTGACTTCCACTTCAAAACCCATGCAATCGAGAGTAGAGCAGCGCTGACAGCGTCGTCAACGGCCCCACCCGCCCGCGCAGACTTGCCGAGGGGATTTCTTGCAATATTTTAGCCCCGCAGCGAATAGACTCGCGCTTCGGAGGGCTGAACCAACCTCCGGCACCCGGATGATCGGGAAAACTGCGAGCGAGCTGAGACTCATCTCGGGTTGTTCCGTTTTGGGCAGCTCTTTCGCGCTGGTTCACGAGAGGAGTTCACCGTGGGCTCGCCACTTGTAGAGCACGTGGCATCGCTTTTGTCGGCAATTTCGTTCGGCCCGCCTGTGTGGGGGGCATTGCCCGAATTACCGGCTGGTTTGGTGTGGGTGGTGGGGGCAGTTCTCTTGGTGATCGCGGCCTGCGAGCTGGCAGGCTTGCGTTACATCGCCAACAACCGCGTAGGGATCCTCGAGAAGCTCTGGTCGACGAGGGGGTCTGTCCCTGAAGGCCGGATCATCGCACTTGATGGCGAGGCCGGATTTCAGGCGGAGGTCTTGCGAGGTGGATTGCATTTCGGATTGTGGCGGTGGCAGTATCGCATCCACAAGGCGCCCTTGGTCTCAGTACCCCAGGGTAAAATCGGCTACATCTACGCTCGCGACGGCGAGGCACTCTTGCCCAGCCAGACGCTGGGACAGATTGTGCCGTGCAATAACTTCCAGGACGCCCGTCGCTTCTTGGGCGGCGAACCAACGAGCCCCGAGCACGATCCGGTCGTCGGACAGAGAGGCCGTCAGCGAGCCATCCTGCGTGAAGGTGTGTACGCGATCAATATCGCGCTCTTCACAGTCATGACCGAAGACACGGTCTACCGCCTCGAGGCCGGTGGCGCCAAGGAGCTCAAGGCCCTGGTCAACTGGCAGAATGAGCTGTCCCAGAACGAAGGGTTCAATCCCGTGATCATCGGCGGTCCGATCGAGGCCACCGACCCGCTGAATCCTGACAAGAAGACAATTGTCGACAGCATCGGCATCGTGACCGTGCACGATGGTCCCTCGCTTCCGCCCGGTGAGATTATCGCGCCAGCGGTCGGCGTAGATCGCAACGACAAAGACTTTCACAACAACTTCCAGGATCCTGAGGCGTTTCTTCGAGCCGGCGGCCGCCGCGGCTTGCAGTATGTGCCCTTGACCGACGGCACCTATTTCATCAACCGTTGGTTTGCCAGCATCGAATCGATCCCCAAGACAATCGTCCCGATCGGCTATGTTGGTGTGGTGGTCAGCTATTACGGACGGAGCGGACAAGACCTTTCTGGCCAAGGATTCCGGCACGGCGAACGGGTCGCCGAAGGAGAGCGCGGCGTCCAGGAAAAACCGTTCGGGCCGGGCAAGTACGCGTTCAATACGTATGCCGGCAACATCGTCGTTGTGCCGACCACCAACTTTGTCTTGCACTGGGTGACCGGGCGGACCGAGGCGCATCGTTACGACGAGAGCCTGCGCTCGATTGACCTGGTTACCAAAGATGCTTATGAGCCGACCTTGCCGCTCTCGGTCGTCGTCCACATCGACTATCAAAAGGCCCCGAACGTCATCCAGCGATTCGGCGATGTCAAGAAACTGATCACGCAGACGCTCGATCCGATGCTAAGCGCCTACTTCCGCGACGTCGCGCATAAGAGGACGATGCTCGAATTGTTGCAAGATCGCGACGCGATCCAGAACGAATCCAGCAACGAGTTGGGCCGCAAGTTTCATAACTTCGACATCGAATGCGTCGACGTCTTGATCGGTAAGCCCGACACGCAGCAGGCCGGCGGAAAAATCGAGACGCTCCTCGAACAGTTGCGGTTGCGACAGCTCTCGCTCGAGCAGGTCGAGACCTACTCGAAGCAAGTCACCGCCGCCCAAAACCTGCGCATACTGAACGAGGCCCAAGCCCAGGCGCAGATGCAAACGCAACTGTCGAACTCGCTGGTGCAGATCAAAATCGCCGAAAACGAGGCCGAGGCTCAGTTGGCAAGGGCTCGTAAACAGGCTGAGCAATTGGTCGTGACGGCCGAAGCCGAAAGCCAGCAACGCATTCTGGCCGGTCGCGGCGAGGGCGCGCGTATTCTCCAGGAGGGTTTTTCCGAAGCCTCGGTCTTGCTCCGCAAGATCGGCTCATTCTCCGACCCGCGTTTGTACGCCCTGACGATAGCCGCTCAAAACCTTGCCAGATGCAGCCAGCCCCTGGTCCCCGAGCGGGTTTTCATCTCGGCCGGTGGCGGGACCGGAACTGGGGCCGGAGATGGTCAGGCAGGTGCTGGCATGGGTGCGATCGCGAGCAACGGGGTCTTTGGTCTCTTGCTCAACATGCTGGTGGCCGAAAAGTCAGGGTTCAATCTCGTCGATCAGCCAACCCCGCCTGATTTGCACGATTTCACCGAAACGATCGCTAAGCACGCCATGGAAGCCATCCAGCAAGCCGTTGCCGCTAACGCCGCCGCGCCGCCGGCCGTTCGGCAGGGCAACGGGAATGGCGTCGGATCGGCCCTCACGGCTAGCCCGGTAATTCCTGCTGTCTCCCCGGTCTCCCCGCGTGAAGCGGCGGATTCAAAAGGAAAACGGAACTAGGACGGCGTTCCTTCGGGCGGCGCGGGAGCGGGCCCAGACGGTGTTTAGGGGTCTTTCTCGATCGCCTCGTTCCGTTTCAACGACTGATCGTCGAACGGGCCGTTGGCGTCGCCAATGAACTCGAAGGAGCGGCGGGTTCTGGGCCGGAAGGACAGGCGGAAGGAGGCGCATCCTGCGTCCAGTGACGACGCTAAGATCGATCGCATTGGACAACCGCCCCCGCAGCACGAGATGATGTCTCATGGTCAGATAAGCGAGTTAGGATCGTTTGCGGCATCTGCCAATCCGGAGGTGCTGGCGCACGCAATGTATGTCCTCCTTTCTCCGCCTTGGTAGTCAATCCGGCGGAGATCCCGCCCATGCCCCGGATTCGGTGCATCAACTAATCGAGATCCAAAACGACCCGCGCCTCCGCGTTTGCCGGGATCGATCAGCCAAGCCGGCCCTAACCAGGGCGGAAATGATTCCGACGCGATTGACGAAATAGGCGCGGCGGTTTGGGTCTGGTTAGCAACCGACGTTGGACTTTGCGAGCTGTTGACTGCCTTGCGAGAATTCTCCGAGAATTCACGTCTGGGCGGAAATGAGCCAGAGCGCGGGTTCATCGCGGCAATTTCGGCCGATCGTGGCGATTGAACGACGACCATGATGTTCGCTGATGCGGTTGGCGTTGCCCATCGTTGCGGTATCATCTATAATACCGGAATGGAGCCGTACCAGGTTGTACTGGATACGAACGTAGTCTTCTCGGCGTTACTCTCAAATCAAGGCGCTTCCCACAAGCTGCTTTCGCTAGTGGGAGCGTCTGATCGGTTTCAGATCAATCTATCAGTACCTTTGGTACTGGAATATGAGGATGTCCTAAAGCGTGAGTCCGACAAACTTGGACTCTCTCACCAGGAGATTGACGATGTTCTCGATTATCTCTGTTCGGTCGCGCAGCGTCGTCGAATTTTCTTCCTGTGGCGAACCGTCTTGCGTGATCCCAAGGACGAGTTCGTGCTGGAGTTAGCCGTCGAGGGCGGCTGCGACTTCATCATCACTTATAATAAGCGTGACTTCTCTGGAGCCGAACGATTCGGTCTGCAGACGATGACCCCGCACGGTTTTCTCCGGTTGATCGAGGTCTTGACATGAGTACACTCAGTTTGCGCCTTCCCGAATCACTGCACAAGCAGGTTCGCGTTCTCGCCGCGAGAGAAGGCATCTCGATCAATCAATTCGTCGCGACGGCCGTGGCGGAGAAAATGGCGGCACTCTTAACAGAGGAATACCTGGAAGGACGAGCCAAACGAGGGAGCCGTGAGGGGTTCGAGCGTGCAATGGCCAAGGTCAAGAACCGAGCCCCCGACCCGCACGATCAGATTCCGTGAATTTGCCGCAAGGGACCTTTTCATTCGCGGTGTCCCTTGATTTTTGGTCTTCGATCGTGTCAATTGCCGCGAAGACTTTGTGCGTTTCGCTTTATGCTGATGGACGCCGACGTCTGGTGAACTCGCCCGTTTCAGGATATCAGCCAGATCGTTGGATAATTCGGGTGATGCTTTCAGCCGCCTTTCGATCCGACGCGTAAGGTTGGGGACGCTGTCGGGACGCGAAAGTCCCAACGGGGCGGCGAGCTCGCGTAGCGACGCCTCGGTGTGCCGGCGGCAGAGCCACGCCGCGACCGCTCGCGCCAAATGGGGGTCGTGACGCCGCGACAGTGCCACGTCGTCCAACCCGTAAAAAGACGTGACGGCTGCGAAGATCCGCTTCGGGTCGAGGCCGGAGAGCTGTCGTGCCTCGGCGACCGGTGGATGGGACTGTATCGAACTGGCGAGACTTCGACGGTCCAGTCATAGCTCTCATCCTCGATCATCTCAGCGCGGTACCGCCCTTGGAACAGGTGGCCCAGTCGCCGCCAACGTCGCCCCGCCCAGATCGCATAGCCTGAAAGAAAGCTCTGCATCCCCGCACCGAGATTCGGGCGCGGGGTCTTGACCATGAGATGAAGGTGATTTCCCATGACGACGTAACAAAGCAAATCCCAGCCGTGCCGGACGACGGATTGCTCGAGCCCATCGATCAGCCGGAGTCAATCCGCGTCATCGCGAACGATCTTCTGGCGGGCATTCCCCGGCGTCATCACGTGATAAATGGCGCCTTCGAACTCGAGTCGCAGTCTTCGTGGCATTTCGAGAGGTTAAAGGTCAGGAAACCAGCCGCCAAGCGAAAAACCAAAAACCAAGGCTGACACCGCGAAGCCGCCAGACACCGCGAAGCCGCCAAGGCTGACACCGCGAAGCCGCCAGGAAACCAGCCGCCAAGCGAAAAACCAAAAACCAAGGCTGACACCGCGAACCAAGCGAAAAACCAAAAACCAAGGCTGACACCGCGAAGCCGCCAAGGCTGACACCGCGAAGCCGCCAAGGCTGACACCGCGAAGCCGCCAGACACCGCGAAGCCGCCATGAAGGCTGACACCGCGAAGCCGCCATGACACCGCGAAGCCGCCACGGCTGACACCGCGAAGCCGCCAAGGCTGACACCGCGAAGCCGCCAGACACCGCGAAGCCGCCAACGCCTCGGTATGCGGTGCCCGGTGAACCTTGCCGGCTGTCCGGCCCGCTGACGCGACAACTTGATGACGTCGGATTGTCGCCGCCCGATTGCCTCGCTGTAACGCGAGAGTGGGGCCCTGGTCGAGCATATCTCAGCACAAGTCGTCGAACCACGTCACGAGTGCAATATCGAGCGCGGCCAGGTCCGCTTGAGCCGCGCCGTCGCTCGCTTCAGTGCCTCACCGCGCAGTGCGCCCTCGCTCGAATGAACCACCCAGCCGCATGGAGAAGCGGCGACGTCCTTCGACCGCAAGCATGTCCTTGCAACTTTTGCAACTCGTCCCAGATCATTACAAGCGATGTCGGACCAAGCGGATTAATTGAAATAAGGAAATTCCCACGATGGCGGCCCAAACTGATTGGAGCGACCAAGCCACAGCGGCCGCGATGCCAATGATGATCGCCGGGCCAAATACTCCGAACAGCAACACCCACGTAGGTCTGTCACGCCGGAACGTCGGCGGGAAATAATATCTCCGAATTGCAATAAAAACACTTGGCACGAACAGGACTAGGACGAATACAACCGTTGGCCACAACTGCGTCTTACTCATGTGCGCACACTCTCGCCTATTAGAGTCGAGATGCTTTCCGCTAGCACGGCGGCGGCGGCGGCGGTGGACAGGGGATCTCCCTCGCGACAAGAACGCAGACTAGAGTACACGTAGCCGTTCACGCCCCTGAATAGATCCTGTTCGGGCGGAGTACGCGAGCGCGCCTTCGGGGTTGCCTGAGTTACTGTAGTAGCGCGGCTTCGCGTCGATCAACTGGTGTTGGGGACTATCGTGGGAGCTGGTTCGCCATGGAAGCTGGCACGGACGGCTTCGAGGAGGAAATCAAAAATCGAGCGACCTTGCTGGGTGCAAGTGGCGATGATCGTCCAGATCCGCTCGAGCCAGCGCTGGCCAGTTTCACTTCGCGAGCCTTGGGTTATGTGTCGGTCGATGACCACGAAGCGAATCGCTTGCTCGGCCAAATTGTTGGTCGGCTCGATGCCCGGCGTTGTTATAAACCTGATGTAACTCGCACCGTGTTTCTTGAAGCGACGGGCGAGATTTGCCGCCTCCGATGTACTGGGCACGCCCTTGACGGCTGTTCGACACAACGCCTTGCCAAGGAGTTCCAGCGTGGCTGCGAACGTCTGGGGTTTGGTGAGGTCGCGGCGATGGATCACATCGAACAACGTACGCACAGCTTCCAGAACTCGACGACCGTACGACTGATTCTTGGGATTGGGATGCTCGGCCAAGAACTTCAGATCTCGGATGAGGTGGGCCAAACAGAACTGCACCAGCACTCCGCAGTCGCCCATG
Source organism: uncultured Isosphaeraceae bacterium (assembly GCA_963850935.1). Classification (GTDB taxonomy): domain Bacteria; phylum Planctomycetota; class Planctomycetia; order Isosphaerales; family Isosphaeraceae; genus CAWFRS01. Next base: position 214,838 of record CAWKNT010000007.1, read on the forward strand.
TACTTGCGGTAGGCACTGAAGTAGTCACATCCCAGGACGCCGTCAAATTCTCGGCCCAGAACCTCGATCAAGACCTCGGAGCCCCGCGACGGTGCGATCTTGAACATGGTAAAGAGAGGGGCTCGGAAACACCAAGTCCACATGCGCTTGCCGCAGTCTTTGTGCCCGGTCTCGTCCACATTCAGAAACGACTCGTCCGGGAGGATGCCCAACAGCAGTTCGTATGTCTCCTTCATGCTCCCGCTCACCTTGGCGATGAGCTTAGCAAGTTGCCCACGACTGATGGTCACGCAGGCGACGTCACGCAAGAACTTGCGAATGGTGGAGAATGAGCAGTGGCAAACACCTTTGAGATAGGCCACCAACGTACTCAGACGCGGTCCGACAAGACCCGCCCGGACCACCGGTTCATCGATTGGGGCAAAGTGCGTTTTCTTACAGTGAGGGCAGTAGCAAGCCATGCCGCGGTGCTCGCTGATCTCGATCGGACGCGGGATGATTTCGACCTGCTGGATGATCCGAGGCAGTTCGTCGCTCACCTCGACGTGGCCACCGCAATCAGGGCAAGCCGTCCAGGAATACTCCCACGCCTTGTCGATGTCGTCGAGGGAAAAGGGAGGTCGCTGGTGACGCGGGTGTCCCGGTTGCGCTCCTTGCTTGCGCTTACCTTTTCCCTTGGGGGCAGGCTTTGGCGGCTTGACGATATCGCTGGAAGGAGGTTTGGACGAGGTCGACGAATTCTTCTTCGCACGGGCGAGCTCGGCTTCAAGCTTTTCCAGGCGCGCGGTGAGCTCGGCGATCTTCTTTTCGAGCTCAGCACATCGTGGGCAGCCGCCCGGTTGGGGATCGTCCATGATGAGGACAAGCTATCGGCTGACGCCAAATCAGCCAAGAGCAGTTCTGGCGGCCGTGAACGGCTACGAAAAAGATCCTTTCGTCGCTGAGATCTTCGCGTTCCCCGTCCGAGAACTCGTGTGATAACGATGACGTCCGTGTGCGGCGGCCGGCTAGCCTGGCAAGTCGAAAACGATCGCGCTTGGCGGTCCGGATCTGTTTCAATTTTGCCGCGACCTTGTCGGCGATGATTCGGCGCACGATCCTCAGCACGCCACTTTCGTCATCGATATTGCCGATCTTGCCTTCAAGGACATCCTGAAGAGCTGTTCGGGAGGCGCTTTGCATCAGATCAGCCGGCTCATATTCCACTTCCGGCACGCGTTGCCGACGAAGCCGTCTCTTCGCGAATGTCGTCGGCGCTCGCGGTTTCGTTCGAGGATTTCGGTGATCGCTTTGAAGCGATGCTCGACGGATAACCGATTCAATCGCCGAAATTGGTCTGCGGGATCGAAATCCATGGGTTGCCGTCCCAACACCACGCTCGCTCGCGAACGTCGACACTCCGTTGCCCAGGTCCGTGTGTCGAGCGTATTCGGTGAACAGAAGATGTGGCTGAAAACAACTCTAAACGAAGTGCGTCTCTTATAGATGCATAATCGCGCTGATCAAGAGGCTAGTTCCGACGGCCGAAGTGGCCGGCGCAGGTCGTTTTCGAGCTCGAACGGCGCACAGCCCGGCTGCGGGGGGAACCCTCACATCTCGACGGGCCAATCGTTGCCGAGCGACTCGCGCTGAAGGTCTGTCAACTGACTGATCCCCTGGTCGGCCAGTCCCATGAGCGTATCGAGCTGCTCCCGTGAGAAGGTTCCCCCTTCTCCTGTTCCCTGCACTTCGACCAGGCCACCCTTCCCCAGGCGGACGACGTTGAAGTCGACCTCAGCGGTTGAGTCTTCGCGATAGTCGAGATCGAGGACGGGCTCTCCCGCAACAATGCCAGCGCTGACGGCTGCCACGCTGTCTTTCAGAATCGTACGGCACAGTTCGGCGCCAAATCGGCATCGGACCGCATCGACAACGGCGACGAACGCCGCGGTGATTGCGGCGGTGCGTGTGCCGCCGTCGGCGTTGAAAACATCGGCATCGATGTGGATCGTCCACGGGCCGAGCACCTGGCGATCGACGACGGCACGCAGGCTGCGGCCCAGCAGGCGCTGAATTTCGGTGGCGCGGCCGTCGGTGCCGCGGCGAATCCTCGTGGGCGTGCTTCCGGGGAGCATGGAGTATTCGGCCGTCAGCCAGCCGATCGATTTGCCCTCGAGAAACGGCGGCACACTGTCCGAAATGCTGGCGGTCACCAGCACTGCCGTCTCGCCCGAGCGGTACAATACACTGCCAGGACTGTTACGAACAAACCCCCGCTCGATCGTCACTGGCCGAAGCTGGTCGTTTTGGCGACGGTGCGATCGGGTCATTTGCAAGCTCCAACCTTCGCGTATG
>CAWKNT010000008.1:0-95332 GCA_963850935.1 uncultured Isosphaeraceae bacterium
CTGACACCGCGAAGCCGCCAGACACCGCGAAGCCGCCAACGCCTCGGTATGCGGCGCCCGGTGAACCTTGCCGGCTGTCCGGCCCGCTGACGCGACAACTTGATGACGTCGGATTGTCGCCGCCCGATTGCCTTGCTGTAACGCGAGAGTGGGGCCCTGGTCGAGCATATCTCAGCACAAGTCGTCGAACCACGTCACGAGTGCAATATCGAGCGCGGCCAGGTCCGCTTGAGCCGCGCCGTCGCTCGCTTCAGTGCCTCACCGCGAGGCGCGCCCTCGCTCGAATGAACCACCCAGCCGCATGGAGAAGCGGCGACGTCCTTCGACCGCAAGCATGTCCTTGCAACTTTTGCAACTCGTCCCAGATCATTACAAGCGATGTCGGACCAAGCGGATTAATTGAAATAAGGAAATTCCCACGATGGCGGCCCAAATTGATTGGAGCGACCAAGCCACAGCGGCCGCGATGCCAATGATGATCGCCGGGCCAAATACTCCGAACAGCAACACCCACGTAGGTCTGTCACGCCGGAACGTCGGCGGGAAATAATATCTCCGAATTGCAATAAAAACACTTGGCACGAACAGGACTAGGACGAATACAACCGTTGGCCACAACTGCGTCTTACTCATGTGCGCACACTCTCGCCTATTAGAGTCGAGATGCTTTCCGCTAGCACGGCGGCGGCGGCGGCGGCGGTGGACAGGGGATCTCCCTCGCGACAAGAACGCAGACTAGAGTACACGCAGCGAAGGACAGGAGGGCGCCGTCGGAAAAGGGGACATCCCTAAATATAAGCGAAGTTCGGTGAAACTAGGTAGGAAAAGGAAAAGGGGACATCCCTAAATATAAGCGATGTTCGGTGAAACTAGGTAGTGTTGTTTCTAGTGGGCGGTTGGTTCCCCTGGGTCGTCCCCGGGGACGGAGATTATACTCGAGTTTCAGAGCCTTCGCCAGGAGAAGAACCCGCTCGCAGAGGATTGCGCTCGATGTAGCGCAAGACAGAGAACAGGTGCTCATCTTCCTGGATGGGAAATGCTTTGAATCGACCCTGCCAGACGTGACCGCTGGATCGATAACGAGTCAGGTAGCGACGCACCTGTGTGGTCATCAGCCAGTGCATCCAGCGGCTGACATCGCCGTCCTGGCGCGGCCAGGGGGCCAGGTGGAAGTGATTGGGCATTAAGCACTAGGCAAGGATGCGATCGGAGCGCGAACACTCGACTCGGCCATCAGGTCGAGGAACCCGTCGCAATCGTCGGGCTTGTGAAACACCATCGCCCGCGCGTTCCCCCGATTGAGGACATGATACGAGTAACCTCACAAGCAGGATCGAGCGGTTCGGGGCATGGCACGGTCACCGGGGTTCAAGCATGCGCTGATTCCTCCATATTTTCCAAACCTAGAACTAAATTAGCAATGTCCCCTTTCTCCCTTTCTCTCCTCCATATTATCCAAACATAGAACTAAATTAGCAATGTTCCCTTTCCTGTCCCCTTTCCCGGTTTCATGCTCTATTGCTCCAGGCGCGGCGACGTAAGGTATACAGTGTCACAAAGGTGAAGTAAATGACTATCGGCACGATCGTCACGGCCACGAAAGCCAGCCCTCGACCACCAACCCAATCCGCAATATACCCGTAAACGCCTATGAACAATAGGAGCAAGACGATTCGCAATGCGCCGCTGCGATCACCGACATGGGGACGGTATGTCAGGCGCAGGTACCAGCCGAGGCCGCCAAGCAATGCACCACCGATTCCCATCGCCAGCCAACTCAGTCCGTTCCCAGCGACCAAACCGCCCGATATCCAGCCTACTATCATTCCGATCGAAAGGCAGCTGCAAGGAATCAGACTGTCGAGCATATTCGACGTTCCATTATCTCGAACAGCCCCTTCTGGATAGTCATCTCCTGATGTATCCACTTTATCTGTCTCCACTACGAATATTCTTCGTTGCTACGTGTCAGTTCTACTATTACTGTGCTACCACGCCCCCGCCTACGCCAAGAATGATACTTACCAAAATGATGCACAGATTTCGCGATGGACCGACGGGAAGGGGCGGCAGTCCCGTGTGTGGCTTGGTAAAGTAAAAGGTGCAAAGTTTGACCAACAACGGTGCGCTGCAAAGCGCACAGGAGGCTGTGAGCCCAATCCTGCGCATATGGCGGGGTGTTCCCCCATGCATCTTTGACGCAATCCCGAAAGCAACTGTTGAACTGATTTGGCGGTGCGTTTTGACATCCGCTGGCACAGAACCCGCCATAAGTCGCCAATGCTCCAAAGCATCCGGGGCACACGCCACATCGATAATAGAATTGTACTGCAGTGCCGGACGGATCGCGAGCGTTGACATAATTACCTACAGCGTAAGAATAGCTGTTGTCGGTAAATCCAAGATTGTGGCTGATGAATTCTTCATCTAATCCCAATGGGTCGCGGGAGAGGAATCGGCCCTGTGCTGGATCATAGGTCCTTGCTCTAAGGTAGTACTCTACAAGATCCGGGTCATAGTAATAGCCAACCTTACCAACATACTTAAACGGGTTGTGGGCTTCCAGACACCCAAGTTTTTGGTGAGACCAGGAGGTTTAGCAGCGCCGCGCGGGCGGTCTTTTTTCGTGGGGTACTTGACACGGCAGGACGATTTGGTACTTTTGTCCATTACTGTTATTGTGGACATGATCTCGGCCGCGAATGCCCGCCGCTGTTTCAGGAGTCTCACTGATGCCCACATACGCCCGGCGCCAGATCGTCGTTGAAGACCAGGTCGGCGTTTATCACTGCATCGCCCGATGCGTCCGACGGGCCTTCCTCTGTGGCGTCGACCCGTACACCGGGCAGGACTATAGTCACCGCAAAGAGTGGATTCTCGATCGGATGCGTGAGTTAGCAGGGCTCTTCGCCATCGAGGTTTGTGGCTATTCCGTGATGAGCAACCATCTCCATCTCGTGCTCCGCAATCGACCGGACATCGCCGAGCAATGGTCGGCCGACGAGATCGCCCTGCGATGGTGCAGAGTTTTCCCGCCCCGCGACGATGCCACGGGTGAGCCCGTCGAGCCCGGCGAGCACGACCTGGCCATGCTCACGGCGAACTCCGAAAGGCTGGCGGAACTGCGCAAGCGTCTCGCCAACCTGTCATGGTTCATGAGATGCTTGTGCGAGAAAATCGCCCGAGACTGCCAATCACGAGGACGGTTCCAGCGGAAGATTCTGGGCCGGCCGCTTCAAATCGGTGGCATTGCTCGATGAAGCGGCGATTTTGGCGTGCAGCGTTTACGTCGACCTCAACCCGATCCGGGCCGGGCTCGCGACGACGCCGGAGGAATCGGCATATACCTCGGGCCGCGACCGGATCCGGAGCATGCCCGAGACCTCGACCAGATTGACTTCAAAGGATGAACACAGCTCGCTTGAGACCTGCGAGCGCCCCGACGCCTGGCTCTGTGAACTGACATTGCAAGAAACGGCAACCGAGCCCGCGTCCACGACTGCCGTCAGTGCCGCCTCCCCACCGCAAGAATCGGCATCACAAGCCGGGCCAATCGCGACCGCCGTCGCGGACGCGGTCGGTGGCTCCCAGCCTTCCGCCGATTCCGGTCCAACCTCTGGCGTCGCCGCCCCAGTCGAGGCCCCGCGGCGTCTGCATGTGAGGGCGTCCGACCAAGGGTTCCTGCCGATCCAGGTCGAGCACTATGTCATGCTGCTGGATTGGACGGGGCGGGAACTCCGCGCGGACAAGCGCGGGGCGATTCCGGATCACCTGGCCCCGATCGTGGACCGGCTGGGGCTCAATCGATCGAACTGGGTGGAAACGGTGCGCGGCTTCGGTCGACTATTCAAGCAGGCGGCGGGGCGATCGAGCTCGCTCGTCGATGCCGCGGCGCGCCGCTCGCGGCGCTGGTTCCAGGGCAAGGCGGCGGCTCGAACCGCCTTTGTGTAGGCCACTGGCCTCGACGCCGAGCCGTAAACAGACATCTCCATTACGCGTTCACTCGAAGACGAGCGGCCGGCTCGCGCGCCAACCCGTGGCCCCGGGGTCGCGTTGACGAGCGAATCGTTCAACTTTTCGTTGCTCCGACCGATGATTTGATGGATGTCTGAATTTCCCGGGGTCGCGTTGACGAGCGAATCGTTCGACTTTTCCTTGCTTCGACCGATGATTTGATGGGTGTCTGAATTCTCGACCGATGATTTGATGGGTGTCTGAATTCTCGAATGGCACGAGGTTAAGGAATAAGTGCCTGTGGGCGAAGAAGTTGTGGCAAACGACAAAACCAATTAGACTAATGCGTGAACATGGCATCAGTCATCGATCGGGCTGCAATTCAAGACGTTCTCGCGAATGCCATTATGAATTCAGATGTACACTTCACCTCCTGAAATTCCATTTTAACCATCCCAACGCCTCTCGCCTATTGGGTTTACGCTTAACCTCGTGCCATTCAGGTCTGACCCCCTGGATTTCGAGAGGTTAAAGGTCAGGAAACCGCCTGTCAAGCGAAAAACCAAAAACCAAGGCTGACACCGCGAAGCCGCCCAAGGCTGACACCGCTAAGCCGCCAGCGAAAAACCAAAAACCAAGGCTGACACCGCGAAGCCGCCTGACACAGCGAAAAACCAAAAACCAAGGCTGACACCGCGAAGCCGCCAGCGAAAAACCAAAAACCAAGGCTGACACCGCGAAGCCGAAAAACCAAGCCGCCTGTCAAGCGAAAAACCAAGGCTGACACCGCGAAGCCGCCGAGGCTAAAACCAAGGCTGACACCGCGAAGCCGCCGAAGGCTGACACCGCGAAGCCGCCGACACCGCGAAGCCGCCCGACACCGCGAAGCCGCCCCGGCCCGCTGGATTGGACTACAGGAATTTTAATTGTCGTCAGGGGGAATTCTAATTGTCGCGAATCACGCATGTCCCGAACGGCCAGGACGGTTACCCAAACTGCTCCCACGGCAAGGCAGAGAGGCGCCGAAAACAAGGCGATACATACGGGGGCGGCGCCCACGCCCAATTCGTCCCTGGCCAACCGCCAAATCCCAGAGTCCCAGAAGCCTAGACACGAAACCGTAATGAACGCAAGACCGTAAATTATCCAACATACTCTGCGAAAGGACCTACAGTACTTATGGTGAGCCGAAAGCAGCCACGCCGAAACGCCTACAAGCAGTCCGGTTCCTCCCGCTGCGCACACGCACGCGAGAAAGGTACTGAATCCCACGCCCTCCCCATATAGCGAAGCCGCGTTTCCGATGGCCGCCCCTCCAGCCGCTCCGATGGCGGCCCAAATCCGCAAGCTCAAATCGATTCTGCGGGAAAGAAATGATCGCTGCATTTGGGAACCCGTCGATTCTTACAATTCTCTGGTCCGGGCTCCAGAGCACGGACGTCTCACCTGCGAACTTTGCCCCCGCAATACGGGCACATACCGAGGTGCGAAGCCCCCGAGGGTCCCATCAGGTCGCCCCGGATGGCACATGAAGCGGGCCCCATGCTGTGCGCTTCGCCCCCACGAGCCGGCCCTGCCGACACTGGAGATAACCCGCTTGCGGATAAGAGCCGAATGGGCCTACCGGCCAATCGGGCCAAACGGGAAAAAAATCCCTATGAGTGCCCCGCATAGGAGCGCTCCTTTAATCGGGTTAATGCCAATTAAGCCAATGCAAAGGTCAGCCGTAAGCGCTGCACCACAACAACCGCACGAGAACCGTAAGGTGTTTCGCGTGTATTCCGGCGAATTCTGCCAAGCCTCGGAAACACAGCCGCTCATACAGGCGCCAAAATCACCATTCCCGTTGCACACGAGGGCGCAAGGCGTGATGTAAAAGGCGAGTCCCGCGCCGCACGGGATGCAGCAGCATGCGTAGATCGGAACCAGAATTGGAACCAGCCCGCTAGGATCACTCCATCGAGGCGGCGAGTTTCTTGCGTAGCGATACAGGTTTATTGCCGCCCCGTTCCTAATCATGCCAGCAGGGTCGCGCGTTAGGAACAGGCCTAGAGCCGGATCATAGATCCGCGCACGGAGATGGTATCCGGACAAGTCGGTGTCATAATAATATCCGAGCTGACCGACATACCGAAACCAATTAGTGGTTGACCCGCTCGTCAGCAGGTTGTTGCCCCACGAATCGTATAGATAGCTATCCGTCACCGACCCCGTGCTATTCGCCAATTGAGTCGTCGATCCCAGGCCGTCGAACAGGTAGAACGAGCTCACACCGCTTCGTCGTTGGGAGACCAAATTGCCATAGAGCTCTGGTTGCAGCGTGTAAACTACCTGAATGATATTACTTCCATCCGTCTCCAGCAAAATATTCTGCCCATCCCAGACGTGTTTCGTCGTTCCGGTCGAGTCGATCTTCTGCACTCGCTGCCCGTCGCCGTTATAGGTGAAGGAGTCGACGATCGCGGATGGCAGCACTACCTGGGTCAAGCGGTTCTCGAAGTCCCAGGTGTTCGTTGTTCGCTGGTTCGACGGATTATGGCTGGTGAGCAGGTTTCCTGACAGGTCGGACGTGTACGTGGTGATGCCGGCCGCCGACTGACTCTTCGTCAGCTCGTTTGCCGGATTGTAGGTGCTGGTCGTCCGCACGCCGCCATTGATCACGACGGTTCGGTTGCCGGGCGGGCCGTATGTGTACGTAAAATTATAACTATTTGATCCGCTCCGTTGCTCATTCGTGAGCTGGTAGGTCTTGTCGTAGCTCCAGGTCACCCGGTTGCCGCTCGATTCGACCACGCGCTGGCGGTTGCCGACAGCATCGAGCGCGTAGGAAAAGCTCGAAAGTGTCGTGCTCGTCGAGCTCAAATTCAGACTGCGCAACAAGCGGCTGGCGTTATCGTACCTGGTATGTTTCGGGAGAGTCGCACGTGATTAGTCATCGGTTATCTGGATCGGGCCCATGGGCGCAGGCTTTTCCAAGTCAGTTCAGTACTCGATCTTGCCTTGCTTTCCGGATGCGACCGGCGCTGCCGGGATTGCTCAAATTCTCACTCTCTCGCCTGTAGCCAGTTCATTTTCTGCCTACGTCGAAAGAGCCACGCCGATTTTGCCGATGCTCTGTCTAACCGGATGTAGGGTTAGACGATCACGTTTCTCCGTTTTTCTTCTTCAACCAAAACAAGGCCTTCCCCAGGGGCCGATCGTCTAAGGGCCGCTCGATTACACTTATGGGTCTTGAGCCCGCTGTCGTATCTGATGCCCTTACGACCAATCCGGTTGAGCTTCGAGCTCGAAGAGGTAGGTGTCGATTCGGCCCACCGGCCACCTTCACGTGCTTAACGCACAAGGGGGCCACCCCTGGGAAAGTGCCTCATGGAGTTTATTCGCCATGAGCTCGGTCAAAACTCAACCCAAAATCAGGGACAAGGCCAAACGCGCCTCCGCCCCTCGTCCTCGCGACCAACAGCAACCGCGATTCGTCGGCATCGATCTGCATAAGGAGACCGCGACATTTCACATACTCTCGCATGATGGTGCGTCGCTCAAATCCGGTTCCTTTCGCGTTGACCCCGACTCCATCCGCGAGTTCGCCACCCTTCATCTCCGTCCCACCGACAACCTCGCCGTCGAAGTCACCAGCAACACCTGGGCCTTCGTCAGACTCGTCAAGCCCTTGGTCGCCAACATCGTCGTCTCCAACCCCATGAAGACCAAGGCGATCGCCGAGGCCAACATCAAGACCGACAAGGTCGACGCCCGGGTCCTTGCCCAGCTCCTCCGCTGCGACTACCTCCCGAGCGTCTGGGTACCCACGCCCGACATCGAGGACAAACGGGCCCTGGCCGCCCGACGAACGGCCCTGGTCAATCAGCGTACGGCCATCCGCAACAGAATCCACTCGGTACTGGCACGCCGGCTGGTCAAAGCACCCGCGGGAGGACTCTTTACCGAAAAAGGACTCTCCTGGCTCAAGCTCGTTGAACTTGACCCATTGGACCGAGACTTGATCGACGCCGACCTTCGCCTCCTTGAGGCAATCGCCCAGCATTCCATGGCGATAGATCTTATGATTATAAACGAATCCTATGAGGACCCCGATGTTCAACTCTTGATGACCTTGCCTGGGGTCGACTACACGATTGCGCTGACGCTCAAGGCCACGCTCGCCGACATCACACGCTTTCCCGAACCCGACAAGGCGGCGAGTTATCTGGGGCTCGTACCCAGCGTGAAGCAGTCGGCCGGCAAGTGCTACAACGGGCCGATCACCAAGGCAGGTTCCAGTCAAGCTGCGCTGGCTCTTGATCCAGGCCGCGCAGAGCGTGAGCAGGCATCCAGGACCACTGGGGGCCTTCTTTCGCAAGCTCGAAAAACGCAAGAACCGCAACGTAGCAGTGGTGGCCACTGCAAGAAAGTTGGTGACGATAGCGTGGCATATGCTCAAGAATAAAGAAGCTTATCGCTATGCCACGCCTCGATCCACCGACGCCAAGCTCTCGGGGCTGAGGGTGCGTGCCACGGGAGTGAAGCGCAAGGGAGGCAGCCCCAAGGGAACCAAAGCTGTCTCCAAGCTGGGAACAGGCGGAAGCCGGACGATTCCTTCGTTGGATGAAGTTTACGATCGCCAGGGCATGCCGAGCCGCAAGCCGCTCGCCGAGGGTGAAAAGCGGATGGTCCGGCAGAGCGGAACCGAGCCATACGTCACCTCGCTGGACAAGCGACAAGTCGTGCCCAGGAAGTGAGAAGTGAAGAGGCTCCGGTAGGATCAGCGAGAGAAAGACAGATAAGCAAGCTCAGCTCCGGCTCGACAGGAGGTCCCCCTCCCGCCTCCACCATCGCCTCGCCCCGCCAAGTTGAGGGCGAGGCGATGGCGAAGGCGGGAGGGAGGGTTGGAGTTCGTACTCGAAAGCGTTTCGAATCCACGGCGCACCGCGTCGCGCGGCCTTTGCTCACTCACAGGGCACGTGGCCAGTCCACGCGCTCAAGCCGCCGTGCGCCGGCCGTGCTTGCCACGCGGGGCAACCCAGCAGGGCTGCTCTTTGAAAAAAAAGTGACTTCCAGGTTGCCCCGAACAGAGGTAGGTGTAGCTGTTCGTGCTGGTCCCATCGTTGTAAGTCTCGGACAGAACCTGGCCGGCAGTGTTGGCTGTCTGCGACTCACCTTGTAGTTGAAAGCTGTCTCCAAATCCGAACGAGTTCTGAACCGATAAAAGATCGTTCGCAGCATCATACGTATAGGATGTTGTGATATAGGTTTTTGGCACCAGAGGTCTTGTCTGTTCGATCAAGCGTCCACCGGGGTCGTAGGTATCAAGTAACTCCGCCTTAACCGTTCCTCCTGCGGACTGCGTGATAGTTCCCAATCTCAATGCATTGTCATAAACATACGTCGTGATTCCCTGGCCAGTCGCCCCGCTTCCACTTAGGCTGTCCGAGATGCTGATCAGGTCGTGCGAGGGATCGTAGCTGTACGTCAAAGTGACCGACGGCTGACCGGTGCCCGGGCCCGACGTCGCCTCGGTCTTCAAGTTGCCGCCGTTGTCATACCTGGTATGTTTCGGGAGAGTCGCACGTGATTAGTCATCGGTTATCTGGATCGGGCCCATGGGCGCAGGCTTTTCCAAGTCAGTTCAGTACTCGATCTTGCCTTGCTTTCCGGATGCGACCGGCGCTGCCGGGATTGCTCAAATTCTCACTCTCTCGCCTGTAGCCAGTTCATTTTCTGCCTACGTCGAAAGAGCCACGCCGATTTTGCCGATGCTCTGTCTAACCGGATGTAGGGTTAGACGATCACGTTTCTCCGTTTTTCTTCTTCAACCAAAACAAGGCCTTCCCCAGGGGCCGATCGTCTAAGGGCCGCTCGATTACACTTATGGGTCTTGAGCCCGCTGTCGTATCTGAGCGCCCTTACGACCAATCCGGTTGAGCTTCGAGCTCGAAGAGGTAGGTGTCGATTCGGCCCACCGGCCACCTTCACGTGCTTAACGCACAAGGGGGCCACCCCTGGGATAAGTGCCTCATGGAGTTTATTCGCCATGAGCTCGGTCAAAACTCAACCCAAAATCAGGGACAAGGCCAAACGCGCCTCCGCCCCTCGTCCTCGCGACCAACAGCAACCGCGATTCGTCGGCATCGATCTGCATAAGGAGACCGCGACATTTCACATACTCTCGCATGATGGTGCGTCGCTCAAATCCGGTTCCTTTCGCGTTGACCCCGACTCCATCCGCGAGTTCGCCACCCTTCATCTCCGTCCCACCGACAACCTCGCAGTTGAAGTCACCAGCAACACCTGGGCCTTCGTCAGACTCGTCAAGCCCTTGGTCGCCAACATCGTCGTCTCCAACCCCATGAAGACCAAGGCAATCGCCGAGGCCAATATCAAGACCGACAAGGTCGACGCACGGGTCCTTGCCCAGCTCCTCCGCTGCGACTACCTCCCGAGCGTCTGGGTACCCACGCCCGACATCGAGGACAAACGGGCCCTGGCCGCCCGACGAACGGCCCTGGTCAATCAGCGTACGGCCATCCGCAACAGAATCCACTCGGTACTGGCACGCCGGCTGGTCAAAGCACCCGCGGGAGGACTCTTTACCGAAAAAGGACTCTCCTGGCTCAAGCTCGTTGAACTTGACCCATTGGACCGAGACTTGATCGACGCCGACCTTCGCCTCCTTGAGGCAATCGCCCAGCATTCCATGGCGATAGATCTTATGATTATAAACGAATCCTATGAGGACCCCGATGTTCAACTCTTGATGACCTTGCCTGGGGTCGACTACACGATCGCGCTGACGCTCAAGGCCACGCTCGCCGACATCACACGCTTTCCCGAACCCGACAAGGCGGCGAGTTATCTGGGGCTCGTACCCAGCGTGAAGCAGTCGGCCGGCAAGTGCTACAACGGGCCGATCACCAAGGCAGGTTCCAGTCAAGCGCGCTGGCTCTTGATCCAGGCCGCGCAGAGCGTGAGCAGGCATCCAGGACCACTGGGGGCCTTCTTTCGCAAGCTCGAAAAACGCAAGAACCGCAACGTAGCAGTGGTGGCCACTGCAAGAAAGTTGGTGACGATAGCGTGGCATATGCTCAAGAATAAAGAAGCTTATCGCTATGCCACGCCTCGATCCACCGACGCCAAGCTCTCGGGGCTGAGGGTGCGTGCCACGGGAGTGAAGCGCAAGGGAGGCAGCCCCAAGGGAACCAAAGCTGTCTCCAAGCTGGGAACAGGCGGAAGCCGGACGATTCCTTCGTTGGATGAAGTTTACGATCGCCAGGGCATGCCGAGCCGCAAGCCGCTCGCCGAGGGTGAAAAGCGGATGGTCCGTCAGAGCGGAACCGAGCCATACGTCACCTCGCTGGACCAGCGACAAGTCGTGCCCAGGAAGTGAGAAGTGAAGAGGCTCCGGTAGGATCAGCGAGAGAAAGACAGGTAAGCAAGCTCAGCTCCGGCTCGACAGGAGGTCCCCCTCCCGCCTGCACCATCGCCTCGCCCCGCCAAGTTGAGGGCGAGGCGATGGCGAAGGCGGGAGGGAGGGTTGGAGTTCGTACTCGAAAGCGTTTCGAATCCACGGCGCACCGCGTCGCGCGGCCTTTGCTCACTCACAGGGCACGTGGCCAGTCCACGCGCTCAAGCCGCCGTGCGCCGGCCGTGCTTGCCACGCGGGGCAACCCAGCAGGGCTGCTCTTTGAAAAAAAAGTGACTTCCAGGTTGCCCCGAACAGAGGTATGAAATATGGGTGCCGTCAGCTTGCTGTACGGCCGCCAGATCGGCGCCCGAGAAGGTAAAGGTCGTCAACCGACCGGCCGGGTCTTTGATCGTCGACAGATCACTGCCGCTATAGGTGAATGTCGTGGTCTTGTTGTAGTTGTCCGTGATCGTTGTGAGCTGATTCGAGCCGTTATACGAATACGTGATGTGCTGATTATTAAGATCGATCGTGGCCGTTTCATATCCTGACGAATTGAAGGTGATCTGCGTGCCGTCCGGGAGCACGTCGGTATAGCCGGTGCTGGTCTTGGTGAGCGTCGAAAAGTCACCCGGCGGGGTGGTGTACGTTCCGCCCACGCTGGGATTGCCCGGCAAACCACAGGCTCGCGCCTTCGTCTCCCAGACTGAGGATCACGCCGCTGTTATCGGTGGCCGGGGTGATCTTCTCCAGGCCCTCGAGTGTCCAGCCGTCGCCGAAGGCACTCGACGATTGGTTGATCACGGTGGCCGTGCCGGTGTAGGTCGTGGTGGTGTTGGTCGTGCGATAATCGACGACTTGCACCGAATAGCTATACCGGCCGGTCGCCAGCGTGCTGGCGCTGGTCGCCTGAAGCGCGATCTGCTCGACGTCGCCCGGCGTCCATTGGCTGGTGTTGAAGTAATAGGTCGTTCCCGCGGTGCCGTCAAAGGTCAACTGGGCGCTGACCTTGGTCGGGACAGCCTGGGTCGGGTCGAGCGGATGCTCGACGACGATCATCGGCAAAGGATTCGCGGTAAGCGAGTCATATGTTAATGCGAGTGCAGGTACATTCGGGTTATAGCTGGGCAAGTCGATCTCGGTGTCGAGTGCCCCCGAATTGGAATTGACGCTGACGTACTGGCTAGCCCATTCAGTGGCGTTGAGACTGACGGTGTTGGGGGCGAGGGTTGTTGGCCAATTTGCACTGCTTGGGCTGTTGGACACGCTTGCCGCCGGAACTTCAAAATAGTACGTCTGCACAACCTGCTGACTGCTGCTGTTGGTGGCCGTAAGCGTCACGGAGTCAAGTTCCGCGGAGGTGTGATTCGACCAGGAGAAAGTCAGGTCGTAAGTGCTGGCGCCGGCGATACCGGTCGCCGCTGTCAAACCGCTGGTATTCCAAGAATAAGTCACGCCTGTTGTGCCGGTGGCTTGGGCACGGAGGTCCATGCTTCCGCCCGGTGTCGCGAGCTGCACGGCGTTCGGCAGAAGGACCGTTCCCTGGATGTAGTCCAGTGTGTAGAGAGGGAACGCAGGGGCTCCGGGCGGCGGCGGGGATCCGTCGGTAATGACCGGGGGTGTGTAAGGGAGCGACGAGGGGTTTTCGGGGATAATCGTTGGGCCGGTAGGCGCGGACGAAGAGCCGCCGGAGTCGTCAGCCGATGGGCCGGCGGCTGGCGCTGAGCCTGCCGGAGCGCTCGAACCAGTGCCGCCGGCTGGAGCGGCAGGTGCGCCTGGCTGACTTCCCGCCGACGCGTGGTGGCCGTTGCCGGCGCCGCCGATCGGCGGCACGTATGGTGATGGAGCGAAGTTGCCGCCGATGTGGGCAGAGGGTATGGACGGCGGCAGCGTGGGCCTCGCGATGGAGCCACGGACCGCCGGCCTGGAACCGCGCGGACCACCCACCGACCCGCCGCGCGGCGGCAAGGCCGCGCCGCCGCCAGGCCCCTTGGCCGGCTGCCAGG
Organism: uncultured Isosphaeraceae bacterium; assembly: GCA_963850935.1. Taxonomy (GTDB): domain Bacteria; phylum Planctomycetota; class Planctomycetia; order Isosphaerales; family Isosphaeraceae; genus CAWFRS01. The sequence continues at coordinate 13,363 of CAWKNT010000008.1, forward strand.
GAGTGCTGAACCCCGTTTCGGTTGATCCTGATTCCGACGGGGTATTGAAGGTCAGCAAGTCATCTGCATTGTTCGTGGAAGCCTCGATAGCCGCTGTCGGCACGGACCCACCCCCCCCCCTCCGGCCTGCGCGGAACGGTCGGGCTGATAGCCGGCCATGATCGAATCGGATGAATCGAGCGCCGCAGGCGGTTTCTGCGCTTGCGCCTGCCCCGGGGCCGACACTTGGTCGAGTGGGGCAAGCCCGCTGACTGGGTTGCCCAGCATTCACTTGTCCACGATCCCGAGCTGATCAAGCCAGCGCAGCGAGCCCATCAACAAGCCGATGGCGGAGATGGGTTCCGTCATCGTCGTGCGGTTCTCGAGCCGATCGAGACGATCGACCTTCTTGGCCAGGTAACGGCGGCGGCGCGACGTGAAGCCCTCGGGACGTCTCATGGTGCAGCTCACTTTGGGGTTGGCGAAACCATGGTGCGAACGTTGATCACATGCTTCGATAACTCGTAACGACCTATATTATATATATAGAAGAAATTTTGGGCATAGCATCTTGGTCCACAGTTGCCCCGACCGTGTGAAATGGTGATCCACGACGAGCCAACGGCTGGCTCAGGGTCGCACGAAAATCATGTGCCTCGAGCCCGCTCTTCGTGAGGCAGGCGGTCGAGATTCCGCGGTGCGCTTCATCCGCTCCGCATCAGACCGGGTGATTCGACAGGAAGTCGCGACAACGCTCGAGAAGGGACCGGTGCGAATTGGAATTTGCCTGAAAGGTCGCTGCATTGCGCCGGCCCTCGTCAACGATTAAACGTACGTCTTCGAGCATGACCGTCGCCTATTAAATCAATACGTACAACGAAATCAAGAGGCCGGTCCCGTCAAAATTTGTTTTTTCAATACATTCAGCAGGAATTCATCATCGAACACCTTCGGTCGCCCCTTGCCGATTGCAATGCGGGTTAACTCGTACCGGACGTTGGCCCGACGGGCTGCGATTTTCAGATCCGTGTTTCTCTCCTGGGTTTATACTGGACGAATGACGCGCAAAAAAAGGCCGAGCGAAGGTCCAGGTCAATTTTGCTGAATCAAGCCCACGTTTTCACCACCCCAGGACGCGGCACTGCGAATCTGTTGCATCCCTGCGGTAATCCTCCCAAAATGAGAGATGTGGTTGCGCATCTGCCGTCTATTGTAAATGCAACGCCACTCTTTCATCCTCGATGGCAGCACCATCGAATCCGTTCGTGACTTGCCGATCCAGCCCGCCTTGATTCCCCAATGTTGTTGGAGAGAGACGACATGAAGGTTCCCGGGTTGCTCCTGGCCGTGTTGTTGTTACCTGGCCTGGCATGGGCTGATGAGTCCAACGTGGTGCCGCTCTGGCCGCATGGAGCTCCGGGACAAGAGGGCAAAAAGACACCAGAAAAAGTTGTCGAATCGGGCCAAAGCAAGGCGCGGCATCGCCGGGTTTCCAGCATCCACGAGCCGTCGCTGACCGTCTTTCTGCCCCCAAGGAAAAGGCCACCGGCGCGGCCGTCGTGATCTGCCCGGGCGGCGGCCACGCGTTTCTGGCGATCGACCACGAGGGATACGAGGTTGCCCGTTGGCTTGCCGGCAAGGGGGTGGCGGGGTTCGTGCTCAAGTACCGGCTCGCGAATGAGGAAGGGTCGAACTACAAGGTCGACGTTCATGCTCTGGCCGACGCCCGGCGGGCCGTCCGCCTGGTGCGCAGCCGCGCGAAGGAATGGGGCGATCGACCCCGCTCGCGTGGGCGTGATGGGTTTTTCCGCCGGGGGCGAGCTGGCGATTCTGGCCGGCACGAAGTTTGAGGCGGGCAAATCCGACGCCAGCGACCCGATCGACCGCCTGAGCTCCCGCCCCGATTTCCTGATGCTCATCTATCCCGGGATGCGGCAGGCCGTGTTCAATGTCACCAAGGACACGCCGCCCACGTTTCTGGCCGTCGCCGATGACGACAAGCGGTGCGCCGGCAGGTTTGCGTCGCGTTTTATCAGGCGCTGAAAAAGGCGGGTGTTTCCGGCGAGCTGCACATCTATGCGCGCGGCGGGCACGGCTTCGGCATGAACGATCGGCCCATGCCGGTCACGACCTGGACGGCCCGGCTGCACGAGTGGCTGGCCGACCGCGGTTACCTGGGGCGGGCTGCCAAAAGCGACGTGCACGACCGCATCACCTACGCGTGCGCGGCCCTCACCCAAAACGAGGCTTCACCAGCCGGCCCGAATCAAGGCACCCAAGGGGTTTCAGGTCGACCTGATCTATTCGGTGCCACAGGCAGACGCAGGGCTCGTGGGTAAACATGACCGTCGATCCCAAGGGCCGGCTGATCGTCTCGGACCAGTACGGCAAGCTCTATCGCAGTCACGCTTCCGCCGATCGGCGGCGCGGACCGCTGCGATCGGCGTCGAGGCAATCGACGTGCCGATCGGCGAGGCCCAGGGCTTGCTCTGGGCGTTCGACAGCCTGTACGTGGTCGTCAACCGCGGCCGGCAGATATGAAAGCGGGCTCTATCGCGTCACGCGACACGAATGACGACGACCGGCTCGACAAGGTCGAGCTCTTGCGCAAGCTCGACGGCGGCGGCGAGCACGGCCCGCATGCGGTGATCCTGGCACCCGACGGCAAGTCGCTCTACGTCGTCGCCGGCAATGCCACGCGGCTGACCGAGCTCGACGGCTCGCTGGTGCCGCGCGTCTGGGGCGAAGACAACCTGCTCCCGCGCATGGTCGACGGCGCCGGCTTCATGACCAACGAAAAGGCCCCCGGCGGCCACATCTGCCGCGTCAGCCCCGACGGCAAGCACTGGGAGCTGGTGGCGATCGGCTATCGCAACCCGTTCGATATCGCCTTCAACCGCGACGGCGAGTTATTCACGTACGACTCCGACATGGAATGGGACGTGAACATGCCGTGGTACCGCCCCACCCGCGTGCTCCACGTCGCCAGCGGCGGCGATTATCGGCTACCGCAACGGCTCGGGCAAGTGGCCGCCGTACTACATCGACAGCCTGCCGCCGGTGGTCAACGTCGGGCCCGGCTCGCCCACCGGCGTTGACCTTCGGCTACGGGGCCAAATTTCCCGTCGAAGTACCAGGAGGCCCTTTATATCTGCGACTGGAGCTACGGCAAGCTCTATGCGCTGCATCTCGACCCCCAAGGGCTCGACCTACACCGGCGAGCTCGAGGAATTCTTGGCGGGGACGCCGCTGGCCTTGACGGACGTCGTCGTCAATCCCAAGGACGGCGCGATGTATTTCGCGGTCGGCGGGCGGAACACGCAGTCGGGGCTTTATCGCGTGACCTATGCCGGCGGCGATGGTCCGTCGGTTGCGGACAGTACTTCGACGTGCCGCTGCCGCGACGGCGCGCGACCTGCGGCACACGCTCGAGCGTTCCACGGCCACAAAGATCCGCAGGCGGTCGAGACCGCGTGGCCCTATCTGGGCCACTCCGACCGATTCATCCGCTGGGCCGCCCGGGTGGCGATCGAGTTTCAGGATCCGTCGTCATGGCGCGAGAAGGCCCTCGCCGAAACTTCGAGCCCGGAGGCAACGCTCAATGCCCTGCTGGCCCTGACCCACGTCAGTGTTCAGGACCCGGCACACCGCAAGAAAGACGCGGCCCCTGGCGACCTCGGCGCTTCGCGACCGGATCCTGTCGGCCCTCGACCGGATCGCCTGGGAACAGCTCGACGTGACCAGCAGCTCGACCTGCTGCGCGTCTACGAGGTGGTCTTGAATCGCTTCGGCCGTCCCGATGAGTCGACGCAAAGCGAGCTGATCGCCCGGTTCGACCCGCACTATCCATCCCGCGTCCGCGAGCTGAACGCCGAGCTGTGCCAGTTGCTCGATTTACCTCGAGGCCCCGGACGCCGCCGCCAAGACCGTCGCGCTGCTTGCAGCAAGCGCCGACCCAGGAAGAGCAGATCCATTACGCCCAGGCCTTGCGCATCGCTCAAGGCGGGCTGGACGCCGGCGACTGCGGCAGGCGTATTTCTCGTGGATCGCGAAGGCGGGCCAGTTCAAGGGAGGCAACAGCCTGCGCGGTTTCATGGCGAACATCAGGCGCGAGTGCGATCGCCAATCTGAGCGAAGCCGAGAAGGCCGAGCTCAAGCCGATCCTCGATGCCAAGCCTGCATCGATGGCATCGACGTCAGCCTTGCCGGACCGTCCCTTCGTCAAGGAATGGACGCTCGACGAGCTGGCGCCAGCCGTCGAGACCGGACTGAAGGATCGCGACTTCGACCGCGGCCGAGTCCTCTTCGCCGCCGCCAAGTGCTTTGCATGCCATCGCTATAATGACGAGGGGGGCGGCCTCGGGCCCGACCTTCGGGCGTCGCCGGGCGGTTCAGCACGCCGCGACCTGCTCGAGTCGATCATCGTCCCCAGCAAGACGATCAGCGACCAGTACGAGTCGGTGACGGTCGCCACCAGCCGACGGCCGCGTGATCACCGGCCGGATCGTCAATCTGCACGGCGACAATCTGATGATCAATCCCGACATGCTCGATCCCAACAACATGGTCAACGTGCCGCGCAGCCAGATCGAGGAGATCAAGCGGTCGCCGGTCTCGATGATGCCCGTCGGGGCTCTTGAACACGTTGAAGAAGGACGAGATCCTCGACCTGTTCGCTTACCTGCTCTCGCGCGGGGATCGCCAGAGCCCGATGTTTCGCCGTGCCGCAGCGACGACAGGCAGCGCTGCTGCACTTCATTCTGCGGATCCGGTCCATAGCAAATAAGTGTCATTGTTGCAGACCGGCCAAATCGGCCGCCAGTTGGCCGGTCAGCGTCACGTCGCCGAGCGCACTCTGAGCCTGGTCAACGACGCTCGGCGCGTTCGCGACTGCCATGGCTGCTCTCCCCGCGCGATCGCCGCACGGTTGGGTCGAAGCCTGCCCAACCCGGGAGCGATGTCGACGAGCGTGTCAAGGTAGTCATGGGCACACCATTTCCGTGGCCTAGGCGGCCTGCGGCCGCTGGAGTTGGGATGCCCGGGCGCCCTGGAAACACACCACGGCCAGGATGAGCGCCACGGGGATGCTCAGCAGGAGGAAAGAGGACGGTTCCGGGACATTAGTGGCTTCCGCGATCAGTTGGAACATCTGCGGACCTTCCGACGGCTGATAGTAGAACGCGTTTGCCCATCCCGTTGTTCTGGTCCGAATAATACGAGGTGTTGTACGAGGGCAGGCCATAGCCGAACGAAGACTGGTAGACCTGCGAGCTCGTGAAGTCCCAGGTCACGATGCCGTTTCGTCGGGTCGGAGAGGACCAGCCAGTAGCCGGTATTCGCCGCCATGTTGAATGGGGAATTCGCCAGGAACGTGATCACGCCAGTCGTCGTGTCGTACGACGAGGAGAAGTCGCTGAAGAGCGTCTGGCCCACGGTGCCGTCCGCATTCCGTGCCTCCACGTCGAGCGTGATCTTCGAGGAGGGTGGTGCGCTGGGATACAGTTGCATCCGGGCACCGTAGAGTTCCTCGGCGGCGCCGGAGATGAACGACTGGCCGACGAAAGGGGTCGACGCGGTGGGCTGGGGCGGTTGATCGAGGTTATTCAGGAGCACCACCGAGCCCGCGCGGGTCGTGGCGAAGCTGCCGAGCAGGGCCAGGGCGATGGCGAAGTGGCGAGGGAGCGTGCAGCTCGCATGGGATCTCTCCTGTAGATGGAAGAACAGCCGGTCGCGTGTGGCCGGAGGGACGTCCTCCGGCCACGTCATGAGGAAAGTGAGTGCCGGTTCAGAAGAAGTCGATCGCAGTCCGAGTCGGTTGAGTGAAAGCCGCCGAGTTTCGAGGCTCTGTACTGTAACAGTGGGCTTCGCCCACGAAGCGGGTCGATGTTCAAAAACTACATGGGAGTTCAACGCTTGGGGTCGGTCAGGTTGCCGTTGGGGCCGACGGTGAGGGCGGCCAGTTCTTCCAGGATCAGCTCGAGGCCACCGAGCGGATCGCCGGGGAGGTCGATGCCGAGCGGCTGTCCGTCATCGGTGAAGATGGCGTCGATCACGGCGGCGTTGGGGTTGCCCGGTGTCGCACCGACGTCGTTGAAGACGTACCCTTCAAGGTACTGCTGTTGTCCTGCTGGACGGTGATGATCTGATTCGTCAGCGCACCGGTCTGGGCAAAGCGACTGGACACGGTGAGGGTGGTGCCGTCGTCGGAGATCGACTGGATTGTGTAGGTCCCCGCGTTGGCACCCGTGACGGTGATCTGGTGGCCCGTAAGGAAGCCGTCGGCGACCCAGCTCCCGCCGTCATTGCGCGTGATCGTGTTGCCCGAGGGGGTGTTCTCGAAGTCCAGGTAGTTGTTGGGTTGGCCCGTCGCGGTAAAGGACACGGTCTTGATCGTGATCGGCCCGACGGCGGCGACGATCCCCTGGTTGCCGTCGGCGACGCTCAGGGACGTCCCGTACGAGGCGTCGCAGATCTCGCCGCCGGAGACGATGGCCGAGCCCGGCCCGATCGTTCCGGTCGGGTAGAGGCCCCGGTCGACGATGACGTTGCCCAGGATGCCGGACTGCGGCGCCGCCGGTGCCCTGGACCGCGATCCGGCCGCCGTTCAGGCCGCCATGGAACGTCAGGTCGCCGTAGTCATTGCCCAGGACGACGAGCTGGCCGCTGAACCCGCCGTTGACCAGCAATCCGCCGACCCGCGTCGGCGTGCCCGAGTAGCGTCGTCACCGCGCCGAAATCGCCCTGTGCGGCGATGAGCCCGCTGGCCGCCGCCGTCGCTGCGGACGAAGCTGATCAGGTTGCCGCGGCTGATGATCCGGCCGGTGAGAGCTCTCCGCTCCCTGGCCCTCGATCGTCGTGGTGGTGACGTACGCCTGCGAGGGACCGGCCGGCGGGCTGGACGACGTAGACGCGGCCGAGATCGGCGGGGATCTGCGAGGTGGCGCCGGTCACCGGGATCGGTGCGCACTCCGGTCGTCTGGATCGTGCCGAAGATCGGCCCGGCGGCGGCGATGTTGCCGAAGATGCTCGGGGCCGTCACGTTGTTCAGGCCCTGGCTCGCCAGGCACGGTCAGGTCGCCGAGCGGTCCGGTGCTGGTGACCGACTGGGCGATGAACTGCTTGGAGAAGATCGACCCGCCGTCGCCATAGAGGTCGACCGACTGGACCACCGAGCCGGTCGGCTGCTCGCTCACGCCGATCATGGCGGTCACGGCCCCGCGGGTGGCCGGGAAGAGCAGCGGGGCGTTGACGCCGTCGCTGTCGCTCTCGAGGGTGAAGACCATGTCGTTCGGGTCGAACGCGCCGCCACTGTTGGCCGTGTCGAGGAAGAAGGCGACGCTCTGGCCGGGCAGGGCCGCGAACGGGACGCGGAAGGTCTCCGTGCCTGGCCGTTGACCGATCCGGCCGGGACGATCTTCGTGCCGGCGGCCGAGCAGGTTGGCGGCGTCGGCGCTGGTCGCCTGGGACCCGGGCTCGACCTGCCCCTGGGTGTTGGTGAAGGAGCCGAAGGCCACACCCTGGATTTCGGCGGCGACGATCGAGCCGTTGGGGGCATAGTCCCGGATGCCGACGCCCGCGATGTCGTCATGGGGGAGGTACACGCCGGCCGGGGAGTCGTCGCCCGCGAAGAAGCTCGACGCCGCGGCGCTGACGCCGGGGACGAGGTCGCCTTCGACGGCCAGGTTGCGGAGGCCCGAGACGCCGACGGCATCGAGCCGGGCGAGGTTGAACTTGGCCCCGTCCTGGAGGACGACCGTGCTGAGGTCGAACTGGTCGGGCCCGTGCTGACGTTATTGGTGATCGTGGCGCTGAGCTGCGGGCTGGAGAATCCGGCCGACTCGTAGAGGTACTGGATGTTGACATAGGGCGGGCCGGCGACGTCGTTCGCATCGGGCTGGAGGTAGAACTGGCCCGGCGCGGCCTCCTCGACCCGGCGATCGACGCCGGCCTCGATCACGTGCATCACGACCGGGCCGAAACCGCCGTAGGCCCCGATGGTGCCGACATGGCCGGCCTCGAACAGGCCGGGCGTGCCGCCGGCGATCCGGCCGGTGCCGAGCGTCCCCGTGACATCGATCACGCCCGCCATGTTCTGGCCGACCGAGAGCTGGCCGGGGCCGACGGTCAGCGTGCTCAGGTTGCCGCCCACCGTGACCGTCGCCGTCGTCGTGATCGAGCCCAACACCTCGATCGAGCGTGCCCAGGTTGCCGACGGTCACGACATTGCCCGCGAGGTCTTGCGCCCGGCGGGGAGCGTGGCCGGTTGTCGCCGACGATCGAGGGACTCGATGCGCGGCCGAGAGCGTGATCCCCTCGGGCAGCGTGCCGCCGATCCTCGCCGGTCCCGAGGGCCGCGACGTCCCGGCCGGGGCACCCGGGACGCCCGGGAGGGTCAGGTTGATGTCGAGGTTCACGCCGATGAAGAGATTGTCGATCTGCTGCCGGCGGTGATGCTGGAACCCGCGTCGACCGAGCCGCCGACGGCGAGGACTGGATCTCGCCGGGACGGCGGAGCGGAATCGATCAAGAGCGACCCGTCGAATTCGCCGGCCACGTTGAGGATAGATCCCGTCCGGCGCGGAGCTGTCGGCGAACGATTCGAGCGTCAGCGAGCCGTTGAAGTCGTTGGCCCAGTCGGCCGTCGAAGGTGTCGGTCCTCGACGGGCCCGCCCTGTGATCGATGGTCGTCGCGGGGAGGTTGTTGGTGATTCGGCATCCGGAGCAACGTCGCGTTATCCCCGAGGTCATGTTCAGGCGGCCATCCCGTGGAACGTGATGCCCCCAGGCCCCATCCCCAGGCCGTCAAGGGTCGAGTCGGTGAGCAGTGCCGAGCTCGCCGGCCAGCGTCGAGCCGGAGTCGTCCACGTTCAGCGTGTCCGTCAAGCGGGTGGGTTGACGCCGCCGCCGTCGATGATCAACGGGCCCTGGATCCCGGCCAGGACGCCGCCGGTGATCGTCGGCGCCAGGCTCCCGACGTTCCAGGTGTTGCCGGCGACCTGGGTGATGATCGTGGAGGTGGTGCCGCCGTCGGGTGCCAGGGAATGGCAGGCGTCGATAAGACGTTGATCGTCTGGGCCGCGTGGCCGAGCTCGAGATTCAGCGATGCCAGGCCCGAGTAGGCGACACCGGTCGGCGTGCCCATCCCCAGGCCGGTCACATCTGTCGCGGTGATCGTGGGCGCTTTGTTCCCCGTCCAGAACGAGTTATCGCCGGAGTCGTCGAGGTTCAGCGTGTCGAGCCCCGACCCCTGGACCGTGATCGAGCCGGCGATGGCGGATAACATCCCGCCGTTGAACGGGCTGAGACTCCCCAGGTTGATCGTATTCCCGACGCCCGTCTGGCCGTTCGCGACGGGCTCCATCGTGATCGTCGCGGCGGTCCCCACCTGCACGTTGGTGAGGCCGATCGTATCATTGAGCGGCACGTCGCCCAGATAATCCTGGTTGATGTCCTCGATCGGCGAGTCGATGACGCCGGCGATGTCGACCGTGCTCCCCGGCCCGACATTGCTGGCCATCTGTAAGAAGTCGGTCTCGAGGGTCACGCTCGTGCCCGATACGATCAACGCCGAGGGAGCCATGGTGAAGTCGTTCTGAACATCGAGGGTGACGGCGCCGTTGGACTCGATCACGGATCCGGAACTTAAATCGATATCGTGGCCCAGGTCGGCGCCGGTCCCCAACAACGGGATAAGCCCCGCGGATACGAGCGTGATGCCCTGGTTGTCCGTAGAGAAGATACCCCCGACTCGCATCGCCCCGACGGTCTCCCAGAGGTCGATCGACCCGTTGGTAATCACGCTGACCGTGCCACGGGAACCTGCGACGGGGTTGAGATTCATCGTGGCGTCGACGTCGATGGTCGGCTGCGACGCGGTCGGAGCGGGGACGATCTGCACGTTCCCACCAGCGGTGATGCCATCGGGGTTGACGAAGTGCTGATTCGCGTCCCGGCCAGTGAAGTCGTAAATCGTCAGAACATTCGAGGTATCGTTCATATTCCCGTAGAGTCCGTCATCGACGGCGGTCGGAGAGGCAGCGGTACTGTCCGGGTAGTAATAAGAGTTGTACGTCCCAATCTCGCCCTGCTGGGTTGCTGAGACGAGCAGGCCGCCGCCTGTGCCGGTCGCCGGGCCGTCCTCGAGGCCCTGCTCCTCGTCGATCAGGATATTGCCGCCCGCGTCGATCCCCTCGGAATTGATCGTGACCGGGTCCGCCGAGCCGTCACGCTGCCGCCCTCGCACGTCCAGATCGATGTTGCCGCCGGCCGAGACGTTGAGCAACGGCTCGTGGTTCTGACCGCTGTCGTCCTGGTACTGGACCATCTCGACGGAGACAGGGTAAGAGGCGCCGGCACCGACATTCCCCCCGGCCACGACGTCGAGCGAGTTCGTCCGAATGATCGCGCCGATAATCGACAACGGCGCCCGAAGTGTCCTTGATGATGGTCTGCCCGATGGGGTTATTGATATTGGTCAGTTCCAAGATGGGCTGGCTCGGATTGTCGTCTTCGATGTCAACGAGGGTCGGTTGGGCCTCGGAAGTGGCGATGTGGAAGTTGAAGGCCGAGCTGTCGTTCACGATGCCCTGGTTCGGGGAGTCGAGGTAAACTTCCGGCTGCGAGCCCAGGGCAGTGACGTCGATGTCGCCGACGTAGAGGCGAACGTCGGAGAAGTTGTTGATCGTGATGCTGGAAATGACGCTCGGGGCGAACGTGAAGGTTGGCACCGTAATGATATTGGTCGTCTCGTCTTCGCCGAAGAAATAGATTGAGTTACCCGGGGCTCTGTCGGGGTTCACCTCGTAATAGGAGCTGTTGATCTCGTCGACCGTGAACCCGTTATTCTGGGTGATTGTTCCTTTCTGGTTGATGGTAAGTGTATCGGCCGCCGCGCCGCCGCCGAGGATGTCGACGTCGGCCGACCACGAGATGGTCCCGCCGGACTTATCGCCCTTCTCATCGACCTCGTACGCCTGGACGTTGAGCGCGACGTTAGTCACCGCGCCGCCGCTCGTGTCTTGAGTGACCTGCTCGAGCGTGCCCGAGGCGGATCGGACGCCGGCCGTCACCGTCGCGCCTGATGACGCGATGACGTCGCCCGAGGTCGAGTCTGGTGTGTTGGCAGTATCCTTTGGCATAATTGGGATCAGCGCGACCGCCAGCTCATTGGTCTGCGTCGTGACGACCGCCGGGGTGAAGATCGACAGGACGTCGACCCCCTGCGTGCCGGTGATCGATGCACCGCGCTCGATCTGGACTACTGCGGTGGCGTCATCTACGACATTGGCGTTGGCCTGGGCCACGTCTACGCCCAGGAGGATGGGGCTATAGGCCGTGGCGCTGGCATCCGACTCCAGGACCGATTTCGACTCGGTCGCCTTGAGTGAGACGGTCTGGCCGACGAGGGTCGCTCCGTTGCCGACGAGGACGACAGCCCTCGACGGGGTCATCGTGCCGACGTTCACGCCGGAGGGGGAGTTCTCGAATTTTTGCTCGTCCGAGTTGGCCCCGCCGCCGACGGCGACGAAGTAGGTGTAGGCGCTCGTATGCGCCGACTTCTGCGCATCGGCCGCGATGGTCACAGCTCCGGTCGCGGTAATGTCGGCCAGTATGCCGACCTGGGCGAAGGTCGTCTCGCTCACCTGGTCCGACGTGTGGGCGATCGCGGCGCCGATCGTGCCGCCTCCGGACGAGCTGGCCGAGACGTACGAGGTGAGGTTGGACGAGCTGGTCAGCGTGAAGTCAACGGCGCTCACGGTCTCGTTGCTGGCGTCGGGGATTGGGCCGGTCGGTATACCGACGAAGGCCTCGGTGTCGGCCTCCTGGATCACGGTGGCGGTCACGGTACCGACGGCCAAGACCCCGCCGCCCGTATTGGTGATCGTGGTGGTGACGTTGCTCGCCGAAGCTGCCTCGATCGTCACATCGCCGCCTGCGATTAAGCTCGTGGCCGCGGAGTAGGCCCACACGACCGGCTGGGCCGTCAGGCTCGACGTCGGGAAGGCGAATTGCCCGACCCCGGCGCCGCCTCCTTCTGACGTCGCGGTCGAGTCCCCGCTGCCGGCCGGTGGGCCGAGCGTCGACAGCGACGCACCACCGGGGGCGGTCAGGTAGTCAGTCTGGTCCGGTGCGGACGATAGGTCGATGTAGATGCTCTGCGTGCCCGAGGACGGTGAGATCACCTGCACGCCGCCCGTGAACGTCTGGACGGCCGCCGGGTTCCAGACCGACGGGTCGATGTTGAACCCGGTGAGGATGGCGCCGGTCGCGGGGTCCTCGATCTGGTAGGCGTCGTGATCGGTCGCGGTCGGGTCGGGGACGGCGAGGTAGGTATTGCCGTTGACCAGGGTGTAGAGCTGGCCGTTCTCGTGAGCGACCAGGGGGCCGAAGCCCTGGGCAACGAGGGTCATCGTCGATCCCTGGGCAGTGGGGTCCGTCGTCAGTTTGATCGGGGTCATCGAGGGATCATTGAGGGCATAGAGCTGGATATTCTGGGCATAGATCTGGGGGGGGATGTTTTGGGCTTCGTTTCCGTGCTGGCGATGAGGACCCCGAATTGCTCTCCCTGGGTCAACCCCTCGATGGGAGAGACCTGCCCGGTGAAGGAGAATGTGACCGTCTCGTAATCCGTGAGATCATTGCCGTTCACGTAGATCATATCCGGGTTGTTCGACTGCGTTCCCATGTTATCGTAGGTGAAGTCCACGTCCGAGGCGTAGAACGTCGTCGGACTGGGGGCGTTGTACGTGACGGGGATGGGCGCCGATTGGTTGACCCCCAGTTCGGGGATGTCGAATGAGCTCGTCGAGCTGTTGTATTCACCGGGCGAGACCTCGTCGGGCGTGGCGAGAGCATCGCCGAGCGACGCGCAAAGTTGGATGGTGTAAGCGTCGACCGTACGGACGTAATACGTCTGGGATGCGTCGATGTTGCCGAGGGCCGGGTTGGCCTCGGTGTCGATCTGGACGGCATCGCCGGTCTGGAAATCGTCCGGGCTCGCGAAAGTGATGGTGTCGCTGGCGGTGTTCACCTGCGATGCGTCAAACGTCTCGCCAAACCGGAACGCCCCTTGCGAGGTGATCGTGACGGAATTGGTGAGAGTGCCGGCCTGCGTCCAGGGGAAGTCGTTGACGTTCACCAGGGTTAGCGTGCTGTCTGTGACTCCTTTAGTCGTATACGTCCCGCGGTCATTGGTGCCGCTGATCGTGATCTGCTCGCCCGCCACGAACCCGTCTTTCACCCAGCTCCCGCTGGTACGGGTGATGGTATTGCCGGATGCGGAGTTCGCAAAGTTCAGGCCCGACACGGTGAGCGACGGGTTCATGATGCGATAGACGCGATTCAGAGTGAAGTTCGCGGTCTGGAGCGGCGCGGAGTCAAGCACGTTTGACACCGTCAAGGTGAGAACATTGAGGGATACCGACGCGACCGTGAACGTACCGTCGTCTTTTGTGTCGGTAGGGTCCGTGACGGTGAACACGAGGCCTGGCTCGAAGCCGTACGTAGTCCAGTCCTGGCCGTTGTACAGCAAGATAGCGTCGCCCTCGCTCCGGGGCTCGAAGTCCACGTTCAACTGGATCTGGTCGCTGTTGAGACCGCCGATCGGGCTGTTGGCGGTCGGATCGGCCTGATATTGAACTTGCGAACCGTCGCTCAGGTCCACGGGGAACGTGATCGTGCCGGTCTGGGTGTCGACGGCGGTGGAGGGATTGAACGCACCGGTGGGGTCGACGGGGGGTGAGGTCTGGTCGTCGCCGGTGGAGGTAACGCTAATGTCGCCGCCGGCGTTGACCGTGGAGTTCTGGTCGATGTAGCCCTTGACGACCGGGCTGGTAGTGACACTGGAAGTGCCCACGCCGACGTTGACGGCCGCGCCGCCGTAGGACTGGGCGTCGGAGTGCCCTTCGGCCAGCGCGGAGGTCGCGGCGACGTCGACGTTGCCCGCGACGTTGACCGTGTCGCCTTGGCCGATGTAGGCGGAGATTGTCGGCGTGATCGTGGTGGTCGCGCTGTTCACCCGAACGCCGACCAGGAGGGCCGCGGAGGTGATCAGCATGTTCGTCGTGGCGAGGGTGCCCGAAGTCGCGGTGATGGCCAGGCCGCCTACGCTCGAACCGAGCTGGGCACCGGTGTCCAGGTAAGCTGAGGTAGAGCCCGTGTTCTCACTGGTACCGACCGTTGCGCCGCAGCCGCGGCGGCGAGCGCCGGTGAAGCCGAAATCGTACGTCGTCAGGTCGTGATTGGGTGGTGGTGTCGCGAGGCCCTGCGGATTGGGCCCCTGGGCCTCGATCGTCACCTGATCCGCCCGGGTCACGTCGCCGCCGATATAGGACGTCTGTGTACTGGTGTCGTCAACCGACGCATAGACCGCCCCCAAAGCGATCCCGATCGAGCCCTGGGCGCCGTACGAGCTCACGCTGACGTTGTCGGAATAAGTCGAGCTCACCGTGACGTCGCGGGCCACCGAGACCGTGGCGCCCTTTGCGATGTCGGCCTCCGTGTCGCTGTTGATGTTCGCGATCCCGACGGATGCGCCGGCCGCGGCGATTAATCCCAGGGCTCCACCACCGATCTTGTCGTCGAGATTGACCGACTCGGTGGCCGAAACCGTGAGCCCGCCCCCGGAGGAATTCACCTTCGCACCGGAGCCGAGATAGGCCTGGGTCCCGCCCGATGGTGTTCGTACCACTGGCCAGCGAGACCGTGAACCGGTTGGCTTGGGCCCCCTCCTGGAGCTGGGCCCCGATCGAGCCGGGCTGGGCCAGCGAACTGTTATCCGAGGTGTTGAGGCCGGACACACCTTGGGAGTTGAGGAGGCTGTTGTTGACGCTACTCTGCGTCTGAATCACCTGGCCGGACGAAGTGCTGTCGAGGTCGGCCCCGAGCGTGAGCACCGAGACGGCGCCATCGATACCGGCGACCCAGGCCAGCCCCGAAGGCGACGACGGTCGCATCAAAGGTTCGTTGACCGTTCGCCTCGACGGACACACCTTGGGCGCCCGACGCCGTGGAATCGGCGATGTGGGCGTCGACCGTATCATGGACGGTGATCACCTCGACCGTGAAGCCCTCGCCGCCGATCCCGCCGACCGCCGCGGTGCCGATGACGTCGTTAGGAAGTTGAAGCACGTCATTGGCGTTGACGTTCAGCGATCCGTTAGCCGTGACATCGGACTTGGAATCGACCGATGCTGTGGTAGTGGGCGAGAGCGACATCACCGCCACGGTGCCCCCGATCCCGGCACCGAGGCCAAAGGCGGCCATGCCGGCCTGAGTGCTGAGGGTCTCGGCCGAGTCGGCCTCGACGTCGGTGTCGCCGCCGGACAAGGTCCCGGCCCCGGCGAGCGCGGCGATCGTGGTGTCGTTGATGATTCCGACGGCGACCGCGCCGCCGATACCGGCGAGCCCCCGGCGCCCGCTCCGTCCATGAACGTGACGGCAACCGCGTCATTGGCCGCCACGTCGATCGGTCCACTCATAGCGTTGACTTTGGCGTCGTCGACGGCCGCTATGGTCGTCGAACTGGATTTGACTCCCGAGGCAGAGCCGGCCACGCCCGCGAACCCAATGGCCACTCCGATCGCCGTCGTGGTGACGTTGGTCCGGTTCAGGGCACTGATCTCCACGCCGTTGCCGGCGTTGACCTCAGTTGGGATTGCGGCTGCCGGTTGGCTGTCGGTCACGAGTGCCTCGGTATCGTTTTTGACGATGTCGACATTAACTCCGGCGCCGCCCGCGAAGGCGCCGACGCCCAGGGCTCCGCCCGAGTTCTTGTCCTCGGTATCCTGGTGCGCGCGGACGATCACCCAGGAGCCGGTTCCGTCGGCCTCGACGTCGGCCCCGTCGATCGTGGCATGGGTGGTGTCGGTAACGATGTTGACGAGGACGTTGAGCCCGATCCCGACCATTCCTCCGCCGGCGGCGGCCGTGATGTTGTTCAACGTCTCGGTTGTCGAGGCGGTGACGGCGATGCCGTGGTCGTCTTCGGTGGCGAGTAGGCCGGTCGCGCCGGACCCGGCGGGCGCTCCGCCCTGGACCGCGCCCCAGGTCTCAACGGGCGAGCCGGCCCCGCGACCGTTCGCGATGACTTGGGAGTTGCCATTGATATCGGCGAGCGTCGTGTTAGTCAGCAGGTTGACCGCGACCGCGCCGCCGACGCCGGCATAGGCGCCGACCCCGAGGCTGCCGCCGTAGGCACTGGTGCTATTGTTCGAGTCGGCGGCGAGGGTGACGTTGCCGTCGGCGTTGACCTGAGAGCTATCTGTGATCAGGGCCTCGACGAAGTTGGAGATCAGGTTGCCCGCACCCGAGCCCGCGAGCCCGGCGTCGCCGCCCACCGCGATGCCCAGCGAGATGCTCTCGATCGTGGCCGACGACGTCGCGGCGAAACTGACGTCGCCGCCCAGGTGCGTTCGAGGCCACGGCCGGGATCGGAGCTGTCAGGCTGGAGTTGTCGGCGAAGGCCAGGACCGTGTCCGAGATATCGTTATAGCCCACGCCCGCCCCGCGGCGGCCGACCCCGAGCCCGCGCCCGAACCGGCGATGGCGAGGATCTCGAGGTGTTCCCCGCGGTGAAGCTGATTGCGGTCGTCCCTTGACGTTGTGGCTGTTGGCGACGTGGGCATCGGCGGTATCGGCGATCTTGTTGACGGAGACGGCCGCTCCCAGCGCGGCGTCGCTGGCCGCGGAGAGATCGAACGTCACGTTGAGGATGTCGGCGCCGGTGGTGGCGCTCACGCCGATCGTGTTGGCCGAGATCTGCCCCGAATTGCCGTCGCTGGACTCGACCGCCGTCGGGTCGCTGGCGGTCGGTGCCAGGGCGCTGCCGATCCGGGCCGAGACTGTGTCCTGGATGTCGTTGTAGGAGACTGCGCCGCCGATTCCCACCGAGCCGGCCGAGACACTGATCCCGCCCGCGACCGCGATGATCTTGGAGGCGTCGACAGCGTCTACGGTGAGGTTATCAAACGCACTGACCTGCGTGCTGACATTGTGAATGCCGACGTCCACGCTGTTGCGAATGAAGTTCAGCGAGACGGAGCCCGCCACCGCGATACCCGTCCCAGGCTCACCCCCCCCGAGGCCGTGACGCTGATGAGCTGGGTGTCGAGGTCCACGGGCAGCGGTAGGGTCAGGTTCTGGTCGCCCGTCAAGGCGTTGATCTGCGAGACCGACAACGACTGAAGCGTGCTGGTCGTCCCGTCGGTCGACAAGACGATGGCGTCGGCCGGGTTGGCGCTTTCGGCGTCCGCTTGATTGGGATCGAGCTCGAGCGTGGTCGGGCCTGTCTTGATGACGTAGTAGACGCCGCCGTCCTGGAGCGGAGCATCGTCGACGTATTGTCCGTTCGAATTCTTGACCTGGGTGAGAAGGCTGCGGCCCTCCGCCATTGTGGTAGACGACGGCCTGGCCGGTCGTCAGTCCGCTGGTGGACGCGACCGTGATGGTCGACTCGCCGGTCGTGACGGCCGTCGACGGGTCGAAGCGTCACGGTCGTGCCCTGCGCGACCGGCCGATCGGAGAGCGGCGGGTCGGCGCGGGACACCGGTCGCCAGCGTGGTGCCCGGCTTGACGAGCCCGCCGTCGACGCTGATCGAGCCGTGGCTGGAGATCACCGTCGCGTTGTCGATGTACGCCGTGACCGAACTGGTGGAAGTGGCCTCGGGAGAAACGGGTGCGGTAGAATTCGATTTGAGGAGGTTGGGATTGAGCAGGTTGTCGCTGCCGCCGATGTAATTGTACGAGATTGCACCGGCCAGCGCCGTTCCGCCTGAGACTGCGATCCCGCCGGCCACCGAGATCATGGGGGCCGATTGCGAAGCGACGATCGTAATGTCGCCCGCCGTCTGGACGTTTGCCTGGTCGGCGATGTGGGCGTCCACACTGCCGGCGATCGAATTGACGTTGACCGAACCCGCTCCCGCGATCGAGTCGCCCCCGCTGGCGGAAAGCCCGGCCGCGACCCCGATGATCGCCGGGGAAGAGTCGGCGTCAAACGTGATCGCACGCCCACCGGTCGACTCGACATCGGCATCCTCGGTGTACGCAGCGATCGTATTCTGGATCAGGTTATAGGTGACTGCGATTCCGACCGCCGTCGCGCCGCCCGAGATCCCGAGCCCCCCCGCGGCCCCGATGATACTGGATGTGTCGCTGGCCTCGACCAGGATCGGCCCGCCGGCAATCACGCTCGCGATCACCGCCGGGTTCGCCGTGCTGATGATCACGGCCTGGACGACGTCGGTGATCAGGTTGACTGATGCCGATCCCGCGGCCTCGAGGCCCTCGCCCCCGCCACCGGCCACGCCGACAGCGATACCCAGAATGCTTCCATCCGAAAGGGCCGTCACGCTCACTCCACCATCGACGTGGACACTTGAGCTGTTGATCACAGCCGTTGTGGTGCCGTCGATCTCGTTGTAGCCGATTGCCGCGCCCAAGCCCGTGCCGTCCCCGGCCGCGATCGAGCCGCCGATCGCCACGATCCCGGACGAATCGATGGCATTGACCGCCACGGAAACGTCCCCGTTCGAGCCCGGCTCCTTGACGGTGGACTCGGTCACCGAAGCCTCGGCCGCGGTGGCGAGGATGTTCACCGAGACCATACCGGCGCCCGAGATGCCTCTCATTGGAGCTGGCGCCGATCGACCCCGCGAACGCGATGATTCGCGGGTCGGCGGAAGTGCCGAAAATGTCGGTGGCCGGGTCGGCGTTCACCGCCTGAACCGAGAGCGTCCCATCGGCAATCGAGATGGTCGAGCCGGAGACAGTCGCATCAGTCTGGTCAGGCGAACCCGGCGTCCCCAGGATGTTAACCGCGAACCCGATGCCAACCCCGGTCTGGCCGCCATAGGCCAGCCCGCCGCCGATCGCCCAGATGTCGGAGGAATCCTCGGCAGTGACCGAAGACCCGGACGCGAGTATGAGGTTGGCATCGGTGACGTCGGCGACCACCGAGCCGAGAATTACGTTCGCAGAGAACGAGCCGCCCACGGAGGTGCTCTGCTCACCCGTGGCTGCAGACGCGCCGGCGGTGAGGGCCCGGATGCCGCCGGACCGCTCCGCTGCCACGTTGACCGAACCAGCGGTGACCTGGGCCGCCGCCACGAACGCCCGGTCGTCGGCCTTCAAGATGTTGACCCCGATGGCGCCGGCGAGCCCGGTCGAGGAGTCCTGGTCTGAATTCATATTGAGGGCGAGTGACCCCGCGAGCGCCAGATCGAGCTGTCTGCGCAGCTTCTATCGAAAGCTGCTGCCCGGCGGTGATCGTCCCGGTGTCGTTGATGAACGCGCGTGTGTTCTCTTCGGTCACGACGTTGATCGTTGCGGCACCGGCGCCGGAGAGCGAAGAGTCGTCGGCGCCGAAGTTTGTCTGGACGGGGTCTGACCCCAACTGGCTCAATCCCATGAATTGCAGAAGCTGGGTCGGGGCGTACTGCTTGAGCACGCCGTTTCCGGGAATTGTGTTGTTGTTGGACGAAGAGCTGGCGGCGTCGGTCCCGGCGATCGCGGCTGACCACAGGTTGCCGGTGGTGGTGGCGCCGATGGCGATCGGCCCGGCCGCGGTGACGATCGTGTTGGCGTTGCCGGCCGCCAGAAGCGTGCCGCCCGAATAACCCGTGCCAATATAGGCCTCGGTGTCGCGGCTGACGACGTTGACGCCGAGCGAGACCCCAACTACGGAGCTCTGCGACTTGGCCAAAGAGCCGTCGATGCCGATCCGCGTCAGGTCATCGAGGGCCGAGACGTCGATCCCCCCGCCGCTAATGAGCTGGGCGCCGGGTTCGACGATCGCTTGCGTCGTGTTGTTTACCAGGCCGACGGTGATTGAGCCGGCAATCCCGAAGCCGCTGGAGCTCGCGCCGGCCTCGGCGAAACCGATATCAAAGACCGGGGTCTTGGCGGCGACGGTGAGGCTGGGCGCGACCAGCGATTGGCCCCCCATGCCCTGACCTGCGACGAGCGCGATCGCATTGCCGAGCGCAGCGTCCTCCGGGGTCAAGGCGAGCTCGATCTGGTCTGGTTTGGTCGGATCGACGATGGCGTAATATGTCGTGCCGTTCGCCAGCCCGCCGATGGGCGTGCCGCTCGTCTGATAGATGAGTGGAGCACCGGTCGCGACGCTCAACGGCTGGCCCGTCGTGATGGCGCTCCCGGAGACGGCGGCCGGCTCGAAATTGAGGGCCCAGCTCGCGCCGGTATAGACTTTGGTGCCGGCGGCGACATCGGCGATCGTGCTGTTTTTCACATTGTCGACGTAGAGCGACGCGCCGATTCCATTGCAGGCGCAGTCGGTGGCTGGCGTGACAATCTCCTCGACCCCGTCGAGCAGATTCTTCACCGGCGAACCGACGTCAGTGACCAGGTCGTCGAAAGAATTGACTGCGGCGGCGAAACTCAAGGTGAGTGTGCCGATACCGACCACATTGACCATGGTCATGTCGGTGTCTGCCGTTACCGAGACGGACTGATTGCCGGTCCGGAACCGGGGGCTCGCCTGTTCCGCGTCATTGTCTTGATTCACGAGCGCCGGACTCGAGCGTCGCGTTGGAGACGTTTGTGTACTGGTCGTAGGCGAAGACACCGCCCGTGACCGCGCCCGATGGATTGCCGGTTGCCACCGCAAACGTGTTGAGAATATTGATGGAGTAGCCGAGGGTCCCGTTTGCCGCGTCCGCGAGAAGGTTCTGGTTGGCAGGCAAATCGTTGGTCAGATAGTCGAGTGGGTTGAACGAAAGTAACGGGTTCAACAGCAGGATTGGATAGCTGACGGTGCTTGCGACCCCGAGGGCACCGCCGGCGTTGAGCTGCGCACCGCCTGCAACGGTGGCCTTGGCCGTGTTGTCGTAGAGCCCGACCCCGATCGCAACAGAGAAGTAATCGGGCGACGATGAGCTGGACTGAGTCGCAGCCGCCGACACCGACGTCTGCTTGCTCTCGAGGAGATCGCTGCCGACTTGGAGGGCCCCGCTGGACGACACCTGGGCGGTCGGGTCGATGGTCGTTTCCACGTCGTGGTTGACGAACGTCAGGCCGACCGCGCCGGCGATCTGGAACTCATCGCTGATTTTGCCTCCCTGCGACAGCTCGGCCGCGCCGGCGGCGTTTTCTTCGTTGAGCGACTTGATCCCCATGTTGATGATGAATGTGGACAGAGCAGCGACGGGGTTGGGCGCATTGTTGCCGTTGAGCATTTTGTACATCGCCGTCGTGGGCCGAGGATCCGACTCGGGCTCGGGAGTTGAGCTGGCGGAGGCAGAGTTCGTGGCGTTGAGCTCGGCATGGATGTCGACGGCATCGCCGGTGCCCGGAATCACCAGCGACTGCTGGGTGCCCAGAGCGGCGCCGGTTGCGCTTGCTTCAGAGAGCGTGATCGGCGCCGCCGCCAGTGCAGCCTCGTAGCTATCCGCGAGCCGGATCGTATTGGCATTCAGCTTCACCACGTAGTATGCGTGGCCATCCTCGAGGCCGCTAATCGGTTGATCGCCTTCCGTCAGCGTTTCATTGTTCAGGCTAACCGTGTCTTCGACCGTCGGATCGGTGTGGTAAACGACCATGTCGCCGGTCTGGAACTGATCGGGAGTCGAAAACGTGATCGTGTTGTTCGTGGAATTGACCGCCTGCGCCGGCGAGAACGATTCGACGCTCGACTCGTAAAGCAAGCCCTGGAGGAAATCGCTCTGGGGCGGGCTGAGCACGACCGCGCTTTTGGTCATCGGATCGATCAGCTGGATGTTGAAGCCTTGCTGGATGGGTTTGCCCTGGTTTGAGACCGGCTGCACGACATACTGCTGGCCGACGACGAGGTTGCCGATGTTATCGCTCGTGGTGCCGCAATCCGCGCCCAGATAGGTCACGATATCGCCGGCCTGGGGGATACCTTCGAAGCTGCCAGGCGCTACCGAGGGGGTGAGCTGGATGGTGTTATTGCTGGTGTCGATCTGCGATGGGTCGAACGAGGCCGAGCTCACCAGGCCCAGCGTTTGCTTGGGCGTGATCGACGGGTCGACGCTGGTGTACGACAGCGGAATCGACGGCCCCTTAGCGAGCTGGATCGAGTTGGAATTGACCACTTGAACATAATACGTAGTGCCGCTCGTCAGACCGCCGATGCTGGAGGCACCCCCGTTCGAATACGTGACGGCGGTACCGTCTGCGAACGGTTGGTTGGGGATCGAGATCGTACTGTTCTGGTAATTCACGGCGACGGGTCCGGCATTCGGGTCGGCGTTGAACGTGACCGTGGGCGAGCCCTGTACGCCGCTGACCGTGCCCGCGACATTGGTCTTGATCGTGGCCGTGTCGATGTCGACGGCCACTCCGGCGGATGTCGTGGATTGTTCTGCGGCTGACGGCGAGGCGATCGGGGCATTGTTCACGGCCCCCGCGGCGTTGATCAGGACCTTCGAAGCCGTGGACTGCACCGTCGACCCCAGCGATACTGTGACCGTCGAGGTCTCGCTAGTGTTGGCGATTGCGACGGCCAGCGCTGCATCCAGGCTGCCTTGCGCCTGCGAGGCCGCGATTCGCGACGAGAGCTCTGCGGTATTGGTTGCCGACGAAGTGACCGCGACTGCACCGACGCCGGTGATGCTCGAGTTCGTGAGCGTCGTGGTGGCACTCGAGCTGGCCTGGCCATAGCCGAGGGCAATCGCGAAGCTCGAGCCATCGGTGGCGGAGATCGTCTGGAATGAGGCATCGGACGTCGCGGTCGTACCCACGTTCACGCTGCCGCTGCCCGTGACGGTCGAGCCTGTAAGGAGGATGGACGCGTCGGATTCCTTGAGCACGTATTGGCCGGTAAACCCGCTCACCATGACGACGCCCAGGCTCGGCACCTGGGCTAGCGCGCTATTGATATACGTGGACGCGAGGGCGCCGTATGCCCCGAGATCATCATAGTAATTGATGTTGCTGGCACCCGCGGTGATCGAGATGTCGCCCCCTTCCACCGTGGCGCGGGTGACCCCGATCTGGGCCTGGTTCGGAGTCGAGCTGGCCTGCGTGGGCTGGTCGACCGATGAAAGCTCGGCGGCTAGCGTGACGTTTCCGGCCTGAAACTGGCTGCCGGGCTCGACCTGGGCCAGCACCAAGTCGCCCTGGTTGAGGGTGATGCTGGGGGCCGTCATCGCGATGTTGCCCGAGTTCCCCGTGGAGTCGCCCGTGAGCGGATTGGCACCGCCGGTCTGGCGGCTCGAGATCGTCACAGCGGGCGCGACGGCGATCGTGCCCGCCTCAATCGTGAGGTTGCCCGTGGTGAGGACGTTGTTGGTCACGTTCAGCGTACCGGAACCGCCGTCGAGCGTCGTGCCGCCCAGACCGCCCCGGATCACGCCCTGCACCGAGCCCTGTGCCCCGAACGTGAAGGTATCGCCACCGTCGCTGCCTGTCAGGTTCTGGACCTGGGCGAACTTGACCGCGGTGTCCAGCGTGCCCATGTCCGTGCCCGCGACCGACCAATGGTTCGCTTGATTCGGGGCGTCGAGCGTATTCCCGGCCGACCCACCGGTGAACTGAATCCCTCCCTTGATGGGATCGCTCGGCGAGGCGAGGCCGGTGTCGACCGCCAGCGAAAAGCTGCCCGTGCCGCCGATCACGTCGACCGACGAAAACGACGAGATCGCAAACGGAGATCCCGCGACGGCGCTTCCGTTGTTCAAGACTTGAAGCCGGGTGTGGTTTGCCGTCAGACTCAGCGAGACGGAGTCAGTTGACGCATCACCCAGCACGTAGAGTGTGTTTCCCTGCACCGCTGCCATCACCGTGGACGGTGGTGAGACCGGAACGATCACGGTCGAGGTAATCGAGCTGTCCGAGGTGTCGGTTGCCGTGAGCGTGTCGGAGCCGTCCGTCCGGAAAATGAGACTGCCGGCGGCGACGGACACCTGTCCGTTCGAGCCGGCGAAGTCGACGTTCGCGGGAAGCGTAGCCTGAGGATCGGAGCTGGTGAAGTGAACCGTTCCCGCGTAATTGGGAGTAACCTGACCTTGCGCGTCCTCGGCCGTGATGGTGAAACCGTCCAAGGCGCCCGCCGTGTAGGGCGAGACGAGGCCCGTGATCGCGAACTGGGTGGTAGCCAGTAGCGTGCGATCCTCCAGCAGGCAGTCGCGTACGACCTGCGAAAGGGCGTAGTTCCGCCGAGCTCGCACCAACCTCGCCTTGTCGCGCAGCAACCGCTGTTTGGAGTTCGGGCGTCGAGCGCTCGATGAGTCTCTCCCTTGAAGCAGTGAACAAAAGATGCTGAAAAATTCCTGGCGATCTCACGGCTGCGGCGGCGCGCGGAGCGCCTCAGCGCCTGCCCCGCCGGGGAGGACCGCCCGCGGGGGGGTAGAGGTGGACCAATCTTCGGAATGGAGCAATGCCGTCGCCAAACTAGCGTCAGAAACCGGGAGCACGACCTCGATTTCCGGCAATGGAACGGGCCGTCATGGATATCTCCTTTCAGCGCACGGTGGTCCCCGGTACAATCGCAGAACAATGAGCCGGGCGCGCAGATCGGGCACCCGGTCGCTGTCGGGCCGGAGACGGGTTTCTTGGCGGCGCTGCCTCGCCGGCCGCTTTTCTTGTTGTCCGCAGTCTGAAATCGGCGACGAGTACAAGAAACGGCTGGCGGCGGAAAACCTTACACGAGTCGTTCGAAAAATGACAGCAAGCCCACCGTTGGCTCGGCTCGGCGACGGGAAGATGGTGCCATGAACGAGACTCGGCAAAGTCTGCTCTTCCGCGCTCAGAACGGCGAAGAGAATGCCTGGAAAGACCTGACGGACCTCTATCGTCCCCTGATCGTCGGTTGGCTCAATCGTCAGGGCATCCCGGCACGCGATCTGGAGGACCTGAGCCAGGACATCCTTTTGAGCGTGGTCAAGCACCTGCCCACCTTTGCGCACTCCGGACGCCGTGGCGCCTTTCGCTCCTGGCTGCGCACGATCGTGTGCAGCCGTACAACCGATTACTGGCGGGCGATCGACGCGGGCACGCAGGGCAAGGGCGGCAGCGGCGCCACGGCCGCCCTCCAGCAGATTGCGGACCCCGACAGCGACCTGAATCGGCAGTGGGACGAGGAACACGACCGCTACGTGCTCGACTGTCTGCTCGACCTGGTGGAAGAGGAGTTCGAGCCGACTACGCTCCGAGCGTTTCGGCGCCTGGCCTTGGACGGCGCGAGCGGCGCGGAGGTGGCCCAGGAACTGGGAATGTCCGTAGCCGCCGTCTGGGTGGCGAAGTCGCGCGTGCTGCATCGCATCCGTCTGGAGGCGGAAGGGCTCATCGACTGAAGGCCCTCCCTGGGGAACTTCAAGCTGCGAACAAAGCAGCGCTTCATGCTCACGTGTAAGTTGCTTACGTAGGACGGCTCGGGAGGGCCGTCCTACGCGACCAACTCTACGTGACCAACTCTGACCAATTCTGACGGCTCGGGAGGGCCGTCCTACGTGACCAACTATGTTATTCGTGTAAGGTTCTCCGTCCGCCAACGTTTCTCAACCGGTAATCCAGTGTGTCGAATGTCCGTCCTACGAACCCTGACAGGCTTGCCAAGTCCGAGGATCCGCTGAACCATCCGACTGCCGAAGAACTGCGTGCGCTGTCGTTGGGTCAGCTCGCGGATGCCGAGCTGGCCCGCGTTTCGGCCCATCTCGGCGAGTGTCCCGAGTGTTGCCGCCGCATTGATTTACTGGCCTCCGACGATCCTCTCTTGGCGCGGCTCCAGCAGAGCGCCGACCGCCGGGAAGAAGTGCTGGTCACGGCGGCCCAGCGTCGCTCGGCCGTTCGCGCTCTACGCCACGGTCCAGCGGCCGGCTTTGCTGCGCGGGAACGAAAGCCAGATACCGAGCCGGTGATCGCTCCCGCCCCCAAGCAAGTCGGGGTCTACGACATCCTGAGCGAGGTCGGACGCGGAGGCATGGGGGTGGTGTACAAGGCGCGGCACCGGAGCCTCAACCGGCTGGTGGCTCTGAAGATGGTGCTGGCCGGTGAATTCGCGTCGCCCATTCAGGAGCTGCGTTTCCGGCTGGAGGCGGAGCTGGCTGCCCGGGTGCAGCACCCCAACATCGTGCAGGTCTACGAGATTGGCAGTTATGAAGGCCGGCCGTTCCTGGCCCTGGAGTGGGTCGAGGGCGGCAGTCTGGCGAACCGGCTGGACGGCAACCCCTGGCCTCCGCGTGAGGCGGCTTGCTTGATCGAGACGCTGGCGCGTGCCATCCATGCGGCCCACGGCGACGGGGTCGTCCACCGTGACCTGAAGCCGGCCAACATTATGATGCGTAGGGAGCCGGAAGTTGAGACGGAAGACTCAGGGTCGGGCAATGATTGCCAGCGGCCCGAGGGCGCTCCGAGTTCCAGACTCGTCACTCCGAAAATCACCGACTTTGGGCTCGCCCAGCCGACCGAGGGCGGCACGACTTTGACGCAGAGTGGTTTTCTCGTCGGCACGCCGGGGTACATGGCCCCCGAGCAGGCCGGCGGCAAGCGCGCTCTCGTGGGGCCGGCGACGGACATTTACGCCCTGGGAGTGGTGCTTTATCAGCTCCTGACGGGACAACTGCCGTTCCAGGGCGACAGCACCCTGGAAGTGCTGCGCGCGGTCACGTCAGACGAGCCGGTGCGGCCGCGCCGCTTGCAGCCCCGCTTGCCGCGCGACCTGGAGGCCATTACCCTGCACTGCCTGGAGAAAGAGCCGGGCCGACGCTACGGGAGCGCCTTGGCACTGGCCGAAGACCTGCGAGCGCTTTCGGGAGGGAAAACACGTGCTGGCGCGGCCGGTGGGGGCGGCAGCACGGCTGGCCCGCGCGTGCCGGCGCCGGCCACTGGTCATGCTGTTACTCGCCCTGCTCACTGTCTCGCTGCTCGGTGGCCTGGGTGGGGTGACCTGGAAATGGCTGGAGGCGGACGAGCAGCGGGACCTGGCGAACGCCGGGAAACAGGCGGCCCTGTACGAGGCGTACCGGGCCCGCCTCGCCGCCGCCGGCGCGGCGCTGCAGAACCACGACGTGGCCGACGCCGCGCGCCAGCTCGACGCGGCCCCCGAGGACCTGCGCGGCTGGGAATGGCGGCACCTGCGCAGCCGGCTCGACGACAGCTCTTCGGTGATCCCGTTGCCCGCCGGGCGAGTCGGCTTCCTGCTCGGCGCCCGGACCGGCTCCGGGCCGTGGCCATGACCACCGCCGGCCTGCGCCTCACGGACCTGGAGGGAGGCGAGCCCAGGACCATGCCGATCGGCCCGGAGCGCGGGACTGTTGTCACCGTCGCCCAGACCCGCCGCGGGCTTCGAGTCGTGGCGTGGGTCGGTAACACGACCTTCGACCTGCTCGACGAGGCCGGTCAGGTCCTTTGTCGCGTGGAAATGCCGAAGTCCGTTGGGGCCTTTCCTGTCGTCCGTGAGCCCGGACGGCGATCGGCTGGCGTCTCATGCGTTTGACGGCAAGAATGGTCCGGATCGCGGTGTTCGACGCGACGTCCGGCAAGCAGACGGCGGTCTGCGAAGGCCACCGCGAGCGGCATCTGGGTCGATCGCCTTCAGCCCGGACGGCACGCGACTCGCCTCGGGCGGCGAGGATCGGACTGGCGCGGCTGTGGGACCCGGCCACCGGCGCGCTGCTGGCCACTTGTCGGGGGCACACGAGCAAGGTCCTGGGCGTCGCGTTCAGCCCGGACGGCACGCGCCTCGTGACGGCCTCGGCGGACGGGACGGTGCGCCAGTGGGACGCCGCGACGGGCCGGGAGGTCGAACCGCCTTACGACCGCCATTCCGGCGAGGTCTTCGCGGCCGCGTACAGCCCGGACGGGCAATGGGTCGCCTCGGCGGGCAGCGACCGGACCGTCCGGGTGTGGCGGGCGACGGGCCGGCAGGACGTGGCGGTCCTGCACGGCCACACGGGGGCCGTGATCGGCGTGGCGTTCGCCCCGGACGGCCGCCGGCTGGCCTCCGCTCAGTCGTGAATCGGAGTTCATCTGGGCGGGGGACGGCACGGTGCGGGTCTGGGACGTGGATCCCGCAGGCGACCCTGCCGGTGCTGCGCGGCCACACGAGCTACGTCTACCCGGTGGCCTTCAGCCCGGACGGCCGCTGGCTCGCCTCAGGAGGCTGGGACAGCACGGTGCGCCTGTGGGATGCGGCGACCGGCGAGCCGTGCGCGACCTTGCCTCACCCCGGCGTCGTGTCGGGCTTTGGCCTATCGGCCCCGACGGAACGTGGCTGGTGAGTGGGAGCTACCCGGATGACCGGCTGCGGATCTGGGACGTGGCGACGGCTCGCGTCCGCAAGGAAATCCAGGTTCCCGCCGGGAGCGTCACCATCGTTGACCGTCAGCCCGGACGGAAGCAGGGTGGCCGCAACGGCCGAGCACAGGCCGGGCAAGCATCATCTGCACGTCTGCGACGATCGCGTCCGGCAAGTGCTTGTTCTCGGCCGAAGGCTGGGCTCTGGCCTACAGCCCCGACGGCCGCTGGCTGGCCGTCCGGGCGGCGGATGACAAGACCGTGCTGCTCCTGGACGCGCGGACGCACGAGACGGCCGCCCGATTCAGTGGCCACGAGAAGTTCGTCTTCACGGCCGCCTTCAGTCCCGACAGCCGCCGCCTCGCCTCGTGCAGTGGGGACCGCACCGTCCGCCTGTGGCAGATCGACAGCGGCGCGTGCCAGGTGCTGCGCGGGCACACCGACGAGGTCTTCGCGGCGGCCTTCCACCCCGACGGCACGCGCCTGGCCACGGCCGGCCGCGACCGGGCGGTCTGGCTGTGGGACCTGGCACGGGGCGAGGAGGTGGCGCGGCTGCCCGGCCACACGAGCTACGTCTGGTCGCTGGCCTTCAGCCCCGACGGCACGACGCTGGCGTCCGGCTCCGGCGACTTCACGGTCCGCCTGTGGGACACGGCGCCGCTGAAGACGCGCTACCAGGCGCGCCGCGAGGCCGAGGCCCTGCGACCCGAGGCCGAACGGCTGGTCGAGCCGTTGTGGCGGCAGGAGAACGACCCGGCCGAGGTCGTGGAAGCACTCCGGGCCGACCGAATGCTGAGCGAGCCGCTGCGCCAGGCGGCCCTGCGCGCCGTGCTGCGCAGGTCCGTGCCGCCGGACGTCGTCCCGGTCAAACCGCCTGACCCGCCCTGACGCCTCTGCCGCTGACCCGCGCGGGTCTCTGAACTGACTGCGCTGCCCCGCTTGCGTGCCCCGATTCGACCGACGAGAGCTGAGCTCCCCGGGCATCACGGCCGATCTGTCCGGAGCGGTCAGGGAATAGGCTTGACACGCACGGAGTCGGGAACGTCAAGGAGTGCTTCGTCGGGTAGTACGAACGAGTTCTCCATCAGTTTCTGGTCGTCGTTGATCAACTCGGGATACCGCTTGCCGGGCACGACCTGCACGGCGAAGACCTCCTGCACGGCGTCCTCGAACCGCAAGAGTGCGATCGCCTGACCCGTTTTCAGATCCACCACGCAGACGCCGCATGTTCGCTCTGACTCTTTGAGGCGCTCCGTGATCGGGATTCCGCTGAAGACGGCCGACTCGCGCACCTGCGATAAGCCCACGAAGGCCAGGTCGCCGACGATGTCGAGGCCGCGGGTAAACCCCGGCACCGCGGCGATCGGCTCATATTGCGCAGTCTTGGGATTGACGAAACCGATGGTGCCGGCCCCCGACTCACAGACCCAGAGCCGCCCGGCATGCCAGCGCGGGGAATGGGGCATCGATAGCCCCCCAGTAACGACCTCGCCGCTGGGCACGTCGATTAGCACGCCGCCGTGTGCCTTGTTGGCGCGCCAGCCGGCCGCGGTGTCGGTATCGCCGAGAGCAGTCACATAGCGAGGTCGTCCGTCAACCATCGCCAGTCCGTTCAAGTGGCACCGATCTGACGGCTCATAGGCCGAGATGAACGGTGGTCGCCACCGCGGCACAAAGCTATACATGCGGTCGAGCGTGCAGAGGCAGGAGAATCGCGTATTGACGAACCAGAGGTCATCGCCTCCCCATGCCATCTCGTGCACCTGGACGTTGCCCGTGACATGGCATGCGCGGGGCATGAAGCAGGCATCATGCCCAGCGCGGTTCGAGCTTGGCAGTGACGGCCGGGATGTTGTGAAACTCCCAGATCTGCACGGACGTGCCGATCGCCAACCGGTCACCCTGAAGGGCCAGACCCATGGGAGCCGGGAAGCCGCGGAAGTGCGTATTGAGGTGGTCGCCCTCTTCGCGGACGAGCACGACCTTGCCGGCCTGATAGGTAGTGACGACCAATGAGGCGCCCAGCCGCGCAAGAGATCCGGGAAGTTCGGCGTATGGACGGCGCGGAGCGGCTCTGTCTTTTGGGCGATATTCGGCGTATCGCCGACGACCGTGCCTGGGTTAGGGTCGGCTTCAACACTCATGAGAAGAGGTTCCTGGAGCGGAATTGATCTGCCCCGAAATCTCAAGGTCAAGACGGGACAGTCCGCCGACATTGGCGCCGGCGCGAACGATTAGAGAGTCATCTCCCGTGGTCGCACCACATCCCACATTCTCCCACATGAACGCCTCAGCGAATTGACCAACGGGACGAAGTTCTACTTGAGCTCAACCGTAACTTTATGGATTTTGCCAGTGAACCGATTATCGCGCACGTTGTAGTCGTTGGTTACGGGCGTGCCGCCATCCATACCGATGTCGGCACCCTCGTCAGCCGAAAACACAAAAGCCTGAGTATGATCGATTCGGCCTTGCGCCACCTGCTTGCCGTCAATGATCATCGTGCCCATTCCGCCAGAGCCGGGTCTGCCGCCGTCGTATGCGAACTCGAAACGTACGGTCGCCTTCCCCGCCGGCATGGTCTGAGTGCCCGCGACGGTATACCGTTGCAGGCCCAACCAATTATACGTATATGTCGGCTTACCGTCTTTGATGTATAGACTCCAGCCGCCGAACCGACCGGCCTGGCACAGGATTACGCCGTCAGCGCCCTTTTCGGGGATCTCGACGTCGGCGGTGATCGAGTGCGACCGGTTCTTGATGTTGATGAAGACGTTTTCCGAAAGCCCGGTCATTCCTTCGTAGAGGGCCAGCGACGTTCGGCCGGCCATCAAATCCGGGCGGCCTGCGAGGGCGGCATTGACTCGTTCGACACCGCGATCGTCGATGGGCAGCACATGATGCTTGAACGCTTCCTTCATAAAGAGATCTTGCATCTCCTTGAGCTTTCCTGGCTCTTTGGCAGCCAGATCGTTCACCAGGCTGAAATCCATCTCGGCACGATACAATTCCCACACGTCGCTGTGGAGTGTCGTTCGCGGCTTTGGTTCCCAGGGCACCCGGTGGACCGTTCCGGCCAGCCAACCGTCGTGATAGAGTGCGCGATTGCCGAAGATCTCGAAGTACTGGGTCGTGTGCCGACTCCTCGCCTTGGCGTCGTCGAACGTATAAACTAAGCTCACACCTTCAATTGGGGTTTGTACCGTACCATTCACCGCTTTAGGCTCAGGCAGTCCGGTCGCTTCAAGAATCGTGGGCGCGATGTCGATGACGTGATGCCACTGCGACCGAACTTCGTCTCGGGCTTTGATGCGCCGGGGCCAGTGGATAACCATCCCGTTGCGTGTGCCACCGTAGTTCGCGGCGACTTGCTTCGTCCACGTAAATGGCGTATCCCCGGCCACGGCCCAACCGGCCGCATAATGGCCGTATGACGTGGGACCACCCAGCTCGTCATAGTGCCTCAGAACGTCTGCGACGCTCTCGCTGACTCCGTTAAAGTAAGTCGCCTCGTTGAAGAGTCCGTTCATTCCCCCTTCGGCGCTGGCGCCGTTGTCGCCAAGGATGTAGAAGATGAGCGTGTTGTCGAGCTGGCCCAAGTCTTCGATAGCGTGGATCAGGCGTCCGGCGTGGTGGTCTGCAAACTCGCCATAGCCAGCAAATACTTCCATCTGCCGAGCAAAGAGCTTCTTTTCATCGGTATTCAGCGTATCCCAATCCTTGATTGCAGCCGGTTTGGGAGCGAGCTGGGTTTCCGGTGGAACCACGCCCAGACGCTTTTGTCGCGCTAGCGTCTCTTCGCGCAGACGATCCCAGCCCTGGTCGAACCGGCCTTTGTATTTGGCAATCCAATCCTTCGGCACGTGGTGGGGTGCGTGAGTGGCACCGGGCGCATAATAGATGAAAAATGGCTTCTCGGGCGTGAGCGACTTCACGGCCATTGCCCAATCGATCGCCTTGTCGGTCATGTCGGTCAAGAAATGGTAATCCGGTTTGTTGGGCGGCTCGATCTGGCTCATCCCGTCATAAATCGCGGGTGCCCACTGATTTGCCTCGCCACCGATGAACCCGTAGAACTTGTCGAAACCCGAGCGGGTCGGCCAGCGATTCGTCGGTCCGGAGGTACTGACCTCCCAGGCGGCCGTCTCGTGAGACTTGCCGAAGGCGGCCGTGGCGAATCCATTCAAGCGGAGCATTTCCGCGAGCGGAGCCACGCTGTTGGGACGTTGGCCCGTTTGGCCTGGGAAGGCCGTCGCGGTTTCGGTGATCGAGCCCATGTTGCAAACGTGATGGTTGCGGCCGGAGAGCAGCGCCGCACGGGTCGGCGAGCACAGCGCCGTGGTGTGAAACCGGTTATAACGGAGCCCATTCTTGGCCAGACGCTCTGCCGTGGGCATGTGGATCGGCCCGCCGAAGGCACTGGACTGGCCAAAGCCCATGTCGTCGATGAGCACGATGAGCACATTGGCGCGCTGGCCGGCGCCTTCACTTCAAATCGCGGAGGCGCCTTTGCATTGCGAACGTCGAGCTCGTTGAAGAGTGGTGCCTGAGGCTCCGGTATCGGTAGCACGGTGCGGTCGAGAGGCTCGATGGCGGCTTGTTGTACCGGGGCCGCGTATGCTAATCGCGCCTGAGCAAATGCATCGCGGCTGAGCCAGCCGCACGCCGTTAGCCAACCGAACAGGGAACCGAAGGCGATTGCCAACACAGGGATCAAGTGCGTTCGAGGTTTCATCAGACATTTCCCCAATCATCCGCTCGATCTTAAAGCTCGAGCTTGCCACTGCGCCGTGGAATGACGACTTTCGAGCCATGAGCGGCGATTTCAGTATGGGATGTAACGATACAGGGCCGGAATCGAAATATCGAGGGTCTCGCTTGCGGCCATGCTACTTTTTGATGAATTGCGCCCGATCACGTTCGTAGATTAAGTTCGAGATTCTGCGACGGAATCGAACAATTTGTGGAACCAAAGACTTGGGCCGTTACATTACTCATATCGTTCGGAAAAGTGGCCCGAACAGTGAGGCTTGCAGGCGTGAGACTCGACAACGATGGTGCAGTCGTCAGGCATTTTCGCACGCTCTATAGCGTCGGCACGCTTGAGGAGCGGACGGATGGTCAGCTCCTGGAGCAGTTCGCGACCGATCGAGATGAGGCCGCCGAGTTGGCATTTTCGGCACTCGTCGAGCGGCACGGTCCGATGGTGCTGCGCGTCTGTCGCGGCGTGCTGGCCGACCCGCATGACGCGCAGGATGCCTTCCAGGCGACGTTCCTGGTCTTGGTGCGCAAGGCTCGCTCGCTCTGGGTGCGGGATTCGCTGGGCCCTTGGCTGCACCAGGTCGCTTACCGGACCGCTTCGTGTGCCCGGTCCGCGATCGCCCGGCGGCGGGGGCATGAGCGTCGGGCAGCCAGGCCGGAAGACGTGCCCGCCGCCGACTTTGCGGACGAGCTCGAGAGGCTTCTTCACTACGAGATTGATAGGCTTCCGGAACGCTACCGCGCACCCGTGGTCCTCTGCGATCTCGAAGGGCGCAGTCATGAACAGGCGGCCCGGCATCTGGGCTGGCCTGTCGGCACGGTCAAGAGTCGGCTTTCGCGTGGGCGAGAGCGGCTGCGTAACCGGCTGCTCAAGAGCGGGGTCAGCCCTAATGCCGGCCTGATTGCGACTGCGCTGAGTTCTGGTGGCGCGACGAAGTCGATCCCAGCAACTTTGATCAATTGCACAACTCACGCGGCGATGCGGTTTCTTGCGACCCCAACAATCATTCAGGGCGCAACGGCCCTCCTGGCACAGGGAGTTCTCCGATCCATGGTTATTACCCAATGCTTGAAGACGGCTTCGATTCTCCTCGTCGTCAGCGTCGTGGTCGCGGGCGTCGGATTGCTTGCCCAGAGCGGAGAATTTCGGGTCGCGCAGCCCCGAAGAAACGAGAAGTCCAAAGCGGCTGCCACCGCCGAAGCCTCTGACTTCGTGGTGAAGGCGGGCAAACTCAAGGTCGCGGTAATTCAGCCCGGCAGGATCGAGAGCTCGAATAATTCGGACCTCTACTGCGGCGTCGAGGGGGGGACCACGATCAATCGGATAGTCGCCGAGGGAACGAAAGTGAAGAAAGGAGACGTGATCTGCGAGCTCGACTCGGCGGTTCTCAAGGACCAATTGATCAACCAGCTGATCACGACCGCGAGCTGCCAAGGCCGCCTATGAGTACTGCAAGCTCATGCGTGAGGTCGCCGAGCTCGCCGTTATCGAGTATGCCGACGGAATTCTCAAGCAGGACCTGAATACCCTCAAGAGCGAGATCTCGGCAGCCCGGTCGGCCATCCAGAAAACCGAGAGTCGGCTGGAACGGACTCGTCGTGCCCGCGAGCGATTGAACGGACTGCCGCCTGGAAACGGGGACGCAAAGACTCGCGCTGAGATCGTGGTAGACCTCGATCTTGACAACCGCCTCGAAGACGTCGAACAGACTCTTTTGCGAGAAAAGATGGCGTTCGATCTGGCGAAGACCAAACTCGAAGTGCTCGAGAAGTACGGCCGGAGCAAGACAATCAAGTCGCTGCAAATGGAGGTGGAACGGAATCGCTCGGACGAGCTGGCCAAGCAGGCAAAGTGGGAACTGGAGAAATCCAAACAAGCGAAGCTCGAGCGGCAGATCGCCGCCTGCACGCTGGTGGCCCCGGTCGACGGCCTGGTTGCCTATGGCAACGAACCGAGCCATATTGCCGGCCAGTCCCTGATCGAAGAAGGCGCAAAGGTCAGCCATCGGCGGAAGATCATCACCATTGCTGATCTCGGCCGGATTCAGGTCGCTGTCAGACTCCCCGAGTCGATCGTCGACAGGGTTGAACCGAACATGAAGGCCAGGATCCGCGTTCATGCGTTTGCCGATCGGGTCTTTACCGGGACTGTGGCGGATGTAGCACCGCGACCCGATCGTTCCGACTTCAGCAAATCGGGCATCAAGGTTTATCCGACACATGTCCAAGTCGATCAACCACTTCCCGGCCTCTATCCCGGTATGACCGCGGACGCCGAGATTCCAATCGATGAACTCGAAAACGCGCTCAGCGTACCGCTCAACGCCGTGCTTCCTTACGATGGCAAGTACCACGTGGCCGTGAAGCAACCCGGTCGGGGGTTCCAATGGCGCGACGTACGCCTCGGTTTTGCGAACGACGAGCAAGTTGAAGTGTGGGATGGGATCAAGGGCGGCGAGACGGTGATCATCAACCCGATCACCCTCATGAGCGAGGACGAGCGGAAAGCGAAGTTCGGCGATCCGCCACGTGTCACACTGCCAAGGCGTTCGCCGATTCCTCAGATCGCCCCTAAGAAAAGTAGCTAAGCCAAGTTCAGATCGACTTCGACCCCCGCAGCCGGGATACGCACCCGGCCTGCCTGTGCCTGGTTCCTGCGCGTGGTAAGATATTCCGAATAATCAAGCGACACGGTCTATCTCAATATCTAGAGCCGACTTAACTCAGTAACGGGGCTGCGATCGGTCTAGGAATGCCATCCCTACCTCATGTTCGCGGGTCCGCCGCGGGGCGTGGCCCTGTGCGGAAAATTGACTGCGCTCGGGCTTTAGATCGGCTGCAGTCCCATGACGGCCTCGCTCGCCGTGAACATTTCACAAATGTCAGAAGATTCTCGTTGACAGCATGAGTGGGCAGGGGATACTGATTCATTAGGATTGCCTCGATCGGTTGCGCCGAAGTACCGACTTGCCTCAGTATCGTGGAGATCATCCGTTCCGACCCAAGCGGAACAGAGAGGATCATGGCCATGCATCTCATTGGGGCTTTGATCACGGTCGCCGTCATGGTCGCCGCCGAGGGGGCCGATGGTGCAGGCGCCGTCGGCAAGAAGCAATCAGACCGGGTTCATTCCGTCGCGCGACGCCAAGGCTCTCACCGCCCGGATCGACGCTGTGCTCGCCGCGCGTTGGGACGAAGCTAAAATCACGCCTGCGGCGATCGCTGACGACGGCGAGTTCCTCCGCCGGGTTAGCCTTGATTTGATCGGCAAGATTCCGACGGCCGCCGAAGCGCGCGATTTCCTTGATGACCCGGGCAGAGACAAACGCCTTGCCCTTGTCGAGCGATTGCTTGACAGCCCTGCGTATACGACTCGTGCCACCGAAATCTGTGCCGGCTCCTCCTGCCAGAGGCAGATACCGAGGACCTTGCGAGACAGGTTTCGGGCAGTTTCGAGGCGTGGCTGAGGAGGAAGGTGATTGAGGAGGCCGGCTATGATCGAATTGTCCGCGAGATTCTCACGGCCAAACTCACTGCCCGAACCGCTGATGCGCCAGCCCGTATGCTCGAATCATCTCCCGCGGCCTATTATACGGCCAAGGAGGGCAAGCCAGAGAACATCGCGGCAGGCGTCGCTCGCGTTTTCCTGGGCGTCCGTCTCGAGTGCGCCCAGTGCCACAATCACCCGTTCGCCAGCTGGAAACGAGAGCAATTCTGGAGCCTCGCCGCCTTCTTCGCGGACGTGCCGCCGCAGGGTGCTGAAAACGAGGTTGTTGTCGCTCGACGACCTGATGCCGTCCCGCGCAGGGAGCTGACGATTCCGGGGACCAAGAAGGTTGTCGCGGCGTCTCACCTTGATGGCTCGACGCCGGCCTGGCGCCCACGAGCGGACACGCGCGAGATTCTGGCAGAATGGGTCACCGCGCCCGACAACCCGTATTTCGCCAGAGCGGTAGTTAACCGCGTCTGGGCTCGGTTTTTTGGCGTCGGCCTGATCGAGCCCGTGGATAACCTCGACGGAGATGGTGGTTCAGAGCTGAGCGGTCTTCTCGACGAACTGGCGGGGCAATTCCGGGCACACGGCTACAACCTAAAGTTTTTAATCCGCGTCCTGACTGCTACGCGGGCGTACAACCTGTCGAGCGCGGAGATCCAAGGCGGGTCGACGACTTCTGTTTTCGCTTCAATGCCCGTCCGCGGTCTCTCTGCAGAACAGCTCTTCGACAGTCTCACCCAGGCCACGGGGTCCGAGGCGGCCGACGCCCGGGCGCGGTTCCTCGAACTGTTCGCCAACCGCGAAGAGCGGTCGGTCGAAGCGGAAACTACGATCGTCCAGGCGCTGACGATGATGAACGGGTCTTATATCGAGGGCGCTACCAACCCGGAGACCAGTCAGGTTTTGGGAGCGATCGTAAAGGCACCGTTTCTGGATATTCCGGGGCGAATCGAAACTCTCTTCTTGGCGACACTGACGCGCCGCCCAAGGCCGGACGAGCTGTCGCTCTTGGTTCGATACATCGAGCGACGAAAGAGCGAACACGACCACGAAAAAGCGATTGCTGATATCTTCTGGGCGATCTTGAACGGGCCTGAGTTCCATCTGAACCATTAATCTAGCCTCTCCGGGCCGCGGCGATCGAGCGTGCCGGCTAGGTCGGACTCGACTCGCGCCCTGGAAGGCACAACGGGGACGTCGCCATGAATCGCACCCACCGCATGGGCTCGCAAGTGAGCCGACGGCAGATGATGCGCCTCGCCGCTTTCGGCGCAATTGGCGCATCGGCGTCCGGCTGGATCGAGGCACTGGCGGCAGATACAGCCGCCCATCCGAACCGCCGCAAGTCGTGCATTCTCCTCTGGATGTCGGGCGGGCCCAGCCAGACCGACACTTTCGACCCCAAGCCGGGCCACGCAAACAGCGGTCCATTCAAACCGATCAAGACGGCGGTGCCAGGCATCTTTCTCGGTCCGCATTTGCCCAAGCTCGCGCTCCAGGCCAAGGATATCGCGATCGTCCGCTCGATGAGCACCAAAGAGGGGGACCACGGCCGAGCCACGTACTACCTCCGGACCGGCTACCTTCCCTCGGGTCCGGTTCGCCATCCCACGCTCGGCTCGCTTGTCGCCAACGAGTTCGACGACGACTCAGCCGAGCTGCCGGGGTTCGTGAGCATCTCGCCGGTGCGCGGGATCAATGCGGCAGCCTTCAGCTCCGGCTTCCTCGGACCCAGGTGTGCACCCCTCAACGTCGGCGAACGAAGCTTGGGAGGCGGCGCGGAGGCGGGGAGCACGTCGTTGCGTGTCGAAGATCTGGAGATTCCACGCGTCATCGGCCGCTCCAGGGCCGACGATCGGCTTGAGCTTATGCACACACTGGGAAATGAGTTCCTCACAAACCGGCCTGGCGTCCCGTCGATGAGTCATCAGAGTGCCTACGTTCGGGCCGTGAAGATGATGAGATCGTCTGCCGCCAAGGCGTTCGACCTCGATCAAGAACCTGCGGCCGTGCAAGACGCGTACGGCCGGAACCCGTTCGGCCAGGGATGCCTCTTAGCCCGCCGGTTGGTCGAGCGCGGCGTACCTTTCGTCGAGGTAACGCTATCGTCGGTCGACGGCGGGAACGCGCTGGGCTGGGACACTCACGCGCAGAATTTCGACGCAGTGGAAAAGCTCAGCGGCGTGCTTGATGCCGGTTGGTCCACGCTGATGACCGACCTTCGTAGCCGCGATTTGCTCGACAGCACCTTGATCGTCTGGATGGGCGAGTTTGGCCGTACACCCAAGATTAACGAATCCGCGGGCCGCGACCATTTTCCCAACGCTTGGTCCACCGTTCTTGCAGGCGGAGGAATTCGTGGTGGCCAGACTATCGGCGATACCGGGGTTGACGGCGAAGCGGTCAAAGACCGGCCTGTGCTGGTCCCCGATCTGCTCGCGACCGTGGTCAAAGGTCTGGGGATTGATCCCACCAAGCAAAACGTTGTCGACAACGGTCGGCCGATCCGGCTGGTCGATCCCAAGGCCAACCTCATCAAGGAACTTCTCGGATGATCGGTAGCGCGGCTTTCCTGGCAATTGCCCTGGCAGCCGCTGCTCCGCGAGAATATGCGCCCGGCGCGGCCGGAAATGAGGCCGGACACTACATGGTTTTTCTTGCGGAGAACCGCCCGTTGTTCCTCCGCCTGCGGATCGCGGCCCAGGGCCGGCCTTTCGAGAAGTCGTGGATCGAATCCGTTCGCATGATGCACGCCAGCCTCGACCGCAGCGGTGACGGAACTCTCACAACCAAGGAGGCCGACCAGAACCTATTCGCCGCGGTCGTGCGGCTGGCGACCGGTGTCGCTGCCCCCCCGGCTCGCGGAGAGCTAGACAACCAGCCGAAAGACGGCGTCGTTTCGATCGATGAACTGGCCGAGGTCCTTCGGCCGATTCTGGGCCCGTTCCGACTCCAAGTGGGACGGCAGGCGATCGGCCGTACCGATGCACTCTTCGATCAACTGGACCGCGATAAGGACGGCCAGCTCACAAAGTCCGAACTCGCCGCGATCGTCGGCTCGCTCCGCCCGCTCGACCTCGACGACAATGAGATGATCAGCGACTATGAGCTCGAGCCGTACAACAGCCCGACGGTGACAGCGATCGTAACGGAATCGTCAGACCGTCGTGCGCGATTTACGGCCCTGCCGCCGGCCGTTGAGCTCGTTGCTGGCGAATCGTCGTTGCGCTCGGCCCGGCTGTTGCTCAAGAAGTATGACAAGGGCAGGGGGGACCAACCGGGCAGGCCCGATAACAGGCTCTCGCCTGCCGAGTTCGCCATCGACCCGGACGCATTCGCGAACGCCGATATAAATAGTGACGACGCGCTCGACACCGACGAGCTGCGAAAGTTCCTCACCGGGACGCCGATCGACCTCACGCTTGACATCACCCTCGCAGCCGACTCTTCCGGCCAAGCGACTGTTCCGGGCAGGAGCCGGCGGCGTCCTGCCCAAGGGAGCCCAGCTCCGACAGCTTGCCGATGGCGATGTCGAATTTGCCATCGGGCAAATTCGGCTCGATATCCACGTCCAAGACCGGGACGCCACGGCTGACGAGGCCCGTCGCGTCGTTGAGCAGCGGTTCAAGGCGGCCGACGCCAACAAAGACGGCTATCTCGAAGGGAAGGAGCTGGCCTCGATCAACGGCCCTCAGTCGCCACTTGCGGGTTTGTCGGAAATTATCGACCGGGATCAGGACGGCAAAATCTACTTGAAAGAACTCATTGAGTTTTCTAATCGTCAGTCAGAGGCCGCGCGGTGCCGGCTGGTGATGACGACGGCCGACCAGGGCCGCGCGATCTTCGGTATCGTCGACTTGGACCGCGACCGACGCTTGGGCGCCCGTGAGTTGATGCGCACCGTCGACCGCGTCATGTCGTGGGATACCAACGGCGATGGCCGCGTTTCTGCCGACGAAATTCCGTATCACTTTCAGGTCACCATCGCGCGGGGCGGGCTGCCGGGTCTGACAGGCCTGAGCGGGCAGTCTCAGTCGGCGCGATCGATGGGCGCAGCCCGCTCCGCCAGTCAGGCGGCTGCCGGACCGGATTGGTTTCAGAAGATGGATCGCAACCACGACGGTGACGTGTCATGGCGCGAGTTTCTGGGCCCACGTGATCAATTCCAGCGGCTTGACCGCGACACGGACGGGCTGATCGACGCGGACGAGTCCCGCTCGATCGTGGCGACGAAGGCCGACGCTGCGGCGCGGATTGGCAGCAAACCCTGATTGCGAGCGATGCACCGTTTACGGCACCTGCCGGTTCAGCCGCAAGAGCACACGTTCCGCACGGAAGACGATCTCCACATCCTTGTTCCGAAGCGCATCTTCGAGTGCCGGCACGGCGACAGGTCCCAGCTCGAAGAGCTTTGATTCCGCTTCCTCGCGAGTTTTGGGTAAGTTGTCGCCTAATCGCTGCACAAGCTCTCGCGCTCGGTCTTGCAGACGAGGGTCGATACCGTGCAGAACCACAAGGGCCGTTCGCACAAGCTTTTTCGGTGCGGGGAAAACGTCCAGGAGCACGGCCTCGTCGATCGCGTCGCGGGAAAAATGGGCCAGGACGATCAGGCCTTCCGGCGCGAACAAAGCTTCGCCGTACTGCTCGAGCAGCGAATCGAGCGCTTCCTCGCGCAAGCCTTGCCTCGCCAGCCGTCGGGCGTACGAGTCGTGCGCCAGCTCACGGTACGACGGATTGGATGCCTTGAGCGGTTGCGAGAGCGTGAGCTTGATCGGCGGGCCCTCGATGGCGGCACCTTTCTTGGCGGCATCTTCGGCCAGCCGCGCTGCCGTGGTGACGAAGAGCGTGCCATCTTCGGTGACGCGGTAGCTCAGGCCAACTGTTCCTAGCACCTCTGCAAGCGCGTCGCGTGCCGCGACGCTGACGGCCTTCAGCGTCATTGGCTTAGCTAGGTTGACATCTGCTTTTATGATTGTCTTCTCATCGAGTTCATAGCGGAGCCGGGCCTGGCCGGCGACGCGGTTTAACACTTCACTGCGCGGCGCCTGTTCGGCATTGACGTTGACGGGCCGGTTCAAGATCTGGTCGACGCGGGCTCGAACGTCCGCATCCGCTTCGGCAGGCAACGGTTTGGGCTCGTCTTTGTCCTTCTCCTTCTTGGCGTCGGCCTCGCCTTTTCGAAAGACTTCCTCGGCACGCTCGCGGTCGGTTTTCTTTTGCTTCTTCGGTTCTTCCTTTTCCTTTTCCTTCGCGGCTTTTTCCCTCATCACCTCGGGCGCAGCCGCGGGGAGTTCATCGAGCCAGCCGACGCGGTATCCCCCCTCTACAGGAGCGATGATCGCGACGTCCAAGAGCGCGTATCCGGTCAGGTTTTGCAGCGTGTATTCATCGGGTCCGCCCCGGAGCTTGACGGGCACAGGTACCTTCAATTCGGCGTCGTAGGCGAGGAAGCGCTCACCGCGCGACTCGCGCTCTTGGTACAAAGCCGTCTCGATTCGGCGGAGTTTTTGCAGCCAGTGTGCTTCCGGCAAATAGCCGATCTGCACACTCGTTTTTAGAGTCTTTGAAAGGTCCGATTTGAACCATTGAATTCGTCCGGCACGCTCGGTCGCAGGCGGCCAGTGGGCCAGGATCGTCCCCTTCTTGGCCCGCAGGTCGACATCGATATCACGGTAAGCCTCGCCGAAAAACTGAACGATCGAGATCGGCGCGATCGGAAACTTGCCGGCGAGCTCCTTGCCTTCAAGTTTGGGCCGGCTGGTGCCGACTACGCCCGGCATTGCGTTTTTGTAGGCGCGCGACGAGTTGAGCGAAACCTGCGATGGACTGCCGACCCACACGGACCATTCGTAGACCTCGACGGATGGTTGCGGTCGGGCATCATCCGCGAATGCGGTCGCGGCAATCCCAATCCAAAGCTGGATGGAAAATATTAATATATAATTGTCGCAAGAGACGATTCGAGTGTGCCGGCTCATTCGCCCCTCTCGGATATCGGTCCTGGTAGTTCAGCTCGAACCGGTGCGGGACGATTTGGTCGAGCACTGTCGACGACCTTCGCGGAAGTCGGAGACGCGCGAAAAAGGCGGCTATTCGCCCAGATCACTCGGTCGCCAGTGTCTTGGTTGGGACCGAAATCGACGACCAGTCTCAGGCGCTGCGCGTGGGCGACCGGGAGGACAAGCTTCACTGGCGGTGCGTCGGCTCGGAGGTCGGGGTTGGCGTACAATTCCTTGTCGTCGCCATACACCCGGCAGTCGACACGCCCCAGCCCTTTCGCCGAGTCATCAAACCCGACAGTGGCTTCAAACGTCGCATACTGGCCCTCCAGATCGTACGTGAGGGAGGACTGCGAATGAACGGCCAGACCGCGCTCGTAGGTTCTTCCGTCCATTTTGAGTGGGCCGCCGGCCAGGTTGACGTCTTTGCGCCAGGCCGAGCGGCGGCCGAAAAACGGGGTCTCCTCGACCTTGCTTGGCTCGAGGTCCGACAGATACGTCATATGGCCGCCACGGAACCGGGCACCCCGTATTTCAGCGGCCGGCAAGTTCAGCACCTGGCCCCAGGGCGTCTCGACCTTCCACGTCTCGGACCCCAGTTCCTTCCACAAGCCCGAAATGACAAGTCCGCCAGCCAGGGAGAACGTCGGCCGCAAACCGGTGGCACGCTCTGGTTCCGGTCGCGCGGCCAGCACCAAGCCTTCCGCGTTTTTCAGCGGCAACGACCGAGTCTTCTCCTGGAAATGGAAGAGCAGCTTGTCCCCTTGCGTACCCTCGGCGATGCCCGAGATCGCGATCACCTCGCCATCCTTCGACGTTGCCAAGAGCAGGTCTTCGGTACCTCGCGTCCGAAGCCGGCGGGCGAACGATTCGGGCGACTCCTTGTGGTCGGGAAGTCCCATATAGATCCCGACCACACGCGCCAGCGGAACGGCGAGTTGGTCCCCCCAAGGGGTGCGCAGCCGCAACGACTCACCATCAAGCGCCTCGATCCTGCCAAATAGTTGCTCATCGCCGATCAGATAAATCCTCGCGTCGAGCGTGGGGGCAGGCGCCTTCGGGTCAAACGCAAGCTTGGGATCGATCTTTTTGTCGACCTTGATGGCGACGTTGCCGTTCTGGCCG
The DNA here is from genome assembly GCA_963850935.1 of uncultured Isosphaeraceae bacterium. Taxonomy (GTDB): domain Bacteria; phylum Planctomycetota; class Planctomycetia; order Isosphaerales; family Isosphaeraceae; genus CAWFRS01. The sequence goes on from CAWKNT010000008.1 coordinate 56,938, forward strand.
TCGGCGTACATCACGTTGACCGTTAAATCTTTGCCGTTCAAGTCGCCGGCCGGGGGCTCGAGGAAGAGGTCGGCCCATGATTCGGTCCCGGCCCGGCGCAGCAAGAGCGGCCAGTCACTCGAATCACTGGTATCTAGCCGCCAGGCTGTCGGCCCTTTAGCGGTCTGGACGTTGATCGTGACCTGCTTGACGGCAACATTCCTCAGGTTCGAGAGCGTCACGTACAGATCGCAGATCCCGTTTGGCTTGGGTTCAAGTTTGGGAATCTTCTTGGCCGCGACCGTGCCTGGAGGTGGTGCGAGGACGTCGTCGGCCTTGGCGACGGGTTTTGCGCCTGGTGCCCCATCCTTCGAGTCGCCAGCGCCTGGCATCGTAAAGTCGAGGTTTGGCTGGCCCACAACGCGGCCAGCCAAATTGAGAGCGCGCTCGAATGCAATTTCTTCGATTTCGCCGAGCGGAACGCGCGCTTTCGGTTCGACCTTTGCAGGGCGCTGCGGCCTTCGCGGTCGCGTCGGTTGCGCCTGCTTTTGCCTCAGGACCCTTTGCCGTGGCCACGGCGGGCTCAGGCGCCTTGACCGCAGTCGCATTGGCCGGTTTGGTTGGATCCGGTTTGGCCACTGCGAGTGGCGGCGTGACTGCAGGCTTGACCGCTGCAGCGATCGCGAAGACGTTCGCGGGCAAGTCGGCCATTGGTGCCGGAGTCGGAGTTTTGGGAGGGCCGCCGACGATGAGGTTTCCGTCCTCGATCGCAGTCGGTTCACCATGAATCACTTCACCGAACACGGTGCGAACCTCTGTACCGAGGCCGGTGATTCGATCGGCGCGGATCGTCATGTTAACGAGCACAACGTCCAGCGCCTCTGCGCCATTACGATTCGAGGCAAAAAGTTTAACGCCGGCGACGTCGTTCGTGCCGAACTCGACCTGGCCAATGTAACGTGCCGAGCTCGACTCTTTATCGAGGACGTGGTAGCGGACGATCGATCCTTCACGCCGAAGTTCCAGCCGAAACCTGTCGCCACTGGCACGGAATGTCTTGCGCGGCGGTTTCGGCGGCTTGCCACCACGTTGCATACCCGCGCCGGGAAATTGCATCATCATCATTTGCTGCGGGTTATTCGCCGGCTTGTCGATCGAGCGATAAACGGTCGCGTCGGTTGTCTCAGTAAGGCGCACGAGCGTTGCTTCAGGTTGATCGAGGTTCTGGGTCGCGATCGACATACCGACGGCCACTCCGTCGTCCTGGGCGGGCTTGGGCAGCTTATGCACGATGAAGCCCGCCGTGATTGTGAAGTCACCGCCAATCTTGAGTGCTTGCGGAGTCTTCCAGCCAGTCTCGTCGTTGCCCGGAGCAACGGTGATCCGCAGCCCGTCGCTCTCTCGCTTGATGAGCTTCTTTTCGCCAAACGCTTCGGCATCCAGCGTTGGCTGGTCGATCTTTTTGGCGTCAAGCGGCCGCGCGTAATCGTGGACGTCGCCGACCACGAGACTGGCCCAGCATAAAAGAGCCCAGTGCATCGCATAACCTCGATCGAGCGATGAGCCAACACCGCTCGCTTGGCGCCAAATTACTCGTGCATATCAATCTATAATCCCCTCCCCACTTGTGGGGGAGGGCTAGGGTGGGGGAGTTCGCGCAACAACCGCGCCCCACCCTATTCGTTGGCACTTGCCGCCCCCCAACCCCAACCCTCCCCCACGAGGGCGAGGGCGAGAACGCCCGAGGGGGGGCGTATGGCGATGCTCAAGACTTCTTACCCGTCTGCTTGGGTGCGTCAGTGTCCTTCGGCGCTTCCGCCTCGCTCGCCTTGGGGGTTGCACCCGCGGCGGCTGAACCACCCTTTTCTTCGGCCAGGCGGCGATAGTACCGTTCGAGCACCGTGCGATACTCGGGAGGGAAGCCTTCCGACATCGACTGGATGATTCGGTCGCGCTCGCGGCTTGAAAGCTTGCCCCAGTCCTTGCCGGTGTCGGCAGGGTTGATCAGCGTACCGATTCCCCCCGTGCCGCGGCCGATGTTCGACTCATCAGCACCACGCATCGGATTATTGCGCTTCATGCCGTTCTTGCTGTTCTGATACTGTCTCTCGAGGGACGCGATCAAGGCGTCGAGGTCGCGGACGATCGCCTTTTGTTCGGTCTGCACCGGTTTGCCGGTCTCGCTCCGGTTAAGCTCGTCGGTGACGCCAGCCATCTTGGCGGCGATCGCCTCAGCCGGAGGCTCGGCCCCAAACGCGGGCTGGAACAACAACGACATCAGCGCGGTGGCGCCTAGAATGCGAAGTTCGAGTCTCATCATCGCCTCGTAATTTCGTGTAAAAGAAGACGGATCGAATCGCTGCAACAATTCATTCCCCTTCGACGCCAAAAAGACCCGGTCGAAGGGCGACGTAAACGATATCGTCAACTATCAGCTAAGGGTTATCCTCGGGAAATTCCAACCGTTCCGCGATCTTCGCCAGCGAGTCGCGAATCTCGTCCTGCGTGGACTCGAGTGTCTCGACCTCGCGCTTGAGCGTGGGAGGCAAGGATAACGATGCGGTGGCCGGCCGGTTCTTGTCCACTCCGACCGTGTCGTCGTTGAGCCGTGCCTGCAACATCCTCACCATCTTGAGCTCGGCCACCAGGCGGTTGAGCTCGCGCTCGCGCTCCCTCGGGTCCGCTGAGAGCGCCGTGCCCGGCACCGGCGGTGTGGTGGGGGGAGCCGGCGGACCGCCTGGAGCAAGCCCAAAAGGTCTTCTTCGATCCGCGTCTGCAGCGCGAGCGTGCGGGGTGCAACGTCACCCGCTTTGAGCCACGATTCGACGCTGCGCATTTCACGCGAGAACACGCGCAGCGTCGTTGGCAGGGCGATGCCAAATTCTGTTTCCTCGACCAACGCGAGCAAGTGTTCGGTGCGGGCGCCTAGCTCTGCCTCTTTCTTGGAAAGGCCAGCCACCGCGATCAGGGCCGTCCGGGATTTCTGTAAAACGCGCGGAGCCTGGGCCTGAGCCGTCTCGCGGATCGACAACTGCATTTCGCGCATTTCCGTCATCTCGGCAATGAGACGGGCCTGGAGCTCGATGCGGAGCTCGACGAGCAATCGCTCGATCTGGCGGCCGAAATATTCGCGTGCCTTGGCCAGAATGTCCAAAGTTGTCGATTGCTCCTCCGCGGCCGGACCAGCCGCGGCTTTACCTAACCTTTGCTCGGCCGATTGCATCGTTGCGCTGGCACGAATCAGGTCTTTGCGCAACGCAACGCCGCCATCACCCAGCCGGGCGGAGGACTCTGCGAGCCGATCGGTCGAGCCGCGGTTCTTCGCTTGATCGCTCTGCCGGCGCCGGAATTCGGCCTCGGCAATTCTTCGCTCTGTCTCCGCCACCTGGTCTGCAAAGCGAGTGAGCTCTTCGCGCAACAGGCCAAGGGCCTTTTCCTCGGCCGCGACGGCAGCGCTTGAATCTACCGCGTCGAGGGCGGCCACCGCGTCGGCCAGAAGGGCGTCGGCACGCCGTAGATGCGGGGGCTGGAGGTCTGCGAACAACGGGTCGGACGCAAGCGCGGTCACCGCGCTCCGGAGTTTCACCTCGCGTTCCCGGAGCGCCGCGAGTGCTTCCCTGGCCGATCCCGGTCCCCGCCGACCGTCGCGCTGATCTCGGTCGCCGTCCCTATCGCGGTTATCTCGGTCGACGACCCGCTCGTTTTTCGTGTCCGCACGGTCTTTCTTTGACGCGTTCCGCGTGTCGGTGATCACAGCCTGCTGGTCGCGCACGAGGCCCTCAAGGTCAGGCCGGCGGGTCGCCATACGCTCCAGACGCTTGCGCTCTTCCATCGCAAATCGCGACCAACCTAGCTCGCGCCGCTCTTCCTTGGCGATCCGATCGAGGTGGCCGGCGGTCTCGCGCATCTGGCGCAGCCGCGCCAGCTTGAGCTGGAAGTCGAGGTCTTCGGCCAGCAGCAGGGTCCGGAGATGTTCGAGCTTGGCGATGAGCTCTTTCACCTCCGTTTCGGCCCTGCTGATCTGGGCGTCCTTCAAAAACTTGTGCGTTTCCCGCATCTGGTCGAGAATTTGTTCCTCACGCGAGAATTTGAGGGCTAGCCGCAGCCGTGAGGCATTTTCCGGTTCGAGCCCGCGCAGGGCCTCGGAGAGGCGAAACATCCGCTCCTCGAGTTCGGTCATCTGAGCGGCGGCGGTTTCCTGGGTGAAGCCCATCGTGTCGCGGTCGGACACAGCCGGAGCCTTGGCGGAAGACTTCTTTTCGTCGTCGAAAACGCCCGCCGCCTTGGTGGCCGCCTTGGACGCCTGGGCCTTGGCCGGGCTGGACAGCACCGAGCTCGCCAAGACAATTGATAGAACGAGCAGGACGGCGGTTCCCAAGCAACGTTGGTTGCTATGGTTTCCCATCGAAAACCTCCTGAGTGCGCGACTCGCGGGCTTTCTCGGCGGCCTCGAGAACATTGTGCTGCATTTTGATCACTTCGGCCACCTGATTTACGACGTCGACAAAACTTTCCCACTGAGACATTTGCTCGAGAATGTTCTTCATCCCGATCACGACGCTCGCGTGCAGGCGGCGGGCTGCCTCTGGATTCACGTCCAGCTTCGAGCCCGTCCCCGATAGCGACTGAAGCACGCCGCGGAGTTCGTTTACGGGACCTGAGTTCAGGCGCAGGATCGGATCGACAACTCCTTCTTGTAGCAGGCGGTATGACTTGGGTGATCCAACCTGGTTCAGCTTCATCTCTTGCAGCGTGTCGGCAATGTGGCCGGCGATCAGCTCGAGCTGGCGTGACGACACGTGCAGCCCGCGCATGACTCCGGCATAGGTGTCGGGCGCCGGCGTGCCTGCCAATAGCGGTGTCCGCTTCTCCGCCGCTTCGATGAGTGCGACAAACTTCGCTCGCTCGGCGCGCTGGCGAATCAGGATCTCATAATAGAGCTCGTTTGGCGAAACGACCTGCATATGCAGGCTCGTCGATCGACCAACCTGCACGCCTCGGGCACACCGGTCTTCGGCTTCCGCCACGAATCGCAGAACCGTGCCGACGGCGGGAGGCTCGGCTTGTAATTCGACGTCATGTCTTGCTTGATGGTCGAGAACGACGCGAGCAGCGTCGGCAGCCAACGGCAGCGGCACAGTTTTCTTGGTCGTTTTCGGCTCCCCCTTGTCGCCGTCGGTCGCAGTCCGTTCGATTTGCAAGCGGACCGCCGCGAGCCCCATATCGTCGGTCGCTGTGATCGAGAGCGGAATGGTAGCCACCGCTGTCACGTGCGCTCCAACTCCGAGTGCTCGCAGCGTCACACGCGGTTCTCTGTCCTTCAAGATCCCGATCGATAGATAAGCCGTCTTCGAGGTCAGGCTGGTTTTTTCGGAGGTCAGGTCGACCTCGAGCGTCGTTGCCTCGCGCAGAATCCACCGTGCTACAAACGTCCGCGCATCAACCCGCTCCAGCTTGGGAGGTTCGCCCGGATGAACCGTCAGGCGGGCATCCGAGATCGGCTCGCTGCCGACCAAGGTTAGCTCGAGTTCCGTGTCCGGGAGAAACACCGGCTGCTGAATACTCTCTTGAACGACGCGCCAAGTATTTGCGGTTGAACCCGGTTCACGGACCCGCAGCCGGGTCGACGCCAGCGCCGGCCGGTCGACGCGTTCTACCTTGATGGGTCCGAGCCAGTCGTCTCCGCCGCTCAACTCGAATGTGGTCGACGACGCTGACGGCGGCAGCTCGTGGCGAAAGCTCGCTGGCCCTGTCACCGTCATCACCGTGTTGCGGACCCCACCTTTGGCCGTCCGCTCACGGAGCCGTACGGTGTCAGGACTCTCGAGCGCAACCGGCCGAGTGCGAAGCAAGAGCGGCTCGCCGCGCCCTCCGACAAGCCATCGACCACCACGAGGCTCGAGCGCCGGCAAATCGGCCCGAACCTCAAGCGCAAACGGCTCATCGCGGGGAGCGAGCAGCCGTTTGCGGTCACCCAGGCCTGTGACCGTAAGGTAATTGCGCTGCGGCCACCGCTCCGTCGAGCCGAATAGCCAGCGCTCCACGCTCAGACGGGAGGCATTGGGGGCGAGCGCCGCAAAGAGAGCCGGAACGACCACGGCAAAGAGCAGGGCCGAGCTGCGCATGGCCGTTCGCCGCCGATTCCACAGCGATGCCCAATCGGAGCCGGCGAGACCTTCGTTTGCCCGTTTGACCGCGAGCCTTATCATCGCCGGTGACACGGTGGTCGCCGGTTCGCCCAATTGATCAGGAAGCTGAAGCACGTCGGCGATCCGGCCGCCAATTCCCGGCCGGAACCGATCGAGCACCATTGCGAGTGTTAGATCGTCGAGCCGCGATGCCCGCCAGCGACGAAATCCTCGGAAGAGGACAAACGGGACAACCCCGAGAAGGACCAGCTCGAGCAAAATGATCCTGGCAGTCACACCCGACCGAAACCACCAGTCGAGGAGCACCAGGATCGCCGCCGTCGCCACCAGGACCGTCGCCGTTTCGAGCACAAACTCGAGCGCCATCTGTAGCCGCAGCCGGCGGCGCAGTCGGGCCAGCCGCGAGCGCAATCGCATCTGCTCGTCTCGGAAGGCACCCATGGTTCTCATTTCGGCGGCGATCGTCACTTCGAGGGCTCTCGGTAGTGAGCCGGGTGGTCCCAGCGCTCGTGGATTTCAAATCATTCGGAAAATCTTGCGGAGGACCCACTCGGCGGTGAGTCCCAGCACGATGGTCGCGTACAACAGCGGCGCGTCCCAGAGTTCTTCGCGGTCTTCCAGCGTTTGCGTCACCTCGCGCATCGCGATTGCGTCATCAAGCTGGTCGACCGTCGCGAAATCGAAGACACGGCCCTTGGTGACCCTGGCGATATCGTTCAAAAGAGGCCGGTTCAGCGACGGTTCGTCGACTTCCCTTCTCGGCGGCTCGACACGAAAGGTTGTCGTGGAGACGCGGACGGCCGCGCCCGCGTCGGCAGCCGTTGCAGGGCTGATTCGCAACGTGTAGGCGCCCGCCTTATCGGCTGGGAAGGTTGCGGTCAGCAAATCGGTGTCATCGGGGGCGCGGTCGAATGCAAGTGGCTCGGGGGGCTGGCCGGCAACCTCCAGTTCCGCGACCAATCGTGACGCTTCGGCCACCGCGGCCGCTTCGGTAAACCGCACTCCGACCGAGACCCGCTCGCCGACCCGGTAGCCCGACTTGCCTAAATGGACCTGAAACGGGAATCGGCCCCCCAATGCCTTGTTCCGCCCCACGCGATCGATCAGCCGCGCCCAGAAACCGTCGAAATAATCTTCCGAAAGATATCGCCAGCGATAGGTGCTGTCGAACCCGAGGAAGACGGTGCGGCCTGGACCGAAAAGCTGCGAGGCCAACAGGACATGCCGGCCGTGCTGGTTTTGCATCCGGGGATCGCCGTGGCGCGCGAGGACCGTCGCGCCGGGACGCGCACGTGTGACGGGGAAGCTCCAGTACATTCCTGGCAAGCTCGTCAGAATGGCCCGGTTCTTGATCGGGTCGGAATGAAATTCAAAGATCGGGTCGCCGCGCCCCTCAGCCGTCAGTTCAAGAAGATAGGTCGATTGAGTGCTCAGCCGAACCTGCGCTTCCGTCCGAAACAGGCCCGGCTCGCGGACGACGGGCAATAGACGCGTCCATTTCCCAGCTCCTTCTGACTCGGACTCATCGGCCTCGAAGAACTGCTGCGAGTAAAGCTCTCCGGGCACGAAAATGAGTCCACCGCCGTCTTTCCCCACAAAGTTGGTGATCAGCTCCGACCACTGTGCACCCAGTGCGCGCATGTCTGGGTCAATCAGCAACAGCGCGTCGTAGCGGCCGAGTTCGTCGGCGTCGCTTGGGAGCCGGATGATGGGCCGGTCTCCCCCTTGCTTGTAGCCGGGGTCGGCGTGCTGGATCCAGATCGCCGACTCGATGTGCTGGTCGCGCATCAGCGCATTGTGAAGAAATTGGACTTCGGGTGAAGGCGCGCCGGCGACCAACAAAACGCGGATTTGCTGGCGGACCACCTTGACGGCCGCGGTGGCGACGTTGTCATCGAGTGTCAATTCCGGCCCCGCGTCGCCGACACGCGCACGATACTCGTAGTCGCCCACAACCCTGGGCACGATCCGGAATGTCGTGCGCTTCAAAACTCCATCTTCGCCGAGCGCCACCCGCTGATCGCCGACAGCCTGCCAGTCGCCGCCGTTGACGCGTTGTTCCAGATAGATCGTTCCCTCGGTCTCTCGCAGGCCGCGGGCCTCGACGACGATGCCCAGCGTCATCGGATCGCGGGCAAAGACAACCGGATTTGCCTCGATCTCGGCAAGTCGAACATTCCTCGGCCCCTCGTCGGCCCCGGCCGCGATCAGATAGACCGATATACCTTGACGGGTCGCTGCATCCGCAGCGCGAAGCGGATCCTCGCCGGCGTTGGACCGGCCGTCACTGACCAACACAATACCGGCGACCGGGCGCGCGCGATGGAGCGCCAACACATCCCGGAGCGCATCCCCCAAGGGGGATACGCCTCGAACCGGCTTGAGTTCATCGAGCTGACGGGTCCGCATTGATCCGACGGTTCGCGATGCCGATTCCAGGTCGTAGATAAAGACCTCACGTCCACGCCCCAGCTTGGCGAGATTGGGACTGAGCGATGCCTTGGCCAGGTCCAGCCGAGGCGATTCGCGCAGCCGTTCTACAGGCGACCGCTTGCCTTCGGACCGGAGCCGAAGTGCGGCTGCAACCAGGGCCGCGCGCGATTCATCGGTATAAGGGTCGGAAAATCGCATGCTCTCGGAGTCGTCAACAATGATCGGCAAGTGCGACCTGATGGTCTCGGTGCGGCTCGTGACCAGGACCGGCTCGACCAGCATGGCGGCGAGGGCGCCCAAGACCAACATTCGTAGACCTACCAGAAGCGCCCGCCTCCCACGTGAAAGTTCGCGGCGCTCGCGGCGGTAGAGCCGCCAGAGCATGTACGCGAACGCAACGGCCGCCAGCACGAGCACAAGCCAGGCACTCCCGGCGGGCATCGCGGTCAGCTCGAGCCGCGTGTTGCCGCCCAACGCGACCTCGCCGCTTGACCGTCTCAATCCCAAGAGCCATTGCCAGAAACTGCTCATTACCCTCTGCCAGCCTCAAAGATATTCGGGGCACCGCGAAACGTTAGCGCGAACGGCCTACCCAGGTCGCGAGGATTGGCTCCAAGATCAAGAGGGCAAGCAGCCCCCACGCCAGTTGATGCCAGATCTCCTGACCGGTCGCCGAAAATGCTTCCAGGCCCTCGTCCCGCGCGGAAGTGACTTCTACTTTGAGAGGCTCGAGCATCCTCTTGAGATCGTTGGCCGTGATCCGTTCCAGCTCATTCTCGCGCCGGTCTGGATTGGCAGCGAAGACGTCATTCTGGGTTCCCATTGGGCCCTCCTCCCAGGCGAGGCGATACAGCCCGGCCCGGCGCGTATCGGGCAGGTCGACCGCCAGGGCCGGTCCCAGCTCGTCCTTGGGACTTGCTGCGAGTGGGACGGCCCGCAGCGCAATTGGCTCGCCCGAACCCGGCGGCGTCAGAAGCACGTTCGAGACCTGATGGTTCGAACGGATGATCCGCCGCGGGTGCTCGCCAGCCGACACTGTTTGCGCCAGCGCCGTCGGCCTCGCCGTTCCCCGCACGGCCTCGCGTACGGCCAGCACGAAACTCGGCTCGATCGGCCAGTCACTCCCTGCGCGGTCCGCGGTGGTCGTCCAGAGCAACACGCGGCCATCGCCGACAATCCGCTCGATCACCGCCGCCGACCGGGGCATATCGTTCCACCGGGCAAGCACCCGGACCTTGGCATCCTCGGAACCCTCGTCGACCCCCATGATTTGCCGGACCGACACCCGTTCAAGGGCCGATGGCTTCAGCTCCAAGAGTCGTTCGAGCGGCGACGGCCGGACTGGCTCGACGAACACACCCCGTATCTCGCCGTCGACCTGCGCCTTGAGCGAACACGGGAGCAACCGCTCGCTGCTGCGGAACAAGAGCTCGTTATAAAGCCCGGTGTCGAGCTTGAGACCGGTGAACACCATCAGGCCCATACCTGCCTTGACCAGGGCGGCGACCCGGTTTACTTGTTCGGCTGTTGGGGCCGCGACGTTCGCCAGCACCAGCACGTCGGCCGGCTCGAGCCGCGGCGACACAAAGTCATCCTCCTGGACCACCTCGACCCGCCAGGCCTCGGCGTCTCCCACACCAATCGAGAGCGGTGCCGCCAGATAATCGACCTCCGATCCGAACGGTTCGGTCGAAGGCTCACCGTCGACCAGGCGGATCAAGAGCGAATCTTTCACCGGCACTGCCGCCCACCGTTGGTTGTCGCCGGGAAGCGCGTCGTCAGGAATCTGGAGCGAAAGGTCGTGCGTTCCACTCCCCGGGAACCGTGCGGTGAGCACGACCTTTGCCGATTGTCCCGGTGCAATCTCGGGCAAAACCACCTCGGTGGGACGGTCATCCACCCGCAGAATGCCTTTGCCTCCAGCAAACAATCGCGGCGAGGCGTTGCGCACCACTGCCTCCCAGCGGCTCGCCGCGCCCGCCAGAATGGTCCGATCGAGCGGCGTCAACGACTCGAGCGAAATGTTGGCGGTCCCGTCGGCACCCACGTCCACGATCCGAACATGAATGTCCTGGTCGGCCCAGCGCGAGGCCAGGGCACTCACGCCGGCGTCCCAACCCGCTTTCCGCAAGTCCGTGATGATCGTCAGCTCTCGGGTCGGGTAGGTACACGATTCCAGAATGCCATCAACTCCGGCGAGCACGGCCGGCCAGGCCGTGTGCGTCTCGGTCTGGACGAGCGACAGCGCGCCGCCGGCAAGCTCTTCGCGGCGAGTCCCCTCGACCTCTTGGAAGACCGGCGCCGCCGGCGCCGACGTCGTCACTAACGTGCAGCGATCGCCGGCACGCGCGGCCGTGAGTAACGCGCCGGCGACTTCGCGAGCCCGATGAAACGCAACCTGGCCGTCGGCCGCGTAGCCCATGCTGAGCGAGTCGTCGATCACGAAAACATGGCTGACCCGCCCGGCGCCCCCCAGCCAATTCTCGAGACCCGTTGGATTCAAGAGCGGACGAGCGAGAAGCACGAACAGCAAGACGGGCAGCGCGATTCGTACCAAGAGCAGGATCAACTGTTCGATCTGGATCCGCCGCCGATTGCGCTGGATGGTGAGCTTCAGATAGCGCATCGGCGCCCATTCCACCCGTCGGAACCGCCGTCGGTTCAAGAGATGGATGATGATCGGGATGGCGCCGAAGAGCGTGCCCCAGATCAATAATGGGCTTAAAAGGGTGAACATTATTCAGGCCTGCGCGGTCGACAACTGTCGGGTGTGCAAGAAATAACTCAGTGACGAAGCGAGTGATTGGTCGGTGAAGAAGCGCACGTGGTCGTAGCCGCGGGCGCCGCATTCCTTGGTGACTTCGTCCAGAAACGTCTGCATCGCGTGCCGGTACGCTAGCCGAAACGCGGTGGGCTCGGCGAAAAGCTCTTCGTCCCCTTCGATGTCGCGAAACACGGTAGGTCCGTCGAACGGCAGCTCGGTTTCATCACGGTCAAGCACCTGCATGACGAGCACCTCGTGCCCCGCGAACCGCAGGCGGTTGAGGCCGTCGTACACGTCATCCAGGTCGGTGAACAGGTCCGAAACAACGATCAAGAGGCCCCGGCGCCGAATGCGGTCGGACAGCGACTGCAGCAGGCCCCCCAGTTCGGTTTTCCGGGCCGGAGTGCATTTTTCCAAGAGACCAGTCATCACCGCGACCTGGGACTGGGTCGCCGCGGGGGGGAGGATTTTGGTCGCCTGCTCGTCGAACAGGACGAGGCCGACCGGGTCTTGTTGCCGCGCCAAGAGCATCGCCAGCGCCACGACCATGGTGGCGCCATAATCGAACTTCGTGAGGTCGGCCTTGGCGCCCTTGTAGTTCATCGATGCGCTGGCGTCAACGACAAACGTCACCCTCGCGTTGCTCTCTTCCTCGTACTGCTTGATGTAGTGGCGGTCGGACCGCGCGAAGACGCGCCAGTCAAGACGGCGGAGATCATCGCCAGGGGCGTACTCGCGGTAGGTGGCGAACTCGATATTGAACCCGTGGAACGGGCTCTTATGCTGGCCGTTAATCGCGCCCTCGACCAATCGGCGCGATCGCAAACCCAGGTCCGCGATTCTGGCGATGACGTCAGGATCGGAATACGTCCGCGACGGTGGCATTGGCGGCTCCTTTCGCGACCGGGATATCTGAGAGGAGTCTCTGGACGATCGAGTCGCTCGACTCGCCGACAGCCTGAGCGTTGTAGTTGATCACCACCCGGTGCCGAAGCACCGGCCGCGCAACGGTCCGGATGTCTTCGATCGAGACGCTTGGCCGGCCGTTGAGCGCGGCCCGGGCCTTCGACGCCAGGATCAGCGCCTGGCCGGCACGCGGGCCGGCCCCCCAGGCGACCCAATCGCCGATGTACTTTGGTCCGCCATGTGCAGGCCCGCGCGTGGCCCGCACCAGATCCATTGCGTAGTCAATGCACTGGTCCGAGACCGGCACGCGCCGCACCAGGTGTTGCAAGGCGCCGATCCGCTCGCCCGAAATCAACGGGCTGATCTCTTCCTGGTCGGCTCCTGTCGTGAGCCTGTAGATTCGTCGTTCTTCGTCGGGAGTCGGATAGCTTATGAAGATCTTGAACAGGAAGCGGTCAAGCTGCGCCTCGGGCAGGGGATAGGTCCCCTCCTGTTCGATCGGGTTTTGCGTGGCCAAGACAAAGAAGGGGTCCGGCAGCCGGTGGCGGTGGCCGCCGACGGTCACTTGCCGTTCCTGCATTGCCTCCAAGAGCGCCGCCTGAGTTTTCGGCGGCGTCCGGTTGATCTCGTCGGCCAAGATCAGGTTGGCAAAGACCGGCCCGTGGACAAACCTGAGCTCGCGGGCACCGCTGGTTCTGTCTTCGTACAGAACCTCGGTGCCGGTGATATCGCTGGGCATCAGGTCGGGCGTGAACTGGATCCGGTTGAAATCCAGCGAGAGCGACTGTGCCAGGGAGTGGACCATGAGCGTCTTGGCCAGTCCCGGAACGCCCTCCAAGATGCAATGCCCGCGGGCAAAGACAGCCATCAAAAGCTGATCGATGACGTCGTCCTGACCCACGATCTGCCGCGCGATCTGCCGGCGGATGTCCGTATGGGCGGATTGCAGCTCGTCCAGTTCGGCGAGGTCGAGTTCGTCGGTCGCGGTGCTCAAAATCACATCCTCTATTAATTATTTAGCGCTGGAAGACCGGTAGATATTTAAACGGGAGTTGAAGGATGATCACGGCGATCGACGTCCCGTAGATCTGGCCGATGCCATCGCCGCTCCACGAACCGTCTGGCGCCTGCATGGCGATCAATTGATCGCGGGTGGCAGGAAAGTAGTTGTCCCAATACTCGTCGCCCGCCATGTAGAATCCCTGTGAGGCGTACAGATGACTGTAGAACGGATGCATCCCCTTGTTCCAACCTTCGACGGCCCTGAACTGACCCCAAACGTATTTGAGGCAATCGGTGGCGATCGGGCTATCAAACTGGCCGGCGTTGTAGAGCGTGGCCACGGCCGCCGCCGAGATCGCGAGTCGAGGTCCCCCCCGAAACGGAGCGAGTACTGGATTCCGCCTTCGGGAGTTCGACATTTTTCCAGGTACCTGCCGGCCTCTTCGATCACGGCCTTGGGGACGAGGAACCCGGCGTTCTGCGCGGCCCGTAGCGCCTGCACCTGGGTCACCGTCACCGATCCCTCGTCGCCAGCACCCGGTATGTAGGTCCAACCTCCCTGTGAGCTCTGCCCCTGGCTAGTCAGCGCCACCGCCTTGCGCACCGTCTCGGCGACCTGGCGACGCAACGACTCTTTGGTGACCATCCCATAGACGGACGCCAGGAACATGAGCGCAAACCCATGTCCATGCATGGGAATGCCGTTATCTTGTCCAGGACCGGTGATGAGGCCCGTGGGTGTGGCGCAGCGGACGAGAAACTCGACCGCGCCTTGAACGGTCCGTGAATATTTGCCGCGAGTTGGCGAGTTGCCATGGGCGAGAAAGGCCGTTCCCGCCAGGCCCGCCATCGCCACCGGGTACGCTTGCCCTCCGCCGCTAATCCACGACCCATCGGCGGACTGCTGGGTGGCGAGATAGTCCAGACCCTTCGTCACCGCCCGCAGCGCCTCGGCAGTGACGTGTTTGGGCAAGACCTCCTTTTCCTGGGCGCACGCATGCTGGCAGCGAGCGAGCCAAGACCTAGGAGACCAGCTCCGGTCAAAGGAAGTGACCCACAAGCTCTCAACCAGGCACGACGGTCAAGACGCGGCATCACGGGCCCATCGAATTGCGATTCGCGCTGTTGACTATTCATTTGTCGCCAACCTTCCCGCCAGCCCCGCCGATGGCCGCCGCGTCGAAGCGAACCATCAGCTCAACCCGCACCGGGATCTCTTGAAACCGCGACGCCTCCAACCGCTTTTGAGGAATTTCGTCGTCCTGGCCGGTTTCCCTGGGACCTGGTGACGAAAGCTCGCGGACCGACGTGACCGCACCCAGCTTGACATGAGCGAGCTTGGCTAGGCGCCCGGCGCGAGCCTCTGCATCGGCAATTGCCTTCGCGTAGGCTTCGTCCTCCAGCTTCTCGTAGTCATCGAGGATAAAACGAACCAGCCCCCCCTGGGGGCGGTACCCGTAAAAATAGCGCATGTAAGGGTCTTGTGTTGGGCCGACCTTGCCGCCCGCGTCCTGGGCCACGTCGAGCAGCCTGGCGACGAGCTGGAGCAAAGCCTCTTCGTCCATCTTGCGGATGTCAGAACATTTAATAATGAGCTTGCGAGTGAGCTGGACCTCGACCTTGGCTTTGCGGTTGGGCTGGTAATCGAAGAAGTACGGGTTTACGTCGGCTCCCTTCTGATCGACGAGCAGTCCCCGCTCTTCCACGGCGATGTTACTCAGCTTTAACGCAGCGAACGCTTCCTGGAGCCGGTGCTTGGCGTCGCGGTACTTGACGATCGCATCCGCGGACAGTTCCGATGCGGCAGAGACCTCCATGTCGATCTCCAGCCGATTGGGCTTCGCCGAGACGATTCCTTTGCCTGCGACGGTGAAGCCTTCGATGTTCGCCGCGGCTGCGGCTGGCGCCTGCGGGAAGAACTGGGCATGAGCGGGGAGCACCGTCGCACTGAACGCGGCTGCCATCACGGCGACGATGAGTACTGGCTTAGTCATGGATCATCCTCGGATTGGTGGCGGCCGAACTCACGCTCAGCCGGCTGGGTTTTCCAGCCGCGGCAACCGCGATCGGGTACGCCGAGATGGTACGGTTGGTGACCGCCAGGAGTAATCGCCCGGTCAGATAAAGATCGCCCCCCAGTGCGCCGGTATCGTCGCCCCGAAAGATCTTGCGCACACTGCCCGACCGGGCGTCAACCTCGAAGACGCCCCGCGCTGTGAGCTGCCAGATGCCCCCCGGTCGCACCAGGACCTTGCCCTCGCTGCTGCCCCCCGGCAGCCGCGTTGCCCACAACAGCTTGCGACTTCGGAGGTCGAGTGCGCTCAGCTCGGGCCCGCCCAAGAACACCGCGCGATCATCGGTTCCCAGAAGGCGCGCCGACTCGGCGATCGGCCGATCCCACAACGTTTTCATCCGGTCCGAATCGAGGGCATGGATCCGGCCCGACTTTGCACCTTTCAAAATTAGAGCTTCGCCGGCCTTGAGCGGCACGCTGCTCGAGGACACGTCGTGCTGCTGCATCATTCCAAAAAAGAAAAACCGGCTGCCGGTGTCGACGGGCGCCGTCTGATAACCAAAGCCCCACTCGAGCTCTCCCGACTCGGCGTCGAGCCGCGCCAGCACACCGACATGTGTGTCGACGTAAATCGAACCCGCGTGCTTGAACAGCCTGGGCAGCGGCGTATTGTCGGTCATGCCGTAGAAGAAAAACCGCTGCTGCATCTGGCGGAATGTGCCGATGTCGACCTTCCAGAGCAGCTTGCCATCGGTAGCCCGGATCGCCAGCACGAATTGATGCGGCTGTTCCTGCTGCTGGTTCATCGGTGTCTTGCCGACGACATAAAGCGTTGTGCCGGCCAGCATGGGAGGGCTGACCAGGTCGACCTGCGCGTAATCGGGCAAGTTCGATGACTGCCAGGCGACGTCGCCTCCATCAGCCCGCCGGCAGGTTAGCACAAATGACGCCATTTGGTTGGGATCTTTGAGATCTCGGCCCAGTGTCCACACATGAGTCTTGGATGCCAGAATCGCGAACCGTTTGGTGTCGAGCATCCGAGCCTGGCCCTGAGACGCGGGAACCTCCAGGTTGTGGAACGACGCCGATCGCCAGATCAACTTACCCGAGTCGAGGTTGAGTGCGAAAATGTATCCAAGATAGTTGACATACAGCATGTTCTCATGAACGGCTGCGGCGGGAACTGCGGCACTTAATGGGTTGGTTTCCCATTGGGTCCGTTCCGCAGGCGTCATGCCGGCGACCACCGACTCGGCGAACCGCATTTGCCACGATGCGGGCACCGCCCGGGTCAGGTCGGGCTCGGTCGCCGGTGATTCGACCGAATCCGCAGACGCGGAGTCGTGGAAAGTGACACCATTCGCGGAATGTTCCTCGTTCAAGTAGCGGGCGAGATGGTCCGCGGCAGGTGCCACGCGGCCGCCGATCGCTATTTTTTCATCGGCATAGCGATCCTTCAGATCATGGCGGATCGCGGCGATCTCGGCCTGGCGCCCGGCGCGGTAGAGCGCGAGCGCCGCCTTGACGGAGATCAAAGCGGGCGAGAGGTCGGAATCGGGGTGTTCGCGCAGGACCGCCAGCCAGCAATCGGCCGCGCGATCGAACCGTCCCATCTCGAAGTAGAGATCTCCCAGGCGGTCGGCGGCGTTGTCGCCAACGCTCGTCAGGAAATAGGCTGAGAAAATTCGTTCCAGCGTCTTGAGCTCGGTCGGTCCTTCGGCCTGCTCGAGCAGCTTTTTGGCGGGGTCATCGTAAAAGAGGCGGTAAGTGGCCAATCCCTCGGGAGGGAGTTCGGCGAGCACCGCTCGCCGCTTCTTGGCGACCGGGATGATGTAGCCGTTTTGTCCATCGACGAACCGGCCGGTCTGGTCTTCGGGAATCGTATAGAGAGATTTGAGCGCCCGCTCCCAGGCACCGCGGCGCCGAAACCGTTCGAAGTCGTCGAACGCTTCCTTCACCTCGCTGGACGCCGGCGGGACCTGCAATGGCCGATCAGGCTTGTCGTTGGAAACCTTATCGGCCTCGTCTTCCTTGGCCTGCGCGAAGACGAGCACCTGCAAAAACAGAAACGCAAAAGTCGCGAGGTATAAGACTCTCATGTCACCTGGTGGCCTTGGTGATCGCTTTCATTCCGGCTCTCAAGCGGGGCGGTCGGCTAATTCCGGTGTAAGCGCCGACGAACGGATCTTGCCCTATGCGATCGAAGACTTTCGATCAATTACGTGACCAGCGTCTTACTTTCGTCGAAGGTTAGGGTCGATGCAAGTGAATTCCTTAAAATTCGCCAGTGGTCTCCAGTCGATCGGCCCGTATATCTTGTGTCTGGAGTGATTGCGATGAGCCCGTCACCCGCCCTTCGGGCACCCTCTCGCCGCGAGCGGGGGCGAGGGCCGTATAGCCGGCGTGGCTTCCCGATGCGGACCGGCTGAAGAGAAAACCCATCGCCCTCGCCCCGCTCCAAGGACCGAGAACAAAGGACGAAGGACCAAGGACTAAGCATTAAGCACCAAGGACTAATGACAAGATTGAAACGGTTCCATCGGGCGTAACGGTTTTGCGGCTCCAAAGTGGCAGTGGATGGCAGTAGATGGCAGTTTTTGGGCAGGGGTCCCAGCCCACTCGCCGCGCGCGACGCGATCGACAACGCACTTTTTCGATGGCCGACAAAGCCAACTTCGCGCTCCAGGGCCTGCTGATCGACAATGGTGTTGTAACGTCATGCAAGGACGATTCACGGTGCGCCATAGCGCATGAATCGGGCTCTAAGATCGGCCTTCCCAACGTCGCATTAAGGCGATTAGCGCACTCCCCGGCATGGGAGATTTGTTAAGTGACAGCGCCGGGTGTTCCACGAACTTGGAATCTGTTGGCGCACACTTCAACACATACGGCTAGCTTTGCCGCGCTTTGTCAAGTTGTCAAATTGGACGGCGGGCGAATTTGACGTAAGTCTCGCGCCTTATCGCAAAATCCGCAAACGCAATACGACCGACCGGCCGCTGGTCGCCGTCGAAGGGGAGCAGTGCCGTGCTCCGACTTCCGCCCGAGCTGTCGACGAACGTTTGGCGACGAGGACGAATTCGCCAATCCAGTCACTCAGCCATAAGTGCCCCCGCGGTCCGCGCGTTTGGGTCGTAAGGAACCCCGCCAGAGTGGAAGGCTCCGTAACTAGATTGACCTGTCATCGGACGAGTCCCGGGCAGTCAGATGGTGCCAGGGCTTTGTATCCTTCCGGAATCGAGCCTTCACAGCGTGGGGCCGGAAGCTGGCACAACACCTACGGCGCCGCTCTCTGCTGAAGCAGCCCATCGTCGATTTCGGGAACATCTGGCGAGCACTGGCGGGGCTACTTACAATTGTCTGATGTGTAAAGCCTCAATAGTCCGAACCTATCAACGACATCGTGGTCATCAAGCAACGACTTGCGTCGAATCGGCGATGTAATGGGTGTATTAGTGTTGAGACTTGACACTCGGTCCTGCGCGTGACAGAAGATTAACGGTTGATCTGGTTTCAAGAGTTGCCAATTTGTAGGGCGGGCACCGGGCTGGCTGAGCAGTCGAATACCGCAAAGACCCGTCGCATGTATCGACGGAAGGAAGCTGGACCATGATCCCTACACGCTGGCTGCTGGTTTTCCTGGTACTGATCCTCGGTTCGCCGGCGACGCGCGGTGACGACCAAGGTGGCAAGGCATCTGACCCATCGGATGTTGCCGGCATTTCGGCCGTCAAGATCGAGGTCCTGCCCGACGGCGACGACGGCTTCGGCCAGGTGCGCGCTGCGCCCGGGTACAAGGCGGCCTACCGCAAGGGGCGCGACGAGGCCGAAGCCTCGCTCAAGGACGGCCGCGCCCGCCTCTTCAGCTACGGCATGCTCGGCATGTCGGACCTCGACCCCGAAACCGGTCTTGCCGAGGTGCCGCTCGCCGGATGCGTCGTCGGCGAGGATGTCCTTGGTCGCGCCGAGGGGAACAACGTCCGCGTCCGCGCCTGGATCAAGGACCACGGTCCGACCCAAAATTCCCTCGTGCGCTGGAAGGACGAACTCTCCGACCTGCCCGCCTTCTTCGCTGCGAAGGCAAAGATCGGGGCCACCGTTCAGCTGCAGATCGGCGGCCCGACCTTGGCCTCGCCCGACGGCCGGTACACCCTTCGGCAGGTGGCCACTCACGTCAAGAAGGGCCCTCCACCATCCGTCCGGACCGTCACTACCCTCGGCCTCGAGGTGAGCGAGCGTGGGGTGGTGCGCGAGCTGCTGAAGGATGACTGGGGCGACGGCCTGACCGACCTCGCCTGGGGACCGCCCGGGGCACCGTTTGCCGTCGTGAAGACCCGTGGAGAGGGATCGCCCGGTTTCCAGGTCCTCCACTTGCGGCCGGTCGACTGGGTGCTGCCCCGCCAGCTGGCCTGGCAGCGCTACCTTAGAGAGCATCCGGATAATCCGTTAAACAAACCTGATCAAAATTTGCTCTTACCGCCTGATGTGAAGGAAGCCGACAAAAAGAATGAATGAAGAGACCGTCAAGTCAGTAACTCTTTGTCTGCCGTTGAGAACGGTCGCTGGAGCGTTGACCCCGCAGAAAAAAGCGCAACGGGTGATCCATTGTTGAAACTTTACACTCGGGCCTCGGTGCGGCAGGAAAGCGCAAACGGAGATCTAGAAGCGACGGCTTAGATCAACGGGGGCAGAATGTGTCTTCCAAACGCTTCTCGATCGCCGTCGTAATGAAACTGACAGCGCTCATCGCAATAAATTTCGCCGTGCTTCGCCTCGTGCCCGAGATGTGCCGCCGGTTTTCCCACGTCTGTGTTCGCGATCGTGATGATCAACCTCTTGCTCGTACAGGCCGTCGCCCTCGGCCGACCCCTTCGGGCCTTCCATTACACATTCTTGATCGTTGGCTTTCTCTCAACCGGAGTGATCATCGCTCTCGTGTTCAGCATTTCCAGTCCTGTGCCGGGTTCACTGCGCATTCTGGAGGCCGCGATCCAGCATTACCGCTCTGCCCGAGGGCAAAGTCGGGTCGTTTCGCCGCTCATCGAGTTCCCGATACTCCGCACAGCCGAGGCGTGGCTAGCGTGCATACTGGGGCTCGTGCCGGCTTGGGCCGCCGCCGTGCTTGCATCGTGGTCGATGCGCCGACGGTTCCGGCTCACGAGCGAATGGAGTCGGATCGTGGCGGTGTTCCTCAAAGGGGCGCTGATTGGCTTCGGCATCTTTTGCCTGGGGGCGACCCTTGCCTATTCCTTCTTCGGTCCTTGGAACCTTGACCCGCAAACAGCCATAGCCGCATGGTATGTTCAGTTGGTGTGCCTGGTAACCTGTCCGCTCCTCGGTGGCATGGCGGTAGCGACATTGCCCCAGCTCAGGTTGAGGAAACATGAAGGGGAAAAAGCCGAGCCTTCAACCGCCATAACCAAGTCAGTGGCGTCGTAGAATGCTACGCCTGAACTATTGTTGAAACTTTACATTTGGGACGCGTCGCGGTAGAAAAGCTCAAGCGGTGATTCAGAACTGGCCGTTTACAGCTCGCGCATCGGAGATTGGCGTGAACAATGAGATTGAACTTCACGACTCCGTGATCAGCCAGATGCACGAGATAGAACGACGTATGATCGTCGAGTTCTCCCCGGCCTACGTGCATAGGTCAAAAGGCAAGCCAGGTATCGACTCCGGATCGGGCTGGGTCCAGGATGTACGAATGAGCCTCACCGGTGCTACCCCCTCCGGGAACTGTCCCCTGCTACCAGAAACCCTATCGGAGGGAAGCTTGCGGGTAGGCGGGCTAGAACGCCACAACCTGCTCCCGGTCACGTTACAGACCCACGGACTAGTCCTTAACCAAGCGTGATATATAGTCACCCTGGTAAAAATCGGACAAAAAGACTCGAAAACCTCCGGAGATTTTGGAATAATAGAGGTAAGAACACATCCTCACTATTCCAAGCAAAGGAGGCTTTCGAGTGACTGCTACTATCCCCAACAAATCGCCAAAACGCAATGGTCGAAAGAACCGACATCGTGGCCGCGGGAAGACGCAAGAACGCAACAGCAGAATTCTCAACGAGCGCAAGCGGAGAGTCCTTCGGCGCATCGAAAATCGACCCGGGCCCGAACGCGAACAGCCGATGATGACCGCCACCAACATCCACTACGAACTCGCCGATCGTGTCCAGGGCCTCAGTGCCGGTGGCATCGGCGCCATGCACCTGCTGGCCCGCAGGACCGGACTGGTCGGCTCGATCAATTCGATGTCCATGTCCTCAAGCGGCATCTCCCCTATCACGAATCGGACCACGTCCTGAACATCGCGTTCAACATCCTGGCCGGCGGCAAGCGCCTCGAACACATCGAACTGCGGCGCAACGACGAGGTCTATCTCGATGCGCTGGGCGCCCGAGCGGATTCCCGATCCCACCACCGCAGGAGACTTCTGCCGCCGATTCTGTGTCCCCGACATCATGAACTTGATGGACGCCATCAATCAGACTCGGCTGCGAGTCTGGTCCCAGCAGCCGCCGGAGTTCTTTGACCTTGCGACGGTCGACGTCGACGGCACGCTCGTCGGGACCGACGCCGAGTGCAAACAGGGCATCGACATCGCCTACAACGGCACCTGGGGCTACCATCCCTCTTGATCTCGCTGGCCAATACCGCCGAGCCGCTCTACCTGGTCAATCGCAGCGGCAACCGCCCCTCGCAAGAGCAGGCCGACGTCTTCCTGGACAAGGGTCGATCTCTGTCGCGGGGCCGGCTTCCGCAAAATACCCTGCGGGGCGATACCGACTTCACGCAGACCAAGCATCTCGACCGCTGGGATAATACGGGGGACGTCCGCTTCATCTTCGGCTATGAGGCCCACGACTCCCTCAAGGACTTGGCAGACGGCCTGCCGGCCGAAGACTACAGCTTCCTGGAACGGCCGCCGCGGTATCCGATCAAGACCGCGCCGCGTCAACAACCCGAACGGGTCAAGCCGGAGATCGTCAAGCGACGCGAGTTCGAGACGATCCATCTGCTTGAGGAGATGGTCGCCGAGTTCAAGTATCGCCCGGTCGCCTGCAATCGAAGAGTACCGGGTCATCGTGCTCCGCAAGCGGCTGGGGATCGACAAGGGGCAGATGCGCCTGTTCGAGGAGTATCGCTATTTCTTCTACATCACCAACGACGATCAGATGACGGCGGCGGAGATAGTGTTTTCGGCCAATGATCGTTGCGACCAGGAGAACCTGATCGCCCAGCTCAAGAGCGGAGTGCACGCATTGACGACGCCGGTGGACGACCTGGTTAGCAACTGGGCTTACATGGTGATGGCCAGCCTGGCTTGGAGCCTGAAGGCATGGAGCGCCTTGATGATGCCGGTGTCGCCGCTCGATGCGGCCGAGCACAAGGCTGAGAAGCGGTCCCTGTTGCGGATGGAGTTCGCGACGTTCTGTGCGGCGGTGATCCAGATGCCATGCCAGATCGTCAAAGGCGGCCGGCGGTTGATCTACCGATTGTTGTCGTGGAACCCGTGGCAGGGAACGTTCCTGCGGTTGGTCGAGCGGCTGCAGGGTTGCTGGTTGTGCTGAAGCAAGCGAATCCTGAAGTCGGGGTCCGGATGCCCCGATCCGCGTGGGCCATCGAACCAAGAGAGGGGGCAGGAAATGAAGCAGAAAGCACGGCGACGCTCCACGGGGGTGGGAACCGCCGGGACGTAGACGGTACGCAATTCATAAAACTATATGATTTCACTTATGGAACACGGCGAGATTAATATATTACGCTTGTTTTGGGGCTAGCACCGAGCCAGTGATATTCGCCGGGAGAAATGTTGGAATGAAGCGAGCGTTCTTAATGCGGCACGAGTGAGAAGACCCTGCCAGAATGTCTTCCTGATCCCGTATCTCTCAGCCCTTTCTTGCCTACCACGTTGCTCTTTCTCTCTAACCTGGACTTGGTATTCGGCGGCTTCTGGCAACGGGATCACCTGTTGGACATCAACCAGTAGGCGATCATTATCGTTGTAGGGCTGCATCCGCACGCACCTGATGTCCAAACCATGATCGTTCAGCCACATGACCGCAGTAGTCAGTTCTTTGGAGAACTCGGCTGAGGCCAAGACGATCCTCACGTCCTGTGCAAAAAGTTCTTCGTCTGCGGATTCCCAGTCCAAGAACTCCAGAATGGTTGTTCGGGCGTCGATGTGCTTGCCGACACGCTTCAGATATACGTCGAAGATTTCCACGACTTTTTCAAAGGTCAGAGTTGATACCATTGCGGCATAACGAATTGCCTGCAAATCCATGTGGCCGCCATCTTCTGTTCGCTTCAGTTCGATGACTACGATGTTGGCATCCCGGTCGAGACCGAGCAGATCAATTCGTCGTTTGGAATCCTCCCACTCGCCAAATTCCTCTGAGACGACGAGTGTGTATGGTGAGACCACGTCGATCTGATTACGCAGCAAGCGTTGGAGGTCGCTTCGCTCCTTGATTCCAGCCACGCTGAACGAGGTCGTCGGAATTCTGCGGATAGCTTCGTGTGTGATTTCAAATATGGGCATGGCTTTTATCCTTTGGAATTCACCACATAGAAACTTCAACCGCGCCCCCGATGGTGAGCGAAATCCTTTCTGGACAACCCGAAGCTAACTCAGCTTATTTTGGATCACGTGCCAAAGTCGGCTGGATGACCGTTCTGAACGAAGTAAGTCCGTGTTCATGGCGATCCGCCGCCACTTCGAACTAATCCTGGGACATCATCCGTTGGGCTGGCAACCGAGCACGGTTGCTCGTTTCGTGAGGACTCTGTCGACCAAGTCGCTGGGCCTGTCGTAGTACAAGATCTCGATATTCTTGGTCAGCTCGCCCGGTACGTTGGTGGACACGTCGAGTTCGCAGACAGCCGGCAAGGCGATCTGAACGGCCCCATACTCGCGGGCGATCATGATGACCTCGCCTACCGAATCGATTCCTTCGAGGTTTCCCTGCACCGACATGTCACCCGACACGACGGGCCCACCTCGATGGTTGGCCACGCAAGGCTGAGACGATCGCGACATAGACTGGCATGCCCAAGAGCGTAGGCTCATCGGCCTCCATCGGATTGGCGACCTGGATGCGAAGGTCCCACTGGGCGAGGCTGTCCTTGATCCCCAGGTCGGTCAGGTGCTTCTTGACCTGGTCGTAGGCGATGCGAAGCGCATCGGCGACATCGCCGCGGTTCGGGCTCGCTAGCTGGCATTTTCCGGTGCCCTTGATGCCGCTCGACTTCGACCCGGAAAACGCAGGTCCGTCGGTTCCTGCGATCGCGCCCGACACAGTAGAGCCGACCGGGAGGGAGCGTCGCGTTGGAGAGGAATCGTTCCTCGACCCGCTCGGGGAGGAGAACTTCCTGCTGAGGCCGGCCATTCTCGCGCGGGCCATAAGTGAAACTGGTATTCCAGAATTCCAAGCCGCCGAGCCGCTTCAGTTGCTCCTTGACCCTTCGCCGGCCCTCCATCGCCAGAGACGAGCAGAGGTTCCACGTCCTCGGACGTGTACCGCCCGTCGGGATGGACGAGCTTGATCAGGCCCGAGACGGTCCTGCGAATGGCCTTGTCATCCCGCTTGTCCACCGCAGTACCCAGGATGAACGACTGGTCGATCGCGGTGGCATGCGACTCGGCACGCAGTTCCTGCAAGACGCCGGCCAGGTAATCGACGATGAACCCGTAGGAATCGCCAAACATCCAGGTCTGCATCCGGGGCATTTCCCAGCCCGGCAGGTAGCTGTGGAACCGATCGAGGAACGCGCGGTCGTTGCCGACCCGGGCGGGGAATGGGCAGAACAGGTGCGAGGTCCGGAGCGCGATCTGGACGTCGAGGTCGAGGTTCCCCTCGAAGACCATCGAGGCGTGGGCGGTGATCGGCTCCTTGCCCCGAGAATAGGCCCCGGATTCCATGTAGTCCTTGAAGATCTGGAGGGCCTGGGGATCGCTGATCCGGTCGAGGCCGGCGACCTCATCGAAGGCGACCACGTCCCACTGGCTCACCAGCCCCGGCTCGGTCTTCTTCGGGGTGTTTCTGCCGAACAGATTCGGCACCGTGGTCTCGCCCCCGGAGATCAGGATCGCGTTCGGAGAAAGCTCGCGATAGCAGTACGACTTGCCGGTGCCGCGAGGTCCGAATTCGACGAGGTTGTAGTTGTCCTCGACGAAGGGGACGAGGCGGAGCAGGATGAGATACTTCTGGCGTTCGTTGAAGGCATCGCTCCGGAAACCCATCGATCGCAGGAGCACGTCAATCCACTCGCGGGTCGTGAACTTGGGCCGTGCCTGGCGGATCTCCTCGAGCCCGCCGGTGGCCACCTGGATCGGCTTCAGTTTCTGGATCGCGAACGGGATAAATCGCTCCGCCGATGACATTCTCGGGCAAGTACGCGATCTCGACCTGGCACCAGATTCCCGCCGTCAGCAGTCGGCGGTACTTCTTCTGCGGATATTCTTCGGGGATCGTCGCGTCGGCGACCCGGAGCTGGACAAGGTCGGCCCAGTAGACGTTCTGTTTGGGGTCGAGCCGAGCCTTGACCTTATCGATGATCGTGTACTTGCCCCTATCGCGGAGAATCGCCTGGATCTCCGGGGCCTTCTCGCTCCGGACGAAGTGCTCCGTGAGCGTCCTCTGGACTTCGGCCAGACCGGCACGAATGACCTCATCGTCTTGGGACGAACAGTAGCGGCCGAGGAGGAACTCAACGACGTATGAGGGTACGTGGTACTCATTGCGCAACGGGGCGACGAGGTCCTTGCGGACGACCTTGCCGGGAAAGCAATCCAGAAGCTTCTGATCAAGTGGGTCCATGCTTCGCCTAGAGCAGGTCGTCTTCGTCTTCCCGACGCATGACGTTCTGGACGCCATTCTGCTCGTCCAGAATGTCGCCGGAGTCCTCGTCAATCAGGACGAAGTCAACTCGTGGCGGGTTCTGCGTGAGGAGAACTTTGATTTTCGGGTAAGTCTCGTTGGCGACCAGTTCGGACTCAGGCTTGTAAACGACCGGTTCGCTTCGTCCGATGACCTGGTTTCCGCTACGGGCCTCGATTCGCACTCGTCGGGAGGCGGCCGGCCCGGTCGGAGTCGTAACTTCAACGGGCATAAAGAGAATCATACTGGAAACGTTCGCGATCCGGGAGAGCCGGACCTTTACGGGGACTCTTTGCGGGCCAGCGACCTCGGATACCACGAAGCGGAGCACGCATTCTTGGGGCGAGAGTCCGCCGTGGACGAATCGATGGCGAGGGCCTCCGACGCCGAAGGCCGTCAGCCCCTTGGGTAGCACGACGTTCGAGGTGCCGGATCGGCCCATCTGGCTCGGCTGGAAGCCGATGCAGTCGGCATCGGCCGAGATCGGTCCCACCGAGTATCGAGTGCTCGAGGTGGTCTCTCCTCCGCTGCCGGGGCTCGGGCGTTGAGGCAATTCAACGTCTGCGGGGATGAGGAGGAAGCCGTGGTCGGTTCCGATGACGACTCTCCGGTAGCCGGCTCGGTGGAGCACCGTCACCGACCTGGCGAGGTCGCCGACCATCTCCTCGAACAACTCCGGGGCGACGTTCGCGGCGATTTCGCCGCTGTCGTCGATGTCGCGAGTCATCAGAACGACCGGCTTGATGGCTTGATGCCCACTGCCGAAGTTGAGTCTCTGAAACGGATTTCAACTCTCCGGCCTCGATATTCGGGATGCATGACCGGAGATGATCGATTCTCCCGTCGGGGGCGGAAACGTCCTTGCCTGAGATCTCCGACCTGAGTTTGCCGTTCTTCGCGAGCACGACCAGGTCCGTCGCGGCTCTCGGGAGGAGCGAAGCCATGCCCACCGGGGTCTTGCTGGGCAGCGAGGCCAGAGCTAATCGAGTGTACACTGTCCGGGTCGGCTGGTCGAGACGAGCCCGCAAGCTTTCCGCCAGATCAATCCGGAGGGCATCCACGAAGAGGACGGCTGTTTCGCCGAGATTGCCAGTCTCGACAAGTTCGCTCCAGAACCTCGTGTGGGGGATCGTGCCGGGCGAAGTACAGACATACTGAGCCAGCAGGCTTCAAAGGCTGCGGCGAATCGGCTCGCTAACTGCTGCGCCCAGGCCCAGTACGCTTTGACCGCAGGTTTACCGATTCCCGAGACGATGTCGTGCCGACATCGATCGAAACGCAACTCAAGTCCACGATGAAGGTCGTCGAGTCGCCACCATCCCTCCTCCGGGTCGGCGTAGAAAGCGACGAGCGTGTCAACGTTTGGGGTCAGAAGTTCGGCCAACTCTTTCTCGGCAGCTCGACAGCGTTTGATCAACCGCGTGGCATTGGAAATGACCAACCAATCCTCCGCGACCTCCATTCCCAGCTTGTTCAGTTTGAGCCGTTCCTCGGCCCAGGCCCCGATCTCATTCAAGACCGTCGTCGAGTCGGGTACGGCGGTTCCCTGGCAGCGAGCGGCGACCTCTTCGAGCAAGCGATCGTCGACGGAAGGGATGCTCATCACTCCCGCCAACGCCCGCAGCTCGGTTGCCTGCTGGACGAGATGTGATTCAGACTCAACCTGTCGGGCGAGCTCCTGGAAGGCGACACGCGCTTCGGGGTCCTTGATTGCGGCCTCCGCCAAGCCGGACCAAATCGCGACCGATGATTTTTGAGGCAAGTAATTGTGGAGAGATGGGCCGTATTCGCTGGCTTTCTTGTGGACGAGTTCGCTTGCCATCATCGCACGCACGAGGACCGATGGCTTGATCGTGTCCCCCTCCGGAAGTCGCCCGAAGCCGAGTTGGGTGCGGATCACATGGACGAACGTGCCGCTCAGTCCCTGGTTCTGGAGGACTTCCATCAAACGTACGGGATCGCTCAGAAAGCGAAGGACGGCCGACTTGGGTGAGAGCGGCCCGGCTTCGTCGAAAGCTAGACTCAGGAGGGCGGAACTGAGCCCATCCAGGTCAAGACTCCAGGTTCGGTTGGGGAACACACGGTCCCAGTTCTCGACGAGTCGATGAGCGGTCCGCTCATTGATCAAGGCGGCGACCTGCAAAGTCGGAAGGTCGTGTTTCTCGGCGATGACCTCGGCAAGGGTCTTCTGGACCTTCCGCCCGATGAGTTCGAGGTCCTCGTACCACGAGGGATCGCGGCGTTCCCCGTGCTGATAGACAATCCATTTTCGCTCGTTCGACCAGAGAAGCCCGTCGCTTTCGAGCTGGTTCTCGATCTCGACTCGGGCCGCGAGGGGGTTTCTCATGCCGGAACTGGGAGCCATCGTCCAACCAAGACGCTCCGCGGTGCTCTCAATGGTTTTTCGAGCGCGCCGTCTCGGTCGTACCAAACGACGAGTCCTCTCTCATCGAGGAGGGGCTGGAGCAGCTCGACCAAGTAGTCGGTGAGGTCCCCAGAGATCGTCATCAAAGCGTCCGGCATAATCTTCTCGATCAACGATGAGAGTCGGTAACGTCAAAGAATCCTGTTGGTTGCCACTTGGTCGAAGATCATCACTCGATCCGGTCGGCCGCACGCGGCAAGATACCCGCGACTTTCAAAGGCTCGATGTTGACGCGGACGCCGTAATCGAGGACCGGGAGCCAACCTCGACCATAGGCCGGGCCGCCGGTGACTTCGGCGATTTTCTGCTTCAACCAAGGAGCATCGGGGCCGGGAGCTGGTGTGACTGGCCGAGGCGCCGGTGTCGAGGTCCTGGATGCGGCGGCGGAATTCGATCAGTTCGCGGTATTGCCGTTCGGCGGTTTGAAAGGCCCCCTGGGCGTCGTTGATATCGCGACGCCTTGCGCCGCGTTGCTGAAGCCCTTCGAGGACCGTCTTCGTCGCGTTGAACTGAGCCTGTGCGGTTTCGATGACATCAACCAGATAGTGGGCGACAACGTCCTGGAGCGTGTTCGCACGGAGTTTGTGGTAATGCAGGAGGCAGGAGAATGCTCCCGGGAGCGTCCCACGGGGCAGGCAGCCCGCGCTGGTGAGTTGCCAGAAGATAGGCCGACGGCGGTACATGTTGACGTGAAAATCGAAGAAATCTTGCGCAAGCCAGTCTTCGACGGGCTTTGCGAGGATTTCCGCCGCCTCGGCCCACTTGGCTTCAACCGTCTCCGGACCGAACCAATCGGAGAGTTGGGCCTTCACGAGTCGGGCCAGCCCCGGTCTCTGACCAAGAGGCTGGAATGGGACGATACCGTCGGGGTCTCGCTCTACGACGAGTTTGACTGCGTAGGAAAGTAGGCGAGCGACCTCGTCCTTGATAAATGCAGCATCCTCCGACGGCTCTTGAGGATGAGTCCGATACAGGAAGCGCTGCCCCCTCCTCGGCGTTAGCCTCGGTCGAGATCCGTCCGAGCGCTGGCTTGCGTAAATCCTCGTCTTCCTCGAGGGCCAACTTGTGGATTCGTCTTCTCGTCATCCCGCTTCTGTGTCCTCATCCTCGTTCATCGGGGGGAGACATTGCCGGAAGGCGATCTCTTCATCAAAGTGTCTGACGATCCTCTGAACTGATACCCATCAGATCGTAGACCGCGTCGTCGATACCCTCTGCGAGCGAGCGATCTCGACCTGCGACGGATCCGCCTCGCGTCTGCAAAGCCGTCATACAGAGTTCCTGGAGCGTGTCGTGAGCGCGATGAACTTCGCTGGAAGATCGCTAGAAAACGAGCTTCGCGAGCTTCGGATCGAGCTCTCGCGAATTGATCATCGAAGGCCACTGGAATTGCCTTCGGAATGCACATGGCCCGACGGGATTCCCAGCTCGTCAGAACCTGTACAGTGCCATGCAGCAGGGCTGGTGAAACAAAGTAGGGAGAAATCTCTTCCGTGGTTCTGAGGACAAGTGACAGAGCGTATGCGCGATAGGCGAAGATGTCCGATCGAAGTCAGATCGGCCTGCTCAGGATATGGAAGCTGAGCCGACGGAGCCATTCAACACCTTGCGCATTTCCAATATCGGATCACATAAAAGAAGAACTCAGAATTAATATACCTAGAGCTGCCAAAGAGATAGCGGTCGATGAAAAGTCCGTTAACCGAAGAGGTAAAGATCGGTCCCTGGAGGAAGATATCTCGCGTTCATACGATATTGATTACTCGGATACTGAAGGCGACCATATGCCATGAGATTCCCTCTCTAAAGCAAAATGCATCGTTACGAACTGCGGCGCCGTCATATCCCTGAGATCGCTTCGCCGTCGTCCTTCCAGTCGACAACCTTATCGATGTCAGCATTGAAAGACATCGAGCCATCCTCCGCGTGCAAATGGGACCCAAGGGCGTTCCCATGAAGTTTCCTCACGCGAGCGAGCAATTATGCTTCAGACTGACTTCCCAATACTGGCGGACAAAGCGTGGGTTATCACCAGTCGCAAGTCCTTGTTTCGCGTCCGCGATTTTCGGGGATTCTGGCCTCCTGGCGATGTCTCGGTCTAGCGGAGGATACCGTACTGAAAAGCTCGGAGACGGTGAATGGCACCCAATAGGAGTAAGACCGAGGACGGAAGCTACATGAAGGTCGAGATGGAGGTCAGATATGACTTCAGAATGGATTTGCCCTCTTGATAGTGAGGCGATTGCCTCGACGAAGACGGCCTCCTTCTCATCCTCTGTCTCGTTGGAACATGCGAAAAGCGATACACGGCCGCGACGTGTCCGGCCGCGATCTGCTTACGAAGACACCGCCACGGCGGTGATTACCTTGGCACCGTCGAGGACACCGTAGCCCGTGTCGCAGAGCACCTCGGGCGGAGCAATGTGCATTGAGGACGTTCTTCCTGCACTTCTTAAATGTGCCAAGATACATGTACGTTTGCGATGTAATCATGCCTACAAAGCAAGACTCGTCAACCAAGTCGATGGACTTTTCCATGAAGGCTGAATACAGGTTGTTTCCGGTGTTCGGATAGTGAGCCAGAATGCCTCGTCTGTCGATTTCCTTTGCAGTAATCCTTGCATGCCTCGGGCATCTTCCCGTACGGCGGATTCATCAAGGCGACATCGTACGTCTGGGTCAGAAGGTCGACCATGCCACACGACTTGGCCATCTCATGGGCAAACAGCAGCTTCCCGACGTCGCCACGCGGCCTGGCCTCAGACTCGAAGCCTTTCAGGCGGTCCAGAACCTGAGGGAGGCTCAATTCCTCGATCTCGCGATCGACGAAGAAATCCCTTTGGTAGGCCGGCGTTCCGCCAAAGAGCGACGATCTGAACGGGTTTACCCTTGTATGAGCCGCTGCCTACGCAAGAGCGGCTCGAACTGCTCTCGCACCTTCAAGAGCGAGCCGATCTCGGCCGTCTTGGAGAGGTTGTTGAGAATCCCTTCGGCCAGCTCCCTAGCGAGCGGTGTCGAGTCAAAAGAGGCGAGTAATTCGGCCCGCTCTTCACCCTCCGGTGATCCGTGCGCCCGGCGCAAACGATGTTCAGCTTCGAGGGATGGAAGGCATCTCGCCCCGTGATTTCGCGGAACGCGAGACGTGCCTTCAAGTAGAGGTTGAACGTCCCGAGCTGGCAGGCACGCAAGTCGACGTCGATGCCGTGCAGGTTTTCGGCGAGGATCAGATTCGGCACATCGGCGGTGTCAGGGCGATCCGCCTTCGGCTCGATTTCGTACATCCGCCGAAGCACATCGAATACGTAGAGCAGGAAGTGGGCCGAGCCGCATGCCGGGTCGATGATCTTCAGCTCACGGACCGGCTTCCAGGGCCGCGGGGGGACACTCGGCGGTGCTGGAATCGGGCCTCCCTCGGGCTTGACGGCAGCCGCGTCGAAACGCTTTCGGGCTTCGGCGACCGCCCGGGCCTCCGCGTTCGTCTCTGGCCTCGTCGCCCCACCAGCCGAGCCGTTGCTCGTCCGGCATGGGGACGAGATAGGAGCACGTGTCCCGGCAGATTTGGCGGAGTCGCTCCTCCTCCAGGCGGATTGCCTCGTCTGAGGCGTGCTCACCAAGGCGTTTTCTCGCGAGGTCGGGAATGCTCTCCCACCAGATCCGCCCCAGGGTATTGTCGACCAGAACCCGGACGACCCAGTGGGGCGTGTAGAACTGGTTGGCAACGATCATGTCGTCGGCCGACATCTTGTAGCCGCGGCGCCTCTTCCGCTCCTTGTAATCCGCGTTGGCCGGGACGTTGTAGTACTGGTAGACCCAGCCCAGGATGTCATCGGCCGCCCAGTCGTCCGTCGTCACCGTCTCGGTGAGTTCGACAACCAGGCCCTTGATCGCGGCGGGTTCGGGGACAAGGACGCTGTACTCGTCCTGGAGGTCGAAGACGATGGCGACGTCTCGTGAAGCGGCGACGCAGGCGGCGCGGATTGCCTGCCACCGTGCCTCGTCAGCGGTCCGGACCGGGACCGACTCGCCGAGAATCTCGACAGAGCCGGCTTCGAGGATGTCACGGCCCCAGGCCGAAAGCCCTCCGTACTGGGCATCCTGAGCGATCACGCCCTTGGGCAGGAAGCCCCGGACCTCCATCGCCCGCAGTGCCGCGACGCGGTTGACCAGGGTGAACTGCGCAATGCTCCAGGTAGCGGCGTCGGGCATCGACGTAAGACATCCCGCCCGCCTCGCGGTCGCGAGCGATGACCTCATCGACGGCCTTGCGGATCTTCTGCTTGTCCGGATTTGTGAGCCGCTCCGCCGGTAGAGGGTCGCGGTCCTTCGGCAACCCGAGGCCGACCAGGCGCGATCGAACGCGTCCTCGACGATCTTCCTCGCCTCCTTGACGTGGGTCAGCAGATTCTCGCGGCGATTCTTGGCTAGCATCGTCACGCCCCCACATTCGAGGGCGACTCGCGTCGAAATTGAACGTCAACCTTCACTTGCCCGCCAGGAATCACCTTCTGCAACTCCGCCCGGATCTGTTTGGCCAGCGTGTCGATGTCTCCCGGACGACCCGACTGGTTGATCGCGGATGATGAAGATCGGCCCACTCGTTCCCGGTCCAGGCTCGTTCAGGCGGCTCGGGTGTGTCTCGGCGCATCGAGGGCATCGAGCCGGGCAATCGCCTGTGTGAGTAGAGAGGCGATCGTGGCCGCTTGAAGGGCCAAGGTGCTTGCATCGGCCTGGCAGTTCGTGCAAACGAAAGCGGCTGCCTCATCGAGCGTGCCTGGGTCCGAGGCGCATTCCTTGGTTTCAAACTGGTCGAGAATCGATCGTCGTTCCGCCTCGTCAAGCTTACCCCAGTTCCGGTGAGCCGTAAGGTTCGCCTTGGCCGAAGTGATCTGTGTCTGGCGGTTCGTGTGGTCCTGGCGATAGTCGGCGACGTAACGCTGCCTGATCGCCATATGGGCCTGGGTGATCGACGACCAGCGCGTGCCCGCGTAGAACTCGGAATGGTTGAGGTTGCCGCGAAGAGCCGCAAGCTGAGCCGTGAGATCGCCACCAGCCCGTTGAACGAACGGCGTGGCCGGATAGGTCACGAACCCCTGGATCTTCTGGAAAAGGTCGAGAGAGCCATTCTCCTTGAAGTCGCGGATCGACTTGAACGCGGGCACATCGTTGGCCAGGCGAGCTTGCCGCTCGGTCTGGAGGAACGCCCGAATCCGGGCCGACCCCGCCGCGGCCTGCTGAATGGCCTGAAGGTCATCCCGGAATTCGGTGAGTACCGTGAGGCATGGCAGATGTCCGACCTCGGCCACTCCGACAAGTTCGATCACTTTGGGAAGAAAGCCAGAGATGACCTCGCCGAGTGCCCGATCGATCTTCTCAAACGTGTCTTCGCCAGCCCGGTCAAAGAGCGAGTGGAGGGCTTGGGACGCCGCCAGCCGCTGTTCGGGGGTCAATTCACCGACGTACTCGAAGACGGCCTTCTTGAACTGGTTCCATCCCGAGAAGACCTCGATCGCCTTCGGCTCCGAAGCCGTGCGGATCTGAATCGTCCCGAGCTTCGCGACAACCGCTCCGGTCCTCAGCAAGGCCGCAAGTGCCGCGCGGACAACGTGGTCGTCCCAGCCGAAGGGCTTCGAGTCGAATTCGGCGGCCGAGCGCCTCGCCGGTTCGTCGTCTCCTCGGAGGAGTGGTCGGGTTGCCGGAGCCGATCCGCGACCGTCTTGACCACGGGTCGATCGAGCAAGACCTTGCCGCTCGCGTCCATGAGTTCCAGTTTTTGCACGCATGGGGGCCGAGTGGTCTTCCAGGTGAGGATCTCTCGCAGGTCGGCGTCCACCACGACCGCCGAACCAGGGTCGAACTCCGTGTAGACGGCCTTGATCGCCTTCTGAGCGTAGTCGGCGAACCGCTGCTCGGCGGTCGGGATGCCGTGCATGTCGGGCTTTTCGCCGTTCCAGATCAGGGTTCCCTGGCCCATCCCCTGAAGAATGATCGACGGGCAGGCAGTTCGGCTCCTCGTCGTTCTCGAGCATCTCGACGCGTGCACGTTGATTCTCGATCTGCTCCTGCTCACGCTCGTCGCTCGTCCGGACTCTCGGGTCGAGGAGCGCCTTGCGAACGCGGACGATCCGATCCGCGGTCTCGACGAGGTTGCCCGGATCTTTGATCGCCCATACCATCCGCTCCGGGGCGTCGGTGCTGTTGACCAAGCAGCTCGTCGGCCCAGTGCGGATCCCCTTCAATGGCGGACGGTGTGAGAAGTTCAGTTCCAGGTGGCCACCTGGGAAGAGGGACAGCCGGCGGTGCCGTGAGCGAGTCGGCCAGCGGTGATTTTCGCCTCGAATTTCCGTTTGCCGTGTTTGCCCGCGTAATCGACCTTGGCGAACTTCTTCTTCAGCGCCACGGTGGCGGCCGACTTGATGTACCTCGAAACGCTCCGCGTCGGTGACATCCTGTTCCGCGACGATCTTCTCGAAGCGCGTCTCGGTCTCGGTGAGGAATCGGTAGCCCAGCTCCGTGTCCTGAATCAGGTAACGGTTGCCCGCTTCGCGAGAGCGTCTTGAGTGCTTCCTTCACCCGATTGAGGTGGGCGTTGGGGTCGGCTCCGAGTTGAGGATAGAGAACGGCGGCGACGACTTCGTCGCTGACCCGGAAATACTGCTTCGCCACCTGCTGGAGCAAGAGAACGGCCTTGGCAACGGCGGCCAGCCAGGCCGCTTCAGGACCTGGTTCGCCCAGGATCCGGGCGATCTGGTCGCGCTGGGTCAGATGAATGCTCTTGAGCTCTTCCTCGAGAACGTCGTACACCCGATCGAATGTGACGAGACGACCGACGGACTCGGCGCCGAGCAGCAGATGGTCCGGCTCTCCAAAAAGTGCGCGGATGATAACCAGGATGGCTCGTTCCTTGTTGCCGACGACTCCACCCGACGGGCCGGTATTCCTGAGCCGGCTGAGGATTTCCTGGATAAGGATCACATGATAGGGAAGGAGCGGATAGCAACGCTCCAAGGTCGCCGGGTCGGTGTTTGTGAACCGATTATTCGGGTTGACGAGTCCGTTTCGGATACACGCGGCGGTACTCAACTGAGGCCGATGATCGGCAATCGATCTTCGGAGCGGTGCGATTCTCTCCGGCGAGTTCGATTTCCGAAGCAGTCGTTCCGTGACGACGTAGTCGATGTTGTTCGCGCTGAGCCGAAACTTCTCGGGAAAGCGATCCGCCAGAATTCCGATGCCCGCCCCGGGCTGATGGAATCGCCTGTCAACATCCTCAGGGGCCTCCTGCCCGGTCACGATCAGGAAGACTTTACCGAGCCCGACCGATTTGACCTTCTCGGCAAGGACCTGAAGCTCGGTGATCCGGTCAATGTTGTCACCCAGGTAGAGCCGGACCTCGTCGAGGCAGACAATGAGTCGGCCCTTCTGGGGATGGATCGCCTTCGCCTCGTTCACCAGCCGGCGAATGACGTCTTCGGGTTCGTAGGATTTCTGCTCGGCCAGCCGCACCGTGGCGGCGGCTAATTCGAGCGTTTTGTGTGTCCGCGGCAGAAACCTCAGGAGCCCTTGGACAAGCAGGGCATGGGCGAGCGCCGGGTCGTCGCGGATGTCTGCCCATTGGCGGGTATCACCGTCACTTGCCGTCGTCTCGGTCACGAACGAGCAGAAATGGTCGTATTGGTTGTTCTTCGCCAGTAATTGCTCGAACTGGGCGATCCATGGGACCCGTGATCGACCGAGGACACGTTCGAGCGCAGCTCAGGATGATGTAACTGATCGACGATTCCTGGCTAACGGGCGAGCTGCCGGTGGCGTGGGGGCGGGCATAGCTGAGCATCTGGACGATTAGCGGGCGGGCGGAGAACTGGCTCGTGATGAGGGTCCCTTGGTTGGCAAAGCCCAGGCGGCCGCAGATGAAACCGGTCGCGCCAGGACGTGGCCCGAGTCGTCGGCAACCTCCTTGTCGGAGAGCAGGTATGCCAAGACCTTTAACAGGTGGCTTTTACCAGACCCGAAGAAGCCGGTGATCCAGGTGCAAGTGGCATCTGGTACGCCGCTGTGGCTTCCGAGATACTGGCTGACCAGGCTGTCCGGCCGGGTGAAGAGCCATTCCTTGACCTCGGGAGGGAGCACGTAGTCCTGAATGTCACGGAAGACCGTCGAGGGATCGTCCGGCTGAATCGTCCGCTCCAACTCGCGATTGGGCAGATTGTCGGGGTCAAAGAGATCCAGGATGGGGGGGAGAGGCATGGCCGCTTAACTCCGTCGTCACTCAGAAATCGGGCCGACGATCAGCGCGGGGTAACCCGGATGCGCGGGTCCGTTGAGAAGCCCGAACGAACGGCCCCTGTCGGTCACATGGCCGGGACCGAGCACAGCCATGGTGGCGCCGAATCTTTCGCAGCTCGCAAACGGCCAGCGTTTGTGAGATCGTGGTAAACGGGTAAATCGCGCCGGTCCGCACGATGAAGACGACGTGAGTGCTCGTCCGTCCCAGAAGAGCCTGTTCCGTCCGGTCAGCCAGATACTCCGGCAGTCGATCGGCAAGATTAAGCTCCAGGCGAGTGTATTCGTCTGGCCCGTCGAGCGAGAGCCGCAGGAAACCCTGGTTTCTGAGGAATGCTGCCGCATAGGCGCCCAGGAAATGACCTCGGTCGTGATCGACCCGTCCGCGAGACTTGCGCGGGCATGCTGAACTGCGACCAGAGCCTCTTTCTCGTCGGCCGGCTCGTACGGATAGAGCACAAAGCGGTTACGCCAGTCGTGGCGCTTACCCGCTGCGATCTGCACGGCTGTATCGAGGAAACGTCCCCATGATTCAGATTCCCAGGCCATGGTCTAGCCAATCCTCCAGCGATGCGTGGTTGCGACGAAACTCTATGATACGGTCGCTCTGGGCGTACGACCACCACCCACGATCGTTGAGAGCGGGCTGCCCGAAGTGCGTCACCTTCCGTGAATAACAGGTTCATGATCGTCGCGTGCCGGAGGATGGGCCACCCGCTGACGCCGGCATCGGCAATCGCGTGGGCAAGAAAGGCAGTGACCTCATCACGCACCACAGGCGGACGTATCTCAGGCGAGGCGGATTTGTCTGCCGGTGCGACGAAACCAGCCTCGCGGAGAACGAGCCGAAATCCCTGGGCCCACCGTTCTTTGGTCTGCACAGACCAGCGGGCGACCTCCGGCCTGGTCTCGGCAGCGGTTCTTAGAAAGCGGTGAATCTCATCCCTAGGCAGCATCTTGGACGCAATTCCCGTCACCGCAGGTATGACCAGCTCGCGATAGGCATCCCGAAGTGCGATGTCGTCGTTAAGAGCAAGCACGAGGAGAAGTTGGGCCTTGGCGGCCGAGGTTACTCTTGATTCAGCCGCAAGGAAGCGTGCGATCGGGACTGGGCGGTCGAGCGGTGGCGCTGCATTGACGATTCGTCGTTCGACAGCGCCCAGCAGCTTCGCGGTCCGAGAGCGACTGCCCCTGCCGAGCAAGTTTTCTTTGAGCGCCTTTGATTTCAAGCCGAGCCAGTCTTTGCTCGAGCGATACTCACCGCAAAGCACGATCGAATCATCGACCGCCAAGCCCGTTTCCGTCAAACGCGCTTGGTAGTTCGCCGGCCTTGAGACACTGTGCATTGGGCACCAACCGCTTTCGACAAAAGGACCGGAAGAGATCCGCGCCAGCCCTCGGGCAACTCTCGACGCAGGTGTACAGCCATCAGAAGAGTGAGGATCGGGGACCAAGCACTTCCACCCAGAACCGAGTCTCATGGCTCATCATGATTCAGTGTAAGCGTCCGTGACTGCCAGGGGTATCCGCACGACTGCCGCCTGCCCCGATTTGATC
>CAWKNT010000009.1:0-288828 GCA_963850935.1 uncultured Isosphaeraceae bacterium
AACAACCCGCCACGTTGACCGGACGCTTCATGCCGAGCCGCTCTTGCAGTTTTTCGACCAAGATATTGAGTTGATGGAATCTTGAGGCTTATCCTTCCCCATGCAAACAAGGCTCGAACAGAAGGAAACGAAGGCAACGAAGTGTGAGAGCACGGCCTGAAGCAGCGGCTAGACCAAATAGGCGAAACTCAAAATCGTCTACACAGTCGAGCGAAATTCAGGGGCGCCAAGCCAGTGACATACTCGTCATCGCCGTACTGCACCGGATCGCATCGACCATCGGGAGGAACACCGACTGTCGGCATGTCCAAAGTGCCACTGACCTAATCGACGTATTCAAACTTTGCATTTCTTTGTTTTCTTCGTTTCCTTCTGTTCCAAGATGAGTCCGCTACCAAACACCCGCTATTCGCCAAAGCTGATTGGCTCTACTGTCGGGCAGGGGAGATCCCAGCAGATGACCGCTGGTACATCGCTGTTGTCATTCGTCACCTGTGCCTCGAATGACGCCACGCTCCGGACAAACCTCCTCGCCTCACCTTGTTTAGCGCCTCAATCGTCGCACCAGGTCGTCGCGGTCAGAAATTGCCCGAGCGCCGCGGATGGGCTCAACATTGGAATCGCACGGGCAGAGGCGGAATGGGTCGTCTGCGTTCATCAAGACGTCTGGCTTCCGGCGGGTTGGGACCGATGCGTTTTAGAACAGCTCAACGAAGCCGAGCGACGGTTCGGGCCGATCGGGGTCGCGGGGGTCTACGGCGTCGGCGAGGTGATCACGCTCTGCGATCAATCACAGCCGCTGGCCGCCGAGCGCATCGGCTGGGTCGTCGATCGCGGACGGACGCTCCGCGACGGATCGGAGCTGCCCGCACCAGTCGCGACGCTTGACGAGCTGCTGCTGATCGTGCGACGAGATTCCGGACTTCGATTCGACCCTGATCTGGGATTCCACCTGTATGGAGCTGATATCTGCCTCCAGGCAAGCGAACAAGGGCTGGCCGTGGTGGCATTGGACGCGCTGTGTCATCATAATTCGCGGAGCGTTGGATTGCCGGAGGCGTTTTTCGCTAGCGCTCAAGTATTCGCCCGGAAATGGAGCCACCGGCTGCCGGTTGCCACGCCGTGTGCGATCATCGACCGCGGAGGGATCGTGCATGTTCTCGGAAATGCGACCACGGAAGGGAAGAGATCCATTGCGTGTACTTTAAACTGATAAATAACATCACATAAGGCAACGAAGGGAACGAAGAGAAAAATTGTACTGCGAGATCGGACGGACTTGTGTAGCCACAACGCGGAATGCAAACCTGTGGTCCGAAAGTGGGGATCACTACGCTACAAATTTTCACGGGTTCTTGTGTTTCTTCGTTCCCTTCGTTTCCTTCTGTTAGAGGCTGGCGGGCTTTAGCCCCGTGCGAACCGTGATATCGGAATCGGGCTGACGCCCGCGGCTGGTGGGCCTGCGCCCCGTTTGAACCACGCGCTTACGCACGTGGTCACGCGGTCACGTGTTGCAAACGCATTTTCCGGCCGTTCGTGGTCGTCATTCTCGAACATTGTTCCGTGTTTTTCAGTGCTTTCTGTGGTCAAATCTCCCCCTCGTCTTTCTCAGTGGTGAGTCACAGTCATGAATCACAAAACAGCCGGAGGGCTCGCGTCCATTATCATCCCCTGCTGGAGCCAGCTTGAGTTTACCCGCCAATGCATCAGCGCGCTGCGGCACTACACGCGACCGCCATGGGAATTGATCGTTATCGATAACGGATCGACCGACGGTACGGCTGCGTATCTGAGCGGCGTGCAGGATGCCGCGGCCGTGCCTGTTACCGTGATTTCTAATCGAGAAAATCGAGGCTTCCCCGCCGCTATCAATCAAGGACTCCAGCAGGCACGCGGGGAATACCTCGTGCTGCTCAACTACGCCGCGCCACCACAATTTGTCGAGAACGTGCCCTATCGCGACATCGGCGAGATGCATCGGTTTGCGCGTACTGGCGCGAACACCATCGCGGGCAGTGGTTCACTGTGCCCAAGCTGTCGGGATTTTGCTTGCTCATGAAGCGGGCCGTTTACGAGGCGATCGGTGGGCTCGATGAACGGTTTGGATTGGGATTCTTTGATGACGACGACCTCGCCGAGCGGGCGCGGCGGGCGGGATTCGAGCTCGCGGTCGCGCATGATCTCTTCGTTCACCATTTCGGCAGCCGGACCTTTGCCGGCAATGGCATTGATGCCGAAAAGCTGCTGGATCAGAACGCCGGACGATTCGCGGCCAAATGGGGCTTGAAGGGGGCTAACGGCACGCGGGTCTCGCTTCAGCCCTGGAGGGGATCGCCAGCAGCTCACGCAGGGACCTTGATAGGTCCTGGTTCGGATCAAAAAGAGATCTCACGCAAAGCCGCAAAGACCGCAAAGAATAAACATTTGTTTGAGTCTGGACAAAGCGACGTCGTGCACGTGGCTCAGGTCTCTGCCGAAGCGGTCCCTTCATCGTCCTTTGCGGCTTTGCGGCTTGGCGTGAGATCTTCTTTCCTGGATGACATCCCCTCGATAGACCTTGGCGAGAGGGCCAGTGTGTCGTTAACCATGACAAGCGATTGCGAAAAGGCCAAGAGGTCGCGTACGTCGTGCGCTGTGCGTGCGATCCCAGCCCCGACGGAACAGGCGGCGACACGGTCGTCGACCATATCCGGCTGTTTCCACTCCGCGAGGGAGTGCGCTGGACTTATCGCGTCCACGAACAGATTCTGCCCGCGCTGCGGCGGGCGAATATTCCGGTCGAGTGGACCGATTTGACCGTGCGTCACACAGGCTACGTCGACCAGGCTCTGCGGTCGAGAAAGCTCGACCGTGACTCGCGGATCCTGCTGCAAGAGCTGGAAGCTCGGCCCGACGATCCGTTTACGCTCTTCAATCTGGGGTCGATTGCGGGAGAGCGTAAGGATTGGAACGCCGCTCTTCGCTATCTTGAGCGCAGCCTGAAATTGTCGGTGCCGAGCGATTCGATCGTGCGTAAGCTCTATGCGTTAATCGCGCGGGCGCACCAGATGCTGGGTGAATCGCAGGCCGCGATTGACAGCCTGTGTCGAGGGGCTCAAGCTCGACTCGGCGATGCGGAATTATGGTTTCGCAAGGCGGTGGTGCACCGGCATCGAGGCGAATCCGGCGAGGCCGAAGAGTGCTGGCGGCGGATCTTACACTGCAAGCGGCCCGATCAGTTTTGCAGCGTCGATCAAGGCATTTATGGGCATTTAACCCGGCGCAACCTGGCGGCACTGGCCGCCGAGCGGGGTGATCATGCCGAGACCGAGAAACTTTGGCGTGAAGTGCTGGCCGAATGCCCCGGTGATCGCGAGGCGCTGGCGAAGCTGGGAAGCCACCCACGCGTGCAGCCGGTGTCATGACCCATGCCGCCGGCGATCCGTAACCGAGCCCCCGATCTCAATCCGGCGACGTCACCTCCTGGACTTTGCCTTCTTCCGGGATAGAGCGGACGTTTTCTTCGCCATAACCGCCCGTTCGGCATTCTCGAGCGCCTTCAGCGCGGCCTTGAACGCAGGAGAAGGTCCGAGCTTAAAGCTACCCACTTTGGCTTTCTCAATCGCCTGGAGCGCCGATTTTACAGACGCGTCGGAGCTAAGCTCTTTGTAACACTTCGTGACCGCATCGACCGATTCCCGAAATTCCGTCAGGGGCGCCTTGGCGGCCTCGAAGGTCTTTCTGCTCTCGGCCTCAAGAGTTTTCTTATCGGTGTCTTGAAAGGCTTTTACGGGCTTTTGTGCCGCGACGACCTGGGCCAAGTTGAGTTGAATCCTCTATCGATAACGTGAGGGCACCAGATTTGCGCACTCAGTTTTTCCGGTATTCGTTCGGGAATTTAAGTCCCGGGCTCTCGGATCTACGGAGACGCTGTCCGGCGGCATCCTGCGGTACGGATGCAAAGGCATGGCCGACTTGCGATAATCGGGTCGATGCGACCTGATCCCTGGGCGAGTCCCTGAGGCCGGGGCCTGCGCCGCTCGACCGACGACGATCGGAGCCACGCCATGACCGCCGCCGCCGACCGCCATCTCCTCTTCGGACTGCTCGCGCTTCAGAACGGCGCTGGGCGAGCCCGAAATCGAGGCGACGCTCGCCCGCATGGCACGGAGCAAGAACGGCCACGCCACCGAGGCTGACCCCGACCGCACTTCGACTCTGTCGGTCGGCGCGGCCACCAGCGACGGCCAGCGTTTCCGCTTGCTGCGGCCTCATGCGCGCGGCGGACTGGGCGAGGTATTCGTGGCCCTGGATGCCGAGCTGCACCGCGAGGTGGCGCTCAAGCAGATCCTCGAGAGGCATGCGGACGACCCGGTCAGCCGCCAGCGGTTCGTCGCCGAGGCCGAGATCACTGGCGGACTGGAGCACCCGGGGGTCGTGCCGGTCTACGGCCTAGGCACCTACGGCGGCGGCCGCGCCTATTACGCCATACGGTTCATCCGGGGTGATAGCCTCAAGGAGGCGATCGAGCACTTCCACGGCGACGACGCGCTGAACAACGACCCCGGCCGTCGTGCGCTGGAATTGCGCAAGCTGCTGACCGCCCTGGGGGGGCTGCTCCGAGACACAAGGAGCCGGACTTCGACCCGCTCCGCGGCCGGGAGAACTTCAAGAAGCTGGTAGCGGAGCTGGAGGCCAAGGTCGGGCCGAAAGCCAAGCCAAGAGACTGATCGGCCCCCCAAGCGGCGACTTCAGGCCGACGATCGGCGGCGCGCGGCTCGCCGCGGCCGCGTTGGGTACGAACCAGCAACAGGACCGTGCCTCGGTTTCGAGTCGGCTCGCTGGACCTGGCCGATCCTGATAGAATGCGCTAAAGGAGCATCCTCATGCCGCTCAGAGACCACTTCCGGCCGCCGGTCTGGAACCTGGCTTCGTGGGAAGGATTCCATGGCGGTTGGCCGATGATGATGGTTCTCGACCTCGCACCCAAATTACCAAAGGGCTTTGCGGCCGAGCCGCGCGTTCATCTGGGCACCTATTTCGAGATCGACGTCTGCACGTTCGACAAGGATGGCGAGAGGGATTGGCACTCCATTCCGAATCCGGTGACCCATGGCGGCGTGACCACGGCCACTCTAGCGCCGCCCGCACCGACGCTCACCGTCGACGTCGATTTCCCCGATCAGTATGTTTACGAAGTCCGGATCTTTGATCAGGCACGCGACCGTAAGCTGGTGGCGGCCGTGGAGATCGTTAGCCCGGCAAACAAGGACCGTGCGGAAAGTCGCCAACTATTCATCACGAAATGTGCAAACTTGCTGCGGAACGACGTCTGCGTCTCCCTGGTCGATCTGGTAACCGTACGCCGGTTCAACCTGTACACGGAGTTGCTGACCCTCCTGGGACAAACGGACCCGTCGATGTCCCCCGACCCGCCGCCAATCTACGCGGCCACCTGTCGCAAGCGCCAGGCGGGCCGAAAGGTGAAGTTGGACACCTGGGCTCTCCCGCTCGTCGTCGGTGAATCGTTGCCGCCTTTGTACATCTGGCTGACGGAAACT
Source organism: uncultured Isosphaeraceae bacterium (assembly GCA_963850935.1). Taxonomy (GTDB): domain Bacteria; phylum Planctomycetota; class Planctomycetia; order Isosphaerales; family Isosphaeraceae; genus CAWFRS01. Next base: position 5,541 of record CAWKNT010000009.1, read on the forward strand.
TTGGTGGTGTCGCTTGACCTGGAAGCCGCTTACGAACAAACTTGCCGCGCTCTGCAAATCGGCTGAGTAGTTTCAGGAAACTGCCGGCGGAGTTGGGGGCCAAAGCCGGGCCGGACGCCAAGCCAAGAGACGGATCGCCCCGACCGGCGGCTGAATCGCATGGCAGTCCCACGAGGGGACGATCGCGGCCGTCCGCCGACACCACGCGGAACGGATGCCAGTAGATGGCGGACTTGCGATAATCGACCCGATGCGAACTGAATCCTGGGCCGGCCCCGGATGCGTGGGCCTGCGCCCGCTCGACCGACGACGATCGGAGCCAAGCCATGACCGCCGCCGCCGACCGCCATCTCCTTTTCGGATTGCTCGCGCTTCAGAACGGCCCGATCGACCAAGCCGCCCTGGTCGCCGCCTTTCAGGCATGGACGCGCGACAAATCCACAAGACTGGCCGACCGACTGCTTGCCCGGGGCGACCTCGACGCCGCCGCCTGTGCCGGCCTCGAAGCGATCGTCGCCTTACACGTCAAGAAGCACGGCGACGTGGAGAAGACCCTGGCCGCCGTGCCAGCCAACCGATCGACTCGCGCCAGCCTGGCAGCGCTTGGCGAGCCCGAGTTCGAGGCAACGCTCGCCCGGGTCACACGCAGCACGAACGGCTACGTCACCGAGGCTGACAATGACCCCGACCGCACTTCGACTCTGTCGGTCCGGGCGGCCACCAGCGAAGGCCAGCGGTTCTGCTTGCTCCGGCCTCATGCACGCGGCGGACTGGGCGAGGTTTTCGTGGCCCTTGATTCCGAGTTGCATCGCGAGGTGGCGCTCAAGCAGATCCTCGAAAAGCACGCCGACGACCCGGTCAGCCGCCAGCGGTTCGTCGTTGAGGCCGAAATCACCGGCGGACGGGAGCACCCGGGCATCGCGCCGATCTACGGCCTAGAGACCAGGTCTTCCAGGAGACCGGGATGCATAACCTATCCCCAAGGCCAGGAGAGAGGCGTTGGTATCGATTTCGACTCAGTGTCCGGGCGATGGTCACTCTGGTCGTGGTCCTCGATTGGTCGCTCGGTTCGGTCGTCCACCGCGCTCGTGTCCAGCGTGACGCGGTCACCGACGCGGGGCTGGCACACCAGAAGGGGTTGACCCGACTGACAAATCTCAACCTCGCCGGCACAGGGTTCACGGACGCGGGCGTGCAAGATCTCCAAGAGGCATTGCCGAAGGTGAGGATCATCCGTTGACCTCGGCTGAGAGTGCAAACGGTCGAGTATAGATCGCCGATTTTCGCGGCCGCTTAACTTGCCTATTCCACACCCAATTTTCTCCGCGGCCCGGCCGGTTTTTCCCGGTTTTTTGGGCGTTTGAACGCCGCGAGTTGGGTGCCGTTTAGGCAAGTCGTTCCAATTTCTGCCCCTTCGCGCCGCTTTTCCTCCGCCTTCATTCCGCCCGTGCCTCAGCCGAAACCCCTTCATTTCGGGCTTTTCGCCCACAAATCCTTCCGTTACCCCTGGGACCAAACGGCTCCCAGGACGTCCCTCGGGGCTGGCAACTTGCCTAATTGGGACCCAACTCCCATGGCTCGCTCCCAGGAACTCGCCCGCCTATTCCAGCAACCCGATTCACCGGCCCACCGGCACTACGAGATCTGCCGCGCCTACTTTTACGAATCCACACCCGCCGATGAGATCGCCAAGCGGTTTCATCTTCACTCCGGCTCGGTACGAGCCATCGTCCGCGACTTCGCTCGCGACCCCGACGTCAACTCGCTCTTCGCCGCTGCCACGCCCGGCCCCAAGACGTCCCCGAAACGCGATGCGATCCACGAGCGAGCCTGCGAACTCCGCCGCCAAGGAGCCACCCTGGCCGACATCCGCGCCGTCCTCCAGCAGGAGGGGTTCGACGTCAGCGAATCGTATCTCTTCCGCCTCCTGCGTCGCGCCGGCTTGGCCGCGACGCGGCAACGTCGTCCGACACCGCAACCGGGCGAGTACGCCAACGACGGTTCCGTCGTCCCCGACATCGCCGACGTCCGGGGGCTGGCCCTCGACGACGGACGGCAATTCCCTACCAAGGTCGCCGGCCTCTTTCTGTTCCTTCCCCTGTTGCTGGACCTGGATCTGCCCCAGGCCGTCAGCGACGCGAAGCTGCCCGGCTCGAAGCAGATCCCGCCGCTGCAGGCGCTGCTCGCATTGCTGGCTCCCAAGCTGATCGGCAAGCGGCGCGTCAGTCACATCAGCGACCTGTGTACCGACGAGGGCGCCGGGCTGTTCGCGGGCCTCAACGTCCTGCCCAAGACCACCTACGCGACCGACTATTCCTACAAGACCGAGCGGGCCATGACCGAGCGGCTGATCGCCGCCGTGATCGCCAAGACACCGCTGGGCGACCCTCCCCTGAGCTTCAACCTCGACTTCCACGCCATTCCCTTTCGCGGCGCCGAGCCCGATCTGGAGAACCACTGGGTACCGATGCGGAACCGGGCCCTCCCCTCGGTGATGGCGTTCGTGGCACAAGCGGCCGGCCGGCGGGTGATCTGTTACGCGACCGCCAACATCCTCCGAGACGAGGCCGAACGCATGGTGCCGAGGTTCGCCGACTACTGGAAAGAGCAGACAGGGCACTACCCGGCCCGTTTGCTATTCGACTCGCGCGCGACCACTTACGCCGGCCTGAGCCAATTGACGCAACGCCAGGTCGGTTTCATCACCATCCGCCGCCGTGGGTCGGGCATGTTGGCACGTGTGGAGCGATTGCCCGCGGACCGCTGGCAGCATTGCCAGATCACTCAGGCCAAGGGGAAGCGCCGCCAGGTCCAGTACGTCGATGAATGGGTCCAGCTCGACGGCTACGACGGCACCGTGCGGCAACTGATCGTGACGGGGCTGGGGCACGAGTCCCCGACCTTCTTCTTGACCAACGACCTGCCGCAACCGCAGACGGCCCGCGAAGTCATCCAGACCTACGCAAGCCGGAATCACGTGGAGAACAAACTTGGTGAACAGATCACGTTCTTTCACCTCGATTGCTTGTGCAGCGACGTGCGCCTGAACGTGGACTTCGACCTGACCCTGACGGTGCTCGCGGACCTTCTGTACCGCAGGTTGGCCGAACGACTGAAGGGCTTCGGCCGGACGGGCCCGTCCAAGTTGTTTCGGAAGTTCGTCGATACGTCGGGCGACATCGAGATCACGGCGAAAGGGGTCATCGTTCGCCTGAGCAAACGAGCCCACAACCCTCTGTTGAAAGAGGCAGGCCTGACCGAGCCGACGCGGCCCGTGCCGTGGCTGGGAGGTCGGTCGGTGCGTCTGGTGTGCCCTTGACGTCCGGAGATCAGGAGCTGCTCACGCCTTCATGCAGAAATATTACTGCACGCATTCATGCGTGCTACTTGGGTGTCAATTAGGCAAGTTAAGCCTCCGCGAAAATCGGCGTAGATGACTCGGACAGGCGGGCGCAGGACGATGCCGCGACCTGGGACGGGTGGGCCGAACACAGGATTCTCGACGGTGGTCGGCGAGAAGCCCGAGGGGCCATGAGGCATGGCGAATCTCATCCTCAGACGATTGCATCAGTGGCCCGATATCCGTCAGTCGTATGAGATCCACCTGGACGGCACCCCGGTCGCCTCGATCGGCAGCGGGAAGACCGTCGAGATCGAGGTCGCGCCCGGTCTCCATGAGATCACGGCGACGATGGGCCCGTTCTTGAGCAGCCAACCGGTCCGACTCGACATCGCCCCGGAAGGGGATCATCGCGTCGAGGTCGGGACGATCTTGAGGAATCCCCGTCTGCTCGCGATCGGCCTCACCTCGATGGCCTGGCTCTTCCTGGCCACGATCGTCGTGCTCGGGGCCCCATTCTCAAACCTGGCGGCCCGCTTCTTCTGGCCCGCGGGCCTTTTCCTCGGCACGCTCCTGCTGGGCCTCTCGCCCCTTGTCGCGAGGGTCGCGTGTGCCACGCGCTGGCGGGACCGCTATCTCCACATCAGGCTGATCTCCCCGGCGGCTTCAACGGTGCCCACGCGGCGCCCGGCCCGGGTTGGAGACCCCGCCTGAGCGTCCGGGGCCTCATGCTCGCTGTCCTCGTCCTCGGGGGCCTGCTCGGGCTGCACCTCCACCGGGCCCGGCTCCAGCGCGAGGCCGTGAGCGCGATCAAGCGGGCCGGCGGTTCGGTGCGGTACCACTGGGAGCCGGAGGGTCGCTCGGCGGGGCGCCCCGTCAACCCGACGTGGTGGGAATCGGCCATGGCTCGCCTCGGCCCCGATCACTTCGGGAGGGTCGTCTGGGTCGGCTTCAACGGCAGTGCGATCGGCGAACCCGACGACGGTGTGATGGCCCACATCGCCCGCCTCGAGGACCTGGAAGAACTCGATTTCAGCCCCGCATCTCATCCCTCGGTGTCCGACGCGGGCCTGGCCTACCTGCGCGGCCTCCCCCGACTACAACGGCTCAACCTGAGCCGGACCGGCGTTCGCGGTCCGGGGCTGGCCTACCTGCGGGGCATGAATCAACTCAAGCGGCTCGAACTCCTGGAATTGCCGCTCAAAGACGAGGACCTGATTCACCTCGGGGGGATCACGTCTCTGGAAGTCCTGACGCTCTCCAGCAGCGGCATAACCGACGACGGTCTCGCCCATCTGTCGGGTTTGAAGCTCTTCCAACTGCGCCTCGAATCTCCGTGGATTTCGGGTGCCGGACTTCGCCACATTGGCGGCATGACCGATCTCAGGTGCCTGGTGCTCAAATCCCCCAGGCTGGATTCCCTGCTTCCCCTGGGGCACTTAACCGATCTGAGGTGGGTCGGTCTGGACGGGACGGCGGTGGGGGACGCCGACATGGTGATCCTGGCACGATCGAAAGGGCTCTTCCATCTCGACTTATCGCATACCCGGGTTGGAGACGCTGGCTTGGCCTGCCTCGGGGAGCTCTCAAAGCTCGAACGTCTCGATCTGTCCGGTACTCGCGTTTCCGATACGGGCCTGGCCTCACTGGCCGGCTTGAGCAACTGTTGGTTTCTCTCAGTGCAAGGGACCGGAGTCACCGACCGTGGCGTCGCACAACTCTCGGCCAGGTTTCCTGCGGTTCGAGTTTTCTATCGCCGGACGGCCGTAAAGCCTGGATTATAAATGAGGCTTCACAAGCCCCCTGACCCGTCTCGCCGATCATCAGCAGGGCGGGACTGACCCGACAGAGCCCACGGTTCCTCGGTGAATAGCCCCTGTCTCAAGTCCCGCCGCCGGGCAGGTCCGGACGCGGAAGGCGCGTCGGCATAATCCGGGTTTCGGCATTATGCGTCTTATGCCGAGATCGGCATAACCGCCGCTGGAGTTGTCTCGCAAGGCGTCGGACATCTTGCAGAAGCTGGCCGACGACTACCCTGCCAACACCTCTGTCCAGCACTATCTGGCCGTAAGCCGCAGTAACTTCGGCGAGTTGCTGACGGAGGCCGGGAGGTCCGAGGAGGCGATGGAGGCGGACCGTAAGGCGTTGGCCATCATCCAGAAGCTGGCCGACGCCAACCCCACGGTATCAATGTACCAAGATCAGGCTTGCCGCAGCCCACAACAACATTGGCCAAGCGGCTCGCCCGGCAGAAGCGACTTGCCGAGGCCTTCACGGCGATCGATGCCGGCCTGGCCATTCACCGGAAATTGGCCAACACGCACCCGGAGAACGCGGAGTACACCGAACAACTCGGCGAGGGCCACGCTTCTCGGGGCTGGGCCCTGATCCGATCCGGGCAGCCGTCACAAGCCGCGGCCGACCTGCGGCGTGCCGTCGAGTTGTGGGCCAAAGTCCCGAGGCTGGGGGTCGAATCGTTGGTCGAGCGGTCGCGAGTGCTGGCGCTCTTGGCCGGGCTGGGCGGGGAAGCGAAATCCGGCGTGACGGCGGCCGAGGCCAAGGCGTTCGCAGACCAGGCCGTCGCCGCCCTCCGCGACGCCATGAGCGCCGGTTGGAACCGGCCCAACGAATTGCAGGAGCCGGACTTCGATGCCCTCCGTGGCCGGGACGATTTCAAGAAGCTGGTGACGGAGGTGGAGGCCAAGTCCGGGCCGAAAGCCAAGCCCAAAGACTAATCGCCCGAAACGGCGGCTGAATCGCATGGCAGTTCCCGCGCGGGAGGCGATTACGGCCGTCCGACGATGCCCCGCGGCGCGGATGCCAAGACGTGGCGGACCTGCGATAATGTGTGCGTCCGACGAACCCGCCCGCACCTTTGGTACCTTGGCTGGGCATCATCCCAGGAACGATATCATCTGCATTCATGCGTGCAGGCCATTCCTCGAGTGAATCGCGGTTCGGATGTTTTTCGTTTGAGGAAGCCCGGAGGGCGTGTTAAGAAAAACGGGGACTCCAACGACTGAGTTGATAGATCAACACGCCGGAGGAGTCGATGCCGGACTGGAAGGAAATCCTGAGCCGGACGGGGCCCGCGGCGTGGAGGGCTGCTTATCGGATCACCGGCAACCGGGCCGACGCCGATGAGTGCCTCCAGGAGGCATTCCTGGGTGCTCTGGAATACGCGCGCCGAGCGCGAGTCCGGCACTGGGGCGCCCTGCTTCGACGCCTGGCGACGGCCCGCGCCGTAGACCGCGTCCGCGAGCGCCGTCGGCGACCTGGCGGTCCTGTGCCGGATTGGGACTCGCTCCAGGCCCCCGACGCGCCAGCATACCGGCTTCTCGAAGATGCCGAGCTCGCCGATCGGCTGCGCTCCGCGCTGGCCCGGATCTCTCCGAGGCAAGCCGAGGTCTTTTGCCTGCACTGCCTGGAAGACTTCAGTTACGAAGAGATCGCCCAGCAGTTGGCCGTGTCTGTCGCCGCCGTCGGGGTCCACCTGCACCGGGCGCGGGAGCGACTGCGTGAGTTGCTTTCCGGCTCCCTCGTTGCCCCGCGCAAGCCGCGGGCGGGGACCGAAGATCTCTCGAGGAGTCCCTCATGATGACGACGCCCGACCCCCAACCGTCCGACGACGTCCTCGCCCGCGCCGCGGGGGCCCTCCGCCGGATGCCCGTTACGGAGGGACCGTCGGAGGTGGTGCTTAGCCGAATTCTGGCTGCTTTGCATGCCGCATCGGGGCCGCGCCCGCCCGTACCACCGAGGCGGAGGATCGCTCCGTGGGCCATGCAGTCGGCAGCCGCCGCCGTCGTGGTTGCGAGCCTCTGCTACATCGTGGCGGCCTGGCTCTCCCGGCCCGTGTTGGCCTTCGCCGAGGTCGCCCAGAAGCTCCGCGACGCACGCACGCTCACTTATCGGACGACCCTGCAGATCGCCGGCCTGCCGGAGCCCATCGCGGTGCGGGTGCTGGTCAAGGCCCCGGCGCTGATCCGTTGCGAGGTCGAGTCGGACGGGTCAGTCACCGTCATTGACGGTACCGGCAACCGGATCCTTGTCCTCGACCCTAAGTCTCGATCCGCCCTGCTGCTCGACGGTCCGGTGGCCGCCGACGGGGCGCGACGAACCTGGCCGCCACGCAGGTCGAGGGGCTCCGCAAGCTGGCCGAGGCCGCGAGCGAGCCCGTCGGTCGCCGCCGGATCGGCGATGTGGAGGCCGAGGGCTTCCGCGTCGGGCAACCGGGACAGGAAGTCGTCGTCTGGGTCGACCCGCGGGCGAAGGTCCCGCTCCGGATCGACTTGAAGACCCGCGTCAACGACGCTCTAGTTCCCGTCAGTCTCGCTGACTTCCAGTTCGACCCCAGCCTCGACGATCGGCTCTTCCGCTTCGAGCCCCCCGCCGGCTATTCGCTGAGCACGCGACAGAACGCGGCCAGGAGTGACGACGAGGCCATCGCCGACATGCTCCGGACCTGTGCCGAGCACGCCGAAGGCCGCTTTCCTCGCCGGTTCGCCGACTGGGCGGTCTATGCCCAGGGGCTTCCCGAAGACGAGTTGCGCGGCGCGGCGAACGCCGAGGCCGTCCGACTTATCCAGAACATCACCCGCGTCCAGATCTTCTTGATCGAATGCCAGGAGGACTACGGCTACAGGCCCGAGGGGGTCAAGCTCGGCGACGCCGACAAGATCCTCTTCTGGTACCGGCGGAAAGGTTCGGCCGGGTATCGGGCGATCTTTGGTGATCTGCACGCGGCGGACGTGACCGTCGACCAATTGCCCGAACAGAGTCGGCCGCGAACCGAAGCCAACTGACGCGAAGTCCGATAGCCCGGGTCGAGTAAAGCCCACGGCAGTCTCGGGCGTTACCGAAGCCGTCGCACGTCAGGCGACCGATGGTCCTGCCCGGCGTGCGACCATCCTCATCACGTGAAAGGAGTCGATCCCGATGCGAAGAATACACCTGCTGTTCGAGCTGTTACTTGTCCTGGCCGTTTCCGTCGTCGCGAGCGAGCCGCCAACGGGTCGGGATGAACCTCACAAGGCCCCGTCGTTCCTGGCGGAGGGAACGCATGGGATGGTGGTCGGCCTCACGAGCCGACGGGCCGTCCACGCCGGGCTCGAGGTCTTGAAACACGACGGCGGCGCCGTCGACGCCGCGATGGCCACCGCGATGACTCAGATCGTCGAGGTTGCCGGGTCGTATATCAGCTTCGCGGGCATTCTGACCATGACTTATTATGATGCCGCTACGTGCAAGGTTCATTTCCTGAATGCCGGCTTTAACACGCCCATCGAGGAGAACGACCCCCTATCGATCCCCAAGATGGATCCGTTTACGGGGGGCGGGACTCCCAGCGGCCGGACCGCTCTGGTGCCGGGCTTCATGGCAGGCGTCCAGGCGGCCCACGACCGGTTCGGCAAGCTCCCGCTCCGGAGGGTGATCGAGCCCGCGATCGCCTTGGCCGAGGCTGGGTTCGACGTCGATCCCCACCTCGCGGGCTCGCTCCAGTATCGCAAGAATGTGCTCAGCCGGCTCCCCGAAACACGGCGGGTCTTCACGAAGCAAGACGGCGCGTTCTACGCGCGCGGCGACCGCTTCCGCCAGCCCGAGCTGGCCGCGACCTTACGTCAGGTGGCCACCCACGGGGCGGTCTACCTGTATACCGGCGATTGGGCTCGACGGTTCGTCGACGCCGTCCGCCGTGATGGTGGACGCATCACCCTTCGCGACCTTGAATCGTACCGGGTCACCTGGGAGGAACCGCTGGAGACGACGTATCGTGACGCCCGCATCTTCGCGCCCGGGTTCTCGTCCGTCGGCGGCGTCGATACCATCGAGGCTCTGAACCTGCTCGAGCTTGCCGCGCTGAAGACGTTCGGCCCTCCGACAAAATCCGCCAGGAGCCTCTTCTGGCTCCTGCAAATCGCGAACAACCAGGCTCTTTCGTACAACACGGAGCCAATCACCAAGAGGTACCCGGGCCGGGACCTCTCGCCGAGAGCCCGCGCCACCAAGGACAGTGCCCGGTGGATCTGGGATGAAATGCAGGCGGGCCAGTGGCTGTACGCGATCAAGCCGGCGAAGGACCGTCCCTCTCATTCGTCGGGAGTTGTGGCCGTGGACCATTGGGGCAACGTCGCCGCCGTGACCCATTCAATCTACACGGCCAGCTGGGGCAACACGGGGATCTTCGTCGCGGGCATCTCGATCTCCGATCCGGGCGCGTTCCTGCAAGACGCCATCAAGCGCGCCGGACCGGGGCGTCGCCTGCCCGACGCCACCAGCCCGCTGATCATCACCCGCGACGGCAAGCCCATTCTGGCGAGCACGGCGATCGGCGGCGGACTGCATCAGCGTAACGTCCAGGTCCTCGCCAACATCCTCGAGCTCGGCATGAACGCGCAATCCGCCGTCGACGCGGCGGCATTCCTGATGCAGGAGTGGACGGAGAATCGAGTCGTCGCGCAGGTACTCAGAGGCGCGTTCGATCCGCAGGTGCTCGGCGAACTAAGAGCCCTCGGACAGCCGGTCAAGGAATTATCGCCGGACCAGATCGACAGGTTCATCGGCTACTGGGCCGGCATCGCGATCGACCCGAAGACCGGGATCATCCGCGCAGCCGGCACGGCCGAGCTGCCTAGCCATGCCGAGGGATACTGAGTCTTCGAATTGCCCGTCACGCTTCTCGCCCATGGAATGCGCGGATTTGCGCGAGTTGCACGGTTTCTTGCTCAATTCTCACGACCGTTAAAGCCGATACATTCAATGCGGCCGTCGAATCTGGTTGTGTCGGGGCGATCTCCTCATGCGCCAGCTCGTGATCGGCTGTTCCCTTTTGATCGTTTGCAGCGGGTGTACGAGCCTTCAACTTCAGAGGAGCACAATCAACCAGGCCGGCACACTTTCCGACATGCAGTTCCAGCAGGTACTGAACAACCTGGCGATGTTTGCCGGAAATCCATCGGCGATACCGTGGCAGATTGACATCAAGAACGGCGGCTCGCAGGTCGCCGATTTCGGATCCGCCGGCCTTGCGGGCAGCTTCGGCCGGATGATGGGCTCACTCGCGTATGGAGCGCCCAGCGTCATCGGATCGCGGACCGTCGTCGAGCAATGGGGAACGGCCCCGGTGACCGACGACACCGAGCTTCGCCTGCTCCAGATCGCTTACCGTCGGGCGTTTGGCTACCAGGACACTCTGGACGACCGCCAATTCGCCGACGACCTGGTGCACGAGCTGAAAAAGCAGATATCCGTCACGGATGATTTGAAGGATCTCTACGGGCTTTTTTACAAAGATCCGGGTATGGTCGCGGGCATCAAGCAGACTGTCTTTGAGCTGGCGAATATCGGTATCAAGAGAACAGAATACGACATCCTGGCGCGCTGGTCGTCGCTTCGAATACCGACAAGATCATCCAAGACAACGAGCTGGTGAGTTCGCCCGATTTCTCGACCAGTCGTACGACGGAAATTGCGCTCGGTAAACTTCTGCCGCTACGAAAGAGCGAAAAACCCAGGACGATCGACGCTCGCGGGACTCACTTGAAAGACCCAAGGGCCGAGACGATCTCACGGGTGGCCACACCCGTGATTCAGGAAGTGCGCCGTCTTGTCAAGGATACCGAGGACAGCCTCGAGCAGATCACTCCGCTTTGGTTTGGGGTTGGCTGCCACAAAAAAGACATCCCGCCCGACGCATGCTACGTCGGACATCATGTCGATCGATGTGGCGAACATTACGTCTGGGTGCGTCCCGACCAGCGCGATGAAATGGCCAAGTTTACGATCACCGTACTAGGTCTTTCGACGATCCTTCAGGAACGGCAGATCGTCACGATCCCTGGCGGGCCGACCCCTGCCCCTGCGTCAGCCTACTTGAGATGACATTCACGAAGGCGCCTTGAAAACATCGTCGCCATCCAGGCAGATGTCGTAGCCGGTCGCAATCGGGTTTGGGCTGACATCCCAGGCGTCGGATATAAGCAGTTCATTAGTCGCGCTTTGCGCGACGAATTTGACCGAGAACCCGTCATCTTGATCTCCAACGAAAAACCCATTCCGGCCGTCGCATGCGTCGCATCCCGCTGCGCAACTCGCGTCAGGAGCCAATGGGCCATCGACCAGGTCTGTCGCTTGCGCTGCATTCTCGGGGATGCTGCCGGCATCCGGGCCAGTGAGGTATCCGGTGACCGTGCAACTGGTCCGATTCTTGAGACGGATCCAGTACGGTGAGCCTTTGATCGCCGCACTACCGCGACGAGCGGCGGCGCTTTGCGCGACGCCAATTTTGGGAGCCGCCTTTGCTGCGAACTTGAAGCCAGGTTTCTTGGCACCGATCAAGACCGGCTGTAACAGATCTTCCTCGAGGCAGCATGGAAAACTCGCTGCCGACGTGCTGGGTGAAATTGGGAACGCGATCGAAATGGCTTGTTCGTTCTGTGCGTTCTCGGCCACGAACCTTACCCAGAACTTGGCCTCCTGGTTGCCGACGAAAAACGCATACTGGCCCACGCAGGCTGCGCAGTCTTTTGCGCAACTCTTATTGGGATCAAGAGGGCCTTTGACCAAATCCCTAGCGTCCTCGACGTTATTGGAAATCTTGTCATGATCAGGTCCGCGTAAGTAGCCGGTGACGGTCCATGTCGTACGATTCTTGATCCGGATCCAGAACGGCGAACCCTTGATTGCTATGCCATCACCGCCAATGACCGTTTTGTCGGCTGTATCGATGAGATGCTCGGGGATTCCCGGGATCATCAGGTGGACTCCGGTGATGACCGTTTCTTCTGGATCTTAACCAGGGTTCATCTCGGGCTTGGCCGATCGTGGCCGGCTTGCGGTTTTTACAATAACACGTCGGTGCCGCCGCTCATGCGAAGGGCTCGCCGGTTCTGACGTGGGAATTATCTTCCTTTTGAATCGTCACCGGTGCCACCATTACTTGGGCAAACAGGCAATGAAGCCGGGGAACATTGCACCCACGAACCAGAGCGTCCCGTCCGTCCCGTGACACCCGAATCGGGCTGACGCACAAGGCTAGTGGGCCTTTGCACCCTCCGAACTACGACATCCGAATCGGGCTAACGCCCGAGGTTAGTGGGCCTGCGCCCGTCCGTACCATGCACTTACGTGCATGGTCACTTGTCGGTGCGTGCGCCGGCTCGATGGGCATGACGGCCGCGACCACGCGTCGTGAGACCGTGGTCCAAACGGGGCCACCGCCAACCTCGCACGTGCGACCGATTCATGCGATGTCGCCGCCGGACGCTGGAGGGCCGTCCCCCCCGGTCCCAGCTCCCGAACATCCAACAATCAGGTTCGCATCGACCCGACCTGGAAGTTGTCCTCAGGACGCGTCAAGGCGCCGCATCCAACACTCTTAGGGCCCGCTCCTCCGAAAGCGTATGAATTTCATCCCTCACGAGTGTCCATCGGGGATCCGCCGTGACAGACTGCCGGTGCAGATCGCTCACTTGCCCGATTCCTAATTTCAGAAGGAGAAGCAGAACGTGCGCCGACGAGGTCTGCTTGGCCAGGTCCCATTCGGCTTGCGTGACTGTCGTGCCGATAAGGATGTCGAAATAACCCGTGCTCGTCCAGAGCGGCCGTGGATGCAGCCGGTATTTCCAGAAAAGCAAAGCCCGTATCTCGCCCACCGGCGGCAATTTTTCCTCGCCCTCGTCCATCCCCAATTCAGGCCGAAGTTTTCCTTCCGATTTGCGATCAAAGAATGCGAGCGGCACTCGATGACCGATACCAATCGTCGACCCAGATGACTTCCAATACGTCATGAGCTGGTACAAAACGACGGCCGGCCAATCGCTTCTTTCGCGCGCAAGATTCCGAACTCGCAGCCGTAACCGGACCACCTCTCATTGTCTGGTGGTTGAGGTTCTAGCGGCTGCGTCATTCCGTGACCGAGGTAGAGCCAGTGAGGACGGTCACTATCGTCAGGCGGGAAACACAGAGCGCAGGCCCCAGGAATCACGAGATTTACATCGGTCCAAGAGAAGGAAATCACGTACCCTGGCGGGTCAGTCTGCCCAATGAGATCGCGCAGCAAATCCTCCCGTTCTTTGAAAGTCTTCTCCCACCAGAGTCGATGGCCGTCTTCCTCGCTAGGCTTTTTCCGTTTGACCATTGTCTCTCCCGTGTCACTCATTGCGACGAGCCACATTGACGACATGACACGTAACAGGCTGTCGAACTGAATGGATTAGTCGGTACTATATCGGTGCCGAAACGCAGCTTCAATCGCGTCGTGGAAACGCACGACTTCGTCAGCAATTGACCGCGGTTCTGGTGACGCCGCCCTGGTTGTTGGGCGCGTGTCTCCTGACCCCGCCCTCGGGACGGCCGAAGGTCGCCCGACGTGTCGAACGGCCTACTCGCGGAGCAAGCCTGTAATGAACGTCGTTGTGACCGGGGGGGGTACGATCGCGCCCATCGACGATGTTCGTCTTATGACGAACATCTCTTCCGGTCGGTTTGCTGCGGCGATCAGCGAGGCATGTCTGGATCGAGGGGCTAACGTCTGGCACATCCACACTTCGTCAGCCCAGCTTCCGCTGTGGCGATTTGCGGAGTTCGCACTCGACGCGACGGATAGCGCCGCCGAACACTCACGACTGACGCAGCTTCGAGAGCGATGGCTTTTGGAGCGCGACCGCCTGCGGCTCACTCCCCTCAGGATTGGCAACGTTGCCGACTATGCTGCATCCCTCGAGCACGTGCTGCGTTCTCATCCCATCGACGTCGTCTTTCTGCCGATGGCGGTTGCTGATTTCGAGCCTGAGCCCGTGGCGGGGAAAATCCGCTCCGGGTCCGACGCGCTGGTCCTCCACTGCCGGCCCACACCCAAGGTGATTAAGCGCGTACGCGATTGGTCACCGGCTGTCTACCTGGTCGGTTTCAAATTGCTTTCGCGCGTTAGCCGCGACGAACTCGTTCATCGGGCAATGGAAGCCTGTCACGACAATCGCGCCGATCTCACCGTCGCCAATGACCTGGAGACCCTGCGTCAAGGACAGCACACTGTGCACCTGGTTCGCCTCGGGCATAACTGCGAAACGCTCGAACCCGGCGCCGACCTGGCCTCGCGGCTGGTCGCGCGCGTGTTCGCCTGGGCGGAGGAACTGCCAAGGGCCCATCGTGGTTTCTCTGTTGCGGCGGTCAACAAAGAATGAATGACTCCGCGCAGGACCAAGCTGGTGAGAATTCTTCTTTGCCCGAGTCGGCGGAACGCATTTACTTTCCGGAGCTTGACGGTCTCCGGTTTGTCGCGTTCATGATGGTCTATCTGTTTCACGGCGGTGTGCCCCAGCCGATCATGGCCCATCTGATCGGGCACACTGCCGCGGCAGCACTGCGCGAAAACGGCGGCTTCGGTGTCCAGCTCTTTTTCATCCTGAGCGGATACTTGATCACGACGCTCTTGCTGCGTGAGGAAGCCCGATATGGCCGAATATCGCTCCGGGCATTCTGGATCAGGCGTATCCTGCGTATCTGGCCTCTCTATTATCTAGTCCTCGCGATCGGCTTTGGCTTGATCCCCGCGATCGAGGGGCAGATTCTGACGCCTGGATACCGCGGCATGCTCCGCATTCATCTCATCCCCTTTCTGGCGTTCCTGGGGAACTGGTCGATGGCGCTGAATTACTCCCCTGCCCGACTGGCTCAGCATTCTCTGGAGCGTCTGTGTCGAGGAGCAGTTTTACTTCATCGTCCCGCTCTTGATCGCTCTTGTTGCAGGCCGTTTTCGCTTGCCGCTCGTTGCTGCGTTGATCGCTGGCTCGATCGCGGTGCGATCGTACTGCGCACATCGTTACGAATCGCAGCTCATCATTGTGTTCAACACATTCGCTCAGTTTGACACGCTTTTGAGCGGAGTTTTACTGGCGCTACTCTTGGGATGGAATCGCGACCGACCGCTCCTGACTCGCTGGCTGCGCTGGCTTCAATGGCCACTCTACTTGGTATTTGGTTGGCTTCTGCGCCAGCCACACCTCGCACACGGCACGCCGTGGCACCGTACCTGGGATTACGTGTGGGTATGGCTGTGTGGAGTGGGTGTGGTGATGGTCGCGGTTTGGGGCAACGGCTGGCTGCGTGCGGCCCTGTCGTACTCGCGATTGGTCTGGCTGGGCAAGATCAGTTACGGACTTTATATGTACCATGAAATTGCGCTTTGGACCAAGGAGCGGATGTATAACGTGCTCCCCTGGTTTCCCAACAAGGACGAGCTGCTCACAATTGCGACCCTGGCACTGACGATCGCGATGGCGGCTGCGTCTTACTACGGTTATGAGCGGCGTTTCTTGGTGCTCAAGCGCGCTTGGACCCGCGTACCGTCACGGCCGGTGTAATTCGAGGAAGTGGGAAGACTTCATCGACAGTTCATGCGTTCGTCTCGTGCCACCCCGGTGGCGGCCAGGTTTCCATGTCTGACCCACAGGCGGACAACAGTTCGCCGAAAGCTTTGACCAGATGCCGGAACGACCGGCAGCTCACGTACGCCGGCAGCATGTCAAAGCTCGCAGACAGTGCGGCTTGATCCGCCGTCTCACTGTAACTTCGTTCCCGTAGCATTCGCTCTTCGAGGTGTGACTTCGCGGCTCGCGGACCTTCGGGCTTAGGATGAGAAACTGCATCGTCTCTGATTCCCCGAACGCCTCTGAGCGATTCGATGGACGCAAGGAACCAGGCCTCGTACTCCTTGGTAGCCATTACGATCCGGCACGGTATCTCGCGCGCTGCCGCCTGAGCCCAAACAAGCAATCTCGGGGCAATTTCATTTGGGCAATCGGCGTCGCTGTCAAAAAGTACGACGACGCATCCGCATTCCGGTTGCATGATTGCCAACTGGACCGCCCTGCGCAGCCCATCTTCTCTCACCAGCTCGCTACGTTTTCGTCGGATGGGCGCGTTGACGTCGATTTCAAATGCCTGCGCCTCGTTGCACAATCGCCGCAATAAGACGGGAAACGCCTTCACTTCGCCATGCCCTTCCACGATTGGCTGGATGTTCATGCCAAATCCTCGTCGAACAGCGCGCGTTGATCCAAATCGTGCTCGTCAAAAAGTTTGGTTGATGGATTCAAAGCGTTGGACCGCAGCAGCTCGCCGGCCCCCATGAGATGCTCTTGCAGTGCCTTCCTGGTCGATTCGGATACATCGGTGATCCGAGTCGCACCGTCGAGCCAGCTCACAATTTTCAAGTTTCGATCCTCGATCCACGTGGCATCGAGCAGTTCTGGGCTGTGGGTGGTCACCACTACCTGCATATGACGCGCGGCGTGTTGCAGCAAGTCCAAGATGGCGCCCAGCGCGCCGGATGCGTCGACGCCTCCGGTTCTTCGATGACGAGCAGCGAAGGCCGGGGAAACTGATATACCGCAGTCAGAAGACCCAGCGCGTGGAGAGTTCCGTCCGACATGCTAAAACTCTCAAATTTTACCTTTTTAGACTTCGTCCATTCCTGGGTGAACTCGAGGGATAATTTGTTTCCGTGCTTTTTCGACTGCACTTTGGTGGTTTGAGGTACGATCGTCTCCAGCAATTCGCAAATTCGGTTCAGATCGTCCGCCGATCGACGCTCGATCTCCTGAAGCACGCTAGCAGCATTACTCCCGTCGCTACGAAGGCTAGTGCCGCTGTCCGGGTCTTGCATCTCACGCAGCTTTCCGGGCTCGATGGAATAAACGCGCATTAAGGAAAGCGCCCGAAACACTGCATTAAATCGGGCGTCACCGCCAACCAAAGGCAATACGAGAGAATTGCGCTCCAGGGCGGGCTGTAATGTGCTTTGGCGGGAACTGAACCTAGTACCGTGGCGGTCGAACCACTCTCGGTCTCCGTTCTTGCGATTGACCACGCATTGCTCTCGGATGACCTCGAAGCCATAGTTCTTGAGTGCACGGATCTCGAACGCATAGCGGGCCGAGAGAGTTTCTCCGTTGACCGCGCCGAAGGTCACGCCCAGCCCCAAATTTGGGGGGTAACTCTGTCCTGAGCTACGATTGCGAACGGGTGAAATCCCGCCGCGTCGGTCAAAGACGCCCTGAAGCGGGGAAACCATTGCCTCCGCCAGGAACGCGAATGCGTCGACGAAATTGCTTTTTCCGGAGCCATTCTGGCCCACCAGAAAGGTCGGGTTGTCGAAAAAGACTGTCTCTGCTGGGATGCTACGGAAGCGCTTCAGGATCAGTGAACGCAGGATTGGTTCCACGGCTACCTCGGCGCTATCGGGCATCCTGCAGCGTGCACGCAGCCTTGGACCGTCGAGGAGCGTCGCACGAAACTACTTCGGCGTGATGGCTTTTCTTGGTCTTATTCTAGCGAGCTTTTCGTTACTTGCCTTAATTCGTCTGGCTGCCGTCGAGTCATCAAGGGCTTGTCGATCGCGCATCAATCTTGCGAGCTTTCAGATGCTCATCAAACCAATCCGCAATAATGGCCACATCCTTCACCAAATCAGGCCATCCGTGCTGCGCCCCTTTCTTGACGACCAGTTTGGTCTCGACGCCCGACGACTTGAGCTTCTCGAGAACAAGCTCGGCTTGTTGAATGGGTACCAATAAGTCCGCGTCGCCGTGGATGATCAGAGTGGGAGGATCATCGGACGACGCGTGATACACCGGGCTAATCTGGCGGCCGATCTCGAGGATCTTTCCCACGTCGGTAATCCGGACGAACATCTTGGTATTCGGGTCTTGCTCGTGGAAATCAAACGGGGGCTTGAACCCTTTCAAAATACCGCAGCCCATCGCGATCTCGCCGGGCTTGCCATAGTTGAGAAAATCCGTCGGGGGGAAAAAGCAGCCGACTGCCTGCACGCGACTCGATGTCTGGTCAATGGCGTCCCTGGCCGATTTGTCGCCGGTATCGCCGGATGTGCCCTGCATCAGCGAGAGATGCCCGCCAGCCGAGGCTCCCGTGATCCCGATCCGGTCCGGGTCGATCTGATAATCCTTCGCATGAAATCGAATGAACCGGACCGCCCGGTTCATGTCCTTGACGATCTCGGGGATTGTGAATCGAGGCTGGCTGCCATGCACAACGGCAAAAACCGTGTAGCCGCGTTTCAGGAACTCGCCGATGAACCCCTGGTTGATCGCCTCGTGTGCCGAAAACCAACCGCCACTGACGACCCAGACGATGGCCGCACCGTTGGCGTTTGCTTTGGGTGTGAAGACGTCCATCGTGAGCGCCATGCCAAATTTGCGACCATAGACCACGTCGACCTTGCGATCGAAAGTCGCTTGGTCATCGGCAACCGCGATGACGGTGACGGTTCCAGCAAGGGCAACCGAAACGAGCAGGGGCAAAGTGAATCTTCGACACATGGCGTCAACTCCGGTAGAACGATGGAGGAGTGGAATAGCTCGATCACCCATCTGGTAAAGGAAGCTCCCATGATGACGCCCAAGATTCCCGACGAGAAGAGCCTCGATTCTTTTGCAATCAATCGCCGTGCCGCCATCCGATCGACGCTCAGCCGCGGCCGGAGTCGGGCTGGTCGCGGCTGACAGTCGATCCGCTGCGACCAGTCAGCCCGGCGTCGCCGAAGTACCCGATCCGCGCAAATCTTCGCCGAATTCCTATCGCATGAAGAAATCGATTAACCTTTGGGCGTTCCCTTACCCGCAGCGGATGTCGCTCGAGGAATGCCTTCAGCTTGCAAGAGAAGCCGGTTTTGATGGCATCGAGCTCAATTATGATCTCGACAACGACCTCTCACCCAAGTCTTCCCCCGAGCAATACCGCGCAATCCGCAAAATGGCCGAGAAGATTGGCATCGCGATCAGTGGCCTGTGCTCGTTCTTGTATTGGCCCTACTCACTGACCGACAACGATCCCGCGCCGCAAGCGTGGTTTGGAGCTGGCCGGGCTTATCATCGAGGCGGCTCACGAACTGGGGACGGAAAACGTGCTGACGATCGCCGGCTCGACGTATATTCCGTGGATTCCTGAACGAGAACCGGTGCCGATCGACGTCTGCGACCGTCGCGCCCGCGAGTCGATCGGTCAGCTCGTCCCGCTTGCCGAAAAACACGGCGTCTTTCTCAACATCGAGAACATTGTTTTCAACGGTTATCTGACGACGCCCGGCGAGTTAAGTGCGTTCGTCGACTCGTTCGGCAGCAAGCACATCCAGGTTCACTTCGATACCGGCAACGTCATGCTGTTCCAGTTCCCCGAGCACTGGATTCCGCTACTGGGCCGCCGGATCAAGAACGTTCATTTCAAGGAATTCTCCAAGAAAGGAACGGATCATACGCTGGATTCGTTTCGCACGCTGCTTGACGGAACTACGAACTGGCCGGCGGTGATGGACGCTCTCGAACAAGCCGGCTATGAAGGCTACGTGACGTTCGAGTACTTCCATCCGTTTGTTCATTATCCCGAGGCCCTGATCGAACAGAGCTCGGACGCTCTCGATCGCATTCTGGGCCGACGCGTTGCGAGGCGCGTCTTCGCGTGACAAATTCCGACTAATCACGCCGATGTCCAGGTCGCGACCTGGCCGGAACGATACGCGCGGTTACCGAGGTGGGCGGCTGAGGCGGCACTGACGCCGGCTTCGGCCGGCGCGTTGGGGCGCGCCGCGTCCGGATACATTCGACCCAGTTGGTCAGGTGCAGCAGTTCGCCGTCGGGTTTATCGTAGAAATCTGCCCCCTTCTGAGGATTACTCCCCAAGATCCACGACTCCGGTTGCCCCTTGCCGTGCTCTGGCGTGAGTTCATATCGCCCGCGGTCGATGTACAACGTCCCCTCGGTCCCCATGAACGTGATCATCGCGCCTAAGTTGGCGTTCGAAAAGGTTCCCTCGAAATGAGCCTGCACGTTGTTGGGGTATTCAAGCAAGCACTGGATCGTGTCGGGCGTCTGCCACAAGCCCGCGCTGACAAAATGGTCTCCGATCGAGGTGGCCTTCTCGGGATGATCAACCTCAAGAAACCAGTGCGCGACGTCGATCCAGTGGACCATCAGGTCGGTCAGGAGACCACCTCCAAAATCCCAGAACCACCGCCAATTTCGAAAGCGGTACTCGTCAAATGGCTGATCCGGGGCACGTCCAACGAAGTCTTTCCACGCGACCTGGCGAGGGTCGACATGTTGCGACCCGCGTTCCATTCGTTTCGAGCCGCCTCGATTCCACGAGAGATGAATCTTGAATAGTTCGCCGATCCGCCCATTCTTGATGAGTTCTCGTCCTTTCTGAATGTGGGGCATGCTCCGCTGCTGCATGCCGACCTGCACGATCTTGCGATTGCGATTCTGCGCCTCGATGATAGCCGCCCCTTCCGATGGCTCGTGAGTGAGCGGCTTTTCGACATAGACGTCTTTGCCGGCGTTGCACGCATCGACGGCCATGGGTACGTGCCAGTGGTCAGGGCTGGCGATCAAGACGGCATCGATATCCTTGCGATCGAGGATCTCACGATAGTGCTTGGTGGCGACGGCCTGGGCATCCGCCAGCCGTTTTCCCCGTTCGAGATGGGCGTCGTAGACATCGCACACCGCCGCGATCTTGACCCCGGGCACTTGCACCAGAGACTTCATCAAGGCCTGACAACGGCCACCCGTCCCCAGGCAGCCAACGGTGAGCGTATCGTTGGCCGCAAAACCACGCGCCGTTTCGAGCGACGCGAATGCGGTGGTTGCGACTCCACCAACTGCGAGGTTTTCGAGGAAAGCACGCCGCGTGGCCCCGGGTCGATCCATGGCTTGTCTCCTGATTCAGACGGAACGTGTCAACCTGCTGGAAGTCTAGCCGGCGCCCGCTAAACGGGCAATCAACAAGCGATGATTGTCACCCAAGGTTCAGAAGCGCTTGCTCGCGTCGGCGAGCCGTTTGACCAGGATGCGATTGACGCGGTTGCTGTCCATCTCGGCGATTTCGAAATGCAAATCCCAGCTATCGAAACTCTCGCCCACGTGCGGAATATGGCCCAATTGGGTGACAACCAGCCCGGCGAGAGTGTGAAAATCACCTTCGGGGAGCGATGGCAGGTCGAAGAGCTCGCGAAACTCGTCCAGAGGCATCATTCCGTCCAACAGCCACGACCCATCCGATCGCTGGACGACAGGCGCGTTGTCGTCCTCGTCGCCGTCGGGCATGTCGCCCACGATGGCTTCCAGTATATCCGTGAGCGTCAACAAGCCTTCGACAGTTCCGTATTCGTCGAGCACGACGGCGACTCGTGATCCCGACTTCTTGAACATCTCCAGAATCTTGAGCCCACGCGTACCTTCATAGAGAAATAGCGGGAGGGTCAGGCGCCCTTTGAGCCGGAACGCGTCGGCGTTCTGTTCCTGGACCAAAAGATCTTTGACCTGGACGATACCCAGCAGATTGTCCAGACTCTGGTCGCAGACAGGGAACCGGGTGTGCGGGCTGTTAATGACTTTGCGGCGAATCTCTTCGGTAGGATCAGTCAGATCGATCCACACGATCTCCTTGCGAGGAGTCATCAGCGCACTGCGCACGGCGATCGCTGAAGCGGAAGACGCGCTTGATCATCTCGTGCTCGCCCTCCTCGAACACCCCTGCCTTGGTTCCCTCTCGCAACAGAATTGAGATTTCTTCCTGCGTGACCGGCGGTTCGGGCCGCGGGCGGATTCCAACGACGCGCAAGCCGCGATCGATCGCCCTGCTCAACAGGCCGATGAGCGGCACAGCCACTGTCGCAAGCGCCCGAATCGGCCTGGAAAAGAGCCGTGCAATCCGTTCTGGTCGGACGAGCGCAATTCGTCTGGGCACGAGCTCGGCGAGCACAATCGACAGCAGGCTAATCGTTGCAACAATTAAACCCACCGCAATCATCTGGCTGTAGCGCGCCGCCGGGACGGCTTGAGCCAGGGCGTTTGCCAGCCGGGGCGTCAGGTACGCTCCAGCGTAGACGCCTGTCAACGTCCCCAGCAGCGTGGTTGACGCGTGGACCGTCCAGAGCAGTCCCTTTGGGTCCTCGCTCAAACGCAGCGCGAAGGCCGCGCTGCGGTATCCCCGGCTCGCGAGATCGCGCAACCGCGATTTCCGAGCCAAGCTGATGGCAAACTCCGACATCGCGATGATACCGCTCGCAAGAATCAATGCCAGGATCAGCGCTATGTCCCAGTAAACCGATTGCATCAGACCGACCCCGCGGATGAACGGATCGCGCGCGAGCCACGTTCAGGCGATTGATCCGACAAGCCATCATGTTAGCGGCGCGCTGGGCCGTTTGCTGCCTGGTACCATCGCGCGTGCGCCGGTTTTGACACGGACGGTAAATTCAAGCAGCTATGTCGGTGCGTGGAATGTCAGACGTTGTGCCTCGTGCCAACGAACGATGGCGCATATTCCGATGCGCGAATACGCCCAGCGCGGCAAGAAGGAGTACCGGCCGGATTCGCACCGTGGACCTCGTCGTCGAAGATCAATCAATCAGAAAGGCACGGCTTTTTCGATTCTCGTGCCAGCGGCGCATTCCGCAACTTGAGATCATTGCTGGCATCCCAGATCCGGCGAGCCAGCGCGACGTGGTATCCCTCGCGAACCGACTCGCGCGCAGCCATGAAGATCGACGCCAAGGAAGAGGAAGACAAATCGCTGTCGTTGAGCAAATCATCGATCAAACTGTCGACTCGATCAAGGATCTTAGGTGGACGCATGTGAAGTTGATTCCCGACCCAAAAACAGTCAAGCAGCGAAAACATGTCCGACCCTTCCCATGATCAATTGTCGCCGCAGTATGTTGTCATCGTGGTCTGCTTCGCAGCGATTGTCAAGCGATGAAGGAGGGCAGGACTCAAACTTGATCGCGTCTGATGGGTTTCATCAACATCACGTCCACTTCAGAGGCGGTTACGAACAGATCTTTAAACCTTTCACAACAAATAAAAAACGATTTGAGTCACCTTGCTGCGCGCGGTAATGTTGGGGCAGCCACTCGTCAATTCGGGATCGAGAGGTATTGATCGGCAGCAAGAGGCCGATAACCGAAGGCCCCGATCGATGGGTCCACTTCTTTTAGGTCGCCAACGGTCGGGCTCAGCGAATGCCCCTGGGCCCAGGAGGATGAGACGATGCCCACTGTGACGTGTCCTTCCTGCGGCGAGCGAGGCAAGATCGGATCGAGCTTCATCGGCTCGCGGCTCAAGTGCAAGAAATGCGGTTTGAGCTTTGTGGTCTCGGCACCCGCCGCCAAGCAGACGGCAGGAGCGACGGCCGCTGTTCACGCCGCTGCAGTCGAGACGCCTGGGGGAATCGAGGTCGAGGGGTTGGACGCGTCGCACTGGTCGTTGTCGACCGACGTTGGGGTCGCGCTCAAGGCCGAGGCCACGGCCGAGCCCGATCAACCCGCCGAGGCGGGAACGGCCTTCGTTGCGGCCGATGGGCCTTCCGCGTCCCGGCGCGAGTACAAGCTGCTCACGCCCAGGGACAAATACTTCGACGGGAAATTCGACTTGACCCGGTTGGAGGAGGCGCTCAACCATTTCGGCAAGAAAGGCTGGACCGTCAAGGCCATGTCAACGCCGCACCTCAAAGGCTTTTCAGGCGCACTCGAGGAGACGATCGTCGTCTTGCTCGAACGGTGACGGCTTCGCGGGAGTTGCACCGTGGTCGCCGCACAGTTTTTCCGTCGGGGATGATTGATCCGTCCGCGCATGCTAGACTGTTGTCAACCGTGAGCCACATTTTGCTGGCGGCACGACGGTGTGCGCTGCCCGATCGATTCTGGACCTCCGGCTGGATACGGTTCTCGAATGCTCTCGAAGCTCGCGTCGTACACGCTCGTTGGCATCGACGCCACGCCTGTGGAAGTCGAAGTCGACGTTTCCTTCTCGTCGGCACCCAAGACGGTGCTGGTGGGCCTTGCCGAGACGGCCGTCAAGGAGAGCACGCACCGGGTCGAGCGGGCGATCGTCAATTCGGGATACCGGCGGCCGATCGATCGCGTCGTCATCAATTTGGCCCCAGCCGACTTGAAGAAAGACGCGGGCGGGTTCGACCTGCCGATCGCGCTGGGCTTGCTCTTGGGGAGTGGGCAGGTCTCGTTTGACCGGCCGGGCTCGTTCGCCATCGTCGGCGAGCTGGCCTTGACCGGCGAGACCCGCCCGATCAAAGGGGTCCTGGCGATGGCCTTGCAGGCGGCGGCCGAGAAACGCGCCGGGATCTTGGTACCGACGGCCAATGCACCGGAGGCCGCCGTCGTCGAGGGACTGAACGTTTATCCGATCGGCAGCCTGGCCGAGGCGGTCGGATTCCTCTCCGGCCAGGTCGACATGGACCCTGAATCGGTCGATCTCGAGGAGGTCTTCCGCCAGCTCTCGCACACCGAAGACGACTTCGTCGACGTCAAGGGACAAGATTACGCCAAGCGTGCCCTCTTGATCGCCGCGGCCGGCTCGCACAATATCCTGATGATCGGCCCGCCGGGCACCGGCAAGACGCTCCTGGCCAAGCGCCTTCCCACGATTCTTCCTCCTCTGACCCCCGCCGGAGAGCCTGGAGACCACGCGAATCTATAGTGCGATGGGGCTGTTGAAGGCCGGCCAACCTCTGATGGCCGTCCGCCCGTTCCGCCCGCCTCATCATTCGGTCAGCGACGCCGGCCTGGTCGGCGGCGGGACAACACCGCAGCCCGGCGAGATCTCGCCTGGCCCACAAGGGCGTTTTGTTCCTCGACGAGATGCCCGAATTTAACCGCAAGACGCTCGAGGTTCTGCGTCAGCCGCTCGAGGAGGGCTGCGTCACGATCAGCCGGGCTCTGCGGAGCACGACATTCCCGGCCGAATTCATCCTGGTGGCCGCGATGAACCCCTGTCCGTGCGGTTATCGATCCGACCCCAGGCGCGCCTGTAGCTGCACGCCGCCGCAGGTCGAGAAGTACTTGAGCAAGATTTCAGGCCCGCTGCTCGACCGCATCGATCTGCACGTCGAGGTTCCCGCCGTTCCGTTCACCCAACTGGCCGAGATGCCTCCAGGGCCGACTTCGGCCGACCTGCGTGCCCAGGTGCTCGAGGCCCGGGCTCGCCAGGCCAAGCGGTTCGGAGCCAAGGGCACGCAAGTCAACGGCCGGATGACGCCGCGGCAGGTGCGCAAGTTTTGCGCACTCAAACCCGAGGCCATGGCATTCTTGAAAGCCGCCATGGAGGACCTGGGCCTCTCTGCCCGCGCACACGACAAGGTTCTGCGGGTGGCGCGGACGATCGCCGATCTCGAAGGGCAGCGACGACATCAAGCCGCAACACATCGCCGAGGCGGTGGGGTATCGGTCGCTGGATCGAAGCGTGTGGGCGTAGAACTCTGGAGGATCATCATGACCGTCCAACCAGTCAGCGACCCCAAGATGCCGATCGGTGAGATCCTCAATGCCGCGGGCTTCGAGGGTCTTTTGCTCAAAGCCGAAAACAAAAGCGTTCTGCTTTGCTCCCACTCGATGATGATCTGATCGATTATCTCATCGAGCGGAGTCCGAAATTCCGCGCCGATTGCCGCAAGATTCGCGAACGCATAAACGCCGGCCAGTCCCAGACCCATCACGACTTTCGGAAGCAATTTGCCGAAGAGTAAAAGTCCGACTTCGCAAAGTCCGGCACTGATCGGCCCATCAAGGTAAACGCGTCTCTCTTCTCCTTCGAAAGGGTGCCCGAGCGCACGCCTTGGCGGCGAAGTCGATCAACGGCCGGGCTGGGGAGGGGCGGCGAGGCCGACGCGGACGAGGCGGTCGCGGGCAGCGGCGAGGAAGCGAGGAGGGGTCGAGGGATTCGACGCCATCGCCGTGACTGCGTGCTGCATCATTGCGTCTGCGACGGGGCGGAGCTGCTCGGGCTTTTCCGAAGCCTGTGCGAGCCGGTACCAGAATTCGCCACACATGCCCTCAATGTGCCCTCTGAACCAATCGTCCGGCCATGCCGGCCAGAGGTTGTTCCTCAGGGTGCCAAGGAGTCCTGAGCCTTCGCCGGGGTCGCCGCGGCCGTGCAGGGCGTCGAGCAGACCCTTGGGGTCGCCCTTGAAGCCCTTGCCTGGAAAGCTCCCGGACCCTTCCGCGATGATCGCCCGGCAGCACTTCACCATCTCATCGTCCTTGCCTTGGGCGAGGCTGACACGCGCAAGGCAAAGAAGGTCCCATTGCGTCCGATAATGGCCGCCGCCGACCGCTCGCCTGTGGATCGCCACCGCCTCCTGTAGCAGGGAGGCGGCAATGTCGAGGTGGCGCAGCCCTTCCTCGGCAATTGCAAGCTCCACCGACGATTCGGCCAGCCCGAGCGAGTCCGGCCCAAAGACCTGGAGGGACCGTTCGTGCTCCGGAGCGAGCACTTCACGCGCTTCGGCGTACCGATGGGCACGGACGAGATAACGGCCGTAATTCCGGGCCGCGTAAAGCGCATCCGGGAGGTCGGGCGCTGAACGCGCGCCGGCTGGCCTCGTAGGCCGACTGCGCGACCTCGATGCCCTCGGCCAGAAGCTTCGGATCGCCGCTATTGACCATGATGCCCCACGAAAAGTTATGCGCCGCGCGGATCGTCAACAGGTGCTCCGGGCCGTGAACCCGGCGCTGGGTGTCGAGATTCTCGCGGTACAGCGCGAAGTCTCCACTCGATGCGAGCATAGCCGCAAGGTTGTCGGCCGCGTAAATGGTCTCTTCATGGTCCCGGCCGAGCCGCTCGCGCGCCTGCTCCAGCACGTCCTTGGCCATCTTGTGAGGAGCCTCAGAGGCTTTGCCCAACTTGTAGATGACCCAGACAAGCCGATTGAGGGTGAAGATGCGCTCCGCGGGCGGGAGGTCGGGCACGCTCGCCTGACACTGGACGGCCCGCTCGAGCTGGGCACGGGCGGGCAGGTAGAGACCGAGGTCGAAATAGGTATTCCCGATCGCAGAGCGGATCGCCCCTTCGACTTCGGGGTTGGCCTTCAGGGCGGAGCTCTCGTTCACGGATTTGGCGGCCTTGTCCAGCAGCTCGCGGACGGTAAGCTTCTCGCCGGCCGGGTTGTTCTCGGGGTCGGCTTGCGCGAGCAGGTCCGTGACCAGGAATTTATTGACCGTCTCGGCCCGCTTCCGCTCGCGGTCGACCTTGGCCCGGGAACGTCCGAGCAAAACGGTGCTGAGGCCCAGCGCGACTACGGCCGTTTGCAATAGCGCAGCGCCGACGGCCACCGCGGTTCGGTGCTTCCGCGCCCACCGAGCGAGGCGCATGAGGGCCGGGTCGCGGTAGGCCGACACCGGCTCGTCGGCCGCCCACCGCTCGACGTCGTCGGCAAGTGCGCGAGCAGACGGGTATCGGAGATCGGGGTTGAATGCCATCGCCTTCAAGCAGACCGCCTCAAGCGGAATAGGGACAGACCGCTCGATCTCGCGGGGGCGAGCGAATTCCCCCTTCTGGGCAGCTCGGAGGATCGCCACCATGTCGTCGCCCTCGAATGGCGGGCGGCCTGTGAGCAAGCAATAAAGGGTTCCGCCGAGGCCGTAGACATCGCTCCGCGGGCCTAGCGAGTCGAGGTCGCCTCGGGCCTGCTCGGGGCTCATGTAGGCAGGCGTGCCAAGCGCTGAGCCGGGCAGCGTCTCGCCAGAGCCGCTGGCTGGGGATGGCACCAGGGTGCGCTCCTCGCACGTCGGGTCGTGCTCCTTCTTGCCTACGGCTTTGGCCAGGCCCCAGTCGACGACCAGCGTCTCGCCGTGGCGGCCGACGATGATGTTGGCCGGCTTGATGTCGCGGTGCAGGATGCCGCGGGTGTGGGCGTATTCAATCGCGTTGCAGACGTCGACAAACCGCCGCAGCAGCCTTCGCAGTTCCAGCGATCGCAGGCCAGGGTCCGTTTCAGACGCACCGTCCTTGTGGAATCGCTCGATCGCTTCCTTGAGGGTGTCGCCGCGGACGAAGCGCATCGCGTAATACGGGCGCCCATTCGGTCCGAAACCGAGCCCATAAACCGGGACGATCCCCGGGTGCTCGAGCCCGCCGGTGATCTCCGCTTCGAGAAGGAACCTCTGGCGGCTCGTCGGGTCCTCGGCGTGCTGGTCGAGGATCTGCTTGAGTGCCACCTCGCGGTTCAATTCGGCGTCGAGAGCAACGAAGACAGCCCCCAACCCGCCCCGGGCGTGCGGCCGGACGACGCGGAACCGCTGGCCGTCGGACGACGTCGTGCCTACGGAGTAGGTGCCGGTCCTGTCAACGTCGTCATCGCGCTGGCTTGAGTCGTGGCCTGAGGCAACGTGGCCAAGCGTGGCCTCGATGTCGGGGTCGCCCAGCCCGGCGAGGTCTTTACGCGTGGAACGCGCCGCGGGCACCACCGCCAGGCTCTTCTCCACGTCGCCGCCGTGCATCTTGACGTGGAGGGCGACCATCCCGTCGATGCCCGCGCACTGCGCGGCGTCAAGGTCTCCTCGAGCAACGAGGATGTCAGCAATCGGCCGCGACTTGTCGCGCGTCCAGGCACGAAACGCCGTGACAAGCTGGTCCTGTTCGATCAGACCCGTTTGAAGCGCCAGCAGACCAAACAATAGGTCGCGTTCGGATTCGGCCTTTGACATCGCAGATCGCTCCTTTCGGGCATCTGCAGTCGCGCCCAGCCGGTGGGTCACCGTCGCCGATCCACGAATTCGTCGACCAAATCACAGATCGGCCACAGGTCGGCCACGATGGCACCAGCTTCCAACCGGAGCTGGCCATCCACGATACTCCGCTGCCGGCGAGACCGCTACGTACCGCCTTCCGCCGGACGTCGATGGGGCTGAAGCCGGTGCCGCCCCCCACTTGACCGCTCAGCCAATCTGGATCACCGAGCCGTCCGTGTTGCCGTTTACGAGGTTGCCGACCAAGTCGTTCGCATCGGAGTACCAGAGAAGGATACCGTAGGCACCGTTGAATTCGATCGAATTGTATTCCACGTCGTTGCCCGCGGTTTCGATCAAGACGACTCCGTACTCGAAGTTGCCCAGCACGAGCGTTCCCGTCGAGTCGGTTCCGATGTCATCACTCGCAATCACGTTTACAGTTGAGCTGCCGTCGATCTCGACGCCGTTGAAGTTCCCCGAGATTACCGAGAAGCTCACAGTGTTATATGACGCTCCGTTCGTGATCTGCACACCGTCGTCGTTACTGTACGCCAGACCCGACACGTGCACGATCGCGTTGTCGGAGGCATTGACGCCGATCAGGTCGCCAACGACGACGTTGTTGGTCGTCCCCGAATCGGTGATCAGCACGCCATCACCGGTGTTGCCCGAGATGACGTTGTAGTAAATGGCATTGCTGACTGCCCCCGCTTGGATCGCGACGCCGGCGCCCCCGTTGGGGATTGCGACGGAACCGGTGTAATCGGTGCCGATGTAATCGTATTCGACCCAGTTTCCATAGGTCCCAGAATCAGAGATGAGCACTCCGTCCTCGGCATTGCCCGAGATGACATTGCGGCTGGCGGGTGTGCTGCCGCCGATCATGTTGCCGATCGACCCGGCATAGACATCGACTCCGTAGCCGCCATTAGGAATGGCCGCGGATCCATTCGCGCTCGTGCCGATATAGTTCCCCTGGACAAAATTGTCCGGCGCTCCATAGATCGTGACGCCGGTATAAGAGTTGCCCGAGATGATGTTGCGGGCTGCGGATACAGTCCCGCCGATCGTGTTTTCCGTAGCATCGGCGATGATATCGAGGCCATTGGCGTGGTTAGGCACTGCGGCCGTTCCGTTGCCGTTCGTGCCGATATAGTCTCCTTCAACGACGTTGCCGCTAGTGCCCGCGTCGGTGATGTAGAGGCCCCACATCGAGTTGCCTGAGATGACATCGCGGGCAGCCGATGTCGTGCCGCCGATCGTGTTGGCAGTCGACGCGGCGTCGATCTGC
The DNA here is from genome assembly GCA_963850935.1 of uncultured Isosphaeraceae bacterium. Classification (GTDB taxonomy): domain Bacteria; phylum Planctomycetota; class Planctomycetia; order Isosphaerales; family Isosphaeraceae; genus CAWFRS01. The sequence continues at coordinate 35,712 of CAWKNT010000009.1, forward strand.
ACGCCGTTATAATTGGGCACCGAGTGAGCGCCTGTGTAATCGGTGCCAATGTAATTTCCCTCGATGAGCTCATCGCTGGCGCCGGAGGTAATCCACACTCCGATGCTCAGGTTGCCCGAAATCACATCGCCACTGCCTGCGACCGTGCCGCCAATCGTATTGTAGGGCGCGCCGGAGAAGAACACCCCATTGGCGCTGTTACCCACAGCGGCAGTGCCGGCGGCGTTTGTTCCAATGTAGTCACCCTCGACCACATTGTATTCGGTGGATGATCCCGAGAACGCGACGCCATTGTACGTGTTGCCAGAGATCACGTCACGCGCAGCCGAGGTCGTGCCGCCAACCGTATTGTAACTCGCTCCGAGCGTGATCAGCACACCGTGCGAGCCGTTGGGAAACGCCGCCGTGCCGGCGGCGTTGGTTCCGACGTACGTTCCTTTGACGACGTTATGAGCCGTGCCGCCGTCGGTGATTTCAATACCTTGCTGGGCGTTATTCGAGACGACAACACGATAGGTCGATGTTGTCGAGCCGATCGAGTTGGATTGAGAGCCGTCGTGGACGAGTAAGCCACTGCCACTATTGCCGAGAGACTTGCCGCTGGTGTCGACATTCTTGCTGCCGGTCAAGTCGGTGCCGATGTAACTACTTTCGACGAGATTGCTCGATGAGGCATCGATCTCGACGCCATTGCCGAGGTTGCCCGAGATGACATTCAAGGCGCTTGCCGCGGTGCCGCCAATGGTGTTGGCCGTCGAACCGAAGTGGATCAGCACACCGTCGCCTTGGTTACCCAGACGGTTGGCACCAGAATAGGCGGTCGTGCCGGTGGCATCAGTGCCGATATAATCTCCTTCGACGAGGTTGTTTGATGAGTTATACAGTTCGACGCCCGAACCGCCGTTAGCGGAGATGACGTTGCGGGCGCCGGCGGTCGTCCCCCCGATGGTGTTGGCCGACGATTGCAAGGCATAGACCCCGGAGCCCGCGTTGCCGAGCGGTTTCTCGCCCGTGTGGTCCGTGCCAATGAAATTGCCCTCGATCACGTTGGCCGATGAAGCGCCAAGGTCGACTCCGCTGGCGGTATTGCCCGAGATCACATTCCCACTGCCGGCGACCGTTCCCCCGACTGTGTTTCCCGTCGCATTTTGGATATACACGCCGAAGCCGACTTCGTTGTTACCCAAGCGCAGCTGTGCCGGCCGCATTGGTGCCGATGTAATCCCCCTCGACGAGATTGTTCTTGGTGTTGTAGATGAACACGCCGTAGCTCGCACTGGCCGAGACGACATTGCGGGCCGCGGCGGACGTGCCGCCGATCGTATTGCTCGATGCGCCGAATGAGCCGGAGTTGGAGATGAACACGCCGACACCATTGCTCACGCCATTCTGGCCGGTGGAATCCGTGCCGATGTAGTTGCCTTCCACGAGGTTGCTTGAACCGCCGTAAATCCCGACTCCGGCCGTCTCGCTGTTATTGCCCGAGATGACGTTGCGGGAGCCGGCCGTCGTCCCGCCGACGGTGTTGAGCGATGCTCCGCTTTCAATATTGACGCCCGCGCCGCCGTTGTTGGGTACGGCTTTTGAGCCCTGGACGTTGGTACCGATCAAGCTACCCGTCACCACGTTGCCCGTCGTGCCGATGCCGGTGATCTCGACGCCGTTGCCGATGTTGCCTGAGATCACGTTGGCCGAAATCGTGTTGTTGGTCGCTGCGTTTTCGATGTTCACTCCGCTACCGCCGTTGGCCGCCGCGGCATTGCCAGCAGCGTTCAAGCCGATCAAATCGTCGGTAATCGTCACCTTCGAGACGCCGACAATCTCGACGCCATCGCCGCCGAAGTTGTCGATAACAAGCCCCTTGACCGTGCTGCCCGAGGCCGTGATTTCCAGGCCGACGGCTGATTTGCCCGCGCTCGCGCCATTGAGAACAATGACCGGCGCGAGTACCGGTGTGGCGGAATACCCGGTCTGGGTCGTGCCGTCGATCGTCACCGGTTGCGTGATCTTGGGTAGTGGCGATGTCAGATTGATCGTCTGCAAGCCCATGCCGCTGATCTTGAAGTCGATGGTATTTGGCCCCGTGGTCATGTTGGACTGCGTGATGGCCCAGCGGAGGGTGCCTGTCGCGCTTGTGTCGGCAGTGGTCGTGACGTTGAAGGTCGAGAGCATCTGGCGGCCCTCGAGCGACTCGATGAGCGGGCGGGAGCGGCGGATTTGTGGGCGACGGGTAGCTCGGTCATTCTTGCGATTGCGGAACCAGGGCGTCGGCATAACTGGTGTTCCTTCAGACTGGATGGACCGCGAACGGCGGACCGGGACGGTCGAACCCGGTCCAATGCGCTTTCGCGAGAGAATTCGAGTTTCTTCCAGAGCGCCTCATCGAGCGGGGCGGCTCATGGAATGGTGCCGATCAGCTCCGCGCCGATCAGTAGTCTACCGGTTCATTGCCAAACCGGTCGGGGACACGACAGCCTGACACTTTTTTGTGCAGTCACGCGTTTCTTCATTGAGATTCACGAAAGCCGCCGGGGTCCATTCCCCCAACGTGCCGAAATCGGTCAGACTCGCCGCCGACCCGTTGAGCTGCACTCGCAGTACTGTTCAGTTTGTTCGTTACCGCTCGACGCAGAATGCGAACAATGCCGAAACCGAACGCGACGAATAGCAACACCCACGCGGCGAGAATGAAGGCATATCCGCTTTGGCCGACCGTTCCCGCGATTTCGGGTTCCAACAGCAGGACCACGCCAGCGGCCATGACACCAAGCTGAAAGCGAGGCCGAGACATGGCTTGTTCGTTGGCTTGGGTTGACAAAGGCCGATCGTAGCGCAAGCAAATCTCCCCATCAGTTTCTGAGGTTCGTTCGGTCAGCATCACGCCCCAGATCAAGACGCCGATGACGACACCAAACGTAGCGCCGCGGATGGCCGAGTGAACGATTTGTTTGAATGGCTCGGGCAGCATACCGATCTGAGGATTCCAGTATAACCACGCGTACGTCGCAGCCGTCGACGACAAGTGGGTCACGCTGCCGGCAATCGCCCCTCCCAAAACGCCTCTCCCGCCCCGGCGTCTTTGGAGAACGACTCCCGAGGCCGGCCCGCCCAGGAGAAGTAGGTGATTCGTCATACCTTCTAGTGCACCCTTCGCATCCTTTGTCAATGCGCTAAGAACGAAAGCGCAGCAGACGACGGCGATCATTATCCGGCGAACCGTCCCGGGAGAGCGTCGCTTGGCGGACGCTTCGAAATGGCCGGTGTCTGCTTGAGTCGGCTCCGACCACTCGACCGTTGCGATCCCAATGGTTGACACTGATTGCGCTCGATACGCTGGTGTGTCAGCCGATTGGGACGGTCGCGGTTTCCAGCACATCCCCAGGATAGACGCCCCGAGAAAGCAGCACGCGCCCGCCAACTTCCACCCCAACGCAATGGGAGGACCGAATAGCCCCGACACACCGAACAAGAAAGCGACTCCTGCCAAAATCAAGCTTGCGGTTTTGGGCCCTCGCGCATTTCGGCACGCCCAGATGATCGATGCCCCGAGTGCCCCGCCGGGAACGGCCATGCTTCCCCCGAATGCCTCGGAGCGCGGATACGGACCAAATAATGCCGACAGTCCGCTGAACAGAACTACCCCAGCCAGCACGGGGTCGACGACCCCGACCGCCAAACCGTGTGCGATCAGCCCTCCCAAAAGCCCACCTGTCACGGCACCGAGTATCTCGAGGCCGGACTGCCAAGCGACTAGGCCGGTGATCCAAGCACCAATGGCGACACCGCTCAGAACATAAACGACCGGCGATGACCGATAGGCGGATGGCACGAGTAGAACACATAGATAGATGAGGCAAAGCAGCAGCGGAAAACCCAGCGACGTTAGCAGGTAATCCATTTCGGAGAGGATGAAGCCGCGCACCGCGTAAACGATCGTATGGATTAACAGCAATCCAGCGATCACCCGGCCGGCGACGGAGAATCTCCGGCCTGTAAACACGAGCGAATTCCGGTTCCATCGATTCGTCAAACCGGGTCAGTCCGATTCGTCAGGGGACTCATCTTCGTCTGCCAAATCGACCACTTCAAAGTCACCCTCGGCTAAGTTAAGTGTCCGCGCCTCGGCAGCGGATAGTGCGATCAGGAAGTGTCCTCCCAAAGACTCAATACGCTGGCTGATGGCCTTGGCCTGTACGGCCGATTCATTGGGGCCTTGGATGTAGAAAGGCTTGCCGTCGCGGCCGAACACATAGTCATTCGGGCAACTCGAGGGATCGATCCCTTCGAGCAGCAGCGCGGCATGGCGATAGTCAGGATGGGGCACGAAGCCGAAGGATTGCGCGTAGTCGACGGCTCCTTTGACGATCTTCACCAGACAAGCTGGAGTGATCGCGGACATTTTCTGCGATTCGTCCAGATGCCGGACAAGCTTCTCGAGTTCTGCTCGGGTGCCAGGCGCCAAAAGGCGTTTTTCACACCCAGGCAGTACACGTCAACGAGAAAAACGGCGAAGATGACTCCTCCTGTCGATTCCTGCCGTGCGATCGTCAGGTGACCGATCCCGTCGTCCCACAGCCGAGACCCCATAAGTGTCTGGACAACGGTCAATTTCTCGACGTTCTGAAGTCGGATGGCTGGGTCTGTCGAGTTGAGTCGACTCCAAAGCGATCGCTTCACTGTGCGTTTCGCCTTGTGCTTCGCCATTCGCTTTTGCTGCCGTGCACTGTGGTTCTTCGCCATGTGTCCTTACCCTCCACTCCTTGTGAACGTTAGACGGTCGTACGAGAACAACCGTTCGGGGATCCCGATCCCAGTGAAATCCACGTCATGATACCAATGTGTCGTCGGAAAGAGATCCGCAAACCGACCTCCTTGCAACGCAAACATCACCGATGTACGTTAAGACTGCGAGGTTGATCTGAGCGCACTCATCTTTTGAGGAGTTCGAGACAATGTCCGACTCCGTCATTGCCCCTGGCGCCATAAGCCGGCGAACGTTGATCGCAGGCGGAGCGGCTGCGGCACTTTCTGCGGCTTCGTACCGCCGCGTGCTGGGGGCGAACGACAGTGTTGGCCTGGGTTTCATCGGCTTCGGCTTGATCGGCAAGCGGCATGTCCTCGATTTCCGCGATCAGCCCGATGCCAAAATCGTCGCCGTCGCCGAGGCCCACGGCGGTCGGCGCGACGAGGCCGTTGCGCTCGCGGGCGGATCCGCCGCGCCTACCCCGACTTTCGGAGTCTTCTCGACAACCACGATGTCGACGCGGTCGTCGTTTCGACGCCCGACCATTGGCATGCCCTCATGACCATGATGGCCTGCGCGGCGGGAAAGGACGTCTATGTTGAGAAACCGCTGTCCTTGTTTCCGCGCGAAGGCCGGTGGATGGTCGACGTCGCCAAGAAGCACAGCCGGGTCGTTCAGGTGGGAACGCAACAACGTTCCGGGCCACACTACCAGCAAGCGCGCGATCTGGTGCGCGGCGGCCAGATCGGGCAGATTGTCGCCGTTCGGATGTGGTCGTACCGTAATGTCATGCCCGGCTTCGGTTCACCGGCCGACTGCGATCCGCCGCCGGAGCTTGACTACGACATGTGGCTTGGTCCTGCTCCCAGGCGGCCGTATAACCCGAACCGGGCGATCTACCACTTCCGCTGGTTCTGGGACTACTCGGGCGGGCAGATGACCAACCTGGGACAACACGCGCTCGATATCGTCCACTGGTACCTGGACGCCACGGCCCCGGCAGCCGTCACCAGCGCCGGCGGACGGTTTGCCTTGAAGGACAACGGCGAAACTCCCGACACTCAGGATGTGCTGTTTGAATACCCGGGCCATACGGTCACGTGGTCGCAACGCGAGTGCAGCATCGGCGCGGCTCCGACAAACGGGCTCGAGTTTTGCGGCACGCGGGGGAGCCTCAAGGTCTCGCGCCGAGGATTTGTGCTGACGCCCGACCCGAAGGTCGCGCCCGACGAAATCATTCCTCGGTTCGGTTCGGCGCACCCGGTTGGCGGACCGGCAACGACTGGCCAGCGTGAGGTGGCAGCGAAGTGGACTCAAGCACGTGAAGACAAATCCGGCAACGAGTTTGACCAGTTCAAGCGTCATGCCCGCAATTTCCTCGACTGCGTTCGGTCTCGCCATGACCCGATCTCTGACCTGGAGGGAGCGCACCGCGTCGCCACCGCGTGCCACATGGCTAACCTGTCGCTTCGGCTGGGCCGAAAGCTGCGCTGGGATCCCGTGCACGAAACGGTCGTGGGCGACCCCGAGGCTGTGGCTTTGCTCGAACGGCCGTACCGAGCGTCTTGGGACGCCGAACGCACTGCCCTCCTAAGCAGGGGTTGACTGATGCGACTCACAAGACGTTCGATGCTAGGCGCGTGTGCCGGAGCATTGCCGGCACTGGCCGCGGAGCCAGTAGACGCATCCGAGGGCCACGGCTCGTTGGGACTGGTCATCCACTCGTTCGCCGTTCGCACTTCCGCTGATCGTGGACGGCCCAGCGCGGAAAGGTTCTCGGACGCTGCCCGGTTCCTCGATCACGCCCATGCCCTGAAAGTGAATGGCATTCAGGTTGGTCTGGGCGCGCGCGACGATTCCTCGGCCGACGCCATTCGTGAGCGCGCTCGTGCTGCCTCAATTTATCTCGAGGGTATCGCCTCTCTTCCGCGTGACCAGGCCGACGTGGCGCGATTTGAGGCCGAGATCCGTACGGCGAAGCGTGCCGGCGCGGACGTTGTGAGAACGGTAATGCTCTCAGGACGGCGGTACGAATCATTCGCAAGCGCGGCCGCGTTTCGCCGGTTTGCGGAATCGTCGCATCATTCTCTGAGCTTGGCGGCGCCGGTGGCCGCACGGCATGGTATTCGTCTGGCCGTCGAGAATCACAAGGACTGGCGCCGACGAGTTGATCGCTGTTCTCAAACGCCTCGGCAATGACCACGTCGGTGTCTGCCTCGACACCGGCAACAGCATTGCGCTCTTGGAAGACCCGATGGAGGTCGTCGAGGCCCTTGCCCCGTGGGCATTCACAACTCATTTCAAAGACATGGGGCTCGAGGAATTCCGCGACGGTTTCCTCCTTTCGGAAGTTCCGCTTGGAACGGGCGTCCTCGACTTGCCTCGTGCCGTCCGCGTTCTCCGATCTGCGCGACCGGAGATTCGCTTCAACATCGAGATGATCACGCGCGACCCGCTCAAGGTGCCCTGCCTCACCGAGGGTTACTGGGTTACTTTTGCCGACCTCCCGGGGCGGCATTTGGCCCACATGATCGCAGTTTTACGCGCACACCCGCCAAAAGTGCCGCTCCAGCACATCAGTTCTCTGCCGCGTTCTGAACAGCTCCGTGCGGAGGACGACAACATTCGTCGATGCATAACCTTCGCACGCAATGAGCTCAACCTGTAACAGGCGTCTGCTACCAGAGTTCGGTCGCTTGCGCTCGGCAAGGCGAATGACTCGCCACGACGTTGATCCCTCCCACTCACTCTCCGCGATCGCCATTTCTTCTTTTGCCCTTTTTGGTTTCTCGTACTAGATCTTTTTTTGGGCATGGTGCCGCACTGGCAATTCCATCTGACCGAATTACGGACGATCAAGAATCATGTTTTCTCGCTCGACGCGTCGCTCTTCCAACCGTTCGAGACTGCGCGCCTTTGAGGCGCTCGAACACCGCGAACTGCTCGCCACCTTCACAGTGACAAACCTGAACAACTCCGGCGCTGGTTCGCTCCGCCAGGCGATCATCGAGTCCAACGGCCAGCAGGGTGGTAACACAATCGATTTTGATGTCGCCGGTACGATCCGGATCAGCAGGACGTCGCTGCCGGCGATCCCGAGCACCGTGACCATCGACGGCTCAACGGCCCCCGCGTTTGCGGGATCGCCCGTCGTGACGGTGAATTTTCAGGGCACGAAGGGATTCAATTTCGCGGCAGGTTCCGATGGGTCGACCTTGAAATCGCTTGCGCTGGTCAAAGCCGGCAATGCGGGCGTCACGCTCACGGCTTCAAACATCACGGTCCAGGGCAACGACATCGGCCTGCTGTCCAACGGAACGACCGCCGCCGGCAACCGGGCGACGGCGTGCAGATCAACGCGTCGTCGCACGGCGACCTGATCGGGCAGGACAGATCCGGTGTCGAGCATCAATTACTACAGCCCTGACCGTCTACACGAGTACTGGGCGTGGCCATGCCGGTTTCGGGCTGGCAGGGCATTCGTGCGTCCGGACACGAGCGGCCAGTACTTGATCACCGGAACGTCGGATGCCAACGGCTTGCTCTACGATGGGCCCATCTCCGGCGTCGGCGGAACGGCCTATCCCGTCAACTACCCGGGGGCCACGACCACGAGCGTCTACGGCCCCGACAATCTCGGCAACGGCGAGCTGCGGTTGGTCGGCAGTTACACGACCGGCAACGGCATCGTCCAGGGCTTCGTCTTCCAGGGCACGACCGCCGATCTCTCGAATAGCAGCGACTACCAGACGATCGATTATCCCGACGCGACAATACACCTACGTCCACAGCACGATGGGCGACCTCGCGGTCGGCAACGCCGACGGTTCCGACGGCGGACTGCCCGATCAGCACGGGCCACGCGTTCATCTACGGCGTCTCGCAGACCAACAATTTCCTGACCGACATCGTCTATCCGGGCTCGACGACCACCCGGCCTACGGCATCTGGTACAACGGCGGCACGAGCTACACGATCTGCGGCGGCTATACCGGCCTCGTCCAGGCCGGCAAGACGCTCGCCGAGGGCTATCTGGTCGACTACGACTCGGCGACCGGGCAATTCACCAACTGGACGTCGTTCGCCGATCCGAATGGGCTGGTCGGCCAAGCGTATCGCGACCCATTTCCAGGGCATCAGCAGCACCGAGGCGGGCGTTTACACGCTCGGCGCCAACACGGTCGAGGCGGGCTCGAGCACGGTCCTTGCAGGCTGCGGTGGCGACCGTGCGGCTCAATCCCGACGGCACGTTCGGCCCCGCAACCTGGGTCCAATCTGAACTATCCCAGTGTCGATGCGTCGCCTACTGCCGATGCCGTGGCGGGCAACCAGGTCGTCGGGATCGTGCATTGCCAGCTCGGGCATCTTTTCGTACCAGGCGACGGTCAACGTCGGCTTCCAGCTCTCCAACGTGATCAGCGGCAACGGCGGCAACGGCATCGGGATCTACGGTGCCAGCGGCAATCAGATCGCCATGAATAACATCGGCACGGACGCCAGCGGCACGCTCAAACGCGGCAACGCCAAGAACGGCATCCTCGTCACCGATGGCGCGACCGGGAACATCATCGGCGGCCAGGCGACCGGCGGCAACGATCCCACCGGCGAATGTGTTCGTCCGCCCGCCCCAGGGCAACCTGATCTCGGGCAACCGCGGCGACGGCGTGCTCATCAACAAGGGCGCCACCCAGACGCTCTTGAGCGGCAATTTCGTCGGCACGACCGCCTCGGGCAATTCGGCACTGGGCAACCGGCAGGACGGCGTGGCCATCGTCAGGCGCCAACGGCAATCAACTGATCGGCTGCACGTTCCAGCAAGAGCCCGTTTGTGTTTTACAACGTGCTCAGCGGCAACGGCGGCAACGGCTTGCGGATCACCAATTCCAACAACACGACGGTCCAGGCCAATTTCATGGGCGTCGGGGCCAACAACGCCACGATCGTGGCCAATGGCGGCGACGGCCTGCTGGTCTCGGGCTCGTCCGCAGAACACGCAGGTCGGCGGCGTGATCCCGCTCGGCAACGTGATCTCGGGCAACAACAGGAACGGCATCGAGGTGAGCGGCACGGCCAGCGGATTCACCTCGTTCAACACGTTCGGCGGGATCTTTGCGTTCGGGGGCGCGGCCCCGAACAAGCAAGATGGAATCCTGATCACCTCCACGCGGCGGCAACAACTTGATCCGCACCTGCATCGTCTCGGGCAACCTCGGCAACGGAATCGAGCTCGGCGGCAATGCCACCGGCGTGCAGGTGACCGACACGGCGGTCGGGACAAACAGCGACATCCAGACGGCCATTCCCAACGGAGGCAATGGCATCCTGATCACCGGCCATGCCCACAATAATGCCATCGGTGGTTTTCAGCCTTCGATTGAAGCCGCAGGTGACGGTCTCGGCAATCGCGGGTACGGAATCCGGATCGTCGGGTCCGCAAGCAACAATGTCATCTTTCACACGTATATCGGGACCAATGCCCAAGGCACCCAAAACCTGGGCAATCGGCTCGGGGGGATCTATCTGGGAACCCCCCTTACCTCCAACACAATCGGCGGCACGGCGACCCTATCGCAAAACAAAATCTTCTACAGCACGGCCGGCCCCGGTGTGATCATCCAGTGGTCCAGCGGCAACACCGTAATAGGCAACGACATTGAGAACAACGCGACCGCCGGGGTCAAGGTTATTGCCGGCCGCAATAACCTGATCGGATCGGCAACGGCCGGCAATACGATCAGCGGTAACGGCCAGGATGGACTATACGTCCAGGGCGCGTCCAATGGCACAAAGGCACAGGGCGATCAGATCAGCGGCAACACCGGTAATGGCGTGACGCTCGTGACTGCCCTTGGCGTGACAATCGGCGGTAGCTCCACCGGAGCGGGCAACCAGATCGTCAATAACCAGGGCTATGGCGTGTATGCCTCGGGCGTGAGTTCCGGTACCGTCGTGCAGCAAAACGTGATCGCCGCTAATAGCGCCGGCAATGTCAACCTGACCAACTCGAGTGGCATCACCTACATTCCGTAAACTGCACGAAAATGGCCTGGAGTCAAGCTTGTCGCCACGATCGGCTGGATCGAAATGCGCTCCCGTGAGACAATGGGGCATGTTCGAGTCTCAGGCGATGCGCCCCCTCATCGCTGCTGTTGCCTCATTTTGCGGGAGTGGTCACCATGGCCAGCCGACATCTGATTCTCGTATCGCTTGCAACCGCATTCCTCGGCTTAGTACACGCAGCGCCGGTTTTGGGTGGTGACAATTCACCCGCACAGTGGAATCACACGAGTGCCGCACAATACCTCGACGCCCGCGGTGAGAATTGGTTCAAGTTTTCGAACGCAACTCGCGGTGAGGGCACCACTGCCTCCCAGTGCGTCAGTTGCCACAGCCTCCTACCTTATGCATTGGCGCGGCCGGTCCTGCGTCAAGTTTCGCATGAACATTCGCCGACCCGATTGGAAACGAAAATCCTCGAACAGACCAAAGGCCGAGTTGCCAATTGGGACCAGCTCGAGGAGGTGGAATACCAGCTTCTCTATGATTTTGACGAACCCAAGAAGAAACAGTCGCGTGGCACAGAGGCAGTCCTCAACGCTCTTTTGCTGGCGCTTGACGATCGATTTGGAGGACGCCAACAACCGAGCGAAGCAACTCAAAAAGCCTTCTCGATCCTCTGGGCGACACAGATTGCCGACGGCCAGCACAGAGGCTCGTGGGAATGGCTCAACTTCGGGCTCGAACCTTGGGAGTCGAGCGATTCTCGGTATTTGGGTGCCACGGTCGCTGCGATAGCGATCGGCGCCGTCCCAGGCCACGACATCGGCGGCACCGCAGCCGACACGCGCCTACGGATTGATTCCCTCCGAACTTATCTGAGAACAAACTACGCGAAACAAAACCTGCACAATCGTGCGTGGCTCTTGTGGGCTTCTTCAGACTTCGATGGTCTCTTAAATCCCGAAGAGAAGAAACAACTGATCATGCAACTCCTTGCCGCGCAACAGCCGGGCGGTGGCTGGAGCTTGGGAGGCGCTCGGCGACTTTACTCACGTCGAAATCAAGACCCCGATCACAACTCCCGATGGCTATGCCACAGGCTTGATTCTGCACGCACTCCAGCTCGGCGGCCTTACCAAGGAGAATCCGCAGGTGAGCAAAGGCCTTTCCTGGCTGCGCTCGAATCAAGATCCTTCTGGCGCATGGCGCGCCCTGTCGGTCAACAAAGTCCGCGCACCCGAGTCGACCAATGCCGCGAAGGCTAATATTGGCAAATTCATGTGGGATGCAGCGACCGGCTATGCCGTTCTGGCACTGAGCCATTGATAAAAATGTGATGATGTTCACATTTCAAATAGCTCTTGCCGCGACCAAGGTAATCCCCAAGGTACGACTCGCGAGTGCTACCGCTTGCGCGAGAATTGCGTTATATTCTCGGGTTGCGCTCTGGTTCGATCGAATCTGGCGATTGGTTTATTTTCGTCAGATCTTGCTTCCTTAATCAGATCTTGCTCTCTCAAAATGAGGCGAATTCATGCAACGCGTACTCAATGTGGCACTCGGAGCTGTACTCATTTCTTGTTTGTCAGGGTTGACACGGGCTGATGATGCAGACCCGAAATCGATCATCGACAAGGGTATCAAGGCCCTTGGCGGCGAGGAAAAGCTGGGCAAATCAGGCGGCTACAGCCAGAAGGCCAAGGGCACCATCACCTTCAACGGCAATGACAACGAAATCAAGACCCACACGACAGTCCAGGGCCTCGATCATTATCGCGGAGAGTTTGAAGGTGAGTTCAACGGCGACCCGATCAAGGGCGTGACCGTCGTGAATGGCGATAAGGGCTGGCGCAAGTTCAATGACGACTTGAGGGAACTGGAAGCGGATGGCATCGCAAACGAGAAGCGCACCATCTATCTGGCGGTCCTGCCGGCGACTCTCGTTCCACTCAAAGGTAAGGAATTCAAGCTCGAGGCAGCCGGCGAAGAAAAGATCGACGACAAGCCGGCGATCGCGATCAAGGTCACGGGGACCGACGGCAAGGATTTCAAGCTCTATTTCGATAAGGAAAGCGGCTTGCCGGTCAAGCTGATTGCCAAGGTGATCGGCTTCGACCAAAACGAGTTTACGCAGGAAACGACCTATTCGAACTACAAGGACTTCGACGGCACCAAGAAAGCCACCAAGATCTCGGCCAAGCGCGATGGTGAGAAATTCATTGAGCAGGAGGTCACCGAATTCAAGATCATCGACAAAGTTCCCGCCGACACTTTCGCGGAACCGAAGTGATTGGGTAATCGGCTGAAAGCCGAGCGGGATGCTCAGTACCACAATGGAGCGTCCCGCTCAAACTACGACACTTCACGAAGCGCCGGACAGCCGGATGGCGGATTGTCTCAGCAACCTGCTTGAACGCCAGGAAGTTGCTTGTCCGCTCGGTACTGGATTAACTATCTGATCGAGGGTCTCGTTTGAACCTGTTTTCGACGACTCAGGCGGTTGAGGGCGGACCTCGCGTCCCGAGTCTGGATGACGTTGGGATTTCCCCGCGCCATTCGCTCGAGGACTGCTTGCGCCTCAGGCGTCGCGATGCGCTCCAGCGCCGTGATGGCGCGCAGGACGCGTAACACCTCGCGTTGGGCGATCGGCCCGCTCGACGCAGGGAGGCGCGGGGTCGGGCGACGGGGCTGGGCGAAGGTGGTCGCGCAGGAACTCGACGGTCGGGAGCGTGCTCATCGCCCAGGTGGCACGATAGGCAACGCGGGCATCCTCGCTGGCCAGTTCGTCCCAACGAGCGCTAAGCACTTCAGCCGGGATCGGCAGAGCGAGCGTCTGTTGGGCCGCCAAGTCGGAGATATCCCAGACCAGGGCCGTGGCATCCTCGCTGGCGGAAACGATCGATCGGCCGTCGGGCGTGAAGGCGACTACGGTTACCGACCCGCGGTGCCCCTCGAATCGTCGCACCTCCCGGCCTGTCGCGAGGTCCAAAACGCGGACAGTCGAGTTGGGGATCGCTCCTTGATGGCGATTGGCTGATGCGAGGAAGCGGCCGTCGGGAGAGAAGGGGCGGCGGAGGAGCGCTTCGCCCTGCGCGTCGAGGCTCGCCACTTCCCTGCCCGAGGCCAACTCCCAAAGGGTGATGGGCGGATCAAGTGCCTGACCGCGCGAGTGGCCGCCAGGCCCGCGCGTCGCCAGGAAGCGGCCGTCGGAAGAGAGCGTCGCGCGATCGTGGTAGTTCGACCACCGAATTGCCTGGCGCAGCTCCCGGCCTGTGGCGCTATCCCAGATCCAAGCCCCATCGGGCTCAGCCGTGATCACCTGCTTGCCATCGGGCATGTAGAAGATGGGCGAGAAATGCAAATAGTCGCCATGCCGCGGATCTTCGTGCCGGAGCCTAATCAAGAGCCTGCCCGAGCTAGCGTCCCAGATGAGTCCCTGCGAAGCGAAGGTCTTGCCGTCCGGCGCATAAGCGAGGTTGGTAAAGTCGTGAACCCGGAACGCGCCGAAACGAAGGATCTGGCGGTTTTGTAGCACGCTCCAAAGGCTGATCCGACCGCCGGGCGCTGAATAGCGCTCCATCAGCCCAGCCATGAGCAACGTCATCCCATCAGGAGCGATGGTCAACTCGTCGACGGCACCCGCGAGCGGGGCGACAGGGTTGAGTTCTCGGCCAGAGGGTGGGTCCCAGTGAAAAACTGTGCCATCGTCGTCGCCGGTGAAGACTGTCCCATCGGCAGGTGAAACGACAAGTGACCGGATGGCCGCGCCGTGCCCCGATCGAGAGACCGCCTCCCGTCCTGTGGCCACGTCCCAGAGCCGGAGCACTGGGCCGCCGCCGCTCGAGGCCAGCGTCTTGCCATCGGGGGAGAATGAGATCGACATGACCCCCTGTAGATTGTCCGCGAATCGGCGCAGCTCCAGACCCTGGTTAACGTCCCAAAGCTGGATTGCGGCGTGCCGAAAGGCGAGGAGCGTTCCGTCGGGCGAAAATGCCAGGCGCCGCTCCCCTCTGGGGGGATCAGGAGGTCCTCGACGTCTCTTCCCGGGCGCCTTGGCAGCTTCAAGCCGAGCGGCGGAATGTCCTCTCGCCCCGTCTCGACGTCGTAAAATCGCACCGTCCCGTCGCTGACGGCGGCCGCCAGTGACTTGCCATCGGATGAAAAGGCGATCGATCGGACATCCAGACGATTTAGTGAAATCCGCCTCCGCTCCCGGCCCGCGTCGAGTTCCCACAGGCGTATCGTGCCCTTGTCGGGCCCAATAAGTGTATTGCCGCGCGTAATTTCCGTATCTCTGCTGGCCGTAGCCAAGGTCTTGCCATCGGGGGAAAACTTCAGGTCCCAGAGCCGGACCCAACCACCCGGGATCCGACGCCGACGCTCAGCGGGAGAGGCTATCTCGCAAAGTTCTATAAACGTCTCGGAAGCGTTGTTGGCTTCATCATTTCTTTTGACGCTCACGGCCACAGACCGGCCATCCGGAGTGAAAAGCGGATGTCCATACACCGCGCCCTTGTTTTCGTGCCATCTCCGGCGTTCTCGACCTGTGGTCACGTCCCAGAGCCGAAGCTGATTTGGATGATCGACCGTCACCAGCATTTGGCCGTCGGGTGCCAGCGCGATCGCCCGCGAGGGCGTGATCTCCCGGAAGTCCGCCCGGGGCTCGCCGATGTCACGGACGAGCTGCCCCGTCGCTGCGTCCCATACTCGGACAATCGCGATGTTATCGACCGTGACCAGGGACTTGCCGTCGGGAGTGTAAAGCACCTGATTGACAAGGGAGCCGCCGTGGAACCGGGTGGTCCCCATGCGGGCACGGGCGTACTTCGGCAGAGGATCGCCGAGGCGATCGAAGGAGGGGAATGCGGTTTGAACCGATGCGACCGGCGCCGACGGGCGATCAGGCCCGGGGCGGGATGCCAACCTGGCATGTTTCCGATGGCGAGGCCGAAGCCAGCCATCATGAAGGCCATCGCCAGAACGGCGGCGGTCATCCTGAGCCTGATTATGAACAGACCTCTCAACATGACGTTGGCTATCGATCCGACGGTTGCAGACGGAATGCCGTTGATGGCGACGGTGACGGTCGTCTCCAGCAGCCGTGCCGGTGGCTGGATTCGCACGCCAGGTCCCAACAGCGCTGTTCCTAACCATTCGGCTGGCGCCAAACCACGACGCGGCAGCCGGGCTCGGAGCAGATCACGGGCTCTGGCCAACCGGCCGCGAACCGTGCCAACGGGCCATCGAAGGGCGGCAGCGGCCTCATCATGCGTTCGGCCCTCGAAGTAACAGAGCACGATCGGCGCGCGGTACTTGGCCGGCAACCGGTTGACTTCGTCATGGACCAAAGCCTGGAGTTCGTAGTCCTCGATCGCGATGGAAGCCCCCGCCACCGCCTTCACCGCTACTCGGCGCTCACGCCTACGGCGACGGGCGGCACCTTGACGGCCCTTCAGTGCAAGGCGATAGGCCACCCCGTACAGCCACGGACCGACCGAGCCATGATCGCGGATCAGCAGCGATCCCGCCCGTCGGACCAGGACCAGGAACGTGGCCTGGAAGACATCCTCAGCCGCGTGGACGTCGCCCAGCAGGTGCTGGCAGATGGTCAGGACCATGGCCCCATGGCGGGACAGAAGGGTCTCGAACGCATCCTCCGCCGACTTATCCCGCCGCTTTGCGAATCGCTCGAGCAACTCGCCGTCGGTCAGGCCGACGGTGGTCCCAGCACCGAAGAGCCGGCCGAGATGCCGGCCGAGGTCGCCCGCACATGCTCTCGCCATGTTTTGCCCTCCGCAGCGTGAACCAATCTTCGTACTACTACTATTTCCCGCGGTCGGTCGTCGCTATACACTTTTTTCGCCGGCCGCGAGGAGAGCAAGACGACGGGCCGCCAGTACACAGGCAAGATCAGGTCGCCCGAGCGCTGCGCGCGGCGGACCGCAAAGGGAGAGTGCGATCTCCCTCAGAGACCTGACGGCCCGAACACTGACCGGTGCCCGCGGCTTTTCAATGCTTGGGCGGCAACAGCTTGACGACCGCCGCGGTCATGGCGCGGATGCCGGTCGCGATGCTCGGGGCCGGTTCCGGGTAATACTTCGACGAATGGAGCGCAGGCGGGCGCCCCTCCGTTGGCAGCTCGCCGCCGCGAGCCGTTCTGGGCTCAACGTTCCCAGCCAGAACATGAAGATCGGAACGTTCGCCTTCGCTGTAGAGCGAGAAGTCTTCGGCCCCCATGACGGGTTTGACGGGATTGACATTGGCTTGCACCCAGCGCCTCGGCAAAGGCCGGCACGACGCGCTCGACCAGGCCGGGCGTGTTGATCGTGGGCGGCGTGCCTTCCTCGACTTCGACCGTCGGCTCGGGCGCTTGGTGGGCTTGCGAGAGCCCGATTGCCCGACGTTTGATTCCCGCGATCAACTGCTGGCGGACCGGCTCGCTGAATGATCGCAGGGTGAGCTGAAGCTTGACCTCATCGGGGATGATGTTGTGCTTCGTGCCGCCGTGAATCGAGCCGACCGTCACGACCGCCGGCTCGCCCGGCTCGATTTCGCGGCTGACGATCGTCTGCAAGTCGACGATCAAAGAGTGCCGCCAGCACGATCGGGTCGATCGTGCGGTGCGGCCAGGCGCCATGCCCCCCTTTGCCCCGAATGATGACGCTGATCGAGGTCGAGCTGGCCAGGGCCGGTCCCGAGCAATAGCTCACGGTTCCGACGGGTATATCGGGCCGGCAATGCAAGGCCAGGGCGAAGTCAGGCTTGGGAAACCGCGAATAGAGCCCATCCTGCGAGCATCGCTCGGGCACCGTCGACGGCCTCTTCGGCCGGCTGAGCGACCAAGACAACGGTTCCCGACCAGCGGTCGCGATGATCCGCCAGCCAGCGGGCGGTGCCGATGAAGCTGGTCATGTGGATGTCGTGCCCACAGGCGTGCATCACGCCGACTTCGCGCCCGGCCTTGTCGCGTGTCTTGACCTTGCTGGCATACGGGAGCCCGGTTTCTTCGACGACCGGCAGCGCGTCCATGTCGGTGCGGACCAGCACGACCGGCCCTTCGCCGTTTTTCAAGACCCCGACCACGCCGAGCTTGCCGACGTCCGTCGTCACCTCGGCGCCGGCTTTTTGCAGCTCTTCGGCGATCCGCTTCGAGGTTTCGACTTCCTGTCGCGAAAGCTCGGGGTGGGTGTGCAAATGCGTGTAGAGAGCGACCAGCTCATCGGAGTTGCGCGCTGATCCACGGATCGCCGGCACTCGATGCCTTCGCGTCTGTCGGGCTCGACGGGAATCCGAATTCGCCGCCGGGTGCGTTGGCCGTTGCTGTACATGCGATTAGTACGAGCACCCCACCGCCGCACGATCCGCCAAATACTCTGCTGAACATCATCCGCCTCAAGCTCCCTCAGGATTTCCGCGTCAGCGGTAACTCGATCGATCAATCGAATCCCATTTGTTTCTGGTAAGCCATCGCCTTGGCGTGCTCGGCCTCGGGGATGCGGCCGCATCGCTGGTAGATCACCGAAGGGCGGTATAGCTGAAGGCGTCGTCGGGCTCGAGCTCGACGACCTTCCGGGCGTGCTCGATCGCCTTGTCGGCGCTGGCCAGATCGGCGTAGAGCTTGGCGAGCATGCCGTGCGCCAGCGCGAAATTGGGGTCGATCGCGACGGCCTCCTCGAGCTTGGCGACCGCGCCCTCCTTGTCGCCCTGGTCGCGCCGGTCGGCGGCCTGGTCATAAAGTTCGTTCGGGGTGGGCATCGCAGCGAATCCTCTGTCTTGGTGTGCATTCTGGAAAGTTCCTGCCTCATTCTAAGGCGTCGATCCGCCCGCCCGCCAGACCTCGCCGGAGCCCGACGTTGACTGTTCGGCCGATCGAGCGGGATGATGAAACGTGTGCGAGCACGATCGGAGATCCGTCCGGTTGACCGGCACCGGTCCGATCTTCGCCTCGTCTGAGCCGACTGGCGGCTGCCGAACCGTGGCACGGGAAATGCTTTGTCGAGTCGTCGCGTGGATTCTGTGAGTCAACTTGGTTGCGAGGGAGAACTTCGATGGACTTGGCATATGCGGACGAGGGACCCGGCCCGGTCGTGATTTTGCTGCACGGGTTTCCGCTCAGCAGGGCGATGTGGGACGAGCAACTTTCCGGCATCGGCTCGATTTACCGGGTGATCGCGCCAGACCTGCGGGGCTTACGGCGAATCGCCGGTTCCCGAAGGCGTCTACACGATGGACGCGATGGCCGACGACGTCGTCGAGCTGCTGGAAACCCTCGAAATCAGCGGGCCGGTCGTGGTCGGCGGGCTGTCGATGGGGGGATACGTGGCGCTCTCGCTGGCGGCGCGCTATCCCGACGCGCGTCACGTGCCTTGATGCTGATGGATACGCGAGCCGGGGCGGACACGCCCGAGGCGGCCCAGGGCCGCGAGGCGACGGCCCAGGCCGTCCTCGCCGCCGACAGTGCCGCGCCGGTCGTCGATGCGATGATGCCGCGTCTCTTTTGCCAAGATGACCCTGGAGCAACATCCCGAGCGGGTCGAGCCGATCAAGGCGGTGATGGAGCAGACGGCCCCGCAGGAATCGCCGGCGCCCTGCGCGGCATGGCGAGCCGGCCCGACCGGCGGGGCGACTTGCCCAAGATCGTCGGTTCCGACCCTGGTCTTGGTCGGCGAGGAAGACGTGATCACGCCGCCGGCCGAAGCCAGGTCGATGGCCGAGGCGATTCCCAACGCCCGGCTGGAGGTGATCCCCCAGGCGGGCCACATGGCCCCCTACGAAAACCCGTCCGGTGGCCAACGCCGCCATCCTCCGATTCCTGAAGAGCCTGGAGCAGCTGAAATTGATGCACTGACGCGAATCCCCGAAGAGATCATCACCACTCCGGCCCAGCTCAAAGGGCTGGTCGATCATCTGCGGGCGATCGGCCGGTTCGCCTTCGACACCGAGTTTGTCAGTGAAGAGACGTTTGAACCGGTGCTCTGCCTGATCCAGGTGGCGACTCGCGAGCGGCTGGCGGTGATCGACCCGCTGGCCGTTCGCGACGTCGGCCCCTTCTGGGACGTGGTTCTCGACCCGGCGATCGAGGTCGTCATGCACGCGGCCGGCGAAGATCTGAGGATCTGCCTGCTGCGGACCGGGTCGCTGCCCCGGCGGGTATTTGACGTCCAGATGGCCGCGGGACTGGTCGGGCCTCAATTATCCGTTATCGCTGGTCAACCTGGTCGGCCAGGTGCTGGGCATCAGCCTGGCCGGCAGCGAGACACGCACCGACTGGCGGCATCGGCCGCTCACTGCGGCCCAGCTCAATTACGCACTCGACGACGTCCGCCATTTGCTCGATCTGGCCGATCATTTCACGGACCGTCTGGCTCAACTCGGATCGAACGGCGTGGGCCGACGCCGAGATTTGACGATCTTCTCGAGTCGATCGCCGCAGCGAGCCGACGAGGACCGCTGGCGGCGGCTGCCGGGCTTGCACCAACTCAGCCGCCGCGGTCTGGAGATGGCCCGGCGGCTCGCCGAGTGGCGCGAAGACGAGGCGCGGCGGCAGAACCGGCCGCTGCGCCAGGTCGTCCGCGACGATCTGCTCGTGGCCATCGCCAAGCGCCAGCCCCGCAATCGCCGCGACCTCGAAGCCCTGCGCGACTTCAACCGCCCCGCACTTTTGAACCGGAGCCAGGAGATCCTGGCGATCCTCGACGCAGGCCCGAGCGGTCCCGGAAGACCAGCTTCCCGACTTGCCCGCGCGGCACGAAGAGCCACCGGGCCTCTCGACCGTCACCAACCTTCTCTCGGCGGCCCTGGCCCAGTGCTGCGTGCAAAACCAGCTCGCCGGCTCGCTCGTGGCCAACGTCGCCGATCTCAAGCACCTGGTCCGCTGGCATACTGGGCGGCCGCGATCCATTCGCATCCGCCCTGCCCTGCTCGAGGGCTGGCGCGGCGAGCTCTGCGGCCCGCTCTTGCTCGATGTGCTCGAAGGCAGACTGGCCTTGCGCGTCGTCGACCCTGAGAGCGAGTTCCCCGTCGCCCTCGAGACAGCTCTCGACACCGCCGCACCCGCGAATCGGATGGAACATGAAACGAATCGTGAGTTGTTTCACCAACTGCTATGGCGAATCGGGAGTGTGGACGGCGGCCGCGCGGATCGGCGAGACCGGCATCGATCACCTCGAGCTGGCGCTGCGCGGGCCACAATTTCGGCGGCCTGGTGATCCCCGAGTCGGCCGTGATCACCGAGAAAGGCCGACGACCAGACGGCGCAGGCGTTTTGCGACCACTTGCACCGCCACGGGGTCAAGGTCAGCGGCTGCAACGTCGGCGGCGCCGACATCCGCACCCGGCGAGGGGGTCGAGCTGACCGAGCGCCGCATCCGTTTCGCCGCGCAGGTGGTTCGCCGTCAAGATCTGCGTTTCGGGCGCCGGCCAGCCGGCCGACGCACGCCGAGCGGCGAACGATCGTCACGCACCTCCGCCGGCTCGGCGACGACCGCCGGCGAATGCGGCGTCGACCCTGGCGCTCGAAACCCACAAAGGGCCGACGCAAAACGCCGAGGCCATGCTCAGCCTTGATGAGCGACGTCGACCACCCTCACGTCCGGCTCAACTTCGACACCGGCAACATCGCCTACTACAACAAAGGCGCCGATCCGTGCGACGAGCTCGACAAGGTGAAGCATCTGGTGCGCAACGTCCATGTCAAGGACAATCGTGGCGGCTTTGAAGACTGGTATTTCCCGGCCGCTGGGGGACGGCGGCGCCGTCGATTTCGCCCGGGTCCGCACGATCCTCGACGGCGTCGGCTTTCGCCGGTCCCTACACGATCGAGATCGAGGGCATCGGCGGCGAGCCCGAGCCCGGCCTCGACGGCCGGCACGAGCGCGTCCGCCGTAGCGTCGCCCATTTGAGATCGTGCGGGTATTTTGATTGATAGTGATTCGGGCGGCCAGCGAGGCGAGCTCCGCGTCGTCCCCCCGCCCTCGCTCCGCGCGGCGGAGAGAGGGTGCCCCCAGGGCGGCTGAGGGGCATCTCGATCGTCATCGACTCGCCGCAGCGCCAGCATCGAGCACGCGACCACGTACAGCTGCTTGAACTATTCGAGGAGTCGCATCGCCGGGGATGATCCCCATCGACCATTGAACCTGATCCACCCACATCTTCTGGATGTCGGGCCGATCCCACACGTGTGGCGTATGGCCCAGGCCGTTATAGAGGACACGTCCCTTGCCGTAGTTGCGGGCCCACATGACGGCGAAGTCTTTGTCCTGGCGATGGACCCCTTTTTTGGACAGGTCGACCTTATCGGCATCAAGGCGCAAGAGCACGTGCACATTGTTCCGCGAGAAATCCTTGATCTGATAGATCTCGTCCCTCATGGTGAAGCTTTTCGACAAATACTTCATGCCGGGAAAATCGCCGTCCTCCACCACAAGGGGCGCCTGAAACTCGCCCCAAGGGTGGCCGTCGAAGTACCCGCCGATCAGTTTGCCGTATTCGGGCCATGAAACGAACGTGATGGTCGCGCTGTGGATGCCGATGAACCCCTTGCCGTCATCGCGGATGAATGACAGCAGGTCCGCCTTCTGCGACTCATCCATGTCCAGGTCGCCGTCGGTGAAAAACACCAAGGCATCAAACGCATCAATGTTTTTGGCGCCGTATTTCAGCTTCTTTTTGGTGATGGCAGTGCAGTCGGTTCGGAAATAGGTGTCCCAGAGCGCCGTGCTTCGACCCAGGTTGTAAAGCGTGGCCATCGCCGTGGACACCGAATCGTGCTGATACCCCTTGCTCTGGCCGATGAACAGCAGCTTCCGCTTCTTGGGCTGGTCCTGCGCGGCGGCCGCGCTGGCCAGGCCCAAGAGAACGAACAGCACCAACGCCCGCCGCATGAATCTCATCGTCGCCTCCCCAGGTGAGCGCGTGAAATGCACCGTGCCGATTACCGACCGCTCGCCGGAACCAGCTCGGCGTCGATCAATTCGCGCATGAACTCGGCCGCAAGCTGAGCGTTATGATTGGCATAGCTGATGTCGACCGTCTGGCCGTTCACGACAGGCAACTGATGGCACAGCTCATAGCTGATGTAGCCTTCATAGCCGATGTCAATCATCGCACGCACGAAGTCGCGGTAGTATTCGTTAGTGTCTTCACCAACGACGCCGTCATTTCGTTCATAGCCACGGATCGACCCGTCCGGCCGTCGCTCGAATTCACCACCGAAATGCGTGAGCACCTGGAGCGCGCCTACCTCACGCGCCGCCTTCATCATCGCGGCCGCACTCTTGTCTGGCATGAGCGGAGCATCCAGGCTGACCTTAAGGTGCGGTGAGCCGACCTCTTTGACCATGCGCAGCACGTCGTGATGGTCGTCGATTAACGGCTTATGATTCTGCAAAGCCAAGGCAATACCGGCATCGCCGGCGTAGCGGGCACATTCGACCAACGCTTCGCGACACCACCCCCAGGTTTCCTCATTGGTGAACTTTTCATGCACGATTGGCCAGAAACCTTCCGCGATGTCGTAGGTAGCAAGTTGGGGATGGCGTGTCACGCCCCACCAACCCAAAAACACGCGCAGCGTCTTGGCACCCAGGTCAGCAGTCATGCCGATCATATCGCGCACGTAGCAAATCTGGGCCTCCCGAACCTCCGGTACCGGGTTACTGAAGTCGTTGTTGGCCGCGACGCCGAAAATGTCGATACCTTCGCGTTCGGCAATCGATCTTAGCTCGCGGCACTTTTTCGTCGGCCAATCGAGCGGGCTGCCGTGCGGGCGCTTGCCGTCGATTTCAATGCCGTCATATCCATACTCCTTGGCTCTTTTGATCATCGCGGGCAAAGTCAGAGCCTCACCGCGGTACCACAGGCCCAGGTAGGTGATGCTGTACAGTCCGAGTTTCATAGCAATTTCCTTTCTCGTCATGACCGTTGAGTTCAGAACAAAGACCCGGTAACACACCCGGGCCCAAATACAGACGTCATTTGATTCGTCCCGCAGCCCACAGGATGGCGTTGTGCACGATGGCTCGATACGACGGATTACCAAATGCCGTATTGCCGTGGCCAAGCTGGATCGCGACCACCTTCGAGCCGGCCAGAGGACCAATCCAGGCCACGTAATGGCTGCTGTTGGGGTTGTCGGTGGCAAGAAGCGGGCGAACCTTGTCAGACATCCACATGCGCCCGTATGTTTCATCCACGATGTGAAATGGCGCGATCCCTGCGGTGATTGGATGGTCGCTTTCAGGGGTGACGGCAATGTCCTGATTATTCTTGACCGTCGACGACGGAACATCCCCCTCCCGTGAGAGCCGATAGCTCCCCCCAACGGCGTCCTGATACCACCAGTTCCATTTCTGATAGTTTAGGAGCGCATGATGAAGGACCACGACTCCTTTGCCGCTCTCGACGAAGTCGCGGAGATTTTTCTTCCCTTTCTCGTCGAGGTCACGGCTGAAGTCGTACATGATCACGACGTCGTACTTGCTGCGCAGATCGTTCTGAAACGCCGTGGAGCTGGTCACTACCGGAATCGATCCGAGCTCTTGATAGCCATCGAACAGCGAGTAAAAGGCCGTCTCGTGATCGTGCCCGCCGGTGATCAAGAGCGCCCGCACCGAACCGGTGCCGGCGTACAGACTCTCCGTCAATTCTTTGATGTAAATATTCTTGACTTGCACAAGACTGGGGGGTCCGCTCCAGGCACCTTCCTTGTTCTTGCCGCCGTGATGCTGAATAGCGAGCTTGCCGCGATCCGGAAGCGTGGGAACGGTCGCGTTGGGAATCACAGTGACGCCGTTCAACACCACGTTGACGGTCTTACCTCTCACGGTAATCTCGAAATGGTTCCATTCACCGACCGGCTTGTCAGCCTGCGTGCGGGGCGTCACGGCGGCTCGGACTTCGGGCAGCGTCTTTTTATCGGTGCGGACACTATACATTTCGCCAGATCCGATCGGCCAGCACCACATGTTGATCTGGTAGAATCCGTCGCCGCGCAGGTAAATTCCCGAATCCGCGTCCGGCAGCGCCATCCGCATTTCCTTGCCGTGAATATCTTTGGCGTGAGTGCCATCCGGCAGTATATAGGGAACGTTTTTGTTGATGAAAGGCGCTTCCTTCAGTCGCCAGTCCAGCGTCAAGACAAAGTCCCGGTACTCGCGGTCGCTCCAGAGCGACCTGTCCCCCTTGGCCTCGCTACCGGCGTCGTAATCGATCGCTCCATCGACGACTTTCCAGTGACCGTTGTCGCCGTCGGGTACTTTCCATCCACTAAGATCTTTGCCGTTGAAAAGCGAAACAAAGCCCTCAGGTACGGTCCCGTCTGCGGCGCACGCGAGCGAGCCGACCAGGACGGTCGCGATCGGAAACATCAAGGCAAGTCGTTTTAACATGACTGCGCGTCCCGTTCGTTACAACAGTGGTCAACGGATTCTAGGCCTGGAATATACCCGGGCCAGCCACGTCGCTTATTGTGCACCAGCGGCAGGTTTTGTGCTAGGAGC
Source organism: uncultured Isosphaeraceae bacterium (assembly GCA_963850935.1). GTDB lineage: Bacteria > Planctomycetota > Planctomycetia > Isosphaerales > Isosphaeraceae > CAWFRS01. Next base: position 60,954 of record CAWKNT010000009.1, read on the forward strand.
GGCAGCGCCCTATTCCTGGCCGTAATGAGCGCGGTAATCCCGGGGCGTCCGACCGAAGTGGCGGCGAAATTCACGGGTGAAGTGGCTCTGATCGGCAAATCCGCACGAAAGAGCCACTTTCGCCAGTGATTCCTTTGTGTAAACCAGCGCTCGTGTAGCCATACGCATCTGCAGTTTGCGCAGGTATTTCTGAGGCGTGAGATGAAAGCTGGCGTGAAATTTACGCTCGAATGCCCGGACGGACATGTGCGCCAGCCGCGCGAGCTCTAAATTCGTGATCGGCGAGCTAAAGTGATCACGCATGTACGCCAGAACTGGGCCAAACTCTGATCCCGAAACCGCGTTTTCTTTGAAGGAATTTAGCCGCCGCGTGATGCCCGCCGTGCCAATGATCGTGCCATCCATATCGAAGAGCGGGATCTTGTTCGTGACGTTCCAGACCGTAAGGCCGTCCGGCTGGCCCACCAACTCGATCCGGTTCACGATCCGCTTGCCGGTCAGCACGTGCTCATCATCGAGGCGAAACTGATCGGCCAAGAAAGCCGGCGACAGATCGTAGTCTGTCTTGCCCACAATCGCCTGCGGTCCGACGGCCGTCTGTGCGTCGCTACGTTCGGCGGCCAAGCCGTAGTTGATAACAAATGCGCGATTCACCCAGCAATAGCGGCCGTCGCGATCCTTGACCCATACCAAAACGTCTTCCAGATGATCGAAAAGCTCGGCAAGACACAGCAACCGCGGCAGTTCTGTCATTGGCTCGAACCCAATTGCCGCGAAGCCGGCGCCGGCGTGGGCCGGTCGGTTCGCGACCGTGTGGGGATTGACCGCATGACATTCTGCCAGGAATCTGCATGCAGTTGGAAGTGACTCCCGAAGTCCTGTCAGCTCTCGGCATGAGTACCTCTAACGATCGTGACGTCTCGAGCGTTCTTCCAGGCCTAGATCCTCTCGAGCCGACCGGTGGAATCACCGATCCGAGCCACACCTTGTACTCCCAGCCGGTCGAGCATACTCAGGTAGAGGTTGCTCATGGGCCTGGACTTGAACCTGAGATAGCGGCCGGTGGGCATTGCTCCCCCGCCACGACCCGCCAATATGACGGGCAGATTCAAATGCGTGTGATGGTTGCCGTCGCTATTCCCACTGCCGTAAACGATCATCGAGTTGGACAGGACGGAAGTCCCATCGACGTCTTTGGTCTCTTCGAGTTTTTCCAGGAAACGGGCAAACTGCCGCATGTACCATTGGTCGATCCGGGCGACCTTGTCCATCGGTTCGGGCTGATTCAGGTGATGTGACAGATTGTGATGGCCTTCTGCGATACCGATCTCAGGGAAGTTACGATTGCTCCCCTCGCCGGCGATCAAGAATGTGGCGATGCGGGTGGAATCGGTCTGGAAGGCCAGGATCATCATGTCATACATCAGCCCGATGTGTTCTTGAAAGCCGGTGGGGACGCCGGCCGGAGAATTGATGGCCGGGTTCGGCACATCCTTGAATTGTTCAGACCGCTCGATCTGGTGCTCGATTTCCCGTACGCTGGTCAGGTATTGATCAAGCTTTTGCCGGTCGCGACCGCCAAGCTGACGCTCGAGAGCGACCGCGTCATCGCGGACAAAGTCGAGGATCGACTGCTGCTGTTCGCGGCGGAGCTCGAGGTTCTTCTTGCGTTCGCCCCGCGAGCCGGCGCCGAAAAGGCGTTCAAAGACCAACCGCGGATTGGGCTCTGGCGGCAGGGCCATGGTCGGGCTGCTCCAGGCCAGGTTGAACTGATAGGCGCAGGAATAGCCGGAATCGCAATTGCCGGACTTTCTGACCGCGTCGCAGGTGAGCTCCAGGGAAGGAACGCGGGTCAGATGGCCGATCCGCTGCACAGCAACCTGGTCGACCGATGTGCCGGCGTGGACGTCGGCACCTGCGGTTTTCTTGACCCGGACACCGGTAAGAAAAGTTCCGCTGGCCCTGGCATGGTCGCCAGACCCCTCCGTGCCGCCGTTTGCATTTGCATGATCCAGTCCGCCCAGAACCTGGATCTGATCCTTGACGCTGGCCAGCGGCTCTAGCGTAGGGCTGAGATCAAATTCCGTCCCTTTCGCTTTGGGCCACCAATGCCCCTGATGAACTCCGTTGGGAACGTAAACGAAAGCCATCCGCAACGGCGCGCCGGTCGGTGAGATCGCCAACGTGCCGTCGGAGCGGGGACCCTTCGCCAGCAGCCTTTTTGGCATGAGCGAACCAAAGGCGGGGAGCGCCAGGGAAATACCCGCGCTCCGCAAGAAACGGCGACGGCTCTGACTTTCATGGCGCAGAGCGCCGACGTGCTGAGCGTGCGAATGGACTTGGTTCATGGGATTCCCAGATTTTTGGAGGTCGAATCGAACGACTTGATCATTGCCAGCGGAGCCGCGCTTACGTTTCGCCGCATCTGAAAGCAAGGGGATTCGATCACGCCCAATATGAGCGCCGAGATCCGCCCCTCCTCGCGATCCAATCGCGCCACGATGCGATCGACTGTCTCCACATCATTCAGATCCAGGCCGCGCCCCAAGGCATAGGTCAACATCTTTTCGGTTAGACATCGGTAAAAATCGAGTCGGTGCCTGGTCTTGAGGATTCGCTTCAAGTCACGGACGTCGTGCAATTTTTCGCCGGTGATCAATTGACCCGACGCGTCGATCGATTGGCCACGTTCCTGGTCGCGCCAGACCCCGAAGGCATTGAAGTTTTCCAGCGCCATGCCCAGGGGATCCATGCGGGTATGGCAGGAACTGCAAACGGGCCGGGATCGATGCAGCGTCATCATCGTGCGCACAGTGGGCTCGCGACCCTGGAAATCTTTCTTCAAGTCGTCGAGACCGGGGATGTTCGGTGGCGGCGGAGGCGCTGGCGTTCCCAAAATGTTATCCAGAATGAACTGCCCGCGCTTCACCGGCGAGGTTCGATCCGGATTCGACGTCACCATGAGAACGCCCGCGTGCGCCAGGACGCCACCACGGGGGCTGTCCTTGGGAAGAGCTACTTTGCGAATTCTTGCTCCGCTCACGCCGGTGATTCCATAGAGCTTCGCCAGCCTCTCGTCGACAAACGTATAATCGCTATCGATCAGTTCGAGTATGGGTCGATCCTCTCGGACAACATGGGCGAAAGCCATTTCGGTTTCGCTGCTCATGGCACGTCGCAAACTGCCATCTAGATCGATCACCGCGGTGCTTCCCTCCTGGCGGAGCACGGCCGGGGTATTGATGGCGATTCCCTCAACATCGCGCACCTGAAGCCATTGACCCACGAAATTCCGGGTAAACTCCAGGCGCGCGCATCGAGGCGCATTCGTGTAACCTGGGCTGCGAGGTTCTCGCGCAATTCGTGCCGCTCGGCCAACCGGAACAGTTCGTCGTCGGGCATGGTTGACCAGAGGAAATACGAGAGTCGCGACGCGAGTGCGTACTCGTCAAGTAAAGACTGGGCTGGGATGGGACCACTTACTTCAGCTTCCGTCTCCTCGACGCGGAACACAAAGCGAGGCGAGGCCAGCACGGCCACCATGGACCGTGCGACCCCATCCGCAAACCGACGGCCGGGCTGCTCGTAGATCCGTTCGGCGATCGCCACCAACCGCTCGAGTGTCTGATCGTCGACCGGTCGTCGGAAGGCTCGGGTCGCGAATCGTTGCAACATGTCCCGGACGTAACGTCGACGGCCATCGGTCGTTCGATCAGGTTCGCCTTCAGGCCAGAAGCGATCATAGTTCGCAGGGCGGGTCCAGTGTTTTTGGTCGAGCGGCCCTTGAACCCGAGCCTGGATGAGCCGAATGTAAATGGCCATGGGCTTATCTTCAGTCGAGGTCAACGGTTCGACCTCGAACGTCAATTTATGGTCGCCAGGAGTGATATTTTCCTCAAATGTATAGAGATACTTCTTCCCGTCTTGCCACGTGTACGTCTCGCGAACGAGCTGTCGATCGTCGAGCTTGAAAGTGGCCGCACAGCGGCTTGGATCAAAATCGTGCGGCCCTACCACGCTCAATTCGAGCGCGATCCTGTAGTCACCGGCGATCGCGATCTCGAGTGATCGAGTCAACTTCACGGGAGTATGAAACGTCAATCGATCCGCGTCGCCGGTTCCACCAGGTCCATGGAACTCTGGCCCCGGATACGTCCGCTCCGGCACGACCAACGACACGGTCGGCACTGCGCGAGCCACGATGAACTCGGCGGCGTGCATATACTTTTCGAGGAGGAGCGGAGACACCGTCAGCACGTCGCCAATCGTGTCGAAGCCATAGCCGGTGTCGTCAGGCGGAAACTCTTCCTCGGCCTTGAAATCGAAGTCCATTAAGTCCCTGATGGTGTTAGCGTATTCGACTCGATTGAGGCGGCGAATCGTCACGCGACCAGGGTCGGGGTTGTTGGAATCGATGCCGAGAGCATCTTGTTTGATCCAATCGGTCAGGAGCCGGACTTCTTCGTGCGAGGGACCCGGCTTTGGCGCGGGGGGCATGATGCCGGCCCGGACGTTCTTGAGCACGGCCGACCAGAGTTCGCGCTTTGCCAGCAACGATTCATCGGAAACGAATTCGTCGAATGCCACTCCACCTTTCTTCGTCCCATTCGCATGGCAGCGGTAGCAGTAATCGATCAAGATCGGCTCAATCTCTTGTCGAAAGCGGGAAACCGCGCGGTTCTCCGCGGCCCAGCTCCGAGGCAGCCAGTTCAGCAAAACGAGGCTACACGCCAAAGCCAAGAATGCCCCGACATGGGATCGAATGCATCGCGAAGCAAATAATGTGTTCAAGTAAACCTTCCGCGGGCAGCAGGGAGCCGGCGTGGCTCCGGCCCATTGCTTTGGGGCGGGATGACGAACAGATTCACCAGCGAACCATGCGAAAACAATGCGCAGCGCCAACCGGCGAGCGACTGCGAAAAACGCTGAGCCGTCGGCCGTAGCATTACGCTCGGCAGAGAAGCTCCTTATCTCTCATGCGCAGAGAGATCCCGTTTCAGCGCGGGCTCGAGGAAATTTCTCTCACGGATTTGTCAGATCGGGCGCACGACCGCCCGTAAAGGCTGGGAGCCCGGTTAAAGGACCTGTTGGTTCCTCGACCGTGTGCGCGCGTGTCCGCCGCCGCTGAATGCCAGCGCGTCCTTTTCCGTGCCGCTGCTAGCTAACCGGTTCCTTTTCCGACTTCTCGATCACGTCTTGGGATAGCTTTCAAACGATTTCGAGGCATGCCTGACGGACGGCGCGTGGGCTCGCGGGCAACGCCGGTTTCTCGAAGATCGTGATCACGTCTCGCGGGATGATTGATGAGTCGATCCGTACGATCTTCAGGCCGAGCGAGCCCAGGTAACCGGCCATCAGCTCCGGACACATGATGCCGAATGCGCCGAATCTTGTCCGCTCGACGAGATTCTGGTCGAGGTCGAGGAGGAACTGTCGGAAGCCGATTTCGGACACCGTGTTCGCGTTGTAGATAATGCCGATTCCCCCGACCTTCAGGAGCCGAGCGAGTTGCCTGAAATGATGGTACACGCGACGGGGTTCGAAGTGCACGCAGACGTCGATCGCCACGGCACCCGCCAATACGTCGTTCCATTACGGCAAGAGCCGCCGCGCGTTGCCGCGGTAGACCGGCTCCAGCACGTCAGCAGGCAAATTGAGCCCTACCAGGGCCGGGGAGTCCGACGCATGCTCCAGACTCCAATCGGAGTCCTCGATCGGGCTCTGACCCCGCCAGTCGCTTTCCAACAGCGTGCGCTGACACCAATACCGGCTGACATAGTGCTCCCGCGCCAGACCGGGGCGAGTGACGAGGTCCGATCCGAACAAGAAGCGATCGGGATATCGGCAGACTAATCGCTTCATTCGTTGCGCACGCAACGACATCTCCCGGACCTGCCACTTGGTCGCACTTGTATCGAAGAACAGGTTCGGATAAAGATCCAGGAGTTCTTCCAAGCAGTCGGGGTTCTCGGGGTCGCCCCCCATGTGTGCGGCGATCCAGCGAATGTTCGGGAATTCCTGGATCAGCCGCTCGAGACCAGCATAGTGCTCAGCCTTGGTACCGTAGCGGTTGCGATCCGTATAGCGATGCTCGAACCAGATGTCCGGGTCCGCGACGTGGACCATCACCACGCGCACGCCCGCCGCCGACGCCGACGCCCGCCGGATGACGTCGGCCCGCCACGGGACGTCGCGGAACAGGGAATCGCCTTCTGCTCGGGGCGACGCCCAGAATTTGATGAGCTTCACATCCTCCGCAAGGAATCGGTCCAGCAATCGGTAAGCCGCGTCGTCGGGCTCATCGGGCTTCTTGTTAATGAGTCCGTTGAACCCAAGTCGCAGGCCGAATCGTTCGCGTAACAGCGGGATGTCCTCCGGGGGACTCATCGTCCATACGCGCTCGACGTTGAATTCCTGGGCGACCGCGAGGAATTTTTCGGCCTGAGCAAGCCCAGCATCGGGCCCCTCGCGCGTCACCCAGACGTGCGCGTGGACGTCGATCAGCGGCGGACCACAGTAACGGAAATGGTCCCGTCCAGAAAAATCCACGCTCGTAACATTGTACTCCGGGGGCGAGGCTTGCTCGGCAAGGGCGCTCAAGAGAACCCTCCGATCACTTCTTTGGTCGAGAGTAAAGGGCAGCGATTCCAGCTCAGACATAAGTCGTTTAGCAGCAAAGAGATAAACTGTTCAATCTCGCGGCGTCGATTGCTCATCCCCCACGTCGCATGCACGATCCAAAGCCGCCAGGATAGCCGACCACGCGGGCGGTCTGCATTGCTTCCGCGCTGCTTCCGGCCATCGGTGCCGTGTCCCGTTTGTCGGAGCGGCTCAGGCGCCTGCCGAATGGTGACGCGATCGAGCGATCTGCCAACAGAGGCTTTATGTACGCGACATCACACAACCGCCGGTTGCCTTTCGTGCTCTCGACCACGAGACCATGGACGAGTGCCTCCGACTGGCACAGCGTGTAGTGATCGCGGTGCGCAAGCAGCGTGGCCATATTTCGATCTCCGGGCGTGACGCCTTGATTCGGACAAGCTTCGTATACTACTAAGAAAATAGAGACGCACGACCTCCGCCGTGCGTTGCCCACCCCAACGGCTACGGGTTCGGTGCCGTGTTTCCCCTTATCTCTCATGCGCAGAGAGATCCCGTTTCAGCGCGGGCTCAAGGAAATATTCCTCATTGATTTTTCAGATCCGGAGGCGGATTTCCGATACTGGCTGGCGTCTTGGCCAGGCGGACCCGTTCGTTCCTCGGCAGCGTGTCCCAGATGCGCACCGTGGAATCACCCGAGCTGGAGACGAGCTGGGTGCCGTCGGGGCTGAAGGCGACGGCGTGGACATAGTCGGTGTGGCCGCGAAGCTCGGCGACCTGCTGGTACGATGTCAGGTCCCAGAGGCGGATCGTATTGTCCTTGCAGCCGACCGCCAGGCGCGTCCCATCGGGGCTGAAGGCCACGGTGTATACTGTGGTTCCGTTGTAAAGCGAAGCGAGCTCGCGAAGGGTCCTGGTCTGTGCCACTCGCACGGTGTCATCCGTTGTGACCCATGCGATCAGACTGCCGTCTTGGCTGTATACGACCCGGGCTTCTCGCCCGGTGGGCCCGGGGAGCTCGCCGGCACTTTCGCGCGTCGCCAAGTCCCATAGTTGCACCGCCCCAGAGGTTCCGGCCGCGGCGAGCTGGCGGCCATCGCGGCTGAAGGCCAGGTCGCCGAAATGCGCTTCCCGCCCCTGGAGAACACCGGCAGGCTCGCCGGTCGCCACATCCCAGAGCCGCGCTCGGCCATCGCATCCCCCCCCAGCCAGCAAGGTGCCGGCGGGATTGAAGGCCACCCGGCAATCGCCGATCCAGTGGCCCGTGGGCCAAGACAGCACATGCAAGCGTTTGCGGCTGGCCACGTCCCAGACGTGGATCTTGTCGTCCCGTGTAACCACCGCGAGCGACTGGCCGTCGGGGCTAAATGCCACCGAGGTGACAATCTGACACTCGTGCACCAGCGGACGTCCCAGTTGCTTGCCGGTGCGCGCGTCCCAGAGGCGCACCGTGTGGTCCCAGGCCGCGGAAGCCACGACCGCGCCATCACCACTAAAGGCGACGTCGTACACGTAAAGTTCATGCCCGCGCAAGACTCCGTTCCGCGCCGAGTCCATATCCCACACGCGGAGCGTGTCGTCGTCGGACGCGGAGACCAGGTCCCCGGTCGCAGTGAACACCACGCCCCATACGCTGCCGGTGTGGCCGCGCAACACGGAAAGCAGCTCTCCCGTCTTGCCATGCCAGAGTCGCAACGTTTGATCGTCCGAATAGGTCACGACCAACTGGCCGTCTGGGCTGAAACGTGCCCCTGAGACGATCCCGGAGTGTCCGCGCAAGGCTGCGATCCGCTCGCCGGTCAGGCCATCCCACAAGTAGGCCGTCCGGTCCAGGGAAGCCGACACGACGCGAGTACCGTCGGGGCTGAATTCGACCGACTTGACGCAGTTTGTGTGTCCGGCCATGACCTTGATTAGCTGGCCCGTGGACGCGTCCCAGAGTCGCGGCGAGGGATCCAAAAAATCATACGTGGCCGAGATCAGTCGGGATCCCGCTGGGCTAATGGCCAACGACGGGTAGTAGTCGGCATGTACGGCCAGAGACGCGACTTGTTTTCGAGTGGCCGGGTCCCACAAAACGATGACTTTCTCATCGCGTGCCACCGAGGCGATCCATTGACCGTCCCGGATGATCGCCAGACGTGTGATCGTGTGCTCATGGCTGCCGAGCACGCCGAGTGGCTGCCCCATCATTCCGCCCCAGAGACAGATTTCTTTCCCCGATCCGGTCGCGATCCACTTTCCATCCAGGCTGAACAGAGCGGGCAAGTCGTACTCCCCTTCGTTCGAGCCGAGGAGGGCAAGTGACTGGCCCGTTGTCGCGTCCCAAAGGCGGAATGTCCGGTCTTCGCTGCTGGAGGCGATCCGCCGTCCATCCGGATTGAAGGCGACGCTCCATACAGCGCCCTGATGGCCGACGAGCTTCGCCAGCAGCGTGCCGGTCGCCACGTCCCAAACGTTGATGGCGTGGTTCTCGGAACCGGTGGCGAGACGTTTCCCGTCCGGGCTATATACGTACACATCCCGCGGCGCCTCCGGTCCACTCCAGCGCACGCGCTCCGTTCCGGTCGTCGTATCCCATACGCGGACCCGATGATCGCTGCCGCACGCCACCGCGACTTCGCTCCCGACCGGGCTGGCGACGAACAGCCGACTTTCCGAGTGCGTGAGCGGAGCCGTCATCATCAACCGTGCGCCTTCTAGCTGGCTGTGCAGATGCCGCCACTCCCAGTTGCGGTATTCTTTCGGCGCCTCATCCAGGGCGATGCGGGCCGGGCCAATGTTCTGGAGTTGTAGGGCGCTCTCGGCCGCGGCGATGTTGGATCGGTACCGCTGCCAGCGCTCTCCATCCCTCGCCTGTTCGGCCCTGCGGCGCCCGTCGGCGGCCTCACCGGCCAACCTGCGAAAGTACTCCGCTGCAAGGCCGGATGCGACGGTGCCGGTGATGAGCAGCGCGGCGATGGCTGCGAGCGCCGCTGCAAGGCTCTTGTTGCGGCGCGCCCAGCGGACGAGGCGTTCGGGCAGCCACGGGCGACGAGCCTTGATCGGCTCGTCCTTGATGAAGCGTTGCAAGTCGTCAGCGAAGTCCTTGGCCGTCTGATAACGGCAACCCGGATCGCGGTCGATCGCCTTGTGCACGATCGTCGCCAGATCGCGGGGAATCTCCGAGTTGAACTTCTCCAGTCGGGCCGGTGCCCCGGACAGGATTTGCCGCATGAGCCGGCTACGGTCCGTCTCTTGGAATGCCGGCCGGAAGGCGAGAAGTTCGTACAGCGTCAGCCCGAGCGCGTACACCTCGCTCCGCGCGTCCGCCTTGCCGTCGAACATCTCCGGTGCCAGATACCGCACTGTCCCCACCACGTCGCCGGTGTTCGTCAGGGTCTGCTGGTCGTTCAGCTTGGCTAGGCCGAAGTCCGTCACCCACACGTTGCCCCTCGTGTCCAGGAGCAGGTTTGCCGGCTTGATGTCCCTGTGCAAAACTCCTTCCTTGTGTGCATACGCCAGCGCTTCGGCCACCTGCGATCCGATTTGCGCCACGCTGTGCCAGTAGGACCGCACTCCCGATTTCCGCCCGTCGCCGCTCGGACCTGGCAGCACGATTGAGCTTGCGGACAGCATCGCGGTCGATGTCGACCCACTCGCCTTGGAAGCCCTGTTCGCGGCGGGGATCAATGCTCCAGCCACCAACTGATCCGGCATCAGCTCGACACCCTCAGCTGTACGCTGGAACGCGCCGGTCATGAGCGACCGCGCCACCGCCTCAGCCGAAACGTCTGGGCGCGAAACCAGCGTCGGTTCGTCCACGGGCATCGAGCCCGACGGTCGCTTCTCCTGGCGCAGGCGCCTCAACTCGTCCAGCACGGCGTCCAGTCCCAGCCCCTGGATGTATTGCATCACGTAGTAATGCAGCCCTCCCTCTTCACCGACCCCGAAGACCGGCACGATGTTGGTGTGGTGCAGGCGTGCCGCCGACCGCGCTTCCCGCTCAAACCGCTGTCGCTGAGTCAGGTTCGGTCGCAATTGCTGCGGCAAGACCTTGAGCGCCACGTGCCGGCCCAGCGAGACTTGCTCGGCCTCATACACGACGCCCATGCCCCCGCGGCCGATCTCGCGCAAGATGCGGTAGTCGCCCAGTTGTTCAGGGTGCTCAACGAGGCGCTTGCGAAGCGACGAGCCGGCGAGGAAGGTCGCCGCCGCTTCACTATCAGGAGCGAGTTGCTCCATCATCACCAAGGCAGGAAACAGGTCGCGGATTTGGTCGGCGTGCTCGGGATAGCGCGCTGTGTATTCTGAGAGCGGCGGACGCTCCCCGCGCCGGTACCGCTCGGCAAATTCTTCCGCCAGTTGCTCGACTGTCTCACGCGTGGGCAAGGGCGTTTTCATGAAAGCTCCGGCGTGTGAGTGCCGCAGTACTCGTTGCTGCGGCTTTAGCCGCCGAACAATCCTGGGAACTGGCTCAACTCGTCCTTGAGCCGTTTTAAAGCACGCAGATATCGGCTGCTGGTTGTCGATTCATTCATCTCCAAGGTTTCGGCTACTTCGACATTATTCAATTGCTCAAAATGGCGGAGCGTGAGAATCTCCCGGTCAAGCGGGTCCATGGCGTTGAGCACTTCCTGAACGCGCAGTCGGGTCTCCGCCTTGATGGCCGCGTGCGATGGCGAGGTTAGACGACCCATCAACTGTGCAGCCAGCGAGAGAGAGCTGGCCCCCGGCATCGGTCCGCGATGCAGAGAAATCTCGTTGCCAGCGTTCCTCATCTTAGCCCCGAGGTGGCGGCGGTGCACGTCGATGATCTTCTCGCCGGTGATGTGTCTCAGCCAGAGGAAAAACGGCAACGGCTGATTCGCGAGATAATCGGGCAGTCGCTTGGCGGCCTCAAGAAAGGTTTCTTGGAGGATATCGGAGTCGTCGACGCGGCCCTGAAGCAGCCGGTTGAGGCGAAATCGGACCATCTGCTTGAGCCGCTTGCGATAGCGGGAGAAGAGCTCGTCAACGGCCGTATCGTCACCGCTGGCTGCGCGTTCGAGCAGATTGGCCAGCTCATCGGAATCTAGCATCGCGATACTCCAAAGTGCAATGAGAGTTCTAGCGTCGATATCATACGCGGAAGAAGTCCGGTAGGGCGCGGCGATTCAGGTATTCGTGCTCAACTCAAAATCGATACGAATGCCGAGTACGCCGCGCAACGTCTCCTGCTCCGCAATCTTCGGCCATCCGCACGAACATCGAAAAAAATCCTTCGACGTAACTCCTTGTTCGCGTTCCAATTAAGAGCGTAACCCTCGAAAGTCGGGACAAATCGGTCGGCGGCGCACCGGTACATGGTGAGGGGATGAGTCAACGACGTCCGGCGCCGGATGCCGCTACCCACGATTGCACCATCGAGAAAGCGATCAGGAATGGCGCACGAGGCAACCGGTTCCGTGGCCCGGCAGCTTGAGACGCTCTTCGAGGCGGGCTCGGTCGCCGGACTCTCCGATCGTGAGCTTCTGGACCGGTACACCGCGCTCGGGCACGACCCAGTCGGTGAGGCTGCCTTCGCAGCGCTCGTGGGCCGGCACGGTCCGATGGTGCTGGGTATCTGTCGCCAACTCTTGGGCGACGTGCAGCATGCCGAAGACGCGTTGCAGGCCGTTTTCTTCATTTTGGCCCGCAAGGCTCGATCGATCCGCGACGCCGATCTGCTGAGTAACTGGCTTTACGGGGTCGCGACGCGAACTGCCCGGGCCTCGAGGCGCCAGATCGCCCGCCGGCGCCGGCTGCTGGGGGACGTGATGAACGGTCTCAGGGCGGAAATGCTTGCGGGCTCGTGCGCCACGGCTGAGCCAGCGACACCGCCGGCTGACCAGCCAGTGATCGATCGCGAGCTGGCCGAGGCGATCCACGACGAGGTCAATCGTCTGCCACGGGTCTTCCGCCGGCCGGTGGTGCTTTGTTGCTTCGAGGGCCTTACCCTCGACCAAGCCGCCAAGCGCCTCGGTTGTCCGGCCGGCACTCTCCACAGCCGATTGGCGCGCGCCGCGATAAGCTTCGGTCCGGTCTGGAGCGCCGCGGCGTCGCCCTGCCCGCGGCCGTGCTGACGGCTGTCCTGGCGCCTCGGTCGGTCTCTGCTTCCATCCCGCGTCTGCTTTGCGAATCCACGACCCGCGCCGCAGTTCAGTTCGCGGCGACACACGGCGCCGCTGGTGGGGCGATCTCCGCCCCCTCCGCGGCTCTGGCCCAGGAGGTTTTGCGAACCATGTTGATCCACAAGATCAGACTCGAGCGCCATGTCCCTGTTACTGCTGGCCGCGGTCGCAGCCGGCGCAGGATCCCTCTCTCCGTTGCTGGCGATGAAAGTCAAACCCCTGAGAGACCCTAATAGCCAGCAACCGCCCAAATTGGCGGAGCCGGACCGACCGGAGCAGGCGGTTATTCCAGGCCCTGGCCGAATGTTTGTCACGGGCATTGTGCTCGACCCGGCCGGCAAGCCCGCGGCCGGCGTGCCGGTCGACATCATCGGGCGGCCCCGCGCGCCTGGGTTGCCACGCGCGAGTACGTCGATCCGCGCGTTCTCGATTGGCCGCGGCGAGACGGACGCCGACGGCCACTTTCGTTTCGATGCCTTGCGCACTTCAGCGGACGGTTTCTTCGAAGTCTACGCCCTGGCGGTGGCGCCCGGCTTCGGCCTGGGCTGGGTCTCGCTCAACGCCGATGCCAAGCAGCCCGCGGCTGAGATCCGACTCCGCCCCGAGCAAGTCATCCGTGGCAAACTGTTCGATGTGCACGGTCAACCGGCCGCTGGAGTCGAGCTCCAGGTTTGGAGCGTGGGCCGGCCCAACGTGCCACAAGCCAAGGGAGGATACGACGGCGTCAGCATGGGCAACACGCCTCCGCCGGAGGGGCTCCGCGTCTGGCCGAGGACCCGCGTGACCGACGACCAGGGCCGATTCGAGCTCACCGGCATCGGTCGCGATGTGACCGTCGGCTTCCACGTCCGAGACCGACGATTCGCGAGCGCGGGGTTTCAGGTCCGCACCGACGACCGCGATGGTCCGAAAACCGTCACGGAAGCACTCCGGCCCGCGATGATTATCGAGGGGCGTGTCCTCGCCGCCGACACCGGCCAGCCCGTTCCCCAGGCGCTCGTCGAGGTGGGTTCGAGACATGGGAGGCGGCGGGCGCAGCGGCATCGAGCCGACAATCAAGGCCACTTCACGGCAAACGTGCAGCTCGCCAAGAATTATCGCGTCCGGGCGTTCCCTCCCGAGGGCCAGCCGTACCTGATCGCGCAAGTCGAGTTCGAGTGGACCAAGGGAGCCGTCAGGAAGGAGATCGACGTCAAAGTCCCCCGCGGGGTCGTGATCCGCGGCAAGGTCGTCGAGGGGGGAACCGGCCGCGCCTTGCCCGAAGCCAGCGTGCAGTACATACCCATGGGGAACCGCGGCAACGCTGACCATGGCTTCGGGTTCGGACACGACCGTGGCCAGCAAGAAGGATGGCACATACCAGATCACCGTACAGCCCGGCAAGGGGCACCTGTTCGTCTTCGGCCCCACGTCCGACTACATCCTCGAGGCGATTGGCGGCCGTACGATCTACAACGGTCAGCCCGGTGGAGTGCGCCATTACGCCCACGACATCATCCCCTACGAGGTCAAGGCCGGCGACCAGCCACACAAGATCACCGCCGTGCTGCGGCCGGGCAAGACCATCAAGGGCCGCGTGGTCGGACCCAACGACCAGACGGTCGAGCACGCGATGATTATCTCCACGCTCAACATCTAGCACTTCCACCTTATCTGGCGCGGCGATAACACGCTCCACGCCCGCGATGGCCTCTTCGAGCTGCACGGGCGTTGACCCGGAGAAGCCCACTCGCGTCTCCTTCCTCGACGCCGACCACCAGTGGGGCGCGACGGTCGAGATCTCCGCCAAGCAAGCCGGCGAGGACGTGCTGGTTCGCCTCCAGCCCTGCGGCCAGGCCAAGGCGCGGGTCGTCGGGCCCGACGGCAAGCCGGTGGCGAAAGTGTTCCCTCGGTTCGAGATCCTGGGAACGCCAGGGCCGCATGAGTGGGATCAACGCAAGGAATCGCAATCGATGCTCGCGGCCGATGCGGCATACTTGCCCAACGTCGATCGCATCCATTACTGGAAGGCCCCGTCACCGACGCCGAAGGCCGCATCACGCTGCCCGACCTGATCCCGGGCGCCTCGTACCGCATCAGCGACTGTTCGACGGTCAACGATCGCTGACAAGGGAGTCCAGGTGCGCAAGGACTTCACCGTCGGGCCTGGCGAGACGCTCGACCTGGGCGACATCCTCATCGAGAACCCCAAGTGCGCCATGAATCGTAGGGTGGGTCGCGACGCGATTCATCGCGTCAAGGCCCACCGGGAGAGCCGAGGCATTCGGTGGGCCTCACGACGCCAAGCGTCGTTCGACGCCACCCTACACGACACGGGGCAATTCATGCCGAGATTAATAAGCGATTCCCCCTGGGCTCGCTACGTGCCGACACCGGAGGATCCCTGGGATCTCCGCAAGGTGGCCCACCTCCACCGCCGCGCCGGATTCGGCGCGACCTGGACCGAGCTGCTGCGCGACCGAGATGCCGGGCCGGACGCCAGTATCGATCGCCTGCTTCATCCGCCCCAACCCACAACGGAGGAGGCCGACGCTGACGAGGCCATGCGCCGGGAAGCGTCGCCCGACCTGCTCAAGGTGTGCTGGCTACATCGCATCCTCTACTGGCCCGACCCACTCCGCGAGAAAATGACCCTCTTCTGGCACGGCCATTTCGCCACCAGCATCAAGAAGGTCGAGTCGGTTACGTTGATGGACCGGCAAAACCAGACTCTTCGGACGCACGCTTTGGGCTCGTTCGCCGGATTGCTTGAAGCGATCATCGCCGACCCGGCCATGCTCGTCTGGCTCGACGGCGGCGACAGCAAGAAGGAGAAGCCCAACGAGAACTTCGCCCGCGAGTTCCTCGAGCTGTTCACCCTGGGCGCCGGGAACTATTCCGAGCGCGACATCCGCGAGGCCGCCCGGGCGTTCACCGGCTGGGTTCGCCAGAACGACCGCGTCGGCTTCCGGGCGACACCGTTCTTCGCGCATGACCCCGCGCAGGTCGACGACCGACCCAAGACGTTCCTGGGACGCGACGGCCGCTGGGGAACGTCGGACATCGTCCGGATCACCCTCGAGCACGCCGGGTCCGCGACCTTCCTGGCACGCAAGTTCTACCGCTGGTTCGTGAGCGAGGCCGGCATTCCTGGCCCGGAGCTGATCGAGCCGCTTGCCAAAGAGGTCAGGCGGAACCAATTTACCATCGGCCCGATCGTCGAGGTCATTCTTCGTTCACAGCACTTTTACTCGCGTGCGGCCCTCCGTCGGCGGATCAAGTCGCCGGTTGAACATCAGCGCCGGCCTGGTCCGGATGCTCGAGGTGCCCCGACAGACATTCAACCCGCTGGCGCTCTCGGCCGCCTGCGACGCGCAAGGCCAAGAGCTGTTCGCCCCGCCCAACGTCGCGGGGTGGAGTGGCGGCCCGGTCTGGATCAACAGCAGCACACTCCTTGAGCGCACCAACTGGGCCGCCGACATCATCTGGGGCCGTGCCGATTATGGCCTGACACAATTCGATCCGCGCCTGGGCCGACCGTCACAACATTGTGCGCGACCAAGCCGCCGGTGCATTTCTCGACCTTCTGCTTCAGGGCAATATAGGTAACGAGGTGCGCGAGATGGCGCTTGGCGCTGGCCGCGACGGCACCCCCGATGGACTCAGGAAAGCACTCCAGCGCCTCGTCAATTGCCCCGAGTTTCAATTGGCTTGATCCATCAGCTCCTGTCGCTAATCAGGGGAGCCGAGCAGTCGCTCGCGGACCGATTCAATCGAGGAAGATGACCACTCATTTGCCATCAAGCCGCATGGTGAATCCTCCTTTTCCCGCATTACACTCTTCCGACGACGAGCCTCAAGTGCGATGCCAGTGGCTTGTGCCGCCATCAATGCCCGCCGTATTCTTTCCACTGGCGACTTGCCCTACTCGCAAGCGACCGACGCACCGAAAATGAGGCTCCTCCATGCACGATGAAGTCTCGCGCCGCTTGTTCCTGGACGCCTGCGGTGTTACGGCAGCCGCACTCGCAACGGGTGATGCCTCCGTCGTAGCCGCGCCGACAGCCACCTCGGTCCCGAGCTGGGTCGATCGCCCGATGCGCTGGGCGCAGTTGACCCTGGTCGAGGACGACCCGGGAACGTTCGATCTGACGTTCTGGCTCGACTACTTCAAACGCACATTTAGCGATGCGACGTGCTTGAGTGCCGGCGGCTGCGTGGCTTATTACCCCACCCAAGTCCCCTTCCATCACCGCAGCAGGTGGCTGGCCGACCGCGACCCGTTCGGCGAATTGGTCGCGGGCTGCCGCAAGCTCGGCATGGTCGTCCTGGCACGGACCGACCCGCACGCGACCTACGACGACGTTCGTGAAGCGCATCCCGATTGGATTGCCGTGGACGCCGAGGGCCACCAAAGGCGGCACTGGGCCTCACCGGAGATGTGGGTGACCTGCGCACTGGGCCCGTACAATTTCGATTTCATGACCGCGGTCCACAAAGAAGTCATGACGCCGCTACCGCGTCGATGGGATCTTTATTAATCGATGGGCGGGTTCCGGCATGTGCTACTGCGAGCATTGCCGGACGAACTTCCGGGCCGCGACCGGGCACGAGCTGCCACGGACAGACGACCCACAAGACCCCGCGCGGCGGGCGTATATCCTCTGGCACCAGCAACGCCTCTTTGAGCTCTGGCGGCTCTGGGACAGCGAGGTCCGCAAGATCAACCCCGACTCACGCGTGATTCCCAACGCCGGCGGTGGCGCGACCAGCCCGCTCGACATGAAGGTGATCGGCGAGCTGGCCCCGACACTGTTCGCCGACCGGCAGGCACGAAGTGGGCTCATGCCGCCGTGGGCCAACGGCAAGTCGGCCAAGGAGTATCGCGCCACGATGGGCAACAAGCCTGTCGGAGGCATATTCAGCATGGGCGTGGAGGAGGCTTACCGCTGGAAAGATTCGGTGCAAAGCGAGGCCGAGATCCGCATCTGGTTCGCCGACGGTGTCGCCAACGGATTGCGCCCTGGTTCACCAAATTTTCCGGCACCCTCCGCGACCAGCGCTGGCTGCCCGTCATCGAAAACTTGTACCGCTGGCACAAGCAGGGCGAACGCTACCTGCGAAACGAAGCACCGCTAGCCCGCGTCGCCCTGGTCTATTCGCAGCAGACCGCCTGGTTCTACGGCGGCCCGCGCGCCAGGCAGAAAGTTGAGGACCACGCGCTGGGGTGGTATCAGGCGCTGATCGAGGCGAGAGTCCCCTTCGAGATGGTCCACGACCGGCTGTTGGACGCCGACCAGATTGATCGATTCAAGACACTGATCCTGCCCAACATCGCCGCCCTGTCCGACGATCAGTGCCGACAGCTCCGTGCGTTCGTCGACCGAGGGGGCAGCCTGGTGGCGACGTACGAAACGTCACTCTACAACGAGTGGGGCGAGAGACGGAGCGACTTCGGCCTGGCAGACCTCTTCGGAGTCTCGTTTCGTGGCCGCACGCCGGGTCCAATGCGCAACGCTTACCTGCGTTTGGAAAACGACGCCGGCACCGGCAAGAGGCATCCGATCCTGGCTGGCCTCGACGACGCGCCGCGCATCATTCACGGAACCTCGCGGCTCGACGTCGTGCCCACACAGTCGTTTTCCAGCAAGCCACTGACGTTCGTCCCCAGCTACCCCGACCTACCGATGGAAATGGTGTACCCCCGCGTCCCCAAGACCGAAATCGCCGAGCTGTACCTGCGTGAACTTGGGACCGGCCGCGTCGTCTATTTTCCGTGGGACATCGACCGCATCTTCTGGGAGATCCTTGCCGTCGACCACGCGACCTTGCTCAAGAACGCCGTGCAGTGGGCAACGAACGAAGAGCCGACCGTGCAAGTCACGGGACCCGGTATGCTCGACGTGACCGCCTGGCGCCAGGCGGGTTCAATGACGGTTCACCTCGTCAACCTGACGAACCCGATGATGATGAAGGGCCCATTCCGCGAGCTGATCGACGTCGGCGAGCAACGGGTCGTCGTCAAGCTGCCGCCCAAAGCCACGGCCAAAAAAGTTCAACTTCTCGTGGCGGGCAGAGAAATTCCGGTCGAACACGTGGGAGCGCGGCTCACCATTTCGGTGCCGTCTATCCGGGATCACGAGGTCGTGGCGATTGATTTGGCGTGATGAGTACACTCTGACGTTCAAGGGTGGCTGGCGAAAGTCCGCAGCCGCCGACGGAATAGCAACGGGGGAGCCTGATGGCCCGCGTGATTCCGAAGCTCTTCGATATGTGAAAAAAGCAGGGCTGTAGAAAACGAACCCGGGTCATCTCTCGACTCTGTCGAGTAGGTCCCGAATTGCTTGCACGACGGCGTCTGGACGATCCGTGTGGATTGTCGTGTGGCCGGCGTTTTCGACCATGCGGTTCTCACCGCGCGGGACCGACTCGGCGAGCGCGGTATACATGATACGTTTGCCATCGTTCAGCTTGCGGAGGAACGATTCGTGCGTGAACGCCGCCATGAAGGGATCGAGCCCCATGGCTGTGAGCACGATCAAAGGCACGTCTGGAATTCTTCCACCATGGCAGATTTCATTGACGAGTTCACCTTCCGGGTTCCTCCTCGCATGAGCGGGCCATTCCTCCAGGCTTTTCCGCAACGATCTGAGGTGATATTCGATCAATGGCTCGCGGACCGAAGCCGGCCACTCGGCGAACATTCTTTCGAACTGGTCACTGTAGAACTGCTTGAATCTCATCCCCACGCGCACGAGAGAAAAGGCCATCCGAAGGGTGCCAAGCAGCGATTGCTTGGGAGAACGGGCGGGATAGTCCTCGTGAGCGGGGTCCAAGAAGAGCAGGCCAGCCACCTCGTTTGGAAAGCGCTGTGCATATCGGCGGACGTAAAACCCACCAAGCGAGTGGCCGACGAGGAGGTAGGGAGCCGGCACACTGGCGGCGTGCAGAAGGCTCCTTAGCTCATCGGTGACTTCGGTGGCGCTGCGAGGCAGCGCGACCTGATCGCTCCAGCCTGTTCCCGCACGGTCGTAGAGCACCGAGGTCGTGAACTGCGATACCTGATCGTGGATGTTCAGATAGTCGAGTCCGACCAAACCGGCCCCGGGCGCAAACACCACGGCCGGACCTCCGGTCCCCGAACGGTAGAGGAACAAGTGCCGTCCCTCAACATCGTAGAGGCGACCTAGCGGTGGCGCGCCATGGACTGCCTTCCCGTCTGGGCGCTCTTCAATGCGATGCTGCATCGAAACCTCCGGTCACATCTAAGAAATGGGGCCGTTTTCCTGACGCGGGGCCGAACGGCGGCACTGCCTCACCGATTTCCCTTGCCATTTGGAGTAAGTTTGCCACATAAAGAAATCGACGCAAAGCTTCCATTGCGTGCGGCGAGTTTCTTTACTCGTACAAGCCTAATGGTCAGGCATTGCGATTTTCATCTGCTGTGTCCTGGTCGGCGCTCGGCTGTTTGCCGAGCTTTCCCACTTGTCAACGCGGTGTAACTGTGAAAATCGAAGGAATCACCGTCTGCGTTCAATACGCGGATTTTTTCGCGGAAACCATCGACCGGATGTGCCATGCCGTCGACCACCTGTTCGTGGTGACAACTACCGCCGATAAAGACACGCAACAACTCTGCTTGAATCGGCCCAAGATCACAGTTGTAGAAACGGACGCCTTTTATCGTGATGGCATGACGTTTTCTGTGGGTGCCGGCGTCAACGAAGGACTCAAAGCTTGCAATCGCGACAACTGGGTATTGGTGCTCGACGCCGATACGGCGCTGCCATGGCACACACGGGAAGCGCTGGAGTTTGCTGACCTGGACCCGCGAAAGCTCTACGGGGTCGATCGGGCAACGGCATGGGGCCGCAAGATGTGGGACGCGGTCAAAGGGATGGATCAATACCAGTGCCCGCTCGTCGTGTCGCCACCGCTCCGATTGAGCTTACGGGTGTCTTTTCCGCAGCACGGAGGATGGTTTCCCTGCGGTTACTTCAATCTCTGGTACCCAGGAGTATCGGGCATTCATGATTACCCGATCCATCCTGCAGGGACAGCCGAATCGTCGGACATGATGCATGCGGCGCGATGGCCAAGACAGCGCCGGGAGCTTTTACCAGAAATCATTGCCATTCAGCTTGCGACTTCCGCTGAAGCCGTCCCGACCAGGGGCGCGAATTGGCTGGGACGTACGACGCCTGTGTTTGCTTGAGACACAGATCGATCCTGCGACCCAAAAGAGAGCCGACTCTCACTCCGTTGACACCGATCATCATGTGTTGAGTAATTATCGTTCCGGGAGCGGATAACAAGCACCGGCCCTATTGCTGTCTGCAGCGCTCCCCTAAGCGGCCACGCTGGTCTGGTCGATTGCCGGCGAGCTACACTTTGCGTCGGGCCGGAAGAGTCCCAGATCCAAGCACACCGCTCGACTTCTGTCGAGGGAGCGGACGGACCGTGTATTATTCACTGTGCGGGCATTCTTCGTTTCCGCCAAGCGTAGCAAACAATGCCGGCGACTCCGATGCGGAATAAAGTCGCGCTGGCTGGTTCGGGGACGACGGATTGGTAAAGGGCCAGGATTTGGGAAGAGGTCAGCTCGCTGTCATAAATCCCGACCCCATGCATCAGGCCGTTAAGTGATCCCTCGGTCGTCGTCCCACCGATAGTGTTTCCAGCGATCGTATAGGTATCGATACCGTAATTATAGAGGCCGTTGGAGATCCACGATCCGGCTGCCTGGCCATTGATGTAGAAATTGACAGTGCTCGCATTGACAATGCCCGCACCATCGTAAGTGAAGGCGACCTGGTTCCACTGGTTGGGGGTGACTGCGATGTCGCTATGATACGCCGCCGTGGCCCAGTGGTCGATGTAGAGATCGTATTGGGGAACACCGCTATTTTCGCCCCCGTTACCGGCGATTCCGAAAAAGTCACCTGCGCCGGGGACGCCGCCGACAATGATAGGCTGACCTAGAAATAGACTGTTGGCTTGAAAGTTGACCCAAGCCACCACCGAGCGGGCACCCGAGATGGTGCCCGACCCACCCAGATCGACGAGCTGCCCGTTTCCATCGAAGCTGCCGACTCGCCCGAACATACTATCTGCGACCGTGTTCGCCCCGCCGACCACGGTGCCGTTGTGGCCATTCCCGGTTGTGTCAATCACCTGCGGCGGGCGCCGCTCCAACTGGATTCGTTCATCGGCAAGTAGGCGACAAGACCCGCGTGACTTGTTCCACATGAGATGGAGAATAGAATCAGCGCCCCAAATAACAAGAGAATACTTTTTCTCATAATGATCTCCTTGTAGTTTGTGAATCAACATCCCCTTCCAACGACACTCGAAAGCGGATCGTACTCGCGCCGCGGCACATCCGATCAATATCAAGAATCCCCAGAGCGAGAGCCGACCCACACGCCCTTGAAACGCCGGTGATGGTCCACCGACACTCCCAAGTCTTCAAGGCTCTGTTGCAAATAATCAACATTTCTAACATGTCAGCATGTCCGATTGTGCGAGGTCATGCTATTCTGCCGCGTGCGGCCCGTTGCGTCGGCAACACGTGGGACAAGTTATCGGGTCTGGTGGCATGGACAGAGACACGGACAAAGCTAGCTGTTGGCAGGGCGACACGCAACGACATCCGTCACACGAGGATTGCCACCATTTCTCCGAAAGGCGGGCGGACTGACCGCAAAACCCTTCGGCCGTATGTGTAATAACCACCTAATCAAGCACGCGGCGCTTACCACCGTGCCAACGATCCTCGATCACTAAGTGGACGCGTTGGATTTGTTGTCGTCAGTGAAATGCAAGCGCGAAGTTCGTCTCTCTGATTCACGAAAACCCGATTGACATCGGCAATTTACTCAGGTAAATTTACTGATGTAGATCGATGCGCGTACTCGGAGGGCGATGACGGTGAGCGAAATGCAACTCGGACGAATGCAGTTCCGGATCATGCAGGTCCTCTGGGATCGAGGGCGCGCCAGTGCCCGCGAGATCACCGACGCGCTCAATGTTTCGGAAGCGGTGGCGCACAGTACGGTCCAAACTCTGTTGCGGCAGCTCGAGGCCAAGGGGGCCGTTGGCCATGACGCGGTGGATCGCACGTTCGTGTTTTTTCCCCGCTTGAAAGAGGACAAGGTCAAACACACGGCCGCGCGCGAGATGCTCGATCGCGTCTTCGGCGGCAACGTGGGAAGCCTGGTAGCCCATCTGCTCAAGAGCGAGCGATTATCCCGTTCCGAGCTCGACGAACTGCATCGGCTGATTAACGAACGTCGAAAAGGTTAAGGAAAGGCGCGGCTATGAGATGGCAATTCCTCGCAGCCGGATCGACGATGCCGGCCGGTGCCTTGCTCACTTGGCTGGTTCAATCGACCGTTTTGCTGGTGGTCGGCCTTCTGGCCGGTCACCTGCTGCGGAGACGGGGACCAGCCGTCCAGTCGGCGCTCTATCGAACCACCCTGGGAGCCGTCATTCTTTGCCCTGTCGCCTCGATGGCGCTGGCCGTAATGGGATTCCACGGACTGCAGATCCAACTTCCTGCTCCGCCGCAAGACAATAACAAAAATGCGGAAGAATCTAGCGCGCAAAATCAATCCATCATCGGCGGCAACGAAGCCACATCCCAGATCGCCGATAGGTTGTCAGTGCAGACACGTGATTCGCTCGTCGGACCGACTGTATCGAGCTTCGCGCCCGATCCCCCCCCTCAAGCAGGCACTGTCTCTGCGATAGCAGCCGGGGTGCAATTACACACGAATGCACGGCCTCAATGGGCTGCTCTTCTCAATTTTGGCAGCGTGCTCCTTGTGGCCGTGTGGCTGCTGGGAACGGCGGTTCTGGGCACGCGGCTCTATATCGGCCATCGATTAATGGCAAGACTACGCTCGTCGGCAAACGATGCGGAACTCGACGTCGTGGTTCTTTGCGGCGATCTCGCTCGGCGGATGCGCCTGGACCCGCCTCTCGTGATGCGGTCGCCATTTCTGTGCAGCCCGTGTTTGGACGGCGTGCGCCGGCCTGCGATCCTGCTGCCCGATGACGCCACCGAGAATCTCCGCGATATGTTCATTCACGAGCTGGCGCACCTTCAGCGCGGCGATGGTCTGTGGAATCTTCTCCGACACAGCGCCACGGCGGTCTTCTGGATGCAGCCGCTGATCTGGCTCTTGTCGAGGCGGCTCGAGGCGACCGCCGAGGAGGTCTGCGACGATTACGTGGTGGAGTTTGGGGCCGACCGTTGCGACTACGCGAGCCAACTGCTTGAACTGGCCAAACGGCATCTGCCACCACTGGCGCCGTCGGATGTCGGAATGATCTCGCTACGATCGCTCTTGGCGCGGCGGATCGCGCGGATCCTTGACTCGACGCGGACGTTATCAACTCAGGCCAATAGGCGGGCCATCGCCGTGACGTTGCTCGCCGGGCTGGCTGGCACGCTCATGGTAGGCCTGCTCGGTGTCGGCGGTGGCAATCGCACGGTCATTGCGGACGAGCCGAAGTTCAAGACGACTTCACATGAGAGACCCAATTCCAAGAAGGTCGCACTACCCATGAACCCAGCAAGCACGATGCCCATCACCGGTCGGATCGTCGACCTTGAAGGGCGACCGGTCGCCGGCGTCACGGTGCAGGTCATCCAGATCGCGAAGCCCACAGGCGACGACCTGAGTCTCTGGATCGAGGCGGTCAAACTGGGCGAGGCATCTTGGATCGCGTACAGGCAGTTGATTTACGCGCCGCCGATCGTGCCCGAGGAGAAGCGGCCGACGGCGATCACCGATACACAAGGCCAATTCCGCTTCGATGGCCTCACTTCAGAGAGACTCGTCGAATTGACCATCCAGGGACCGACCATCGCGTACGCACATCTAAAAGTCGTCAGTCGGCAGATTGAGCCAATACAGGCACGCGGCTTTCTGTCGTCGTACGGGCCGGGATTTGAAACGGTGTACGCACCCGAATTCACTGTCATCGCCACGCCAGGCCGGGCCGTGGAAGGAATCGTTCGTGATGCCAAGACCAAACAGCCGATGGCAGGCGTCGATATTCAGAGTGTACAGTTCTCTGGTGCACGGATGTTCGGAGTTCCCGATCTTAAGACAACCACCAATGCACAAGGCCAATTCCGTCTGATTGGTTTCCCGAAGGGCACTGGAAACAAGCTTCTTGTCGTCCCCAACGACGATCAACCGTATTTCATGCAGGAAGTCGATGTACCCGATCCGCCGGGTATCGCGCCGGTGCCCGTGGTGATCAATCTGCACAAGGGAATCTGGATCGAAGGTAAGGTGACCGACATCGAAACTGGCAAGCCTGTCACAGGTTGCTGGCTGCACTATATTCCATTCCTCGACAACACGTTCGCCCAGTCGACACCCGAGTTCAAAAACGATCGCAGTGTGGATGGGACGAGTTACCAACAGCGCTACCAGACGCAGGAGAATGGAGCATACCGGCTCGTCGGCCTGCCGGGACGCGCGATTGTGGGCGTTAACGCAATTTCACAAAAACCCTATCTGCGAGGCGCCGGCTTCGAATCCATCTTCGGGGCGGATCACAAAGGTATTCCGCCAACTTACTGCAATCCCGTATATATCACTCGATACTTTCCCCACTCGATGAAAGAGATCAGCCCGCCCGAGGAAGCCGAAGTCGTTCACCTCGATCTGGAGTTGTATCCTGGAGCAAAGGTCCGCCTTCGCATTGTCGACCTGGAAGGCAGTCCGGTGGCCGGCGTGACGGCGGCGGGCCGGACCGGGCGCGGTGAACCTTGCCGTGAACCCATCAACGAGGCCGAGTTCGACGTGCTGACACTCGCCCCCGGCGAGGACCGGATCGTGGTGGTCCGTAATGTGGAGCGGAAGCTCGGTAAGGTCGTGCGTGTCCGTGAAGGTCAGGATATGAACGGCCCGGTGACCGTCGTTCTCGAACCTCTCGCCACAATCCGCGGCACGGTCGTCGATGCCGACGGCAAGGCGGTTTCCGGAGCAATCGTTCGCTCCGACCCCTGGCCCCAAACATCCGGAGGCTTCAGCCTCAGTCTAGGCGAGATTGCCTCTGACCAGGCAGGGACATTCTTCGTGCCCAATATGCCGGCCGGCTCTGACTACAATCTCGCTTTTCAGCAGGACAGTACGGTCAAAGCGGCAAACCAAACGATTTTCAGGGAAGCCAAGGTGCGACCCGGCGAGTCGACCGACTTGGGCGAAGTTCGCTTCACGGCGGACTAAGCTCGCAGGGCGCTGACCAACGCAAAGATTTGTTTGCTAAAAAACAGAAGGAAACGAAGGAACGAAGGAAACGAAGGATCGGACATCACATCAATAAAATATACATTTATCAAAGCAATTGTACAAACTGGCCACAAGCATCAGCGATTTTGTTGCGGACTTTAACTAGGGGTCTTAAACATCGACCTTCCTTCGTTTCCTTCGTTTGCTTCTGTTCATATTATTGATGCCAGATTCTGCGCGAATCGGATGAGCTCATAAAGTTCGTGGCCAGTAAAACGGAACGACGGCATCGACGCTTTTGAAAAAGAGCACCGAAGTCGAAAGGTTAAACACCAAGGTTCCCGTGACCCAGATCAACGACGATATGCGGCCCGAGGGGCGTGTCCGCATCGTCGCGACGACCGCACAGCCTTGTAACAAGAAAAAAAGAAGCTGGTAACCTTGGATCCGACCGGCCGCGATGCCAAATACGTATTCATGCAGCATCCCAGACACGCCGAATGTGACAAGCGTGGCGCGCATAGCTCGACGTAATCCACCGGCAGGTGTGAAGACGTAGTGCTTGAGGAATTGCTGAGCGGGGCGGTTCCAGCACCGCCAGAATTCGGCCGGCGTCGCGGCGGCAATTGGGTTCCTCATCGGGTCAAGGGCCGCACCACCCAGCAGTCGATACACCCTTGCCAAGGCGTTCCCGCCCAGCACCACCGCCACGACAACCACGGCCACTTTGAGTGCATGTTCAATAGCGAATGGCACGGATGACCAATCCTGGCGCCAAAGGATCACACCCAGGAGAATCGACAACGAAAATGCAGGAACGGCCCATACCAGATGCCTGATGTCCCGCGACACCGGCACGGGGCGCGGCTCGTCGCGGAGAAGGAGCCGGAAGCCATTGGGGAGGTTGAAGAGATAGAAATAAACGCTCCGTCGCTGGGCGAGGCGACCTTCCCTGTAAAAGTCGTAAAGTTTGACCAACACTGTGACCGCAATAAGGGACGCGACGAGCGCAATGGCTTTGAATCCAGTGTGATCAAACAAGGTGAAAGTGCCGCGACAGCCGACGAGGCCATCCAAGCGATTGTTCGCCATTGACTGTCAGGTCGTCGAAAGGGATAGAAGCCAAGGGCGGCACCAAAGGCGACCACAGGCGCCAGGGCGGCAGAGTGCCAATTCATCATGATCCAAGTCGCGGCTCCGAGTGATCGTTTAATCCAGGATCAGTCGGGCTTGCAGCCGACGGCACAATGAACCCACCGGCTTCCAGCCGGTCGGTGGTTCAGTTGCCCTGATCGATCGGACAGGAATTGTATCTTGGTTCGCGTCGCAATTATCGCGTCGCTGCGCGGGCCAATCCATGTCAGGCTGACGCCTAAACGAAATAGGGGAGTTATCGAAAGGAAACTAACACGATGACGTACATCCGGAATCTCGGCGGAGAACTTCGACAGTTTTCGCGCAGCAAGCGATCCGCTAACAAAGCGATGATGACGGCCATGGCCGTGTTCTTGATCACGGCTGCGGCCCAGGCGGGCCCTCCAAAAAACGTGGCCGAATTCGCACACAAGTACATACCTGTCTACAACGATACCAACGCCGTTCGACCACTCACGGTGATTGCGCGATCTTTTACGGCCCTCATCGAAAACCAATCCAGCGCGCTTCTTGGCAGCACTCGTCCGGATCTCATTGGTGGCGTCCATCAAGCAACGAAAGCCGTGACCGTCGACAAGGCCGTCGGTCTGCCCTTACGGCTTGAATACAGTCGCGAAGGACGCACCGTGCTGTGCGTCGGTGGTCAGTCGTTGGTTACCGGCCTCACGGCGGCCCAAGCGCACCCGATGGCATCGTTCGTGGAAGAGGGCTACAACGGACTGGTCACGCTCACTGAACGTGATACGTACAACGGCAAACGCGGCTTCCGACCTCAGTTTGCCGCCTCGTACCTTGACACCGACCAATGTTATTGGTTGCTGTGGGCCGACGCAATTGCGGGAAACCTGTTCTTTCACACGGGATTTGGGTTAGGCGACTTTCCCGATGGATTGACGATTACGGATCCTGATAATCCCGTCACGATCGCCGTTGGCAGCGATGGTACGCTGAAAGTTCGCGGAGGCGAGCCCCGAGTGGCTTTCTGGCAGCTTAGAAAAAGAGGAGAACCGGGCAGAATCGTCCGCTGCGTTGATTTCGCGAGCGTAATCGAGCCGCGTAATCAGCACGACGTCCAGGCGGTGGAGACGGTGCAGAGGGTTTTCAAGTGGGCGCCGGTCATGCGACTGGCTAGTGAAAGCAATCCTGCCGCGTTCCGAATGTTCGTCCGCCAGCTCGCGCAGACCCCGGTCGTGACGGTGACCACGCCGCGTCTGTTGATGGAGGAATGACAGAAGGGCGATTCATCGTAGCTCAATGCAATTCGACCTCTAGTGTCGTCGGACCGAAGCCGGCACAGAGACAAATTCGGGGCGACAGGACGGCTATTGAACTTTTTGTTGGAGGGATCAGAGCGTTGGCATCGCGCTTACCCATCGGTGACATAGCATTTATCACGTCTCTCGTTCCGCACGCGTAACAGCCGCTCGCTCATCCGAGCCTCGGGCGCCATTCCGTGATTCCAGTACTCATCGGGTGAACCTCGAGGAACCCCCCGATCTGTCGACAATACTCCAGCGGGTTTGACTTGCTCAGGGCCGTCAGATAGATCCGCAGAGTTTGAACGCACGAACGCCGTGGCCCAGAGTGTGATTCCCGTGCGCGGGAGCGACGAGCGACTCTTTGGCGGCCGACCAGAAGGCGTACTCGGTGTTCTCCTGGATGATTTCCAGAAGTTGCAGGTTCCCGCGCCGGTCGGCATCGTCCGGCGGCGGCTCGGGTGCCCGTGACTCCGGCCACTTGAGTTCGCGCATGGTTGTCTTGCTTAGAGTTGCGCGTATAATCGTCGGCATGACCGTCAATGAAATCCTCGCACGGCTTGAGTCTCTCGGCGACGACGCTCGGCGTGCCCACAACACGAAGGCCGGCGCACCCGACAACCAGTTCGGCGTGAAACTTGGCGACATCCGCGCAATGGCCAAGAAGATCAAGACTGATCACGAACTCGCGCTCAATCTCTGGGACACCGGCAACGTCGAAGCGCAACTCCTCGCCATGCTCATCATCAAGCCCAAGTCGCTCTCCGCTGACGAACTCGACAAGTTGACCCGCTCCACCACCTGCGCAGGTGGCAGACTGGCTGAACGCTTATGTCGTCGCACAACATCCCGAGAAGGACGTGCTGCGTGAGAAGTGGATGATGGCGAAGGATCGCTGGGCCGCCCGTGCGGGCTGGAACCTCACGGCCAGCCGCGTGAACAAGGGCGCTGACGGCCTCGACCTGCCTGCGCTGCTCGATCGCATCGAGAAAGAGATGCCGAAGGCGATGCCGGAGGTGCAGTGGACAATGAACAACACGCTTGCCGCAATTGGCATCCACCACCCCAAGCACCGCAAGCGCGCCATCGCCATTGGCGAGAAGATCGGCCTGTACCACGACTGGCCAGTGTCTAAGGGCTGCATTCCCCCCTATGTGCCGGTGTGGGTGGATGCCATGGTGAAGCGACAGGACTGAGGAGACCGACGCTACACCTCATCGGAAGCTTCGGAACGTTGGAGGAGGTCGCTGAAGCAGTCATCTGCTATGTGGCCTGGTACTCATTTCACGAACGCCACGGTAGCCGGCATGTAGGTCTGCTTATTATTTCAGGAGCCGTTCGCGATGGGACGCATTTGGCGGGGGCTTAGACTCGGCCTCAAGAGCCTGATGCTGCATAAGCTCCGCTCGGGCCTGACGGCCCTGGGCCTCATCTTCGGCGTGGCGGCGGTGATCTCAATGCTCGCGGTGGGGGAAGGGGCCAGCCGCGATGCCCAGCGCCGCATCGAGGAGCTCGGCGCGACGAACATCATACTCCGCTCGGTCAAGCCGTCGGATGACGCCCAGGCCGCTTCCGGCCGGCAGGCACCGCTCATCCTTCGCTTCGGCCTCAAGTACGCCGACTACGAGCGCATCGTTGAGACCGTTCCGACAATAAAGCGGCGTGTTGCCGGTCCGCGAGATCCGCAAACAGATCCGCTCTGTCGAAAACGCCTTCGACGGCCGCATCGTCGGCACGACTCACGAGTACGCCGAATTCAATCACCTCAAGGTCGCCAAGGGTCGCTTTCTCGAGCGGTCCGATGACACGCTCTATCGCAACTGCGCCGTGCTCGCGCACGCGACGGCCGAGGCCCTCTTCCCCTACCAGGACCCGATCGGCGAGACGATCGCCCTGGGAAGTGACGCGTACAAGATCGTCGGCGTGACCGGCGAGCGGCCAGCACCGCTGCTTCGGGCGGAAGCCTCGCCGGGCAGGACTATAATCGCGACGTTTACATTCCTCTGAACACCTGCCGGCTCCGATTCGGCGAGCGGATCATTGACTTTCGCTCCGGGCGCTTCAGCGCCGAAGAAACGGAGCTCACTCAGCTCACCGTCCAGGTTCAATCGATCGACGAGGTGACCCCGACGGCGAAAGTACTGACCGCGAGTTACGAGCCCTACCACCCGGAGAAAGACGTGCAGATGACCGTGCCGTACGACCTTCTGGAGCAGGCCCGGCGCTCGGCCCGTCAGTTCAGCATCATCCTGGGGACGATCGCCTCGATCTCGCTCTTGGTCGGCGGCATCGGCATCATGAACATCATGCTGGCCACCGTGACCGAGCGAACCCGTGAGATCGGAATCCGCCGCGCGCTGGGCGCCAAGCGGCGCGACATCATCCAGCATTTTCTCATCGAGTGCGTGCTCCTATCCGGCGTCGGCGGCCTGGCCGGCGTACTCTTGGGCGTCTGGATTCCGCGGATGATCGTCTACTTCGTGCCGGATCAGAAGACGATTATCACGCTGCAGTCGGTGATCCTGGCATTCGGCGTCTCTGTTGGCGTCGGCATCCTGTTCGGCATCTACCCGGCCCGCCGCGCGTCCCTGATGGATCCGATCGACGCCCTGCGCCACGAATAAGGGGCCTATTCAGGCGAGTGTCACTGTCTCGGATTTGCACGTCTTATTCGTTCCAGTTGTGCCGTCGCCTCTCGGTCGCCCGGGCACTCGGCCAGCACCGTGCGCCACAGCCGCTCAGCCTCGGCGTGATCACCCCGCTCGGCCGCCAGCGCGGCCAGGTTGCGCCGTGGCAGGTGGCCAAAGATCCCTTGATCCACGCTGCAAAACGCGTCGGGACGCTTCAGGCCCAGGATCCGCCGCCAGCATGCTCGGCCTCGGCCGACTCGCCCCGATGCCGATGAACAACTCCCATGCGAAACCAGAGCTCTGCGTCCTCAGGATCGAGCCGCAGCCCGTCCAGGCAGGTCTCGATCGCCTGCTGGCTGTCCCCCATCATCTGGTGCGCCCGGGCAATCAAGGCATACAGCTTACGCACGATCGAATCACTTCGCGCCGAGCCGGCCAAACTGCGTCGAGGTAGCCCAGCGCGTCTTGCCATTTACGCCGCTCCACGGCGATGGCCCCCAGGTTGAAGAGTAGAAACGGATCTTGGGGCCGCTCTGCCAGCTCGAGATGCAAGATCCGCAGATCGCGGTCGAGCTTCCGCTCGCGCAATTCCCTGTCGGCGTAGCCCGTATGCCGCACGATCAGATCGGTCCAGCGCACCGGGACCTTCGCCCGCCGCAACGACGGTAGGATCTGCTCGTGCACGCGGTACGTCCATCGCACGTCAGGCCGCAGGGGAAAGAGCCGGATATGATCGACCACAGTCTCGCCGCCAGCGCCATCGGGAGAGGGGTCGCACGCGCAGCGAACGACGTAACCCGCCTCATCGCCGCGCCGCAGTCCGTTCAGCAGCAGCCTGAGCTTTTCCCGCTCCGCTGGTTCGACCACATCATCAGCATCGAGCCAGAACGCATAGTCACCAGTCGCCCTGGCAAGTGCCTCATTGCGTGCCGCCGCAAAATCATCGACCCATGGGAAATCAAACACTCTTGCTCCGAACGAACGGGCAATCTCGGCCGTCCGGTCGGTGCTGCCGGTGTCGACGACGATGATCTCGTCAAAGAGCCCGGCCACCGACTCGAGGCAGCGCGGAAGTTTCTCCTCCTCGTTCCGCGCGATGACCGTCAGACTGGTCTTGAGCGTTCGGACCACAGGTACGTCGAGCGGGGGCCCGTTTGATTTCCGGCTGGCAAGCTTCGGCAGCGGCAGCGGGCCAATGGTATTCGGCTCGAGCGCCGCGTTCTTGGCGTCGTCGACCCGGGGTGCAAATGCGCGCTGCGAATCCGCAAAAAATTCTGGGCAGCTCGACCATGGCTCGAGCGCGACGCGGCGGCCCTTGGGTACGGATTTGCCCCACTTTGCCGCGAATCGTCGGGCGTTGTCATCGAGCAGCTTTTCGCTATCGATTCCGTTGCCGATGAACGTCCGGCTGCCGAAATGGTGAACGAACAGGTCGTGGCCGACCGCCAGCCCAAACCCGGCCCGCCGGGCCCGTTCGGCGAAATCGTCGTCGTCAAAGAATCCCAACCCAAACCGCTCGTCGAGCCCACCGATCTTCTCATAAACAGCCCGCTTCATGAGCAAACAACATCCGGACAGCTTCGGTACGATAAACCACCGCCCACGATGCTCATCGCGCCATTTGCGGGCAAAGCGGTGCATTTCATCCAGACTCTGGTAAGGCACGTTCTCGACCAATTGCGGCGGTGTGGCGTAATTCGACATCGGGCCAACCAGACTCGTCCTTGGTCCATCGTCCTTGGTCCTTCGTTGGTCGGTTTCATTGGCACTGGGCGAATTCAAGGTCAGCGATCGCGACGCCGAATCGGAGTCCGAGTTCTCCATCGCGGAATCGACACCTGCGACGCTGGGCAGCTCGCCAGGTTGAATCATCGTGCCCCGGCCATTACTCTCGACACTCGCGTGCGCGTTCACATGCCTCCCCCCTTGTGCGGGAGGGTAGGGTGGGGGGTTGCCTTCGGCGCCGGACTCGACTCGCATCTCGGCGAGCGCAATCAATTGATCAAGCCACGCATCCGTCACGACCACATCGTTGTTGAGCAGCACCAGGTATTCGCCGCGTGCCTGCTGCAATCCCTGATTGATAGCCGCCGGGAATCCTCGATTTTCTTTGTTGGAGATGACGATGACCGGCACAGCGGCTGCATCCTGCACACCGCTCAGGTAAAAGGCGGTTCCATCGGTCGATCCGTTATCGACGACAATGAGTTCCCACGGCCGCCGGGTGTGGCGCACGAGTGCGGCGATGCACTGCCGGGTGAACTCGAGCTGGTTCCAGCACGGGGCGATGATCGATGCGAGCCCACCGACAGCGTTGCGACTCATGGCTGAAACTCACCGCGGAGGAAAACAGGGAGATCTAACCACCGAAAGCACCGAATGACACCGAAAAATACCTGAGGACGACGACCGGGAACGGCATTGCCCAGCGCGAAATCGCCAAGCGGACGACCGGAGAATACACTCGCGACTGATGCCCAGTGAAAGACAAGATAAGTGGTGATGGGTCGTTGCGCATTAGATGTAGACTACCGAGAGCCTCGGACGCCGGCCAGAACGCGTCGATCGATCGCACTCATGTGCGAGGTTGGCGGTGACCCGGTCCGAACCACGGTCTCACGACCCGTGGCCGTGACAACCATGACCGCGCCTTTCAGCGCGTCCCGGCGCGTCCGGCGCGTGACGTGACCACGCACGTGAGTGCGTGGTTCAAACGGGGCGAACGCCCTCCGGCCTCGGGCGTCAGCCCGATTTCCATGGCACGGTTCAAACGGGGCGAACGCCCTCCAGCCTCGGGCGTCAGCTCGATTTCCATGGCACGGTTCAAACGGGGCGAACGCCCTCCAGCCTCGGGCGTCAGCCCGATTTCCATGGCACGGTTCAAACGGGGCGAACGCCCTCCAGCCTCGGGCGTCAGCTCGATTTCCATGGCACGGTTCAAACGGGGCGAACGCCCTCCAGCCTCGGGCGTCAGCCCGATTTCCATGGCACGGTGTCGCACTGACGTGCGAGGTTGGGGTGACCCCGTCCGAACCACGGTCTGACCACACGTGGTCACGACCGACATGACGGTGGCGACGCCATGAGAGCGGATGGCGCTGACCCCCTCACATGGCGATGCTCGGCCTGAGCGATCGATCCCGTCCCATCCACAGCGTTGCCCAACAGGTAAACTTCACCTCCCTTGTCGATAATAACACACGGTGTGGCGAACGGCAGCCGGTGGCTCCATTTGCGGGCGAACACCTCCGCGCTGCGATAAAACGTCTCGGGCAATCCCACGCCGCGTGAATTGTGATGGCAAAGCGCACGAAGAGCTACAACGGCCAATCCCTGCTCATTGGCCTGTAGGCATAGGTCGGCTCCATAGAAATGAAAGCCCAGGTTCGGATCAAACTGCAATGGCGTATCGCGCCGCACGATCAAAAGCAGCTCGTCAAGCGTCGCGACGCGAGCCGGCAGCTCGGGTCCATCGCGGAGCAAACGGCCGCGGTCGTTTACCCAGCCGATTCGCATCGCACCAAGCCGTTGCGTCGGATCATCAGACACGATCACCTCACCGACACCATACACTCCAACAACACCGATCGGCCCAAACCGTCGCTCGGCCTCCTCGAGCTGCTGAGCAATGCGTCGGTCCCAACCATCTGGCAGGAACACATCCTGATGCACGCAAGCGACCCATTGGTGCCTGGCCTTGGGGATGGCCAGGTTGATCGCAGCCGCGGCGCTGGGGGCGTCGTGGATCGCGAGGACCTCGTGCGGCGAGCCCGGCCCGGCGAGGCACGGCGACCTCTGCAGATTGGCTTTGAGGATCGCGTTGTCCGACACGCAGACGACGAACGATAGGGGCGGGACGTTGGAGTTGGTCGCACGTCGGCCTGTTCCGTTCGGGGCGGGGATGGGCCTGCCGGCCGGGACCGGTTCGCTGGCCGCGGCCATCATTGGCGGACGGGGCTGTTGTTGCACGTTCTGGAAAAACTCGGCGTACAGCGGCCGGAGGCGGTCGGGGTGCCAGAGTTGCCCCTGATTCGTGGCTTTGATGCTTTGTTCTTGATACCACGCTGGGTCATCCCAGAGGCGGATGATGGCCTCGACCCACGGCTCCATTTCCTCAGCCGTGGGCAAAATACGGCTGACCGGCGTGAGCCGTTCGGGCAATGGCAGGGCGATGCCGGCTTGGCCCAGCGTTTCGGGGATGGCGCCGCGATCTGAGCCGACGACCGGAATGCCGTTGATCATGGCCTCGACCGCGACCAGCCCCTGCGTTTCCCACCAGAGCGAGGGCATGAGAAGGATCTTGGTGAGACTCCAGAACCGCCGCGGATCGGTCGTGATCGGCATGACCTGGATATCGGGGTGATCGGCGGTCATGAGTCCGCAGGCGCCGAGCGTGTGCCGGGTCCCCCGGCTCTCGACCACCAGAAGCGGGATATCGGGCCGGCGACGGCCCAGCTCCTGGGCGATCCGCACAAACGGGTACGCCCCCTTGTAGGGCGCCGGATTGACGAACGTGACAAACCGCGGGTCGCGGCGCGTGACGCGCACCCGATCCCAGTCGAGCGGATGGGGCAAGACCTGGCAGTCGAGGCCGAGTTTATCCTGATAGTGCCGCCGCGTGAACTCGGACGGCACGATGCAATAATCGACCTGCGAAAAGGCCCGCGGATCGACGTATTGAAAGTTATGCAGCCCGAAGACGACGGACGTTCCGCGGCGCCGGGCCAGCGCCATCATTCCCTGGGTGACCGGATCGCCACCATAGGTCAGCAGCACATCGGGCCGGTAGACCTCGAGGAAGCTCTGAAAAAACTGCAGAATCGTGCCGACCTCTTCCGGACCTTGCTGTATGTGCCGGGTCGAATCGAGCCGGATGAGCGTAATCGGCACTTGATGGCGGCGCGTGTAGAGGATCTTCGCGTGACTATCCCCGCACGCCGACGGACGGACCTGAAAGGGCTCGTGCAGGTCGCCGACAAGCTTCTCGAAGCAGACGTCCTCGTTGAGATCCAGCTTGGCGGTGCAGAATGCCTGGCATTCCAGGCCGAGGTTGGTCAGTGCCTGGAGCAAATCGAGCGTGGCGACGGATGCGCCGTTGGAAAAATCAAGGATGGAATGGGCGGAGGCAAAAAGGATCTTCCGACCGGAAGGACGACGCTCGATGGGAGTGACGGCGTCAGTTCGCACGTTGCTCATACGATTCAGTGTTGAATTGTTCCGACATTCAATAGGTGAGAAGCGATTCACTTCCTGGAGTCATTCCTCTTCGCAGCCCCCGTCCCCGCCTTTTCGCAATAATAGATTCCTCTTTGCGCATTCATTCATTCGTGGTTTTCGCGAACCTCCGCCAATTGAGTATGGTGTCACCGAACCAATTCCTTAGTTGCGGGAAGCTGCGGGAGGCGTACGGAATTATTCGGCTTCATCATGATATTCCGCCCACGCCTTTCGAATGTCGATCCCAGAGAGCCCAAGAAGGAACTTACACATTTTCTCGTACTCGGGTTCGGGATCAGACCTGTCTACGACGTGGTAACGGCCACCATCAACGCCCTCGCATATAAGGCGATCACCGTCCATGACTATTCCCGAAGCCAGGTCTGTCTTGACCCACTTCTTCAGTCTCCAATACGTTGACTTCTCAAGAAGCACTTGAAGTACCGTCCATTCGTCATCCGTCATTTTACGTTCGCGTTTCGCGGCCACTTGGCCCGGTTTCGCGCCCCCAGTACCGTCGAGCTTCACGATGTGGACGAGGACAGATTTATCAGATTTGACAGCCCGAACGGCGATTGGAGAGTGGAACGACGGCAACCAAAGTAAGCGATACGCAGTGATGTTCGGGTCGGTCTTGGCAAGGTCCCATAGGGATGGCTCGCCCATCGCCTTCAGGTACCCCGTGTAACGCTCGACTTTGCGGCCGTCGTCATCCTCATCTTCGCCAAACGCTCCAGTTGGGAAGAATCGCTGTTCCTCCGCGAAATAATATCCGCACGCAGCTACCAAAAACGTCGCAAATGCACAGATTCTCAACATGCAAGGCCTCCTGTGCTATCGACTCTGTCAGCGCGTTCCAAGTTATGGTAGGGGATCGGCCCTGCCTGCCCACTTGTCGGGCAGAACATCAGTAGGGCACGGCCGGTCCATCAGGCCCTGTGATTATGTGGGTCGGCACCCTAATATGCTCCTTGCTATCTTTGTCCTCACCGGTTGGATCAGGAGAGCCGTTGGGATGCGTATGAAATTGACCAATAATGCAATAGCCGGTCAGCGGTTGGCCCGATTGCCGATTGGGGTCGTCATCCGAAACCGGGGATATGTCCTGTGGAAGAGTAACCCGAACTTTCCCTTTCGCCCGTCCCTTTCGCCCGTGTCCGCTCCGCGTGATCGTCACGTCCCCTGTGGTCGGATTCCATAGGGCCCAAAAGCCTTGCTCGTTGCCAAAACGCACATTGTCGTGCCAAGCCTGCCGTATGGCATTTTGGACGTCTGGGTCCTGCACCCAATTGTCGGGAGGCGAAGGCAGGTTAGTCGGGTTAGAAGGCCACTGTACGATGTCGCTGAGACATACCCCGGGGGGAACAACGACGTCGGAGCTGGTAATGGCGAAACCGGCCCGATGGGTCGCGACGGCGGTGGAAACTGGATATCCGGTGGGTCTTGATCATCAAAATAACCTGTTTGATCAGTTGCGTCCGTTGAAGAGTTTCCGACGTACCGATAAAGGTCCGCATCCCCCGCCGTGAACCCCAACGGATCCTGACTATCCCACCTCCCCGTCCGCGGATTCTCCTCGCGCTCAACTGCCAAGTTCACTCCGGTAACAGTATCCCGCTCCATGCCCGCAAAGCCCATCATCCGATCGCCGTTGGAGGGACTTGACTCGTCCAGCACCGTGCCAAAGGCACTGTAATCGACATGATCAATGATTGATCCCGAGTTGTTGATCAGGTCGCGGATCGTCGCCAGACGGTCGGGCAGATACCAGGCGATCGTGCCGCCCGCGCTCTCACGCCCCAGCACCGTGTCGACAAGGGCCCCCGTCGGGCCGTTCAGATAACGCATTGTCAAAGAGCCCGGGAAAGGGGGGGGGAAAGGGGACATTGCTATTTTATTCGTAGCTTTGGACAATATAGGGAGATTGCCTCCACTTCACCTCCTGTGACCGCACCATGCCGCGAACCGCTCGATCTTGCTCAGGAGGCTACACCTATCACGTCCTCAACCGGGGGAACGCGCGGGCGCGGTGTTCCACGGGGCCGACGATTACGACGCTTTCCTCGACCTGATGGCGGAGTCGAGTGTTCGCACCCCCATGCGCATCCTGGCCTATTGCCTGATGCCCAATCACTTCCACCTGGCGCTCTGGCCGCGCGAGGACGGCCAGGTGAGCCGCTGGATGCACTGGCTGATGACCACACAGGTGCGTCGCTACCTGGCTCGTTATCGATCCAGCGGTCACGTCTGGCAGGGTCGATTCAAAGCATTTCCCATCCAGGAAGATGAGCACCTGTTGTCTGTCTTGCGCTACATTGAGCGCAATCCTCTGCAAGCGGGGCTGGTTGGGCGAGCCGAAGAATGGCCGTGGTCGAGTCTGCGCTAGCTTTCGGCGCCTGCGCGAGCACCGGTGCGGCTCGAGCCGGGCACCGTGCCCCGTGGGACGCTGTGGGTGGAGGGCGTCAACGCGGTCACGGCCGACATCGAGCTTGGGAACATTCGGGATTCAGTGCGCCGGGACCGTCCGTTCGGGACGTCGGCATGGACGCTCGAGACGGCAAGCGTTCTGAATCTAAAATAGGCTCTTCTCCAAAGTGTGTGGGTGAAATAACGCGTCTGATGGCCTGCTGGCCTCTTGATTTCAGGGGTTTTCCATCGTTCTCTCAAGGGGAATGAACTGGCATGATGAACGAATGCGAAAAAAACGCCGGCTTGATGATGCGTATTGCTTCCCCAGATTCCGTCCGGAACCGGCGGTTCGCGGTCTCTTCGGAGATCCCAAGGCACGTCTTGTTCGCCTCGTGCGCCGGGAAAAAAAACGGCATGTGGGGCCTGCGGGAGGATTCGGCGAACGTTCTACGATCACAAGGTGTCGGTTCCAGTCAGAAAGGGTACCACTTTGGGAGGCCAGTGGGTACCAGCGGAGCGGTTGCGGCGCGATCCGTTTGATCACTCTCATCAGGGACTGAGCCAGCTCGCCGGCCTGGCCCGCGGTCGTGCCGTGGCTGTGGGGCGAGGCGATCGGCCGGCCGAGGTTGTGGGGATGTGCCATTGAGCATCCAAGGGACCTCTCGATGGAGTTTTTCGCACAGCTCGATGGTCGCCTCGAAGAGGCTCAGCCCAGTCGATGAAGCATACAGATCCAGTTGATTCCCGCATGATCCGCATTTAAAGCATCTGTAGATATGTCCTTTTAGATTCGCGGAAAAGCTGCGGCTCAATGGTGAGATCGAATGATGGATCGGACACGGGCCGCGCACCTGATCCCCAGAGGACTCGCAGGGGACGAAGCCGAGCAAGTCGAGGACGTCAGCCAGAGCGATCCTAGCTCGGACCTCGGCGAACTGAATACCCGGCACGACTGTGCTCCCCGAGATCGAGACCTACGCTTGCATATGTGTGCATACCATGCGGCACGCATCTGGCGTGGCGTTGGGGACAGAGAAGAGGAACCCGTAATCTTATATGCTCTTATAAGGATAGGATTGCGGATCGTGGTCGAGCAAAACGGGGTGATGTGGTGGTGATCCCAAGTGGAACAGTTGCCGGCGGGCAACTCGTTAAACTTTATCCAGATTGCCGATGGCAACTCTGATCTCTGCGGACGATGCGGCCACGTCGGCTGAAGAAATCTACGGATCGCTGCAGCATATCGTCAAGCCGATTCTCGAGAAAATATCACTGTCGACTCCGACCGGGACCGCTTCATTGCAACCCGCATATTTCAGCTTGGTCCCCACATCGCTGAAAAAGTGGTACCGTCGTTGGCTGTTGCTGACACGCGCCTCTCGGGGAAGGACCGTCGCTTCATCAAGGGGCAGAAATACACTTTGCTCTCCCGTTGGGAGAACCTCACCGTCGAAGGAAAACAGGCGCTGAAGCTGCTGTTCGGGGCCAACCGGCGGTTGAACAAAGCTTACCTCCTGAAGGAGTCGTTCGGCCGTAAGCGTCCGAGATAACCATCCTTGTCAGGTCTGGTAGCCTGCGAAGCGGACTACTTCGTCCCATTCCAGGAGTCTACCCGATGGCAAGGCGCCCCGACCCCAAGCTTCACGATGTTTGGCGCGATCGCGTTCGCCGCCAGCAGACGAGCGGCTTGACAATCGAGCGGTTCTGCGCCCAGGAACGGATCGCCCGCTCCAAGTTCCATGCTTGGAAGCGACGTTTCCGGCTCATGGATTCTCGAGATCAGTGCCCAGCGTTACCCGCCCCATCAGCTTTCCTGCCCGTGACCGTACGCCTCGACGAGCGAACTCGCGACGAACCGCTGCCGATCGAGGCCGACCTTCCCAACGGAGTCCGCCTGCGGATCCCAACGGATAACCCCCGTTTGGCCTGCCGACTGGTCCGCTCGATCGCCGCAGCCAGGACCGATTCCGGAGGCTCCAGATGATCAGCCTCCCTCATCCTGTCCGCGTGTTCCTTCACGCTCCGGCTACTGATCTGCGCAAAGGCTTCGACGCCCTTTCCGGGTTGGTGACCACCGCCTTTGGCCAGGATCCACTCTCCGGCCACTTATTCTTGTTTGTGAATCGGCGTCGGGACCGACTCAAGATCCTCTATTGGGATCGTGACGGTCTGGCCATCTGGTACAAACGTCTCGAGACCCCGGGCACGTTCCAGCTCCCAGCGGTTCCCCATGACGCCAGATCGATCGAAATGACGGCGACCCAATTGTCGCTGATTCTCTCGGGCATCGATTTGCGTTCCGCCCGGCAACGCAGACGCTATCAGCGGCCGACCCAAGAAACTCAAAAATCGATCGCTTCCCCCTTGTAGTATCGTATAAGTGCGCTATAATTCGGCCATGAATACCTCCGAGTCATGGCCGACCGATCCACGTGAGTGTCACGACCTGTTGAACAGGTTCGCTCAGCATGTCGAGGACCTCCAGGCTGCGCTCGACCAAGCCGCGCAGATTCATGATCAAGCCGCCCAAGAACACCAACAAGTCGTCGATGACTTGCGTCGGCAAATCGAGCTGCTCCGCCGCTACGTCTTTGGTCCACGGCGGGAACGGCTGATCGAGGCGCCGGGCCAAGGACACCTCTTTGAGCTTGATGCGGACCCAAGCGCTATCCTGCCGCCCGAGCCCCCCGCCAGCGATCGCGGCACACCAGCACGGAAACGCAAGCCACGTAAGCCGGACTACGATCAACTGCCTCAAGTTCGCATCGAGCACGACCTGCCCGAGGCCGAGAAAATCTGCTCGCACTGCGGTGAACCCAAGGCATGTATCGGCCATGATGAGGCACGCGTCCTGGAGTTCATCCCGGCCCACTTTGAAATGCACGTCCACGTTTTGCCGAAGTATGCCTGCTCGCACTGCCGCGACGGTGTGGTCTCCCCCGAGACTCCCCCGCGTCCTGTAAGCGGCTGCATCGCGGGAGCCGGCCTTCTTGCTCAAGTGGTCGTCTCCAAATTCTCCGACCACTTGCCGCTGTATCGGTTCGAGGATATCTCGACTCGCCATGGTCTCTATTTGTCACGCAGCACGCTCTGCGATTGGGTTCGTAACGTCGCTGACTTGCTTCGGCCCCTCTACGAACTCGAG
The DNA here is from genome assembly GCA_963850935.1 of uncultured Isosphaeraceae bacterium. Lineage (GTDB taxonomy): Bacteria > Planctomycetota > Planctomycetia > Isosphaerales > Isosphaeraceae > CAWFRS01. The sequence goes on from CAWKNT010000009.1 coordinate 102,729, forward strand.
AAAGAACTGGTGCGGAAGGGACCGGTGATCTGGACCGATGACACACCGGTGACAGTGTTGGGGGGCGAAAAAGGGGGAAGCCACAAGGGGCGGTTCTGGGTGTATATCGGCCCTGCCGAGTTTCCCTATGATGTCTACGACTTCACTGAGAATCGCAAGCGTGACGGGCCCGCGGAGTTCCTGGCGAACTACGCCGGGTATCTGCAAGCGGACGCTTTCAGCGGGTATGACGGGATTTTCACAGGCTCCGGCGGCCAAATTATTGAAGTGGCCTGTTGGGCCCATGTGCGCCGGAAGTTCTACGATGCGCGGTCATCGTCTCCGGCGGAAGCATCGCTGATTCTCGAGATGATCAGGCGACTGTACGACGTCGAGGACCGAGCCCGGCCGCTGGATGACGATGTGCGCCGCGGGCTGCGTCAAGCGGAGGCCGTGCCGATCTTGGACCGTCTTCGCGAGGAATTAGATCGGCTCTCGTCGCGGCTCTTGCCCAAATCGGCGCTGGCGCAGGCGGTGACGTACGCATTGAACCAATGGCAGGCGCTGTGCCGATACACGCAAGACGGCCGACTGACGATCGACAACAACGTGTCGGAGCGTCGGCTGAGAGACCAGGCCATCGGTCGCAAGAACTGGTTGTTCCTGGGGAACGACGAGGCGGGCTCGCGTGCGGCCGTCCTGTGCACGATTATCGCGGGGGCGAAGCGTCATCGGCTCGAGCCTTGGGCGTACTTGCGTGGCGTGATCCTTCAGCTCTCTGTGGACTCGAGTCGGGAATATCTCGAAACCTTGCTGCCGGACCGTTGGGCGCTGGCGCATCCTGAACACGTGCTGAACCATCGTGTCGAGGAGTCGCGACAGAAGGCGCGGAGTCGGGATCAGCGTCGCGAGGCGCGACGACGACGACTGACCATATGAGACGTCGCGATCTCGCATGATCGCTTTGAATCCTGACGTAGCCCACTGCGGCGCGGCGACCTTGGTCGCAGCGCGTCAGCAGGCGGGCGTTGCCCTGCGCAGACCCCTGGAAATCTCGGACGCTTACATCCTTCATGACAATCGCTCGCGCCCAATTGGTTGATACCTCGGTTACTCACTGGTACCACTGCATCACGCGCTGCGTTCGTCGCGCGTTCCTGCTCGGTGAAGGCGATCAAAACCGCAAGGATTGGATTGAGAACAGGCTCGAGGAACTCGCTGAGATCTTCGCGGTGGCCGTCGGTGGTTTCTCGGTGATGGATAATCATTTGCACGTACTGTTGCGGCTTGATCCGGATCTTGCGCAAGCGTGGTCCGATGAGGAAGTCGTCCGACGCTGGGGACGGCTTTTTCCGCCCCGCGATGAGTCGCGCCAGCCGATGCCCGTTGCCGAGCACTGGGTTCAGTGGCGTCTTCAAGACGCCCAGTGGGTCGCGACTGCACGCCAGCGGCTGCAAAGTCTGAGCTGGTTTATGAAGTGCTTGAAGGAACCACTGTCGCGTCTGGCCAACCGGCAGGACAAAACTCGCGGAACTTTTTTCGAGGGGCGCTTTAAGAGCGTGGCAGTCTGCGATGAAGAAGCGCTTTTGGCGACATCTGTTTACATCGATTTGAATCCGGTCGCCGCCCACGTCGCGCAAACCCCGGAAACGAGCGAGCATACTTCGATCAAACAGCGCCTCGAGCACGTCGAGGCCCAAGGTGCGACCGCTCAACTGGAAGCAGCGAAGGACGGCAGCATTGCCGGCTCGCAAGCTGCGGCTGGTCTGGAAGATTCTCTGTGGCTTTGTCCAATCGAAGACCGCCGTGGCTTGGATTCGGCCCGCGAAGGCATGATGCAAGGCTTTTCGCTCGGGAGCTATGTTCAAGTGCTCGATTACTCCGGGCGACTCTTTCGCCAGGGCAAAGCCACAATCTCGGCGGAATTGGCCGGGATCTTTGAGCGTCTGGGTTGCAGTGCCGAGACCTGGAATCAGCGCATGCAAAAGCTCAACGGCAGCGGGTTGCTGGGCCGCTACTTTGCGGCCACGCGGGCGAAATTGCGGGAAATCAGCAAGCGCCTCGGTGTGCGGCACGTGGTCAACCTGGCGGGTGGTCCGGCGCGATGACGCGATCGCGGATGTTGAAACGCGTCGAGGTCGTGCCGGTCCGCTGATTCGGCGGAAGTGTAGTCGCCCTGCGCCCGCATCTCGCACCTTTTCGAGCCTGCTCGCAGGAATTCCAACGACGCGAGGCGAAATCCGATCGAACCTAGACCCGACTTCATCGAACCGCAGTAGCTAACCACGCCAGATCCTTTTGTCAGACCACCGACCAAGTCTTTTGTCTCGATCAACCCCCTCAATTCATCCGCTGAATTGCACGTGATTCCATCCGATGGATCCACACCGCCATGCTCCGCGCAAGCCCTCGGTTTCCACCTCCGGCAATCCACGCAGCGAGTGTCCTTTCCGCCTCACCAGTGTCCTTTCCGCCTCCACCTCCGGCAATCCACGCAGCGAGTGCCCTTTCCGCCTTCCTTTCCGCCTTTTCCGCCTCAACATAGACGGTTGAGAAATTATGATCTATGCTTGGAAGTCCGTATTTTCATCGCGATCTTCCGGGAGTGATGATGGACCCGCTTTCAGATGTGTTGTCACTGCTGAAACTGCGCAATTATATGTCCGGCGGCTTTGATGTGGGCGGAGACTTGTCCATCCAGTTCCCCCAGCATGATGGCATCAAATGCTACGCATTGGTTTCTGGCCAGTGCTGGCTGTCCGTGGAGGGCGTTCCCGATGCGGTGTGCCTGAAGACGGGGGATTGCTTCATGCTGCCACGTGGGCGACCTTTCCGCCTTGCAAGCGATCTATCGTTGCCGCCGGTTGACGCCCTTGCGCTTTTTGCGACCAAGCGGAACGGTGCCATCACCTCGTACAATGGCGGCGGGGATTGCTTTATGGTCGGCGGCCACTTCGCCCTTGCCGGCAATCATGCCGAAATTCTGCTGGGGGTGCTGCCGCCGATTGTGCATATCCGGAAAGAATCGGACAAGGCGGCGCTGCGCTGGTCTCTGGAGCGGATGAGGCAAGAGCTGCTCGAGCCGCAGCCGGGCGGCTTTCTGGTGGCACAACACCTTGCGCAAATGATGCTGGTGCAGGCCCTGCGGCTGCATCTGGCGGAGGGGTTGAAAGGTGGCGTAGGGTGGCTCTTCGCCCTGGCCGATAAACAGATGGGCGCGGCCATCAACTCGATGCACGACGATCCGGCCTACGGCTGGACATTACACGAGCTAGCGGAGTGTGCCGGCATGTCGCGATCGACCTTTGCCCTGAAATTCAAAGAGACCGTTGGGAAGTCGCCCATGGAATACCTGACGCGGTGGCGCATGTTGCTGGCCGGGGACAGGCTGGCGAATTCCGGCGATCCCATTTCCGTCATCGCCCTGTCGCTGGGTTACGAATCCGAAAGCGCCTTCAGCACCGCCTTCAAGAGGGTCATGGGCTGTTCGCCACGGCAATATAGCCGTGGCCGGAATCCGGCTGCCGCTTCACAATTGCAGGATGCAAAGCGGGGATGAATATCCCCGCGAGAATCGGCTCGCGACGCGATTTCTGTCCGCTCCACATTCGAGCTGAGCCTTTTCACTTGGTGTGTGATTTGAAAAGATTGGGGCGTCAAATAGTTAGGGTTGCCGTGATCATCGACACGGCTGACCATGCATTGTCTGTCCCCTACGCGTTCTCCGCTTGGTGCAGACAGGCTTCGAACAGAAGGAAACGAAGGCAACGAAGCATGACAGCCGCACCTGAAATTAGGCTAGAGATGGCATGGTAAACCGAGTTGTGGAATGATAACTCGCCTTACGGCAATAGCTCCAGGAAGGTTTGATCGGTCATTGATCTCTACACCCGAATTCTTCGTTTCCTTCGTTTCTTTCTGTTCCAAAATGATTTGACGACAACAAGAAAGAAGGGCGGACACGTACTTCGGGCGCAGATCGATGCTGGGACGTGGCACGGTGGAAGCTTGAACCTCACGTTGGCGGTCCACGGATTGCCGAGTTCAAGGCGCGGCTCGCGATCCGGATCGGCGTGCTGCCAATGAGTCACGGTCGTCGTGAGAGCACACATAAGCGAACGATTGAGCAACTTGCTGCGCATGTATCCCGTTCGCGACGATCGTCCCATCCCAGATAATCCGGTTGTACCATTCATCCGAAACATACCTTTCGCATAAGCAATATTTCTGCGGCTTTTGCCCGCATATTCTCCTGTCACAGACAATCTTCTTTATTATAGCTGCCCCCACCCAGACGTCAGAGTCTTTATCGTTTTCACCAGCTTCCCATTGGGTGGGCAGCCTCATTTTAGAGAGGAAGGAGAAGATCATGGCCACCGAAGCCCAAATCAATGCGAACAGGCAGAATTCGAGGAAGAGCACGGGCCCTCGAACTGAATGGGGCCGCAACCGCTCTCGGTTCAACGCCGTCAAGCACGGTTTTCGGGCCGAAAAGGCGATTCTGCCCGACGAGGATCCGGCGGCGCTGCAAGAACGGTTGGACGATTGGACGGCCGACTTGCAGCCACGCAACTCGGTCGAGCAATATCTCGTCGAGCGCGGCGTGCGGCTGTCGTGGCAGCTCGACCGCGTCACGCGTGCCCAGGATGCGCGGACGAGCACTCCGATTGTCGAGGGCGGGATCGAAGAGGCCGAACTCCGAGCGGAAGAGATTCTCGAAATCGGCAAGCGGCTGTTCTGGGACAATCGCGGCCCCATCAATTTCTATCCTCACCGGCCGGTTCGAGAAGTGAGTTCGGCCGGCGACACCGTTCCACGCACGTCCTTCTGCGAGACCCCTGACGACCCCGATCAGCCTGCGTTGCTCGTGCGGCGGCTGCAATCAAGCGCAGCCGGCTGCCAGTGGATGCTCGACCGCTGGGCCGAGCTCGAAACCCTGGTGGAATGCGACCTCGCCTGGCTCTCGCCTGACAAACTCAAGGCGATTCGCCTTCTGGGCATGCAGCCCATCGATGCCGTCGACGATCTCGATGTTGCCCGCATCTTTCTGGCCTGCTTCGTGATCCGCGGCAGCACCGGCGATCCGTTTCTGGAGATCCTCCACGAGCTGTATACGCGTGAGGAGGTGATTTTCCGCAGCCAGTTGGTCGCCCGCAAACTGACGATGTTCCTGCCCAAAGACGCGGCCGAAGCACGTGAAGTGCTTGCCGAGATCGTGGCCCGCGCCAAAGCCGGGTTGACCGCGCGGCTTGAAGTGCTCCGTGAGCGCGACAACAAGATCAAGGCGCTGGCGACAGACCGCCTGGCGTTTGACGATAGTGCGCCAGGCGAATTGTTGCGGCGGTATGAAACGACGTCCAGCCGAGCTTTGAACCGGACCTTGGAACTGCTTTTGAAACTGCGTCTGGCCGGCGAAAATTCAGACCTCCGGACCTGGGGGAATTTGCGTTGCTACCGGATTGGCAGAATCAACGGCCCCCACGATTGAGTACAGGAGCCGAAGATTCGTGCCTGGATAAGTGAACTCGGCATCGTTGAGATGCTGGAGCAGGTGTGCAATCGCTCGATTGGATCGTGGATTTGACATGGGGTGAACGTGGACTCGCATGATCTGCTGCTCCAGGTCGGGAAGCAGGTCGGCCTCCGAGCGAAATAAGTCGCGCAGGAGGCTGCGGGCGTCATCCCCACGTGCCATCGCCTCGCGCACGACCGATGCCATCGCGGTTTCGGCCCGGTAGGCGATCATCCTAACAGTATCGACCAGCTGCTTTCGGCTCGGAGCCAGCCGCCGGAATTTGTCGGGCTCCGGCATTTCGCTCCACTTCAGATGATGCGACGTCGCTTTCATTTGGGTTTCGACTTCCGTCGATTGGTGTTCGAGCTGCTGGATCTCCTCTATCAATTCCGCTTTGCGCTTCTCCCACTTCGCTTGCGCGGACTCGTCCGATTCCGGGTGCATCGTGAGAGCGGCAAAGCGCGCTCGACGAGTCGTCAGCTTAGACTTGATGGACTGTTTCTGGCGGTTCAAATCCCGCCAATGAGGGTTGACCACAGGTCGCTTGGTGTCAGGAATCTCCTCCGTCCGATATTCACTAAGCAGATCGATCGCAAAGTGTTCCATCATGTAGTGGAAGAAGTTTTCCTGACACCATCGACTGAACAATCGAACACAATCTTCCATCCCCGAAGCACCGTAAGCCGAGCTGATCAAGCTCGTTTGATGTCCGGTGACCGTCAGCTTCCGAACCTCTCGCATCCACAGCCCGTTTTTCCGATCACCGATCCACGTCCCGCGCTCCGCAAGGAGCATCGATACTCGCTCGCCGGTGGGCATCGTGACTTCCACTTTCGCAAACTCGTCTGTTGGCCACTTCTCGCCGGGGTATTTGTGGTAACTGATGCAAGCAATCCGATGTGTCTGCCACATCTCCTTGAAGAACTCCGGGCTGTAGCCTTCCCGATCAAACAGAATCACGAATCGCGCGCGATAGCGGTCGGCCAACAGTTCGTCCGCGGTTGGCTGGCCGGGAACGTCAAGGAGAAGTCGCGGCACGATGTCGCTACGCAGCACCTCCAGCATTCCGTGGTCGATCGGCCGCTCAACCGCGAAGAACGGCTGGCCCTGGATATCGTTGACCCAGTAGTCGGTGGTCCCTCGCATGCAAAGTCGCTGTCGAGACACGTACCGTTTGGGGAGTTCGGTTTGGCTGCCGTGGTAGAGACGTACATGCCCGTCAATGAACAACGTGCCGGCGAGCTCTGGCGTTGCCTCTAGCCAGTCTCGGCAGAGTACCCCAGCCCATTTTCCCGGTCCGTCGGCCACGCTCAGGGCTGCCAATTTGCGTCGCAGGCAACGGACCTCTGGAACCCTGTCCAAGCCCAAGAGCTTGCCGAACTCACCTGGTGCCTGGTACTGCAACTGCTCGGCCGTTTTGATCCGGCACAACGCCATGTGGGCGAGCAAAACGATCACGTGCAGCGTGGTGTAGTAACCGGACAAAGTCTTCAAGCAATCATGGATATGTCGAAACAAACCATTCTCCGCCAGCGCCGGCAAGGCACAAAGCACGCCGCCGAAGGGAACGTCGCGGCAGGATTCAAAGCGGGTCGGAGCGCCGTTGAGCAATCCGAATGCTGCCAGAACCCGTTCATCCGGTCGCGTGCATCCTGTACCCATTTCGGCCACGGCATCCTCGACGGCCCGAGTGGACTTGTCCGTGGCGGCAGGCGGCTGTGAAACGATCGTTGCGTCGATCGTGGTTTCTTCACGCTGAATCGACGCCAGCTCAATCAATCGTCCTTGTTGGATCGCCTTGCGGAGCGTATCGGGCTTGAGGCCCAGCTCGGTGGCAGTTTCTGATCGGCTCCAGCCGTCCGCAAGCAACTGCTGGGCTCTAGCCGTCACTTCCTGCGTCATCACCGAGGCACCGCGCGTACGACGAGACGCAAAGAACGCCTCGGCTCCGCCCGCACGAAGCGTCTTGAGCGCACGAGCGACACTGCTCTTCGTGACGCCGAAAGCCCGCGTAACGTCGATCTGACGACATGCGTCCTGATCAATCAGTTGGGCTGTATATAAACGAAAACTACGGTGATCGTTCTCATCGTGGCAAAACAGTCCCTGAGTGCCGACAAGGTAGATCACCTTGCCGTCCTGACGCACGACGCTTACGACATCGCTAACCCGGGTGGCCCCGTGCGGTACGAGCGGCAATAATGCTTGGGGAATGGTACCTTCCTCCTGGTGAGTGCCAGGTGATCTGAGCAATCACGGAAGGTACCATTTCCACTTCCCAGCTCGCATCTGCCGATCGCAGTCATCGATTCCCCCAAGCCACGCGATATTCAGCAGTTACTAAGTTTAGTGTTCGTATATACATCTTCTGTAGGTCAGGAGGTCTGAAATTCTGGATTTGCGACAACCGTTGCAGCCGATCTATCGGCCGCGATCGCTACGGCGCAAACAAACGATACCCTGCTCACAGCTGAAGTATTGCAACCAAATGCTGAGCCCGCGCCGGCGCCAAACGAAGCCAATGGCGACCATGCAATCGCAACAAGCGGAGCCAATGCCGAATGCGAAAATGCGCCAAACGAACCCAATCCAGCCAGTCTGGAGCACCAAGAGCGTCCTATTGAAGGGCTTGTAGCAGTCAATCGGCCCGAAGTTCTCGGTGATGAGCCACGATGCGGGATGACAGACGTAGAGCGGACAGACGGAAACGCAGAACTCGCGGAACCGCTAAATTTGGCAGCCCTCGATTTGGCGGTCGCGGTCGGATAGTTTGGTAGCCGGAGAATCGACGTGGTCCGACAACCGTATTGTTTGACGGTCGCACCCCTGGTTTCAGCGCACGAGGGACTTCCGGTGATGTTTCATGTATTCGGCTCGGTCGCATTGGCGTTACCTCTGTTTGGTCAGGTCGCGGACAAAGGCAGAGTTGACGTTTTGCAAACGGTCGCCGAGCGGAGCGATTATCGCGCGACCGCCCGGTACGACGACGTCGCCGCGTGGTGCCGTGAGTTTGCCAAGGTCGACGCCCAACGCCCATCTCACCGAGCTGGGCCGTTCGTCGGAAGGGCGGTCGATTCCGCTCTTGATCGTCGCCGATCCGCCGGTCAAGACGCGCCGCCCAGGCTGCCAGCTCGGGCAAGCTGGTCTGCCTCGATCATCGGCAATATCCACGCCGGCGAGGTTTGCGGCAAGGAAGCGCTGCCGATGTTGCTCCGCGAGGCTTTCGGCACCCCTCATCCCCCACTGCTGAAAGACCTGATCCTCGCGGTGGCGCCGATTTACAACACCGACGGCAACGAACGCGTCTCGAAAACCAATCGGCCCGGCCAGGTCGGCCCCGACGAGGGAATGGGGCAGCGGGCCAACGCCCGCGGGCTCGACTTGAACCGCGACTTCATCAAGCTGGAGGCACCCGAGACGCGGGGGCTGGTGCGGTTTTTGAACGAGTGGAACCCGCATCTGTTTATCGATACGCACACGACCGACGGCTCCTACCACCGATACATCGTCACCTACGACGGCCCCAAGAACCCGGCCGGCGATCCCAGGATCATGGGCTTCATGCGGCAGACGTTTTTTCCCGGCGGTGACCGCTGCATTCGAAAAGCAGACCGGACATGAAGGCGTTTTACTATGGCAATTTCAATCGCGACCACACGCAGTGGACCTCTTATCCGGCGGAGGGGCGGTACGGCACGACGTACGTGGGATTGAGGAACCGGCTTTCGATTCTCTCCGAGGCATATTCGCACGCCCCGTACAAGACGCGCGTGCTGGCCACGCGCGACTTTGTGCTCGACTGCCTGCAAACGGCCGTGAGCCACAAGGCCGAGATCGTGAAGCTGCTGGCCCAGGCGCGGCAGGCGCCGGCGCGGCGAGGCCAGACCGGCGAGAGCGCCGCGGCAATCTCGGTGCCGATCCGGTCGCGAGCGCAGGCCGTCGGACAAACCGGCGACCGTGCTCGGTTTTGTCGAGCGCGAGGAAAACGGCCGCCGGGTCAAGACCGACGCTCCCAAAGACTACACGCTCAAGTTGATGAACGAGTTCGAGGGGACCGAGTCGGTCGCTCGGCCGTTCGCCTACCTGATCCCCGCCTCGTGCAGCGAGGCGATCGCGAATCTGCAAGCGGCATGGTCTGGACGTCCAGGAGCTGCGCGAGGACATCGAGCTCGACCTCGAGGTTTACAAGATCGACGCGATCGAGAAGTCGCCTCGGCGGTCCGAGGGGCACAACATGGTCGAGCTGAAGGTGAGCCACGGCGAGGCGTGTGGCACGAATGGTTCCGGCGGGCACGCTCGTGGTTCGCACCGCCCAGCCGCTGGGCACGCTGGCGGTCTATCTGCTCGAGCCCCGGTCGGAAGACGGGCTGGCAGCCTGGAATTTCTTCGACGCCGACTTGAAGGCAGGCGGCGACTTCCCGGTGACTGCGGCTGATCAAGTCGGTGCCGATCTCGCTCGCGGCTGCCGAGCCGCTTGCCGGAAAATGTGGGCCCGCCGCGGCCGATCACGTTCGATACCCCGGGCGTCGGAGGCGGCGGCCGGACGCGCGGAGGCTTCGCGGACGCCCCGCGCTGGCTGGATGGCGAGCACTGGCTGGCCGTCAAGGAAGGCCGGCTGATGAAGGTCCATGCCGCGACCGGCCGCTCGCAGCCGTTCGTCGACGCCGAAGCGTTGGCCAAGGGCCTGTCTCGGCTTGAGCTCGCTCGACGCGGCACTGTGCGGTCGATTACCTCGCAGACGTCTGCCGACATGGACCTCGAAAGTTCGAAATGGACCCCGCCAAGCGGGGCTTCTTGTTCGAGCACGGGCAGGACCTCTATTACGCCACGTTCGACGGTTCGACGGCGGTCCGCCTGACCAACAATCCCGGGCGTGAGCAGTTTCCGCAGTTCAGTCCCGACGGCAAGTCGGTCGCGTTTGTGCGCGATTTCGACCTTTACGTCGTCGACATCGCCGGCCCGACGGAACGCCGGCTGACCACTGGGGGGCGCGACGACCTGCGCCACGGGCATGCCGACTGGGTCTATTACGAGGAGATCTTCAACCGCCGCTGGCCGGCGTTCTGGTGGAGCCCCGACTCGAAGAAGCTCGCGTTCATGGAGTTTGACGATGCCGGCGTTCCGCTTCACACCGTCATGGACGACACGGTCACGCCCGCGGCGGCTAGAACAAGACCCACTATCCGCGGTCGGGTGAGCCGAACCCGAAGGTCCGCCTCGGAGTGGTCGCCAGCGCCGGCGGGCCGGTCCAGTGGGCCGACCTCTCCGACTATTCCGCCGACTCGTTCCTGATCAGCGACGTCGGCTGGTGGCCCGACAGCTCGGCTGCCTATTGCTACGTCCAGAACCGCATCCAGACCTGGCTCGACTTCGTCAAGTTCACGCCCGGCGAAGACAACGGCTCGGTGAAGCGGCTGTTCCGCGATCAGACCAAGGCCTGGATCGAAAGCCCGGGGCCGGTGCACTGGCTGGACGACGGCACGTTCCTCTGGCTTTCGGAGCGCGACGGCTGGAAGCATCTCTATCATTACGACGCCGCTGGCAGCCAGAAGGCCCAGCTCACGTCGGGGCCCTGGGAGGTCCGCGGTGTCGAGCACGTCGATGCCAAGAACGGCTGGATCTACTTCAGCGGCACGCGCGACAACCCGATGGCGGCGAATCTTCTATCGCACCAAGCCCGGCGGCCCGATCGAGCGGCTGACGCAGACCGAGCGGCAGCCACGACGTGAGCATGAGCCCGGACGGCGAGCTCTTCCTGTCGAGCTGGTCCGACATCAAGACGCCGACGCGGCAGCGGCTCTACGCGGCCGACGGCCGGCTCGTCCGGACGGTCGACTCCAACCCGTCGCACGAGCTCAAGCGGTTGCGATTCGGCCCGCGCGAGCGGCTGCAGATCCCGGCCAGGGACGGTTTCCTGCTCGAGGCCGAGCTGATCTTGCCGCCCGACCTCGACACCGGCAAGAAGTACCCGGTCTGGTTCAAGACCTACGGCGGCCCCCATACGCCCACGGTCTCCGACTCGTGGGGCGGGGGCCGGATGTGGGATCAGGCGCTGGCCCACGAGGGATTCGTCGTCTTCCTCATGGACCCCCGCAGCGCCAGCGGCAAGGGGGCCGTCTCGGCGTGGTCGGCCTACAAGCACCTGGGCGTGCAGGAGCTCGAGGACATCAAGGACGCGATCAACTGGCTCAAGCAAAAGCCCTATGTCGACGGCTCGCGGATCGGCATGGCCGGTCATAGCTACGGCGGATACATGACGTCGTACGCGATGACCCACTGCGACCTGTTCGCGGCCGGAATCGCCGGCGCTCCGGTGACCGACTGGCGCGATTACGACTCGATTTACACCGAGCGCTACATGGGTCTGCCCCAGGACAACCTCGAGGGTTACAACGTCTCATCGGTCGTGCGGGCGGCCGGCAGGCTGCACGGCAAGCTGTTGATCCTGCACGGCGCGATCGACGACAACGTGTCGCTGCGGAACACGATGAGGCTGGTCGAGGCCCTGGAAGACGCCAACAAAGACTTCGAGCTGATGATCTATCCCTCATCCCGCCACGGAATCGGCGGCGCGCATTACACCCGGCTCCAGCTCGATTTCATCCGGCGGACCCTGGGCGGAACGAAGCCGGAGAAACCGAGCTCGCCCGGCGACTTGGCGGCACGACCGAAGGACGAAGCCCATGCCCCAGAGGTGAATGCAAGTGTCCGGGCGGTGCGCGGAGGCCGGTGGGCATTTCTGCACACGATGAGAATTGAACGATTTGACTATGGTTGATTGCGATCGTTGAGATGTGTTCCCAAGTGGAGAATCGCGGTTGACGCGATCTTCGCGTGATTCCGATGGTATCGACGACCTCACAACCCCAGATGCTGCAACAGGTCCGAGGCCGGCTCGAAACCCGAGATATAGGTGGCGTCGCCGACCCATTCGCCGAACGGGCGGCGATGGCCGACGGCGATCGCGCGGATTCCGGCCGCGCGGGCGGACGCCAGACCGGTGGGCGAATCTTCGAGGGCGACCGTCGACTTGGCCACGAGCCGGAGCCGTTTGAGCGCAAGCTGGTGGCGTCGGGGGCCGGCTTGACGCGCCGTCACGTCTTCCTTGCCGACGATCAGGTCGAACGAATCCGCCAGGCCCGCGGCGTCCAGAACGGCCTGGATGTTCTCGCGCCAGGTGCCCGAGACGACGGCCAGGCGGACTCGCCCCTGAAGCCTTCGGACCAGATCGACGACACCCGGAAAGAGCCGGGGAGCATCCTTGAGCAGCTGAACGGTCAGCACCTGCTTGCGGCGAACCCAGTCTTCGATCTTGCCTCGGTGATTCCGCGCTCGGCGAAAAGCTCGGCCAGGAATTCGCGGTCGTCGATCTCCGCCGACCGTGCCGCGACCTCGTCGGCGATCTGCCATCCCATGACGGCAAGCGTCCGCTGCCAGGCGGCGATGTGATGGTTGCCGGTATCCGCGATCACGCCGTCGAAATCGAAGAGAATGGCTTTCGGAGGCATGAGTTGTGGTGAATCCGCCGATCGAAAAGACTGGGACGCTTGCCGTCTGCATTATCACGAACCGAGCGTCGAGCCGTCAAATCATTGACAACGACAGCCGCCAGCGCTATCTTGCGATCCGGGGAATCCAGTTGCTTTCCTGTCCGTGTGAACCCGTTCGGTCCCCTCGCACTCCTCTGCCCGCGGCCGCGATCGACCCGATGGACGCCGTCGGTCCACCCTTTGACGATTACTGAGATTGGGAGAACGCATCATGGCACGACCCACGACACTCTTTACCGGCCAGTGGGCCGACTTGACGCTGGAAGTCATCGCCGAGAAGGCGAGCCGATGGGGTTACGACGGCATCGAGCTGCCTTGCTGGGGCGACCACTTCAACGTGCAGAAAGCCCTGAACGAGCCCGAGCTATTGCAAGGGGCGTCATGAGCTGCTCGGCAAGCACGGACTCAAGTGCTGGGCGATCTCGAACCACCTGACCGGCCAGCTCGTGCTCGATCACAACGACGCCCGCACCGACGACTGGGTACCCGCGGCGATGCGCGGCGACGCCAAGAAGAAGACCGAGTGGGCGATCCAGGAGATGAAAGACACCGCGCGAGCCGCCCAGCGACTGGGCGTCAAGGTCGTCAACGGCTTCACCGGCTCGTCGATCTGGCACTTGCTTGTATTCGTTCCCGCCGGTGTCGGATGCCACCATCGACGAGGGCTTCAAGCTGTTCGCCGACCGCTGGAACCCGATCCTCGACGTCTTCAAGGAATGCGGCGTCAAGTTCGCGCTCGAGGTTCATCCGACCGAGATCGCCTTTGATATCTACACGGCCGAGCGAGCCTTGAAGGCGGTCAACCACCGGCCTGAATTCGGGTTCAACTTCGACCCCAGCCACCTGCTCTGGCAGATGGTCGACCCGGTCGAGTTCATCCGGGCTTTCCCGGATCGGATCTATCACGTGCACGTCAAGGACGCGGCCCGGACGCTCGACGGCCGGATCGGGCATCCTGGCGTCGCACCTCAATTTCGGCGATCCGCGCCGGGGCTGGGACTTCCGGTCGCCCGGCCGGGGACAGGTCAACTTCGAGGAGATCGCGCGGGCACTCAACCACATCGGTTACGAGGGGCCGCTCTCGGTCGAATGGGAAGACTGCGGCATGGATCGCGAATACGGCGCGGCCGAGGCGGCTCGATTCGTCAAGGAGAAGATGGGCTTCAAGTCGGCCGGCCGGCTGTTCGATTCGGCGTTTGCCGAAGCCCAGGCCAAGGCGTGAGTGGCCGATCGGTCTCCACGGGAGTGATTCACCGTCCTCATCGCCCGAACACGGATATGCTACGATCCTTTCGGGGTGCCTAACCGGAAAAGTCGGGGCTTGAATTCACAGAATGCTATTGGACCTATCCCCATGTATAGGTTAAAATACGTTGTAATTGACGATTGACAAGTCCAGTAAGCAGCCAGGGTGGGTGGTCCGAGCGCGAAAAAACACGGACATCCTTGAAACACCAGTGCGAAGCGATCAACAGCCTGATTTAACACATGGGATCACGCTCATGAGCGGTCCGATCGTGCGGAAGTATGGTTTCCCGAACTTCGACAAGATCTTCGGCGAGCGCCCGCTCGAGCATGGCGTCGACGACGAGGATAAGCCGGTCGACCAAGCGGAAAAGCAAGGCTCGACGCCTGCTCCCAAGAAGTCCGCAACCAAGAAGAAGAGTGCTGGACCGAAGAAAGCGTAAGCGCCGGTAAGCTCGGTTGGGCGGCAAGCGGCGCTGGCGGGCAAACGAGCGGGCACGTCGAGGCGATGTCCGGATTGCGGGTTGTCACCTGAGGATTTCATTGAGAAGAAAAGCGAGCCGAACGCCCGAGCGAGCGAGCCGATCGGTCACAAGTGGGAGGTTGGCATGCTCGTAGTCGCGGCCGAGCGAGTCGCCGCTCCTCAAGACGGTGTTCGTCCCCGGAATCAGGTAGGCACGTCGTCCGACTTCCAGGCTCTCATCGGCCCAGTCTTCGATCTGACCATTGAGCCAGAGGCCTGACTCGGGCTGATGGGCGAGATCTTCCAGTGGTACGCAGTAATTCGGCTTCGTTGCGAAAGCCCTGGTAGAGTAATCCCGAATCCCAGACCTGGTGCAAGTTCGTGTTGTCGTAGCGTCCGTAGCGGAGCTGGAGGTTGTTGCCCCCGCGGTCGTTCCGGTCGGCGACATGCATCGGCTGATGGAGGTCCTGAACTAGATGGACGAAAAACCGAAGTGCCGTCCGCCGCCGTGACCGCGGGGCGTGCGGATCGACAAGGATCGACCGGAACTCGGCGATTTTGGAGACGACGCACCCGCCGCGTCGGCAGTCGCGGGGATCGTAAGGTCGGCCGAAACCGGCACGTTGACGAAGTGCCAGCCGGCGCTGCCGGGAATGTCGCGGCTGTTTTCGTCGGCCCAGGTCGAGGCGTCCGCCAGCGATTCGCCGGGTTCGAGCAAGTCGCGAATGATGGCCCTGGCTCGCGGCGAGAGCCGCGACTCGGCAAGTTTGGCCGAGGCACGATGGCCGCAGCCGGCCCCAGGCCAGCGGCCGGGTCGAGTGAAACCAGAGAACCAGGACCGCAGCGGCCAGAGAGGGCAGCATCAAGGGCGCCCGAGCTTTCGCGCACCTTGCTGTTCGGTCCTTCGCGCGAAATCGTCCCTGGATCGCCCGTCCGGAGGCGGGGTGCTCCGGGGAGACGGGAGCGGCCAAGCGGGCGGTTCTCGCTGTTTCGGTCGGCTCGGGCTCAACTGGCATGGGAACAGAGCTCGATCATCTGATGGCGGGCATGGAAAAGGTGAGTAGAGAGGCCGACCCGGGCCCCAAGGACAAGAGCGGCTCGGACATTTCGATACTGGCTCACGATGGCATCAGCATAGACGGCCCGCGCGGGCTTTTGCTAGTGTGTCGAAGAGGCCATGAGAACGCGACACGACTTTTCCCAGAAAGGCCCACGATGGCGTTGGTCGACCCTTATTCGCCTTGCCCCTGCGGGAGCGGACAGAAGTACAAGTGGTGCTGCCAGAAGGTCGAAGCCTACGCCGAACGTGCGCAGCGGCTCGTGGAGAACGGTCAGTATCGAGTCGGCCCTGAAGCCACTGGACGAAGGGCTCGCCAAGGTCCCCGCCAATCCCTGGCTGTCGACGCGCAAGGCACTGGTCCAACTTCAGCTCAACCAGTTTGACGCCGCCAAGCTCACCTTGCGCGAGATTGCTCCAGAACCATCCCGACAACCTGGTGGGATCGGTCCTCTGACACGGCTGGTTGTGGAAACCGAAGGCCCGGTCGAGGGGGCCGCCCAGTTCCAGCAAGCCTTGTCGAACGTGCGAGATCGGCGAGCGCGACCAGCTTGCATCGCTGGCCGTCATTTGTCGGTACGGCGCTGGGCCAGGCTGGGTATTGCGCCGGCGGCACTTCAAGCATCTCGAACTCGCCGGTCGCCTGGCGCAGAAGAGATCAAACAGAGTGCATCGCTGGTCCAAGAGCCTCAAGATGAACCAGGCGATTTCCGCCTGGGAGAAGAATCCTTATCGTCTCTGGCCGGCCCCCGACCAGGCGACCGGAGCCATTCCGCGAATCGTTCGAGCGGGCGCTCGAGTGGGCGGACGAGGGGCTCTGGTCGGCCGCGGCATCGGCGTTCGAGCTGCTGGCGGCGGGCTCGGCGGCGGATGCGATCGCCGACCGCAATCGGGGCTTGTGTTGCCTGTGGATCGCCGATCACGCGGGCGCCGTCGCCGCACTTCGACGATACATCGCGCGCACCGGCCCCACGCTCGACGCCGTGGAGCTCGAGGCACTCTGCCAGAGGATCGACCGCGGTCGCGCCCTACGATCAAGTCGAATTCGTTCACCTGAGCTGGCCGATCCGTAACCGAGACGGCTTGCTGGCCGCGTCTCCGCGGCAACAAGCTTTTCGAGGCGGGGCCCAAGATCGACCAGTCGATCCCAACGATCCCAAGTCTCCCGAGGTCGAGCGGTTCTTTCGTGCTCGATCGTCCCCGGATCGAGGCGAAGACCGGGCTGACGCGCAGCGAGATTCCGATGGTCGATGGAGAGCTCTTGGTCGGTCCACGACACTGTGATCCTCGAAACGTACGACGACGGGCGGCTCGATCGCCTGATCGATCGGTTCACGGCCGCGGCCGGCTCGAATATCCCTCCGGCCCATCCGCGAACCAAGATCATCGGCAAGGAGCAACGCCACCTGCTCGCACTAAGCTGGCGCTGGCAGCATTCCCGAAGGAGTCGCCGAAGAAGACGCCGAGCGGCTCAACAACGAGCAGACCGCATACATCATCAGCGAGATCTGGCCCGAGACATCGCATCCGCGCTCTGCGCTGGCGGACACCCCAGCAGGCCGCCACAGGCGGGTGACTCCGAGATTGCGCTTCGCGCGGCCGTTCTCCAGCTCAAGAAACTGCGCGAAGGCTGGGTCGATCTGGTCGATTGGGACAAGCTGCGTGCCAAACTCCAGTCAAGTCCGAGCCTGCCATCGATCCCGAGCACCGTCGACATCGACGAGCTTCCGCTCTCTCGATTGGCACTGATTCCCGTCGACCGATTGGACGATGACCGCATCCTGGCCCTTTACACGCGGGCTCGCGAGTGGGGAATTCGCCGCGTCTTGAATCGGGTGGCTCGACTGATCGACAGCCGGCCCGTCTCTCTTAGTGAAGGGCAAGATCGAAGCCGACGACCCTATACGGCGAACTCGCACTCGACGCCGCTGGACGCAGCGACCGCACCGAGGCGTTCGACTGGATCAAGCGTGGCATGGCATCCGAGCCCCCCTCGAAGCGGTCGGCGCATGCGCTCAGCTGGGAGATGATCGAGCTGCAGGTGCAGATGGTGCTCGACGAGCCCGACGTCTGGGTCAAGAGTCTCGCGGTGATTCTGGAAACGTTATCGCGGCAATCAACGAAGCGACATCGGCCGTTTTTCTCCGCCTGATCAATCTCGGGCTTGGTGCAGGTCGTGCAGGATCCGAATCATCCCGATCAAGTGGCGCTCGACACCCGTACGCTGGAATACTACCTCAATCGATTCGGTCCCCGCGTCACGACCGCCGCGGGCGAACTTGGTGTCGCGGCGACGCGCGGCGAGATCTGGACGCCGGCGAGCGGCGCCGCGAGTGCAGGGGGTAAGGGGGCTGCGATCTGGACGCCAGGGTCTGCAGCTGCCCCGCCATCGACGGGAGGAAAATCGAAGCTCATCGTCCCCGGATGATGACCAAGACTCAGTAATCGATGTTTTTGGGAAACATCGAACGCTTTGATCGGGGAATCGTTAGAGGTCGCGGTCGGGCCATCAACAGGGAGTTGGAATTCTGAGAGACGAGCGTCGTTTTGCCCGTTCTCAAACGCATCGTCCCCCATTGGTTCGCTTGACAGCAGAAGAGAATTCGGGGTTGTAATAAACGTGACGGGGACGAGTCTGAAACCGAAGCGAGTTCCCGTCCGTGATGTATCTTGCGAGCGCGGAGAGCACTATCGTCCGTTCCTCCGGACTTTTTGAATTGCAATCGGCCCCATCGGCCGCTGTCTTATTCGGGCACCCCCATCGTCACGTGGCGCATTGACAATTTGGCCGAGCCCTCACACGGAACTAATGAGGACGCAAGAACCCTGTGTGCGGGCGGCGGCCCGATCCGGGGTTGGCCCGATGGGCCGGGCCAGGTCAGTTTTCATCTTGTGAATGGCCCCGGCAGAGCCTGATGGAGCCGCCCTCAGGAGGGAAACGTCTCATGTCCACCGGATCGGAGCTGATCAACTTGATCGGCAGTCGCCAGAACCTGGACGACTATCAGAAAAAGCACTGGACGGGCTCGTTCGCCGAGTACCTCGATATTCTACAGCACGATCCCAAGGTCACCCGGACGGCCTACCAGCGGATCTACGACATGATCACAGCCACGGAACCGAAGAGGTCGTGGTCAACAAGGAAAAGTTGGTCCGCTACAAGTTCTTCGAGGACCCAGAGAACGACGGCCAGGACGCCATCTTCGGCCTCGAACGGACCTTGATCAATCTGGTCAACATCCTGATGAGTGCCGCCAACGGCTATGGGACCGAGCGGCGCGTCTTGCTCTTGCACGGTCCGGTCGGCAGTTCGAAGAGCACGCTGGCCCGGCTGCTGAAAAAAGGGCTGGAGCGGTACTCGCGCGTCGAGGAGGGGAGCCTCTACAGTTTCAGCTGGAAGGAAGAAGGGCCGGACGGCGAAGTGGTTTTTGCTCCCTGTCCCATGCACGAGGAGCCGCTTCATCTGATCCCGCACGAGCACCGACCCGAAGTGACCGCGATCCTCGCCAAGGGCCGCGGCCTCGACGACTTTCAGGTGACAATCGAAGGGGAACTCTGCCCGTTCTGCCGCCAGATGTTCAATGAGCGCATGGAACGGTACGCGGGGGATTGGTCGCGCGTCGTCGACGACGTCGTCGTGCGGCGAGTGATCCTTTCCGAGCAAGACCGCATCGGCATCGGCACGTTTCAGCCCAAGGACGAAAAGAACCAGGACGCCACCGAGCTGACCGGCGACATCAATTATCGCAAGATCGCAGAATATGGCACCGAGAGCGACCCGCGCGCGTTCAATTTCGACGGCGAGTTCAATATCGCCAACCGCGGAATCATCGAATTCATCGAAGTCCTCAAGCTCGACGTCGCCTTCCTCTACGATCTCTTGGGCGCCAGCCAGGAACACAAAATCAAGCCCAAGAAGTTCGCGCAGACTGACATCGACGAGGTCATCATCGGTCATACAAACGAACCAGAATACAAAAAGCTCCAATCCAATGAGTTCATGGAGGCGCTGCGCGATCGTACCGTCAAGATCGACGTCCCTTATGTGACGCGGCTCGCCGACGAAATCAAAATCTACGAGAAGGATTACAACGGCCGCAAAGTTCGCGGCAAGCGCCTGGCGCCGCATACGCTCGAGGTTGCGGCGATGTGGGCCGTTTTGACACGGCTCGAGGAACCCAAGAACGCCGGGCTGACCTTGATGCAAAAGCTAAAGCTGTACAACGGCAAGACGCTTCCTGGTTTCACCGAAGACAACATCAAAGAATTGCGTGAAGAGGCCGAGCGCGAGGGGATGCACGGTATCAGTCCACGCTACGTGCAGGACAAGATCTCCAATGCCCTGGTCGCTCATCCCAACGAGCGCTCGATCAACCCGTTCATGGTTCTGAACGAGCTTGAAGCCGGACTCAAGCACCACTCGCTTATCAATAGTGACGAGACGCGCAAGCATTACAGGCACTTGCTGTCGCTCGTAAAGGAAGAATACGAGGACATCGTGAAAAACGAGGTTCAACGCGCGATTGCGGCCGACGAAGACGCACTCACGCGCCTTTGCGGCAACTACATCGACAACGTCAAGGCGTACACTCAGCGCGAGAAGGTCAAGAACAAGTACACCGGCCAGACCGAAGAGCCGGATGAGCGGCTGATGCGTTCGATCGAAGAGAAAATCGACATTCCGGAAAGCCGCAAGGACGACTTCCGCCGCGAGATCATGAACTACATCGGCGCTCTGTCCTTGGATGGCAAGAGATTTGATTACCGGACCAACGAACGGCTGCAGAAGGCCCTAGAGCTCAAACTGTTTCAGGACCAGAAAGACACGATCAAGCTCACCAGCCTGGTGTCGAGCGTCGTCGACAAAGACACGCAGGAAAAGATTGATATAGTCAAGGCGCGGCTGATTCGCAATTACGGCTACGACGAAGACTCAGCTACCGACGTCCTCAACTACGTCGCGAGCATCTTCGCCCGCGGGGATGTCAAGCGCGGAAGCCATTGACGAGCGAATAGACGCCTGTAGCGCAGCAAAAACCCAACATTCGTTAGCGAAATCGAAATCCAGCATGCATTTGGCTTGGACACCGGAAGGGTCAAGGAATACAATTTGCAAGGGACATTGAATGGGGTCACCGGGTTTGGCGACCGGACAGAGATAGCGCCAGACCGTCCTCGACCCACGCCTACCCGTCGCTTCAGGCAGTTTTCCCTTAATTGATCTTTTGTTTTTCGACTCGGTGGACCGCTGAGGCCGCGGCGCATGTTGCTGCGCTTTTAGGCACGAGGTGGTCTAGGTTGGGGCGTGTTAGCCGTCCCGATCAAGAGAGGCGAGGACTAAAAAGCCGTGGTTCGCAAAATCGATCATGATGCCAATAGGTTCAAGCAAATCGTCCGCGGCAAGATCAAGTCGGACCTGCGTAAGTACATCACGCATGGCGAGTTGATCGGCAAGACGGGCGGCGAGTTTGTTTCGATCCCGTTGCCACAGATCGAGATCCCTGAGTTTCGCTACGGTACTAAAAATCGCGGCGGAGTCGGCCAAGGGCCCGGCGACGTCGGTACCCCAATCGGCCGATCCAGTGATGGTGATGGCGGCGCCGGCGCGGGCGATGCGCCCGGGCATCACATCCTCGAGGTCGAGCTGACCATGGACGATCTGGCCGCGATCCTGGGCGAAGAGCTGGCCCTGCCGAGAATCGCACCCAAGGGTCGCGCTAATATCGTCGAAGAGAAAGATAAGTACACCGGTATTCGCCAGGCCGGCCCGGAAAGTCTGAGGCACTTTAAACGCACCTACAAGAAAGCCCTCAAACGGCAAATCGCATCCAATACCTACGATCCCCGTGAGCCGCTCGTCATTCCGATTCGCGAGGATAAGCTCTACCGCTCGTGGAACCCGATCGCACTGCCCCAGTTCAATGCTATCGTCTTCTATTTAATGGACGTGTCGGGCTCGATGACCGACGACCAGAAGGAGATCGTCCGGGCCGAGGCTTTCTGGATCGACGCCTGGCTCAAGAGTCAGTACGACGGCGTGACCACCCGCTACATCATTCACGACGCGGTGGCCCGTGAGGTCGACGAGCATACCTTCTATCACACGCGAGAGAGCGGAGGAACCAGGATCAGCTCGGCCTATAACCTCGCCAACAAAATCATCGATGACCAGCATCCCCAGGTTGACTGGAATATCTACGTGTTCCATTTTTCTGACGGAGACAACTGGGGCGAAGACAACCGGCAATGCATTGGGTTGTTGCGCGACCAGTTGCTGCCCAAGTGCAACTTGTTCTGCTACGGACAGGTCGAAAGCCCCTATGGCTCGGGTGAGTTCTACCGCGAGCTAGAAGAAGCATTTGAAGACGAAGACAACCTGGCACTGTCGGAGATTCGCAACAAAGAAGGTATCTACGACTCAATCAAGGAGTTCTTGGGGCGAGGGCGATGATTTAGCTCAGGAGCCGTGATCTTACGAAGAAGCAGACGACGATCCATCTCAGGTTCGAGAGACCAAGTCCATGTCGACGGTCAACACCCATAACCTGCCCGACGACCTCCGCGCAATCCAGCTCGAGACCGAAGCGCACGCGCACGACTACGGACTCGACTTCTACGACACCATATTCGAGGTCCTCGATTACGACGAGCTATCCGAGATCGCCGCTCTAGGCGGTTTTCCCAACCGCTACCCACACTGGCGGTTCGGGATGGAATACCAGCAGCTCGCCAAGGGCTATCGTTATGGGCTCCAAAAGATCTACGAGATGGTCATCAATAACGATCCGTGCTATGCCTACCTCCTGCGGTGCAATCAGCTGGTTGACCAGAAGCTGGTCATGGCCCACGTCTACGGGCACAACGACTTCTTCAAGAATAATATTTGGTTCAGCCAGACCAACCGCAAAATGATGGACGAGATGGCCAACCACGGCACTCGCATCCGCTCGTGCATGGAGCGCTATGGCGAAGACACTGTCGAAAACTTCATCGATAGCTGCTTGTCGCTCGAAAACTTGATCGACATCTACTCCCCTCTGATCAAACGCCGCGAGCAGATCAATCGGTATGATTTCGTGGGCGACGAAGAAGACGAAGACTCAAACGCCCCCAGGAAATTTCAGAGCAAGGATTATATGGATGCATATGTGAATCCACCGCGGGTTCTCAAGGAGGAGGCACGCAAGCGAGAAACCGAGCGTGAAAAAGAGAGGGCCAAGCCGTCGTCGATTCCCGAGCAGCCGGAGCGCGACGTGCTGCTCTTTTTGCTCGAGCATGCCCCTTTGAAAGCCTGGCAGCACGACGTCCTGGCGATTATCCGCGAAGAAGCCTATTACTTCGCGCCCCAGGGCCAGACCAAGATCATGAATGAGGGCTGGGCCTCGTTCTGGCACTCGACGATCATGACTCAAAAGACGCTCCATCCGTCGGAATTGGTCGACTATGCCGACCACCACTCCGGGACGATGGCCACCCAGCCAGGCCGGCTCAACCCATACAAGCTAGGTATTGAGCTCTTACGCGACATCGAAGAGCGGTGGAACAAAGGGCAATTTGGCCCAGAATGGGATGAATGCGACAATCTCGATGCACGGCGAAAGTGGGACAAAAAGCTCGGCCTGGGGCGGCAAAAGATTTTTGAAGTGCGGCGCATTCATAACGACGTAACATTTATCGACACGTTCTTGACCGTGGACTTTTGCCGCCGGTACAAGCTCTTCAGCTACCGGCACAACGATCAGACCGAAACGTACGAAATCGAGAGCCGCGAATTCAAGAAGATCAAGGAGCGACTTCTTTTCAATCTCACCAATTTCGGGCAGCCGATCATTCGCGTCAAGGATGCCAATCACCGCAATCGCTCCGAGCTCTACATGCAACACGAGTACTTCGGGGTCGACCTTCGGATCGACCACGCCCAGGACACGCTCCGTCATCTGCACCGTCTCTGGACCCGTCCGGTCCACTTGGAGACGTGCGTCGATGGGCGGCCCACACTGTTGTCGTTTGATGGTACAGATCACTCGATCCGTCCGTTGGGAGGTTCTTCCCATGAGTCTGAGCAAAAAGATCGCCGTCGCGCTTGACGAGAATACCAAGGCTTACGTGCTGCCCTGCACCGTCACGGTCGAGGATAGTCCCGATCGCCTGACGCTCCATCTTGCCGCTCTCGATACGGTCGGGCTGGCCTTCTCCACGCTGGAGTACGCCAACACGAGCCGGAGCGAGTTAACGTCGGATGCGCTCAGGGAGTGGGGGGATCGCCTCACCAAGCGAATTACCTACTTGATGGAACCGCTCAAGGTGGTTGAGGTAGACGACCAGGGGGGCGAAGTTCAGGTCCGCAGCCAGAATCCGACCCCTCGTGCAGATGAGCGTGGTTATTACGAAATGCGGCTTTTCCGGCAAGGAAGCTTGCGCATGGAACGGATGGTATTCGAGGCGGCGACTCGACAGCGCCGACCGACCAACTGCCAGCTCACGCGCGAGGTTGTGGAACGGTTGGCCGACGACATCGCCGCCAGCATCGGCGGGTGACCTGGGAAAACAGGTAGGAAAATCGCTTCATGGCCCCCGCGCGCACCGAGCCTGACGCCAGCGTTATTCTCGATTTGCTCGAAGCGTTTCGGCGATCGAAAACATTATTCGCCGCCCTGAAACTAGGGGTGTTTGACGCTCTGCAGTCTGGGCCAAAGTCCGCTTCGGCCCTCGCCACGGAGCTGAAGCTCGATAGCGGCGCCCTCGAACGTCTACTCGATGCTTGTGTCGGCTTGCAGTTGCTGGGACGGCAGGGAGTTCACTACGAAAATACGCCGACCGCGTCGGCCTACCTTTGTGAGCAGAGCCCCACACGAATGACCGGCTATCTCAATTACTCGAACGAGATTCTGTGGAAGATGTGGGGCAACCTCGAGGGCGCGATTCGGGAGGGTACCAATCGCTGGCAGCAGACATTCGGCTGGGACGGTCCGATCTTTTCTCGAGCTTCTTCAAGACCGAAGCGGCCATGCGCGAATTCCTGATGGGAATGCACGGGCAGGGACTTTTGAGCTCGCCGCACGTTTCGGCCGGCTTTCGACCTGAGCCGGTTTCATCGTCTCGTCGATCTTGGGGGAGCGACCGGCCACCTGGCCATCGCCGCCTGCGAGCGACTATCCCCATTTGCGTGGCGTGGTCTTCGACCTGCCGGAGACCGGGCCCTTGGCCCGCGAGATTGTTGGTAGCTCACCGGCCGCTAGCCAGGATCGAAATCGCCGCCGGCGACTTCTTCACGGACCCCCTTCCCGACGGCGACCTCTATTCTCTGGGTCGGATCTTGCACGATTGGACGGAAGCCAAGTGCCTTCTGTTGTTACGCAGAATCCACGACCGGCTCCCGTCCGGGCGGGGCCGTGCTCATCGCCGAAAAGCTGCTCAACGACGAAAAAAGCGGCCCGCGCTGGGCCTTGATGCAAAACCTGGGAATGCTGCTGTATACCGAGGGGAAGGAGCGGACCTTGAGTGAATATAAATCGCTTCTTAACCAAGTAGGCTTCGTCGACGTCCAAGGGGCGACAACTCCCTCGCCTCTCGATGCCATTCTGGCCCTGAAGCCTTAGTTCAACGCCGGCGTGATGCTAAGTATGACGAGTTTTCCGGAAGTTTGTGATCTCTTGATCGCGGAGGACCACTGCGATGCCCGACGTCAAGGAGCTGCGGATCAACGGGGCCTTGGTCCCGGTTCATGCCGAGGGTGAGCGGCCGTTGCTCGGCGTGCTGCGCGACGACCTTGGCCTGACGGGTGCCAAGTACGGCTGCGGCGAAGGCCGTTGTGGCGCCTGCACCGTTCTGGTCGATGGCGAGCCGGTACGCTCGTGCGTCACCAAACTTTCCGCGGTCGCGGCTCGCGAGATCACGACGATCGAGGGCCTCGAGAAAGACGGCAAGCTGCACCCGCTCCAGGAGGCTTTCCTCGAGGTTGGAGCCATGCAATGCGGCTATTGCACCTGTGGCATGATCATGTCGGGCGTCGGCCTGTTGCGGAAGAATCCCCAGCCCACGCGCGAAGAAATCGTCGAGCACATGAATGGCAATATCTGCCGCTGTGGCACCTATCCGCGGATCATCGCCGCATTCGCGATCGCGGCCAAGGCCATCAAGGAGGCCCGCCGATGAATGAGCTCGCCCACGATGGAAATCGAATTCGAGCCCGAACGCTACGAGCTGCGTGAGGAACCTGCGTATCACTTTGAGCTGGACCGGCGCGACTTCTTGAAGTCGCTGGGCGGCGGGATCCTGGTCTTCTACTTGCTTGACTCCGCGGATGCCCAGCCGCCGGGAGGCGGCCGGCGGCGAGGCGGTGGTGGTCGCGGAGGGGGCCAGAGCGTGCCGCAGGACATCGGCGCGTGGCTGCATGTCGGTGAGGACGGACGGATCAAGGTCTATCACCGGCAAAGCAGAAGTCGGCCAGAACATCCGCACGTCGTTGACCCAGGCCGTGGCGGAAGAGCTGCACGTCGCGCCTGGCTCGATTCACCTGGTGATGGCCGACACGCAGCTGACCCCATTCGACATGGGGACATTCGGCAGCCGGACCACGCCGGACATGTCGCGGCGCCTGCGGCGAGCGGCCGCCGCCGCGCGCGAGGTCTTGATCGACTTCGCCGCCGAGGTCTGGAAGACCGACCGCTCGCTGTTGTCGGCCGCCAACGGTGCCATCGTTAACACCAAGACCAAGGAATCGCTCGAATTCGGCAAGCTGACGCAAGGGCGCAAGCTCACCAAGACTGTCGCCGACGATTCGCCGACGAGCACCCCGGCAGAAATGGACGATCGCCGGCCATTCGGCGGCCAAAGTCGATGGCCGTTCGTTCGTTACTGGCAAGCATCAATATGCGTCCGACATCCGGCTTCCGGGGATGTGGTTCGGCAAGGTCTTGCGTCCGCCGACGATCGGCGGCGACCCTGGCATCGATCGACACAAGCCAGGCCAAGGCAATGCCTGACGTTATCGTGGTTCGCGACGGCGATTTTGTCGGTGTCGCTGCGCCCAGCGAAATTCAGGCTGAACGCGTGCGTTGGCGGCGATCAAGGCGGAGTGGAAACCCGGCCCCAAGATTTCCGGCAAGCAACTCTTTGACGACCTGAAACGCGAAGGACGGAAGGCTCGGCAAGGGGGCGACGGCTCGGTGAAGGCTGGCCTCGATGCCGCGGACGTCCGTCTCGAGCAAACCTACACGATCGCCTACATCGCCCACGCGCCGCTCGAACCGCGCGCGGCGGTCGCGCGGTGGGATGACGGCAAGCTCACCGTCTGGACGGGCACTCAGCGGCCGTTTGGCGTGCGCGGTGAACTGACGGCGGCATTTCGGATTGCTGACGACGCCGTGCGCGTGATCGTCCCCGACACAGGTTCCGGCTACGGTGGCAAGCACACGGGCGAAGCGGCCGTCGAGGCTGCCCGCCTGGCCCGCGCGGCCAGTAAGCCAGTCAAGCTAGTCTGGACCCGTGAGGAAGAATTCACTGGGCTTATTTCCGGCCGGCGGGCGTGATCGAGATCAAAAGCGGCGCGAAGCGAGACGGGGCGCTGACGGCCTGGGAGTTTCACAACTATCACTCCGGCGGCTCGGGAATCCGATCGCTCTACGAAGTTCCCGGACAAGTCAGCGTGTTTCATTCCGTGCCGGCACCCCTACGCGACGGTTCCTATCGTGCTCTAGCCTCCACGGCCAATCATTTCGCCCGCGAGTCGCACATGGACGAGCTGGCCCATGCCGTGAAGCTCGACCCGCTGGAATTCCGGCTGAAAAACCTCAAGGACGCGCGGCTGCGTGCCGTCCTCGAGGCGGCCGCGACGAACATTCGGCTGGGGACAAAAGAGCGACGGCCGATCACGGAATCGGTATCGCGGCCGGTTCCGAAAAAGGGAGCTACGTCGCCACCTGTGCCGAGGTCGCGGTTGACCGATCGAGCGGCCGCGTCGCGGTCGTCCGCGCGACGATTGCTTTCGAATGTGGCGCCGTCGTCAACCCCGACCATCTCAAAAACCAGGTCGAAGGGGCGAGTGGTCATGGGACTGGGAGGTGCCCTCTTCGAGGCCATCGAATATGAGGATGGGCGGATCACGAATGGCCGTTTCTCGAAGTATCGCGTCCCGCGGTTTCGCGACACGCCTCAAATCGACGTCATCCTGCTCGATCGCAAGGACCTGCCGTCGGCCGGAGCCGGCGAGACACCGATCGTCGCCATCGCCCCGGCGATCGGTAATGCCATTTTCGACGCCGCCGGCGTGCGCTTGCGATCGCTGCCGATGGTGCCGCACGGACTAAAAACCTGAAGGAGGCGTGCGTGGTTCGCAGGGACCGAGGCTGTGTCCGCCGGCCACTGCCTGCGCGTTCTACTTCGGTCTTGGATTCTTGGTTCGACCTGAATTCTGTCGCCGTTGTAGGAATTCCGCCCAACCAACTTATTTGAAATATTCGAGACTCACCGGCGGGCAGAACAATCCGCTATCTTCGCGAGACCACCAATCCTTCGAGCCCCAAAGCGTGAATCTATATAAAAACAACCGTGCGCGCACATACGCGCGGTGGTTGAAACAGAAAGGGGTCGTCCGCAAGCAGACCGACCACCGCCGGCGAACCTTCGAGCAGACGCTGCTCGAAGCGAAAGAACCAGGGGACTCGCTGGCAGTTGCCGGCCAATGCCGCGAACCACATCTGCCAGTCCAGCCGCGGCAGATGCAGTAACGCAAGCCGAGGCCGCGCGTCGAGCTCGCCTGGCTTCCAGGGAAAGCGGTAAGGCATCCATGCCAAGCCGTCGTCGCTCCCCTCGACAATGATCTCGGGGCGGCTGGTGGTCATCACCGCAAACAGACCGTAAGTGTTGGTGCTGTGAAACGGTTCTAACCAGCCGCTCACTGTCATGAGCTGCGCAGGAATCACGAAGTCCGGCACAATGGTTTCCAGTGTCTGAGAGCACGTCGCGGCCAGGGTAATCCCTCCGGCGATACCGACGACCACCCTTCGCGGCCATGACCACGCTTTTCCCGTGCTGCTTGGCTCATCAACAGAAACCTGCGTTGGGATTGACGGTGGCTGAGGTTTGACCAGATCCGCCAAGTCACCAACGAGTTTGACTTGGGGAGGGCGATGATCCTGCCGAGCCGAGCGCCACAGCCGGCTCGTCACGAGTTTCGCCCTCCCGAACTGGGTAAATGGCGCGGATGCACGAAATAACGATTCCCAGTCGCGATCATCCAGCATCGTCAAACAGATTACGACGGTCAAAAGGTTGAAAAACCCATAATTTCCGGTGACCGCGATCAAGAACTGCAAGAGCACGATGCTCGCGAAACCAACCAGCCGGATCGGGCGCGGTCCGAGCACGAAGAAAGGCGCGACCAGCTCGGCGTAGAACATGAAACCCACGGACAAACCGCGAAACCATGTGGGCATCTGGTGCACATACCAGCTTGTCCAGATCGGTAATGGCTGGGTTTGATAGTGAAAATCGAGGGCCGTCCAGTCGCGCCAAGTCGGGTCGTGGCTGGCCAGCTTGACCACGCCGGATAGGAACATCAGGCGAAACGCTAGCAAACGAACCAGCCAGATTGTAAATCCCCACGGCTGATCGCAGGCCCGGCTGAGCCGCGCACACCATGGAGCCAAGAATACCGCCAGCAAGCCAACTTCCAGCAGCAGTGAGTCCCACTGGTAGCCCAGAAAGACCTGACCCACAACTACCAGCGACAGATAAAACAACCAGAGGAGCACACTGCACAACCCAGGCAAAACTCCCATAATCAGGGCCACACCCAGCGCGATCCCACTCCAGCACACGGCGTGGAGGGCACTATCGGAAGCACCAAACCAGAAAAGGGTCGGCAACCGCCAGTAACGTGTTGGTCCTGGTCCGAGCAACGGGCCAGTCCGCTCCAAAAACTCCGCGGCCGGCAAAATTCCATCCGACCCTATCAGCCCATCGAGCTGGGCTGCCAGCGAGGCAAACGCCGAGAGGTAGACAAGCCCAATTCCACGGAGGAAGTATGACCGAGTCAACCGATACCCCGGCCGCCTTGTTGCGTCGAGCCGGGACGGATAAAACGCGAGCATTCCCAAATTCGCCTCATTCGTAGCGCAGACTTCTACTCCGTCATGAGAACGCCCATGGTTCACGTGTGCGTGCGGACTCCCGAGGACCCAATCGCTTCAATGATCTGCGCATGCAGCCGCCCGTTTGAGACAACAACGCCCCGGTTCGCTGCGAGCTCGCGTCCGTGACGAAACTCGAGCGGGCGACCTGCGCTGTCGGTAACGACTCCGCCGGCCTCCGTGACGATCAAAGCCCCCGCCGCGTGGTCCCAGATCTTCTCTCGATAGTCGGCGCGCGTCGGCAGCCGCAAGTAAATGTCAGCCTCTCCGCGCGCCACCACGGCGTACTTTGCCTGGCTGTCCATCCGAAACGGAGGAGCCGTAATCCCGATCCGTGCGGCCACGGTGGCTGCGTCGCCCTGTGCGCTATGGCCTGCCTCAACCGACTCGCAGAATCGTAGCTCCGCTGGCTTGTCTCTGCGACTGACTGCGATCGCCATCGGTCGTGGTTCACTGCCGATGGCACTCTCGTCCGCGACGACAAAAGCCCCCTGCCCGCTCGCCGCGTGGAAGATCGAACCGCCTGCATTTGCGTGGTCCTTGTCGAAGTTTCCGGTTGTTGCAGACAGATTCGGACACGCCAGCGCGGCGACCACGACCCGACCCTCCACCACCAGCGCGAGTGCGACTGCATATTGCCCGCCGCGGAGGAAACCTTTGGTGCCATCGATCGGATCGAGCGTCCAGAATCGTTGATGGTAGTCACCGCGGCCGCCATGGTCGATCCAGTGGCAGATCGACTCGCCGTCGACCTTGGCTTGAGCGGCCGATTCGGGGCGGACGGCGCGGACATGCCGGAGCACCTGTTCGAGGATAACAGCGTTCTCCGCGCGCTTGAGCTCGGCTGCGTCCTCCTCGGCGATCACCGGATCGTGCGGAAACGCCTCCGCCAGCGCCCGGCAGACGAGCGCCTGGCTGCCGAAATCGGCCACCGTCACTGGACTGTTGTCTTTCTTGGCCATGACATCGGGTGAAATCTCGCCGACGACAGAACGGCAAAGCCGCGCCGCTTCGCGGACGCACTCGATCGCCACAGCGTGTTCCAATTCGAAGTTTTGATCCATCGTCATTACCGGAAAAGTTCGAGCGGACGCCTCGGCCGGCCGCATTATCGCATCAGATGCAATGGTCTTGTCCAGAGGACTCGCCATGGTCGCGATTTCCGAGCAGAGCGTTGCCTTCCAACAACACTGACGAATTTTACTTTTGAACGGACCAAAAACCGAAGAATTTCGTCGGCCCGTTTAGACCGGTCCCGCTGCCCCGATTGTAATCGATGGTATCGGGTGGAGGAAAAGCCCGACGAGGTCTCCGGCCGGGGCCTGCCATTCCTCGATCAACGGCAGAAGGCAACGTGGACAGGAAGGAGCACGATGGTGTTTTCTCCGTTGCGGCACGGTGCGAAATTGCCAATGACGGTCCTTGCCTTGGCAATTGCGGCCTGAAGCTCTCTGGGGATCGACGAACAACCCGTCGTCGATGCGACCGACAACGGCATGCGGGTTATCCACGTTTATTCAGGTTCCGCGGCCGAGCAGGCAGGCCTGCAGGCCGGCGACTTGATCCTTTCGGCCAACGGTTACCTGACCCAACAGCTCGGCAACCTGTCGTGGATCATCGGCAACGTCCCGTCGGGCGGCGAACTTCAGATGAACGTCCGCAAGGTGCCAGACCGTGCCGTGTACGTTGTGATCGCACGAATCCCTTAATATGAATGCTTCGATGGCGGATCGAACTCGCTCCGCCGCATGGCGACTGAGCGAGTTCGATTTTTCGACAATCGTAGGAGATGCACATCCAAACCAGTCGCGGTTATGCTGAAAGGGTTGACGGAAATCTTCGCGCTCAACCCTGGCGAGATGACCGATGCGGCCCGCCCTATATGTCATCGCACTTGTGCTCTCGGCGACGTTGGCGGCCAATACAGTATTCGCACAAAATCGGCCCAGACTCCACGACATCGACGGATTCATGACCAAGGGAGTTTTCACCGAGCTCGACCCTGAGCTGATGACACACCGGCTCTCGCTCGACGAAATTCAAAAAGCCCACTTCAATGGCCAGCCGGTGAACATCAGCGAGATTCTGGCTTGGATGGCGAAGTGCGAGAAGCTGGATTCTCAGGTCGAAGAGCCACTCCAAGTGCGAGGTACGATTTCGGTTGGCTTGCCGCCCAATACTCTGGGGGATGAGGCCTACACAGCCTGCTACTTTGCTTTTATCTTCAACGGTCTGGGTCTTGCCGGCTCAGGGAACGAGCTCACGCTCGTGCGACCCGAGAAACATCCTCGGCTGCCGCGTCCCAACCGAACGTGGAACGCCGACTGGATTCTGCCGATTCGGCTTTTCCGGCTTGGTTATCTCAAGCCCGATCCCATATTGAGGCAATACCGGGATAAATGTGCAACCGCGGCGGGCGAGGCGATCCTCGAGAAAAAATCAAATGTCCTCATCGTGATGGATTCTGAGCGTGCGCTCGAGGCCCTGGGGCGTTTCATCGACTCCGAAACGCTGGAAGCCATGGGCGTGCGGTCAACCGGGGGCCAATCGCCGGATGAAGAGAAGCTTCCTCCTGATGTCGGCGCAATTGCATCTCGGGCGAACATCCACTTCTACTTGATGGCACTGGCGCGGCGATACCGGATTCGCCTGGAACCTGTTCGGCAGACGGGCGTCGCATCGAAATATTATCCCGAGACAGACCTGTGGACGGATGAGCGGGGATTTCAAACTCTGGAAGCCGAGTACAGAAGAATAAACGAATACGTCCGGCTCTTCCGGGAAACTGGCCCAGAGGGGTTGAATGAGACCGACGTCAATCGCACGCTATCGCCAAGAGAGCAAAAAACACTCGCGATCCGATTCGGTTTAGCGGCACCGGCGCCGGCAGTAAGCAAAACTCAAAAGACCAAGATGAAGGCCGCGCGGAAGTAATGAGGGCGAGGCATCGTCCGCTGGGCAGTGGGTGTTTGCGGCATAGTAGCGATTTCGCCGTGATTGCATTCTCAAAGATGAATTGTCATCACAAAGACCGGCGGTTTAGAATCAGCGGTCGGTGGCCGCCTCCGGCCCGGACACGTCAGCCGGGAGTTGTTCGCGGGACCGATCAATTCAAAGCTGGGGCGAGGAGGCCTGTCGTGCATGTCGTTTTCCGTTCGTCCGCGGCCATTTGTGGCGCGGCTCTGGTCATCGCTGGTTGTGCGGACCAGCCGGCCACCGTGTCTGATTCAGCCGGCGGTCGCCACTGTCGCTGGCGGCGCCAAAGCGCCGGCGGCCGATGTCAATGTGGTGAAAATCGCGGCAGGACCTGATGCGCCCAAACAGGCTCAGGCGGCACTGATCAACGCCAAGGCCGGCGACATGATCGAATTCGGCGAGGGTCAGTTCGACTTCAAGTCAACCCTCTCGCTCGATGTGAGCCACGTGACCTTGAGGGGCCAAGGCGCAAATAAGACGATCCTGAGCTTCAAAAACCTGGGGGCCGGCACGGGCGGCGAGGGACTGTTGATTACAAGCAAAGACGACGTGACATTGGCGGACCTCGCCATCGAAGACGCTCGCGGCGACGGGATCAAGGTTAACGGGACCAAGCGGATCATCGTGCGCAACGTCCGCGCAGAGTGGACCGGGGGACCCAAAGAGACCAACGGCGGTTACGGCATTTACCCGGTTCTGTGCTCCGATGTGCTGATCGAGGGCTGCAAGGTCGCCGGCGCCTCGGACGCGGGAATCTACGTCGGCCAATCCACCAACATCGTCGTTCGGCGCAACACGGTCGAGAAAAATGTCGCGGGCATCGAGATCGAAAACTCGAATAAGGCCGACGTCTATGAAAATGTCGCCACGAATAACTCGGGGGGCATCCTCGTCTTCACGATGCCCGATCTACCCACCAAAGACGGACTCGCCTGCCGGGTTTTCAACAACAAGGTGCTTGCCAACAATCACGAAAACTTTGCCCCCAAAGGAAACATCGTCGCGAGCGTCCCCCCTGGCACCGGCGTCATGATCATGGCTAACGACCAGGTTGAGGTCTTTGACAATACAATCGAAAAGAACCGGACCACCGGCCTCTCTATCGTCAGCTATCTCCTCACCGAGCGACCGCTCAAAGATGAGAAGTACGACCCTTATTGTGAGGCGATCCACGTGCATGATAATCGCTTCGCTGGTAATGGAACTCAGCCCGCCGGCCGAATCGGCGAAATGCTGAGCAAGGTCATCGGCTCGCCACTGCCGGATATCCTCTACGATGGCATCGTTGATCCCAAGAAGCAGGTTGGCGGCAAATTGCCGGATGCGCTGGCCGTGCGGATTCATAACAACGGTGACGCCGGATTCGTCAATTTCGACGCCCCCGCCCTGACGGCGGCCGCAGCCGGGTCGGGGACCGGAAAAGCGCCCAATATCGTCCGCGACCTGAAGGAGTATGCTGGAACGCTCCCCGCGCTCGCGCCTGTTTCGATTGAGGGATTGCAGTGATCCATCCCGTCTGCGCCCGAGGGAGCCTATGCGGGCAGATCGCCTTATCCGCCAGGGCCGCCATTCTCATGGCGGCCGTTATCGGCGGCTGCAGGACGCGGGTAAAGCAGGAACCGCCTCTAGCACCGCCGCGGCCGGTAGCTGACACGCGTCCTTTCGCAAAACTCTCGCAATACAATCTCTTCGCGGGCGAGCTCAAGGCGCAACAACCAGCATCCGGCGTCATTCCCTATGACCTCAATTCAGCCCTTTTTAGCGACTACGCCGACAAATATCGATTCGTGAAGTTGCCTCCCGGCGCGCATGCCACCTTCAGTGCCGACAGCGTATTCGCGTTCCCGGTCGGTACCGTGATCGCTAAGACATTTGCGTTCCCACGCGATGCCCGCGACCCCACAAAAGGCCGACGGCTGATCGAGACCAGGATCCTTAAACACAATGCCGAGGGCTGGGTTGGCTTGCCTTACATCTGGAACGCCGAGCAGACCGACGCCACCCTCGACGTCGCGGGCGATACGGTGGATGTGAGCTGGATCCATACCGACGGCCGCACGCGGATCAACAACTACATCGTCCCGAACGCGAATCAATGCAAGGGCTGCCACAAAGCCGGCGAGACCATGACGCCGATCGGCCCCAAGGCGCGAAACTTGAACCGCGACTTCGCCTATCAAGATGGAACCGAAAATCAGCTCGCACACTGGGGCCGCTTGGCGCGCTCGAGGGTGCAACCGACCCTGATGCCGCGCCGCGGCTCGCCGACTGGGCTAATCCCCAGAGCGGCACACTCGACGCCCGAGCTCGGGCATGGCTGGAAATCAATTGTGCGCATTGCCACAATCCCGGAGGCCCGGCGCGTAACTCGGGTCTCGACCTCTTGGCCTCGCAGCATAACCCGACCGCATACGGCATCGAGAAACCGCCGATAGCCGCCGGCAACGGATCCGGCGGCCTGGCACACGATATCGTTCCCGGCCAGCCCGATAAATCGATCCTGGTTTACCGGATCTCCTCGACTCATCCCGGCATCATGATGCCGGAACTTGGAAAGCGGCTCGTGCACGACGAAGGTGTGGCATTGATCCGCGATTGGATCGCGGCGATGCCGGCGCCGGCGCAAATAATCGGCGCACCACTTACAGCAAACCCATGCGTTCCAGAATCCTCTCGTGATCTTGGCCCATCTCGCGTCTAATCGGTCATAAAAGATCCACAAGACGTTAGAAATCGCTTTCGCACGCGAGACGCGGGTAGCACCCAAGACAGGTCGCTCTAAGGGGATCGCGGAGATGGACCACGAGATGGATCAACAGTGGGATAAACGGGCGAACGGTCCATTATCGGCGTCGGTGAAGCCGCTGGCGGACCTGGATCCGGAAGAGTTTACCCCCGCAATCGACGGCGACGCACCAAAATGGAACGGTCTTAGAGGTCTCTTGGTTGCGCAAATCTTCGGCCAGTTCAACGACCAGGCCTGGAAGCAGATCGTGATCTTGCTGGCGATGGCGGCCGTGGCCAGCGAGGCGGCCAAGCAAGAGCGAACCGCCATCGTCACGATGATGCTCTTGATCCCGCTCACGATCATCTCGTTGCCGGCCGGCGTGCTGGCCGACCGGGTGAGCAAGCGGTCGGTCATCATCGCCATGAAGGTGCTCGAGCTGATCCTGATGCTTGCTGGAGCGGCCGCCTTGTATCATGCAGCCTCATGGCGGATTGGCTGTCGATCGCCGTGCTGGGTCTGATCGGAGTTCAGACCGCGTTCTTCGTGCCGGCGAAATACGGGATCTTGCCCGAGATCCTGCCTCACGAGCGCCTGTCGGCCGGCAACGGCCTGCTGGAGATGACGTCGAACCTGGCCATGCTGGCCGGCATCGTGGGGGGCGGGATCATTCTCTATCGTGGTCAGGCACACACACGTGGCTGGGGGGCGTGATCCTGGCAGTTCTGTCTGCCTTCGGCTTGTGGCGTCGCTGACGATTCCACCGGTCAAGGCGGCGCGGGCCGAGGGCGGAGCTGGGAACGACGGTGCGCCTGGCCTGGGAATCGATCCGGGCCGATCGGGTGCTGCGCCTGGCCTTGATCGGCCAGGTGTTCGTGTGGACGATCGCCACGCTGGTGCCGCCCGTGGTCCTGGCTTACGACGCGACGCACCTGGGGCTTAAGGACTGGCAGAGCGGTCTGCCGCTGGCCGCGCTCGGGATCGGCGTCGGTCTCGGTTGCCTGCTGGCGGGCAAGCTGTCGGCGTCGAAGGTGGAATATGGCCTGCTCCCCTTGGGTGCGCTCGGTCTGACCGTAAGCGCACTGGCCTTTGCCGCGATCGGCCCCGGCCTGCTACGGCACGATCGTCGTGATGACGTTTCTGGGGATCTTCAGCGGTTTGCTTTTCGTTCCGCTCAATGCGCTCTTGCAGTGGCGGTCGCCGGCCGACCGCCGTGGAGCGGTCATCGCGATGGCGAACGTGCTGGTTTATGGCGGAATGGTCCTCGGCACCTTCCTGGCCCTGGTGCTGGCCCGGGCCGGCGTCTCGGCTCGAGGCACGTTTCTGGCGGCGTCGATCGTCCTGGCAGGCGGTTTTGTGTGGGCGCTCTCGCTCGTGCCCGAAGCCTTCTTGCGGTTCGTCCTGATCGGCCTGGCGCACACGCTCTATCGCGTGCGGGTCGTCGGCCGGTCCAACATCCCCAGCGAAGGGGGCGCTCTGCTCGTGCCCAACCACGTCACGTTTGCCGACGGCCTCTTCGTGATCGCCAGCACCGACCGCCCCGTGCGATTCATGATCTACGCCGACTACTTCGACCGGCCCCTTGACCGGCCGGATCCTGCGGTCGATGAAGGCGATCCCGATCTCGCCCAGCGGCGGACCGAAGATGATCTTGCAGGCGTTTCGCGAGGCGGGCCAGGCACTCGACGCGGGCGAGCTCGTCTGCCTGTTTCCCGAGGGCCAGCTCACCCGGACCGGCGTGATGACGCCGTTTCAGCGCGGGCTCGAGCGGATCGTCAAGGGGCGCACCACGCCGATCATCCCGGTGCATCTCGATCGGCTGAGCAACAGCATCTTCGCGCCGGCCAGCCACCGGCGGATCCCCAAACAGATCCCTTACCCGGTCACGGTTTCGATCGGCAAGCCGCTGCCGGCCGGACGTTCCGCTGCACCAGATCCGGCAGGCGATTCGTGAGCTCGACACCGAGGCGTGGGACTACCGCAAGGCGGATCGCCGGCCGCTGCATCACGGTTTCATCCGTCAGGCAAGAAGGCACCCGCTCGCCTGGCGTTCGCCGACCTCTTGACGCCCAAGGTTTCGTACATCAAGGCCCTGGCCGGCTCGATCGCGATCGCGCGGGCATTGCGGGGACGGTGGGCGGGTCAGGCCAACGTGGGCGTCTTGCTGCCCGCCAGCGTGGGCGGATGCTCTCGTCAACCTGGCCGCGTCGCTGGCCGGCAAGGCCGTGGTCAACCTCAACTTCACCACCGGCCGGGCCGGCATGGAATCGGCGGCTGCACAGGCGGGACTCAAGACGGTCGTCACCAGCCGCGCGTTCCTCGAAAAGGCAAGCTCGAGCCGCCGCAGGCGACCGAGCTGATCTATCTCGAAGACGTGATGAGGACGATCACCAAGCAAGGACCGGCTGATTGCGCTGGCCCTGGCGATTTTTGCCCCGATCCGTATGCTCGAACGCTTGGCCGGGGCGGTGAAGACACCCGACGGTCGACGACACGGCCACCATCATCTTCAGCAGCGGCAGCACGGGCGAGCCCAAGGGGGTCGTCCTGTCGCACTTCAATATCGATTCCAACGTCGAGGCGATCGCCCAGGTTTATCGCGTGCTTGCACGAACGACCGACTGATCGGCATCCTGCCGCTCTTTCACTCGTTCGGCTACACGATGTTCTGGTTCGCGGCCAACTCGGGGATCGGGACGGTCTGCCATCCCAGCCCGCTCGACGCCGCGGTGATCGGCTGCTCGTCGAGCGGTACCGCGTGACCATTCTGCTGGCCACGCCCACATTCCTTCAGCTGTACATGCGCCGGTGCACGCCGGCGCAGTTTGGCTCGATCCGCCTGGTGCTCGCCGGGGCGGAGAAGCTGCCGGAGTCGATGGCCCTGGCTTTCGAAGACACGTTCGGCATCCGGCCGATGGAAGGCTACGGCCTGACCGAATGTTCGCCGGTGGTGGCCGTGAACACGTTCGACTGGCGGGAGCCCGGTTTCTTTCAACCCGGCTCGCGGCGCGGTTACGTCGGGCCAGCCGCTGCCCGGCGTCTCGGTGCGGATCGTTTCGACGCGAAACGTACGAGCCGCTCGGGCCCGATCACGCCGGGCCTGGTCCTGGTCAAGGGGCCGAACGTGATGCAGGGCTATCTGGGCCGCGACGACCTGACCAGGGCCGCCTTCCGCGACGGCTGGTACGTCACCGGCGACCAGGGCTTCCTGAGCGAGGACGGCTTCTTGAAGATCACCGGCCGGCTCTCGCGGTTCTCGAAGATCGGCGGCGAGATGGTCCCGCACGGCCTCATCGAAGAATCGCTGCAGCAGGCGTCGGGTGCCGACGAGCAGGTCTTCGCCGTCACGGCCGTCGGCGACGAACGCAAAGGGGAAAAGCTGGTCGTCTTGCACACGCTGGACGACGCGAAGGTTGACCAGGCACTGGAGCGCCTGGGTTCGCAAGGGCTGCCAAACCTGTTCATCCCGCGGCGCGATAACTTCATCAAGGTCGATAAGCTACCGATGCTGGGTACCGGCAAGCTCGATTTGAGCGGAATGCGACGCGTCGCGGAAAACGCGATTAACAATAAGGAAGCGGTAAGACAGTAACAGTGGGACAGAACCTACCGGAAAAGCCTAAAGGGCCGTCCGAGCTCGTAGCTTCCCGAGCGTCAGGGATCTCCTGGCGCTCCAGAACTTGACCGGGACTGCTGCCAAGACGAAAAGGCCGACAGATTGTCCCAGCCCCCAAGTTGATCTGTAAGGTGCCAACGCCTTTCCGGTCCACTCCGATGAGGCATATAGCCTATCCAGATCAACGATGGAGCATCCCCTCGTCGCGTCGATCAACTGCACCAGTTTGCCCGTACGACCGACCGGTCGGACGATGACGTAGTGGCCGTGGTTCTCTTGCTGCAAGTACACCAAAAGAGGTCGATCAATTTGAGCCCCAGTTGGCACGCGGACACCGGCCAAGTTCAGGCCGCGAGCCCTCGCGGCATCCTGAATCTCGCGCATTGAGTGGCCGTCGTGGTGGGCCTCCGGCAGCGCTGAAAGGATGGCTCGCGGCCGTGCTGGCACACCCTCAAGCTTCGCCATAATCAATAGCGCCAAGCCCCCACAAGTCATCTCTCTGACGCTTACCCTGTTCCCATCTGAAGCTGGCGCTTTAGCGAGACTGCCGACAGACGCACGCCCAATCAGGCAAATAGTCAGGGCTACTGCTGCCGCTCGTTTTTTCACTACGAGGCCCTCCACTTGTTCCAAGCGGCCACCGCCAAAAACCCAACCGCTATAACAATTCCCAGCGTCTGCAGAATCGGGACCCACTCCCAAGCACCTTGGGGAGTCGAAGCGTCAAGGCGCTTTGCTTGCCCATCCGCTTGCTCGAGTGCTACTTCCAATCTCTTTGATAAGTCGATAGGTTCGATTCGGGCGTTTTTCGGCAAAGGCGCCAGGCGCGATCTTTTTTTGCCGAATGGCCCTCATCTCATCGGTCTCGTCGGGATTAGTCCACTTCGAATCAACCGTGAATTGCTCGTCGCCCAGCCCGCGATTGACAAGCACGGAATTCTTCAGAACGTGATAAGTCTCGCGGAAAAACGGCTTATCAAAAAAATCTCTCCCGTTTGAGAATGTGTTGTACTCGCCCCCG
Source organism: uncultured Isosphaeraceae bacterium (assembly GCA_963850935.1). Taxonomy (GTDB): domain Bacteria; phylum Planctomycetota; class Planctomycetia; order Isosphaerales; family Isosphaeraceae; genus CAWFRS01. Next base: position 143,008 of record CAWKNT010000009.1, read on the forward strand.
ACAGGGAGCCAGAGACGTTCCCCACTGCTGGCCGGGAAGGACCCCAGCTCAATCTCGTCCACTCGCTGGCGGAGCTTTCCGTCCTTCTTGAATTCGTATTTCAGGACGTTTCCGCCTCGCTCCATATCGATCCAGAAAACATGGCGATAGCCCGACTCGGGGTCGACGTCGGAACGCGCTGTGTCCGGAACTATTAGACTTAGCGACAGGCGCACGCAGAGACAGTTGTGTCCACTGATCTGCTCCCACGCAACAAACCTGTAATCGTAGCGACGGGCATCCTCAAGCGAGTTAAAGAACCAGAGGAATAGGATTCGGCACGGAGACCCGGTGTCGAACAGCTCACTAGCCTTTCCGGGTTTGGACGATCTCCTCTCATCGTTTAGATCAGGCACGCGCCTCAGTGAGTTGAGCGATCCCTTCAGTAACGCCGATGTTTTCCGCACAAGCAGGCCGTCGCCGTTGACAGACCTCACGAACACATCCTGGAAACAGGCGTTATCACTGCGAAGCACTAATAGCGTTTGGTAGACTTCCTCGTATTCCTCTGCCTTGCGTGGAACCGCGGAGGCAGGGCCGACATAAGTCTGTTTCCCCTCCACGATCAATGAAACGTCCTTGTATGGTGCGTGCAGCGCCGTGATAAGCCTGTTGAACTGTTCTGCATCGACCTCATTGGCTACCGTCGCGACACAGCTTACGATTGTTATGATAATCGCACCTAAACACAACGTAATATCCCTCTCGATAAGCCGTGATCAGCGAACATTATTTACACGACGACGTTCACTGAGATTGACTGGGATTGTAGCCATTAGTGCAATTGGACCCGTCCGGCAGCGGGCTGGCGCAGTTTCCCGATCCGTCGCACGCGCCAATCTTTCTCGCGCCGCTTCAGGTGCTCTTGTTCAGGTTGTCCTCCATACCGGGAGGATTGGGATTTGTCACCGACACAATGATGGAATCCGGATTGTTGTCGGGGTCGCAGACAACGCAATTGGTGCTACTCGTGAAGATATAGTGGCACCCTCCCTTTGGATTGCTGTTCTTTACCTGCCACGAACAAGTGAGGTCAGCTACGTCAGTGGTACCCTTGGGAATGTTGGCATTTGAACAATGCTCCTGTACCGGATTTCCACAAGGGTCCATCCCGCGCTGGAGGTTCGGGTCGGATCCCCGGGTGCTCTCTAACTCCGACCGGTCCAACAGGGCCCAACCTGTTCCGAAGCAATCCGAAGCGCTTATCTCCGGAAGCATCGCGCCCAAGACGGTGACCAGCGCTGTAACCAGAACGTGAGGAGCAAAACGCATCGCTTCTGTCCTTTCGAGTTGCGAGATAAAACTAGGGAAGTCGTACGAATCACAGCTTGCCCGCGCTTGATCGCCGGTGTTTAGTCGACAAGCTCGCCTCCGTTGCGGGTACCGAAAGCCCGCCAAACCGTTTGATTGGTCGTGTTCGAAAAGAAACGTACGGAACCGTCACCCATTGCAGCATTTACGCCGCCATGATGCCAACTCCGCGCGGTTGCCATCCCGACTGGGTAATAGATGTGGTGAAGGCAGTCGGCAACAGCTCCCCCAGGAACTTGAGTGTGCGTGTAGAGAGTCGAATCGCGTCCGCTCCAAAACCAAGTGCTTCCACCCGACGTCCATGATGGGGCCGTCCCCTCCCGGGCTACAATCTGGCAACCGCGCAACAAGTTGTCCGCCGTGCCTACAAAGCCGGGAACCGTCCAAAAATCTCGATCTGGGGCGCCGAATTCGGTGTTACCGGAACCTCGGAGCCTCTCGCTGAACGCCACAGTGTGGCTCAGCCCATCTGGGATGTAGGCATCACGAGTAACTCTGACCTCGCAAAAAAAACCATTGCCGCTATCAGGATGCTCCGCTGATGTGACGGCAGAAGGCCCAAGCCCGACATTGGCTCTGTAATTGACGCCCTGATCTTCAAACGGTGCAGAATCGGATGGGCACACAAAGACAGAGATCTTGTTGCGGATCGCTGTCCCGTTCTCCGAACCCGCAAAAGGTACAGCAGGCAGAAGGTCAACGTCAAAATTGATCGAATTGTAGACTGTACCGTTTTCCAGATATACGAGCAGTCTTGAGTGGACGGACGGATAGCCTCCCTGCATAATCCGAGGTTTACTGCGATAATCAATCGTGGCCGTGACGGGCACGGGGTAGCAGTTGTTAGCGTTGTGATATGATTGTAGACTCATCAAGATCTGGCGGAGGTTTGCCAGGCACTGATGCCTGCGGGCGGCTTCCCTCGCCGCTTGCACCGCCGGCAACACCAGTGCGAGCAGCAAGCTGACAATTCCAACGGTGGTTAGGGCTTCGATGAGGGTAAACGCCCGCGGACAACGTCGAGGAATCATTGTCCCTCCCCACTAGGTTTGGTTTCTGGTAGGACCAGAACGCTCACCGAGACCGAGCGCTGGTCTGGATGGTCGGTTTCGATGGTGACGTCTGCGGCGCCTTTGCCAAGGGATTGGCTCGCATCGAAGTTCAGCGCCAATTCCTGCGTCGTTGCCGCGTCGCGCGGAAGCTCGGCCTCTCCCGCAAGAACCGGTCCCACGATTCTCTTGACGCGGAACGGATGACCGTCCGATATAACGACAACCGTCTTTTTGATAGGCCGCGGGGACGTTTTAAGCACGAACCCCGACGGAGATACCTTCAGCCGTGGTCGAACTTCCCATGTGACGGTATGTCGCCGTGAAGGCTGGCCGGGCCAACCAAAGTGGACATCCGCACGCTGAGGCCCCGGATGACCCCCAGACAGGATTGTAACTAAGACATCGCGCACGGCCTCGGTAAAACCCTCCGCGCTGTTCTTGGTCGATCCATCGCCATTGAAGGCAGCAGTAATCGGCGGTGTGCCCAACACTGTTTCAGGCAGCCCGGGTCCCTGACCGCTCGCGCGACGGACGGTGATACGGAACGTCTGCGTGGCCGATTGTCCAAGCAGCAGAGACGTCGCTGACCCATCTAACCGCTCGACCTCCCAGCCGGACAGAAAGCGCCCTCGAAGTGTAAATGCCCGAACGGGCTGTTTCTCGTCGTCTGTCTCGACAGAAAACCTGACCCCCTTCAGCCCGGATTGATAACCTGGTGTGAGGACGGCCGTTATCTTCGCTTCGGAATTCGGCGGAAGGGACTCAGGCATCGGTTCAAGGGCCGAGCAGCAGGGCGTGAAGGCTGTACCACGGATTATCCGAAGGGGTCGGTCGGTCGAATTCTTGAGCGTGAACTCGTGCCTTAATGTCTGGCCTTCTGCGAGAACCACACCGAAATCATGCTCTTGGACCGGCGCCGACCTACGCTCGGTGTCGAGCGAGTGATCAACGTAAGGCGCAAATGAGTTGGGTTCGGCTAAAATCGCAGTTTCGCCAGGTGCCGCACCCGATTTTGCGCATCCGGCGCGAGCGTTCCCAGCGCAACGCATAACGCATAACGCATAACGCGAACTGATGCCATTGGCCCTGACCCCGCTGGAAGAACTTCCGAGAAGTGGGCACCTAAAAAGGCACACCCGCAGGCATCCAATGCACAGCGGACGTTAGCTCCGTCGCGCTAGCGTTGTCAAGGAAAATAATTTGCGATTTTTCGGTTTTTTTGGAGGATAAACCCATCGTGCCTTCGATGGACGCGCGACCTAGATGCATGGAGCGATGCTGCGCAACGGGAAGCTGGATGTGCGCGCATTTGGTTAGAAGACCCGGGCCAGGAACTGGCCACCGAACCGCGATGAGCGATGAAAGCCAAAAGGCGCGCGGTAGGAATCCGGGCGTTAACAGTGCCCGAGGCTGGACCTGTTCGCAGGTGTTGTCTTAGTGATCCATGACAGTGCCGCCCAAAAGGCCGGCGTCAAAGAGGGCGACGAGATCTTGAAGATCGACGGGACCAAGATCGCCGATCGCACGGATCTCACTCGATTGCCAAGGGTCGGTGAACCGAAGAAAGTTGTGAGCATCCTTCGCGATGGTAAAGAGGTCGACCTGAGCGTCAGTTGGGATCCGCCAGCGGCGGCATCGAGCAAGCCGCAGGAAGCGATTGCCGAGGCGAAGCGATGGGTGCAGTCGAACGTTGCAAAGTCCTTCTCGTTGCCAGCTCTCTTTGTTCTTCTCCTCGCGCTTTCGTTATTTGGCGGAACGCTGTGCCTCGGCCTTTCGTTCTTGCGCTCGTTTCCGCACAGCCTTCCAGAAAACCTTCTCCGACAAACCCTCCCCTTCCTTGATGCTCTGCCTGGAACGGGCAAGCATTGCTTGAAAGCGCGGAGATCGCCCGAGCAGGAGCCGTTCCAGATCGTCGTCGCCGTTGGGGACTAGCAGCACGGCGACCGCCTTGCCATTGCGAGTGATCACAATCGGGCCCTCAGTGCCGCATTCATCGACATAGGCACTCAAACGGGCCTTCACATCCGCTAGCGGGGCTATTCTCATAACTCATATTCCTCCTCGCCGATCAGGAGCCGTTTTCGATCTTTGATTCCAATAGCCAAGATCCATACTGCGACTGTCGCCGAATCTACTTCGTAAAGCCCGCGAAAACGATTGTTGGGACCGCAACGAAGCTCCCAGGTGGCATCGAAGGGAGCCGGCGGCTCTAACGCTTTCCGGTTCCTCGTCTCGTCTGTAGGCGAATGTGTCTGTTGTTCCTTAATCGTTTGCCGCAATAGCCCATGATATTTGGAGTCAATCTGATCAAGGTGCTCGATGGCTTGCCGCGCGAAAGTAAGCGTATATTTCGGTCGTCTAACCATAGACTATAATTATAGTCAATTTCGCTGAGTTGTCAACGACTTAATGTCCCAGTTGTGGGATCTAAAATCCCTCGCCTTTAGGCGACCACTTTCAGTACGTTGAGGAGATGGAGCATTATCGGAGAACGTCGCACACACGATTTGACCTGAAGTACCACTTTGTGTGGATCACGAAGTACCGCAAAAAGTTGCTGCAGGCGGACGTAGGCGTCCGTCTGCGGCAGATTGTGCGGGATATCTGCTCGGAGCTCGAGGTTGAGATCGTCAAGGGGCACGTCAGCAAGGACCACGTGCATCTGTTCGTATCGTGCCCACCGCATGTTTCTCCGAGCTATGTGATGCAAAGGATCAAGGGGAAGTCCTCACGCAAACTACTGCAAGAGTTCAGCCATTTGAACAAGCAGTGCTGGGGTCGCCATCTGTGGGCCAGGGGGTTTTTCGTCGCGAGTTCTGGGGTGATCACAGATGAAGCGATCATAGAGTACATTCGGACTCAGGACGTTACGAACGCGGATGGAGATTTTCGGGTAGAAGGCGAATAACGCCTCCCAGTCAGTCGGGCTTGCAGCCGACGGCACATTGAACCCACCGGCTTCCAGCCGGTCGGTGGTTCAGTCCGGCCGGGCCGTGGTATCGACTCGCTACGTGGTCACAGCACCGGCGCAACCTGTTGGTTGCAATTGAAAGGTGGGCTACTGTAATTCTTCAAGACTTGAAACCCACGATTTCACTCAATTCAACAGCAATTCTTCACTCTGAATTCACTGAGTCCTCACATAAGCATTCTGTCTCGAGATTTTTGCCGAATTACGCCCGTTTTTAGAAAAAAAGCAGATCCGGATCCTTGGGTGCGCGGCTCTGAGTGGGGCCAGCGCGCGCATTGCGCCCACGCCGCGCCAGTCAATGAGATTCATCAATGGATCCCGGAGGAAAAACGCTAATGTCCCGACTCGCCCCGCGCATACGCAAGGGCTTCACATTAATCGAGCTGCTGGTCGTTATCGCCATCATCGCCGTCTTGATCGCGCCTTTACTACCAGCCGTACAGTCGGCGAGAGAGGCTGCGCGACGCATCCAGTGCACAAACAACCTCAAACAAATCGCATTGGCCGCGGCAAACTATCACGACGTCAGTGGCACATTCCCAGGGGGCTCGTACTCGCCGCTGGTAAAGCCCGCGACGTGGCATTTTGCTCAAAATTTCAGTTGCTTCGTCCGCATGCTGCCCTACACCGAGCAATCGACGATCTACAACGCCGTCAATTTCAACAACAACTATGGCAGCTATACCAATGTGACGATTGCTGGCGTCCGGCTGGCGGTGCTCACGTGCCCGAGTGACACGGCCAACACGCCGACGCAGCTTCGGAACGCAAGCTCAGCCAGCGGAACCGTCCCCGCCTGGAACTTCGGTGTGAACAACGATCCCGACAAGCCACCAGACAGCGTGTTTTTCCAGGCTTATAGCAGTTACGCTGGCAGTATGGGGACGTTCCCGGTCGCGTACCAGCAGTCGTTCAATAGCCCTGCCGAGCTCAACCAGACCAACGGCGTGATCTACAACGAAAGCTCGGTCTCCATCAGCGGAATCACCGACGGCACGAGTAATACGTTTCTTTTTGGCGAACATGCTCGCACGAATCTGATGACTTACGACCCGGGGTTCGCGCTTTCCGATGGTCAGTGGAACTCGGGCCGCATCTACGACAGCATGTTTGCCACTTGCTACCCTCCGAACGTGAGACTCACAGGCAGCAACTCCGGCAGTGTTACTGCCATTGTCAACGGTGGCTTCTATCCCGAGACGGCGACAAGCCAGCATCCCGGCGGCGTGAACATGGCACTCTGCGACGGATCGGTTCGGTTCATCAAAAACTCGATTAGCACCTGGAGCTTTGACCCTACGACAAACATGCCCGTCGGCATCGGCTTGACAAACTTCGTCTACTCGGTAACGCCAGGCACAGTCATCGGCGTCTGGCAACAGCTCTCGACCACGAACGGGGGCGAGATCATTAGCGCCGATTCGTACTGAGGTCGCAGCAACAAATCGACGGCAACATAGCGCGAGAGGCTGGCTGCGCAACCTGCCTCCGTTCGAGATTTCGTAACCATCAGACAGGACTCAACAATGCGCGTCGGGTTGGCAACCCTCTTTGTTCTCACGATGTGGTTGGCTGGTTGCGACTCGCAGAGGCCCGTCCTGCCGCCCCCGCCTCATTCAGCCCGTCTGTGCCCGCCTACCACGCGAAGTCAACACGAGGAACGGTGCTTAAACCGTAGGAACCGACGGCTAATTCGGGTATCTCGAAGCGGACGTTTTCATCGGTCGAGACCACGCATTTGTAAGAGTATTGCCAGGCCTCACCCTGCGCACTCAAATCGACTACATATAGAGGTCGCAAGCGTATCGCATCAAGTGGGCCGACCAGCCGGCCTTTGAGGCCACCGACCGGGAGCAACCGTATCACATGGGTCTCGTTGTTCGTTTGTCGTGATTCGAACTAGAACTCCTGCTGACCAAAGCCCTGGGCCGTGACGCGAACGCCGGTGATCTCTTCCGGAAAGAAGGCTGTCATGAGCGCGCGGCCATGGAAGTCCGTAGTGGATTCCGCCCCGATCATGGCTGACAGGCGGTCCGGTGCTTGAGCAATGTGGCGGTCGAGTACGCGAGGTTCGATCATCGCGCCCGCGACGGCCGTGCCGTCGGGACAAAGGATCTGAAACTGTGCCCGGGTGGGAGGTCCAAGCACAAGCCGCTGAGGTAAATCCGATGGCAATGCACCCTTGTAAACCGGTATCGATGAGACGAGAAAGCCGAATTTGTACGCCCAGAGGGTCTCGGTGCCAATCATACCAGCCCACGGAGAGTCGACCGGTGGAACATCCAAATGGAATTCTCCGTTGTTGGCCACGACAGTGCGAGCGCGAACCTCGCCATGGGCGTACGCATGTGCGACCGTCGACATGAACACGTGGGCGCCCACGGCCGGGCTTCCATCCTGATAAACGACTGTGCGCGCCAACGGAACTGTAGTGAGTCGCACATCGGGCGGCATCCCGTTTGGCCACAAACCGTTCGAGAAGCTGCTCGTCGTTCAGACCCGAAAGCGTGCCCTCTTCGAACAATTTGCAGAAAGAACGCAGAACTGCGCTGCGAGTGATCCAGCTCATTCACCTCACCCTGCCGCTGTAATTAATTCCCTCTATCTGTCAAAAAGGGGCGGGTGAGGTCGTTTGATACAGAATTCTGGGGAAAGCCTTTGGCCGCCGAAGGTTATACTACGTACTTGTTGGGACATCGATTGCTTGCTTCCACAATTCGGGACGAACAGAAATATGGAAACCATTCGCGTCGGTTTGATCGGCTCGGGATTCATCACTTCCATTCACTACGAGGCTCTGCGCCGAGTGGCGGGTGTTGAAATCGTCGCGGTCGCGTCGCCGACGCCCGGAAATGCCGAACGATTCGCGAGAGAACGAGGGATCGTCCGCCACTTCACCGATTTCCGCTCGTTGCTCGACATCAAGGACCTTGACCTGGTCGTGCTCGGACTGCCGAACGACTTGCATTGCACGGTCGATTTGCCAGGCGGCGCAGGCTGGCAAGCATGTCGTCGTTGAAAAGCCGATGGCCATGAACCTCGCCGAATGCGACCGGATGATCGCCGCCTGCCGCCAGGCGGGCGTCATGCTCGGCTATGCCGAGGAACTGTGTTTCGCACCCAAGTACGTCCGGCTCAAGCAACTGGTCGACGAAGGGGCGTTCGGCAAGGTCCACCTGGTCAAGCAGTCCGAGAAGCATGACGGACCCCACGCCGGCTGGTTTTTCGACACTGCCAGGAGCGGAGGCGGCGTGACGTTCGACATGGGCTGCCACGCGATCGAGTTTTTCCGGTGGATGCTGGGCGAGCGCGTCTCCCGGCGGCAAGGCCCGGATTTCGAGCGTCTACGCCCAGATGGGCACGTACGTTCACGGCGATAAGACCGACGGCGACGACGAGGCGGTCTTGCTGCTCGACGTTCGAAGGAGGGGCCGTCGGTCTGGCCGAGGAGAGCTGGACCAAGCCGGGAGGAATGGACGACCGGGCCGAAGTCTTCGGCAGCGACGGCCAGGCGTATGCCGACGTCCTCTACGGCAACGCCCTCCGCGCCTATTCCGAGCGCGGCTACGGCTACGCCGTCGAGAAGGCAGGCGCCACGGCGGGCTGGTCGTTTCCGATCTATGAGGAAATCTGGAATTACGGATTCCCGCAGGAAATGGAGCATTTCGTCTCGTGCGTCCGCGAGGGAACGACCCCCCGCGAAAACGGCCACGACGGCCGTGCCGTCGTCGAGGCGATCCACGCACTTTACGCGTCGGCCGCGCGCGGCGAGCGCATTAGCCTCCCATTCACCAGCGATGCAGTGCGTCCGATCGATTATTGGCTGCGACGGGCCGGTGCCGACACATCAATAGACGGCAATCCAAATAGGCCTTCAGCATGATCAACGGTATCAAGACCTCTACCGAGACGGCGCTGTCTCAAGCCAAACCGGTTGGGTATAGCTCCCGTTGGTCGCGACATCCCAAGCCTCAAGGCGAACCCATTTTCGCGCCGACAGATCGAGGCGGCGGCGGACTCTTTGTTGACTGAACGAACCCGTTTCCGCGAGGTCAATCCGGTCTCGAAAGACATGACTGCCGTCACCCGAAATGATCTCGGCGAATCGGAGCGGAAACGTTCCGATCAACTGGAATTGCACCTCGACTGGCTTACCGGGCTCCAGGGCGACGGTCGAACCGCTCGATTTGCCGGCGACCTGAAATTCCGGGATCAAGACTTCGCCCGTCGTGACGAAGAATCGGCCCGAGCGCAGAGCATCAAGCACAGGCTGCCAGCCCTCGTCGAAGCGAGGCACCCGGTCGGGCTCGAGCGTGATGTAGTTGATATTCATGTGGCCATAAAGCTCGTGCGTGTGGTCGATCTTGAAGACGTCGACCTCGCCGGGGAGGTACTTCTTCTGTCCCCAGTTGGCCATGTCGTCGAGCAGGTCGAGGGCCGCGTGCCCGAGCTTGTCGAGCGAAAGGTCGGCCGGCATGGCTTTCCACGCGGCCCCCAGCCAGAGATTCGACTGATAGAAAGTTCTGGTCGCGGAAGAAGTCGGGCGTCCAGCTCGAGCCCTTGATCCGGGCGTGCGAGGTCCAGGCCAGGCCGCGTTCGCTGCTCGAGGAGCTTGACCATGTCGTGACCCATTTCCCACGTGATAAACCGTCCCGAACGGCGGCGAGTTTTCCACGAACGGCTGGCCGGGCGCGCGCTTCATGGTCCAGTAGACGGGCCTGGGAAAGAGATAGAGCCAGTGGCCGGCTTCCTTGCCCGGACGGGCCGTGCCCAGGGCGATGTTGGCCTCTTCGCCGGGCAGGAACAGGATCTCGCCGTCGGAGAGACGCTTGCACTCGGCGAACATCGCCTCCATTTCGGGCAAGCGCATCGGGCCCGGATCCTGGGGGTGGCCGTCGCCGTGGAACTCGGCCAGGTGCACGATCTCCACGCCCATGTTTTTGAACATCGGGACGAGGTCGGGCAGTCGTCCGTGGTCCCCGTTTGCCTTTTCCTGCGAGCGCCGCCATGGCGGTCGCCATGTGCCAGTGGCTGGTAAACGTGTGATAGCCCGGCAGCTTGGGGAAGCGATCGCCGTGCGTGTAGCGCAAGGTTTCCTGTCAATGCGCTGCTCGGCGTTGCCGTCGGAGAGGAGATAGAAGACACCCAGCCGCTGGTCGGTGCCGGGCGGGGCGTTGAACCAGGGGACGTACGAGCCCCCTCCGCGCTCGGACTGGCGGATGCCGAAGCCGAAACGCGACGTCCAGCCCGCGATGGTCGCGGCCATACCAGACGGTCTTCAAGTTGTCGGTCAGGTCGCGCGGAGAAGAAAAACTGGTGAGGGGGCGGAAAACACGCGACCGAACCCGAGCCGGTTTCCGCGATCAGAGCCCGATGCCGGACAGCCAGGTGGCGATCCGCGATCGTGCGCGATGGCTTCGTGCGCCGCAGATTCCCCTCGGTGTCGACCCAGGCGAACCGCGTCTTGCTCGCCGACGGCAGCAGGCCAGACCGGTGTCGTAGAGGATCGCCCGCCGATCTTCCTGCGTGTGCACGACCGTCTCGACGTGCACCAGGCTCGCTCCGCGATAAAGCGTCAGCCGGAGCTCGCCCGCGAATGGCCCGATCGTGACATCGCCGATGGAGATGGTCGCGCGGCTGCCCTGGCTGGCGACGCGAACGCGCTTCAGGTCGAGCTTGGCTGCGATAGATCTGGAATGGCCGCGTCGCCGGCGAGTCGAAGAAGACGTTGAAGACGCTCATGCCGGGCGGGCGGCCCGCCGGTGCCTGGCGGGAGCCCACGACCAGAGAAACGTGACCGGGTCGGCGTTTTCGATCAGCACGGGCCGCGGCATGTCGCCCTTCTTGTCTGTAATCGCCATCGTGCGGATCAGCGGCTGACCTGATCGCAGATCGAGATCGAGCTGGCCGATCCCGTTCGCGACCGGCCACGAGAGTCGAAGCTGTTGGTCGGACTGGCGTACGGTGATGCCGCAGTCGGCGTGATGAGCGGAGAGGTCGATCACCGGCTCGGCGACAGCGACGGGACGGAAGGCGTGAAGAAAACACGAACACGCGGCGACCGTGAATGCTAAGCCTCGGGCCATGCGAACCCCCCACCCTGGCCCTCCCCCACAAGGGGAGAGAGGATTATGACTTGCTATGTTCGAGTGATTTGCTGCGAATACTATGGCATTGGAGCTAGTCGGCTTGCTTGGGCGTCGCCACGCGCGTCATCCGCGCGATGAACCGCGCCTCGCCATCGTGAATCTGCGGCCAGAGCTGAAGCGTGCCGCCGGTCTTCGCGTCTTCCAACGGATGCGGGAACGGCTGTAGCTTGAAGTCGGCGATGAACTTCGAGAAACGCGTTAACGACCTCGATGGTTTCGCTCCGGGTGACGGTCGCGACGGTATAGACCAAGGTCCCGCCGGGCTTCACGCCGGTGCTGGCAACGTCCAGCCACTGCAACTGCCGCGCGGCCAGCTCGGGGATCTGGTCGGCGAAGGTCGTCCAGCGCAAGTCGGGGTTGCGGCGCCAGGTGCCGATGCCAGACGATAGGGCGTCGACCAAAACTCCGTCGAAGCTTGCCGCCTTGCCGGCCACGTGCCGGCCGTCCCAAGTGCGGGTGGTGATGTTGTGGAATGGAGTGGTGCGCAGCTTGAGCGCGGTCGCTTTCCGCCGCCGTTCCTTCGTCGAACGTCGCGACCACGAGCCCCTTGCCCTTCATGAGGCGGCCAGATGGAGCGAATGAAGGCCGTTGTCGGCATTGACGTCCCACCAGCGTTCGCCGGGGTCGGGGTCAGCAGACGAGCGCGACGGCCTGCGACGCGATGTCGTGCGCGACAGATGACCCTGCCGGAACGACTCAAACGCCGTCAGGTCGGTGTCCGGCGGCAGCTTGGCCGCGGTCGTGATGCGGCGATGAATCCAGGGTTTGAGCTCGGCATCCCGAAGCTCGGTCCAGACGGGCTTTTCGTCCCTGCCCGCGCACACCGACCCAGAGCGGCGGCCGCGCTTGGAGCGCCGCCAGAAAATCGAGCTTGCTCGCCTTGGGCGTTGCATCACCGGGCGGGACGGGGAGCTGGACTCGCAGCCAGGCGGGGAACAGCCGCCAGGGATCGGCATTGACGGCTCGGCCTTCGGTCCAGCGCTTCAAGCCCCTCGGCGCGGCCCGTCCAGTTGGGCGCATCGCCGACGGGCACGAGCCGGTCCGGGTGCCGGCCGATGCGCGCTGCCCAGGCTCGAGCCATCGCGCCCACGGCCGGCGAATCGAGCAGCCACGCCAGCAGGAGTTGTTCCTCGATGCGTTTCATGTGCAGCGGCTCGATCCAGCCCCACCACCGCAGCAAGGCCTCCAGGCTGCGCGTGATCAAGAAGCGATCCTTGACGCGTTCCCGGTCACGTTCCGCAAGGGCCGACGCCAGCGCTGGGGCCAGCCTCTGATGCTCTTTCATGACCGCGTGCAAAACGGCCGGCGCGACGGCCGCTGTCAGCTCGGCAACCGGCGTGTGCGTGGGTTTTGGCGCAGGGGTTGTTCGTGGTCGTCGATTCATCGCCGGTCTCAGTGGTCGTCTCTTGCGGCCCCGACACGACATCCCGAGGGTTCATCGTGCCCAGTGCGTGTAGTTATATCCGATTCCGCAGCGTGACACAGGCGAAGCCCGGCGGAATCGCCATCCAGGCGACGCAGACCGCGGGCCGCAGAGGGCTTCCGCGCATCACCCTGCTTGACGGATGCGAAGGTCCGCGCAGGTCATCTGGTAGCTGGCTTCCAGATCGAGGGGCACGGAGAAGTCCGAGGCGATCCATAAGGGGAGCGTCGGCAGGGGCTGGGCCAGGGCGAGCGACGACGGCCACAGCTGAAGTTGTTGCGGTTCGTCCGCAAGGCTCACGGCTCGGTAGGAAACCGCCGAGAGACTTGACACTGGCAGCGTGGTCGCGCCCACATCGACCCCGAGTAGGGTCAGGATGGCGCCGTTCAGGTCAGCTCTTCGCGTGGTGACCGTGTCCACGACCACGACGCTACTCCCCTGCTGGAGGTAGCCAACACACTTGACAGCGAAAGCCTGCCGAGCCGCGGAGCGGTCCTTGTTCCGCGGGCTCAGCAACTCGATCGCGGCGGCAAGCCGCGGATCGCCGTCGTCGGCAAACACTTGGACCTCGACACCATCGACAACGGGCAAATCGACGGCGACCGCGAAGACCGGCGCCGGCGCAACCCAAGTCTGCGGCCAGGCCGTAGCGCTCGGGGGCATAGGTTGCCCCTGTTCGCGGAGCGCGGCCACGTCGACCTCTATGGGACCGTCGCGATCAACGAGGGGGACGGCATAGTAGCCCGAAGGCAAGACACCCTGGTTGAGTAGTCGGGCCATGGCCGCGGCCCAGGCCCCATGGAAACTTCGCCACGGGTGCGTGCGGTTCAAGGGCGGACTGAAGTGGTCCAGCAGAGGCATCGGAGGCCCTTTCTCAGTCACAGGGGTCGGCTCGCCGCCCATAGTTCCTCGCGAAAGCGGTTTGTTTTATGCCCGCTCAGCCCGAGTCATTATGTCGGGGAGCGGTTTCGCGATCTCGAAGTTACTCGCGCCAATCGCCTTGGTTGCATCGCCGCGCGATCATTATGGCCTCCCCGTTTTCCGATGCTTCGCCGATTTCCGGCCCGGTCGGTAGCCCGTCGATTGTGGATTCGAGATCTGGTGGACGTACTTCCCCTCGCCCAGCGACCGGTTCGCTTTCTCCATCCTCGCACGCAGCGCTAACTTGGGCGGCTGCGACGAGATCAGACAGTCGCACCCGTTACCGATCAAATCTGATCGGCCGGCGGCCGAGAGCGCCTGCCGCACCTCAAAATAATTCTCCGGCTTGAAGAACTGGAGCAATGCCCGCTGCAGCTTGCGATCGCGCAGGTGCTTGGCGACATAGACCTCTTCCCCGGTGAATGGATCAAGGCCCGTGTGATACATGCACGTGGCGATGTCGAACGGCGCCGGAATGAAATCTTGCACCTGATCGGGCTTATAGCCATTGCGCTTGAGAAAGACCGCCAGATCGATCATCGCGTTCAAATCGCTGCCGGGATGCGAGGCGATGAAGTACGGTACGACGAATTGCTTCTTGCCCGCGGCTTTGCTGGCTTTTTGAAAAGCTTCGGCAAAGCCCTCGAAATCGTTGGAGTCGGGCTTTTTCATCAACCGCAGGACATTGGAATCGGTGTGCTCGGGAGCGACTTTCAGGTGGCCGCCGACGTGATGCTTGACCAGCTCGGCCATGTATTCCGGCGACTGCTGCGCGAGGTCCATGCGGATTCCCGAAGCGACGTAGACCTTGTCGATGCCCGGGACTTCACGGCTTTTTTTCATCAAGTCGACGAGCGGACCATGGTCGGTTCCCAGCAGCTTGCAGATCTTGGGATGCACGCACGAGAGCCGCTTGCACTTGGCCTCGACCTCGGGACGCGTGCAGTTCATCTGGTACATGTTGGCGGTGGGACCGCCGATATCGGAGACCACACCCGAGAAGCCGGGGTCCTGTCCCATCCGCCGCAGCTCGCCCAGTACTGACTCGGTCGACCGCGACTGGATGATCCGCCCTTGGTGCGCGGTGATCGAGCAAAACGTGCAGCCCCCGAAGCAGCCGCGCATGATCGTCACCGAGTCTTTGACGACTTCATAGGCCGGGATCTTTTGCCCTTTGTACATCGGGTGCGGCTTGCGCGTGTAAGGCAAGCCATAGATCCGGTCCATATCGTCCTGGTTGATCGGCAGAGGGGGCGGGTTGCAGACGATCGGCCTGGCGGTCGTGAAATTGCACCAGCCGTTTGGCGTTAATCGGGTTCGTCTCTTGATGGATGATCTTGGTCGCCCGGGCGAACTTGTGCTTGTCGGACTTGACCTCTTCAAACGACGGGAGCACGATCGCATCGGCCGGCGGCGACTGCGACTCGCTGGCTCCGAGTGCGTAGGCGACCCCGCGCATGTCTCTCAGGTCTTTGACGGTCTCGCCCGCCGCCAGGCGGTTGGCGATCGTGACGATCTGGTGCTCTCCCATGCCGAAGACGACGAGATCGGCCTTGGCGTCGAGCATGATCGCGCGACGGACTGTATCGCTCCAGTAGTCGTAATGCGCCAGCCGGCGGAACGAGGCCTCGACGCCGCCGGCGATGATCGGCACGCCCGGAAATGCCTCACGAGCGCGCTGGCAGTAGGGAATCGTCGCCCGATCAGGCCGCAATCCGATCTGGCCGTCCGGGGAATAGGCGTCGTCGTTGCGAACCTTCTTGTTCGCCGTGTAATGGTTGATCATGCTGTCCATGTTGCCGGCGCTGATGCCGAAGAACAGCCGGGGTCGGCCGAACTGGCGCCATGGTTCGGCGCTCTTCCAGTCGGGCTGGCTCAAGATCGCGACCCGATATCCGGCGGCCTCCAGCACCCGGCTCAGAATGCCCATCGCGAATGCAGGATGGTCGACGTAGGCATCGCCGGTCACGAACAGAACGTCAACGTAGTCCCACCCCCGCGCCTTCATCTCGGCTGCGGCTGGCCGGCAGATGCGGCAGGTCGGGGGTCACCACCGGCAAGACCGGCAGCATCGTCGGGGCTATGTTGGAAACAGGGGAAGGTGGGCAACTGAGGGCGTTCATCGCGTGCGTCTTGTCTTGAAAATCGCTGTTAATGTGTGACCTTATATTGTATCTCCTCTTCCCATGAACGGATACGTCCAGCCTGCAGACGCTTCGCGCGGTCGAGCCACTCGGTGCGGTTGTGAGAGTTGAACAGCTGCCTTTGGTTAATCGCTAAAACTCGACGACGTGCTGGCTGGTGAATTTGATGAACACCCACGTAGCAAACGACTTCTGTTGGCCGGCCGCGGACATGTTGAAATAAAAAGCGATCGCGCCGTCCTGCCGATCACGGTCTTGATCGGCATGTTGGTCACCCGGTTCGGTTCCGGAGTTCATGTGAATGTCATGGATTCCATCACCCTCCGAGTAGGTCACTCCATAGGCCGCAATCCGGTCGCAGTTTTGCGACAGGTCCGCGATCCGATTGTAGAGATCATCGTTGACGATCGGGTTGAAGTCCGAATCTTGCAAGCCCATGAAGTCTTGGCCAGGTTGGTCTGTGCCGGACCCATAGGCAAGGTGCAGCCCGTCCTGGAATCCCAGCTCCGGCAAGCCGCCGGAATCGAGATCCTCGATTCGCTCTGCGTATTGGACCTCAGTCCCCTCGTCAGAGCGGATGTTGACGGCGCATTCATAGATGCCGGCATTCGGACCATTGTCTACCTTGACACTCAGATAGATGTGTCGGCCGGTATTCCTACCGCCGCGGAGCGGGACATGAGAAGAAAACTGAAACTCGCCGACCAGACGGCCGTAGTCGTCGTGGGGAAGCGATCCGCCGACCTGAGGGCGCTTGTGGGCGAAACGTCGCGACATCTTGTGCTCCTTTACCGGGCTATCGCACCGGCGATTGATCCAATGAACGTCGCCGTATTCCCGCTGGAACTGGGTTTTGACTTCAAGGCAACCAGTATCAATCAACCTTTGCGCAGGACCACCGAATCGGATCGGGAGGAGTTGGCCGGAAGGCGGAAGCACATCACCCTTTGCCGCGTACGAAGAGCGCGCGGCCAGGCGCGGGGCGAGGGCCAGAGTCGCCATTTGAAGCGAAAGGCGGGGGTCGCTCAGGATGCTCTTGATCAGGCGGGGCGAACATTCCATCCCTTTTCGCAGGGCGCTTTGCGCAAGTTTTGTCTGGCCGGCACGAAGGGCGTCGTGCGCACGATTGAGAAACGCCCGGGCCAAGCGATCGTGGGCGGCGCGGCGCAGTTGCGCAGCCTCCGAGTGATCCCTCAGGTCAATCGTGAACAGCCGCTCAAGAACTGCGTGCCGACTCGTCGAGGTCGGCCATCCCGGTCTTGAACCGATGGGTCTCGCTGGCGGGATGCCAACGCACCAGCACGGTCGGCGTTTGCAGCCAGGCGACTCGCCAGGTCCGCGACAGCCGCAGCCAAAAATCCCAATCGACTACGTACCGCAATCTTGGGTCGAAGCCTCCCGCCTGGCGAAACGCAGCGACGTTCAAGGTCACCGCCGAGCACCGGAGCGGGTTGCCGCCGGCCATTGACCGAGCGAGCTGACCAGGCTCGACGACACGGTCGATTGGTCCTAACCCCCCCTGCTCAACCACCGTGTGAGGGACAACTTGCCCGTGGTCGTCGATCACCATCGAGGCGCTCGCGATCAGGCCGAGGGAACCATCATCTGCGAAGGAAGCCGCGTGAGCCGAGAGATGCCCAGGCAACATCACGTCGTCCTGGTGGAAGATGGAAATAAGCGGCGTGCTGGCGAGTGCGACGCACCGGTTCCAGTTTCCCGCGAGTCCCAGCCGCTCTGAGTTGAGCTCGATCCTGGCCCTATCGCCTGTCAGGGTGCGGATCACCACGAGAGTATCGTCGTCGGAGCGGTCGTCGACGACGATCAGCTCGAAGCGCAGTCGGCCTGCGACAGAATGCTGCCGAACCGCCTCCGCGACATGGGCCGCCCCGTTGCAGGTCGGGATGGCGACGGTCAAGAGTGGTTCAGATAGCGAGGCCGCCACGCGTGTCTCGGCCTCAGTTCGAGCCTGGCGCCATCTCGCCCAGAGCCCGCAAGGATTCCCAGGAAAATAGCCCCGACGAATGGCCGTCGTTCCAGGAAAGCTGGAGCGCGTACGTCCCGATGTTTTCCATGCCGACCAGTTTCAAATCGGGGCGAATCGATTTGGGGTCGAGGATCCGTTCGCCGGTCCATTCGTTGCGGCAGGCTGCGCACGGACATTCGCCGCGGAGCAGGAAATAGGAAAGCGGGTCGACGCGCGCATCGGGCCAGGTGACTTCGAGAACCTGTTCGGCTTGAAGGGCACGGACGTTGGTGGGAGGATCAGACATTTCGAGATCGCTCAAGTGAGTGGCCTAGGAGCGACGTCATGGCAAGTTGTCGAGGTCGGCGAGGTCTTTTAGTCTTCCCGATGCGCGTTTGTTGATTTTCAAGTCATCGGCAGAGATAAATGAGACCGGCACTCCGTCGATCACGTCAACAACCCGCCTTGAGTAAGCTTCGGCGAAATCCAAGCCTGAAATAGTCGTCAGAATTTCGATTTGGAGCGGTCGATTGCCCATACCGGATGAGCTGGTCGGGCAGAAGAAACAGCTCGGCTGAAATGCTCGTTTCCCCGAATCCGAAGTCTTCCAGCGCCGCAATGATCTTCTCCGCGTTGGCTTCATTCATGGCAATCCAGATGTCCATATCGCCTGTGGCACGCGGGTACCCGTGGTAACCCACGGCGTAACCTCCGATCAGGAGATACTCAACGTGGTGGTCGCTTAATGACTTCAAAAACTCTCTCAACTCGATCGGAAATTGGATCGTATCCATACATCACCTGACGCATGAATTCGAGGGCTATCAGCCGAGCTCGCGGACTCTGCGTCCGCCCAGTACGCCTTGTCGACGGCATCGGCTTCATGCAGGGACATGACGGAAACAAGCCGTTTTGTCCATCCGCAGAGACTCAAGCGGCGTCCGCATTTTCCTTGTCACGGCTCTTTACCGGCTCGTTGTCTGGCATTCGGAACCCTTTCGATAAAGGGGTCGCTTTGGACATCATCGATCATAACAGACGTCGACGAATTCGAGAAACGCGAGATGGACGCCGACCGCTCATTCTACGTTCGCGCCCCAAGCATCAACGCGGTCCGGCGTGCCCTGCACCGCGCTCCAGGGGGAGTGCGGGTCGTGGGCCGCCATGACCGCGATACAGTTCTCTGTAGTCACACGATGGACGGCCACAGCCTGAGCCCGGCACTGGCAGGTGATCGTCAGCCGGTTGGCTAAGGCCGGGTTGGCCGTCGTCGCGCGGCCGCCGCGCGAGCCGGACTCGGCGGCGGTCTCCGAAGAAGGGTCGCAAAACTGACGACGCGAGTTATTTCTTGTCTTGCAAGCGCCTTGCTCAATTCCTCGATGGCCTTGCGAAGTTGCTTGATCTCGGCGTCAAGCTCGTCGAGACGTTTGGGAATTCCAGCTTCGCCCGCGGAGGGTAGCGTCGGCGGCGGCGCGGTGCCCCGGTTAGTAGTAATCATAAGTTCCGGCTGGGCCGAAAGCCGCAGCGTCTCCTCGTACGCCGTCACAGCACCGGGCCGAACAACTTGAAAAGCGAACGTACGCGGGTCGTTGACGTTGACGTTTACGCTGAATTGAGTCGATTTCCTGCGCCGCGGCGTCACTTCGTAGGTCTGTGTCTTTCCTTCGCGAATGAGCTTCCCCACGATGGGTTTTTCGCCGAAAGCCTGAACTATCTCGACGAGCTTGTCTTGGTCGGTCAGCGGCTGGCCTGACAGAGTGAGCAGGATGTCGTTAACCTGATCTCGGCCTGGGATGCAGGGCTATCCTTTATGACATCGACGGCCAGCAGTCCGTGGTTCTGAGGGATATTGAGTTGCGACCGCAGCGCGGGCCCGATCGGTGAGACCGAGACGCCGATCCAGAACGGAGGGGGCTCGGGCTGGACCGGCGCCATCGTCACGCTGACACGAGGCTGGACCTCGATCGTCAGCTTCTTGCCGCTCCGGAGAATCGTGAGCGGAGCGGCGCTTGTCGCCCGCAGCCTTAAGGCACTTTTCCAGATCCTCGGGCTTCCCGAGCGAGGCGTTTTCCAGATCGAGCAGGATGTCGTTTTGCTGGATACCCGCCTGGGCGGCCGGAGAGTGAATGTCGAGCGAAGTAACGATGAGACCCTGATCCTTGGGTAGTTGTAAGTGGGCCCGGAGCGCGTCGTCCGCGGGAGTCAGGCTCATCCCCATATATGGATTCGCTAGCTGGAACCAGGAAAGCCCGCCTCCGCTAACAAGCGACTGGTAGAGCTGATCGGAACGAACTTTCACATTCTCCGAATGGGAATTGCTGAGCGAGTGGCAGCCGATGCAGTTCAAATTGGCGCGATCGGAAGGGACAAACACATTCTCCAAATGCGGTTTCGCAAGAGCGTGCTGACTCTGCTGTTGTGCACTGGCCTGCTGGTTCAAGCATACGAACGCAAGACTCGCAAGCGCGCACATTCTGCGGAAATTCATGGTCAATCTCCTTCTTTCTCATACAGGAACTGATTACAGCGGATTGTTGCCCGTGTAGCGGATCTGGACCTGGTCGATCGGCACGGTCACGCGGCGGCCGTCGGCCAAGGTCGCCGAGATCAAACGCCGGCGCTGGTCGACCTGATAGCCGTGCTGTTGCAGGACGGCTTGGCCGTACTGTGAAACGGGCGGCGGCTGGTTCTTGAGCCATTCCGTGTTGATACCCGGGCCGGCCAGAATCGGCAGGGCGTTCGTAGAATCAGCCGAGCCGACTCGCAAGCGCGCCACGGTCGTCACGTGTTCGCGAGGATTCACTGCGGCGAGATGCTTTGGACCTAGAGCATCACGAGCCGTCATCGCGGGGATTTCGGCTTGCGAAGAGGCTTGCGGCTTGGTTTCCGACTCTCTCGACCGCGCCGCGATAGTTACGTCCGGTAGCGGCCGGGATCGAGCTTGATGGCCCAGCCAGCCCAGCGCGAACGAGGCGGCCACGGCCGAGGCCGCAAAAGCCCTGGCCAGCCAGGGCCGACCTATTCGGCTCGGATGGACGTTGCTTGGTGTGAACGACGTAACTTCGGCCGTGAAACTCGTTGATTTCGGGTCACCGACCAAGCGGAGCGACTCGCGCCAGCACTGGGCTTCGAGAAACGCCAGAGCGCACCGTTTCCATCCGTCGGGATCGCGGTCGAGACAGTCGATGGCGTCCCGGAGTTGCGACGGCGCAAGTATGCCATCAACGATCTGGTCGATCAAGTCGTCACTTAATGGTTTTGTGATATCAAGTTTTGTCATGGTCATTCGCCTCGAATTCGGCCGTCATCGCGGCCAGCACTGTCCGGAGCCGGCGGCGGGCGCGATGAAGCCGGGCCTCGATGACCGGAACGGTGGCTCCTATCCGGACTGCCAGCTCGCGCGCTCCGTACCCTTCAGCGTATTTGAGAACCAAGAGCTCGGCGTCGCGTGACGGCAATCGCCGCAGCGCGGCCTGCACGATCCGTTGGCGTTCGTCGCTCAACAACCAGGCCAGCGGCGTGGGGCAAGAGTCTGTTTCATTGGGCGCATTGTGAATCGCGTAACGATTGACCAGCGACCGCTGTCGGCCGAGCCGGCGGCGATACATGAGGACTTGCCGCACGGCCAGGCGATAGAGCCACACAGCGGCCCGTGCCGGGTTGACCAAGGGTGAGCGTTGGGCTACGGCCGCCAGCGCGACATCTTGCATGACCTCGTCAACCGCCTGCGGCTCATCGAGCCGTGCTGCCACGACCCGTCTTAGCCACTGCTCGTGCTGCGCCAAGGTCGCGCCCCAGTCAAGCGCACCGGCGAGAATCTCGGGCTCAGACGTGGGCAAGGGCAAGGGCTCGTTCATGGTTCGACAAGAGAGTTGCCGCACTTACCGCTTTCCTTACGGAAAGGATCGCGGTTTCTCGGGCGAATTTGCTCTATTGTCGCCGGGGACGAGCCGTTTTGGGAGCCGCTCAAGATTCGACAAAGCGTTTGCGATTTCGGACTTCGGTCGACGGTCACCCCTTCGCGCGATGACGAACCTGGCGAACGGCCAGAGCGGCGATCGCGAGGGTCATGACGGCCAGACTGCTCGGCTCGGGCACCGGTGAATCGGCCGGGGTGAGCAAATACTCGTGCGATTGCCCGCTTGCGTCGGTGCCGTAGGCCGCGATGTCGCCGGCCGCATCGATGCCGACGGCACTCGTGAGGGTGATGCCCGATAGCGGCGGGATGAGCAGGTTGAGATCCTGCATCGAGCCGCCCGAATAAAGAAATGCGTGGAGGGTGCCGCCGGCGGTCTGGGACGAACCGACGACTTGATTGGAATTATTGAGCGCGTTGGCAAACGCCACAGGGCCGCCCAGAGTGCCGAGACTGACTCCTGCACCAGGTACCGAGAGATACGGAGTCCAAGTCGCCACGGGCGCAGTCCGGGAAGCCGGACCTGACACATAAATGTTGTATGCGATGACGCCGTGATCATTAATCCCTGTTACCGCCCCCAAGAAGCTAACGTTTGGCCCGAGCGGCGTATTCATCGTGGACAGATAACCGGAACTCTGCGTACTCCCCGAGGTACCACCCGATTGCACAACATGCGGCGCTGGCGTGTAGCGAACCAAGTCGCCCCATCCGCCGCCGGACTGGGATTCGACGACCGCGGTTCCGGCGTAATCGCCGATATTGTTGGTCGCAACCAGCGAAACGTCACGAGCCGGGACGGCTCCTGGCAAGAGCGAGTAGTCGGGCGTGAGGGCGGCCGTTTCCGAAGCCGTCGCCGGATGGGAGGAGACGTCAAACGAGCCGGGCTGAAACGCCGCTTGCTGGCTCGCGCTCAACGCTGTCAGATAGTTGCCGGTCGGATCGATCGTCGTCTGACCGCTCAAATAGGCGCCGCTCGGGCTGGCAGCGCCAAGATCGGCGATGGAGTAGATCGCGTCGGCTCGAACGTCGCAGGCCAAGACTCCGCAGCAGACGGCGGCGGTTGCCGCAAGGAGGACACAATGTTGAATAACAGGCACGTCCGTCCCTCCCTGGTCGAACCGCCGAATTCTCACGTTCATGCCTCTAATGGCACTTGCGTGGCATCATTAACAAACTTTAAGAAGTCGTCAAGTGAACTACGCAAACAACCGCGTAATCGGCTTGCCCGCGGCGATCGGCAGGGGCCGGCCCAGGGTGTCGGTGACTTCGGTGGCCGGGTCGATTCCCAGTGCCCAGAACATGGTCGCGGCGACGTCGTCGGGACTGACCGGGTCGGTGGCGGGATAGGCGCCGATGCGGTCGCTCGAGCCGTAAATCGCGCCGGGGGTGATGCCGCCGCCGGCGAGCAAGACCGTGTAGCAATTGGGCCAGTGGCCGCGGCCGTCGGGGCCGAATTGCTTGGTGTTTTCGAACCTTCGGGCGTCCGGCCGAACTCGCCCATCCAGACGACCAGCGTCTCTTCCAGAAGCCCGCGCGCCTTCAGGTCTTCGATCAAGGTCGGGACGGCCATGTCGGTGATCGGCAACAGCCGATTCTTGAGCTGATTGAAATTGTCGCCGTGCGTGTCCCAGCCGCCGTTGCCCTTGCCGCCGATCGTCTGCGGAGAAATAGACCGAAACAAACCGCACGCCCGCCTCGACCAGTCGCCGCGCCAGCAGACAGCTCTGGCCGTAGGTCGTCCGGCCGTAAGCGTCGCGCAGCTTGCCGGGCTCTTGCGAGAGGTCGAACGCCCGCTTCACCTTGGGTGAGCTGAGCATCGTCAAGGCCCGGCTGTAGAACGCGTCGATCCCCCGGGCGGTCTCCGACCACGATGCCAGATCGGTCTGCTGGTCGATCAATTGTTGCAAGTCCGCGGCGATCCTCGAGCCGGTCGAGCGACAGCGACGACGGCAGGCTCAGTTCCGGGAGCCGGAAGTCGCACCGATTCGGGTCCTGGCCGATGAAGAACGGGTCGAACGCCTTGCCCAGGAAGCTGGCATGCTGGCCGGGCGTGACGCTGCCGTCGCGCAGGACGTGCGGGAACGAGACGAACGACGGGACCGCCCGATCGTCGGCCGGCTTGAGCCTGGCGACCGTGCTGCCGTAGGCCGGATAAAGCTCCTGCGTGTCGCGGAGCCGGATGTCATCGAGCGGCGGAGCATGCCCGGTCAGGCTGTAATAGGTGGCCGAATTGTGGTTCTTCATCCGGTGATTGACCGAGCGGACCTGGGCGAACTGGTCGATCACCGTGGCGAATCGGGGCAGATGCTCGCTGACCGAATAGACCCGGCTGGCCGGTGGCGATCGGCTGAAATTCGCCGCGAATGCCCGCCGGAGCGCCCGGCTTCATGTCAAACGTATCCAGATGCGACGGCCCGCCAAACTGGTGCAGGAAGATGATGTGCTTGGCACGCGCCAAGGTTCCGGGCTTCTGTTCGGCTTTGAGCAAGGCGGGCAGGCTCAAGCCGGCGATGCCCGCGGTGCCGGCCTGGAGCAGCCGGCGCCGCGAGAGCTGGCATGGGCATCGTCACGAAATCGAGGCAACCGAACATCATCGATTCACTGACTCCCCGAAGCTCAATGCCGCAGCAAGAATTCTTTACTGTTGAGCAGCGCCCAGACCACGTCTTCCCAGGCCTTGCGGCGATCCTGGCCCGTCCCGGACATGCGCGGTCACGGCCGATCGCTCGATCGCAGTCGGCTCGCGCGCGAGCGCGGCCAGATAGACTTCGTCGAGGATCTCGGAATCCGACTCGGCCCGCATCCAGGCAACTGGCCGATCCGGTTGGAAGCCATTTCCAGCTTCTTACGCACGGTCTCGCCGTTGATCATCTGGAACGCCTGGGCCAGGGTCGTCGACTCGGAACGCTCGCACTCGCAGGTCAAGAGCCGGTCGGGCTTGCCGAACGTCTTCAAAAACGCGACGCCGCCCGACGCCCCGGGAAGCTGGGCGGCCCGGAGCGACGCCGGGCGTGCCGAAATCGTTCGGGCACGCCGACGACCTGGCTGATCGCGTCGAGCAGCACCTCGGCGGGCAGCAGTCGAACGACCGCATGCGAGAAATTCGCCTCGTCGTCGGCGTTGGTCGAGCTCGGAGTCGCGCTCAACTGGTAGGTTCGCGACTTCATGATCCAGGCGACCAGCGGCTTGAGCCGCATGCCGTCGGCCTCGAATTGGGCCGTGACCGCGTCCAAGAGGGCAGGGTTTGACGGAGGATTCGACTCGCGGAAATCGTCGACCGGGTCGACGATGCCTCGGCCCAGCAGGTGGAACCAGACGCGATTGGCCAGGTTCCGGCTGAACTGACGGATTGTTGCGCGTCAGCCAGTCCGCCAGCGTGTCGAGGGCATTCCCATTGTCGCCGCTCGGTCGATCGATCGTCGGCCCATTCAGGAGCATCTTCGGCTTGCAAGACCGCTCCGGTGCGCGGCTGGACCATCTCGGGGCGGCCCGACAGGTAAATGAATTCGTCGCCATTGATCTCGTGCGAGTCGAGCCGGTCTTTGCCGGGCGTTCGCTGGGCTGCTTGCGGGCGACGTTGGCGAAGAAGGCGGCCAGGCCGTAATAGTCGTCCTGGGTCCAGACGTCGAACGGGTGGTTGTGACAGCGCGCGCACTGAAGCCGGATGCCCAGGAAGACCTGGCCGACGCTCTCGGCGGCGGCCGTCGGGTCGCGGTTGGTGCGGTGAAAGCTCGCCGGCGGGTTTTGCCAGGTCGAGCCCAGGCCGGCGACGATCTGCCGCACCAGTCGCGTCGAGCGGAACATCGCGGGCCAGCTCGTCGCGCAGCCAGCGCTGCAAGACCCAGGCCCCTTTCTCGCCCATCGTCTTTTCTTCGTTCCGCAGCAGGTCGGCCCACTTGAGCGCCCAGAAATCGGCGAACTCGGGGCGCTCGACCAGCCGATCGATCAGCTTGTCGCGTTTGGCCGGATCGTTCGATTCGAGAAATGCGCGCGCTTCCGCGGATCGGGCAGCCGGCCGATCGCGTCGAGAAACGCCCGGCGCAGGAAGACCGAATCACCGCAGACGGAGCGACGGATTGATCCGCAGGGCCTTGAGCTTGGCGAAGACGAGCGCGTCGATCGGTCCCTCGGATACCGCCGAACCGCCAGACGAACCCGGGCCGGTCGGCGAGAAAGGCAAGCCGGCTGGTCGCCCGGCCGTTCATGAACCGAACGGCGATCGCCGTTTCGCACGGACCGCGGGCATGAACCTGGCCGTCGACCGAGACCTCGGCGCGGGTGGGGTCGCTGACATCATAGGCGGCCTGGCGCGTGACGTCGCGGGTCGTGCCGTCGTCGAAGTCGGCGGTGACGACGAGTTGCTGGTCGAGACGGCGCCCGGAGCCAGGAATCCGTTCTCCGGGGAAGACTACGCAGCGCTTTGACACGAGGGAGACCGGCTCGATCATCATCCGCACCCGCGGCGATCCAGGCGAGCAGCGTCTTGGCCTCGATCGAGTCACGACGAAACCGCAAGCCCCCTTCGTGCGCAATGACGGCGGTCGGTTTCTCCACGACCAAGCTGCGTTCCGGTAGCGAACCGGCTGACTCGCCGGCCCGACAGGTCATGGGTGAGGGACAGATAATCAAACTTGGGATCTTCCCCGCGCAGACTGAGGCGAAAGCCCCCCTTGCCGCTGAGATTGCCGTGGCAAGCACCCATGTTGCAGCCGGCCTTCGAGAGAAGAGGGGCAATATCCGCTCGAAAACCTGTGCACGAATCCAGCCGGCACGAGCAACGCGAACCTCGACCTCGGTTGTCTGGTTTTCAAAGGTCGTGCGCAGCACTGCTGACCCGTCGGCCCTGGGAAAGACTATGCCGGCAGATGTGACCTCGGCGATCGACTCAGCTTCGACTACATAGCGGCAAGAAGCAGTCACGTCCCGCAATGTGCCGTCGGGCTGGCTAAATGTCACAGCAAGTTGTTGGCGGGCGGTCTTTCCCTCGAGAACCACCTGCTGAGGAATAACTCGCAGGTCTGAATCCGCCGAAGCTCGCGTGGCACCCGCATAGAGTAAAACAAGGACGCTCAGGATCGGAGGTCTGAGCATGACAGCGCAGCAATGGATCCGTCGATTGCGCCGGTCTGTACTCGACACGGCTTTTTCCTCTCGTTGGGTCCTGAAAATCGCCGGATTGGGAGGCAGTATTGCTGCAACATGCAGGTAGGACTAAACCTAAGGCGTTGTTAAACAACAGGCTAACAGTGGCTCATCCCTGGGTCAACCAAATTTCGACGAATGGTACAGGCGAACTGGTCGTCAGCTAGGTTCAGTTGCATCAATCCCTCCGGCTCTTCATCAATTCGGCGGCGGCGTACTATAAATAGCGAGGGGACATTGAAAAACTAAAAAGACCGGGTCAACGGAGCTAGACCACCGTGCCCACGCTTTTGGCCAAGAACGCCGACGTGTTGGTGACGATGGACGGCGAGCGACGCGAACTCACGAACGCCGGTCTCTTCGCCAGAGACGGGATGATCGAGCAGGTCGGCCCCAGCGACCAACTTCCCGCGACTGCCGACTCAGTACTTGATTTATCCGGACAGATCGTCTTGCCCGGATTTGTAAACGTCCATCACCACCTCGACCAAACGCTCACGCGCAGCCTGCCGGCAGCGCAGAACAATAACCTGTTTCCCTGGCTCCGCGCCCACTACAAGGTCTGGGCCCGACGTACGCCGGAGGCAACCCGCGGGTCGACGCTCGTCGGGCTCGCCGAACTCGCGGCATCTGGTTGCACGACGGTGTTCGATCACTCCTATGTTTTCCCGAATGGCTGCCGCGTCGACGATCAGATCGCCGCTGCGCAGGAGATCGGTGTCCGCTTTCATGCGTGCCGCGGCTCGATGTCACTGGGCGAATCCAGGGGCGGATTACCTCCCGACGAAT
Source organism: uncultured Isosphaeraceae bacterium (assembly GCA_963850935.1). Taxonomy (GTDB): domain Bacteria; phylum Planctomycetota; class Planctomycetia; order Isosphaerales; family Isosphaeraceae; genus CAWFRS01. The sequence goes on from CAWKNT010000009.1 coordinate 170,831, forward strand.
GTGTTGAAGACGAAAAGGCGATCCTGAAGGATTGCGTGCGGGTCGTCGAGAGCTATCACGATCGAACGCGCGGCGCCATGACCCGAGTTGTGTTGGGGCCATGTTCGCCCTTCTCCGTGAGCACCGACCTGCTCAAAGAGTCGGCCCAGCTCGCTCGCGCCTACAAAGTATCGCTGCATACGCATCTCTGTGAGACCTGGGACGAGGAGCGTTACACCCTCGAAAAGTATCGGCAGCGTCCGGTCGCTTGGATGGAAACGCTGGGCTGGCTGGGCAACGACGTCTGGTTTGCCCATGCCGTCCATGTCGATGATGAGGAGATCCAACAATTCGCCGCAGCGGGGTGGGAACAGCGCATTGCCCCTGCTCCAACATGCGGCTCGGCTCGGGGATCGCGCCCGTCAAAAAGTACATGGCGGCCGGCGTAAAAGTCGGCCTGGGCGTGGATGGGTCCGCCAGCAACGACGCCTCGAATATTCTGCTCGAAGCGCGGCAAGCGTTACTACTGGCGCGGCTTCGTCTTGGATTGCTTCCACCCGAGGGAGAGCGACGGTTTCTCTGGCTGTCGCAATCCGACCCACTGCGGGCACATGAGTGGATGACCGCCCGCGAAGCTCTGGAGATTGCGACGCGCGGCGGCGCCGCGGTTCTGGGCCGCGATGACATTGGCTCGCTCGAGCGCGGCAAATGCGCCGACTTCTTTAGCATCAATCTGCACACAGTCGATTATGCGGGGGCTTTGAACGATCCAGTCGCCGCCACGCTGTTTTGTGCGCCACAGCGTGCTCGCTACGCGGTGATCAACGGCAGCGTCGTCGTCGAAGACGGCAGGGTTGTCACTGTCGACATGGAACCAGTAATCGCGGCGCATAATCGGTTTTCTCTTTCACTTCGATGAGTGGATCGATGAACCGAATTCCTGTTCAAGTAGCCGCCGGCAAGCTCGCGTTCTATGGTTAGGTATCCGATGTCGATCGCATTGCCAATGATTCTCCCACGGCCAATCACCTAGGACGACTGAGCAAACAAAAGACATCGCCGGGTAGACGAGGGACCTGCGAACGTCGGCTTAAGATCAGGACGGCATGTCCTGCCCGTTCAAGGTCGCGGTGCGCCTGCCCCTCGGCCCAAAACGCCAGAAAGGCTTGATTTTCGTCATGATCGTGCGCCCTCACTTCCAACCGACTTGCGACATGTCGGATTCCGTCACGTATGTCAATGAACTTGTCTTCTGGCTCAATGGCGACCGCATTCTGTTGCGCGATCCGGACCCCACAGTGATGTTGACGGATTACCTGCACGGAATCGGCCTTACGGGCACAAAGGTGGGATGCGGTCAGGGGGGCTGCGGTGCCTGCACAGTCATGCTGTCGCACCGCGATCCGCAGACCGGAACTGCAGTCCACCGCGCGATCAACGCGTGCCTGCGGCCGATCTGCTCGCTCGACGGCATGATGGTCACGACCACCGAGGGCATTGGCAATGTTCACGAAGGGCTCGACCCAGTTCAGCACTGCATCGCCATGCACAACGGCACGCAATGCGGGTTCTGCACGCCGGGATTCGTGATGACGGCACACGCATTCCTGCAAAAGAAGCCAGCCCCCTCCGAGCAAGAGATCGAAGACATCTTCGGCGGCAACCTCTGTCGCTGCACAGGCTATCGACCCATCCTGCACGCAGTTCGGACTCTGGCTGGCGACTACGATGCCGCTGCCGACCAAACCCAAAAATGCCTGATGGACCCGTGTTATCCCGTGCCGCGGCGAAATGAACTCGCCCCGGATCGACCTGGACCGACTCCCGCCGCCGGCGCCACCGCGAGCGCTCCATTTCACGGGCAGTGGTCGTGAATGGTATCGTCCCATCACGCTCGCCGAAGTCCACCGGCTCAAGCGGCAGTTCGTCGGGCTGGCAGGTAAGCAACAGGTCAAGCTCGTTTTCGGCAACACAGCGTCAGGTGTTTATCAGCAAGAGAAGCCAACGTATTTCATCGACATTTCCAGCAATCGCCGAACTGGGGCGGATCGCAGAGCAAGAAACGGGAATTCACGTCGGTGCCGACAGTGCCGATCCAGCACCTGATGGATTACGTCACCGAGGTGATCGGCCGACGGCCCGCTGAACAGACGACTGGTCTGCGGGAACTGTTCCGACACACCAGCTTTCTGGCCGGCTATCAGGTGCGCTGCGCCGGGAGCGTCGCCGGCAACATCTTCATGACTCGCGACCATGCTCACAAGGGCGCGCCGTTTCCCTCCGACCTCTTCACGATCCTGGCCACTCTCGGCACCACGATCCGCATCGGATCGCACGACTACGAAGACGGCAGCCAAGAATTTCCGTTGATCGAGATGCCCGACGTCGAGTCACTGCCAGACGACGCGGTCATTCTCTACTTTCACGTTCCCTACACGCGTCCGCGCGAATACGTGCAGACCTACCGGGTCGCCCGCCGTCCGCAGATGTCGCATCCGATTGTCAACGCGGGGTTCCGATTCCGGATCGACGAACGCGGACTGCGTGGAGATGGGCGAAGCGTCCGTGATATTCGGCGGGCTGGATACGATGATCTGGCGGGCGCGGCAGACCGAGCAGTTCCTGTCCGGCAAGCCGATCAACGACGACACCCTGCGCTCGGCACTGGCGCGTGCTGAAACAGGAAGTGACCGAGTGCACCCGCGACCAGCACGAGATGGACGAAGAAGGGATCAGCCGGGCGTACCGGCGTCAGCTGGCGGAAAACTACTTCTACAAGTTCATGCTGCACGTCGCGCTCGCCGTCGATCCGGAGCAAGTTGCCGCCGACAATGTGTCGGCGGCGAATCATCACGATCGACCGCTGTCCCACGGAACGCAGGAGTGCACCGAGTATCCCGAACTTTTCCCCGTGACGAAGCCGATCATCAAGCGCGCCGCGTTTGCCCAGGCCTCCGGCGAGGTGCGGTACACGCAGGATATTCCCGTTCCCGGCCGGCGGGCTGCACGCTGCGGTGGTAAAAAGCTCGCGGGCACACGCGCGATTTTCTCTCACACGCAAGGTCGCCACGCTCGAGGCTCTCCAGGAATTGCTCCGACAGAAATACCCGGATTTCAAGGCGTTCATCACGGTCGCCGACATCCCGGCGGGGGGCGAAAAGCTTATCGGCATGGGAGACGACGACCCGGTGTTCAGCGACGGCGTAGTCACCTCGGTGGGGGCGCCTATCGGCTTGGCGGTCGCCGAAACCATCGCCACGGCCCGCGAGGCGGCGGCGTTCATCGAGAGCGAATGCATCGCCTACGAAGACCTGCCCGCCGTACTGACACTGGACGAGGCCATCGAGCAGAACACCGCGATGCCCATGATCCGCAAATCCGCAGACCCCGACGAAGACGTGGAGCAGCGGATCCCTTCGGTGACACGCCCGGGCAGCGACCTGAACTGGCTCAGCGACCCGGAGGCCGGGCTACCCGGCACCGAACAGGTCACCGGGTCGTTCCTGACAAGTGCGCAGGCACATTTTTACCTGGAAACCATGTGCGCCCTGGCCGTCCCCGGTATGTACGACCAGATGACGGTGTATAACTCGACGCAAAACCCCAACGGGAACCAAAGTGCCATCGCCCGGGCACTCGGCGTCAAAGCCAACCAGATCACGGTGATCGTCGAGCAGATCGGCGGCGGGTTTGGAGGCAAGCAGCACCGGGCGATCGATTCCAGGCGCCCAGGCCGCGGTGGCGGCGCGGAAGCTAAACCGGCCCGTGCGCCTGCTCTACGATCGGGCCACCGACACGCTGATGGTGGGCAAGCGGCATCCGTATTTGGGCAAATACCACATCGCCTTTACGCGTGAAGGAGTGCTCGAAGGAGCACGCATCGATTTGCACTCGGATGCCGGTGATACCTACGATTGCTCATTCGCCGTCATGGACCTGAGCCTCTTGCAGGCGGACGGCTGTTACATGGTGAAGACATTTCAGGCCAACGGCACCGTCTACCGTACCAACAAGGCCAGCAACACCGCCTTTCGCACCTTTGGCAACATCCAGCCATATGTCATTCGTGAGGATGCGATGGAGCATATGGCGCACCACTTGAGCCAGATCCTCGGCCGCAAGGTACTGCCCGAAGAGGTCCGCCGCAAGAACCTGTACCGGACCGGCAACATGCAGGAGTTTGACCACACCCATCACGGGCAGCGACTGCGGTTTTGCAATATTCGCGAGATCTGGGACGAGCTTTACCAATCGTCCGAGTTTGAAAGGCGGGAGCGCGAAATCCAGGAATTCAATCGGGCAAATCGATGGCGGAAGCGGGGCATCGCCATGATCCCCCAGAAGTACGGTATCGCCTTCACGGAGCCCCGCGGATCGCTTAATGCCTCAAGCGCGCTTGTGAACGTCAACATGGCCGACGGCTCCGTTTTCGTCCAGCACGGCGGCGTCGAAATGGGCCAGGGCCTGCACACCAAGATCGCCCAGGTCGCGGCCAACACGCTGGGAATACCCCTGGAGTACATTCGCGTCGGTGGCAACAACAGCGACTCGATCGTCAACGCACCTGCCACTGCCGCGTCGACCGGTTTCGATCTGAACGGCGGTGCGGTCGACCAGGCATGCCGTGTCCTCCGTACGCGGCTCGAGAATTTTTGCCGCGACCTCGAACAATTCAACCCGCACGACTGCATTCGCGGTTGGCGATCGGCCTGGGCGGACAAATGGAAAGAGATCGTATTCAAGGCCTGGTTCAATCGAGTCAATCTGAGCGCCGCCGAGTTGTACAAGAGCCCGCATTATAGGGGGCCGAGCGAAAGCCAGCCTTCGAGCAGCCCTTACTACTATTACGTCTACTCAGCAGCGGCAACCGAGGTCGAGATCGACGTCTTGACTGGCGAATTCACCATTCTTCGCGCCGACGTTCTCTACGACGCCGGCAAGTCGCCGAATCCCGCCATCGACATCGGCCAACTTGAGGGGGGATACGTTCAGGGTGTGGGATTCGTCACCACGGAAGAAACGGTCTTCGATGGCAAGGGGGCCTTGGTGACGGACAACATCTGGAGCTACAAGCCCCCTTGCACCAAGACCATCCCGCTTGACTTCCGCTTTCGGTTCTATCCCGTTGACGAGGCGCGCAATGCGCTTGAGGAGAGGGCCGAGCTGCACGCCGTCAAGTCGTCCAAGACCACCGGTGAACCGAGCATGACCCTGGGAATTACCGCGTACTTCGCGATCAAGCGAGCCATCATGGACGCCCGGCGGGAACTGACCGGGTGTGACGATTGGCTCACAATGGATGTTCCGGCGACTTGCCAGCGCATCCAAATGAATTGCGGGGTATCGACCGACGCGCTGACTTTGGGCGGAAAGAGACAATGGGCAGGGCGTAACGGCAATGGGCACGTCGAACCTATTAATGCGGTCAGCGCTGTTTCCAGAACATCTTGATGTGATGTGGTTCGTCCAAGGTCAGTTTGAAGCAACACCGTGCTGCGAGTCGCGGCCGAGCGGACGAACTCATGACCGAACGTCCAGGAGCAACAAATGAATGCCACATCCGCCCATGCCCCGCATGTTTCCACGGACTCCGGCGGCCCGCCGGTCTCGACGGTCGTCGTTCAGCGCGTTCCGCCCGATCGAGTGCAGTGCTTCCTGGAATGCCAGCGCGGACTGTCACAGGCCGCGGAGCGGTTCCCGGGCTGTCTAGGAACAGAGCTGTATCCACCTGCTGATGAACGGCATTCAGAATGGGTAGCCGTCCTCCACTTCGACGATCACGATTCCCTCGAGCGCTGGCTCAACTCACCGGTGCGCGCCCTATGGGTCAAGAAGCTCCGTGACGAAATTGGCGACTTCCAGTTAAAGACGCTCCCAAGCGGCTTCGGCGTCTGGTTTGCCGGGCTCGAGATGGGCCCGGAGGAAAGCCCACCACCATCGTGGAAAATGGCCATGACTGTACTCTTGGGTTTGTATCCCACAGTCATGCTTCTCGCGTTGCTCGTCGGGCAACACCTCAGCCCCCTAGGAATGGCCGCGTCGATGCTGATCGCCAACACACTTAGCGTGGCGACTTGCCAGTGGATTGTCATGCCGCCGCTCATGAATGCTCTGGGTCCATGGCTCCATGCGAATGCCCCCGACAAGAGACTTCTTTCAATCGGCGGCCTTGCCGTGATCTGGCTCGTCCTGGGGGGACTCGTGATGCTGTTCCGCGCGGTGACAGGGTAACCGTTGGCCCCGCTGAATTCCGACGGTTTTCAGCGAAAGCACCTTGATTGCGTTTAAACGTTTGTGAAAAGGAGACTTTGATGAGATCGCAGCAATTCGCACGAAGCGGGCCAATCGGGCTCAATGTGTTTTACCGTGGCGCTGGCCTAGGAATCATGGGCGCGGTCTGCGCCCTCATGCCCGCCCATGGCGGCGACGTGCCTGAGTTCCTGCGCGTTGTCATTGCCGATCACAAGCCGGCCGGCGAATGCGCGGTGGCCGAGAAAAACGTTTTGGCACTCGACACGGCCATGTTGGACATTTACGAGGGCTCACTCGCCCAATACAAGCGGAACATGCGCGACCAGGTGCCGATCATTCTCGCACTCTTCAGCGAAGGAGGCGGCCGGATGATTCTCTATCGTCCAGGTCACGAACCGCAAGTCGCCGATCCTGTGCCCATCGGCTATCAGCTTGTGAAATCCGTCTCCCACAGCAGCATGGCCGTCTATCAGCTCGTCGCTCCGTACATGGGCGACCCGTCGGACAAATCTTGGCACGGTCCGATGCAGGTATTCCGGACACGCTGCCAGACCGCGCTTGAGAGTCTGAATGGTCTGAACCTTGCCGACGACGACCGGGCTACGCTTGAGACGATTCTTACGCAGAACCTGGCATTCATGAACGAATGCCTTAAGGCAGGAACGTTTACGACCGCGCAAGTCGAGCAATTTGCCCGCGGCTGTGCGCGCTACTTCGGCCAGACAATCGGGATCGCGGCGCGGCTGCAAGTCAACCACTGGATGGACGTGCTGGCCGCGTGGAAGAAGCTGCTCGGCAAGGAATGGGAGCACACGTATGCAGCCAGCAATACCATTTACGTGACCCGCCAGAACAACATTCTCTTCTCCGTCCTCGTGCAATTTATGGGCGAAGATGCGATCGGCAACCGGCTGCTGCTTTTGGAAACCACGGAATTTACGACTACGCCCGAAAAGATGCTCGACCTGCTGGGTCGAATTGTGTCGGACCGGGCGCTTGGGCAGGTTTTCTTCAAGGATTATTATCTCATGGACGCAGAGCTCTTGGGCGGCGGTGGCCGCAAAATCATCGCGGCAGAGGCGACCAGGCGCGGGATGAAGCCCTTGCTGCCGCCGGCTGCACCGTTTTACTCGAACGAGTGGCCTTGGAAGACTGATCCCAAAAAGGGCAAGGGACCTTCAAGCCTCGAGGAAGTCAAGTAGGACAAGAGATACTAAACCCACGGCACGCGGATAGACCGCACATTACCGAAGATCAGCGGCGCGCGGCCCTGATCATTTCATCTCGTCGCTCGAGATCGTCTCACCGCCGTTGCGCGTACACATCTTGATTAAAACCAGCTTGTTAATCATTGATGTCACAGGACGCACGCTGCCGTCGCAGAAAGCGAAGTTGACGGCACTCGGGTGCTTGCTTGCCCAGTACGTCCAGAAAGTGGTGCTGACGCCGTTGACGGTGATGATGATCGGTTTGTTAATTGTGCGGTCGATATTTGTCCGAACGACGGCCGTAGTGGCCTGCGACCACACTCCCTGCGGATAGATACTCTCACCCATGATAATTGTGTTCGAAGACCCGTCAGTAACGTCTGCCATGTTGACCGACGAGTTTTGATACATAAGCCCGTTGTCGTAGATATTGCAGTAAATATTGGTGGGGTCTAGAGTAGGGCAATTGCTACCGCTTATCGCCGGGATCATGCCCGCGGCCTGGTTGCCGCGGTAATCGGAGGGACCGAGCAGGGAACTTGCCTGAGAGCCAGTCCCGGTCGCAACGGTCGTCGGCCTACGGTTGGACGGACAGACGAAACCGTCGACTGTCCGCCGAATGGCGGTGGCGTTATCGGGCGCTGTGGAGCCCTGGATCGTGGGCGAGTAATAAACGCCGAAGTTAATTTCGTTGTAGAGGTTGTTTTGCTCCATCTTGAGGAACAACCCAATCAAGCCGTTCCACATGTAGGCAAAAGGTTGTGGCGGCAACGTCGTGCAGTTGGTATCACCGCTGGTCAAATTGCCGTTGGCGTCATACGTCGCCATCGAACAGTACCAACCGGCCGGAAATGAGTTGAAAGCGTCATGGTATTCCTGAGCGGCGAGGTTCAGTTGCTTCAAGTTGTTCTGGCACTTCGCCCGATTGGCGGATTCACGCGCCGACTGGACCGCGGGCATAATCAGAGCCACCAAGACGGCAATGATGGCGATGACCACGAGCAGCTCGATCAATGTAAAGGCCGCTCTTGACCGGGAATCGTGAATTCTCGTGCGCATCAAAGTTCCCTCGAACATGAGGCTTTCGGACAACCTCGCGGTGCTGTCGGACTCGCTCTAATCCAGACTACACGATTCGATCCATCGTTGCCATCTCGCTGGCGCGTTTTCTTTGGTGGAGCTTCGATTTGGTTCGTCGCTGGCTTCGGCTCACCGCAGGCACAGACGCCGCACGCAGAAAAGGAGTCATCGGCTCACTCAAGCTCGACCGACCAGTAGGCATTGTCGAGAAACGCTCTCCAGCTCTTGTATTTACGATGGGAGAGCTTGAGAGTGACGACCGGGCTGGTTCTGGGCTCGACTGGCTCGCGAATCAGCTTCATTCCGGCTTCGCGCGGCGTTCGTCCCCCCTTGCGGACGTTGCACCGCAGGCAGGCGCAGACAATATTGTCCCATGTTCCTTTTCCGCCACGGCCGCGTGGCACGACGTGGTCCAGGCTCAGAGCGCCGGTTGCGAACTTCTTGCCGCAATACTGGCAACGGTTGCCGTCACGCGCAAACAGGTTCCGGCGGTTGAACTTGACTCTTTGACGAGGTAGTCGGTCGTACGTCAAGAGCCGGATGATCCGCGGGACCTGGATCTCGAAATGAACGGTTCGGATGAAATCGTCATCAGGCTCGCGGAACAGCACACGGGCCTGGGAGACGTTGCGCCAGCTTGCGAAGTCGAACGATGCGTAACGTCCGTCGTCGATCGTGATGACCTCGGCCAGATCCTTGAATAAAAGGCAAAATGCCCGGCGGACTGACACGACGTGCACGGCCATGTAATATTTGTTAAGCACGAGGCAACTGGCGTCGAGGGCATGTCCGGCACCGATGCTCATGAGCAGGAGCCTCCTTGCGTCGTGGTCAGTCTTCAATGGTCATTGGTGGATGCTTTCGCGCTCGAAAAGAGAGAAGAAGCCAACGCATTGGATAACGCGTAAGAGCCGCGGGTACACTGCGGTTGTTGTGAATCTGCCGAAGACGGCCCTGACGCATGGGGATCACGAAAAGTCTCCGTCCAGTGCCTCGCGAACGGCCTGGCCCACGGCCGCCGTCGTCGCATCTCCGCCCAGGTCGGGGGTTCGGGGTGCCGGCCGCGACAAGACCTGGCGCACGGCCGCACGGACTCGGTCGGCCGCGACGGGGAAGGTTCAGGTGGTCGAGCATCATGGCGACCGAGAGGATCGCGGCCAGCGGATTGGCGATCCCCTTGCCGGCGATGTCGGGCGCCGAGCCGTGGACCGGCTCGAACATGCTGGGGGCGGTCCGGTCCGGGTTCAAGTTCGCCGGAAGCCGCCAGCCCCATGCCTCCCTGAAGGACGGCGCCCAAGATCGGTGATGATGTCGCCGAACATGTTGGTCGTCACGATCACGTCGAACCGCTCGGGGTTCGGTCACCATCCGCATGCAGCAGGCGTCCACGTGCTGATAGTCGCTCTTGATCTCGGGGTAGTCACGTGAAACTTCGGTGAAAGTCCGCATCCAGAGGTCGTGGGCGAAGGTCAGGACGTTGGTCTTGGCGACCAGCGTGACCTGCCGTCTGAAGCCCTGGCGGCGATCGGCGGCCGAGAGGCCGCGGAATGGCCCCAGCGCGGCGCGGCGGCGTGGCCAGTTCGAAGGCGAATCGAATCGTCCGCTCGACGCCCGCTCGGGTGTTGATCGAGGTCTGGATCGCCACTTCCTCGGGCGTTCCCTTGCGGGAGAACCCCCCTGCCCCGACGTAAAGGTCTTCGTTGTTCTCGCGGACGACGACCATGTCGATGTCGTCGGGCCCCTTGCCCTTGATCGGGCACTCGACGCCGGTATAGAGCTGAACAGGTCTGAGGTTGATATACTGGTGGAAGTCGAACCGAAGGCGGAGCAGGATTCCCTTTTCGAGAACGCCGGGGGGCGACGTCGGGGTGGCCGACGGCACCGAGCAGGATGGCGTCGCAGCCGCGGAGCCGCTCGATCTCGGCGTCGGGCAGGACCTCGCCGGTCCTCAGGTAGCGCTCGCCCCCCAGGTCGAAGGGGACCGTCTCGAAGTCGAATGCCCTCGATCCGGGCGACGGCGGCGAGGACCTCGAGGCCCTCGGCCGTCACTTCGGGGCCGACACCATCGCCCGCCACGACGCCGAGCTTGATCAAAACACCCTCCGCGTCAACAACTTGAGGCCGAAATCACGACTGCAAAAGTTCCGATCGTCACCACCGCGATCGGGTCTCGTAGAATAGCGATGCGCAGTGGTTATAATATCGGATGACACCTCTCCACTCAAGTGTCGGCTAACAGGCATCAGTCGGGCTCGGATCGGTACGGTCCGGCCACGCCGGTCGGCACGATCGACCGATCGGGTCCAGGAAATTCCGTTGACAATTCGGTCTTGGGAAACATACTTTCATGAACCAAAGCCAGTATTGATGACCCCCATCGTTGCAACCTCGCGACTTCGGCCCGTGATCGATCGTCCGGCCCGAGGGGCCGGATCGGACGGGAGATCACCGGCATCGATCAGTCGCGCCTGGTCTGTTCAGAATCAGGGAGACGGCTAGATGGCCAGTCCGGTCCAAAGCAACGGTCCCGCGCAAGGACCCCAAGAGCTCGTCGGCCGTCGACGAATCTCAGTTGGAGAAGTCGATTCTCCGGCGCGGCCTGGCCACGGCCGCCGAGATCGAGGCATGCAAGTCGCAGCGTAAGCAACTGGTCGCCAAGGAAAACGACGTTCCCAAGAGCCTGCTGGAGATCATGGTCGAGGCCAAGGTCCTGACCCGCAGCCAGATGACGCGGCTGGTGCAAGAGTCCGGCGAGGCCAATCGCAAGTTTCAGATCCCCGGCTACCAGATGATCCAGAAGCTCGGCAAGGGCTCGATGGGGGTGGTCTACAAGGCCAAGCAGACGAGCGTCGACCGGGTCGTCGCGATCAAGATCCTGCTCGATCCCCTCGCCCAGAACAAAGAGTTCATCAAGCGATTCGAGCGCGAAGCGATGATCGCCGCCAAGCTGTCGCATAACAACGTCGTCAACGCGATCGACGCCGGCGTGATCGACGGCCACTACTACTTCGTGATGGAGTACGTGGAAGGCCCGACCATCAAGGATTTTCTCGACAAGAACAAGACCTTCGACGAGAAAGAGGCGCTGCGGATCACGCTGGCGATCGCCGAGGCGCTGAAGCACGCCGCCCAGCGCGGGTCTGATCCACCGCGACATCAAGCCCGAGAACGTGATCCTGACCAAGGAAGGAGAAGTCAAGCTCGCCGATCTCGGTCTGGCGCGTTTGACCGACGACGAAAAATGGGTGCTCTCCGAGGCCGGCATGGCGATCGGCACGCCGTATTACATCAGCCCCGAGCAGGTGCGCGGGCAGACCAATATCGACATCCGGGCCGACATCTACAGCCTGGGGGCGACCCTTTACCACATGGTCACCGGCAAGGTTCCCTACGGCGGCGAAACCCCCAACGAGGTGATGCGCAAACACGTCGATCCCAACGTGCGCATCGTCCCGCCCGACCATCTCAATTCCAGGCTTTCCGGCGGACTGGGCATGGTCGTCGAGACGATGATGGCCAAGAACCGCGAGCACCGCTACCAGACCCCCGACGACCTGATCCTCGACATCAAGTGCCTGCAGCGGGGCGAGAGCCCGATGATCGCCGGCCAGAAGCCCGAGACCTTGCTCGCCCTGGCCGAGGGTGAGTTCGACGCAGAACGCCGCGCGGCGCCAGCGAGGAAGAGCTGGTCGAGCTCGCCTCTTACGTCAACAATCGCAACCACCTGATCGCCACGATGGCGATGCTCCTGGCCTTCTCGGTGATCACCAACGTGATCCTCTTCGTGCGTGCGCTGACAGAGCACTCAGTTCTTGCTGAAGTCGAAGGAACGGATCGCCTCTTTTCCCAGAGGGTCTTTCACGAACTTGTGATGGCAAGACGGACAGAGATCGAACCGAAACCCCTTGTGCAGCGAGGTCGGCGAGGTCTTCGTTGACCAGGGCCTCGTCGCGCTGGAGGATCTGGGCAACCGCCTCCATCGGATCATCGTCCAGATCGTCCTCCTTGATTTCCGTCGGGTCGAAGCCGGGATAGGCTTCAATCTTGACCACGTAGCGGCTTTCGCCGGAACCAGTCAATTCCTTGCCGCAGAGATCGCACGTGAAGTGGACCATCAGCGTTACATCCCTCAGTTGTGATGAGCCGGTTAACGAGTCCGGAAGATGTTGAGATCGATTCTAACCCGAGGGCTCAGCTCCGTCCAAGCCCTTTGCAGTGGTTATTCCAGGAATCCAAAACAATCGAATTCCTGTCAACACCAGAATCAAGAGAACCAGACGAGCAAAATGAGACCGCCATGCCCGATCCGAACCTCGACCGGATCGTACTTCAAGATCAACTCATGCTGACCTGATGGAATATCGATATTCAAGAAAACCGCCGATTTTCGCTGGATTTTGACAGGTTTGCCGTCGAGCAGCGCCTTCCATCCCGGGTCCCAGGTCTCGCGCACGGTGAGCGCGATCGGCTTCTGCGGCGTCGACCAGAATGCGGGCCCGGCCGTGGTCTCGAACCACGGTCGAGCCGGCTCGCAAGCCGATCGGAATCGGCCCAGGGCTTGCCGTCGAGCCAGCCGATCCAGACGCGGCCGACCTGCTCGACCGGTCGAAAGTCCCCTCGGGAGGGGGTGAGGCGGCGACGACCGCGCCGACTCCCGACTCGACGCAGGCGATCGCGCGCGGCCATCACTCCGTTCCATGTGATCTCGCCTCGGCTCGACAGCGCCGACCCGTCGGTTCATAGAGCGGTTCGAACCACGCCAGGCTGGAGGCCAGCTCGACCGAGTCGTAATTCGCGGACGTCGGCAAGGCCGAACCGCATGAGGACGTTGGGCGGCAGCTCTTCACCCAGCCCGAGTGCCCGGCCATCGGGGGCAGACTCTTGGCGGAGCCGGGCGATCACGCGGCGGCTCGAACGCGTGGATCTCGGCGGCAATCGCCGGATTGAGACCGAGACCCAGCACGGCCAGGTCGAACAACGTCAGCCCGAACAGCGCCGGCTTGAATCCACGAACGACAGCCGCTCGCGCCGGCGCACGTAAGCCGCAAGCGCGGCCAGCGAGCCCAGCTCGACCGCCACGAGAGCATGGTACCGCGGCAGAAAAGTCAACGACCTGCCGCACCTGGCGCTCGGCGCGCTCGTGGTAGGCCTGTGCGATCGGCGCCCGGGCTTGACAGCGCGGCCTGGCGATAGTGGGCTTCGGCCCGTTCGCGGAGCTGTCGCTCGAAGCATGGGATGCGCACAGGCGACCGAGCCCAGTACGAGCCCTCCGACGACCCATGCAACGAGCCAGCCGCGCGGCAAGCCGGCGCGATTGCTCCGAGTTGATCGAGGCCGAACCCGCCGAGCAGCGTCAAACCGAACGCGACCCAGAGCGTGAGCCTGCGGTTATCGGTGACTTCGAGCACGGGCAGGCGCGCAGCAGGTTGTCGACCGGCGGCCAGCGAAACGCCCCCATGCACCCGAAGACGCACGAGCCCGGTCAGAAACGCGACGTGCGGCTCGCGCCGCGCACGACCACGGCCAGCGGTGCCAGCCAGATCAAGGTGGCCAGGCCCGCGTAGACCGCCGGCCGACTCATTCAGGTTGTGGACGCCCAGGGCTCGCGCCAGATTGGGATGACCCCGGCGCTGGCTCCCATAAACATAGGGCACCGCCGTGCACGCCGCGTCGAGCAACCGGGGCCGATCGATCATCCACCACGGCGGCCGTTCGCTCTGGCGGTCGCTCCAGACCGAGCTCTTGGCCAGATAGAAACCCAAGCGGCAAAATCTGAACCGCCGCCAGCCCCAAGCCCAGGCAGGTTCCCAGCGCCCAGCAAATCATGGCGCGACGCGCCGCTGGGCTGGTCGGCTCGTTCCCAGAATAGCTTGGCGAGTGCGTAGAGTACATCCCGCCAGCAGCACGTGAGCCGCTGTCTGGATGTGGCCGCCGAAGACGATCAAGGCGACGACGATGGCCAGCCATCCGGCCCCTCTGGCCCCGGGTACGCGAAAGACGCGATCGGTCGCCAGGAAGAGCCAGGGCATCCAGATCGCCACGGCGGTTACCGGATACAGCAGCCAGAGCGACGAGAAAGCCGCAGAACGGATACACCAAGCCGGCGAACCACCGCCCCCAAAGTGCCCAGCCCCCACGAGCGCGCCAAGCAGGAACATGCCCAGCCCCGCCATCCACAACCGGCCGGCCGCGATCCAGGCGTACGCTTGCGGCGTTGGTCCCAAGTATGCCAGTAGATGAAAGGGGTCAAAGACCGCACTTTGGCCGTTGGCGAGATGGGGAGCTCCACAGCCGGCGTGGCCGTTCCAGAGCGGCAGCCGGCCGCTTCGGATCATTCGCCGATTGAACTCGAGCCAAGGCTGAAACTGGAGCACTGGGTCCATCAAGGAGCCGGTTGGCCGGCTCGTAATCCCCTGGTCCCTCGCCGCGAAAGCTGGCCGAGACCAGCAAGTACGTCGGCTGGGCTCAAGACCTTGCCACAAAAGAGCGACTCGTGAAAAAGACCCGCCACACAGGCCGCCAGCACCGCGCCGAAGGCGAAAATCTCACGGCGCAATTCCATGGTGCGATGCCTCCTTGCATTCGCGGATGCTCACGTTGGGGATGGTCGACTAAAGAACTAGCCGATCGACGGGAGGGTGGCAAGTCGAAAGTCGTGAAGCCATCTTGTGATCAAGTTGGCTCGGCGCTCCGATCTCGCACTCACGCGGCGCGTTAAGATAGTATGACTAAGGACGTTGATTGTTGCTCGGCTCCGCAGTCCACGAACCGCCTGGTACAAATCATGGCCCTGACTCTGGTCCGCCACCGCTTTAGTGTCGACGAGTACGAGCAAATGGTCGAACACGGCATCCGCACGGAAAATTCTCGGTCGAGTTGATACGCGGGGAAATTATCGAAAGAATGGACATCCTTTAGAGAGGGCTCTGCGCGTCCATGGCCTATTGGTTGTTCAAATCGGAGCCGAATGCCTATTCATTTGCGGACTTGATGGCCGAACCGGATAGGACGACGGGTTGGGACGGCGTTCGGAATTACCAGGCGCGAAACTTCTTGCGCGATCAAATCAAAAAGGGCGACGGCGTTCTGTTTTATCACTCGAGCGCTGAGCCCCCCTGCATCGCCGGCATCGCCGAAGTTGTGCGTGAGGGACATCCCGATCCCACGGCTTTCGACCCTAAAGATCACCACTATGACCCCAAGAGCGATCCGGCAAACCCAACCTGGTACCAGGTCTCGATCCAGGGTGTCAGGCCAATCGATCCGCCGCTGGAGCTCGCGCAATTGAGCAGCGTCACCGAGATTGCCGGAATGGAATTGTTGCGCAAAGGGAGCCGGCTCTCGGTTCAGCCGGTGACTGCGCAACAATGGAAGAAAATCCTCGCGATGTCCAAGTCCAAAACCAAGCGCTCGTGACTGAATTGCGTCCTTAAGCTCGGTTTTCAAATTTTGGAATTGAGAATGTGGAATTGACTGTCTAAATTGAGATTCGACTACCTGGAACCACTTACATGTCTCAGATCGAACATTTCGCGATCTATGCCGACGATCCGACCGCCCTCAAGAACTTTTACGTGAAGACTTTCGGCCTTCACGTGATCGTTGAGGCGGGCGGTAATCCTCCGGCCTACTTCCTAGCTGACGATCACGGGATGGCGATCGAGGTGCTGGGCAGACCGACCGGCAACTCCGGCGTCAATCGGCGCTGGGTTTGCCATCTCGCACTCTGGGTCGATGACGTGCCCGCCAAAAAGGCCGAGCTCGAGCGTCTGGGAATGAACTTCGAGACCGAAACCTTGGTCGACAACGACGAACTCAAAACCGCGTTTTTCACCGATCCCGGCGGTAATCGCACCAAATTGTCTGGCGGAAGAAACGCTTGGGATAGCGCCATTGATGTCGGCGTCGAACACGATGCCAGCGATTCCAACTTGAATTGGCCGTGAGTCAGGTTATGCGCGAATCCTTGCTCGGTGGCTCCAGCAGTCCCTTGAGTTGCGCGGGGAAAAACACATCCCAGGTCGTCCGATACGTGTCCTCCAGCGGTGGCGGAACATAAAATTCCGGGTTGAGGAACTCGCGTCGGTCACGCACTAGCCGCGGATGGTGTTTCTGCTGGGAGCTTGCCGCGCCATTCGATAACGAAGCGGTTCTCGGCCGCGAAGGCCTCGATTTGAGCTTTCGACTGGGGAATCTCAATCCGCGAAACCTCACGGTAGCTACCGCTGCCGGAGCGTTTCCAATTCACTTCCTCGCCGATCCATTGTCCGTTGACGTAGTAAACGATCAGACATTTCACGCCCGGGTCTCCGAGTGAGCCAGAAATTCGTCCTCGAAAAATGATAAACGAGTGTTGCGTTCCCGCCAAGCGGCATTGCGTAACCGCCACGCAGTGGGAGTGCACCCAACCCATTAAGGTCTTGCCCAAAGAGCGGTCTTTGACCATGATCGTGGCCGGCATTTGCCAGCTGGTGAAACAACGGGCTATCGCCCCCCCGGAAAGCCCAAAATCGCTTTCCGCGGTTCGCTAACGTGGGCAAATTGCAGTCTCACAAGAGATGGGCGCGGTTATGGATTACGCCTTTTCCGATACACAGCAACATTGGTACGAAGCCGCCACAAATTTCGCCCGGGAAGAGCTGAGCGACGCCGAAGCCACTAGCCGGGACCGACGCGGCGAGTTCTGGCGCGAGGGATACGAGCGGTGCGCGGTTTGGCATACTCGGGTTGCCAGTACCCGTCGAGTACGGCGGCCAGGGTGAAGACCTCGCGACGACAGTTGCGGCATTGGAGGGGCTCGGGTATGGCTGTCCTGACACGGGATTGGTCTTCGCAACCGGTGCCTCGATCTGGACGGTCACCATGCCGGTCCTGGCCCACGGCACCGACGCGCAAAAGAGGCGTTATTTGCCAGGCCTTTGCAACGGCAGTATCCTCGGGGCCAACGCGGCCAGTGAACCGGACGCGGGTTCCGATATCTTCAGCATGCAAACGCGCGCGAGCGGCGCCGCGACGGCTGGATCTTGAACGGACAGAAGACCTGGATCACAAGCGGCGCGATCGCCGACCTCGTGGTCTGCTTCGCCAGTACCGATCCGTCCAAGGGGGTGCTCGGTATCACCGCATTCCTCGTCGAGCGCAATACTCCTGGATTTCAGGTCAAATGCCACATTGGAAACTTGGGATTACGCACGGCCCCGATGGCCGAGCTAGTGTTCGAGGAGTGCTTCGTACCCGCCGACAGCATACTTGGCCGCGAAGGCCGTGGCTCGACCCTCTTTAACGCCGCCCTCGAATGGGAACGGGGCGCGATCTTGGCCGGAATCGTGGGCACGATGCGCCGACAGCTCGATCGCTGCATCGAACGAGCGCGATCGAGGAAGCAGTTCGGCCAACCGATTGGCAAGTTTCAGTCCGTGTCGAATCGGATTGTCGACATGACCGTTCGTCTGGAAACCAGCAGGTACATGGTCTATCGTTACGCTTGGGCCAAGGCGCATGGCAAAGATGCCGCGCTCTGGGCATCGCTGGCCAAGCTCCACGTGTCGGAAAGCTTCGTCCAGAACAGCCTCGACGGGGTTCGACTCTTTGGTGCCTCTGGCTATGTCTCCGGTGAATGGCAGGAGCGCGATCTGCGCGACAGCGTTGGCGGTGTCCTTTTTTCGGGCACGAATGACATTCAGCGCAACCTGATCGCACAGTATCTGCGGCTGGGTTAAACTCATCGGTCCATCGATTCTGGTTGGCAGCCCAGCTATCCCAACCCGCGTTGCCCATGATCACCGAACCCGAATCCAGCCACCTCGATATATACGGGCCGCTCATGCGCGTGTTCAAGGCTCCCGAATGGGGCCTGGTTGCGGGAATTGCGGTGGTCCTGACTGCCATATACTTTCTCGATCGCGATCGTGCTTTTTTTCGGGAAGTGAACATTCGGCCGTTGCTGCACCGAGTCGCGCTTTTTGGGGTGCTCGCGATCGGCGCGGCCGTGGTCATCATCGCCGGCGGGATCGATTTGTCGACGGGGGCGGTTGTCGCACTCTCATCAGTTGTGAGCGCCAAACTGTTGACCGAGTGGATACATAAAGGCGGACCGAGCGCTTCCCCTCCATCGGTGGCCCTCGTAACGCTCGCAATCGGGCTGACGCTGCTGTTGGGCCTAACCATCGGTTTGGTCCACGCGTTGCTGATTAATGGGCTGCGGCTTCCTCCGTTCATCGCGACGCTGGCGACGATGGCCGGTCTACGCAGTCTTGCCACCATCCTCTGCCAGAACAGGACGATCAACGTTTCGTTCAATGCGTTCAGGGTACTGGGAAAAGAAGCTTGGGTCACGCTTTCGATCTTCTCGGGCGTGGCCATCTTCATGAGCGTCTTGATGGGATGGACCGTGCTCGGCCGCCATCTCTTTGCTCTGGGCGGAAACGAGATGGCCGCGCGATTGAGTGGCCTTCGGACCAATCGCCTGAAAGCAATTGCCTACGGTCTATCAGGAACACTCTCTGCACTCGGGGGCATATTGTTCACAGGCTATAGCGGACAGGCCGACAGCCGCCTGGGCACGACGTACGAACTCACAGCCATTACGGCGGCGGTCGTCGGCGGCTGCAGCCTGTCCGGGGGCGTCGGGTCGGTCCGCGGGACGGTTCTGGGGCTACTGCTCACTCAGATCGTACTCAAGGCGACCGGCATCGTCGTCAAGGGAATCGATAGCACCCAGATCGAGGGACTGGTTTTGGGAACGGTTGTACTGCTTGCCGTGGCATTCAATCAGCGGTTCCGCGCCGCGCGTATTTGAGCCTCCGCATCGAGGACGCATCCACTAACACCGATCAGATAACAGCAAGTCCGCATCGGTGCCCAAAGCAACGATGCGTATTGGTCTGGTAGCGTGCGAGCGTCGCCCGCACGTTCGACTCAGCGCTTGGAAAACTGGAAGCTCTTGCGGGCTTTTTTGTGGCCGTACTTCTTGCGCTCGACCATGCGCGCATCGCGGGTCAGCATGCCGTGTTCGCGAAGTTTCGCTTCCAAGTCCGGGCGATAATCCTTGAGGGCTCGGGCCAGACCGAGCATAACCGCGCCCGCCTGGCTGAGCTTGCCGCTTCCATGGACATTCACGAACACATCAATACGCCCGGCCATTTCGGTGAGGTGCAGCGGTTCGCGCGTGTCTTTCTGCTGGACGATCAACGGGAAGTAATCGTTGCAGTCCAGTCCGTTGACGATGAATTGGCCGGTCCCCTCTCGGATCCGAACGCGAGCGACCGCCGTCTTTCGCCGGCCGGTTCCCCATGTGTATGTCTTGTGCGCCGTCGCCGTCATGTTGAGTGATTTCCCTGGCTAGGACGAGTCTTGTGCCTTGGTGTGTGTGAAGGCTTTTCCGCAATTTTGGCAAACAGAATCGTGTTGTACGGATTGCTCAGTTGGACGGTATAGGATGGTTACGCTTCGCTCGTCACCGGTGGCGCAGCTAGGTCGGCGGGAGGTTGAGGAATCTCGGCGGCCGCCGAGCCCGTGCTCGCGACTTCTTTGGCAGTTGCGGACGTGACGAAAAGTGCGCCTGCCGGAATCGGACGTCCCGACATGGGCTCGAGCGGGATGGGGCACTGCGCCTGATGAGGATGGTTGGGCCCGCAATAGAGCTTGAGCTTGGCCATCATGTGGCGGCCAATCTTATTTTTGGGCATCATCCGCTGAATCGCAAGCTCCAGAATCCGCTCGGGCTGGCGCTCAAACAACTTCCATGCGGCTTCATCCGTCTGACCGCCAGGATAGCCTGAGTAGCGCTGGTAAAACTTCTGACGCCACTTATTCCCCGTGAACACGACCTTGTCGACATTGGTCACGATCACGTAATCGCCGGTGTCGATGTGGGGTGTGTACGTGGGCCGATGCTTGCCCATCAGAATTGGAGCAATTTGCGCTGCGAGCCGCCCGACGACCTTATCCTCGGCGTCGATGATGAACCAATGCTGCGCTAGCTCTCCGGCTTTGGCTTGATAACACTTCATGGGAGCGATTTGCCTGGCTTCCTAAACAAAAAACGTCGCCAACTCGCCGTTGGGACGAAAATTCCATAGTAGCATGCTGGCTGGTCGCGTCAAGTGTGGTTCGGCGATCGATACTTGCCCTTGGCTCGATAGCGGCCAGGCGAGAAACAGCGCTCATGGTGCGCGCCTCTTCCTAACCGCGCGTCTCCAACCCAAGTTTGATCGACAGTGCCGCCTGCTCGAGCGCGTCATTGATCTTGTCGGGTAATTTTCCGCCGGCTTGTGCCATGTCTGGCTTGCCCCCACCCCCTCCGCCGACAACCGGCGCGACCTCTTTCAGCCAGTTGCCCGCGTGCATGCCGCGGTCGATTAGATCCTTTGACAAGCCGGCGACGAGCTGAACCTTGCCGTCGACGGCCGCAATGAGCATCACGGCTAGACCCGTCGGTTGCTTGCGCCGCAAGACATCGATCAGTTGCCGCATCTCGTCGGGCGAGGCATTCCCGACCGCCTGGATAACGACGGTCGCACCGACGACCGATTGCGCCGTCGCCAGCAATTCATCGGCCGAAACACGTGAGCCAGTTTCGGGCCGCCGCTGGGAAGCCTGCTTTTTGAGCGTTTTGACTTCCTCGAGAAGTGCATTGACCCGCTCGCTCACTTGGCCGGACGGGACGCGGAGCACGCCAGCCAAGTCAGCGAGGATTTCTTCCTCCTGCCGGACGAATTCGAGCGCGGCCTTACCTACCAAGGCCGTGATCCGGCGCGTGCCGGCGGCCACTGATTCCTCGCCGACGATCTTGAACAGTCCAACCTGCCCCACGCTGTCGAGGTGCGTGCCTCCACATAGCTCGCGCGAGTAGTCGCCCATCTCCACGACGCGGACGATATCGGGGTACTTCTCTCCAAAGAGCGCCATCGCGCCGTTACTTCTGGCCTGGTCGATCGGCATGTGGCTCCAGCTCACGGGTGCTGCTTCAAGGACCCGCAAGTTGACAGCCTCTTCGATGGCGCGGAGTCGATCACGGCCGACCGCATCGGGGTTGGCAAAGTCAAACCGCAATCGGTCGGGCTCGACCTTGCTCCCGGCCTGCTGTGCGTGCTTTCCCAGGATGCCGCGAAGGGCATGATGCAAGAGATGCGTCGCGGTGTGGGCGCGACGGATCGCGTCACGGCGGCCGACATCAACCTGAGCGCGAACCGGCGCGTTGACGGTCAGTTCGCCTTCAGCGACATGGCCGATGTGCAAGACGAAGTCATTTTCTTTCTTGGTGTCGTCAACCCGGAACAGGAATCGGTCGCCGCTGATGATTCCGACATCACCTACCTGCCCGCCGGACTCGCCGTAAAACGGTGTCCGATCGAGGATAACGATCAGCGACGATCCGCCATTGGCCTGGGCCCGTTCGGCGAGACGGTTTTGTTCGAGGATGCCGATAACTCGCGCCTGCTCGTGGGTCGTCGAGTAGCCGACGAACTCGCTGCCGTGGTGATACTCTCGTTTGAGCGTATCGAGTGGGCCGGTGGAAAAGACGTCCGCGGCCTCGGTTGTACCGCGAGAAATGACCGTATGCCGGCTGCGCTGGGCCTCGAAGGCTGCTTTGTCAACGCGCAGGTTGTGGTCGGTCGCCAGGCTCTCGACGACTTCGACGGGAATGCCGTAAGTCGCATGGAGGGTAAAGGCGTCCTTGCCCGAAATGATGTCTGCGCCCGCCGACTTCGTTTTCCGGAAAATGTCGGTCAAGAGACCGAGGCCATTCTCCAGATTCTTGAGGAATTGTTCTTCCTCTTGTTTGATTGTGGTTTGGACGCGGCTCGTGCTTTCGCGCAAATCCGGATAAGGTCTGTTCATGGCTTCCGCCACCACCGGAACGAGCTGGTGGAGGAACGGCTCGCGGCGCCCCATCTGGTATGCGTCGAGCACGGCGCGACGGAGCAAACGGCGAATCACGTACCCTTGTTTTTCGGGGCCAGGGCGGACGTTTTCGTGGATGCAAAAGGTCAACGCCCGGATGTGGTCGGCCATGCGGCGGATGCGAACTCCGTCGGGATGATCGCGATCGTATTTGACGTCCAGCAGTCGGCGACCGCTGTCACGATCGGCCTGAAAATATCGATGTCAAAAACTGTCGAAACGCCCTGAAGGCACGACGCCGTCCGTTCGAGCCCCATGCCGGTATCGATGTTCTTATTGGGAAGCGGTTCGAGCTGGCCGGGGCCGGTCCGGTTGAACTGCGTAAACACCAGGTTCCAGATCTCGACTTCCTTGGGACCCACGCCATGGTAAAAGATCTCGGAACAGGGCCCGCATACGCCGTTAGGTCCGTGCGTCGGCGCGCGGCCGGCCAAAAATTATCGTCCTCTCCCATGCGTGTGATCCGCTCGGCGGGGATTTTGATTTCGTTGCGCCAGATGTCGTAGGCGACGTCGTCGTCGAGATAGACGGTGACCGTCAGTCGGTCGGCCGGAATCTTGAGTGTGCCGACCAAGAATTCCCAAGCCCAGTGAATCGCTTCCTTCTTGAAGTAATCGCCGAAGCTGAAGTTGCCCAGCATCTCGAAGAACGTCTCGTGAAATGCTGTCTTACCCACGTTTTCGATGTCGCCTGTGCGAATGCATTTCTGGCAAGTTGTCGCACGTTTGAAGTGGGGATCGCCCAGCCCCATGAACTCTTTTTTGAACTGGTTCATGCCGGCGGGGGTGAACAGGACGGTCGGGTCGTTGGGCACGAGCACATCGCTGGGCCGGCGAACACACCCTTTGGCCGCGAAAAAGTCGAGGAACGCCTCGCGAAGTTCGTCTGTTTTCATAATGAATCAACATTAACGGGCGCAAGCCCCGCATTCCTCCGGAGTTGCAACAATTATTCCGAGCGACATTTTGAGCGATGACCGTCGTGAGGGCAAGGCGCGATCCGCATCATTGGATCGTGACGGGGCCTAAGTCGGTGTGAAGCGTGACCGGACCATCGAGCGTGGCGATGGCCTGTGCAAAGTCGCGTGGGCTCCGGACGTTGTGGTTACCGACCTTGCGGATCAACTGGCCTTTTTTGAGCCCGGCGGCGGCTGCCCGTGATCCCTCTTCCACTTCCGCAACCACGACACCCGGCAGTGCGGAGTCGAGCAAGTTGGCGCCGAGCGTCGGTGAGTTGAGCGCACTTGTGTAGTCAACGCGCAGTCCGCGCCATGGCTTGGGCCGATTGGTCGCGATGATTTCACCATCAACGGCAACCTTGGCCAGGACGATCGACCGCTCGATCGTCTCCTCGCCACGACGGATCTTGAGCCGGACGGTGTCGCCGGCGGAGTAGGCATTAACCTCCAGCACCAGCGTATCGAAATCGTACACGCGCACGTCGTTGACGGCGACAATCTCGTCGCCGATCTGGAGCTCGCCTAGAAACGCAGGTGAGTTGGGCTGAACCTCACCAACATGGTTGGTGTAGCCGTTATCCGCTCTAATGCCCAGAAGACCGTACTCAATTTCCTTACCTTCCTTGAGTGTTTCGACGTTGCGCCTGCCCAGTTTATCCATGGGGATCGCGTAACCCGCCATGGCATCGAATCCGGCGGGACTTGCCGCCATCGTGGTCAAGCCGACCAGTTCCCCCTTCAGGTTGATCACTGCGCCGCCGCTCATTCCCAGGTTGAGTTTGGAATCGAGCTGCAAAAGCGTCGGGAAATTCGGCAGACGCGGCTGCCTGCGAGGTAGGTTCATCTCGTCGAGTTCCGGTTCGAGCTTGCGTGCGACGTTGGACAAGATACCCCAGCTCGCTGATGGTCTGCCGTCGCGGGCAGCATTAAACGAATTACCAAGCGCGATCAAGAAGGCCCCTTTGCGCAGCTTGCCCGCATCACCGATTGCCAGAGCCTTGAGCTTGGGAGGGTCGCCTCCGTCGTTCTCACTGGGTGCGATCACCGCCAGGTCGCTGCGCGGGTCGGCCGCAATGATCTCGGCGTCAAACTCCTGCCGGTCGGCCGCGCGAACGGTCAATTGACGCGCTCCCTTGACTACGTGATACGCAGTGAGGATTTGCCCCGCTGGCCCGATGACAACTCCTGACCCGAAATCAAACGAAATCTGGTTGGTCCGTTCGATTGGTCGCGGAAAGCGCGGATCGAACCCCAACCGTCGCGACGGCTCATGCAAACTCAAAGGCCGTTTGCGACCACGTACGGCCTGGGTCGACTGGGCATTTTCCCCCTTGGAACGATGGATCGCGACCACTGACGGCTCAGCCTTGGCGATGGCATCGGCAATTGCGGTCTCGAGCGCGGCGACGACATCGCTCGGGGAAAGAGCCGACTGGCCGGGTTGTTGGGGCGGCGGGTCAGCCCACGCCAAAACCAAGCACGAAGACAAGACGAGGGCAGTCATGATCGGGTCCTTCGTTTCCGTTCAGGGGCTGCGGGTGGATGTGTCAGGGCGCGATTGCAGCCGGGGCACACCTCTTCCATCATTTCCGGTCGGGGCTTGGTGAGCAACCCACGATCCCGCCGGAGCGCGCAACCGTGCGGTTTGCGAAAGTGGAAAATCAGGGTTTTCAACGGGATCTACGAAGTTCCACCAAACCGTGGCTTCGCATCGGGAGTTGACAGTGTGAGACCGCCGTCGGATAGTGATGAATAGACAAGGAGAAATCTGCGATGCATCAGCGACTCGCTTCCCGACTGGGCAACAATAAGGATCGCGCGTGGCTTGTTTTTTGCCTGCTGAGCGGCCTTTTGGTTTGGGCGGCGTGGGATGGAAATGGGCTGGTGAGCGCACAAGAGCCTCCAAAGGCGGATGCGGCGAAAGACGCACAACCGGCCAAGGACGAAAAGGCGGAAGCAGCCCCCGCAGAGCCGGAAGGTGCGGCCAAGAGTGCAGCCGCTCCAGTGGCAGGCAACGGAGCCGCGCCGCCTGCCCGCGAAAACATGCTGCAATGGGCGATTCGGGCATCGGGGCCGATCGGTGCGTGTCTGCTTGTGCTGTCAATCTATTTCACAGCACTCGTGATCCGGCTGTTCATGGAATTCCGGGTCAGCGAAGCTGTGCCACCCGTACTCGTGGACAAGCTTGAAACCGCGATCCGCGACAAGAAATTCCAGGACGCCTACGATGTATGCAAAGACAATGACAGCTTCCTGGCCCGGCTGGTGCGAACCGGCATTGCCAACTTGCCCAACGGTCGAGCCGAGGCCAAAGAGGCCATGGAGACAACGACCGAAGAAATTGTTACCAGCATGGAAATGAAGATCAGCTATCTGGCGATCATCGGTACGTTGGGGCCGATGATCGGCCTGGTGGGCACGATCTGGGGGATGATCATGAGCTTTCAAGAGATCGCGACCGCTGCCGGCGCCCAACCCAGGCCCGAAAAGGTTGCCGAAGGTATCTCGACGGCTCTATTCATTACCCTCGAAGGGGTGTCGCTCTCGGTCCCGGCGATTTTCTTTTTCGCCTACTTCCGCAACCGTATCGCTCAGATGACGATGGAAGCATCACGCGTCGCCGATCGGACCATCACCTCCTTGATTGCCGCGGCCAAGACAGTGAAGGCGTCGTGAGTTGACTCGGCTCTCGAGGAGATGATGCCATGGCCGCGACCGTGAGCAGCGAGTTCAAAGCCGAGCCAAACTTGACGCCCCTGCTCGACGTCGTATTTCAGTTGATCACCTTTTTCATGCTGGTGATCAATTTCAGTAGCGAAAACTACGATCAGCGGGTCCGGCTACCGGTCGCCGAGTCGGCTCGACCTGTGGATGATGAGGCCCGTGTCTCCGAAGATCGGCTCGTGTTGAACGTGGATAAAGAAGGCCATCTCCTGATCAACGGCGAAGTGCAGCCGCTGCACAAGGCAATCCAGACGATCAAGCATCAAGCAGATCTGGTCAAGCTCAACCTCAGGGCAAGCGGCGTCAAGCCACAGCCCTCCGGAAGTTTGCCAACCACCATTATCCTCCGAGTCGATCGCGATGCCACGTGCGCTTCGTTGCTCAGTTTGATCAAGGCATGTGAGTCGCAAGGATTTCGGAAATTCCGGTTCAAAGCGATGAATTCCTGAGTCGCCGCGAGCTTGGATCCGCTGGGAGCTACGGCGTTGTCGGAACAAAAGAAGGTCAAAAAAGCGCAGTCCCCGGAAGTTCCGATCGCGCCGATGCTCGACATGGCGTTCCAGCTTCTGACCTTTTTCGTCCTGACGTATCGGCCCGCGCCTACGGAAGTGCAATTCGGGATGCAGTTGCTCCCCCCGCAACCGGCCACTGCGATCGCGGCAGAGGCACCGTCGGATCAGCCGTCTGACAATTTGCCGGTCTCGCTGCGGACGTTGCCGACGATACTTCGCGCCGGCGACCATGGCTCGCTCGCTCGCGTCACCATCGGAGAATCGTCGATACCGACAGATCCCAAGCTGATCGAGCAAGAGCTGGACAAGATTTTTCAGAACCCCGACCTGCCCTTCGACCAAACCGTCATCAAGTTCGACCCCCAACTCAAATATTCCGAGCTGATGAAAGTGATCAACGCATTTTCAAACGCGTTTGTTCACGCGAAGAAAGAGCCGAAGATCTCCTTCGACGAACTGACTCCCAACGAAGGAGAATGATCGATCGTGGAACGACCTTCGGCATTCTTTCGCGGCTCTGAACTTCCCCGGCTGTTGGTGCTGGGGGTAATCATGGTCGCGGGCTGGGGACTGTTTGTCCGTTTCGCCAATCGGCCGCCGGCTGCGCTGGAGCCGCCGGTCACCGCGGGGCACAATCCCGAGCCGATCGTCGCGGATCGGTCCGTCGAATTTGAGTCCGTGACCGATCGGACACCCGTCGAGTTCCGGGATAACGCAGCATATGCGCTCTTGTTAAAGCGCGCGGGGACATTCGCCGGCCGAGCTGGCCGCGGTGAGTCGCCGCGATGTACTCTTGCCGCACCTCTGGCAAAACCCTGAGCTTTACCGCGGTGTGCCGATCCATCTGCTCGGCACTGCGCTGCGAATACTACGGTATCCCTCAAAGCTAAGCCAGTCGGGCTGGATCTACGAAGCGTCGATCATCACGCCAGACGCACCGAGAAACCCTTTTGTATGCGTTTTTGAAGACGCACCTAAGGATTTGCCGATCGGTCCCAACGTCTCGGAGCGAGTCGTCTTCAACGGTTATTTTCTCAAGATCTGGAAATACCAGGCTGGGGACGTAGCCCGCGGTGCACCGCTTCTGGTCGGACGTATCGGCTGGGAACCGCGCGAGTCATCATCCGCCGAGGGCAACAACGCCACCTTGCGCTGGTCGTTGATCGCACTTGGAGCGATGTTCATCTTCTCACTGGCGCGGTGGATGTATCAGCTCTTACGAGTGTTCAAAGCGCCGCCTGCCTCGCCGCTCCTCGCCAAGGCCTCGCCCATTGAGGAGATCGATCCAGAGGATCTCGAGGCGTGGGTCCACTCGTTGGGGCCGGAAGACCACGACTCGACCGCCGATCAAGACGAGACGGATGAGCGATGATCCGTCTGCCCTAGTGCGCATGAGCCCCGGATTCCCATCGATCCAGCTCGCACCACGGTCCACGGCTGCGGAATTTCGGCAACGGGTGGGAGTCGACCAGCGCCGCCATCGTTTCTCGCGGCAATCCTTCACGTCGAACGGCCAACCCACGAAAGATTTTGAGGCCACGCTGGCGGGCCAGGATTTCGCGCCTGGTGCGACCCTCCGGTGCGTCGGGCCAGGGGTCAGGATGAGGGCTAAACTCGAAGAAAGCGGGCAAGACGCGGCTCATATAGTCCCAGTAGTCCGGGTTATCGGTCTGAACCGCGAATAGACCCTTGGCAACGAGCGCAGCGTGAACATCGGCGAGCAATTGCGGTGTCAGAACGCGCAAGAACGCCTTCCGCGGATCGTGAAACGGCTGGGGATGGTACAGGTGAATCTCGGTAAGGCTGCTTGGTGCGACGTAACGGCTCAAGAATGCCTGCGCATCTTTCACCGCGAAGCGGACGTTGTGCAATCCACGCTGATTCGCCCGGCGCGTTGCATAGCGAATAACGACTGGCAAGATGTCGATTGCGAAGTGATCGAAGTCGGAACGAGCCAAAGCACTGGCCAGCGTGAATCGGCCGTTGCCGCAACCCAGGTCAAGCACCACAGGCGCCGTGCGGCCAAAGATCGCCGGCCAGTCGAGCGGTCCGGCCTCCGGCAACCTTTTGATGGCGGTCTTGGCCCATTCGGATGGCTCCAATATCCGACCCGGAATCGGGATCCCATGTTCGTATTCAATCGGTGAGCCAGTCATCCAGGTCCTTTCCCGAGTACGGGTCGGTTCGCTAACCTATTGTACAACAACCAGCACAGTTCCGAAGTTCGAGCAGGAGGCCGTCGCGTCATGCCGGAATCATCCATCATGAATGCTCTGATGGACGTGATAGCCGATCGCAAAAACAATCCACCCGGCGGAGCCTTCTTACGTCGCAAAGTTGCTGCGCGGGGGGGTTAGCCAAAATTGGTTCGAAAATCGTCGAGGAGGCCGCCGAGGTCGTCGAGGCAGCCGACGAACCCGGCGCAGCCGGCCGTATCCATCTCATCAAAGAGACCGCTGACCTCGTATTTCACACTGCCGTCATGCTGGGATTCCATGGTATTATGTGGAGCGAGGTCGAAGCCGAGCTGGCGAGGCGGTTTGGGATCAGCGGCATCACCGAAAAACAGTCGCGGGGAAACTACGTCGGACGACGGGGCCGATGGCTGCAGAACATGCGTCGAGCGGTCGAGAGCAATTCGTCAGGAAAGCAGGGCCGGTCGGGCTTCGAACTTGACGTCAGTCGGGAATGGCTGATCCATTGGGTAGGCTCGGAAAAGAGTCAGCTGTCTACTGGCGATGAGCGGGGGTGTCGATAGCTCCGTGGCCGCTGCGCTCTTGAAGAGCCAGGGTTACGATGTGATCGGCATCTTCATGCGCACCGGCACGTCGACCGACAATGCCGAACGCCGTTCCAAGACGTGTTGTAGCGTGGCCGACGCGCTTGATGCCCGCAATGTAGCCGATCGCCTCGACATCCCGTTTTACGCGCTCGACTTCGAGAACGACTTCGCACGCATCAAAGATTATTTCGCCGATGAGTACCTCGCTGGGCGAACGCCCAATCCCTGCGTAGTTTGCAACATCTGGCTCAAGTTTGGCAAATTGTGGGGCTACGGCAAGCAGGTTGGTGCGGACTTCGTCGCAACTGGCCATTACGCCCGC
The DNA here is from genome assembly GCA_963850935.1 of uncultured Isosphaeraceae bacterium. Lineage (GTDB taxonomy): Bacteria > Planctomycetota > Planctomycetia > Isosphaerales > Isosphaeraceae > CAWFRS01. The sequence goes on from CAWKNT010000009.1 coordinate 200,553, forward strand.
ATTGTGCAGGCCGAAGACGGGACGTCGCGTGTGCACCGTGCGGTCGATCGCACCAAGGACCAATCGTACGTCTTATTTGGACTGCGACGGGAGCTGTTGCCCCATGTTCTCTTCCCGGTTGGCGGGAATACGAAAACAGAGATCCGTTCGCTCGCCCGCGAGTACGGGCTGCCCGTTCACGACAAACCAGATAGCCAGGACATCTGCTTCGTACCTGACGATGATTACCTGGCGTTTGTGCGCGACCGCCGGCCCGAGCGAGACACGCAGGGCGCGATCGTTGACGAGGACGGCCAGCTCTTGGGCGAGCACGCCGGGATTGAAGCGTTCACGATCGGCCAGCGCAGGGGTTTGGGAATCGCGGTGGGAACGCCGCGGTACGTGGTGCAAATCGAGCCCATGAGCCGGACGGTCACTGTCGGTCGGAAGGATTCACTCGAGAAGAGTGGCCTGGAGGCATCACGCTTCAATTGGCAACGACCGACCCCGTCGGGGCCGATTTCCTGTTATGCCCAGATCCGTGCCCAGCATCAGGCGGTCGCGGCGACTGTCGAGCCGCTGCCTGGTGAACGGGCCCGCGTGATATTTGAGAGCCGCCAGTCGGCAATCACGCCCGGCCAGGTAGTCACCGTATATCAAGACGATTTCGTCTTGGGGGGTGGCTGGATCGATCGTGCTCTTGGCGACGCGGAACTTGTAGCCTCGTGACTGTGTCCCAAGTTCGATTCGCTTCCGTTGCAACCACGCGAATTCTGAATTGTGGCTTGTTGCGCTTGTTGAGGTGTTGCCAGGTTGTTATTCGGCTGTCTAAGTGCCGAATCACTGTCGACGGACTTGAGCCAAGAACAGATTCCCGCGCAACTCCAGATTCACCGGTCACTTGCAACCGCCATTCCTGTGACACTCTCGACGTTTGGCATGAGGCCAAACACTTCGACGTATGGTGAATGCCTTGCCCAGAAGGAAGATTTGAGCTAACATTTTTCGGTGTTAGAGTTCGTGGCTCGACACGATCACGCTGGTTGCTGCGCGAATCACACCATCTCAGCCCATCGAATCACTCCGTTGTGAGCTGAACCCAAGTGGGGGTGCCGCCGGCCGGTCGACTGAGGAGTTTGCTCTCGAATGAGATCGAGTCTGGATCCAGCGGTTTCGGTGCGCGAGAAGCGTGAGCTTGATCCTGCCCATTACCAACGGATCCGCCTTGAATGGAAACGAGGTCGCGGAGTATCGGGCAATTCTTGAGAAACAAACGGGCTTCGAGTCGGTCGAAGTCATTGTCTCGCGCGGTCGCCGCGACATGCTCAAGAGCGTTCAATCACCAGACGAAGCCTTAGACGATCCATCGAGTGATTTCGGCAAGTGCGTCTGGTCCGACACCTCAGAATGGCCGACCCTCGTCCGGGCTGGATTGGCGGCGGCCAGCGGTGATCACCTCGTGATTCTCGATGTGAATCGCCATTACTCACCCGATTCACTGATTCGCGTTTTGGACCCCGTACGAGGCAACCAGTGCGATCTTGCCGTGGCAATTCCCCGCCGGGGGCGCTTTCGATTGGCCAGTCAATTGCGGTCTTGGCTCGGCTTGCGCTTTATCAGCCGGCTGTTTCTGGGCACTTCAGACGTTTTCTCGGGTCTGTTCGCCCTCCGTCGCGAGGCATGGGATTCGGAATTTAGGCATCGGCCCCCGCGCGGATCAATCCTGGTTCTGGACACTTTGCTGCGACGGCATGCGCGGTCGATGGACGTGCCGGTGGCCGTCGGTAGTCGCTTTCAGACCGGCCGGCTCGGCTTGAGAGACCTGCGACCTCTCAAGCACCTTCTCGATCGCAGGTTTGGCAACTACTCGCGCCTCGTGCAATTCTGCATCGTCGGGGCCTCCGGCATGGTCGTAGATCTATCGCTCTACGCCCTGCTTCAATTCTTGCTCTCGTACACCTGGCTCGCTGACCAGAAGTCAGCGCTATTCGGCGGCACCTGGCATCTTGCGATCGCTGCCGGCGTGGCGATCGGATCTGCCCTGGTTTGGAACTTTACGCTCAACCGCCGGTTGACATTTAATGATGCGCACAAGGGGGCACTAGTCCGTCAGTTCCTTACCTACGTCCTAAGCAACGCGCTTGCGATCTTGCTGAGCTTCTCGGTTCGGCTTTATCTTCCCGCTCACGTCGCATTCTTTGGGCGGCACAGGCTGGCGGCGGCGGTCGTGGGGATCGTGGGTGCGACGGGCATCAGCTTTTCAATGTCGCGCTGGCTGGTGTTTTCGCGCGGCCCGAGCCCAAACTTGTCACTCATTTCCCGTTAGATCACCCGCCGACTGTCGGTCACTCGACCGGCCATTCCTGAAACGATCGAGTCTGTTCGTCGCGGACGCCGGCCAGCTTCGTCATAACATGCGGCAGCCCGGCTCCGGCAGCGACCAAAGCAATCGCCGGCACAATCGGCGCACGCATTCGCAAATCAGTCCAGAAAAGACCATGGACCAGGGCCAGACCGATCGCCGCCAGCGGCGCAGCGATTCGCGGCCACCGCCAAAGATCGCGTCGTGGCAAGCCCAGCACAACCGCAAACCAGAGTGGGACCGTCCAGGCCATGGTCGCCCAGCGAACGCCGCCAGAGTATACCGCGGCGGCCGGTGCCACGCCCCAGAAATGCACGAGTCGGGCCAGCGTCGCGCGTGCGAAATCGGCCGGTCGCTCACGGATGACCCGCCAGACCGTTTGCCTCATGTAGCGATCGGCTTGGGCTTCCGTCATGCCTGCGGTCTGCCGGTTCACTGAGTCCCACCAGAGCCACTGATCGTGGCCGGTCCAGACACGCCCCGATGGACCATGCAATACATCGTCGTAATAGACCGGGTTATTCGCGAGCGCCAAAGTATAACCGCCGTGTGTGGTTGTCCAGATCGGCTCTCGGAAAAGCAACACATTGCGAATCAACCAGGGAGAGAGGACAAGCAAGATAGTTATTCCCAGCAGGATTGCACGAATGACACGCGACCGACGATCGCCTGGCGGCACAACGAGCGCGGCCGCGATCGTCAGTGCTGCCCCCGCGAGCATGCTCGGCCGACACAGAGCCAACAGTCCCAACCCGATGCCCCCAAAGACTGGCCCACGCCATCCCCTCTGCGCAAGCACGGCCAAAGTGCCAGCCAGCAAAAAAGCGGTCGGCGTTTCCGTCATCACCGAGCGGCTCTGCCACACCAAAACCGGGTCGCACGCCGTCACAAACGCCGCGAAAATCGACCTAGCGAACGAGAGACCCGAAATCTTTGCCGTCGCCGCGGTCAACCAGATCGTGCCGGCCCCCATTGCGAGGTGTAAAAGGGCGATACCCCATAAAGCGTGTTCACCCAGAACCAAAGTCGAGGGCGCTAGCAACAGCGGATAAAGAGGCGGCCGATAGGCGGTCGGACGACCATGCAAGCTGAAACCATCGCCGGCCGCGACCGCGCGTGCCAAGGGGAGGTAATTGTCCGGATCGTCAAAGGCCCCGGCGCCTCGCAGCATCGCCGCTGCGCGGAGAAACACGCCCAGAACGACGATAGCCCACAAAGTAACCGAATTGCTGCGGTGAAACATCAGTTGCGTCTGTTGGGCGATTGTCCTGCGTACCGCGATGCCTGTCTGTATAATTCAATGTTTTCGTCTGCGTGGCAAGGAACACACCGTGAGTGGCTCAATGAATCATCGTCCAATCATCCTGTCGTTGACGAGCATGCACGCCAACGGACTGGCGCTATTGCGCGAGGCAACTGAGCTGCGAATGGCCAGTGCGCTCGACCCGTCCACCCTCCAGCGTGAGATCGTGGGTGCCGACGGTCTCATCATCCGCACCGGCGGTGTGGTGGATGCCGCATTGCTCGACAAGGGGGACAAACTCAAAGTCGTCGGACGGCACGGAGTCGGTTACGATCAGATTGATGTCGACGCGGCCACTGCTCGAGGCATTCAGGTCGTCTACACCCCGGCGCCAATACGCAGAGCGTGGCTGAGCACGTTTTCGCACTCATGATCGGCCTATCGCGGCATTTTCCACGCATGATGGCCGGCCTGGCCGCTGGCAACTACCACATCAGGACCAGTATGACCGGCCGCGAGATCGCCGGCAAGAGCTTGGGGATCATTGGATTTGGCAGGATCGGCCGCCGAGTTGCCGAGATCGGTCATCTCGGTTTCGGGATGAAGGTTCTCTACCACGACATCGTAGCCGCGCCCGATCACGTTGAGCATCTTTCGAATGCGCGCCGCGTGAATTTCAAAGAGGTTCTTGAATCCTGCGATTATGTCACGCTGCACGTTCCCCTCGATTCGAGCACGCGGGGCATGATCAACCGCGAGAGCTTGGCGCTCATGCACAAGGACGCGATCCTGATCAACACCTGCCGGGGTCCGGTGGTCGACGAAGCGGCGGTCGCCGACGCCCTCGACGCCCGGCGACTGTGGGGCTACGGTGCCGACGTTTTCACGGTCGAGCCGCCGCCGGCCGGCCATCCGCTGATCGGCCGTAGCGACGTGATGCTCACGCCCCATAGCGCCGCTCAGACGGAAGAAGGCCTGCGCACAATGGCGACCACGATCGCGCAGGAGGTGCTGGGCGTCATTCAAGGCCAATTGCCGAGCTACCCGGTTAACGACCCGATCGCAGTTGACCGCATCCGACGGAATCTTGGACTGGCGCCGCTCTACACCCTGAGATGATCCGCCGTTTATACGTCGCTCTAACCGAATTCACAGCAATTTAGCTTACCGATTGGATTCAGCCTGAGTGACTTTTACATCCGCTGGCAGTTTTTCCAGGGCCTTGGTCAGGAAGTCGACGAATACCGGCGGTTCGTTGTAGCCGCCGATGCGGGCGAGCACTTCTCCATCCGGGGAAAGGACGACGTAGAAAGGATTGGTCGCTTCCTGTGCCAGCTCGAGGATGCGTTCCTGGTTCAACTCGGCACGCTCCTGACGTTGTTCCGCGGTGATCGAGTTGATCGGGACAAAGTCGGTGTAAAGCTGGACCGTAACGAATTTCTTGAGGAGGGAGACAACCTCGGGTCGCGGGAATACTCGCCGCTCCATGAGCCGGCAATTCGCGCAGTTGACGCCAGTGAAATCGATCAATACCGGCTTCTTCTGAGTCGCAGCAAGCTCACGGGCCTGGTCAAAGCTCATGCCCCAGAGCACGCCGTGGGCCTTCTTTTCCTCGCGCTCGGCCTTGGCTGGGTCGGTCGACGTGGCCTTGACCTCTTTCAGCGAGCCCAATCCGGCAGGCTCGCCGGCTTTGACCGCAAGCTGAACGTCGGCGGACAGCTCATTGGAGTCGGGGGGCAGGATGCCAACGATCAGTCGGTCCCAGACCAGGCTGGTCGGCGGCCGTCCGACTAACGCGGGCGCCATGAAAAGAGCTAGCGCCAGAAACATGGACCCGCAGACAAGCCGTCCAGGGCCTACTTTAACTTCGTCGTGGTCGTGGTCGGTGCGGAATAGTCCGAGCAGATAGATGCCGCAAACCGCCGCAAGCACAACCCAGCTCGTCAAGACGACCTGAGCGTCGAACCAGGCGTTTTCGGGAGTCACCCAGGCCAGTTCGGCGGTGTTGACGAACTTGAGAGCCGCGCCGATCTCGACCAAGCCCCCGACGACTTTGACCGCGTTCATCCAGTCGCCGCTTCGAGGCATCTTGGAGATCAAGCCCGGCGACAGCGCCAGCAGGAAAAACGGCAATGCGATCACTGTGGCGAACGTGGCCAGCCCGACTACTGGATAAAAGAAGTCGCCTCCGGCCGCCATCACCAGCAGGCCGCCAACGACCGGGAAAGTGCAGGTGAATGACGTGATTGTCAGGGTGAGCGCCATGAAGACCACACCGATCAAGCCACCTTTGCTCTCCCCTTGCGCCGACGCGTTCAAGAGGAAGTTTGGTAGGCGAAGCTCGAACAATCCCAGCAAACTGAGTCCAAATGCCACGAAGAGGCCGGCAACAAACAAGTTCAGCCACGGATTGTTGGCCAACGTCTGAAGCGAAGACGCCGAGAAAAAGAACGAGAAAAGGACCCCAACCGCCGTGAAGATCCCGATGATCGACAGGCAGTAAATAATGGCCAATCCGGTGGCCTTGTTCCGCCCACCTTTGCCCTGCCCTTGCTTGACGAAAAAGTTGACTGTGATTGGGACCATCGGCCACACACAGGGCATTACGAGCGCGAATAGTCCGCCGATCGCCGAGGCGATCAGAAAAGGAATCAAGCCTTGCTGGGCCTTCTGAGCGATTTCGCTTTGAACGGCAGTCGCTGATGGCGGAGAGGCTGCCGGCATCGATTTTGAGGGAGCGGCGTTCCCGCGCAGTTCGTTCGTCGACGGTTGGGATTTTTCGTTCGACGGCGTCAGTGCGGGGGTCTTGGGTTTGGCTGCAGGTGCGGACACCGCGGCGCTGGGGCCTTTGCCGTCGCCGGGCAATACCGTCAGCACCGTTTCGGGCAATGTCCAACGGCCAGGAAAGCTGCAGGTTCTGGCGTCGCACACCTGATAATAAACCTGACAAAGAAGAACCTTTTTGCCGGGTGTGATGTTCTCCGGAATCTTAAGCTTGATGCTCCATGTGACCTCATCTTCGTGATACTCCACCGAATCGAGCTCGGCGAAGTTGGGATCCTTGTGCTTCTCGGGCGCGGTGGAGGGAGTCCAGTCACCCTCGATCCTCAAGTCCGCCGGGTCGAAAAAGTCGAACGAAGTATCGACCGGGCCCCCCTTTGCCTTTGTCTTGGAATACTTGTAAATATGATAACCCGGATCGAGCTTGGCCGTCACCCTGAACGTCACGCTATCGCCCGGCCTGGCCTCCGAGGGCTCGACCGACGCGGTGAGTACCGCTGTCTTCGGCTTGATCGCTTTCGACGAATCTTTAATGGCAGGCTTGGGCGGATCGGCTGCCGTCGCCAGGTTCGAGCACACCAAGACCGCTGTGCCCATCGCCAGGACCACGCACGCATTGACCATGATCGCGCACGGGCGCTCCGAATGCAGATTGCGGTGATTTGATCGCAACATGAGTGAATTTCCCATTCAGATTGGGACGCGAAATTACGCGCTTGGGAGCGCAAAAAATACACCATCATCCTAGAGGCTGGGATCAAGCCGGACAAGCCGATCGAGTGACCGAGCTTTAGTGTTACTTCAATCAGAACTGTTGCTCTCGACCGAAATGCGATTGCGGGCTCGCTTGGTTCGCATTGACCATTCTGCTGATCTGGCCTACGATTCCCCGGCGTGACGAAGCGATTTTCACCTTGCGCATTTCTTCCCGGTTCGCTTCTCGTCAGGAATCCGAGCCGCGCCTCGTGCAGAAATGTCGGCCGCGCGGTTACTAGGGCACGGGCTAGATCCCGTGTCATCAAGGACTTTGCTCGATGCGCAAGGCGCTCCACGGTCTGATTCTGCTCATTGCCGCGGCCGGCGGCATTTGGCTGATCGTACTCGATCGGCAAGGCCGGCTGGTCTGGGACCACTGGGACGAAGCCAAGCGGGATGTGCTTTATCGCAGCGGCCAGCTCAGCAGCGATCAGCTGACGGCCGCGATCAAGCGCCACAACATTCGCACTGTCATCAATTTACAATTGCCTGGCGAAAGCATGATGGCCGAACGTGCTCTGACGGCGCGTCTCGGTGTCAATTTCGTCAATTTGCCCATGCCTGGCGATGGTTTTGGAGAAGAGTGGCAATTTCGCGAGATCCTCAAGATTACCGACGACCCTGAACGACGCCCTGTGCTGGTCCACTGTGCCCGTGGGACGTGCCGAACTGGAGCTGCCGTTGCTCTTTACCGGCTTGAGCGTGATGGTTGGCTGCTCGAAGACGTTGCCGCCGAAATGCGTAGGCAAACCTATCGGTATGGCTGGCTTCCGGGTTACATCTACGCAATGGCCAAGAACAAGCCCTCCTTGGCTGGACCTCGTCCCGAGATGATCGACGATCGCAACCTGGTGGCAGACTCGTCGCCTCGAGAACTCGCGGCGCATGGACAAGGAGCCAGCCATGAGCCTTGACCCAACCTTGATCCATGCAGTCCATCGTTTCAAGATCAAGACACTGCGGCATGATCGCGCGTCCACATGGACACCACCGGCACTGACTCGAACCGGCGTGTGGTTGGGCATGACCGGGCTAACCATTTTGTTTGTCATCCTGGGTGTGATCAATTTTGATCTTGGCCCGACAGAAGCAAGACTCGGATTGGCAGCCGGTGAAACGCTGGGGCCGGTGGGTCAAATGTTTGGCTATTGGGCACCCGATCTTTGGCCTCTTGAGGTCTTGCCTAGTCTAGTCCTCGGAAGGCTCGAGGCGGCCGGGCGGCCGAGCCCCGCAGCGATTCGCTGGCCGGCAGCAATCGCCGCGATCTTGGTCGGCTGGATGATCGCGCGAAGCATGTCCCGCGAGTTTGGTCTCCGTGCGAGTCTTCTTTTCGGGGTTTGTTGGTTCGGCAGCCTGGCTTTGATCGATCGATCGGCGACGACCGGCATCGACTGGATCATGGGCCTGGCTATGGTTGCGGCGATCGACCGCCTGATCACGCCGGGATCCGATTGGATCGCCGGCGTCTGGGCCGCTGTGGCGTTCCTGGCGGGGGGTTGGCCTCCGCTTTTCGTAATCGCCCTGGCGGTGATTGTCGTCGGTAAGTCGTCCTCAAACTCGATTCTCAAGCTGGCGTTGCCACCCCTCTTTACCTCGATCGTCTGGTCGGCGTGGACAATGCGGACATGTTCCGTCGAGCTATGTGCGGCGGCGTTCAGCCTACCCTTCACGCGAAAACCGGATTGGTCACTCTCCCTCTCCGTCCTTGCTCTGGGCTTACCTTGGAGCCCGTTTTCGTTGCTGGCCTTGAGTCGGTCGGTTCGTCAGAACTGGAAACCGGACGGTCGATTGTGGTTGAACGGCTGGTTAGCCGTCACTTTGGCGTCATTGATCGGCGGGAGCATCGTGCCGGGCGTAAGTCCCGCGACACGGTTAATCGTTCTGACGGGCCTTTTGATCGTTACGACCCTTAGCCTCGAATCGGCCTGGGAGCGTACCCTCAGCGTGTCGTCTCGTCGCACATTCTTCATCGCGTTCGGCGTCGTATTCGGTGTCTGGCTGGCCGTGATGCTTTATGGAAGTTACGTTTGGAACCTGGCGATGCCGTTTTATCGGCCGCTGGGAATTATCCTGACGATCGTGGCGATCGGGGTTGGTGTGCTCGGTATGTCAGCCCTCGAGACGCGCAATTCCCGACGTGGGTTAGTGACATTGATGATCATGGTCGTCGGCTTGAAACTGGCTCATTGGGGCTATTACGTCCCTGAGTCTAACTACCGTTACAGCCAGGGACCATGGGGCCGAGCCATTGGTCAGTGGATTCCCAAGAAATGGGTCCTGTACACATTCCACGACTGGCAGCCTGATCTGGCGTTCTTCATCAAGCGGCCAGTTCGCCAGCTGCCCAGCCCGCAGTTCCTGGAGTACGAGGGCGGTCCTGAAGCCAAATTCGTGTTGCTACTCAGCTCCGAATTTGAAAACTGGCCCCAAACCGCCCCGGCGGTGACCCTGGTCGCGAAATTCTTGGACCAGTCGGCGCGGGAACGAGTTCTGGCGCGCACCGCCGGCCCTCTTCCGCCTCCGCTCGGACCGAATCCTCTGAAATTCACGACCACAGGCGAGAACGCCTTCGCGTTCGAATAAGTTTCCAACAATCCAGCATACGGCGTCCCGCACGCCTGCATTGGCGACTCAATTCAAGGAACTCGCGTTGAACTTATGTCACTTCGTCGCACATCCGTCGTATGATGTCTGAGGGATGTATTGCAGTGGCCGTGCGCGCCTGGGGAATTATCACGCGCTGCAAGCGAATTCAACTGAATCCGCATTGAGATCTGTCGGTCCAAGGTGACTGATACTGATAGGTGTTTGGGAACGAGCGTTGTGCAGCGGAATCCGCTATCATAGATGAGTGCGTGAGTTCACTGCCGCCGAATTCGCGAAATGCTTGCACCAACGGCTTCCGAAGGTTTAAGACAACTGCGAGAATGCCTCGATGCTCAGCAAGATGAAGGAATTTTTTGCGTCTGGTACGTCGACTTCCTCGAACGGTCCTCGGCGCCGCGAGAACTTGCAGCGTCGGTTTTCGATTGTTTCGGAGACGTCGAAAGGGAGCATGTCACGCGTATTTCGCGCGATCGACAACCAGACCGGCCGGACCGTTTGCCTGAAGATTCAAGCCCGCGAAAAGAACGAGGCGGCGAAGTCGCGGGCGTCGGCGAGCGAGGCGCGTCCGCTCCGAAGGCGAGATGGCGATCCATCTTGTGCATCCGCACGTCGTGCGCACCCTTGAATACGGCACATCCACTAAGGGCGAGCACTTCTTGGTCATGGAGTACATCGACGGGGTGAGCTTCAGTATCGTTCGCGAGTCGCGCTCGGCCCGAACGGCTCAGAAGGTCGAGTTGCTCGCCCAGGCCGCCGAGGGACTGGCGGCCATTCACGCCGCCGGGTTTATCCACCACGACATCAATCCCCGGAATTTCCTGGTCGACCGCGAGCAGCAAGTCAAGTTGATCGACTTCGGTCTTACCGTTCCCAACACGCCGGCCTTTCGGCGCCCCGGGAATCGCACCGGCACGGTGCAATACATGGCTCCCGAGCTGCTCGGCGCGAGCCGATCGACGAGCGAATCGACATCTTCGCCTTCGGAGTCTGGCCTTCGAGTTCCTGACCGACCGCCTGCCCTACGACGCCACCAACACGACCGCGATGATGCTCCAGCGCATCAACAGCGAACCGCTCGACCCGGCCGTCGTCAAACCCAAGCTATCGGATGAGCTGTGCAAGATCCTCCGCCAGTTGACCGCCCGGCGCAAGGACCAGCGCTGGCCGCGCCATGAGCACGCTGCCGGACGCATTGCGGCCGATCCCTGCCAAGCGGCCACGGCCTTGATCGGCGCAGCGATCATCGGACGCGTTTGCTTATTCGGTGCGAGTCGCCCGAATGACGCGCGGGTGTTGGGCGTGGTCGAAAACCGTCGGTGCCAGCCGCAGCGCAGGCCTGCGCCTGGATCAACGAGCGGACGGGGCCTTCCTGATCGGAGCCGATTTCCAGGATCAGGTGGCCGCCCGGTTTCAAGAGGCCGACCGATTCCTCGATCAACCGGGCAACCATGTCCAGCCCGCCGGGCCCGCCGTCAAGGGCCATTCGTGGCTCGTGATCGCGGACTCCCGGCTCGAGATGTTCGATCGCCGTCGCTAGGATATAAGGGGGGTTGGAGATGATCGCGTCGAACGGGCCCTCTCCGGCGACCGGCTCGAGCTGGTCGCCGAGTCGAAAATCGATCCGGTCGAGCAACGCCAATCTGGGCGGCGTTCCGCCGGGCGACCGCCAGGGCCTCCTCGGAAACATCGATGGCCACGAACCGACTCCCGTGCTGGTGGTGCGCCGAGGCGATCGCCAGGCAGCCCGAGCCGGTCCCCACATCGACGGCGCAGGGCCGATCGGCAGGTGGCGGGTGATGCTCCAGGTATTCGACGACCACGAATTCCGATTCCGGACGCGGAATCAGCACGGCCGGCGAGACCGCGAAGCGTCAGCGAATAAAACTCCTTGCGGCCGACGAGATAGGCCACGGGCGCACCCTCGGAGCGGCGGCGAACCAGCTCGCGAAACGCGGTTCGCGACGCTTGGCTGACTTCTTCTTCAAAGTGCGTGTAGAGCTGCACCCGCTGCCAATCCAGGACATGGGCCAGCATGACCTCGGCGTCGAGTCGCGGACTCTCCGACCCGTGGCGCTTGAGGTAATCGGTGGTCCAGGTCAACAGCCGCCCGACGGTCCAGGGATCCTCGGGCCGTGTCGTCGGGCTAGCGTGCGACGTCGGTTGCTGGCGTCCGTTCATCACGGGAAATGAGACCTCACTCCGTTGTCTATCACGTCGAGTCGGCATTCCGGCCTCGGTTTAAGGTGACCCGTTTCTTACAGGTCGCCGAGCTGTTCGCGGCGGTCGTGCTCGATCAGGGCCTTGGTCAAGCGCGAGCAGGTCACCTTGAACGACCTGGTTGAGATTGTAAAGGGTCAAACCGATTCGATGGTCGGTCAACGCGGTTCTGCGGGAAATTATAGGTCCGAATCTTCTGGGAGCGATCGCCCGATCCGATCAGGGCCCGGCGCGTCTGGTCGCGTTCGGTGCGATTGCTCTCCTGCATCTGTTCGAAAAGCCGGCTGCGAAGGATGCGCATGGCCTTGGCCTTGTTTTTGTGCTGGCTCCTCTCGTCGCGGCAGTTGACGACCACACCCGTGGGAAGGTGGGTGATCCGCACGCCGCTTTCGGTCTTGTTCTGGTGCTGGCCGCCCGGTCCGCCCGATCGCATGACGTCGATCAGGAGGTCTTCGGTTCGGATCACGATATCGACGTCTTCGGGCTCGGGCAAGACGGCGACCGTCGCGGTCGAGGTGTGGAGCCGGCCCTGGGCTTCGGTTTCGGGCACGCGCTGAACGCGGTGGACGCCGCCTTCGAATTGAAGATGGCGGAACGCCCCCTCGCCGGCAACGCTGAACGAGACTTCGCGGAAGCCGCCCAGCTCGGTTGCCTCCAGGTCGAGGATCTCGAATTTCCAGTTCATCCGCTCGGCGAACCGCCGGTACATTTCGTAGAGGTCGCGCGCGAACAAGGCCGCTTCGCCGCCGCCGGTCCCCGCCCTGATCTCGAAGATCAAGGCGGCATGGCCGGTCCCGGCGGTGCGGTCGTAGAGCATGTCGCGCAGGACTTCTCCCTCTTGCTCGTGGCGCGCGCGCAGCGTTTCGAGCTCGGCCTCGGCGTAAGAACGCATCTCGGCGTCGGTCTCGCTGGCAACGAAGCTGCTCGGCCTCGTCAACCTGCCGGCTCAGCTCGAGGTAGCGGCCATAGGCGATCGCGACCTTCGCCAGCGTGCCCCGTTCCTTCGACAGGGCCGATGCCTCGTGTCGCGTCCGCGACGATGTCGGGGTCGAGCAGCATCTGCTCGATCTCCAGAGAATCGCTGATAATCCGCCTGAAGCTTCTCGAACACGGCAGGAAGCCTTGCGATCGCATTTCTTCAAGGGGGGAAGACCGACTTACTCGAAACTCTCGACAACGCAGAACGGCCCGCGGGCGGAATCTGGCGTGTCCGCTCGCGGGCCGTCATCGCGATGTCGTCTGTCTCGTGCTAGGTCTTGTCGGCGGTGGCCGCCGGCTTTCTTCGCCTTGCCGTAAGTTCCCTGGAATTTCTTGTTGAACTTGTCGACGCGGCCGGCCGCGTCGACGAACTTCACCGATCCGGTGAAGAACGGATGGCACTTGAGCACACCTCGACCATGATCTTGGCCTTGGTGCTGCGCGTCTTGAACGAATTGCCACACCCGCAAGTCACAACGCATTCCTGGTACTTGGGATGGATTCCGTCTTTCATGATTTCCAGCTCGATCAAAAGGTCTTCTTGAGATCGTCGACTCAATCTATCTTACGGTTTCGAGTCAAGGAGGGCGACGATCGGCCTTTTCGACTTCGTCGTAAGTGAACTGATTGTTGGGATCGTCCATGGTGAACCGTTTCACCTCCTTGCCGTCGGGCCCATAGAGAAGACCGCGGGGATCGCGTTGATGTTCAGCTTCTCGAATCCGTCGCCAAAGTTCTCGTCGAGCAGGACGTTGGTGAAGGCGGCCTTCTTCGTCTTTCAGAAACTTCTCGGCCTCGGCGACGGCCGCCTTGTCGGTCGGATCGTCGAGCGAGAGCGAGATGACGGCCAAGCCCTTGCTTGGCGTATTTGCGATGCATCTCGACCACGTGCGGAAAGTTTTCCTTGCAAGGGCCGCACGTCGTCGACCAGGCATCGACGATCGGTATATTTGATGTTCTTGTTTGCCGCCAGCCGCTCTTGAAACTGCTTCCAGTTGAGGCGATCAAGCTTGACGTCGATCGCCGGACGCAGCTGTCGTCCGAGAACGCGCGCGTCTCCCAGCGCACAAGACGGCCAGTCCGGCGGCCAACAATGCCGCGGCGAGAAACGTGGATCAAACTCAGCATTTCATGCGGTTGACCCTCGCGAAGATCGAGAACGATCGTAGCGGCCGGATTGACATCATCGATCCGCAATCGACGATCGACGGACTGGCAACGTCAGCAAAGCAAGCCGCTCCGTGCCCGGAGCGGCTTGCTCGTGATTGCAGTCCGCTCATTCACGGTCATTGCGACGAGAACAGCGATCAAGCGGATCGTTCGAGAAGCTCGAGATCACCTCTTGTACTGACGCCGCAGCCCACGGGCTGGGTTTCCTCGACCGCGACGCTCTCGCCCTTGAGCACGGCATCGACCGCGTCGCGGAGGTAGGTCTTGGTGACCTTGTCTTCCCGCTGGCTGTCGTCCATCGCGCCGGTGTAGCGGATCTTCCGCTCCTTGTCGAGGACGAAGAACTGCGGGGTGTTGGTCGCACCGTAGGCCTTGCCGATCGCCTGGCTCTCGTCATAGCCGTAGATGTAGTTGCGACTTGTGCTCTTTCATGTAGTCCTTGATGCCGGGCAGCTTGTCACCTGTCATGCTGAGACACGGCGATACCGACGACCTTCACGCCCTTGTCTTTGTAGTCTTTGGTGAAGTCGATCACGCGATCTTCATACGCCCTCGACGACCGGGCAGTGATTCGCCAGGAAGACGACGACGACAACGGGCTCCTTGATGTCGGACAGCGTGAGGCTCTTCTGTTCGCCATTCTCGAGGCCGGGATGCCGGAGAAGTCAGGCGCCTTGTCGCCAACGCTGATCACCTTGTTGTACTTGCCCGCAAAAGCCGGGACGGCGACGAGAGAAAGAACCACGAGACTCAAAGCAAATTTCCGCATGGATGCGTTCTCCTCAAAGGATAATCAAACCTGGTGCGGGAGCTGCGACTATGCCTCTCCCATTCAATCAATCAATCGATGCTTCGTGGGAATCAGACTAGTCCTCGAGAAGCACATTCTGCCCGGTCGGGCTGTCGACGCATTCGTTAGTGCCTGATACGCAGGTGACTTTCAGTCGATCCGAATCGGTCAGAGACTCGCGATGCTCATTCGTTGCACGCATGCAGCCAGTCGGTGAGCCAATCAGCGCGTTCGATCAACAGCGTGATCGACAACGGCTCGATTATAAGAAGCGTCAAACGTGAGTCAACTGTCCCAGGCGCGATCGTCAATCGCCGACTATTGCCGCGATATCGAACGAAAGTACCGGGCCGAGTGTGGCACTCGGCCCGGTACGAAGGTCGATCGTGCGGCACGCGATCGGGTCCGATGTCGAGACCGCGTCGCAGGACTGATCCGTTCACGCGGTCTCGGGCTTATTTCTCGATTCGCGAGTCTTGAATCGAGTCGTCGGGAGCATGTTCGACGAAGTGCCAGGAGATTTCCTTGGTGACGATCCTCAAGAACGTGTTCTTGAAGGCCGATCGGCTGTTGCCGCTATCGATCGGCAACGGACCGCGATTGGGGAAGGTGGTCTCCGCGTATTCGTCGTAGATGTTGTGGGCTTCCTTGGGCTGGTCCTTGATCGGCTTGTCCTTGCTGTTCTTGGGATATTCCATCTCGAAGACCTGAATGTGGACCTTGGCTTCGCCGTGGACCATGTTCAGGTCGCCGGGAGACTGGATCTGAAACTGTTCGACTTCGAGAAAGATGGCCATGTCGGCGTTGAAGTCGCGGGCCGCGTCGGCCGGATCGGTCCAGTGGGGATGGGCTTCCACCCAGGTCGCGACCTTGTCGGGCTCGACCACGGTGATCTTTCTTGACTTTCTTCTTGAAGATCGGAGGCCGAGCTCGCGGGGAATGTCGCGTTCCAGCGAGGGAAATTCCGCGAGTGCGCCCGAGGTCACGTTACACAAAATGACGACCTTTTTCTCCAGGAGCGAAGGCCCTTTCGGCTCGATCGTGGGATCGAACGGCTGGAGGAAATAGGCAAGTGCCGAGGGTCGCAACCCGTGATCGCGATCAGGCTCGCGCTCGCCAGCGAGAATGACGGCGGCGAACCGCACCATAACCAGTGATCGAGGGGTCATCCTTTTCCCCCCTCCTTCCTTGGGTAGTTCACAGGCCAGCCGCCCTGGCAAGTGCCGCGAGGCTGTCCCTCCGGCCCGACCAGAACGCCGGGCGAAACGATCAATCGAATCAACCAGGACGCGAGGCCCAAAGCGACTGCCGCGAACAGCAAGCCGGCCAGGGGTCCCGACAGGCTCTGGAAACCGACCGGCTCGTTCGCGACCGCACTCAAGACCAACCAGGCGATCAAGCGGAACGGTCAGCAGGGCATACAGGCACCCCGCCGGATTGGCTTGCCAGGAACGATCGATCCGCCCGCGCGTCAACCACGCAAACGAGGTGGTCATGCCGCAGGTCGGGCACAGCCGTCCCGTCGCAGTCAGGAATGCACAGGGCCGGAAGACCAAGCTGCGTGTGCGTGCCGAACCCCCGCGGGTCCGGCTCCAACGTTCTCGCCACGATCAAGAGCCCCGCCAGACAGGCCGCCGCGACCAGGAACGAACAGCGAATCGGCCAACCCAGCGGGTGACGATCAGCAAGTTGCTGCGAGCTCATGGTTGGCCCTCCGCTTGCAACGGACCATCCGCGCGGACCGCGCCCGAATGAGAGGGCTCTAGAAAGGAAATCGAAGAACGTACTCGAAAGACGAAATCCGCGGCAAGCTCAGATTGAGAAGTTGATTCCCGTTCTCACCGTGATTGTTCACTTGCTCGTGTCTGACCGCGGTGAACGCGACTGTCCTGATTGCTAAGTTCTTCAACCCAGGCTTCGGCTTCGAGCGTGGCTGCCTGCATGCGGCGCTCGACTTCCAGGCGGCACGCCTCGATGGTGTCGCGGTCGGCGTCGTGGGGAACGATGACGGCTTCCGGAACGACGCAGGCGGCCGGGCTGAAACGGTCGAGGCACGCAGAACCGGTCCCAGCTCTTGGCTCGCCACGGTTTCTTGAACGCCATGCCCGCCCCGACGATCGGCAGGCCGGTCCGGCTGGCGAGATAAGCGACGCCCTGGTGGACCGACCGCCGCGGGCCCTCGGGACCGTCGGGCGTCACGCAGAGGTGGCCCTGATCGATGCGCAGGCTCATTTCCCGGAGAGCCCGAGCGCCGCCGCGCGTGGTCGAGCCGCGGACGACGCTGAATCCCAGCCGTTTCACGACCTGGGTGATCAGCTCGCCGTCGCGATGTTCGCTGATCAGGATGTGCATCTCGGGCCAGTTCCAGTAGTAGGCGGGAAAGAGCGTGACCTCGTGGAAGAACGCGTAGATATAGCGCTGGCCGGTGGTGCGGGCCACTTCGGGATCGACGACTGGGTCCTTATAGCGAAAATGATATTTCAGTGTGCGTCCGAGCTGCCAGACCAGGGCGGCCCCGGTTGACCCGATCGCCTTTGACCAGGATGGGTGCTGGATTTTCATTGGCGTTTGCCGTCCCTGTCCCTGGACAGCGCCGGTTTAAGTAACTCCCTGCCGTAAAGTCTCAACAAGGCTATGCAAAAAGCCGGTCGAGGGCCATAGCAAGACATGGTAGCCCGCGTCTTCAGCCAGCGCACACCAGTACAGAAGCTTGCATCGAACTCTGCCTCCCGCGGGCCTCTGGGTCAAGGCGTTCCGGGTCGTGCGGGTCGACTTGGGATCGAGACCGGTCGATCCTTCTTGCGATTCGCCAGTTTGCTGCCGTCGAGGCGGGGCGCGGCTTGCCGAGGGCTCGCGGGTGGGTTCTGGTGGCGCGGGAGCGGGCTTCAAACAGCCGGGGGACCACATCGTCAAGGGTATCGACGAATCGGAGCGTGAGGTCAGCCTTGACCTCGGCTGGGATGTCGACCAGGTCTTTCTCATTGTGCCGTGGGCAAGAGCACGGTCTCGATGCCGGCACGACGTGCCGCCAGGATTTTCTCGCGCACGCCTCCTACCGGGCAGGACACGACCGGTGAGCGTGACCTCGCCGGTCATCGCGAGGTTGGCCTGGATCGGCTTATCGCGAAACAGGCTGATCAAGGCGGCGGCGATCGCCACGCCAGCGGACGGACCATCCTTGGGAACGGCGCCGGCCGGGACGTGGATGTGCAGGTCGGTCTTGGCGAACCGCGACGCGTCGAGCGACAGCGCCTTGGCGTGGCTGCGCAGGTAGCTCAAGGCGGCCTGAGCACTTTCTCGCATCGACTCGCCCAAAAGTCCGGTCAGGGTCAGCACCCCTTTGCCCGGCATGCCGCTCGCCTCGATGAAGAGGATCTCGCCCCCGGTCGGGGTCCAGGCCAAGCCCGGTAGAAACGCCGGGAATACCGGTGCGGTCGGCCAACTCGCGGAAGAAACGCGACGGACCCAGCAAGTCGGCGACGTCCTTCGGCTGGACGATGCTCGGCGTTCCGTTTGCCCTCGGCACGCCGGCGGGCCGATCTTGCGGCAGATCGAGGCGATCTCGCGCTCGAGGTTGCGCAGTCCGGCCTCGCGGGTGTAATCGGCGATGATCTTGCGGATCGCCGCGTCGGTAATCGCCAGCTCCACAGGCGCCAATCCGTGCAGATCGAGCTGTTTGGGAATGATGTATTTCTGGGCGATATGCGTCTTTTCTTCCTCGCTGTAGCCGGGAAGCTGCAAGACTTCCAGTCGGTCAAGAAGGGGCGATGGGATCGTTTCCAGCATATTGGCCGTGGCGATGAACATCACCTTGGATAGGTCGAAATCGACGTCGAGATAATGGTCGCGAAACGTCGAATTCTGTTCGGGATCGAGAACTTCGAGGAGGGCCGCCGAGGGGTCGCCGCGGAAGTCGGCCCCCAGCTTGTCGACCTCGTCGAGCATGAAGACTGGGTTATTGGTGCTCGCCTTGCGAATTCCCTGGATTACTCGCCCCGGCAGTGCGGCGACATAAGTCCGGCGATGGCCGCGGATCTCGGCCTCGTCATGCACGCCACCCAAGCTGATTCGCACGAACTCGCGGCCCAGTGCCTTGGCGATGCTCTTGCCCAGCGATGTTTTGCCCGTGCCCGGGGGTCCCGAGAAGCAGAGGATCGGGCCTTTCATGTCTTTCTTCAGCTTGCGGACCGCCAGGTATTCGAGAATCCGTTCCTTGATCTTTTCGAGATCGAAATGGTCGGCGTCGAGGACCTTGCGCGCGCGCCTCAGGTCGAGCCGGTCGCGGCTGGCCTTGCTCCAGGGAAGAATGGCCAGCCAGTCGAGATAAGTCCGGACGATCGAGTATTCCGCCGAACTGGGATGCATGCCGGCGAGCCGCTCGAGCTCGCGTTCGGCCTCTGACTGTACCTCCTTGCGGAGGGTTGGCATTCTTGATCCGTCTCCCACAGCTCGCCGATTTCCGGGTTTTCGCTTTCGCTTTCGCCCAGCTCGTCCTGGATCGCCTTCAACTGCTGCCGGAGAAAATGGTCCCGCTGGGCTTTGGTGAGCTCGCTGCCTACTTGCTCTTGGATCTTGGTCGAAAGCTCGAGGATCGCGAGTTGCCGCGACAGATACTGCCCCAACCGCTCGAGCCGGGCCCGCACGTTGATCTCGCCCAACAGGCTTTGCTTCTCCTCGATCGTGAACGGCAGACTCGAGGCCAGCAGATCCGCCAGCCGGCCCGGTTCGCGGGTATTGATCGCGGCGACCTGAAGCTCCTCGGGGATCTGCTGACTCTGGTCGACCATGCGCTGAAAAAACCGGTTCACATGATGAACCAGGGCGTCGAGCTCGACCCCCGCCTCGACGACTTCTTCGCATGGCTCAACGCGTCCCATCAGGTATGGCTCGGTCTGCGTCCACCGCGACCAACCGTGCGCGGTATTGTCCCTGGCAGACGATCCGCGTCGAACCGTCGGGGAACTTGAGCATCTTGAGAATCAACCCAACGCAGATCATCGGAAACAGATCGTTCATCCCGGGCGAATCGGTCTCGGGATGAAGCTGGCTGACCAGACCGACCATCCGCTCACCAATCATGCAATCATCAATCAGACGGATGCCGCTGGGACGGTTGATCACCAGTGGAACGACGGTCTGGGGAAAGACGACGTCGGACCGCAAGGGGAGCAAAGGAATGTCGGCACGGTAGCAGCGTCTGACTATCATCCCGCTCGGACAGCACGATGAGCTGACCCGGCTCCACATTTGGTTCGCCGGAGCCTGCGGATTTTCCCCGTTTGCGCCCTGACCCTTTAGCCCATTCCTTGATCGGTTTCTTCGTGAACGCATGGATGTCTTTTCTGAGATAACTCTCTATTGCGAAAAATGGCGACCGGTAGCCAATCCTAGGACCGAACGCGCAGGGATTCGCGGGGATGGTTCATAATTGTGGATTGTCACGGCGAAAGGAAGAGGTGACCTCGTTCAAGATCGGTTTAGCGCTTCCACCACTCGTCTTCATGGTAGATACCCATCGAATGGGCCTGGTGGAGCGTCTGGAGCTCTTGATAGTTCCTCATGGCGAAATAGCCCAGAAAAAGGGCGTTAAAGAAGCTAGCGCCCATCGATACGGCCATGATTGCCAGGCCGCCGGCACACAGCAAGGAAACGATATGGCCCCAGCGAGGGCCCCGCGCGGTCATAGAGCGAAAGCAAAATCTGGGTCGCTTGGCCGCCGTCCAACGGCCAGATTGGCAAAAGGTTGAACAAGCTCCAGAGAAGATTGATTTGGATCAAAAAAGCAAAAGTTTCAAGGTAGTAAAGGCTGTGCATCTTGTGTTGCACCGATCTCCAATCTTCTGGACTCCCGCGCATTCCTGGCAGTAGATCTGAGCTTACGCTCAGGTTTTCCTGGGCCGTCACGCCAAATGCGGTCGAGGCAAAGAGCATCACCAGAATGTATAGTCCAAGACCCGCGGCCGGACCGCTCAAAACGACGGCCAGTCGCTGCAAAAGCGTCTGCCGTTCGGCCTGGCTGTAACAGAGCCCTCCCATCCCCCACAACACAATCGACGGCGAACTGCCAAGGGATCTCGCCATCAGAGCGTGTCCAAACTCGTGGACCAATATCGACACGAATACGCACGCC
Organism: uncultured Isosphaeraceae bacterium; assembly: GCA_963850935.1. GTDB lineage: Bacteria > Planctomycetota > Planctomycetia > Isosphaerales > Isosphaeraceae > CAWFRS01. Next base: position 221,566 of record CAWKNT010000009.1, read on the forward strand.
ACCCACACCACAACCATCGGCCAATTGCGGTCATTAATCCCGAACCCGAGCACGACGGCCACCCCCCAGAACCACGGATTGACGCGCACCGGGATGCCCAGCAAGTTGAACCGGAGGTCGTAGGGCGTTTCTGAGGCTCCAAGCATCGGTCACCTCGCTGGAGATGGCGAAATGTGAAACGAAAGTCCGCGGACGCCCTTATTCTATGGTGGAAGAGACTCAACCGCAAACCGGACTCGCACGCGATCTCCTCCTGGACCCGTTGGCGCTCGGAGCTGGCTTGCGAGTCGTAAGTAAAGAGACCAGTGCCAGTGGATCGGTTCATCGACTTGTGACGACTAACCGCCGCTGTTATTGTCGAACTGATCGCCAACATGAGTGTTTGACCAATGACACCATAAAATAGTGGCGAGATCTCCCAGCATGACCAGGAACGGGATCTTGCGCTTCACCAAGATGCACGGCATCGGCAACGACTACGTGTTCATGAGCACCTTTGATCAGGCGCCGCCGGCTGATCCGGCCCGGCTCGCCGCGGTGCTTAGCGATCGCCACTCGGGGATCGGCGGCGATGGCCTGATCCTTATCATGCCTTCCGAGCGAGCCGATGCCCGGATGCGTATGTTTAATGCGGATGGCTCGGAAGGCGAAATGTGCGGAAATGGAATTCGTTGCGTCGCCAAGTATCTCTTTGAACATAACCTGGCGCGCAAGCAGCAAGTCGCCATTGAAACCGGCCGAGGAGTTCTCACACTCCAACTCGCGATATCTGGGGGTCGAGTCGAAAAGGTTCGCGTCGACATGGGCACTCCCATCTTGCAAGCGGATCGGATTCCGACTCTCTTGCCCGGCAACCCGCCCGTGGCAGTTCCTGTCGAGGTTGGTGACCGGGTGCTGGCGGTGACGGCGGTTTCCATGGGGAACCCGCACGCGGTCGTGTACTCGCCCGACGTCGACAACTTCCCACTGGAAGGGTTGGGCCCGCTGCTCGAACGACATTCCGCATTTCCCAAGCGGGTCAATGTCCACATCGTGCAGATTCTTGATCGGAATGAGCTGCGCATGCGCAGCCTGGGAACGCGGTTCAGGGATTACCCGGGCATGCGGCACTGGCGCCTGCGCCGTTTGCGTCGCTGGAGTTCTCACGGGACAAACCGACCGCGCGATTTTGGCTCACTTGCCTGGTGGCGATCTTGAGCTCTCCTGGCCTTCCGACCAATCGTCGGTCTTCATGACCGGTCCGGCCACCGAGGTATTCTCCGGAGAATGGCCCGAGTAACTTCACCTGACTAGAATTCGATTCGCCATCAACCGCCCACGAACCCTGCCGAGGTGCGGAAGTCACGACGAAAACCCACCGGTCAAACGCACGAAGGATAGTCTCATGATCAAACACGCCCCACTTTTGGTCGCTTTGCTCGCAATCCTTGACGTGGCGCATCCGGCCGCCGGAGCCGATCTTTCGACTCACACACTCGCCGCGCAAATTGCGGTCAAGCCGACGGGTTCGGATGCCGAAGCGCTTGCCCAGGAGATCCGCGACTGGTTTGGTAAAGACAGGGCCGGTAAGAACAACGTGGTCGATGGTGCCAATCCAAAGATCCAACAGCTCGAAACGGCCTGGGCCATCGAAGCTCCCGAAGCCAGATCGGCCACCGTCGCAACCAGCGATGGTAAAACATTCCCGCTCACCCGGATCGGCGATTCACCCATCTTCGCCGCGGTGATTTCTTTGGACAACGGTGCAGCATTTCGTTGGTCATATGAGACCGACCGGACCCGATCGCTCAAAAAGGGCCAGGTCGAGGCATATATCGATCAGCCCGACCTTGCCGAGAAATCCGATGTTCCCAGGGGCAAGCTGGTCCACCAACAACCCTGGGAAAGCAAAATCTTCCCTAACACCAAACGCGAATGGTGGGTCTACGTGCCCGCACAGTACGACGGCAACCAGCCGATCTGTGTCATGGTCTTCCAGGACGGTTCCGGCTACACGGGTTTTGTACCCACAGTCTTCGACAACCTGATCGCCAAGGGGGAAATGCCTGTGACAGCCGCGGTGTTCATCAACCCGGGAACCATGCCGGGCCCAGAGGGACGCCGCGAGCGGAGCGTCGAATACGACACATTATCCGACCGCTACGCGCGCTTCGTCCTCGAGGAAATTCTGCCCGAAGTGGAAAAGACCGTGAAGCTGCGCCGCGACGCCGAAAGCCGCGCCATCGCCGGAATCAGCAGCGGCGGCATTTGTGCCTGGACCGTCGCCTGGGAGCGCCCGCAGGAATTTCGCAAGGTGCTCTCATGGGTCGGCAGCTTCACCAATATCGCCAGCGGCACCAGCCGGCACGAAGGGGGCCACAACTATGAGGCCCTGATCCGCAAGTCCCCCAAGAAACCGATCCGCATTTTCCTCCAGGATGGCGCCAACGATCTCGACAATGCCAACGGCAACTGGCCCCTGGCCAACCAGCAGATGGCCAAGGCCCTTGACTTCGCGCACTACGACTACAAATTCGTCTACGGCAACGGCTTTCACAGCAATCGCCATGGCCGCGCGATCTTGCCCGACTCGCTCCGGTGGCTCTGGCGCGATTACAAACCAGGCGACGAAGCCAAGTCTGGCAACTAGGGACCTTACTTATTGATCGCGTCGTAGATGATCTTTTTCACGCCGAACTCGGTGTCCCATTGATACGGCATGATCTGTTCGAGCGTGATCACGATCAATTTGTCAGCCGGGCTGACCCAATAGTGGGTCGAGGCGGCGCCTCCCCAGCCAAATTCGCCGAGGCGGCCGGCCGGATCCCATGTGGTATTCTCGGTCCGTACGGAGAAGCCAAAGCCAAACCCCGTGCCCAGGCGCGGAGTCTTGTCGAAGTGGATGGGGAAAGCTTCCTTGGGAAGCTGATTGGTCGTCATGAGCCCGACCGTCTCCGGACGGAGAATCCGATGTCCATCGAACTCGCCGCCGTTTTGAATCATGGTCAGGAAACGAAGGTAATCGCGAGCGGTCGACACCAATCCGCCGCCGCCAGAGAAGAAGGTCACTTTTTTGGCGTACTTGGATTCGGCCGGAGAGTCGATCACTTTCAATCCGCCACTTGAACGAGCGTAGTTGGCGGCGAATCGGTCGAGCTTTTCGGGCGGCACGTTGAAAGCCGTGTCGGGCATATCGAGCGGCTCGAAGATCGTCGTCTTGAGGAAAACGTCGAAATTCTCGCCGCTGACGACTTCGATCACCCTGCCCAGGACGTCGATCGAGGCCGAGTACGTCCAGTCGGTACCGGGGTCGAAGGCCAGAGGGATCTGGGCGAGCTTATCGGTCATTTCCTTCAGGTCGGCGGATTGGAGCGGTTTCAACCGATCGTAGGCTTCCTTGAGAGCGTCGGGGCCTGCACCGTAGGTCAGACCGGATGTGTGCAGCATCAAATCGCGGACAGTCATCGGCCGCTTGGGGCGCGCAGGTCCCGACGGCGCCGCAACCTTCAGATCGGCGAAGCTGGGGATGTACTTCGAGACCGGGTCGTCCACGCCGATCTTGCCAGCGTCGATCAAGGTGAGCGCGGCCGCCGTCGTGATTGCCTTGCTCATGGAATAAATGCGGAAGATCGTGTCTGGCCGCGTGGGTTGATTGGCTTCGATGTCCTTCTGGCCGTACGCGTGAAAAAAGCCAATCTTGCCGCCACGAGACACGATCACGATGCCGCCGGCGATCTTCTTGTCGGCGACTTGATGGTCCATGAACTTGTCGACCTCGGCCAGCTTTGCTTCCGAAAGTCCGGCATCAGCCGCGGAAACGACCGGGATTTCGCCCGCCGACAGCGGCGCCTGCAGAATGATCAGTTGCATGATTAAGAGACAACCCGCCTTCAGCAAGTGACTTCGTCGCATTGCGCAAACTCCAGTACTTATAATCGCCCTTTGGGGGTAGACCACTGTTGTCGCAGAGATAAGCCGACACAAGCCGCGACATAATACCGTAGCCGCGAATCGGGAAGTGCGGAAGCCGTTACTCACTCGCGCCGGACAACCCGTTTGTCGATCGCGGCTTCTAGCCACTCGGTGCGCTCTCTTTCCGTCGCGGCGAACGGAGACCATTCCTCGCGAATGAGGTCGATGTTGATATTATCGCGGTTGGCGGTCAGCAGCGTGTCGATGTCAATCTGGTCCTGCGGGCGAAAAGCGACCATCTTGGTGAGGATCAGCCCTTCGGCGGTAACGACGCGGATGGGATATCCCTCCGTCCAAATCAGCGTCTCAGCGCCACTAAGTGCGTGAGCGTACAAGGGAAGGACGGGCTTGAGCCAGTCAATTCGGACTCGGCCGAACGGGAAGGCTGTGACGTGATCTTGAACGTATTCCTTGATGACGGTAGCAGGGTCAAGCGAGAAACCCCGTTTTACAAGGTCGTCGAGCAAACCTGGCAGCACGACTTGAGGAACATCGAGCAGAAAATCAACGTCCTTGGTGAATCTGACGCGACCGCGCATGAACGTCGCCAATCCGCCGATCAGCGCATATCGAATTGAGCGGGCGGCGAACGCCTCGCTGAGCGATTCGACAGCTCGCATCAGTTCGTCGGATAGACGCACGCGTTCAGTATCCATGGCGAGCGATGAACTCCTGGATATTTCGTTGCGCGATGCGTTCTTGCTCCTCGGCGTACCATTCGAGCCAGGCCGCCTTCGGGGAGTTCTTCATAATTAACTCACCGGCGTTCACCATGCCGCGGAAACATCCGAGCTGGTCCGCCGGCGAGAGCGCCCGGAACTTCGCGACATCCTCGAGGATGACTTCCGTTTCGCTTGGGAATTTGACGGGTAGATCCATTGTGGTATCTCCGGAACCCTTGCTGCGATAAATTCATTGTAGCAGATCGGAGACTGTGCCAATGGAACAGAATCCACGCCCGCGGATCTCGAATCCGCAGTAATTCGTCAGGGTCCGCTTACCGGCGTCACGGAACCGCGGCGCTGGCTGGTCACTTTGACGCCGGCCATGTCTTCGAATTTGTCGGTCAGATCGTCGTGTGTCACCGACACGCGGCAGGTCGCCAGCTTCGGGTCCTCACCTATGACTTGGACCAAAACCCACAACAGCATTTCCTTGCCCGGTCCCAGTTTGTCGATCTGGACGAATTTCACGGCGTTTTCCTGGGGATTATACGCCACTTGCATGTCCTGTGAGCCACCGCCGGCCTTGTTCGCGAATTTGAGGTTCTTGGAGAAGTTTGCCGTCACGAGGAGATTCGTCGCGTCCTTGGTGCCGTAGTTGCGCAGGCGAATCTGGAATGTTGTGGTGCCGCCGACGTCAAGAACTCGTTTCGATTCGCTGACAACCAAGTCGACGTCGGGCATGCCCAGCACTTCCGTGAATTTGCTGCCGAGGGCTTTTAAGGCCCGTCGCCAACTGCGTCGGCAATCACCTCATAGCGGCCCATTCCTCCCATGCGGACCTGGAATGGAAACGTCAAAGGCGCACCGCTTGGTTCGAGTTGATCGATCGTCCAGTAAAGCCGGCGTGAGGCGCTATCGTAACGGCCGCCGGGGGGAACCTTGACCAACCGCCCGTTCACCGGCAAAGTCGCCATGATACGAACCTTGCGTGCGGGAGCGGTTCCCGGATTATTGACAGTGACCTTATAATCGGCCACGGTGTCGGTATAGCGCGAGTCAGGACCGTCGAGCGCGATCTTGAGCTGAGGCTCGACCACGTCGATCGTATTCGTGCTGATGGCTTCGTCCTTTTTGAAGACCACGTCGTTACTCGTCGCCCTGACCATGCATTGCTGCTCTCCTCCCAGGATGGCGTCGGCCACGAGCGGGTCGAGCTTTTCCGTCGCCCCGGCGCGGAGCTCAGGCAGGCTCAGCTCATAGAGCATCTGTTCTTCGTTTCGTGGGCCTGACTCATGACGAAGGCCCTTGGAGAGCTTGGCCTGAATCGCGACGTCGCGCCGGCCCGTCGCCGGTGTTCTGAATCGAGATATTGAATTCGACTTGCTGGCCCTTGAGCACCTTGCCGACCGTCGGCTTGGCGGTAATGTCGACCTTGAGCTTGGGCTCGAGCACCCTGGTTCGCGACTTGCATCCGGTTTCAAACCGTACCGTCGCAACATGGTCGAAGGGACCGGTCTTGGTCGGTGTCACGGTCATCGTGATCACACGATCGGAACCCGCCGACAGGTTGTCGATCCTGAAACTCAGATGCTGGTCGGCAATCTGCTTCATGGGAGGTTGACTCGACTTATAAATGAGGCCTTCGGGGAGCTCGTCGTCAACCTGCACATTGAGCGCGTCGGACATGCCAATATTGCGGACGATCAGCTTGAGCGTCGCGTCTTTCAGCAGATTCATGCTTGCCGGGGCCTGGACGTCGACGGTGACTGCGACGGACTGTTTGCCCATAGGTAGACGTTCGGCTGCTGGTAGGCTCGGACCCGACGCGGTCGCGGAGTTACTCTGAACGGGTGTCGCGTCTGTCGGCGCCGGCGGGACCGCGGCCTGCGCCGGCATCACGTTGGCGTCGACCGATGATTTCGGACGGCCTTCCTTCCAATCGCCGCCGTTCTCGCTCGATTCGGCCTCTGCAGGAACAGTTTTCTTCTTCGACTTGATGGTGGCATTTTCGTCTGGCTTGACCGGTGTCGGCGCCTTCTCGTCGGCATCGGAGCCAGTCGGATCCGTCGGCAGCGAAAGATCACCGGGAAGCGCGGCTGGAGCCACCGGTCCGGGCTCGGACGGGACGGGCTTTGGACCCTGGTCCTGTCCGTGCGCAACCGATCCGGTCGACGACACCGCGAATCCAACGCACAAGATCATCAAAAGTCGCCGGCCCATGGATTCGATCCCCTCCTTGGGAACGGCCCCGGTCGACGCGTCGGTACGCCAGCAAGACAGGACTTGACCGTCCAGGCTGCGTCAAGACAGGGAGATTGTGAGCATTTCCCCTCGGTCGTCGGCGCAAGTCAAGCGCAGACCAAGAGGCAGGCAATCCATGCCGGAAGCTAGATAACAGATCGGCCAAAATCGCGGAAGGTCAATTTGTGAGGTCGATCACGGCCGCAGCGGCGGATAGAGCGCATACCCTTCTACGGCGACGTGTACCTTGAAGACCGCCTTGCCCGCAACCACGTACAGCGTCTTGCGATCTGGGCCGCCGAAGGCGAGGTTCGTGATCACATCTTCGGGGATGGGAATGCGGCCCAGGATCTTGCCGGCGGGAGTGATCACATAAACGCCCGGAGGGACGTCAGCAGTTTCTGCCGCGGTGCGCGGGAGGGCAATGCCGGCGGCGACCCAGAGATTTCCCCGGGTGTCGAGCCGCATGCCGTCGCCGCCACGGCCACGGCCGAAGTCGTACACGAGCCGCTGGTTCGAGGGGGTGCCGTCGGCCGAGAGGTCGAACGCCCAGATTTTACGGTTGCCGCCGGGGCGGGAGTTCGAGTCGATCAGGTAGAGCGTCTTCATGTCCGGCGACACGGCCAGGCCGTTGGGACGCTCGATCTGGGGCTGCGAGACCACGCGCGTGACCTTGCCGTCGGTTTCGATCCGGTACACGGCCTCAGCGTCGAGCTCCAGGCTCGCGCGGTCCTCACCGTAGTACGGGTCGGTGAACCAGACCCGGCCAATCGCGTCGACGATGACGTCATTCGGGCTGTTGTAGCGCTTGCCCAGGAAGCGATCGGTGAGCACCTCGACGATGCCCGTCTTCAAGTCGGTACGGACGACGCGGCGACGGCCGCCGGGACCTTGTTCGGCCCCCTCGCAACTGATGAGCCGGCCCTGGGCGTCGAACGTGTTGCCGTTGGTGCGGCCGCTATCGGCGCGGAAGACGGAGAGGGCCCCGTCGGGCGTCATTTTGTAGATGCGGTTGCCAATCATGTCGCTGAAGTAGAGGTCGCCTGATGCGTCGACGGCCGGTCCCTCTAGAAAGCTCGTTCGCGCGGCGACCGTCACTGCGGTCCCAGGCGCGATCAACTCGGACGGTGGCAATGGGATGTTCTTGAAATCGGCCGCGATCGAGGCGCACGGCAGAACAAGTGCGAGTGCGAGCACCAAGACTGCGGCGAGGTCTAGTGTGATCATCGATTTCGGGCTCCGGTTGCGCGGGGAGAACGCAAAACGATCGGGACAACCCAAGTAGGGTGCGGGAAACGCGACGGGTTTTCAAGTAGGCGGACGTGCATAGCATTACCTGCAGCGTCTCGCTGAGCGGATGCTGTCGACGACGCTTACCCGTTTGCAGCGAACGCGCGCCCATGCTGTTCCCGTTCAATCGAGAGAACCAGCCGGTCCGCCACCCTTTCGGGTCCTTCATCCGGCGTCACATTTATGGAACGCACTTCTTCCAGTCCCCGAAACCAGGTCGCTTGCCGCTTGGCAAAATGGCGCGTGCGCGCTTGAATTCGCTCGACGGTCTGGCTCATCGTCGCCTGACCGGCCAGCATCGCCATTACCTCGCGGTAGCCGATGGCCTGCGCGGCCACGTTAGAGAAGGGTTGAGGCCCAGTTTGCAGGCGGCGGACCTCGTCGACTAAGCCGGAGTTCATGAATTTGATCACCCGGCGATTGATTCGCTCGTGCAGGCTCGCGCGCGGCAGCTCGAGGGCAAAGACGCGCACGGTCGGTGGCGCAGGGCGATCGTGCTGGGTCTGGAGCTCGCTGATCGGTCGGCCGGTTAGCTCGATCACCTCGAGGGCCCGGACGATTCGCCGCCGGTCGTGCGGATGCAGCCGCGCGGCAGATTTCGGGTCAACGACGGCCAGCCGGCGATGGAGTGCGGGGTCGCCGTGCTCGACGGCTTCTCGATCCAGCCGCGTCCGAATCTCGCGATCGGCGGCCGGTCCGATGAACAGGCCGCGCAGAAGAGCTTTCAGATAGAGCGGCGTGCCACCGACGAACAAGGCCCGCTTGCCACACTGTTCGACCTGCGCTGCCTTTGCCGCCGCCCAATCTCGATATGCGGCGAAACTGGCCGACTCCCATGGATCGATCATGTCGATCAGGTGGTGGGGGATCCCCGCCCGCGCGGCCAGCGACGGCTTGGCCGTCGCAATGTCCATTCCGCGATATAACGTCATCGAGTCGAGTGCGAGCACCTCGGCATTCAGACGACGCGCCAACGCCACGCCGATTTCGGTCTTGCCAGAAGCCGTCGGACCGGTCAGATAGATCGCGCGATGGAATACGTTGTCCGGCATCGGCCTATTCATTCCGAAAACGGTTTATTGTAATCCGCCGTCGCAGAATTCGCATTCAGGAGGAACCAGAGATATTTAGGATTACGGAGTGAGACGTTGTGGCTGACTTGGCGCGACGTTAATTTGTTGATGGATTACCGTAGGTTCACTCCATACCGATTATCCCAGGTCGGTCACCAGCTGAATCCACCTGGCGATACAGCATAAAGCGGCGTCATCATCGTACGCCAACGGTTAAAATGATTGGCAGATCAAAACGATTGAATTTGGAACGGAGCTTTCCATGGCGTCTTCGACCGAAACAGCGTTGTATCCCACTTTGAGCGCTCGGCCAATTGAGCGTGTGGCGATCTTGTTTGCCGGCGGCCCGGCTCCCGCCGCGAATGCAGTCATCTCGACGGCGGCGGCCTCGTTTCGTCGCAGCGGTATCGAGGTCATGGGTATCATGCACGGATATGCCCACCTGATTGACTACCGCGACGACAATCCACTGAAGGAGGGACGCGACTATATCGTCCTGGACCAGAGCAACTTGAAGCGTACGCGGAACACTCGCGGCATTTTGATCGGGACGTCGCGGACCAACCCTGGCAAAGGACATCTCACAGCCGGCTCACCTGGCCGATCCCGAGCGCACCGCCCAGCTTCGCACCGTGCATCGAGCGCTCGCGTCGCTGGGCGTCAATGCGCTTGATATCGATCGGCGGCGACGACACGCTCAAGACCGCCAACAAGTTCAAGCGCTTTCAGGATCACTTGTCCGCCGAAGAGCCGCGAATCTCTGTCGTGCACGTGCCCAAGACGATCGACAACGATTACCGCGGCATCGATTTCACCTTCGGCTATTTCACGGCGGTCGAGACCCTGGCCGGGGAAATCCGCAATTTGCTGGCCGATGCCGAGGCGGGCCGAATGTACTTCCTGGTCGAAACGATGGGTCGCAGCGCGGGCTGGCTGGCTTACGGTGCGGCGATCGCCAGTGAGGCCAGCCTGGTCCTTTCCGTCGAAGACCTCACCGACGACCTCATGACCGACGAAACAATAACCGACCCGAAGACCGGCGCGACGAGTAAGCGTCGGATCATGGTCGTCGAAAAGATCGTCGATCGGATCGTACATGTGATCATCGCCCGCGAAACGGAAGGAAAAGAGTTCGGTGCGATCGTCCTGGCGGAGGGCCTGGCTCAATTCATGCCTGCGGAGTATCTCGAAGGGGTTAAGTTTGACGACCACGGCAATATCTCACTCTCGCAGACAAACCTTGGCGCAATATGACAAAGCTGGTCGAGTCCGAATACGAAAAACGCCAAGGGAAAAAGCGGCGCGTCACGGGCGTTCAGCTCGGCTACGAGGCGCGCTGCGCCTTGCCGCATGCATTCGACGTCATCCTGGGGAGTCAGCTCGGCGTCGGCGCCTACCGGGCCCTGGTCGAAAACCACGCCGACGGCGTTCTCGTCTCAGTCTCGGGCCAGCTCAACCTCAATTATGTTCCGTTTGATTCCTTGATCGATCCCGAAACACTGGTGACCGTCGTGCGCTTCATTCAGCCGGGCTCAGACTTCCAGCGGCTGGCGCGTTCGCTGGAAAACTATCCGCATGATTGATCGTGATCAAACCTCGACCCACACCAGATCTCCCCTCACCTCGCACCGGAACCGGTGCACCCGCTCGCCCCGAATCGTCGTGCATCTTCCGTCGGCCAGTCGAAACCGCCAGTGATGCAGCGGGCAAACCACTTCGCCCTCTTCGACCCAGCCGTGGCCGAGCGAACCGCCGGAATGAGGACAACGGCCCGACAGCGCAAAAACGTCGCCCCCGGACCGGAAAACAGCGAGCCGTAATCCCAGGGCATCGAGCGAGCGGCCCGCTCCGTCCTTGAGTTCATCGACCCGGCAAACCGCTACCCATTGGGCCATGGAACCTGACCTCTCGAAACGGCGCGGAAATCAGGGTGACGAAAAACCTAGGACTTGCGTCCGAGGCTGGATCCTCATTAAATTCTACCTTAGCGGATGTGCGCTCCAAAATAGCAGCACCCCCAGGGCTGTTTCATTCTTCGGCGAGGTGAGTCCTGCCGAGCCAAGCCGTAACTTTGGGGAAATGAAGCGGCTCGGCAGGGGCGTCGCCCTCCGTAATCTGGTCAGATCTTGGAAATGACACGGCCCTGGCAGCGACTTGGAACGAGGAAACGCCCCGTGGCTTGCTCAGTGTCCAGGAAAATACGCGATTGCCTGCTCCTAATAGGGCTCTTGGGGCAACTGTTGCTGACGCAGGCTGGGTGCGACTTGCGGTCGCGGTCGCAGCCCGACCTGGTCTGGGGAGTCCACGGAGTCAAACCCGGGCATCTGTACAAGCCGAGCGCCGCTGCGTTCGATGCGCAGGATAACCTTTTTCTCGCCGATCTTACCGACCGAATTCAGGTGTTCGACCGCGACGGCAAGTACCTGCGCGGCTGGCGGACGCCGCAATTTAACGTCGACGGCCCAAGTGGGCTTGACCGTCGATCGTTATGGCCGATTGCTGGTGGCCGACACCCACTTTTATCGCGTGCTTGTTTACTCCGAGATGGCCAGATTCTTTTCCAGATCGGCGACGGCGTGCAGGGAACGACGCCCGGCCGGTTCGGCTATCCGACCGACGTCGTGATCGACCGCGCAGGCAATTTTTACGTCGCCGAGTATGGCGAGAACGACCGGATCCAGGTCTTTTCGCCCGAGGGGAAGTGGCTGCGTCAGTGGGGCGGGCACGGCTACGAGCCGGGCGAATTCTTGAAGCCGCGTGCCCTGGCGATCGACGAGCACGACCGGCTCTTCGTCGCCGATAGTTGCAATCATCGCATCCAGGTTTTTGATACCCAGGGGAAACTGCTCAATTCATGGGGCTCACGGGGTGATCCGCCGGGGCAAATGAGCTATCCTTATGACCTGGCGATCGGCCGGGACGGTTGCCTTTACGTGTGTGAATATGGCAACCATCGCGTCCAGAAATTCACGCTCGACGGCAAGCCGCTGGCCGTCTGGGGGACCGCGGGACGAGGACCCGGCCAGCTCTTTCAACCCTTACGCCCTGGCGGTCGACAGCCGGTCCAATGTCTCGGTCGTCGACTCGAACAACCATCGCGTTCAGCGTTTCCGGCTCTAAGGCCCGCCAAGGAGGGATCACGTGATGATGCTGGGCAACTGGTCGATCTCGGTCGGCAACCCCTGGTGGCTGATCCTGATTCCGCTGGTACTCCCTCCGCTGGTCTGGACGAGCTATCGCAGCCTGGCCGGGCTGGGGACCGTCCGCCGGGCACTGGCGATCCTGTTCCGGACCGCGGTGATCACCTTGATCGTGCTGGCCCTGGCCGAGTTGCAGTCGGTGCGGCGCACCGATCGCCTGGCGACGATCTTTTTGCTCGACGCGTCCAATAGCGTCCCTCGCGAGCAGCAAAAGGCCGCGCTCGACTACGTGACCGAAGCGTCCAAGAAAACGGCGCAAGGAAGACCTGGCCGGCGTGGTGGTCTTTGGCAGGGAGCCGCGAGTCGAGGTCCCCCCTGCCCCCAGCGAGCTCAACCTGCTGGGCATCGAAACCACGATCGACCCCGAAAACACCGATCTGGCCGCGGCCGTCAAGCTGGCGCTGGCGTCGTTTCCCGACGACACGGCCAGGCGCATCGTCGTGCTCTCCGACGGCAACGAAAATCGCGGCAACCTCTTCGAGCAGGCGCCTGACCGCCAAGTCGCTGGGCGTGCAGGTCGACGTCTTGCCGCTCGAGTACTTCTACGACCGCGAGGTGCTGGTCGAAAAGGTCTCGATTCCCCCCGACGTCAAGAAGGGCGAGACGGTCAACATCAACGTCGTGATTCGCGCCAGCGAGCCGACCCGCGGGACGCTCCAGGTTTTCCAGAAAGCCGACAATTACCGGGCTCCGGCCGTCGGCAACGAGCAACCGTCGCCCGATCGAGCTGCAACGCGGCATCAACGTATTCACACTCAGGCAGCTCATCACCGAACCGAATTTTTACACATTCTCGGCGGAATTCATTCCCGAGAAGGGAAGCGGCGACCGCCGCGCGATCAACAATATCGCCGAGGGCTTCACCCATGCGCGGGGCAAGGCCCAGGTGCTCTTGATCGAGGGAACGCGCGGCGAGCACGCCGAGCTGGTCAAGGCGCTGCGCGAGAAGGAGATCGAGGTCAGGGTACTGGCCGCTCCCAGGATCGACGGCTCCGGAGGCGTCGGCGGCGACCCGCTGCCGACCGATCTGGCGCAGCTCCAACCCTATGACTCGGTCATCCTGGGCAACGTCCCCAAGGAGGCGTTCACCGAAAGCCAGCACCAGCTTTTGGCCTCCAACTGTCACGACATGGGGGCCGGGCCTGGTCATGCTGGGCGGCAGCGACAGCTTCGGCGCCGGCGGCTGGATGAACACGCCGGTCGAAAAGGCCCTTCCCGTCGACATGCAGATCAAGGCGATCAAGGTCCAGGGCATCGGCGCGATGGCCTTGATCATGCACGCCAGCGAAATCCCCGAGGGAAATTACTGGCAGAAAGTCGTGGCCAAGGCCGCGATCAAGGCACTTTCGAGCTACGACTACGCGGGGCTCTTGCACTGGGAGGGACAGGAAGCGTGGCTTTTCACCTTGCGGCCGATCGGCAGCGGGCAGAAACAGCATGCTCCGCGCGATCGACCGCATGACGCCCGGCGACATGCCCGACTTCGACCCGTCGCTCCAGATGGCGATGAAGGGCTTGAATGGCGATTCGCGGACGCGATGAGCAAGCACATCGTCGTCATCAGCGACGGCGACCCGACCCCGCCCAGCACGCCGTGATCAGCCAGCTTGCCGCCAGCAAGATCACCGTGACCGCCGTGCTGACCGCCGCGCACGGCAACGACCCCGGCGCACTCCAGGTCATGCGCAATCTCGCCAAGAAGACCAAGGGCCGATTTTACAACGTGACCAACCCCAAGGCACTGCCGCGGATCTACCAGAAAGAGGCCCGGTCGATTTCGCGCCCGTTGATCTTCGAGCAGACGACCCCCTGGCTGCCCAAGCTCAACTACCCGATCACCGAGCCCGTCATGGGTCTTCCCGAAGAGCTGCCGGCGATCACCGGGCTGGTCCTGACCTCGCCCAAGGAAAACGAGCTGGTCGAGATCCCGATCGTGTCGCCGCTGCCGACCGGCCAGTTGAACCCGGTGCTGGCGCACTGGACCTACGGCCTGGGCCGCTCGGTCGCCTTCACATCCGACGCGGGCCGGCGGTGGGCCAAGGCGTGGCCCGACTGGCGGAGCTACGCCGCGTTCTGGTCGCAGGTGATCCGCTGGTCGATGCGACCGGCCGACCGCGGCAACCTCACCTTGAACGTCCGCCGGGAACAAGGGCGGATCAAGGTCGTCGTCGACGCGCTCGACAAGAACAACGAGTTCCTCAATTTCCTGCAGATCCAGGGCAACGTCGTCAACCCCGATCTGAAATCGTCGATCCGTTGAGCTGGTCCAGGTCGCCCCGGGCCGGTACGAGGCGACGATCGAAAACGCCGAAGCCAGCGGCAACTACTTCGTCAACCTCGGCTATCGCGGGCCCGACAAGTTCCAGGGGGTGATCTCGACCGGCGTTTCGGTCCCCTACTCCGATGAATATCGCGAGCTGCGGTCCAACCCGCGACCCTCGAGACCTGGCGAGCTTGACCGACGGCGAGGTCGTCTCGACCAAGGCCGACGCCGGACGGGCGGTTGCTGGCACGTACGTCCGAGTCGACCACTTCCGCCGTGATCCCAAGCTGATCAATCCCCGCTCGTTCGCCGCACTCTGGCCGACCTTGCTCTGGCTGGCGGCCTGCCTGTTCCTGGGCGACGTCGCGGTCCGGCGGATCGCGCTCGACGTCGACTGGATCAAACAAGCCGTGGCCAACGAATGGAAAAAGCTGCGAGGGACACGAGACCGCGACGGCCAGCGAATACATGGACAAGCTCAGAAGCCGCAAGGCCGAGGTTGACGAGCAGCTCGACCGCACCCGCTCGGCGGCCCGCGACCGAGACATCCGCATCCCTTTCCCGGATGCGCCTCCATCCGGTCCGATCGGCGAACCACTGCTGGAAGGCGGGTCGAGCGGCAGATCGAGCCCGCGACGGCCCAGAAGACGCAGAGCCCCAGCCTCGCCACCGCTCGCCGGAGACCGTGAAACAAAGCTACACCGACCGATCTGCTCAAGGCGAAGCAGCGCGTCTGGGAGGAACGGGAGAAAGACAAGGAACCGGACAAGAAAGAACCCAAGCCGTGATCACGGGCGAGGCATTCGTTCTGCTGGCGATCATTTTGATCGAGCTGCCTCCGATACCTGCAACAAACTTCAACGAAAGGACCCGCGCCGATGGCCGCCTTTGCTCGCCGAATCGATGGAAGCCCGTGCCGACGAATTTCGCTCGGCCTACGAGAAAGTCAAGGGAGAGATCGCCAAGGTCATCGTCGGCCACGACGAGATCGTCCACGGCGTCTTGACTTGTCTGTTTATCGGTGGGCACGCGCTCTTGGAAGGCGTGCCGGGCCTGGGGAAGACCCTCTTGGTGCGGACCCTGGCCGATGCCGTCTCGCTCGATTTCAACCGGATCCAGTTCACACCCGACCTGATGCCGGCCGACATCATCGGCACCAACATCGTCATGGAGCTGCCCGACGGCCGCCGGGTCTTCGAGTTTCAGCCGGGCCCGGTCTTTTCGCAGATCGTGCTTCGCCGACGAGATCAATCGAGCCACCCCCAAGACCCAGTCGGCCCTGCTTGAAGCGATGCAAGAGCACTCGGTGACCGTCGGCGGCCACATCCACATCGCTCAAGGAGCCGTTCTTCGTGATGGCGACCCAGAACCCGATCGAACAGGAAGGAACCTATCCGCTTCCCGAGGCGCAGCTCGACCGGTTCTTGCTCAAGTTGATCGTCGGTTACTCGACGCGCGACGAGCTCAGCACGATTCTCGACCGCACCACCCGCGGCGAGCGGCCCAAGGCCGAAAAGGTGCTGGACGGAGAGACATTATTGCGGCTCCAGGGCCTGGTTCGCGACGTGATCATCGCCCCTCACGTTCAAGACTACGCGATCCGCCTGGCCCTGGGCACACATCCAAACGGGCCGTTCGCCGCCGACGTGACCAACCAGTACATTCGCTGGGGCAGCAGTCCCCGCGGCGTGCAAACGCTGGTGCTGGCGGCCAAGGTCCGCTCCCTCCTGGACGGGCGATTCAACGTGAGCTTTGAAGACTTGCGCCGCGTTTATCTCCCCAGCCTGCGACATCGCGTGCTCTTGAATTTCGAGGCGCAGGCCGAGGGAATCGATCCCGACGAAGTCTTGCTCAAGGTCCTCGACGCCGTTCCCGAAAAGGCGGAAACGCGAGCCGCGCGGTCGCCTGATCATCTGGATTCTCGATCTGGAACTGGACTGAATAGACAGCAGTCCATGCACGACATCTACGATCCACCACCGGCTCCCGAACAGGACTTCAACCCGCCCAAGTCGGAGCCGCTGATTTTCACGAGGGGAGACTTCTTGTGCCTGGTCGGTCTGTGCTCCTTGTTGCTCGGTGGTCTCGCTGACGGCCTGGCAGAGCGAGCCGGCGCTGGCACTGGCGACGGCGGCGGCGGGTTCGCTCGTGATCCTGGAGAGCTGGTTCACCGGCTCTGGGTTTCCTGCACAGGGCCGCGCCCTGCGACTCAAGGCGCGGTGGATGATCTTTCTGGCCGCCCTGGTGCCGTGGCTGGTCGGGCTGGGCGTGGCCGTGAGCGTCATGCTGTCGCTTTTCTGGGTGTTCGACCGCGTCTGGCTGACGGGTATGTATCACGCCCTCCAAGCCAATCACTAGACCAAGAGAATTGCCATGGCTGCTCGCGTATCCCCGATTCCGAAAGCAACCGCAAGCCCGCCTGCGGCCGCGCCGCGGCCGTCGGGGTCGGCTACCAGCCCGCTGCTCGATCCGGAGTTCCTGCACAAGCTCGAGCAGCTCGAGCTGGTCAGCCGCCGGATCTTCGTGGGACGGATGAAAGGCGAGCGAAAGAGCAAGCGCAGGGGTTCGTCGGTCGAGTTCGCCGAACATCGCAACTATACATTCGGCGACGACCTGCGGCACATCGACTGGAACGTCTACGGCCGGCTCGACAAGCTTTTCTTGAAGCTTTTCCTCGAGGAAGAAGACCTGCACGTCTACACGCTGCTCGACACCAGCCTGTCGATGGATTTCGGCAACCCGACCAAGCTGCGCTACGGCAAGCAGGTCGCCGCGGCACTGTCGTTCATCGGGCTGGTGAACCACGACCGCGTGCTGGTCGACACCTTCAGTGCCCGGCTCGACCAGGGCCTGCACGGCATCCGGGGCCGTTCGCAGATGTGGCGCATTGTTGCAGTACCTCGACCACCTCGAGGCCACCGGCCAGAGCAACTTGACCGCGGCGGCCCGCGAGTTCGCGATCCGCCACGCGGGCAAGGGCGTCGTCGTCGTCATCTCCGACTTCCTCGACAAGAACGGATACCAGGACGCCCTGCGCTATTTGCTGGCGCGAAACATGGACATCTTCGTCATCCACATCCTGAGCGCAAGAGGAAGTCGAGCCCGAGCTGGTCGGAGACCTCCGCTTGGTCGACTGCGAAGACGACGAGACCGCCGAGATCACCATCAGCGCCCCACTGCTGAAGCGATACAAGGACAACTTGAACGCCTTCGTGGGCGGCCTGAAGGAATGGTGCACCCAGCGCGGAATTACTTATATCTTCACAAATAATCAATTTCCGTTCGACAAGCTGATCCTCAACTATCTCCGCGAGCGCGGGCTGGTGAAATGAATTTCTGAGCAATCATGAATCGAATGGTGACAGATCCCTGGATCTTTTTCGGGGTGGCCGGCGCTTTTGGTGGTGTATTTGCTCTACATGATGATCCGGCGGCGCAGAGGCGAGCGGGCGGGCTTTGCCAGAACGAGAGCCCGAGCTTATGAGCGTGCGGGGAGCTTGAGACCATGACCAATTTGTGGAATCGAGCTTAATGGGTGGAGCTCGCCGATCGAATTCAACTCGCCGCTGGGGCTGCCCGCTTGGTTTGTGCTGGCCGGCGTGCCGGTCGGGAATCATCGCGCTTTATTTCCTCAAGCTGCGGCGGCGGCCGGTGCAGGGTACCGAGCACGATCTTGTGGCGGCGGAGCCTGGAGGATCTGCACGTCAACAGTCTGTTTCAGCGCCTGCGGCGCAACCTGCTCTTGTTCCTTCAGCTCCTGGCCGTGGCCCTGGCGATGCTGGCCCTGGCGGGCCCGCGCATGAAGGGGAGCAGCCGGCCAGGGCCAGCGGTTCGTGCTCTTGATCGATAGCTCCGCGAGCATGGCCGCGACCGACGTCGCGCCCAGCCGGCTGGCAAAAGCCAAGCAGGCGGCCAAGAAGGTTGTCAGCGAGATGGACGCCGACGACCTGGCCATGGTGATCAAGTTCGACGAATCGGCTCAGGTCGTCTCCAACTACACCGGCGACCGCCGCGTACTGATGCAGACGAATCGACTCGATCGAGCCGTCGCAGTCGACGACGTCTCTGCGCGAGGGCTTGCAGGTGGCGGCAGGACTGGCCAATCCGTCGAAGCAGATCGGCGAGGGCGTGGTCGCGTCGTCGGTCGTCACTCCCAAGCTATTGATCTACACCGACGGCGGCTTCGCCGACGTCGAGGGCTTCAGCCTGGGCAACCTCGAGCCCGAGGTGTGGTGATCGGACCCGCCCCTCCGCCGTATTCGCCCCGCGGCCGCGAGCACCGCCACCGCCGACGGCAAGGCCCAGACCCGCAACCCGTCCGACAACGTCGCGATCCTGGCACTCCAGACCCGGCGCGATGAAGACAAGCCCGAGATCTACCAGCTCTTTGGCCGCGTGCACAACTACCGCGCCGAAGAGGTCGCCACCGAGGCCCAGCTTTACCGCCACGACGCCGGACAAACCGGGTGACCAAGGGACACTGGTCGACGCGATTGCTCTAAAGCTCGCCCCGCAGAGCGATCAGTCATTCAAGTTCGACTTGCCCGACAACGGCCTGACGCCCTACGAGGTGCGCCTGACGGTAGAAGGACGCACTCGACGGTCGACAACCGGGCCTTCACCGTCGTCGGCACGACGCGCAAGGCCCAGGTGCTGGCCATCTCGGACGGAGACCGGTACTTGACCGACACGCTCAAGACCCCATCCGGCGACCGAACACGCCGACATCACGATCTTGACCCCCGACAGAGGCCAAGAACGAGGCGGTCGTCCGCGACTTGAAGGGGGGCCGTTACGACCTGGTGATCTATGACGGCGTCAAGCCGGACTTCGCCTCCCGAGGCGAACGCGCTTTACTTCGGGGTCTTTCCCCCCGGGCCGGCCTATGCCCAGCCCAAGGATGTCCAGCAGCCGGTCATCCTCGACTGGGACATCGCCCACCCGATGATGCAGTATATTCGCGACCTGTCGCTGGTCTATGTCGCCAAGGCGAGCATCGTCGAGCTGCCCACCGGCGCCAAGAGCTTGATCGACGGCAACCAGGGCTCGCTGGCGTTCATCGTCCCGCGCGAGGGCTACACCGACACCGTCGTCACTTTTCCGCTGATGGATGGCACGACGCCGAATACGACCTGGTTTCGATACATCAGCTTTCCGCTATTCATCTTGAACAGCATCCAGGCGCTGGGCAACGTGCGCGAGGGGGCCGGCGAAGAGGTGGCCGAGCCCGGCGCCCGGTCGTCTTGCACGCCGAGACCGACTGGCTCGATCGATGACAGTCAGCTCGGCCGACGGCGTGCCGGCAGAGACCTTCTCTCGTTCACCCCAGGGGAGCTTTCGTCTTCAACCAGGCCAACAAGACCGGCATCTATCTGGCACAATGGGAGCCCAAGGGACTGCTCCCGTTCGCGGTCAATCTGTTCGACGCGCGCGAGAGCGACCTGGCCCCCCGCGGGCTGGTTCCCGAAGGCGCTCCCGAAAGTATGCGCGGAAGCGTACAAGATCAAGATCGGCTACAACCCGGTCACCGGCACCCAGAAGCCCGCGTCGATTGTAGAAAGACATCTGGTGGTGGCTGGCACTGGGTGCACTGGGGGTCTTGCTCGTCGAGTGGTATATCTATAATCGGCGGGTTTATATCTGAGTGCCAATCGCACTATTGGGACGCACACACGAGAATTCGGCCGGAGCGACACGTTAAGACGCAGGCCCCTGGATCGCAGGAGCTCATCTACCCATCCTGCCAGCTTGCCGGTGAGAAGCGGATTTGGATTATCGCGATAATCGATTTCCAAGTCGTAGCCCGCACGGTCGTAGATCGCGTTGAGGGCGATTTGGAGGTCAAGGTGGACGTCCGGATCGCCGGCCTTTAGCGGGATCGGGATGACAGGAAGACGCTGTGGCAAGCGGATTGGATAAAGCAGGCCACGAGGCCGCTGGTCGTGCCTCGATACGTGGACCAAGTACTCGTACGAGCCGACCTTCTTGGGTAGTCGTCCGATTCCTCGGTGATATAAGCTCGTTCGTCAATCTGAACAAGGTACTTTGGACGAAGTTGCGCAGCCAAAAGGTCGCGGTATGCCGAGATGAGCGAGTGGTGGACATCCGGCCAAAGTCCAGGTTTCTCCAGGTAGGGATCCATGCCCGGAAACGGTGAGGGCATCGACTGCCTCCTAATCGATCAAGGAACGGACGTCGCCGTTATGCGCTCCCTCACACTATAGCAGACGGTGCCAGCCGCGGATATCATCACCCTTTGACGCAATCCTGCTCGAGGGCTTGTGACTTCGCGCTAAACACGCTATTGCCGATCAGTTCACGGGTACCCGCCGCGACGCGCAGCACCATCCGGCTGACTTCTGGCGGACAACCGTAACGAACCGGGTGTTTGCCCCCCACCCCCTCGTTGACATACATCAGCGTCCCGTTCTGCCGAAAAAACCCGCGGTCGAACCGGCGCGAATAGCGACTGGGCATGAATACCGGCCCAACCAGCGGAAGCCGGATCTGGCCGCCGTGGTTATGTCCCGAGAGCATCAGGTCGACTCCCCATCCCTGGGCTTTGTAGAAGAGGTCGGGTGAATGGCTCAGCAGAATGCGGAAGTCGGCCGGTGGCATGTCTCCGGCTGTCGAGTGCCGGTCCCCAGGGTGCCGAAGTCCCGCCGATCGCGAGCGTTGTCCCGTCGAGGTCGAGCGTCGTCCACCGTCCTTCCAGCAGCTCAAAGCCGGCGCAGCCGAGCTCGCCGGCGATGATGCTGCGGTTGATGCTCGTTGTCGTGATTGCCCAGGATCGCAAACTTGCCCAGCCGCGCCTTCCAGTGGGCTCAAGAGCGGCTCGACCCAAGAAATGGTTTCGTCGTCCTCGACCAGGTCTCCTGTCATGACAACCAAGTCGGCGTCCCAGCCCAGGCATGCATCGACCACCGCTTCAAAAAACCGGCGGTCATAGCAACGAGCAATGTGGAGATCGCTGAACTGGACAATTTGCAGGCCATCGAGCTGCGGCGGCAGGTTGGGGATCGCGAGGTCCCACTCGCGTAGTTGCAACTGAAATGACTGGTTGCGCGGCAGGCGTCAGGAGCCAGGAACCGCGACCCCGACCGATCAAAGGGGTCGTCCCGGCTTGCAGGGCCAGGTCGAGAGTTACAGCCGACCCATCGATACCCGCGGGACGGCGCCGCCGGGTAATCAGCCATGAGTTGAGCGGCCAGATCATGGTGCCCGAGACCACGCACAGAACGGCATAGCTCCAGAGCGGCCACGCCCAGCTCCACCACGGTCTGTGCAGATGCATCCAGAGCAAAAAAGCCGAAGAGACCAGGAGCCCGCCGAAGATCAGCTTTCGCATTCGGTCCATCAGCGGCTCGCGGCAGCCCAGACCGCTGCCGACAGTTGACCAGGAGCACGAAGTGGTAAAGATGTCCCAGGGCCGGCGGTATGACGAGCGCCAGCACGACCAGCCAGGGCCAGTCAGGGCTCATGGTTGATGCCTCGATCGGTTGAGAGTCGGAGGGTTCGTGCTCCGTCACGGGGGTTGGAGACGGAGGGACGGGGTGGACAGGTTCACTGGAAGGAGAGTTTGGCGGGCGACGAAGGTGGGGAAGTCGAGACCGGCCCCGGTGAATGCACGCCATCCTGGTGCGGGGCTCGAGCTGTGGCGCGGTGGCGGCGTGGTGCGCAGGGCTTGTTCGACGGCATCCATCAAGCGATCCGCCCGGAACGGCTTGTAGAGCACGGTCTGAAGGCCCTCCTGACGTGCCTTCACGATCGAATGCGTGGGGTCCCAGCCAAAGCCGGTCATCAGGATGACCGGCACGTTGGGCTGAACTTCGCGAAGTCGTTTGAACGCTCGTAGCCGTCAAGGTCTGGCAGGCGGATATCGACCAGGGCGGCCGAATAGGGAGCCTGCCGCATCAGGGCAATCGCTTCGTGGGCGTCGCGGGCCGTTTCGACGCTGGCGCCCTGGCAGCCAAGCAGGTGGTGAGCCGACCGGCGGACGGCCTCGTCGGCATCGACGACCAGGAGCCGATTGCCCGCCAGCCGAGGCGCAGGCACGGCCCGAGTCTGCTTGGGCTGGGGTACGACCGTCGAGCCGGCCTTGTGAATCAGACTGCGAATCTCCCGCGCTCGATACAGCAGGTGGCGCAGCCGCGCGATGATGTCTTCATCGTGGCCCGCGTACCGATCCAGGACGGTGGTCGCGTCGGTGATGATGTCGTCCAGCGGCAGGGCCAGCTCGCGGTTGATCGCCTCGACCGATGCGCTGGCCGTGCTGACCTTCTCGGCCTGAAGCAGCTCGAGCGTGTTCAAGTGCCGCCGCGATATTGCGGCCGTAGATCTCGATGAACTGGCGGTCGCGATCGTCAAACGCGTCGGGCTGAGGACTCTCGACATTGAGCGTGCCGATAACCGTGCCGTGAATGATCGAGCGGAACCGTCAGCGAGCTGCGCGAACCGGCTGCCCCCTCGATGTAAAGCGGGTCCTGGGTCGTGTCCGGGCAGACATACGACTGCCCCGTCGCCGCCACGAAGCCGGTCACGCCGTTACCTTCCTTGCGCGCATAGAGCTCACGGTTGGCCGCCAGCGGGGTCATTCCTTCGGTCAAGAGGGGGATCAAGCCGGTTGGTCGGGCGATCCAGCAGCCGGATCTCGATGAAATCGAGGCCCAGCAGGTCTTTCATGTGGCGGCCGATGTTGTACTTGAGCAGGTCGGTCCGCTCTTCGACCGCCATCTCGGCGAGTTCCTCGGGCGACAGATCGGCGAGCTGGTCGCCCGCCTCGTGAATCGCGTCGACCTTGAGCTGCTGCTGGGTCTCGTCGGTCGTCTCGCGGGTCAGCGCGATCAAGTGCGTCAGCGTGTTCGTCGCGTCGAAAACCGGAGTG
This sequence comes from uncultured Isosphaeraceae bacterium, assembly GCA_963850935.1. Taxonomy (GTDB): domain Bacteria; phylum Planctomycetota; class Planctomycetia; order Isosphaerales; family Isosphaeraceae; genus CAWFRS01. Next base: position 245,133 of record CAWKNT010000009.1, read on the forward strand.
ACCGTGAGCCGGAGATAGCGATTGCCCTTGATCTTCACCGCCGTGCTTGCCGCCGCTTTCGTGGCCACTGCCGACGTGAACGGGCAAGGATCCGGCCCGAGAATCTCAGGATCGCCGAGCGCCTGATAAAACGGACAGCCGACAACCTGCGTCGCCGAATCCGTGAGCAGATGAAACTCGGGATTGGCCCAGATGATCCGCAGATCCGGGTCGACCACGGCAACGCCATCCGAGATCGCATCGAGGATCTCCTCGGCCTGGATCATCATCCCGACCCAGCGCACGGCCGAAAGCTGAGAGGCATCGACGTACACCGCGTCGAACTTCTGATCGCGCAAGAGCGCAAGTGCCTTCGAGATCGTGCGGACCGTCACGGGCGTCGGATGACTCGGACAGGACAGTCGAGGCGTCGACTTTCCATGCGAGCTGTCTCGATCTATGACCAACAGTCGAGGCTTTTCAGCCACACCGGTCACCCCCAGCTTGGACGTTGCACGCTCGGCCGTCGCGCAGCTCGACGGAGCCAGATCTCCGCTGGACGAAACCTAACACGGTTCAAATTTGATCGTAACTCGCTCGAATCAGCACGGCAAGACACACGTTCTGAACCTATCGATAGGTAAAACGCTGATTATTTAAGCAGCCAGGCAGATCTGCCAAATTGCAAATTCTGCGGCCGCCCAGTCAACTGTAGTTCGCTCTTTCCCAACGGGCTCGCTCCGAGAGTGTGGTTGTCGAATTGCTTGACAGCGGGGGGAAACGGCACTTAGCATCGCAACGTGTGAACGACCCCGAGGTTTTGGGGTCGATTGCCGCAGTTCTCGGTGGTGGAGGTGGCGTGGATGCGTCAAACCCAGCGATTGACCGCGGGGACGGTGCGCTCCTGGTCGTCGACCTTCAAGACAAACTACTTGCGGCCATCGCGGATCGCGAGCAGGTGGTCGCCAATGTCGATCCATCTCATCCATGGCGCGAGGCGTGCTGGGATTGCCGGTCTGGGGCACGGAACAGTATCCCCGAGGCTTGGGACCAACCACGGCCAGGGTGGCCGAATTGATACCGGATCGGCCCGGCCAAGACGACCTTTCATTGCTGCGCCGTCCCCCAGCTTCTGGAACAACTCTACGGCCGCAACGTCCGCCATGTCACCGTCGCGGGGATCGAGGCCCACGTCTGCGTGGCCCAGACGGCACTCGAATTGCTCGATCTGGGGTTCCGGGTCCAGGTGCCGGCCGATGCGGTGGCCTCGCGTCACAAGATCGACTGGGAATTTGCCTTGCGCCGGCTGGAACAGGCCGGGGCCGTCGTTTCCACCACCGAGGCCGTGCTCTTCGAATGGACAGAGACGGCCGATCGACCCGAGTTCAAGGCCATCAGTGAATTGATCAAGACGATGAACCGGCCGGCGGTGCAACTGATATCTGGTGTCAAAGCCGTCTCGAGTTGGTCGATTCCCCATTCAACGCGTCTTGCCATCAAGGAGTCTGTCATGTCCGCCGTGTCGCAGCCGACTCGCCCGGTCCTCTGCATTTGTCCGAAGCGAGTCTTCATGGGGCCCGGCCCCAGCGACGTGGATCCGCGCGTCTGAAGGCGCTCGGCACCCCGCTGGTCGGCCACCTCGACCCCGAATTCGCGGCCTTGATGGACGAGACCCAAGACTTGCTCCGCTATGTGTTTCAGACCAAGAATCGGCTGACACTGGCGATCTCGGGAACAGGTTCGGCCGGCATGGAGACGGTCGTCGTCAACCTGATCGAGCCGGGCGATCGGATGTTGGTCTGTATCAACGGCGTTTTCGGCGGCCGGATGAAAGACGTCGCCGAACGCGCCGGCGCCGTAGTCTCGACGATCGAGCGGCCGTACGGCGAGGTGTTCGATCCCGATGAAGTCAAAGCGGCCGTCGAGCGCGATCCGTCCCAAGGTCGTCGGGATCGTCCACGCCGAGACGTCGACCGGCGCCTGGCAGCCGGTCGAAGAGATCGCCAAGATCGCCCACGACGCCGGTGCCTTGATCGCGCTCGACACAGTCACCGTCGCTGGCCGGCAGTTCCCGTCGAAATCGACGGCTGGGAAATCGACGCGGTCTACTCGGGAACGCAAAAATGCCTGAGCTGCCCACCCGGGCTGGCGCCGGTTTCATTCGGTCCGCGGGCCGTCGAGGTGTTGAACAAGCGCAAGACGAAGGTTCAAAGCTGGTATCTCGACCTCACGATGATTCAGCGCTACTGGGGCAGCGACCGCTTCTACCACCACACGGCCCCAATCAGCATGAACTATGCGTTGCGCGAGGCGCTCGCGCTGGTCGCCGAGGAGGGACTGGAAGCCCGGATTGCCCGGCACGCCTTGAACGGCCAGGCACTTCACGCCGGCCTGGCCGCGATGGGCCTGAGCCTGGCGACAGTCGAAGGCCACCGGTTGCCCCAGTTGACCTGCGTGAAGATTCCCGAGGGCATCGACGACCTGACCGTCCGCCGCCGCCTTTTGAATGAATGGGGCATCGAGATCGGCGGCGGACTGGGGCCATTCAAGGGGCTGGCCTGGCGGATCGGGCTGATGGGACATACTTCGCAAGCGAAGAACGTGATACTCGTTCTGTGTGCGCTCGAAACGTGCCTCGGCGACCTGGGGTATCGCGTGAAGCCCGGTGCAGCCGGCCAGGCCGCGGCCGAGGTTTATGCCGACGAAGGCAAGTGAATCATGGCTTGAGTTCGCGGGGCGGGTCGGCCAGCTTGATGACCGCTTTAATTCGACCGAGACGCTTTTGTAACTGCTGAATTCGAAGTTCGACCTCCGCCTTCTCGGCCCGGACGATGGACCTTTGTGCCTCGTTGACTTTGTATTGCGCCTCGGCCTTGGCGACGTCGTCCTCCGAAACCATGCCGGCTTTGCGTTCATTCAACCGCTTGTTGCGGGCGACCTGCACCGCACCCATTAGAGAGTGAGCCTGGGCTCGTTCAATTTCCGCGTCCTTCTTGGTCAATTCCAATTTGAGACGATCGATCTCATCAGCCAGGTCGTCCGCGATTCCCTCTAGCCTGGCCGTAACTAGGACAACCTTGCCCCGAGCCTGCTGCCGCTCCTTTTCCCCAATCGTGCCGTCCCTCACAAGTATCTCGGTTCGCGTGTCATCATTGAGGGCCAACCTGAGTTCGACCTCCAGCTCGCGGATCGACCTATTACTCAGGTCGACGGCCCGGCTTGAATCGGCATCCGGCTGCGGCAGCCCGGCATTTGATCGAAATGGGTCAGTCGCCTCGGATGGCGCGTTTTGTCGGGATGAATCCACGTTGCGCGACGGCAGATCGGACTGCTCTTGCGAGACGCCGGCGCGCGTGGCGAGCGCCATGGGATTCCGAGCCATTATCGGGCTTTGGCCCGCGGCATAAGCGACGGCGATGACCCCGCCGACCGCGACACTTGTTGCGAGGATCATCATTCCGATCCATTTGAGCTGAGCGAGTTTCATGGTTGTGAGCACTCCCTGAGTCAGGGCCAGAACAGGCGCGGCAGCCGCGCCTGCGGGAATCGTTTTGAACACATGTATTGCCACGGCTGCATCGACCGTTGACGAAATCAAGACCTGGGAGACGGACTCGATTCCAAGCTCGCTGGCAGTGCCGATCCCTGGCCCAGGATGGCCGCCGTGGGGGCATAGCCCCGTCTGGTCAGTCGGCGCCTGAGAAGCTCGCGGCCTCGCGATAAGCGGCTGCGAATCGTTCCAACCGGACAACCAAGCGCTTCGGCCGCCTGGTCGTGCGTCTGCCCCTCGAGATAGCACAAAACCAGAGGCGCACGGTATTTGGCCGGGAGCCTGTTCAACTCCTGATCGAGCACCGGTCCGATGCCCATCGATGTCCGCGGTGCGGGACTCTCCGGAGACCTCGAGTTCCCGACAGCGATCTCGCGCTCACGGCGACGGAGCGTGTGAGTCCTGGCACGCCTCGTCACTCGGTAAGCCACGCCGTAAAGCCAGTTGGCCAAGAGCTCGCGATCTCGGATGGCGGCTGCCTTGCGGACCAGGATCAAGAAAGTCGCCTGGAAGGCGTCTTCGATGTCCCTCGGGTCACGCAATGCCCTCCGGCAAACGCCCAGCACCATGGGACCATGCAGTTCGACCAGCGCTCGAAAGGCTGCCTCATCACGGCGAGTGAGATACCGTTCCAGCAACTGGCTGTCAGCAAGGCCGGAAAGCGTTCCTTCCCGATAAAGCCGATCAATCTGCTGAAACACGACTCCGCGATTGGCGCTGGTCATCATTCAACTCCCATTTCATGGCTCGATCATCCTTACTTACTGCAGTTGCCGCCACAACCAATCCACTATTTCCTAATGAACGGAGAGAAATCCGCGGAAATCGGCCAATCGGTTCAACTGTGAGGCCGTGCACAACCGACAACTTGAGAACGAGTCCGGTCAACGCACATTTCCCCAGCGGATCGTCAGGGGTCAGGATGATATCCTATCGAGTCGATCCGTCGTCGGCTTCGGCTGCCAAACCTCGACCACACTGGCTCAAGGCACTGGGAGTCAGTCTCTGCCCGAGACAGTCGCCATTGGCGGCGTGCCACATCGTCTTCGCGAGACGTTCAAGCACGATTCCTGGGCGGCCACCGGCCTTTATGAAGGGCCGCCGGGAATGATGCGCGTGGTCAAGCTGCATCGGCAGGCTCCGGTCTTCGGCATCCCGATGGGCTGGCTGGGGCGCCGGATGGCTCGGCACGAGACGCACTTGCTCCAGTTGTTGGCCGACCTTAGCGGCGTGCCTACATTGGCCGGTCAGGTCTCGGTGGCCGGCCGTCAACTTGGTAATGCGGTGGCCAGGGATTACATCGAGGGCCACCCGCTCGGCAACCGCGAGGACGTGAACGAATCGTTCTTACCCGCGCTCGAGGCCTTGCTCCGCGCAATGCACGAGCGGAAAATCGTTTACGTCGATCTGCACAAGCGCGAAAACATTTTCGTCAATGAGGCGGGCGATCCCTGTCTGATCGACTTCCAGATCAGTGTGGCCTGGCCTCGGCGACTGGTCGCAGGGCCGCTTTTTACGATGTTGCGCCGCAGCGATGAATATCACCTCATGAAGCACTGGTCCCGGTTGCGTCCCGAGCAATGCGGGTTCGATGACGTGGCGGTGCGGAAACAGATCCCCTGGCTGATCCGCGCCCACCGGCTCGTCGCGCGGCCGATCCGCGAAATGCGGCGACGGCTGCTGGTGAAACTGGGCGTTCGCACTGGTAAGGGGCGCGTCGAGACCGAGCTCTTTGCCGAACATGCTTTGCGCCAGTCGAGCCCGCAACTTCGCCGGCCAAGCTGATGGTCTCCTCCTGGACGTCGAGATGGTGTAGAGTACTGCCCGACTCTCGCCAGCCCGGATGTGTTGGGCATCCCGTCGTCGAGTCGGAAAGGATGCCGACCTGACATGCAACTCGCTATTCGATCGAGCGTGGCACGCTTTTGGCCCTGGCTGGTTCTCGCCATGACCACGATTCCGGCCGTGTGGTACGTGTTCGACTATGAAAACGACGTCGACCCCGAGCTGCCGCCGGTCGTGCGCCCGACATTCAGTCCCTATCCGCCTGCGGCCTATCGGTTTGCGGAGGCGTGCGACACCATCGACCACGTCGCCGTGTACGTTTCGTCGGCCGCGCTGGTGCTGGCGGCATGGGGCTGGTTTCGCAATGCACGCAGCCCAGGATGGGCCGCGGCGACGGCTTTGTCGGCGGCCGGATTCTGGCACGCCGCCACGCCGGGGCCGCTGGCCGACGGCTGGTACGGCCTGGGCTGGCGGACCATCTTCGATGCGCGTGCTCCAGCCGCCAACCGCCTCATCCTGGCCGGGCTGGCCATGGGCGTGGCGGCGGTCGTCGTCTGGGCTTGCTTTCGAACGCCCGTTGCGATCGGCCTGGTTGACTGCTCGCGACCGCGGGATTCTCGGGCTGCTCGATCGCGGCGGTGATCTTGATGGTCATGCGGCAAGTCGGCTGGCTGGACTGGGAACCGATCGGCTTCTGGCCGCGCTGGTTTTACGTCTGGGGGCTGTTTGCCTGGGCGTTCGTCCTTGTCAGAGTCGTACCGCCCGCTCCGCCTGGTTGGTCGCGAGCCGGCGATCGTTGGGAGCCATGATGGTGGTTTCGCTTGGCCTCGACTTCACCGGCCGCGGCCTGTTCTGGTATCAGCGCCCGATTCGCTCGTCTACGAGAAGTGGACCCGGGCCGCATCTACTTAAGCGCAATGCCGACCTATCTCGGCCTGGAAATTGCTCAGGAACGCTACCACTTTCGCACGATCATCAACCTGTTTCCCGAGAGTCACTCCCGAGCAGAGCCCTCACTGGCCCGACGAGTTACGATTCGTCCGCGAACACGGCTTGAAGTATGTCGGCAACCGACTCGAGACGGCACCGGCGGCGAGGACTTCATCGCCCAGACGATCGAGCTGAGCCGCGATCCAACGGCATGGCCGATACTGGTTCACTGTCACGCCAGCATGGACCGCTCGCCGGCGTGGGTGGGCATGTATCGCTTCGTGGTCCAGGGATGGCCGCTCGTCGATGCCATCCAAGAGATCGAGCGCCATCGCGGCCTGCGGCCCAAGGCGGCGGTCACAGTCTTGTATGAACAGGTTCTGCCGCGGTTAGCGCCAGAGCGATGCGCTGCCGATCCGACGTTCGCGGTCTTGAAGAAGTTTGCCGAGGGTGCCGGCGATTTTCGAACCCAGGTGGCCGATCCCGATGGTGAAGGGACAAGAGCAGTAGAGCGATGGTCCGCGGCGGAGTCTGCTCCGAGGCGCTGAACACGGGCTAACCGCAGAACAGCGCCGAGTGATGGCTACCGCAAACGCCTATCTGGTTCAAGCTCGGCTGAACTCTTCCCACGACAGTCCGTAGTGAAGTTCTTCGCCAGCCTTACCGACCGCCAACTCGGACGGGAGTGATTTCCCGAGGTCGCGGTAAAGCTCGAGAACCGCCGCGAGAGCGTCGCGGACATTCTCGAGGGCGTCGTTGACCGAGTCACCCTCGGTTAGCAGCTCCGGGACTGCCGGAGAGGTGACCGTATAACCTCCCTCGGGCTGCGGTTCGAAGACGAGTGGAAGTTTGTAGTGCACGGCAGCATCTCACCATCGACAGGGTTCAGCGCCCCCTCTTCAAGTACGTTAAGATAGCGACGAGACAGTCGGGGCCTAGGGCGGGATTTTTCTTTTCGATATCATCCCTTCATCCTAGAGTACGCAGGCGTGGTTTCTCCCGCCAGGCAAAAAGCCGCCGAACGATGAAGCTCAGCGTTCGCGCTGCTTATCGATCAGGCAGGCCGGCCTGAACCCGGGCTCGAATGATACCGACGTGGTTCCGAAAGTCCGCTGTTCGCCAAAAGTTGACGGCGGCGGCGCCATTTGGGCGGCTCGCCCAAAAGCTCGCGCCTATCTTAAAGCGGCGGTTTGGATCTGGTTAGCAAGCGATATTCGACTTTGCGAGCTGTTGCCGTGCCTGAACGAAGAGTCGGTTGGGTCGGTCGTCCCTAAAAAGCTTGACAATAGGTCTGACATCCCGGATGACATCCCGGATGACATCCCGGAGTCGACATCCCGGAGGTCTGACACCCCGGAGACACCCCGGACGGGCGCACGCCCGCCAACCTCGGGCGTCAGCCCGCTCGCAGCACCTACAGATCGCACTTACGGGCGAGGTTGGTGGTGCCCCGTCTGAACCGACGGTCTCACGACCGTGGTTATGCGATTCTGGTTTCCGAACGGTCGCCGCCATCCGTCGTTCCGGAGCCGAAACGCGGATAACGGCAGCGGGAAAAACGCTTGGCACTTCCGCAAGACCTGCATGTCGAGGCCCGGGTGAGAGTTCATGCCCAACTACGGCTACCTTGAGGAGTGGTGGAATGAGCCGGGATCGTCCAAAACAGCTTGGCACGCGGTCTGATCTCCTGGAGACCCCCTGGAAAGACTCTATGGAAAGACTCTTAGGCGGCGTTGCTGCGGATAAACGACATGGCATCAACATTTACTGTAATGATTGGCAACCTCGATATTCAAGTTCAGCATCTAGCCCCAAAGCTCGATGCAGAATTCGCCAATTTCTACCAATCTGTTTATAGCGGCCGCCAGCCAGACTGTAGCGCGTTCGATGCAGCAGCATTTGATTTCTTCGATATGCAAGCGACGTATGCTGAATCTGTCGACTCCTTTTCTAACAATTTCACACCGTGGTATAACCACCTCCTCGACGCGGGCCGCCTCGTCGGCGCTTCGCTCGTATGGGACTGGGCACTGCGTCCGGCCTTGGATTGGGAGAAAAGAACTCAGCGTCGTCTCCACAAAGACGGCGCCTACTACTATGCCGGAATGACGGCGATCCTCCATCAGGATCTCGAAGGAGGTTACCTGTTCATGCATCGGGCGTTAGAGAAGGACATAGAAACGCACGGCGTGTTTTCGCGGACCACGCCGGCGTATGCCTTGGTCATCATGAACACTTTTGACATGCATCAAACTTTCTGCGCGTGAGTTTCGGCGAAGGCGTCGCTGGCTGGCGTCGCCCGATGCTCGCTCGAGAGGATCAGGTGCTGGCGGTTCGCCGCAGTTAGAGGTACGAGTCGCCAAACGCGTGGATATCACCCGAGCCACGCAGTCCTTGACCGGCGGCAAGACCGTCTGCAGCGTTCTTGCGCGTATGGTGTACGAGTGCCAGACGCACGACGAAACCCGCCGGGTTGAAGGTACGCCCAGCCAGTCGCCAACAATGCATTGTTCAACACAACCCCCCAAGTGACGCGAGGCGATTGCGGGTCTTTTTCGTTTTGATCGTGCGACGAAGTTTCCCCCCGTGCCCAGAAATCAGCGGACACGAGCGGAGTCGGCGTCCAATACGTCGGCGGAGAACCTGTCCGTTAGTCAGACCAATTCGGAGCGTGCGTTGTGGGTGTAAAACCTTGCACTGCGCCTCTGGGACCGAGCTAGACTTTCGGTGCCGGTTTCGACCATCAGCAGAAAGCCACTCGCGGCTGCATCAGCGTTTCGAACATCCGAAGCTACGTGGTTCTGTTCACGCCGTTCCGAGCCGCTCGGAAACCAAGACCTCGGAGCAAATCCCGAACGCGGCCACTGTCGCCTGGTGGCGGATTCGCCATTTTTCCGGTTTAAGATGCTCGGCGACGCGTATGGGACGGCAACCTCCTACGAGCCCTGGCCAGCGGTCACAAACGGAAGACCAGAGCCCGGAAACGAACCGGGAGAGTCCCTTCGACCCGTGAGTCATATTCACTGTGCAGAGCAGACCGCCAGGAATAATGACGCGGTGAGCTTCAGCGATAAAGCCGAAGCAATGCGGCGTGTCGAGGAGGTCGAACACATACGTCGCCACGAAGCGGTCGAACGCGGCATCGGGCACAGGCAGACATGGAGTCCCATCCGTCTGTCGCACGTCTGCACGATCCTGCCACGGCTTCAGCCTCGTGGTCGCCAGGCCGATCATGGTCCCGCTGATGTCCAGGCCGAGGTATAGAGCATCTGCCGGGAGGACCGCCTCAAAGAGTCCACGGGCGAAGGAACCCGTGCCGCACCCGAATTCGAGAACCGAGTGGGTACGCTCGAAATCGGCGTGTTTCACCAGGTCATCGAGCGCTGGATTCTCGTAGAAACCCTGAGTGTCCTGCCTGGCTACGCGGGGCCATGAGACGCGGAGTTTTTCGAGGCGCTCGACCGGCTGTGTGGGCGAATCCTGGCGGAAGGGGTTAGGGGCAAACGGGGCGATCGGCCGGAATCTTTGTGACATCGGTCGCTAAATCGGCAATATACCGAGTTGATTCCTGTCAGGCGGCAGGGTAATGTTAGCGAGCCAGGCCGACCCCATCGCGGGGTCGCGGCCGTCCTTGGGCGAATCTAGTCCATATCGCAATGAGTAAGGCATGGATCCCGACGGGGTCGTCTGGGATCGATCTAGTGTGGCGTCGTGTTGCGCCCTGGGCCATCGCGATTTCGGTAATCGCGGCCGGCTTGAGCGTGGTGGGAGTGCGCGCGCTGGAATCTTGGCGGCGGGGGCGTGATGTGAAGGCGGCCGAGGCGGCGCTCAAGGCGGCGAAGGCGGCGCTCGATGCGCGGTCGCCCGAGGGGCGCGCTCGCTGCTCGCGCGGGCGTCGGCGCTATTGGGTGGGGCCGGGGACGGCGAGGCCGAGTTCCTGCTGGGCGCGTGCGAATTCAAGCTCGGCCACCCAGCGGCGGCCGAGGCGGCCTGGTCTCGGGTGCCGGCGGGATCGCCGATTCGAGCCGCACGCGTCGCTGTACCGCGCCCGCGGGGTGCTGAGCCACGACCGCTTCGCCGACGCGGAGCCGCTGCTCTTGACCGCGCTCGGCGGCCAGGGTGCCCACGCCACCGAGGCGCGCGAGACGCTGGTTAACCTGTACAAGATCCAGGGGCGGTTCGACGAAGCGCGTGCGCTGTGCTGGGCGCGTGGGGCTCGTACGGCGACACCGCCGGCCTGCTGAAGGAGCTGGAGAAGCTCGGATCGAACCACCCGATGGGGCTCGACGCGGCCCGCGCGGCCCTGGAGAAGGCGGCGCGAAACGCCCCCGACGACGATCGGATCTGGCTGGGATGGGCCGCGCTGGCGACACGCGCGGGCCAGCTCGCCGAGGCGAAGCGGTGGCTCGACCAGTGCCTCGGCGCCGGCCCGCCGACGCCGCCGTCTGGCGGGCGCGGCTGAGCTGGGCCAAGGCGGTCGAGGATGCCGCGGAGATCGAGCGGGCCGTGCGGCATCTCCCGCCCGACCGGGTCGGCCAGGCGGAGATCCTTGACCTGCGGGCCTGGTTCGCCGCCCGCGCCGGCGACGCGGATCGAGAGCGGAAGGCGCACGAGGACCTGCTCGCCCGCGAGCCCGGCAGCCTGAGGTCCCTGGATCGCCTGGCCACCCTGGCGCTGGAAGCCGGCCGTCGCGACGACGCCGAGCGCCTGCGTCGGCGGCAGGCGGCGCTGACCGAGACCAAGTACCGGTATCAGGCCGCGCTCCAGAACCTGACGAACGCGACCATCCCCGAGGCGGCGCGGATGGCCGAGGAACTGGGGCGGAACTTCGAGGCGCAGGGGCTGTGGACGCTGGTCGCCCAGGCCGACACGAACGATCGTGCCGGCCGCGAGGCCGTGGACCGGCTGAAGGCGGCGGAAGCCCGGCGCCCGGCGCCCCCTTGATCGGCGACCTCATCGCCGACCTCGACGCCATGGCCCGGCAAAGGCCGCGCCCGCCGAGGCGGCCGCCGCGGCCGTCCGGACGCCCGCGTTCCTGGATGACGCCGAGGCCGCCGGGCTGCGCTTCACGTTCGATAACGGCGTGTCCTCGTCCCGGCACATGCCCGAGACCACGGCCGGCGGCGTCGGACTGCTCGACTACGACGGAGACGGCTGGCTCGATGTCTACCTGCCGCAGGCCGGGCGGTTCCCGCCCGACCTCGACCGCCCCCGCACCGACGGGGACCGCCTGTTCCGCAACCGGGGGGACGGGACCTTCGAGGATGCCACCGCGTCCGCGGGCCTCGCCGGCTTTGCCCGGGGCTACAGCCACGGCGTCACCGTGGGGGACATCGACAACGACGGCCATCCCGACCTGTTCGTGACCCGATGGCGCCGCTATGCCCTGTATCGCAACCGGGGGGACGGGACGTTCGAGGACGCGACCGAGCGCTACGGGCTGGGCGGGGACCGCGACTGGCCGACCTCGGCCGCCTTCGGCGACTTTGACGGCGACGGCGACCTGGACCTTTACGTCTGCCATTACCTTCGGTGGGACACCGAGAAGCCCAGTCTCTGCTGGGACGCCCGGCGGAGTCGCTACACCTACTGCTCGCCCCAGTATTCGCCGTCGCTGCCCGACCACTTATTCCGCAACGACGGCGCGCGGTTCACCGACGTGACCGCCGAGACCGGGATCGTCGACGCGGATGGGCGGGGGCTGGGGGTCGTCGCCGCTGACATGGACGGCGACGGGCGGGTCGATATCTTCGTGGCCAACGACCAGTCGGCCAACTTCCTGTTCCGCAACAAGGGAGGCTTGCGCTTCGAGGAGATCGCGGGGGCCGCGGGCGTGGCCAGCAGCGGGAACGGTATCTACCAGGCGAGCATGGGGGTCGCGCACGGCGACGCCGACGGCGACGGCCGGCCCGACCTGGCGAAGACCAACTTCTACGCCGAGTCGACGACCCTCTACCAGAACCGCGGGGAAGGGATATTCACGGACGAGACGGCGGCGTCGGGGATCGCGAGGCCGAGCCGGTTCCTGCTCGGCTTCGGCGCGGCGTTCCTCGACGCGAACAACGACGGCTGGCTCGACCTGGCGACGGCCAACGGGCACGTGAACGACCTCACGCCTGAGGTCCCGTGGCTGATGCCCGCGCAGTTGCTCCTGGGGACCGGAGGCGGGCGGTTCGCTGACGCCACTGATTCGGCCGGACCGCCGTGGCGCGTGCCCCGGCTGGCGCGCGGCCTGGCCGTGGGAGACCTTGATAACGACGGGCGGGTCGACCTCGTGATCGTCCCGCAGAACGCCCCGGTGGCGTACTTCCACAACCGCGGCGAAGCCGGCCATGGCCTGACGCTGCGGCTGGAGGGGACGGCCTCGAATCGCGACGCGATCGGCGCCCGGGTGACCGTCACGGCTGGCGGCCGGCGGCAGAGCGGCTGGCGGATCGGCGGCGGCAGTTACCAGTCCGCCTCAGACCCCAGGCTTCACTTCGGCCTGGGGGACGCCGAGCGGGTCGACGATGTCGAAGTGGCCTGGCCATCCGGCCGCGTGACCCGAACCGGGCCGCTGCCGGCGGATAAAGGTTACCTCTTGCGCGAGGCCGACGCGACGGCCAGGCCCCTGGCCGGCTTCGCGGCGCGTCCCGGCGGCGCTGCGCGCCGGGAGGTGGCGAGCGCGCGGCGGTGATGACATCGCCCGGGCGACCGGGCCACCGATCCCCGGCCCGGCGGCGCCGGACCGCCGGCATCCCGGCTCCAGATGGTGTTTTTGCGATGTTCTGTTTTCATGAAAGGATCCTGCGATGAGTTTTAAGCGCCTTGCCGGCCTGAGCTTCGGGGCCCTGGTGGTCGCCGGCCTGGGCTGCGCAGTCACCGGCTGCGACTCCGGGACCACGGGGCCACAGGTTGAGGTGTCCAAGGCCCAGCGACATGCTCAAGAACATCGGGCCCCAGATGAAGCAGAAGAAGCAGGCCGAGGCGGCCGCGAAGAAGGCGGCGGCCGCGGCCGGCCGGAAGGCGCGGTGATCGACTCGGCCCGTTCGGGAGGCCGGCGCCCGCGTCCCCGGCCTCCGGCGCAGCCCGACGCGGTTTGCAATACTACGTTGGCAAGGAGGGCCCAGGTGTCAGTGAGAGCCTGACCTTCGTGAGGAACTTTCTTGCCGCGTGATTTCATCGTGTCTTCTGCCCGTACCATTTTCACGTTTCACGAAGGAAATCCGTCATGAGAAAGAGATCCCCTCCCGGTTTCACCCTGATCGAGCTGCTGGTGGTCATCGCCATCATCGCCGTTTTGATCGCGCTTTTGCTCCCCGCGGTCCAGTCGGCCCGCGAGGCGGCCCGGCGCATCCAGTGCACCAACAACCTGAAGCAGTTGGGGTTGGCCATGCACAATTACCACACGGCCCACAACAGCTTCCCGCTGGGATGCAGCGCCAACCCCCAAATCTTTGGTCAGGTCGCGACCTGGAACTCGTGGAGCGCCCAGGGGATGATGCTGGGCTACCTCGAACAGGGGCCGATCTACAATAGCATCAATTTCAATTGGGGCCCCTATGTGATCACCCCCTGGGGCATAAACTACACCGCCATGCATACGCAGGTGGCGGCTTTCCTCTGCCCGTCCGACCCCAATTCGGGCGGCGGCGCCAACATGTCGGAGGGCGGCATCAATGCCTTGGGGGGCACCAACTACCTCAATAACTATGCCGCCAGCTTCGGCACCGATGCCACCGGCGGCGACTACGCGTGGAACAATAACAACGACGCGTACTACCACCAGGATCCGCTGGGCAGCCCCGGGCTCTTCGCCTACGCCATCTCGTATGGCGTCCAGCACTGCACCGACGGGGTGTCGAACACCGTGGCCTATTCCGAATGGCTGGTCGGCGACGGCAAGGGCAGCTCTGGCAGCAAGTACCGCGGCAACATCGAGACCTCCGATGGTGCCACGATCACCGGACTGCAGAACGTCCAGACTAACCCGCAGCTGACCCTCACGTCCTTGCAGCAATGCGCAACGGCGTTCCGGAACGAGCCGAACTCGAACGCCGCGAACATCACCGACACCAAAGGCTGGCGGTGGGCGATCGGGTGCTACGCCTTCGCGGTCTTCAACACCATCCAGACGCCGAACGACTCACAGTACCCTGTCGGAGGTTGCCAGACGGGCAACGCGGGAAATGAGAACTGGGCCAACGGCGGGTGGTCGATCGGGGCCGCCAGCAACCACCCCGGCGGGGCCAACGTCCTGATGGGCGATGGGCACGTGATCTTCATCAAGAACAGCATCAGCCGCACGACCTGGTGGGCCCTGGGCACCAAGGCCGGCAACGAGGTCATCAGCTCCGATTCGTATTGATGTCATTGAATCCTTGGGGACGGTTGGGGCACCGCGCCTCGGCCGTTCCTCGAGTTTGGTCACTCGTCGCTCGACGACGCCCGTCTGCAAGAGGTGCCCGTGATCTATCCCTCCTAATTATTGCCATCGGCCGGCCGATCGCACAGCATCCGGGCCGAAAAAATCGGGGCCAGAGCTGCGAGGGCCGCCCGATCCGCTCGCTGCCCCGTGGAGCTCGGACCGACGTCCGGCGAAAGCCGTGCTCGATTCTTGAAGGGCTGCGCGCCATCTGCTACCTTTCGTATCAGGGGCTCGGGCCATCATCGAGATGACGGACGTTCGCACTTCCGGTGAGGTTCGCCGCCTGGGGCCGTTCGACCTCGTGGTCCTGGCGGCGTGGTGCGGTCTGGCCGCGGGCGAGCTCGAGGTCGCCGCCAGGTTCCTCCATCGGACCTTCGGCTCGACCCACCGGCTCTTCCTGATGACCCGGCATTTCGTCTGGCTGATCCCGCTCTTCGACCTGGCGCTGTTCCTCGCCGCCGGTGCGATGCTGGCCCTGGCGGCCCGCCGATGGCCCCGCCGGGCGGGGTGGCTCGGGCCGCGGCTCTTCGTCGCCCTGGCCCTCCTGCCCGCCCTGATCCTGGCCGGCCCTGGGATCTACGCCGAGGCCTGGCTGTTGCTGGCGCTCGGGGTCGCCTCGCTGGTCGCCCCGGTGCTGGAGCGGCAGCGGGACCGCTGGCGGCGGCGGCTGGCGCGGACCGCCCCGGCCCTGCTGGCGCTGGTGCTGCTCCAGGCCGGCTGGCTGTTCGGCTCCGACCGGCTCAAGCGGTGGCGCGAGGAGGGCCGCCCCCCGCCCCCGGCCGGCGCGCCGAATGTCCTGGTGATCGTCCTGGATACCGTCCGCGCCGACCACGTGAGCCTCTACGGCTATCCCCGGCCCACGACCCCCAACCTCCAGCGGCTAGCCCGGCGCGGGATTCGCTTCGACCGGGCGCGGGCAGCGGCGCCCTGGACGCTCGCCTCGCATGCGAGCATGTTCACCGGCCAGTGGCCCCACGAGCTGGCCGTCGAGTGGATGAGTCCGCTGCGGGGGGACGTCCCGACGCTCGCCGAACACCTGGGATCGCTCGGGTATGCCACGGCGGGGTTCGTCGGCAACACGTTCTACGCCTCGTACGACACCGGCCTCGATCGCGGCTTCACCCATTACGAGGATTATGTCCTCGATGGGCTCAACGCGGCCAGGACGGCCAAGGCCCTCGACGATTCGTTCAAGTCCATCGGCGAGCTCGGCCGCATGTGGCACATCTCGGGCCGGGCGTACCAGGACCTGACCCGCGGAGAGCGTAAGGACGCCCGGGCCGTGAACCGCGAGTTCCTCGAGTGGCTGGCGCGGCGGCGGGCGCCGCGACGGCCCTTCTTCGCCTTCCTGAACTACGTCGATGCCCACTCGCCCTACCTGCTCCCGCCGGGGGTCTCGAACGTCCTCGGCGGAGTGCCGATCACCGATCGCGACGTGCGGTTGCTGGGACTGCGCTGGTCGGACGAGAATCGGCGGCGATTCCCGGGGCCGGCACGGCAGCTCGCCCGCGACGCCTACGACAACTGTCTGGCTTATGTGGACGCGCGGCTGGGCGAGCTCGTCGACGAGCTCGAGCGTCGCGGCGTGCTCGAGCAGACGCTCGTGATCGTGACGGCCGATCATGGCGAGGAACTGGGTGAACACGCGCTGTTCGATCACGGCGAGAGCCTCTATCGCGCCGAGATCCGCGTGCCGCTGGTGATCGTCCCGCCCGCGGGCCGCGACCGATCCCCAAGGCCGGCGGTCGTCGACGCGCCGGTCAGCCTCCGCGACCTGGCCGCGACGGTCGCCGGCTTCGTCCGCCCGGGGACGACGTCGCCATTCCCGGGCCGGTCACTGCTGGAGGGGACCCGCGCGACGGCCGCCGACTCCGGCGCCGGCAACCGCCCCGAGGATGACGCCGTCGTGCTCTCCGAGCTGTCGTCGCCCAACCCGGCGGATCCGAACCGGGGCCGATCGCCCGCCCATCGCGGCTCGCTGATCTCCCTGGCCGAGGGTGACCTCGTGTACATCCGCAACCAAGGCGACGGTGGCGAGGAGTTATTCAACGAGCGCGACGACCCCGATGAACTCCACAATCTCGCCCGCGCCGCGGCGATGGGGCCGTCCCTGCGGTCGTTGCGGGAGCGGGCGCGACGGGTGACGGGACGGGCTGGGAACGTCAGCGATGCGGGCGGCAGGAGGTTGGCTCGATGGCGCAATCGATGACCCCACGGGGGCGGGCGGTCCGGGCCTTGATCGCGGCGCTGGCCGTGATGGGGGCCACCGTGGCCATCGTGTCGTGGCACGTCGCCCCGTCTCCTTCCTCGCGGCGCATCGTCCGTCCGCTGGAGATCTCGTCGCCGTTCGCCAACACCCGGCCGGGCGTCCGCTACGTGGGGGACGAGTCCTGCGCCCGCTGCCATGCCGGGATCGCCGCGAGCTATCGCCGCCACCCGATGGGCCGCTCGCTCGCCCCGGTCGCCGCGGCGGAGATCCCGGGCCTCGCCGAGGCGGCCGACGGACGCCCCTTGTTCGAGGCGGAGGGGCTGGAATACTCGATCGAGCGCCGCGACGGCCGCGTCTTTCATCGCGAGACCCGCCGCGACGCTTCCGGCCGGGTTGTGGCCCGGAACGAGGCCGAGGTCAAGTTCGTGCTCGGCTCGGGCAAACAGGGGGCCAGCTTCCTGATCGATCGCGACGGCTTCCTGTTTCAATCGCCGATCAGTTGGTATGCACGCCAAGGGCGATGGGACCTATCCTCGGGCTACCGCGGGCGCAACCCCCACTTCGACCGGGCCGTGATCGCCACCTGCCTGTACTGCCACGCGAACCGGGTCGAGCCGGTCGAGGGGACGGTGAACCGGTACGCGCCGCCCACCTTCCGCGGCCACGCGATCGGCTGCGAGCGGTGCCACGGGCCCGGCGAGCTGCACGTCGCGGCCCCGCGGTCGAGGGGCGGCGTCGACGCCACGATCGTGAATCCGGCGGCGCTGGAACCCGCGCTGCGCGATGCCGTCTGCGAGCAATGCCACCTGATGGGCCAGCAGCGGGTGATCAAGCTCGACCGCCGCGACGACGACTTCCGCCCCGGGCTGCCGTTCTACCTGGTGTGGTCGGTGTTCGAGTGGGCCGAGGGCGCCGCCACGGACAAGTTCGTCGGGCAGGTGGAGCAGATGCACGAGAGCCGGTGCTACCGGGCTAGCTCGGGCGGGTTAGGCTGCATCTCGTGCCACGACCCGCACCGCCAGCCGGCCGACCTCGAGCGGGCCGGCTATTACCGGGGACGGTGCCTGGAGTGCCACGGCGAGGATCAGCGGGGCTGCCGGCTGACCGAGGCGTCGCGCCGCGAGCGGGATCCCGACGACGACTGCACCGCCTGCCACATGCCGCGGCTGGGTCGGAGCGAAATCCCGCACGTCGCGGCGACCGACCATCGCATCCTCCGCCAGCCCGACACGGCGGGCCGAGCCGCCTCCCGCTCCCCGGGCGATGAGGAGGAGCCGCTATCCGCCGACCGCGATCGCTCGCTGGTCGCGTTCCACCGGGACCTCTTGGACCAGCGGCGCCGGGCCGAGGCCGAGCGCGACCTGGGCGTCGCCCTCGCCCGGGGGGGGCCGCGGTCCGCCCCCGCGGCCTTGCCGCGGCTCGAGGCGGCGATCGCCGCGCGGCCAGACGACCTGCTCGCCTACCAGGCGGAGGGGATCGTGCTGGGACGGCTCGGGCGGCTCGCCGACGGCGTGGCGGCCTTCCGCGCGGCCCTGGCCCGCGCACCGGACACCGAATCCGCCCTCGCCGGCGCCGCGAACCTCTCCGACCGGCTGGGGCGGCGAGACGAGGCCATCGCCGACGTACGGCGCGCGATTGCCAAGAGCCCGTGGCGCGCGGTCTACCATGCCAATCTGGCCGCCTTCTGCTTCGACGCGCGCGACTGGAGAGGCGCGATCGCGGCCGGCCGGGACGCGCTGCGGCTCAACCCGATGGACCTCGAGTCCCGCAAGCGGCTCGTCCGGGCCCTACTCCACGCCGGCGATCGGAGGCGCGGCCCGCGAGGAGTTTCGCATCCTGCTCGACTTCGACCCCCCGAATCGCGCCGAGCTTTTCCGGCGGTTCTCAACGCTTCGTTAGACCGAACTTATGGCTTTTCCGAATCATAATATCCAGGGAGTCAGATACGAATGGCGCCGGGATAACCGATGCTCTTGGCTACCATGGACTTGCAGCAACGCACCTAGTGTTAGTGTTTTATACGCTCATATAAACGCGTCGAGAAAGCCGACCCTGTTACCGATTGATCAGGGCTCGTGTCCCAGGTTGATCGATTCGATCAGAGTCTCGGTCTGCCGTACTCGAGCGTCGCCGATGCGGGCCCTGAGCGAGCGCACGTCCTCAAGAGCCGCAAGGGCTTCGTTCGACCTGCCCTGCCGGGCGAGCGCTAGCCCAAGGAGTTGACCGGCCTCGGCGACGCCACAGACGAATTGACACCCGCTTGATGAGGCAAGGCCCATGGCCTCGCGGGCCGAGTCCTCAGCGCCTATCGCCTCGGCACTGACCATGCGCAGCTCCGCCCGCATGGACAAGAGCTCCACGTGATAGAGAACCAGACCACAGCGACGGGCGAGGTGCAAACCCTCATCAACCGCAAACTGGGCCGCCTGGATGTCGCCAGCTTTCTTTGCGGCGCGGCAGCGAACCAGATGATACAAACAAAGATGCTCCACGGACCCCGAGTGCAGGATCCAACGAGTAGCCGACTCAAGCGATTGTCGCATGCTGTCCGGCTCACCCATGCGACACGCCGCGTCGGCCCGGAGCAACTGGCTGCGGCCCGGTCATCTTCCCATCCGATCATCTCGTAGACTTGCTCGGGCTGGGAGCCAAGCCACGCATCGGGGTAGCGACCGCTATAGAGAAGGAGTTGCGCTCGCGAAATCACACAGCCGAGCGTGTCGGGAGGCAATCGATCGGCATGTCCCATGAGAAATTGCGCGACAGCAGTTCGGGCAGGGTCTCCTTCCTTCTCCACTTCGGGCAATCGACCCTGCAACAAACGGATGTCAGCGCGGAAGAAGGGGAAATTGTGGCACTCGAACGCCTCCTCAAACTCGCCCAGGGCACGAAGATACCAGCCCAGGGCCCATCGGTCCGGACAAGGATTGAAACCGCGCATGATTCTCAACCCGCGGGCCATTTCGCCTAGTTTCCAGGCAAGATGGCGATGACCGCCGAGGACTTGCGTATAAAGCTTCAGCGCTTTATCCGATTGCCCGGACTGAGCAGCGTGGGAGATCGCTTCTTCAACCAAGTCCAGTGACGCTGGATCGGTGGGCAATTGCAATCCAGGCCGCCTAGCCAGGCTAATGAGCTGCTCGCCGATCAGATGGTGCCAGAACCCTCGTTCAGAAGCAGTCGCCAGTTGACCAAAATAATCGCGCACGGCCGGATGGACAGTGATTGATCCATCAGCCTCGCGCAACGCCAGATGTCGCCTCACCAGAGTCGCCAGAGTCTGCCTGAGCGAGTCGGCATCGAGCGGCGACAACGTGCCGCCAGCTTGCCATTTTTGCTGATAGAGGTGGCAAATTTCGTGAACCCGTCGCAGCGCCAGATGTTTGATGGCGAACCGCTGCAATACTTGCCTCACTCGCCGATACGCATGCAGCACGTCCGCAGGAGTCAAGTCGGCGAACTTGGGTGCCACGAGCTTGCCCCAGCCGGCGTGGAGAAACGCGGACTCGAGCGGTGCCGGCGGCTCCTTGAAGGGAAGCAACGGATGAGCGCGAAGCTCTTTGTGACGGACGAGTGCTTCGCGGAGTTTTTGCTGGTCTAGCCATGACAAAGGACGTTGCTCGGTCGTGACATCGAAACTCGTCGTGTCGTACAGGCAAAGAAGCTCCTCTACGTCGTTTTCGACGTTTGTCTCATGCTGTTCGAGGAGAACCGCAATAGCCTGGCTGATGCTCTCCTGGAAGCCATTCTCAGGCCCCGCAATCGGCGCTAGTTGAAGAGCTCCCGTGATGGCCTCACGGATTGATCCGGCCAGCTCCGCGCGGAAACTGTCCGGAACATCGCCGGTGATCGGAATATGCCGGATCTTCCGCTCGACCTCTCGGGCCGTTCGCAGGTGAACCGCAGGCGAGCAAAGAAACAACGGGAGGACATGCTCGACCTTGACACTTCTTTGGAGCAGACAAAGGCGACAAAGGAGGGCCAATTCCGCCGGCGGTAAATGTTCTTCGTACAATTTCAGCAAGCGGGCCAGCCGCAGGGCCTGACGATCTTTTTGGGGTGATGTAAGTGTCGGCGCCTCCGGTGCGCGAGCCGGATCGCCTCCCAGGAACTGGCCAATCAACCCTCCGAGATGATCCATTGTGAGCGCATGAGCCCCGTAAGACTCTACCAGGCTCGCCAGTGCAGCATCGTCACCCTGAACGCCATGTTGTCGCAGTAACGCCGTCGCCGCCGGAAGACTGAGTCCCTCGACATCAATCTGTCGATAACCATGGTCCAGCATCGATCCTAGATCCGTTAGTGGAAACCGGCTCGTCACGAGGGCCACCGTTTGGCCGATCCCCTCGGCGATTCGAGCCAGCAGACCTTTAACCAGGGGATCTTCGATCTGTCCAAACTGACCGGGCGTATCGCTCTCCTGCTGCTGCACGCGTTCCAGACCATCAAGAACCAGCAAGTGAGTTCCACCCGTCGCCAAAGCATCACGCAACAGATGCAGGAAGCCCGCGCCTTTCGCAGGTGTTGGAGAAGAGTCAGCGCCGCCAAAGTACCGATGAAGCTCCTGCAAGAAATAGCCGGCGTCCGGTTCTTGATAGAAACTCCAGACGAAGAGACTGGCGGGGCGCAACGGTTGCTCCGGGCGGCGTACTTCGTTGAGGAAATGAGCGGCGACAGCGGTCTTGCCCGCTCCGCCCAACCCCACGAGGGCAACAACGCCCGCGGCACCGTCGCGCCACAAGGTCCTCAGCTCATCAAGCTCCCGTTCTCTGCCCACGAACTTAGGAGCTACTGGCAAGGGGTGGACCAGGCAATGATCGGGAGGATGTAAAGCCATGGCCAAGTCTTGATTCGCGCGGGTACGGTACCCGCCGCAGCCCGTTCATCGGCCGAGTGTCAAAGTTGAATACCCAAAAATCGCGTCAGAACGTCGGGGCCGCTTGACCGATCATACACGAAATCTGGTCGCGAAGACGACCGCAGAGCCCAGGCACGACATAGAGGGCAGATATGAATTCGACTGCCCCGAGCTCGGGGCGGGTGAGAAGCTCGTGCTCCTGGTTTGCGTGGACGACGGCGCCGTCGTCTACCTGAACGGCGCGGAGATCGACCGCGTCAACATGCCCGCGGACCCGGTGAGCAGCGGCACGCCAGCGAAACGAAAGATCACCGGCTCCGAGGAGGGCTACTACCTGAGGCGGCCCGTGCCGGCCGGTGCGATTCACGCCGGGAAGACGAACTTGCTCGCCGTCGAGGTGCATCAGGACGACCCGACGAGCAGCGACTTGTTCCTGGATATGGCGCTCAAGGTCCTGCCCGCGGAGGCACCCTCCGCCCAGGTCTCCCCGGCGGCACTTGAAGTCGTGAACATTTTCAACAAACAGCACTTCGTGGGACCCGGCGTGAAGATCCCCGACGGTTACCTCGATGGCGGACGGGGGATGCACCTGGACGCCCAAAGGCATCCCACCTCGGGCCGGGAGATCCTCTGGGTCGACCGCGCGCGCGACGCCGAGCTGGCGGCCGACCTTGCCTTTGCCCGCGCGCCGAGTTGCGGCGCTTTCTCCCCTGAAGCGCATCGAGCGGATCGCGGCCCGGATTCATGAAGAGACCACGCCGCCCGGTGGAATGGACAAGTTGATCAAGACCGCCGATGAGCTCGAAGGCGAGTTCAGGAACAAGCCGGTTCTGATCGGCGACTGGGTTGACCAGGCGCAGGCCGGTGAATGCCGCCATCGTGCGTTGCTCTTCAAGATCCTCGCCGATGAAGCCGGGCTCGACGTGGCCCTCGTCCGTGGGAACTACGCCGGCGGCAGCCCGCCTGGGCACGCTTGGAATGAGGCTTCTCTGGGCGATGGTCGCCGGGTGATCGTCGACGTGATGCACGACGGTGCCAGGCCGAGGTGTCTCGAGGTGACCGCACCGGAAGTCATCGAACGCTACCTCAAAGAATGCAGACACCCAGTAAACCGCCAGTCGGAGCAATTGCCAAGGACATCGGCTCTCGAAGCCGCACGGCAGTCCGAGACAGAGCTCGTCAGGACGATCGTCGCGTCGGCGTGATCATTTGACGGCAGAAGTTGAACGATTCGCCGGGTCAACGCAGCCCCGGGCCGCGTGTAGGGCGCGCCAGGCGGCTAGTAACCGATGTTGGGCTTTGCGATCCGTTGACGTGTCTGAACGAAGAGTCGGATGGGTCGATCGTCCCGAAAAAGCTTGAAAATACGTCTGATACCCTGGATGAAAATAGGTCTGACACGCTGGAGGTCTGACACCCTGGAATGATTCGGCTTGCCGACGAATTGCTCGCCTGCCATGCTATCTTGGCATCTCCCCGAACGGCTCCGGCTGCTCGCCCTCCAATGCGGGACGAGGCAAGATGTTCAAGACCAAACGCAGAATCTTCATTTCGTACCGGCGCAGTGACTCCAGAGACGTGGTCGGGCGCATCTATGACCGGTTAATCCAAGCATTCGGCAGGAAAAACGTCTTCAAAGACATCGACTCAATACCAATCGCTTCCGAGTTCAGGGAAGTGATCGTCCAATACCTCGCAAACTGTGACGCGGTCATTGTTGTTATCGGCAGGGCGTGGGCGTCCGCCGTGAACGATGAGGGGAGAGTCCGACTTCACGAGCCGCTCGACTACGTGCGCATTGAGATCGAGCAAGCGCTCTCCCATAAGGTCCCTGTCGTCCCCACGCTCATCGGAGACGCCACGTTGCCGCAGGAGAGTGAACTACCCGAATCAATCAGGGAGATACGACGGAAGCAGGTGACCACGGTTCGTCACGACCCCGATTTTCACGTCGATATGGACCGGCTCATTCGGGGTTTAAAAGCACTACCGCCGCGAAATCCCCCCCTGAACGCTGCTGCAGTCTTTCATCCATCGCCCAAGTCTTCACGGCTCCCGAAAGAACCGCCAGGCTTCGAAACCGTATCTTTCCTCCTGATCGCTTTCTGTCTGCTGGCAACACCCTTGATCGGTTGGCTAATCGGGCTCGGCTATATTTGCGGATGGGTGTTCATTTGTCCATTTGTTTACATGCTTCAAGTCTTATTCTCGTTCAGCGCGGGTGTCTCGAATCCGAGGGAGAAGCTTCAATTGAAGAGATGGGTACCGGCGATGCTCTTCGATACCGCACTTAAATTTATTTTGTTTATGGGACTTATGTCATCTATTCATATGATATACTATAATGCCGTCATGACGCGTTCGACGTCCCAGGGAACGCAAGAAGAGATCCAGGAGGCCATTGTGCGACACGAACGCGAACTCGAGCAACTGGATGAGTGGGAACGTCCGCTGACGCCGTATGCCTTTGTCGCTTTTTTCGCCGGTTTGGGTTTCGTCGGAATACGAACTTTCAAGGCACCACGATTTCTATTCTTCGAGAGGACAATGCGGTATCTCGTCATTTGTTGTGTCGCCGAAATTCTCGGCTCGATGGCCACATTACTTTTCAACACATCCAGGTCTGAGCCCGTCGCTCGGTTGGCAGTGAGTGTCGGTTTGCTTGTATTAGTGACCACGCTCATCCCACACGCTTTCTACCGACGGATGCTCCAACGGGACTTGGTCAAAGAAGGGTTGAGCGGGATTCCGCTCGAGTGAGAAACGGCGGATGGTGTATGTGAGATCATTCGCGTCATTAATAGCCCAACGTCACCGGGAGGCTCTGGAGACTGATCGCGCAGAGCGTCACTGGCTCAGCACATGAATTTAATTGCCGGCCCGAAGACATGAAGATTCCAGCTGACCGCAGGGACACGCATCGCAGAGCCCGAATCGCAGAGCCACCTGTTCGTCCGGAAAGCACCAGGCAACCGCGACTGAACCATCGACGACAACCCCATCCATACGATTTCTTCCTCGCGCCAGAAACGTATCCCGCTCTCGTCAACATCCGTCGGCTCAAAATCGTCGCCCCTCTTCGATGAGTTCGCGGATAGAGATACCTCCGAGTGATCGTCCCCTGGCAAACGCCTTGAAGTCCTCAATAACCTGCTTCACGTCGGGCTTCTCAGCGCTGAGTGGGCGAGGACGGCAATGGGTATCCCTCGCCTCGTAATGGTTATTCGCTCGCCCCGCTCGACTCGCTCTAACAACTTCGAGAGATTTCCCTTCAGCTCGTACGTTCCAACCGAATCCATGTCAACCGAAGTGACGCAACTGGACAAGCTCGGCGAGTTTGGGCTGCTCGACCGCCAAACGCGAGAGGGCTTCGTCGAGTGCCTCGATGCCGTCATCGCGAGGCGTGACGGCCAGGTGCTCGGTTTCCAGATCGACCCGGCGCCGGCCTCCTCGTTTGGCGGCGTTCCTGGCGCGGGCGTGATCGACCAGGATCCGGCGCATCGCTTGGGCGGCCGCTCTCAAATAGTCGCTGCGCGACGCGAACGATCGCTCGCCGCCGAGCTTCAAAAATGCCTCGTGTACCAGGGCGGTTGCGTCGAGCGTTTGCCCGGGTTTCTCCGACGCCAACTTCGCTGCCGCGAGCTTGCGGAGTTCGTTATACACCTGCGGCAGCAGTTCGGCGGGGTTCATCAGGCAGCCTGTGGGACGGGGCGCCGTCATGGGTTGCCCGGTCCTGGGGGGCAATCGGGCGCATCGACTTTCGCCACAATTTGGTGCCAGATTTCCAGGTATCCCAGTTTCGTCGCCCAGCGCTCGACCACGGCGCGGTCGACGCCCTCACCGGTAACGCGCAATATTGCCGCGATGTCTCGCAAATGCCGATCACCACCGCCGTCGGCAAAATACCAGAGTTTGCCGAGGATCACGTCTTCTGGGGCTGCGACGTAGGCGTCAAAGGCCTCCTGGCCGTGTCGCAGTTCGATCCTTCGACGTCGCGCCAGTTGATTGGCGTTCCAGGAATCCGGGCGAGTCAGGATAAAGTCGATCTTGTTTCCGCTTCCCGGGTGAATCACGTTGAACTGGATGCGGGTTCGGATCGCATCTCGTGCGGCGGCCTCACTCAGATAGAACTCGTCGTCGGGAAACGCGGCGCAGAACTGAGGGAGTTGCGCCAGGTTCAGGTCCAGCACGATATCGATATCTCTGGTGAATCGTGGTTCGCCGTAAATGCCGCTGCCCCACGAACCGACCAGAGCGTAAGGAATTGCCAATCGATCAAGCGTTTCTGCGGCGTGTCGGATGAGTTCAATCTGCTCCATCGACCAACCTCTTGGAGACCGCACGTGAAATTTGCTGCTCGGTCCAATTCGGGTGGCGAACGCGTTCCCCGGCGGCGAGCACGATCCGCGCGGATCGGTAGCAGTCGCCGATCATCCAGGCCCGCTCTGCCGGCGTCTTGGCCGCCAGAATTGCAGCATAAGTGCGATCAATCACTTCGATGCGAAGCGGTTCCACTCGAGACCCTCCGAACGGCGTCACAGAGAATTATATCGCCGGACGCAATGCCCGTCATTTCTTCTCCGCCGGCTTGCCTTCGGGATACTTCGCCCGTTCGGCCTGCCACTTTTTGACTTCCTCGGGCTTGTTCGTGGCGGTGTACAGCTCGATCAGCGCATCAAGGGCTTCGGGAATACGCTTTTCGGCTCCGCCGGATTTCGGAATCGACTTCTCGCGCTCTTTCATCCCCTCGTAACCTTTCAAGAGCAGCGGTTCGGCGTCGGCATATTTCTTCTGGCCCAGGAGAGCCGATCCGAGCATCCGCCTGGTGTTGAAGGTCCTCCAGTCGTCGGGCATCTTTTTTTCGCGGATGGCCAGGCAGCTCGCGAAGCAGCGGCTCGGCCTCGGTGAAGAGTCTTTTCTCGATGAGCAACGATCCTAATGAGGCCATGGTGCCGACCGTAGTCGGGATGATCGGGCCCGAGTTTCGCTTTCCGGAGCTTGAGCGTTTCCTCGAAAAGCGGTAGGGCCAGGTCCAGCTTCCCGGCAGCCTGATATGCCCAGGCAAGGTTGTTCATGCTCATGAGCGTGTCGGGATGATCGGGGCCGAGCTTGGCTTTCCTGAGCTTGAGCGTTTCCTCGAAAAGCGGCAGGGCCAGGTCCAGCTTCCCGGCAGCCTGATATGCCCACGGCAAGGTTGTTCATGCTCCTGAGCGTATCGGGATGATCGGGGCCGAGCTTGGCTTTCGTGAGCTTGAGCGTCTCCTCGAAAAGCGGCAGGGCCAGGTCCAGCTTCCCGGCAGCCTGATATGCCACGGCAAGGTTGTTCATGCTCGTGAGCGTGTCGGGATGGTCGGGGCCGAGCTTGGCTTTCTTGAGCTTGAGCGTCTCCTCGAGGAGCGGCAGGGCCAGGTCCAGCTTCCCGGCAGCCTGATATGCCGACGGCAAGGTTGTTCATGCTCAGGAGCGTGTCGGGATGGTCGGGGCCGAGCTTGGCTTTCTTGAGCTTGAGCGTCTCCTCGTGGAGCGGCAGGGCCAGGTCCAGCTTCCCGGCAGCCTGATATGCCACGGCAAGGCTCGTTCATGCTCATGAGCGTGTCGGGATGATCCGTGCCGAGATGCTGTTTGCACAGCGCGAGCGAGCGTTGCAAGAATCCGATCGCTCGCTCGTACGCGCCGACACCGCGATAGGTGTTCCCCACGGTAAACAAAAGCTCCGCCTGGAGCAGCGGCTGGCCAGGGAAGTTGGCCTCGATCTTCGCCTCGGACAGTTCCACGGCGGCCCGGTCGAGTAACTCACCGATCGTCGGGTTGGTCTTCGCCTCCGCCGCCAGCGCGCCGGCCTTGAGCAGGGCATCGGCCTGCGTCCTCACATCGGCCTGGCCCAGCAGCTTGTTTTGCAGGAAGTCTTTCACCGCGACGGCGACCTTCTTCTCCTCTTCGGTCTTCTTCTTTTCGGCTTCGACCTGCACGAGCCGCTCACTGGCCAGCTTTTCACCCGCCAAGGCACGCCGCTCTTGCGTTTCGGCTTCCTCGCGTCTGGCCTCGGCCTCTTGCTTGGCAAGTCGCTCCGCCATGGCAGCCCGCTCGGCAACGAGCCGCTGACGCTCGGCCCGCATCAACCCGAACCCGGTTCCCGCGAGGCCGGCCAGAAGCGCGAGCAGAATCAGACTGGCCGCGATCACCTGCCCGCGGTTCCGCTTCACAAACTTCCGCAACCGGTAACTCGTGCTCGGCGGTCCCGCGGCGACCGCCTCGTTGTTCAGGAACCTTTCGACGTCCCGCGCGAACCCCGTGGCCGTCTCGTACCGCCGGTCCCGCTCCTTGGAGAGCGCCTTCATCACGATCCAGTCGAGCTCCCCCTTCACGAACCGCCCCAGCTTCTGCGGCTCCATCTGCCGGTTGGCCGCGATGCTCGGCTTACTCTCCGACGTGCTCAGCCGGCTTGACGGCGTCGGGGCGTCCTGCTCGCGGATCAGCTTGAGCATCTCATCGAGCGCGGCCTTCTTCATCGACTCACGCGTGATCGGCGTCGTGCCCGTCAACAGCTCGTACAGAATCACGCCCAGCGCGTACACGTCGGCCCGGGTGTCGATATCGACCGCGCTGAAATTCGCCTGCTCGGGCGCCATGTAGAGCGGCGTTCCCATCACGCTGCCGAAGGCGGTAAACAGCGTGTGCTCGCTGAGCTGCAACCCCGAGGTGGCCTTCGCCAGTCCAAAGTCGATCACCTTGGGCACCGGCTTATCGTCGTGATTCTCGACCAGGATGTTGGTCGGCTTCAGGTCGCGGTGGATGATCCCCTTCTGGTGGGCATGCTGCACCGCCGAGCAGATCTGCATGAAGAGCTGGAGCCGGTCACGAATGCTCAGCTTGTGTTCGTCGCAATAGTCGTTGAGCGGGATCCCTTTGACCAGCTCCATGACAAAGAAGGGTGAGCCCTCGGCCGTCGTGCCGGCGTCGAGAAGTTTGGCGATATGCGGGTGGTCCATGACCGCGATCGCCTGCCGCTCGGCCTCGAACCGCGACAGGATCGTCCGCGACTGACCGCGTTCGACCCGGATCAGCTTGACCGCGACCCGGCGCTTGACCGGTTCGGTCTGGTCGGCCATCCAGACCGAGCCCATACCCCCCTCGCCGATCTGCTGGAGCAGCTTGTACCGACCGGCGATGACCGTCCCCGCAACCTCGGCGGCAATGGGCAAAGACGCGGTCTCGGAACCGGCGCTGGCGTGGGGGGTGGTCTGATCCGTCTCGGGCACGTCCAGCAGGGCGTTGGACTTGAAGTGCGCGCTCACGAGCTGATCGATGCGGTTTCGCAGGTCGGGCCGGCCCGCGCATTCACGCTCGAGCAAGGCAGCCCGTTCCCCCGGTTCGGCGATGGCAATGACGGCGGCAAACAGGTCGAGCTCGTTCATCGGATTGGTCCTCCGACTCACTCAGCGGAATCGGCGAGCGAAAGGCGCAGTCGCGGTGGAAAGAATCTTTTGGCGTGATCGTCCACAGGGTAAGGAAGCAGGAAGAGATTCCGCGAAATAGATAATGCCGCCGTTCATCACGCCTCGGCAGGCCGAATCCGACGTTGACTTGCGGCGGATCTTATACCGCTGCCTTCTTCTTAACCGACAATGTCGAGGGCTCGATGACACGCCCGTTTCGACGGTCGGCGATCAAGCAGCCGGTTAGTTCGTGGAGCCGGAGGGCGAAAGCCTCGCTGACGCCCACCGACCCGAGGCCGTGCCAGGGCAGGATCATGTATCCTTCCTTGTGTTCGGCTACGATGCCCGGAAACTCGGCCAGCACGCGGCGGACAGTCGTCTCGTCGAGCGGTCTGGTGGCCACGGCCGCGCATTCGCGCAGCGCCTCCGGGTCGAGATGCCCAACCGTCAGGTAATGGATCACGTCACCGTTCCCGGGGTTTCCCGCTGATTGCCCGAAGAATCTGCCGCGCCCCATCCGTGATCGGGAGCGTCGTGTCTGGGGCCATCGCCTCGGCGAAGTTATGGTCGCCGGTCAGCCTCTCGGCGTCCTCATGGGCGATCACAGCGTCGATCCTATCGCGGAGCCTCGATTTTGCCCAGACCGCCCCCGCTTCGGGACCGTTGGCCATTAGCTCGAGGTTGAACACGCCCGAATCGACGGTGAGCCGTCTACCGGGCACGTTGCCGCCGCCGGTCGTCTCCTCCGGCCAGAAAGCGCGGTGCGGGTAGCCGTATTTCCGCGCCAATCCGGTCGGTCGGGATGCCGAGCTCCATCATCCGGTTCTCGACGTGGTAATTCATCGGCTCGGCATACCGCTCGGCGAAATCCTTGGCATGCTCCACCGAGTCATGCCACATGGACCGCTTCGATGGCGGCAAGCCGATCATGGCGGGAATCGGCTTACCAGCGCGTCGGAAGTGGAACTTGGTGGCAAGCCTTTTCGCGACCGCAGCGGTGCGGTTGACGATCCATTGCCATCCTTGTGACGCGCTCATGCGTCCTGCATAGCAGCGTATCCTCCGTCAAGTCAACAGATCGGTGGGATTGCGGTGCTACGGAAACGACGGGGAAAGGCGAGTTGCAGGCACCCAATTCACGAGGCAAGTTTGAGACACCCACAATTCACGCTGGCGTTTTCTGTCGACCCACTATTCTTGAAATGCGGGCGCGCTGCCGCCCGACAAAGTGATCGGATAATCGCCCAAAAATGGGTGTCTTCGATTGGCGATCCTTTTCCGGCAGAATTATACCGCCACGCGCGATGCCCGTCATTTCTTCTCGGCCGGGTTGCCTTCGGGATACTTCGCCCGTTCGGCCTGCCACTTTTTGACTTCGTCGCGCTTGTTTGTGGCCGTGTAAAGCTCGATCAGCGCATCGAGGGCTTCGGGAATACGCTTTTCGGCTCCGCCCGATTTCGGAATCGACTTCTCCCGTTGCCTCATCCCCTCGTAACCTTTCAAGAGCAACGGTTCGGCGTCGGTATATTTCTTCTGGCCCAGGAGAGCCGATCCGAGCATCCGCCGGGTGTTGAAGGTCCTCCAGTCGTCCGTGGTCTTTCTTTCGCGGATGGACAGGCAGTCGCGAAGCAGGGGCTCGGCCTCGGTAAAGAATCTTTTCTCGATGAGCAACAATCCTAATGAGGCCATGGTGCCGACCGTATCGGGATGATTGGGCCCGAGTTTCGCCTTTCGGAGCTTGAGCGTTTCCTCGAAAAGCGGCAGGGCCAGGTCCAGCTTCCCGGCATCCTTATAAGTCGAGGCGAGGTTGTTCATGCTCTCGAGCGTGTCGAGATGATCGGGCCCGAGTCTCGCCTTCCGGAGCTTGAGCGTTTCCTCGAAAAGCGGCAGGGCCAGGTCCAGCCTCCCGGCTTCCTGATCAGCCAAGGCAAGGTTGTTCATGCTCACAAGCGTGTCGGGATGATCGGGGCCGAGCTTGGCTTTCTTGAGCTTGAGCGTTTCCTCGTGGAGCGGCAGGACCAGGTCCAGCTTACCGCCATATTGATGCGCCGCTGCGAGGTCGTTCATACTCGTGAGCGTGTCGGAATGATCCGTGCCGAGATGCTGTTTACGCAGCGCGAGCGAGCGCTGCGAGAATCCGATCGCTCGCTCGTACGCGCCGATACCGCGATAGGTGTTCCCGACGGTAAACAATAGCTCCGCCTGGAGCAGCGGCTGGTCAGGGAAGTTGGCCTCGATCTTCGCCTCGGACAGTTCCACGGCGGCCCGGTCGAGTAACTCACCGATCGTCGGGTTGGTCTTCGCCTCCGCCGCCAGCGCGCCGCCTTGAGCAGGGCATCGGCCTGCGTCCTCACATCCGCCTGGCCCAGCAGCTTGTTTTCCAGGAAGTCTTTCACCGCGACAGCGACCTTCTTCTCCTCTTCGGTCTTCTTCTTTTCGGCTTCGACCTGCACGAGCCGCTCACTGGCCAGCTTTTCACCCGCCAGGGCACGCCGCTCTTGCGTTTCGGCTTCCTCGCGTCTGGCCTCGGCCTCTTGCTTGGCAAGTCGCTCCGCCACGGCAGCCCGCTCGGCAACGAGCCGCTGACGCTCGGCCCGCATCAACCCGAACCCGGTTCCCGCGAGGCCGGCCAGAAGCGCGAGCAGAATCAGGCTGGCCGCGATCACCTGCCCGCGATTACGCTTCACAAACTTCCGCAACCGGTAACTCGTGCTCGGCGGTCCCGCGGCGACCGCCTCGTTGTTCAGGAACCTTTCGACGTCCCGCGCGAAACCCGTGGCCGTCTCGTACCGCCGGTCCCGCTCCTTGGAGAGCGCCTTCATCACGATCCAGTCGAGCTCTCCCTTCACGAACCGCCCCAGCTTCTGCGGCTCCATCTGCCGGTTGGCCGCGATGCTCGGCTTACTCTCCGACGTGCTCAGCCGGCTTGACGGCGTCGGGGCGTCCTGCTCGCGGATCAGCTTGAGCATCTCGTCAAACGCCGCCTTCTTCATCGACTCACGCGTGATCGGCGTCGTGCCCGTCAACAGTTCATACAGAATCACGCCCAGCGCGTACACGTCGGCCCGCGTGTCGATATCGACCGCGTTGAAATTCGCCTGCTCGGGCGCCATGTAGAGCGGCGTGCCCATCACGCTGCCGAAGGCCGTAAACAGCGTGTGCTCGCTGAGCTGCAACCCCGAGGTGGCCTTGGCCAGTCCAAAGTCGATCACCTTGGGCACCGGCTTGTCGTCGTGATTCTCGACCAGGATGTTGGTCGGCTTCAGGTCGCGGTGGATGATCCCCTTCTGGTGGGCATGCTGCACCGCCGAGCAGATCTGCATGAAGAGCTGGAGCCGGTCACGTATGCTCAGCTTGTGTTCGTCGCAATAGTCGTTGAGCGGGATTCCCTTGACCAGCTCCATGACAAAGAAGGGCGAGCCCTCGGCCGTGGTGCCGGCGTCGAGAAGTTTGGCGATATGCGGGTGGTCCATGACCGCGATCGCCTGCCGCTCGGCCTCGAACCGCGACAGGATCGTCCGCGACTGACCGCGTTCGACCCGGATCAGCTTGACCGCGACCCGCCGCCTGACCGGTTCGGTCTGGTCGGCCATCCAGACCGAGCCCATACCCCCCTCGCCGATCTGCTGGAGCAGCTTGTACCGCCCGGCGATGACCGTCCCCGGAACCTCGGCGGCAATGGGCAAAGACGCGGTCTCGGAACCGGCACTGGCGTGGGGGGTGGTCTGATCCGTCTCGGGCACGTCCAGCAGGGGGTTGGACTTGAAGTGCGCTCACGAGCTGATCGATGCGGTTTCGCAGGTCGGGCCGGCCCGCGCATTCACGCTCCAGCAAGGCAGCCCGGTCCCCCGGTTCGGCGATGGCAATGACGGCGGCAAACAGGTCGAGCTCGTTCATCGGCTTGGTCCTCCGACTCACTCAGCGGAATCGGCGAGCGAAAGGCGCAGTCGCGGTGGAAAGAATCTTGTACTCCTTCTCCGAGAATTCAAAATTCAGACACGAATGGCACGAGGTTATTCGTAACCGCAATCGTCAAAACAGGATAGACAAAAGTCGTCCTCCTTGGGACAAGGATTGGTGATTGACTGATCCAATTCCTGTCCGGCAAGGAGGCCGACGATGTTCCAGGCTACACAACGGCGAATTTCAGAGAAGATCAAATCAACCCTCGACTCCGACGCTCTTCCGTTTCACGAGATCCTCGACGCCGACATGGTCGAGTCGGCTTTGACCGCCGAGGGCGTTCAGTTCAAAGATCGCATCTACACTCCGTTTGTAACCCTTTGCCTGTTCCTCTCTCAGGTGCTCGACCAGGATCACTCGTGTCGCGCGGCAGTCATGCGGTTGGTCCTCTGGATGGCGCTTAACGATCGCAAGCCGTGCTCAACGGAGACCACGAGCTACTGCGAGGCGCGCCGGCGACTTCCGCTGAAAGTCATCGTTCGCCTGGTCCACGAGACCGCCGAGAGGATCGAGGCTGGCGCCAGCGACGACTGGCTTTGGAAGGGCCGTCGCGTCTCGTTGGTCGACGGCACCACCGCCTCGATGCCAGACACGCCGGAGAACCAGCGAGCCTTTCCCCAGGCGAACACTCAAGGCATCGGGCTGGGATTCCCCATCGTCCGGATGGCGATAATCATCTCGCTTGCCACCGGCGTTGCTCGCGACATGGCATTGGGGCCGTACAAAGGAAAGGGAACGGGCGAGCCAGCCCTGTTGCGTGCCCTGCTCGATGGTCTGGCAACCGATGAAATCGTGCTCGGAGACCGCTATTTCGGCTCGTTTTTCATGCTTGAGAGCCTGATGCGACGAGAGGTCGACGGGCTGTTCCGCATGTACCAGGGCCGTAAGTTCGACTTTCGTCGCGGCCGACGACTGGGGGTGGAAGACCACCTCGTCACTTGGGCCAAGCCGAAACGTCCCGACTGGATGGACGAAGAAACCTATGCTCAGATTCCTGACGAAATGACGGTGCGTGAGCTGCGGTTTAAGGTCGAGCAGCCTGGCTTCCGCGTCGACAACGTGGTGCTGGTCACGACCATGCTCGACGCGACGATGTACACGAAGGATGAACTGGCGGATCTTTACCTTCAGCGCTGGAATGTCGAATTGGATCTGCGCTCGATCAAGGACGTACTCCAAATGGATGTCTTGCGGTGCAAGTCGCCGGAGATGGTCGAGAAGGAGATCTGGATGCATTTACTAGCTTACAACTTGATCCGAGGTGTGATGGCCCAGGCGGCCGAGGCACACGAAAAGCGGCCGCGGCAACTGAGCTTCAAAGGCACGCTGCAAACGATCACGGCATTCCAAGAGGCAATGCGGCGAGCAGCGCCGGCGGATCGGGAATTCTTGCTGCAAGCGATGCTTCGCGCGATCGCACAACAGGAAGTCGGTGATCGATTTGGTCGAGTGGAACCTCGCGCCAACAAACGCCGTCCCAAGGCGCAGCGATACCTGACGGAACCACGCCCTAATGCGCACAAACGCTTGCATCAAGGCGGCATAACGGCTAACCTCGTGCCATTCAATTCAGACACCCACCAAATCCCACCAAATTGTGGGTCGGAGCAATGAATTCAGACACCCACCAAATCCCACCAAATTGTGGGTCGGAGCAATTGGCCATGAATTCAGATACCCACCAAATCCCACCAAATTGTGGGTCGGAGCAATCGGCCAGGGCATCGGCGCTCGCAGACGTGAGGCGGTCCGAGACCGAGCGTATCGAGACGATCGGGGTGTCGTGCGTGATCACTGGACATGAGAGGTTGAGCGGTTTGCCCTGTCGAGACGCGCCGGGCAGCGAGTTCGGGCGCGAGGCGGCCACGCTCTTCGAGCTGAAAGCGTAATGGAGATGTCTGTTGACGGCTCGGTGTCGAGCCAGTGGCCTACACAAAGGCGGTTCGAGCCGCCGCCTTGCCCTGGAACCAGCGCCGCGAACGGCGTGCCGCGGCATCGACGAGCGAGCTCGAACGCCCCGCCGCCTGCTTGAACAGTCGACCGAAGCCGCGCACCGTTTCCACCCAGTTCGATCGATTGAGTCCCAGCCGCTCCACGATCGGGGCCAGGTGGTCGGGAATCGCCCCGCGTTTGTCCGCGCGGAGTTCCCGCCCCGTCCAATCCAGCAGCATGACATAGTGCTCGACCTGGATCGGCAGGAACCCCTGGTCGGACGCCCTCACACGCAGACGCCGCGGGGCCTCGACTGGGGCGGCGACGCCAGTGGTTGGACCGAAATCGGCGGAAGGCTGCGAGCCGCCAACCGCGTCCGCGATGGCCGTCGCGATTGGCCCGGCTTGTGACGCCGATTCTTGCGGTGGGGAGGCAGCACTGACGGCCGTCGTGGACGCGGGCTCGGTTGCCGTTTCTTGCAATGTCAGTTCACAGAGCCAGGCGTCGGGGCGATCGCAGTTTCGAGCGAGCTGTGTTCATCATTGGAAGTCAATCTGGTCGAGGTCTCGGGCATGCTCCGGATCCGGTCGCGGCCCGAGGTAAATGCCGATTCCTCCGGCGTCGTGACGAGCCCGGCCCGGATCGGGTTGAGATCGACGTAAACACTGCACGCCAAGATCGCCGCTTCATCGAGCAATGCTACCGATTTGAAGCGGCCGGCCCAGAATCTTCCGCTTGATTCGTCCTCGTCATTGGCGGTTCGGGCGATTTTCTCGCACAAGCATCTCATGAACCATGACAAGTTGGCGAGACGCTTGCGCAGTTCCGCCAGCCTTTCGGAGTTCGCCGTGATCATGGCCAGGTCGGGCTCGACGGGCTCGACGGGCTCACCCGTGGCATCGTCGCGGGGCGGGAAAAGTCTTCGCCATCGCAGAGCGATCTCGTCGGCCGACCATTGCTCGGCGATGTCCGGTCGATTGCGGAGCACCAGATGGAGATGGTTGCTCATCACGGAATAGCCACAAACTTCGATGGCGAAGAGCCCTGCTAAGTCACGCATCCGATCGAGAATCCACTCTTTGCGGTGACTGAAGTCCTGCCCGGTATATGGGTCGACGCCGCAGAGGAAGGCCCGCCGGACGCATCGGGCGATGCAATGATAAACGCCGACCTCATCTTCAACGACGATCTGGCGCCGGGCGTATGTGGGCATCAGTGAGACTCCTGAAACAGCGGCGGGCATTCACGGTGGAGATCATGTCCACAAAGACAGTAGTGGACAAAAGTATCAAATCGACCTGCCGTGTCAAGTACCCCACGAAAAAAGACCGCCCATGCGGTGCTGCCTAAACTCCTGGTCTCACGAGAAACATGGCTGTCTGGAAGCCGGATCGCCAGCCGGCACCGCGCCGAGTTTTTGATGGAATCCATTTTGCTGCCATCGAGGGAAATTGCCCCCGAATACGAGGCTGTCATCGTCGCCACTAAAGATGGTCATGTGATTACTGGACTACGCGTCAATGAATCCAACTTCAGCATTCAGCTTCACGAAGAGAACGGCCGGTTTCATTCCTTATTGAAGCGCGACCTGGACGAGGTCAAGGTCATGGCGAAATCGCTCATGCCGGAAAACTTCAGCGACGTTTTGACCGTCAAAGAGCTGCACGATCTCTTTGCGTACTTGCTGACATTGGAATGACGTCGTCGTTCCTAAGTCATAGCTCTTGCCAGCATCATAAGTTCATGTCTATTTAATAGTGGATGACGAAATTATCTTCGAAGCGACGGGCGTTTGGAACAATGGCAGCGATTTGACGACGCTCTGGACGACTCCCCACCCCAGTGGGATGAGCACAACAATCCAGGAAACGGCGAACATGAGCCGTGAAGACTTCTTCTCGGAGCGAATCATGGTCTCGGTTCGTCTCGGGTCTGGCGGGAAGATCAACTCTTGACCGATGGCGACTCGAGGACGTCGGCCTCACGGTGATGGAACCGCTTATCGACGGGGCGGACGAGCAGGTTGCAGACCAGGCCGACCAAGAGGAGGCCGGCCATCAAGTACATCGTCACGTTGTACGCCTCGGCTCTCGCGACGCCGTGCTCGATTCGGTAAGTCGAAACGTAGTTGACCAACTGCGGGCCGAGGACCGCGGCCATCGACCACGCGGTGATCAGGCGGCCGTGAATGGCGCCCAAGTGCATGGTGCCGAACAGGTCGCGGAGGTAGGCGGGGATCGTTGCGAACCCCCCGCCGTACATCGAAATGATCAGAGCGGTGAGGACGACGAAGAGGGTCACGCTGTGATACTTCTGGGCAAAGGGGACGAGGGAATAGAGGACGGCCCCGAGCAGGAAGAAAACACAGTAGATGGCCTTGCGTCCCGTCAGGTCGGACGTCGACGACCAGAAGAGGCGCCCGGCCATGTTGAACAGGCTGAGCAGGCCCGCGAAACCGCCGCCGACCGCCGCGGGCACCCCGAACATGTCCTGACACATCAGCGACGCCTGGCCGAGGATGCCGATCCCGGCCGTGACATTCAGGCAGAGCACCACCCACAGGAGCCAGAACTGCGGTGTCTTCCAGGCAAGGTCCACAGAGACGTCCGCCTGCGTGACGAGTCGCTTCGGCGTCGTCGGGGGAACGTATCCCTCAGGCAGCCAACCAGGCGCGGGCACGCGGAAGCTGAACGCGCCGAACATCATGAAGGCGAAGTAAAGCGCGCCCATCACCAGGAACGCTTCCTTCACGCCGACCGACGTGTCCGACTTGAAGTAGCCCATCAGCTCGACGCCGAGCGGGGCACCGATCAAGGCGCCGCCGCCGAAGCCCATGATGGCCAGGCCGGTCGCCATGCCCGGCCGGTCGGGAAACCATTTGACGAGCGTCGAGACCGGCGCGATGTAGCCGAGGCCGAGGCCAATGCCGCCGATGACGCCGTAACCAAGGTAGAGCAACCAGATGTTATGGAGCGAGACGCCCAGGCTGGACAGCCACAGGCCCCCGCAAAACAAACAGGCGCTGGCGACGATGGTCTTCCTCGGGCCGACGCGTTCGACCCACCGGCCCAGGGTCGCGGCCGAGAGCCCGAGCATGATCAGGGCGATCGAATAGATCCAACCGACCTCGGGGATGGTCCAGTCCCGACCGTTGATCGAGCGGGTGATGCCGACGACGCGGGTCAGGGGCCCGTTGAAGACGCTGAAGCCGTAGATCTCGCCGATGCACAGGTGGACGGCCAGCGCTGCGGGAGGGATGAGCCAGCGGTTGAATCCGGGCGGGGCGACCGTACGCTCCCGATCGAGGAGACTGTGGAGAGGCATGGGCGCTCGTCCGGCTCGTGAAACGACCGGACCTACCTCGCCGGCCTCTGTCGCGGCTTCATGAGAACGCATGAGACAACCTCATGACGATCGAGCAGTTGCTCAGAATACCCGATAAGACGAATGGGACGCCAGCCGCCGATCAAAGCCTTGTTATCGCCTTGGCCGATGCAAGGTCCGGCGAACTGGACGGCTCGCGTCAACGCTCGTTTGACGACGAAGGAATGAGACCGAGTGCGGGTGAGCATCGAGTGAGGACGACCATACCGCGACAAGAACTGGGTGCGGGAAATGGTAAAGGATCTCTTCTGCCCGTGAGTTGTACGTCCCTTCCGCCTCGTCTCGCGCCCGACGACTGGGCTTCTCGACCAGAGCGCGGACGGGTAGTATTAAGGTAAGATTTTGGGGACGAACCATGTCGAACTCGACCGTCACGCAGTACCAGCACTTGGAGTCACGGCCCCGCTCCAACTATCGTCAGCTTTTCCTCAAGGGTCGGCGCATCTGCGCCGCAGTCGTTTACGAGGCGGTCCACGGTCCGGACCCGTATACGCCCGAAGAGTTTGCGATCTCTTACGATGTACCCTTGGTTGCGGTGCGCGAAGCCCTCGATT
This sequence comes from uncultured Isosphaeraceae bacterium, assembly GCA_963850935.1. Lineage (GTDB taxonomy): Bacteria > Planctomycetota > Planctomycetia > Isosphaerales > Isosphaeraceae > CAWFRS01. The sequence continues at coordinate 284,120 of CAWKNT010000009.1, forward strand.
ACGTCGCGAATAACCTGCCGCTGATTGAAGCTGAGCGGGACGGCGAAGCTGCCGATGTTCGGGCTCGTGGGCTCGACCGGCCTTTGTGTTCGTGAGGACCTTGGTCGATGAGAATATGAGCAGCAGCCGCTTGGCCGTGCGTCTGCGGTCTGCCGGGCACGACGTCCTACTTGCCATGGACGCCGGACTGGTCTCGGTCAACGATGCTCGCGTGCTGGCCTGGGCTGTCGCCGAGGACCCGCGGCGCTGACCCGGGACCACGAAGATTTTGCCGCCCTTCACGACCTGGTCGTGGCCGTCGGCGGTCACCACCCGGGCATCCTGGTCGTCCGATTCGACAACGACCCGCGGCACAACCTGACCGAGCGAGCGACCACCGCTGCGCTTGCGAGCCTGGAGTCCTCCCGGGTGGCTGTCGCCGACCATATCCACGTCCTGAATCACTGGCGTTGATGTTGTTTATCTGCCGATCACCATATCGGTTGTTTGAAGGTTGAAAGTACACGCATCGCAGCACTCCACGCATGGGTGACTTTTCTCCTCGCGATGCCTGTCGTTTCATCCCGCGTGCAACGACGATTAAAGAGTTTCCCGATACAGAGTGCCGACCAAATGCTAAGCCTATCGCGGTATGTCGAGCGGAATCCTTTATTGGCGGGACTGGTCGATCGAGCGCAACTGTGGCGATGGGGCAGCCTGTGGTCGGGAACGCGCGGCACGGAGGCGATCAAAGCATTGTTATCGCCTTGGCCGGTGGAACGGCCGGCGAAATGGACGGCTCGCGTCAACGCTCCTTTGACCACGAAGGAATTAGACCGAGTGCGGGTGAGCATCGAGAGAGGACGACCATACGGCGAAGAGAAGTGGGTGCGGGAAACGGTAAAAGATCTCGGCCTGGAGCAGACCGTTCGTCCGGAAGGCCGCCCACGGAAAGCGAGCCAATCGGCGACCGAGGCGACAAGCTAATTACGCGGATTCTATCCAGCGGTCAGATTGATTGACAAACAAATCGCGACCCGGTTTCGCTCCCCCGCAAACAAACCAATCGCGTCCTCGTTTCACTCCCCCTCTTTGCCGCGGGGAGACCGCGTTAACCCGGTGCTTTTTGTTGCGCCTCGGGAAGAGAGAAAACCCTCGCTGAGCGCTTGACACCGGCCGGCCGGCAGGATCGAATGAGCGGGGTTTTCACCGGTGTGACAACGTGGAGTGGCGCCTGATGCGGGCACCGGTGCTGGTATAGCGTGTGGTCACGCTGGCGGGGTGCCACGCCGGCCCCACTGACGGAGACTCCCATGCACAACGGTCAACACCATCACCACCGGGATACCAGCGACCCCGAAGCCGATGCGGCGCAACCCCCCGCACGACGAGAGGTCATCTACTACCTCCACACCAAGAGACCACTCAACGAGGTGGCCGCCCTTCCCTACACCGAGGTGATCGTCGCCTTCCTGGTACCTTCCGACACGGCCGATTTCACGCTGGGCCTCAGTGAGAAGGACGACCCGGGCATGCTCACCGCAGGCATCGGGGCGATGCACGCCGCCGGCAAGCGGGTTCTAATCTCCTTGGGCGGAGCCTCGTTTCCCACCGCGGCCTACGCGCACTACGCCAAGGACGTCAACGCCCTAGCCGGTCAAATCGTCGGCGACTGGGTGGCAAAGCACCGCTTCGACGGGGTCGATATCGATTACGAAGACAGCGTAGCCTTCTACGACCCGACCACCGCTGGCTACAGCGGGAGGACCTTCCTCATCGACCTGACGCGCGGCTTGGCGAGCCAGCTCCCCCCGAAACAACGAATCATCACCCACGCGCCGCAGTCACCCTACTGGGATCCGAAATCGGCGCAATGCCGGTGCGCCTGACCAGGAGATCTGGGACGCCGTCGGTGGCGACATCAGCTGGGTGAACAACCAGTTCTATAATAACAAGTCCTACGACGACACGACGACCCACCAAAAGGACTGGTACGGGAAGATTGCCCGCATCACCGACGCGAGCAAACTCATGTTTGGTGCCAACCTTTACGACCGCACGCCGTACGGCTACTTGACCGCATCCCAGCTCGTCACGGAAGTGATCCAGCCCCTCCGCCACGACTTCCCAAGCTTCGGCGGCGTCATGGGTTGGGAGCTCTCGTACGACACCGATGGGAGCTGGGGACAGGCGGTCGCCCAAATGCTCGCGTAGCGGCACATAACGTGGGTGCTGACCATGCCCTGCGACCCGGCGGTCATAATAGTCAGACGATCGGCGGCTTCGGCCGCAGCGTCCGGTTCGAGTATGTCCAGCCCTTCGCGAGAACCGGCGAGGTCCGCAACAGCGTGTTTTTGGAGGAAGTCTTCCGTTCTGTGAGCAGATTCTGTCCTCCTCACAAGTATTCGGGGTTATTTTAAAGCCTTTCACGTGGCATGCTGTGCATGTCCTCGCTGCCTGTCCTCGCTGCCTGTCCTCGCTGCCGTCCTCGCTGCCTCTTACCGCCTGTCCTCACTGCCCGCCTCTTACTGCCTGTCCTCACTGCCCCGGGTGAGGTTGGTTCGAGCGCGGCGGTGAGGTCCTCATCCAGGACGGGTGCGCCGCCACTGTCGGCGGCGAGCAGTGCCTCGACCCGGGCACGGAGTTCGGCGTCACCGCCGCACTCGCGCTCGAGGTAGGCGGCACGCTCCGCCGGATCGGTGAGGTCCGACGCGGTCAGAAACAGGGATTTCGCTCGTGCAGCATCGACGGCCATGGTTTACCTCCGGGGGTGGGCCTAATTTCTGTCCCGTAAGAGGGAGCGGGGGCGTCCCCCGGTGTCCCCCCCCACAGGCTCTACTCTCAATGCCCCATCCAGCGGAAAAGTGTCTCACGGAATTCGAATTATTTTTTCAAAGCCTCTCGAAGCCAGGCCCGGGCGTACTTCCAGTTTCGGTAAGCCATCGCCCGGGAAAGCCCCAGCGCCTCGCCCGTCTCCTCGACGGAAAGCCCGGCGAACAGGTGGAGCTGAGCGACCCGCGCCGCAACCGCGTCCTCCTCCCCGAGCCGCGTCAGCAGCTCGTCCAGCGACAGAACGAGGTCGGAATCCTCGGCGAGCGAACCAACCTGATCGAGCAGCTCGAGCCGTCTCCGCCCGCCCGCCCGCTTCAGCCGCTTCCGATCCCGAGCATGGTTGACCAGGATCCGCCGCATCGCTTCCGCCGCGGCGGCGAAGAAGTGGCCGCGGTCGTCCCAGTGCTGGTCGCCGACCAGACGCAGGTACGCCTCGTGGACCAGGGCGGTGGCGTTCAGGGTGTGCCCGGGATTCTCCGCGGCCATCCGCGCGGCAGCGAGCTTCCGCAGCTCGTCGTAGACCAGCGGCAGCAACTGCTCGGCCGCCTGGCCGTCGCCCTGCTCGATGGCCGTGAGGATGCGGGTGACGTCGTTCATGCGAATCGGCCGCCGGTCGGGCTTATCAGTTTCCTGGCCTGGCTTTCGGCCCGGCCTTGGCTTCCAACTCCGCCGCCAGTTTCTGGAAGTCCCCCCGGCCGCCGAGCGGGTCGAAATCCGGCTCCTTCAGTAGGTCGAGTTGTGCCCAGCCGGCGTTGACGGCCTCGCGCAGGGCGGCGACGGCCTGTTGGGTGAAGGACTCGGCCTCTGCAGTGGTCACGCCAGACTTCGGGTCCTTGCCCAGCCCGGCCAGAAGCGTCAGCGCCCTGGGCCCGTTCGAATTTCGTATCGGGATCCAGGTGCCACAGTTCGATGGCCCGGCGCAGGTCGGCGGCGGCCTCGGCGGGTTGCCCCGCACGGACCCGGGCCCAGCCGCGGTAGGCGTAACTGAAACTGAGGCCGTTCGCGTGAAGCGCCTCCGCGGGTTTCCCAGTAACCCTCAGCACGTGGCCGATTTCGTTAATTGCTCGCCCCTCGCGGAACGAGGCGAGCGCTCGGGCATTCGACCGGTCGCTTGCTGGAAATGGCCGTAAAAGTGAAGGCCGGAAGCGAGGCCGACTGCCTCCTTGATGCCGTCGGGGTGGGCGACGGCCAAGGCGCGATGATTGGCCATGGCCGCCTCATGCGCGCGGGGCCGCGCTCAGATCGCCGGCGAGATCTAGCAAGAAGCCGATACTGCGCCCGAGCGGCCGCCCACCGTTCAATGTCCTCGGCCAGCGCCCGACCAGTGGCATAGCGGTCCGCCGGCTGGGTCGCCATCGCCTTCAGGCACACCGCTTCCAGCGCCGCATCGACCTCTCGCGGTTCACAGACGTCGCCGGCCTGCACCCGGCGGAGGATCGCGCCGATGTCGTCCCCCTCGAACGGCGGCCGGCCGGTCAACAGGCAGTACAGCGTGGCCCCCAGCGAGCAGACGTCGGATCCGCGGCCCCTGACGGTCGAGCTCGCCGGCGGCCTGTTCGGGGCTCATGTAGGCCGGCGTGCCCAGGGCACTGCCAGGCAGGGTCTCGGATGATCCGCTCGAGGACGGAGCGATCGTCTGCTCGACGGCCGAGGGATCGGCTCGGCCGATGGCCTTGGCTAATCCCCAGTCGACGACCAGCGTCTCGCCGTGCGTGCCGAGGATGATGTTGGCCGGCTTGATGTCGCGATGGATCGCCCCGCGCGAGTGGGCGTACTCGATGGCGTTGCAGACGTCCTGGAAACGGCGGAGCAGCTTGCGGCAATTCGAGCAATCGCCGGCCGGGGTTCTTCTTAAGGGCGTCGTCGCCGTGCTTCTTGATGTGGCGTGCCACGAGGGC
>CAWKNT010000010.1:0-842395 GCA_963850935.1 uncultured Isosphaeraceae bacterium
TAAACCAACGATTTGGTTCCCGAAAAAATGGGGTACCAGAATCTCAACAAGCGCACGGAGATTTCAAAAGGCTTGAAAGTTGTGCAGAGTCGAGACACTTACACGACAGAAAAAATCTCGTTGGATCCCAAATACGATTTGAATTATTTCCGAGATGTGCCTATCCCTGACGGAATTCCCTGTTTACCATGTGGAGAAGAAGGAAATTAACGAAGTTCTTACTTGTCAAAAGGCGGGCCTGGTACCGCGCACAATGTGGCAGTTTTCGGGCCAAGCCTGAGATTGTGGTTTCTCTACGGGAATGTTGCCGCGTTCACAGCCGCTATTGCATTTCTCGCATACTTGCAGATTACCAAAATGTCACATAAATCAAGGTAAGGCTATCGCGAAGCGTCTGCCTCCAACAACGAATACCTGACGCATTTACAAGCAACATTAAGCGATAGCCAATAGCGAGGTACCGGATGATCTTATTGAAAAACGGCAAAAACCACCCAAACGCGGGGCCAACCACGAAGGAAAATGGGCCTGAAAAGAATGCCCGTCACTTAACTGAAAGAGGATTCTATGTATCTAAGGAGGATTCACTACCCAATGTAAAACCTCTCATCTACAAGTGCGGGCAGCCAGCCACGCTAAGGTCCGCCGGCAAAGCCGGGCCAGCATCGGTTGGGAGCCGTGTCTTCGGCGGGGAGAGGCGACTCCTCACTGCGAAGCGTAGTGAGATAACCTACTTTCCGCACATCTCCCGCTGAATATCTCCGAATTTCCTGTGGCTGTCAGCCGGCCTGACGGGATCAGCCCTCGTAGGGCTTGGGCATTCCCAGAAGCCGCAGGATCCTCCTCTGGAGTCGAGTCAGCTCTGTACTAAAGACTTCGGCGGGTCGCTTGCCGGACCGCAGGGAATGGCGCTGCACATCCTCGTATAGGTCGATCACCTTGCGAGCCGTGGGACGACGGCAGGCACGACGTTCAGGATACAAGGGCAAGCTCTCGATTCCCTTGGGCTCCATCGCACGACGGAGTTCTCGCTCCAACAGCGCCTCGACCAGCAGCACAAAGAAGTACACGCAAAGCAAGGCCTGGATCCGGCTCACCTCCTTCAAGAACACCGGGCACCACGAAGTCGGTTTTCAGGTGCTCGAATCGTCGCTCGATCGCCGGTTGTTGCTTGTAAGCCAGCAGAAGTTCTTGCTCAGTCATTGCGCGGTCGTTGCTGACCAGTGGGAAGGTCCCGTCGCAGCGTGCCTCCTCGTCTAGCCGCTCCAGCTCGATCCGGTGCTTCAGTATGAACCGCAGCTTCTCCCCCCGGATGTACCTCGTCTTCTCCCCGGGTCGACCGCGTTGCTCCTGGCGGTACTTCTCCGTGACCTGCTCCTCGATTTGAACCGAGATCCATTCCGTGACGTCGCAGTTCTGAAGCAGCTCTTCAACGGCCTCGACGACCTTCGCGCGGCTTCGGTATCGGGTCCGCGGCGAGGCCAGCTTGGCTCGCAGTTCGTCCAGCCCCTTGAGCGCCTTCTCCAGCCGTGTCAGCCGTGCCTCCGCATCCAGTTCGGCCTTCCGTGTGCTGTGATACCAGATCAACCGATAACCCTCGGTCGTTTGCCCTGCAGGCTCAGAGATGGAGAAGCGGTGGACCAACTGCCCCTCGTCGTCGAACTTGTCGTGGATCCGTCGCCACGACACCTCTTGGCGCAGCGCGGCGACGCGGAAGGCGAGGTCCTACCGCGGGTTCGCGGCAATACGCTGAGGAACCGGCCGCCGCGCCTGATGCAGATAGGCCATGTTCTCGGTAGTAGCCAGCTTGCAGTCGGCGATGTAGAGGAAGTCGCGACGCCCGGTCAACTGGCAGAGCAGCTCCCACGTCCCCTGGTGGGAACGGTCGTCGGTGGCGTTGCCGCTCTCGACGCGGAACTGCACCGGGATAACGCCATCGCCGGTCACGGTGAGGATATAGAGCAACTGCTTGAGGTCAGGGCGGTGGTCCTTGTTGTGGCCCCACGTCACCGCCAGGCGCAATCGTCCTCGCAGGGTACGTTCCCGCTCAGCCGAATGTAGTCGCCGTGAAAAGTAATGGTGGTCGAGTCGTTGTGCAACTGGTCGAGACTGACGTCGAATTCGCGCACAGCGTGGGCGGCGACCTTGAGCGCACGCCGGGATGTTAGCGTCAAAGAGGCGGTCGAGGGCCCGACCGATGCGATCGTCATTGAACGCGGCAAGTTCAGCGCTGGCCAATCCCAGCAGTTCTGGCTCATGGCGAGCCGCCCACTCACCGACACCGTAGAGCGGCTCGCGTGAGATCAAGAGGTTTCGCACCAGCACGAGCAGGCCGTAGCCGTGGGGATGCGGGTGCGGCCATCTTCATAGGGCAGGTGGTCGCTGAGGAACGCCCGAAGGCGGAGACGGCCCAGGAAGTGGTTCAGGATGGGAAGAGCGGCGATCCGCCGCGAGTTAAGTGTGTGCTGGCGTCCCTTCTTCGATCGGGCCGTCTCGCCGGGTTGGCGTGGTCGTCGAGGTTCGTCCATGCGGGTTGTCTCCTTGGGTGTTACCGCGATCTGGTCGGTTTTCGATGTTGGCCATCTCAAAGTCGTAGACGGGCAGGCCGACTGCTGCAAGGCTTGCCGCAATGATGGCGAGGAAGACCAGGACGTCAAGGAGCAAAAAATCTTGTGATTCACTTATAAAGATGCGACTTGATGTAAGTCGTGGGCCGCTCGACTTACGTTCATGGCCCGAGTCACAAGTGACTACGGCGACAATCACCGCGCACGGTCGGACATTGCCAGGTCGCAGGACAAGGCTAAGAATATCTCGAGTTCACGACAGTCGCCGATCGGGAACGATCACGGACGGCAGAGCACCAGGCGACGATCAACTCCGATATGTTTGCCGACCAGGGCTGCCTTTGCCAAATCGGTCTCAGGCCGAATTCGGGGAAATCAAAGTGAGATGTGCGGAAAGTAGGTCCTCAAGCTCAGAGCGATTTCGATTCATTGGAGTGGCGCACGGAGGGAGAGCGAACAACTCAACAGCCTATATGAATCCTCAAACCTTTGGCGGCTGAGACTCCAATTCATGAAGTTCGATTAGGAAACCAGGAAACCAGGAAAATAGGAGAGAAGAAAGTCGGCGTTGGAACACGACGCCTTGCCCGAGCGAATCATCGGAGCGGCGATGCTTCGTGAGGCTGTTCCTGCCTTCCTGCCTTCCTCATGTCGAATGAGCGGCAGCTTCTGCCCGAGAGCGCAACCAATTCGAAGAATCGACCCAAGTCAGAAACGCGAGAATTACCCACGGTTTTCATCAGCCCACGCTGACTGCGATTGGCAGTTTACTCACTCGACGGCTCGTAGTTCACGTGACGCGCTCGCCTCCGCGTGCCGGCGCCCCCAGAACGGTGATCGGGGCCAGCGCTGCTCACCGGTGTAATACTCTGATCTGACAATCAGGTAGTCGCCAAATTCAGCCTCGACCCAACGAGCGTACTCGGCGATGGCCTGACGATCTCTATGAACGGAGGCGCCGATGGCGCGCGCCGCCGCCATGCCCGATTCCAGCGCCCACATGATCCCTTGCGACGACAAGGGATCAAACGAAACCACCGCATCGCCTACTGCCAACAGGTTGGATGTTTGCGCCAAGCTGAGCCGCGCGGTGCATGCGGAGGCGACGCGCAAGCCAGCCTCGCGCGATTCGGCTGTAACGGTCGCCCTCACGTGGGGTGCCTGCTCAATCTGTTGGTGCCACAACCGCTCGCGCCCACGCCGGCCCGCTGGCACCAAGTCCGCATCCGTAAGATATGTGGCGATTCGCAATCCGTGGGGCAGTGGTGCCGTATACCACCATCCGCACTCGACGGCCTCGACGATGGTGCGCTGATCGCTGGTAGCCGTCGCCGATCGTTCTTGAAATAGCCCAACGAGGGCGACGAGCCGGTCGTACACGATTCGACGACCGCCGAATCGGGATGCGATCGACGACGACCGGCCGGTGGCGTCGACCAGTATAGCCGCCCGGCGCTTGATTTGTTGCCCGTCGACAACGGCCCCCACCAGCCAGCCGGCGGATGAGGCATGTAATCGACGCCCGTTTTCGGATTTGGGAGGGCGAGGCTCAGGCCGAGCTGGATTGGCGATCGGCTCGCCAGGAGGCTCGCCCTCCCGAAGTGGGGTTGCGATATGGCTGATGGAAGTCGCACGGACCCCGCGCAACACCTCAACTCCGGACGCCTCGGCCGCGTGGGCCAGCATGAGATCAAAGCGACGGCGGTCGAGGTGCCAGCCGGGTCCATAGGGATTGACGATGAAGTCGTTTTCGTACAGGTTGGGGCCGCCCCAAAAGGACGCGATCCCTGGTGACTCAAGATGTCCGTCCTCGAGGAACTGTTTCCAGACATCCAGCTCGGTCAAAAACTGGCGCACTTCCGGTGGCAGGGTCTCACCGACGCGGAACGCCTCGTACCGGGAACGCTCAAGGATCGTTACGGCAATTCCGGTGCGCAGCGAGGGCCAGGGCGGTCGAACAGCCGGCAGGCCCCCCGCCAACGACGATCACGTCTGCCCGGCGCCGGCGCTCGGCGTCAGCCTGGTTTGCAAGTGCAAGCAGGTCTGGAAGGTTAGCCGCTATGTTCATGGGCCGATCACATTTGCGTCTCGTTCGTCCTCGACGAAAAACGGGCTACCGGGCCGTCCGCGATCGACCACAAAGCCCAGACGGTCCCAGCGATCGATCATTTCCTGATAATCAGGACCGAGCCCGCGCCCAGGGAACCATCTCCGGCGAACCGACTCGTGTGTGGACGTCGTCGGGCCGTTGTGCCGGCCACCACCCCAGGCGCCGCCAATTTACCCCCCGGGTCTCTTCCCAACGGCAATAGTGAAAGTCGGCTTGCCACGGGACGGCATTGAACTGTGTCACTTCACCAGGCCGAACGGCCTGGTGAGAGATCCGGAAGGGCTCGCCTGCTTCGAACCGCTCAGGGAAGTTCATGATGTACCCATTGACCTCAATACCCGGATAGAGCGCTGCCCCGACGCACGACTCGAGGGACACTGCGCGTCAGAGCGTCGGGGAGGATCTCATTGTCGAGATTCGGCTGGTCCAGGTCGTTGACAAATTCTCCGAGTGCCCAGGCCTGCATGATCTTGTATTGCGTGCGTGTGAGAGGAAGGACATTCCCGGTGTCGAGCGCATCCAGTCGACGTCGGAGAGCCGGGGCAGCAGTGCCAGTGGATCGTGGTCGATCGGAGGGCTACTCTGATCGGGGTCCCGCAGCCGGCCGGCCAACGCCGCGCGAAGCTCACTCGACCGGGGCGAAGGATCCGCGAGCGCCGCCCACCGGCTGGCGAAATCGCCGGCCTCACCGTGTGCGTGGCCCCGGCCGTTGTTGTCGTAACCGAAGGCGGCGGCGCGGTTGACCCAACGATATCCAAGCGAGCGGGCGAGGATCGGCTGCACGTGCCGGGTAAAGGAGATCGGGCCGGAGAGATCGGTCGGCGCGGTCAGAAGACCGCGCTTTACCCCATGATCAAAGAGGACGTCATAGAGCGTGATCAGGTTGGTGATCCCGGGCGCGAAATCGGGGGGGCCGACGATAATCCATGCGGTTGCCTGCGCGACGGAGCCGTCGGCAAGCTCGATCGTCGCTGTGACGGGGCCGTCCGCGATGTCGTCGTACCAATGTTCATTGTCGGCGAAGTGGCCGATGTCGAGGTCGAGCCGGGGCTGAGGCGGATCTGAACCCGAACGTCCGTGGCCGCCGAGTACGAGCAGGCGGCCATCAGGCTGCATGGCCATTTCACCAAGAGGCACGGTCGTATTGCGGAATCGCCCGGTGTCAAAGCGATGGCTTTCGCCCGGCGCACTCACGGAACCTGGCCCTGGATCGATGATGAGCGACGGGTCGTCTGGGTCACTCGTGACCCCACCGTTTCGGTAGCCATGCTTGAATCCGTACTGGCGGCGAGCCACTCCTTTGCGATTCGCGAGGTGCACGGTCCAGGTAATGCGTTGAACCGATGCGAGCGCTATTTCAGTGGCGTCAAGCAGTTTCCCTCGGTCGTCTCGACGGCACTTGAAGACACGAAACCGGGCGGCCTGGCGCTTGAGGTTGCCCTGCGGATCGCGATACCTGTCGGGAGGCGAACCGTCCGGCTCGGGGCCGAGGAAAAACCCCTGCTCCGAATTGAGATGGCTCGACCCAACTCGAGCGATGCCGATGGCGGGGTGGATTTCGAACCCTGTCATCTCGGATTTGATCCATTGCCTGGAGCTGGCAGTTCGCCGTGGGACGCGAGTGCAGCGGTCGCCAATCAATCACCCTACGAGCTTAGCGCGAAATACGGCCCTCGGCCGACCAATCCGACCACAGCCATAGATCGCAGCGGAAGCCTGCCCAACACTTTCCTTGCTTATGATGAAGATACGCTCCAGGGGAGAGTTTCCTTGCGGAAATTCTTCTGAATGCGCCAAGACCGGTCCGGCCGATGACGCGCCGATTGGCGATCGGAGGCTTCATTGCGCGTCATCTTTCGGTCCCGACTTGTTCCGCAGCAGGGATCTTGGCATGTTGCAAGCGACATAGGGCCCTGCCGACGGCAACATGGACTGATTACCGTGCGCAAATATTTCCAAAATAAAATTTTGGAAATATTTTTAAGTCCCATCAGCAGTGACACCTGCGATTAGCATTCGCGGGTATATCGTCGTAGGTGCATTCACGAAATTCGCAAACGCGGGTATATTGTATATAAGGATTTTAGAGAAAGTGCGCGCCGACGGTTGTCGTGCGGTGACGATTTCAGAAGCTTGGACTGTTATCGACAGGCATTGCAGCCCAGATCGGTTACTCTTTTTCCCCCAAGTGACGACAGGTTCTTCAGCCGCACACGGGTCACGGTATCGGGGCCGGTCCGCGCTCGATTCGATTGAGTGGCGCGGGCGGGAGGGCCCGGATCCTTCCCAAAAACTGCCATCTACTGCCATCTACTGCCATTTTGTAGCCGCAGAATCGCCACAACCGATGCAACCGTTCCATTCCCTTCGCCAGGGGTTATGCCGGATTCTGCTGGCGCACCCCGATACGGCTGAAATGCTTGACGGCGGATGAACCGGGCACTAAACTCGTGAATTCCCCCGTGTCGACGTGCAACTGTGGCCGGCACCAATCCGGACGCTATCGAATCGGCTTGTCCGGTGAGCGACGCTCTCGTTTTTGCTCGATCAGAGGAAATCAGGTTTATGCCGCGTAAGAAGTTTGGACGCAACCGCAAGAATCGTTGCCGGTTTTGCACTCGGGATGGTTGCCCTCGTCCCGCGTATGTTGATTACAAAGACATTGGCCTGCTCAAGAAGCTTTGCACCAATCAGAACAAGATGTTTTCGCGCAAACGGAGCGGGAGCTGCGCAGCGTTCCAGCGCGCCGCCAGCTCGGCCGTCAAACGCGCCCGGTTCATGGGGCTGATGCCCTATGTGGGCGAATGATTGAGCTGTCCCGTCGCGCGTTTGGGCGCCGAGAGCTTCCGAAGGGCGCGGTCGCGATGTAGGCCCGTCGACATCGCAAGTGCAGGTCAGACGTTCGAGCCTGACGGCTCGCTCGAAGTCCCAACTTGCATGCGCGAACGACGTCGGGCTGGCGAGTTTGACTTACATGGCTGGCGGCTTACTTTCGCGGCACGGTCCGGATCGCGCCCCCGCTGGACAAAGGCTGAGCGGTGGCCGCTTCGCGTTGCCTGGGCTGATCTTCGCCGTTCTTCAAGAAGGCGCGAAGCTGGCTGTCGACCACGGTATAAGATTGGCCCAACCGCTCTTGCAGCGATCGCGCCCCCGGCCCATGCCTGATCCGTCCGCGATACGCATCTCGAACGTAGTCGAGGAACGCGTCGCGGTAGGTACCCTGTTGCCACTGCATGAGAAAGACCGCCAGTGCCATCGCCTGTTGATAATGGGCGTAGATCCGATCCGTGCTATTGAACGAGCCCTGGTCGAGTTCAACGAAATCCGCCAGTGGGATCGCCCGTCCTTGGTCCGCCATCAAGCGGATCGCCTCTTCCATCCTGCGTCCGACTAGCCCGCCGACCTCGATCGAGCCGTCGGGTTGAGGCGAAAAGGTCTCGAAATAAGTGCCCAATCCTTCGAACACCCAGTAGTTGCCCACGTTGCGAGTGTAGGCATTGGAGCCAGCTGTCTCGAAAAGTAGTTGGTGCGACACTTCGTGGTAGAGGGTGGCCGTCATCGGCAATTGACCATTGGGGTCACGAAAAAAATAGGCCGGCAGGCGTTTGTTGGCACCCGCCTTGGGCGGGTCGTAAAATCCCAGGCTCTTGTGGGCGATCTCTGACCCATGCCGCGGGGTCAGATAGTCAGCGTATTCATCTTTAGATCCGAAGTAAAAGACGGAGTGGGGCTTGTACCCCGGCTCGCCGTTCATCGACGGATTCTTGAAACGACGGACCAGCGGGATGTTTTCGCCGAGAATGTCGGCCATGAGCACCATGAAGACGTCGTGAAACGCCTCCAGCCGGCGGCCAAAACTGATCGCCTCGGCAAGTGTGACGTTGGTCTGGATTTGGAAATGTTCGGTGTTGATGCGCCAGGGGGGGACCAGTTGGCACGCAGGTCGTTGGCCTCGTGAGCAGAGAGCCACCGAGCCTTGTTCTGGCTCCGCGCCGGAGGGGCAGGCAGTTCGCCGCGGTCTAGATGTGGGATCCATTCTGACAGGACCCAGCCGAAGATTGGGTGGCTCACGTAGCCACGCCGAAGCTGGTCGACGGCGAATGGCCGTGCCCAGCCTCCTTCATAGGGCACGTACCCGAGCAGCCGCCGTGCCTCTCGATGATCGGGTTGCCGTTCGAGCACCGCTCGCAAACACTGACTGGCCAGGGCGTACGCCGGCGGGTCAGACTTCGCCGCTCGTTGCGCGAGGTTGAAAAACTCGCTGCTCGATCGCAATTCAATCTCCTGCAGGCGGGCGCCACGGCTCACCTCCCTTTTGCGCGGGACGAGCTTTCACCACTTCGGCGAGCGGCATGATCCGGGTTGGTCCGTCCCGCTGAACCGGGCGGGGGATCCGCTCGCGCACCAACGTTGCGGATTTGGAATCCCCCGTGCGGTCCAATTGTTCGGCGAGTTCGCTCAGCTGGGCCGTCTCGTTTGCCACTAGAGACCGCCGCGCTGCCTCGAGCTCTCGGGCTGTCGTCGTACTCAGAGATGGAGGCGGTACCTGAACTACAAGCGACAACCCAACCAGCATAGCCGAGCACGACATCGCTTTTCCTCTGTCAATATGGCGGTTGGCCGATTCCGTCTTGGGCTGGACGCAATTCATCGATCGTCGCACAATGCACGCCCAAGCGCCCAGGCCAGCATCAAGGAGCCGGGCAAATTGACCGCCGATTCCGTATCGGTACGCTTGACATTATAGGCAGCACGAAGTGGGTCTGGGCCGCGGAAGGAGTCGCTAAGATGATGGTTTCGCGTTTCCACGTTCCCACCGCGCTGGCCCTGGTGGTGGGGTTGGTCATGGGATTCGCACTGGCGAGTTGGCGTGCTATACCCCTGCATGCGGGCGCGGGCGACCGGTCGGGTGAGTCGATTGTCGCTACCGGACCAGTGCTCGTTCGCTACGACGAAGCCGCCAAGGGTCCCATTGCGCTCGAAGCAGTTTACTTTCTTGACTACAAGGGCGGCCGGCTGCTTGGCGCAGTTCCTGCGTATCAGCAAACCAACACCTCGACGCGTCTGATCGAATCGTTCAGCGAGCGCGACCTGGTTGCCGATTTCAAGCTCGATCTGGACACCGGACCGCGTCCTCGTTTTCTGATGACGACCGGTTCGCTCGGACCCTACAGCGACGGCTGGGCTCCGCTTTACGTCTTCGAAACCAACACCAGCCAGGTGGCGATCTACCGGATGCAGGTGCAATATACGATTGGAAAGACATCGCGGCCGCGGTTTGATTTGGTGGAACTGCGATCTTTTGCCAAGACGGGCGCAGCGAATCCTAGCCCGTGAATCGTGCGTGCGCCGACCCGTTCGGGCGATAACCGGCGCGTGTGGTCTGCGTTCAGTTAGGAGGTGCTCCGCCGGGCCTACCCCTGCCGCCTCGTCCCATCATTCCGCCGCGCGGCCCCCCGCGCCCGCCGGGCCCTCCTCCACCACCCTGGGGTTGTGCGGCTCCCTCCTCGCCGCCGCCCGCTGCCTCGGGCGCTGCTGCTGCGGAAAAGACCGTTTCATCGCCGTAGGGCCGTGCTTCAAAGTGATCGATCAGCCACCGGGCGTGTGGATCGAACATCTTTACCGGACCGCCGTGGCCGTATTGATGGTGCGGATCGCGCTGACCCGCTCCCAATGTCGTAAAGACCGCCCCCGTTTGATACTGAAAAAAGCCCAAGAACTGATGGTCCAGCCCCGCGCCAAATGGGGGCTTGCTGTCGTACCCGACCGTCGTAAAGATCTTTTTGTGAATCGGAGCCGCGTGAAACGCCAGGATAATGAATCCCATTGTGACGAGCGCCCCCGCGAATCCGAAAACGAATCGGCCCAAGTGATAAATCGGCGTCGGAAACCGCACCATGGCCGGTGCGATGGTCTCGGTCGTCATTTTCAACAGAACCACCGAGAGACAGAACAGACTGAGCATGCAGGCGGTGTCGGAAAACCCCCACGGAATGCCGGTCGAATCGACCAGCGTGGCCAGCGGCTCGTAAAAATTGAACGCGATCATCGAACCGAACAAAACATTGAAAAACATCAGGGCAGCGCCCCACAGGCCCTCGCTCGTCAGCACATAGGTAAGACCCAGGACAAAACCGACGATGATCAGATCGATGATGGTCGTCATGATGATTTTCTCGAACCGGTGTTGCGGATAAGTGTGCCCTACAGTCGCGGTCGCCGCTGTCGGTGACGACGCGTCCCCAATGACCGATTACTTGACGACGCGCAAGAGCTCTTCGATTGACGTCCGGCCCTGGATTACCTGGCGCAGGCCGTCTTCTTGCAGATAGATCATGCCGTTCTTGCGGGCCTCGGCCTTGAGTTTGTTGATCGACGGGTTTTCACGAATCATATCTTTCATACTTTCGGTGAGCACCAGCAGCTCGTAAATCCCAGTGCGGCCGAAGTAGCCAGTGCCGCCGCATTGCTGGCAGACCTGCTCGGGATTTTCGGGTCGACGGTAGAAGACGTCGACTTTGTCCACCGGCAGGTTGGCTTTTTTGAGGAACTCAGGTTTGGGCTTGTACGGTTCCTTGCACGCGTCGCAGAGGAGGCGCACGAGCCGCTGGCCCATTACGCCTGAGAGGGCCGAAGCGATCATGAACGGCTCGACGCCCAGGTCCAAGAGCCGAAACAGGGCAGTAACGGCGTCGTTGGAGTGAACCGTCGAAAAGACCATGTGCCCTGTATTGGCCGCCTGACAGGCGATCGACGCGGTCTCCTGATCGCGGATCTCGCCGATCATGATGACGTCGGGGTCTTGCCGCAAGATCGACCGCAGCGCCGCAGCGAAGGTTTGGCCGGCCTTGGTGTTGACCTCCATCTGAGTGACGTTGTCGAGGTGATACTCGATCGGGTCTTCCACGGTGATGATGTTTCTCTGATAGCGGTCGATTTCCCGCAGCGACGCATAGAGCGTGGTCGACTTACCAGCCCCGGTCGGCCCGCAGCAGAGAAACATTCCGTGGGGCTGAGTCACCAGGCCGCGGACCTGCTCGACGAGCTTTGGCCTCATCCCCAGGTCTTCCATCTTGGTGATGCCGGCAGTGTTGTCGAGAATTCGCATGACGAGCTTTTCGCCAGCCTTTGATCCCGAGGTTGCCACGCGGAAATCGAGATCGCGGCCCTGCAGCTTGGCGCCGAATGAACCGTCCTGCGGCTTGCGCTTTTCGGAGATGTCCATGGCCGACAAGACCTTGAACACATTGACTACCGCGTCTCCGGTCGGACGGTCAAATGGCTCGGCCGCGTGCAAGATGCCGTCGATTCGGTACCGTACGGAAAGCTGTTCGGTGGTCGGCTCCAAGTGAATGTCGGTTGCCCGCCGCAGCACGGCGTCATAAACGAGTTCCTTGGCCCCCATGAACGATCGCGACTCTTCGGCCTGGCGCACGCGCGACGGATCTTCCTTGGTCGCTCCCTGGCTCTTGCCGATAAACGTAATCGGGGGACCAGCACGATCGACCGTGCCCACGTCGCGATTGAAAAGCGGCTTCATACCGAGTTTGTGCAAGATATCGTTGGCCACCTCGCCGAGATGGTATGGCGTCAACACCTTCTGATCGTCAGGCACGGTCTGGTTACGTGCGTAGATATACGTCAGCAGAGGAATGAAGTATGCCAGCAGCAAGAGACCCAGGCCGAGAAAGTAAATCGGGATCGCAAGTACGAGGATCAACCCCAGCACGCCCGAGAAGAAGACGGCACTATTCCATACGCCGAACTTGAGGTTATTGAGATCCTTGGTATCGTGTTCGACCCAGTCGGTTGTCCAGGCCCAGAGAATGTAGATGAGCACCACCGGCACAAACTTGAACAGGTTCAGGTACAGCCCCGTGCCGCGAGTCATGTTGTGAATCTGGGCCAGAACGATAGGCAGAGGCTCGGCGGCGGAGACCTGGCCGGCGGCGCCGAAGACGAGAACGAAGAACGCAAAAAACGCCAAGGAGAGGCGAAACATTGCTGACCTTTCTTGCGAGCGATGCCTCTGGACAAAAACAACTGGCGCCCTTCGCGATCTCGGCCGACGCCAGCATTGACTCAAGCGATGGTAATTCTTCTTTCGACAATTAGCAAAAACACGACGCTCTCAGTCGCATCGAGCGCCATCTCATGCGGATGCCCGCGGCCACCCGCGCTTTCTGGAGACTCTTGGCCGTCTGATCGTGACGCGGCCGTCACAGAATGCCAGCCTCAGGCAACGTGATCCCCTTCAAGGCCATGCGCAGCAATTCGGGATTGGGGGCAACCTCAAACGCCGTGGCCCGTTCAACTTTTTCGCCCACCACAAGCTGCCGCAAGCTCTCGGTGAAGTCAACCATTCCCTCTTCTTTGCCCAGCCGGATCGCTTGTGCCAGCTTGATGTCTTCCTCTTGCAAAATCAATTTGCGTACAGTTGGGTTCATCCGCATGACCTCGACCAATGGTACGCGGGTTTGGCCCGTCGACGTTGACCAATCTTTGGTGGTCGGCAACAGCTTCTGGGCAACGATCGCCTTTAAATTGAACGCCAGATTCTGCCGCATCGCCGAATGCATGTCCTTCGGAAAAAGATCGAGGATACGGCTAATTGTCGACGGAGCACTCGACGCGTGAATTGTACCAAACACGAGGTGCCCGGTTTCAGCGGCGTGCATGGCGGCGTTGAACGTCTCGCGGTCGCGCATTTCGCCGACCAAGATGATGTCCGGGTCTTGCCGCACAGCGTGCTTGAGTGCGGTATTCCAATCGATGACATCGATACCAACTTCGCGCTGATTGATGATGCACTTGTCGTCTTTGAACGTGAATTCGATCGGGTCTTCGATGGTGACAATGTGGCAACGTTCACGACCGTTGACATAATTGAGCATCGCCGCGATTGTCGTCGACTTGCCTGATCCGGTAACACCGGCCAAGATCACGATCCCTTGGTCGTGGCTGGCGATCTCACCCATGACAGGGGGCAGGCCCAGACCCTCGAAATCGGGAATGGATGTGTTGACGCGTCGGGCGACCAGGCTTAGTCGACCACGCTGGCGGAACAGATTTACGCGGAACCGCGTCTCATCACCGTTGGGCTCAAAGATGATGTGCGCAAAGTCGATGCCGCCGGTTTCTTCGAGGATGTCCTTCTGGCGCGGCGTCAACAGTGGAAACATCAACCGTTCCATGTCGGCGATCGACAACGGTGGTAGCTGCATGACACGCAATACCCCCGCCAGCCGCATGGCAGGTGCCATGCCGACTTTCAAGTGCAGGTCCGAGCCCTTGAACTTCATCACCATCCGAAAGAGCTTGTTGGCTTCAGGCTCGTTGGGCATCGCTTCGACGGGTGCTTCGACGACGGTCGCCATGGCGTGCACTCCTGCTCTATCAAAAACTTGAAGACTGCCTCAATTCGCTGATTATAGTCCCCTGCTCGCCGCGACTCACACCATTTCGGCGGGTCGACCTGTTGGCTGAACGCTCTGCCGGCCAATTTCGCGGCCACTCGCCCGGCCCTCACCAGCCTCCACGGCAACCGGGGGATCGACGAGCCGGACGGGCACGCCATGGCTTGAGAGGTATTCTTTGGTTTGTTTGATGGAATATTGCCGAAAGTGGAAGATGCTGGCAGCCAGGGCAGCACTTGCACCCGTGTCGGCCAGTACCGCCCGCAAGTGCTCTGGGCAACCCGCTCCACCGGAAGCCACCACCGGAATCGCAACCGCATCTACCACCGCCCGAGTCATCTCCAGGTCGTACCCGTTCTGGGTCCCATCGGCGTCCATGCTGGTGAGCACTATCTCTCCGGCCCCCAACGTTTCGAGCTCGCGAGCCCACGAGACGGCCTCTTTACCGGTCGGAATGCGGCCGCCATTGATGTGTACCTCCCACATCTCGCCGCCGCCGCGCTTGACCCTCTTGGGGTCGATGTTGACGACGATGCACTGACTGCCAAATCGCCGGGCAGATTGGCGAACCAACTCGGGATCGCGCACGGCCGCGGAGTTAATCGAAACCTTATCGGCTCCCGCGCTTAAAAGCGTGCGGATGTCGTCGAGTTTGCGTATACCCCCACCGACAGTCAGCGGCATGAAGCAGACCTCTGCCGTCCTGCGAACGATGTCCAGGAGGATTGCGCGATCTTCATGGCTGGCCGTGATGTCGAGAAACACAAGTTCGTCGGCTCCCTCTTGGTCATACCGCGCGGCCACGGCAACCGGGTCGCCCGCATCCTTGAGGTTGACGAAGTTCGTTCCCTTGACCACACGGCCTTGATTGACGTCGAGACACGGAATGATCCGCTTCGCCAGCATGCGCAGTCTCAAACTATTATGCCGACAGCCTCAATGCTTGCCGGCAAAGCCTTTGTCGAGCCGAACCGTGAATTATCGAATCCCGAAGCAATAGACTGTATTCTATAAAAGTGCGGAGAGCGATCCTAGAGGCTGGCAAGCGGGATTATTTCTCGCCTGCTCGCCTCCATCGGGAATTCCTGCGATGGCCGGCGTCATTTCACAAGCGGCCAACGGCGCGAGATCGGTCTTTCGCAAAGCGCGACGACCCACGCTGGCGGCAATCTGCGCAGTACAGCGAGAGATACCTGCCGAATGCGGACGCTCGTGGTTTACAGTCGTCTCACTCGTAGGCGATGACTGCGACGCGACACCCGCGACAGATAGCTTCAGACGATTTGTCAGGGGTCGACTAAGGTCGCATCGATCACGCTGTCGCCGATTGCAACGATCACGCCGTCACTAGCCGGCACGCCAACCTTTGATTTGTCGATCTTGGGCATCGGTGGCTCGGACTGACGCATCGCGCACTGGGGATGTATGCCACCCCGCGAGTAGACAGCTTGATGACAAACCGGACAACGAAGGCGAGTGGATACCGGTGTGTGGAAGTGTTTGGGATTCATCCGGTCCGTCCGGTAGGAAGAAAAGGAGTGGTGCGCGCAGGCGTGCGGTCTTCCGATGGCGAGCTTAAGAGATGGCGGTGCCCGTAGAGCCGAGATGCGAGTGCCGCGCTTTTGAAAACGCGGCTTTGTCGCGATTGGCCGTGCAAGGCATCCGCCACCCTATCCAGCGTGCGATCGATCAATAACGCCGGCCACCGCCGCCGCCATAACCGCCGCCGCCGCCGTAGCCGCCGCCCCCGCCGCCGCCACGACCACCACGACCGCCACCGCCGCCGCCGTAACCGCCACCACCGCCACGATCTTCGCGAGGCTTGGCCTCGTTTACGGTGAGACGCCGACCGTCGTGCTCTTGGTCATGCAGCCCTTCGATAGCCGCTTGTGCCTGCGCCTCGGTGTCCATTTCCACAAAGCCGAAACCCTTGCTGCGACCCGTCGCGCGATCCTGAATGACCTGAGCGCTCTGCACGGTTCCGAACTGAGAGAACAACTGCTCCAGAGTGGAGTCGCTGACCCCGTAGGTCAAATTCCCAACGTACAACTTCTTGCCCACCGCTAGTCTCCTGGGCGAATGCAAACCGACCCATATCGTCTTTCCGGGTCGCTGAGAAAGGGGCTGCGAGACAGCCCTGTCGGTGGGAAAGGCGAGGGAGGGAACAAGGTCAGGGCTCATTGAGCCAGAACCGCTCTCTTCAGTCGACAGACCTACCAATTTGGTATGCTAGCCGAAATTCCGGTTAAATGATAGGGGAAATTGATCGAAGCGACTGCGTGGCCCGGAGCCAATGGCGGCAACCTCCGCTAGCCGGCGGCCGTGACCAGCGCGTCAGCGCGGCAGAGAGCACATCCGCCGGCTGTCTTCGATCACTTTACTTGTGATAAACTCAGATCGAAGCCAGGCGGTTGGAAAGCGGCCAAGCCTGGCGCGTTCGCTTTAACGGAATTCTGCGGGGTGATCACCGTGGCCTGGGTCGCTTTTCTGGTTTTCGTGACCACCCTCACTGACCAAGACGGCGTCAACACTTCCACCTCTTCACAGCCGCCCGCGGGGGCCCAAAGCCCCGTCAATGCACCGGCAGCACCAAAACGCCCGACAAGACCTCGTCAAAGCCGGCCGAGAAAAAACAAGGCGGACCTTTGCCAAAGTCACCGGCGGCTCGAACCAAAAAGGCGAGTACGGCCCAATCTCGTTCGACAACGACCCATTCCCAAGAAGAAGTCCGCGTCCGGTCGCAGGCCGAGATGCGCCAGCCCAAGAGCCCGTTTTTGCTTTCGCCCGGCGGTTCACCGCAGGATCGCTACGGCCTCGACGCCGACGTCGACTGGACCGACGTGCCACCCTGGCGGCAGACGACGTTCTTCGGCGTTAAGGCGCGGGGCCTGTTTTTCGTGTATGTCGTCGACTGCTCGGGAAGCATGATCGACGACGATCGGATGCCGCGCGCCACGATCGAGTTAAGACGTAGCGTCCTCTCGCTTCAATCGCCGCAAAAGTTCGAGGTGATCTTTTACAATAATGAGTCGATACCGATGCCCGGCGGCCCGATCGCCCGTTCTGCCGACACGCAGGCGAAGAATCAAATGATGTCCTGGCTGCGACAGATCGAGCCCGACGGCGGGACCGATCCGCGTGTCGCGGTCAAACAGGCGCTTTGGCTGCATCCCGACGCCGTATTCCTGCTGTCCGACGGCGAATTCCCCAAGGGAACCGCCGAAGAGATCGCCAAGCTCAACACGAAAAAGATCCCGATCCATTGCGTCGATCTCGCCGGCGGCTTGGGTGGCGACCATTTGAGGCGAATCGCGCAGGCAAGCGGCGGTCGATATGTTGGGCGACCGGGAGACATGCACGGCGGACCGTGAGACGGTCTTAACGTGCAATGAAGTGATCCCGCGACGATTCACTACTGAGTTCACCAGAGGCGAAACCACCGCGGAAGAGGTTGCTCATGAACTATTCGAAGTCCGTAATCGCGTTCCCGGGGATACTTCTGGGTTTGGTCGTCGCGCTTTACCTGGGAGGACAGTACATGAAGCCCGAAACATCACCCGAAACGGCGGACGTTGTAAAGCACACGGCATCAACCGTTCCCAAGTCCGAAACAAGAGAAGTCGTGAAGCCGGCGGAACTCCCAAAGGGTCTGGCGATCGCGACGTTTGGCTCAGGCTGCTTCTGGTGTACCGAGGCCGTATTTCAGCGCTTGAAGGGAGTGCACTCTGTCGTATCAGGCTACAGCGGCGGCACGGTGAAGAATCCCACATACCAGCAGGTTTGCACCGGCACGACCGGCCATGCGGAGTCGATCCAAGTGACATACGACCCCGCCGTGGTTTCCTACGAAGAGCTTCTGGAAGTGTTCTGGCAGACGCACGACCCGACCACGCAGGATCGCCAGGGCAACGATGTGGGCACGCAGTATCGATCGGTGATCTTTTATCACACAGACACACAACAACGCCTCGCGGCTGAATACAAGAAGAAGCTCGACAATTCTGGCGCATTCGACGCGCCGATCGTCACCAAGATCGTCCCGTTCACCGAGTTTTTCTCCGCCGAGGATTACCACCAGAACTATTACAACCAAAACTCGCGGCAACCCTACTGCCGCGTCGTGATTGGCCCGAAACTAGCAAAGCTGAAAAAGGTGTTTCAGAGCAAGCTGAAGGCCGAGTAAACGGGTTTGCGCCTGCAAAGCGGCAATAAACCGGTCACGAATCTTCAATACGGCGATCTCACACTCGCCCCCCTTCGGCCGGCACAGCGCATCGGCAAGGATCTTACCGAGTTCATACCCAGGCAATAAAATTCGAACTGTTCGCGTTTTCCGCGTGCACCAGCCGGAATCATGGCGGCCAAAAAAACTGGTAACCAGCGTAGCGCTTCAGGTCTCTTAACAGTTGAGAAAGGCAAACCGACCGTCGAGCGGTAGCGAAGAGTCTGGTGTTGAAGGTCTCGCTGGCGATCGATGACGGTGCCGTGTTTCTCACTCGTTGCCCCGCCTGGGGAAAAACGAATCTGATCTAGCGGCCTCAGTGAAAGATCGGCCGAACGATTCACTGGACGTGACAGGCTGCTTGGTCTCCTCGCAAGTGCCCGCCACCCGGGAGATGGGACGGGCCATCAATCGGCATTGTCCCGGCCGGGATACAACCGGCTTGGGTAAGGCCGAATGCGCACTTTGTGCGCATTTGTTCATATATTTTTATATATATTTAACTTAGTGTTTGACCTGTTGGATATTGAGGGCAATGCGTCCTCACCGCCGGGTCCGATCTTTGCAGATTCAGATGCACCTTGATTCGAGAGGAGAGAACATGAACACGATTAGTACGAACGAAATGCCACGCAGGTCCTTCATCACGACCACGGCGCTGGCCGGCGTGGGGGCTTCGCTTGCTGCGGCTGGCAGCGCACGGGCCGCAGCGATCACGCCCGGCGATGTGGCGATTCTCCGCTTGCTGGCGGCAGCCGAGCTGATTGAGGCGGACCTCTGGCAGCAAATCGCCGAGCTGGCCAATAACAACCCGGCCTACCAGACGGCGCTGCTCAACATCGACCCGGCCATGGTGGGCTATATCCAGGCCAACACCAATGACGAGATCAGTCACCAGGCCTTCCTCAACGACTTCCTGATCTCGATGAACCAGGAACCGGTGGATCTCGACCCGTTTCGCAACCTCCCCAGCAGCACGGCGACCGGGGCGGAGCCGATCGGGCGATTGACCAACCTGATGAACCTCAACGTGGATACGAGCTGGTACTTGCGCTACCGGAGCTCCCGTAATCCCGACCTCGGAAGTTCCGTCGCCCAGTTAGCGACCATCAAAAACCGGCCTGCCATCCCGCTGCAAAACAACTATACCGCCAACCAGATCCAGGCCATCGCGAACACGGCGGCCCTCTTCTTCGGCACGGTCGAGCAGGGGGGCACCAGCCTGTACCCCGAATTGAGTCTGAATGTGACGAGCCTGGAGGTCCTGAGAATCGTCACGAACATCGGCCCGACGGAGGCATGGCACCTCGCGATCTGGTCCGACACGGCAGCGGAAATCCCTGCGGTAAATAGCGGGGACGGCCTCGTATTCACGGCGCCTCCCCTGCCGAACCAGGTCATGGCCACGCCCTGCCCGTTCTTGAGCACGAACCTGCCGCGGTGTGCGGTCGTCCGGCCCACGAACCCGGCCCTTGCCGGCCCAGTGCCCTTTGTCAAGTCCCTGATTCAGTCGGGCCTCTTCATTGGACAGATCCCTGGCTTCTTCACGACCCTGAACAAGCTAGCCACTGCCGCTCAGGCGGCGAAACGCAAAATCTAGCGAGGTCGGTGGCGTCCCTTCTTGCGGGCGACCTGAGCTGCAGGAGCCGTTGGCCGCCTTAAGAGAGGCTGGCTCGACGGTGCCTGCGGCTCAAACCCGCCGGCAGGGAAACATCCGCCCGCGGGCGCTGGCTTCAAGCCGCGCCCGATTTGCGACTCTTGTCCATACGCTAATGCTGTTGGCGAATTCGCTCAGATACGTTGAAGGGGAGGCTTGTCGCATGCTGGCCGGTACACAACACCCCACGCGGGTTCGCCGGGGGATCGTCCTGGTCCTGGTCCTGGCAATGCTGGGCCTGCTGGCGCTGATCGGGGTCACGTTCGCGACCTTCAGCGGCCAGGCCAGGATCAATGCGCAACTTCGCGCAGTCGGTCCTCAGGCCGCAGCGCGACGAGCTGCTGGATTTTGCCCTGCTGCAGTTGATCACCGACACCGCCGACCCGCGCTCGGTGATCCGCGGCCACAGCCTCGCCCGGGATATGTTCGGCAACGACGCCGGCAACAACGGCTTTCTCACCGTCAACCCAGCCGGCGGGCCCATGACGATCCAGGCCGCCGGTCCGGTTACGATCACGATGCAGGGGCAGCCGGCGACGAGCTACTACGCGATACAGACGTGGCTTCCGGCTCCGAGCAATTTTGCGGCCAACGGCCAAGCCCTCTTCGGCTATGACTTCACGCGCTGGCTCATGCGCCTGACCGTCCCGGGATCGCCAATCCCCCGATCTCCTGACCAGACGCTGGAAATTCTGATCGACGACTTTGGGCAGTTCGGCAACCTCACCAGCTACAGCGGCCATGGATACCACACCTTTTATGTCAGTAATTTAGGGGTCGACGCCACGACCGGGCTGAACAATCCCACCCAGGGGATCGTGAACAACCAGTTGGTCCAGCCCGTGCCCAACATCCCCTTCATCCTCGATGGCCGCTGGCTGCACGCGTTCAACGGGCCGGGGATGGGTACACAGAGCACGGCTGTCACCATCAACAACGGCAATTTCGCCAACCTCACGCTCAACGTGCCGAATTCGACCTACGGCAATTTCCGCTACAACGGTCTGGATCCCAACGCCGTGGGCATGGACGAGGACTACGACGCCTGCGATCTGGAGAACTGGTTCCTGGCCATCCAGAGCGCCGACGGCCAAGTGATCATCCCTTCGTTCCACCGGCCGGGGATCGTGCGTTATCAGGACGCCGCACATCTCATGGATTGGGACGGGACCTCCGGCGGCTTCCGGTACCCGAACGGTACGCTCGGTATGCCCAATCTCGACTCGTTGGGGCGGATCCTCCGCCCGGTCGCGGCCGACGGCCACGACGCGGCCACTTTCCCTGATCTGGTCCCGGATCCGAACACCGGCAAGATCACCTACGACGTCGACAACGATGGGGACGGTGTCAACGACTCGGTCTGGCTCGACCTGGGCTACCCGGCCCGCCCCGACGCCAATGGCAACCTGTACAAGCCGCTCTTCGCCTTCATGGTGATCGGGTTGAATGGCCGCATCCCGCTCAACACCGCCGGGAACCTCGCCGAGGACGGTGCCACCCACGCCCAGCACCTCGGGAATTCGGTGAGCGAAATCGACCCGACTTACGGGCTCCAGAACGCCCTCCTCCTCGGCCAGGAGGCCGACCCATTCAACGTCACCGGCAACGGTGCGCCGCCGCTCACCAGCAACACGCAGGTCGACAACGCCGGGATCGACGTTCGCCTGACTCAACTCCGCAACTTGCTGGCCGGCACTCGGCCTCAGATCCATCCACTGCTGGCGCCCAACACGGCCGTGAATGGCGACGACAACATCGTTTACGGCTCGTGGCCGGGCGGTACGGGACCGGGTATCGCCTATTACCTGCCCAACGGCATCGCGGACGGCGGCGATACCCTTTTCCCCAGACCCGTCGAACATCCCGCTCGTTCAGCGCACAACGCCGCCAGTCGCCGGGCGATGGGGCGAATCGGCGTCGGTCCCGGGGGTCCCGTTCAACACCCCCAGCGGCACCCCGGCCGGCCTGATCCAGCCGAATTACGACAACCCGGTCCGAGCCGGTTACTCGTTCGACTCCACCGACCTGCTCAACAACCTCGGTTACGCCAACACCCCCTTCCCCCGCGACGCGGCCGATGACAACTTCAACGCGTTCGATTTCTTCCCTGCCCGACCTGACCGGTGAAATCGGCGATCTCGATTTCTACGACGCCGCCGGGGCCCTGCTGCTGCCGGTCGAGCGGATGCGGCGGTTCGTGACCCCGCTCGACATCAACGGCAGGGGTGGAGTGGGGATGTGGACCACCGCGACCGGCCCTCCCAGCGACACCGGCGCCGACAACTACGGCCGGGTTCAGTTCTTCGGATACAACCGCCCGGCCGGGGTCGCCGGCGCGATCAATATCACCCAGAGCAACAACTACGGCGCCATCGGCTATGGAACTTGGAATGACGGCACGCTCACGCCCTGGCAGGCGGGGACCACCTACCAGCCCGACGTGACCAATAATCCCTTCCACGGCTACGAGTTCTCCAAGCTGCCGAACCTGTTCCAGGTCGCGGGTGCTGTCGCGGACGGCACGAATCCCAACGTGCCGCTCGCCGGCGGCATGCCGATCGATCAGAATCAGAATCCGACGTACACCGCCTATCCCGACGCTTTCAATACCTACGACAACAAGGTCAACTCATCGAGGCGGCTCAGTCTCGTCAACGAGGCCGATGAGATGAACCTCTACGCGCCGAATCCGCTGCTCGACTCGCCCTACGGCCCCAGCGACCTGGAATGGCTCTACCGGCAGGCCGATGTGGACGGCGTCAGCCTGACCAGCCGGCTGTCGCAGCTCGCGCCGGTCAGTTTCACCAATACGATCGACGGCCAGCGGCGACGACGGCTGTACGCACTCGATAGCTGGGAGAGCAATAGCTTCGTCTGGGCCAATGACAACCCCGGCGCTCCGGGCCTCCCGAACGGCACCGGCGTCTTCGCCCATAACTCCTGGTTCACCCCGACGCAGAGCCCCACCTTCAGCGTATTGGGCGCGAACCCGAATTTTTTCAACAGTCCCAACGTCCTCCCCACGCCGTCGCTGGCGCACCGCGACAAGAAGATCAACCTGAACTATCCCTTGCCGGTCTCCAACGACTGCAACGAGCCGATCCGCCAGAAGTGGATCAGCGACACCTATCATCTCCTCAAGAGCGTGTTGCCCCCGACCTCGGTCGACTCCCCCGAGGAGCTGGCGCAGCTCAGCCAGTTCGTCATCAATATCATCGACTTCCGCGACCCGGACGCCACGATGACCCACTGGCAGAACCCGGATGTCTTCATTACCCCCAGTACCTCACCGGTGGCCAACCCTACCCTCAGCCTGGCGCCGATCGACGGCAGCAGTGTCTCGCTCGACCAGTACGGGATGGAATACAACCCGGTGGCGATCAACGAGGTACTCGCCTATGGCTTCCAGAGCCGGAGGACCGCGGATCCCAATTCGGCTCAATACACCAACCGCTTCTTCATCGAGCTGGTCAACACGCTGACCGCCTCGTACAACCCCACGTTCGACTACACCAACAACATCGTGCGAACTGGCAGGACTAGCAACCAGATCAACCAAAACAATTACTACGGCTACGGCCCCATCCCGGGCTCAGCCACCCCGGCTGCACCCACGGGCGGCAACATCCCGAACCCCACGACCCCGCCCTACCAGGCCAGCACCCTCGACCTGGGCGGATTCAGCTACACGTCGGGCAACCCCTACTCGGGCGGTTGCTGGGACCTGGTCTTCACGGCCGACACGCCGCAGGCGCGGCCCGACCCCTACCGTGGCGAACTGGTCAGCTTCGCCGAAGCCCCGGTCGCGATCCCGACGACTTATTACTCGGTGATCCCGCTGAACCGGGATTCCGTGACACCGACCAGCGGCGGAGGGGGGGCTAACAACGCGAACGCGCCCAACGGCGGCGACGTCACCCTGATCCCGCTCAGCCCGAGCGCGACCACCGTGCCGTCGATGACGCCGGTCAACCTACCGAACCCGAACCCGCCGACTAACACCCTGACTCCGCCCCCTCCTCCGATCACCTATTTCTACGTCATCGGGAGCCCGACCCCGACCAGCGGTAACGAGGCGAATACGATCACGAACACGAGCAGCACCCCGAGCTCTCCCTGCGTGACGCAGTTCCTGACGAGCACCTTCGACCCGATGGCCCCTGCCGGCCCTGGCAACGCCCCGCCAGCTACGATCTGGCAACCGGGCGTCTTGCCGGGCGTCACCTTCGATGAGGCCAAGGGCCAGTTCGTCCCGCCCAGCAACTACGCGGCGAAGCTGCCGGCCTACGTCGCGCCGCCCGCCGGCGCCACCGCGCCGGCCCAGTATTTCTGGGTCTGCCTGCGACGGCCCGCCAATCCGTTCGCCCCGGTGTCGGCCACCAACCCGATGTGCGTGGTCGACGCGATGAGGTTCCCCTACATCGACGGGACAGCATCGCCGGGTGTACCCTGGACTACCATCGCCACTCAGGGACCAAATGCCGGCCTCTTGACCCCACCAGTCGGCGGCGCCGTATCGACCAATCCCAACACCATCTACTCGGCCCAGCGTCTGCAGCCCTATCGTGGCGGGCACGCCGTGCCGATGCCGAATGCCGGTGCCGGAGCGCTCAATGCCCAGGGGGCCATGACGAGCAACATGCCCCCGGACACGCGCTACGGTTTTACCGACCAAATCGCCCCTCCCCAGAACTTCGCTTATTCTGCTCCAGGCGGTACGACATACCAAGGGACCTGCGGGTTCGCCAACGACGGGGCCCGCAAGGGACCCGCGTCGACGAACTACATTTATCACTCGCTGGGATTCCCTAACGACAGCGCCGAGAACTGGGATTACTTCGCGTTCAACGACCGCGACTTCTCCAGCGTCGCCGAGCTTATGCTGGTGCCGGGCTGCCCGCCGGGCCTGTTCACCAAGCAGTTCGCCGAGTTCGCGCCGTCGCAGATGAATGCCGCCAACATCTTCTCCACCGTCAGCCCGACCATCACGCCGACCTCGAACAATCTCGCGATGAAGGGCTCGTTGGCCTTGGGCGCTGTACCCAACCCAGTGTTCATCAACCCGGTCACGTTTTTCTCGACGGCGACCTTGCCCTTCCTGTCGGTCTCGGTGGCGACGGCGTCGACGGCCCTCGTCACTCCCCCGCAGCAGGGCTCGACGACCATCTTACCGACCTCCGTCCCGGCTTTACCTACCCTCTCGCTCATCCAGCCGGAGGGGGTTGACCCGCCGATTCCCGAGCCGGTTCAGCCCCATACCTTCCCCTACCTGGTCGACAGGTTCTTCTACACCGGGGCCTCGACCTTCTACTACCCGCCCACCGGGGGCCAGATGGATCCGGGCGCGACGAGCCTCGCCGTAGCCAACCGCGTGCCGGTCGTGGGCGGGCCCGGCGGCGACGGCTGGTTCAAGATGTTCGAGTTCTTCGAGGTCCCCAGCCAGATGATCGGCGCGATCGGACCGGTCGCCCAGGGGGCCAACTTCGACTGGGCGCGGCAGGATAGCAAGCCGGGGCTGATGAACATCAACCTGATCGTCGACGAGGAGGCGTTCTTCAGCATCTTCGGCAGCCAGGACGCGTCCCAGGGCTATAACCAGACCCTGCTCAACTCCATCGAACTGCCGTTGCTCTCCGTCCCGAATGCGAATGGCCAGTTTGTGTTGCCCTATGCCATGCCCCTGGCCACGAGCAACAACAATGCCCCGCCGATCCCGAGGGGTGCCCCGCCGGTGCCGCTGGTCGTCAGCGCGATCCAGCCCAACGGCGCGCCCAACTACGCCTACCCGGTGACCGACCAGACCCAGTCTATCCAGCACGGTTACACCGCCGTCGACCCGATCGGCCTGGCGATCAATGCCGCGGCGAACGGTGGTACCCCGGCGCAGCCGTACCCGGTTGGCAACCGGATCAAGGCGGCCTTCGCGCAGTTCCTCTGGTCGCGCCATGGCGGGTCGGGCTACCTATTCGGCTACGGCAGCGGAATCAGCGGGGAGAATAGCGCCATCGTAACGCCGATCGTGACGGCCAATACCGGTCAGATTCCGTCCGAACGGCCGTTCCACTCGCTGTCCTATCCCGACATCGATTACACGATCATGCGGCCCGCGGCGCTACCGCCATCGACGGTAAGTAGTCCCGCGATGGCGAACAGCAACGCCGCGCTCAACGCCGCGGCTCTCTACACAACGCAGACCCCATCGGTGGGTGGATTCGACTTCCTGTCGTCGACGTCGTTCTACTCGCCGTTCCTCGGCGGCAGCGCCGGCTACACGGGCGATCCGGGCGTCCGGAACCCGTTCTTCAACCAGGGCTATGCGACGAGCCAACCCGGGGTCACGAGCCCCTACCCCGTCTATCCGGCTGGGCCCAACACGGTCCCCGAGGGCGTGCCCATTCCGGCCAACGTGGCGTTCCCAATTCCCGGGCAACACCATCACTGCCAAGGGGATCGCGATGCCCCCGCCCATCCCGCCGGCCCGGCTGTTCCAGATCCCCGACGCCTACGGCGCGGGCCAGATGCAGGCATTGCTGTACCCCGGGGACGGTACCGTCGTCCCGCCGGCCGTGAGCAACGCGACCGACTCGGGCGACCCGTGGATCAACAATACGGTCCCCAACCAATCGGGGCAGGTGGTGCCGACCTCTGCGACGTACACATTGAACAACGGGTTCAATAGCCTGATGTGGTCCGGCGGGGTGTACTTCCCGAATGCCAATCACACAGCACCACTGGTGTCCACCACAGGCGTCCTGCCGCCGACGACGATCCAAAATACTTTTCCCTATGGGAACGTGACGGTGACACCGGGCAACTTGGTACCCTTCAACGGGTACGGTACGGTCCCCGCGCCCCCGAACCCGCAGCTGAATGGCCCCTACCTGGGCGCCAATTCCACGACCGGCGGCAGCGGGAACACCGACGACCGCCAGCACCCCTACTGGCGGACCGAGTTGCTCCAGAAGGCGATGAACCTGACGACGGTGCGGACGCACCAGTACGCCGTCTGGGTCACGGTCGGGTTCTTCCAGGTCAAGCGGCAGGGGAACATCGGCATGCTCGCCCAGGGCCCGCCGCAGCTCGCCTTCGACGTCATGGGCCCCGAGCTCGGTGCTCGACGCCAAGAGGATCCGCTATCGCGGCTTCTTCCTGGTCGATCGACTCAAGCTCACCGGGTTCAACCCCGGCGACACCGGGGCCTGGCACTCGGCGGTCGTGTATCGCAAGGTCATCCAATAGCCGAGGGGCGTCGTTTCCAGGAGACTTCGCGATCGACACGCTTTTGATCAATACGCGCTCAGTGCCCGAGCCCGCTTCGTCTGTCTTGGCGATGTTCGGCATCGCCGTCGGTCTGGGTGACTGGTGGCGAATGCTCCCGCGGGCATTCGCCGCCCACGCGTCAGATCTTGATTCATTTAACAGGCGCTCCGCCCAGTTCGTGCAAGCGACGGCGCAGCTCCCAAAGAGTCATCTGGTCGATCGGCCGAATTGCATCACCATCGTCAAACTCAAGCTGGGTCACCACGCGTACCCAGCAATCGATCCGTTCGGCATCCCCCGTGACGGGCGCCGGGACGCGCCAGCATCGTGCCAGCCCGTCGGCGCATGCCGTCGCCAAACGTCTGCGGTCCGAACTGAATGCGAGCCCGTGTACCCGGCCTCGATGCTCCAGGGATGGGCCGATCGGTAGACCGGTGTCGGCGCCCCATAACCTGACGGATCCGTCGGGGCTTCCCGTCGCGAGAATCGTGCCGTCGGGATTAAATGCAATACAGTCGATGTGCCCGCGGTGCGCGAGTGGCTCTCCAATCGGTTTGCCGGTATTCGCATCCCAGAGCCGCGCGGTGCCGTCATGACACGCCGTGACGACCGAACGGCCCAGCGGACTATAGCCTGCGCAGTCGACTTCCGCCCTATGGGGGAGCTCCGCCAAGGCCGACTTTGTCACGATGTCCCAGAGCCGTGCGCGACCGCCGCTCGAGCCGGAGAGCAGCCGTCTCCCGTCGGCGCTGAAACTCAAGACACAGACAGCCCCTTCGTGTTCGAGCGCCTCATCTAGCAAGGTGCCGTTAGCGGTATTGACGAACCAGACACAGCCGTCGTCGCAGCCGGCGGCAAGCCGACTGCCGTCGGGATCGAATGCGATCGCCGTTACTTCGCCATGCAACTCGGCCGTTGCGCCGATGGGGCGGCCGGTCGCGGCCTCCCAGAGGCAACCGATTCCGGCGCGGCTTGCGGTAGCGATTTTCGAGCCATCCGGGCTGAATCGCACCGCGGTTACCGGGGCGTCGTGGCGGATCGGGCCGCCGACAGCCGCCCCGGTCATAGCGTCCCATTGCCGCACCATTCCGTCATCACTCGCCGTGGCGATCAAGCCGCCGTCCGGACTGAAGGTGATCGCACGGATGATACTCTCGTGACGAATCGGGGATGACAAGAGCGCGCCTTTGGCCATGTCCCAGAGCCGAACTGTCCGATCGTCGCTCGCAGTTGCCAGCCTTCGTCCGTCGGGGCTGAACGTCACGGCGATCACACTGGCTCCATGCGCGAGCGTTCGCTCGACCAGCTTGGCCGCAGCATTCCAGCCAGAGAGGCTTGTGCGAACGACGTGTTCGATACCCGCCGAATCCGCGGGAAGATGCGCCAGGGCTCGGGACAGCCAAAGCATCCCTTCGCCGGGCATATCGCGGCCGAAGAGATTGTGAGCGCAGCTCGATGCAAAGCCGGACCAGCGACCGTTTGACGTCGTCCTGCGCTCGCTCTTGCTCGACGCGAAACCGAACATCCGCGAGCCACGCCTCGATCTCCCCGGCGAGCGCAAGCGCGGTGGCGTGCCGCTCTTGTTGTTCGAGCGCCATGGCTTTCAGACAGATTGCTTCGAGCGTGGGGTCGATCGACCGCCGCAATCGCCGCGGTGCCGGAAAAATGCCGCGGCGTACGCGCTCGAGCACATCGGCGACGCTTCCCGACGGAAAGGGTCCCTGCCCTACCAGCAGACAGTAGAGGGTTGCACCCAGGCTGTAGATGTCGCTGGCTCGATCGACGCGGGCCAGGTTGCCGGCTGCCTGTTCGGGGCTCATGTACGCGGGCGTTCCGATTGCCGTGCCCGGCCGAGTTAATGAAGACTCCTCGGCAAGCGCGGCCGGTGAAAATGTATCTGCCTCCTTGCCCGCGATTTCCGCCAGCGGTTTGGCGATGCCCCAATCGACAACGAGCGTCTCGCCGAATGGACCGAGCATGATGTTATCGGGCTTAAGATCTCGGTGCACAACGCCGCGGCTATGAGCGTAGGCGACGGCGTTGCAAGCGTCGACAAAGCTGTTCAGGAGCCTGCGGAACGCCAGCTCACGGGCGCCCGGCTCGCGCCCGGCATCCACGAGCTGGTGGAACCGCTCGATCGCCTGCTTGAGTGTTTCTCCCTCGATAAATCGCATGGCGTAATAGGGGCGTCCATCGACATGCCGACCCAGTCCATACACTGGCACAATTCCCGGGTGCTCCAACCGTCCAGTGACTTTTGCTTCCAGGAGGAAACGCGACTGGCTGATCGGGTCATGCGCGTGAAAGTCACGCAGCTCTTTGAGTGCGACCTTTCGATCGAGTTCCGGGTCCAGAGCCAGAAATAGTTCGCCCAATCCCCCATGTGCGAGCGGACGGATCACGCGAAATCGTTCCTCTGGGGATGCTGCCCGCTCTGGGCGGCCGCTGGGGCCCGAAACCTCCCTGTCATCATCACGCGCGACATAGGCGACGGTGGCGGAAAGATCGGGGTCGTCGGTCGGGACGTCGCCGTCGCGCAGGGGGTCGTTCAAAGCCGGCGATTCCTGCCCCTCGACCCGTGAGCGTTCACGATGGCGCAGCCGGTCGGCGACGAGCTTTTCGACCTCGGCCAGCTTTGATTCATCGACGATCCCCCGCTCGACGAGTATCTCCCCCATGGTCTGGCCCTCCGCCTCGAGCCACGTCTCAAAAGCGGCAATGAGCTGGCCCGGATCGATCGCCGCTCGCTCGAGCGCGAACAACCCAACGAAAAGTTCGCCAGGTGGGAAGGAACGTCGGGTCATCGGTGCATTTCCCGGCCAAGGCCGATGGCACATTCGACAGAGCGAACCGCGACTCGAAGTGGGGCGGCCCAGCCCGCGGTCGCGCTGAGATTATCCCAGCAATCGATCCTTGCGATCAACCCGCCGTCACCCGCGTTGGATCATTGCCCGCCTTTGACGGGCAGCTCACCCAACGGGTCGTCGTTCGCTTTGAAGCCCTCGCCATCAACATCCACGAAGATCGGGTTGGAGACGGCGACGGGCCGATCGTCCGCGTGCTCCGGTCCTACCACCGGGCCGAGCTTCGACCGCTCACCGATCGCCGCCACAATAACGTGGGAATCGCGCTCAAGGTGAATCGGGATTTCCTGGTCGAACTTGAGCGTCGCGTCCGAGAACCGGCCTGGAGACGACTGGCGCGTGAAATTGAGTTCACTGGACGGGCGGCCGTTCAAGAAGACCTGAACGCGATCCACGTCGAACCAATTCGGGCACTGAACTCTCACCTTGAGCGTCGCCCCCCCGCCGCGGGCGGATAGGTTATCACCGGGGAAAGCTTCGACGTGCGATTCCTCCGACGAGCGGAGACTCACCTCCATAAATGGGCCGCTTGTCATCACGAGGTTCCCGCGTTCGGCCGCGTGCACGACGTCGAGCGTCCGGATCTGGGCTGGATCGTCGGTCGGGCTCTTCAGATAGTTTCTCAACCAGCCCGAGCCGTGAAAGTTGTAATGGGCATCGGTATTGACCACGCCGGGGATGCGCCTGCCTTTGTTCAAGAGCTGGAGCCAGTTGACGATCGTGTTGTTCTGCGTCTGCCCTGCGGACGTGGTCATCGGCGCGTCGAAGATCGTATGGGGGGGATGGACTTCGATCACGTCCATCTTCCCGTGCATCCCCACGAATCCGGAATCAGCCTTGCCGTCACCGTTGCGATCGCGGAACATCCAGCCGATGTCGGGGTGGTTGACCTGGACCAGCTTTTCGCTGGCACCTTCCCAGAGGGCCAATCGCTCGATCTGGATCGCGGGATCGTCGTCGGCGGTAGGCGCCCCATTGTCCTGAGTGTGCTGCCTCATCACGAGCGGGAAGGCGTTTTGGTGGTTCAAGGGCAGCGGGCGCCCCGTCAACTCCATGCCGACGCATGTGGCCATCCGTTTTTCGGCCCCCAAAAGACGCAGGTGAGGATGGTAAGTCGAGAGGCGATTGTGTTCGGTGCATGGCGCGAATTCAATGTGTTCGCAGAGCAGGTTAAGCACGCGGCCGAGCTGGCTGGATGTGTTGTCGCCTGACGGGCTCGAATGGCTGTGGAAATCAGCGCTGATCCAATGGTCAGTCTTCACCGATCGAACCAGTTTCGCCTCGACAACCGCGTCCTTGCCGCGCTCGGTATCAACGCGCGTGAAAACCGCGTCATATTCCGGACCATAACTGATGATCACATCATAAGATCCAGGATCCAACTCGCATCGAAAGCGGCCATCGTGGCTGTAGTAGATATTTTTGATCGCGTGCTCGCCGCTGTCGGGGCCGAAGTCAGGACTCTTGGTCCCATCGCGGCCGATGAATTGGACCTTGCACGGAATTGGCTCTCCTGCGTCGCTCGTGATTCGGGCCACGACCGAGGCAGCCTGGGGGAGCTCGACAACAAGCGATTCGGGAACGTCGCGGGCGATTGTGATTTCCTTCGATTCGCGCCCGAGGGCAGAGACGGTCAGGGTTCCCGCCGGGTCGCCCACATCGATCGAGATGTGCCCTTCGCGGTTGGTGCGGCCCCAAGAATAGGGCTTGCCGTTCTCGGTCATGACCACGTCGGCGTCGGGAATGGGACGGCCCGCCGTATCCTTCACTTGCATCCGGACCAGCCGGCCCTTTTTGTCGGTGAGACTGTCGGCGACGCGTCGAACATCAAAGAGATTTGAGCCGGCGACGATTCGACGGCTCAGCCGGTAAGTTTCTCCAGGGCCAAGCCTGACGGCCACCTTGCCGTCGCCGTCGCGGTACCGCAAGAGCAGCGATCTTGCTTTGGCACTCACGACCTCATGCCCGTCGGCGATCACGCCGTACGCCTGGCCGAAATGCTTGTCGTATGCCCAGAACAGGCCGGCAGGTGCCTCCGGGCTGAACTCGAACGAGTGATCGGCGCGAATCGCATCAACCAATTCGGCGTCGACTGCCCTTTCTCTCCGATTCGAGAAGGTGGTCGTAACCAGCACGTATGGCCAGCCGTCCTCCAGGGTGTAGGAGACTTCGACATCGGGATCTTTCTCCCTCGGCGCGGCGACCAGACGCAGCGTAATCCGCCGCGCCTTGACGAAGACTCGGTCGAGCTCGGCCACTTCGTACAAGGTCGGCGCTTCGACGTCGATGCCGGCGAACTTCAGGTCACGCAACTGCGCGCCGGATAGTAGGCGGAGAGCTGGTCGCTTTGGCGGTCGCGGCGGGTCAGATCGATCAAGCAGCCACCAACGTTGCGAACGGTCATATTGGCATTGCGGCCGTGAATGGGGTTTGCGACCACCGCCATCAGCTGATCGTTAGTTAGCGCGAAATCACCGTAGATCCCGTCAACTTCCTTGCCCTGCGGAATGTACCGTTCCCAGGTCTGAGGTGAGAGAGCCACCAAGTCCGCCGCACGCGCCGTGTCGGCAAACGTGCCAAGCATGACGAGCACGAGTAGTTTTCGGGGAAAAGCACCAGTCATTTTCGTTCCCTCCCGATCGATATCGTTGCGCCAATTCAACCGAACGTCGGGCGTCAGTGGTATAATGAATTCACCAGATCCGCGATTGGCGTCCGCTTACCACATGCGATGGCGCCTGCGGTCGCCGCGCATAGGAGCGTACTTTGATAACCGCGCGTACGGTCAGGATAACAGTGAAATCTTCGTGAAACATCGTCTTCATTCGCCGCAACGGGAAAATGCGACTGGGAAAATTACGCCGCGAGTATCTAAATTCAGCCTGCCCTTGTCCCGCAGACACATTGATTTCCCAGGAGGCCGCCTCATGACGTGGTATCAGATCGCCAACGACTGGCAACAGTTCACGGCCATGGTCAAGGAAGAGTGGGATAAGCTTACCGATGACGACCTGACGACTTTCGGTGGTCAAAGCGACCAGCTCGCCGGCATCCTCCAGCAAAAATACGGCTACGCGCGAACAGGCCGAAAAGGAAATCACGGCATTCTCGCAGAAAAAACGGTGACATCGATTTTCACTGCCTCAAGTCGGCCGCACCGGGGGGCGCGTGTTACGCGGGTCGAAGGAACGTACAACAGTCTCCGTTCGCTCGACCCGGAGAGCGATGGCGACTTATTTCCATGTCGATATCAATAATCTACAAACAATTCACTTGCTATTTCCGTTCGGCGCGTCACAATAAAAGAGGGAGATGAGCCGCATGTCGACTGGCGATCGGCTCCCACAAAACACTGAGTAGACGTTGTCGGACGACTAGATGAAGGGCAGCCCGGGATAGGCCGGGAGGCTCGTTGGCGAGTAAGCCGGCGTGGTCGAATACCTGAAGGTATTCGACCACGCCGTTTTTTTTGTGGATTCGACCGAAAATGGATCCGAGGAGGGCCCAACCTTTCATTTTGAAGGGTAGAAGGGTCATGAGGTTCGAGCTGAGAGGAGCCAACTGTGGGTTTGATTTCCGAGGAGGCCGCCTCATGACGTGGTATCAGATCGCCAACGACTGGCAACAGTTCACGGTTATGGTGAAGCAAGAGTGGGACAAGTTGACCGACGACGATCTGACGACTTTCGGCGGTCAGAGCGACCAGCTCGCCGGCATCCTCCAGCGAAAATATGGCTACGCGCGCGAGCAGGCGGAAAAAGAAATCACCGAATTTTCACATAAAAAGCGATGACAGCGGTTTTTACTGCCCACAATGGCACAAGAAGGCGTATGGCGATGGGTAACATGATTTTCGCGGTTGTGCTTTCACCGGGAGGGATCATCGCCTGGCTCGTGGTCGGCCTGATCGCGGGCTGGCTGGCCGGTCTGATGATGAAGGGAAGCGGTTACGGAATTATGGGCGACATCGTCGTCGGCCTGATCGGCTCTTTCGTCGGCGGGCTTATCCTGAGCTTCTTCGTCGAGGGGGCAGCCGGGTTCTGGGGGAGCATCCTTGTCGCATTCGTCGGCGCCTGCGTTTTGATTATCCTCGTGCGGGCGATCAGTGGGCACCAGGCGGCCTTGCGGCTGTGATATGAATACCTCCTGGTTCGTCAGGCTGGAACAAACTCAAACATCGTACCTGCTGCTGGCGACCCTGGCGGGTACCGTGGCGTCGGCCGCGATCCTTTACCAGATGGGCGTCTTAGGCTGGGCCTTGCGTGGTCTGGGCGAGGTCGTGCGGACGGGGATCGGCAAAGGCTTCTTGCATCTGGGAGCGATGGTTCGCGTGGGCTTCATGGCAGGAATTCCTGGTCATCGTCGGCGGAATTTTCCTCCTGGGCGGCGTGGCCGGTGGTCGATTGCCGGATTGAGGGTTTTTTGCGGCCTCGCGACGCTGGGCATGGGTGCCGTCGCCTGCCTGGCTTACATGTGCATCGACCTGGAACGAAACGAAGTCGAACGGGGCCACAAGGCCGTCCATAATCCGCTCAAAGGCCAGATACTGGCGAGGAACCTCGAGCGGTACGGCAAGCAGGTCGGCATCCCCCTACTTGATCGCCGCCGCCATCGCTTTGATCGGCGGTTTCGCGTTTCTCAACCAGGGCCTCTATGAGACGATCGGCAAGCATTGGTATCAGATCGCCGACGAGCGCAGGCAGCCGATCTACGTCGATTTCCTGGCATATGCGCTCACGAAGATTCTTGGGCCTGATCGATGTGCTGGACCTGGCCAGATCGCACCATATTTTGGGGACCTCGTTCGTTCGTCCCGCCGCATGGCCGGCCAGTGCGCTGCTGGCCGGCTTCAAGTTGTTCTTCACATTCGTGTTGCTCCATCAGATCTTTGCCTCGCTACGACAGGGCAAACTGCTGGCGGAGACGATCGCTGATTTTTGGAGCCCGCACGAGCCGATCCACGACCGTGCGTGCAGTGCGCTGCCGATTTACGGCCCGTGGCCATCGGCCCGCTCTTGAGGTCACTGCGCCTGGTTCCATCGCTGACCAAGGAGCAACGGCACAGAGATCCCGTTGATCCTGGAAACGATCGGCCCGTCGATCATACCGGCCCTGGTCCGTCATCTCCGCGACCCAGACGAGGACGTACGGGCGATCGTCGCCGCCGCCCTGGGCCACCTCCACGCCGTGGAGACGGTAGCCGCGTTGGCCGCGCTCGTCAAAGATCCCAGCGACGTGGTGCGCCAGAGCGTTGTCGCGGCGATGGGCTCGCTGGGCAGGTCCAGGCACGGGCTCCGGGCGCACCCAGCGCGGCCTTGGCCGACGGCGCGGCTTGCCGGGCCGAGCGATCTGGCAGTCTGTCTGGCGGAAAAAGCGACCGGCCCCCGCTCCGCCCGCCGACCGATCGAACTGGCCGTGGCGACGCTCGAGACTGCCCTGGGAGACCCGACTTCGGCCGTGCGGGCCCAGGCGGCCCTGGCGCTGGGCCGAATCGGTCCGGACGCGGCGGCGGTCGCACCCCGATTGATCCGTGTTGTTGCAGGAGGCGGACGAAATCGGTGCGCTGCCACGCGGCCCAGGCCCTGGGCGAGATCGGTGGGGAAGATGGGGCCACGGTGGCCGCACTGGTGGATCTGCTGCGCGACGCCAGTGCCGCGGTCAAGGTGGCGGCGGCGCAGGCGCTGGGTGCTCTGAGAAAGGCGGCTGCGCCGTCGGTGCCGGCGCTCGTCCCGCTCTTGCAGGACCGGGATGAGACGGTGCGCA
Organism: uncultured Isosphaeraceae bacterium; assembly: GCA_963850935.1. Lineage (GTDB taxonomy): Bacteria > Planctomycetota > Planctomycetia > Isosphaerales > Isosphaeraceae > CAWFRS01. The sequence goes on from CAWKNT010000010.1 coordinate 35,860, forward strand.
CAGCCGCGGCCGAGGCCATTGCCCAGGTCGGACCGCTCGACCACGCCGCGACCAGCCAATCTCTCGCTGGGGCTGGGCAGCCGGGACAATATCGTGCGCGCCCAGACGGCCGAAGCCCTTGGGACCATCGGCGCGGCGGCCGAGCAGGCCGCCCCGGCACTGGTCCAGGCGACGACCGACGGCAATGACCGAGTCCGTGCCAAAGCCGTGGAAGCACTGGGCAAGATCGGCGAGCCTGCCGCGGGCCATCGCCGTTCCCGGCCTGGTTCGGGCGCTCGTGGATCGAGACAACTGGGTGAGTGCCTTGGCCGCTGAAGCCCTGGGCCAGATGGGGATTCGGCCGACGGCGCGATCCCCGCCCTGGTCCGTTCTCTGAGTCACCCTAACTGCGGAAGTTCGCCGTAACTCAGCCGAGGCGCTCGGCAAAATGAATGGGGCGGCCGCGGCCGCACGGCCGTCGCTGGAAAAGGCGGCGCGGGACGAGGATGGCGGCGTCCGCAGCCAGGCGATCCGTGCCTTGGGTGCGATCGGCGACCCGACGCCGGCCTCGACGCAAGTCGGTCCTGGCGGGATTACAAGACCTCGATCCGCAGGTACGTGCCGCCGCCGATCGAGACCGTGGGCCAGTGGGGCGAAACAAGCGCGGCGGTCGTCAGCACCGTGTTGCTTCTCCTTGATGACGCGAATGACCAGGTGAAGGTTCAAGTGACCAAGGTTCTGCCCAAGCTGGCCGGCGCCACGCCGGAGGTGATCGACGGCTTGTGCCGTCGCTTGCTCGAGGATGACAGCGACTGGGTTCAGGTCTATGCCGCACTGGCCCTGGGCAAGCTCGGCCCCGCCGCGGCGGCAGCCGGAGCATCGCTGCTCCGCGCCGCCCAGACCGGGGAAGTGAGCGTACGAGAACAAGCGATGCGAGCGATCGCCATGATCCAGCCGCCCGAAACGACCGAGGCTCTTGCCGCCGGTCTCAAGGATGCCTGCGGCGATATTCGCAGGGTGGCCTCGGCGGGCTGGATGAATGCGACGGCCATCGCGGAAGAAGCCATCCCCGCCCTGGTCGAAGGCTTGCGCGACCCGGAAGTTCAGGTCCGGGCGAACTGCGCACGCGCTGGCCCGGCTCGACGTCATCCCGGCCGCGGCGATCCCGCTTCTGATCGAGTGTACGGCCGACGCCAACGACGGCCTGCGCATGAACGCGGCCAGGGCACTGAAACTGGCCCCCGCCGCAGCGGTCATCGATGTGATGCAACACCTGGTCGCAGACCCGAACTCGCGGGTCCGTCTGATCGCGGCCAGCTCGCTTCTCGTCGCGGAACCAGGCAACGCCCTGGCGGGTGCCGTCCTGGCGGAGTCTTTGGAAGATCCGGTCCTCCGGGTCCGGGAGGCGGCTTTGGTCTTGCTCGAATCCCTGGGGGAACGCGGCATGTTGCTCCTCGAAGAATTGAAGGCAACTAACCGGCAAAATCAGGAAAATGAGTTCGCATTAGTCTCCTGAGATACATCGTGAACGCCAGCGGCCTTTTGAAATACAGTTGGTTGAGCTCGCTCTGAACGCGACCGTATTTTATGTCGTGAAAGATGCTACGAAGTTTTCCATGATCATCTCGCCGGCCGGTGTGTCGTCGCGCATCAAGCAGTGTTTCCGCGTGGGATCGACCCGGTTGCCGTCAGGAAGCCAGAACCGCCCTCGCCACGCGTCGGGGTCGGGACCTTCCTGGATCGGGCTCAACCGTTCGATATCGCCGAACGAGAGTTTTTCGTCATCGAGCAACTTGACTCGCAAGCGTGCCATGCTGGTATCACCTTTCCTATGCGCCGCTATTCGTCAGCTCGTTCTGGCGTTTCTGCGGTCGGCGGGTTCGGCCGCAAGTTATCCGCACATTTACGCATTAACAATAACGAAAAATAGAACGGAATGCAAGTGTATGTATAAAGTTTCGGTCACATTCTGCAAAGGCACGGCACTCAATCGCACGTGTACATATGAATACATGAGTGTAAATAGATTCAGCAGTAAATCGACAACGAATTCACTTGCGTTTTCGTCCTCGCGCGATCATGGATATAGGAACGGAGGCGGTGTGGACTTATCTTCACCGCCGATGAAAGCCTGAATCAAACTTGTCGGATGACTAAACAAAGGGCAAACCGGCGTCGCCGGGGGGCCCGTTGGTGAGTAAGCCGGCCTGATCGAGCACATCTGGTGTGCGATCACGCCGGCTTTTTTGTTGCGCATGGGGACGCCAGAAGTCGCGGTCACGAGAGAAACGCGAGATGAATGCACGGCTAGCCTGTTACACCGGGGGCCTATCCAGGAATACGAGTTGCGACAAGCCGAGGCGTATAAGGACGCGGCGTTCGCGAGGTCTCAGACAATCGAAAGGGGTGAGTGATGGGTCTCGGTACAATCTTGCTGATTATCTTGATCCTCATGCTTTTGGGTGCCTTTCCAAGATGGGGATATAGCCGGAACTGGGGGTACGGTCCCAGTGGCGGCTTGGGGTTGGTATTGGCGATCGTGCTGATCCTCGTGCTGCTGGGGCGCATCTGAGGGGGCTTCGATCCCGCCTGGCCGTGGGGGTTACCATTCGGCATCGGCCATGTGGCTGAGCTGGCTCTGCGATCGCATTCAAAGAGTCTCTGATGCTTTTGGCGGCCGAATTGCTCAGTCCCTCGCGTGAAATTGAGGTGGATTCCGGGAAGCCGGAGGGAGTGAACCGTGGCTCTGGGATCGAATGACGTCGATGAGATCTACCACCGGATGGCGGTGATCCGCCGCGAGCATCATACCAACGTGCGTGAATCCGTCGCCGGCGCCGAGGCTATGGCTGATTGGGGACGGTACACCTGGATGTACCCCTGGGTCGCCCTGGGCGCGGCGGCTGCAGCCGGCTATCTCATCTACATCGGCGGTCATCAGAAGGTCACGGCCGCCAACCCAAGCCTTGCCGATGGTGCCGAGGCTAGTGAACTGGTCGCGGGAGTCAGGGCCAAAGGTCAGGAACGATCGTGGGGTAGCCGGAGCCTGCTGGTCGCCGCCTGGGATATCTTGTTCCCCGTGGCTGTCCGCGCGGGCCAGAATTACCTGCTGCATTTGCTCGAACAACAATTCTCGAAGAGGACGGTGGACCAAACCGCTATTGCGCCGTCGGCCGGGGAACGGGGTGTGCGGGCGGACGGGTACAGCGGTAGGACTTGAGTGGGGCTAGAGGCTTCGATCTCAACAAGTTTTTGGAGGTCAGGACAATGAATGATCGCGTTCAAGGCACCAAGGTGGAGTTTACTCCGCAATTGGCGGAGCTCAGGGCGATGGCGCGTCAGGACATGGCGGTCGCCCGTGAGCGGCTGGCCGACGGGAGAGCAATCGTGACGGACTACCTGGTCAGAGAACCCGTGAAGGCACTGGGTATCACGCTTTTGATAGGAGCTGTCCTGGGATGGTTGATCAGGCGTCCGTAAACGGCCGCGGGGCAGCTCGTGGGTCAGGATCCGGTTCGGCCGAACTCGAGGGTGTTGCCGAGTTCGTCGACGACCTCGCGTCCCTTGCGGAGCTCCAGGCCAAGCTCGCGGCTGCCGACTTCAAGGACGCCGCCCGCAGGTCGGCGGCTCCGATCGTGCTGACCGTAGTGGGCCTAACCGTCGTGGTGGCCAGTCTACCGGTGGCTCTTTTGCGGCAGGCTGGCTGCTGGCATCCGTACTAAACATCGACCAGGGTCGGGCCATGCTCCTGACGGCTACGGTGGCGATGACCCTCGGAGGACTGGCGGCGGGCTTGGGCGGGAGATGGCTCAGCCACAGTTTCGACAGCTTCCGCCGTTCCCGCAAACAGTTCATGCTGAACCTGACATGGGTCCGGACCGTGCTTGTCACGCAGCGCGCGCCCGCACGGGCGGCGTCGATTGTGATCACTGACGGACGCAGGGCACGAGTGTTCCTACGTGGCTCATTGAGTTTGAAGCGAAGTCCACCAAGGGAGCCGGACTCGCACCGGTAAATCCCGCAACAAGGAGTCAAGCGACCATGGCGATCAACGTGCAGACGATTCAAGGAGAGTGGAACTACCTCTGCGGTCTGGCCAGGCAGCGCTGGAGCCAGTTGACCGACGACGATCTCGGGGTTGAAGCGGGGAACATCGAGCAGCTCGTCGGCCGGATCCAGCAGAAAACCGGCGAGGGGCGTGAGGCGATCGAGAAGTTCTTCTCCGACATGACTTCGCGCGGCTCGTCGGCGGTTGCACATGCGGCCGACGCCGCCGGCCAGTACGCCCACCAAGTAAGCGACCGGCTCCGTGAACGTTACGACAATGCCCAGAGCCAGCTGCGCCACCACCCGACAGAGACCGTGATAGCGGCCTTTGGCATCGGCCTAGTTGCCGGCCTGATCACCGGGCTTGCGTTCCGAGCCCGCGTGTGAAATTCAGGTCACCCGCATAGGAACGCCACCGTGGCCACTCAACGCAAGTCCATTTGGCGCAGCGTGCGACACCAACATGGCGACCCGGAACGCGGGCGTAGATCCATCGATCGAAGTCGCCGAGTTCGCTGGCGAACATTGCTTCCGCGCAGACGGCCCTCCCTTGTCCGTCGGATGTGATGGGTCCAGCGGGAATGTAACGCCCGTCGTCTCCACCGGCGTATTGAAACAGATGCACTTCTGCACCAGGAACCGGCCTACAGTCTTCATCCAGACAGAGCACGTTCACCGTCTGGATTGGCGGCAGTGAAGACAGCGACGCCGGGGATTCCGATTATGCGGCCTGACGAGGTGAAGTCTCCGGTGCAGGCTGGTTTGTCGCGTGCAGCACAGCTAACGCTGTTTTCGAGGTGAGAGCGACCACCAGGACCAGCAACAAAAGCCCCCTCGTTACTGACATGAGATTAGCCTTTAAGTGTGGTATCGCGCAATCGGCCTTCCGGCTTTGATAGCCTGGTGATCGCCAGGTGGTACACGGAATCGCTCGTTGCAGACGGACAGCCAGTACGTCTTCTGCGAGGACAAAGATCGCCTCACGTTTTCGGCCAAAGTTCAGGGTTTGAGGGCCTTGTCGACTTCCCGCCCCGCCTTTTCCGCCTGCCCAGCCGGATTCACCGCGTCCTTTGCGTTCTGTATGCCCTTGTCGATGGCCGCGCCGGCGTTCTCCGCAGGCCCCTTGGACTCACAACCTGCGAAGGCCGCAAGCGCCCCGAACGTCAGTAAAAACCAGGCGAAAGGAGCGACTCGATTATTCCATCCCACGATCATCGGAAAACCTCCCCGAGAATGCCGCGCGACGCGGGTCGGCCCGCGGCCACGCCGGGCCGCGCGGTGAAATCGTTTGGCTTAGCTCAAGTAACAGCTTCAATCTCGCAAGTGCTGCGCAGTCCGAGAGGCGGAACGATCCAAGGTGATTCTGTCCATCGCCGTCCTGCATCTTCCGCCCGCTCTGGGCCATGAAAACCACTGTATCGCCTTTTATGTGAAAACTCGGTGATTTCTTGTTGCACCCGTTCGCGCCTAGCCATATTTTCGCTGGCGGATGTCGGCAAGCTGGGCATCTGAACGCCGAAGGTCGTCAAATCGTCACCGGTAAGCTTGTCCCACTCTTCCTTGACCATAGCGGCGAAATGTTGCCAGTTGTTGGCGATCTGATACCACGACATGAGGCGGCCTCCTCGGAAGACACTGACCTTCTGGCCGCTGGCTCAGATTGAGCCCGGCAGCCCGGCAGGGCTCGACCAGATCTCTGGCTCTTCAGAAACCACGGGGAATGACCCCGGCGACCAAGAGAACCAGCAGCACCACCAGCACCATCCCCACTCCGCTGCTGGGACCGTAGCCCCAGTTTCGGCTGTAGCCCCATCTCGGCAGGCCACCCATCAAGAGGACGATCAGGACGATGAGTAAAATCAAACCCACGGTTGGCTCCTTGTTGATAAAGCAAAAGCAAATAAACGATGTCGCAGTGAACGCCGCGGTCACGATGCTGGCGTGATTTCTGCTATTGAGCGGGAGAACAGACTTCCGCGGCCTAAATCCCAATGACGGTGGGCTCTGTAGCCCACCGCCCGGTCCACCGAACTCTTGGGACCCGATTCGTCATTTATGCTCGAACATCAGGCACCTCAGTGTCGTGGCATCACCCTCCTTCTCGACGATGCCGAGAGCGCGGTCGCCGATCTTGATGTCCTCGATCTTGCTGTCCGCGTTGTTGAGACGCACCTTTGCGTGGTTCATCGGGAAGGTCCAATCCTTGTCGGCGTGGTCGGTGAAAGTCACCTGCTTCTTGTCAACGTCATAGTTCTTGAGGGTTCCGTGCACCAGCTCACACTTCTTGGTGTCACCCTCCTGGACCAGGATGTAATGGGCAGTCCACGTCAGGAGGCCTTTGTCGTAACACACGTTGACCGCGTCGCCCGCGTTCAGGTCGCTCTGACTTTCCTTGCCACCACGATTGATAACGACGGCATCACCCAGCTTGATCGTCCAGTCCTTGCCCGCGCGATCCGTCAAGACGAAATCCTTTTTTTCCGCGTTCACTCCCTTGACATTGCCGGCGGAAATGGCGTCATCGGCCGTTACCGGACCGGCCATCATGACGATCGCCGCCATCGAACCGAACCACATCAACAAATTCTTCATCCTGTCAATCCTCTGTGCTCGAAACCTCATGACCCTTCCACCCGTCAAATTGAAAGGTTGGGCCCTCTGCCGATCCATGTGGGATCGAATCCGCAAAAAAAGCCGCCGTGGCCGAACACCTTCAGGCATTCGATCACGCCGGCTTACTCGTCAACGAGCCCCCCAGGCTATCCCGGGTTGCCCTTCACCTAGTCGTCCGACGACGTCTACTCAAGTATTTTTCGAAGCCGACTTCAAGTTGACATGGGCTCGTCTTCGACTCTCATTGTGACGCGCGGGATGAAAATAGCAAGTGAATTCTTTTCGGGTTATTTGTATGTTGTGACTTCGATGGTGAGGAAGAAGATGATGATGCAGGACGTTTAACCTGGGAAGACCTCGAGCGCGAGGACGGATATATCGTCCTGCGGACTCCCAGATCCATGCCACCTCGCTACCTCCTCCACGAGGGTAGCAACACTCACCTGGAGCGGTTCGGATCGTCCTCGGCCGATGGCCACCAGGAGTCGCGCGTCGCCAAAGCGCTCGCCGGCTGTGTCCATCGCCTCGGGGATGCCGTCGGAGTAAAGGTAGAGGCGGTCTCCCGCCCCCAGGCGGACCGACCGCTCCTCATAAGCGTCGTCGGCTAGGCCGATCGGGGACCCCGCGCTCGCCAAAATCACGGGATCGGCACCGGCGGGTAAATGCACTGGGCCGGGATGCCCGGCGGAGACGTAGCGGAATTCCCCGGTCCCAGCGTTCAGGATCCCGTACACCATTGTAGCGAACTGCTCGGTCGCCGAGTCGAATGGGAAGAGCCGATTCAGGCGGGCGGCGACGTCACCGGGCGGCGTGATGTCGAATCGGTCCCGAACGTCGCCATCCCTTATCAGAATCGAGGACGGCTCCGACGGCGGCGAGAGAAATCGGCTCAGCGTCACCGACAACAAGGCCGCTGTGACACCATGGCCGCTGACATCCAGTACGTAAAGCCCGACCTTGGCGTCGCCGAGTGGGATGACGTTCAGGCCGTCGCCGGCCAGTTCGTCACAGGGCCGGTAGATCCAAGCGAAGTCCGTGCCCGGGACGCGAGGTACCTCGCGCGGCAGAAACGTCTCCTGGATCTTTGCCGCCGCCTTCAGGTCGCGGGACATCCGGTCGTTGGCCTTCGCCAGTCGCGCATTTGTCTCCTCCAACTCGATTTGCAGGCGGCGGAGTTTCAGGTGAGTCTCGACACGCGCGTGCAATTCCTCCATTTGAAACGGCTTGGTGATGTAATCCACGCCGCCGATGGCAAACGCCTTCACCTTGTCGAGCTGTTCCGTGAGAGCGCTGATGAAGATGACGGGAATCCCCTTGAGATCTTGGTCGGCTTTAAGGTGTTCGCACACCTCGTAGCCGTTCATCTCCGGCATATTGATGTCTAGCAGGATCAGGTCCGGCGGATCGCGCCGGGCCGCGAGCAGCGCCAGCTTGCCGCTGGGAACCGGGCGGACCTTATACCCACGGTCCTTGAGCAAGCCAGCCAGCACCTGGAGATTCGCGGGGGTGTCATCCACTGCCAAAATGCCGGCAGCTCGGCCGGCGCCGCTTTGCGTCTTCTGCGGACTCAATAGGGGCTCCTCCAGTTGAATAAATCAAGAAGGTTCTGGTAGTGGAAGCCATCGGCCCAGCGACGTAGGCCCGAAGCGTTCCGGGAATCGCGGGTTTCAAACTTTGTCACACCCCTGACGATCAGCTTATTAGGCCGCTTACATTCACCTTGGTCGGCAGCGAAAAACGGAACGTCGAGCCGGCGCTCTCCTTGGTTTCGACAGTTACGTGCCCGCCGTGTGCCTCTGTAAACGTCTTCACAATGGCGAGACCAAGGCCCAAGCCGCCCGCACTCTCCGGATAGGTTTCTCCCTTGTCGAAGACCCTTTCGAGTCGCTCTTCGGGGATTCCCGACCCGTTGTCGCTCACCCAGCACTCAACGGCGCCTTCCTGGCCAAGATCCCGTGCCCCAATAATAATCTCTCCGCGCGGCGTGTGCTTAATCGCGTTGGCGATCAAGTTCTGAAAGACCCTCCTCAATAAGCTGGCGTCTGCGTAGACGACCAAGTCGTCGGGTACCTTGTTCAACAGATGGGTACTGGCGGTTCCGGCCACTGGATGGAGATCGTGAATGAGGGACTCAACAAGTGGCCACAAATCAAACTCGCGTCGTTCCAAGCTGATCCCAGTTTCCGTTTGTAGATTTGTGTTTTCCTCGAGCACCTTGTCGACCAACGCTTCCAGTTGCTGGACGTTGCGACGCAAGGCCTTTAACATCCGGGCCGTTGCGGAGTTGTCGCCTCCCTCTGGAAGTGTCAATTGAAGGACTCTCTGAGCCAATGAAATGGCATTCAATGGAGTTCGGAGATCATGGGCGACGAAGGCGAGATATTCGGCCCGGCGCCGCTGCACCTCCAGCGCGCGCTGAGTGGCATAGGTCTGCAACGCCACACCGATCGCATGGTCAAAGACCAAGTTGATAATGTGGAAGGGCTTCCCTTGCAGGGTTAAACCGTTTTCGTCGGCAAAATCGTGAATACAGCCGCGAAGGATGTTGTACTCCGCAACGACCTCCTCGATATCGAACGCATCTTGGACCCGCTGCAGACCATGCGCTGGTGGAACTATCTTCGCTGAGGGCTTCGGGGATCGTCTGCTCGGAGTGCGATTGGAGCGCCGTAGCTAATTCGTCAAGGAGTCCAGGAACGTGATCGTTCAGCGTCGGAGTGTCAAGCTCCCGCGCGGACGGGAGTTGCCTCACTTGTCGTCGCCATCGCGAGAGCAAAGCGTGGCGTTCCCGATTGACGAGCTGTGCCAGTTTGTCCAGATCGTTAATGGTCATCTTACCTCCAACTTCGCGCTGGGTTTTTCGAGTATCTAGCGGCCAAGACGGCGCCTAGCGAGTAGGTTTCTCAGGATTCACTTGACGCCTCCGCCGCTGAATAGATCAAGAAGTTTCTGGTATTGGAAGCCCTCGGCCAAGCGGCGCAGACCCTGAGCAATGCAGGGATCGCGGGCTTCAACGTCATGTATCCTTTCCAGCAATTGGTCCAGATCCGCTGTGACGACGGCTTCACGCATCGGGTCGACGAGGTCTTGCGGCCAGTCCGCCAGGGACTGAGGTCCGAGATCAGCCGCGTCCTCGGGGGCCGCGGCTGTGCGATCCTCGGCGTACACGTACTCCACCCCCAGGTGGGCGTGAATCTTCTGGAACAGCTCGGTTTCCCGGAACGGCTTGCCGATAAAATCGTCAGCGCCGATTCCCATCAACTCCTGGCGGTTGTCGTCCATCGCACTGGCAGTCACAGCGATAACCTTGGTGTCGCCGCCGCCGTCCATGCCCCGGATCCGGCGGATCGCCTCGTGGCCATCCATCACGGGCATGCGGAAATCCATCAGGATCAAATGGGGCCGCCATTGCTCAAACTCCTGGACGGCTTCCGCCCCGTTGGTCGCCAGCCGGATCTCGAAACCGACGGGGGCCAGAAGCTGCGCCAGTAGCTGGCGGTTATCCTCGATGTCGTCGGCAATCAGCACCCGGCACGTCGCCTGCCCGGGTTGAAGCTTCAGGACATGCCGGGGGCTGTCTTTCGTTTGAACCGCCTGTGCTTCACCCTCCTTCAAAGGCAGGTGAATTACGAAAACACTGCCTCTGCCGAGCTCGCTGCGCACCGTGATGTCTCCTCCCATCAGGCGAACAAACTCCCGGCTGATGGCCAAGCCCAGCCCCGTGCCGGTCCCCGCCAGTTGCCCTGTCTTGGTTTGCTCGAAATGCCGGAACAGCTTGTCCTGGTCGTCCGGCGAAATGCCGGGACCCGTGTCCTCGACTTCGACCCGGAGGAACGGTCCAGTCGCGCCATCGCGATCCGCGCGCACGCGCAAGCCAATGCCTCCCTGATCGGTAAACTTGACGGCATTGCCTAGCACGTTAATGAAGACCTGACGCAACTTGTTGATATCAGTCACGATGAATTCGGGAACATCGCCGACCGTCTCCACCGAGAACGACAACTTTTTCTCATCCGTACGGACGCGGAACATCATCTCCAGGTCTTTGAGCAGGACAGGCAGGTCAAACGTGGAGGGGTTCAGCGTCGTGCGGCCCGCTTCGATCTTGGACATCTCCAGGATGTCATTGATCAGGGCAAGGAGATGCTCGCCGCTACGGTTGATGGTTCCAAGGTACTGGCTTTGTCGTGGGGTGAGGTCCTGGTCGCGGAGCATCAGCTGGGAAAACCCGAGGATGGCGTTCATGGGAGTGCGGATTTCGTGGGACATGTTGGCCAGGAAAACGCTCTTGGCTCGGTTGGCCTGCTGCAACGATTGCTCGTACCGTTTGCGTTCGGTGACATCGCGGGCGGCCGCGAACACTCCCTGCAGCTTCCGGTCGCGGTCGTGGAAGGTCGTCGCGTTGTAGGACACCACGGTTTCCTTGCCGTCCCTGGTGTGCGCGGTGAGCTCGTAGTCGGTGACTTTGCTTTCGCCCAGCACAAGTTTGATGCCGGCTTCCGCACGCTCCGGGTCGGTGAAGTAATCCTTGAACGGCGCACCGATCAGCTCGTCACGCGTGCATCCTGTGAGCGCCTCCATCTGCTTGTTCACGTCCGTAATGATCCCGCGAGGATCGGTGGTTATAAGCGCATCAATATTTGATTCAATAAGCGATCTTGTATAGAATTGTTGATCTCTAACGCGCTGATCGAGTAGCATTCGCTCGGCTTCTACCTGCTTACGTGCGGTATTATCGGTGCCGATCAACAGATAGCCGATGATTGCGCTTTGATCGTCGCGCAGCGCCGTGACCGAGACGACTGCCGGAAAACGGCTGCCGTCCTTGCGGATGTAAGTCAGTTCGTAGATATCCTCGATCCCGCGCGCGGCCTTGAAGATCAGCGCCTCGAAGCCCGGCGTGATCTTGGTTCCGAGCTCGGCGCTCAAGGCTTTGGCGCGCGTTATCACTTCCTGCGGATCGGAAATGTCGGCCGGCGTGATCTTGTTCATCACTTCGACGGCCGCGTAGCCTAGCATGCGCTCGGCGCCGACGTTGAAGATCTGAATGACGCCCTTCTCGTCGGTGGCTATGCTCGAGAAGTTGGCGCTGTTGAAGATGGCGTTCTGCAAGGCGCCTGCCTTGAGCAATGCCTCTTCTGCCTGCTTACGCTCGGTCACGTCGCCCATGGCAAGGACCAGCAGTTCGCCGTGGTGGCCAGCCTGGAGCTTGCGAGCGTTCAAGAGCATCACGCGGCGGCCGATAGCCGGGAAGGTGTGATCGAGCTCGAAGTCGTCGAAGACGGAGCTCTTTGGCACGATGTCCTCGAGCAGGGTCCGCAGGTCGGGGATGTCCCACTGGCCGTTTCCCAGCTCGTAGATGAGCCGGCCCTCTGTCTCCCCGGGTGAGACGTGAAACGTTTGGTAGAAGGCGCGGTTGGCGGACCGGACGCGCAGCGTGGCGTCAAGGATCAGCAGGGGCTCGCGCACCGTGTCAACGATGTTCTGGGCGTAGTCTTGAATATCCTCGACCAGTGGTTCTCGAGTCATCGAGGCCCCCCTTCCTAGAGCTTCCACGTTCTTCTAAGGCGGCGACTGGCCGCAAGAAAAGCTTCCGGGCTGGCGCTCCATGCGTTGCAGCCGGCGGCGCACGGGTGCCCGTGATTGGGTGTTCCCTTGCAGTCGTATCCGATCCTACAGCGTTTCGAGAAACCGTGCGCGGCCTAGGACGACTGATTTGACCGGCTTCAACGGCTACCGCCAGCCGAAGGGAGCAGTACGCGGAGAAAACCGGTACAGTATGTGCAGCATGTAGGTACGGTACAACAAGCGCGACAGGCACAGGACCGCGACCATGCCAATCCAAGCGCCTCGACCGACGATCGACGACTCGACCAGTGAGCACCATATCATCGGCGAATCTCCACCGCCTCGGGTGGCGATCAAGTTCGGTGCCTTGACCGATCGCGGCAAGGTTCGCAGCAACAACGAGGATCATTTCCTGGTTGCCAGGCTCTCCAAGTCGATGCGCGTGTGCAAGACCAGTCTGCCCGGAGAAGGCGAGACGCAGTTCTCCGAAGAGGAGGGTTACCTGATCGTCGTCGCCGACGGCATGGGCGGCGCCGCGGCCGGCGAACGCGCCAGCGCCTTGGCGGTCGGCAGCATCGAGGGATTTGTCTTGAACACGCTCAAATGGTTCTTGCATCTGAGCGGCCACGACGAACACCAGCTCGTGACCGAGCTTCGCCAGAGCCTCGAAGCGGCGGATCGGACCGTCATCGAGCGCGCCCGCAGCAATCGCGCATTTTATGGGATGGGGACTACACTGACGATGGCCTTTAGCGTCGCCACCGACCTATTTATCGTACACGCTGGCGACTCGCGCGCTTACCTGTTCCGCGATGGCGAGCTCGAGCAGTTGACCAGCGACCACACGGTCGTCCAGGTAATGGTCGACGCCGGCGTGATCTCGCCCGAGGACGCCAAGCACCACAATCGGCGCCACGTTGTTACCAACGTCGTTGGCGGGCCCGGCGAGGGCGTCTCTGCCGAGATCCACAAGCTCAACGTGCTCGACGGCGACACCGTGCTTTACTGCACCGACGGCCTGACCGAGCCGGTCGACGACGAGGCGATCGCCGACATCCTCCATCATCATCCCGACCCGGAGGACGCATGCACTCGCTTGGTGGAGTTGGCCCTAAACCGAGGCGCGCCCGATAATGTGACCGCAGTTGTCGTGCGGTATCAGGTCGATTGATAAAATACAAAAAAGTTCATCGAACGTATTTAGTATTCGTCGTCGGGATATTCTTCCCGTTCGTTGACGCCCTGGGCGCCTTACTCAATGTTTCGCTCGATTAACTCAGACCGCTACGTCATCGAACCCGCATGATTTTCACGCCGAACGCCTCCACCTCAATCGCCGCCTCACTTCCGGCAGCTTTGGTGATCCCGCCACCGATCAAATCTTCAAGCTGGATGGAACGCCAGACACGATCGCCGATCGGCATTGCAAACGTCTTCGGCTTGTCCGAGCCGTTAAGCACCACCAAGATGCGGTCGTCACTCAAAGTGCGGAGGAACGCGTAGATGGCATCACGCGCGAAAACCTCGGCGAAGTTCCCCCGTCGCAGTGCGGGCTCCCGCTTGCGGAGGGCGATGAGCGCCTTCACGTCCTTCAAGAACGAAGAGTCTTGCCGATCGGCCGGGAACGCCGCGCCCACTTCGTGCGAGGCAATTCCCAGCTCATTGCCGGCGTAAAGCAGCGGGACGCGGTCAAGCATGAGTTGGTATGTCAGAGCCAGCTTCGTTCGCTTTGCTTTCGGCTCGTTCGCGATCGAGGCGAACGCGTCTTCGTAATTGTCGATCGGCGCCATCATCGTTCGCGGAGAGGGATAGAACTGCTTCGCTTCCTTGGCAATAAAAGAGAGTTTGCCGACGTCTTCATCTTTGCCAAAGACCTCGCGAACGGTCATGGCACTGAAGTCGTAGGCACCGTCAAAGCCGGCTTCGGTCACGAACTCGCCGATCTTCCTTGGAATGATCGTGAGCTCGGGCAGGAGCAAAAACTCTTTCTGCGGTGGTGCCGATTTCAGCTCGGTCACGAAGCGTTTCCAGAAGGAAACCGGATGAAGATGGGCTGAATCGAGGCGGAAACCATCGCATTCCGATCGCTCCTTCCAGCGCTTGGAGACGCCGATCAGATAGTCCGCGACCTCGGGATTCTCGACTTTCCAGCGGCGGGCACCGTACTCGGTCGGAGCGGCGAACCAATCGCGTTTCGCGGGATCGACCAGGAACGGGTGCTCAAACCCGGGCATCGCCAGGGGCATGTCGAGGATGACTTGCATCTTGCGAGCGTGGGCCGCGTCGACGAGCGAGCGCAGGGTCGCGTTGTCGCCGAAGTTTTTATCGACGTGTTCGTAGTCTTTCGGGCGATAGCCGGTCGGCAGGAACTTGCCGACCGGACCCTCGTCGTTCTGCATGACTGGGTACAGCAAGAGCGTCGTGACGCCCAGGTCCGTCAGGTCATCAAGCTTGGCGATCACGCCCTTCAGGTCGCCTCCCCAATAACCACCCTGATAGCGGTCGCGTTCCTGGAAGAATGCGGTTACGCATGATGTCATTCGCGGGGTCCCATTGAAGAATTTCTCGATGATGACGACATAGACGATCTCATCCTCCCAGCAACGTGCCGCGTCGTTGGCCAAAGGCAAGGCTCCAGTGGTGAGCAATGGGGCGGGCATAGCAAATCCTCCTTTCACGCCTGGAGGAGCCGGCCCGGAGCACTTGGATGCGATCTCCGGTCTCGCCCCGGGCCGGTGTCGTGACCGTCGTGCGACGAATTGTCGACTTCGCGAACGCTTGATCCTGAACGATTGTCTTGGTGCGATCAAGGTTTGCGAAATCGCCGACGTCAAAACAGTGGTCAGCCGATCCTAAGAGATCATGACCAGAGGAGCGTCGGGAAGGGCTTGTCATCCTTAACAAGAGCGAAATTCTTGCCGGGAAGACGGACCGCTTGACGACGGCCCTCTATGTCCGATATTCCGTGTGGCGGCAATTCTCTTAACTTCAGGAGCACTTTGGTGTCAACAATCGCATCCGGGGCAGTTCGACGCGGAATGGGAGCACTGCCTCACGAATCGGGCGTCGCGTTTCGTGTCTGGGCCCCCCACGCGGATGCGGTGTTGGTGACTGGCTCGTTTAACCATCGGTCGTCCGATGCGCACCCCATGGTGAAGGAGGGGGATGGCTACTGGTACGCGGACATCGCCACGGCCGCGATCGGCAACGAATATCGCTACCGCCTCGTGAGCGGCGACAAGCAACTGCTGCGCATCGACCCCTACGCTCGCCAGGTCACCAGTTCCGTCGGAAACGCAGTGGTCTACGACCCGCACTTTGACTGGCAAGGCGACGATTTCCACCTTCCCGCGGTCAATGAAATGGTGATTTATGAGATGCATCTGGGAACGTTTCACGACAAAGAGGACGGAAAGTCGGACAAGTTTGCAGAAGCCGTCTAGAAACTCGACCATTTGCAACGATTGGGCGTGAACGTCATCGAAGTCATGCCGTTGGCCCAGTTCGCCGGCGCGTTGTCATGGGGATACAACCCGTAAGGAAGTACGCCAGTTCATCCGCGACAACGCTTTTGATGTGGCTGGAGGAGTATCACGTCGATGGCCTGCGGTTCGACATGACGCTGTTTATGCGCAATCTGCGGGGAAATGGGGATCCGGGCGGCGACTTGCCCGACGGCTGGGGCCTCGTCCAGTGGGTCAATCGGGAAGTGCGGCAGCGGTATCCAAAACGCATCACGATCGCCGAAGACATGCAGAACGATGACGAGATCACGAAGCCGGTGGATCAGGGGGGAGCCGGTTTCACGGCTCAATGGGCCGCTCGCTTTGTGCATCCCGTGCGAGCTGCCGTCATCACGCCGAGCGATTCGCAACGGTCGCTGGACAGCGTTCGCGGGGCGATCGAGGGCCGCTACAACGGTGACCCGTTTCAACGCGTCATCTACAGCGAGTCACACGACGAAGTCGCCAACGGGAAAGCCCGCGTCGCTTCGGAAATCGATCCTCATGATCCCGACAGTTGGTTTGCACAAAAGCGTACGACCCTGGCAGCGGCCCTGGTGCTCACGGCACCCGGCATACCGATGCTGTTTCAGGGACAGGAGTTCCTCGAAGACGGCTGGTTCCAGGATTCGGTTCCGCTCGACTGGCACAAGTCGAAGAACCGTGAACAAGTTGGTCTTGATCCTAATCGCCATCTTTCTCCCGCCGGTCGCCGTCGCTCTGAAGCGGGGCGTCGGCAAGGATCTTCTTATCAACATCCTTCTTTGCTTCCTGGTGTTTTTCCCGGGGATGGTTCATGCCTTGTGGGTCGTATCACAGTAGCGCCATTGCTATTCACTGGCCTACCATTGCCTCTTCGACCATCGCAAGCAACCGCGGAACATCAACCGGTTTGAGAAGGACCCGCCACGCACCGGCAGCTCGTGCTTCCTTGTCGACGTCGTCGCCACCGTAAGCGGTGACGAGCATTGCGACCATTGGCGGCTGCAACCGCTTGAGGTGCTGGCAAAGCGTGACGCCGTCCATGCCTGGCATCCGCAGGTCCAGAAAGGCCAGGTCGTACGACTGCTGCTGCGCCTTCACCAGGGCTGTGTGGCCGCTTTCCGCCGTGTCGATTGCGTAGCCTCGGTCGCCGAACAAATCCGCCATGTTGCAGCATGTGTCGGCGTCATCATCAACCACAAGGATCGTGCACATCGGCGCCTCCTCGGCCTGGCTTCTTGCCTGACTTACCCTTGGCAAACCCTGTCAGGCGTGAGAGGTTCGGCGGACATGCGATTCGCCATCAGCCGGAGGATGTTCGCCAGGTCATCCAGACGAAACGGCCGTCTGTCGCGTGCTTGTACCGCTCAGGGCTTGGGCTACGACTCCCACTCCGATCCATTGCGCTGGCGTTGCTTCGGTTGCCTGTAATCGGGCGGCTCGGACAGGGTGAAGAGCACGATCTCTTCACCGGTCACCGTACTGATGTCGTGGTGTAAGCTCAACACCGTGACGCCCGTGACTTCGTGGATCGTTGCTTCCATGACCGGCCGTGCCGTTTCGATCAAATGGGTCCGAACCTGTTTGAGCAGATCCCTCCCCCTATCGGCCGCGAGTGACTTGACCAGTTGCCGTTCAGCCGCGGTCAACACACGCTGGAGGCGGACCACGAGGAGATCGCCGATCAGATGAGCGCGGATGTCTCCGGGCCCCCGGCCAATGTACTCCCGTTGAAGGCGTCCGATCAGTTCGCAAATAGCGCCTTCGATCTCACCCCGGGTTCTCACAGGGAACGTTGAACTGTCCCGATGCATAGTCGCCGGCTCGAAGGGGCGAAAGCCTAAGTGTGGCGATATAACCTGATTCATCGGTCTTAGCTCCGTTTCGCGCCTGGCGGATCACCTAGTTGGCTTTTTTGATTGTCGCATCTCCGAAGCGCGGGCCGTCTGGGTTTGGCCGGCCAGCGTGTGCCGCATTGTGGATCTAAACTGCTGAATTTTCCGGTCAGGGTCGTCGCCCGGTTTTTTGGAAGACACGACAGTGTAGAGATACCGTAACCAGTGCGCGAGCTACCCGAAAGTGGGGGCTGTGGAATACTCGCTGTGGGGGAAGCCCTGGCGAGCGGGTAAGGTATTTTCAGACTCATCATTCGTGCAACGGTAGGTCGAATGAGAAGCGGCAAAGTTCGACAACGCCGTCGAGCACGCGCAGCGCAAGAACATCCGCATTTCGCGCAGGCGTCAGCCGCTCGACTTCTTCTTCGCTTCGCGGACCGGCGGCGAATCGGCCAACGTAAAAAGCACGACCTCCTCGCCGGTGACCGTGCTGATGTCGTGATGCATACTGACGACCTTCAAGCCCGTGATTTCCTGAACCATCGCTTCCATGAGCGGCCGTGCGGTTTCGAGAAGATGGATACGTACCTGCTTGAGGAGGTCTCTCCCCTTCTCGGCTGGCAGCGACTTAACGAGGTGTTGTTCGGCAGCAGTCAAGACGCCCTGGAGGCGAACCAAGAGAACGTCATCGATCAAATGCGCGCGGACATCCTTGGGCCCGCGGCCCATGTATTCCTGTTCGAAACGACTCATTCCTTCGCATAAGGCGGCTTCGATTTCCCCTTGTGTTTTCATGGTGACCTCAGCGTCGTTCCATTATCGCCAGGCGAGTCGCGAACTCGCTTTCTGCAAGAGAGCTTCCCGGCCCGGATCGACGGAGCTCCTGGTACCTTGCATCTAATTATAACAGGAGGAGAAACCATTTTCTTGTGTTTCTGCGGTTCGCGGCAGAGTAGCTGAAACCTGGGAACCTCTGCATTCTGGCCGTCGCGAGGCGGTCGGGGTGCAAGCACACACAGGGCGTTTCGCTCAGGCCGCGTCGAATTATCAGCAAATCTAAAAGCAAAACAACACCCTTGTGATTTACCGCTCCGCCTGGGACAATAAGAGCCAATGGGAAAGCCTGTATGAATGATCAGGTGAAGCCCACCAAAACTTGAGCTCATATCGTCGGACGACTAGATAAAGGGCAGCTCGGCTTTGCTGGGAGGCCCGTTAACGAGTAAGCCGGCATGGTCGAATACCGCGGGTATTTGACCATGCCGGCTTTTTTTGTTTGCGTTGGCGACCGATGATCACGCCTACCAGGGACGAAGCGATGGACAAATCCAATGCGGCCATGGCGCAGCAGATCGCCGTAGCTGCCAGCGCGTTCGAGCAACTGCGTACTGGTCACGGGCCCCAATCGGTGACTGTCGTCCTGAGCGGTGACACACTCGTCGTCACGCTGCAGGGCGCCCTCACGCCGGCAGAGAAGGCCCTGGCCCAGACGCCGGCGGGAGCCGTGCAGGTCCAGGAATTTCACCGCCAGTTGTTCGCCGACTCGGCAGACCCACTCAAGCGGGAGATCAAACGAATCACCGGTGTCGCCGTTCGCGAAGCGACAGCCGAAGTAGAGACCAAGACGGGTACGGTCGTGCATGTGTTCACGACCGGGACGATGGTGCAGGTGTTTCTGCTCGCCAATCCAATATCGGCGGCCACCTGGAACGACAGTGGAACAATTCATCAAGCATGAGGATGGAGCACAACCATGTTGGTCCTGTCTCGAAAAAACATGGAATCGGTCGTGGTTGGCGGGTCCGGTGGGCGCTTTGAGCGTATGCTCAAAGTCACCGTACTCGAGATCAAGAATGGCACCGTGCGACTGGGCTTCGAGGCCGATGCCTCTGTCCCTGTCCATCGCGCCGAGGTCTGGGAACGGATCCGCGACGCTAATGGATTGGGCGGGTCGCTGGGAAATGCCGCGGCGGATATTGCCGGTTGAGGAACTCCGAAAAACTCGTGCGCTACAGGAGGCCGATGGGAAAGCGCACCCGAAAAGCTTGTTCGCAGAGGCTTAAAATATTGTAGACAGCCCGAATCTTTTTCAGGAGGTTGTGAGTGGATGCTGCCCGTCCCCTCTTCGTGTCGACCTATCCCCCCGCGGAATGTGGGCTCGCCACCTTTACCAAAGATTCGGCGGACGCAGTCGATCTGGTGGCAGGCGCGCCGGTGTCGTCAGTGATTGCGATCAATAAGACCCATGCGTGTCGTTACAAAGACCCTCGCGTTATCCACGCCATCGACAACAGTGCAAAGGCTGCCTACCGCTTGGCCGCGGAAGCGGCTAACGACAGCGCATGCGATGTGGTGAGCTTGCAGCACGAGTTCGGCCTCTATCCCGGTGAGTGGGGCGTGGGCGTCTTGGACTTCGTGCGTGCGTGCCGTAAGCCGATTGTCACGACATTTCACACGCTCATGACGAGGCCAGACCCGTTGCCGCGCCACCTGATCCGGAGTCTAGCGGCGTACAGTCAGGGCATCGTAGTGATGACACGAACTGCTGCGACGCTGCTGACAGGCGTCTATCAGATCCCAACCAGCTGCGTGCGTGTGATCCCGCACGGCGTCCCAGTTGTAACTCTTGAGAGCGGTGAGACCCATAAGGCGCGGCTCGGACTGCAGGATCAACGTCTGATTTGTACGTTCGGGCTCATCAATCGTGGTAAAGGGCTGGAATACATGATTCAGGCCATGCCCCGGATTGTGGCCTCGTGTCCGGAGGCCCTTTATATGATCGTCGGCGTCACCCATCCCGAAGTCAAACGGCAGGAGGGGGAAATCTACAGGGAGAGCTTGGTGGCGATGGCCGAAAAGCTCGGTGTTGGCGCGCACGTCCGTTTTGTAAACAAGTATCTCGGCTTGTCCGAGCTCATGGTCTACTTGCAGGCCTGCGACGTATATGTGACCCCGTATCCCGGCAAAGACCAGATCGCCAGCGGTACTCTCGCCTACGCGATGGCGGCCGGCCGAGCCATCGTGAGCACACCCTACCTGTACGCCGAGGAAGTGCTGGCCGAAGGACGGGGCCAGTTAGTCCCTTTTGCACAGAGCGCTCCTCTGGCTGATGCGACGGTTCGCTTCTTGAGTGACATGTCGCTTCGAGTCGAAACGCAGCGCCTGGCTTACGAATACGCGCGCCAATGTTTTGGCCGAATGTGGGACAAGACTATCTCGATTTTTTTGACGAGGTCGCATCGAACTGTGAGCCGGAACGTGGATGGATCTACGAACAAGCCTCCTGGTCGCTACAAAGAATCGATCGGCCCGGGACGTCGCGCCTCATACGAGAAACGGGCGCATAATCGTGGCAGAACGGACCATTTTTTTCCAGCATCGGCAGCATAGTTGCATGTTGTGAGTCCTGCCGGGTCACGCCATACGCATGACGCGGTCAAGCCGGTCATCGCTGGCGAGGTCTCGGTTTGCTCGATCGGCATCGCATAAGCCCAGCGATGCCAGCACGTCGCGATAGGATCGAGCAAGGGTTTTCACTTGGTGGGGCCAATCATAAGCTCGAGTCGTCGAGATCGGGGCGGAATCATGCGGTTCATCCAGGCGATCATTCTGCTGGCTTTCCTCGGGGCGATCGGGGTGTTTGCCGTGCAGAATACCGAGGCGATCACCGTGTCATTCTGGACGTGGAAGGCCACCGGCCCGGTGGCCCTACTGGCGATTGCAGTCTACCTGCTGGGAATGATCAGCGGTGGCACAGTTGTGTCGTTCTTCAGAAGATCGCTGCACCGCGTATCCGAGCGACCGGCGGGTTGATATGCCAAGCAGTGATCAGCCAGTTGCATTGAGGAGGATATTGCGATGGCAAAGAAAAGCGGCTTCAAACCTGGCCAGATAGCTCCGAAATCCGGTCAATATCAGCAAGTCGGACCGCAGGGCCGGAAAGGCCGAGAGGTGACTTCGACGAAAGGCGAGCCGTTGCCACCCACGACAGCGCCCGGCTCTTCCTATACATTGGTCGACCCGACCAAGAACAAGTCGGGAAACGGCCAATGAGTACTGGGCGCGGTTCATGCAGCCTTTCGCAGACGCGCCCACTTTACGCGACAGTCGTTCAAGACACCCAGTCCATCCCTGAGTATGGTCGATCCGGAGTTTCTCGTCCCGGAATCGCTCATGGGTGAGGACGAGGTTTGTAATGTCCCTGTCGGGTTGAAAATCCAGGGTCACCTGCGTTTCACGGGTGTCGGCTCGCGGCGAAATCCACGACCATGTGAAGCTCAGGGATCGGCCCGGATCGATGCGGCAGTACTGACCGGTGACGATTGCAGGATTCTCCTTACCCGGAGGGAACATCGCCACGCGGTAACGGCCGCCGACCTGGAGATCGACCTCGGCTTGCGTCGGAGCAAAGTCGTCAGTCGGAGCGTACCAGGCGGTCATGCTGCTGGGTTCGACCCACGCGGCGAACACCTGCTCGGCCGGCGCGTTGACTTGTTGTTCGACGCGAATTGTCGATTCCGGCGTGCGGGACACGGCCGTGATCTCGGCATGCAGATCCCGCGCTGCCTGATAGCGATCTTCCCGATCGCGCTCGGTCGCACGCAGTACGATCCGATCGAGCCGAGGGTCAGACGCTCCTCGCTGGGATGGTGGCTGTCGGTCGGCATCGGGAAGCTGTCCGGTGAGTAACTCGTAGAAGACGACACCCGTCTAATAGTTCGCCATGGCGTCGTCTCCGCAATGCTCGGCAATGATCGCAAAAAACTCACAGCCGCTTTCATTGGGGGTCAGAATTCTTGCCGGCCAGAGGCTTGCCGACCTCCCAATGATGACCGAACGGATCGACAATTCGTCCTAAACGCCAACCGTACTGATTGCTGACCGGCCAAACGATCGAAGCTCCCGCTGTGACAGCCCGTTCGAAGGCGGCGTCGGGATTGTTCACGGTCAAGATCATCCGCACAGTGCCACCGCCCAGAGACTCGGGGCTAAAATTCGCGTGCGCCGGTGACTCATCGGCGACCCAGAAATCGGCATCCTCAACTGCGAGCCGAGCAACCACAGCGCCGCTATCGTCGTCGATGCGGAACATCACGTTCGCCCCAAAAGCTTCCTTGTAAAACTCGATCGCCTTCGCTCCGTTCCGGACCGAGACCATCGGAGCGATCGACGTCTTCTGATCCTTGTCTTTCTGCGCGTTGTCGCCCATAGACAGCCATCCCGCCCCCGTCCAGGGGCCTTTGATGTTTGTTGTATCCAGAAGACACGTTGCGCTCGGCTTTCCTCCGAATCAGGGGATCTTTTCGCGAAATCGACACTGAGCATTGATGCAGCGGCGATTTGCACCTCCCAGGTAAGTCCTACTCATAAGGCATGGACCGCTACGTGACTTACTGTTTGTCCTGATCCGGAGGTACACGAACCACAAGGTTGTCGAAATAAACAGTTGATCCGTCTTTCCCCCATGTACCGACCAAATGAAGTTTCAGGTCGCGGAATTCTTTCGCGTCGGAGACGTCTGCGGAGAGGAGTTCCTTGCTGTCGAGGAAAAGGGTCACGCGGTCGTTTTCGCGCACGAGGCGGACTTTGTGATGCACCGCGGTGGCGAGCTCGGCTTCCTTGTTCGAAGCGACCCTCTTGAAATTCGTGTGTTGAACGAAGACCATCGCACCCTTTTCTTTGTAGAAAGGATGTTCGATCCCGAGGAATGCCATGATGATCCCTGCGTCAGCGGCCTCGGTCAGGAACTTCGCCTCACTACCGATTTCATCGGGGGACCACGTCTCGTAACTAACCTCGACAACGGCCGGGAACTCTTTTTCCTTAAGGGCGATGTCAGCGTCGTGGTATTCGTACTGAACGTCATCCCGCTTGCGGAGAGTTCCCTTGAGCACTCCGTCCTCGACCGTCCACTCGCCGTGCGCGGTCGTCCAGCCATCGCCGATCTTGTCCCGGTCGAACTTGTCGGAGAAAATGACTTTCCACTTGCTGGTGTCGGGAGCGTCACCGTCCCTTGTACCGGCGTATGAATTCCCCAATATTACGGCCACGATCAGGCAGGACACGCGAGAGAGCTGTCGTGAGAGAGGCATGCCAAAGCTCCGAAAGCGACGTCTGGGATCCACCCGCAAAAACTCGCAACGGGATTATCCCGCGCGGGCGGGATTATTATATGCCGGTCGCGAACGCCGATAATACCCCTCAGTGGTGATCTGACGCTTCATGCATGTGGGATACCCGAACTTCGAGGTTCATGCGATCGGCGATCTCTTGGAGCCCAGCTTCCCACCCCGTTCCGGCCAGGCTCGGGGGCGCGACGATTTGTGCGGTCATGGAGAACAGCGGTGAGCCGCTCACAGGTGCGGGATTCGTTTCCGAGTCGACTGACTCGATATTGATCCCGCGTCCCGAGAGATAGCGCGCGACCTCGTGAATAATTCCTTCGTGGTCGGCACCTTCGACGTCAATCTGGTAAGGCCGCCAATCCGTACGACCGCCGGCGAGTTTTTGGTCGGTAGCCTTTGTGGTCACCTTGTAGCCGTCTGCAGTGAGGGCAACAAGGTCGGCGTCTAGCCCCGCGATACGGTCTTCGGGTATCGAAACGAGCATGAGAATGGCAAACTCGCCGCCCAGGCGGGCCATGCGGCTCGTCTCGACGTTGCCCCCGTCTTTAAGCAATAACCCGGTCACTCGCTCCACGATGCCAATGCGGTCGGGGCCGGTCACCGTCACCACAAAATTCTTTTGCATGAAGAAACTTCCCGTCCAGAGGCCGGCTTTTAACTGCGGCAACCGTTGCGCCCGCCTGGCCAAGCGGCCAAAGATCCGAGTTCCTACCCGATTGCGATTTCTGATCCAGTATCTTATCAGTGAACGAGACATTCGGCATACCCGCAACCAGCCTAACGATAGAGTACCTGTCCGTTGCGAATTCCCCGAATCCGGTACCGACTTTTGACGCTCATGTTGCTCACGGCGGTCATCGCCTTGGGTTTACTGGCGATGCGCGCGCTCAACACTGGACCTGAACTGGGTCGTGGATCGGCGGAACATGCCGCAAAATGGCAGGCGATCCTTGAGAACCTTTCTGATCCGGAACTCGTGAAAACGCGGTATCCATTCGCCGCAACGAAGCGCTATGCCGATGGGAGCTGGATATTCGGACTGAGCGAGGATAGCCATGCAGGCCGAGACGGCGGCACGATCGTGGTCAAAGATAGCAGCGGTAAAGTACGCGCTTTTTTCGGACATGTCTGTGGACCGGATATGCTTCAAGATGTGATCACACATTCCGGATCACTTGTCGAATTCTACTACAACTTATCGCAGAGCCAGTTCAAGTTCGTGGAATATGCCTTTCCATGATGCTGTGCGTCGACTCAGAGATGGTTTTTCAAAACCGAGAACGCGAGCGCTGCTGACTTGTCGACAAGCGTCAGGTACACGTCGAGGTTCTTCGCCGCATGTTCGGCGTCTCAAGAACCTGTGTCATGGCCGGTGACGGATGTGATCTTGGAACTGCATAAGCGGTCGGAGATCACTGAGAGCGGCCTCATATGGTATAGTGAAAAACAGGTGGCGAACGACTGTAACTCCAGGACGGAATACGAGGATGCAGATGGCAAATGACCTGATCCGCGACCGTGGCCGCGGCCCGGAGATCAGGGGAACGCGAATCACGGTCTACAACTTGCTTCCCCATTTCCTTGACCCAACCGAAACGGAGTCGTACATCTGTCGGGTCTACGATTTGACAGCCGAGCAGGTCGCGGCTGCCCGAGCTTACGTGCTTAACCACCCTGACGAAGTCTTGGCCCAACACCTCAAGATCGAGGCCAGGATGGCCGAAGGAAATCCCCCCGAGCTCATCGAAAGAGCCAGAAAGATGCACATTGCGTTCTTGAATTTCAGGAAGTGGCTCGCCGAGCGCGGTGCAGCCGCAGATCAGGAACAAACCGCAGGGATTACGTCGTCAAGCGGCCCGAACGGTTCCAATCAGTTCCCGACTTTCAAGGAGTGGATGGCAGAACGCGAGTCACGACCAAACGAGGCATCGTGACATGCAGGGCCTGCTAGCCGACGCGAACGTCCAAGGCCATCTCCCATATCTTCACAACCTGCTAAAAGCCCTCGGACTGTGGCCTTTGCTCGCCCAACTGGACTTGCGTGTGGCGAGATTCCCCGATCTTGATCTCACGCCCGAACTCGACGACAGGACTCTCTGGGGTTTCTGTCAATACCACGGACGGGTGCTGTTTACGGACAACCGAAACCGCGATGGCCCCGATTCGCTCGACGCTACACTCATGGACACCTGGCGAATTGGCCTCCTGCCGGTCCTTACTCTCTCAAACCGGGGGCGATTCGAGCATGATCGTGAGTACGCGAAACGTGTGGCAAGCGACGTTGCGGAGATCTTGTTTGGAATTGTGCAGGAGCACGAGTACCGTGACCGACCACGGATATACGTCCCGATTCACTCAAGCTGAATAGCACCACTTGTGTGCAGGCCTCCGTCGCCAGTACTCGGCCAGAATACCTCGCTGCCAGGAGACCGTTGGGTCCGATCGTCGACCTGCATTTCGGTCATATCAAAGTGCGAAGGATCGGTTAAGCCGTTGGGCGGATATTTGGCATCGCTCTTTGCAGAGCCCATGAGAAGCGGCTCAACCTCGCGAAAGCTTGACCAGCGTCGTCTAATCGCCGAAAATACGACAACTGTCCTAGAACCGAGAAGATTTCGCACATGCAGATCGGTCTGTTCCTCCGACGCGCGCTCACCGCATTGGCACGACGCGGCACGGTGTTTCAGGATCGTGTGGCAGCATTGATTGTTGCCGCGGCGATCGTTACCGGCTGCGTCGCATTCTGGGATTGGGAAGGATGGGACCGCACCACGATTGCAGGGACTGGCCGGTTCGGCCTTTCGACCTTCGGGATGCTCGTTAGCATTCAAACGATACTCGCGATGGCCCTGGCTGGTTTACCTTCGATCGCTGAAGAGCGCGACCGCAAGAGCTTTGACTCGCTGCTGGCGACTGGGCTCTCGAGCACTGAGCTCGTGCTGGGCATGATGGGCTCAGGTCTGGTCCGAACCGCGAATTGGTTGGCAGCCGCGACGCCCGTCATTGTCCTGGTTGCGATGGTTGGAGGTGTTCCACCCCTGATGGTGCTATTGACGGCGGTCGGCGCTGCGAGTTCGGCGTTCGCCGCAAGCGCGCTTGGCGTCGCCGTGTCCGCTTATGCACCAAACCGTCTCAAAGCTCGTGCCGCGGGAGTTGGTCTGTTCTTGGCGTGGATCGATTTTCCGCTCCTCTTCGAGCTTCTCCGACCCCGGGTATGGCCGAGTTGCCCGCAGGCGTTGGCTCAAGCCAATTACCTGATAATCGATAGCAGCCCCATCGGAGTGGGAATAAGCGCACTTCCTATGGGTCTGATCACCCGGCCGTTCGGGATCGTCGAAGCACTTGTCCGGATGATCGTGCTTCAGCTGCTCGGAAGCGCTGTGTCGGTCTTTTGGGCGGTATGGCGGCTCCGCGCGGCGTCACGTGCTCTCCACGATGGCGAGTGGTCTGGCCCGGCGCGCTGGATGTGGTATGCCACACGGCGGCGGCCAATGCCGCGTAAACCGTGTAGCGACGATCCGGTTTTATGGAACGAACTGCATTCTCAGCGGACCTCAAGCCTTGTCGGACGCGTCGTGGCCTTAGTGGGACAACTGGTTGCAATCTGGGTGCTGGCCATCGGTACGTCATGGTTTGCGCTACCAGCCTTCGCTGAGCTGTCCGAGCGCGGTTACGGTGCGGCTCGTGCGGGATTCACGATTCCGGAAGTGAACCCGCTCGCTCGCGTGTTGATCGGCAAGCTGCTCATACCCGCGGGCAGCTTTTCTCCGGGACAGGCTCGCCTCGAGTTCAACATGGCTCTTCGGCAGTTCTCATCGCTCTTCGTCATGCTGTACGTCGTGATGGTTTGCGGCACCGCGGCCGTGAGCATGATCGTTGAGCGCGAGCGCAACACTTGGCAAAGTTTGGTCGCGTCAACACTGACCCCCTGGGAAATCCTCCGGGCCAAGATGCTAGCCGCAATCTGGAGAGCCCGCGCTGCAGGCCTTACGCTGATCGCGCTTTGGACCGTTGGACTCTTGGCAGGCGCGTTGCACCCTTTAGGCTTCCTGAATGCCGTTACAGGTCTGGTCGCGATCGGAGCGCTCTATGCGGCGGTAGGCGTCTCAATGGGTTTGCAGGTCGGACACCGGAAACAGATTGACAGCAGGATCATCTTCTTCGTTCTCTGCGTGCTCCCCTTGAGCGGGCTGGCGATCCTGTTACCGGGCCCGTCGACCGTTTTCCTGGGGGCTTGCTCGAGTCCCTTTCTCATTTGGTCGTCGCTGTTCTCGTACGAGGATGTGCATCGCGTTGTCCACTCCGGCGTTCTTCCGCAACTGGGTGGGTCGAGCTTCAAACCCGGCGTGAGCGCTCGCGTGATTCTGGCAGCTTGCTGGTTTGCCGTGATTGTGCACGCGTTCGGAGCCTGCATCCTTTTGCGCTCAACGTGCCGGAGATTTGATGCGCTCATCGGCCGCCCTGTGCGGTCGCGGAATGACGCACGTGCCTGCACGGCGGGTTGACGACCGCGCAGCAACGGACGATCTCACGAAAAGCCGGAAAACGCGCAAAGAATAAAGGCCGCAAACGGAAGACATCACCGTGGACGAAGAGGTTGGTCACGAAAATGACGTGTGACGCCAAGGCGATCGCAAATGATCATCGACCGAGACTCAGAATTGCCCATCTGTTGTGCTGGATTGCCGGCTCTGCCTTGGGGTTTGAGGCCTACCATCGGCTCGTGCCAATCACACTAAACCCGAGAACCGTAGTTGCTGTCGGCGTTTACAACTCGCTCATGGGGATGTGTCTGGGTACGATCCTCACCGGGGTCGGCATCATGGTGTACCGCCGGTGGCGGCACAAAGCTTCTTATCCCTTTTTGCCAGGTCACTGGTTACTGATTTTCGGCCTCGCGGCCGCGCTTTCCGACGGATTGGCGATTGGTGTCTATCGTAACATGTGGCGCCGTTACTATCCGCCCGAAAAGTGGCCATCCGGCACGGTTTTTCATCTGCCTCGGGTGTATCTGATTCAATTCCGTGTATCGCTAGTTGGAGATGTGATTGGCGTCTATCATCAGGCGGTCGGTTGGGGACTGGGTGCCGTGGCGGCTCTTGCCCTACTTTGGCATACGCGCGGGCGGCTAACTTGGTCGTGGCTCGCGGTCTTTCTCCTGTTGTTTCTGACGGCAGCGACACTGTCGTGCGGGCACATCAGTTCTTTGATCCAGGTGCATCGCACTGCGACGCTGTGGCCCATCAGGCTTTGGTGCGTCCAATCGGCCCATGTCTACGCGAAGTATATTCTCGCCTGCGCGTTCACGATGCTGGGAGCCATCGCGTGGGATGTGCGGAGAGGCGCTGACCGACGGGCTTCACTGGGCTGGCGTCTCGATTTGGCTTGCCGCCGCCGCAGCTCAGTACGTGGTCTATCGGTCTTTCTTCTAGCGATCTCATACACTGCACCTGTCGGAAAACTACACACAACACGCTTACCGTCGAGCAGGATCCAACGCGCCGGTTGCGACCGTGTGACTACCCTCATGCCATCGCACCAGCTGCGCGGAGGATCTCGGCAATGTGTCCATGTCCCCGTCTGTTCGCCCATGCCAGGGGGGTGGCCCATGCTTCGTCATCAGGAAGGTTGGTAGCCGCGCCGCGGGCGAGCAATAGCTCGACCATGTCGGGAAGGTCGTGGCGGGCGGCCCACGCGAGCGGTGTCGAACGGTAATCCTCGTCCTTTGCTGAGATCGTTGCCCCGGCGTCGAGCAAGATCTGCGCATTCGACACGATGCGGCCGAGGCCGGCCGCGATTGTCACGCGAGCAAAGGTCGTGGAGTGGCGTCGTTAAGAGCCAGTTTGGCAGGTCGGGATCCATACCGCTGGCCAATAGCAATCGGAGCATGTCGGGTTCGGTGAACAGGTAAGTACGACAGTCGTTAACGGCCGGCGGCACCCGCGCCGGCGTCCAGCAGCCGGACGAGCAAGTCGCGCTTTCTCTCGGTGGAGGCGGCCGCGAGCACTCCGCCGCAGCCTGCGTTCGCCGACGTCGGGTCTGCAGCCACGCGGCGAACGGCCTCGTCGTCTTCGCCCAGCCAGACCAGGTCGTAGGGGTCGAGCGCGCCGCCGCTGGCGAACAAGAGCGCTCGAAGTTCAGGTGTCTTGGCGACGTAAGTGGCGTTACCAGCTGAATCGAGATAGCTATTGGGATCGGCACCGGCCGCGAGAAGCTGCTCCACGAGCTGCCGATTGCCGATGCGCGCGGCGACGTGGAGCGAAAGTCCCTTTGGCGCGTTCGCTCCGTCCGGCCAGTTCGGATCGGCGCCTCCGTCCAGCAGCAGCGTGACGATGTCGTGGTGACCGAATTCCACGGCGGACGAAAGAGCGCGCTTGCCAGACGGCCGCGCTGCGGCGATTCGCGTCGGATCTTCGTCCAAATAGCCCCGAACCTGCTCAAGGTCGCCGAGAGCCGCCGCGATCACCAGATCGTAGGCTGCCCCTCGCGCCAGGAGCAGGCGAGCCGTGTCAATGTCGCCGCGAACGCCCCAGAACGGACCGTTCCAGAGCGCCAGATCGATGGGCTGGAAGTCGACAGGGGCATATCCGCGCTCCGAACGAGGGCCGTTCCCGTGAAGGGCATGGATGTCGGCGCCCCGATCGAGCAAAAGGCCAACCACCTCGCGTGCCGACGCCGCCACGGCACGGTGCAACGGCGTACTCCCCGACCGATCGCTCAGGTGAACGAGCTGCGGATTGGCTTCGAGGAGCGCGCGCACCTGGTCAACATTACCCGCGGCTGCCGCGAGGTGAATCGGGTGATCGGCGTTGGTCGGTCTGGTTCTGTCCGACCGTGCTTCGTCCAGCAAGCGAGCGACTTGCTCATGACCCCGATCCCGGGCGACGGTTGATGGAGCATCGCCATTAAACGCCGCGTCCGGGTCCGCGCCGGCGTCGAGCAACAACCGCACTGCGTCGAGATGTCCTTCGCACGCCGCGAAGTGGATCGGCTGGTTATAGAGGGCGACGTTGGAATCGCGCTCGAGCAGGCGACGAAGAGCTGCGACGTCGCCTATACGAGCGGCGCAGATTGCATCCCAAACATCGCACCCGCGACTTGACCACTGCCCATAGGGCCGCTCGGTTGCGAGTTCGTCTGGCTTGATCATGTTTAGTGTCGATCTGGTCGATGGGAAAGGTGAATTCCGAGATGTACCTCGGGATCATGAAGTATTCACAGCGATCGCCGGCCCGTCGCCTGACACGTTGCTCGCGCAATTCGTTCATGGCTCAAAGTTCTTGCCCGGTATTTTTGAGGGCTAAGATCGCGTGGGCCTTCAAGATTGAGAGCATGTTATCCGCCTGGATGTACGAAGCGAGCTCGTCCCTGTCTCGGGCGTTGATCCGCCCCTCTTGTTGTTTTGCAAGAAGCGCGAGCGTTCGCTTCTTGTCGTCCTCTCTGATGCCGAGGTCGAGAATAAACCGTGCCCCGTCCGTTGGCACATCCCCCCCTTTTGATTGGAGGGCACGGCTCAGGACGGCGGCAGCAGTCATTCAAAAGGCTCCCGGTTCAAGCGGCGTCGCGTTTGCTCGGACAGGGTCACACCTGATGAATTGTACCAGAGACCCGCACGCTTGCGAACGCTGGCATAATCGGCTAAGCCACAGTGAACGCGAAACGTCCACGGGTGAGACACGATGGGCCCCCTTTCCTTGGTTCTCAAGGAGCAGGCCAAACGGTGAATGACGACTTTGTCTCGCTATTTGCATACAACCGCTGGGCAGACCGCCGCGTCCTGGGCGCCTGCCGGAAGTTGACACTCGAGAAGTACGTCGCCGAGCCGGTGCCTGGCTGGTCATCGGTCCGCTCGTCGATTGTCCGTATCGCCGTGGTGACCGAAGGGTGGTTGAGTGGGTTCGAGGGCGCGTCGGATCAAAATCTCTGGACCGAAGCGGAATTACCGACGGTCGACGACGCCGAGCGGCTGCTGGATCGCGCCAATCAGATTTTTGACAAACTCGTGCCTGCATAACTCCTCTGTGGCTGGCCACGCCGCGGACGATAAGATCGCGGTTCGGTTGCGTCGACGCGCCCCCATGGGTCGTGTTGAGGCACATTGTCAACCACTCGACCTACCACCGCGGGCAGGTCGCGTCCAAGCTCAAGCGGCTGGGAGTCGAGCAGCTCGCCACCGACTTCATCGACTGGGCGCTCGAGCATATACCCGAATCCGCTGAGGCGACCCGGGCTGATGAGGCGGCCCGGATCTATATCTGTCGGCGAATCGGTCATCGGAATTCCGGGATGGTTGATGGAAGGCCGACTCGCATAAAGAACCTTGCAAAGGCTTGCGAGAAATGTTCCAGAAAGGGCGACAGGAGCCGCCACCGTGGCCAAGGCCGATGGCGTGGTCGGTCAGGTAGTCAGACGGCAAGCTATAGATCTCGCGAAAATCGACGACGAGAGCCTGACGGTTGTCATCCGGAACGGTTGGAGACGCCAGCAGGTGCAGGCCCTCGATTCGGCCCTTCAAGACCTCGTTCCATCGTCCCTTGCGGGCGAAGGCCGGATTGACGGCCTCGAACTCGGCGAGAGGGAAGATCGGACAGGCAGCCACAAGACGCACCTTTCGCTGCTCCAGATCGCAACTCTGCGTTAACACGATCAGGTCGTATTCGATTGCCATGCCTTCTCCGGGACCATTCTCCATCGCGAAGCCGATCGCCGGGATCGGCACGAGACAGCGCGGCAGCAGATCGCCCTGGCGCAGAGTTGGCTCGCTAGTCTGGGCCCAAAACGGCTCGATTGTCATTCCCGCTCGGCCTCGCCCAGGAAGTAGGGAAGAGGCTCGCCACGGCCCTGTAAATGATATCGGACGGAAATTCGCATGACCCGCCGGGGCGGTACCGGCTCGTAAGCGAGCAGTTCATCAAGCGGCGGTTCCGCTGTTTCTTCGATGGGAACTGCATCGGAGCCCCGCGCCACCATGGCTACGGCTACGGTTTTCTCGGCCGCGATAATGGACCGAGCATTCTGAGAGTTCATGAGACGGTCCTCCCAATCCATTGTACCCTCCCCGCCGGATCGGGTCAGCGTGAGGTTTGTGTTCAGACGAGCTTCACTCGCGTATTATGACCGATCTTCCATAGAAATCGGAACCGGCGCTCTCCGTCGTTACACTACATGAGGCGATTCGAAACGTCTGGAGGCTTGTACGTTGACCATGAAGGAACATGGGCCACCGATCCAGGAGATTAGGACACTCTTTACACTGGGGACAGTCGGGGAACTAACCGACGGCGAGCTATTGGGTCTTTTCATCGCACGCCAAGATGAGGGGTCCGAAATGGCATTTGCG
Source organism: uncultured Isosphaeraceae bacterium (assembly GCA_963850935.1). Taxonomy (GTDB): domain Bacteria; phylum Planctomycetota; class Planctomycetia; order Isosphaerales; family Isosphaeraceae; genus CAWFRS01. The sequence continues at coordinate 68,852 of CAWKNT010000010.1, forward strand.
GCGCTCGTCGAGCGGCACGGTCCGATGGTCTTGCGCATCTGTCGGTCGATTTTGCGCGACGAGCACGACGCCCAGGACGCTTTCCAGGCCTCGTTCCTCGTTCTCGTCGAACGGGCTGGCTCGGTACGCGACCGGAGCTCCGTGGCGAGCTGGCTCCACGGGGTCGCCCTGCGCGTCGCAGCTTGTGCCCGAGCAGCAGTGATCCGGCGACACGGGCACGAGCGACGGGCGGCTGGTCTGGTGGCGCCTGATTACGTCCCTGCGGAGATCGAGCCCGACCTCGCACCGGCGCTTCACCGTGAATTGGCCCGGTTGCCAGAGCGGTACCGCTTGCCCATCGTCCTCTGCTACCTGGAAGGCCTGGCTTGCGAGGAGGCCGCGCAGCGTTTGCTATTGCCCGTCGGCACTGTGAAGAGTCGATTGGCTCGCGGGCGAGACCGGTTGCGATCACGACTGATACGCCGCGGCTTGGCACCCTCCGCCCTACTCGTGAAATCGGTGTTTTCCGGTGAGGCCGCAAGAGCCGCGATACCCAGCAGGGTCGTCCTGTCGACGGTTCGAATGGCAACCCACTTCGCCACAGGAGGTTCGGTGCCCGGGTTGTCCCGACGGCGGTCAGGCTTTTAACTGAGGGAGCTTTGAAAGCGATGAATTGGAGCCGCTTGAAAGGAATCGCACAGGCAGTCATGGCCGCGGCCGTCGTCTTGGCGTGCGCGGGGGGCGTTGCTCAAGTCGCGACCAGGAGTCGGGGAGCGATACCTCAGGTGGAAGCCCCGAAACCGCCCGCCGCAGGCGCTCCGGGCGAAGGGGTTCGTGCCCAGGAGGCTGGCGCGGAGTCGCCCGAGCGACTGCTGCGACGAAGCCGCGACGTCATTGAAAAGTTAGAGCCAAGTTTCGAGAAAGCCCGTTTGTTCTCGGAGCTCGCGACCACGCAAGCCGAGCTGACGTACTACACGGCCGCACGCGAAACAGGCCGGCGCGCCGTAGAGACCATTCTGGCGATTGAGGAGGAGCAATCACGTTCGCTGTTCGCACAGCAGAAAGCCAACGAGCTGCGCGAAGCCGCGAAGGCCCTCGCAACGGCCGGTGACCTCGAGGCGGCACTTGCCACGGAGGAGAAAATCGGCGTTGCGTCGCCGATTGCTCGGACCCACCGAGAATTCGTCCTCCAAGAGGTTGGCCACGACTTGGCGAAGGGCGGCTTCCTTGACGAGGCGAAGCGAGTCGTGAACTTCATGCGGCAAAAGGGACTCAAGACCGAAATCGTGGCGTGTTCCCTGGCCTCAGCCCAGGCGAAGGCTGGCGACAGTCAGGGCTGCGGGTCAGACCGCCGATTCAATCTCCGACGATTTCTTCCGTGTGGCGGCACTCGTCGGAGTGAGCTTCGAGACACCGTATTATATTGAGCTCGATGGCGGGATTGCGCTGGCTCAGTTCCACTCGGGCGACCGCGTGGGGGCCCATCAGACTCTTCAAAAGGCGCAGGCGATCGCCGAAAGCACCGCGGACGCGAAGAGCAAGGGACGGTCGCTTGGTTTGATCGCTCGGGCAATGGTCAAGATGGGTGACCTGCCGGTGCAATCCGCGTGGCGGCGAGCATCGTGGACGACACAGGTCGCGACCGGGCCGAGGTCGATATCGCGATGGCGCACGCAGCAGCCGGACGGTGGATCGAGGCGATGAAAATGGTTGAATCGATCCGAGGTGACGCCACGCGACTTGTGGCTTTGACTCAGCTCGGTCGGGCCCGTGCCAAAGCGAAGGACCCCGAAGCTGCCCGTAAGCTATACTGTCGAGCATTGGAGATCGCCAAGGACCTGAAACAGAACGGCGAGCCCGACGGATCCGGCGCTTACCACGTTGCCGAGGCACAGGCAGAATCCGGCGATTATCGCGGGGCGAGAGAAACCTTGCGCCGGAGTCGCCCGGAAGGACCAGCGGAGGAAGCAGCCGAGATGATCGCGATGAGTCGAGCACGTGCAGGCGACTTTTCCGGTGCCCTCTTAACCCTCGAGTCGCTGCCGTCGTTACTGAGCACCCGCTCGCAACTTCTCAGCGAAATCGTCCGATTACAGGTCGAATCCGGCGATGATAAGCATGTGATCGATTCAGTCGAACGCTTCGACTCGCCTGTCTGCGAGGCTCGCGTGCTGATGGGTATCGCCCGCGGATTGAACGCTTCGAAGCATGCCGCAAGCCAAAGGCGAATCGAAACGGTCGCCCCAAGACACGTCTCCTTGAGACGGTTCAGCGGTATCCACAGTTTTCGTTTTGACTATGGTATATTCGCGGGCTACTGTGGCGAAAGTTCAATCGACCTGTGTCGGTCGAATGATCTTTGGAAGGAGGCGCATCATGTTCAACAGCGTCGACTACATCATCGTCAATGTATCTGACATGCACCGTTCGGTCGCGTTCTACCGCGACACCCTTGGCCTTCGGCTCAAGTTCGAGTCGCCAGGATGGAGTGAGTTCGAAACCGGCGCAACAACGGTCGCGTTGCATGCCGGTACTCGGGCAGCGGGCAGCGAGGCTGCGACCCAGACCGGGCCCCTCGCGGGGACTTGTTCGCTGGGCTTCTCGGTGTCGGATCTCAATAGCACCTATGCGGAGCTGCGCGACCGCGGAGCACGCTTTGTCATGCCGCCAACTGAACAGGCAAACGAAGGAATCCGGTTGGCGGTGTGTATCGACCCTGACGGCTTGGGTATCTCGTTTGCGGAACCGATGGCACGCGAGGCAACAAACCCGGCATGACAACGCCGCCGAATATTGGCTTCAAGCGGGCGACGGGCGCGTCATCGAGGCCTGCCGAACGCTAAGCCGAGCGATATGGCGCCGAACCGGTGCCCGGCTGCTCGTCGGTCCGGTCGTCGATTGTGCACATCGCCGTGGTCACCGAAGGATGGTCGTCTGGGTTCGAGCGCGAGTTGGATCAAGACGTCTTGAAGGAAGAAGATCTATCTACGCTCGACGACGCCGAGCGGCCCTTGTCGGTCACGTTCAACTTGCCATTCTGAATTCTCAGCTCTTCAAGCTGGCTCAGACGCAGTCGTGGCTCTCGGAGCGTTCGACTTGAAGTTGATCATTGGAGCTGTATTTCCCGACCTTCAACGTTACGGACCATTTGCCTCGGCCTCATTTAACAGGGCCTCGATGGCATTGTCGAAAGACGGGGTGTCGAAGGGGTGGATGTCGTTCTTGGAGCGGATCACGCCGCGGTGGTCGATGAGGAAGAACGTGGGATAGCCGCGGATGTTCCAGCTCGTGGTGATCGGCCCGGGGCCGTCGGGCTTGTCTCCATCCCACCAGCATCGCCAGGTGATCTCGCCGCGGGCCGATCGCCTGCTTGAGCGGTTCGCGTTGGTCCATGTTGTTGATCCCCAGGATGACGAACGGCCGACTGCGGAGCCGGTCGAGGGTCGAGCGCAGCCGCGGGTAGACCAACTTGCAACCGCCACAATGCTCGTGGCTGCCGAAGTCGAGCAGGACCACCTTGCCGCGGAACTCGGAGAGTTTCATCGGCTTGCCGTCGACGTCCTCGCCGGTGATCTCCGGCGCCTTCTTGCCGACGGAGAGGCTCCGGATCTCAGACAGCTCGCGATTGGCGACGGCGGCGAGGGTCTCTTTGGTCGCAACCTCACCGTTGACATACACGACGTCGCCGTAATCGGCGATGACCCGCTCCAGGATCTCCTCGGCCTTGTGCTCGATCGCCCCGCGGTCCGCCTTGCGGAGCTTGATCGCCGAAGGCCGGGTCGAGAAAGAGCAGATCCCACAGCCGCCGCGAGTCGGCACCGGGCCGGGTCAACCTCTCGACGCAGTCGGCCTCGGCCTTGAGATACCGGCCCAGGGCCAGTCCCATCCGGCCCCTCGTCTTGCGGTCGCGGCCTCGCTCGAAAAGCGCCCGCAGGAGCCGTTCGCGGTAAGGAGTCGGGAGTTGTTCGCCGAAATTCAGGGCCATCGCGACGTTCCGATCCGCCGAGATGCGCGGCGATCGTCGTCGAGGTGGTCGCGGATCAGGGCGTCGACGACCTGGGACATCACGGCATCGCGCTCCGCCTTGGCATCGAAGAAGCGGGGCCCTTGCTCGACGAGCCAGATCAGGGCGTCGAAGGCCGCTGGGTGGCGCGGGGAGTCCTGGGCCAATCGCCACATCTTCGGCCCGTAGTCACCCCATTTGGGATAGGCCGCGACGTAAGCTCGCAAATTCTCCTCGCCCGGCTCGGCCTTGCCCGCCTTCTTCTGCGCCTCGTCTGCAGCGCGATCGGCGGCCTTGACCGCGACGTTGAAGGCATCCTCGATCGCCCGGAACTGCTCACCAGGATCAGTGACCGGACCCGGCCTCCGCTCGCGATGGGCGACATCGGCTAGGGTCTCTCGCGTGGGTTGACCATATGGGTGTGTAAAGGCGATATCGCCATAATCGTCGAACACCCGGGTGAAGAGCTGGTCGGACTCGCGGAGCATCGGGCGCGGATCGGCGGCGCGGAGCTGTCCCAGGTACTCCGGGCCGTACAGCTCGTGCCGAAGACTTCTCGTCCTTCTCTCCGGCACGCTTCTTCAGGGCTCGGCGAATTCGCCTTTCATTCTTGAGATACTGGGCCAGCGCCAGGATCGCCTGCCCGCGCACGACGCGATCCGGGACTCTGCTCGGCGACCGCCCGGAGGAACACGTCGCGCAGGGTCGAGGGGTAGTGGACCAGCTTCAGACAAAGCGGACCGAGGCGTGCATCGCCGAGATGGTCGCGGGCGAGGATCTTCATCGAGCGGTCGATCGTCTCGGCCATCAGCGGGTAGTAACCGTCCGAGTACCTCATGGTCTTCTCGATGATCCAGACCAGCGCGTCGACGGCGGCGGGATCGTTCGGGTAGCGCTGGGCCAGGGCGAGGAATCGCGGGTTGAACTCCTTCTCCGGGAGGCCGTGATCCTTGTAGATCTCCTGGCGCTCCGCCTCGGTCTTCGCCTTCTCGCCGAGCTTGCTGAGAGCCGCCATGGCGTCATCGTAGCCTTTCACCAGCGCCCGGTATTGCTCCGCAGGGGATCGGCCAGCTTGGGCGCTGGGAGCTTCGCTCGACCCCGACTTCGATGTCGCATGTTTTCCAACGTCCTGGGCGGCGAATCCCAGTCCGACGCTCATGCCGGCCCCGACGCCGATGGCCAGCACGATCCCTGCCGCCATCGCGATCCCCTTCAGCTTGGTCCAGAACATGGCCGTGATCACTCCTTCCGCCAAGGTTGAGACTGTGCTGACCGCCGCCTGCCCGGCCGCGAAGCGGATCGCGGCCCGCGCCACTGCGTCCACCGTGATTTGTGGGATGGCCGCCGAGGCCGGCTCCGGACCGAGTGCTGCGGCGAGCAGACCGACGACGCCGTCGGGGCGAGCCCGCGGCGCGTCAGCCGCACGCGCAGCAGGTCTCGGGCTCGATCCAATCGGCGGCGGAGGGTCCTGTCGGAGCAGCGGAGGAGGTCGGCGACCTCCTCCTGGGGCCGGCCCTCCAGGTCGCAGAGCACAACGGCCGCCCGCAGGCTTCGGGCAGCCGGGCGACCTCCTCGTGGATCGATCTGGGCCTCCTCGCGGCGTACCGCCTGCCGTTCGATCCCGTCCGCGATCGGTCGAGGCCCGCACGTGTGCCATGGCCGCCTCCCGCGCCTCGTGTTTGAGCCGACGTGCGGACCGGGTCTTGAGCGTCCGGGCCGCGCGGTGTGCCGTCCCGTAGAGCCAGTTGCCCAACAATTCCGGCCGCCGGATCGTCCCGGCCTTTCGCGCCAGGACGAGGAATGTCGCCTGGAACACGTCGTCGGCATCATTCGGGTCGGCGAGCAGCGACCGGCAGGTGCGGCGCACCATCGGCCCATGCCGGGACACCAAGGCGGCGAACGCGGCCTCGGCATCATCGCTCGCGACTGGCTGACGAACCGCTCAAGCAACTGCGCGTCGGTCAAGCCGGCGGCCGTCCCCGCGCCGAACAAGGTCCGCAGCGGTTCGTGTACCAGCCCTGGTCGCCCGCCACGCATGATTTCGTCTCCGTAGGACGAGGGCTTGCTCGTGTGATTGTACCGCCCGCTCGGGCCGCTCGGAGGACAACAAAATTCGGCCGGGGGTTGAAAATGCTCCGCTGGCGAGGAGCGTTACACACGGGCCTAGAACTCTCGGCCAATTTGGTTATGCGTTACCGGTTGGCCTGGGGCATCAACTTCACTCTCCTGCCGCCCCGAGAATCTGATTCTCAAGCTGGTCGGACTTGGAGTAGCCCCACCGTGGTCAAGAAGATCAGAGGCGAGGCGTTCACGACGCGACAGGAGATCACGCTCGACATCCTCCTTCATCTCTTCGATGTCGACCTGGCTGGCCTCGACCTTGGCGTGGTACAGGGCCATCAGGAATTCTCTCCGGCTAAGGCCGGCGATGGCGGCGGCCTTCGATTGGGAAATCAGGCGCTGATGGTACCATTGAATCGCCGCGGCGATTCGCATCTCACGCGCGAACTCCTCGGGCGAGCGGCGCAGCGCTGAAAATGCATTGTCCGGTACTTCGACGGTTACTCTGGCCATTTGATACTTCCGACGAAGATTGCGTCCCCCGTGCGTCAGCGCGGGTACTCGCGAAGCGATCCCCTCCCATACGCCCGAACGACTTGATCGACCCGCTAAAATCTACAATGCTCGCCTGGATGACGCTAGTTTTCTCTTCGCCGATCCTCTTGCAAGATCGATGTTCGCTTTTCAACGGTAGCCATGGATTTGTCTTCCAGTCCAGGGTTATTCTATCAAGCAGCGGCTGACGGGGGAATCAAGGACCTTTCCTCTTCGAGATCGATTCGCCGTCGTACCAGAAGATTACGCGATACGGGCCTCGCGGTTGAACGGCTCTTCGGAACCCCGAACGACAACGTCGCATTTTCGGGAAGTTCAATCGTCATGGTTTTCAGAACCGCTCTGAAGTGCCTCATAATCATCGACCGAGCGAGGGCGGAGGACGCTTCTCGATCGCGCGTGCATCGGCTTCTGTCGCATCTTCTTTATCCAGCACTCCGGCGACCTGACCCGCGTCGTTGATTGCCGTCGCACTAGTAAATGTAGGGCCACATTCATCGATCAAGCGCAATTTGCCTTTCTCGTAAACGAACGCGTTGGGTCCAATCGCCGAGCCACCCGGGCCGTCGATCATGCCAACCACGATCCCCGTATTGTTGATCGCGTTGGCTTCAGACCGTACGTACCCTTTCGGTTTTTCCAGACGCGTGATTCCCACCCCACGCGTCCAGACCACAGCATCCGACAACCCGTTTCTCGTATAAAAGAGTCCAACGACGACGCCGGAATTGTTGACCGCGCGGGCGCCAGAGAGCCGGGTTCTCCGATCACCTCGCGGGTCCAGGCTCCGCTGTCACTTCGGGACCACAGGCAAGCACCGTCCTGATCAATCGACGCGACATAGCGGCCGTTGTCGCTGATGACGACCAACTGGGAACCGAGTTGGCCGGCCTGAGGCAGGGCCGTTCCTTGCCACGCATCGCCCACGCGATTCCAAACACAGGCCCGGATGCGCCCGTCGCCGACCGAGACTCCGCTGATGCAAGTTCCATCACGAGTTACGCCACAGGCGAATGACGCCGAGTTGTCCTTCAATGCGCCGAGCCCACGGATGCCCTTCGCTTCGTCCCAGATAAAGGCTTGGTTACGGAGATAGACTCGTTGTCCGCGCGGTGCGGGTTTGCTAGCACGTCCCACGACCAGCCCGGTGTCGCTGATCGCGGCCGGATGAGTCGCGGTGTAGCCAGCCAGCAATGGCAACGTGATCATGGTCTTACCCTTGGCGCAGAACGGCACCTGGGAAACCACGCCAGGTTGATCTTTTGACTCGACCCACTCGAATCCGACCAGGTCGCCTCGACCATTGAGCGCGACCGCAACGATACCATCATCCTTCGGAGTGACGAGCCGATACTTGTTCACAGGCTCGTCCGCTACCACGGCGGTTTGCAGAGCGAAAGCAGCCAACACAAGCAGAATGCGTTGCATAAAAAACCTCAATGTAGTGATTGCTCCGAAAGTGCTCATACACCGGATACCAGCACTCCAGACCTTGGACTCCAGGGCGCTTTTACGCGAAATGTTCACTTTCTTGTAAACTAGTTGGGACGAACGCGTCAACTTCCGCAATGCGAAACGAAATACGATCCGTTCGGCGCCGCTCGTGTAGTAATCGACGGCCCGTCCAGGGTCACTCGGCCCGGTCGCCGAATCTCAGCCTCGGGGTCACGGCTGTATGCCGCGGTGCGGCTCGCCCATGAGCCCTTCCAGAGCATCGCATGCAGCTCCAACCCCGTCTTCATCCTGCACGCGGCGGCTGACATCGGCCGCTCTGACCGCATAGTCCTGCCTCTCCAGGAGCCGGCGCAGCTCAGAGGCTGTCCGCTTCGCCGTGTAACGGCGGCGCGAGACGACGCGCGCGACCCCAAGCCGAACTGCTCGCGCGGCGTTGTCAGGCTGGTCGAAGGCGTGCGGCACGATCAGCATTGGCAGTCCCGCACGCATCGCCTGCCCGACCGTACCGATGCCTCCCTGGTGAACGACCGCCGCGGACCGGGGGAACAATTCCGAGAACGGCGCGTAGGCGAAGGTTGCCACACCTTCCGGCAGTGAACCCGTCGGGAGTCCACGAGCGTCGTTGCCGACAAGGAGGACGGCACGCCGCCCCAGTAATGTCGCCGCGGTGATGCTCTCGGCGTAGAAAGGGCCAGGGTCCAGCACTGCCGAGGAGCCCAGCGTAAAGATGATGGGGGCGGGCCGCTGTTCAGAAACGTCTCCAGGTCGGGGTGCAGTCGCGATTCCCCGGGCGGGTCGAAGAACGGGAAGCCGGTGAGCCGCGCCTGCGGCGGCCAGTCGGGTTGCGGCGCACCGAGCAGCGGAGAAATGTGCGAGGACCAACTCGGGCGAATGCTGCCCGTCGAGGACCGGCTCGCCCGCGGGCGGCAGCCCCAGTTCGGAACGGAGACGGTGCCAAGGCTCTCCCCATGAGCGGATCACCCGGCGCATCAGCCAAAACAAAGGGCGGTGAAAGCCGGGGCCCAGCGGCGCAGCGGCGTGAGGTAGGGGGCCTCGCCGATCACCGGGGGGTCGTAGGCGGAGAGGAATCCGGACGGCGCCATGAGCATCGACGCCCAGCGGATGCCCTGCACCTCGGCGACCAGCCGGGTGGCGAACGTCATGGCGTGCGAGACCAGCAGGTCGGCGCCGCGTGCCGCCTCTGACAGGTCGTCGAAGCTTTCGCGGAGGTGGGCCATGAGCCGCCGAACGACCGTTTCCAGCCCCCTCCTCTGGTCCATCACCTGCCGGGCCAGGGAGGGGTCGGACTCTGCCTGTGAATACAGATCGGGGCGAACCGTGTGGAATCCGATGCCGAGCGTCTCCACCTGTTCGCGGTAGCGGTCGTAAGAGGCGACGATGACGTTGTGCCCTCGCGCCTTCAACCCCAAAGCGATGGCGAGGAACGGGTGGAGGTCGCCGAGAGTACCGAACACTGTCAGGACGATCCGGCGCCCGGCTCGATCCCGATACGCCGACTCTCCCGCGCAGTCTCCTCAATCGATCGCATTTTCGAAACCCTCCGACACTTTCTCCCGGCCTGACGCGAGGGGCAAGTTCCAGTCTTACTACGTTCCGAGACGAAGAGCCATGCGGCAACTCGTCAGCCAGTCAATGACCTGATTGCGGCTGCGTCGAGCTGGATAGCCGCCGGTCCATTCTCACATACTTTGGCGCTCCTGCTGCATCGCTGTCGTGAATCGGTGCTACGATCTTCGATTGATCCAGAATTACGTTGGCCACCGCGATCCCAGAAACGCCGTCCATTACACACGCATTGCGGACTGTCGCTCTGAAGGTATCTGGAGCTGAGCTGTATGTAGTCGACAAGCCCCACTATGGTGAATCCGCAAAAAGGAATCGGCGCCCACCGCTCCGGCCGATGCGGTGGACGCCGGTCGTTTTCGAGGGTCAGGTACCCTGGAGACCAAGGCGGGGGACTCTGCTCGATGCAACGTAGTCGCAGGCCGCGGCCACTCGGGTCTATCACGTGCGTCGCCCTCGCTCAGTTTCCCGTGATCTTGGTTACAAAGGCGTCGCCGGAGTTCTTCCCCCCCTTTTTCAGGGCCTGGAAGGGATTCCTCGTGGGAAAGTCGGTTGAGCCTGTATATCCCGTGATATAAACGTTGCTGGAGCCGTCCACGGCGATGCCGTAAGCGTTATCGTCGTCGCTGCCTCCCAGATAACTGGAGTAGACGAGCGAAGCCCCACCGGAGAGTGAGGGATTCAGTTTCGCCACGAAAGCATCGTATTTGCCTCCGCCGAAAACGGGTTGGAAGGCGCTTCGGATCGGGAAGTTGGTCGACACCGTATCGCCTGTGACGTAGACGTTTCCGGAACTGTCCAAGGCGATTCCATAGGCCTCGTCAACTCCACTGCCACCGAGATAGGTGGAGTAGAGCGGCGCGGTGCCGGACGGGTTCAATTCCGTTACGAAGGCGTCGCCTGCACCGGCCATGGTTGACTGTGCGGGATTCTGCGTTGGGAAGTTCGTTGAGACGGTATAGCCCGTGACGTAGGCATTGCCGGCGCCGTCGACGGCGATGCCGGATCCCGTATCGCGAGCGTTACCTCCAAGGTAGGTGGAATAGACGAGCCCGGAGCCGGTCGGATTGAACTTGGTCACGAAGGCATCGCCGTAGTCCGGAGCCGTGGTCTGGTAGGCCCCCGGGGTCGTCGGCAGACTGGCGCCCGTGGAGCCCGTCAAATAAGCGCTGCCAGCACCATCCACAGCGATACCGAAGGTGTACTGGTATCCGACGCCGCCAAGGTAGCTGGAGTAGACCATGGCACCCGCCGGACCGTATTTGGCCACGAATGCGTCGCCGCCCCCGCCGTAAGCCACCTGGTAGGCTCCGCTGGTCGTCGGGAAGTTGGTTGATTGCGTAGAGCCCGCGACGTAAGCAGATGTGTTGCCGGACGTGTCCGTCGATAGAATAATACTGGTATCATGAAGGCCCCCGGAGATGTACTCCGAGTTACTGCCCCCAAGGTAGGTGGAATAAACCAGCGCGGAGCCGGCGGCATTCAACTCCGTCACGAAGGCATCCGAGCTGCCGCCGCCGTAGGTGGCCTGCGCGGCATGGCTCGTGGGGAAGTCGGTGGATGTGGTCATGCCCGTGACGTAGGCGTCGCCAGCGGGGTCTTCAGCGATGGCCGAGACCTGGTCGTTGGCGCTGCCTCCAAGATATGTCGAATAGAGCAGCGCAGTGCCGGCGGCATTCAGTTTCGTGACGAACACATCCATCCCGCCGGCATTACCAGCTTGTAGCGGGCGTTTCGTCGGGAAATTGGTGGAAAGAGTCCGGCCTGTCACGTAAGCGTTGCCGGTGGCATCCACCGCGATGGCATAGCCGACGTCGTCGCCGCCGCCCCCGAGGTAGGTGGAGTAGCTCAGCACCGGGTCAATCACCAGCGGCTTGCCGTGGTCGTAATGGCTGACCTGGAAGCCCACCTGATGGTGGCCCTTCAGGACGTATCGACCGGCCACTGCCTGGCGATGCCCGTTGACCTCCTGGTACACGGCGGGTGCGTGCTCAACCAAGTCGCCGCCGGAGGTGTGCAGGACCAGGTTGCCGGAACGGTCGAGCGAGGTGGATCGAATGCCGTCGAAAGCCAGCCGGATTGAGTGGGGATCGGCGCCGGGCGCGACGACGAAGTCGTACTCGAGCTGCTTCTGGTCGCCGTGGTACATCAGGTCAATGCCGTGGTAAACGCCCTGGTAATTGACCTCGCCGTAGTTGGGGATATCGGTATGCCAGTTCGAAGGGTCATTGCCGATGAAGTCGTTGCTCACGCCGGCTAGTTTGTCGACGCCCACGGCTTGGGATGCGGAGTTGGCCCCGACGATCCTCATGCCGACGACGCTGTTCGTGTTGCCCTGCTTCAGCGAGAGCACGGCCTTGGTGGGGGTCAGGAACAGCTCGTAGCCGGCGCCACGAGACAGGAAGTTGACTTGCGAATCGGTCTGCCCGTGGTTGGCTTCGAAGCTGAGGGGGAGCTGGCCGTAGGCCGCACTCAAGCGCGCCTGGGTAACGGCATCCGCTGGTGTTGTCGAGGTGCCGACCGGCAGGGACGAAAGGCAGAGGCGGTCTTCCAGGGATTCGAGGCCAAGCCGCCGGCGAGGGGATACGTGTTTGCGGGACATCGTAGGTTCTCCTTGTGAAGGGTCGCATGCTGGGCTCAGGGATAGTACGCGTCGTTGTAGTAAACACCGTCCACCACCGTCTTCTTCAGGTGGATGGTGGCGGCGACGTTCACGATCCCACCGCCGACGGGATCGTTGAACGTGCTGTGGTCAATGGTCACGATGCCTTCCACAACCAAGATCCCACCGCCGTTGTTGTCGTTGATCGTGCTGTGGTCGAAGGTCATGGCATCCTCGAAGTCTCCATTGAAGATGATGCCAACACCGGAGTTGCCCGAGACGGTACTGTGATCGACGGTCAGGATGGTGCTATTGGCTGTGACCCCACCTGAGCCGTTGTCGTTGATCGTGCTGTGGTCGACGGCCAGGGTGTTGAGAGTGCCGTCGATGCGGATGGCGGCTTCCCCTCCCAAGTTATCGGAGATCGTGCTGTGGTCGACGGTCAGGTCGCAATGGACCTCGGCGTAAATGGCACCGCCAAACAAGTCGACCGAGTTGCCGGAGACGGTGCTGTTGTCGACGGTGAGGGTGCAGCGAGTTTCGGCGTCGATGCCGCCGCCGACGTCCGCCGAGTTATCCGAGAGGGTACTGTTGTCGACGGTCATGTCGCTGGCCAAGCCAGAGATGCCCCCGCCCAAGCCCGCCGAGTTGTCTGAGATTGAGCTGTGGTTGATGGTCAGCGCACCTGATGCAATGTAGACGCCGCCACCCTGTACCCCTCTATTGCCGGAGATTGTGCTGTGGTCGACGCTCAGGGTACCGCCATCAGCGCCGATGCCGCCTCCGCCAGCGGAGGTACTTCCCGAGTTGCCGGTAGACGCGTTTCCCCCACTGCCGGAGGCAGAGTTTCCCGAGATCGTCGAGTGGTCGATCGTCAGCGCACTGTCCTGGGCGAAGATGCCACCGCCGCCGCCGCTCTGCTTCGCCGAGTTTCCTGAGATCGTGCAGTGGTCGATCGTGAGGGTGGCTGCCTTTGCAAAGATGCCTCCGCCTTCGCCAGACGCAACAGTTCCACCGGTGATCGTCAGCCATTCGAGCGTCACTCGTCCGCCCTTGATGTCCAGGAGTCTTCCGGCATGAGTCGGGTCGTCGACGACGACCTGGTCCTGGCCTTGCCCCTTGATGGTCAAGTTGCTGGCGCCCACGATTTGAAGCTGGTCCGTCAGGTCGTACGTACCGGATTTCAGCGAGATCGTGGCGGGTTGGGTCGGGTTGGCGTTGACGGCGAGTACGGCCGCTTGCAGACCCACCACGTTGGTCACGTTGAAGGTCGCGAGTAGCGCTCGCCCCTCCAGGATTTCACACCGAGGGCGGCATCGGCGCCTGGTGGAGCGCCGCGCCGAAATGGTCTTCGATCCCATCCGGAACAACACGTTGCACCTCGTTGGTTGAGAACCGGCCTGCGGATTGAGAAACGGTCACCGACCACGGTGCGCAGACCGAGCGCACGGTCGGCGAGGACACTGCGAAAGGCAGCGCCTCAACTGCCACTCCCCTCGAATCGAATCAGGGAATACCTAGAGGACCAGGCGTCAGTGACTGGATGGGCACTTTGATGGGCTCTGGCTCCGTGCCCTCGGAGCCTGCCAGATTAGTCCTTCTTCTCGTTCACTCCCAGCAATGCCGCGGCCTCGGCGCGAAAGCGGATGAGTTCCTCATTGTTGGGCTGGTTTTTCTCCATCCAAGAGACCGCTTTGTCGAACCAGGGGTGCGCTTGCGGCTTTTCACCAACCTGCCAGTGGGTCATGCCGAGGAAGAAGGTGTTAAAGCTCTCGCTCTGGCCAGCAAGCAGTACCATCGACTTGGTGAGGGCCTCGATTGCCGTCTTCCAGTCGCCCGCCCGGTAGTGCGCCACGCCCAGCGTATTCCAGTACATACCGTTCTTCGGCTCGTCCTCGACGGCTTTCTTGGCCAGCTCGACGGCACGTTCGGGGTCGCGCACTGAGGCGTCGGTACAGGTAGAGAGCAACCAGGCCAGGTTATTCAGGGCGGCGGCATCCTTGGTTCCGACCTTGAGCAATTCCCGATACATCTCGACTGCTTCACGCGACCGGTCGGTCGCCGTCAAGAGCGACGCGAGTAGATCAGTTGCGCCACTCGCAGGCGCTGATAGCTCGCGTTTGTGGAGTACTCGACACAGAGCTTCTCGTACAGGAGAATCGAGGCGCGGTAAGCCGCTTCGGCGTCGGCGAGCCGTTTTTGCCCGACGAACTTGTTTGCCAGGTGGAAGTACCCAAGGGCAAGCTCGGCCCGAGGCTGTGGCGACGAAGAGAGGCGTGATTCCGCTGACTCGAAGATCCCGATCGCCTGTCGTTGTTCCGCCAGGCCCTCGGCCCGAGTGCCTCTTTGATCCAGCAGGTAACCGAGCCCGAAATGACTTCGAGCCGACTCTTGTGCATAGGCCGCCTGTTCGGGATACAGTCTCCTTAGCTCTTCCGCCCGCGCCAAGGCACGCGTGTAGGCATCAGCCGCTTCGGTATGACGGCCTGCGTCGCGCAGCCGGTCCCCCACGGCATTGCCTGAGCGGGGGCCCTCGGCGTCGGTCGGATCGAGTTCGTCGCGGAATGCCACAGCCATCTCGTCGACTGCGGCATGCCACAGGCGGATGGTCCCCCCGGCACCGTCAAAGCCGCCCGTCGCAAGGGTATGGCCGTCCGAGGCGAACTGCGTCGCCCGGACTCCCTCCGGGTGCCCCGTAAGGGTCATCCGTTCCTGGCCGGTATGGACGTCCCAGAACCGGATGGTCTTGTCCTCGCTGCCGGTGACGAGCGTCCCTCCGTCCGGCGAAAAGGCCACGCACCAGATCGTATCGGTATGCCCGCGGAAGGAGCCGGGCAATTGCCGGCCCGTGTCCACTCGCCAGAGCTGGACCGTCCCCCGGTCGTTCCCGGCCGCCAGCATCCTGCCGTCAGGTGAGAACGCAATAGAGTAGATCCAGCTATCCAGATGCTCCTGCAGGACCAGTTCTTCGCCGCCAGTGACGTTCCAGAGGCGGACGCGATTGAATTGCGACCCTACGGCCAGGTTCTTGCCGTCAGGAGAGAATGCCATGGACGTGAAGGAGCCGCCATGTACCCCCACTACGATATCGGGCGTCAGAATGGTGCAGAGACGTCGCGTGGGCACGTCCCACACTTTGACGACGGCGGGACGGGAATTCGCATGAGTGGCCAGGGTCTTGCAATCGGGTGAGAAGGCGAGCATGCGGCTTCCTTCCCGCTGATTCGCGGGGAGCACTGCCAGCTCAGATCCAGTCCGCGCGTCGGCGACCCGAACGGAACCCTCAGACGTCCAGATCGCGCACGACTTCCAATCCGGCGAGAGGGCACCGGGCCCTCGAAATCCGTCAAGCGTTCTCAGCTCACGGCCGTCGACGAGGTCGAGTATGTAGCTATGGGAAACGATAGGTCCGTCCTGGGTCGTATCGCCGGTGACCATAATCGACCGACCATCCTTCGAGAAGTCCACCATGAGAACGGGGGCCGGCTGAGGCAGGATCGTCGGGTTCTGTCCGGTCACCATGTCCCAGAGCTTCAGCTTCCCGTCGCCGCTGCCCGTGACCAGGACCCTACCGTCCGGCGAGAAGGCCAGCGCATTGACCGCCGCGCCATGTGCGTGGCTGAGGCGCTCCGTCCCGGTCGCCACGTCGAAGAGCCGGACTATCCGGTCGATGGAGGCCGTGGCGACGGTCTTGCCGTCCGGCGAGAACGCGATGGAGAGGATCGTCCCCCTGTGGCCGGGCAGGGTCGCCTTGCGCCGGCCTGTGGGGACGTCCCACAGGTTGTTCTCCGCGGCCAGGGTCCGTCCATCGGGAGAGAAAGCGATGCAGTGCGCGCCTTCCTCGTTGAAAATCATGCGAGGCTCCGCGCCCGATAGGTCCCAGACCTTCGTTCGGCTGTCGCCGTACGATGTCGTCGTGGCCAACCTTGTGTCATCGGGAGAAAACGCGATGCGAGTGTGGGCGGAGTGTGGCTGGAACGTCAGGCGTACCTGTCGTGTCGCGGCGTCCCAAAAGTGCACTTCCCCGCGGTGCGTCGCCGCGGCGACTGTCTTGCCATCGTGGGAGAATGCGATCGAATCGACGTGGGTAATGACCCCTGGCAACGGAGAGGAGCCGTAACCGGTGGAGACATCCCAGAGCCTCGGGCTCGATTCCCAATGCCGCCAACTGCCGGCGGCAATTGTTCGACCGTCTGGCGAGAACGACAGGCAAGTGACGCCGGGTTGCGGGAACACGGCTCGTTGCTTCCCGGTGGCAACATCCCACAATTTGATGTTTTCGATGCCTCCCGATGCGACCGTCCGGCCGTCTGGCGAGAACGCGACCGTCCGTAAATGCGTCTGATGGGATCTCCAGTTCAATTGCTTGCCTCGGTGGCACGACTTCCACAGGTAATACCACTCGAATGTGCTGCAGGTCGACCTCGTCGAACCTGGGGCGCAGGCCTTCCAGCAGCTCGAGGGTCCGTTCCGGGCTACCGGCCTGGAAGGCTTGGTTCGCCAGGTTGATCTGGGAGGCGTAGAACCTTCGGCTGGCAAGAAGCTGCTGCTCCTCAGCTCGCCGCTCATTCCGCGTCGCGACATCCTGCGCGGCGACCGCCAGGTTCCGGGCCGCGGTCTCGGCCACGAGGCGGCTATCTGCCAGCGATTGCGCCCGAGTGGCCCGGACCGCTTGCCAGGTGCTGACAATCGTCCCGGCGACCAGCGACGCGGCAACCAAGAGCACTGTCGAGATCGCAACCTTGTTACGCCTGATGAGCTTCCGCATCCGATACCACGCCGACGGCGGACACGCCTGCACCGGCTCGTCGTCCAGGTAACGCCGCAGATCGGCCGCCAACCCGTTTGCCGTCTCGTAGCGGCGGTTGCGGTCCTTTTCCAGCGCCTTCATCACGATCCAGTCGAGCTCGCCACGCACCAGGCCACTCAGCTTCCGAGGCTCGATGTTGCGACAGGCCGCGATCGAGGGTAGTTCCTCGGTCGTCGAGAGCCGCAGGCTCGGCCGCGGCGACTCTTCCTCGCGGATCACCCGCAGCATTTCCAGGATCGCCCCCTGCTTCAAACGTTTGCGATCCAGTGGGGTCGAGCCGGTCAGGAGCTCGTAGAGCAGCACGCCCAGGCTGTAGATATCGCTTCGGGTGTCGATGTCAAGCTGGTTCAGCTCCGCCTGCTCGGGGCTCATGTACTCCAGTGTGCCGACGACCGCCCCAAACTCGGTGTAGAGAGTCTGATCAGTCAGCCGCGGACCGGTCGCCTTGGCAACGCCGAAGTCGATCACCTTGGGCACCGGCTTGCCGTCGTAGAGCGCGATCAAGACGTTGGACGGCTTGAGATCGCGGTGGATGATCCCCTTCTGGTGGGCGTGTTGCACGGCCTGGCAAACCGGGATGGCGAGCTCGAGCCGCTCGCGCGTCGTCAGCCGCCGCTCATCACAGAACCGCGTGATCGGGATGCCCTTGACCAACTCCATTACGAAGTAGGGACGGCCCGTGTCGGTGGTGCCGGCATCGAAGACCTTGGCAATCGAAGGGTGGTCCATCAGCGCAAGGGCTTGCCGTTCCGCCCCGAAGCGTGCCAGGACCTGGCGGCTGTCCATGCCGGCCTTGATGAGCTTGAGCGCGACGGTCCGCCGCACGGGCTGGGTCTGCTCGGCCATGTAGACCGTGCCCATGCCCCCCTCCCCGATCGGCTGTAGGAGCTTGTAGGGACCGATGCGGGTACCCGGACCTTCGGCACTCAACATGCGGCCGGTCGATTCGTCAGCCATCCCGCCGGCGTCTCGAGTCGGTGGTCACCTCGGGGTTCTCCGCAGACATGACCAGGAAGCTGTCGGGAGTCTCGTGAGACCGAATCAGGGCCTCCACACGTCGCTGGAGCGCAGTGTCACCGCTGCAGGCCTGTTCTAGAAAGACGGGCCGCTCAGCGGCCGGCTTTTCCAGGGCGAGGTGGAACAGACTTTCGTCATTCATGATCGTTCTCCGGGCTGCGACCGACTGGTTTCCAAGAGCACAAGCGCAAAGCGGGCGGCGAAAGCATCAGCGAATTCTCCAAAAGACCTCGCGGGTTCAAAGTCAGAGACCGCGGACCTCGTTCCGCAGCCAGGCCCTGGCGTAGACCCAGTAGCGGTCGGCCGTCGCTGGGGAGATGCCAAGGATCTGCGCGGCCTGCTCTCCCGTGAGCCCGGCGAAGTAGCGAAGTTCGACCAGCCGCGCCTTGATCGGCTCGGCCTCGGCCAGCTTTTGCGAGCGCCTCGTCGAGCGACACCAGTTCTTCATCGATCTCCGGCGCTGCAACGGCCTCGAGCGGCTGGCGCATTAGTCCATCGCCTCGCTTCTTGGAGCGCTTGCGTCGGGCATTGTCGACAAGGATGCGACGCATGCCCTGGGCGGCGGCGGCGAAGAAGTGTCCGCGGTCTTTCCAGGAACGATGGTTGTCGCGACCGACCATCCTCAGGTATACCTCATGTACCAGAGCCGTGGCCTGAAGTGTCTGCCCCGGCTTCTCCTGAGCCAGCTTCCGCGCGGCCAGACTGCGCAGCTCGTCGTAAACGAGTGGGAGCAGTTGCTCGGCGGCCTGTCGATCGCCCTGCTCGATCGCGGTGAGGATGCGGGTCACTTCGGTCATGGCGGACGGTCGTCCTTGGCCATCCGCTGATACCACGATCATGACCGATCCCGAAACGCCGTAGCTCCGGTTCAGCCTGGCCTAGACCGCCCTGAGGGCGGACGACTTTCGTTAAGTATAAACGCAATCAACAAGATATGATAGCCGGGCGCCACCTCCACTTACTGGCCTCGAGGCAACACACCTACTTCGTTGACGGTGCTGCTTCGAGCTCCAGGTCATACCGCACCTGGAGATTCAACCAGAACCGCTCGGATGTCCCGAAGTACCGCGATAACCGCCATGCGGTATCGCCGATGATTACCCTTGTCCCTCGGACGATCTCGTTAATCCGACGGGGCGAGACGCTCGTCTCCTTGGCCACGCGATATTGGCTGATGCCGAGGGGGCCGAGAAACTCCTCTTGGAGAATCTCACCCGGATGAATCGGGGGCAGCTTGCCGCGCGACATGTTCGCTCCAAATGATGAGAGATGATTCGATAACAACGCGCAAATTGTAACGCCAATCTCCTCGCGCGCAAGCACGCCGTTTCCGCGTCTGCTAGTCATCGATGTGACCTGTTGGGTTGAGACAGTCCGAGCAAGCTAGCTTGTCGAATGCGCGGCGATTCGCACAGTTCCCCCCCCCGCAAACCCACTCCGCTTGCCGAACATGCCGGTAATGCCGCATTTTGGGATGGTTCCGGCGATGACGCTCACTCGCGATCAAAGACTGAGAATTCAATGACAAGCTGTGCAACTTTGACAAACGAAAGACCGATGAGGGTGTGGAATGAATGCGCGGAAGAGGCTTCGAGGAACTTTGCAACGCAAACTCTTTATTCTGTTGCCCTGCTGGCGCTGGGCATCCGACGGAACATTCAGTGCAAGAAACAGAAATCTGACCGAATGAACCCATGTTCGGTTCGGTCGGCGTGTGTCTGCCAAACGAACCCAATTCTACGGCGAGGGGTCGGCATTCTGTAAGCACTATGCGGTAGGCAGTAAGAAAGTGTATCCACGACTGAATGACGCGGCGACTCTGAGACGGTTTTTGCGAAACGAAGCCAACCCAACTAGTAAACCCGTGAATCCGATGAACTTATGAACGACAGCGGCACGCTAGTGTCGCTCGGCAATCAGGAAAAGGCTGCACGAGATCGTAGGGCATGTATCCGGCAATGCTTTGCACACGAGGCCCGGATTCTCCTGTGAGAGTGCGAAATAAACTCGACGAAACGAACCCAACACGGCGGAACCAATCGTCGCGGCAATTGACTCGATTAATGTGATTGACAAACATGCGCCACCTGTCAAATCCAGCACTTCCGGTAACGTGAGATACGGTGGACGACGGTGGATGGTAGAATTTTGAGAATTAACAACAGCCAAGCATGGCCGGAATTGCTTGTGAATCCCGGTCGGTCGCGATTTGCAACCTGGTGGGACAGCCCTCGACAGGATGGCTCGCCTGCCGTATCGAGAAAGACTTCGCTCCATGATCGACCCCCGCGTTGCCAGCGGCCTGAGAGACCTTCCTCCGGCGGTGATGATTCCCCGCGAGCGGATGCTGGCGGTCGTTCCGCCAGACGTTCGCCGGGTTCGGCTTCGTGCCGATCGAGACGCCGCATATCGAGCGGATGGAGGTCTTGACCGGCAAGGGGGCCGGGCTCGGACGAGGTGCTGCGGCAGATCTTCGAGGTCACCAACAAAGGGGGGACGCCCGGCGAGCTGGCCCTGCGGTTCGACCTGACCGTGCCCCTGGCCCGGTTCGTCGCCAAGCACATCGACGAGCTGGGCGTGCCGTTCAAGCGGTATGCGATCGGCTCGGTGTTTCGCGGCGAGCGGCCCGCCAAGGGGCGGTTCCGCGAGTTCGTCCAGTGCGACTTCGACACGATCGGCACCGAGAGCGCCGTCGCCGACGCCGAGATCGCCCAGGTCATCCACGCCGCACTCGACGCGGCCGGCGTGCCCGACTTCACGATCACGCTCAATAACCGCAAGATCCTCGACGGGTTTCTCGACGCGCAAGGGCTCACCGGCCGGAGCGGGCCGGTGCTGCGGGCGCTCGACAAGCTCGCCAAGATCGGTCGCGAGGCCGTGATCGACGAGCTGGCGAAAGCCGGCGACGCCGGCGGCGGCGGGCTGACCGCCGACCAGGCGCGGCAGGTCCTCGACTTCGCCGAGACCGGTCGCGGCGGGGCCGAGGTCTTGCAGCGCGCCGAAGCCGAGCTGGGCTCGAATCCGACCGTCGCCCAGGGGATCGGCAACTTGCGCACGGTCCTCGACCTGCTGGACGCGGCCGGCGTGCCCGAGAGCCGCGTCGCGCTCGACCTCGGCCTGGCTCGCGGGCTCGACTATTACACGGGCATCGTCTTCGAGACGACGGTCAAAGGCTGGGAGAAGTTTGGCAGCGTCGCCTCGGGCGGGCCGATACGACAACCTGGCCAGCCTGTTCACGCCGCGCCGGCTGCCGGGCGTCGGTGCCTCGATCGGCCTCGATCGGCTGCTGGCGCTGCTGGACGAGGCGGGCTGGCTCAAGTCGGCGGCGACGACGGTGCCGGTGCTGGTGGCGAACTTTCCGGGGACCGATCCGGTCGTCCCGTTCACAATGGCCGCGCGGCTGCGGGCCGCGGGCATCGGCGCCGAGGTCTATCCCGACCCGATCCCGATCGGCAAGCAGATGGGCTACGGCTCGACGCGCGGGCACAAGCTGGCGGTGATCGTCGGGCCCGACGAGCAGGCCAGACAGGTCTTCAACCTGCGCAACCTCTCCAATCGCCAGGAGGACAAGGGGCTCGCGTGGTCGGTGCTGGAAGACTCGGTCGAGAGTGCGCTGCAGATCCTCAAGCAGGAAGGGGCCGGCTCATGAGTGCCGCGGCCGCGCGATCCGGACGACATGACGTCGAGCCCGGTCGCCGAGCGGCCGGTCGGCCTGGTGCGCGGCACGCGCGACTGGCTGCCGGCCGACTATGCGCGGCTGGCCGCGATCGAGCGGCAGTTGCTCGACGGCTTTGCCCGGGCGGGCTACCAGCCGATGCGGACGCCGATCCTCGAATTCACCGATCTGCACGAGCGCAAGAGCGGCGCGGGGATCGTCTCCAAGCTCTTCGAGCTGGCGGGAGGCGGTTCGGCCGGGATCTGTCTGCGGCCCGAGCTGACCGCCAGCATCGTGCGGGCTTATGCCGAGGCGCCGGAGTGCCCCCCCTGCCCTGGCGAGTGAGCAGCTCGGGCCCGGTGTTCCGCTATGAGAGCGACCCGGGCGCCGGCCGGCTGCGCGAGTTTACCCAGGTCGGGGTCGAGCTGATCGGGGCCGCCGGGCCCGCGGCCGACGCCGAGGTGATCGGCCTGGCCGACCAGATCGCTGGCGAAGGCGGGCGTCGCCGACGCGACGATCCGGATCGGCCACGTCGGGCTTGATCCTCGAGATCCTGGGCCATGCCGGCCTGCCGCCGTCGGCCTCGTCGGCCCTGGTCGAGATGCTGAGCGCGGCCGCCGCGGACGGCAAGGGGATCCAGACGCTCGAGTCGGCGCTCGAGCGACTGGCCGGCTGGCTCGAGTCGGGGGGCGAGGCCGAGGCGATCGTGCCGGCGGTCAGCCATGCCGACGACGGCGGCGTCGATCGGCTGTTTCGCCACCTGGTGCCGGACGTCACCGGCCGGCGCTCCGGGCACGAGATCATCAACCGGCTGCGCCGCAAGTGGGACCTCGACCATTCGCTCTCGCAGATCCTGGGGCGGGTGCGCGACCAGTTCCACGGCCTCGCCGAGCTGCGCGGGCCGGCACCGGTCGTGCTCGAGCGGCTCGACCAGAACTTCGCCGCGCTGGCGCCTCGATCGATCGCCGACCTGGGCGACCTGGTCAAACAGCTTGGCTCAGCACGGCGTCGAATCGAGCCGGGTCGAGCTCGACCTGGGTTTCGGCCGGGGAATCGGCTTTTACACGCAGATGATCTTCGAGCTGGTGGTCGCGACGCCGGGCGGGCCGGTCGAGGTCTGCGGCGGCGGCCGATACGACGGCCTGGCCCGCGTGCTGGGCAGCGACCGCGACGACCGCGGCGTCGGCTTCGCGTTCGGGCTCGAGCGGCTGGCCGAGACGCGTGCGGCATCAGGATTAACACAGTTGAAGTAGATGTGGGTGCCTGCACAAGAAATCACGCCGCGCACGAAACGAAGGATGCTTTGCCGATGAGTAGCGGCCCGATCGACCCCATCCGGCTGGCGATCCCCTCCAAGGGGCACCTTTACGACGGGATCATCGAGCTCTTGAAGACGGCCGGCTACAAGGTCCGGCGGGCCAGCGACCGGCAGTACGAAGCGACGATCGTCGGTCATGGCCGCGTTCCACGTCGTCTTCATGCGGCCGACCGACATCGTGATCCAGGTGCAGGAAGGGCGGTGTCATCTCGGCGTGACGGGGATGGACGTCTTCGCCGAGCACGCCGTCGAGACCGACGTGGCGCTGGTGGTGATCCCCGACCTCGGCTACGGCGGCTGCCGGCTGGCCGTCGCGGTGCCCGAGAGCTGGATCGACGTCAGCCACATCATGGACCTGGTCGACCTGACGACCGAGTTCAAGGCGGCCGGGCGGACCTTCCGCGTCTCGACCAAGTACCCGGCACTGGTGCGGCAATACTTTCGCAAGTTCGGCATCTATTATTACCAGTTGATCGATTCGGAAGGAGCGCTCGAGCTGCACCCGAGCCTGGGCATCGCCGACATCATCGTCGACCTGACCAGCTCGGGCACGACGCTGAAGGACAACCGCCTGCGCGAGATCGAGGAGGGGACGGTGCTCGAGTCGGCCGTCGTGCTTGATCGGCCACGCACCGAGCCTGGCGACGCTCGTGGCCGAGGGAGAGACCGGTCCGCTGGCGCTCTTGCTCGACGCGATCGACGGCGTGCGCGGTGCGGAGGGCTGGCTGCATCTGGAAGTGGTCGGAAGCCAGGCCAGTCCCGGTCCCGAGACGGCCGCGCAGGTCGCCAATCATCTTGCGAGAGCAGGGCGCCTCGCACATCGCCCGCGGCGAAGTCTGGGACGAGACGGGCAACCCCGGCTGGCGCGTCACCGCCTTGCTGTCCGCCCGCAAGCTGGCCGCCTGCCGCCGCGCTCTCTTCCGCCTGGGCGCCAGCCGCGTCGTCGGGCTACCGCCGCGAATCGTCTTCGATCGCGATGGGTCGTCCACCTTTGAAGAGTTACGACTTCAGTTGAGCAATTAAGAAAATAACCATCACCATGGTGATGCACTTATGAAATCCGCCAGCCCCGATCTCAGTGTGCCTCATTCGTCCGTGGGTACGGTGGCACGTGTCAGCACGGTTCCACTTTTGATGTTGGTGGTGGCGACGGCACAATTCAATCGCATCAGCATGCCGGTGGCCGGTGCAGAGCGGATCATTGCCGAGTACGGTATTTCGCCGGAACGGATGGGGTGGGTCTATTCGTCGTTTCTCTTGTTCTACACGCTGGCGATGTTACCGGGCGGGTGGTTCATTGACCGTTTTGGTGCACGGACAGCGCTTTTGTTGCTGGGATTCAGCTCGGCCGTTTTTGTCGCACTAACGGGAGTATTGGGGCTGTTGGCGACTGGTGCCCAGTCGGTGTGGCTGGGATTGATCGTGGTGCGGTCGGTACTCGGCCTGACCAATGCGCCCCTGCATCCAGGCTCAGCCCGGATGGTGCATGACACCGCGCCGGCGGAGTCGCGGGCGTTTGCGAATGGGTGTGTGACGTTCTCTGCGTGTCTGGGAATCGCCGCTTGCTATTATGTGTTTGGGACGTTGATCGATCATTTCGACTGGCCGATCGCATTTCTGATTTCGGCAAGTGCGACGTTGGCCGTGGCCTTGGTGTGGACTATTCGCACGCGCCAGTGGCAGAGACCAATCAGTGCCTATGCCGGCAGAACTTCGGTGCGTGCCGATCTATCGTCGTTATTGCGGGTGGTGCGCCGTCGCAGCGTCATCTTTGTCACGCTGAGCTATACCGCGTTTGGCTACTTCCAATATCTGTTCTTCTACTGGATCGAGTACTACTTTAAGACGATCCAGGGCCAGGGGAGCGGGGTATCGCGAGGATATTCGACGATGATCACGCTGGCGATGGGGGCCGGCATGGTCTGCGGCGGATGGCTGACCGATCGCGTGCCGCGTTCCTTGAGTCGGCGAGTGCGCATGTTTTTCGTGCCCACGATCGGGATGTTCGCCAGTGGCGCCGTGTTCGAGATGGGCGTGTTTGCTCCTCGCCCGCAGGCCACGCTGGTTGCCTTTGTGATTGCTGCCGCGTTGCTCGGCATGTGCGAAGCTGGATTTTGGACGACGGTTGTCGAGCTGGGCGGCGCGTACGGAGGAACGGCCGCAGGGCTCATGAATACGGGCGGTAATGCCGGCGGCACGCTTTCACCCTACTTCACTCCACTCTTCAGCGGTTTCTTTGCGGCGCGATATGGTACCGACCTGGGTTGGCGGATCAGCCTCTCAATCGCGGGAGCGGTCGTCATCGCGGGCGCTCTGTTGTTGTGGGGAGTCAATCCTGAAGAGCAAGAAGCCCAGAATACAACGGTCGAGCCGGAGTTGGCATGACAATCGTAACGAAACTCCGACTGAGCCAAATGCACCAATTCGTGAAAGAGTACTTGGTCGTGACATTCAGCAGAGCTGGCCTAAAACCCGACGCCGGCGCATCGGTGGACGGCATCGATAATAAGCGATTCGACGCCCGGCTTGAGTCGTGTAGGCCAGCCGTAATAGACCATGGCTCCGCCTCCTTCGTACCCTCCCTCGCGGAGGATGCGTTCGGAAGGTATGTAGCAAGGGACATCGTTGGTATATGCGGTGACCCAGAGCCGGGCGGGATCGAATTCCTGCTTGAGCCGCAGGACGTAGTCGACGACGACCTCACCGGGAAGGAACACCAGAAGCAGTTTGTTGCCGAATTTCCAGGTTTGCACCGAATATGCCAGGTCGCGTGGGAGCGACTCGCCGCGGTTGAGCTTGGCGAGCTGAACCGAAGCGTTGTATCCGGGCGCACCACCCGTCTGGATCAGTTGCTCGAGCTGCGCGCGCGTGGGCAGCGTGTCGAACGGCAGTTTGAACCGCTCCACCATGATCTGAGGAGTGTCCGGCAGCTCGGTCCAGGGACCGCGGAGCAAGCGGTTGACCTCGTCGGCGATCGATCGACCGTGGGTGGCGGCCATACCAGCGATTTGACGGTTGATCGGATTGGCATCGCCGCCGCAGCCGATCAAGGTCATGGCGACACAGCCGGGGTGGTCGGCCTCCATGGCCTCCTGCGCGTAGCCGGCCCAGTCGCCACTCACGGAGTTGATGTTCGGATCGATGGTTGTGCAGTGGCAGGCGTAGTTGACGACGATGGCGCGAATCGCGCCGTCCGTGCCGGTCGCTTTGATCACCGGCAAGCTGTGATCCACCGGACCGCCGGGAGGCCGGCGGCGGTTGGCAGCAAATCCGACATCGCCTCGAGCCCAGGCCAGCCGGCCGGGCTGGCGCGAGGCGAGGGCGGCCAGGATTACCTGTTCGAGCTTCGCGGTCAGCTCGCCGGTGTAGGCGTCAATCTTGGCCTGGTCTTCGGCCGGAATCGGCTTGCCGAAGATATTCGGGGCCACGCCAGTGAGGCATGGTGCACTGTGGGTGTGCGACGATCCGACAGCAAGTCGCTCGCGTGCCAGACCGGTGCGCCGTTTCACCCGCGCGGCGACTTCATCGACAATCCTGGCGGACACGCCCAGATTATCGACGGACACGAGCACCGCCGCTCCTTGTTGGTCCGAGCCGATCGCCAGAGCCTTGGCCCACAGACGCTGTGCCACGCCGCGCGACGGCGTACTGCGCACCTGGTAGCCGTTCAGCCGGATCGACTCCGCCGGCGTGATGTCAATCCGTGCCGCACCAATCGAAATGTCCTTATCGTCTGGAGGGAGCACACCCTCGGCTGACATCATCAAGATCAACGCGGAGAATGCGAGAATCGACATGGCGTACTTTTGCTCCCAAAGCCAACAAGAGACTACCAAGGCCAGCGGACCGCGATTGGAACGTACGCCCCGCGTTCACTATTCGCAAGTGCTCAGACAACAACCGATCTCCACCGTCGACCCACGGAAACCGACGCCCATGCAATTCCACCGACTGCGATACGTGCTCACCATTACCCTCTTCATGAGCGCACAGACGGCCACGCGGGCCGCCGACCCCGGCGCTCAGGTCGCCAACGGCAAGAAATATTTGATCATTCATGCAGATGACGCCGGAATGTCCCATTCCGTCAATCGAGCCACTGTCGAGGCGCTCGAAAAAGGAATCGTGTCGTCGTGCAGCATCATGATCCCGTGCCCGTGGGTCAAGGAGTTTGCCGAATATGCGCGGGCTCATCCCGAGAAAGACTATGGCGTTCATTTGACGCTCAACTCGGAGTGGTCCGTGTATCGCTGGGGACCAGTGGCCAGCCGAGACATGGTAGCCAGCCTCTTGGATAAGGATGGCTACCTTTACCGCGACGTGGAGGGAGTGGCGAAGCATGCCACGGCCGACCAGGTCGAGATTGAGCTGACGGCTCAGGTCGAGCGGGCCAGGGAGCTGGGCATCCCTCTCAGCCATATCGATACACACATGGGGGCCGTGGTGAGCCGGCCCGACCTTGTGGAGGTGTATGTCAAACTCGGTCTGAAGTACAACCTTCCCATGCTGTTCCTCCGCAAGATTGATGGCCCTATCGTGGCCGCGTACCCGGTGCTCAAGGAGCGGGCCAAGTTCATGCTTGCGGACCTCGATGCGCGCCATTTCCCGGTCCTGGACAACCTGGCTCAGTGCTACGGCGGCGACACTCACGAACAACGTGTCGAGAATTACAAGAAGACACTGCGGACGTTACCGACCGGCGTCAGCCAGCTCATCATTCACTGTGGATTCGCCGACGACGAGCTGCGTGCGATCACCAATAGCGCCATGAATCGCGACGGCGACCGTCGCATCTTTACCGATCCGGCGATCGCCGGCCTAATCAAGCGACTTGGTATCGAGGTAAAGGAAGTGACGGCTAGAGCCCAGCAGTTGCTTGCGGACGGCTGGAGCCGATCAGAAACTGCCACCGAGCTGGGCCTCAAGCCCGATACGCTCCGCAAGGCGATCCAACAAGGACGATTGATTGAGCTGGCGTCGATTCAGCGTGAAGAAACCACGATCGACGCAACGATCGTTTCACAGCCGCCTGCCGCCACGGACAAGTCCACTCGGGCCGTCGAGGATGCCGTGGCCGAAATGGGTACAGGATGCACGCGACCGGATGAACGGGTTCTGGCAGCTTTCGGATTGCTCAACGGCGCTCCGACCCGCTTTGAATCCTGCCGCGACGTTCCCTTCGGCGGCGTGCTTTGTGCCTTGCCGGCGCTGGCGGAGAATGGTTTGTTTCGACATATCCATGATTGCTTGAAGACTTTGTCCGGTTACTACACCACGCTGCACGTGATCGTTTTGCTCGCCCACATGGCGTTGTGCCGGATCAAAACGGCCGAGCAGTTGCAGTACCAGGCACCAGGTGAGTTCGGCAAGCTCTTGGGCTTGGACAGGGTTCCAGAGGTCCGTTGCCTGCGACGCAAATTGGCAGCCCTGAGCGTGGCCGACGGACCGGGAAAATGGGCTGGGGTACTCTGCCGAGACTGGCTAGAGGCAACGCCAGAGCTCGCCGGCACGTTGTTCATTGACGGGCATGTACGTCTCTACCACGGCAGCCAAACCGAACTCCCCAAACGGTACGTGTCTCGACAGCGACTTTGCATGCGAGGGACCACCGACTACTGGGTCAACGATATCCAGGGCCAGCCGTTCTTCGCGGTTGAGCGGCCGATCGACCACGGAATGCTGGAGGTGCTGCGTAGCGACATCGTGCCGCGACTTCTCCTTGACGTTCCCGGCCAGCCAACCGCGGACGAACTGTTGGCCGACCGCTATCGCGCGCGATTCGTGATTCTGTTTGATCGGGAAGGCTACAGCCCGGAGTTCTTCAAGGAGATGTGGCAGACACATCGGATTGCTTGCATCAGTTACCACAAATACCCCGGCGAGAAGTGGCCAACAGACGAGTTTGCGAAAGTGGAAGTCACGATGCCCACCGGCGAGCGAGTATCGATGCTCCTTGCGGACGCGGGACGTGGATCGGTGATCGGAAAAACGGGCTGTGGATGCGAGAGGTTCGGAAGCTGACGGTCACCGGACATCAAACGAGCTTGATCAGCTCGGCTTACGGTGCTTCGGGGATGGAAGATTGTGTTCGATTGTTCAGTCGATGGTGTCAGGAAAACTTCTTCCACTACATGATGGAACACTTTGCGATCGATCTGCTTAGTGAATATCGGACGGAGGAGATTCCTGACACCAAGCGACCTGTGGTCAACCCTCATTGGCGGGATTTGAACCGCCAGAAACAGTCCATCAAGTCTAAGCTGACGACTCGTCGAGCGCAGCTTTGCCGCTCTCACGATGCACCCGGAATCGGACGAGTCCGCGCAAGCGAAGTGGGAGAAGCGCAAAGCGGAATTGATAATCTCGTGGAAACAGTTCCGGGCGATGGCCGAGAACGGCGGCCGCGCAAAGATGCCTGCACCTGCGTCCGCAAAGTAGATCACGTCGCGGATCGTTACTTCTCGCCTGTCGGCTGGATCACCTCGAAGTCGCGTCCTTTGACTCGCCGGAGCTCGTCGAGACCTTTGATTCGGCTGTCAGGTGCGACGGAGATTCTCCAGTCGCCGCCGTTGTCCGCGACGAACATCCCGTATTTTTTCAGCCCCTTCAAGAGAGCCTGGCTATGTGGCGAAAAGCCTGCGACATCAAAGTCTTGGCGGAGCCGAAATCGCTCGCCCATGCGTGGGAGATTGACATTGGTTTTACTGCTGGCAAAGTGCGTGGCCGGATAAACATATGCCCGGCGCGAGTTGTTAATCGTGAACCGCATGGCGTGCGTCACCATTCCACGTTCTAGCTCGTCGAATCGGACGATGGAGGGGAGAATGGGCAGGCCGGCGGCATCGGTGGAAGTCCAGCCGTCCGGGCGTAATTTGTTCGATTTCAGGTCGAAGATCGACGCCTGTGCCGCAACCCAGCCAGAGGCGGTTTTTCTGGCTGTGTAGAACTCAAAGAGAGTCATATTGATCGGATCAAGGACAATCATATGTCTGTCGCCGCTGCCTGTGCATGAATCGTTTCGAGCGGCTGCCCGCTCAAGGGCCAGTTTTCGATGGGCGCGTTATCCGGCACCGGGTATGGCCCTGGGTCCGATTCCTCGGGATACTGGTTGATCCGTACCGGAACTCGCTTTTGGTCGGGTGGCACGAGAATAAATGCCATGTCCAAGTTATAGGCCAGACTCTTGTCGGGACCGACCGACGCGATCAAGTTCCTGGAATCGGCAGCGATGGGCCGCTTCGAGATGTCTTCGTTCCAGGGGTTGTTGGGGGGGAATATCTGAAGTTCTGAGAGAATCTGGTCGGCTTTGGGCGTGTTGAACATGATCGGCTGCGTGATCCGGCGAGCGGCAGTCTGATTGGCCCTCCCGGTAGGGAGGCGACGTCTGGCTGCGCCCTGCTCTTGCGCCGTGATATTCGGAACAACATCGCTCGCCGTGAAGAAAAGCATGACACAAGGCAATAGCAGGATCGATCTGAACGTGTTTAGCATAGCTCCCCCCGTAGGACATCCGCCGCCGAGAATTCCGACGACCTGATGGTCGGGCCAGGCGTTGTTCTCGTCAAGGAGTTACCGGTGATGCGGCCACTTAGCGAGAATCCCCGAATTCTGACTGATTGGATCGGCGACTGACGTCGTCTAACAGAAGGCAAAAATCGGTCTGACAAAACTCGGTAGTTTCGTGACGAATCCGGTTCGGTTATCGTACTGCAGTATCCTTGAGTCCAGTCATGCACTGGCCGACTCTCGGCCTCAGTTTCGCAAGATTTATCGCCACGTGCCGAATGACAGATGAGTGTCATCGGCTGGTTCAAAATACTTCGCTCGCTGGGACCGGTGCGGTCTGTTGCGGGCGGCTAACAGCTATGGGAGCTCGCGCGATGGTGCCCATCTTTGCTATTTCGACCCTTGCCGGGATTGTGCTCGGCCTGCTGGTGCTGGTGGGTTTAGGGCTCCTCTTCGGAGTCGGTGTGTTCAATTCGCTGGTTGCACTGCGCAACCGATACAAGAACGCCTTCAGCCAGATCGACGTTCAGTTGAAGCGGCGCTACGATTTGATTCCCAACCTGATCGAGGTAGCCAAGGGGTATATGGGCCACGAGCGTGCGACGCTTGAAGCGGTGATTCAGGCGCGCAACCAGGCCGTGGCAGCCCAGCAAAGGGCGGCTTCGAGCCCGGGAGATCCGGCCGCAATGAGCGGACTGAGTGCGGCGGATGGGCAGGTCTCAGGGGTGCTCGGTCGCCTTTTCGCTTTGGCAGAGAGTTATCCCGACTTGAAGGCCAATACCGAACATGCTCGCGCTTCAGGAAGAGCTGACATCGACCGAGAACAAAGTCGCATTCGCGCGGCAGGCGTTTAATGACGCGGTGATGAGCTACAATACCCAGCGCGAAGTTTTCCCGTCGTCCGTAATCGCGAATCTCGCCGGATTCGCACCGGCTCAACTCTTCGAGATCGAGTCACCCAAGGAACGCGAGGCGCCCAAGGTTTCGTTTTGACGCATCGTTTGCATGGGCTTCGAGCCCGTTACAATGGTTGCTACGCGTGAACATCGATCGTGAAGATCGTGCTGTCATTGTGGCACGGGCGTGCGGCCCGTGAGAACGGTTGCTGCGGTTCAATTTCGCGTGCCACGAAGTGGTGTGATTGAGGCTGATCCCGCATGGACTATTTTCAAAATCAAGATGTCGCCCGCAAGAAGACGGGACTATTAGTCTTCTTGTTCGTGACCGCGGTGGTGCTGATCATTCTCTCGGTCTACGTCGCTGTCGCGGCAGTGCTTGGTTCCGCCGAAACGGCGAGCCCAGAGGAAACGGTCAGCGCCTTGGGCAGTTTGTGGAACCCAGAGCTTTTCGGGATGGTTGCCCTGGGAACGTCCGCGCTTATCGCCGGGGGGAGCCTGTACAAGGTGGCCGCGCTGTCGGGTGGCGGGCATACGGTGGCCGAGTTACTGGGGGGCCGGTTGCTTCTTCCTGACCAGGCGAACCTCGACGAGCGGCGGGTCTTGAACGTGGTCGAAGAGATGGCCATCGCGTCGGGGCTGCCGGTACCGCCGGTTTATCTGCTCGAAAACGAGCCGGCAATCAATGCGTTTGCCGCCGGCCACACGACGGGCGACGCCGTCGTCGCGGTCACTTCGGGCACGGTAGAGCGGCTCACTCGCGACGAGCTGCAAGGTGTGATCGGCCACGAATTCAGCCACATCTTGAACGGAGACATGCGGCTCAATATCCGGTTGATGGGCGTACTTTTCGGCATTCTGGTGATCGGACTCACGGGCTGGATTATCTTCCGCAGCTCCACGGGGGGCGGTTACGTGCGCCTGGGAGCCCGCGACGACGATGATCGCAAGGGCGTCAACCCGCTCCCCTTGATCGGACTGGCCCTCTACGTGATCGGCTATGTCGGGGTTTTTTTCGGCAACCTGATCAAGGCCGCCGTCTCGCGCCAGCGCGAGTTTTTGGCTGATGCTTCGGCTGTGCAGTTCACGCGCAACCCGGAGGGACTTGCCGGCGCCTTCAAAAAGATCGGAGCCCTGGATGCGGGCTCGCGAATTGCCGATCCGCACGCTGAAGAGGCGAGCCACATGTTCTTCGGCGAAGCTGTGGGCGGCTTGAACGAACTGTTCGGCTTGTTGGCGACGCACCCTCCCCTTGTAGAACGGATCCGGCGGATCGATCCTTCGTTCAACGGCGACTTCTCTCAAGTAAATGTGGAGATGACACCGCAAGAAGCCCCGCAGACCTCGAGCACGCGTCCTAGCCGCTGGACGCGGCCCGGGGTTCTCGGCCTCACGGCCGCGCGAGCTGTTGCCGGTGTGGGGACGCTCGATCAAGAACACATCGACTATGCAACTGACCTCAAAGAATCGATGCCGCAGTCGCTCACGGAGTCGCTGCGCGATCCGCTGGGCGCGCAGGCAGTGGTGTTCGCCCTCCTGCTCGATCCCGGCGAAGCCGTCCGGCGCGTCCAGCTTGCCTGGCTGGACGCGCACGCCCTTCCCGCCGCGACGCATGAGACCAGGAAGCTACTCGTTGATGCCCAGCGACTGGCTCCGGAGGCTCGGCTTCCCTTGGTGGAGATGGCCGCCCCTGCTCTGTGCCAGATGACCCCCGCCCAGTTTCACGACTTTATCCGCTGCGTCGAAGCCCTGGTCCTGCGCCGACCATAAGATGACGCCATTTGAGTACGCTCTCCAAAGACTCTTGATGCGGCACGTGGTCGCGTATTTTGTGCGCTCCAAGCCCCCGGTTGTGAAGTATACGACGATGCCCCCTTTGGCTACGCCGATCTCCGTGGTCCTCTCGGCACTGGCGTACGCTGGCGAAGACACGTCTGAAGGGGCCGTTCGCGCCTTCGCGGTGGGCGTGAATGCCTTGGGATGGCCGGGCGCCCCGCTCGCATTGGCTGCGGCGGGAACTGTTAGCCTCCGCGAGATCGACGCCGCGCTAGAAGAACTCGTCAAGTCAGCACCGCAGCTCAAGAAGCGGATCCTCGAGGCGTGCGCATCCTGCATATGCGTCGACGGTACCGTCACGATCGTAGAGGGTGAATTGTTGCGAGCCGTCTCGGATTCCCTGGGCTGTCCGATGCCCCCACTTATTGCTTCTGGCATCGGTCCCAAAAATGTGCAGAATAGCTAGCCGATCCAGAACATGTACTCCGCTCAAACGGCCCAGATGCCGAGCAGAGTTGTTTGATTCCCAGGCATCGCACTCGCGCTCGCTTGCCGTCTTGCCCACGGTCGAGGTCAAATCATTTGGAGGCATGGGCGTCTTGGACGGTGTGCGCGGACTGAGAATTCAAAGTAATCTATGTCCATCGAGTCACTCGTGTGTATTGAGAGAGTCGCGATCGACCCTGAGGTTGCCACGGCGGACGTGAGGAGTCATTACAAAACTGCTCTTGGAAGTACGCATCAAAGCGCAAGGCTGCGCAGCGGAACCGCACAGTCGAATTTGCGGACCGAGACGAATAGAGAGTTATGTATAAGAAGTGTTGTCGGCATGACGATGTCATTGCTTGTCCAGATGATCGCAAGCGACTTACTGGGGTTTTCGCGTCGCTTTCTAAAGCTGGGGCACGAGTTACGTGCCGCATGCGGCCACGATCCGAGTTTTTGGGGAGAAATATACGACATTTTCGGACTGGGTGTGTCGCGGTTGCCAAGATTTCCCGGTTCAAAGAGCAGAAGACTCCGGCGGCGACGACAATCCAGTGCAAGGCTGCACAAAACGGGTAACGCTCAAGGCGGAGCGTTGTCGTCGCCGCCACTTCTTTCATATCGCACCCATAGTCTTCCCGACTTCCGATCAATGACGACTTGATCGGCCAGTCGCGCACGACCGAATTCGCCACCAAGCCCGATAGCAAGCTTTTCCTCATCATCTAACGACGGGTGAAACCATGAAGGGCAAATTCGGTTCGAAGAGCTAGATTCATGGGCGAGCCGGACGTCGGTGCGGACGACTCCAATCAACCAAACTGCCGCAAGTGTCAGGCGCCGTCATCGGATCGG
This sequence comes from uncultured Isosphaeraceae bacterium, assembly GCA_963850935.1. Lineage (GTDB taxonomy): Bacteria > Planctomycetota > Planctomycetia > Isosphaerales > Isosphaeraceae > CAWFRS01. Next base: position 103,410 of record CAWKNT010000010.1, read on the forward strand.
GCTTCGATCGTTCCGTCGCGCACCGCCTTCGAGAAGCGATCGTAATCAAGCTCAACCTGATCGGCGTAACTCAATGCGAAGTCCGCGATGGCTCGATCAAACGTGTCCGCCTTGCCAAGGTAGCCGCTGATCAGAGTCGGTTCGCCGGAACGGGCGTGGGCACGCGCCAACGTGCCACCACACCACTCAGCGAAGATCACCATCTTGGCGGATTTGAACTCTTCGATGCGGAACTTGAGCTTCATGTCCCGCAGTTGGCGGACGTAGAAATGTCGGCCGCTGCTGTCCTCGGTCCAGCCCAGGAAGATGTCGCTGGCCGACTGCATGAGCCGGTGGCCCTTCACCACGCGTTGCCCGTGGTTGGGATAAACGCTCAGGCCCGCAAAGGCCTCCAGCACCGAAGGGCGAGCTTCCTTGACTTGAAGAAACAGGGGGTCCTTTTCGCCCGCCATCAAGAGCGCGATGCTGCAAACGGTGCCGACGCTGCCAACGCCGACAACCTTGATCGCCTTGTCCTTGATGGCATATCGGTCGAGGAGGACACGCCGGTCATCCGGCAGACGATTCGCGGTAACGGGAAAAGACCTCCTCGATCCGCGCGTAGAATTCGTCCTCCCCGCGTTCCAGGTGGTGGTAGATAAACGGCGGGTTCTCCTTGATGGTAGGGGTCTCGCCCGACCTGTCAGCGAGCTTAGGGAAAACGTCTTCAACGACGCATACGTTCTTCGCTTTGGCAAGCACCTTCTCGGTTCGCTGGCGGACTTCGGAGTCTTTGATGTCCGCGATGAGCTTTTCCGCCTCAAATCGCGCATACCACACGTCCAGCGCCCGCATTTTGCTGAACCGGGTCATGGCGTCACGGTACGACCGGACGCAGGTCAAGACGGCATTGCGGGCGAGATCGTCACCCAAGCCGTTGGTGCGGCATGCGAGGACAAAGCTCGCAGCCAGCCGTTTGACATCCCACTCCCACGGGGCCGGAATCGTTTCATCGAGGTCGTGGATGTCGAAGATGACTCGTCGTTCCGGCGTGGCGAAGCAGCGGAAATTGCCCAGATGGGCGTCGCCACACGCCTGCACGCGAAAGCCGGTGGTGGGTGTGCCTGCCAGATCAACGGCCATGTTGAGCGCCGTCCCGCGATAAAAGGTGAACGGCGACGGCAGCATGCGGCCGTGGCGCAAGGGAACAAGCTCGGGAATTCGCCCGCGGTTGGCTTCCTCGATCAGCCCGAGCGGGTCCGGTCGGTCGCGCGGCGTAGTCCAGACCGCGTGGGAGCTGCGCGGGCATTGCTTGCGCATGGCCTCGCCGCGCGCGATCAATTCGGACCGCGACGGACGGGCGCGAAGGTCCCAAGTTTATCGACAGACTTTCGTCGCGAGTCGACAGTGAGAGAGTCGAGGACCTGGTTCATCGAAGTACTTCTGCACTTTCTGGGCAAACACTGATTGCGGCGTCGAAGCGGCCAACATAAAGCAAGCTGAGGCAATGATAGTGTAGTGCATTACAACGGCTCAATCGCTTACGAAGGTAGCGAAGATTGCAGGCTCGCCGCACGTCCAAACTTTGCTAGCTTCGTGCAATTTTTGATTGGCGGACGCCTACGTGCTCAATTTTCCCGGAACCACCAGCGTTTGTCGCTACATTACAGATAGAGGCACAAAAAGCAGCCAGCGGAGGATCAGGTACGTGGCGAGATGCAAGAACGGCGCTGTCGCCAACCAGCTTCGCACACTATTTCACGTGGGCACGGTCGGCGAGCTGACGGATGGCCAGCTATTGGAGCGGTTTGCGACCGGCGGCGGTGAAACCGCCGAGCTGGCGTTCGCGGCCTTGCTCGAGCGACATGGGCCAATGGTATTGCGCGTCTGCCGGAGTATCCTGGCCGACACGCACAACTCGGAAGATGCCTTCCAGGCCACGTTTCTCGTTCTGGTCAAAAAGCTCGAGGACTCTGGGTGCGCGACAGTTTGGGCCCCTGGCTCCATCAGGTTGCCTATCGCACCGCATTGTGCGCACGTCTGGCCGTGGCGCACCGGCGCCGACATGAACATGATGCGGCGGTGTTTGAGGAACGAAGCTCAGATAGTGGTGCACGACGATCTCGCGGGCGTGCTCCACGAGGAAATCGACCGGCTGCCGGAGCGGTTTCGGTCTCCGTTGATTCTTTGCGACCTCGAGGGGCGAAGCCACGAGCAAGCGGCCCGGCATTTGGGTTGGCCAGTCGGTACGGTCAAGAGCCGGCAGTCGCGGGGTCGGGAACGGCTGCGCGATCGGCTCCGCCGCCGCGGCCTCGCGCCCGATGCAGGGGTGTTCTTTGCGTCGTTGCGACCGGATGGATCATCTGCGCTGGTTTCCTCCGCCCTCGTCGATTCCACAATCCAGTCGGCATTTCAGCTTGCCTCGTCCCGCGTGTTCAACCCAGGTTCCGCCGCTTCACTCGCACAGGGAGTTTTGATTTCCATGAATTTCGCTCGCTGGATGAAATTGGCTTCGGTGCTCCTTTTCCTTGGTGCGACCACTTCCGGAGTCGGCTTGCTGGCGCAGAAGGCAACGCAGGTCGCTCCGCCGCGGGCTGCGGCAAATCTCCAGGCCGCACGCGCTGACGAAGTGCCGGACCTTTGCGGTCAAGCCCGGAAAGCTCAATGTCACCGTGGTCGAGAAGGGCAGTCTGGAGTCCGCCCGGAATGAGGATGCGTATTGCCTGGTTGAGGGCCAAACGACCATCATCTTAATCATGCCCGAGGGGTCGGCAGTCAAGAAGGGCCAGCTCGTTTGTGAGCTCGACTCGGCATCACTCAAGGACCAACTTGTCAACCAGATGATCACTGAAAAGTCGGCGGCGACCGCCTACGAGAACGCCAAGCTCACCCGTGAGGTCGCCGAACTCGCGGTCCTCGCGTATGACGAGGGAACACTACCGCACGAACGTACTGCCGTGAACGGTGCAATCATCGTCGCTCAATCGGCCATAGATAAAGCCGAACACAGGCTTGAACGGACCCGGAGCGCCCGCAAGCGGTTGAACGACATGCTCGCTGCAGAGAGGAGGGTCGGCTTCGGCAACCGAGATCGTGGCCGCGCTCGACATCGAGGACAGACTCGAAGACGCGGAGCAGACAATCCTCAAGGAAAGACTGGCTATTGAACTGGCGAAGACCCATCGGGACTTGCTCGAAAAATACGCCAGTGGCAAAACGATCAAGGAATTGAAAGCCGATGTCGAAAGAAAGCGGTCCGACGAAACCGCCAAGAAGGCGACCTGGGACCTCGAGAAGTCGAAAGCCAGAAAGCTCGAGAAGCAGATCGCCGCCTGCAAGATCTTGGCCCCCGCCGATGGACTTGTCGTCTACGCCAATGATCCCAATCGCGCTTTCGGCAGCAATCGGCCCCAGATCGAGGAAGGGGCGACGGTGCGTGAACGGCAGAAGATCTTCAGCCTTCCAGACATCAGTCGCATGCAAGTCAGCACCAAGGTCCACGAATCGCAGATCGATAAACTCGTGCCCGGGATGAAAGCCAAGATCCGCGTCGACGCGTTCGCCAACGAGGTGTGGAACGGTACGGTGCACGACGTATCTCCGCTCCCCGACTCGACCAATTTTTTCAGCTCCGACATCAAGGTCTACACGACCAAGGTCACGGATCGAGCGACCCGCTGCCGGGACTCAGGCCCGGCATGACGGCCACGGGTCGAAATCGTGGTCTCCGAGCTCGACAATGTGCTCAGTGTGCCGGTCGAGTCCGTCGTTCGTTACGATGGCAAGGACCACGTCGCCGTCAAGAAATCCGATGGACGGCATTGAGTGGCGCGAGGTGGCACTTGGACAATCCAACGACCGGTCGTCGAGGTCAAGCAGGGGATCAAAAGCGACGAAATCGTGGCGATCAAGCCACAGCCACTATTGAGCGAACGACCAGAAACGCGTGGTGAAGAGCCGGCCGATCCCTCCCGCCGCGAAGCCGTAGGTCGGATCATGCGCATTTATCGACATAATTTATTCGTATGTGTGGTTTTAATCTTGATTGCCGGTTACATGCGGCCCGAGAGACTGCGTGAATTGAGTCGACCAGCACGCCGCTACGAAGGTATGATAGTGACTGTCGTCACATGAGGGCTGCAAGCATCGGTGGGCGCCCACGAATCTGACCAAGGGATGCTCGGAAGGACCGTTGCAACAAACGGAGCGAGATTCATGTCTACGATCACGATTCCTTCGCGATCACACTCGAGTGCGGTACCGACCGAACCGCCGACCGCGCCCGCTTTCGCTGGGGATCAGCGGATCACCATTCGCGGATTGAGCTGGGATCTCTACGATCGCCTATCGGATGCGATCAATGCGCGCCAGCACATCTACCTGGCTTACGATGGCAAGGACCTTGAGATCATGACCAAGGGAAGGTGGCATGAGCATTACAAAGAGTTGTTCGGCCGATTTGTCTCCAGGGTGACGGCCGCCCTCATGATCCGTCGTGTAACTCTAGGTGAAACGTCCTGGAAGCGTCCGGAGATTGCGCGGACTTGAAGCCGACCAATGCTACTACTTCGCGCCTGAAAAGATTGAAATGGACGCGCAGGCCCGTGCTCGCAAATCCGACGACATTGCCGACTACCCTAATCCCGATCTAGCGATCGAAGTTGACCTCTCGCCGTCGCAAATCGATCGGCCGTCGATTTATGCGACACTTCAGGTACCCGAAATCTGGCGATTCGATGGTGCCAACGTGGTGATCGAACAACTCGGACCCGATGGAAGTTACTCTCCTGTCGATTCCAGTCGTTTTTTACCGGTCGCGGCCAACGATATTATGCGCTGGATCGTCCACGAGGATTCCAGCGACGAACTGGAATTTGAACGCCGCCTGACCGAGTGGGCGCACGAGTTACGCCGCGAGGAATGATGAGCGGTCCCGGTAGGTCGGGCTTTCGAGCCCGGCTCTGACGTGCCCTGAGGTTGACGCCCTCGACTCGTTTTCCCACATCATCCTGCCCGCAACTTCTTCACAAAAAACTCGGTCATATCGCGACACATGCCGTCGATGGGATCGGTGTCTTTGGGGTACTCACTGCTGTGGTTCAGAATGCACTCGATCTTGAGCGGGTCGAGCTGAGCCTTGAGTGCTTCGCCGAATCGGGGGTGATGAATCCCCTGGCCCGGCTTGGCATCGGCGGGAAGTGGACCTTTCGGCTCGGCGTAAAAGAGAATGACCGGCGGATCGCCGCCGGACACGTAGTTCAGGGGCGACGCGTCTTCGTAGAGTTTGTGCACCCGCGGTGAATCTTCGTCGGCGTCGGCAGCAAGGCCGTAGAATGACCGCAGCGCAGGGTGTTCGTGGGCGCGTCCGCCGATCAAGGCCTTGATGAACCGAGGGTCATACGAGGTTTGGGCGCCGTCGACGCCCACGCAGGTCAGGCGCGACGATTGCCGTGCGACCGGGTCAGGGCTGTCGGGGTTAGCCAGGTTATCGTGAAATGCGACCCAAAGCGCGATTCCCGCGCCGGCGGAGCTGCCGGAGGCGGCGATGCGCTCCGGGTCAATTTCCAGCTCCTGGGCATGCGATCGTAAGTACTGGATCGCACGCGCACCATCGAGCATCGGGGCCGGGAATGCGGCCATCTGCGAGAGTCGATAATTCGCTGAGGCGACCGAGATCCCTGCTTCGAGGCATCGGGCCAAAAGCCCTGACGGCACACTCGACTTGTCGCCGCTCTTGAACCCGCCGCCGTGGAAGAAGATGACCACGGGAGTGGGGACATCCGTTCGTGAATGGGGCTTGGCCATCCACAAGTCCAGAACGTTCCGCTCATGCGGGCCGTAGCGAATATTCCCAAAATCGGGCCTGGGCTTGATCAGACCGAAGAGCCGCAACGGCCGCCCCCAGCTCCGCCACGAGACGAGTGACGTTACAAGCAAGATGCCCAGCACAATCGCCCGGCGATTTCGTCGGTGCACCATCGATGATGCTCCAGAACGATGAAGAGTCGCGGTCTCTTTGCTGCTGGTCCGAACGTGCAAGCGCGTCCTAGTTAGACATCATAGGAGTGAAATCGGAATCGCTATCCACAGTGTACCCCACGACCTGGCGGCGCAATTCCTTCCGCAATCGATCCCAGTCCGCGCGCCACGTGCTATCTTTTTCTTCTAGGTACTAGTGCGGGAGCGCGTAATTAAGTAGCATGGATGATACGATGGATTTATTTGGCTGAAAATTGGAGTCGTGGCGCGGCGAAGATTGGTGCGCGCACGGCAGACCATCTCAAGAACGAGCAATCTTATGATTCGATCTCGCCACCGCACCGAGGATGGAGGGGGCCGGCAATCGCGTAGGCGCCTTCCGCTGTTGTGCGAATCATTAGAGCCGCGTCGGCTCCTCTCGACCTTTGTTGTGGACAATACGTCTGACAGCGGAGCCGGCTCGCTCCGGGCGGCGATCACAGCCGCGAATGCGGATCCCAGCCCAGGCACCGACAACATCTACTTCAATATTCCCGCGTCGACCGCACCCGCCCTTAATGTACCTGTTCCGGGCTTTGATCCCACCACCCAGGACTGGACGATCACGCTGGCGAGCCCTTTGCCCACCATCATCCGTCCGGTGGCGATCGATGGATATACCCAAGCTCACGCGGGCAATCCGATCCCGTACCTCTATCCAGACTCGATCAGCTCGGCCGTCCAAACGCTGTCGCTACTTGGAAGCCCGACGGGGGGAACATTCACGCTCTCGACAGCGGCGCCTTTGCCGGTCGGCACGACTGCGGCGATTCCCTACACGGCAGATGCCCCTGCCGTCCAGTCTGCCCTGACGGCGATTATCGGTGCTGGTAATGTAGCCGTTACCGGCGGCCCGTTGCCAAACAGCAGTTTGACGATCACATTTGAGGGCGCTTTTGCTGGGGAAGCTATTCCCGATCTGGCCACGACCAGTAGCCTGACCGGTGGAACAACTCCGAGTGCGACGGTGACGACCGCGACGGTGGGTGGTATCGCCGGCACACCGACCTTGATTAATTCCGTGCCCAATTCCAGCGTTGCTCTCGATGGCAACAACGCTGAGGTTCGCGTGATCATCGAGGGAAGCGGTCTACCCAGCGGCTCGACTGGGTTTGTCCTGAACACATCGCACAGTACTCTGCGCGGTCTGGCCATCGATGGTTTCAGCGCGGGGGTCTCGATCCCCAATCCCACCAACGTCGGCGATCTGATTCAGGGCAATTTCATCGGGGTTTACGACACATTTTTGGTGGACGCCCAGACCGGAGCACCGGTGTCGACGGATCCGGTCGGCATTGCCGGCGTCGGCAATGCGGATCAAGGGATCTTGTTGGGCTCCGCGAACGCAACGGTTGGCGGCACCGATCCTCAGGACGACAATGTCATCATCGGCAACGGAGCGCAGGGTGTCTGGATCGAGCCCGGCTCGTCTGGCAACCAAGTCCTGGGCAATCAGATCGGCGTGCTTGGACCGGTGGAGGGATTTTACTTCCAGCTCGGAAATGGAGCTGAAGGTGTCTTGATCCAGTCGACGAGTAATGTCATCGGTGACGGCGCGGGCAACGTGATTTCCGCGAACCAGGGTGACGGCGTTCACGTCCAGGGTATCGATGCGACGCGAAACCTGATCGAATCCAACTACATCGGGGCCGCGCCAGGCGGCGGCTACATCTTTGGCAGTGGCGATCCCGGCAACGGCGGCGACGGCGTCTTTATCGACGACGCGCCCAATAATCAAATTGGCGGTGGATCGGCCAGCGATGGCAATGTGATCTCGTCAAACGCCGGCAACGGAGTGAACGTGAGCGGCGCTGCCGCCTCGGGCAACAGTATTATCAACAACACGATCGGCCTCATAGCCGGTGGTTCTGCCGTCCTGGGAAATGGGCTCAACGGAGTAATGGACACTGCCCCCGGAATCACCATCGGCCCAGGAAATGTGATCTCGGACAACGTGAACGGCGTCCTCATCTCGGGCGCAGCGCCACCAGCGTCACCGTGACCGGCAACCTGATCGGCACCGACTCGTCGGGTGAAAACGACCTGGGCAATGCCCAGGCGGGGGTGGTGATCGACGGGGCGACCGGAGCGGTCATCGAGGGTAATGGCCAGGGTTCGCAGGTTATTTCGGGTAATCTTCGAGGCGTGATGATCAACGGATCATCGGCCACGGGCAACCTGGTCGAAGGCAATTTTGTGGGAGTCGACGCGACGGGAACCGCCGCGCTGGGCAATTCGGATGAAGGCATATTGATCGAGGACGCCCCCAACAACACGATCGGCGGGACAACGTCGACATCGAGCAACGTAATCTCAGCCAACGAGTGGGGTATACGGATTGATGGATCGACCGCGACTGACAACGTCATCGAGGGGAACTTCATTGGTACAGACTTGACTGGCACGATCGCGCTGGGCAACGAGATCAATGGCGTCATCTTCAGTACCAATGCATCGGACAACACGGTCGGCGGCACGGCGGCCAACCAGGGAAACACGATCGCCTTCAACGTCGACGCCGGCGTTCTTGTCGCGTCGGGGATCGGTGATTCGATTCTGTCAAACAGCGTCTATACCAATGGACAGAGCGGGATCTTGCTGACTGGATCGGGCAATAACGCCCAGAGCGCTCCGTACTCACCGCTGCTGGTGGCGGCGGCTCTGGAAGTAACGTCCAGGGGTCACTCACGAGCGTTGCCAATACATCCTTTCTGATTCAGTTCTTCAACAGCCCGGTGCCCGATCCATCAGGAATTGGACAGGGCCAGACGTTCCTGTCCTCGACGACGGTGACCACGAATGGCACCGGTATCGCCGCGATCAATTTCAACCTGACGACGAATCTGGCAATCGGCACCTGGGTGACCGTAACGGCAACCAACCAGAGTACCGGCGACACTTCGGAGTTCTCCAACGCTGTTTCGACAGAGGCCGTGAGCGTCTCGTTCTCCATGGCCGGTTACACAGTCGCGTCAACGGCCGGCTCGATAATGATTGACGTGGTCCGGACCGGAAACCTAAACGTCGCCGTTTCTGTGAACTTTGCCACGTCCAACGGCTCGGCAATCGCCGGCCAAGATTACACCGCCGTTGCCGGTACGCTCACCTTTCCGCCAACCGCGACTGATGAGACTTTTCTAATCCCAATCCTCTCGAATCCGAATCGGTCCACCAGTTTTTCGACGGTCAATCTCGCGCTCAGTCAACCTGTCGGTGGCGCGACCTTAGGCACAATCAGCTCATCAACGCTGACGATCACGAACAACAATCTCACCGTCAAGACCTTGGTGGTCAACAACACGGGCGACTCGGGACTGGGTACGCTGCGCCAGGCGATTCTCGATGCCAACGCCGATCAAAGCTCGGGCGTTGACAACATCGTGTTTGACATTCCTGCCTCGACGGCTGCGAATCTGAATGTGCCGGTGCCCGGCTTCGATCCGCGCACACAAACCTGGACGATCAGCTTGAATTCGCCATTGCCTGTAATTACCCATCCAGTTGCAATTGATGGTTATACCCAGGCGAACATCGGCGTTGGCTACCGTTATCCAAATTCGTTGAGCTCTCAGTCGGATAATGTCGCCGTTGGCCTTTCCGTGACTGGCGGAACTTATATTCTTTCCATTGCCCCGTACGAGGACGACAGTGGGGCGCTGCTGGGGGGAATTACGGAAAGCATCCCGTTCAATGCCACGGCTGCGTACGTCCAGAATCAACTCATAAACCTCGTTGGTGGAGTTGGCAATGTGACCGTCACGGCACTGTCTCAGAACAATGGCGCTGGCGACTATGTCATCACGTTCACGGGCCAATCGACGGGGCTGGCGATCGATCTACAAGTCAAATCACAATCGCTGACACCGACTAATGTGCCCGTCACAGTAGCCGTTCTGACACAGGGAGGCAATCCGCTCTCGAATAGCCCAACCGTAATCTCGACTGTGCCCAACACGGTTCAAGCCCTCGATGGTAACAACGCTGCGGTTCGCGTGATTATTGACGGCAGCGCTATTGCAAGTAGCTCTTCGGATATCGGCTTTGAGATCGATGCGTCCAATAGCAAGCTACGCGGCCTTGCAATCGAAGGATTCAACATTGGCGTCTACGTCCCCAATCCGTCGAACGTCGGCGACCTGATTCAGGGCAACTTTATCGGTCAGTATCTCACCTATCCGGTTGATCCGACGACGGGAGTTCCTCTGCCGGCACCGGACACGGTCGAGCTGATTGGCCAAGGCAACTCGCAGCAAGGGATAGTGCTCGACTCCGCCAACGCGACGGTGGGGGGCATTGAAACGCAGGACGACAATGTGATTGCGGGCAACGGAGCCCAGGGGATTGAAATATTGCCGGGCGCTTCAGGCAACCAGGTGCTGGGCAACCAGATCGGCGTGGTTGGACCAGCAAGCGGCAATGTCTACTTCCAGGCCGGCAACGGCGCGGAAGGGATTTTGATCGAGTCGACCGGAACGGCATCCAATCCTTCGGGAATCGTTTTTGATTCGAGCAACATCATCGGCGGCGGCGCCGGCAACATCATTTCGGCCAACCATAGCTACGGAATACATATCGTCGGCGTGGGGGCAACGCGAAATCTGGTCGAGGGCAATTACATCGGAGTGGCGCCGGGCGGCGGTTTTCTTTTCGGCAACGGCCAGCCCGGCAATCTCGCGGACGGCGTGCGGATCGACAATGCTCCCGACAACCAGATCGGCGGGCCCACCGCGACGGTTGGCAACGTGATCTCGTCGAATCAAGGCAACGGCGTGTACATCACCGGCGCCGACGCGCTGGGCAACACAGTCACCAACAATATCATCGGCCTCACCGCCGATGGCGTGTCCGCTCTGGGCAACAATCAGGCTGGGGTGGCTGACTATTCGCCTCTGGCAGTGATCGGCCCGGGCAACGTGATCTCGGCCAACTTGCTCGGCGTCTTGATTTCGGGCGCTTCCGCGAGCAACGTCACGGTGATCGGCAACTTGATCGGCACCGATTCGACGGGCGAAGACGACCTCGGCAATGCCGAAGCTGGGGTCGAGATCGATGGCGCCACCGGTGCGATCGTCGAAGGAAATGGCCAGGGGTCGCAGGTGATCTCGGGCAACCAGATCGGCGTGGAGATCGATGGATCATCGGCAACAGGAAATCTGGTCGAGGGCAACTTCATCGGGGTCGACAAAGCGGGAACCGCCGACCGCGGCAACTCGAACGAAGGGGTGCTGATCGAGGGCGGAGCGAACAACACGATCGGTGGCACGACGGCCGCGACTCGCAATGTGATCTCCGCGAACCTCTGGGGAGTCGACGTCGATGGCTCGACGGCGACAGGAAATATCGTCCAGGGGAATTACATCGGTACGGACGTCACGGGGACTTTGCCGCTGGGAAATGAAATCGACGGAGTCGTCTTCACCTCCACCGCGTCGAATAACACGATCGGTGGTACGGCTACGGGCCAGGGGAACATAATCGCGTTCAACTCGAGGTACGGAGTGTATGTCGAGTCTGGTAACGCGGATTCGATTCTCACCAATAGCATATTTTCCAACAGCTACGAGGGGATCGTATTGAATGGGTCGACCAATGCCAACGATTCAATACCCTACCCGACGCTTTCGACGGCCATTCCCAGTGCGACCACCCAGACGACGACCGTTCAAGGTTCGTTAGCCGCGACACCGAACGCAACATACTTGATCCAGTTCTTCAGCAGCCTCACTGCCGATCCGGCGGGTAATTATGAGGGCCAGACGTTCCTGGGTTCGACCATTGTGACAACTGCGGCGAGTGGCTTGGTGTCATTCTCAGCGGCACTGCCGTCGGTCGTTGCGTCGAGCTCGTGGATCACGGCCACGGCTACGAGTTACAGCACGGTTGCGCCAGTTTTAACTGCAGGTGACACATCGGAGTTTTCCCGCCCCGGGATTCCGTCAAAGTCTGTGACCGTCCAGTTTTCCACTTCCGCCTACACCGTAAGCTCATCCGCTGGGTCCGCCACGATCAATGTGCTGCGCAGCGGCAACACTACTGCGACAGTCACGGTCAATTACGCCACCAGTAACGGAACGGCGCTCGCCGGTCGAGACTACGTGCCTGCGTCAGGGACACTGACATTCCAACCCGGCCAGACGCTCGCCACCTTCGCAGTCACGATTCTGCCCAATACGGCCCAGGCGACCGGAACCAGGACGCTCAACCTCACTTTGAGCCAGCCAGCCGGAGGGGCAGCCTTAGGCTCGATCACCATGGCGACCTTGGCGATTTCGCTGGTGCCAGGGCCCCCCGTCCCGCCTGTGAGCGCGACTTTTCCCATGATCAGCTCCGAGAAGTTGATCGTGAGCGGCAAGTCGATCACAGGCATCAGCATCACATTCAATAAGACAATGAATCTGTCCAGGGCGGAGGATCTGAGCAATTACGGTTTCTACGTCTTCACCGCCAATTACCATGAGACGCCGCTGGCGTCGTATACACCGCTCAGCTCCGCGGTGTACAACTCATCCACCAGCACGGTGATCGTAACTCCGAGTTCACCGCTGCCGTTCAACAAACTGTTTCAGATCACCGTCGACGGTCAGGCGAGCCCGCTGTTGCATAATGGATTGACTGATCTGTCAAACAATCAGCTCTTGGGTTCAAGCGGCAATCCCGGCACCCCCGTGGTCATCACGTTCGAAGGAGGAACCAAGTTTTCCTACATCGATAACGCCAACAATTCTGTTTCGCTCCAACTGGGGGGCGGGGGATTGATGGAGATATTCATCGCCCCCACCGGTTCGGTCCAGGAGCTGGAGCTTGCCGGCACGGTTGCGGGGAAGTCAAATTTGGGCGGCTCGGTGCGCCGTAGCCGCGGCTCATCGGGCAGGACGGCACTCCCCTCGATCATCGGCGCGGCTGGTGTCAGGATCAAACTCAAGCCGTCGCAGTTTGCCATCACGACCAATGCTTCAACTGATGATCAGACCCAGGTGGCTACGGCGGGCGTGGTCAAGAAAGCGTCGCGACCCGCCGCGCATGTGACGCCCGCCCGGCGTGTGCGCCACAAGATTTGAGGTCAAACCGAGTCACCAAGAGCGGTCGCCGGTCGAAATTCGCGCACACCACACATTAAGATGGGTGCTTCGATCTCAGAAAGAACCTCGATCGGATCTCCGCGGTCCGAGCGGCATTTGTGGGTGGTCGCTCATTGATGTTGAAAATGCAGGATCGCGGTGAACGCCCCGCCGATCTGACTTTTCATGGAAAGCTCGACTGGAAACGTGCCCTGGGCGTGGACCGGTTGCGGCTGCCGAACACCGCCGAGCACGCCAGCGCAGATTGCGGCACCGGCTGCGCAAGCGACCATTCGGTCGTGGCGCCGTCGCGATTGATCGCGTCTCCGGCGGGCTCTCCAATCACAATTTTGTAGTACATGCGCGCGAAGCTTCTTATTTCGCCCGGATGTGCCAGTCTCGGTCGTTGCTGGGCATCGACCGGCGCAACGAAGTCGTCTGCCACGACCTAGCGAGCGGGCTGGGCATTGCGCCCGAGCTGATCCACCACGAGGAAGGATTGCTCGTAACCCGCTTCATCGATGGCAAGACGCTGGGTCCGGTCGACGTGCGCGAAGCCAGGATGTTGGAGCGATTGGGTTCGCTCTTGGGCAAACTGCATGGGGCATGGGACGGCCTGACGGGCGAGATTCTTTACTTCTGTCCGTTTCAGACGGTGCGAACCTATGCCGGCACGGCCGTGCGACTGCAAGCAACCGTGCCGGCCGACCTGGGGGGCTTGCTCGATGATGCGCGGCAGTTGTCACGTCGGATCGCGCCGTTCCGACCGGCGTTGTGCCACAATGACTTGCTGCCGGCCAATCTGATCGACGACGGCGCACGACTCTGGCTTGTCGATTGGGAGTACGCTGGTGCGGGGCACCCGCTCTTCGACCTCGCAAATGCATCGGCCAATGTAGGCCTTGCCGAGACCAGGATCGCGCCCTGCTCGAGGCCTATCGTGGCCACTTTGATCCGCGGGATCTCGACGAGCTGCGAATCTTCAAGACGGTTTCGCTGTTGCGCGAAGCGATCTGGTCGATGATCCAGTCGGTCACCTCGGACATCGATTTTGATTACCGTACCTATGCCGCCGACAATCTCGAGGCCTTTCGAGAAGCCCGGGGCCGGCTGGCGTGAGTAGCGATGCGGACTGTGTGCGACCATCACATCCGGCGTCCGATCGCGCTTTCAATCTGTTGCAAAGGATAGCCCATGATCGAGCTGGTACGGCCCACCCTATTGGTGACAGTGAAGACTTCGCCATCGATCTGATACTGATAGTCCCAGTCGATGGCGAAATTGGTCGCGGTTTCGATGATTTTGTATGAGAGGGGTTCTCCATCGCGCGCCAGGCAAAGCGCAAATGAATCGGTCGGGTCGAGCATCCAAGCATCGCCGGATTCGGTCGAAAACAAGATTAGCATTCCGAGTGTCACGATCCGAGCGTCATGCTTCCGCGCAAGCTGCACGATGTATTTCGCCTCGTTGTTGACGCTCATTTCCCTTGTCGACCGTCGTTCCTTGAAAAGCCTCCGAGGTGCGGCCTTCTTTCTCTGACCACTCATGAGGATTTCCTCCCGAGAGAATGGAACGGCCCTGGCCACGCACCATTGCTGTGCGAAAAAGCCGGCCCAATTGTGTATAATTGCCCGAATCGTTCGCCGCCGCAATTTTGTCGGCGTAAATTCGCGCAACAGTGCCGCACATTTGTTCAGAAAGCCAGTTTCATGAGCGTCGCGACTCACCCCGCCGCCCAGCCCGCTGTGGTCGCCGGCCAGAACAGGGAGATTCCCCCACTCGAGAGCGGCGATCGCCTGACCCGAACCGAGTTCATGCGGCGGTACGATGCCATGCCCGACGTGAAAGCTGAGCTCATTGAAGGAGTGGTCTACGTGTCGTCGCCGGTTCGTCACAAGAAACATGGTAGGCCGCACTCTTGGGTTATCTGTTGGCTCATCAATTACGGAGCGGGAACGCCGGGCGTCGAGGGGAGCGACAACAGCATCATTCTCCTCGACATCGACAACACGCCGCAGCCTGACGCCCTTCTTTTCGTCAAACCGGAATATGGAGGCCGCGTCAAGATCAACGTCGATGATTATATTGAGGGCGCTCCGGACCTGGTCGTCGAGATCGCCGCGAGCAGCGCTAGTTACGATTTGCACGACAAGTTCAACGCGTTTCGTCGCAACGGAGTGCGCGAGTACATCGTTTATCGCGTTCTCGAAGGGCAAGTCGATTGGTTCGTACTGCAGGAAGGGCGATACGTCGCGTTATCCCCATCGGCCGATGGCCTTCTTCACAGTACGATCTTCCCGGGCCTCTGGCTCGACGCGGCTGCCTTGATCCGCGGCGACCTGGCGGCGGTTCTGGCTGCCGTTCAACAAGGTCTTTGCTCCTCAGAGCATGCGGAATTCGCCTCCAAGATGCGGGCAATTTCGCCGTCGAAGTAGCTAACTTCGGCCGGGCAGCCCTCATTTGAAACCGCGTGAATTGCTCGTCATGAGCGATGCAATCACAGGACCTCGCGGCCCGGAGCACTCCACTCCGCTGTTTACATTCAACTTCTTCCTCTCACATAATATTTATCGCAAAAACGCGCATCTGTTCCTGCCGATATCCAGCCGAGCTCCATTGCGATCGTTCCAGAGCGAATGGCTTGGCATTTGAATTGAGCATTTTCATGACAACGACGCAGGCGGCTCCGGCCGCGACCCCGAGATTCGACAACCACGGCCAATACAGCCGCACGGGGATCTTGCGATACGAGATGATCTTTGGCGAAGGGTACATCAGCACGGGTGGTGCCGCCACGACCGAGGACCTGTGCAGTCGCCTCGGCCCGGCGCTCAAGCCTGGCGTGCGCGTGCTCGACGTGGGCAGCGGCATCGGCGGCGCGGCCTTTCACCTGGCCGATGTCTATGGAGCCAAGGTAACCGGCATCGATCTTGCAGAGGAGATGGTTAATATCGCGCTCGAGCGTGCAGCGCAGCGGGGGATGAGCGAATCGGTCAAGACCCTGCTGGGAGACGTACTGGAGATGTCGTTCGCCGAGCCGTTTGACGTCATCTGGAGCCGCGATGCGTTCATGCACATTCCCGACAAGCCAAGGCTGTTTTCCCGGTTATATCAGCTAATGGCCCCTGGCGGCCGGCTGGTCATCACCGATTACGCACGGGGCAAAACACCTGGTTCTACTGAGTTTGAGAGTTATATCGTAAAAACTGGTTATAACGTCATCGAGCCGCGCGAGTACGGCCGGCTGCTCGAAGCGGCCGGGTTCACGAGTGTCGTTGTCGACGATGCTACCCCGCGTTTCATTCAGATTCTCAAGAGCGAGGCCGACCGGCTCGTCAATAATCGCGGCGAATTCCTGGCGTCGTTTTCCGAAGCCGACCTCAATTATCTGGTCGAGCGGTGGGCGATGAAAGTCGGCTTTTGCCAGGGCGGCGACATGAAATGGGGCATTTACCTGGCCTCGAAGAAGTCATGAGAAAAACTCCAACTGGGGCGGGTATTTGTGCCCGCCGGCATGCTTGATGACCCCAGACACACGAGATCTGGCGGGTTTTGGTTACAAGCAGGTGCTTGACCGGACGCTTGGCAGTTTTTCGTCGTTCGCCGCCGGCTTCTCGTACATCTCGATCCTGACCGGCGTATTTCAGATGTTTTACGTGGGTTATGGGGCGGGTGGGCCGGCATTCTACTGGACCTGGCCGATGGTCTTTCTCGGCCAGATTACCGTGGCGCTCTGCTTTGCCGAGTTAGCGGCCCACTATCCCTTGTCTGGAGGAATCTACCAGTGGTCGCGGTGGATCGGCACACGCGGAGTCGGCTGGATGGCGGGCTGGGTGTATTTGTGTGCCTCGATCATCAGCTTAGCCGCGGTCGCGCTGGCCCTCCAGGGGACCCTGCCGCAGATTGCGCCCACGTTTCAGTTGATCGGGGATTCGGCCGACAAGTCCGATAGCGCCAAAAACGCCGTTTTGCTCGGTTGTCTTTTGATCGGGCTGACGACCGTGATCAACTCGGTGGGCGTGCGGCTGATGGCCCGAATCAATAATGTCGGCGTGATTGCCGAGCTCTTGGGAGTGACGGTCCTGATCGTGTTGCTCGCGTTCCACATCCGCCGGGGACCGACGGTGCTCCTGGACACGCAGGACCGTGGCGCGGGCCAGCCGCTAGGTTACCTTGGTCCGTTTCTCGCCGCGGCGCTCATGGCTTCATATGTTTTGTACGGATTTGACACGGCAGGCACCCTTGCCGAAGAGACCGACCTGCCCCGCCGGCGCGCTCCCTGGGCGATCCTCCAGGCCTTGGCTGCCTCGGGATTGGCCGGCGCGCTCGTCATGCTCTTCGGCATCCTCGCGGTCAGCGACCCCGCGCTGAGTGAGCTGGGCCGGATTAGTGGCGGATTGCCGTTTCTCGTCAAGGATGTCCTCGGCTCCAGGCTCGGCGTCTTGCTTCTTCTTGAGGTGGTTTTCGCGGTCTTTGTTTGCGCGTTGGCTGTCCACGCCGGGACAATTCGGCTGATGTTCGCGATGGCACGCGACAATAACCTCCCATGCCCCCATGCGCTCGCCCATGTCCAATCGTGGTCAAAGGCACCGATCATCCCGTCCGTCGTGGTCGGCGTGCTGGCCGCGGCGATCTTGGTCGTGAATATCAACCTGCCCAACGTCATCGAGATCCTCTGCTCGGTCGCGATCGTCTGGGCCAATCTGGCGTATCTGCTCGTGACGGCCCCGTTGCTGTTGGCCCGGCTGCGTCGTGGTGGCGACCGTGCTTTTACGGCCGCCGGGAAGGAGCTTGACGCTCATGGCCGGCAGAGAGACAGCGTCTCCGACCCAGCGCCCCAGTACTTTTCGCTTGGCCGATGGGGCCTGCCGGTGAATGCGATTGCCGTCGCCTGGGGTTTGTTCGTCGTTATCAATATTGGTTGGCCCCGCGCCCTGATCTATGGCTCAGGGGGCTGGAGCCGCTTTGCGGCGATCTTTGCCACGCTCGGATTGATTGTTGCTGGGACGCTGTACTTTCTCTTGTTTCAGCGCCGGCGGACCGGAATCCTGGCGGAACACGCCGCCCGCACGTTCGTCGAACCCGATCGCGTCGACGCCGATGAGAGCGCCATCAATACACGCTGGATCGGTCAACTGGCACCCGGTGAATAGGTAGGGAGCTCGCCTTTCATGCGAACCAACGAGTCGGGACTCCAGCGAATCGCGCGGCGGTCGGCAGCGATGGTCAAGGCGCGCGTCCGGGGCCAGCGGAAACCGCCCAAACCGCGCGAGCAGCGACCGGCATCGACGTGGGAAAAGTTTTTGGGTTGGTGCGTTCACGGCTACACAGCGTTGGGATTGGTCGCGGCGGGCGTGATCGCGGTGTTGTTGGTACGGGGCGGTGCCGAGGCATTTCGCTGGTCGTTCCTCTTGATGGTGGTGGCGACGATCGTCGACTCGACCGACGGTACGCTGGCGCGGCTCGTGCGGATCAAGGAAGTTGTACCGAGCTTCGACGGCCGGCGCCTGGATGACATCGTCGACTTTTTGAATTACACCTTCCTTCCCCTGGTACTCATATGGTGCGCCGAAATTCTTCCTCAGGGGCAGGAGGCGTGGCTCTTCTTGCCTCTCTTGGCGAGTGCCTATGGATTTTGCCAGGTCCAGGCCAAGACTGATGACGGCTATTTTCTCGGCTTCCCGTCGCTGTGGAATCTCGTGGCGCTGTACCTTTATGTGTTACCGCTTCCCGGTTACCTGTCGCTTTTGATCGTGATTCTGCTGGCTCTTTTGACGTTCGTGCCGATCCGCCACCTTTATCCGTCGCAGCCGGGGATGCTGAATCGCGTGAGCATGTTTGTCGGCGTACTCTGGAGTCCGCTCGTACTGTGGTTGATCTGGAGGTTGCCCGGCGCCGGCGAGTCGCGCGTGAGCGATTCGACTTTGCAGATCGCGTTCGTCTCGCTCACCTATCCGATTTACTACATGGCGGTGTCGTGGGCGATCAGCGTGATTCACTGGCGGAAGCGCTGGGCGAATCGTCGGCAGCGGGCGTGAACGGGCAACATGACCATGCACATCAGTGCATGCTACGAACGGGGCGAAGGCCCGCCAACCTCGGGCGTAAGCCCGATCGCAAGGTCAATCGCACTGACGTGCGAGGTTAGAGGATCCCCGTCCGAACCGACGGTCTGACGACGGTGGTCACGCAACCGTCTCGGCCTCCTCGGCGCGCGCCAGGCGCTGGCCATCGGCAACATCGACCAAGGATAGAAGGAGTCCCCCGACTACAAAAAACGCGATGATCGACACGATTGCACCGCGGCTGGATCCGCTCATCCAGTTGATGACAAAGAATGTTGCCGGCCCCAAGATGCCGGCAAATTTCTCGGCGACTCCGAAGAATCCGAAGAATTCGCCTGACTTGTCGCGAGGAATCATGCTGGCGAAGAGCGAGCGGCTCAGGGCTTGTGTTCCGCCCTGCACGAGACCGACCAAGATCGCCAGCACGAGAAAATGCGTGCCCGTCGTCATGAAATAGCCGACAACGCAAATCATGGCGTACACCAAAAGGCCGATCCCGATCGAACGTTTGGCCCCGATCACGCCGGCGAGTGTGCCGAAGAGGAACGCACAGGGAATCCCCACGAACTGGACGATCAGGATGGCCGCGATCGTGAATTCCTTGGGAATCTGGATCTCCGTCGCATAGATAGTAGCCATGCGCATGATTGTGCCGATGCCGTCGTTATAGATGAGGAACGCGAGCAGCATCAGAAGCGCCTGGCGATATCGTCGCAATGAGCGTCCGGTCTCGATCAGGCGATCAACGGCCGCTCGGATCGGCAGCTTGACGACCGAGCCGTCAGCGGTGAGCTCATTGCGCGGCGCCGGTTCGCGCACTGCGCATGAACAGTGGAATCGAAAAGACCAGCCACCAGACGGCAACCGAGAGAAAGCTCAGTCTTGTCGGCAGCGTCGTCTCGGCGGCAGACATGCCCTCTCCCGAAGGCAACCCGAACCATTGCGGCTTCAATATCCAGGCTAGATTGATCGCCAGCAGCGATCCGCCGCCCAGATATCCAAGCGCGTATCCGGCCGTCGAGACGCGGTCGATTTCCTTGTTGCTGGCGATATGCGGCAAGAGAGCGTCGTAAAACACGAAGCTGCCATTAGCCCCGATGTTGGCCAGGATGAACAGAACGGAAGCCAGGATCCAATCACCAGTGTAGATAAAAAACATCCCGGCCACGGATGCCACGCCGAGTGTGAGAAAGCCGGCGAGCATCCGCTTTTTACTGGCATTGAAATCGGCGATTGTCCCGAGCAACGGGGAGATCACGGCAATCAAGACCATGCCGATCGTGGTCGCCTGGGCGAAACGCCTCGACGCGTCTTCCTGCTTCACCCCTGCGCACGCGACCTGTGAGTAGTAGATGGGAAAAACGGCCGTGATGATCACGCACACCATCGCGGAGTTGGCCCAGTCGTACATTGCCCAGGCGCGGAGTTCCGGGCGTCCGAGACCGAGCGCATCCAGCCAGTGATGAAGGCCACGTCGCGGGAGCTCGGGATCTTGAGTGCTAATGTTCGAGCTCGCCATCGACTTCCCTCCGTGGCCTGACTCTCGGCGTAATCGTGATTTCGAGAGCGGTATACGGCATTTGACACGCCCCAACCGGTTGTGACGACCGCCGTGAATGGGGTATATCATAACGGTCCCAGGGGCCGATGAAACGCCGATCGGAGTAATCTTCGGCGGCCTGAAACGTAAATCAAGGATTGCGAGGCGTCCTTTTACTTATGAAAACGATCATTGACGGCCATCTTGATTTGTCATGGAATGCCCTCTCCTGGGACCGAGACATCACACTCGAGCTTGACCGCTTGAACCAATGCGAGCGGGGAATGGACGATCATCCCGCGCGGTGGCGCCACGACGACATTGCCCGAGATGCGGCGCGGCGGCATTGCAGTTTGCCAGGCAACCCTCTTGCGCGGGCCAAATCAGGGTCTCGGACTCATGGTGGAACCAGCCGGCTCGGCCTCGATTTTGCCAACCAGGAGATTGCGTCGGCGACGGCGCGCGGGCAACTTGCTTATTACCATTTGCTCGAGCGCTGCGGGTTGCTACGGATGATCCGCACGGTCGCTGATTTGGATACGCACTGGACGAACTGGGAAAGCGACTCGGCGTCCGCACCGATTGGATACATTCTTGCCATGGAAGGGGCGGACCCGATCGTAGACGTCGCTCACGCCGCCACGTGGTGGGAACTGGGCTTACGTTCGGTAAATCTGGCCCACTACGGCAAGAGCCGCTACGCGGTTGGGACTGGCAATGACGGCCCGCTCACGCCCGACGGTATCGATCTCTTGAAGGAGTTTGCCGCGCTGGGGATGATCCTTGACGCGACGCATCTCTCGGATACCAGCTTTTCAGAGGCGCTTGATCGATTCAGCGGTCCGGTCCTCGCGAGTCATAACAACTGCCGCGCGCTGGTTCCGCATCAGCGCCAGTTTAGCGACGAGCAGATCAGGCGGCTGATCGACCGCGGCGCTGTCATCGGCGTGGCGCTCGACGCCTGGATGCTGGCCCCGGGCTGGATCAAGGGCGAGACCTCGCGGGAGGTCGTGGGGATCGAATCTGTGGCCAATCACATCGACCACATTTGCGAGCTCGCCGGCAACGCGCACCACGCGGCAATCGGCAGTGATTTAGACGGCGGCTTTGGAACCGAACAGTGCCCGGCCGGTCTCGATCGCATTTCGGACTTACAAAAGCTCGACACTATTCTGACCAGTCGAGGATATTCATCCACCGTGGTTAACGACATCTTCCACGGCAACTGGCTAAGTTTCTTCCGCCAGCACCTGCCGCGCTGATTCTGGAAGGGAACTAACGTGCATGGTAGAATTCTTATTGCACACTGTTATCTTGTCCAGCCGATCACGTGAGACGGGTCGAGAGGGCCGTGCAGTCCGGCGGGAAAAAGCACTTTGGATGACTTAGCGGCTCAAGCGTCGCAGTGGTGCGTGCAGGCTCGACGGTTGGGGGAAGGTTCCGAGAAATCGAACCTCCAGAGTCTGCCGGAACTGTTTGACGCGATCGATGCAGGTCTGGGCCTTCGCCGGCAGCTCGATGCGCTTGGGCCTGACGAACGGATCGCATCGAGCCGGCGCTCGGTCGTGACCGAGCTCTTGGTGCTGCAACAGCGGGCTGTCGGTAAACTCGGGGGCATGGCCCCCACTACGCCCCGCTCTCAACAGGTGGCATCGCGCGTCAAGGGATGGCTGGCCGAGACACGCAACGCAGTCCGCACTGTGCTCGCCGGAGTTCGCCTTGGCCCTTTGCACCAGGCGCTGGCGATCGAGGGCCTACGGACCGACCTTGAGTGGTTCAGTGTCCTCGTGGCTCGAATCGATCAGGAGACGCCGCACCCGGTCGCGACCTGGCTGGATGTAGAACTCGATCGCCTTCGAAGTTGGCTCGGTACCGCGGTTGCTAGCGAGCGCGACCCGCGTGATGAGCCAGTTCGAGCCGGCTGCGAACGGTTGCAAGCGGTGCTCCTCGAGCGCCGCATCGAGCGCGAGCTTGCCCGGACTCCCGTCGGCATGAGCGCAGACGGGCTCTGGGCCGAGCGATTTCATCTCTCTCGGCTCCAGACGCAGGTCGAGACACTGGTGCTAAGTCAGGCCGCCAATCGCCCGGGCGAGCGAATTTCCAAATCCACCGGCCCGGAGCCTGGGTTGCCGGTATTCGCCGCCAGCCCGATCAACAGGCTGGCCGCGCTGGAACGCCGCCGCACCCAACTGGCCGACGACGCATTCGATCGAATCAGCGCGCTCGATCTTGCCAGCCGCGATGAGTCGTGTGAGCGCATCGTGCGGACTGCTGCTGACGAGGTCGGCGAAACGCTCGCATTTCTTGAGGATATGCCGCTGCGCCGCGCGGTGACGCGGTTGAAATTGATGCGAGAGGATCTGGAGCGTCTGGCCATCTCTTGCCGGCACTGCGCAACGAGCAAAAAGCGGGCCCGAGATCTCAAGCACAGGCGACACTCCGCGTGAGTCAGCGTCGACCAGCGTCGAACATACCGATCATTCCAGCGACCAACTGGAGCAAGCGGCGCTCGCTCGTCTACACCGCCAGACGCGTCGCGTCGAGCGGCTGTCGCGGCGGGTCCGCGGCGCGTGGCAAGAAAAACTGCTGGCCCTGCGGATGCAGAGCCTTTTTGGCCAGCAATTTGTTGCCGTCCTGGAAAACACCGTTCTTGTCCTGATCCTGATTCTCTTTGCCTTGATCGCGGGCCAGGTTGTTTTGGAGCAGACAACGGCAACAGGCCTCTCGATCCGGCAACACGAGTTCTTCGCCTGGGCCGATCTGGCGATTTGCTCGGTCTTCCTTTTCGAGTTTGCGCTCAAACTGGCCCTCGCGCCCAATCGGCTGTCGTATTTCGCTCGCCATTTTGTGATTGACCTGGTCGCGTCGCTGCCGTTCGGATTCATCTTCAACCAGATCGCAATCGCTCAACTGGAAAATGCCGTGGCGGGGGCAGGTCCGCCTTCGGGACCATTCCGCCCATTCCTCCGCATGGGCCGGATTGCGATTCGCTTTTTGAGGGTGGCATTGCCGATCCTCAGGCTGGTGCGCATTCCGCTGATCCTCTTGCGGCTCTCTGACCGCCTCGTGCGCCGCATGGCGGGCTTGCTCAACCGTAATATTGTGCTGTTCGAGCCGTCCCAGACCCAAAAGGCCGAGTCGAGCGATCGTCACCGCCTAGTGACGCTGCGGAGCGAACTGGAACAAGCGAGGAACGCGATCGAAGCTCGGCTCGATCGCGAACAGCGCCGGCAATTGGCAGAGCGCATCCTCGATGACCTGGAGCGCCGAATCGATGGCCTGCCGGCCGAGGCCATCGACGAAACGCCCGAAGAGGCCTACGGACGCGAGATCCCGGTCGAGCGCGTTGTCGAACAGTTGATCCAGATGACGCCCGAACGGCTCGTCGACCGCGCGGGGCTGGCGTTCGTGCGCAGCTTCGACCGCTATCTCCGGCTGCTGGATCTGCCCCTGCTCCGCCGTCTGCCGTTGGTTCGCAACCTTGTTGCGTACCGCGAAAAGAGTCCCGCCGAAGCCGGTGCTCTGGCCGCAAACTACCTTGGCCATCTGATTCAGCGCGGGCTGGATGTCGTTTACTTCTTCGCCGATCTGCACGGCACGCTATCGCCGCCAGTCTTCCTCGACCGCCTGGGGGCCACGCTTGTCAACGCGACTCGCACGCCCGCCAAGCCCTCCTTTGGCTGGGTTCGGCATTTTTGACCCTGTTTGTGGTCGTCAATGCCTTGGCTTTCTTGAAACCGCTCAGAGGGATTGTTGATAAGCTCCAAAACCTGATGGGCTGGCCGGTGATCATCTTGGGAGGTGTTTGCCTGGTCTTCTGGTACCTGGGTGCGTGGTTCCGCAAGATTGCCAATCAATCTGCCGACTTCTGTGAGCGCGTGGTCGAGGCCCAGTTTGCGGCGCACACCAAGAACCTGAAATCCCGTCGTCGCGATCAGGATGCCCAATTCTTGGCCGAACGGGTGATCGATCCCGAGCTCTTGCTCCGCGCCTCTGACGATCGGCTTCCCCCCGCGATTTATTCGAAGACCGACGAAGACTCCGAGCAGCGCGTGC
This sequence comes from uncultured Isosphaeraceae bacterium, assembly GCA_963850935.1. Taxonomy (GTDB): domain Bacteria; phylum Planctomycetota; class Planctomycetia; order Isosphaerales; family Isosphaeraceae; genus CAWFRS01. The sequence continues at coordinate 128,126 of CAWKNT010000010.1, forward strand.
ACGATTGGTTCGAGAACCGGGAGCTGGCATTCCTGCGTAACGTCCGCTTGCTCTACCAGGATTACCTCGATGGATCGCCGCTGCATCGCAGTGATACGAAGGCGTCGGTCCAGCTGCTGGGCAACCTGGCGCTCGGCAATCTGAGGCGCAGCCACCTGGGCCACTTACTCAGAGAAGGCCGCACGATTGACCGGCTCGACCTCAGCCGGGCCGGCGGACTGTTTGGCGGCCCGTATCTCTGGTTCAACTACATCACGCGGATGCTCGTTCAAGAGACTGCCCTACTCATTCTCGACTACAATCGCCACGCAATCCCCGTTGACCGGCTGGCCTGTTCGCCCCCAGCGCTTCGTCGCTCATTTCAAGTCTGGATTGCCGGCCGGCTCAAGATCGATCCGGACGAGGTCTGGCTGCCCGAGGCGGCGACTCCCGATTCAAACGGTGCGGACGGCTTCGATCCAGGCCGATCGGCAGAATGCCGGGCACTCGACCAATCCATGGCCCATGCGCAATCGCCCCGCCGGGAGGCGGGAATGTTTCTCGAGACGGTCGAGTTCACGGCTGTCGACTTTCTGGCCGACGAAGCCGAACGTGACGCCGAGATCCACGCCCGGTTTGGTCCGCAGGTCGCCGAGCTGGTGCGGCGTGACCGTCAGCAGAATGTCCGCCGGGCCTTTCGCAGCTTCCCGTTGCACGAGCTGCCATTGGCCGATCGCACGATCAACCCGCTGACCATTTACGAGACCTACATGGCGGGGGGCCGTGTCGCCCTTTTGCCCTTTATCCTGGCACAAGGATTGGCCAAGACGCTGGTGTTGGCGATCCGCGGTATCTTCCAAGTGGTTCACGAGATCCTTCATCCGCACGTCGACGGCCAGCAGATCGTTCCGTCCGACACTTACTGGGGCGCTTCGCAAGATCCACCGAATGCGTAAGCCTGTGTTCATGGGTTCTCTTTGGCTGCGCCCGCTTTGACGTCGAGTATCTGGGGTTGCCGCTGCCCACGGCCCCGTCGGCCAGCCTAGCCCCGTCGCTGATGGAGACCGATCTCGACTACATCGGGGCGACACGCCACGATCGGATCATCGCCGAACAGGTGCGCAGCCAGCATCAGCGGCGGCTCGAATGGGTCTTACGCTGGCTTGACCGATTCGGCTGGAGCTTTGACGAGTTGCCGGCGTACCTGGCGCGCGAGATCCCGTTTTTGGCCAACCGGGGGGGCGAGGCACTGCGTGCGTTAGTGGCCGCGTGCGTCCTCGACCACAACGACATCGCGACCTTGGCCCTCTCAATTGGCGGCCTCAAGCGCATGATGGCGCACGCCGCCGACGCGAGCCAAGACCTGAACAAGATCCCGCCCGGGCTACCCGATCCGATCGTGAATCTTCGGAGATTATGGCACCCAGTTCACCGCTGCGCACGTCCAGTGGCCGATTTGTTTGAGCTGCCGTGCTTTCCCGTCTACCACGCGGCCGAGCGGCGGCGGGTGCTCCGCTACCTGCGCAAACATCGCCGCGTCGTCCGAGGGTGGGTTAAGGTGGTGCTGGGCCAAGGTCGGCGCGATCCGTGGGCGACTGTCAAGTCCCGGATGCGCGACGTGCTGTTGCGCACCGATCTCTGGAGCGACCAGATCCTCGTCCTGCGGGCGGTCCAAAGCCTGACAATGCTCGACCTACAGCACAACTGCGAGCTGGTCTGGAACCTGGGGGGTTATACTCGGCCGGAGCCGGGTGATTCAGAACCGGACGCTCAGCCGCCTCGATCGCCGCTCTTGCATGAAGAGCAGCCAGTTTCGGCTCGCGCATAGGAGGAATGGGAAACCGTCGTCCGTCAGCCGCCGGATCCTCAACGTCATTCAAACGACTCCTGGGTGCTCACGGCAAACTCGCGGAGCTTTCTCTCGGCACGCGACTCGATCTGACGGACTCGCTCCTTGCTGATTCCCAGGTTGCGCCCGATTCGCTCCAGGGTCAGCTCATCCGTGCCGCCGAGTCCGAAGCGGCTGGTCAGGATCTGCCGCTCGCGGTCGCTGAGCCGGCCGAGTACTCGCTGCACCGCCTGCTGGGTGCGCCGGCGATCGCTTTCGTATTCGTGTTCGTCGGAGCGGTGGTCGGCGGCGGCCTCGAAAAGCTCGTCGTGGCCAGTGGCGAACCTGTTCCGTTGCCTCCTGTCTTCGGCACTGGCGCGGGCGAAGTTTTTGATGATCGCCCATGAGGCGTACGTGCTGAACTTGAAGCCACGCGCGAAATCGAACTTTTCTACCGCATGAATCAGGCTCATATTGCCGTCACTGACCAGCTCGAAAAAGTCGTTCGACGGTCCGACACGCTTCTTGGCGATCGAGACGACCAGCCGCAGGTTGGCGCGAATGAGCTGGTTCTTGACCGCCAGGGCCTCTTCCTGGAGCCGCCCTATCTCGTCAAGATCAGACGCCTGGGCACGCGCCGGATCGAGCGCCTTGCGGAGTTTGTCGGCGCGGAATTTCAGATAGTTCATCTTGCGAAACAGGTGCACCTCTTGCTCGCTGCTCAAGAGTTGGGCTTCGCTGTACAGGCTGGCCAGGTAGGGGGGCAAGCCGTCGGGCAGCTTGGATCTGGAGGCCGCGCGGAGCGTCGGGCACTGGTGCGAGGATCGTAGCGGCGGCATCGGGCGCCTCAAAGCTCGCGTGAAACATGTACTCGAGCGGCCGACCGAGGATACCGAGAGCCCGCTGCTTGTTGATTATTCGTTCAATGATGGGCAGCGACTGCCCGTGCTGCTGGGCCAACACCGCAACGGGAACCCCCATGCGCCACTGGCGATACACCTGGCCCTCAGCCGCATCATCGAGCGCGAGCTCTTAATGATGGATGCATCACGTCGGTCAAGCTGTGCTCTTTCAATGCTGCATGCGTGTCAGCAACCCTCTTTCGAGCTGTCATTGCACTTTTCCCTTCCGCCTAAAGTCGATCCCGAGCGCCACGGCCTTGCCAGGCCCTTGCGCGGGCGGTTCTTCGGCAAAGCCGACGCCCGTTAAGTTTCGCGAATTATTTCGCTAAAACCCTTCATTGTTTTTTGGACGGCGACCAGATGGGCGTCGAGGCGGGCCGCTGCAGTCGCCGCGATGGTCTGCCCGAAATCGTTGGTCTGACCGTAACTAATTGCCTTGGATCATGTTGTGGCATCTAACAGCAGCGGGGGCTCATCTCGTTTCTGGGCTAGTCGATGCTGGGGCTGTCGGATGAAAACCGCCAGCCGGGAGCACCGGCGCCCGCTCGAAGCCGGCGGGAAGTGCGCCGGTCAGGCTGCCGAGAAAGGTGACGATCTCGTTGACTTCGGTGTCCGAGAGGTCGGCGTCCAACTGAACCTTCGCCATGACGCGGACGGCCTTGGGCAACGTGTCGACTGCGCCGTCGTGAAAGTAAGGGGGTGTCATCGCGATGTTGCGCAGTCCGGCCACCTTGAACTTGTAGAGGTCGGCGGGGTCGTTCGTAACGCCGAAACGGCCTTTGTCGATGTCGTGGCTGCCGGTGGCCTTCCAGTACTCAGAAACCACGCCAAACTTGCGATACCCGCGTCCGCCGAGTGCCGGCCCGTTGTGACATTCCACACAGCCGGTGTCGATGAACGTCCGCAATCCCTTCCGCTCACCTGCGCTCAAGGCGTCGACTTTGCCGTCCAGATAGTCGTCAAACCGAGATCTGGAGACGAGAGTCCGTTCATAAGCGCCGATGGCCTTACCCCAGTGATCTTCGGAGATTGGGTCGGCCGCACCCGGGAAAGCTTGCTGAAACAGCGCGGCGTAACCAGGAATTGCCTTGACTCTTCTCATCGCCGTCGGGTAGTCGGCATTGCCAAAGCCTGGTCCCAGCAAAGCACCCTTGGCTTGCTCTTCGACATTGGCGAATCCGCCATCCCAGTGCTGTGTAAAGTAGAGGGCAGCATTGAACACCGTCGGGGCATTGCGAGGAACCACCTTGTCGTGCAAGGCGATCGATTTGGCCAGCCCATCCGCGCCGTAAAGACCTGGTTGATGGCAGCGCACACAGCTTCCCGTGCCGTCAGCCGAAATGCGCGGGTCGAAAAACAGCATGTGGCCGAGGCGCACGCGTTCGGGCGTAACCGGAAACTCTGCGGTCGCCATGTCCTTCGGCAGCGGTTGGAATAATTCCTTGGACTGCCGGAGAAGCTCGTCATCTTCGCCGCCAATCCTCAGGAGGTCAGCGCCCGCAACGCGTCCGGCGGCGAGGGCAGTCAGCACGGTGATCACAGAAACGATTGAGAATCGGGCGATCAAATTCAGAGTGGGCAATCTCATGACTTATCTCCGGAGGTTCATGGGGGTGTGACGTCAGCGCGGGCATGCCCGGCTGCACTAAATGCTATTCGGTGCGGATAAGCATACACGTTCATTCGATTGTCGCACCGGCTCGGGGACGGATGTAGTTGCCAGTGATCAATAGTGAATTCGAGATTGCCGTGTATGTATCCGAAGCCATCGAGTGCTGCGTCATACGCATGGCCCAGAAGATGCAATGTCGCTGCGATAATTGGCGAAGACCGGGCCGGACAAACAGGCCGGACCACTCGATTTTCAGGCAATCGCCGATGCCACAAAATCTGTCCGGATGAGCGATTGCGACGCCCGCACCACGAGCAGCGACAGGGGACCAGGCGTCCCGTCCTGGTTCGTATAAATTACGTCGATGACGTAATTGCCGTTCCAACTGTACTGAGCGTGGCAAGTGGACATCGAAAGCGGCTGGCTTCGCAAATTGTAATTGTTCGTGATCCAGAATTAGGTCGATCGCCGTCAAGATCCGATGGATTGGGAGCATGAGCACGTGGTTCCCCTCGATTTTTCAGCGGAACGAAAGACTTCACACTGCTCCTTCGGTCGAGCCGAGGCAGGTGGGAGTCGAGTCCGCGGGTAACGGCCAAGACAGCTTTGGTCGAATGCTCGGGGTTACACCGCTGTGGACGAGAGTGAAACAACAGCCGCGATCCAGCGATACTTGAACGAGCTTGCGGGAGTTCAAGGCGATGCGCCGGTCGAGCCGATCGTCTCCGTCTTGCTGGCAAGATCAGCAAACCGTCTTCACACGCGTTGCGCCTCGTTGTTGTACCGGAGCTATCCGCGCCTGACACGGCCTCCGTCCAGCCTGCAGGCGGACGAGTTGCTGAGCGCCGTTGTCGAGCGACTACTCAAGGCACTGCGCGAGGTTCGTCCGCAGACCGTCCGGCAGTTTTTTGCGATGACCAACCAGCACATGCGCTGGGAAATGAACGACCTGGCCCGTCGTCTCGATGAGCATACCCCCGCAGTTGAGATCGATGAAAAGGCAGTACCATGGCCCCAGAGCAGCGGCTCACAGCTCAAGCCGAACGCTCGCAGAATCCTGGACGCAATCGAAAGCCTTCCTGAAAACGAACGAGAAGTATTCAGCCTTGTACGCATCCAAGGAATGACTCATTTCGAAGCAGCCGATATCATCGGGGTGTCAACCAAGACGGTTCAGCGGCGACTGAACGTCGGACTGCTGTTGCTCACCGAGACGCTTGGCGACCTGAAGCCGACCACGCTATCCGCCGGTGATTGATGCTTGGCGAGAAAGCTACGTCGCATCAGCTTGGCGTCAGTTTAACACTTGGACCACCAACGGTGGGATTGATAGGGGGGCCGGAAGTTGCCCGATCAACTCCGCATTCGGGGACTCTTGGAAGAGGCTCTGGATTCAAACCTCACAGCCGATAGAAGCATCCCGCTGATTTCTGGGCTAACCTGATCCTCGGCAATGCGATGCTTCAGCGGGCGCCTCTGGAAGCCGGCGGCTATTACCGGGCTGCGCTCTCGAGCCGGCCAGCCGCGGCGGTGGGTTACTGCGCTGTCGGTGATGCCCTGCAACTTCAGAACGACTTTGTCGAAGCGATCGACTACTACCAGCAGGCCCTTAAGCTCGACCCCAGCTACGCCCGGGCCCAGAGCAACCTCGGCGAGGCATTGCAAGCTCAGGGAAAAGTCGACGAGGCGATAAGCTACTACCGCAAGGCCCTCGAGCTCGACCCCGATTACGCGTGGGCTCACAACAACCTTGGCAACGCCTTTCAAGCCAAAGGTCAGCTGCATGAAGCCTACGAATGCTATCAACAAGCAATCAGGCTCGACCCGAAGAGCATCGGTGTCTTGACTGGCCTGCGGCTCGCTGGAATGCGGCTCGGTCGCGGCGAAGAGGTTCGCCTTCAATGGAAGAATACTCTCGATGTCGACCCGCCCGAGCACGATCTCTGGGACGGCTACGCCGAGTTGAGCTTGTTCCTCGGCTACGAAGACGAGTATCGCCGCGTCCGCCGGCAATTACTTGATCGCTTCGCGGAGAGTACAGACCCGCAGATCGCCGAACGAACCGGCCGGGCGTGTTTGCTCTTGCCCGCCTCGGACGATGAGCTGCGGAAAGCGGTTAACCTCATCGATCTCGCTCTGGCCGCCGATAAGTCCAAATGGGGCTGGGCACAACCCTACTTCATGTTTGCCAAGGGCCTCGCGGAATATCGCCAGGGCCGCATGCAAAGTTCGCTCGCGATCATCGAAGGCACGGACCCGGAACCGCTGAAACCGGGCCCGAAGCTCGTTCTGGCCATGGCCCAACATTGTCTTGGCAAAAAAGATGTCGCGATCAAGACGGTCGCCGCGGCCATAATGAGTTTCGATTGGCGCCCCGACCGTGCGGATATTCGCGATGTTTGGATCTGCCATCTGCTCCGCCGTGAGGCCGAGGCTCTGATTCTGAGCAACCTACCGGAATTTCTCCGAGGAAATTATCAACCGCGTAGCAATGACGAAAGGCTGGCACTGCTGGGAATCTGTCAATTTAGAGGCCTTCACGCCGCCGCGGCCCGGTTATATGCCGACGCCTTTGTGGCCGACCCGAAACTCGCCGACGATTTGAACTCGCGGATTCGGTTTGGCGCCGCCTGTTCGGCGTCCCTGGCAGGCTCGGCCACGATCACGGGTACGACCGACCCGGGCGAAGCAGAACGGCGTCGTTGGCGAAAGCAGGCACTGGATTGGCTGCGAGCCGACCTCGATTCGCTGGCGAGGCACGCGCTCGGCGCCGGGCCGTCGAATCGGGAGCTCGTCAAGCGCATCCTGATGAACTGGCAGATCGAACCGGCCCTGGCCATGTTGCGTGATCCGACCGCGCTAGAAAAACTCTCCCCGTCGGAACGTCAGGAATGCCAGAGTTTCTGGAGGGACTTAAATACCCTGCTCGAGCGCGCTAAAGCACGCACGGCCCGATCCGGGGCGAGCGGACCTGGCACTTCAGACTCGAAAATGTAGGGCTTCCTGTGCCGTGGTGGCGATGCACGCGAAGAGACATGAATCTCGAGCTTGGGATAGAGTGCCGGCCCTTGTAATATATTTTTCGATAGCGGCCTGTGCGCCCCTTCTATTGAGGGGAGCCGGTGGACTGGAAATCGTGGCCACTCAGCGAATGCACGTCGTGCCTGGTCTCGGCCGCGGGCCAAATAACGACAACGACGACACCACCAGAAAGGGGCACTTGTATGGAACAAAATATTGAGTTACGTCCTCCCTTCCCACCATTTGATCGCGAAACAGCGATCCAAAAAGTGCGAGGCGCCGAAGACGGTTGGAATACACGAGACCCAGAGCGCGTCGCACTGGCTTACAGCGAACAAAGTCGTTGGCGCAACCGGTCCGAGTTCCCGATCGGCCGGAAAGAGATCGTCGCGTTTCTGACCCGCAAGTGGTCGCGCGAGCTTGATTACCGGCTGATCAAAGAGTTGTGGGCCTTCACCGGCAACCGGATTGCGGTTCGGTTCGCCTACGAGTGGCATGACGATGCCGGCAACTGGTTTCGGTCGTACGGTAACGAAAACTGGGAGTTCGAGGATAACGGCCTTATGGCCGTTCGCCACGCCAGCATCAACGATCTGCCGATTCGTGAAAGCGAACGTAAATATCACTGGCCGCTGGGGCGCCGCCCGGATGACCATCCAGGCCTCAGTGAATTGGGGCTCTAGCGACTCGAATCAGAAAACTGCCAGCAATTGCACGTGTGCCGCAGGCGTGTGAATCAGGAATAACCAGACCCTGCCGGCGGGCGCAAGCCCTTCGCCGCGTGGGCAAGCAAGATCGCGACGGGCAAGCCGATCGCGAGCATCATCAGGCTCAGGAACCGTAGGCCGCTCCGGAAACCGTGGGCAACGCCCTCGAGCGTCGCGAAGCCGCCGAGGACTCTGCTGGTCTCCTGTTGGAGCCCTGCGCCGCTCAGGCCCCGCTGGTGGAAATAGTCGCCGACTCGGGCCGAAGCGTGCTCGACCGCCGGCCGGTTCTCACGGAGATTCATGCGATACACGTCCACGGCCCGGTCGGACCAAGCCTTGACAATCGTCGCGGTCGCGTTCGGGACGGTGTAGATCGGCACCAACATTCCGACCAGGCCCAATGCGAAACCGTAGAGCATGTGCTTCGGATCCATACCCTCGACCTCGTCCATGAGGAACACAGGCGGGATCAGACCGAGAAACGCTCCCCAGCACGCGAGCATGACCGCCAGGTGTTCCTTGGCCGTGTAATTATCGATCGATGACAACCACCATACGGTTATCGAACATCCGATCATCCCGACGATCAACCAGAAATGACGCAGCGACCGTGAGTGAAACCAGGTTGTGAGGAACGTCGTCGTTGCCATGGCGACCGAGGTCGGCACCATGAGCCAGCCCGCCACGACTCGGGGATAGCCCCGCAACTCAGTGCAATACATGCCGACGATTGTCAGCACTGCCGCCATGTATAAAAGCAACAGCCCGCGGGTCATCAAGCTCAGAACGTACACACGAGAGCCGAGGACGTGCTTTAGATGCTCGTCGCGACTCAGACCCGACCCCAACCAGGCTGCCAGAGCCAGCGGTAAGGCCACGCAAAGGGCAACGCATGCGACAAACGCGTTCGAAGACCACCCGCCCCATCTGCGGTACCACGAGAACGCGAAGTCGATCGCAATTATCCAGGCCACGAAGGTGGTGATGGCCAGCCAGTCGAGTCGCAGGCGCACCGGTTGCGGCGGCCGGTCGGGTCGGAAGAAACACCAGACAAGTACCATCGCGACCAACGAAACCGGGACGTAAGCCCAGTACGTCCACCTCCATGAAAAATACACATCTATATAAGCATTGATCAGAGGCGTCCAGTAACGCGTCGAGTACGCAAATACTCCATAGAAGCCGATTGCCACCAAGAGCGCGCGGTCGAACTGTTTGTAAAGCGTGGCGCGGCCTACTGCCATCACCATCAGCTTGCCAAACCCCTCGACAAATCGGCCGAATGCTAGGCTCGAAAGCCCGGTCGCAGCGCCGCAGAGCACATTGCCGACGCAAAATATCAAGAGCCCGATGACGAGTGTATACCGCTTGCCGAACCGAACCGATAGCACCGTGCCCGTGAAGAGACCGTAAATGAATCCGACCAGATACGCCACGTTGACCCAGATCATGTCGTAGCTGTCGACCTCGACGCCCAAGCGGATTTCGTCGTCGATGATGACCGTCTGGACCAGCGTCTGGTACGGCGCGAAAAGAACGAAAGAGCATGGCCAGGGCGGCCAGCCAATGCTGGGGTCCGAGCATGATCGGCGACGGGGCGTCGGTCTGGCTTGGGGCTGAACCGGCTAGCGTCGTCATGGCCGCGCCTCAGCGGTCGAGCCGGCGGCATCACCGTCGTGGGCAGGCTCTTCAGTCTTCTCCGGGGGCGTTGTATCGCATCTCGAGCTCCTTCATCGCCCGGGACGCATTCGCCGCCCAGGCCGCGTCGCCGGGACCATGCGCGATTCCCACGGTCCCGGATAACCCGGCGCGGAGTTGCTGCCAGCGGTCGTCTCGTTCGATCTGGATGCGGACGGGCACGCGCTGAACGACGTGCGTAAACTCTCCGGAGACCACATTCCTCGGCATGAGCGCGAACTGTGCGCCGGTCGATTTATTCACCCAGACTACCCGCCCTCGAAACGGCTCGGGGAAGGCGTCGAGCTTGATGTGAACCGGATTGCCAGGCTCGACGCCAGGCAAGCGATCCTCCTCCAGGTTGGCCTCCATGTAGAGAAGCTCCGGATTGTACATGCTGAGTAGAGGCGAGCCCGCCGGTGAGTGATCGCCCAGGTGGCGGTACCGCTTTACCACGATTCCTGGAAATGGGGCTCGGACCCGGGTATATGCCAGGTCACTCTCGGCGGCCTCCAGCCCGCGCCGCGCCTGCTCGACAGACTGCTCCTTGACCTTGACCAGCAATTCGATCTCGTGGATCTGATCGTTGCCGATCTCGGAGAGATCGATGCCCTTGGCCGCCTTCTGTTCCGACTTTTGCGCTGCCTCGAGTGTCCGCCGGGCGACGTCAATCTGGGTTCGCGAGGCCAGAGCTTTCGCTAGCCGGGCTGCGGCGAGATCCACCTGCGCGAGGGCCGAGTCGCGAGACTGTGTCACCTGCTGCTGCTGCCGTCGCGTGCTCGCCCCCTGTTGCTCGAGTCGGGTGAAGCGTGTGTACTCCAGTTCGGCGAGCGTGAGCGAGGCTTGCGCCGCCTTGACTCCGGCGCGGGCCTCGTCGATACCCTTCTCGACGTCGTCACTGGTAAACTTCAGCGATTCCTCGGCTTTGGCCCGGTCTGACACTGCCGCGGCGAACGTGCGTCGTGCGATCTCGATCTGAATCGGCACCTCTTTGCGGACCCGGTCGAGGTCGGCACGCTGGCGGGCCAGTTCGGCCTGTGCCGATTCCAGTTGCGCCTGAGCGATGTTGACCTTGTCTCGGTAAGGAATGGGATCGATCTCCGCTACGACCTGCCCCTGGACGACCTGGTCGTTCTCATCGACGAGGTACCGGAGAAGTCGGCCGGAGACCAATTGAGGGGCGACGTTGACGATGTGGGCTTCGACAAAGACGTCGTCGGTGATGGAGTGGTTACGTCGGTACTCGATCCAGCTCATCACGGGCACCGAACGCGACAGCAACGAGCCCCACGACCGCGGCCAGTGCGAGGATACGGCCCGGACGGAACAGACTTCGGCGACCGGTGGGCGGACTTGACGCTGTCGTGGACGCGGCGTGGGTAGGGGCGATCGAAGGAGTCGTGGCCGATTGGATTGTGCTCATGTGTTGCTCCGCACGCTTCGGCTGTTTGTCGACTAATGATGCTTGGGGGCCTGATTCATCGGCGTCTGGCCGACTCCCATGGCATATTCCAGGCGGTCCATCGCGATCAGGTAGTTATACCGGGCATTCAGGTAATTCTGCTGGGCACGCGTCAGCGAGGCCTGCGCGTCGGCGATCTCGGTAGGCGTGGCCGCACCCTCGCGGAGTCGAAGGTGTACGAGCCGGAAATTTTCGCTCGCCTGATCGACTGCCGGGCGGGCATCGTCGATGCCGACCCAGGCCGTGACGGCACTGCGGTAGGCCTCGTTGACCTGGAAAGCGATATTATCGGTGATGGATTCGGCCTGTGCCATGGCCTGGCGAACCTGCGAGTCCGCCACGCGGGTCGCGGCGATCCGCCGACCTCCCTCGAAGAGCGTCCAGTCCAGCCGGATGAACCCCATGCGGAAATCGGCGTGGCCGTTCAGGTATTGCTGCTGGAAGTTGAACAAGGTTCCGTCCGCGATGACTTTGGGTGCAAAGTCGGCCCGGGCCACGCGGCCCCCTTGCACGGCGATTTCCACTGTGCGCTGCACGACGTCAAACTCGCGCCGTTCCCGGATCGCAGTCTGCAAGCAATCGGCGAGCGAGGTGGCCAAAGGCGGGATCTCCGGTGGCTCGGCGACGCGGACCGGCTGATTGCATTTGAGCCCGATGGCCAGGTTTAGTCCCGCCAGGGCGACAAACTCCGGCCTCGGTGGCGGCGTGGAACTCCTGGCGGTACTTCCGCCTTCTGCACTTCGGACCGCAGGACAATTTCGCGCTCGACGACGCCCTCGCGCTCGTGTCTTGCGAGCGTCCGCATAGCTCTTCCTCGGCGCGGCGAAGGGCATCCTGGGCGGTTCGCCGCAACGCCTGGCTCCTGAGGACGTTGTAGTAGGCGACCGCGACTTCGTTGGCCACCGTTTGGTACGCGCGATCGGTCTGAAGCTGAGCGACGTCGTTGGCCAGACGTGCCTGCTCGTAGCGGCCCAGCCGACGGCCGAAGTCGAGGAGCAGCCATTGAACCTTGAGCTCGGCCAGCTCGAAGTTCGTTCCGACGTTGAGGCCGATGGGTAACGCTCCCAATCCAGGCAGGAAACTGAATCCCGGGAGGCCCTTTCCCAATGGAACCGATTTGCCGCCCACTCCCAGGCTAAACTCACCCACGTCGTAATTCGCGGCCACCGTCGGTAGGAACGTCGAAAATACGATCTGCTGTAGACCTCGGGCTTGAGCGACGGTTTCGAGCTGCGCGCGCAATCGAGGTTGATAACGGAAGGCCAGTGCCACTGCCTCACCCACTGTGAGTGCCTTGCCGGTCGCGGCGATCTCGTCGAGTGTTGATTGGTCGGAGTCATTTGGAAGCGCCATTTCGGGGTCGGGCGGCCGGTTGGAATCCGAGCGACCGGGAGGAACCTCGAGTGCCGGTGGTACGGCCGCCGATCGAGCGGCGTTCATGCTCGCCTCAATTCGTGAACCGGGTTGCGAGGCAACGGCCGGCTGCACCTTTGCGTCCGTTGTCGCCCGCTGATTGGCCTTGGGTTGAGGCTGGTTCGCCGGCCGAGCGACATCGACGTCGGCCGGCATGACCCGCTGAGCAAGGCGGCCCTGGAGACCGGTGCGCGAATTGACACATCCCGTCGCCACGACGAGCCCGATCAACAAAGACTTGCCGTAAACGGCCCGAATCGGATTCGCTCGGGGCATTGGATAGCTGCTCCAGCATGCATGCGTGTCCGTCTCATCGAAGGAGACTTAGTCAGAGTATCGGTTCTGACGGCTGAGAGTATGAAATTGATCGTCCGGCGCATCGCGCCAACATCTGATGAATACTGAACAGAACGATCGCCAGCGCGGGCCAACCGATCCATGGCCACATTTCTCGCCACCGCGGCAAGGGCTCGGCTGCTTCGATCTCGCTGGCGATCACCGCTCGGCCAAGCAAACCTTCCACCTCAACACGCAGTTCCCAACGGCCCGGCTCGGGCAGCTCGAACTGGGCGGCGCGGAAGAGCTTGTTGGTCGCAACCTCGGTTGTCGCCGGATTTTCCAGCGGCGGGCGCCCGGCCTTGCTCATGCGAACAATCACTCGCACCTGCTTCACCAGATCTCCGGTCGAGGCATCTTGAACCAGCACGCTGACATCGACTGGGCCGGCCCGAAAGGGTGTCGGCTCGGTAAATACCGTGATCTGATAGCGGCCTTCCTTTCCAGCCAAACGGAGCGCGCCGCCGTCGGCTTTCGCCGGCACATAGCCGATCCCCAACCAAAGCCATCCCGCGACTACGCTGCCGATCAACGACCGCATCACTCATCCTGCCGCGGACAGGGCGCCACGCATCTGCATGGGTTGGAGAACGATCCAGACGCCGGCCGCGAATAAGAGGACCAAGAGCACCGCCCAGGGCGCCAGCATCTTCAGGGCCTGGGATGTTTGCCGGGATTGAGTCAGTGCGATCCGATAACCGGAGTACAAGCGACAGCAGCAGCCCCACATCGAGGGACAGGATTTCTAGCCGCGGCAACCAATCCGCGACAGGCCGGCAGCAGGCGAGAGCCCATGCCGGCTCACCGAGGATCGACCAGCCCAGATCGCCGGCAAACCGCTGTAATGCGGGGGTGACGGTGCTCCAGCTCGCGAGAAAATGAAAACTGTAGTGGGCCAGCCACATGCTGAAGCCGAGGGGAACAAGCGCGTACGAAAAGCGGGTGGCCAGCTCCAACGTAGATGCCTGCAGCCGGCTGAATCAACGGCAGAGCGCCGCCGAGCCGCCGACGAGGAGCGCAGGCAGGACGACCAGTCCCAAGACGTAAGAGATGCTGGTCACCAGCAGCGGTGACCCGGATCGGGCCAAGGACGCCGCCCGATCGCGCCACTCCAGAATCGGCGCGACCATGCCCGCGGCGTTGACGAATGCACCGAAAGCCAGCACCACGACGAGAGCCGCCAAGTCGGGGCGCTTGCTGAATCGGCCGAAGCCCGAGCGAATCGGATCGTTCCACAATGCCCTCCCGGGCGGCACGGCCAGGATGCCGACGTTGTCATGAGGACAGGCGTGGATACAGTCGAGGCAAAACGTGCAGTCCATGTTGCTCGACTTTCGCGGCTGATACAGGTGCAGTTCACACCCGGGGATACTCTTCTCTCCCGCGGATACAGTCCTTGGTTTGGCACGAATCGCAAGTTGCCGAAGTCGCGCACCTGGATTTCCAACGGCGAAACCAGCGACTGCACGAAGTTGAACTGGCCGATCGGGCAGACATATTTGCAGAAGGACGCACCGCGAGAAGAAACCGTCGATCACGAAAGCAGCCGCAAAGTAGCCCAGCGCGATCCAGGCAGTCCACCAGGGGCTGTCCCAGAGAGCGAATGCCTCGTAGGCCCAGAGGAAGATGGCAAGCAGGACGACCGCCAGCCATTTGTTCCGCAGCCAGTCGCGGCCAGCTCCGGCCCGTGCGGCAGCCAGCGCCGCGCGAGTGTCCGGGGCAGCATGAACGGGCAGGCCATGCAGAAGACATTGCCGGCCACCAGCAGCCCCAGGACCACCAGACCACGCCAGTGAATCCAGGGAAGCACGCCGGCCAGGTTCATCGCGCCCAACTGCGGCCCGCGGAGGCCGTCGTAGATCGATCACCGCGGCCAGCAGCAGCAGGGGGACTTGCAAGCAGAGCCGGGCATGTCGCCATTTCAGGAACCGGCCCAGCAGCGGGACGCGCAGCAGATCGAAAGCCAGAGGTTGCCGGTCGGAGGTCGGAGGTCAGAGGAGAATTCACCACGGGCAATGAGATCCGTCCCGGGAGCGGCCTTGTCCACCGACCTCCGGCATGTGACCTCTGATGTCCGGCCTCTGACCTCTGACTCCTGACGCATGCCCCCGGCCGAACAGGAGCCGGACGCCGATGCCAAACAGCGGCAGAGAAACGCCATCGAGCCGGGCACCCACATGAGGACGCCGGCCGCCGCCTGATCGTCCAGCGCGGACAGCTCCGCCAGGCGCGGCACCTCCGCGTAGTAGGGATAGAGCAGGCGGTCGGCGAAGGTCAGCAGGGCCGACAGGAGCGTGTTCTGCAGGTCGGCCAGGATCAGGTACGGGAGCAGCAGCCAGGGCGACCAGCGCGGCCTGGCTGGGATACGGCCGGACGACCGGATACCAGAACAACAGCCCCGTGCCCAGGAAGCACACGTGCTCCAGGTAGTGCCAGCCGCTCGAGCGCAGGGCCAGGTCGTAGATCGGCGGGGCGTGCCAGAACCAGGTGGCCGACGATGAAGAGGAGCCAGCGCCGTCACCGGGTGCGTCAAGCGACCAAAGATCCGGCGCAGCGGCGGCGCGGACAGCCAGCGGGGCGACCCAGTACATGCGAACCGGCCGCGGCAAGCCCCGGCAGCAAGGGGAACAGCGGCGCGCCCAGCCAGAGCAGCGGCGGCGCGACCATCATGAGCAGCAGGTGCTGCACCATGTGGACTTGGAGCAGCAGGCGGCGAACGGCTCGATCGGCGACGCCAGGGCCAGGACGATGCGCCGCCAGCCCGCCGAGGAACGCGGCGGGCCGGCCGCCGTGCCAGCGCGCGGGTCGCGGCGGCGCAGTACGAGCCAGCCGCGCAGATAGATGCCGGCCGTGAGCAGTAGCGACGGCCAGGAGCCACGGCTCGAACGGCCAGGAGCGCAGGAAGGCGTCGAGCGTGGGGTTCATCGCGGTCCTCGTTCTGGTCATCACGGCGCGCTGTCGCGGCCAGCCGGGCCCGCTGGCTGCCCCGCCGGCCGCAGGTCCGACAAGGAACTCGACCAGGGCGGTCATCTCGGCCGGGCTGATCTGCTTGCCGTAGGCCGGCATGTTGCCGCCGCCCGGCGTGCCGTTGCTGATCTGGTCGATGAGCTGGTCGCGCGTCAGGCGCGATGCCGACGTCGTCAGGTCGGGGCCGCGCCGGCCGCCGATGCCGTCCAGGGCGTGGCAGTTGCGGCAATTCTTGTTCTGGAACACGACCGCCCCCTGGAGCTGCAACGGCGTGCTGTCCCGGACCAGGTCGCTCCGGGACGGGTCGCCGCTCCAGGCGGTCATCTGCGGCGACCAGGGCGCGGTGGCCCCTGGTAGGTCAGCACGCCGAGCACCGTGAAGATCACGATCACCGACAGCACCGCCACCGGCCGGCGGCTCGGGGCCCGTTCGCCGCGGTTGCTGACGAACGGCACGAGGAACAGGGCGACGATCAGGACAGCGGGAACACCAGGATGATGAACGTCTCCGCTTCGGGCGGGCTGAGCGACAGCAGGGCGAACAGCCACAGGAACGGCCATTCGGGCCGGGGGTTGGCGCCGGGCAGCGTCGGGTCGGGCGGCCCGGTCGGCCCCTTCGGCCCGAGCGACCGCCGCCAGCACCACGACCACGATCACCGCCAGGGCCGAGAACAACGCGTCCTTCAGCATGGCATCGCCGAGGAACGGGACGCCCGCTCTTCAGCTGCTTCTCATATTCCTCGTCGTAGGTCTTCGGATCGACCGTCTTGCCCGGGACGGGCGGGGCGCTGATCCCGCGCTTGAGCACCAGCCAGAGGTGCACCGCCAGGAAGCCAGCAGCAAGGCCGCCGGGATGACGAACACGTGCAGGGCGAAGAACCGGCTCAGCGAGTCGCCGCCGATGACCGGGCCGCCCAGCAGCAGGTCGACGATCCACGGGCCCGATGACCGGCACGCGGCCGGCCATCGAGCCGCCGACCGCCAGGCCCCAGTAGGCGTCCGGGTCCCAGCGCAGGACCTGGCCGGTGAAGAACATGCCCAGCGTGCAGAGCAGCAGGAACACGCCCACGACCCAGGTCAGCTCGCGCGGATACTTGTAGGCCCCGTGCAGGAAGACCTGGGTCATGTGGACCAGCACCATCACGACCATGCCCGAGCCGGCGTAGTAGTGCAGCGCCCGCAGGAACCAGCCGAGCGGCTGCTCATAATTCAGGTAGAGCAGGCTGTCGTAGGCCTTGTCGGCGGCCGGCACGTAGACCAGCGCCAGGCCGATGCCGGTGAGGATCTGGATCATGAGCAGCGTGATCGACGCGCTGCCGAAGACGTACCACCAGCCCATCGGCCCGGCCGCGCTCGCGGGGGATCGGATGCCGCAGCATCGGCAGCAGCGGTGTCGCGCAGGCTCAGCCGGGCGTCGAACCAGTTGCCCACGGCAAGCAGCAAGCTCTTCATCGCGGGTTCCTCACGCGTTCATCCGGTTGCGTCCAGCGTGTCTTGCAAGGTCGGATAGTGCGGCGCCTGGATTTCCAGCTGGCCCCGTCTGCGCTCGACCCGCCAGACGCAGTGGAACAGTCCGCGCGGCGGCGGGCCCGAGGCGCGTTCGCCGTTGTCGTAATAGACGCCGCCGTGACAGGGACACATGAACAGTCCCGACTGCGGGAACCAGGTCACCGGGCAGCCCAGGTGGGCGCAGTTGACGGCCAGGACCAGAAACGTATGTGCCTTCGTCTCGTCGGCCTCGCGCTCGTCGCGGCCCTTGTACCGCACGTAGACTCCGGTATGAGCCACCATGCCGTCCCACGGCTGGCGGATGGGGTTGTTGAAAGTCACAAGGCGCGTTTGGTCCTGCGGAAAATCGCTGACGCGCCCCACCGGGAACCACTTGACCGGCGCCTTGCGGCGCCGAACAGGTAGCCGACAAAGGGGATGCCCGTCACGGCCGCGGCGACGGCGCCCAGCCCGTAAGTCACCCAGCTCAGGAACGAGCGCCGCTCGATAGCGGGGTTGAGCGCGGGGTCAGAGGGCGGCGGGTTGGAAACAGGGTCCATGGTTTCTCCCTCTCGTAAGACCGAAGTCGTCACCGGTTGCCGTCCGGGCCGCCCTGCCTCCAGGACGCCAAGAGCGCCACCAGGTCGTCGATCTGCGCCGAGGTCAGCGGATGGAAATCGGCCGGCCGACCGGCCGTGCCGTCGTAAGCCGGCATCCCGAGATCGGGTCGGCCGGTGATGGCGGTGCGCCGCAGCACCTTGTCGCTGATCAGCGCCAGGAACGCCGGTTCGTTGATGGCGCCAACCGGCCGCTCGCCGTGCTCGCCGCCCTGTCCCTGGCTGCCGTGACAGCCGGCGCACGCGCGGTCGAACACGCGGGCCCCCTCGTCCAGGTTCCCGCTCTTGGTGCCGGCCGGGCTGAGGTACGGCGGTGTCGCTTCCCCGGACGTAGCAGGTCCCCATCGCTTCTTGATCCCTTCGGCCAGCACCTGGACCTGGGCGTCGATCAGCGGGCCACCTCCGGCGCGGGCGAAGGCCGGCATCGCGCTGCTCTGTGCGGCGGTGACGGACCGTCCCTCGGAGATGACGTGCCGCAACTCCGCGTCGGGAACGATGGCGAGAAAAACGGGGTCGTTCAGCGGCGGGGCGGGGCCGAGCTTGCCGTCGGCCCCATGGCAGCCGGCGCAGCGCGCACCGTAGAGGGCATCGAAACCCGTGACCTGGTCCGCCGGCACAGGCCGGTCCGCTTCCCTGGGCTTGCCGGGAATGTCGCAACCGCCGGTCAGGACGACCAGGAGGGTCAGCAGGCGCCATCCCCCCTCGCGGAGTTTCTTCACGACCGACCTCCCCCTTCGCCGGCCACGAAGTCAGCCAACCGGTCCGGGCCGAGACCGGCAGGCGGGACAGGGACCATCTCCGAACTGACCACCACCACAGCGGCGGTCACGCCGAACACGAATTGCGAGACGATGAACCAGGCCCAGTCAACCCGGTCCTGGAGCACTGGGTTGACAACGCCCATGAGCCCATGCGTGGTCCCGGTCCAAACCAGAGGCAGGATCAGGCCGCCCCAGACAATTGGGCCCGGCATGGGTGGCAACCGGGGCGCCACCACGGCGAACAAGACCCCGAAGCCGATAGACAGGACAGCGTGCAGAGCGCAAGCCGCGAGGAACCATTCCGCATGGAAGCGCCCCAACTCGGCCCCTTCCAGATTGCCCGGGCCGGGCAGAAGCATCCCCGCCAGCACGTTGACCGGGTACCAGAAGCCGCGGCCGCTGGCCGCAGCCCACAGGACGGCCGGCAGGACCATGGCTGCACCGCCGACCAGGCCGCCCGCCACTCCTCCGGCGGGTGGCCTTGGAAGACGTTTGGCCGCCAGGACCACGGCCGGCATCGTGATGCCATAGACGAGTTGCGAGAGCAGGAACCACGGCCAACTGACTCGCCCCGGCAGCGCCGGGTTGACGACCTGCATCGCCACGTAACTCGCCCCAGTCCACAGGAGGGGCATGAGCAGCCCGCCCCAGGCGATCGGCCGGGGGACGTCCGGCAGCGTTGGCAGTAGCACGCCGAAGATCAGGCCGACGACCACCGACATCACGACGTGAATGACAAGCGCCACCACCAGCAGCGAGGCGCTAAACTGCTCCAACTCGGGAACGGTCATCTTCCCCACCCCTGGCAGGACGATGCCGGCCAGGAGGTTGACCGGATACCAGGGGCCGTGGCCGGTGAGCAGTCCCCAGAGGAGGGCGGGCACCGGCATTGCCGCTCCCCCAGCGATGCCGCCCTTGAGGCCGGCGGAGATGGGATGAACGTCCTGCGGCAAACGCAGACGGTAACCGGGCATGCCCAGCCGCAAATGCTCCACGCCGCCCGGGACGGCCCTCACGGGCTGAGGGCGTGCCGGCTCCTCCAGGGACTCGTGGACATGCCCGCGACCTGGTAGCAACTGGACGATCCAGATGCTCAGTCCCGCAACGACGACCACGGCACCGACGACGAGAAAGGCCGTGCCGAGGGCCACGCCGGCAGCCAGGATGGTCATGCCGAGGGCCAGCACGAGGGCGCGGCCGTCGGCCGGGGCATCTCGACGGATTCCGGCGCGGCCGCGGCCTCGGGTGGTGGCCATATTTTCGCGTCGCTTGCCATGCGTCTCTCCCCGGACCCGGTCTGCAAGCCCCGTCTTACCGTCCCACCAAGTAGATTACCGTGAACACGACCACCCAGACCCCGTCCACAAAGTGCCAGTACCATGAGACCAGCCCGACCCCGGCCCGGTTGGCGCTTGTCACCTGTCGGCCCAGGGCCAGGCCGAAAACGATCAGCATGATGACCACCCCGGCGGTGACGTGCAGCGCGTGGAGGCCGACGAGGGTGTAATAGGTTGTCCCGAACAGGTTGCGGCTCATGGTCAGTTGGTGGCGGTAGATCAAATCGTGCCACTCGAAGGCCGTGCCCGCCAGGAACGCCGCGCCCAGCACGAGAGTCGCCAGCCACCACCGGAGGAATCCCAACTGGTTGCCCCGCTCAAGCCTCCTCTCCGCCACGTGGACCGTGGCGCTGCTGGCGAGCAGACACGCCGTGGTACACACGACCAGGCCCAGCGACAGCGCCTCGGCCGGCGTCGGGCCGACCACGTCCTTGCCCACGTAGAAGAGGTAGGTGACGATCAGCGTGCCGAAGAGGGCGACCTCCGAGACAAGGAAGCTGAGCATGCCCCACTGGCCCGGGCTCAGCGTAATCTCGGGTCGGATCGCTGGCGGGACAGGGAACGACTGCCCCTGCGGCGGGCCAGCCATCGTTGTCGTTGCTACGCTCATGTCGTTGCTTTCCCTTCTGGCGACGAGTTGGAAACCGCCGTCACGTTAGTCGTACAGCCAGTCCGGGTCATCCGGGTGTTTGAGGTCCCACAACGGGCGGCGGCTGTGTACAGTCGGGATAACGGCAAAGTTATACGCGGGCGGGGGCGAGGGGGTGGACCACTCCAGCGTCCAGGCGTCCCACGGGTCGGCGCCTGCCTGCCTGCCGTTGCGCAACGACGCGAACACGTTCCACACAAAAAGGACAAAGCTCGGCGCCTGGATGATCGCCCCGAGCGTGGTTAGTTGGTTCAACAGAGCCCACCCTCGATCGGCGTCGTAGGTGTAAATCCGCCGCGGCATGCCGAGCACACCGGAGATGTGCATCGTGCCGAACGTGAGGAGGAAGCCGACGTATAGCAGCCAGAACTGCCAGCGGGCCAGCCGCTCGGACAGCATCCGGCCGGTCATCTTCGGATACCAGTAGTGGATGCCGGCGAAGAAGCCGAACAGCGTGCCGCCGATCAGGACAAAATGGAAATGGCCGATCAAGAAGTAGGTGTCTTGCAATTGAAAGTCGAACGGGGCCGCTCCCAGCATGATGCCCGTTAGGCCGCCGATCAGGAACATCGACAGGAAGCCAATGCAGAAGAGCATCGGCGACGCGAACGAGATCCGCCCGCCGTACATGGTGGCCAGCCAGTTGAAGAACTTGATGCCCGTCGGGATGGAGATCATGAAGGTGGACACGATGAAAAAGAGGTCCGCGGTCCGGCTCATGCCCACAGTGAACATGTGATGGGCCCATACGCCGAGGCTGATGAAGGCGATGGCCGCGGTGGCTGCCGCCATGAACTCGTAGCCGAACAGCACCTTGCGGGCGAAGACCGGGATGATCTCGGTGACCATGCCGAAGACCGGCAGGATCAGGATATATACCTCCGGGTGTCCGAAGAACCAGAAGATGTGCTGCCACAGGAGCGCCGAGCCGCCGTTCTGCGCAGTCGAAGAAGTGCGCCCCCAGTTGACGGTCGAGAACGACCATCGCCAGGCCGGCAGTCAGCGGGGGGATGGCGAAGACGATGAGCACTGAGGTCCAGAGCATCGTCCACACGAAGAAAGGCACCTTCCATAGGGCCATGCCGGGGCGCGCATCGTGAGGATGGTAGCGATGAAGTTGACTGCGGCGGCGAGGCTGCCTACGCCGCTAACAATCAGGCCCAGGGCCCAGAAGTCGGTGGCGGCAGAGCGGGCGAAGGTGCGCTCGGTCAGCGGCGCGTAGGCAAACCAGCCGATGGCCGGGGCGCCGCCCGTCGCGAAGCTGAAGTAGACGAGCAGGCCGCCGAGCAGGGTCACCCAGAAACCGAGTGCATTGAGGCGCGGGAAGGCCATGTCCCGTGCCCCGATCATGAGCGGCACCAGGTAGTTGCCCATGCCGACCAGGATCGGAATGCCCATGAAGAAGACCATCGTCGTGCCGTGCATCGTGAACATTTGGTTGAAGGTGTCCGGCCCGAGGAAGTCGTAGCGCGGCCACACCAACTGCCAGCGTAGGAGCAGGGCCTCGACGCCGCCGACCACCAGGAAGACAACGGCCATGATGACATACAGGATGCCGATCTTCTTGTGATCGACCGTGGTCACCCAGTCGTGGAGCACGGCCGTCCAGGGCGGCGCCGCGGGTCGGGTGATCGGCTCTCGTGGTGCTTCGGCGATGGCCATATTCAGCCCTCTCTAGCGATCAGCGGAGCGTCAACAGATAGCGGACTATTTCGTCGCCCTCACGATCTCCCAGGCCGAATGCCGGCATCAGGCAGCCCGACTTGAGTTGCCGCGGGTCGGCCACCCAGCGGTGGAGGTTTTCGGCGGTATTCTCGACCATGCCGGATGCCAACGTCTTGCGACTCATCAGGTGCGTCAGGTCCGGCGCATACGTCGCCCCGCGCGGGAGTGCCGCGCACCCGATGACAGTTGACGCACGACTGGCCGAGGAAGGTGGCCCGCCCGGCCCGCCCGTCGGGGTGCTCCACGGCCGGCTTACGCTCGTTGGCCAGCCAGGCCTCGAAGTCGCTCGGGGAATCGACGACGACCCGGATGAGCATGTTGGCGTGCTGGGTGCCGCAATACTCGGCGCACTGCCCGAGGTACAAGCCAGGCCGGTCGGTCTGGAACCACATGCTATTGGTGCGACCCGGGATAAGGTCGGTCTTGCCGCCCAACCGGGGTACCCAGAAGCTGTGGCACACGTCCGCGGACTTCAGGGTCAGGTAGACAGGCCGAGGGACGCCCTTCTCGCCGGCCGGAATGTGCAGTTCGTTGGCTGTCGTGAAGCCGAGCTCTCGGCCGTTGTAACGGTCGTAGGTGTACTGCCACCACCATTGGCGGCCGACCACCGTGACGAAGAGCGTATTGTCCCCCTCGCGAGGCCGCGGCGGCGGGACGTTCACCTCCCATAGGGTGCGGGCCGAGACGAGCACCAGGACGAAGACCACCAACGCCGGCGCCGCCGTCCAGGCGATCTCGATCGGCATGCTCCCGTAGACCTGGGGCGGCTCGATCTCGCGCCGACCACCCTCTCCCGCTCGCTCGGGGGGAAGGGAGGTGCCGGCCGCGGCCCGGCGCCGGAAGCGAACGATGGAGTAGACGAGGATTCCTTCGACCGCAATGAAAATGAACCCGGTGATGGCCAGGACCAGGACGGACAGGTTGCGGATCGACTCGGCCGGCGGGGAGGCTGGATCGAAAATCGACGTGCTTTGGTACAGGAAAATCACCGCGGTCGCTCCTCTTTTTTCCCGCCGGCTTCGTTAACGGGTGAGATTATATTCGTGCGGAATGCAGTCCAGCAACCAGAGGGTTCGCAGCGCCGGCAAGTAGATCGACGGCGCTCCAGCACACCCGCGCCCGCTCGGTGGACCGCCACAGGGAAAAGCCGACCGCATACGCCCGGTAGCCGATCCCCAGGAGCAGGGCGCCGGCCAGGTAGATCGGTCCCGCCCCGCCGACCACGACCGGCATGAGGCTGGCGGCGAGGATCGCCAAGCAGGAGACGAAGACCGGCTGAAGGTCCTTCTAGGCGGGCGCGGAATCAGGCGGGGGGTTCTTCGTTCATCCGCCGTCACTTGGATCTGCGAATGAGTTCGATCATCGGTTGAATTTCTTGTACAAGTTGGGCCTCGATGAGACGGGGTCCTTTGGTACCCAGTGCCGCTTCGAACTGTCTGTGGAACTCTTCTGCGGTTGTTGCGCGGCTCGCGGGCACGCCCTGCCCTTCTGCGATCTTGACCCAGTCGAGCGTCGGATTGTTCAGATTCATCATTGATTGCATTTTGTCGTTGGAGTCGCCTTCGCGAACCCGCGCCAATTCGATTTCCAGAATTGCGTAGTTGTCGTTCTTGAGGATGACAACGACGACATTGGCCGTTTCCCTCGCCATCGACCAGAGCGCCTGGTTCGTATACATTCCACTCCCGTCGCCTTCGAAGACGACCGTCTTGCGGTCCGGGCACGCAATTGCCGCTCCGAGCGCCACTGGCAAGCCGCTACCGATGGCGCCGCCAGTAGTCGCTTGCAGATAGTCGTGCGCCCGCGCACCCTCGGTGTGTTGATAGATTGCCGGTTCCGTCGTGGGGCATTCCACCACAATAATCGCGTTCTCTGGTAGCAGCATACCGACGCTCTGTCCAATGGCAACATCGGTTAGAACCCCCGCAGGCGGAGAGCTTTTTGATCGTGCCTGGCGAGCGGCCGGTAGGGAAGGTGCGCCGACTGCCTTCACTAGGTCGCTTAGCGCAGACAACATGTCGTGATCCACGGTTGCGAGCGTGGTCACTTCGCAGCCTTCGGCGACTTTCAGGAGCGGCCGGCCCTTATAAGCGAAAGTCGAAACTGGGAAAAGCGCACCCACGAGGATGAGCTGCTGATACGGTTTTAGAACCGGGCGAGCGAGCTCGGGGAGATACGGAATGAGTTGGACCGGAACGCGGCCCTCTCCTCGGGCGAAGCGGGACGGCGTGGTTTCTCCCAGCAAATCGGCACCGGTTTTCGCGGCGATGCGGCCCGCCAGCTTCAGTCCGTCACCATACAACGAGTGGCTGCCCAGTACGATTCCCGTCTTCTTGCCGTTTGTCAAGAGCGCAACAGCTTCCTGAATCGTCTCTTGGGAGACTTTCGGAGTCTCCAGGGGTCCGGCAGGCACCGGCGGAGCGACCGCCGCGTCCCAGTGGCAGTTGGTAGGGGCAACCACCGTGCAAATCTTCCCGGCACCGATCCGGGCGTAGCGCGTCGCCAGCGCCCCGAGTACGGCCAGATCGCTGGCCGTTTTGGCTTCGTGCGCCCAATGCGAGACGACGCGGCCAGGTCAACGATACTGCCGTTGATGAGTTCATGCTCGGGGTAATTGGGCTGATGGTAGGTCGCGTTCGCGCCTACGATGTTGACGATCGACGTGTTGGCCCGGCCCGCGTTTTGGAGATTCGCGATGCCGTTGGCGAAACCAGCGCCCACGTGCAGGAGCGTAAAAGCGGGTTTGCCGGCCATGCGCGCGTAGCCGTCGGCCGCGCCGGTGACCGTGTTCTCCTGCAGGCAGAGAACGGGGCGGACATCTTTGGTCAGCCCAATTTCGTAAACGAGCTGCATCTCAGATGTGCCCGGATTGGCGAAACAGGTGTCGAGCCCGGCATCGGTGAGAGCTTTGAATAATGCCTGCGCTCCATTCATAGTCGGGGCTCCTTTCAGATCCCGGTCGACGCGACCGATGTTGTGAGGTCCTCGGACGATTGAGAGGCGGCCGGCAGGTTATCGGATAGGCTGCGCCCACCGAGCTTCCACGCGATGTAGTTCGACAGCAGATCGACTGTAAACAGATCATCAATCCGTTCCAGCCGGCGGTCGCGTTCCAGTCCGCCCAAGTCGGCGTAGGGCAGTTGCGCACGCAGCGTCGCCAAGCCCTGGTCGGTCACTTGGCCGTCCTGCACGATTTCCGACGCGGCTCGGACGAGCAGCTCTGAGAACAACTCCCCTTGCGGGACCTTGATCTTGAACTCGCGCTCCAGTCGGAACACGATGTCCAGGAAGTCGATAGACTCGGCGCCCAGATCCCCTTGTAAGGTCGCGGACGGCTTGACCTCGTTTTCGTCTACGCCCAGCGCTTCCACGAGCACTTTTGTCACCCGCTCGTCGATTTCATTTGAGGTAGGCATGGTCTCCTCTCGCTAAGTTGAGGCTCACAAATGATGCAGACTGCTTCACTCCAGCTCGGCTCACCGGCCGACCTGCTCGGCTTCAGCGATATTCCACCGAACACACCTCGGCCAGGCGTGTGATCCGTTCGCGAGCATCTGCCGGACGATCGCCCGCGCTTTTTGGTGAGTGGTACTTGGGTTCCTGTCGTTGCCAGTGCATCTGTGTATGCTTGCGCGGACTCCGTCCCCGTCGGTCGCGTAAAACTGCGGACGCGTCGTTACTCATGGAGCCTGTTCAACTTGCGCGAGCCGATGCCGCGCCGTTAGGGGCATTACCACCGTGATCGGTCCGAGAAGTCAGGCCGATTACGGCCTGTTCCATGAGGACGCGCCGGACCTCGCGGATCACGGCGGGATGATCCAGACAAATGTGTAGACCACGGACGAGTAACTCGGAGTCGGCGCCCTCCACATGTGAGCTCGAGTAGGGAACGATACCGTCGCTGGCGACGGGACCGGGCGGGTCACGAAGGTCGGCGATAATCGAATGATAGCGGACCGATGAATCAATCCGTAGATCGCACAGACCCATCAGCAGCGGGTGTCCGGGGGCAAGCTCGCCCGCGCTCGTCGGGTGTTCTGCGAAGAAGTCGCGAGTGAACACACCGGGCTCGTTGTTCGCCGCCACAGCTTGGAGGGCCTCGAGGAATCGGCTTTGTCGCCAGCAGAGCCGCGTACCGAGCCCTCGGAGGGGACCGCTCGCAAGCGGACTGCCGCGATGCGGAGTCGCGATAAATACGACCCGGCGCACCTCGGGCACAGGCTTGTAGTAAAACACCTCCTGAAGCAGCCGGCAGTCATCGGGCGGCCCGCGGAGCTGGTGGACGGGCCGTGCGCACACCGACTGCCAGAGCCGCGATTCGCTGGTCTGGACCATCATCTTCGCCAAAATTCCGCCTAGGCTGTGGCCAACGACGACCATACGGTCGAACGCCGCGTCAGTGCCGTTGGGATCGAAAAGTTGGCGGGCCTGCCGCAGAGAATGCCGCAGCAGATGGGCCGAGTAGGGGATGGAGTCGCCGCTGGCGTAGCGAAACGTCCAGAATTGGTACCGGCTCTGGAGTGCAGCTTCGGCCTCGAGGTCCGCGATCATCCGATCCCAAAGATTAGGTTTGCCCCAGAGGCCATGGATCAAGACGACCGGGACCTTGCCCCGCTCATAAGGCCGGCGCGTTTGAAGCCCGCCCGTTTCGGCACCCGGCCGACCTTCATTCGGCGGAGCGATGGCTACCCGATCAGAATTTGCATTGTTTCCGGGCGTGTCACCGGCGACACTGAGCGAGCTCAGGATCACCGACGCGACGACCGATTGCAAGTAGCGGGGCAACGGGATCATCAAGAGTTCTTTCCTGGAGTCGTTGTGCGATTCACTCGGTCCCCAACCATTGTACCCCTACTGAGCGTAACAGTCGGACGTCGGGCCCGGTGTCGTCGTGCGGCGGAGGCGATCCAGAGCCCCTGTACCCTTACTGAGCGTGGCGACCAGACATCGGGCTTGCTGTCGTTATGCGGCCGAAGCGATCCCCAGCTCTGGCACTGCCGTTCTCGATTGATGTCGTTCCATAGCGCGATCCGAAACGGGCAGTGCATCCATGGCCGATCATGCGAAGAATACGATCACGTAATTCCGGCGTCTGACAGTAGCAGGTCCCGTACCATGGCTCCCGAATGGACAGAAGTGCTTTGTGCAATGAGCGTTCGACGAACATTTCCCGGTCGCGGATGGCCGAATGGTCGGAAACCTATCCCCTGAAGGGTCGTCGAACTGCCACGCTGGCAGGGAATTGACCCGTTGACCGTGTCGAGTCGACAGTCAAGGGTTGGCGCGCCTAGAGCGCGTCGCCGGCACCGAGATCGATGGAGCTCTGCACGGTCACGCCGAGCTCGCGGAGCTTCGACCGTAGTGTTTGCCGAGCGATTCCCAGGATCTTAGCGGCCTGACGTTGGTTGCCCGCGGTATGCTCCAGGACCAATGGCAGCAGGATTCGCTCAACCCAGCGAAGCGTCTCGGCATGTAGGCCCTCGGAGTCATCGGCGAGGCGCCGGCGAATGAAGGATTCCAGGTCGTGACCGCGGTCGGCCGCCGCACCGTCGCCATCCGACCCGGCCCGATCCGCGCCCCGTGTGAGCTCCGGCAGGAATTCGGGAAGCAGTACTCGTCCTCGTGTGCGTAACACGGCCTGGCGCAGCACGTTTTGCAGCTCGCGGATATTCCCGGGCCAGGTGTAGTCTCGAAGGCGGTTCATCGCGTCGGGGGAAACCTCGATGACCTCGCGTCCCAGCTCTCGGCCGAATAAGCTCAAGTTGTGGCGGACCAGCGTCGGCAGATCGTCGCCCCGCTCGCGCAATGGGGGCAGGTCGATGTTGAAGGCGCTCAGACGATAATAGAGGTCCGGACGGAATCGCCCATCATCCAACCAAGACTTGAGGTCGCGATGGGTCGCTGCGATCAGCCGCACGTCGGTCCGGATCGTCTCGTTGCCGCCGACACGCTCGAAAGTCTGCTCTTGCAACACCCGCAGGAGCTTGGCCTGGAGGGCCAGCGGCATGTCTCCTACCTCGTCCAGAAAAATGGTACCGTTATTGCATTGCTCGAACTTGCCAATGCGGCGGCGGTCGGCCCCAGTAAAGGCGCCCTTCTCGTGTCCGAAAAGCTCACTCTCCAAAAGGGTCTCGGGGATCGCGGCGCAGTTGAGCGCCAGGAAGGGCGCTAGGGCCCGTGAGCTGTGCTGATAGATGGCGCGGGCGACCAGCTCTTTCCCGGTGCCACTTTCGCCGCAGATGAGGACCGGCAGATTGTGGGCCACGACACGTCCGACGGCCTTGTAGACCTCCTGCATCGCCGGGCAAGAGCCGAGGATGGAGTCGCCCGACAGGTCGTCGGCCTCGGGCGTCTCGACCAGCCGTGCCGGTACGCGCATCAGCCTCGCCACCCGGACGGCCTCGTCGACTACGCGCTCCAGCCGCTTCAGGTCGAGGGGCTTGAGCAGGTAATCGTAGGCGCCTTGCTTCATCATTTCGATGGCGTCGTCCGCCGAACGGGTCACGGAAACGAAGACGACGGGAATCCGGGCGTCGATCGAACGGATTCGCCGGAACACCTCGAGGCCGGACTGGTCCGGTAAACGAAGGTCGAGGAGAATGACTTCGGGGGCTCGAGTCGGACGCGTTCGATACCTTCGATGCCCGTGGTCGCATGCCTCACGTCGTACTCAGGCGCGGGAAAGACGTGCCGGATCTGCGCGGGTAAGATGTCGAGATCGTCATCGATGAGAAGCAGATGTGGCACCGGGCAAAGGCTCCATGCGGAATTCAGGATTCATCTATCGCCTAAAGATCAATTGTCGAAGCACCACGCGATTTGTCCAGGAGCTTCCGCTTTCTGGACCGAGCCCTCGCCCCGGAATTAGCACTCCAACCTGGCCAGAACTCTCGAGGGACTGAGTGATCGATCGACGACCTGCCGACGAGTGTACGCCCAAACTTGATGCGGACCAGCAACTGGAATTGGCTCTGCGGATGGCCCAACTCTGCCCCGCCGTGGTCGACCTGGCCACGGGCAAATTCTCGGCTCACGAGAGATGGGACGAGGTGATCGGTAACCCTGCGGGTACTACTGGCTCTCGCTTGGCGGATTGGGAGTCTTCGATTCACCCCGATGACCGGCCGGCTCGCGACTCCGCCCTCGCGGCTTTCCTCCAGGGCCAATCGCCAGCTTACCGTTCGGAATACCGGGTCCGGCGCCATGACGGTATATGGGTCTGGGTATCCGGCCTGGCCGAGGTCGCGGGCCGCGACCCGGACGGGCGACCCACAATTTTATTCGTGGCCATCCAAAACATCGACGACCGCAAGCGGGCCGAGGAGGAACTCCGCGAGCAAGAGCGGCGCAACCGGGCGATCGACAGGTTTCTGCCGGCGCTCACATTCCGATGCCTCCAGGACGACAACTGGACCGCCCTGTATTGCACCGAGGGCGTCATCGCCCTCACCGGCTATCCCGCCGAGGACTTCTTGTCCGGCCGAGTCCACTACGCCGAGCTGATGTTCCCCGACGACCTAGAATTGACCAGGCGGCAAGCCAAGATCGCGATGAACCAGCGGCGGGTCT
Organism: uncultured Isosphaeraceae bacterium; assembly: GCA_963850935.1. GTDB lineage: Bacteria > Planctomycetota > Planctomycetia > Isosphaerales > Isosphaeraceae > CAWFRS01. The sequence goes on from CAWKNT010000010.1 coordinate 158,175, forward strand.
ACGAGGCGGAGCATCGCATTCGACATCGCGATGGCTCCATCCGCTGGGTCTGGAACCGTATGAGCGGAGTGTTTGCACCGGACGGATCTCTGCGGTTCATCGAAGGGCTGAACCTGGACATAACCGAGCGCAAGCAACAGGAGGAAGAGCTCAAGGCTGCGAAACGGGCAGCCGAAGCAGCCAACCGGGCCAAGAGCGAATTTCTGGCCAATGTCAGCCATGAGATCCGGACGCCGATGAACGCCATCCTCGGCATGGCCGAGCTGGCGCTCGAGACGCCCCTGACACCCGAACAGCGCCGGTATCTGACCACGTTGAAATCGGCCGCGGATTCCCTGCTAGGAGTCATTAACGATCTCCTCGACGTCGCTAAGATCGAAGCCGGGCGGATGGAGCTCAACCCCGTCGACTTCTCGCTCCGATCTGTGCTGGGCGAGACCTTAAAGGCGCTGGCCGTGCGGGGCTTCAGGAAGGGGCTGGAACTGGCCTGCGACGTGCGGCCGGACGCGCCCGACTCCCTGGTGGGGGACGTAGGCCGGCTGCGCCAGTTGATCATCAACCTGGTCGGCAATGCCATTAAATTCACCGAGAGCGGCGAAGTGGTGATCGAGGTCTCCGCCGCGGGCGATCGACCGAATGCAGGAGAGAACGAGGTGACTCTCATGTTCTCGGTCCGGGATACCGGGATCGGCATACCAAGGGACAAACAGGACAAGATATTTGAGGCCTTCGAACAGGCCGACGCCTCCACCACGCGGCGCTTTGGCGGCACCGGCCTCGGCTTGACGATCGCCTCCCGGATAGCCACCTTGATGGGTGGGACGATTTCCGTTGAGAGCGAGCCAGGCAAGGGCAGCACGTTCACTTTCTCTGCCCGGTTCGGCCGCACGCCTGATTCGCTCGGGGAGCCCACGCCCGTCTTATTGGACTCAGTGGCCGGCCTAAGCGTTCTCGTCGTCGACGACAACGCAACCACCCGTCGTATCGTCACGCGGTGGCTGCACGATTGGGGAATGGAGCCTACCGTCGCCGGCGACGGCGCAACGGCGCTGGAGGTGTTGCGGCTAGCCTCGGAGAGGCGTCGCCCGTTCAAGCTGGTGATCCTCGAAAGCGGGCTCAACGGCGGAGCCGGGGTCGACCTTGCCGAAGAGGTTGCCCGGACGCCCGGGCTTTCGTCCGCACCAATCATAATCCTCGGATCGGGCGATCCCTACGATCCGGCCCGGGCGCACCGGCTCGGCATCGCCGTCCGCCTGCTGAAGCCCATCTACGAGCAAGAACTCAAGGACGCGATCGCCCGGGCGATGGGCCGGGCGGATGAGGAATCTGGCGCTGGCCCCGCTCGAGCGTCGACCGCCGACAGCCCGGCTGAAGGGAAGCGCGCTTACGCATCCTGGTCGCCGAGGACAACGACTTCAACCGCGAGCTCTTGGAGCACCTTCTCGGACACCGCGGTCATTCCGTGGCCATGGCGACGGACGGCAGAGAGGCGCTCTCAATTCTGGAGCGTGAGGCCTTCGACTTAATGCTGGTCGACATCCATATGCCGGAGTTGGATGGACTCGAAGTCGTCCGCCGGGTGCGTGATATGGAATGTAGCGCCGGTCGATCGGTTCGTCTCCCTGTGATCGCCCTGACGGCCACGTCGAGGCCAGGCGACCGCGACCTTTGCCCTCGAGGCCGGAATGGATGATTACCTGAACAAGCCGCTCGTGGCTGCCGAGCTCTGGGCCGCAATCAAACGGGTGACGACGGATCGGACCCAGGGCACTTCAGATTCGTCAAGTCTCTTGAGCCCGTCGGTACTGCTCGCCGCCTGCGGGGAGGATGCCGAGATGCTGCGCACGATGTGCCGCTCGTTCTCGGTCCGAGCCCCGGAGCACCTCGCGCGCATCGAGCGTGCTCTGCGCGACCGCGATGCGGCAACCTTGCGGGAAGCCGCGCACAAGTTCAACGGCCTGCTCTCTGCGTTTTCGACTCCGGCCGGCGAACTGGCGGCATCGCTCGAGGATCTCGCTGCCGAATCGCGCCTTGACGAGGCCCGCAGCATCGTGGAGCGGCTGCGCACCATCGTCCCCGCACTCGTCGGATTTAGCGAAGGCTTGACGCTCGAGACATTGCGCAAGCTGGCGCGCGCAGCCGGCGAACCGCAATCGAGATCTTTCATCGTGATCATAGATTTTCCAGCAGGCTGGCAAAATTGCTGCCACACGAACGGACGGCTTGCTCTATCGCAGCGCCGGCACAAGTCGTCCAAATGTTCGCGGAGGCCACTTCTTCCCTTTGCTTGCTCTCTGTAACCCACCGAAAAGCCAGTCCTGCACCTCTTGAAGGCTAACAACTTAAGTGCGTTTGCGGATCGTTTCGCACGAGTGATATTGGTTATCAGGACCTGGCCGGATATTTCTACATTCTGCACCGTTTGAAGGACATGATTGTCACTGGACGTGAAAATGTTTACTCCGTTGAGGTCGAAGCAGTGATTTACGAGCACTCGGCGGTTCGCGAAGCGGCCGTATTCGGGATAGCCGATCCCCAGTGGGGTGAACTTGTGATGGCTTACGTGGTGTTGAAGCCGGGAGAAACTCTCACTGCCAATGACCTGATCACCCATTGCCGACGAACTCTGGCGAATTACAAGATTCCGCGCCGCGTCGAGTTCTCAGAGACTGAGCTACCCAAGAGCGGCTCCGGGAAAAATGATGAAGAGAACGCTGCGTGAGCGTTTCTGGGCTCATGAACAACGGGATGTTGGTTGAAGAAACAATAAAAGGTCAATGTCGCTTAACCTCACCGTGCCGATGGTCGGTTCACGCTCGCTCTGTGCCTGAGTAACGAGGCCAATTGCCACCACTAGTCAGGCGAGGAAATGACGAGCAAGGGGACAGCGAAGGTGCTCGAACGCTGCCGGAATGCCTGACTCCGACGCACATCGGGCTTTCGGGCCCGACAATACGGGTCCGTCTAAAACCGTGTCGGGCCGGAATGCCCGACCCACGTGGCGATGGCTATTGGCCGCCGAGGTTAACCTCGACTGGTGTTTTCTTGTTATTCCGGGGATCGATCACGGTCAGCTTGAGCTTGGACGGACTCTTGCGCACGACCTCATCCAGAGTTTTCGGATGCAGGGTCGGGGTGCCGTTGGCCTCGACTATGATATCGCCGGGCTCGATTCCGGCGCGGGCCGCCGGGCTGCCCGGCTCGATCTCGGTAACCTTTACGGCCGGATTGACATCGTAGAAAACCAATTCGGTGACAGCACCCAGCTTCCTGCCGGCTTCGGGCTGGATCGGCGTGTCGGCCGGTACGGGAGTCGGATTCCCGGCTTCCGGGCTGCCAATCTTGATCTCGACCGGTACGTCACGGCCGGTCCGCGTGTCGCGGACATTCACGGTCAGGGTCGGTCCGCTCTTGTGTACGACGCTGCTGAGCACTTCGACACCGGTAATCGGCACGCCGTTGGCTGAAACTAGCACGTCGCCGGGCTCGATGCCCGCGAGCTGGGCAGGGCCGCCAGGTACAACGCGGATGACTTTCATTCCCGTACGCTTCCCAACAGCAACGGGCTCGGCAGAAATCCCTAGCGACCTGGACGACCCGGCGGGAGCCGGGCCGGGAGTGACCGGAGCATCCGGCTTTGTGCTGGCCACCGGCGGTAGACCGTTTGCTGATGCGCCGCGATCGGACGCGGACAATTCAATGGGTACGCGTGCGGGTTTGCCGGTATTCACGTCGAGTACGATCAGATTCTTCATGACCCCCTGGCGCACGAGTTCATCGAGCTGATCGAGGCCTGCAAGCGCCTTGTCATTTGCTCCGATGATCATGTCTCCCGGCTCCAGCCCTGACCGCTGCGCTGTTCCCCCTTGCTCAACGCTTGAGACGCGCAACACGAACTGACCTTTCATGTTCATAATTTCGCCCGTCAAACCGAGGGCAGCAAGCGCGACCTTGCCTCCAGGCGGGCGTGTCTGTGGGCGAGATTGAGGGACGCCCGGTGCCGATTCCGGCGCGGCCGGCGTCGAGTCGGAGGGATTCGCCTCGGCGAGCTGACTGGAGATCGGCTCAAACCAGTCGTGGCCTGCTCCAACCCATCCACCTCTCGTGCCAGCGACCAGGTAGGCTCGAATCTGGGACCTCTCAGACGGCACGACCGGTCGGACGCTCGCGGCGGCTGGATCATTTCCAGAAAGGCGTTGGGGCTGAGCGTTCGTCGCGCGTTCAGACGCATGAACGTAAACAACGTCTCCGGGAGCCGGAATTGTGACGCGTAACGGCGTAGGCGGAATGCGTTCCGAAAGAGATCGCCTCACTTCGATTTGCACCACATAGTCCACGCGGTCTTGGTGCGGGCTCTTGAAAACCTCACGGACAGAGCCGTCGACGACCAGGACGGCGTCGTTCCGGGTCGACCCCGCTTGATCCTGGCCATGGGTGATCACGCCCTCGACAGCCAGCAATGCAGCGAATAACACGAATGACACGGCCCGAGAGACATTATTTTGCATCGTAAGCTCCTGGCTCGTGTGCAAGCCCTTGATGTGACCAAGCCCGATCTGTTCAGAGCGACCCATGCAGATGATAAGCCATCGAAAAGGAACCGTTCAAGTAGAGCGAACGTTTGGCAGTGGCCGGACGATGCCGCTTAGCGCTGGCCAGCCTTCCACCGCGCGACAAACCGCTGGTAATCTTGGGGGGTGTCGATGCCGACGCTCGGTTCGTCGACCATGCCGACGGCGATCGGGTAGCCGGCGTCGAGCACGCGAAGTTGCTCGAGTTTCTCGGCCGCTTCCAGAGTAGAGGGGGGAAGCGATCCTAGCTCCAGCAGGAATGGGCGGCGAAACGCGTAGAGGCCGAGGTGCAGATGACCGAGCGGGGCTGTGGCTGTGCCCGGATTGGGGATGCCGTCTCGATGATAGGGAATTGGGCTGCGCGAAAAGTAGAGCGCACGACCGCGGCGGTTGCAGACAACCTTGACGCACGCAGGGTCGCCATAGATGGATTCGTCGCGGATCGGCGTCGCCAGGGTTGCTACTTCGGCCTCGGCGTCGTTTTCCAGGAGCTGGACAACGAGATCAAGCGCATGCCCTGAAATCTCGGGCTCATCTCCCTGCAGGTTGACGATCACACGCGCTTGATCGAGACGGGCAGCAACCTCGGCCACCCGGTCAGTTCCCGTCGGATGGTCGGCGCGAGTCATCATAACTTCGCCGCCAAAGCTCGTTACGGCCTGGGCGATTCTGGCGTCGTCGGTCGCGACGATGATTCGTTGTAACGATTTTGCCCGTCGCGCCGCCTCGATGACATGAACGATCAAGGGATGCCCTGTTTCGGATAGAAGGGCTTTGCCGGGGAGTCGGGTCGAAGCGAAACGAGCCGGTATCACGGCAACAATTTCCATGTTTCTAAAGAATATCTCCCGTGACAGGGTCCGATACAAGAGGCACTGATCGAGACTCGCGCTCGACCGGGTCCAGTCGTGGAATGCTGCTACTCTAGGTTGTCTCAAGATGGGGCACAAGCCGGAGTAGAAGTAAACTCGGGTGGAACGAAGCGCACGCACCGACCCGATAGAGGGTGTCACGTGCACACGAAGGCCGGCGTGACTGGAACCGCGTCGGCGCGGGCTCGGCCGTTGTGGTCCCGAGTTCGCTGGATCGGGCGGAGAGATTCATCCCGGTCTTCCACAGGAATATCACATTCGAATCGCCATTGACGGAGACGATGATACGGGGGGGCTCCCCAGTTCCCCGCACGAGGTTTCCGAAGTATGCCGATTCTCCGCACCCGGGTAACCCACCCTTGTCCAGGTGCGATTAGTGCCTGAATGATAATGATATCAGCATTTGGCCCCGGGGCCTCGGGTGGTCCGTCTCTAACAACCTTTGCTTGCGCTCTGACCGACTTGTCTTGATTCTTTTTCGAGGCTGGTCGCCGCGCCAAACGTGCCATGTGCCGAATTAATTCGCACGGCCGTCTGCCGCGCCAAGGAAGGAGAGCGTTCACTACTGACTCGCGGGGCGGCCTGAGCCAATGGCATGGCGGCCGTCTGGGGAGACACGTTTCATGGGATGGTTCGCGAACCTACGCCGCCGCAAGAACCGTCGGCCGCATCGTCTCGTAATCGAACAACTCGACGACAGGTGTCTGCTCTCGACGGCCGCTGCGATCAACATGACCGGTCACCTGACGGCTCATGAGCTCGTGCACCGGCAAGCCCTCGTCAGCCACTCTCATCTCCGGCAAGTACATGGAGAGAGGACAGGCCAACTTTTGAACCGTATTGTCGTCAAATCGCAGGACGTCGAGCGCCCGGCCGGAACCATCGCGAGCAGTGCGACCACGGCCTATGATCCCATCATCAACGCCGCCGCAACACGTTCGGCTTACAACGTAAACGGCAGCGGAATGAGCGTCGCGGTCATCGACACGGGTGTCGATTACAACAACGCCGCGTTAGGTGGCGGCTTTGGACCGGGCGACAAGGTCATCGCGGGCTACGATTTCGCTGACAACACCAGTAATCCTATCGCCACGACGTCGCAGCACGGCACGGCCATCGCCGGCTTGATAGGCTCAAGCGCCCCTGCTGATTTGGGCGTTGCGCCAGGGGTCAATATCGTTGCCCTGCGCGTCACCGACAACACCAATACAGCGAGCTTGACCAGCATCGCAAACGCGTTACAATGGGTTATCAATAATCATTCAGAATATAATATTACCTCTGTTAATATGTCGTTGTCTGACGGAGGGAATTACGCTCAGAACTGGTTTGCCGCCGATGGCGGGCCGGGACAGCGTATCACCGAGTTGGTCGCGCAGCTCACGTCCATGAACATTCCGGTAATCGCAGCGGCCGGAAACAGCTTTAACGGACAGCAAGGCGAGGGCTTTTCGGCGATCGTCGCCGGCACGATCAGTGTGACCGCGACCGACCTTTCCGGCAATCTACTATCCAATGCCCAGCGACTCGGTTCGGCGGTAGGAGGTGCCTCAGCCACAACGATCGCGGCTCCGGGAGAGGGGTTGACCGCTCCGTCGGGTGACTCGGGCACCGCCACGGTCGAAGGGACCAGCTTTGCGACGGCGCTCGTCACCGGCGGCGTTACCTTGCTCCAGCAGGTCTACGAAAACCGGTTCGGAGCTCTACCGACGGTGGCCCAAATCAAAACCTGGATCCAAGATTCCGCCACGCCGTTTCACGACCCGGTCACAGGAATCACGCTCGGAGAGCTGAATCTGGAGGCGGCCGCCGCCTTGATTCCCGGTGCGAGCCCGGCGCCCGTTGCGCCGGTTCTTGTAACTCCGGTTACGACATCGTCAGCCACCTCGCCGGCGGTGACAGCCACGCCTAACCCGTCGACTCGCGTGACCGCGACGAGTCAGGTAGCCACTTCACTTGCGTCCAATGCCTCGCAGCCTTCGACGACAACAGTCACTACGACGTCAACCGGAACTAACGTCCAAATTTATATCAACGGCCAAAAAGTCGTAACCAGCAATTCGACCCAGAATAGCTCAAGCGGCTCCAGTGAGTTGTCGTTCCTGCAAGAGTTATTTGCATCTGCGACCGCGTGGAACGCCGACGGCTCGACGCATGGGACGACACAGGTCCAGATCTGGAACGCGTGATCGCTATCCTCGGCGAGACGTAGACTGCAATCTATCCGCTCAACGCTAGCCGCGGCGATCAACTGATCGTTGCGGCTTTTTTGGTTCTCAAAGTCACCCGCCGTGCAGCCGCCTACATTTACAGAACATTGAGTGAGGCAGGTTCCGAACGTATCTGTCGCCACCAATCGGTCTGTCTCGTACAATCAATCGGTCGTAGCTGCGAAGCCCGGCGGATCGCACCAGGGGCGATGGGGCTTCGCGACTGTAGGAACGTACCGGAGGAATTTGCATTGGCAGCGAAACTGCAGACGGCGCTTGTGACAGGTGCGGGCAGCGGCATCGGCCGTGGCATCGCGACAACGCTAGCAGAGATGGGCCTGCGCATGGCGCTCGTGGGCCGTGACCGCGAGAAACTCGAGCGCACCAGTGCCGGCATGACGACAGGCCGAGATTCTGCCTTCGTCGCACCGTGCGATATCTCCGACCGATCTGCAGTCAAGTCGGTCGTCGACCAGATCGGAGCCGCGTTTGATTCCATCGATGTCCTGGTTTGCAACGCCGGTACGAACGTGAGAAACCGCAGCCTTGAGTCCCTTGAGCCGGCGGACTGGGATCGAATGATCGCGACCAATCTCACTGGCTCATTCAACCTGGTGCACTATGTCCTCCCGGCAATGCGCCAGCGGAAGAACGGGCTTGTGATCCAGATCTGCTCGGTGTCGGGTCTGCGGGCTAGCACGCTCGGTGGCGTCGGATATTCAGCGTCAAAATTCGGCCAATCGGCGCTGGGGATCTGCCTGGGACGAGAGGAAGGTGCGCAAGGCATACGCTCGTCGGTGATCTATCCCGGTGAAGTCGAAACGCCCATTCTAGACGCCCGGCCAGTACCGGTGGGAGCCGAACGCCGCTCGGTAATTCTCCAGCCCGACGACATAGCCGCGGCGGTCAAGTTCCTGGTTGAGCTTCACCCGCGTGCCCACGTTCCCGAGCTCGTGATCACACCGACAGTCGACGATTTCTTTTGATCGCCAGCGAGTTCAACTGCACGCCGTGCAGCGTGAGCTGGCAGGAAAGGCCCCGCGACTTCATGTGGTTTTGGGCGCCGGCTCACCCTGGAAAACGTGACCAGCCTCGATCTCGCCGGTCGCGAATTCGTTGAATTCGGTATAAAGCAAGTGCCGGAACAGTTTGCTCTCGGTTTGAAGCTGGATCGGTGAGCCGGCGTCCTCGATGCGCCCGTTCTGGAGGACGATCACGTGGTCGCAGGACCGAACTGTCGCGAGTCGATGCGGCAAGATAATCATAGTCCGGCCGATTGACAGTCGAGACAGGGTATCGTCGATGAAGTGCTTGGTATCATCGTCGATCTGCGAATTTGGCTCTTCGACGATCAAGATCGAGGGGTCGTGCAGGTAGGCTCTGGCCAGCGCGATCCGAAACTGCTCATCCGGCTTCAAGTAATGACCCAGCGGGCCGATCGTGGTGTCGTATCCGTGGGGAAGATCCTGGATGAAGTGATGCGCATGCGCAAGCTTGGCCGCCTCGATCACGCGCGGCAAGGTATTGACGGGGTCACCCAGACCGATATTTACCATCACCGAGTCGGTAAAGACGAGATCGGCCTGCAGGACGGTCGCGACTTGGGCTCGCACCGACTCAAAAGTGGCGTCGCGCAGGTCGTGGCCGTCGATCAGCACCCTACCCGCTCGGGGATCGATCAATCGCGGGATCAAGCAGACCAAGGCGAGCTTGGCATCTTCGTCTTGTCCCATGATGGCGGTGCGGGAATTGGCCGGAATTTCCAGCGAAAGCCCCTCCAGCAGCCGACGCCCCGATCTGCTCTCGAGCTCGACGTTCTCGAAGGTAATCTGTTCCTTGAGGGCATTGAGGAAATGCGCCCCGACGTTTTGGTGAAGCTCGGGGCGCCGTTCCAGGAACTCGAAAACACCGCGCGGACCGGTTGGCCTGCCGAATTGATTTGCCGAGCCGGAGCCATTCTGAGATCGGGTACGCCAGGCCCGCCAGCGACACAAGCAAGATCAGCATCGTTGCGATCGAAATCTGGTCATTGACGACAACGTTGTAGCCAAGAAGACCCATCGCGATCGTCAATGCGGCGGCATACAAGAGTCCCGTGCTTGGGTTGATCTGGGAACTGGTGATGATTCGTCGGCGGTCCGCTTCAAGATAGCGATCCAGATGCTCGTCGAACCGTTGGCGGTCATACTCTTGGACTCCGAATGTGCGAACCGTACGCAGCAAGCCAAGATCTTCGTGCAGCAGGCAAAGCTGAACGGAAGCGTCGCGCAGAGCGCCTTCAGTGGCCTGTTGAGAGTCTCGATTCAAAACCCGTGCGGTAAGCCAAACGAGCAGACCCAGCGAGGCTAGGAAGATCGTCAAGAGGGGAGAAACCAAGAGCGCGATCACGACGAGTCCAATCGCCAACACATGGATCCGAGGTGTCAGGTCGACGTCTGCGATCAGACCGTCGCGAATGTCGTTGACCTCGCGTGTCCAGAGGTTGATGACTGGACCGGTCCCCTCGCGGGGTAACGATGATTGGCCCAGTCGATACATTTGGCGGTGAATCTGCCGGCGCAGTGCTGTCGCAACGTCGGTCGCGACTGTGGCCACCACCCGGCGCCGCCAAAGCGCCACAAGAGCGATCAGCACGATACAAGTTGACCCTAGCGCGAACAATGTCGTGAGTGCGCTGCGATTGTATTGAAGGGCGTGAAACGACCGCGTCGCCCATCCCAGCGCCGCCGCTCCCGCGCGGTGCACCGGATTCCTGCTCTGCAGGTTGTCGGCGATCAGCGGGAAAATCCCCGTGTCGTCGAATAATAGATAATCTTGATCCTCGCCAGTGGCGCGAATTTGCATCCACGCCGGCAGCATTTTTTCCTTTGACGCCGGAAATCGCGTTTCGCCCCGCGATGAAAGCAGCGCCACAAAGAGTGCGATTAGACCCAGGAGCGCGACCAGCAAGAGCGACTGAATAAAACCGAGGACCCGTGCGATCACGTGCTCGCGTCGGGAGCTCATAAGCTGACGTGCGCGACGGTACGCGTCGGCTTGCATGCGTGAGGTCCCCTGACTCGGAGTCCAGGCGATTTAATTCGAGGCAGACCGGTGATATCAGTTTTGCGACTTACGACGGGCGAATGGAGGGCAATCCGCTCGATCTACATCACGTAGACCACCGATTCATTGACCCGCGAGCCACGACGCGAATCCCGGCTGGGCACTCTTTAAAGGCCACCAGGTCGGATCAAGCCAGATCGCGGTCCTCGAACAACATAAAGGCAAATAATAACGCTGCTCCACTGTACAACACGCAATAGCCAAAAACAGGCAAAACGTACTGAAACCAGGGTATGACCGCGCCGGTTGAGATCGATGGGCTGGCGTTGAAGAACTCCAGTGACGGTAGAGCCCATGCAAAAAACTTGCCCATGAAACCAACCAGTTCGTTGACACGCCCCTGATCCGCCAACTCCACCAAGACTGGGCTTAGATGCCCCAAGAAGAAAATCAGAATGCAGACAACCAGGTTGGCCAACATGGGCAACCGCGTAGAAATCGCGACGCTGATACTCGTCAACACGGTCACTTCAAGAAACCCAAGTACAAGGCCTGGCATGACTTGCCACACTTGAGCCAATTGCTTGCCAGCTTCGGGCGTCCCGGCCGACTCGCGCAGGTCATACGAATACTTGTACCAGACCCCTGCAGCAAAGAGCGTACCCAGAATGACGTAAAGTGCGAGCACACCAAGCTCGATTCCCAAAAACTTACCCACAATGAACTGACGGCGATTGATCGGCTTGGACAAGAGCGTGATTGCGGTTTTGCCCTCAATCTCATCGGCAACCGTCGAGCTGGCAGTTAAAAGCGCCAGAAGCATGCAAAAAAACGAGATGGTCGTCAGCCCAGTATCCTTGTACATCTTCATGTCTTCGCCAAACGTGAAGTAAGGCACAAAGACCGTGACGATCAAGAGAGCGCCGGCAAATACTGCCATCACGAAGAACGCAGGCTGGCGAATCGCCTCTTTGGCGGTGGCGAGTGCAATAGTAAGTGATTTCATAGCTTTGCTGATGATTCCGTGAATGAGACCAAATCGGGATAGACGGACATTGAGAAAAACCTCGGCTGCGAATCCGATGTCTGCCGGTAGTTGTCAATTGTCAGAACGGTGAAGCTAGTAGCGAATGGAAAACCCGACCAGGGAATCATCGCCAGGTGGTTCCGGGTTTGTGGTGACGGTCGCAATGTAGCGAGACATTTCCCGTTGGATCGCTGTCAAAAGCGCGTCGATCTCACTGTTTTCACCTTCGACCACAAGCTCGACGCGGCTGTCTGGAAGGTTGCGGACATAGCCCGCGACTTCCAGACTTCGAGCCAGCGACTGGCATGTGGCGCGAAACCCCACGCCTTGAACCCGGCCCGAAAACATGATCCGCCGGCGAACCCGAGGCATGAACCTTCGCCCCGCGCCGGTGGCGACGCGGCCACTGTCCTAACAAACAAGGGTCGATGGCAAACGATTGCGACGTTTTCCTCAATAATGGTAGCCGCCCAGACCGGACCGAAGCAAGTCGTTCTGAACGGCATCTGCTTGGAAATGTCACAATCACAAGAAAAAGTCGGCGCCGATCGTCCAAAAGGCGACGAACAGCGCCGATCGCTGTGTCCGCGGTTAAGCACAAGCCGGCACGTGTACGCGGGCAAAGTTAAGGCGATCCGCGACTGGCCATTGCGTCTGCGGCCTGTGTCAAAGGCCGTTGGTCTCGATTTTCTCGACAAGTGAGGCAGTAGCCGCCTGGATCGGCAGTAGCGCCGTCCGAGCCGGTCCGACGCCCACACCCTCAAATGGAACCGGAGGACGCCCGACGACGTTCCGGCCCTCACCACCAAGTTACTGATCGTGAACGGGAGTCGGTTTTCCACCTTGAGCGTTGTTGTGCCCAGTGTGCGCCGCGCCGGCCTTACCGTGACGAACGACCCTGCGATCGCCCGATCCATCGCCTTCGCCAGATTCTGCCCATCAAGGACGCTGATGGACAAATTTTCACGGAACGAGACCTTTCCCAGCGGCAACCACGCGTTGGGCTCGGAGCACGAATTGACGACCATGGCAAACCGGCTCTCGCCGTTCTTGGCGTCCGTCACCAAGACCTTGAGAAAGACGGCCGGAGCCATGGCGGCTGGGGGCTCTTCGGATTCGACGACATGAATCGGAAGTCCCAGAATGTGCATGCTGTCAATCTCGCCTGTCAAACGTTGGGCCTGAGCAGCCAGCGACCCTTCACCTCGAACTTGCACAAACACGCGTGAGTCGCGCACCGCCCTAAGGTCGACCAGGTCGCTGGTCGCGGAAGAGTCAACAGCTTCAACGAACCGACTTGCCAGCGCGATTTCATGAACGTTCATGACCTTGCCCGCTTGCTCGACCATCGTCTGGAACGGCAGGTCATTGCAAACGCGCCACATCACCGCCTGAGCAACGCCGAGGCTGGTCCCGTAGGTCGCCAAGCTGCGTAACGCCTTACGTATTCGAGGATTAGGGGTATACTCCTCGACATCCATCAACTTGAATTTGTCGCGCGGTGTCGGGGTAGCCCAGCCAAAGTTCAGGCACACCGCGGGGATGTTCAACTCGATGGTTTCGCCGACGGGGACAGTGATCAGCCGGTTGCGAGTTTCCTCAGCGATACCGACCGACTGCAGCCCGGCCGGACTGCCAGCGACCTGGAATTCGCCGAACGCACCTTCGCGGTTGGCAGCGGAGCCCAGCCCCATACTTTGCATGCCGCCGCGGCCGCCACCGCCCGCTCCGCCTTGGCCGACCGAGCTGGCGGCGACCAGGCCCGGGGGCACGATCACATTGAGCCGGCGGGCAGAGCGGTTCTTGATCGACAGATGAACCCGCTCCTGACCCTGGCCTCGCGCGGCCACGTCGATATCGCCGGCTTTGCTCGCCGTGAGTATGTTGACCGTCTCCGTCGCCGTTGCGACCGGAGCGGCTGAGGATTCGGGATCGGCGGCCGTGCGTGTTTTCGGCTGGGCAGTCGCGATCGACGCCCCGATCAACATCAAGCCACTAAAAAGGCCCGCGGCCAGCCCGGCCCGGACCAGGCAAAGGTGTCGCCAGAGCATCGCGCTAATACCTTTCTGGACGGGGCCCTCACCGAAGGGGCGGGCAATCCGCACCCTCTGTAGGCCCTGAGTATCCGCCATTTCGGATGGAGATGATTCGATTCTTACCTGTCGCGCCGCCGATGCAGTTCCCCCTTGTGAGGGAAGACGCGGCCGAACGCTTCGCTATTCGACCTCGCCGCCTCTTTTTGTTCGACAGCCAGACTCGTTGGCATCGCTCGAATTGCTGAGAGGCACCAAGCGCCGTCAACCCACAGTGTACACCGCGCTCCGGAGAAAGACAAAAACGAACGATAAAGAGGTTGGGCCGGATTTGGGTTCGGTCGGAGCTATTCTGTCCAACGCGGCTACCGAATTCGGGTTCGATTGGCGGAATCGGCTCCTCTTCTTCCAAGTCTGAATCGGCCGCGGCTCGACGGAGCGACGGTCTTTGGCCGCGAACGCTCGGCGCGTACGACAGTCTTTCAGATTCATCGGCGCGATACTGAAGCCGACTTTCGTCGGTTTCCCGGATTGTTTTGTCTGGGCTCAGGCGTGCATCACGTAGCGGACATATCTCATGCGTGCATCAAGTAGCGGCACATATAGGTGGGCAACTGTCGGGAGCGCAGACCTTCAGCCCGACAACCTCGACGGTTCAGGCAGCCCGCGCGACCAAAACCGGGAGGAAGTAGGATTAGATCGGACCGCGAAGTCAAAAGAATGGAACCGCGAGACGTACGGAAAACGCGAATACCTGAGACGGAAAACTGAAAGCCCAACCCTAGCTGAACGGGCTCCTCAAACGTCATCATTACGCTGGATGAGCGCGAGCCTGCACGTTGACCATTTCGAGCGCGATCATTGAGCCGTTGCGTGTAACCGTAATGTCTGTCATGTTTTGCAACGAGCCAATGAGCGAGAATAGGGCAGAATCCGGAACCTGATCGTGACTTTTGGTATCATCAAGCATCCGAAGACGCCGACTCCGAGCGAGCCGAAATCATAACTAAGCACCCCGGGTAAAGATGGGTCGATTGATCGAACGAGACGTGGCCTCGACGCGCCGGCTGACTTTTCTCGGGACGGGAACCTCCAGCGGCGTTCCGATGATCGGCTGCGATTGCTCGGTGTGCACGTCGAGCGATCCTCGAAATCAGCGTACGCGCCCCAGCGTGTTGCTTTCATTCGAGCGCGGCAATCTGTTGATCGATACGACCCCTGAGATGCGCATTCAGCTTTTGCGCGAAAAGGTGCGCCAGGTCCACGCGATCGCGTTCACACACCATCATGCGGATCACTTGTTCGGTCTCGACGACGCGCGGATATTCCCGAAGTGGACTGGCGGGCCGGTGCCGGTCTATTGCGAGGAAGGTACAGAGGAGACTATCCGGCGGGTCTTCAGTTACGCGTTTCGGCCCGGGACCGAGCAATGGCCGCCTGGGTTTGTTCCCAAGCTCCAGTTCGTCCGGGTCGTGCCTGGGGTTGAATTTGAAGTCTTGGGCGAGCGAGTCATGCCGATTCGGCTTGAGCATGGGAAGTCGCCGGTTCTTGGCTTTCGCGTTGGGGCGCTCGCATATTGCACCGATGTGAGCCGGATTCCCCCTGAGAGCTGGCCGCTTTTGGAGGGCCTCGACATTCTCGTCTTGGATGCGCTGCGGTATGAAAAGCACCCGACGCACTTTTCCTTGAGTGACGCTCTCGCGGTGGTCGAGGAGGTGAAGCCTCAGCGGACCTTCTTGACGCATCTTTCGCATAGCTTTGATCACGGTCCCACGCAGGAAAAGCTGCCGCCTGGCGTGGTCCTTGCCCACGACGGGCTGCAGCTCGACTTTTGAATGCGATTCGTGTTCTCTCGAGTTGAATTTCGAGAGGTGTTTTCCCGTTCTCAGGAGTTTGGTAAGAGATGTCTCCCGACCCGATCCTCGTCGATCGCTTGAAACAGCATGGACAAAGTCAACTCTTGCGATGGTGGGGGGAATTGAATGAAGACGAGCAAGGCCAGCTCGCGTCGGAAATCAGATCGATCGATTTCAATAGGCTCCAACGTCTGATCGCTGATCTCGTGGTCGGCGACGGCGTGTCTGTGCCGCCCGCCGATCGGGTGCAACCCATCGAGGTCGTTCGCTTGCCCCAGACCGACGGCGAGCGTGTGGTGCGTCGCCGTGCAGGCGGGATGGGTGCCGATGCACTGGCAGCCGGAGAGGTAGGTGTGATTCTCGTCGCGGGGGGCTCTGGCACGCGACTCGGCTACGAGGGACCGAAGGGCACATTCCCGATTGGGCCGGTCTCATCGGCGAGCCTGTTCCAGATCCATGCCGAGAAAGTCGCCGCACTCGTGGCGCGATACGGGCGGCCTGTACCGCTCTACATCATGACCAGTCCCGAAAACCACGACACGACGATCGCGTTCTTCGAGAGCCATGGCCGGTTCGGGCTGGAACACGTCAGGTTCTTTACCCAGGGCCAGATGCCGGCGGTCGATGTCGCCACTGGCAAGGTCCTATTGGCGTCGCCAGGTCGGGTTGCTCTCTCACCGGATGGACATGGCGGCACGTTGGCGGCCTTGGCCGCGGTTGGCCCCGGCGGGATGCCGAGTTGCTTGGACGAAATGCGCGACCGCGGCGTGCGCACACTCTTTTACTTTCAGGTGGACAATCCGCTCGTCCGGATTGCCGAGCCATCGTTTATTGGCCTGCACCGGGAAGCGAACGCCGAGGTATCGTTCAAGGTCGTCGAACGGACCTCGCCCGACGAAAAACTGGGCGTGGTTGTGACTGTCGACGGCCGACCGCAGGTGATCGAATACTCCGACCTTCCGGCAGAGCTTGCCGGCCGTCGGCTGCCTGAGGGGCCACTCGAACTCTGGGCCGGCAGCATCGCGGTCCACATTCTGGAGAGATCGTTCATCGAACGGATCGTCGCCGCGCACAGTCTTCCGTTCCATCGTGCGCATCAAGAAGGTCGCGTGTGTGGATGAGAGTGGCCAAATCTTCAAACCAGCCGAGCCCAACGCGATCAAATTTGAGCAGTTCATCTTCGACGTATTGCCAATGGCAGAGCGGTGGGCCATGGTCGAGACGGACCGTGCTGGAGAGTTCGAGCCCTTGAAGAACGCCGTCGGCCCCGATTCGCCGGCCACCGTCCATCAGCGGATGAGCGATCAGTTCGGTAACTGGCTCGAACAGGCCGGAGCCGTCATCCCACGCAGGCCAGACGGGTCGGTCCCGTTCGGCATTGAGATTAGCCCGCTTTTCGCGCTCGACGCCGCCGAGCTCAAGTCGCGGATCGAACCCGGATTGGTGATCGAGCGACCAATCTATCTGCGTTGATCAACAACGGTCGAAGTCGATCGGACGGTACACGCAACCACAGTCTCGAGAAACGCGAGCGAGGACGGTGATGTTACACGCCATAATCATGGCCGGCGGTAGTGGGACTCGATTTTGGCCCAAAAGCCGGCGCGATCGACCCAAACAATTGCTCCGCCTTGCGGGTGAGGCGACCATGCTGCAGCAGACTGTGGCACGGATCGAGCCGCTGGTCTCCCTGGAACGAATCATCGTTGTGACCGGAGCCGACCAGGCCGCGGCAACTCGGGCTCAGCTGTCCGACGTGCCGGCGCTCGAATGTGATCGCTGAACCAGCCCCGCGTGACACAGCCCCCTGCGTGGGGTTGGCGGCCGGAATCATCGCCCTGCGAGACCCTGGCGCGACGATGATCGTGATGCCCGCCGATCACGTGATCGAGCCGCGGGACGCATTTCTCGCGACTGTCGTGGCGGCGGTCGCGGTCATCGACCACGACCCAACCGCGCTTGTCACGTTCGGCATCAAGCCCACTCACCCGGAGACGGGATACGGCTACATTGAGCGTGGTGCACTGTTGGAAGAACGTGACGGCATTCCGGTTTACCGAGTCGTCCAATTTCGTGAGAAGCCCGACAGAGAAACGGCTGAGCGGTTCCTGACGTCTGGTAACTTCGCCTGGAATTCGGGGATCTTCGTGTGGCGAGCGCGGACCATTTTGGACGAGATCAAGACCCATTGTCCCCGGCTAGCCCAGGGCCTCGAGCCAATTTTTCAATCCATCGGAACCCCGGACCAAGCGGCGACCCTCGCCCGTTTATTTCCTGGACTGGAGCGCGTCCCGATCGACAAGGCCGTCATGGAGCACGCGGCAAACGTGCGTGTGCTCGAGGTGCCCTACCGCTGGAACGACGTCGGCGACTGGCGTGCACTCGCCAGCCTTCTCGAACAGGATTCGGCCGGAAACGCAATCCAGGGCAACGTGGTCGCACGTGACACGACCGGGTCCATCCTCATTTCCGACGATGGGGGGCTGGTGGCTGCGCTCGGCGTCGACGACCTTGTGATCGTCCATTCGGGCAAGGCCACATTGGTTGCCAGGAAGGATCAGCTTGACAAGCTCAAGGCCCTGGTCGAAGGATTGGGAGAGGCGGGATTCGGGTCGTATCTATGATGAATAATTGCCGGGGCACGTTACCCTATGGCGCTGAAGATACCAATATCTATCGTTGGGATTGACCTAACGATCATCCGCGAACGGCTGCGCCGGAAAGGTCAAATCCATGAGAAAGGGTCGTATATCATCTCGCGAAAGCAGGAGCGCATAGCGGGGATCCGAGCGGAGCGTGCCGAGATCGCTGTATCCCATCGAGAGGGCCAAGCGAAGATTGGCGGCGGCTTGATTCAATCCGAGCTGACGAACGGCGCCCCCGTACGCGTTTACAGGCGTCTTGCCGTAGCCAATCACCGTCGCGCGGTTGAGTTCCTCCCTGGCCAAAGCAACTAGCTCGCCGGGCGCTCGACCCTTCCACAGGGCTTCGCGCTCGCCGTCAAGCTTCTCGGCTTCGGCGGACTTACCCTGAGTTCGCAAAAGCCGGGCTCGCTCCCAGAGTGACTCGGATAGTCCCTCTCGCCATTGCTCAACTGCGGCGGAATTCGCGGTGAGTTTCGACCAGATCTTCACGGCTCCGTCGAGCAATTCTAGAGCCTCGTCGGTCTGTTTTAAGTCAGCGAGCGACTCTGCCTCGCGTGTCAGGGCGAATGCGAGCCGGACTTGCCGCGCCGGATCATCGGCGCTGAATCGCGCGCGCTTCCAGGATCCGGCGCGCCTCCACCAAGCTGTCGTGGGCAGCGTCGCGGTCACCGGCATGGCGATAGATGGCCCCCAACACAGAAAGACCGTTGCCCAAGATCTCGGAGTATTCGTCCTTTTCCGGGTGGCTGTCGTGGAGCTGGCGGCGACAGTCCCGTGCTTCCAGGTAATAAGGCAGCCCGGCGTCCACCTGGCCCAGGTCGACGTATTGCTCACCCAGGTTTTCAAGGCACCAGCTCAGAAAAACTTTGTAAGAATTGTCGTCGGGCGACCGAATGATCGCTGCCTTCTGCTCGGTGACCGCGTTTTGGAAGTCAAGAATTGCCTGCTCGTTCTTGCGCAGTTCGTCACGGACGAAACCCTGCGAGTTCCAGCTTCTTCCCAGTGCCGCGTGGTAGCGCGCCTGTTCGGGCTCGGACTCGGCGAGCTTTTCGAGGATCGCGATCGATTTCGCCAGCGAGGCAAATGCCTCTTCATCGCGGCCGGCTTTGTACTGCAGCAGGGCGACCGCGCAATAACTCTTGGCGAGATTCTCCTGGTAGCTCGTTACCGATGGATGCGCTGCCACGAGCGCGGCGCGGTTCGACAGCGATTTCTGAGACAACTCGAGGGCCGCGACAAACCGTTGGTTTTCCTCGTGAATTGCCGCCATGTTGTACTGGGCAAGCGCCATGACGTCGAGGAGCCTCACCGGCTTGGGTCCCTCGCCGATCTCCGAGAGGAGAGACTGGCTGATCTGCTGGACTTCCTCGCAACAGCGGCTCGCATTGGCGTAGTCGAGCCTTTGGGAGTAGACAAAGCTGAGCGAGTTGATGATCTCGGCCATTCTTTTCTTATACATCCGATCGGCAGGAGAACGACCGATCAGCGACCGCTGGATCGTTTTCGCTTTCTCGAGGATCTCCAGTCCGCTGTCGCCGGATTCGAGATGCCCCTTGGTGATGCCGATCTGCAAGTAGCAATCGGCCAGGCTCGCTTGGTAAATTTGTTGTTCCGGTTTGCGACCGGTGAGTTCCTCGAGTATGGCGCGGCTGCTATAAGTGAGGCCGTTTCCGCGTTGAGATTACCCGGCGCTCTTTTGCTGCTTGCCGATGGCCAAATGGCACTGGGCCAGACGGCCGCTCAATTCATCCTTTTCGGGATTGGCCTTAATCAACGATTCCCAAATGGTCTGGGCCTTGCGAAAGGCGTCGATCGCCCGTTCCCGCGTATCGATTTCGCCAGTGATTTCTCCGACCCGGAAATACGCGTCCGCAAGTTGTTCTCGAAGGGCCGGGTCGTTACTCCGCCCGTTGACGAAACGTTCGTAGTACTTGAGTGCGTTTTTGAGCAGCTCTTTGCGGAGGCCACGGATGTCGTCCGAATCCTGCTCTTTCAGAAGCGTGTTTTCGCTGACGCTGGTCAGATAATCTGCCACGGCCGTTTGGGCCATCTTAAAATTCGATTCCGCCTCCTTGCGGATGACAAATTCCTGGCGTCTCAATTGCTCAACGACCATCATTGCAGCGGTCGTGCACACGATGAGCAGCAGACCGAGTAAGTTAGCTAAGGCCATGCCAGCAAGAGCCGGCTTTCTTTTGCACCACATCCAAGCCCTCGTGGCCAACCACACCGGCCTCGCGAGGATGGACTCGCCGCTGAGAAATCGCCGCAAGTCGTCGGCAACTGCTTCAGCGGACGCGTACCGCCGCGCTGGTTCCTTCTCAAGACACTTGAGCGTGATGGTCTCCAGGTCGCGCGGAACGCGCGGATTGAGCTTCGCAGGAGACTCGGGTTTCCACTCACGGACTCGTTCAAGCGTTTCGACGGGAGACTCACCTCCAAAGGGAGCCCGGCCGGTCAATAACGCATAAAGGATTGCCCCCAGACCATAAACGTCGGTGACGGTGGTCACCATACCACGTTTGCCCGAGGCTTGTTCCGGAGCCATGTAGGCCGGTGTGCCCAGGATTGCGCCGCTCTGAGTTAGTTCACTGTCGGCTTGAACTCGCTTGGCCAGCCCGAAGTCAGTCACGTGTGGCTCGCTGCGATCGTCGAGTATGACATTACCCGGTTTTATGTCGCGATGGAGGATTCCGCGCTGGTGCGCATGATGCACCGCCTCGGCAACCGTCTGGACGAGCCGAGCGGCGGCCCTCGGGTCGGTAGTAAATCGGCCGATCGCTCGGTCAAGGCTCGGCCCGCCGATCAGCTTCATGCTGAAGTAGCGCTGGTCCTCATATTGGCCTACCTCCAGAATCGGTACGATGTGCGGATGGTCGAGCATCGCAACGGCCTCAGCCTCGTTCTGGAATCGCCTCAGGTCGTCTTCGGTTGCCAGTATTCCGGCCTGGAGCATCTTGAGCGCCACTGGACGGTTCAGGCTGATCTGACGGGCCTTATAGACGACTCCCATCCCGCCTTTCCCGAGCACGCTCTGCAACACGTAGTCGCCAAAGTAACGAACGCGAGTGCCGGATTCGAGCGGGTCAGAGTCGACCATTGCTTCTGGAATGAATGGTGCCGTCGCGTTCGGGTCGGCCTCCCAATTCGTCGATGGCTCGTCCGTCACTTTGAGGATTTCCGTTGACTCAGATCTTAGATCCGCGGGCTGCTGCGACGCGAGTAGCACGGAATCAGACTCTACGTGGGTTGTTTCCGTGGTGGCACTGCATGCGCGTGCGACAGCGCGGAGCGGAGCGGCCAGACTTTCGATGCGGCGGTGCTGCTTGAAAAATGCATGTAACTCATCGGCAAGGTCGGGGTGCTGAGCCAAAATCGCTTCGAGAGCCAGTGGTTGACCTTGATCCTCGGCACCGAGTAAAGCCGCGATGATCTCCTCGAGCCGGCGTTCGCGGTCGGACGATTCAGCAGAAGCTCGGTCTGGCATTCTGGTTTAGCCCCTTTCGTCGGGCAACAGGTTGCGGAGTTCGGCGAGACCTCGCTTGATTAGGCCGGCAACCGCCGGTGGCGTACGGCCCAAGCGTGCGCTGATCTCGGCCAGCGACAGGCCCTGACAATGTCGCAGCATCAAGGCTTGACGATTTGCCTCGGGCAACAGCGCGAGGGCGTCCACAAGCCGCAGAATGGCCTCGTTTCGCTCGGCCCGCTCTGATGGGGAGGATTGCTCTGCCGCCAGCCACGATTCCAGGCGGGCCGACGAGGCGTTGAGTGCCACCTCCAGGGAACGTTCGCGGCCAACATCTCGCTTGGCCCGCCCGATCGCCCTCGCTGCATCCGCCAAGTTGCAAGAGAGGAGACGACGTAGCCAGGCAGCCATCTCGCCTTCGGTCCGGCCGCGGAACTGGGCCCGATCCCGATGGGCGTCGAGCAAGGTCTGTTGCACAATGTCCGAAGGATCGATCTTCACATCCGCTCCGCGGCCAAGTTGCAGCTCGGCCAGCATCCGCAAGTACGTGCGGTATCGTTCCGGTGCCAGTGCCGACGATTCGGTTGGCTGGGCCACAACACTCCTCCCGGGAAATTAGCCGCCATCGGTGCGGCTACGGAGCGCACCCGAATCACGTTTTTTTGATTTCACGCCGGGACGACATTGGTCGGAACAGGTTCGGGCCACCTTGATCCGTGATCAGCCTGCATTTTCGTGCGGCTCGACGATGCTGACGGTCGATACGCTTTGAACTGGATATTCGCGGTAAGTTCCAGCTTGGTAAAATCGGAAACGGGTCGGGAATGCTACCGAGTCGAGTCGGACGGAACGGCTCGAGTTCTTCTCCATGACGGAAACTTGCCTAAATGCGGATTATCGCGGGGCACAGACGCGGCCACAAGATCGATGGTCCCCGAGCATCGGCCAGCACGCGGCCGACGAGCGACTTGGTGCGCGAGTCGTTGTTTAACATTCTGGGCGATCTGGTCGTGGACCGTACGGTCGTTCGACCTATTCGCCGGCACCGGTGCACTGGGTCTGGAGGCGCTCAGCCGGGGTGCAAAGCGTGCCGTCTTTGTCGAGAGAGACCGCGCATGCGTCGGCCTGATCATTCGCAACATCGCCACGCTTCGTTACGAGGACCGCGCCACAGTCAAGCTTGCTGATGCTTATCGCTGGGCCCGGACGTTTCAACCTGCCGACGAGCGTCCTGTTGTGTTCTTCATCGACCCTCCCTATCAGGATTACGAGCGACGCGGCGAAGGTCCTGAACCAGATGATCGCGCAGCTTGTCGAAAAGATGCCCGCCGGATCGGTGGTCGTGCTCGAGGCGGGGCGAGTTCTCGACAGGCGAATCCTCGAGGATTTCGAGCGCTGGGACATCCGTCGCTACAGTAGCACTCAGATCGCGATCAGGGTGATCGCCGGCGCTCCGGTTGATGCGGATTCCGGCCCGGTCGAGGCTGCGGGCCCATCGCGGCTCGATCGAGACCGGGGCGTTCGGAGGTTGATCGTCGATGACTGACGCCGAATCTTGCCGGGAATTCGCCCTGGAGGTCGTCCGGCGCTTGCAACAGGCGGGCTATAAGGCACTCTGGGCGGGCGGATGCGTGCGCGACCTCATTCTGGGCCAGACACCCGCTGATTACGATGTGGCGACGGATGCGACGCCCGAGCAGGTCATGGCGGCCTTGCCCTTTCGCGCGGTCACAGTAGGAATCTCATTCGGCGTCGTGCGGGTCCGGCATCCGCGCCGCTCCGGGCGTCGAGGTCGAAGTTGCGACTTTCCGTAGCGACGGTGCCTATGTCGATGGCCGTCGGCCGGAATCGGTTGTCTTCAGCTCGCCCGAGCTCGACTCCGCCCGCCGCGATTTCACGATCAACGGGATGTTTCTCGATCCACTCACCGGTGAGGTGATCGACTACGTCGGGGGCCAGGCGGACCTGAAGAATCGCGTCCTTCGGGCCATCGGCGAGCCCGAGGCCCGGCTCCGCGAAGACAGGCTGCGAGTGCTCCGCGCGATTCGCCTGGCGGCGCGGTTTCAGTTTCAAATCGAACCCGCCACACTCGCCGCTATCCGGACGATGTCAGGTCAGGTCGTCAGCGTCTCCAAGGAGCGGATCGCCCAGGAACTGCGGAAAATGCTCGTCCATGAGAGCCGGGCGCAGGCGATGGAGCTGGCGCTCGACACGGGCTCGTCGCCGCAATCCTCCCAGACCTGCTCTTGATGAAGGGAATGTTTCAGGGCAAGCCGATCCAACCCGAGGGAGATCTCTGGGACCACGCGATGCTGGTGCTGAACCTCTTGCCCGCGGATCCCAGCTTTACTCTCGCCTTCGCGGCCCTGTTGCACGATGTCGGTAAGCCCCGAACGCGGCAGCTTCACGAGGGTCGGTACAGTTTCTATCATCACGAGAAAGTTGGCGCACGCATCACTGACAGGTTGTGCCGAGACTTGAAGCTCTCCAACGCCGAGCGGGAGCGAATTACCTGGCTCGTCGAGTTTCATCAGTACCTGGGCGAGGCCAAAAAACTTCGCGAGTCGAAGCTCAAGCGGATCCTCGCGGAGCCTGGCATCGACGAACTGCTCGCGCTTCATCGCGCCGACGCGCTGGCGTCGACGGGAAACACCGAGCACGTCGACTATTGTCAATACTACTTGAAAACCGAGCCCGCCGGCCCGATCAATCCACCCCCGCTGATCACCGGGCACGACCTGGTGCGGCACGGTCTCCAGCCGGGCGCACACTTTGCCGTGATCCTGGAGCAGGTCCGCGAAGCGCAGCTCGAGGGCCAGATTCAGAGCAAGCGAGCGGCGCTCGAGTGGATCGACAGCCGGCGCTCCGGATCGACCGGCGGCCATTAGCGAGTGGGGAGTCAAGACTTCGTCAAACTCCCTGCGGACCATTAACCAAGACTATCCCCTGAATATGGCCATCTTGACGACCACAGAACCGCTACCAGGCTGCGGCCCGGCAATCCAACCTGCGGATCTGCCGGAGGAATCCGGAAGCAACTGGTTCGTGCTTGGGACGTGGTTGGGGCTGACCGTGGTGGCACTCGTTTTCGTCAAGCTTTACGGTAATCGCACGCCTCGCTGGGAGGATTGGCTTTACGTCCCCGCCGTCACCGGCGTTCAGAGAGTTAATCTCTCATGGCTATGGGAAGACGTCCAGGGACACAGGGTGCCGATCTTCAAGCTGTGTCTGATCGCCTGCTATTCCCTCTTCGGCTTCAACTCGAAACCGATACTCTACCTGAACGTCCTGCTGTTCTCGGCACTGTCTCTCGGGCTCTTATGGGCAATTCGCAAGGTTCGCGGTCGCTGGTGCTACGGCGATGCGTTCTTGCCGATTGTTCTCCTTAATCTTGGTCAGACCGAGGCGTTTTCGTGGGCCCAAACGCTTGCCTACGTCATTACAACATGCTTGGAGTCGGTCCTGCTCATTCTGATTGTGACACATCGCGGATCTTTGAATCGGACGGGCATCATACTGGCTGGTGCGAGTCTCGTTCTCCTTCCACTCATCCTTGGAGGGGGCGTTGTGTTCGCCGCACTGATGCTTCCCTGGCTGATCTACCAGGGATCGGTTGTGACACGGCCCATGGATCCATCCCGTCATCTCTACCGGGGCCTTACCCTGATTTCTGCGAGTGTCACCGTCACGATCATCGGGCTTTACTTCGTCGGATATCGAGCGTTCAACGACGCGCCCGAGGACCAGTACGTGGAACCTGGCCTTCTCGCCTACGCACCGACAGCACTCAAGTACCTGGCGGCGGGGTTTGGCGGAGGTGCCCACCTTCCCTGGTGGCAGGTTCCCGGCTTCCTGATCGCCGTGATCCTCTTGGTGACCTCAATCTGCCTGATTCAGGCGTTTGCTCGCTGCGGGTTGCGAGGCGATCCCAGAGCTGTGGGGCTCGCCTCATTCATGGTCTCGTTGATGGGAGTTGCCTGGGTAGTCGGGCTCGGCCGCTACGCATGGGGAAACACTGTCCTCGACAGTCGCTATGCGGGCACGTCCGTTGTGGTGCTGATCGGATCCTATTTCGTCTGGGAATTGTACGGCGCGAGCTCCCTCGTTGGTGTGGGACGCATGCTCATGTTCACAGCTGCCGCCGGATTCCTGGTCGCGAACCTTCAGCAAGGCGTTCGGCAGGGAGTGTTCCAGAGAGATGCCGAACACGCCTTCCTAAGGGACTTGCGGGCCGGCGAGCCGATCCACCGGCTCGTTTCTCGTCATGCCTGGGTAACCTACTATGACCATTTCCGATTGGAACGGTATCTGCGTCAGCTCCGTGATTCCGGCATCCCGCCGTACGATCGGCTGCCCCCTGACCCATCGTTCCATGTGCGTACTCTGCACGTGGACCCTGCGCTGGTACATGAGATCGACTGGCACGGAGAAGGGGGCAAAATCCTCGGATCGGATGCCTATCTCAAATTCGACCTGGCCAAGCCGGAGTTCGTCAGCGGGTTGCGGTTTCGTTTTTCGCTGCTCGATCCCGATGGAATGCTGCCTGCGACGAGAGTCCAATGGTACAGCGACACTGCGCCAAGCTTCCAACAATATAGGTGTCGTTACTGGTCCGCGACAGGCGAAGAGGCGGAAATCGTGGTCTACCTCGACGACAAGATCTCGCAATTGCGGATTGTTCCCAACAATCGCCGCTCGTCGTTCCGTATATCGCAGATCGAGCTCCTGCTGCCTGAGAGAGGCCAAAACGGTGCAAGCACGAAGAGCCCACCACCGTCTGACTGACCAAGAACTCATCCGATGAATTCAAAGCCGTGCTCAAGAATCTACCTCTCAACGACCTTGCCTCAGGCTTTGCTGGTCGTCCCGAAAATCGGATGGCCAGCAGTTCGCGACCGAAAAGACATCGCTTCACGGCACCGATACTTCCGCGGAATCGGTCGAACTGATTGCGGCAAAAGAGACGATCGGGACAGGCGCTGGTATTCCCATGTTGGGCAAGCCGAGTGCCTCGGGCGCGATGCCCTCGCTCAATCGCTGGGCGGCTGCCAGTCCCTCATTTCGTTTTTCCAGGCGCATCTTCCGGTCTTGCCTGAGAGGTAGCACCAGCTCGTTAAACCCCTTTTGCCAATAGCAAAGGTGTTGCCAGGTTTTTTCATCGAGACCAAAGTGCGCGGCGCAACGGGCCGGATCGATGACCGGTGCCGGCACATCCCCAGGCCAGCCGAGAGCCCCTCGCGTTTTCAGGGCTTGCAAAACAGCCTGCGCGAGTGCGATATAACCCCGTAACGAGGGGTGCATCATGTCCTGAAAAAGCTCATCGTCGAGCTGGCCCTCACGGCCGATCCTATGCAGGTATGCCTGCGAATCGATGAGAACACACCCATGGCGACCGGCCACAGTGCGATAGGCATCTTGAAACGATGTCAGGCAGCGCATGGGAAAGCCGTCATGGTCGCGAGCCGCGACGAAATGCGGATAGGCTTGGTCGGGTGCCCCGACTTGGACCAAGAGCCTTGCCAGGCGATAGTGTGCCTCGGCAAATACCGGCTGGCTCTGAATCAGCTCGCGATACCGCGAAATGGCAGCCCGGGGATTCTGATTCTCAATGCCGCGTATCGCCAGAAACGCGCTTCGGAACGACTCGCGCTCGCTACGGGGCATGTCGGCCGGAAGGACGGAACGATTGGGCTCAAAGCCGGCGTCGTTGGCGGCCGGCAGAATGAGGATCGGAATAGCGCCGACCCGCTCGGCATAAGAGACCATTGCCTCCAGCCGCCGCTCAAAGTCGACGAGCAGGGTCATGTACTCGGTGGATGAGTAAACGGGTACGTCGATCAGGTCTCGAATGGTGTCGCCCGCCGGCGGGATCGAGATCCGACACTTTTCAGCCGACTCCCCGATCAAACCACACAGTGGGGAAAGCCCTTCGAGTTGCTTTTGCAAAAGCTGCGGTGTTGTCGGCACGTCGTCGGTGAAGTAATAGAAAGGCGTGTCACTCGCGGAAAATCGCGACTTGAATTCATTATGGCCGCAATAAATGATCAGAACGTCTGGCCGCCGCCGCAGATCTTTAAACCTTTTATGTTGGTCCTCCAATGTCTCGCCCGACGTGGCCAGACTCGTGAGCCGGATCGGACGCTGCGGGATGATTTTCTGAAGCTGCCACGCAACGATCCGGTCGATCGAGAGCCACTTCTGCAACGGCACTCCCTCGGCGCTCGACTCGCCCACGGTCACCACGTCCACTTCGCGATCACCGGGCGCGTCGGGGAAATCGACGGGCGGCCTGACCTGTGTCGGTGTTCGAATCGACGGTCGGTTCGGCGAGCGGTCAAAGGGGCGCGCAGACCGGTCGCCCGTCCGTCCGTCCCGAAACCCGCCAATTGGCATGACTGTAGTGCGATGCGCAAGATGTTGCCAGATAGCGCTCACCGATTCCGCAACGCCAAAGGCAAATAGCAGCGAAACAGAAGCCAGCAGCCGACGCCCGTGTGACGCCCTGCTCGCCCTCGATCCGCTACGTACCAACCAGAACCCCGAAGCCAGCCCCAGCACCAATGTCGCGAAAACCGCGAACGGATAAATGGTTTCAATCGTGGTTAGCAAGGCCAGCTGGGCGCTCCAAAAGGCCCACTTCGGGATGTGGTCCTTGAGCCAGAAAAACCCGAGTATCAATCCATAAACGACCGGTACAAATCCGACGGCTAGCAAACCCAGTCGAATAACAAGCCTTCGGTCCTTATCACCGTGTTCACCGACCATGAAGGCCTTCTATGCGCTCGCACGTGGACCCAGCCGCAACCGAATTAACGATGGGTCACATCGGGCTGGACAAGATCTGACACCGAAACGAATTGATCAGTCCATCGGGTCGTTTGTACAGTTTTTATAACGGGGTCTCCTTTCCGATGCAAATGAAAATCTATCAAAACTTCTGTCGGCCCTAGGAACAAAGGGGCGTGTCAGACATTGCGGGTGCGCCACGGGCAATCGCTGCTCAGAACGACCAAGCCATGCGCGCGTCTCATCATCACTGAAACCATGTCGCGCGTTCAGGCTGGTTGCCGGCGATTAGGTCCGGGCCTAGAATGAGAAAGTTCGCGATCGAATCACGGACGCGGACCCATGTTTCTGGAGTTTCTGGCCACACCCAATGCGTCGCACGCACGACCAAACGTCCGCCGTTTTGATCAGTGGCGGAATCGATAGCGCGATACTTTGCATCGAGCTTCTCCGCGATTTTTCGCGAGTCGTTCCCCTCTATATTCGATCGGGACTGCGCTGGGAAGAAGCGGAACTATCGTCCTTGAACCGCTTTCTTGACTCCGCTGGGACGAAGGGAATCGATCCCTTGGTCGTCCTCGACGAACCAATCGCGGACGTTTATGGCTCACACTGGAGCACGAATGGGTCGAACATCCCCGGCCGCGATTCCGCCGACGAAGCGGTGTATCTTCCCGGTCGCAACCTGTTGCTCGCAGTCAAGGCGGCGATCTGGTGCCGGCTACGCGAGATCGAAACTCTCGCCCTCGGTTCGCTGGGATCAAACCCCTTTCCGGACTGCACGCCCGCGTTCTTTCAAAGTCTGGAGAGGGTGTTGAATCAAGCAATGGACGGCAAGCTGCGATTGATTCGCCCGTTCGACCAACTGCAGAAAACTGACGTCCTCGAGCGCGGGAAGCACCTGCCGCTTCACCTGACTTTTTCTTGCATCAACCCAGTCGATGGCCGACATTGCGGGATCTGCAACAAATGTGCCGAGCGCAAGAAGGGCTTTCGTGATGCCGGATTGGCTGACCGGACGACGTACCATGACGAAATGGTGCAGACCAAGCAATGATCGTGCGCCTTCATGCGTTTTCTGCTGCAACTCGACATTTCGGGCGCTGTATGAGAAGCGGATCAAGCCCAGCACGCGGCTCGACAACGACCTACTGTTAATGGCTGGTTTACATCATTATGTTTCGGGTAACACGCGAAATCGAGTTTTGTTACGGTCATCGTTTGCTCAATTACGACGGCAAGTGCCGGCATCTCCACGGACACAACGGGCGGGCGGTAATCACATTGGAGGGTCCAGCTCTCGATTCGCGGGGCATGTTGGTGGATTTCGGCGAGATCAAGCATAAAGTTCAGCGCTGGATCGATGACGTGCTCGACCACAACATGCTGCTATGTCGCGACGACCCGCTGCTGCCGCTCTTGAAAGAACGTGGCGAACGCGTGTTCGAGATGGATGCGAATCCGACGGCCGAGAATATAGCCAGGCTCATTTACGAACACGCGAAAGAGGCGGGTCTCCCCGTCGTCGAGGTCTTGCTCTGGGAGACCGAACACTGTTTCTCGACGTATTCCCAGACCCATTGAAGCGCCATCAACTGGCGGCTGCCGACGCAGTTGGAGGTCCCCCCTCGACATGCAGTATGGCGAGGGGCTGCTTGCTGTATTCCCCTGCAAGCGTTTTTTCCGCGGCCGTCAATGGGCGTGGCCGTGTCCGTCGTCGGGTGCCTTCGCAGGGGCCACGAAGCTTTGCGGCTTATATGGGAACTTGAACTCGTCAACCCACCAATCGTAATGCCTGCCCTTGAGCCGCCCCTTGAGGAAAGCCATGGCATATGGTGGCGTCGTCGGGGAATCTTTTGCCTCAATACCACTCACTTCGTACAGAGCCAGCGCAAAGATCGGAATTTCGTTTCCGGTACCGACGTCGTCACCTATCGCTTCAATTTTGACGAATTTTACGTGGCCGTCTTTCGACGCCTGCAGACGTTTATTGAGGGCCAGCGTCTCGCCATATTTCCGCTCGACACCCATTCTATCTCGGGGGTTCCCAGATTCGAGCTTATGGAGGATATCTTCTCCGGTGTTGGCTTGACGCGCGTCGGGGTGTAGGCTGTGCGTAATGATATTCGAGATGCTGCGTGATTCGAGGATCTCGGCGAACTGGTTGCCGAACTTCTCCGCCTGGCGGGTTCTGACGTAGGTTTGAACGCCAGTGTAAGTGGCCGAGGTCAGTCCGAAGATGAGGCCCATAGCGATACCTGCGTTCGCCAGACCAGCCCCAGTGAACATGTCCGGATGCTGCCGGATCGCTCGATGGGCGAGGATGCCCAGCACGACGGCCAATATCGACGCGACGTAGAAAGAGGGATGGGCAAAAGTAAAGCTGGCCACCACTCCGCAGATCACGCTAAAGATCGCCCGTGTGCTGATCGCGCGATAAGTTGGCAATTCATTGGGGATGGCGGAATCCGCTGATTCGCGGTCGATGTCGAGGGTGCTTATTTTCTGCTCGGTCGCCACAGATGAACTCCTCCCGCCGGCCATTGGTTCGGCGGGATGATTGAGGATGATAGCGGTTGATCGCATGTCGATTAAGCGGACTTTGGGCAGTCCGACAATCATCGAAGCTACTCAAGCGACGCGGGTCCGTCAAGGATCAGTGGGCCGTCAGCCCAGTACGCCAAGCCGGAGCGAGCAACCACGAGCAGAATGCCATACCGACCCAGAACGCGCTCAAGATCCATCCCATGACATTGGTCCAGGACCAGTTACGTACGGCCAGCCCGCATTTCCAACCTGCCAAGAGCACCGCGAGGATCACCAGGCCGAGCGTCCGATCGGAGAGCGGTGTCGCCCACGCAACGGTCTTCCAGCGCCCCAGAGCGACCGCCTCGATGTCGAAAAACCAAACAAGCAGACCACCAGTCAGCCACATCAATTCCCCCAGACTTCCTTCGATCTCTCCCGATCGAATGAGAATCAAGGGCCCAACCAGGGCCAAGCAGCCGGCCAGAGTCGAGAGGCTCGAGAGCAACTGGTACGGAGGCCACGTAAGGCGGCCTCGCTCAATGAGAAATGCGGCACACGCGAAAACGGCTGCCGCGATCAGGACGGCGTTGGCAATCGCTGGATTCGAAGCGCTGGCGGAGCGGGTAGAGTTAGACACGGCTCGTTGGATACCCACGGGATTCTAGCGGACGGCGGCGAACCGCGATGTGCGATCGGTCTCACCGAGTCATGCTTCGGCCGGGTACCGCTGCGCGGTTCAACCGAAAGTCGGCGCGGCGGTGAATTCCATTCGTCCCAACCCGTGCTTTTGGTTCGATCAGCGCAACGCGGCGATGTCCCCCGCGGTAACAGCTGATTTCGGCGTCGGGTCAGCAGGAAAGAGGTCGGTGCGACCCGAGGGAAAATCCGAGTCGAGTTCTTCCTTGGGTGGATTGAGGACCACCTGCTCCCCCTCCGTGAGTCCCTCTGTAACTTCAGATAGGTCGAGAGTCACGTGTCCCACCTTAACCTCGCGCCGTTCGAGTCTGTCGTCGTGAACCACGAAACAAACGTCGTGGCCGTTTTCGAGTTGGACTGCCTCGGATGGAACCGTCAGCACGTTTTCCAGTCGCGGCAGGGCAATCTCGACCTCAGCGCTCATTCCAGGCCTGAGCCCGGCCGGCACATTCTCGAGCTTGACAATTCCCTCAAAATAGTGAACGTCCGAACGCATATTGAACGTGGCCATCTGGGCAATCGAGGTGACGTGCGCTTCGACCCGACGGTTCCTCATCCCTTCTACGGCAACTGAGGCACGCATACCAGGATTGATTTTGTCGACAATCGACTCGTGCAGCATCGCTACGACTTCCATGTCGCTCAAGTCCGGCAAGTAAAAAAGGCGTTGCCACTGCCGAACGGGCAAACCCGGCTCGATGAAGAGCTCACGATCGGCGTTATTGGCGTAGATGACAAACCCATCATGGGGTGCCCGAATTGTGCAATTTTCCACTTGTCTTTCGAGCGATGTCAACCGTTGCTCCTGACGGTGGAGACGCAATTGTTGATAGTCAAGCATCGACTCGGCTGCTTTCACTGCCCCTTCAAGTTCTTGCACGGTCCGGGGGGCCGTGAATTTCTTGAACAATTCGTACGCAGATTCCTGTTGTGCCAATGCAAGTGTCATCTGTTCCTTGCGGAATTTATCCGAGGTCACGGCTGCTGCGGGAACATAGCCCTTTTCGTGCATTCGGCGCGACCAGTTCAGTCTGTCGATTGATCGCTGTAGGTCCGAGCGGGCGAGGAAGATGTTGCCTTCAAATTGCTCGGTCGACTCTTTGACGATTCCCTCTTCGAATTCGCGTACGGCCAGCTTCGAAATTTCCAGATCCAATTCGGCCTGCACCTTATCGGCCTTGGCGCGTTCGAGCGTGATTCTCTGCAGCCTGAGGAGTTCTTCGTAGTCTGAGGAATCCAGAACAGCCAGCACATCCCCGCGCTTGACGACCGTTCCCTGCGGAATCACGCTCAGTAAAACGGATGCGCCACCGGCCGTCAGCCGTTGCCCGCGAATGCCGACGGCGACGTTTTCCAACTTACACTCGATGATCGTCCGTTTGCCGCTCTCGAGCCGGCCGCTGGCAATCTGAGTCGGAAACAAATCGGCTCGTCGCACGTCGGTGGTCCGATAGCGCTCGGCGGGAGACTTGCGATGGTGCCATTGAGTCCAGAAGATGCCAATTCCAGCGAGCGTTGCAACTGCGGCAACCAAGGCGATTAGACGTTGCCCAAATGCAAATTCACGCCTCTTTTTCGGTCGGTTCATTCGCTAATAACCCCACCGGACTGCAGTTCGTAAAGAACGCTCAACGTTCGCAACAAGGCGAGGACGGTACGCTCTTGGGTCCGTTTCGCGTTACGACCAGGCACAAGCCAGCGGCTACGCCCACGCACGACCGACGCCGTCACCAGTGCGTTTAAGGTTCGCTCGGCAATGATTCCTGATAGTCAGGGTAAGTTCTGGCAGGTTTACTCGGACCGCCGCACATCGGTCGAGCCAAAAGGCGGGTATGAGAATCGTCAGCTGAATTGTTGAAATTCAGTTGCACTCATGTTTTAGTTTGATTGGGAGCTCGATCAACTTATCTCGAATGTTTGTCCACTATCGTTGCATTCTGTTTCAGCACACGCCATGTCGTGATATTGTAAAACAACAGTTTCACAAATGCAAGAAAAGACACACCGTGACGATCAACCATGCACGCACGATTTCATGGTAGCCTTCGATTTATTGGTTAAACTTATTCCGTGGGTAACATACCTGCCCGTTTCTCAAATCGTAGTGCCTGAGTCGTCTAGTTCGTTTGATAATCTGCAGGAAATTATTGTTGTGATGCGGCGACGCTGTCGTGATGATCCGGGTCGAGCGGGCTGGATTCATCAAAACTTAGCAAAGATTCCACGTGCTCGGTAATGTTGGGAGGGTTTAGAGCGACCAGCTCGCCTTCTTCTAAACCGTCGAGAACTTCGACGAGATCCGCGGTATCCTGGCCGATCTTGACTTCGCGGCGCTCGAGGCTTTCCTCGTGCGCGACGAAGCATACCTTTTTCCCACGATCGGTTCGGACTGCCTCATGGCGGATTGCCAGGACGTTTTGACGCCGTGATAACGCGAAGTCAACGATTGCCGTCATGCCAGGCTTAAGGTCGTCGGTGACTGTGTCGAGCTTGACGATGCTAGTGAAGAAACGAACACCAGTGTCCATCCCTTGTCGGTCACCACTGCTTCGCACGATCATTCGAACCGGTATCTGGCCGACGGACGTCACGCGACCTTTCAAAATGACATTGTGCAGCGCTTCGAAGGTGACGGACACGCGCTGACCCGGGACAACCCGGTGGACCACGGATTCGTTCAGATAAACTTGCACCTGCATCTCGGAGAAGTCGGGCAGAGAGAAAAGAGACTGTTTTTGCCGGACAGGCATGCCTTCCTCGATGGCAATCCCTTGACGCCGATTTTGGCTATAGAGCAATACGCCGTCATGGGGGGCACGGATTGTGCAACGATCGACTTGTTTTTTTAACAGGGCGAATCGCTCGAGCTGGCGCCGCATTCGAAGCGTTTCGTTCGCAAGTGCAGTTTCCGCA
The DNA here is from genome assembly GCA_963850935.1 of uncultured Isosphaeraceae bacterium. Classification (GTDB taxonomy): domain Bacteria; phylum Planctomycetota; class Planctomycetia; order Isosphaerales; family Isosphaeraceae; genus CAWFRS01. Next base: position 192,824 of record CAWKNT010000010.1, read on the forward strand.
GAAGTAACCTGGCCCTGCAGGGATTTCTCCGTAATGCGCAAGGTGAATCGCTGGAAGAGCTCAAGCGCGGTAAGCTGCTTGGCGAGGGCCAATTCCAGTTGCGATACAGTGTGCTCTTCCGAAACAATCTGAGCTTGTGAGGAATACCCCTTCTCCTTCATTCGCTTCGTCCAGGTCAGATGGTCCTGGGCGCGGGATAAGTCTGAACGTGCCAGGGCGATCGAACCTTCCATGCCTTTTAATGTGGCCTGGACTGTGCCGTCGCGGTACTCGCGTACTGCCAAGAGGGCGATCTCGTGGTTGAGCTGAGCCTGGAGATGGCTGGCCTTGGCTTGTTCCACGGTGATGGCCTGCTGACGGAGCATTTCCTCGTAAGTTGAACTATCGAGTCTCGCCAGAACGTCGCCGCGCTTGACCGGGGTGCCTTCGGGCAGCACGGTGAGCATGGTCGAACCTCCTCCGCTAACACCGGCGATGTTTTCCAGCTCACATACGATCAGCGTGCTTTTCGAGCTTTCAAGGAGGCCCGGGGCATTCAATACCGGAGCAAGGTCCGTACGGCTGACGTGCGTGAACAGAAAGCGCTCGCGCAGCGGACGGCGATCGTTCCACGGCCAGGTACCCATCTGGTGAGTCGCGGTCAAGAAAGCGGTCAGCACAATTGATCCGACGACGATCGCGTTGCGCGCCCAAGCGCCATGCACGTTGCAGCCAGCTCATCGAGTGAGCCTCCTCGCCCGTTTTACGGCGACCGAAGGTTGGGAATTTGAAGCCACCCCGATCGCGGAGCTTGTTCGCTCCCCCCCACATTCATACAGCGTCAAGAACGGCTGCGCTGGCCGGACGAAGAGGCAAAGCAGTTTCAGAAGGTGGCGGGAAATTCCTCCAGGTGTGGGTCGACCAGGGAAGGAAAAGCGGTCGTGACGATCAATCCAGCCACCCGCCGAACCGCCTGCCGGTTTAATTTGGCGGTCGACTTGGACCACGAATGTTCGTTCTTGTCTGCCTACGATGCAGCATGCGATCTTATTAAGTGACGTCCGCGCGAGCGACTGCGGGCCAGAGCATCGTCGGATGTCGCCTAATTCTTTTGACGACTTTCCAGCCGACCCGCCACGCAATCGTCGCTGGCGCTCGAACATCGCTTCTGGACTCACATCATGACGAGACCTCTCGCGCTCTGCGTAACCCTCCTATTCGGGATTCAGAATCTCGCCTTCGCTCGCGAGGCTAAGCTGGTCCGCTATCCCGATTATCACGATGGCAAGGTTGCGTTTGCCTACCTGGGAGATATCTGGACTGCCGATGAAGACGGCAAGAACATTCAGCGGCTCACCGTCCACACGGCGCGCGACATTCATCCGCGTTTTTCGCCCGATGGTCGATCGATCGCGTTTTCTTCCGATCGCGAGGGAAACATGGACGTTTACACGATTCCCGCGAGTGGCGGAGCGGTTAAGCGCCTCACAATCCATTCGGCCGACGATACTGTGCTCGACTGGATGCCCGACGGCAAGGGGATCCTGTTCGCAAGCCAGCGTGGGGAAGATTTCATGGGCAAGCTTTATGTCGTCTCGATCGACGGTGGTCTCGCCCGAGATGCGGGCAGCGACATGGGAGTTGCCGGGTCGTTTTCACCCGACGGTACCAAGCTGGCCGTAAATCGGAAGGCTCAGGCTTACTGGCGCAAATACTACCGGGGAGCCTATCAGAGCGATGTCACGGTTCTGGACATTGCTGCCAAAACTTTCAAAGATTTGACCCACTTCGAGGGAATGGATTCGTGGCCGCTCTGGAGCCGTGACGGCTTCATCTACTTCGTGAGTGACCGCGAAGGCAAAGGACAAACCAATATCTGGCGAGTGCGCGACAACGGTGGTGACGCAGAGCAAGTAACGAACTTCGACAGCGGGGACGTGCGGTTTCCTGGAATGAGCGGCGACGGCAAATCCATCGTCTTTGAACACGAATTTGGCATCTGGAAGCTCGACGTCGCGACCCGGAGCGTTAAACCCATCCCTCTCGAAATTGCCGCTGAGACGCAAGAGACACTGACGGAATTCAGGAACTTCGATTCGACAGTCGAAGACTATGACCTCGCGCCCGATGGCAAGAGGATTGTGTTGAGTGTGCACGGCGAAATATTCACCGCGCCTACTGATGAAGGTGAGCTCCGGCAGCTCACCGAAGGGGCCTCTCGCGACCTGGACGTGCAGTATTCTCCCGACGGCAAGTCGATCGCGTTCATCTCGGACCAGAGCGGCCGCGAAGAGATCTACTTGATCGCCGCCGACGGTGCGGGCCCAGCGCGGAAAGTCACCGATCTGGATTCGCTGAAGACATCACTGGCCTGGTCTCCTGACAGCAAGTCGCTTGCGTTTGTAACGTCGGATCGCAAACTGATCACCATTGGGTCCGACGGTAAAAACGTCAAGGAGCTCGGGTCGTCGAATCACGGACCGATCGGCAATCCAGCCTGGTCTCCGGACGGAAAGCTTATCGCTTACGCCAAGGCCGACGTCACCCGCGCGAGCGACATCTATCTGATCCCGTCGTCCGGCGGCGAGGAAAAGAAAATCACGTTTGACTCGGCCAGCGAGAGCAATCCCCGCTTTTCCGCCGACGGCACCAAAGTCTATTTCGTCCGCCGCGAGGGGGATGCCACGGGTGAGACGCGCCCCTCGTCGCAGCTGTTTTGCGTCCCGCTCGAAAAGCTCAATAAGGATCCGGAGGAACCCGAGCTCCGCGCGGACGGGTCTTCGTCCGAAACGGGCCCGGAAATGCGCCGAGGGGGAATGGCCCGGCCGGTCACACCCAAGACTCCGACGATCGATTGGGCCGGCCTGAAGCGGCGCACGCGACAGGTCACGCGGGCGGCATCGGTTTTGACCTATGTTCGCGCAAACGATGGCAAGACACTGATTTTCGTAGCATCGGAAGGGGGTGCCGGCGGCGGCGGTCCTGGCGGATTCGCAGGGCGCGGCGGCGGAACTCCATCGATTTACACGATCCAGGATAATGGCAAGCGGATGTCCCGGATCGCCGCCGGTACTCCCCGGCCCACGGTAAGCGGCGACGAAGATCGCCCGCGCGGCATGCGGGGCGGCTTCCGCGGGGGTATCTCCAACCTGCGACTCACCAAGGACGGTCGCACGCTCTTTTTCCAGGAAGGGGAATCGGTTTACAGCACGCCGGCTGGTGGCGGGGGAGGAGGAGGCGCGGGGATGATGGCGGCGTTCGGCGGCGGCCAGCGCGGCTCGGGCGAATCAAGCGGCGGCGGCAGAGGGGGTGCCGACGCAGGTGGCGGCGGCCCGAAGAGAAGGGTCAGTTTCCACGTCACCGTCCGGATCGACAAGCCGCAGGAATGGGACGAGATGTTCGATGACGCCTGGCGCTCGATGAAGTATCGCTTCTACGATCCCAAGCTGCACGGCACCGATTGGGATGCGATGCGGGCCAAATACAAGCCGCTGGTGGCGTATGTGGCCGACCGGCACGAACTGATGAACGTGATCAACGAGATGATCGGCGAGCTCAACGCCTCGCATACCGGCGCTACGGCTGGCCGCGACCGCGGCCAAACGGGCGAGGCGCCTGGCGTCGTGACCAGGCACCTGGGCCTCGATCTTCAGCCGGACGTGGCGAGCGGACGCTACAAGGTCACGCACATCTATGAAGACGGACCAGCCGACAAAGATTGGATCAAGGTTGAAAAGGGAAATTACCTGATCGCGATCGACAGCAAGCCGGTCAAGGCCGGCGATGACTACGCCAAGTTCCTCGGCCGCCGGCTCAATCCCAAAGTCGAATTGACTTTGAATTCCAAGCCTGTCCCCGAGGGGGCTTGGAAAGTGAAATACGAGCCGATCTCGCAGACGGCCTACGGCAATCTCCGCTACGATCGCTGGGTCAAGGAGCGCCGCGCCATGGCCGACAAGCTGTCCGGCGGCCGGGTCGGCTACGTGCACATCAAGGCGATGGACCCGCCGTCATTGGCGAAATTCAAGAAAGAATTGGGCGAGTTTCGCCACAAGGAAGGACTGGTCATCGACGAGCGCTTTAACGGCGGCGGCAACATCGAGCAGGAATTGCTGGCGATACTCGTGCAGCGACCCTACGAGGTCTGGCAGCCGCGCGGACTGGAACCGACGGAGCGGCCTTTCACCGGCTATTTCGGTCCGAAGGTGGTTCTGCAAAACTGGCGCAGTGCCTCCAACGCCGAGATGTTTCCAGCCGGCTTCCGCGCGCTCGGCCTGGGTAAGGTGGTCGGCACCCCAACGATGGGGGCTGTCATCGGCACGGGGAGCTATTCGCTGATTGACGGCTCGTCGATCCGCACGCCGGGCGTCGGCGTCTTTCTCGCGGACACCGCACACACCAACATGGAAAACCACGCAGTCCAGCCCGACATTTACGTGGAAAACTCACCCGAAGACAATCTCGCCGGTTACGACCGCCAACTTGAAACGGCCGTTCGTGAAGTGATGAAAGACCTCAAGAGCGGTGAGTCAGTGGCGAAGCGCGTCAAGGGAGCAAGTCACGAAGGCGGCGGCATGGAATGAGAGGTTTGGTCAGAAGCCGAAGAGCCACGCACGACAGTGATGAAGCCGATCAGCACAAGCGCCAAGGCGATGAACAGCACAGAGGCGATGGGCAGGATGTAACGCCATGGCGTTGTGCGCGGCTTGGGATCGGTAGCGCGTTTGCCCGGAACCCAGGGCTGGTCGTGGGCGCCAGTGCTCGGGTGGCCGTACGGTTCGAGGAGTTTGATGTTGCGGGAATTTGCCTTGAACGCCGCGTCAAACACGTCGCCTAGTATCGGAATCGACCCGACAGCGATATCCAGCAGGACGTTGGCCATCATGCGGGCGGCGATCGTTCGGGGCACCTTGTAATGGCGGAGAGCAACTAGCACAAGCCCGGCCTGAACGAGCCCGGTCAGCACGTCACCGCCGATCGGCAGCAGACCGAGCACCGCGTCGAGCCCGACGCTGATGTTCGTCCCCGGTATCGTCACGACGCGGTCCATCAACCAGGCAACGCGCTCCAGGTTGCGAGCGACCGCCTGGTCGCGGAATGTTCTTGCTGATCTCGGCTCGACGACGACTTTGGGCATGCGTTAACGACTCAGGAGATGACAGAACGTTTTGACGGTCGGACAATTCGTACATCGTTCCGAGCAGGAGCAAATTCAGTGCCGGCCGCAATCGTAGCAATGCTAAAGATCAGTCGCCCAGTACAACCCGCCTGGTCGGGATGCCTCTGTCCCTAAAGCAGATTCGCGTTTTCCCAAAACCTGTCGCACAAGGGAAGCCGCAAGCACATCGAGTGGGTAAGAAAGCAAAAATAATCATCTAATCACTTAGAGCACCGCATCGAAGTGCTTGACCACTCGCACGAAACGCGGTTGGGCCAGTTCTAGCCCGATTTGCTCGTTGAGTTGGTTGGCAACCGCGATTGCTTCAGCGCCGTGGCCGGATGTAGGCCGCAGGACGATTTTCGCGCCGTTGTCTTCAACGATTTCGACGACATCGCCATGTTCGCGAATCCAGCGGAGCAACGCGCGGCGGCGCTGGCTCGACGATTCTTCGACGCGAACTTCCGGCAGGGCGATCAACAGAGCCCCGTTGGAATTGAAGACCGGTTGAGCCACTCCGCGGCGGCTGAGCACACCGAGCTTCTTGGGTGGGATGGCCTGGCGTTTGACCAGGATCAATTGACCGCGGAGAGGATGTGCATCTTTGAGCAGAGCCGCCTCTTGACGCGGCGTTATTCCGGCGGCCTTCAACTGCCCTGTGTCGATTGCCAGCCAAGTCTCGTCGAGTGTCAGCTCGACGGGATGTCCAGACGCATAGTAATAAAAGCCGGTCGGGTTTCTGGGGGACGGCATTAAACTTACCTGCGAGCCAGCCGGACCGCGGAAAACAGGTTCAAGCGGCCGAAGCCGACGAACCGGTTCCAGCCGCCGACCTTGGTCCAGGGGTCCGTGGACTGGTTGATGATCGCGCGGATCCTTTCTTCATTTAACCGCGGCAAGAGGGAAACGATCAAGGCCGCCGCCGCAGCCACGTGGGGGGCCGCAGCGGAGGTGCCGTTGAAATTGAAGGTGAAATCGCCACTGGAATAACCGGCCGACCCGTGAATATCAGTTGTGACGATCTGTACTCCGGGTGCGAGCAAATCGAGTGGCTTGCCGAAATTGCTCCCCCACCAGTTCTCGCCGTCGCGTGACGTCGGAGACTTGCGCTCATCCCACTGGTTCGATGCGCCGACTGTGATGACCTCGTTGATCGATCCTGGAAAATTGATCGGTCCATTGTCGTTTCCTGATGCGAGAACAACCACAGCACCTTTGCCGTCGCGACCCTTGGTGCGGGCACGTTCGATCGTGCGCGTAATCACATCGACTGCGGGACCACCTCCCCATGAGTTAGAGAGGACGTCGGCCTTGCCCTCTTGCCATGCCCAGTCGATTGCATCGGCCGTGGCGAAGTCGTCGAAGATCCAGTTCCCCCGGCTGTCTCCCTTGGCGATTCGAACCGCCACCAGGCTGCATTCCGGGGCGATACCCGGATACGTGTCGTCACGGCTGACGATGATGCCCGCGCAGGCGGTGCCATGAGCATCATTGCCGTCGGGGCGTGCGTGCGCGTTGCCGTCGACGAAGTCCTTTTGGTCGACGACCGAGGCCTTGAGCGCGGGGTGGTCGGTGTCCACTCCTTCGTCAATAACGGCGACCCGGACGTCGGCTCGGCCGCGCGTGATCATCCAGGCCGCCTTGACCGCGACATCGGCTCCCGAAATTCCCGGATCTCCCGCGTTGTCGTGATTCCAGAGTGGCTTTTGGCGCGGCGCCGACGGCTTGACCTTGGACAGGAGGCGCACGAAATCGGGATGTGCGGCCTTAACCTGACCACGCTGATAAACGGCTTTCGCCGCGTCAAAGACAATCTTGACCCCTTTCGTGCCCCCTTCGGGCGATTTGAGCAGCACCTTACCTTGCAGTCCTTCGCGCAGGATCTCCATGCCAAATCTGTCGCGCAGCCAGGCGATTTCCGACTTCCTGGCGTCCTCGACCACGATGGCGTCGGTGACCAGAACAATGGGCTCGGAAATACCAGGGGCAATCATCTGCAGGGCGGTACCGGTTGTATCGTGGAACAGAGGACCGAACCGATCGTTCTGGGCGTGAACCAAGGTCACGGAATCCTGGATATCGCTGGCGATCGATTCGGCGACCGCTTTGGCCGACTTGGGCGCTTTCACCGCCCGCCCACGTGCGGCTGCTCGTACCGGCGCCGTCGCCTTTTGCCCCACGGTCCTGGGCCCGACCAATCTGGGGGCCGCGAGTATCCGGTTTTTTACGGTGTCCACCGGCTGAACCGACAATGCCTGAAGTTTCCCTTGAACATAGATTTCATACCTGGCCACGACGCGCCCCTGAAACGGAACTGACGGGTGCTCGAATTGGGAGAATGGTGTCGGGTCTCTCCACGCCCAAATTCTACCGCGCGAATTCAGGCCGGGATGACAAGGCTCTCTCTCACTGGATGCGCGGCCGCCCAGGGCAAGTGTCAACGGCCGCCCAGAGTTCTTCCACGCCGAGCCCCTTGCTCGAGCTGACGCGCACGACCGGGACCGGCCGGCAGCCGGGCAGGTTGAGCAGCTCGCGAAGCTGCGAAAATGTGCGGTCGGCGCTCGGCAGATCGGCCTTGTGCACCACGACGATGTCGGCGATTTCGAGCTGGCCGGCCTTTTCCCATTGCAGCTCGTCGCCGGTCTCGGGTTGCACGAGCACGATGACGACATCGGCGACGTCGCGGATGGCCGTGTCGCCTTGTCCGGCCCCGACGGTCTCGACGATGACGGTGTCGAATCCGAAGCGGCCGAACAGATCGATCATGAGATCGACGTTGGGCGCGACACCCGACTGACCGCTGGGCGTGGCCAGGCTGCGGATGAACACCGCATCGTCGTCCGGCCGGTTCGGCATGCGGATGCGATCGCCGAGCAACGCCCCGCCGGTGAGCGGACTCTGCGGATCGCACGCCAGGACGGCGACCGATGCGCCCGGCCGTGCCGGATCACCTCGATGAGCTTGCCGATCAGCGTGCTCTTGCCCACGCCGCCGCTGCCCGTGACGGCGATGACCCGCGTTTGCCGCGCGCTTCATCGGCGCGGTACGTCCTCGTCGTCGCCGCGGATCGTCTCGAAGTCTTCCCCGTCGCGCCGCCAGCGTCAGCAGCCGGCTGAGCGCCCGCCGATCGCCTTGCGCGAAGCGATCGAGAGACGGTCTCGCGGCTCGGCGTGCTCATGCGTCGCGGAGAAACTCCGCGATCTCGTCGAGCACCGTGCCCGGGCCGAACACACGCGCCACGCCAAGCTCAAGCAGTTTGCGCACGTCCTCTTCCGGAATGATCCCGCCGACCAGCACGCCGACATCCGCCAGCCCGGCCTGCCGCAACAGATCGAGCACGCGCGGCACCAGCGTCATGTGGGCCCCGCTCAAGAGGCTCAGGCCCAGCCAGTCGGCGTCTTCATCGGCCACGGCACGCACGACGGCCTCGGGCGACTGCCACAGTCCCGCGTAGATCACATGAAACCCCGGATCGCGCAGCCCGCGCGCCACGACCTTGATGCCGCGATCGTGGCCGTCGAGGCCGACCTTGGCGAGCACGATACGCGTCGGAGCGTTGATCGCCCATGGCGTGGTCTCTCGCTCCGTGGATGGATTCTCACGCGCTCTTCGGCTCGTACCGGCCGAAAACGTCCGCCAGGGCGTTCATGATCTCGCCGACGCTGGCACGGGCATGGGCGGCCTCGAGCAAGTGGCACCATCAGGTTCTGACTCGTGGCGGCCGCGCGGCCGAGCTCGCCCAGACATCGCCGCACTTCGCCGGCCTCGCGCCGGCCTCGGGTCGCTCGCAGCGCGGCGATCTGGTCTTGCTCGACCTGGCCATCCACGGTGAGGACCTCCATCGGCTTCTCATCCGGCTCGACGAACGCGTTCACGCCGACGATCAGCTTCCGCTTCGCGTCGACGTCTCGTTGATAGGCGAACGCGGCATCGGCGATCTCGCGGCGGAAAAAGCCGGCTTCGATGGCGGCGATCATGCCGCCGACGGCTTCGATGCGGTCGAAGATCGCCAGGGCGTCGTGCTCCATCGCGCGCGTGAGGGCCTCGATGAAGTAGCTGCCGCCGAGCGGGTCGACCGTGTTGGTGACGCCGGTTTCATACGCGAGCACCTGCTGCGTGCGCAGGGCGAGCGTGACGGCGTGTTCCGACGGCAGGGCCAGCGTCTCGTCCATGCTGTTGGTGTGCAGCGACTGGCAGCCGCCGAGCACCGCGGCCAGTGCCTGGTACGCGACGCGGATCAGGTTCACCTCGGGCTGTTTGTCCTGGAGCGAGCAGCCGGCGGTCTGGGCGTGGCAGCGAAGCTTCCACGACGCCTCGTTGGTCGCACCGTAGCGGTTGCGCATCGCGTCGGCCCAGAGCACGCGGGCGGCGCGATACTTGGCCACCTCTTCGAACAGGTCGTTGTGCGCATTGAAGAAGAACGACAGTCGCGGGGCGAAGTCGTCGACGGCCATGCCGCGGGCCAGGCACTGATCGACGTAGTGAAAGCCGTCGGCCAGCGTGAACGCCAGCTCCTGCGCGGCCGTCGAGCCGGCCTCGCGGATGTGGTAGCCGGAGATCGACACCGGGTTCCACTGCGGCACGTGCCGGGCGCAGAACTCGATCACGTCGCAAACCAGCCGCACGCTCGGCTCGGGCGGGAACACGAACTCGTTCTGGGCGTGGAACTCCTTGAGGATGTCGTTCTGAAGCGTGCCGCGGAGCTTGCTGCCAGTCGAAGCCGCGTTCCTGGGCGGCGGCCAGATAGAACGCCATGACGACGATCGCCGGCGCATTGATGGTCATCGACACCGAGATCTTCTCGAGGTTGATGCCGTCGAACAGCACGAGCATGTCGTCGAGCGTGTCCATCGCCACGCCGAGCCGGCCGACCTCGCCCGCCGGCGCGCGGATCGTCGCTATCGAGGCCCATCAGCGTCGGCAGGTCGAACGCGGTCGATAGCCCGGTCTGCCCCTTCTCGAGCAGGAACTTGAACCGCTCGTTGGTCTGTCGCGGCGTGCCGAACCCGGCGAACTGCCGCATCGTCCACAGGCGGCCGCGGTACATGGTCGCGTGCACGCCGCGAGTGAACGGGTACTGGCCGGGATATCCCAGGTCGGTCTCGTCGTCGAAGCCGTTCGAGATCGTCCGGTGTGTAGAGCGGCTCGATCGGCCGGCCGCTGACCGTCGTGGGCGGCTGCTCGCGGGCCGGCGATTGGGCCAGCTCTTCGGCCCAGCGTTCTCTTGCGGCAGCGATCGGTCTTCAGGGTCTGGCTCATGGTCGAATCCTTCCCGGCAAACAAGGACACGCGCCGGTGCTTTGACAACAAACAAGGACACGCGCCGGTGCTTTGACAATAGCCGGCTGCGCTGGTTCACCAGAAATGTCAGGTCGTTACTGATATTTTACCATCGTGTAGAGCCGGCTCGACACGGGGAGACGCAAGAATCGTTCAGTGAAAGTCTCTCGAGACATGCCCCAGATCGGGGAGTTGCGTCGTCAGATCTTGCAGTCGATCGACGATCAGATGAGTGACGCCGTCCTGCCGCTGCAAGAGGCCCGTGGCGATGAGGGCCCTGGCCTGGCGGCCGACGCGGCGATACCGCTCCCAGACATGGGGCCAGACGATCAAATTCGCGGTGCCGGTTTCATCTTCGAGCGTCATGAACGTGATTCCCTTGGCGGTTCCCGGCCGCTGTCTCACGAGAACCAGGCCGGCGACTCGATAACGCCGGTCGGCTTTCACAGTCTTGCAGCGCAGACGCCGGCACGACCTGTTGCGCTTCCAGAGACGCGCGCAGAGGAGCGAAAGGATGGCCCCGGAGCGACAGTCCCTGGGCATGGTAGTCATGAATGACTTCTTCAGCGGGCGAAAGCCGCGGTAAAGGGGGCGGAGCTTCGTCGGGGAGATCGGCAAGCAGTGGCTCGGGTCGGGTCAGCGCCAGCGACATCCAGAGGCCGGCCGGCGCGTGAGACCGAGCGAGCGGAACGCATCGGCCGCCGCCAATCGGGACAGAACCGCGGTCGTGAAGCCGGTGCGCGCGACGAAGTCGCCATAAGACGTGAACGGTCCGGCTTGACGCTCGCGGACCACCGTCTCCGCCGCGCTGCTCGACAATCCCTTGACCGTCGACCAGCCTAGCCGCACGGCGAGCTCGCCGTCTTCTTCGCGACGTTCGAGCGTGCAGTCGCAATCGCTGTGATTGACGTCAACGGGACGGACCTCGACGCCATGCCGGCGAGCGTCGGCCACCAGTTGCGCCGGCCCGTAGAAACCCATCGGCTGGCTGTTCAAGAGGGCGGCCAGGAAAACCGCGGGATGATGGCACTTGATCCAGGCCGAGACATAAACCAGCAGGGCGAACGACGCCGCATGCGATTCCGGGAAGCCATACGAGCCGAAGCCTTCGATCTGCCTGAAAAGGTTGCGGGCGAATTCCTCCGAGTAGCCGTTGGCCAGCATGCCGTCGATCAGCTTCTGCTCGAATTGATTGATGACGCCGGTCCGCTTCCAGGCGGCCATGGCACGCCGCAGCTGGTCGGCTTCGCCGGGAGTGAAACCCGCCGCCACGACCACGAGCTTCATGGCCTGCTCCTGAAAGAGCGGCACGCCGAGGGTCTTCTCGAGGACCTCGCGCACGGCTTCGCTGGGGTATTCCACCGGCTCCTCGCCGTTGCGTCGCCGCAGGTAGGGATGGACCATCTTCCCCTGGATCGGACCGGGGCGGACGATCGCCACCTCGATGACCAGGTCGTAGAACTTCTTGGGCTTCAGCCGCGGCAGCATGCTCATCTGGGCCCGCGATTCGATCTGAAAGACGCCGACCGTGTCGGCCCGCTGAATCATCTCGTAAACGGCGGGGTCTTCGGCGGGAATCGTGGCCAGGGTCAACGATTGGCCGGTGTGTTCCTTGATCAGATCCAGACACCGCCTGATGGCCGAGAGCATCCCGAGCGCCAGGCAATCGACCTTGAGGATGCCGAGGGCATCGAGGTCGTCCTTGTCCCACTGCACGACGGTGCGGCCGGGCATGCTGGCATTTTCGATCGGCACGATTTCGCACAGCGGCAATCGGGTCAGAACCATGCCGCCGACGTGTTGCGACAGATGGCGGGGAAAGCCGAGGATCTCGCGCGACGAGATGGATCAACTGCCGGCCGAGCCGGCAGGCCGGATCGAGGCCCGCCTCGGACAGGCGGAGGAGCAGCTCGTCGCCCTCGCTGGCATGACCGATCGCCTTGGCCAGGGCATCGACCCGGTCCAGCGACAGGCCCAGGGCCTTGCCGACGTCGCGCACGGCGGAACGCGGCCGATAGGTGATCAGCTCGGCCGTCATGCCGGCCCGTTCGCGGCCGTATTTCTCGTAGATATATTGAATCACTTCTTCCCGGCGCTGATGCTCGAAGTCGATGTCGATGTCGGGGGCTTCGTCGCGATCCTTGGAAATGAACCGCTCGAACAGGACGTCGATCCGATCGGGGTCGACGGCCGTGACTCCCAGGCAATAGCAGACGGCCGAGTTGGCCGCCGAGCCGCGTCCCTGGCAGAGGATGCCCACGGCGCGGGCAAAGCGGACCAGGTCCCAGACGGTCAGGAAATAGGCCGCGTAGTTCAGCTCCTCGATGATCGCCAGCTCGCGCTCGATGAGCTCGCTCACCTTGGCCGGGACGCCGGCGGGATAACGCTCTCGCGCCCCGGCCCAGGTAAGCCGCGCGAGGTAGGAGATCGGCGTCTCGCCGGCGGGGCATAATTCCTCCGGATATTCATATCGCAATTCATCGAGTGAGAACGTGCAGCGATCGGCCACCTCGGCCGTGCGCGAGACGGCGGCCGGACACTGGGCGATAGAGCGAAAGAATCTCGTCGAGCGCCCTCAGCCGTCGTTCGCCGTTGGGAAAGCGGGCCGCGCCCAGCTCGGCGACGGTCGTCTTGAGTCGAATGGCCGTCAGCACATCCTGAAGATAGCGCCGCCGGGCATCGTGGTAATGAACATCTCCCGCGGCGATCAGCGGCACGCGCGCGGCCGTGGCCGCGCGTTGCCACTCGGTCCAATCGCCGTCCGTCGCCAAGGCCGCGATGCAGCTCGGCCACGGCGTAGGTTCGATCAGGAAAGACTTCGCGCCACCGCGGTAATTCCGACGTGCAGGTCGCCGGCGTGAGGCAGCAACACGCCGACGAGCAAGCCGCTTGCGTGCTCGGCGACATCGGCGAAGGCGAGGCGGCATTCCCCCTTGGGCGCCTGGCGACGGCCGCGGGTCAAGAGCCGACAGAGCCGGCCATAACCATCGCGGTTCATCGCCCAGAGCAAGACGGGGCTGGCATCGACCAGCGTGATTTCGGCTCCGACGACCAGCTTGAGGCCGGCCTCCTTGGCGGCGACGTGGGCGCGGACCGCTCCCGCCAGGCTGTTCCGATCGGTGACGGCCATCCCGGCATAGCCCAGCCTGGCCGCCTGGGCGACCAGCTCGTCGGGATGGGACGCTCCTTCCAGGAAGGAGAAGTTCGTCTTGCAATGAAGCTCGACATAACGGACCGGCGGCGTCGCCGCGGGAGGCAGGTCCCGAGCGGCGCCGGCACATAGAGTTTGGAGGGCGGCAGTTCGGGCATGATACGTTCAGTCGAAAAAGCCATGGAGAAACCAGCGACCGTTGCGCTGGTCGCGATAAACCCAGGCCTGCGTGCCGTCTTCCCATTCGGCGCGGTAATAGTCGCGCTCGACGTCCTGCGCGCGCCACCAGCCCGTCGCGATCCGCTCCGGCCCCCAAGAGCGGACGACGAGACAGTCTTGCTCGTTGCCACACCATGCGGATCGGCGGACCATCCGGAACAATCGAGGTCACATCGATCGGCAGAGGGCTGCTCAACAGTCGGAAGGGACGGCCGCGCGACTGTTCCGGAGACAACATGAACCTGTCCGGTCTCGGGCGGTTGCGTCTTCGTCCACGGGACGAGCCGGACGACGTGCTCGGGCTGTGCGTCGGGAACGAGCTCGACTCGCAAGCACGGCACTTGCCTCCAGGCGGCTGCTGAGCCGCTCGACCAGGTCGTTGAACGCCCGGGAGGTTTTCGACTCGGAATCGTCGTCAAACCAACGATCCCTGAGCTTGCTCCAACCGCCCCAGCCGGAGCGCGGACCAGCGAACCGCGACGACGCCGCCGGACCAGGTCTGTCGCTCCAGTTGCAGCTCGACGAGCTGCGCGAGATGCCGTTCGTCGCGCGTGGGCTCGACCAGCCGGATCTCGATCGTGACGGTACCGCTCTCGGTCTGGAGCTCTCCTTCCAGTTCCTGGAGACCCATGCCGTGGCGCTCGGCCATCGACAGAAGCTCCCGCAGCAATTGCCGGCAAACGAGATCGCCAGGCAAAGCGATCGTCAATCGGCACCTCCCACTCGCGGAAGACCGACAGCGGCTCTTTCAGCCGCTCGCAGATGAAGGTCTCGGGCAGCAGGCCCAGGGCCTGGTCCAGCCGCTCGGGCAAGATCACGCCAAACCGGCTGACCAGTGTCTCGCGCGGCAGTCGAAGCACGTCGCCGATCGTCACACAGGCCAAGGGCTTCCAGTCGCTCGAGGACGGCTGGCGGCAACCGCAATGCCGCCACGGGAAGGCCCGACAAAGCCTGCTTCCTCTTCACCCGCGGGCACGAGCGAGATGGTCACGGTATGAGCGAGAGCCCAGGCCGCTCCCAGTGTGCCGGCCAGGGCAAGTTGGATCTGATAGCCTCGCCCGTGCCAGTAGCTCGCGAACGCCTCGAGAAATCTGTTCCTCTCCATCCCAGAGATGGGTGCAGCCGGTGACGTCGCAGAGCAAGCGATTCGGGATCGCTACCCTCTTCCAGGCCGACCAGAGGCGAGAAGCGCTGAAAGTCGAGCGCCAGTTGACAGAGGGCAGTTCGGTCCGCGTCGACGATCGGCGGGAAGGAAGACGGCTTTCGGCAACAGCGCTTTGGCCTCGGCCAGCGGTTGACCGACTGCGAATGCCCAGCCGTTCGGCCTTCGCGCTGCAGACGGTGATCACAGGCCGCTGGTTCTGGCCGGCGAACAGCACGATCTCCGACCGCCTAAGCTCGGGCCGCGCGTGTCGCAGCCGCTGGATCGGCCACTTCGGGAACCAGACGCACAAGACCCGCGGCATGGTCGATCTCCCACGCCTGGGCGCTGCCTCCCAGGCCGCCCCGGCGATACAGCACCTCGATACTCAATCCGTCTGGTTTCCCCCTGGCCTCCGGCCAGCGGCGTGACCAGCAATCGTAAGTCGGCCCAGATGGGTTCCCGTCGCGCCTGACACCGGCCGAAAAAACAAGCCCACGCCTCCGCCCACTTCCGCCGCCAGCTGCCAGCGGCGATGAACCCGCGCGGGAATCCGCTGGTCGACCCAGGCCCATGTGGCCGACACACCCGGACAACGCAGGCATTGCTCGATCGCCCAGCACGTTTCCTGAAGAGTGGCCGGCCGGAGAACCAGTATCCTGGTCGGATCGATTCCCCAGCCGGACAAAGCAGGGACATAGCACTCCCGGGCAGGATCCACGATCACCCAGATTCCCCTACCAGCAAGGGATTGCGACATGACTTGCAGGGCGAGCGTAACCGCTCCTGCCCCTTCCCTCGCCACCAACCATTCCACAATTCCACCCGGTCGCATACCAAGCTGACGTGATGCATCGTTTTGTGGGGCAATTTCTGTTGCCGGCACAGCTTGCTGATAAGAGAATAATCCGAGATGTCGACGAAGCTGTTCGACAGTCTGCGGGGCATCACGATGCGACTTGCTTAGATGTCCAGACATCTGCATCCCCTGATAAATTCGAAGAACCCGATCGACGAATACTAGCCACTTGTACAGATAGTTGTCAATGGCACTGGTAGAGTTTCGGCGGTCCAGTCGAACTCCTCGACCAACGAAATATCGCGAGATCACGTACGTCTGGAGTCAACACGAGGTGTGGGCCGGGGCGGTGAGTAATCGGACATCCCACTGTCAGATGCGAACACAAAATGTCTCGCGACGACTATCGGGCGTCGTTTGTACGTGAGCCTGATGCGTGAGGAATTCCGTTTTCGAGCAGTCTGACGGCCCGCTCGGTTTCCTCCGCTGCTCGAGCGAGTGCCGGGTTGTCCGGGGCGGCTTCCAGGGCGGGCGCAGCGAGGAGAGTGCCGCGTTCGCGGCGAAGAGAGCGTCCTTGGTTCGTTGCGAGTGGTTGCCCTGCGTTTCGGGCCCGACCGAGGATCAAGCGCGCGACTGCAAGAGCCGCGAAAGCCGCTCCACGGACTTTTCGGCTGCCGCTTTTGCCTCGCGAGCGCTCTCGAGTGCCGCGCCAAATCGTCCGTTAGAGCGGTCTTATCACTCAAGCGGTTTGCGCCGGAAGGGCGGTGGAAGAAGCGATGGACTTGGGGACATAGGCACGGGCGGGCCTCATTACGGGATCTACGAGCACAACCGCGTTCGGCTTTTCCTCGACAGGCATGGGCAGCCGGATCCACGTGGAATCATCGAGGTTCCAGAGCCGAATTTCGCCCAAGTTATCTCCAGAGATCAAAGAGCGACCGTCTTGTGCCCAGGCCAGCCGAGTCGCCTGATCGGTGGTGGGACCGAGGTTGGCGACGAGCTTACGATTTGCGTCCCAGATCTTCAGTCGTCGGTCTCCGCCAGCCGACGCAATTCGGCCTTCACGATCAACGTCCAGTCCCAGAACGGCGCCGTCGTGGGCGTTCCAGACCGACACAGCCTTGCTGGTGTGCAGGTCCCAGATCCGGATACTGCCGTCGTCGCCACATGTTACAAGTTGATCGGAAGAGGCGGCCCAGACCATGGCATTGACCGCCTTGACGTGACCGCGGAGCGTCAAGAACTCCTGGCCGGACCGAGCTTCCCAGAGCGATAGCCCGCCGAACCGATCGCCAGCCGCGATCAGTAATCCATCGGGACTCACGGCGGCCGCAGTGACCCAGTCGGTCGACTTGTGGAACGAATGGATTGCGCGTCCGCCGGGGTTAGTAAAAACTTTCACCACCCGGCTCGGCCCGCCCAGCACGACCATTGCGCCATCCGGGCTCAAATCTGCGGCGAGAACGGAGTCGAGCTCGTCGCCCAGTGTTTGAGTGCGAGTCCATCTCTTAGTTTCAAACAATACGGCTTTACCCGACTCGGCCCCGACGCCTCCGGCCGCGAGCAGCGCACGACCATCGCGCAAAATCTGAGGGCGAAGACGTCTCCCTCCGGGAATGCCAGCGCACCCAACAGCTTTCGCGTGGAGAGATCGAAAAGGATCACCTGCTTGTGCCCCGAGACGGCGAGTGTCTGGTCGCTCGGATGGACAGCGACGGCAGTGATCGCGAATGCTCGGGGCGTGACAGTTGGCGAGACGAGGCCCCCCTCCGGCGAGCCTGGCGTTGTTCCCGCGGCTGGGCCGGATGACGAATGCACTGCCTCACCCGGCTTTTCGACGAGGCCGCCCTCGATCCAGCCGCGAATGAGATCGAGCTCGCGCTGTGGGATTCGCGGTGCGTTTGGCGGCATGTAGGGTTCTTCGATGTGCGACGCGAACGTATAAAGCAGGCTTTCATTGGGATTATGCGCAACGCCACCTTGCCCGTAGCACCGCCTGTTACAACAGCCGCGTAGGTCGTGACGTCGAGCTCACCGCGCGGCTTTTCCGCATTGTGGCAGCCAGCGCATCGTCTACGGAGGATGGGCTGGACGTCGCGGTCGAAACTGACGGCAGCGGCCGGCGGGCCGTCCTCCGCGGATGCGCACGCGGCAACGCAGGTAATCAAAAACAAAGGGGGCCAAGAGCCGAGAGTCATGTCCGGCTGCTCCAGTGGGCTCGACGAGCGTTATTGCCATGTCAGTGGTTAAATAGGAACTCATTCGAGTTCAGGAGAGCCCAGAACAGGTCTTCCAGTGCTTTGACCTTGTCGTGGGCGGTCGCGAGCCTCGAAGCTATCCGACCGGACTCGCCAGGTGTCGGCTTGCGTGACAAGCAGCGCACGTAGAGTGCCCCGGCGACCGCCGCTGGATTGCCGGTTTTTTCGAGTAACCTTGTCACAACTTTCCCTTCAACGATCTTGCCCGTGGTGGTCTCGCCATTGATCAAGTGCAGGGCCTGGGAGAGCGTGGGGGTCGTCTTGACCTCGCATGAGCAGGCACTTTCGCGGTTCGACCTGCCAAAAGTTGTCAAGAAGTAGTTCGGCGACCGCCCATCCGGAATTTGAACGGCACGGCCCCCCCTGGGGAGACCGGGAAAGCGATTGGTGGTTTCGGTGACTTGACTGATGCAGTCGAGAAGAACCTCCGCCCGCATGCGGCGAACCTTCTGGTGGGCAAAGTTCCGTCCATCGGAGCGGTTGAAGTCGTTGCGTTGTGTCGATAGCTGATAGGTGCGACTTTGAACGATGTCGTGCACCAAGGGCCTGATGTCGTAGTGTGCGATACCGAGCCGCTCGGCCAAGGCATTGAGCAACAATGGGTTGCTGGGGGGATTGCTCACGCGGGCATCATCAACGGGCTCGATGATCCCCTGCCCGAAGAAATGCGCCCAGACGATGTTGGCCAGATTGCGCGAACGCTTTGTTGTCGGGCGAGGCGAGCCAAGCTGCCAGAGTTTTCCGATAATCTTCCCCCGGTCGAATATCCGGGGCCGAACCGCCAAGGAAAGTCGCGCGCACAACCCGGCCGGGTACTGGATGTTTCATCTCACCCGAGTCTGCGGCAAAGAGCATCAGCTCTCTGGGGTCTTGCGCCTGCTTGTAGCCGATTCGGCTGAAGAACGCGGAAAAACCGTAATAGTCCTCGAGTGTCCACCGATCAAAAGGGTGATTATGACACTGAGCACACTGGATGCGCGTACCGAGAAAAACCTGGGCAACGTTTTCGGCGATCAGTTGAGGCGTGGTCTCGGTCTGAAAGTAAGTGACGGCGGGATTCTCGAAGCTTCCCCCTGTGGCGCCCAGCAATTCCGCCGCAATTTTGTCAATCGTGAAGCCCGCGTGAATACGATCGCGCAGCCACGAGTCGTAACGCTGAAGGCCCTTTGGACTCAGGCCATTCGCGGTGCGGATCTGGAGCAGTTCGGCCCATTTCATGACCCAGATATCGAGAAACTCGTCGCGCTTGATCAAGGATTCAGTGAGTAATTCGCGCTTCTCAGGTCGCGAATCGGCCAGAAACCTCTCGCGTTCCGCCGGCGAAGGAAGCTGGCCGATCAAGTCAATGAAGGACCGACGAAGAAAGGTCTCATCGTCGCAAACGTCGGAGGGAACAATATGAACTCGGTCGAGCTTCGCGTGTACATATGTGTCGATCCAGTTGAACGCCTTGGTTTTGGGCGACTCGAACCGAGTACCCGGTCGGACGATGATTGGCATGCCGGCAGTGAACTTGTCATACCGGGCGAGTATAAACGCCTCGCCGCGGCTCTTGCCGACCGCGACGCCCTCTTCATCGACCGTCGCGACTGCGTCGTTTGTCGTGAGGAAGACGGCGAACCGCGTGACGTCGCGGTCAGTGTGATCAGAGAAGCGAGCCCGGACCACGAGCCGCTGAGCGTCCGTGGGCGAGGCAAACACCGCTTGTGCAGGAAAGACCTCGATGCCAACTGGTGCAGGCGATCCAGTGGGGTCATTTGGTGCGCCTAGGCGGAGCCAGGCGAGGATTAAATTGTGCCCCTCGCTACCCGGTGCGATCCGTTGCCCGCCCGTGTGAGTGACGGCTCCCGTCGATTTGCTGACCAGAAGGCAATCGTCGGGCGACGCCAGGTTCAACCGACGTCCGACAACTTCGCGGGTCAGGCGGAATTGGTCACCCTCGGGATCGTAGCCGAAAAGAGAGAGTCGGAATCCGTCCTTGCCGGAAGCGGAACCGTGGCATTTGCCCGTGTTGCAGCCTGCCTTGGTGAACACCGGCAGTACGTCGGAGCGGAAACGCACTGGTTCGACCGCGGAAGCCCGCTTCACCTCGACGGGAACCTCGGCCTCGGCTCCGGCATATTTCACTTTGAGCGTGCCGCTGCCGTCGGATCGAGGCGCGACGACGCCCGCCTCGACGGTCGCCACGCCGCCAGCGATTATACTGCTGGCGAGCGACGTCACGTCGCGAGTTGAGCCGTCGGAGTACTCCGCCTGAACGACGATCCCTTGCCGATCCCGTGCCGTCGATAACTCGATCAGTTCAGGAACAACTCGGATGCCGAAGGGCTCGTCATGCGGTATGTCGTCGGCGATTGCGGCTTTTGCCGGCAGAAATGCGCGGCAGACGATAAAGAGCGCGGCTAAGGCGAGCATTCGGGCCACCGGCAGACGCATCTGAAATGATCTCTTGGTCATGCCACGATGGCTCCCAGTGTTGGTTGGCGAAGGACGATCTCAAAGCTCATGATTTGCCAATAGCCCCCGACGGCTTCGCTAGAATTGCACGCTCTTTCGCACGAAGCGAATCGAGTGGACTAAGTGGCTTGCCATCGGGGCCGTTCAGCATTTTGCCGGGGGCGCTCACCTTGAGCATTCCGCCTCGGCTGGCGCGGTAGACGACATCTTGTCCGTTGATCTTACCTGCCAAGCGACAGACGAGCGTCTTGTGTTCGCCGATCGGAGTCGTCGACGCGACCGCGACCCGAAAACGCACGAGCTGTGCCCCCTGTGCGACTTCTACGGTTTCCGCTGTGGCCCGTGGTGGCAGTCCTTCGAGTGTTGCCAGAGCACGCCCAGGGATCGGCTGGCCGGGTTCGAGGCTGCAAGTGACAATGACGCTTGTGCTCTGTTCGACCGACACCGGTTCGATCCGGCCGGTCACCGGAGCCGGGGCGAGTTCCAGCGCGACCAACTGCGACGAGACTCGCGGCGCATCGCCAGCCGGTGGCCGGCGCTGCGCATTCCGCCACCACCGGCGAGCGCCATCGGGTCGATCTGGGCCATCAGCGCCAGCGTCATTTCCCGGCGGTCGCGACGCGGCGGCACCGTGCGTGCCTCGGCCGCGAGCCGCCAGCGAGTGGGATTGGCGTCGCACCGTGCAAAAAGAGGCAGGACCACTTGAGACTCGCCCGGCTTGGCAATCTCCGGTCCTTCCATCTCCACACCAGGCGGCAGGTAAGGCAGCGACACTTCGACAGCTTCGTCATACCCCGGCGCACGCTCGACCGCTGCCATGACGCTGATCGATCCGTCTTGGGCTACGGGTGTCATAGGCGCCGAGAGCCTCACTTTGTAGGGCACCTCTTCGGTCACGACGACGGCGAGCGACTCCACGTCGACCGACTGGTAAGCACTGTCGCCGGATCCAGCGATGAGGTCGACCGTTTGCCGGAAGGGCCCTACAATCGGGCCGTCAGAGGTGGTGGCAGTCCCCTCGAGCTTGATCAGCGACGCTCCGAGCGCGGCATCCGCCGCGGCCTCAAATACGAGGGGAGTGAGATAGCTCCCAGCGGGAATTTCCGCCGCATCGATTTTGACACCCTTGGGCAACGGCCCAACTCTTAGCCTGACTGGAGCGTCGAAACCATCGCGTTGAGCGCCGATGTAAGCCATGACTCGATTGCCGCGCGGCACCGCAACTACTTGGCGGTCCTGCGACTTTCGAGTCGGGCCCGGCAGGAACAATGTCAGATTCTTCGTTGATTGTTCGATCTCGACGCGGTAGATGTGCCCCGGGCCCCCATCGCCGCGCTTGTCCGCGATCTGAATGCGATACGCTCCATCGGCCATCGGTCGGAGGACAACCAGGCTGTCGTGTGTGGAGTCGTCGTCGTTGCGAGCGATCAACTCGCCTGCGGGGTCATAGATCTCCAGCGTCGTATCGAGTTTGGAACCGATCCGTTCCGCGAAGCTCTCGACCTGAATGACGTCTCCCTTGTGTGCCGGTATCGAAAACGCGTCGATATCGCCTGGACCGCCGATCGTGCCGTGAAAGGCGATCGGCCATGCATGCGATATTGGCCGGGCGTCTGGCGAAGTTTCTCCTGCGTCACACTCATCAACGCATTCGTAGGGGCGGACACGAACCAGCGTCGGCGTCGGCGCGATGCGACCCTCAAACGTCGGGTAAAACTCCCACCAGGGGCCGGCCTCCGCCGGAAAAGTGATCGTCGCGATGTCCCTTCTGCCATCAACATTCACCAGAGTCATACGGCCCATCTTACCGGCCGCTCCCCCTGGCGGGAAAACAAAGGAAGGTCGGGGAAAATCGCCAACATGCAGCGCGTACGTGCTGCTCGGGCCGCCCAGGTAGCTGCTTTCGCGTACCTGGATCGCATACGTTCCTTCCACCGGCGCCAGCACGGAGATGAACGGATCCTGCCGCGTCGCAGACGTGTCGTCGGCCGTCGCGAGGCCGTTGCCATCCGGCCCGAGTATGGTCAGGACCGCATCGGTCATCTCGCCCCCAAGCCGAATCGCCTGGACCTCGGCGGACAGTCTCTGGTTTCGCTTGAGGGCAACGGTCACAGTGTCGACGTCACCGGACTCAACGACGCCCGCCACCGTCGTGTTCAAGGAGATGTCATGAGCCGATTTGATATCATCATTCGGCTCGACCTCACCGGTTACCGAGAATCGGCCGACGTTCACCACCTTGAGCCCGGAAAGCCCGCCCGGCGTACGAACGCGGAACGCGTCGGCGCCCAGCCGGCAATCGGATGCTGCAATCAGCGTCAGGCGTACCTCGTTATCGGAGAGTACTTTGATCCCGCGACAGTCGAGACCGGGCCCATACCAGTGCAGGTCCTTGACGTCCTTGAGCTTGCCACCCATGAGCGTCACGTCGAACGCTGTGCCACGCGCACCGATTCCCGGCGAGATCGACTCGACAGTTGGCGGCGATGCCGGAAGAGGCGCACAAAGAACAAACAGCCAGATCCATGAGCTTATGGCCAAACACGCGCGAACGATGCTCCGCGAACCTACAAGATGGTCGCAAGCAATGGCACTCGCCCAGCGAGCCCAAGCGCAACCCAATCTAAATGCCCTTGCACGATGCTGGGAGGTCGAGCCTCGGCGCAATCCAGCTCGGACGGAGCCTCGCCCTCCCGGAATCACGCAAGGCCGTTTAGCTGGACCATTCCACCGACGGCAGTCTCTTTGAAACGGTCTCACGCCAGCAGACCTCTGACAAGTTTGCCGTTCATGACGATCGCTTGGGGCCGGTCCCCCGGCGACATCAGGTCTTTGCGAGCGTCGATGCCAAGTAGGTGGTAGATCGTATGGGCATAGTCCTCGACGCCCAGCGGTGAGCTTGCGGGCTCGGCGGCCAGCGCGTCGGACGCACCGAAGACATGGCCACGCTTGATGCCTCCGCCCGCGAGGATAATCGAAAAGACTCTCGGCCAGTGGTCGCGGCCGCCGCCGGCGTTAATCTTCGGTGTCCGCCCAAACTCGCTATTGACGATGACGAGTGTCGAGTCGAGCAAGCCGCGGCGGTCCAGATCAGTGATAAGCCCCGCGAACGCCCGGTCGAAGTCGGGTAGTTGAGTCTCGATGCCGCGGTAATGGTAGGCGTGCGTGTCCCACGCACCAAAGTTCACGGTAACGAATCGAGCACCCGCCTCGATCAAGCGCCGCGCAATCAAGAAGCGGGCGCCGCTCGCGATAGACGCCCAAGCCCTCGCCGATCATTCCGTAGAGCGTCTTGGTCGTGTCCGACTCCCCCTTCAAGCTGAATGACTCGCGGGCTTGTGGCGAGCTCAAAAGCCCGTAGGCACGCTGATAGAAGCTGTCCATCGTCGCTAACGCGTCGTCCGATTCGCGCTGTGCGAAGTGGTCGTCGACCAGGTGTTTCCACTCGCGACGGTCTTGCGAGCGGGCGTCGTCGATTCCCTTGGGAGGTTTGAGATCTCGAACGGCAAAACTCGGCCGCGCCGGGTCGGCGCCCAGTGCGAACGGACCGCACGCGTTGGAGAGGTAGCCGCTGCCCAGGAACTGACTTCCTTGGTTGGGCAAGCACACATAGGGAGGCATGTCGTCGCGAGGGCCAAGCTCCTGCGCCGTCACGCTGCCCAAGCTCGGGTAAACCAAAGCTGGGCTGGGACGATAGCCCGTGAACATGCTGTGCTCGCCGCGACTGTGGTCGACCTCTGTGTGAGTCATGCTCCGAACGATCGTCAACTTATCGGCAATCTGCGCCGTCTTTTGCATGTGCGAGCTGAATCGCACGCCGGCTAGCTTGGTCTCGATCGCGTCAAGTATTCCCCGGTACTCAGTGGGTGCGTCGGGTTTGGGGTCAAAGCTGTCCATGTGGGCAAAGCCACCCTGGAGATAGATATGGATCACCGAGGTCGCCTTCGGTTCGATCTTCTGGCTTGCCCTGCGCCTCGGGCGGCGGCTTCGAGCTTCAGAAACGAGCCGAGCGAAAGACCGAGCCCCCCCAGCCAACCGACTCGAAGGATGTCTCTGCGCGACACACGGCGGAAGTGACTGGGGTCGGCGTGCCAGGTACCAGGCTCTGGAACCTTCATGTCAATCCTCCTCAAGGCTCGATACGCGTGTCAGTGACGTTCGCTCTAACGCTGTCGGCAGCGATTGCCGTTCCTTTGGTCTTCGGTGGCTTGTACGTGACGATCAGCTTGGGACGCTGCTTGATATCCTCAAATTCATGTGTGTAGAAGTCCCAACCGTTGCCGCCACTATTGATAAACACCCAGCCGTGATTGGCGGCTCCATTCACCCACGCCTGAACCGAGTCGGTCACGTCGAATGGGATGGCCGACGAGTTGGCCGCGATCTTGCCGAATGTAAAGCTCTCGCGGTGCCGTGACGCCTCCAGCCCATCCGCGGTGACCCCGGCGACCAACGTGGTCCAGGTCGCTTGCCGCGGCCACGGCACGAGCATCCGGTGCAAGTAAACCGTATCCCCTTGATCAAACGCGCTGACAATCATCGTCGCGGACCGCACCAACGATCCCGGTGGTATCTGGCCTGGGCCGTTGCCGATGATCTTTTCGAATCGAAGGAGAATCTGGCTTTCCCCGCCGTCGTTGTTTGCATCGGTCGTGGCGTTGGGGTTGGTGTCGAGGATTGTGGTCGGAGCCAGCGCCCAGAGCTCGATGTCGACAGTACCGTCGTAGCCGTTGATTCCGGATTGAAAAATCGCGGTTTCGAGCTTCGCCGCGGTCTGGTCGCCTGCCGCCAAGTGCACGGTCGGCTGCAGCACGCCAAGCCCCAGCAGCACGACAAAACATCTCGCTGTCGGACGCCTCCGGATCATGGTGGATCTCCGCAAAGTTCGGCGGGATGCTTTGGACCTCAGCGATCGTGACTGTCACGCCCGGATCGTACCTGACAAACAAGGCAGGTTCAAATAAAAGAAAGGTGAATTCCGCGGCTTCGCGCGACCTTCTCGAAATGTTCATAAACGAGACGATATAATAGGGGCGAACGTGAGCTTTGGGTGCGCCCTAGATACACCTTTTCCGACGTGTGCGCTTGCGTCGAAACACCGAGGATTTATGCGACGCTTACTCGTGAGAATAGTCCTTGGACCGATGTTCATGTTCTGCTTTATCGGCGCGTTTGCCCGCGGCGCGCAACCCCCCGCGCCGGTGAATGATTCGCCGCTTATCAAGGGAGATCAGCGCATTGTCATCGTCATGTTCGATGGTCTAGGAACCGACTATGTCGCGCAAAGTGAGATGCCGGTTTTGAAGGGGATGATGGCCAAAGGATTGTCCAAGCAGGTACAAGCCGTGATGCCAACGGTCACGAATGTCAATAACGCCTCGATCTGCTGCGGCGGTTGGCCCGACCAACATGGGATCACCGGCAACTCGTTCTTTGACGAAGCCACCGGCCGTCCTGAGTACATGGAAAGCTCCGGATATCTACGATTGCCGACTCTGTTCAAACGAGCGGCTCGCCAGGGAGTCAAGTCCGCGCTGCTCACAGCCAAGAAGAAGACGATCGCGCTCCTTTCCCGGGGCACTGAGATCGCCGTTGCGGCGGAATCACCGACGGAGGAAATGGTCCAACGCAATGGGCCCGCGCCTCCGATTTACAGTCGCGAGATCAACTATTGGCTGTGGGAACTCGCCATCAACTTGTTAAAGACGCGGCCTGACCTGCGCGTCCTTTATGTTCACACAACAGATTTTCCGATGCATACCTGGCCGCCGGATGCGACCGAGTCACGAGAACATCTCGCGAGGATCGATGCGCTCCTGGGACGAGCCGTCGCGGTCGCGCCCGACGCTGCGTTTTTGATCACGGCCGACCATGGTATGAACGCCAAGACCCGTTGCTGGGATCTCGAGAAAGCTTGCAAGAATCGCGGCCTCGAGCTCCGGTTTGCTCTCTCGGCAGGGCGCGACCGTTATGTCAAGCACCACCGCACCTTTGGTGGGACAGGCTGGGTCTGGTTGAAGTCTCCTAACGATGCGTCGTCGGCCCTGCGGATTATCCGAGACCTCAAAGGAGTCGAGGCCGTTCTGACCCGAGAGGAGGCAGCGCGGCGGTTTCACAGCATGGCCGACCGGATCGGCGAGTTGGTCGTTCTGGGCGACAAGGATACAGTGTTCGGCGAGCTGGAAACCGAGTCGGAGGAGCTGCCCCCAACCTTTCGGACCCACGGATCTCTGCACGAATCCGAGGTGCCGTTCGTCATGTACAATGTCTCCGGGAAACTGCCGCAGCCGGACGATGTCCGTTTTAACTTTGATCTTACCCGTAGCCTTTTCCGTGGGTCGAAATAGGCTGTTGTGGTAAGTTTCATCGCGCTGCGGTTCAAGGACGCGTTTGCAAGTTGTGGCGATAGTGAAACACGTCCTTGACTGATCGAAGTGCATGTCCTATTCGATTTGACAGTGTTTGCGACGGGAGGATACTGCGGGGGTCGTCTTCGGGAGGCTCAATCGTGCTGCGCGGGTTCAAGCGAGCCTTTCTCGCGACCTTCAAAAGATTGCGACGTCCTTCTCGGCGCATCACTCCTACCATGCACGGACTCGAAAACAGAACGTTGCTTTCCGGTCAGCGGTTAAACAAGGCTCTGGCGGACTCCGTTCGGCCCTTGACTGCCGCCACGTGAACCGAATTCCGAAGCCTCAGCCTCCCAAACCCAACAAGAACGTGACGTTGGTTACCGGTCTCTACCAGACATAATTCCGCTGCGCTCCGGATCCTGCCGAGCTGAACTATGCCCTCGAGCAGCTGGCGAGTGGCGTGAGCAAGAGCGCCCTCACCAACAACTTTAAGACCGTGGTCTCGAAAACCGGCAACCACGTGAGCGCCGTGACTTATGTGAACGCGCTGTTCGCAACCATCGGGGGTCGTGCGCCAACACCCACGAGCCAAGCATACTGAATCGGGCAGGCTAATTCCGGCCTGAGCCGCCAACATTTACGCCAGAGGTTCCAGTCCACAAATGGCGCTCTTCCACCGCCGGTCTTGTCCTGGAACAACCCCGCAAGCATCGTCTACGGCACGCCGCTCACGAGTGCTCAACTCAATGCCACTGCCAGCGTGCCCGGAACTTTTACGTACTCGCCGCCGGCAGGTACGGTGCTCTATGCCCTTACCGATCAGCCGCCGTCGGTTGTCTTCACGCCGGCCGACACGGCCGACTATCCGATCGTCACCAGCTCGACGACCATCAATGTGTACGCAGCTCAGACAACGATCACCTGGCCTCGTCCGCAGGCCATCGAATATGCCACGCCGCTAAGCGACACCCAGTTGAATGCAGTCGCCACAGCGACGGTTGGCGACCAGACCGTGAACGTTCCCGGAACATTCATCTATTCGTCGCCGCTGGGGACAGTACTACCGGTGGATGCCAATCTGAGTCTAACGGTCGTTTTCCGATCGTTCGACTCGCTCGACTACAACGTTGTCTACTTTAGAACCAACATCACCGTCACACTTGGGCCCCCACCCCCTACTCCGACGCCGCCGCTGCCGACACCACCGCCAACCCCGTCACCGACACCCTCACCCACGCCGTATCCGACACCGGCTCCGACACCGTATGAGAACTTTGCAATTGCTCCGCCGCCCAGTCAGACTCAGCGGTTGACTCCCCCGCCGACCCCATTGGGCATCATCCCAGCCTCCGCGACGCAATTGCCCGCGGCAGCGATCACAGCACCAAGGTCTCTTCTGACCGGGTCAGACGGTTCGACAGATAATTTGACGCCTCCGCCGATGGATTCTTGATCCGAGCTAGGTCATATGGACGAGGCTGAGGAGATCAGGATGAACCGAGCAGCCGAGCTTGAACTCGCGCGTGCTGTCGCCGACGCAGTCGGCTGCCGAGATCGACCTGGCAGTCAGCATTCCCTACTTGAAGGGCGTGGAACGCGTTTGCAACTGTCTCGAGAAACGCGAATGGCTGCTCGCGACCTATCGCAAACTCAACCGTCTCCATCCCAAGTCGTCCGAGATCGAACGACGGCACAAACTCGCGCGGAGAGTTTCTCGAGAATTACTACTGCGCCAATCGCCCAATCGTCATCACGGGGATGATCGACGACTGGCCGGCGCTCGCGAAATGGAGCCTCGCATATTTCGCGCAGAAGTTTAGCGACCGCGAGGTTGAGGTGCAAATCGGTCGCGAATCGAGCGGCAACTTTGAAGATGGCGATATCGATATCATCGTCTACCATAAGGACCAGGACCCTGCCATTCTGCGCAACGACTCAGGCAGTGGTTATCATTGGATCCGGCTCGTATTGCGCGGGTCGCTAAGCAATCGCGACGCCGTCGGCGCTCGGGTCGAAATCGTCGCGGGGACCCTGCGATCTATCGGCAGCTGAAGGGGGGATACAGCATGGAGTCGTCGCACGACCCGCGACTCTTGATCGCCATGGGGACGGGCGCCGAAGTGACTAAGTTCGCTGTTCGCTGGCCCAGTGGTGCCGTCAACACTCGCGAGCATTTCAATGTCGACCAGACCTATACGATCATCGAGCCCGAGGGACCGCTTGGCGCCGGCCCAATCTCCGGCCAGCGGTCGACTTGCGTGTATTGACGAGGACTCGACGATGATAGGCCAGGCCTCTGATCCATCTGCCAAGAAAGGCTCACCCAGCAGAGCACCATCTCGGGGTCAGGGCTGGCGGATTTCAGTGATCTTAGGCCCGTGCCTATTTTTGGTGTACGTCGCCAACGCGCGGGAGCTGGGCACCGATGACACACTGGCGACGACTTTGCTGCCTCTCTCCCTCGCGCGTGGGGAAGGATTCTCTCTGGATCGCTTCTCACCGCTCCTGCGCGAAGGGGATCGCGTGCCGCCGTTCGTCGCGCTATCCCACGACCGGATCGTTTCGTGCTACCCAGTTGCTCCGGCATTGCTGATGCTGCCGTTTGTTGCGCCGCAGGTTGCTTACCTTGATTCGCGGAGACCGCATTGGGACCGCCAAATCGTGCCAGCGATGAAAAACTGTCGGCGGATGGCGAAGTGGTCCATGAGCGCGCTAGTCGCGCTGGCGGCGGTCATCCTCTACCGCTTCCTCCTCCGTTTGGGAGTGCGGCACGGAGCCCTGCCAGCGGTGCTGGCGGCGTTTCTAGGCTCAGACCTTTGGACTCACGCGAGTCAGGCGGCCTGGCAGCACGGGCCGGCGGCCCTTGCGCTAATTGCAGCCATGGCAATATTGCACCCCGACAGAGTCCCCCGTTGGCGGTTGTTTATGGCAGGCATGTTTGCAACCCTCTTGTTTACATCGCGGCTCATGGACTCGCTTTTTGTAGTCGTAATCGTCGCCTGGATCGCTCGGACGCAGCCTCGGAGCCTCGCCTGGTTTCTGCCCGTGCCGATTTTCGGAGCCGGCCTACTGCTCTACTACAACTATTGGAATTTCGGAACCCTCACTGGGGGGCAAGCGCGGCTTGAGGAAATGCACCCTCAACTTCACGGTGTCAGCGGCCCGTGGTCAGGAAGCCTGGTCGAAGGGGCGGTGGGAACTTTGTTCAGCCCCAACCGCGGCCTATTCATTTTCAGCCCGTGGATCGCCGTCGCACTCGGTGTCGCGGCCGTGCCGGGTGTGACACGTCGGCTCGCCTCACAGGGCTTGATCGCCTGGCTGTTTGCGGCGCTCATTCCCTATTTTCTCCTGCTGTCGAAATACTCCGTCTGGTGGGGCGGACATTGTTTCGCGCGCGGTACTGGACCGACGTTATTCCCATCTTCGCCGTCGTTCTGGCGTTTGGACTCGACTGGATCCACACGCACGCGTGCGCTCTTCTTGCGTTCACGTATCTGACCATTGCCGTCTCGATCGGTGTGCACGGCTTCGGCGCATTCTCTTACCCCAGTACATGGAACGTTTCGCCGACAAACGTGGACCTGCATCACGAGCGGCTTTGGGACTGGCGTGATACAGAACTATCACGCTGTTTGATTGAGTCGCTACATTGGTAGCGCGGTGCTCGCACCATAACTTTTCGGAACAATCTTCCGCGACGAATGGGAGAACCCTGGTCGATGGACGAAAGCTCGCTCGAATCTGGGACACGCAGCCTGTCCAGCCGAAGCCCCGTTTCTGCGACGGGAACGGTCTTGCTGGCGTTGGCGCTGGGCCTTTGCGGCGGGTATCTGGATCTGCTCGTAATCGTTTATCGAAAGTATTTTTATAATGATCTCAGGTACCACTGGAGCGGAAGCGATTTTCCTTGGAGCGTCCCAACCGTCCACGCGGCGCTCCTGGGGAGTGCGGCTGTCGTGCTGGTCGTCCTGACTTCGATGCGGCCCAAGCCCATGTCTTTGCGTACAACGGCGTGGCTGTTCGCAACGCTCGCTATCTGGGCTGCCCTCCTCCGACTTTCCCTTTATGGCGTGTGCACGTTGCTTTTCTCCGCGGGATTGGGGCGCTTGCTCGCCAATACGATCGAGAGCTGCGTCCGTAGGCCTCGACGTGTGCGGTACACCTCCGCGTTTCTTATCGGTCTACTGATTGCTCTGGCGGCTCTCTCGTCTGGACAGCAGGCGATTCGGAGATACCTCGCGAAAAAGGCCTTGCCGGCGCCGGCCGCGGGTGCCCGGAACGTCGTCTTGATTGTCTGGGACACCGTCCGCGCCTCCAATCTTAGTCTCTATGGTTATGGTCGAAATACCAGCCCGAACCTCGTGGAATGGGCACGGCAGGGCGTCCGTTACACCCTGGCATTGGCGCCAGCCCCCTGGACGTATCCCTCGCATAGTTGTTTCTTCACTGGCCAGTGGCCGTACAAGCTTAATTCTCAGTGGAACTACGCACTTGACGCGAGTTACCCTACCCTGGCCGAATACCTGGCGTCGCGTGGTTATCACACCGTCGGTTTCGCCGCGAATACGCGCTGCTGCAGCTATGAGACCGGGCTGGATCGCGGCTTCGTCGATTATGAGGATTATCCGCTCACACCTCGTTACCTGCTGGGCCGCACAGTTCCTGGCAGTTGGATCTTAAAGCACATCATCGCACGCGGCGATTTCTACGCCTCCAAGTGGATCGACCTGCAATCCCGGGACGCGAACGAGATCAACGACGCCTTCTTCCGATGGCTGCAACGAGAGCGGCGAGATCGTCCTTTTTTCGCTTTCTTGAACTATTACGACGCTCACGACCCGTATGTGCCACCGGCGGAACATTCCGGTCGCTTCGGGATTCGGCCCAAGACAGAAAAAGACTACGAGTTCCTCTTCGACTTCCGTGACGTTCCCAAGGAAAAGAAACAGATACGGAATATCTTGATGGCGCGCGATTGCTACGACGATTGCATCGCCTCCCTCGATCAAACGCTGGGCCGGTTGCTCGGTGAACTTCGCGACAGAGGTCTGCTCGAAAATACGCTGGTGGTCATTACTGGGGACCATGGAGAATCGTTCGGCGATCATAGCGTCTTTCGCCACGGGTCGGCGCTTTACCTCGATCAGATCGCTGTCCCGCTCGTGATACTCTCGCCGGACGCACCCGCTGGCCGAACCGTAAATAACCCGGTCAGTCTGCGTGACCTGGCAGCTACAGTGGTCGACCAGTTGGGTCTTGCGGCCGGTTCACCGTTTCCGGGCCATTCCCTGTCGGCCCTTTGGTCGAAAGCGCCCGGAAATCAGTCTCCCAAGCTCACGCCAGGCCTCTCCGAGCTCGCACACGCCAACGCATTTCAGCCACAGCCACACAACAAGCTCAGTCGAGAGGGACTGCAAATGTCACTGGTTAACGCCGGACGGCACTATATTCGCGACGGCACCGGCTCCGAGCAGCTCTACGACCTGTCGCGCGATCCTTCCGAGCTCGTGAACCTTGCTGACTCAGTCGAGGGCAAGCAGACCGTGGGAGACTTTCGGCGGATTCTCCTCGAGATGTTGACCGACGAACCTGGCTCAATCGAGGTGGAAAGCGCCTATCTGCAGCCGTTTAAGCAATGGCTCAAATTGTTAGTAAAGGCGCCTTCCTCGCCGCCGAATTCCATTGCGGCGGTAGGCTCGCGATGAACTTCGGAAGCCGAAAGTAACGTTCGGTTCGCGGATGATTGTGCCCATTTAGACCGTGGGAGACGAAGTCGGTATCGACGTAATCGGGGCGTACCGCAGGCACGACAACCCGGGTCGTACGCAGGCTGGCGGGGCCGACTCACCGTAAAAGTGTCGGCGCAACGCGCTCGAGTGATCAGATGCTGAGGGTCTACATGGCCTAAAATTGGTGTTTTTTGGACAAGAATCGGATTGTGTCGACCTTCTTGGTGCATCATCCTTAGAGACGTCAGCGATCTGGTTGGACACGAGCATCTGCACCGAATCGACCACCTCTCTCAGGTGCAGCCAGTGCCTCGATCGTCCAGCCTCTGAGAATTCGCTTTCGAGAGCAAAAATGGGGCGAATAAGCCAGAGCGTGTCTGCGCGCTGACTTTTCGCCGACGAAGCGGAAAGGATCAGCGGAACGAATCTCTCACGGAGCGCAATTGAATGTCGATTTCGCATATGTGGACGCGAGGCGTTCTGGGATGGGTGTTGCTGGCGGGAGCAAGCGGCTGCGGAGGGGCATCCGATGGCCTGCCGCGAGAAGGTGTCTCGGGGGCGGTAACCTTGGATGGACAGCCGCTGGTCAAGGGCACGATCCAGTTTGCGCCTACCTCGGATAAACTCCCCACCACTGGGCAGGCCACGATCAATGATGGCAAGTACTCGATCCCTCGGGCGGAGGGTTTGGTTCCGGGGACGTACAAGGTTGTCATCGCCAGTTTTACCGACGTGGCTGAGACTAAGTTGTTGCACAATGTCCCGGGCAAACCTGCTGCGGCACCCAAAAACCTGGTTTCCAAACTATTCAACCGTGACAGTAACTTGACCGCCGAGGTCAAGGGAGGTCAGCCCAACGAATTCAATTTCGATGTCAAGAAGAAGGATGCCAAGGAAGAATTGGAATCCAGCGGCAGATTTCGACCGCGCAATGCGGGCGCAGGTTCACGCAGGTGAAGAGCAAATCATGTCTCATCCCTAACTTCCACGAGGCTAATTCCCATGAAGAAGCAGGATCATCGAGGATTCACGCTGATCGAACTTCTGGTCGTGATCGCCATCATCGCGGTTTTGATCGCGCTCTTGTTGCCCGCGGTGCAGTCGGCCCGCGAGGCCGCCCGGCGCATCCAGTGCACCAACAACATGAAGCAGATCGGCTTGGCGATGCACAACTACCTCAGCACCCATAATTCTTTCCCGCCCGGCTACGTAAGCTGGGGTTGGGGAACGTGGTACATTTTCACGCTGCCCTGGATTGAAGGAGGCAACGTCTACAACAGCTGGAACCAGTCGGGGCCTCCCGCCGATCCTAACGGCATTTGGACGTACGGCGGGCCGGTAAATACGACCGCAACGCAGATCCGGTTGCAGACCTATAGCTGTCCGAGCGACACGCAACAGTACTGGAATGAGAATGCCAACAGCAGCTACGGAACTCTCCCCAAGTACAACTACGCGGCTAATTACGGCAATACGATCTTCGGTGATCCGCCCGGAA
This sequence comes from uncultured Isosphaeraceae bacterium, assembly GCA_963850935.1. GTDB lineage: Bacteria > Planctomycetota > Planctomycetia > Isosphaerales > Isosphaeraceae > CAWFRS01. The sequence continues at coordinate 226,846 of CAWKNT010000010.1, forward strand.
ACTACCTCAGCACCGCGTCGAGCTGTGCGGGATTGAATCCCGGCGATCCCAACAATGCGTGTTTTGGAGGCGCACCGTTCGGGGATTTGCTCACCTCTCCGTACGTGGTGGGCATACAGTCGATTACCGATGGTACGTCCAATACATTGCTCGTATCGGAAGTAATTCAGGGAGCGGGCAGCAAGGGGACTGGAACCTTCGGCCTTCATGACGACGTCCGCGGCATGATCATGTGGTCTCCCGCCGGTGGCTTCGAAACCTTCATCGGTCCCAATAGCACGAGCCCCGACGTTTCTGACCTTAACCACTGCGATTACCCGTACCAGAACAATCCACCGTGCACCTGGGTCGGGGCGACGGCTCCGCAGCCTGTGACTACGATTCCGAACAACGACTCTTTGTTTGGTTCGCGCAGCCGACATCCCGGAGGCGTCAATTCGCTCTTCGCCGATGGCAGCGTTCGCTTTGTGAAGAACTCGATATCCCTGGGCGTCTGGCGGCAGTTGGGCACGACAATGGGAGGGGAAGTGATCAGCAGCGACGCGTACTAACTCTGTTGCGTCCGTGACTAAGCGGAATTCCAGGTTCCAAATCGGCAGTTCGGCATCCCGGCTGCTTGAATTTGGAATCTGGTATTCGATTGAAATGGAAAGTTGGCGTTGAACCAGTCGGAAATTCCCGCAGACTCGATCGCACCGAGGTAGCTTCCGCTACGGTTCGCGCACTGGCGGCGGTCGGTCATGCCGAAGGCTTCGTCACGGCCAACGCCGAAGTTTGTATTGGCTCTATCTGGAGTCGGTTTTCGCTGAATCATTGGTGAGAAAGCAAGGATTGAACCGGTGCTGCGTATTCGCGGGATGATCCGTGCAGATATCCCCCTGGGCATGCGCTTGAAGGAGAGTGCTGGCTGGAACCAGGTGGAGAGCGACTGGACACGGCTGCTCGACTTGCAGCCGGATGGTTGTTTCGTCGCCGAGCTCAATGGCATACCCGCCGGTGTTGTTACAACATGCCGATTTGGGATTGTGGCTTGGATCGCCATGATGCTGGTGGACGAATTATTCCGGAGCCGCGGTATTGGCAGGGCCCTGATGACGCGCGCCCTTGACGATCTCGACTCAAAAGGTGCGAGGATCCTTCGCCTAGATGCGACGTCACTCGGCCGTCCCCTTTACGAATCGCTAGGTTTCGTGGCCGAGTCGACAATCGCGCGCTATGAGGGCGTCTTGCCTCCGGCCGATGGGCCGCCGAAGCTCGATGCGTTAGCACCCTCCAAAGTGCTCAATCGCGTCGGCGAACTCGACCGCGAAGTCACCGGCACCGACCGCCGCCGTCTGCTGAGCAGGCTGGTCGAAGAACAACCCGACTCGCTCAAAGTAGCCGTCGAGTCAGGAGAGATTGTGGGGTTCCTGCTCTCTCGCCCCGGTTCAAAGGCGAGGCGGATTGGGCCGTGCATCGCGAGCGAACGGACCGCGCGGCTTTTACTCGCCGACGCGCATCGAAACTACGCGGCGGAAGCCGTGACCATAGATATCCCCGCCGATAATGCGCGCGCCACTGCGCTGGCCGCGGCTTGGGGCCTCGACATGACAGGTGTCCTGACGCGAATGGGCCGTGGCCCCCGTGTTATAGAAGACTTCGATAGGCTCTGGGCCAGCGCGGGGCCGGAGAAGGGATGACCCCCCTAACCCAAGGAGGATCATAACGGCGTCGAATGTCCGCTCGCGGACGTCCTTTTGCTGGGCTCAGCAAGATCTGATACGCTCAATTGACCGCTAACCCAGCTCGCCAATGGACTGCCCATGCACGACATTTTCACCAGATCCATCCTCCGCGGTGTCATCGCCAGCGCCCTGGTGTGCGGCGAGGCAAAGCTCAACGCCCAATCAACCGCTTCACCTCCTGGCGGGATCGACAACTACGAGCCCGGTCCCGACTCGAAGCCACAGCGAGGTGTGCCAACGGGGAACACCATTTCGTTTGAGTTTGAAGGTTCGCGGATCTATCCCGGCACCCGTCGCGCGATCACCGTCTATGTGCCGGCGCAGTACAAGGGTGACAAGCCTGCATGCCTCTACGTTGGGCTAGATGCGCTCGGCTTCGGCGCGCCGGTTGTGTTCGACAACCTGATTCACAAGCGCGAAATGCCCGTGACCATCGCTGTTGGTATTTCATCCGGCGTCGTCGTTTCGGCAAACGAGTCGCAGAATCCGCGATTCAACCGCAGCTTCGAATTTGACTCGCTCAACGACTGCGCTCGCGCGCTGCATTACCGAAGAAATTCTCCCCGAGGTCGAAAAGCATCAGACACCTGACGGGCGGCCGATCAGGCTTTCTCGCAACCCGAACGATCGATGCGCCGGCGGCGCAAGCACCGGCGTCGTCGCGGCTTTCACACTCGCGTGGGAGCGGCCGGACTTGTTTCGTCGCGTCTTTTCGGCGATCGGCACATTCGTCGGGATGCGCGGAGGTGACCGCTATCCGGTACTCGTGCGCAAGACCGGCGTGGCGCTTGTGAATGACGCGGGCGAGGCTTGCGATCATCTGCAGTGAACCCCCAGGTGGATCTTCTTCTTGCACAGACGGCCCGAACTAGCCACGATGCAGGGTCAGCGATGTGACGATCCCTCGAGGCATCGGATTCGCCGCCGACGGCAGAGCAGTGATGGTCGATGGTTTTAACGCGAGTTACATCGCTGTGACGAATGACGGCACGATTTACGCGACAGACTCATCGGCTGGCAAAGCCTGGCTCATAAACCGAGACGGCACCAAAACGCTGCTCGATGAAGGCCTCGAATCCAACTGGCATCGCGTTGTCGCCCGACGGATTGTGGTTGGCCGTGATGGAAAGCCACACGCACTGGGGCTACATTTTCGCGTGAGGCCGGATGGAGACGATGGAAAAAGTTTTCTGGGCTCATGTGCCCGACTGGGCCGATGACAGCGCGGGCGGCATGTGCATGGATCGCAGGGGCACCCGTATGTGGCGACACACTGGGTGTGCAGGTATTCGACCGCAACGGCCGCTCACGCGGTATTCTTCCTTTGCCGTAGGCGAAGCAACAAGCGTCTCTTTTGGCCGCGTCAGTTTGACACACTGTTTGTCACAAGCGGCGGCAAGCTTTACAAACGCCACATGAAAGCAGTTGGCGCCCGCGTTCCTTGCGCCTTTTGCGCTTCCACCTTGGGGTGGAGGATGACGGCAAGAAGAATGCGTCGCGGCGGCGCACGGCCCGGCGCCGGGCACTTCGTCGGCGCAGCCGTACGGCCGTTACGGTTCTCGTGCGACATCACGGACCCTGATGGGAGAGCCCCAAGGCATGCTGGCGATCTTCCGGCCGTCGCGGGACAGGACCGGCCAGTATTCCCACGCGGCTCGCCCCAGGCATCGGTTCTTGATCGCGTCCATGACGAGCAGTTCCGTTTCCGGTCGACCGCCTTCGTCTTTGAAAAGACCGAGCAGTCCATTCAAGCGTAAACGAACGTATGCGGGGTTCGGGGCCGGTTTGTGGATGTAGCCCATCGAGGCGACGATCGATCCATCGTACGAGAGCTGCAGTTGTTTCGGAATGAAGCCAAGTTGGTGCCCCCGGAGCGTGCCGCATAGGCTGTTCGTCCCCACGTTCCAGAGTTCGATCGAGCCGTCATCGCGTCCGACACCGAGGGTCTTCCCGTCGCCGCTGAAGGCCAGCCCCGCAACCTCCGGACCTCCCGCCCGGCCGGACAGCCGGGCGACCTCACGATCGCGTTCCACATCCCAGAGGGTCACGTCAGTCGACCAGCGCCAAACAGGCGACGTGGCGTAGGAATACGCGGCGATGAGGCGACCGTCGGGGGACAGGGCCATCGAGAACCATTTCACATCCAGTGAGACGGGTTGGCTCGCGAGCATGCGTCCGGTGGACACATCGCAGTCGAGGATTTGGCCGCGACCGCCGGTCCCGGCGACGACACGGACGCACCGCCCGTCGGCGGAGAAGGCTGGACCACATGAGGCGATGTTGCCTGTAAGACTGCCGCTGAGCGCGGGGATCGACGCTCGACTGCGACCCGAGGCCACGTCGATCAGGTCGATCGACAGAGTCTCGGTCCCGGGCGGGTGCTGGGCGATCCAGACGGCCGCGAAAGTTCGGCCGTCGGGGGAGAAAGCCGAATCGATATCAATATAATTATAATTAACGGCGCAGGGATAGGCCCAGCTCGCACCAGGCCGACCACGGGCCGCGTCCCAAAATCGGAGACCTGGCGACCGGAATCCCATCGTTGCGATTGTCGCACCGTCGGGCGAGAACGCGAGCGGAATGCTATCGTGATATTCGCCCAATTCGAGGCGTATTGGCCAGCTAGTCCACCACCGGTATCCGACGATGGCGCCGATGAGAGTGAACGCGACCAGAAGCGCAATCCCGGCCCACAGGCAGATCTTGGCCGGCGCTTGAGATCCCATCGCAGACCAGGCCGCCGTGGTTCGCATCGAAGCCACCTCTTCTGGCCAGCCTCACGGTGGCGCCGGTCTTTCCATCAATGAATACTGGGGGAACACGTCGGTTCTCAGGTCGAGCGGATGGTTTCGATGTCGTCAGCAGTCGAATGCAATGACGCCAAAGCCGGCCGCCTTCCAGACTTCCTTCGCGAACGGACAGCGTCCATCCGCCCAGTTCTTGTGCGGATGGTTTGGGGGACCAGGCGCCGGGCTGATGTTGTGCCGATTTTAACACCGCGAGTGTCATTGCCGATACGTCTGGCCTTGGAGCACCGTCTCAGCTACAACCAGCCCAGTGGCGAGCGAGAATACGCGCCTGGCGCGACGTTTGTTTCGCGGCCGGCTCTGGCTGGTACGTGCGTGGACGGTGGGCCGTCGTCCTCCTCCCAGTCGGGCTGTTCCTTCACTCCGGCCTCGTGCACGGATACCTCGTGCCGATGCTCGCGGCTGCCGGGGTGCCGGGACTGGAACGCTAGCCAGTTCTCTCATCGCTCCGCGCTCGCTCGTGCGCCTGCCGTGTGATCTCCCGGATGGTAGTGGCGCTCGCTGTGGGCCTCGACGTCGGCCTGCGTGTACCAGGATGGCTTGAACTGCTTTTTCGCGTACAGCGCAGCCTGGTCGAACCAGTGCGGCGAACCGGGATCGCCCGATTCGCCGAATTGAAGAATCGTCTTCACCTTCGGCTGCGCCGCCAGCTCGACGGCCCCGACGAAGGAATGGCCGGCGACGCCATAGCGGCGCTTCTGGCCCGCTTGAGGCAGCGTGTAGAAATTGAAGACGACGCCCAGGGGCCCCGGTGCGCCGGCGATCGGCAAACTCGGCTGATCGTCGCGAAACGCACCATGGCCTTGCATGTCGATCTGCGAGCCGTGGATCCGCTGCAGACGATTGATCTCGCCCCAGGCCACTTTCCAGGTGCCTCGCGTTTTCTCCAGGTCCGCCAGGGTCGCTTCCAGCGCGCGAATGCGTGGATAATTCAGCAGGTCCCGCTTCGCGATCATCTTCAGGGCCCGGTCATACGCTTCGGCAAACAGCGTCATCGCGACGGAATCGACGGCGCTGATGCAGTCCCAACCCTTGAGCAGCTCGACCGGCTCTTTCAGCTTGGCGGCCCGGTCCGGCTCCTTTGACGACAGCGCTTCCCATTCCTTCACCAGATCGGGAATACGCAGCTCGGCTTCGAGAATCTTGGTGTCGAAGCCGTCCCGGGTCCACTCGTCGTAATCGAATTGCGCCTCCGAATGAAGGATGCGGCGCGAGATCTGAGCCCGGGGGTTGTCGCGTTCGCGTTCGGTCGCCATCACGATAGGGGGGAAACTGGCTCGCCTTGGGATTCTCATCCACTTCTCCCGGCTGCAATTCCTTGGCCACCGGCGTTGTGGAGAGAGGCGATTGATTGCAGTTCTGCAAGAAGCCGCACTTCGGATTCTCGAGTTGCGGCAGCTCGTCAAAACGGAGGTAGCCCTGCCACTCCGTTTCGGGGTTCGAGCCGTCGACCGGTTTTGTCCAATCGAACTTCGTAGATCGTTTCGGCACGGCACCGTTGTACACGTAGAAGATGTTGCCGCCGGTGTCGGCGACCATGGCATTGAACATCGGCAGGTTGCAGGGCCGCATGGCCTCCTTGAATTCCGCCACGCTCTTCGCCCGTCCCATCGCGTACGCCTGGTCGATCGCCCCGCTTTCTTCCAGCTTGGCCAGGCGGATGGCGAGCGGCTTGCCATCGCGGACGGCGACCAGCGGGCCCTGGTGGGTCTTGGTGAAGCGGAACCGACGACTGACGGGCCCCTTCGCGTCTTTCACGACAACGTCGTCGGTCCAGGCGGTGGCCTGCTTCGAGCCATCGCCGTAGCGGTACTTGAGCGGATCGGTTTTGTCGTCAAAGGTGATCGTGTAGAGATCGACGATGTCCGGATTGTTGACCGTGTGGCTCCAGGCGACGTGGCCGTTGTATCCCAGGGACGGAAACGGCGAGCCGAAGAAGCAGGCTCCGAGCAGGTTCCAGCCTTCGCCGCTCACCACGTGCCCTTCATACCACTGTCCCGGGCCGAAGAAAGGCTGGTGCGGATTGATGAACATGAGCGCTTTGCCCGATGCCGACTTGTCGGGACGGACGGCCCACATGTTGGAGCCAACGTGCTCCGACATGCTTTGCCGGTCCTGTTCCATCGCCGCCAGCTCGGCGCGCAGGTCCGCGGGGAATGCGACCGCGCCGACTTTGTTGTCGTGAATTTCCTGAACGGCCGAGAGGATATCGGCGGCGTGCAAGCCCGACTTGCCGTAGATGAACGACTGATAGAGGATAAAGCGGCGAAAAGCGAGCGGATGCCACGGCTCGAAGTGCGTGATCAGCCGGGGCTTGACCTGCGGATTGACCGCGAGGTAATAGTTCAAGCCGTCGGCGATCGCCTGGCAGATCTCCTTGGTTTTCGGCGAGGCGCTCTCATATTCGTCTTGGGAGAGCCTGGTAATCTCGAGTGCTCGGTTGACCAGGTCGTCGGGCAGGGACTTCTCGCCGTAGACCTCGGCGGCCCGGCCCAGCGAACGGAGATAGCTGTCTTCGATTTGCCAGAAGTAATCTTCGGCCTGGGCATAGATGAAGCCGAACACGCACGAGGCGTCGGTCGGCCCGTAGACGTGCGGCACGCCGAAGGTGTCCCGCTAGATCGTGACGGTTTTCGCCAGGGCCGAGGCCCTGGCCGCGGCCGCCGGCAGCCGCCTGATCGTCGGCGCGTGCGGGAGCCCGCCCTGCCGCGATGAAGCCGAACCCGGCCAGGGCGACGAATGTGAAGGAAGAGAGTGACAGCGAAGAAGAGGACACGCGTTTCACGGCTGCATTCCTTTGTTGGGGAGAGCGAGGAATCCCGGTACAGTCCGGTTGCCAATCTCTTGACTATATCTTCGAGTATAGAACGTTGCGATCAGCTTAACATTACGATCGAGTCTTTGTCCGACATACTTCCCCTGCCCTGACTCGACTCTGTGCACCGTCAGTGGCGAATCGGCACAGGAAGAACAACGTCCGCGCCTCTGCGATCGGACCACCGGTCCCGATTAACCGCGCCGCACACTGCCACTGTTTTTCTGTTAAGATTCACGACCACTCGTGACTGGCCGTACGCCGCACTCAGGGCCCAGACTGCAGCAATGCTCCACGGCGTTGCCACAGATGCAGCCGCGAGGGCACGGCAGAAGGACTTTCGGTCCTTCGCGCTGAATTCCGTGCGCAGGCCGCGCGAGGTCGCCGTAGAAGGGCGACCGTAAGGTCAGTGCCGAGGAAATTGCCAGCGACATGCGGCTCGAGGGAAATGGCGATGGGACTTGACGTATTTGCCATCTTGCTCGCATTGGTTCTACTGATGGCAATCGCTTACCGCGGTCTGCCTGTTATCCTGTTCGCGCCGTTATGCGCACTGTTGGCTGCCGGACTATGCGGCCGGCCGGTACTGCCCACTTACACCGAGACGTTCATGGCCAGCGCAGCCGGTTACGTTCGATCATTCTTTCCGCTGTTTTTGCTGGGTGCGGTATTCGGCAAGCTGATGGAAACCAGCGGCGCTGCCGGGACGATCGCCGGGGTGATCGCTCGCACGCTGGGCCCTCGACAGTCGATCCTGGCCGTCGTCCTGGCCTGCGGCGTGCTCACGTACGGCGGAGTGTCGCTTTTCGTGGTCGCGTTCGCCGTTTATCCGTTCGCCGCGGCACTGTTTCGCGAGGCCGACATCCCCAAGAGGCTGATTCCCGGCGCCATCGCTCTGGGCGCGTTTACGCTCACGATGGACGCACTTCCCGGTTCGCCCCAAATCCTCAATTTGATTCCGACGCGCTATTTCGGGACTGATACCTATGCCGCCCCGTGGACCGGTACGCTTGGCGGAGTGACGATCCTCGGAGGCGGTCTGCTCTGGCTCGAGGGCCGGCGGGCGCGGGCGGCATCGGCCGGAGAGGGGTATGGGGCGTACCACACGAACGAGCCCGATGCCGGGCAAGCGACGCCTCGACCACGCCTCGTCGCCGCGGTCCTGCCGCTGCTGATCGTACTGGGTGGGAATTTCGTCCTGAGCCGCAGTTCGTGGTCGGTGGCGGCCTGGTACTCTGGCGAGCTTCTCAAGCGCGACTTCCCCTCGGCTGATGCGGCAGTGGCCGCGCCGACGTGGGCTTTGATCGTTGCACTCCTATTGGGAAGTGCGAGCGCGCTTGCTGTCGGAGCCTGGCGACGGTGGGGCGAGTTGCCGGCAGCGCTCTCCGCGGCCACGATGGGTGCCCTCTTGGCGATCTTCAATACAGCGTCGGAGGTCGGGTTCGGAAATACTGTGAAGAGCCTGCCCGGCTTCCGGTCGATTCAAGACCAGGTTTTCTTCGTTAGCCGGCATGTCCTGTTGTCGGAGGCCACGGCAATCAATGTGCTGGCCGGCATCACGGGATCTGCATCGGGCGGTCTCTCCATCGCTCTGGAGGTGATGGGTCAGCGCTACCTGGAAATCGCCCAGGCGCAGGGAATCAGCCCCGAGCTACTCCACCGCATCGCCGCGATGTCCGCGGGCGGCATGGATACCCTGCCGCACAACGGCGCCGTCATCACGCTTCTGGCGGTTACGGGACTGACCCATCGGCAATCCTATTTGGATATCCTGGCGATTACCGTTCTCAAGACCGTGACGGTTTTCACGCTGGCATTCGCGGCTTCCGTGTTTCGCTGAACGAAGGCGGAGCGGTTTCGAATCGAAACGCTTGTCGCGATGATTTCAACTTGACGGTTTCGTCTTCTCTTGGCTTCCGACCTTCTGCAATCGCCATCGTGAGCCAAAGTCACTCTAGCTCGACATGTTCAGTGTCATTGAATGGCCCATCGAACAGTAGGCAAGCAGCGCCGTTCAAAGTTAAAATGTCGCTGTCGAGGGTCATTTTCACCGAGGACAATTCAATGGTGAAGGCCGTTGTGAGTTGTGGTGAGGTCCGTCCGCTGGAGCCGTTGCCGGCTGACTGGCGGGAAGGTCAACCGCTGCGAATCGAGAAGGAGGATGACAGCGAGTCGCCGGTTGAGGAAATTGACCGCGATTTCGCCGTCCTGGACGCTCTATGTTCGGAGAGTGAGGCAGCGGACGAGGATCAATTGCAGCGGGCGTTGCACAAAGCGCACCACCAGGGCAAGGAGCAAGTTCGTCGACGAATGGGGCTTGCCTAGTGGCAGACTACCTTCTCGACTGCAACCATCTTTCGGCTGCGTTGCAAAAGGTTTCGGTCGTGCGCAGAGCGCATTCATAGGGGGCGTCGGGCAGGGCATCGATTCGTATCCTGCCACCCCGTCCTGTGTGAGCTGGAAGTTGGGATTCAGCAGACGTCGAAGCCGGATGAAGTTCGTCGTCGGTTGACCCACTTGTTGGGGCACGTTCGCTTGTGGCCCTTGGATGCTGAGACGACCCGGCTATTCGGAGCGGTCTACATTGAGTTGCGTCGAAAGGGCCGTGTGCTTTCGCAGGTGGACATGATGCTCGCCGCGCTGGCGCGTCAGCATAAGCTCATCGTACTAACAGCCGATCAGGACTTTGAAGCTCTTACGGATTTGACCGTAGAAAATTGGATGGTCCGGTCCAGCGGGTCCGACGCGGATCCTCACAATACTTGACGAGCTGAGACTTTGGCCGTGGCTTGAGAAAGCCGGTTCACGGCTGACTTCCTGTCCGCAGTGCGACGGCTTACTTGGCGTGTTGCTCGGTCACCGCCATCAAGTCCTGCCGGAGCTGTCCCGTCCGGGCATCGATCCGCGTCGTGGCAGACTCGTCACAACAGTAAATTGATTCACCATCCGGCGAGAATACCAGCGACTTCACATTCCCCAGATCACCTTCCGCCGAAGTCCAAACCAAGTTTCCGTTGGCGACATCCCAGAGCTTGATATGGTTGGTTACCTTCGAGCCGAGGCCGACGTACCTGCCTCCGATCGAGATCCGCCCTTCCTTTTTCCCGACTCCGGCGCTTGCTATCAACTTGCTGTCAGGAGAGAACGCGAGCGTCCCGGGAGCCGCGGCACCGTGAGCTGCGTCCGCGTCGATCGAATGGACGATCGCGCCAGTGTGCACGTCCCACAGTGTCATCCGGCTCTTGACCGTTTGTTCCGACTCTCGCGTTCCCGTACCCAGCCAGAAGTTCATTGTTAGGAGAGAACGCCATCGACCACACGGTCCCCGATGTCGGCTTAAGGGTTTGTTTGAGATCGCCCGTTTTGGCGCCCCATAGCTTGACTTCATTGTGCGTGTCGCTAGCCAAGATTTCGCCGTCTGGCGAGAAAGCGAGTTGGCACATGTACCCACGCCGTCCGAGATGCGACCATACGAGTTGGTCCGTTTTTGGATCCAAGACCCGGACCTCGAAAAATGTCGTGTCTTCCGGGCCTATCACACCTGCCTTGTCTGTGGTCCCACCACCTCCGACCGCGATCAGGCTGCCATCTTTTGAGATCGCCAGCGTACCGAGCAAAGCACGAGGTAAGCCAGCTCGCTCCATGTCGCCGAGCGCGGTGAGTTCCTTCATCAATTTTCCCGAAGCGACATCCCAAAGCCGGAGCCGATTGTCGTCACACACGCCCCAGATGGTCTTGCCGTCAGGAGTGAAAACCAATCCTCGAACGTAACCTTGCGCAACACCGACCCACGCGACTTTATCTTCGCCCGTGCGCACATCAACCAGGCGGACCGAGCTATTGTTGCAACCTGCCGCGAGCGTTCGGCCATCCGGGGAGATGGCCAGCGAGAACGCCGCGCCGTTCGGCGCGGCTCGCTCGATCGTGACCTGCTCGACCAGGGATTTCGCGGGCGGTTTTTCCGGCGAGCTATCGGACTTCCCGCTTCGCTGCGGAGCCTTGCTTATCTGGGTCGATTGCCGTGAGGCGCCGTCCTGCGCCGTAAACTCATAGCCCAGCACGCCCGCGGCGGCCACTGCGAGGCCAAGAGCGAGCGTTGCGCCCCCTGTAATTACCAATTTGGTCACCATTTGGGTTCTCAGCCCTTCTATCGCAAGTGAGACCACCGAGTCGGAGACAATTGCGGCCAGTAATTCCCCCGCTGCGAGCCGCGTCGCCGCTTGTCGGGTTGCGGCAACCAGCGCGGCCGGTATCACAGCCGGCTCAGCAGCCAGCTCCGATTGCGTATTGTCGGTGTCGGGAGCTAAGCCGCGGTGCCGCAACCGGTGCCGCAGCCGCGCTCGGCCTCGTGCCAGCCGGCTGTGAACTGTGCCGACCGGCCACGCCAGTTGTTGAGCGGCTTGTTCCGGGCTCATTCCTTCCATCAAGCAAAGCACGATGGCAGCGCGGTACTTTTCAGGCAAACGGCTCACTTCCTGGTGCAGCACATCCCGTAAGTCATCGAAAGTCTCATTCGAACGGATCGTCGTCGCCGAGACAGCGGCGATCCGCTCGTGCCGCTGGCGACGGACGTTGGCCGACCTGGCGCAGCGCTAGGCGATAGGCTACCTGATGCAGCCACGGACCGAGACAATCGCGCACCCACAAACGCCGCGCCTTTCTCGACCAGGACCAGGAACGTGGCTTGAAATGCATCTTGCACGTCGTCTGAATCGCGAAGCAGGGCGTGGCACACCTTGAGCACCATTGGCCCATGGCGATCAACCAGAACCGCGAATGCCAACTCCGCGGCCTCGTCTCGGCGAGCTGTGAAGAGCGTCAAAAGCTCACCGTCCGTGAGGTCCCCGACTGCTCCTAAACTGAAGAGCGCATTGAGGTGCCTGAGAGCGATGTCGTACTGCCGCTGGGCCATTTCAGAATCCGCGTAGTCTTGTATCCTCCATCACAAGTGTAATCTCACGAGAGGAGCCGGCTTGTCCCGTTTTCTTTGAAATTCGCCGAACGGCGGCCTGCAACACGAGAGGAGCAACTATGCATTGTAGTTGAACGTCGGATCGAGCTTCGTGCTCCGTGTACCAATGCGGAACACAGCGAAGGTCACGTTTTTTAGTGGGTCGTCGTAGTTCCCCGCCAACACGTCGCTCATGCTCACCTTCTGCGGCGCGAGCCGATCGATTGTGGGATAGTAGACGGGATCGCTGGCCCGCAACGCAGCGAAGTCGCGGCCGCGCCAGTATGCAGAATCCCTGTCGCAGCGCCCCGATCTTGACGCGCGGGTTTCCGCCCGTGAATGAGTCGCGCGCGAATTTTGACAACGCCAACTTCAGCGGCCGGCTTTTGAAGAGTGGCTCAGGCTCGCTGTCTGTCAATCTTTCCAAGAGCTCATCAACCACGTCGATCGCTTCATTCGTGATGGCGGGAAAGCCGAGGACCGAGATGAGTCGCTTGCCCGTCCCGCTCTGGAGAAACCCAAATGTTCGCTGCCACCACGTCGGATCTTTGTGCTTGATCACCTCAAAGGACAGACACCCGAGCCCGCCGGGGATCTCTATCGGCCGGTTGCCGAACGCCTTTTTGTGGAAGTCGCTCTTGAATTCCTTGGGATCGGCCTTTCCCTTCTTGGCCAGATCGTAAAGGCTCAGCCCAGCCGCGATCGACCAGAAGACGGTATCGAACCGCCTGTCCGTCGAGCTTTCATCTTTGCCGAAGTTGATTCGCATCGTAGCCCGAGTGTCCTTCTCGACGTCCTCGCTCTCACCAATGTGAAACGAAAGCATCTCGAGCGCGACAAGCACATCGGGCTCAGAGTCCGAACCAGCGATACCCGGCTCTGTGTCCACCGAGTCGAGGAGAGACGGACCTTTCAACTGAGTGCTGAACTGAAAGACGAAGAACTGGTCCGCGACTTTCGGATCCACCGCGGTCGGGCTCGCAACGCTTCGACTGGCCTTGAGGGCCGTCTTGGATGCGACCACGGTGGGGTACGCTGGCATCGAGTACTCGAATCCAACAAGCGCACGATCGGCTTGGAATGAGAACAATCTCTCGCGGGCCATTGCAAAACTCCTGTTGCGGCCGTTAACGGTTACGCATGTTGATGGTAAGGCGCCTGATTACAAACTCACGCATCGCTCGCCTGCGTCCGTTCCCCGCCGGACTCGTTCAATAAACACGCTCGGGCACGGGAAAGCACCCGCGAAGCTTACAAGAACTCATCTTCCTCCGAGAGATCGAAAGACTTATATAGTTTGCGACCGCGCGGTCGCGCGGCTTGAACCATCCGTCGCTTCGCGCCAATCTGAACTGGATTCAGACACATAACCTGTTGCTGCAGTGCAAGATGCGGATTATTTCCTGACGGTCAATTCGCGATTCTTGAGGTGATTCCGCTGGAACAAGGAAGGATCCGATTTTGCCGCAACTGCAGATCCAGCCGATCCGTACATCAAGCATCTGTGCTGCAGACTCGCGGCCGGGGACGCCCCAACCCCGAACTCGACTTCCCGGGACGTTCCTGCTCGGAACATTGCCGTCGTTTGCAAGTCGATTAGGCTGGCCCAGCTTGGCTCAGGCGACACTGATCGTGGTCGTCGCCGGGCTTTTCTGGCGGTCGGTGCGCTATTGGTTGGCGTTTCCGCTCTGGGGTGACGAGGCGTTCGTCGCCGTCAACTTTCTCACGCGCGATCTTGCGGGGCTTACAAGGCCGCTCGAGTATTTCCAGATCGCGCCGCCTGGCTTCCTTTTGGCCGAATGGCTGTCGGTCCAAGCGTTTGGCACCGGCGAACGGGCGTTGCGACTGGTCCCCTATCTGGCAGGCGTGGCGTCGCTCTTGTTGTTCTGGCGTTTCTGCCGCGAGGCGGCCAGCCGGCGGACCGTCTTGCTGGCAGTCGCCATGCTCGCCGCTTCGTTCTTTCCAGTTCGTCATGCGACCGAGATCAAGCCATACGCGATCGATCTCTTGGTGTCGCTCATGCTGACGGCGGCGGGTTGGGCGGTTGGGCGTGATCTACGGTCGCAGCGGGCATGGCTGGTGCTGTTCGGGATCACGATCGCCGGAGTGTGGTGTTCGTATGCGGCGGTGTTCCCAGCGGCCGGAGTGGCCCTCTTTCTGGGGGCGAGTGTCATTCGCGAGCGGTCTGTTCGCCTGACGGCGATCTGGATCACCTATGGTCTCTTGATGACGCTGAGCTGGGGAATCATGTTCGCCAGTTTCGCCGATCACCAGGCCCGCGCGGCTCACTTCCTTCCGCTGCTGGAAACCTGGAGAGATGCGTTTCCCCCCGTGGGTGAGCCCTGGCGGCTCCCGTGGTGGCTACTCGAGATTCATACCGGCTACATGCTGGCATACCCGTATGGCGGGAATGATTTTGGCAGTACGGCGGCGACGCTACTCGTTGTCGCCGGCTGCATCCGGATGAGTCGCCGTCGGGCGCGGCGGCCCTTGCTATTCTTGCTCCTCGCCCCGCTACCGGTCGCTCTGGTCGCGGCTGCCCTGCACCGCTATCCCTACGGCACCAGCACGCGTGTGATGCTCTACATGGCCCCCGCGTTTTGCCTTTTGATCGGCGAGGGGATCATGGCCCTGCTCCAGCTTCGTCAGTGGATGAGCCGCGGACCCTTGGTCGTGGCCGGATTGCTCGCAATGATCCCGCTCGTATGTACGGCCTTTAACGTCGCCAGTCCCTACAAAGCATACGATGACGTGCTGCACAGGAGTCTCGCTCGCTGGATCGCCTCGCGGACAGTACCCGGCGACCAGTGGGTGGTATTCAATGGCGCCTCACCGCCGGCGCCGGTGCAAGACTTAATGGTGATGCCGTGGCTCCAGCGGGTCGGCGAAGCACATTTTTATCTATTGAGTTACGCGCCCGTGCCTGTGCGCTGGGAACCTGCTCCCGAAACGGTTGTGCCGAACACGTGCGGCAAGATCTGGTTGATCATTCAGAACCACGGCGATGCTAACTACTTTCCGGACGGTCGTCTCTTGGCGTACCAGCGTGCCGTCGATGAGCGCCTGGGGCGGCCGCGGGCAACAACCCGATTTAATTTGCCCCGCGATGAAACCTGGACTATCTGTGAGTATTCGCCAGCGTGCGACGTAGGCCGGTAAGCGGCGCACTGTGCCAGCGGCGTTGGCATTTCTTCGGCTCGCGTTGGCGGGGCGACTGTGCGACCCCTGCGATCGATGATCTTGCTTGATCAAGCAGATCATTGCGGGTATTCTTAACAGATGTTTAACAGTTGCACGGCAGCGTAACGGGAAACCACAAATAAACATGCGAATTATCACGTCGCTTGTGCTCGTTTTCTTGCTCGCACCCGTTTGTGTGCGCCCATTCGCGTCCGAGCCTGCCGACGACGGAACATCCAGCCCTGCACGAACACGAGCCACGGCGACTTCGCCGCTCGAACGCCGCTTCCGCGACACTGTGCGCCCCTTCGTCGAAACCTACTGCCTCGGATGCCACGGCAAGGAAAAGCCGAAAGGCGACCTGGATCTGAGTGCCTACACGACCGCCGACGCGGTCGCGAAGGATCTGGACCAATGGGAAATCGTCCTGGAGCAGCTCAAGAGCGGAACGATGCCGCCGGCGAAGGCGAAACGACATCCGAATGACGAGGCTCGCCAAGGCATCGTCGATTGGATCCAGGCGATCCGCAAGCACGAAGGCGAAGCGCAACGCCGGCGATCCCGGCCGGGTGCTGGCGCGGCGGCTGAGCAACGCCGAGTATGACTACACCATTCGCGACCTGACGGGCGTCGACATCCGGCCGACGCGTGAGTTTCCCGTCGATCCCGCCAACGAGGCCGGCTTCGACAACTCGGCGGAATCGCTGGCGATGTCGCCGGCCCTGGTGAAGAAGTACCTCGAGGCCGCGCGGTTGGTCGCCGACCATCTCGTCCTGAAGCCGCGGGGGTTTGCCTTCGCGCCGCTTACCCGGTGGTCGCCGACACCGATCGCGACAAGTACTGCGTGCGGCGGATCATCGATTTCTACAAGCGGCAGCGGACCGACTACGCCGACTATTTCCTGGCCGCCTGGCGGTTCCAGCACCGCGAAGGCGCTCGGCCAGCCGACGGCGTCGCTGGCCGACTTCGCCGCCGAGGCGGGGATCAGCGCCAAGTATCTGGCGACGGTCTGGTCGTTGCTGACGGAACCGACCGAGGAGGTCGGCCCGGTCGCCGCGGTGCAGTCGATGTGGCGCGAGCTGCCGCCCCCCGGCGACGACGTCGAGCGGAGGCCGCGCGGGCCGGCTGCGAGCGGATGCGCGATTTCGTGGTCGAGCTTCGCCAGCGGCTCACGCCCGAGGTGAAGAACCTGACCGCCCGCGGCATCAGCAACGGCTCGCAGCCGCTCGTGCTCTGGAAGAACCGCCAGTTTGTGGCGAACCGGAGGCGCTACTCGCCGGCAGCGCATGGCGCAGGCTTTGCCCCGACGAGTTGAACAACGGGAACGCCGGCGGCCCGCACGCTGGCCGTGCCCAGCGAGCCCCGCCGATCGCGCGCGGTACGAGCCGGCCTTCGCTCGCTTCTGCTCGACCTTTCCCGACGCGTTCGTCGTCTCGGAGCGGGCCCGCGTCTACCTCGACCCGAAAAAGGACAAAGAGAACGCCGGCCGGCTCCTGAGCGCCGGCTTTCACAGCATGACGGGATACTTCCGCGACGACGGGCCGCTCTACGAGCTCATCCTCGACGAGCAAGGTCAGCGCGAGCTCGACGGGCTCTGGGAGGAATTTGATTTCATCACCGGCGCCCCGATGCGGCAGTACGCGAGCTTCCTCTGGTTCGAGCGCGCCGAGTCGCGGTTCATGCGGGGTCCCGAGTTCGATTTCGTCCGGGCCGAGGACAAGGATGCCGGCTCCGAGGCCAAGATCAAGCGGCTGGCCGAGGTCTATCTGGCGAAGGCCCGCAAGAATCAGAGCGAGCGACACCGCGCTCCAGGCGATCAAGGACCATTTCGAGATCATCTCGGCGAGCATCCGCCGGGTCGAACAGGGCCGGCTGGCCGCGGAGCCGAGCCACATCGAGGCCCTGCAGACGTTCGCCGAGCGGGCTTACCGCCGTCCGCTGTCGCAGGCGGAGCGCGACGGCGTCGCCGCGTTCTATCGCTCGCTGCGCGCAGTCGGACGGGCTGAGCCACGAAGACGCCGTGCGCGACACGGTCGTCAGCGTGCTGATGTCGCCCCACTTTTGCTACCGCGTCGACCTCCCGGGGGCCGGGGCCGGCATCCGGCCGCTGTCGGATTACGCCCTGGCCAGCCGCCTGAGCTATTTCCTCTGGTCGAGCATGCCCGACGACGAACTGCTGGCCCACGCCGCCGCCGGCGACCTGCACCGCCCCGAGGTGCTGCGTGGCCCAGGCCCGGCGCATGCTGCGCGACGACCGCGATCCGCGGCCTGGCCACCGAGTTCGGCGGCAACTGGCTCGACTTCCGCCGCTTCGAGGAGCACAACAGCGTCGATCGCGAGCGGTTCCCGACCTTCAACGACGAGCTGCGGCGGGCGATGTTCGAGGAGCCGATCCGCTTCTTCATCGACCTGGTCCAGAACGATCGCGCCGTCCACGAGTTGCTCGACGCGAAGTACACGTTCGTCAACGCGGCCCTGGCCCGGCACTACGGCATGCCCGAGCCGCGGTTTGGGCCCGACGGCTGGGCACGGGTCGACGACGCGCGCCGGTACGGGCGCGGCGGGCTGCTGCCGATGGCGGTGTTTCTGACCAAGAATTCGCCGGGCCTGCGGACCAGCCCGGTCAAGCGCGGCTACTGGGTCGTCCGCCGGCTGCTCGGCGAGAACATCCCGGCGCCGCCGCCCAACGTCCCCGACCTGCCCAGCGACGAGGCCAAGCTCGGCGACCTGACCCTGCGCCAGGCGCTCGCCCGCCACCGCGCCGACAAGAGCTGCGCCGGCTGCCACGAGCGGTTCGACGCGATCGGCCTGGCCTTCGAAGGCTATGGGCCCGTCGGCGAGTTTCGCACGCTCGACCTGGGCGGCCGGCCCGTCGACACCCGCGCGACGTTTCCCGGCGGCGGCGAGGCGGACGGAGTCGACGGGCTGCGCGCGTATCTCGACGAGCGCCGGGGCGACGAGTTTGTCGACAACCTCTGCCGCAAGCTGCTGGCCTACGCCCTGGGACGCAGCCTGCTGCCCTCGGACGACGAGACCATCGAAGCGCATGCGCACGCGGCTGGCGGCCGACGGCGACCGCTTCGGCAGTCTGGTCGAGAGCATCGTCACCAGCCCGCAGTTCCTGAACAGGCGAGTCGAAAGCGAAAAGGCGGAGGAATGAAGAGCATGAGCGAATTCGAGCAGCCGAAAAGTCCACGAGCGGCCAGCACGCAGGCGTCACGCCGGACGTTCCTGCGGGGCGTGGGCGTGACGATGGCCTTGCCGTGGCTCGAGTCGGTCCCCGTCTGGGGCGCCGCCGCGATGGCCGGCGACGTGCCCGCGCCCTGCCCGAAGCGGTTCGCCGCCCTGTTCATGGGCTGTGGCGTCAACCCGACGAACTGGTGGGCCAAAGGCGCCGGCGACGAGATGGAGCTGGGCCCGTGCCTGGAGCCGCTGGCGCCGCTCGAAGGCCAAGATCAACGTCGTCTCCGGCCTGTTCAACAAGCACGCCACCGGCGTGGGGATCCATCCGGGCCAGACCGGCAACATCCTCTCGGGGGCCGCGCTTCAGAAAGGGGCCGAGCTGAAGGGCGGCATCAGCATCGACCAGGAGCTCGCCAGGCACCTGGGCGAAGAGACCGTCCAGCCCAGCATGGTCCTGGGCTGCGAGCAGCCGATCACCGGCTACCACGAGACGAATTTCTCGATGGCCTACAGCTCGCACATCTCCTGGCAGAGCGCGACCTCGCCGGTGCCGATGGAGGTCTATCCGTCGCTGGCCTTCGACAGCCTTTTCGACAACCGCGGCAGCACAGCGCAACCAGAGCATCCTCGACCGCGTGCGCGACGAGGCCGCGGACCTGAGCCGCCGGGTGAGCCCGGCCGACCGGGCCAAGCTCGACGAATATCTCACGAGCGTCCGCGAGGTCGAGAAACGGGCCGCCCCGATGCGAGCCGCGAAGCAAAAGGCCGACGAGCGCGCCAGCGACCGGGGCCGAGCCGCCTGTCACGATGCAGCGGCCCGACAACGGCCTGCCCGAAGACATCCGCGAGCACATGCGGCTGATGTGCGACATCATCGCCCTCGGCTTCCAGACCGACAAGACGCGCATCGCCACGCTCTTGCTCTGCCGCGACATCTCGGGGCTCTTCTACCCGTTCCTCGACGTCCGCGAGGCGCACCACCCGGCCTCGCACAACGACCAGTCCGAAGTCTTACGAGCGGGTCACTCGTTACTACTGCAGCCAGCTCGCCTACCTCGCCTCGCGCCTCGACGCCATGCCCGAGGGCGAGGGCACCGTGCTCGACAACTCCTGCCTGCTCTTCACATCGAGCATGTGGTCCGGCACCAAGCACGACGCCAGCAAGGTGCCGGTCGTCCTGGCCGGCGGCCTGGGCGGAACGCTGCCGACCGGCCGCGTGCTCGACTACACCGACAAGGGCGACGACAACCGCAAGCTCTGCTCGATGTACCTGTCGATCATGGACCGCATGGGCGTGAAGCTCGACCGCTTCGGCGATGCCGACACGCGGCTCGCGGGTTTTTGAGCGGGTCAAACGCCGCGAGTTCTCTGTTAAACAACCCTGTGAGAGCGACCTCCGACCGCCTGTGAGCGTGCTGTTAACTACCGCGCTCAATTTTCGCCCGCCAGCGCAAACGCCATGAACGCATCGCCAGCCTTCATTCGCAATTTGCCCGCCCCGCCTGCGGCGATCACGACGTACTGGCGGCCGTTGACCGAATAGGTCGCAGGTGTCGCGAAGCCTCCCGCCGGCAGCGGGTGCTCCCACAGCAGCCGACCTGTCTCCTTGTCGAACGCGTGAACCCGCTCATCACGAGTCCCGGCGATAAAGACGAGGCCGCCGGCTGTCACGATCGATCCGCCGAACGTTTCGGTGCCGGTTTGCGGTATTCCGCGCCGATCAGCTCGACATGTTCGCCCAAGGGAACTTGCCAGGTAATTTCGCCCGAATTGAGATTGATCGCGCTCAAGACTCCCCAGGGGGGCTTGATGGCCGGGTAACCTTCGTGGTCGAGGAACTGGTGATAGCCAGTCGTGCCCAAGTTTCCATACTTCGGGCCGCCGCCTGGCTTCGAATCAGTGATTGTGATGATATTCGGAACATTGTTTGAATTGACGTAGAGCAAGCCGGTTGTGGGATCGAAAGACGCTCCGGACCAGGTTGCTCCGCCGTGAAAACCGGGAATGACGACGGTCCCTTGCCGGCTGGGCGGGTTGAAGGCTGGGCCGCTCCGGATTTTTTTCAGTTCGGCGAGCACCGACGCCCGGTTGGCTGCGCCGATGTTCGTGATGTTCGTCTCGTCGAGGAACTGCACCGCAAAAGGCGGCGGACTGACTGGGAACGGCTGGGTTGGTGCCGCTTGTTCGCCAGGAATGTCCGACGCGGGCACCGGGCGTTCCTTGATGTCAAAGAGGGGCTTGCCTGTCTCGCGGTCGAACACGAACACGAATCCCGTTTTTGTCACCTGCGCGACGGCGTCGACCTGTTTACCGTCGCGCGTGACTTTGACCAGGTTGGGATAAGTCGGCAGGTCGTGGTCCCAAAGATCGTGGCGCAACGTTTGAAAGTGCCAGATACGCTTGCCTGTCTCGGCGTTGAGTGCGATCGTACAGTTCGCGAAGAGATTATCCCCGTGCCGGTCGCCGCCGTGAAAGTCGAAGGCCGCCGACCCCAACCCGGCGAATACCAAACCGCGAGATGCATCGACGCTCAGACCGCCCCATGCGTTGGCACCGCCGCGGTCTTTCCACGATTCTCCTTCCCACGTATAGTTGCCAAACTCTCCTGGCGCGGGCACGGTTCGAAACCGCCAGACCTGCTGGCCCGTCTTTACGTCGAATGCTCGAATATCGCCGGGTGCGGCGATGCCGGGGCCTTCTCCGCAAGAGACGCCGACAATGATCGTATTCTTCCAGATCACCGGGGCAGATGTCGGCCCATATTCGAGCGCCGCGACTTTCGGATCGAGCTCCTTGCGAAGATTACGGATACCACCGTCGGCGAATGCGGTGTCGAGCGTGCCCGTCTTTGCATCGAGGGAAAATAGTCGTCCGTCCGACGTGCCGTGAAAGATGCGCCGCTCGCCCCCTGGCCGGCCATCAGACCAGTAAGCACAGCCTCGATTGACGCCACCTGATGCTGGACGGTGGCGGAAGGGATGCTCCTTCAAGGGGTCGAATTGCCAGAGCTCGCGGCCACTCGCTGCGTCCAGGGCCACCAGGCGGAGATAGCCGGTCGTCACATACATGACACCTTCGACCACAATCGGCGTACACTCGATCGTCTTACCGGGACGGCCTTGAAGTTCACCGGTATGATAGGTCCAGATCGGCTTGAGCCGGTTTACGTTTGAACGGTTGATCTGTTCAAGTGTGGAATAGCGCATACAGCCGGGGTCATTGCCGACACCTGGCCAATCGACGCTCGTCGCCGATTGGCCCCATGCGCGACCACTCAATGCCAGCAGACACACGACCGCAACACGACATGAACCCATAGCGATTCTCCCGAGATAAACTGCGCTTCATGATGCCACAGTATAAACCCAGAGTGGTCGCAAAGGGCAGTTTACTCTCCCAGTTCCTCTTGCAAAACGCACCAGCGTTCCTCGGCCAGGGTGAGCTGTCGCGCCAGATCTTCGATCTCTTTGTGCAGTCGAACGGCTTCCTTGGGATTAGTGGCCGAGAGGAACTGTGAGTTGGAGAGCTTTTTCTGTTCGTCCAGGCGGGCGATTGTTTTCTCGACATTGCTCATTTCCTTGCGAAGCTCCCGCTCGCTACGGACCGATGGCCTGGGCGCGGCCTTTGCTTTCAAGACTTCCGCGGGGGCCTTCGACATGCGCATGGCGATCTCACGTTCGCCTTCCTCGATCTCTTTGTTGACGGAGTAGAGATAGGCCTCGTAATCACCGTGATAGTTGACGACGCGGCCGTCGCGAACCTCGACGATCGATGTGGCGACCCGTCTCATGAAGTGTCGGTCATGGCTCGTAAAAATGACGGTCCCCTTGTAGGCCAAGAGCGCCTCGGCCAGCGATTCGACGCTCTCGACGTCGAGATGGTTGCCCGGCTCGTCAAGGATCAACACGTTGTGCTCGCTCAATAAGAGTCCCGCCAGACAAAGCCGCGCTCGCTCGCCACCGGAAAGCACGGAGATCTTTTTCTTGACGTCCGGCCCGCGAAACAGCATCGACGCGGCCCCGTTCAAGATCTCCTGGGTTTTGGTCCCAAAGGGAGCGGCTTCTTCTAGGTAGTCGTAGATTGTCTGATTCGGGGGCAAGCTCGTGTAGACGTGCTGCGCGTAGATGCCGATGTCGCACCCGTGGCCCCACTTGACTTCCCCCTCGAGCGGTGGGAGCGAATCGACGATCGTGCGGAGAAAGGTCGTTTTTCCCTGGCCATTGTCGCCGACGACGGCGGTGCGGGCACCGTGAACAACCTCGACGCCGATCCCGGAAGCAATATGCCGGTCGGCATATCCAATGGTCAGATCAATACACCGCAACGCCGGCCCTCGCCGAGGCTCGACCTGCAGGGCGCGGATGCTGACAGTCGGTTCGTCCATGGCGATTTCGACGGTCTCAAGCTTCTCGAGCTGCTTTTCCTTTGATTTCGCCCGCGTTGCCGTGCTGGCACGTGCCTTGTTTTTGGCAATGAACTCTTCGAGATGCTTCCTCTTGGCCATCACGCCCGCGTTCACGCGTTCGTCTTGCTTTTTGCGCTCTGCCTGATTGTCGCGATACGCGTCGATTTTCCCGGGGTACATTGTGAGCTTACCGCGCGACAGTTCGAGCGTGTGGTCGCACGTTTCCCCGAGAAACTCGCGGTCGTGCGAGACGATCAGACAGGCCCTGTCGTAATTCTTGAGGAAATGTTCAAGAAGTATCTGTGTGCGCAGGTCAAGAAAGTTGGTGGGCTCATCGAGCAAAAGCAGGTTTGGCGAATGGAGCAAGAGAGCAGCCAGTTTCACTCGGGTTTGCCACCCTCCGGACAGTTTGTTGATGGGGCCATCCAGGTACGCACCCTTCAGCTCAAATTGCGCGGCCACCTCGCCGCACCTCCAGTCCGGTTGTGCGCTGTCGCGCATCAGAAACTCGAGTACGGTCTCATCAGGCAGGAAGGCATCATGTTGGCGCAGATAGCCCAGCCGCAACCTGGGGTGCTTGAGCACTTCACCTTGGTCTAGCTCTTCCTCACCGAGCAGAATCTTGAGCAGTGTGCTCTTTCCCGATCCGTTACGGCCGACGAATCCCACTTTCACATCGTCGGTGATCGAAGCCTCGGCCCCGTGCAAGAGCTTTTGGCCACCATAACTCTTGTGTGCGTTCCTGATTTGCAGCAAAACGGCCATCGTCGAACCAATCTCCCCGGTCCCGATTGGAAAGAAGCTCATGATAACAGATGACGCGCCGTCGCATAAGATGAAAAAAGCCGATCATCGCCGATTCTTCCGGGCTAGTTCGCGATGATATTTCCGCCAGTTTTTCTGGGTTTCGGTGAGGCCGACAGGGCGCAAATCTTCGACGTCGAGGTCGAGCCAAGCATCGTAAAAGGTCTGGCCGCGTGTCACCAATCCTTGAAGCGCGTAGATCATGCCGAAAAAGAAGCCCAATGACACAGCCTTGATGATTTCACGCAAAATGCCCTGTGCGATGCCGGGCGGATCACCCCCTGCATCCTTTACTCTCAAGAACATGATCAGCTTTCCCAGTGAGCGGCCGGTAAGTCCCGTCAAAGTTCCGTTGACAAGCACTGGCCCGACGATCGACAAGCCCCAGCTACCGAGTGCGGCGACCATATGAAAACGTCGTGGCGTATCGTTAACGAGCGGGGCCTCGCCAAGACTGATCAACACCGTCATCGGCAACCAGAAGATGGCCACGTCGATCGCATACGCCGCGATTCGTTTCAGGGCATACATCGAGTGCGACTCCCCTGCTTTCCTTGACTTCTCTTGGACAGAAAAATCCCGCGCTCACAAATCGCAGACAGTTGAACGATCTATAATGGCCAATACGGAATCGCGATTCAACGACCGAAGTCCTGCGGCGGATGAAAACGGAACGCGGTTGCCAGTGTCAAGTCAACGCGCGGGATGTGCGATCCGGAAGACACCCTGCTAGACATGCCTTGAAACAAGCGGAACTCCGATGTGATGGGCCAATCCCAGGGACTTAACCTCGACCGAGTCGTCCAGCAGCAAGGGCAGCTGCGCGTTCCCGAGGCCGTCGATTACGTGATCCAGGCCGCTCGCGTCCTCGAGGTCGCCCATACGAGCGGGATCGTTCATGGCGACATAAGGCCCGCTACAATCACAGTCGACTCGAACGAAATCATACGCCTTCTCGGCCCGGAACTGTCCCGGACTGCGGATGTGAACGACTCTTTGATGGACTCAAGCGGCATCCGCGTGACTCAGTCGTCCGCGGACACAGCAGCAATGAATTACATGGCGCCCGAACGGACGGGGCTTTCGAGTCAGGTCGACCATCGTGCCGACATCTACAGTCTGGGCTGCACGCTCTTCTACCTCCTTACGGGCCGCGAGCCTCTTCCAGAAGAAATCGTTAAAGGGGAATTGGTAGAGCGCGAACCACCCGCACTTCGCGTCGTCCGTCCCGACGTGTCGTCGGCGCTCGAAGCCGCTTACAAAAAGATGGTCGCCAGGCAGCCCGAAGAGCGGCCGGCCTCGATGACAGAGGTGATCGCGCTTTTGGAGGCATCGACGCGAAAAGCGGCCATCGCCGATGAGCCAGAATCGAGACCGCTGCCCAACCCGAAAATCGGCAGTGCGACGTCCAGCCAGCGACCTGGTACTTCCAGACAAACGGGCGACCCGACGGTTTTGATCCGGCGCGAAGAACGCGAGGGACTGCTCATCAAACACGACTGGAGCCTCGAAGATCTCGTATTGGGTCGCCGGCCTGCAGATTCCCCTGTCGCACGCAAGTCCCGTGAAGCCCAATCGCTGCATGTGAAGCGGACGCCCTTCCGAGGCCAAAGCTTGCGCATGCAAACTGCGCTTGTCGCGGTCGGGGCGATCGCGCTCATCATGGCGGCATTCGTGGGCGCCGTAGTAACTTGGCGGCCAGTCACCGTGATGAATAATCCCAAGTCGGAACCTATCGTTAACGCTGGCATAGCTCGGGACGCTGAAACCATCGAAACGGCACAGCCACCACAAATGTCGGAAACGACGACAATCTTCGACGGCAAGAGCGGCCAGGGGTGGATGCTCTGTAATCGGACGCCGCTACCTCGCAAAAACATCCAGCACGACGGACTCAATCCTCATAGCACAGGGAGCTACCTGGTGGTCTACGACCGCAAGCTCGGCGACTTCGTCCTCGACTTCGATTACATGCTGAGCGCGGGCTGCAACTCCGGTGTGTTTTTGCGCGTGAGCGACTTGAATAACCCGGTCAACACGGGAATTGAAGTCGCGCTGGATGACACGAGACACGGGGATGATCGGGATAGCGGCGCCTTCCATGGCCTGGTCGCACCCCAGGTTTATGCCCAAAAGCCGTCCGGCCAATGGAACCATATGACGATCACGGCCACAGGATCGCGGCTGACAGTCTCTCTCAATGACAACGAAGTCTCGTCGATCGATCTCGACCTGTGGACACTCCCGGGCAAGAGGCCCGACGGATCTATGCATCAATTCAAGGAGCGTGCGATCGCTTGGATGGCCCGTACCGGCTACCTTGGATTTCAGGACCTGGGAGGTGACTGCTGGTTCAAGAACATCACGCTTAGAACCGATTCGAACCCGCGGCGAATAGCTCCGACGTCTCCCTGATTACTTTATCCCGCCGAGCGATGTATCATCTAAGCTCGTCGCTTGCTGGCAAGCGAGCAGCGAATGGTGGACGGTGACCGCGTCCTATCGTGGCGGTTGAAGAACAGGCTGTACGCAAGGGAGACACAATAATGTCGACCGGCGAAGACGCGCGTGATCCTCACCCCGTTGAACTCAAGGAGACCGTCCGTGAATCCACGGCGGATCCGCAAGGGTTAGGGGAGTCCACCCAAACGTCGGTCGCGACCAAAGCCGGCGGCCGACCGGGTTCGGGCGGGGTCGCCAACTACCGCGAGTTTGCCGCTGCGCTGATCGATATCGGCATCTTGGATTTCACCGAGCTCAAGCGCTTCGCTGCGGATTCCTCCGAAGGGGTCTTGGGGTTGTCACGCGCTCTGGTCAAGGCCGGCAAGCTAACTCCCTATCAGGCTGCTGCCGTCTATCAGAAGAAGAGTCGAGGCCTCTTGATCGGCGACTATCTCATTCTCGACAAGGTGGGCCAGGGTGGAATGGGCATGGTCTTCAAAGCGCGTCACCGCAAACTTGGTCGATTGGGCGCGCTCAAGATCTTGCCCCCCTCATTCGCTCGCGACACGACCGCCGTGATGCGTTTTCGGCGCGAATTCGAGGCCGCCGGCCGGCTCAAGCATCTCAATCTGGTCGCCGCATTTGAGGCGAGCGAAGACCGCGGTGTCCATTTCCTGGTCATGGACTACGTCCAGGGGGGCAATCTTGACCGCCTCGTGAGCCAGCAGGGACCACTATCGATTCTCCATGCCCTCGACTACCTGATCCAGGCCGCCCGGGGCCTCGAGGCCGCCCACGAAAAAGGAATCATTCATCGCGATATCAAGCCCGGCAACCTCATCATCGACCACGGGGGGACTGTCCGTGTGCTCGACCTCGGTTTGGCCCGGATCGTCGACGCCAATAATCCTTTCAGCAGGACCACGTCCGGGCGAATCACGCAAAGTGGTATGTATATGGGTACGATCGACTACATGGCCCCCGAACAAGCTGAAGATTCGCACCGTGTCGACCATCGCGCTGATATCTATAGCCTGGGCTGCACCTTCTTCTTCCTGCTGACCGGCCGGGAACCGTTTCCGGTGGGAACCGTGTTGAAGCGAATGGTGGCTCACCAGGAGCACGCGGCCCCATCGTTGCGGGCCATACGGCCTGACGTCTCGCCTGCGCTCGAAACCGCATACCAGAGAATGATGGCCAAACGTCCCGACGATCGCCCCTCCTCCATGACCGAGGTGATCGCGCTTTTGCAGTCCGCGAAGCTTTCGACCGAAGAGGACTCGGGGACTGCGCCTGAGCCTCCAAGAACCAAAGCTCCGCTGGAGGTCAAAGACGAGGCGCCGCTGAAGCGGCCCGTCCCGCCCAGGGTCAGCGTCGATTCGTCCATCTTCGCCCGCCGGGTCGCCGACGAAAACATGCTGGCCGGGCACGAGCTCAATCTGAGAGACCTGGTGATGGACGTGCGGCCGGATATCGGTGTGCCGGCCGAGCCGGTCGCTGGCCGCGAGGAACGCGAAGACGCGTCCGCCGACCGCGAAATGAACCTCAGAGACTTGGTGAAGGAAACGCGGCATGATGCCGCGCCGAAACCACCTTCCGCCGTGGAACAGCCGATGAAACGGTCTGGGCCGAAACGGCAGGACGACACACCGCCCGCCGCGCCGAAACCGCCATCGGCCATGCCACAGCCACTGAAACGGACCTGGCAGCAACCTCAGGCAGACGTGCCCCCCGCGACGCCGAAACCACCATCCGCGGTGCCACAGGTGCTAAAACGGTCCGGGCCGCATCCTGTGGTTGACAATCCTCCCTTGCCGCCGAAATCGTCTGACGCAGAGTCGGAGCGATTGGCGCAAGCCCCAAACGCTGAGGCACCCGGTGGTCTCATGAGCAACGGGGCCGCATTGCTCGCCATCGCGGCGGCCATTCTCTTGATCGTGGCACTCATCGTATTCGCCGCGACACGCCGGTCGTCGACCGTCACCGAGAACGAGATCGCACCGGCGGTCGCAGACCCAGACGCCAGCGGGAATCCGTAAACCGTGACGCACAAGCGTAAGGATCTTTTTGTCGGTGGTATCGAGGCTGGTGGAACCAAATTCGTGTGCGCGGTCGGTCGCGGACCGGAGGACGTTCGACAGCCACAGAACCGCCATGAGTTTGCCACTGGCGACAACCCCGCCGGTCTCATCGCCCAGGTCATCGAATGGTTCCAGGAAAAACAGCAGCATGAGCCACTGTTCGCGCTTGGAATCGCGTCGTTCGGCCCGGTCGACCTGGTCAACGGCTCTCCCCGCTACGGATACATCACCTCGACGCCTAAACCAGGCTGGGCGGATACCGACCTGGTCGGGCCGATAAAGAGGGCGCTGGGCAACATCCCGATTGGCTTCGATACCGATACGAACGGCGCTAGCTTGGGCGAGTTCTTCTGGGGCAGAGCGGCCGGTCTGGACGACTTCGTGTACATCACGATCGGAACCGGCATTGGCGTCGGCGGAATGGTTGGAGGCCAGCTTCTGCACGGTCTGGTCCACCCCGAGGCCGGGCACTTAAGACTCCCACGGATCGGCGGAGATACCTTCAAAGGCGCATGCAAATACCATGATGATTGCTGGGAAGGGCTTTGTTCGGGGGAGGCGATCCGCCAACGAACGGGAAAGCCGGCCGAAGAGCTTTCACCCGACCACCCCGCATGGACCTACGAAACGCAATACATCGGATACGCGATCGCCAACATCGTCTGCACGCTTTCGCCGCGACGGGTGATCGTCGGCGGCAGCGTCAGCAAGGGGGGCCAGATCGGTGAGGATGCCTTCTTCCGAGCCGTCCGGCGACAGGTTCAGGCTGTGCTCAATGATTACGTGGTATCCCCGGCTCTGCTTGGCGACAGCATCCACGACTATATTGTGCCCCCAGAATTGGGTGATGACGCAGGAGTGTGTGGTGCGATCGCACTGGGCCAGTGTGCCGTTGCCTGACCGACGGTCATGGCGCGGGCGAGAACTGCCGCGTGAATCCGGGCCGGCAAAACCCAGCTCAATTTCACGTTCACGGCACGAGTTCAAAGGCTCCGGGTTCATCGTCTTGCGTTCGGAGCCTCGACAACGCCCGATACGAACATCAGGATGGCTGCCGCGGTGCCGTCCATCGTTGGTTCGTTGGTCACATAGTCCTTGATGTCGTCGTGAAAAACCGCTCGTGGGTCCTGGAACCGGGCGAGTGGGTCCGGTTCCGAGATTGAAACGCCGCGCTGGGATTGGAAGATGCGCTCGTACACAGGACCGTCCACCAACCCGCCGCGCACCGACCGACTTGTGAGCTTCGTTGTCTGAAGATGCACGTCCCGTGGGAACAAGCTGCCGATCTCCGTGAACATCGTGTAGCCCCACGGGTTGCGGCCCAGCAACCAGTCGCGGTTATGCACCATGAAGCCGCGGAACCGCGCGTCGCCCGTCATTCGTTCGTAGAAACTGCATTGCGTCACGAGCGCGACGACCAGATTATTCGAGCACCAAATAAACGGCACTCCGACGCGGTACGGGTTGGCTGCGCCGGCGCGAACGCAGCGATCGATCCCGTCGCGATAATAGCCCGCGAGGATCTTCTGAAAACCGGCATCCACCAGGTCGTAGAGCCGATAGTGGCCGACGTTCATGAACGGGTAGAACTGATAGTGCTTTGCTTGTTGCTTACCCATCCACGATTCGCTGCCGGCGAGTTGTGCGTAGCGCATAGCCTCGTCGATGTAGTGGTGCTCGCCGGTGGCGCGGAATAGTTCCGCCGCGCCCCATTCCATGTCGTCGGCCCAGGTTGTCTCTTCGTAGCGGTAGGGAGCCTTGTACGAATTGCCTTGCTGCGCCCCCTCTTTCGCACGGCCAAGTTCATAGACCTCTTTGCCGGCCGCCAGGCAGCGCTGGGCGAATCCGCGATCGCGCCGATCGTCCTTCCACGTCTCGTACGCCAGCGCCATCGCAGCTGCATACCGGCCGGCGATATTTGCTACACCGGTCGATTCGCTTTTGAATTGCCGCAACCCTTGCGGGCGGCCATCTGCGAAATAGACGACGCGTGCACCCCCCTTGCCCCACCCGTAGTCGGCGAATTCATTTTGCGGCAAGCGGAAGCCGACATGATCGCGGTCGTCGGCCACCTGGTGATAGAGCTGGTCGGGTGCAGGGTGGAGCTTGAGCATCCAATCGAGGCCCCAGCGAGCTTCGTCGAGAATGTCGGGAAGCCCGTTGGGCCCAATATCGCCGCGGGCGTCGACGCGGTCGGGAAACGCCGACCCCTTGGGGGCGTCACGTGCAAAAATCGCGTGGGCCAAAAGCATCTGGGCCGTCGCGTTGCCAGACGTCATGTGGTACTTCAGCATGTCGCCAGCGTCGTGCCAGCCGCCGACGGCGTCGATCGGTGTACCGGCGGGCAACGGCCCATAGGCCGTTCGTCCGTCGTGCTGGTGACATTTCACACCGAGCCACGGGTTGTAGCCGCACCTCTGCTGGCGCATGAATTCGAGCAGTTGGTCGGGTGGCTTGAGCAGCGCCTCGTCGCCGATCACAAAGGGCAACGATCTCGCCTCGCCCAATTGCAGCATGTACCGTCCTGGCCGGGAGAACCCCGTGAAGTCGAGCTCGGCCAGGTGTTCAAACGCGGCCCATCGTTCGCGCGGTAATGGCTGGGGCTTGCCCGCGAAGACCGACGCGCCCGAATCCGCATCGATCACGGCAAATGTGTCAGGCAGCGACGATCCGGCGAATGCAATGGCGATTTTCGGCGCCCGCGTACCGTAGCCGACCTGGTTGGCACGAAGGAAGATCTCGCCACGATCCGGTGTCGCAAGGACGAGCTGGGAAGATACCGGGACAATTGCGACGGACAAAATGGCGAGGATCCCCAATCGGAAACCTCGTTGGTTGCGCGAATACCCCAATGCCGGTTTCATCGCGACCTCGCCTCCACATCAAGCAACTCATCAATTCGGACGAACTGGAAGCCCTTGCCAACCAGAGTGTCCAGCAACTCACCGAAGCGATCGTGAAACTTATCCGATTTGCCCTCACACGCCCGCGATCCGGCGCTTGTACTCGCGGAGCGCAGCGTCAAGTCGCTCGTGCGCCTTCGTGTCGCCCGGCACGTTGTGCGACGGGTGGATCGAGAGCGTCACTCCGCGGTCGACGAGCTTCTCGGCCACGGTCGTGATGATCATCCAGACCAGGGTGACAAACGCCATCGTCGACACGGGCCCGATCTTGTCCTGGTGGTTTTTGATCGGCACCGACGCGTCCACCGCGTCCGTGCAATTGTCAACGACCACGTCGGCGATCTCAAACAGCTTTTTCCCAGACGAGTGCCGGCTCGGCTTCGTCCGGAACCCCGCTTCCGACCCGCAAACCACGACCTTCATCCCGATCTCCTTCGCTCGCAGTGCGACGTCGATGTTGACCGCGTTGATGCCCGAGTGTGAGAAGATCCACATCGTATCGCGCTTGTCGAAATCGTATCCCTCCATAATCCGGTCGCCGTACCCTTCCACCTGCTCCAGAAAGACAAACTGGCGAACCCCCATTTCGCCGACGATCCGCGTGAAGAAGGTCAGCGGCAGTTCCACGATCGGGTGAAAGCCGACGAAGCCTCCAATTCTCGGATACATTTCCTCGACCGGGATCGTCGCGTGTCCGCATCCAAAGGTATGAACCCAGCGATCGGCTGCGATCGATTCCGCCATCGCGTCGGCGGCGCGCCCTATGTTCTCCTGCTGAGTCGCCTCGATCCGCTCCATCACCCCGCGTGCCTGTTTCAGCCATTCCAGCGCCAGCATCAGTCGAGTCCTGAAATAGGTGAAGATTTTACTTCCGGGGCGACCGGCCCCAGCCGCCGCCGCAGGAACAGGAAAAGCACTGCCTGCACCAGCATCCCGATCGGTATTACGATGAGGGATGCGCGCAGGCCTTGCCAGTCGCCCAAAACGCCCGTCAGAAATGGTAACGCGGTTCCACCGATGAGCGCCATTACGAAGACCGCGCTGAATGCGGTCCCCGTCAAGTCGTGATAGAGGCCGCCGAGAAACCCGAGCAGGATCGGGAAACCCGCCGCCAGACCGAAACCGACCAAGAAGAGCCCTGCTCCGGCCGCCACGGCGTTTCTTACCGTCAGCAGCATGACGGCGCCGGCCAGCGCCACCGCCAGGAATCCCGGAAACACGGTGGTGGCCACCAATGATCGCAGCATCCATATCAATGCGAGTCGGGCCGTCACCATCCCGACCCAGAAAAGCGAGAGCACCAGGATAGACCGGTCCTCGCTCAGCCCCAGTACCTCGCGCACGTATTGCGCACTCCATCCGCCCAGCGTGATTTCCATCCCGCTCTGGAAGAACAGCATCAAGCCCACGAGCAAGAGCGTGGTGTCACCCAAAAGCGCTCCAACCCGGCGCAGGGGGAACCCGCGCCTGCTTGGGCGGTGGGAACCGCACCGCTACGAAATCCGCCAGCGGCAGGACGATCAAGAGCGCCAGGCCCCCCACGATTGTGGTGTAGTTCGCCCATTGCAGCAGCAGACCGAGCACCAGCGGAACTCCGAATGCTCCGATCCCAAAGAACACGCCCAAAAGCGCCAGCCCCGACCCGCGTCCCTCCGGCGTGATTTCGGCAACAAGCGCGTTCGTCGCCCC
Source organism: uncultured Isosphaeraceae bacterium (assembly GCA_963850935.1). Taxonomy (GTDB): domain Bacteria; phylum Planctomycetota; class Planctomycetia; order Isosphaerales; family Isosphaeraceae; genus CAWFRS01. The sequence continues at coordinate 259,830 of CAWKNT010000010.1, forward strand.
GTTGAGCAGGCCGCCGCCGAATCCGAACGCCAGCATCGCCGGCGTCAGTACGGTCGCCCTTGTCGCCCACGCTATCGCCGTCAGACCGAGCCCCACTCCGAGCGCTCCCGTCATCAGCACTGGCTGATACCCGTATCGGTCCACCACCGGCCCGAAAACCAGCGACCCCGCCAGGATACCCAGGCTCATCATTGCGAGTAGCGATCCCGCGTCGGCCTTCTCCAGCCCGTAGCGCCAATCAAGGGGGGCAGCACCGCGCCCAGGGTCGTTAGTGTGACCCCGAAGAGCAGCATCCCCAGGGAGGCCGCGGCGAATACCCCGCGCTGACTGGTCAACAAGTAACCCCTTCCCTTGCCGCCCGCAGCGCCAGCTCCCCTGTGCCCACCAGGCACGCGTCCGGTCCGAGCGAGCTGACACACACGGACACCTTCTCGAAGCTGATCGGCTGTGCCCACCGACGGGCCTCCGCGATGATTCGATCCCGTTGTTCCGCTGCCGGCCCGAACAGACCGCCCCCCAGCACCACGATCTCAGGGTCGAACAGGCTCACCAGGTTGGCCACTGCCATTCCCCAGCATTCCACAGCACTTGCAACCACCCGCGCCGCCAGCTCATCGCGTGCCGCGTACGCGGCGAAGACCTCGTGCGCCGTGATCCGCGCCGGCGCAAGCTCGCGCAGAGGTCCCGAATGCTGCGGCTCTTCCGCGAGTAGTTCTAGAGTCACGCGCACGATACCCGCCCCGGACGCGTGCGACTCGAACCCTCCGCAGCGACGGTAGACCTCCCGGTAAGGCCGGTCAAGCCCCATCCACCCGATTGCACCTGCGATATCGTGCGCGCCCCGCAGAATTGCCCCGTCCACCATGATCCCGGCGCCGATCCCTGTTCCTACGGCCATGAAGATCGCGTGCCGACACCCCTGCGCAACGCCGCGCGACACCTCCCCAAAGATTGACGACGCGCGGTCGCTCTCCACGACCACCGGGCACGAGGTGCCGACTTCTGCAACGAGCATGTCGCGCAATGGATACCGCTCCCACCCGGCGATGTTCGGCGCCCACACCGTTCCGGCCTCGTGGTGCGCAATCCCTGGCACCGACGCGCCGACGGCTTCCATTTTCATCCCCCGCGCCGCCGCCACGCGTCCTAGAGCCGCCACCTGTTCTACAATCAACCGGCCCACCTCGTCGCCACCGCGGTCCGTGACCAACCCGCCGCCGCGCTCGATGATGCTGCCGTCGCGGTCGAAGAGCGCCGCGGCCAGCTTTGTCGCCCCCAGATCCAGGCCGATCACGGCCATGCGTACCTCCCGCGCGATGCCCAGAAGACAAACTGGCGTGCGGCCGGTTTGACCCGCTCGACCGCGTCGATGATAATCGGGCATCGTTCCGAAAGCATCAACATCCGGCGACCGGGTTGGCCACCGGGATCTGATGAGCAAAGAAACGGAGATGACACGATGCGCAAACGCGATGCGAAGAACGAGACGGCCGGCCTGTCCTTCCATCCCGACCGACGCGAGTTTGGCAAGTTGGCTCTGACCGGAGCGATAGGAACTGCCGCATTCCTGGGCTCGGCGGGGAAGAGCTCGGAGGCGATGGAACAAAACCAACCGGGGATCAAGCTGTGCGCACGATCTTCCGCCAAACCGACCGACGACCAGTTACTCTTTCTCAAACAGATCGGCGCTGAATACGTGAGCGTTGGGTCTACGCCAGATCTGCGGACCGCGGAAGGGTTCGCGCAGATCAAAAAACGCTACGCGGACGCGGGGATCACGGTATGGAACATCGGCAACACCGATGTCCATAACATGCCGGAAGTCACGCTGAATCTTCCCGGCCGGGATGAGAAAATCGAGCAGTACAAGCAGTATCTACGCAACCTCGGCAAGGCCGGAATTCATTATACAACATACGCTCATATGGGCAACGGAATCTGGAGCAGCGGTAGAGCGGAGGTTCGAGGTGCCTCTGCCCGAGAATTCGATTTATCGAGCCCTGATAAGAAGGGTGTTTGGGCCGACAAAAGCTGGAAAGAGCCTCTCTCACACGGCCGCGTGTTCACGAAAGACGAGATCTGGGACAATTACACGCACTTCATCAAGCAGGTTGCGCCGGTCGCCGAAGAGGTGGGTGTACGGATCGGGATCCATCCTGACGATCCCCCTGTGCCAGTTCTCGCTGGCGTTCCACGTTGTATCTTCAGCAACTTTGAGGGTTACAAGCGAGCACTCGAAATCGCCAACAGCCCCAACGTCGGGATCTGTCTCTGCTGTGGCACCTGGCTCGAAGGGGGCCGGCAGCTCACGGGAAAAGACCCGGACGAGATGATCCGATACTTCGGCGCCCAAAAGATCTGGAAGATCCACTTTCGCAACGTCAGCGCGCCACTCCCCCATTTCGTTGAAACCTTCATGGATGACGGATACTTCGACATGTATCGGATCATGAAAGCTCTTAGCGACGTTCACTTTGATGGAATCGTCATTCTCGATCACAGCCCGAGACTTGTGGGAGGTAACTACGCGCAAACGGCATACGGCTTTGCTTACATGAGGGCACTCTTGAACCGCGCGAATGCCGAAGCGAAGGCCTAGAATCCACTGCTATCGCTCTGACAGCTTGTCGGGTGGAAGCTTGCGACCTGTGGCATAGTCGATCGCATTTTGCCCGACCCTGATGGCCTTGATGACCGCGGGCGTTGGCCGGATCGAGCGCAGACCCGTTCCAGTAGCAGGATAGGTCCGTTGGGGAGTAGATGACCACAGTTCTGTCACCGCGACGGATGCCCCATAGCCGATGGGTCTGAGGAGTAAGCTTGAATCTAACCTGCCAGATTGGATGATCGTCGGGCAGAGGTCGAAGCGCATCCTGCTTCGCGGGGAAAATCTCCCCCATCAAATTTTCAAGTTTCGGATGAAAAACCGCGCACTGCTAAGCCGGCACGTGTCGTTGCAATGCACTCGACTTATTGCGATGAGGATACGATCGTCGTTGTGGGCGAAAAACGAGGCAATTCACTGATTCCGTTCGCTGGGAATGATGCGGCGCCGGCGACTGCGGCGCCAAAAAACCTTGGGGACCTCTGATCGGCGGGACGCGTCAAAACGTGAAAGCGTTATCGACCCAGTCCTGGGTCACGTTGACGGCGGTGGATTCGGCTTCCGACGACAGGCCGGCGTTCTGGATATCTTGGTCGATAGCCTGCACCTCTTGGGCGAGTGTATTTGCCTCGGTGGCCGTGACGCGCGAATGAGCGGCTTCTCGCGCCAGAGTTTCCTGGAACTGCACGAACGCCTTGGGCGAGTCACTTTCGAGAACTGACGCTGCCTTTGCGACCGCAGTAGGTCGCCAAGATGCCCGACTAGCCGCAAGACCTCGACTTCGAGCGGTAGGAGTTTAAATCCCCGATCTAGTCAACCCCAGGCTTCGATGACGTTTGCGGACGTTCGACGAAGAACCCGAGCGCGGCCAGAATCAGGGCGGCCACGAGGCATAGAGAAGCGGGTAGCCCGATTGTCGTGCCCAGGAGAGCGACCGCCGCGGCGGGGACGACGACCAGGCTGATCCGCCAGCCCGAGACGAGGGCCGAGCCGACCAGGATCAACCCAGCAACGGCGGAATTGAGGTCGCGGAATACCCCGGCGAATAACGAAGGGACTAGCGGCAGCCATAACGGCTTGGTCGGGATATCGGAATCCGTCAGACTGTTCTGGAACATCCATAGCAAGTTGCCCAGGATCAGCGCGAGGCCCGCGAAGAACCGTACGCGGGGACCAACGAGCGCGACAAGTGACTCGGCCGACCGACGAGCCAGCAGACCGCGTTCCATCGAGCCGAGTATCTGCTCCGGTCGCTCGGCCGCTTCGCGGAGTTTTTCAAAGAGCCGCAGGCGTGTCTCCTCCGATGACAGTGACGCCATTGCGGCGCGTGTGGCACGCAGGCTCGTCGAGCGCAGCTCTCCAGCTTGCGCGACCAGCGCATCGGCAACGAGGCGCGCTTTCCGTCGGGCCTCGAGGAAGCTCAAGCCTTGCGCTTTCAAGCTCAGCTCCTCGAGGTGCTGAAGATATCGGCGAGCGCGGGTCTCCTGCCGCGCTCGCAATTGGGCCTCAATCCAGGAAAGCACCGCGTCGCGCCAGACGACCAGTTTGGGACGGGCACGCGCCCACTCGGTTTGTCCCCAGCGTCCCAACGTGATCAGATGGCCTTCGTCGCCGAAGAGCGCGTTTTGAACCGCGTCCCAACGCGGCCCGCAGCGCTCTTCGATGAAGCGACGGAGTGTCTCCTCGTCAATTCCTCGCAGCCTCGCCGATTTCAACATGCCCTGAATCCGCTCCAGCGGCTCCCGGCGCTCCTGGTCCAGATTTCGGTTGATGAGAAAGTGCGCCAAGAGCGCCAGTACCATCGCCGACACGACCAGGAACACAGTCGTCAATAAGACGTGCATGATCAAAATGACCAGTACAACGAGTCCCAAACAGGCTATTGCGGCGACTCTTTCGCTCGGTCCGCCTTCCCGGAAGAACTGTCGAACTTTGGAGTAGACAGGGGTGTGCCGGGCGAACCCATTGACGATGGCGTAGGCGAAGGGAGTCAGGATTCCAATGCCGAGTAAGTTCTGAGCGAGGCCTGGCCATCCAGCGACAAGCGCCACGAGAATACCCGCGCAACACGCGAATATGAAGCCAAGGAAGGCCCATTTCTCCAGCCGCGCCGACGGCGATGAAGCGAAAGCCTGCACCGACTTTTCAAGAGCCTCGGTTTCTTCCGGCCGAAGTGTCGCAGTGCCAGCGAGTCCCAAAAAGGACTCGAGCGCGACGATCACGTCGTCGATCGTCGCATAGCGGTCCTTGGGATCCTTGGCGACCATCTTTAGAATAATATCCGAAAGCGCTTTGGGCACGCCGTCGACTACGAGCTCGGGCGGTACGACGCGCTCGACGGCATGCTTTGTGATCAGCTCCATCGCGGTCTTGCCCAGAAATGGCGGTCGTCCGGTGACCATGGCGTAGAGTGTACATCCCAGTGAATAGATATCGGCAGGCCGTCCGACATGCGAGGCGTCCCTCGCCTGTTCGGGGGCCATGTACGCCGGCGTCCCCATCGCCCTGTTCACCCGAGTGATGTTTGGGGAAGATTCTTCGTCGTCGCCTGCGCGTTCGGATGGCCCGGCCGGTGGTTTGTCTCCATCTTCCAATTGAGGCTCGGCAGCCGGCTCGACGGACGTCTTGACCAATCCCAGGTCCGCCACTTTGACGATTCCATGACGGCTCAGCATCAAATTGTCAGGCTTGATGTCGCGGTGAATCATGCCGTGGTCATGCGCGATCTTGAGTCCGCGGGCGGCCTGGAGAATATGACTGGCTGCGACCTCGGGCGGCACCGCCCCACTGGTCTGGATCAGCTCGGCCAACGTCTGGCCGTCGACGAACTCCATGCTAAAGTAGTTGACCTCCTTCTCCGCGCCGAGGTCGTAAATCTGAACGATGTTGTGATGCACGAGCTGGGCGGCTGCGTATGCCTCGCGGGTGAAGCGAGCTAGAAAGGTTGGGTCGCGTGCCCACCGGGGCGCAATGACCTTCAAGGCCACATTGCGGTCGAGGGACAGCTGGCGGGCGAGATACACTGCGCCCATCCCGCCCCTGCCCAGCTCCTTGACCACCTTGTAACCACCGAACGTCAACGGTATCTCTGCGGCATCTGCATTCTGCGGGCTAACCGCCTCGTGCGCGGCGACCAGGAACCCGGCGTCACTGTCGGGTTGCTCTTGAGCTTCTGCGATGGTAGCGCTGCGCCACGATCGAAATCCATTCCGACAGTTGCCTCTCCCCGTTGCGCCCCCGCGTCTCCGGCCGTAAATGCTGAAGTCATTGCAATCGTTTGCTCGGCCGGCGCAGATGGTGCGTCTGGCCTCGAGCGATCGTCCGAGCTGACGGTGGCGATCGATGACGCGACAACGGCCTCAAGATTGTGGCGGTTTGGCTCCGGCCGACTCGATGACGCCGCGGGCGACGGATCGTCGACGTCGCTTCGGGTCGCAAGCGTTTTCGAATCCGCGGGTAAGTCGACGGTGCCTGCGCGCTCCGCGAGGATGGGAGGCTTTTCGGATTCCCCAAACACCGTCAATTCCAGGGGTGTCGCGCACTTTGGACACTTCAGTCTATAGCGGCCGCGGCCGGGGTCGCCCAATCGCAGCTCGTACGAGCACTTTGGACATGCGTTCAACAAGGCGGGGGCTCCAGTTTGGGCCGAGATCGACCTCGAGTGCGCCCGCCATGCTCGACATCGGCCCGACAGCGTTCTTCCGGAGAGGACCTTCTCGCCGATTGATCGTAGCCCAGCGGGGTCGGCCGGGCTAGACCGAGTGAGGCTGAGTTAACGGGTTGCGATCACCGGGAACATCCGCCACGGGGACCCTGGTGAGCACCGCACCGCCGTCGAGCGTCTGCCCTTGTTTGATCAAGATCGATTCATTAATCGCGGTGTGGTCGCGAGCCGTTTGCTTCCGGTGGTTTGCCAGCCAGGCAACACGCATTCCAGCTTCGAAGTATTCCCCGAGTTATTTGGAAATCTCGGACTTCGTTCGACATAGCGTCCGGTGAGACGAACATCGTGCGGTCGGTGTTCGATCGGCTATGTCCTTGTACTGGATCGTCATTGGCGGACCGACGTTGACCTGAACGGCCAAAACGCCGTCGAGCTTCCGCCCCTTGTCGTCGAGATCAATGACGTCCACCTTCTTGTGGCCGTCGATCCGGAGTTGTTGATGGTTCCCTTCGGCCAAGACCCGGCACTCATGCCACTCGTCGGGTTGGCTGTCTTGCTCAGCGCATTCTTCGTCATCGGCCGGGTGTCCTACCTCGCCTTGCCGTTGAATTCGGGTGAGGGAGGATGGCCATCCGTCGGCCGCACCGCGAGGCCCTGGGCGGGTGGTCCGGCGGCGAATTCTTCGATCGCGATCACCGGGCGAACATGTCGTTCGATTCGGCCGTCGCTAAAGGCATGCCGCATCGCGTCTCCAGCCAATTCATTGGCGATCGCCGCCATGATCATGCCCTGGTCGATGGTCAGGACGCAAGGAGATACAGTTCCCGCAGTGACATCCACCGAATCTTGAAATCCCAACGGTCCGTAAATCGTCGGAAATTCTTGGGTAAGGGCGCGGAGATTGGCGAGCGCTTCGTGCGGGGCGTACCGCAAAGCGAGGAATGATGCGTACGGGGCGACAACACCGTGGATCACTCGGCTCGAATGAGATGCCGAGGGGGGACCGGCAGCCGGATCGAATTCATGGCAAAAGTAACCTTGGCGAAAGCTTCCCAGGGCCTTCACTCCATAAACCTGGTATCCACCTTGCGGACGGGCGGCGGGGGAGAAACCCCAGAAGCCGATGCCAGCCTCCTTCAGCCCGTGTTCGATCTGTGCCCGGGCATAGAGCCCGTGGTTGAGGCCCCAACTTCGCGGCGCCCAGTCCTCTTCGGGAACGAACAGCGGCACCATCAAGGCCTCGAACATACTCCCGCCCCAACTAGGGACAATCCGCACGCCGTTGTAATCGTACGAGCCCTCGAAGACCTTGATCCCGTAGTAGTCGCGGATTTGACCCCGAGGCGACTGGCATTGCAGGCCCCAGTTCTCCGGAATCGTTCGGAACATCCGGTAGTAGAGCTCGCGAGGAAGTTGACCCAGCGCAATGCCCAGGTAGCTGACAATGCGGGCCTCGGTGTTGAGCAGGCCGTAGTGGCCGTAGAACTTCTGATCGTCGCGCCAGTAGCCAACGTGAAGTTGACCCGGATGATTGACCGGATCGGCCGGGTTGTGAGGGTCGTAGAAGAAGCCAAAATCCATCGGTTGCATGAGCCGGCCGGCGCGCTCCCGCAACGACGGCTCGGCATTGGCCACCATGATCAGCGCGGCCGCCAGCCACGCATTGTCGAGCGCAGAAACGCGGACGTGGCGCGGCTGCGTGTCGACGGGGAAAAACTTCTGGGCCGTCCCGGAACGTGGGTCGAGCTCGTTGCAGAAGAACCCATGAGTTCGCTCCAGGCCCGCGAGCGTCTTCAAGGTTTGGTCGAGCCGTGATGCTGCTTCCGCGCGGTCGATCAGTTTTAGCCGCTCGGCAGCTACGACACTCCAAAGATAAGCGCCGATATTGCTCGGGGACGTATGTGTCAAGGGGCGAGACCAGGCATCGTCTTTGTGGTAAAGAGAATCAGCGGGCAGGCCATTTGGCCAGGTCAGCTCCTCGAACGAGCGCCAGGTATCCTTCGCGTATTCAAGCAGTGTCGCCCGTTCCTCCGTTGTGAGCGCATCGACGCTCGCCGTCGGTGACGCCAGCAGGGTCGACCTCAGGAATTCATGACAAACCAGGGCCAGAAGAACCAAGGCGATGAGCTTCGCCAAGAATGCTCGCGTCATCACGATACCTCGGAGTATTCTCCCGAAAAGTCCGGTAAACCCGGACTATTTTCCTGCCGCCGGAGCTCAGACAAATATCCAACAAACCTCAAATACTCAAATATAGCACCTGATCGCGACCGAGCCAAGCCGCAGCCCGCCGTTTGATCTAGACACCACAGAATATGCCAGCAGGAGGCTCTTGCGCGTCGCCACCGTCCTGACAACTGGCCGATGCGCTGGGCCAGCAACCCGCGGCGAACGAGAGGCCGGAGCCCGAACGGGTCAAGCCGACCTACCTGGCGGCGCCCGAGGTAGCCGTCGTTTCCAAGGGCCTGAGGTCGTTCGATGCCAATTAACGGTATCGCAAAAAACGGACGTCGGGCGCGGGACGAGGGTGTGGGGCACCATCTTTCCGTCACAACCTGGGATAGAATCTTGGACATCGGGGCAGTATCAGCTGCGTTCCGAGAAACATTCCGGTTCCCGGTAAGAGAGCCCGCGAACATGGCGCACGCGGCATCCGGTTTGGTGGCTAGACAGATTGGCTCGCTCTTCGACGGCGGCTCGGCGGCGGGGCTTTCCGACCGCCAGCTTCTCGATCGGTTCGTCGCGCCGCGATGCCGCCGGCGAAGCCGCGTTCGCTGCGCTGGTGGCCAGGCACGGAACGATGGTCTTACACGTCTGCCGCCAGCTTCTTGGTGACCACCAGCATGCCGAGGATGCATTCCAGGCTGTCTTCCTCGTGCTAGCCCGCCGAGCGCGGTCCGTGCGCGATCCCGATTTACTCGGTCACTGGCTCTATGGTGTTGCCCTCCGCACGGCTCGGAAGTCGAACGCCCGGCTGGCGCACCTGCGCAAGAACGAGAGAGACAAAGCCATGGGCGGCGCATTTACGCAATCAGTCCGTGCGCCCGATCAGTCGATGATCGCCCGGGAAGACGCTTGGGCGCTCCACGCCGAGATCGAGAATTTGCCAGGTGTGTTCCGCCTGCCGATCGTACTCTGCTACTTCGAGGGGCTCTAGCTCGACGAGGCGGCGCACGGCTTCGCTGTCCCGAAGGCACGCTCCGCAGCCGGTTAGCCCGGGCGCGGGATAAGCTCCGCCGTGGCCTCACGCGCCGCGGCGCTTTCCTGTCCACCTCCGCCCTCGCCGCGGTTCTGGACTCGACGGCCGCAAGGGCCGCGGTCTCGTCTTCCCTGTGCGAGGTCACGACCAAGGCCGCCATCAGCTTCGCGGCCGGACAGGTCGCCGGCTCGTTTGCGACGGGACTTGCCCGCGAGGTACTCAAATCCATGCTTGCCAAGAAGATCGCGCTCGCCGCTCTGGCCATACTGTTGGTGGGCGCAGTCGCGACGGGTGCGGGGTTCGTCGGCCAAGTACCGGCTCCGCGGACCACAAAGTTCAAACCGCAAGACCGTCAGGCGGGAAAGCCCGAACTTAGTGAGGTCGCCGCAAAGACCAATGACGCCATTGCAGAGCCCGCACCTGCGCGGATGTTCGTCGTCGGCCGGGTCCTCGATCCGGCAGGCAAGCCGGTGCCGAACGCCACGACCATGGTTTACGCGCGCAGCAAGGCACACGGGATTTCACCCCTCTTAGACCAACTGCATCCCATCCCCATCGGCGACGCGCGTGCCGACGGATCGGGGCGGTTCCACCTCGACGCGCTGCGGACTTCGTCGTCGCGGTACGATATCGTCGGCGCCGTCGCGATCGCGCCGGGTTATGGCGTGGGCTGCGTCGACCTCGATCCCGACGCCGATCAGCCAGCCGCTGAAATCACGCTCCGGCGCGAGCAATTGATTCATGGCCGGCTGTTTGATGTGCAAGGCCGGCCCGTGCCGGACGTGGTGATCTCGGTCTCGGGGGTTTGTCCCGACGTTGTTCCGCGGCACGCGACAATGACTCTTCCCCGTTCCGAGGGCAACGTCACTTTTTGGTGGGCGAATGCCAACGAATTTCCCGCATGGCCCAGGCCGGCGACGACCGACGCCCTGGGCCACTTCACCATCAACGGAGTAGGCCAGAACATGCGTGCGTTCCTCACCGCCCGGCACCCGCGGTTCGCACTCCAAGAAATCAGGATCGAGACAGATGACGCCGCGGAATCGAAACCGATGACGCTGGCGCTCGAGCCTGCAAAGATCATCACGGGCCGTGTCACCTATGGCGACACCGGCAAGCCCGTCGCGCACGCCAAGGTCGCCATTCAACCGAGGGGGCCCAAACCGATACCGTTTTCGTTCTTCGAGACCGATGCCGACGGTCGATTCCGCGCCAACCCCCCGTCTGGTGGTCGCTATTATATCTCCGCGTGGCCGCCTCCGGGACAACCCTACCTGGTCCCGTCCCGGTTTCTTGACTGGCCCAAGGTGGCGCTCGAGCAATCGCTTGACGTGGTCACGCCGCGGGGCGTCGCAGTCCAGGGAAAAGTGACCGAGGAAGGCTCTGGTAAGCCCATCGCCGGCGCAGCCCTTAGTTTCGTATCCCGCGCAGGGCCGCGAGGTAAAGACGGCACGAGCGCGAGCACCCCCGGCTACACGGCCGTGGACGGTTCTTTTCAGCTCGGGGCCCCACCCGGCCCGGGCACGCTTTTCGCCATGGGCCCCAGTGATGATTTCGTGCTCCAGGCGCTCGACAAACCCCTGTTTGACAATGGCCGGCCAGCCGACTTGTCGACGTATTCGCACGCCAACATGGCGCTTGATCTCAAGCCGGGCGTTGACCGCAACGACGTTCATTTGACGTTGCAGCCGGGCGTGACCGTGATCGGACAGGTCCTGGGGACGGACGACCGGCCAGTCCGCGACGCCTGGATCTTGAGCCAGGTCATTATGGGACCGATGGGAGGATCAACCGTCTGGCATGGCGGCTACCACAACAGCAGCGCCCGCGACGGACACTTCGAAGTTCACGGCCTGGCCCCCGATGCCTCGGTCGCCGTGCACTTTCTTGAACCCACGCGTAAGCTGGGTGCGACGGCCGTGTTCTCGGGCAAATCAGCGGCGGCTGCTCCGGTCAAGATCCGCCTCGAGCCGTGTGCGACAGCCCGGGCGCGAATCGTGAATCCCGGGGGTGAACCGTTCGTAGGAAGTTTACCGCTCAGGACTTTGACGATGGTCGTCAACACCGGACCACCCATCTCTGGCGGCATCGGCAAGACTGGCGCTCTCGTCGCCATCGATCCTGGTGACCTTGATTGGGTCGACCCGATCAACTACGAGAAACCAGTAGCGGCCGACGCCGACGGCCGAGTCGTGCTCGCTGTCCTGATACCCGGCGCGACTTACCGCTTTACCGATCGCGCGCCAAACCAAGGTCTGTTCGTGCGACGTCTGGTCAGGGAGTTCACCGTCAAGCCCGGCGAGACGCTTGATCTCGGCGATATCGTGATCGAAAAGCCGCGGCAGTGACCGATCGAGTACAACTCGAATCGACCGCGCAGCACCGGGTTAGGTTTGCTCGCACCGGCCACGAGCTGTAAACCACAACCACGAGTGCCATATGCCCAGAGGCCGCTGTAGCGATAGAACGTGAGTATCGCCCTTTCCAGCAGTTCGATGATCGTTCGTTCGCCGTGGCCTCTACTGAATATTCGTTCCTCCACCTTAACCTCTCAGTCATACCTTACGGTCCCTTACGGCCGAGGAAACACGGACGAAGGTAGAAGCGAACGGACACGGATCGGCGTACGGTACTTGCTGGCCACGAGACCACCGACAATCATGTAGCGAAGTATATCTATTTCGATACAAGCACATTTAGGCATATATCCAGCCAACAGGCGAGCAAGAGTCGATTTACTGGTGCCGCTCGGGCCGAAAAGTAGGATGATTTGGGCTTGGCTCCCACATTGAAGGGAGCGAAACTCATATTGATCCCCTTTTCGTGACTCCATGTTGGTTAACACCGTAGAGCGGCACTCCGACAGCCGCTGCGGCTGACTTCAGTTTGTCATCCAGCGTTGCCAGCGGCAGGCCGCGCCGCATCGCCAGTTCCAGGTAGGCGGCATGTTTGGCGACTCCCTTCTTCTTGCTCAAGGCCGGCCCTCCTCGGTCATCTCCTTGATTTCCTGGGCAGAAAGCGACCCATGCGTTCGTGCGTGAGCCCGGCTATAGGCACGGAATTCCGCGATGATGGCTTTCACGTCACGCTCGGGCACCGGACGGGCAGGCGAGAGCACGGCGACGGGCCTGCCGCGTTTAGTGATCGTAATGGTCTCGCCCTGCTCGACCTGACTCAGCAACCGGGGCAAGTGGGTCTTAGCTTCGTAGCTGCCGACAGATTTCATGCGAGGTCCTCCGGGTCGATTCTAGTCTGATGCAACTAGTCTACACGAGATTTCATGCTTTGCCAAGCACAATGAATGTATCTCTGGACAGTACGCGTGGGGTCCCCAGGAAACGTCGGTACGCTCACCTGATAGCCGGCAATTGTGCTAGCGTTTCGCACTTCCCTGCGTACCCTCACGTCTCTTATGGAACTCGTCGTCAAGCAGTTGCCAATATGCCAATAAGGTCAAGCAATTCGGAAGGCCTCATGACCAGCACGCCGAAGGATGCAAGTAGATTCCGACGACCGTGTGCGGATGAGCATCGAGAGAGGACGACCATGCGGCGAAGAGAAATGGGTGCGGGAAACTGTAAAAGATCTCGGGTTGGAGCAGACCGTTCGTCCGGAGGGCCGCCCACGGAAAGCAAGCCAATCGGCGACCGAGGCGACAAGCTAATTGCGCGGATTCCATCCAGCGGTCAGATCGGTGGAACAACCAATCGCGTCCTGGTTTCACTCCCCGTGTGTCGCTGGAAGCCACGGGCTATTTCGATGTCGAGGGCATCCTCCGCGAGCGTGCCCATCAGGCTCGTTATCCGCGCATCACGCCCGAGCCGATCATCATGTACCCGAGCCTCACCTGCGTGGTCGCCACCCACATCTACTTGGGCGGCGGCCTCTGCGACGTGCCAACCTGGTCGCCGACCCCGCTCCGTCAGGCAACCCCCTCCAGCCTCGACGTCCTCACACCGGTCGAGACGAGCCTGGTCCCGCGCGGGTGAGGTGGCTTTGTGCCATCAGGGCCTGTTGCCACCCGAAGTGAACTCAAGCTCAAACCAGAAGACGTCCGGGCTAAGCGGGCCAGGCATCTTGCCGACGAGGCCGTCGCCGACCAGTTCCATCGTCAGGGTCTCCGGTGCCGTGAACAGGTCGAAATCCGTATCCAGCAACCACTCGCGGCGCTGGTCCGCTGCCTTCCCGGCGGGGAAGTACAAAATGGCGCGGCCCGTTCCTTTATCTTCCACGATCTTGCCTCGGAACTCGCGCCTTGCGCCCGAGCGATCCGAGGCGCGAAAGTCGCCGTGACCGCAAGCGTTTTGGGATTGCACATGTTGATCTGAAGCGTGCAGGCGGAAGTCCTGTGCGTGAGTGCCGCGAGCTTCTTCAGACGTTCTTTGGTAAGCGGGCCCTGTCGCATCGGCGGACCGTACGGCATGCGGCACATCCATTTTCCCTGAAAAAGAGTGCCTGGTACCAATCGGCCAACGAGGGCGTCGATCCCTGTGCTGCGTTCCCCTAAGAGCTGGGCCGGGTCGTCGATTAAGAGGTGAGCTTGGCGGGCCAGGTCGGAGTCCGGCGGCACGAACGTCAGCACACGCTGCGCGGCGCGGACCGCCCACCAGTCGGCAGGCATCGTGAACTTGGTGTTCCGTGGAGCTCTTCGGATCAGGTTCGGCATGTCGTTTCGGGCCAGCCGGATGGCGACGCCAAGCTCCCAGCGGGCGCCCGCAAGTGCCTGATCGGGGAAGGGGAAGCTGCGGACGGACTGATTGGCCTGTGCCGACCAGACTGAGGCTCGCACCGCCGCCAGCCCGCCAAGACCCGCCAGCCACTCGTCGGCCGCCGACCGGGAACTGCCTGCTCCATAGACGCCGTGAAGGGGATCGGCGTTGATCGGCCGGTCCTTCATGGCCTCAATTTCGCGGTTTTGCGCGACAGTCATTGCCAGCCGAAGTTCGTGACCGGCCCGCCACTCGGGAATGAAGTAGACCTGAAACACCGACGATTCCGGCGCGGTCGAGAAATGAAGCAGATCCAGGACGAGCGTCACGTCCGTGAGGCCCCGGCCGCTCGTGTTCGCGACCACGAATTCCCCTCGTTTTTCTTTGAGGGCCGGATCTGGCGCGGTGAGCCGGAACCGGATCATGTCATTGCCCGGCGGGCTTTCGCGGTAAATCTCGGGCAATTTCGCGACAATGGTCTTCCAGCAATCGAGCCGGGCTGCCTCCATGATCCCGTTCCATGCGACCTGCTTCATCCCTGAGGCGTGTGCCTTGACACTCTTACGGTAGGCCGAGGCTACCTCGAGCTCAGTGCGGGCGTGATTCAACTCGGACTCGGTCGGTCTTTCGATAGGACTGCCTGTCAAGGCCGCAGCACGCCCCGTGGCCGCCTCGAGACTTCGCCTCGCCTCGTCGACCCCCTCATCAGTGCTCCTGGCGTAGTTCAAGGCCGCCTGTTGGCCGGCTTCGAGTCGAGCCACGGCTTCCTTCACGACCGGGTCACGAGCACCCTTGAGCCTTGGGATCGCGCCCGTGAGCTGTTCAATTGCCGGAGCTCCGTTCACCGGGCTTGCCGAGCCAATAATAAAAGAGCGAAAAAACTTTTGAAGGCCGGAGTGGGTGAGATTCGACGGGTCAGCGTCAATGCCCAAGACCCACTTCGGGCCACCTTCGCCGCGATAAACGTTCGAGAGCGACTCCCCGAGCCGGATGTAGTCGGAAGACGGTGCGTACGGCGGCGGAGTCGCGACCTTCGGCGCGGCGCCTCCGCCGGCGCTGGACTCTGCTTCACCGCCGCGGCCCGTACGGCCGGTGCGGCCGTTTTCGCCACCGGACCGGCGCGGGCGGGTCGGTGCTGCGCCTGGCGATCCGCGCGTCGAAGGGCTGAGGAATTGCGAACTCCTGCACCTGGGAACCGTCCCGCATGGCGATCCAGGTGGCGATCCTGGCGATGGCGATGACGAGCGTCAACAGTGCCGACCCGGCGACCACCCACACCCAGGGGGAGCGGTGCCCCTCCGTCGAGGCGGTTGCCGCAGGTTGAGGTTCGGGAACGGACGGGGGTGTCGCGCGGTCGAGGTCGCTCGGAGTCGGGGACTCGACGGGGCGGTTAGAGCCGGTCTCCAGCGACGGCGCCGGTGCTGAAGGCACGGTCGGCCTTCGGGCGGGCGCGGACAACAATCCGCCAATCGCCGAGGCCAGGACCCACCGACCCGTTCCCTCCTTCCGCACAAGGGCTCTTGGCCCGATCTTCCCGTCCGCGGCTAGCCTCTTGAGCTCGTCGGTCGTCATTGGTCCCAGGTCGTCATCGCCCTGCACCAAGTACCACAGGTTCGCCATCAGGGCGACTCCTTCGTTCAAGGCAACGGGACGACGTGCGACCGGCAAAGCTCTCCATCGTGCGAACTGGGCGCAACGTCGCCCTGCCGACCGGGACCGTAGCGCCCCCGAAGCAGATTCGTCCCGGGTCAAGACCACGAGGTTCTGCTGTGACATGCCGCTTCGGCTTCGACTCAGCATACTGACAGCTGAGCGGCGTAGAAAGAACAAAACAAAACAACGGTCCGGCTGGTGGCTAGAAATTGCCAGGTTTGCAGCGTAACCTCCGGTTGTCTTGGTTCCTCTACAGGAAGGATCTCGCCAGGGCATGGAGGTTGGCATGATGCCATACCAATGGCCCAAGGATACGGATTTTGCACTGTGGGAACTCGACGTCCTTGATGGCGATTGCCCGGTCTGTGGACGTAGGATGTACATCTGGGATCACCGGTATCGTCACCTTCATACACTCGAAGGGCCAGTGGAACTGGTCTGTAAGTTTAACCGTTGCCCCGATCCCCGTTGTCCCGGGCACACCAAGACGAAGAGCCCCGAACTAGAAGCCATAATCGCCCCACCGAGCTGGGCGATCGGCAGGGACGTTTTCTGCTGGATTGGGCATCGACGGTGTCCGCGCCACATTGAAGGGGTTGAAGGGGTCAGATCCGAATGGCGCTAGGATAACCGATGCTATTAGCTACCATGGACTTGCAGCAACATACGTAGTGCTAGTGTTTTATACGTTCATATACTATCTCTCCTCGCTCGATCCGCTTCTTGGCTTCTCGACGTGTTATCCCGAGAAGCCGGTGGGGCTTCGGCCGGCGCTTCACTGCGCGAGGCTCGTATCGGTCCGCTCGATCGCCGACACGGTTCTGAACGACCAAGTCCAACAGCAGGGGAATGTCAGCAGCAATCTGCCTCGGCTCGTACAGATGGGTCTCCTCAAAAGCGCGAATTGTCTGCCGTGCGCCATTGAAGCTCAGCTCGCGTGGCTGCACGTCGCGACCCCGCGCAGCCTCGGCCATTACTCCCCGAATCAAGTTATAGGCCAGCAGATGCATCGCGATCTCTTTACGCACCGTGTCGGGACGCTTGCTCCGCAGCATCTCCATTCCCATCGTGGTCTTGAGCGATCTTATGCCATGATGACTGTGGTGCCGTCGAGGGGTTTGACGGGCCGGCCGACAAACAGCCAGCGAGCGTCGGCCTGCCGATGAATCGCTTGACCGGTACGACGAGCCAATTCCCAGACCACCTCTTCCGGCAAGCGTTCGCGAGCCTCGCAATAGCTGGCTTTGTCGTTCGCCACCGGGGGCAACCCGCGATCCTTGCGGTACTTCTGGAAACGTTTCAAGGCGTCGCCGCAAGAGTGATCGGAGGAGAGGATCTGCGACAAGAACATGCCCAAGGTGATCCACGGAGTGTAGATTCGGTTCCTCCAACGGTGGTTCCAAGCGCGGCAGGCCGACTCGACCTCGGAGACGGACAACACATCGAGGAACGGCAGTCCGGATTGCTCGTCGAACTGGTTCCGGACCGCGCCGGCTTCGTCGCCCGCCAGACGGGACGTAGAATGAACCACGGTGACCTCCTTGTCGTGGTGGATTGGTGGCGGATTGGGTTAAGGCACCACCAAGCTACCACGCAAGGGGGTTACTCACCTATGCGAGAATGCTCACGCCTCAACTGCTCGTTTGGTCAAGACTTGCGGGTTATCCTGGCGCCATTCGGATCTGACCCCATGGACATGGACGAAACCGCTTACCGGATCTGACCCCATGGACCCCATGGACATGGACGAAACCGCTTACCGGATCTGACCCCATGGATGGACCCCATGGACATGGACGAAACCGCTTACCGGATCTGACCCCATGGATGGACATGGACGAAACCGCTTACCGGATCTGACCCCATGGACCCCATGGACGAAACATGATTAGGATTTGAGTTCGCGAAGCCGAATCTCAAGTCCTCTGTTCAAGAAGCCCGTGGACCCGGCGCGTGACGTGCTTTGTAGGGCAACGCTTCGGATTAGCTGGGGCGTCGATCCGTCACGGACTTGTGGCCTGGGGAGCGGGACGGGCGATAACGGCCTTCGTGGGAGGGGAAAGTGCCTGTCGCGCACGAAAAGCAGGCGGGACTCTGCTCCGGAGGCTGCAGGTTGCCTCTGTGAACAAGGTCAGCGCGCACAGCGAGCGCGCTTCGGCTGAGCGAAGCCGTTTGCAAGCAGCACGAAGTGTGGTGAGTTCCGAGCATCCTAGCTTGTGTCAAAGTAGTTCGATTCAGTGGAGTAGAAGCGGATAAGAATAAGCATCGCCCCACCGCAGTGGGCACAGCGGAATTGTGGTCTGGCCGCAGCTTTTTGCGGTACCTGACCTCCTAAAACAAAGACCACTTTTTGATAGAGCGCGATCAGCCAGCGCACCATGTCCAATGAGACCCTGCTGTTCGGGCTCAAAAAGCCGTAATGCCGCACCTTCTGGAAACCAGTGGGCAAAACGTGTTGCAAAAAGCGGCGGAGAAACATGATTAGGATTTGAGTTCGCGAAGCCGAATCTCAAGTCCTCTGTTCAAGAAGCCCGTGGACCCGGCGCGTGACGTGCTTTGTAGGGCAACGCTTCGGATTAGCTGGGGCGTCGATCCGTCACGGACTTGTGGCCTGGGGAGCGGGACGGGCGATAACGGCCTTCGTGGGAGGGGAAAGTGCCTGTCGCGCACGAAAAGCAGGCGGGACTCTGCGCTCCGGAGGCTGCAGGTTGCCTCTGTGAACAAGGTCAGCGCGCACAGCGAGCGCGCTTCGGCTGAGCGAAGCCGTTTGCAAGCAGCACGAAGTGTGGTGAGTTCCGAGCATCCTAGCTTGTGTCAAAGTAGTTCGATTCAGTGGAGTAGAAGCGGATAAGAATAAGCATCGCCCCACCGCAGTGGGCACAGCGGAATTGTGGTCTGGCCGCAGCTTTTTGCGGTACCTGACCTCCTAAAACAAAGACCACTTTTTGATAGAGCGCGATCAGCCAGCGCACCATGTCCAATGAGACCCTGCTGTTCGGGCTCAAAAAGCCGTAATGCCGCACCTTCTGGAAACCAGTGGGCAAAACGTGTTGCAAAAAGCGGCGGAGAAACTCGGGCGGATCGAGCGTCATCCGTCGCCAGCGGTTCGAGCCACTCTTGCGGTACGAGAAGGTGACGGAATCGTCATCATAGGAGACGATTCGCCGATCGCTGATGGCTACCCGAAAAACGTAAGGCGCCAGATACTTCAATGAAGCCCGGCCGTCACCAACGGCCTGCGAGTGGACCACCCAGTCTTGACGCCATACCGCGGGATCGACTTCTGTCAACAGCCCGGCACGCGAGAGAGCGTCGCGGAACTTGGCTCGAAACAGAATCGACAGCGGCCGCACTGCTACGAAGAACTGGGCGTGGGACGGCAACCATGTCCGGCCGTCGGCACTGATGCCACCGCCGGGCACAACATAATGAACATGGGGGTGATAATCGAGCGTGCGCCCCCAGGTGTGCAGTACGCCGAAGAAACCAGCTTGGGTGGCTCCGACATACTTGGGATCGGCCGCCAACGTTTTGATCGCCTCGCTGGACGCCTCGAACAAGGCCGCGTAGCCGATGCGCTGATGACTGCGTATCCAGGCGCGCAGCGCGGCCGGGACCGTGAAGGTCATCAGGAAGTATGGGCACGGTAGCAAACGGTCGGTCTGGGTCTCGAGCCAAACCCGGGTCTTGTCCTGCTGGCAAGTCGGACAATGCCGGTTGCCGCAGGAGCGACCCATGAGGTGCTGACGACCGCACGACGTGCAACGATAGAGCACCGTCCCCAGTTGGCCCGTGCGACAGGCCATGATCGTCCGGAGGACTTTCTTGTGCTCCGCGGGCATCGCCGCACCGAATCGCTCGAGATAGGCCGCGCCGTGCCGCCGCATCACTTCGGCGACGGTCGGCATCGGGCTAGTCCGACATCATCTTCTCGATAGTGGCCCGCGCCTGTTCGTGGCCCAGGGAGGTCAGATGGAGATAAATCATCGTGGCCTGCAAGGAACTGTGACCCAGGTACTGCTGGATCAAGTGCAGGTTCACGCCAGCCTCGAGCAAATGTGTCGCGTAACTGTGCCTCAGCGTGTGGATCGTGATCCTCTTGCGAAAGCCAAGCTCCTGCACCACGCGTTTCATCGCGCCGTGAACACTGGAACGCGCCATGGGTTCTGTGGCCGTGGTGGCTTCATCGTGATCGCGTCCCGTCGCTGGAAAGATCCAGACCGGGTTGCGATGGGTGGCCCAGTATTGACGCAGCATCTGCAAGGTGCGCGCGGGCAGCGGGACGTAGCGGTCCTTGGCGCCCTTGCCACGATGAACATGAACGACCATCCGCTCGCTGTCGATGTCGCGGACTTGCAAGTGCAAGCTTTCCTGGAGACGCAGCCCGAGCGAGTAGACCGTCCAGAAGTAGGTCTTATTGTGCGGAGTACGCACCGCGTCGATGAGGCGCCGCACTTCCGCGATGCTCAGGACGTCAGGTAAGGCGTCGGGACGAGGAAAGCGAATTTTCCGGAGCGTCGGCCAGTCGCGCGGGGCAGTGTGTGTATAGAAGAAGATGATTCCGCTGGCAGCGATCTTCAGCGAGCTTGGTTGGTACATTCGCTCGTTCTTGAGGTACAGCAAGTACTCCCGCAGTTCGTGCTCGGTGATCCGGTCAGGAGGCTTGTGAAAGTGGGCGGCGAGCTGCCTGACGGCGCGGAGGTACATCTTCTGCGTACCTTCGGCGAGACCGGCCAATTGCAGGTCCTGGTGCATGCGCTGACGAAGTTTGGTGCTCATAGTGGGCCCTTTCCAAACGGAGGTAGGAAAAACCGTCTGGAAAACCACTCTGGTCCCACCGAGGTCGCAAATCACGTGAATGACGGCGATGGAGGACACTCAAAAGCGAGGCGATGTGCGGTCAGCGGGAAAGGACGACGAGAAGCCAGGGAAAAGGCCGAAATTCATTCTGCCGCGAAGCGGCTTACTTGAACCGCTTACCGGATCTGACCCCTTCAACTCGCTGATCCTTCAGCGCCGTCTCGCACCGTTCGCTAAATCTGACCTCGTGAAAACCGCTAACCGGACCTGACCCCTTCAACCGTTCGCTAAATCTGACCTCGTGAAAACCGCTAACCGGACCTGACCCCTTCAACCTGACCCCTTCAATTGGTTGGGTGAACGACCGTGGCCGCGTCCTCCGCGATGGTCCCGAGCTCCCCGCACGCGTGGCGACGCTCGACGAGATCGTGCTGGTCGTGCGTCGTGGCTCTGGTCTGAGGTTCGATCCGGAGCTCGGGTGTCATCTTTACGGGGCCGATGTCTGCCTTCAAGCGGGCGAACAAGGGCTGGCCGTGGTGGCAATGGCCGCACCGTGCGATCACCATTCGCGTAGCATCGGATTGCCGGAGGGGTTTTTGGCCAGTGCCGAGGTTTTCGCCCGCAAATGGAGCCACCGGTTGCCGGTGGCCACGCCGTGCGTCATCATCGACAAAGGAGGTGAGGTTTACCTGTTGGGAAACGCCATGGATCGGACGGGATCGGTTGCTCTCGCGGAGCGGTGTCTTCGTCGGGCCCTCCCGCCAGCTCCGCACAGACCGCCCGGACCGGGATATCAAATCGGGCTTACGCCCGAGGCTAGAGGGCCTTCGCCCCGTCCTTACCACGCACTCACGTGCGTGGTCACGCTTGATCGCGTCGGTTCGCTCGGTGGTCAAGACGATCGTGACCACGGGTCGTGAGACCGTGGTCCGGACGGGGCACCCCAAACCTCGCACGTAAGTGCGATCGATCCGACCTGATCTGGCCGACGTCCGAGGCTGTCGCCAGTCTAAATCCAGCGGTCAACGACTCGTCAGCGTTTGATTTTGTCTTTCCCTGTTCCTTGGCAGCGAGTGCATTTTTCCGCGCCATTCGGTGCTTTCGGTGGTTAAATCCACCCGTCTTCTTCCTCCGTGGTGAGTTTCAGCCATGAGTCGCAACGCAGTCGGAGAGGCTTCGCGGTGTCAAGGCTTCGCGGTGTCAAGCTTGGTGTGCGCCGTGTTGAAGGTGTTGGTCTTCAGCAAGTGAAAATCTTGCCCGGCATCTGGGTCGCTCCAGCCGGTAGCTATCGGAGCGATGGTGGAGGAAACAAAACCGTCGGAGCCTTCGAGACAAATGTGTCGCTTGAGGCGATGCAGCGAGCCGACAGGCCGTAACAGCCAGTGAACGTTGAGCAGGCCTCGAAACGACCAATGTGGACGCCGACCTTGCACTAAGATGGGGAAGGCCGTAGCCGCTGGGTACAGGGAAACGGTTGGAATAGGCCGTCCCACGAGCGATCAAGGCCCAGCGGGCCACCGGGGTAATGACGACGGCATGTCGGTAAACGGAGATTTTAACGCAACACGGGAAGCCCATGCGGTGAGGGTGCGTATCCCTCAACCAGACGCCCGCGAGGGACAGGCTGGGCCGCATCGGGTGACGGAGAGGTCCGTAGTCCATGGGGTCAGATCCGTCCATGGGGTCAGATCCGGGATCCGTCCATGGGGTCAGATCCGGTAAACGGTTTCGTCCATGGGGTCAGATCCGGTAAGCGGTTCAAGTAAGCCGCTTCGCGGCAGAATGAATTTCGGCCTTTTCCCTGGCTTCTCGTCGTCCTTTCCCGCTGACCGCACATCGCCTCGCTTTTGAGTGTCCTCCATCGCCGTCATTCACGTGATTTGCGACCTCGGTGGGACCAGAGTGGTTTTCCAGACGGTTTTTCCTACCTCCGTTTGGAAAGGGCCCACTATGAGCACCAAACTTCGTCAGCGCATGCACCAGGACCTGCAATTGGCCGGTCTCGCCGAAGGTACGCAGAAGATGTACCTCCGCGCCGTCAGGCAGCTCGCCGCCCACTTTCACAAGCCTCCTGACCGGATCACCGAGCACGAACTGCGGGAGTACTTGCTGTACCTCAAGAACGAGCGAATGTACCAACCAAGCTCGCTGAAGATCGCTGCCAGCGGAATCATCTTCTTCTATACACACACTGCCCCGCGCGACTGGCCGACGCTCCGGAAAATTCGCTTTCCTCGTCCCGACGCCTTACCTGACGTCCTGAGCATCGCGGAAGTGCGGCGCCTCATCGACGCGGTGCGTACTCCGCACAATAAGACCTACTTCTGGACGGTCTACTCGCTCGGGCTGCGTCTCCAGGAAAGCTTGCACTTGCAAGTCCGCGACATCGACAGCGAGCGGATGGTCGTTCATGTTCATCGTGGCAAGGGCGCCAAGGACCGCTACGTCCCGCTGCCCGCGCGCACCTTGCAGATGCTGCGTCAATACTGGGCCACCCATCGCAACCCGGTCTGGATCTTTCCAGCGACGGGACGCGATCACGATGAAGCCACCACGGCCACAGAACCCATGGCGCGTTCCAGTGTTCACGGCGCGATGAAACGCGTGGTGCAGGAGCTTGGCTTTCGCAAGAGGATCACGATCCACACGCTGAGGCACAGTTACGCGACACATTTGCTCGAGGCTGGCGTGAACCTGCGCTTGATCCAGCAGTACCTGGGTCACAGTTCCTTGCAGGCCACGATGATTTATCTCCATCTGACCTCCCTGGGCCACGAACAGGCGCGGGCCACTATCGAGAAGATGATGTCGGACTAGCCCGATGCCGACCGTCGCCGAAGTGATGCGGCGGCACGGCGCGGCCTATCTCGAGCGATTCGGTGCGGCGATGCCCGCGGAGCACAAGAAAGTCCTCCGGACGATCATGGCCTGTCGCACGGGCCAACTGGGGACGGTGCTCTATCGTTGCACGTCGTGCGGTCGTCAGCACCTCATGGGTCGCTCCTGCGGCAACCGGCATTGTCCGACTTGCCAGCAGGACAAGACCCGGGTTTGGCTCGAGACCCAGACCGACCGTTTGCTACCGTGCCCATACTTCCTGATGACCTTCACGGTCCCGGCCGCGCTGCGCGCTGGATACGCAGTCATCAGCGCATCGGCTACGCGGCCTTGTTCGAGGCGTCCAGCGAGGCGATCAAAACGTTGGCGGCCGATCCCAAGTATGTCGGAGCCACCCAAGCTGGTTTCTTCGGCGTACTGCACACCTGGGGGCGCACGCTCGATTATCACCCCCATGTTCATTATGTTGTGCCCGGCGGTGGCATCAGTGCCGACGGCCGGACATGGTTGCCGTCCCACGCCCAGTTCTTCGTAGCAGTGCGGCCGCTGTCGATTCTGTTTCGAGCCAAGTTCCGCGACGCTCTCTCGCGTGCCGGGCTGTTGACAGAAGTCGATCCCGCGGTATGGCGTCAAGACTGGGTGGTCCACTCGCAGGCCGTTGGTGACGGCCGGGCTTCATTGAAGTATCTGGCGCCTTACGTTTTTCGGGTAGCCATCAGCGATCGGCGAATCGTCTCCTATGATGACGATTCCGTCACCTTCTCGTACCGCAAGAGTGGCTCGAACCGCTGGCGACGGATGACGCTCGATCCGCCCGAGTTTCTCCGCCGCTTTTTGCAACACGTTTTGCCCACTGGTTTCCAGAAGGTGCGGCATTACGGCTTTTTGAGCCCGAACAGCAGGGTCTCATTGGACATGGTGCGCTGGCTGATCGCGCTCTATCAAAAAGTGGTCTTTGTTTTAGGAGGTCAGGTACCGCAAAAAGCTGCGGCCAGACCACAATTCCGCTGTGCCCACTGCGGTGGGGCGATGCTTATTCTTATCCGCTTCTACTCCACTGAATCGAACTACTTTGACACAAGCTAGGATGCTCGGAACTCACCACACTTCGTGCTGCTTGCAAACGGCTTCGCTCAGCCGAAGCGCTGCTCGCTGTGCGCGCTGACCTTGTTCACAGAGGCAACCTGCAGCCTCCGGAGCGCAGAGTCCCGCCTGCTTTTCGTGCGCGACAGGCACTTTCCCCTCCCACGAAGGCCGTTATCGCCCGTCCCGCTCCCCAGGCCACAAGTCCGTGACGGATCGACGCCCCAGCTAATCCGAAGCGTTGCCCTACAAAGCACGTCACGCGCCGGGTCCACGGGCTTCTTGAACAGAGGACTTGAGATTCGGCTTCGCGAACTCAAATCCTAATCATGTTTTCGTCATGAGGGCTTGGCGTGGTCAGCCTAGGGCTTGGCGTGGTCAGCCTTGGTTTTTTGTTTTTTGGCGTGGTCAGCCTTGGTTTTTTGTTTTCGGTCGTGCAGATATCCACCGGACGGAAACGAATGCGCGATCAAAGTCATGCTTCAGGACCAGCGGGTCGCACGCACGGTCGTGATTTCCTGCTGCTGAACGTGGATGACAGTCTGATCGCGTGCTCCGCGCCAAGAAGATGGGGAACGGCGAGTCCCGCGGTGCTCCACGTTCAATCACCGAGCCAGCTCTCACCCGGACCGCAACAGATCGACGATCATGGCCCTGCCGGCAGATGTCAGGCTGTGCCAGTTTGCGACCAGCTTGTGGAGTGCCGCGCCCTCCCGGCCCATTGCCGGCCGGGCTTCAGTCACCTTGTCGTAACCATATGGCGGGCAGATAATTGCGGAACCAGGGCTGCGGGTGCAATTCCCTCCGCCTCCATTTCCTGTGTTGTAAACCATTTTATGCGCAACTATTTACGTCTATATGGAACGCGGGTCTCCCAGGGAGTTTCCGGGCCCTGCTCGCACTCCGGATCTTTGGCGCCAGATGCAGCGTGCTCGATCTCGACTTCCTTACTGGTCCGCGAAAGCCCGCGCTGGCATGGCCAGATCCATGAATAGGAGTTTGAGGTCCGCTCTTGAGAGGAGGAGTTGGGAGTCGGGATCGGACTGGACCATCCGGAAGTCCCGGAAGCCCCGCGCGATGGCCAACTTGAGGTGGGAGGCGGCAAGATCCAGATCGAGTTCGCGGGCGGACACGGCAATCCGTGGAACGGGGGTCTTACCGTAACCGATCAACGCAGCCAGGCTCGTCTCCTTGAGAGCCAGGGCGACCAGCTCGCCGGGCGGCCGATCTCGCCACAGGGCCACGCGCTGGGCATCGATTCGGACGGCATCCGCTGATTTGCCCAACGCCCGATGCACGCGGGCCGATTGCCAAAGTGCCTCGCTCAGTCGCTCGCGATCCTCTCGATCAGCCTTCGCGGGGGTCCCTAGCGGCGTCAGGATATCAACGGCGCGCGCGCTAGCAAGTTGAGCGCGGTTTCCGACTTCGGCTCTTCCGCGAGTGCCACCGCCTCGTGAGTCAGAGCCGTCCCGAGTCGTCCGGCGATCGCGGCATCGCCGGGGTGGAGCGCCGCGAGCTGTTCGAGCAATTCGCGCGCTCGGGTGAATGATTCGCGCGCGGCTCCCACACGACCGGCGTGGCGCTGGATGGCGCCGACCGTCGCGCCCGCCTGGATGAAATCGAGCGCATACTCGCGGTTACCGGGATGGGCGAGGTAGAGCCATTCGCGGATGCGAAGAGCCTTCAGGTAATACCCCAATCCCTCGTCAACCTCGCCCAGGTCGATGTACTGCTCGCCCAGGTTATCGAGCTGAATGCTCAGAAGAACCTTGTACTCGTTGACATCGTTCGATAGGGAGACAGCCCGTTCCTGTTCGGCCACGGCCCGACGGAACGCGGGCAGCGACTTCAAGTTATCACGCGCTTCGTCACGAAGATAGCCGAGGGTGTTCCAGCTCTGTGCCAGTTCGCTGTGGTAGCTCGCCTCATCCGGATGCGACTGAACGACCCGCTCCAAGACTTCGAGCGACTGTTGAACCGAAGCAAACGCCTTGTCGTCCCGGTGGGCGAAATGCTGGCGGGAGGCGATCTCTCGATAGCCTCCCCCGAGATCCACCTGGAACGAGATCACCGAGGGGTGCCCGGCGACCAGCGCCGACCGATATTCCAGAGATTGTTCCAAAGATCGAAGGGACTGTTCGTTCTGATCGAGCCTCAACTGGATCGTGGCCTTGTTGTAATAGCTGCGTGCTAGCCAATCGAGAACGCGAACCGGCTTTGGCCCGTACGGAATCTGCGTGAGCAGGGACTGGCAGATCTCCTGCATCTCCTGGAACGCATGGAGCGCCGCGGGATAGTCGAGCCTCGTGTAGTAGACATACCCGAGATTGTTGATCACCTCGGCCAGGCTTGTCTGATAGGCGATGTCATTGGGAGATCGTTTGACCAATCGCTCACGGATCACCCTCGCCTTCTGGAGAGTCGCCAGAGCTTCGTCGGGGGATTCGAGATCTGCCCGGACGAGCCCGAGAGTCGTCAGGCAGTCGGCCAGATTCGCCTGGAAAAGCGGCGCCTGAGCGTTCCGCCTTGCGAGCGGCTCGAGGATCGCGTGGGCGCGCGTGAGCATATTCAATGCGCCTTTGCGGTCGCCGGTTATTTGCAGCAGCTCGCCGATCTTCATCTGGCAAACGGCGAGGCGGTCCTGGAGTTCGTTATTCTCGGGATCCTTGGCGGCGAGTCGTTCCCAGATGGTCTCAGCCGATCGGAGCGACTCGATCGCTTGTTGCGGCGATGAGATCACCCTGGCGATCTGGCCGACGCGGAAGTAAGCATCGGCCAGCTCGCGCCGAGCCGAGGGTCATCTTTGCGCTGGTTGACGAATTGCTGATAATATTCAAGCGCGCGTTTGAGCAAATCCTGGCGGAGGTTGCGTACATCAACCGAGTCTTGCTCTTTGAGCAGGGTGTTTTCGCTCACGTTCGTCAGGTAACGGTCAACGGCTTGCTGGGCCAAGCTGAAGTTTTGCTCGGCCTCGCGACGGGCCTCGGCTTCGCGTCGCCGCGAACCTTCGATGAACACCGCGGCGATGGTCGCGACCAGGCAGATGCCAGCGAGCGCGCCGACGCCCGCGTAGGCCCAGGTTCGGTGGCGACGGAGCCAACGCCCGAGCCGCTCGAGCCGTTGCTCACGGTACGCCGTGACTGGCTCGTCAGCAAGCCAGTTCTCGAGGTCGTCGGCGAGGGCTCGGGATGATCCGTATCGATGTTCCGGCTTCGTGGCCATCGCCTTAAGACATATGGATTCCAATGCCTTGTCGATCGAGGGGTCGAGCTTCCGTGGCTGCAAGAACTCGCCTTTCTGCACGGCGCGGAGCATGGCGCCGACATCATCTCCCGCGAACGGCGGCCTCCCGGTCAGCACGCAGTACAGCGTGGCACCCAGGCTGTAGACGTCCGACCATGGCCCCTGGCGGTCGAGCTGGCCCGCGGCCTGCTCGGGGCTCATGAAGGCCGGGGTGCCCAGGGTGCTGCCGGGTAGCGTCTCGGTATTCCCGCTGGCCGACGACGGCATCAGCACCCGCTCGCCTGACTCGGTTTCCGGTAGGCGCGGCCCAACGGTTTGGCCACCCCCCAGTCGACGACCAGAGTCTCGCCGTGCTTGCCCAGGATGATATTCGACGGCTTGATATCGCGGTGGATCACGCCGCGCGAGTGAGCATAATCGATGGCGTTGCAGACGTCCATGAACCGTCGAAGCAACTTGCGGAGCGCGAGGTCACGCGTGCCCGTGTGGCCGTCTGGCCGTTTCGCCGCCTTGTATCGTCCGTGAAACTCTTGGATCGCTTCCTTGAGGCTGTCGCCGCGGATAAACCGCATGGCGTAATACGGACGGCCGTCATCGTAAGAGCCCAGACCGTAGACGGGCACGATTCCGGGATGCTCGAGGCCGCCGGTGATCTGGGCCTCGATCAGGAAGCGGTATCGGCTGGTTGGGTCGTCGGCGCGGTCGTCATGGATCTGCTTGAGAGCGACCTCGCGGTCGAGCTCTGTGTCCAGTGCGACGAAGACCGCGCCCAGGCCTCCGCTAGCATGGGGCCGGACGATGCAGAACCGCTGTCCGTGAGAGGTGGCCGAACCCACGGCATAGGCGCCTGTCCGGTCGGGGTCATTGTCATCATGGGTTGAGCCTTCCGGCGACCCGACGTGGCCGAGAGTCGTCTCGAGCTCGGGGCCGCCGGCGTGCGCAAGGTTCTCCCGCGTCGTCTTGCCGGCTGAGACCGCCGCGAGGCTCTTGTCGACGTCACCATTGTGGGCCTCCAGATGAAACTCGGACAGGGCCTCCAACAGCGCCCGCTTGGCGCCGCTCAGGTCGCCTCGGGCTTCAAGGTGTTCGGCCAGGCTCTTGGACTTGTCCAGCGTCCAAGCCTGGAAGGCGTGCACGAGCTGAGCCTGGTTGATGATGCTGTTCTGAAGCGCGAGCAGTCCGAGAAGCAGATGGCGGTCCGCAGCAGCCCCAGGCATCGCGAGTCTCCCGGCCAAGACGTCGCTCCCGGAAAGTCCGACCACCGCCACGGAGCCTGATCGCTAGGAAGCGCCGCAAGGGGTTTTATTCTCGCATGCAATCGCGGTTCATGCATACCCGCCCGTTCGCCGTCATCTGCCATTGTGGGCCGGGGACACCATAGATAACTCGAGGTTCCGGCCAGACCAAACCCAATTCGTGACCAGGACCTGGGACCGGGCAACAGTCAGCCGCGTCGCAGCTCGTTTTCCAACTCCACCAAATGACTGCGGGCGGTCGTTTCGGTCCGCCTTGAGCGTCTCGAGCCGCCAATGTTGATCGTAAGCGTCTCGCTAAGAATAACTTGAGTCGTTGTTCTCAGAACGGCGCTGATTCGACCGGATCGATTCGAATCGAGACCACGCTTTCTGCCCGCCCCAGTCGCACAGCTTGGGCCGCCTGCCGCCCCTTGAATGTCACTTTTCCCGGAGTTCGACGGCGAGCCAGGCGCGGGCATACGCCCACCAGGTGTCGGCGGTGCGCGGTGAAATGCCGAGGACTTCGGCGCACTGGGCGAGCGTCAAGCCGCCGAAGTGACGCAACTGGACAAGCTCGGCGAGTTTGGGCTGCTCCACCGCCAAACGCGAGAGGGCTTCGTCGAGTGCCTCGATGCCGTCATCGCGGGGCGTGACGGCCAGATGGTCGGTTTCCAGATCGACCCGGCGCCCGCCTCCTCGTTTGGCGGCGTTCCTGGCGCGGGCGTGATCGACCAGGATCCGACGCATCGCCTGCGCGGCCGCTTTCAAATAGTCGCTGCGCGACGCGAACGAACGTTCGCCGCCGAGCTTCAAGAAGGCCTCGTGTACCAGGGCGGTTGCGTCGAGCGTATGGCCGGGCTTTTCCGACGCCAGCTTCGCCGCCGCGAGCTTGCGGAGTTCGTCATAAACCTGAGGCAGCAGTTCGGCGGGGTTCATCAGAAAGCCTGTGGGACGGGGGTGCCGTCATGGGTTGCCCGGTCCTGGGGGGCAATCGGGCGCATCGACTTTCGCCACAATTTGGTGCCAGATTTCCAGGTATCCCAGTTTCGTCGCCCAGCGCTCGACTAGGGCGCGGTCGACGCCCTCACCGGTGACCCGCAATATTCCCGCGATGTCTCGCAAATGTCGATCACCACCGCCTTCGGCAAAATACCAGAGTTTGCCGAGGATCACGTCTTCTGGGGCGGCGACGTAGGCGTCAAAGGCCTCCTGGCCGTGTCGCAGTTCGATCCTTCGACGTCGCGCCAGTTGATTGGCGTTCCAGGAATCCGGGCGAGTCAGGATAAAGTCGATCTTGTTTCCGCTTCCCGGGTGAATCACGTTGAACTGGAAGCGGGTTCGGATCGCATCTCGTGCGGCGGCCTCACTCAGATAGAACTCGTCGTCGGGAAACGCGGCGCAGAACTGAGGGAGTTGCGCCAGGTTCAGGTCCAGCACGATATCGATATCTCTGGTGAATCGTGGTTCGCCGTAAATGCCGCTGCCCCACGAACCGACCAGAGCGTAAGGAATTGCCAATCGATCAAGCGTTTCTGCGGCGTGTCGGATGAGTTCAATCTGCTCCATCGACCAACCTCTCTGGAGACCGCACGTGAAATTTGCTGCTCGGTCCAATTCGGGTGGCGAACGCGTTCCCCGGCGGCGAGCACGATCCGCGCGGATCGGTAGCAGTCGCCGATCATCCAGGCCCGCTCTGCCGGCGTCTTGGCCGCCAGAATTGCGGCATACCTGTCGATCGATCACTTCGATGCGAATTCGTTCCATTGCGGATCCTCTAAACGCCTCCCGAAGCAATGATATCACCAGGTGCGGTGCTCGTCATTTCATCATTCAGTTGGCGGAGGCGATGACTCGTTGCCAGCGTGCCGGCACGGTGTCCCATGCCGATTGGTAGGTTACTTCCAGAGGCACCATGACGTACAGCTCTGGTGCGAGAAAGAGCGGCATGTCGGGCAACGCGTCCCCGACGGCGACAGTTTCAATGTAGGCCCTCGTGCAGAGGTCCGCATCGTAAGCGACCATGGTGAGCGGTTTCTCCGGAGGTAGTTCAAACGGCTCGTCAGTGAATTGTTCCCAGATCGCTGAGTGAATGCCGTTCGGATCCCGGCGACCGGGAGGAAACGGGTCGAGCAAAAGCAGATGAATCCGTTGCTCCATCAATTCGCAGGCCTTCTGTACGAACGCTCGGAAGGAGTTGGCATTGTTTTTGTTTCCCGGCGAGACGATTTCGACGATGGCGACAATGTGATCCCCGCTGACGTGACGGACTGCCACCATGCTTTTCTTGCGCTGTTGGAACTCGCCGGGGAGTTCGGTGTAGTACGTCGTCTTGGGACGTGCCTGAGTCGCGACACCCCCGCCGTTGTAAGCCGTGGCGACCGTCCGGTCTTGCAACGTCAAGACATCCGGCCCAAACCCGGCAGCCACTTGCTCTGCAAGGGCATAATAATCGGGTGGCAGCAACCCTCGGTTCAGCGCGCGTTTGATTTCCGAGATCCACTCGTGGTGGAAATCGTGGTAGATCCCCGCATCCACGCGAGTCCAGTCGTGCATTGGCATGGATCACCTCCTGCCGAGATTGTACCGCGCCGGGTTCATTTCTTCTCCGCCGGCTTGGCTTCGGGATACTTCGCCCGTTCGGCCCGCCACTTTTTGACTTCTTCGGGATTGTTCGTGGCGGTGTACAGTTCAATCAGCGCATCAAGGGCTTGGGGAATACGCTTTTCGACCGATTTCGTAATCGACTTCTCGCGCTCTTTCATCCCCTCGTAACCATTCAAGAGCAGCGGTTCGGCGTCGGCATATTTCTTCTGGCCCAGGAGAGCCGATCCGAGCATGCCGCCTGGTGTTGAAGGTCCTCCAGGCGTCGGGCGTCGTTTTTTCGCGGATGGCCAGGCACTCGCGAAGCAGCGGCTCGGCCTCGGTGAAGAGTCTTTTCTCGATCAGCAACGATCCTAATGAGGCCATCGTGCCGACCGTATCGGGATGATCGGGCCTGAGTTTCGCTTTACGGAGCTTGAGCGTTTCCTCGAAAAGTGGTATGGCCAGGTCCAGCTTCCCGGCATGTTCGTTCGCCCCTGCAAGGGAGTTCATGCTCGTGAGCGTCTCGGGATGATCGGGGCCGAGATGGTGTTTGCGCAGCCCGAGCGAGCGTTGCGAGAATCCGATCGCTCGCTCGGACGCGCCAACACCGTGATAGGTTTTCCCCACGGTTTAGCAGGTCGTTATTGATCTCGCTGGTGTGCTGGTAGCGCCGTAGAAGACCTGCAAGTATTGCTGCGTCAATTCTCGCGACCGCACTCTCCATATGTTGCTTAAATATTAGGAGTTCGGTCGTTGACGAGCCTATGCCCGCCCTGTATCCTCTACGCGCTCTTGTTGGATAACCACAACATGTCCCAGTTGACCGCCTCACACATGAGCATCCAGACCACGACCCCGAGCCCCCACCAGCGTCAGCACTGGCCAAACGAGCTGCGCGAGTCGCATCGGGCGCTTTGAAATTTTTATCCCGCGCCGGTGTCCGAACGGTTGCAGCTTGTTCGTTCTATTCACACAAGGCGGGGGAAAGGCCTCTGCCCAGGTATGCGAAACCGTGTGGAGAATCGTCATGGCGAAGTTTCTGTTCATCTATCGCGAATCCACTGAAAGCCGCCCCAAACCATCTCCTGAGGAAATGCAGGCGTTGCAGGCGGCCTGGTACGCATGGATGCAAGAGTTCAGCGCGGTGATTTTGCCTGGAGGCGACGGACTGAAGCGAAGCGGCCGGCTCGTGAAGGCTGGACTTGTGACCGACGGTCCCTATGTCGAAGCCAAGGAAGTCATCGCCAGCTTCGGGGTGATCCAGGCCGATAACTATGACGCGGCAGTGACGATCGCGCTTGCCTGTCCGGGCGGAAAATCCAACAGTTGTCAGACGATCGAGATCCGCGAAATGGCCGGCTACGCATGAGCGAACGGCGCTTCAGAAGCATCCATCGAGCAGGAACGAAAAATGAATGCAAAGAAGGCCACGCCGAAGTCCTCCAAGAGCAAAACCGCGACCGGCAAAACATCCAAGGGATTCACGGACGAGGAGCGAGCCGCGATGAGGGAGCACGCCCAAGAACTGAAAGCCGCCGCGCGTGGGGATAAGGCGGACGGCGAAAGCGCCGTGCTCGCGCAGATCGCTGCGATGCCAGAACCGGATCGCGCCTTGGGCGAGCGGCTCCACGCGATCATCAAAGCCAGCGCGCAGCCCTCTCGCCAAGACTCTGGTACGGAATGCCGGCTTATGCCAAGGATGGCAAGGTCGTCTGCTTTTTCCAGAGCGCGGCCAAGTTCAAGACGCGCTACGCCACATTCGGCTTCCAGCACGAGGCCAACCTCGACGAAGGCGCCATGTGGCCGGTCGCCTTCGCCCTCAAGGATTTGACAGCCGCCGAAGAGGCGCGGATCGCCGCGCTCGTGAAGAAAGCGGTGCGCTGAACACTGAGTAAAATGGCCGGCTAGGCATGAACGAACCCCGTACGCTGGTGGAGCACTTTTTTCGTCACGAGTTTGGCCGGCTAGTGGCCGTGCTGACCCGGTCGCTCGGCGTGCGCCAGCTCGATCTCGTCGAAGACGTCGTGCAATCCGCGCTCGTGCAGGCCCTGGAAACCTGGTCTCGCCGCGGCGTGCCCGAAGACCCGGCCGGCTGGCTCTACCGCACCGCTCGCAATCTGGCGATCGATGCGCTGCGGCGGGAGCGAACCCACGCCCAGGCATTGCCGCGCCTTGCCGAAGACGACGAGCAGGAATCGTCGCCCCTCGAAGCACATTTCGCCGACGAGATCGGCGACGAACCGCTTCGCCTGCTCTTCGTCTGCTGCCACGAAGCGGTGCCGGCCGAATCCCGCGTCGCCATCGCGCTGCGGGCGCTATGCGGTTTCAGCACCGCGGAGATCGCCCGCGCGTTGCTCACCACCGACGCCAACGTCCAGAAGCGGATCGAGCGGGCGCGAGATCGGCTGCGCGAACTGGACGTGGATTTTGACACGCCGGATGCGGCTCAGCTTTGTGCTCGGCTGGACGCGGTCCTCGCGGTTGTCTATCTCCTTTTCAGTCAGGGTTGCCACGTGACCCATGGCGATATGCCGATCCGCCGCGACCTGTGCGATGAGGCCCGCCGGCTGGCGCGGATGCTCGCCGCCCATCCCATCGGCGACGTCCCGCCGGTACATGCTTTGCTCGCGCTGATGTGCTTTCACGGGGCCCGCTTCGACGCGCGCGTCGCTCTTGACGGTGCCATCGTTCTGCTCGAGGAACAGGATCGCTCGGCCTGGAACTGGAGCGACGTGCGTGAAGGCATGGCGTGGCTCGCCAGGTCAGCCGCCGGCGACGAGCTGACGCGCTATCACGTCGAAGCCGGCATCGCGTGGGAGCACTGCCGCGCACCGACCTTCGCCGACACCGACTGGCGGCGGATCGCCGAATTGTACGACACGCTCGATCGCGTCGCGCCGTCGCCGCTGCACTCCCTTAACCGCGCGGTCGCCGAATCTTACCTACACGGTCCGCAAGCCGGGCTCGAGCACTTGGCAGCCATTCTTCCGGAGGACGTTCCCGCCCGTTATCCCGGTTGGCATGCGGTAGAGGGCGAGCTCCATTTCCGCCTCGGCCGACACGCGGCCGCCGAGCGCCTGGCGGGAAGCCTTACGCTTTACCACTGCCCGCGCCGATCGAGAATTCTTGTGTCGCCGCCTCGCCGTTCGCCGGGGCGATGGAGGCGAGACCGCCAGTCTGTAACGCCGGCCCATGGCAATAGGCGCAGTCGAATTGGCGAGCGAGCAGATATAAGCCCACGTTATTGCGGAATATCAGTTAATGAACAGAACGAATCCCAAAGTTGATTTTTATGAAGCCATCAAAGTCGAGAAGGCAGGTTTGAAACTGAATTATAATAAGACCACAGAATTCACAAGTTCTGATGAATTGCAAATGAAATTAAATGAAAGTCCTACCCTACAAATTGCTTTTGATGCATTAACGCCAGGACGGCAAAGAGCGTACATTCTTCATTTTTCTGCACCCAAACAATCCAAAACTCGAGCATCAAGGGTTAAAAAATGCATTCAGCAAATATTGAGCGGAAAGGGATTAAACGATGAGTAATGCCACGATCGGAGCTCAATTCTTCAACCATTCGTCTCGGTGTGCCGCCACAAACTGGTCGTCGTTCAAGTGGGGGTAGGCGCGATAGACCCTGTCAATTTCGTCGGTTTGGCCCGCACTGAGCGTTTCGTGCGGGTCGAGACACCAGGTCCCCTCGAGCAGTCCCTGCCGGCGCAGCACCTCGTGCAACCCGGCGATGCAGCCGCGGAACCCGTTTGCCGCATCGAAGAACGCCGCGTTGCTGTCGGTCACCTCCACGCCGCGCTCTAACCACGCCGGGCTGGCCGTCGCGCTTCGACATTCCGCCAGCAACTCCACCGCGCATTTGGCCCACACTGACCAGTGACCGAGCAAGCCTCCGACAATCCGCAGCGTCTTCTTGCCGACGCGGAACGGCGTCAGCAGATCGGCAACAATGTTGTCGTCGTTGCCGGTGTAAAGCGCCAAGTCGTCGCGACCGGCATCCGCCACCGCGCGAACGACATCGAAGGTTTGGTAGCGGTTGAAGGGCGCGATCTTGATTGCGACGACGTTTTCAATCTCCGCGAACTGTCTCCAGAACGAATAGGGCAATGCGCGCCCGCCTACGGCCGGTTGCAAGTAAAAGCCGACGACTGGAATCACTGCCGCCACCTCGCGGCAATGCGCGAGCAGTTCGGCCTCCGTCGCATCGCGCAACGCGCCGAGACTCAAGAGTCCCGCGTGATAGCCGAGTTCGCGCAGCGTCTGCGCCTCGCTCACCGCTTGCTTCGTCGCGCCGCACACGCCGCCGATCCGCACCAGCGGCCGCGCGGCGCGATTCATCTCCTCCGCCGCAAGTGCGAGCACGGGCTCGAACAAACCGATCTTCGGATCGCGGATGGCAAACTGCGTCGTATGGACGCCTACGGCCAGACCGCCGACGCCGGCGGCGAGATAATAACGAGTCAGCGCCCGCTGCCGGCGCTCGTCGAGATGGCGCTCGGCGGTGAGCGCCAGCGGATGCGCCGGGATGGCGAGGCCATACCGCAGAGTTTTGCGAATTTCAGAATTTTCCATCGCGGGAATCAAAGTGTGTGGGTTTGCCGAGGGTCGCGCCGCCGCGTTTCACCCAATGGGCCGTGGCGGCAATCATTTCATTGAGCGAGACCGTCACCGGCCCCAGCAACTCGAATGAGCGCGAGGCATCGGTCAGCCAGGCCGTCGGAGCTTCTCGCCCCACGATCACTGGTTTGCGCCCGAGCAACTCGCCGAACTGTTCCGCGAGAGAGCGGATGGAAATCCTTTCGCGGCCAGTGACGTTGAGCGCAGCTGGCGGCGAGCTGACATGTTCCAGACATTGAATCGCCCGCGCATTGGCGTCGCCCTGCCAGATCACGTTTGCGTAACCCATCGTCACATCCACCGGCGTGCCCTGCGCTACCTTCTGCGCCACGTCGAGCAGCACGCCGTAACGCAGGTCAATGGCGTAGTTGAGCCGCAAAAGCAGCGCGGCGGTGCCGGATTGTTGTGAGAAGTGCGTGAAGATGCGTTCGCGACCGACACACGTGTTGGCGTATTCGCCCGGCGGATCGAGCGGGTCAGCCTCGCGCGAACCACCGCCGCTCACGGGCGTCAGCGCATACACGCAGCCGGTCGAGAAAACCACGATGCGCAACCGGGCGTAGCGTTGCACCACGACGGCGGGCACGAACGTATTCATCACCCACGTCAGCCCCGGCGAATCTTGCGTACCGAATTTCTGCCCGGCCATGAAGATGATGTTCGGCGCGTCGGGCAGGGCGCGAACCGCGTCGCGATCCGTGAGGTCGCACGAAATCGTCTCCACGCCGCTCGCTTGGAGCTCGGCGGCGACAGCGGGCGACGAGAATCGCGACACTGCCAGTACTCGGCGTTTCTGTGACAACGCGTCCACACCGCGCCGGACCATACGCGCCAGGGTCGGCCCCATCTTGCCGCCCGCGCCCAGCACGAGCACGTCGCCGTCTAGGGCACGCAAGGTCGCCAGCCCACCTTCGGTCGGCCGGCTCAATCGCTCTTCGAGCTGTTCGGTGGTTTCAATCAATTCCATCGCATAATCTTGGTAATGCTACGTTCGATCGAATCGCTCATGGAACACCGTTTTGGTTTGTGGAGTCGTCTCAGTTCGCGGGTTTGGTAAGCAGCTTGTTCGTCGCGAGCCATTCCTCCAGGCGGTCCAAATAATGGTCCGCGCCGCCGCCTTTGTTGACGAATCCGTGCGCGCCCATCTGGAAGACGTGAAGTTCCGCTTGACCCTTCTGTTTGCGGTAAAACGTAAACAGTTCGATCGACCGCGCAACCGCGAGCGGGTCGTCCGCCGCGACCGCGAGGAAGAGCGGAGGCGCGGGCTGGGGCATCTCCTTAATTTCGCCGACCCCGTAAATGATCGCTGCGAAGCTCGGCGCGTCTCCGTCGGGCCGAAGAGCGTCTCCGACGTCACCACGCCTCCCGCCGAATAGCCGATCATGCCGATGCGATCCGGCCGAAAACCCAATTCCGACGCCCGCTCGCGCAACACGCGAACCGCCTGCCGTCCGTCGTCGGCGGCGAGCGCGATCACGTCTTGTCCGGCCTGGGCCTTGTATGCCCCGGCGACAACGAACCGCTTCGGCCGTTCGGATGATTTTGGCCGATCGACTTTCGGCGCTCCGGGGCCGCTGTAGAGCAGGCGATACTTGAGCACGAACGCATCAATTCCCATCGCGTTCAGCCGCGTGGCGACGTCTTTCCCCTCGTAGCTCATCATCAACGTCCTGAACCCGCCGCCGGGCGCGACGATCATCGCCGTGCCGACGGCCTTGCTCTTCTCCGCCGGATAATGGAGCAGCACCGGCCTCACGACGTCCTGGGCCATCGGCATGCCCGATGCGGTTGTCACCGCTCGCTCACTCCAATCCCACTTCTCAGACCCCGGAGCGGCTCCGGGATAAAGCAGAATCTCCTGGCTCCCGTTTTCGACGCCGTCGGCTCGCGCGGACAGACCTCCGGCCCAAAGCGTCAGCAAGCAGAGAATGGGAACGATCACTCCCCTGTTCATCGGCGTCTCCCTGGATGCGTAGGTTGAATCAAGACTCCAAAACAGAGACCCTGCTCAACGCGTTGGCATCTGGCCGTCAGGCATAGACCTGTCGTGGAAGTTGTGCCACAGGTTGGTGGCGGCACTGCTCGATGGCGTCCAGGGTCCGCGTTACGCCGGTCATTGAAAGTGATCGTAAACGGTACTACGAGCGGAGGCAATGGTCATCACGGCCATTGGAATTGGGTTGCAACCGCAGGGCGCCGTGACTTGCGTTTGCAAGTTCAAGATGCTCTGATCGGTCGTCAGGACGACTGCCGATATCCAGCGCACGATTGATGCGGTCTCGACGATCGCGCCTGACCACCGGAAACACATAGGAGGTCTCGTATGCCAGAGCAACACAGCGTGGATCTTTGGGCGCTGACCGATCTTCGCACTCCGTGGTGCGTCCACGTTGCGGTGACGTTGCGGATTGCCGAACACATCGACGCGGGCAAAGACCAAATCGGTGACCTTGCCACTGCGGCTGGCTGCGATCCTTACGCCCTGCACCGGATGCTCACTCATCTCGTCGCCAAAGGCGTGTTTGACGAGCCGAGTCCCGGCCGTTTTGTGTTGAACGAGGCTGCGCAATTGCTACTCGAGCCGTCGCAGCGGATCGGGCTCGATCTTACGGGAATTGGCGGTCGAATGGCACACGCATGGGGCACGTTGCTCAACTACGTTCGCACGGGCGCGTCCGCGTACCACGAGGTATTCGGTCTGCCGTTCTGGCAGGACCTGGACGCTCATCCGGACGTCGCCGCGAGTTTCGATGCACTGATCGGGACGGTTGGGCATGGCTCCCCCAACCCGGAATTCGACATCACAGGTGACTGGGGATCGATTCGAAGCGTCGTCGATGTCGGCGGGGGTACGGGGGCAATGCTCGCGGAACTTCTTCGCAAACGGCCTGAGTTGCACGGGACGCTGGTCGATCTTCCGCGAACGGTGGCTTTGTCGGGCGAAATCTTTCGGGCTGCCGGCGTGATGGAACGTGTAACGATAGTGGGTCAAAGCTTCTTTGACCCATTGCCGTCGGGCGCGGATCTTTACCTGCTCAAGGGCGTCGTCAATAACTGGCCTGATCGTGAAGCTGCGGCAATTCTCGGCCGCTGTGCCGAGGCAGCGCGTCCTTCCGGCCGTGTCGTGATTTTAGGCAGCGTGTCGCTGGACGACGCACCCCGAGAACTGACGATCGATACGTTGCTGACAGGAGGCAAGCACCGCACACTGACCGAGATCCAAGAGCTAGCTCGGCAGGCGGGACTCGAAATTCTGGCCGCCGGGCGCCAGGCACCGGGGCGGTTTGTCGTTGAATGTCGGCCGATCTGAGGCATGTGGTCCGGCGTCTTGGAGGCACCCGTTTCAATGGGTCGCTTTCAAGTCCGGGAGTCTATCCTCCGGCGATCGCGCCTACGATCAACAGGGGTTCTTTTCCAGATGCGACTGCATCGGGCAGCGGCGCATCGGGCGCCTCGTGAGAGAGATCCTGCGCGCACGCGAAGAACCGCAAGAAGGGTCGGCGTTGCTGGGTGACGTGGTCGCGAATGGCACCGCGGAACATCGGATAGCGGGCCTCGAGCGCGGTCAAGACCGAGCGCTGGGTGATCGGACCATCGACCTCGAGCTTCACTTCCCCTTCTACCCGCGCCAGCGACCGCAAATGAAACGGCAACACCACGCGAATCATGGCAAGGTCTGGACCTCGACGGAGACAACGGCTGGAAGATCACGGACAATGGGAGCCCAGCTATCTCCGGAATCGGCCGAAGCGTACACCTGCCCGCCGGTAGTACCGAAATAGACGCCGCAGGAATCGAGAGAATCGACCGCCATGGCATCGCGCAGCACGTTCACGTAGCAGTCGCTCTGCGGTAAGCCATTTGTCAGAGGTTCCCACTCGTTTCCCCCCGAACGGCTACGGTATACGCGCAACTTCCCTTCGAGCGGGTAATGCTCGGAGTCGCTCTTGATCGGGACAACGTAGATGGTTTCCGGTTCGTGCGCATGAACGTCGATCGCAAAGCCAAAGTCGGTCGGCAAGTTGCCGCTCACCTCGTGCCACGAGTCGCCGGCGTCGTCGCTGCGCATGACATCCCAATGTTTCTGCATGAACAGCACATCCGGACGCGAGGGATGCATGGCGATGCGGTGAACGCAATGGCCGACCTCGGCCGTCGGATCAGGGATAAACTCGGATTTCAGGCCGCGGTTGATGGGCCGCCACGACTTACCGCCGTCGTCGGTTCGAAAAACGCCCGCGGCCGAAATGGCGACGAAGATCCGTCTCGGGTCAGTCGGATCCAAGAGGATTGTGTGCAGGCACATTCCGCCGGCGCCCGGCTGCCAGCGCGGCCCTGAGCCGTGGCCGCGCAAG
This sequence comes from uncultured Isosphaeraceae bacterium, assembly GCA_963850935.1. Lineage (GTDB taxonomy): Bacteria > Planctomycetota > Planctomycetia > Isosphaerales > Isosphaeraceae > CAWFRS01. The sequence goes on from CAWKNT010000010.1 coordinate 300,429, forward strand.
CCGGAAAGCTCTTCCCACGTCTGGCCGGCGTCGACCGAGCGGAACAAGGCAGCGTCCTCAACGCCAGCGTAGACGGTGTCAGGATCCGTGAGCGACGGTTCGAGATGCCAGACGCGCTTGAACTCCCAGGGGTGCGGTGTGCCGTCGTACCACTGATGCGTACCGGGGACGCCGTCGTACACAAATTTGTTGCCGACCGGCTCCCACGTCTTGCCGCCATCGTTGGATCGCTGGATTTGCTGGCCGAACCAGCCACTGGACTGCGATGCATATAGCCGGTTGGAGTCTACCGGCGAGCCTTTCAGATGATAGATCTCCCAGCCACCAAAGTGCGGGCCACTGACATCCCATCGCTCGCGCGTGCCGTCGGACGACAGGACGAAGGCCCCCTTTCGCGTGCCAACAAGTACACGTACGCTGCTCATTCTTTCCTCCCATGTGATCGCCAGCGATCGGACGCACGCTGCGTGCATTATTCAGGAACAGTAATCCGCCGAAAAGGTAACGATATGCGCGCTGGCCGCCCTGTTCATGTGCCACACTTCGCTGACGAGTGCGGCCAGGGCCGACTTAAGCGCGGCCCTGGGTTGGTCGGTGGCGCAGATGTAGCTGGCGAGGGGCTCAATGACTCGCTCCAATTCGCTGTCACTCGCACGCTCCAGTTCGCGGACGACGTTATTCATCGCATCTCTCCACACAAGGTGTTTGTTTCTCACTCCACTAATAAGTCGAACGGCGAACGCCCGAATCGACTGCCTGGCAAAAAATTTCGTGTCAGTCGTCGATGGCCTGATAGGCCGAAGTCCAGAAATCGCGACAGACATCCGGGGGATTCGGCGACGTCCAAGCCCGCTGGGTCAATAGGATGGTGACCATGTCCTCCCGCGGGTCCGAACGCCAGGAAGTGCCCAAACCTCCGTCCCAGCCAAACTGTCACCTCCACCAAGGGCGCGACACGGTGAAAAGGGAAGTGAATTCTACCGTAGCGCGTTACCGTGATCATCCATGATGTGCCGAAGCTGTCGGCAAATTTGATTCTCAACTGGCAATCAATGCTGAGCCGGCGGGAGGATATGACGGCCGAGCCAGAGGTAAGCCGGCGGTTCTGCACGCTCGATACATGAAAGGTTGTGACGGCCTCGGGGATCGACAGTGACGTCAATCGCGACGCCGCGCTGCGCTGCCAGCCAGACGAACGACTGGCATTGGGCGTCGAAATTGAAGTTGTCTCTCGCAGGGTAGATGACGTACATGTTCAGCGAGCCGCTTCGGAGGTCGGTCGAAGCCAGCAGGTCAGCGGGATTGTCGCGAGCGACCTTGGCGATCATGTCAGGGCCGGGACCATAGACCGGTTCCAAGTACGTTTTCACTCGGAGCTTGAGTAGACCAAGGTAAAAGCGCGCGATCAGCATATCGCGGTCGTACTCTATCCGCTCGCGAAACGTGGCTGGATTGAAGTCGTCACCATAACGACCTTGGCAATTGTCGTAGCGCATATTGAGCGGGCCGGCGATTGTGGCGACTGTGCCGAAGAAGTCGCGATGCCGCAGCGCGATCGCCATCGCGCCGAAGCCGCCTGCCGAGACGCCGAGCAACGCGTGGCCCTCACGTTCAGGGTGTATCGAATAGGTCTGCATCAGGAACGGCACGACCTCGGCGACGAGGTGGTCTTCGAATCGACCCCCCAGGCCGTTAACCCAGAGAGAATGGGTAGAGGTCACGCGGTTTTTCCCCTCGTACGTCCCGTCTGGAGCCGCAATGACGACCGGCGGAATTTGGCCCAAGCTGATCATCCAGTCGAGCGCCTGCAAATCGCCAGGGTCGAGGAAATCGTGCTCGTCGATATCGGCGCCATGAAGGAATAAGACCAACGGGTAAGCGACCCTTGGGTCGTAGCCGGGGGGAAGATACACATAGAGATCGCGCGGTCTCCCCAGGATCGGCGAATAGATCCGCCGGTCAGCCCCGTGGTTCTCGGTAAAGTCAACCACTCGACCGCGGAGCTTGCGGTTCAAACGATCCAGATTCACAAAATCGAATACCTGAGCGCTTGCAGGAACGGTGGCCCAGACGACCAGCAGGATCGCCGCGAAGAAACGTCTCATGAGCCATCCTTGGATCGAGTGGGATCACTGCGCAGGATGACTCAATTGATCGGCTTAGCACCAAAAAGCCTTTAAACAGCGCTCTCTCTAGCGCCGACATGAATTCCGCGCTCGAGAATGTGCGTGGGTACACGTATACGCCACTTGACGTGAAGCGATGCGGCGTGCTCTTGCGGATCGTCGGTTCGCCGAGAAGGGCAATACAGTACAACGTGAGTAACCCGTTGGTCGCGAACGAGATGACGCGGCATACGATCGGTGCGGTGCTCTACGCCCCGCTCCACGTGTTAATTTAGGAGAACATAAAGACCGGAGTACTTTCAGGACGATCGGGCTTAATCTCCGACGAATCAATGGTCGAAATTAACGATAATGCGGCATACCGTAGATGAACGTGTCCGGTTCCGAGATCGTTTCGGGGTTCGTCTGACCAGAAAAAGGGATCGGAATCGACCCGGCACACTGCCGCAGACGTCGCAGGAGAAGTCGATCTAAAGCTTTAATTTCACTTGCGTTTGGGAATCGAAGGGAGTTTTCTTGCAAATTGGATGGATGAGACTGGCAGCAAATGAGGCATGCGAACACCGAGTCCGCCTCCGCGCCAGTATCTCCCGCGGCGATCTCATTCGTAAGGAGGAGTTCCGTGATGTTGCGGAAAAGGAGGCATCCGCATTTCGCCGTGGAGGCATTGGAGTCACGCCGCCTGTTAGCCGCGTCGGTGCTAGAATTGCCGATAACGACGCCAAATAGTGGATCGATGTGGATCACGCCGGGAACGAACGGCAATCTCTGGTTTACCGAGAACACTGCCGACAAGCTCGGAGAGATCAACCAATCAACGCGCGTCATCGCGGAGTTCCCGATTCCTACCGCCAACAGTGGGCCGCTCAGCATCGCAACAGGGGCCGACGGCACTGTCTGGTTCATCGAGGCCAATATCAACGCGATCGGGCAGTTCAACCCGACGACCGACGTCTTTGCTTCTTATCCGATCCCCATCGCCAACAGCGGGGCGGCTGACATCATATCCGGGCCCGGGGGCGATCTCTGGTTCGTCGAGACCAATGCCAACAACATCACCGAGTTCAGCCCCATGACACACCTTTTCACCATGTTTCCCATTCCGATCTCGAACAGCGGTGCCAACAGTATCACGACCGCTCCCGACGGCAACCTCTGGTTCACCGAGTCGACTGCCAACCAGATCGGCCAGTTCAATCCGACGACGCACGTCTTCGGCACTTTTCCAATCCTGACGGCCAACAGCGGGTCCAACAGCATCATGACAGGTCCGAACGGCAATCTCTTTTTCGTCGAGACAAGCAGCAACAAAATTGGGGAAATCAATCCGACGACGCACGGTATCAGCGAGTTCCCGGTGCCGACGGCCGATAGTGGACTGGCTAGGCTCACAGCCGGGTCCGACGGCAACCTTTGGTTTACCGAAACAAATGCCAATCAGATCGGAGGCGCTCAGTCCGACGACGAATGGTTTCACCGCTGTTGCGATTCCGACAGCCAACAGCGGCCCCACCGACATCGTTAGTGGATCCGACGGCAACCTCTGGTTCCTCGACACGAGTGCCAACAAGATCGGCGAACTGCCGATCTCGACAACGAAGACGGCGACTACGACCACGATAATTGCCTCGCCCAATCCTTCGCTGCCCGGTGCACCGGTCACGTTGACCGCAACGGTCACCACCGCTGGAACAGGTACGCCGACCGGCACGGTCACGTTCACAATAGATGGCGCCAACCAACCGTCGGTGACGCTCTCCACTGTAAAGGGCAACGACCAGGCGACCTTCACGACGTCGAGCCTGGCGCCGGGCACTCATGTCATCACCGCAACGTACAGCGGGAGCACAACGTTTGCACCAAGTACATCGAACATCGTGAACCAAGTGGTCATCAATCCGGCACTCGACGGCCCGATCGTGCTCAGCCTCGAGCGGTTCGGCTTCCACGCACACCCCACGACCTTGGTGCTCACGTTCGACAAATCGCTCGATCCGACCCGCCCAGGATTTGCAGAATTACCGCCTGGTGAGCGCTAACGGGAAGCGCATCGCGATTAAATCGGCTGTGTATAATCCGTCCGCGCTGACCGTTACGCTTCGGCCCGCGCGCTCTTGGATATCCACGCTGAATATCAATTGACTGTGGTGGGCACAGCACCGAACGGTCTGACCGATACCACTGGCAAGCTACTCGATGGTGCGGGCACGGGCCAGCCCGGAAGTAACTACGTGGCAAGTGTGACTCGTCAAAACCTCGTGATCTAGAGCCAACCATCGGTTCGCTTTTTGTCAGGCAGACCCGGCCTCTGTGTGCTCATCTCCAGCGACGTGGTGGATCGCCGACTGGTTCCGAAGCTGCGGCAGGATTAGCGGCTAAACTAGAGCAGATCCGGCCTTCGGCGCGGTCGAGCGCCTTCGGCCACTCCACGGGTCATAACGGTCGCAGAAGTCGCGTCGCCTTTAACGAGGGGAGCCGATTGATGAATTTTCGCACAACCGTAAAGATCTCGTTCGCTCTCGCACTCGCATTCGCCTTGGTTGGTTTGACGCCAGAAACAGCGGTTGCATTGGGGCACCCCTACGGCAGCTGGATGGATTTCGACGCCTCGGCGGGCTATGCGGCGCCGATCCAGGCTGTCTACCAGTTTCCCGCGGCAGTGGCGTTCCAACAGGGCGTTGAGATTCCAGTCGCGCCTGAGGTCCCGCTATACGTCCGAGTCGGCAACCATCACGTTCTCAATCGTTGACTTTGCCGGATGGGCTGAGTTTGTCGCTCAGAACGCGGCCGCTTAGTGCGCAGACGGATGCCGGAAAAATCGCGCAGACTTCGCGGGATTATCGGAAATTTGCGGCCCTGGCGCGCCCATGAAGGCTGGCTCAAGTCCCGTTGCGCTGTTCGTCGATATCTGCCACGGACGAATTTGTGGATTTGACCGTATAGTTGGGGGCCAAGGATTATGGCACCTATGCCGCCTTTCGGACACAGAAGGAATCGAATCGGTATTCCGGGGCGGCCGCTTCTCGCCGCGATGATCGTTTTCGCAGCGTTGGCAAGGTTCAGCCATGCCCAGCCGCCGCCAATGGTGGGAGCGGTGCCCCTGGAGCTTGCATCTCCCGCTTTGAATGATGGTCAGGACTCGACGAGTTTGCACACAGTGCCTCTAGAAAGACCTCGGCCAGGGCAAGGCCCGGGCTCGGTCGACTCGTTCGTCGATAGCCTGCACGGCAATGACGCCACGTTCAAAGTGCTCGTCAACCAAGCGCGGATCCTCACCTTGAAGCAGGATATCACCGCCGGGCCGAACCGGGCGCTGATCGCCGTCGGCGACCCGACGATCCTCGACTTCACCGTGGTCAACTCGCGACAACTCCGGCTCATCGGCAAGGGAGTGGGCGTGACGGACTTGGCGATCACGACCGCTCGCAACGAAACTTATACCTTCGAAATCCGCGTGCTGGCAGACATGACCTTGATCCAGGATAAACTGCGGGCGACCTTTCCCGACGCCAGCGTCAAACTGAGCCAGATTCGGGACCACTTTGTGGTTGAAGGCGAGGCCCGCGATCAGTTCCAGATCACCCGGATCATTCAGACCATCAGCGCTTATCTCACCTCGACTTATATCGAGCAGGGCCGGACCGTCACGGTGGGGCAGACAAAAGAAGTTATGGGAGCCTTGGGAGGTAACCTCCCGGCACAGAATCTGGGAGGTATTGCTCCCGGGATCGGAGTTCAGCTGCCCGGCGCTCCGGGTGCGCAGGTAATCGCGCCCGCGGTGCAACCGCCCGGCGCCGAGGAGGCCGGGACCCAGGCAAACCCGTTTACTCCCTACGCCGCCTCTGCCGAGCTCGCCGGACCGACCCAGCTCAGTAATCGGGGTGCCCAGCCCCAGATCATAAACCTGCTCGCGTACCAACTTCGCAGCAGGTGATGCTCAAAGTGCGCATCGCCGAGTTGAACCGCACGTCACTGCGGCAGATCGGCTCTAACTTCCTCGGCGTCGATCCCAAAACCGGGGCCATCGTCGGCTCGTCGATCGCCGGGAACACGAACTTTGCTGGGCAGATCGGTCAGGCCGGAAACCTCGTCGCCGGCAACAACCTGTATGGGTCGGCCAACCTCGGTCCGGCGACCGGCCAAACAAGCGTGTTTGGCATCTTCCAGCAGGCCAACTTCGAATTCATGCTCAACGCGCTACGCACCAACGGGCTCTTGAAGATCCTCGCCGAGCCCAATCTCGTGGCCTTGAACGGCCAATTGGCCAGCTTCCTGGCCGGCGGGGAATTTCCAGTTCCGGTCCCACAGGTCAGTGCCGCCGGCGTGGCCCCGACCATTACCGTCCGATTCCGCGAGTTTGGCGTCCGGCTTGGTTTTGTACCCTACGTCCTCGACGGCGGGGTGATCCGCCTGACCGTCGCGCCTGAGGTGAGCAACATCGACTTTACGATCGCCGTTACCCTGGTAGCTGGTGGCTCCCCCGTTCCGGGTTTGAATACTCGCAAGGCGCAGACGACCGTGGAAATGCGCGAGGGGCAGACGCTGGCCATGGCGGGTCTTCTTCAACTGACTTTGAACGGCAATACCAACCGCGTACCCGGTCTGGGCGACCTGCCAATACTGGGACCTTTTTTCAGCAATACGACCAGCCAGCGCATTGAGAAGGAGCTGGTCGTCTTGGTGACCCCATACCTGGTTGAACCGATGCAGCACGAACAGGTCCCGCCCGCGCCAGGCGACGAGGTCAAAGGACCCAACGATCTGGAGGTGTACTTTTTGAACCGCATCGAGGGGCGCACAGGCAAAGACTTCCGTGCCACCACCAATTGGGACGATCCTTTCAACCTCCGCTATCACCTGAACTTGGAAAAGAAATACGTGCAAGGGCCCGTTGGCTACTCGGAATGAGTGACGGATCTCTTCTACTGCCAAGGATGGACTGAGATCCAAAACCTGCCGGGCGAACTAAGGAGACGACTGAGATGCTTGCTGAGCGATCGTGGAGGAGGATAGCCGCGGAGACGTTGGTCACCGTCATGGCGGGCGGCGGTCTCGCCAGTGGCCAGAGCGTCGCACCGCCGCCTGCACCGCCGCCTGTGATGCCCGCTGCCCCACCGATAAGCTTGGAGACCGTCGCCCCGGCGGTGGCGGGTGCACCAGCAGGTGTCCCCGGAGTGCCCTCGTGTACATGCGGAGACCGGCGCGGGTTCAGTCGTTGGCGCTGGCATCGCACTCAGTGCAAGCGGCACCTCCAGGAGCATTTCCTCGGGTATCCGGAAGAGTTCAATGAATGGCCGTTGGGCTATGCAATGTATGCCAGCGCCCGAACGCAGATCTCCAATGCACAGGCCGGTCATCTTGTCTTCTATCACTATGACTTTGAAGACGGAACGTCCCGGCTGAACCAGCGCGGGCAGGATAAGCTCGCCAAGCTGGGAATGTATCTGCCCACGAGCTTTTCGCCCATCGTGGTCGAGCGGACCCCGAAGGAAGTCGGCCTCGATGAGTCGAGACGGCTCGCCCTCGTAAACGTGCTGGGGCGGGGATCCTTCCCGGTTCCAGAAGAGCGGATCGTAATTGGCCCCTCGTTCGCCAGTGACATTAGCGGGATTGAGGCGCTCCCGATCTACAGCAACCAGGTGCGTTCGATCGCATCCGGCGGGTCAATTACCGGCGGGGTGGCCGGCATCGGCGGTTTCGTCGGCGGCGGCTCAGGGTTCGATGGCGGTGGCCTCTCGGGCTCTGCCGTGACGGCCGTGCCCCGCTGAGCGACCTGCTGAAGCTGGCGGACGCATCGCTGGCGCGCGTGAATTACCCAGGAAGGGTTTTGAGTCATGAAGCCGTTTTATCGAATCGCACGCCTTGGCGTTCTGGCCGTCGGAGCGGCGTGTTGCCTGGTCGGCTGCCAGCAAATGCCGATGAATGCCGCCCTCAAATCCGGCGGAGCGCCCAGCACCAGCCCTGCGCCTGAGGGAAATCTGACCAGCGCCCAGCAAGCCGACATGCAGATCGCGATGGGACGCGTCAGCGAACGACAGGGTGACCTCGCTGCCGCGTTGGCGTCTTACGGCGAGGCACTCAAGCGCGACGGGCGCCGCTCCGATGCTTTCGTACGAATGGCGGTCGTGCACGATCGACAAGCCGAATTCCGCGAGTCCGCCGATCTCTATCGGCAGGCGCTCAAGCTCTCACCCGGAAGCTCGGACATTTACTGCGACATGGGCTACAGCCTCTACCTCCAGCGTCGCTGGGCCGAAGCGGAGATGAATTTGCGACAGGCCATCGCGCTTGACAACAAACATTCACGGGCCCACAACAACCTCGCTCTGGTTCTAGCCCAAAACAGCCGTCTCAACGACGCCCTTTCGGAGTTTCATAAAGGGGGAAGCAACGCGGCGACGGCCCACGCCAACCTGGCGTTCGTGCTGACCATGGAACGCCGTTGGGAAGAGGCCCGCGCTCAATACCAACTGGCCTTGGCGGCTGACCCGTCCTCGACCGAGCTCAAGACCAGGCTCGAGCAACTCGACACCCTGGCTGCCAAGCTCAATCCCACCGGGTACAAAGTCGTCGGCACACAAGACGCACGCGTCATGACGGCTTCCGCCGACATTGCCCGGCGATCGTGGCCGCCCAACGTTTCTGCACGACCGATACCGATCTCCAGTCCTACGGTCCAGGGGGCTTCCACGGAGGTAGAGCACCCCACGAGCGACGGGCCCCGCGTGCACATCCCGCCGCCCGTCGAGTTTAAAGCTTCCAAGTTCGCTGCGACCGACGGTCAACGATCGGAAAGCTCGAAGCCGGTTATCCCGCCCCCGCGCATCCTTGGGCAACAGCCTATCCTGTCCCGTACGGGCGAGCCCACCGATACGGCATCCTTTGCAGGCGCGGCGACCAATGTCCCGAGTGCCGACTCAGCCGCGAACAGCATTCAGGCAAACCCACCCTCGCCTGCAACTCACCTCGAAAGTGCCCGCTGAGTCTGTCCTACTTCTGGGCCGAGTAAACGCCGCCACGCGACGACAGGAGTCAGGCCACGGTTTCACGAAAGCGCGCGGAAAGCGAGCCAATGTTTGCCGACTGTCCCCGATGATGAAAAAAATCAACTTGACGAGTCGGCCATCGTAAGCGTATTTTGCAGCTAGCGTGGATTTGCTAAGGCAAGGACCCCGGAAAAATGCCTGCAAATCGCTGAAAACTGCCAGCTTTAGTTAAGCCAAGGAGGGTTGCCCGCTCAGCCACAGTCGTGCCTACAACAGCGATGTAGAACCAAATGAAGCGAAATCAGCTTTTTTGAGTACAAAACTGTTGAATCTCGCCTGCACGCTTGGCAACATACATCCGTCGTTGATGTCGCAAGAACTCTTTTGACTTGGCGGCGACGGGGTGGTTTAGACGACGTAGCGCAAGGAAAAGACCATCGTCGCGCTAGGTGCGTGTGGTAAACGGCCTCGGACCGTGTTCGAGAGTCGATGATCGACTTAACTTCGACGGCTCGTTCCGTTCGGTCGTTCTACGCACGTTTGACGTGTCTCGCCGGACAAATGGGCGACGAGTTGGCGCCAGCTTTCGAGAGCGTTGGCACACTTCTGCCCTTCTTCGATGCCGTAAGCGAATAACGATTTGCCGAGCAGGATGACGCCGCTGGTGTGAATTCAAGGGAAGAAATCCATGCCCGATTCGACGATGTTGTTGATCAGTGCCGACACCGCGTTGATCGAAGCGGTGCACGGCGTGATGAACACACTCAAAAACATCCGCATGGAGGTGATGTCGGAATTTGACGAGGCGTGCACGTGGGTGGATCGGCAGGGCATCGGTTTGGTGCTCGCGCATCTAAACCGCCAGTGCAGCGTCTCCAAATTGACACGCCTCTTGAGCACCATGTCCGCCACAGGGGCGAACATTCCCACTCTGGTTTTGAGCGATGAATACTATGCCGAACAGGCCTTGGCTTTGCTCCGGATTGGAGCAGCTGATTACTTGACCCGGCCGCTCGATCTGGGTCGGCTTGCACTTCTAGTTGACGTTTTGACCTTCAAGGCCCGCCATGCGCGCGTGGAGGACTCTGTCGCGAGCGTTGCACCTGTCGAACCCATTTCGCTGCCGGATCGGGACGGCTCGTTCACCTATTTACCGCATACGAAGATGGGCCGAATGATGGAGCAACTTCACCGGATTGCTCCGCAGGAATCGACGATCCTGCTCGGGGGCGAAACGGGTACCGGCAAGACTCGGCTGGCCGGCTTGATTCATCAGCTTTCGCGGCGTCGGGACCGGCCGTTCGTGACAATCAACTGTGGCGCCCTGTCGGCGACCCTGATCGAGAGCGAGATGTTCGGTCATGTAAAGGGTGCGTTCACTGGGGCCGACACAAGCCGTGTGGGCAAGTTTGAGCAAGCGGGCCGCGGAACGCTCTTTCTGGACGAGATCGACTCGCTGCCTGCGACGCTGCAGGCCAAGCTGTTACGGGCGGTCGAGGACCGCGTTTTTGAGCCGGTAGGGTCGAACAAGACACTACCGCTGCAAGCGCGTTTGATCGCGGCGAGTAACCGCCCGTTAGAGCAGGAGGTGGCGGCCGGCCGGTTTGCGCGGACCTGTTTTACCGTCTTAACGTGGTGGCCTTTACGCCGCCTCCCCTGCGCGAGCGGGCAGAGGGCGCGGCGCACTTGGCTCGCGGGTTCGTCGTAGAGTTCGCCCGCCGCATGAGCCGGCCGGTGCCGGAACTCAGTGCCGGTGTGCTGCAAGCCCTCGATGCCCATTCTTGGCCGGGTAATATACGCGAGCTGCGCAACGTGATTGAGCGGGCTGTGGCACTCTGTGACGGTGCCGTGATTCGATTCGATGATCTGCCCGAGGGCTTCCGCGAGCTCGGTTTGGCCAAGTCGGTCAGTCCACCGTCTCCGCTCTCCGCGTCGACGCCCACCTTGGCTGAAGTGGTGTCAACCTTAGCTGAATCAAAAGAGGCGGTTGAGCGCGAGCAGATCACCGCGGCGCTACAGCGTAATGGCAACAACCGTCTTCGAGCCGCCGCAGATCTCGGCATCAGCCGCATGACGCTTTATAAGAAGCTGCACAAGTTCGGCCTGTTGGGTGGTCCGCGCTTTGGAGCAGTCGCGCTGGCGGATTGAGTCGCACGCAAGCTCGTGGCAGGATGTCAGCGAGATGATATAAGAATTCCAAGACCAGCCGAACGTACGGCATGCGGTTTAAAGGGACTTCGGCGCCGCCTGATTATGAGCACCGACGACGAGCGAGGCAGTATAAGTCTCGAGTAAAACGTCCATGATCAACGGCAACCGCGTGATTGTGGTCCTGCCGGCTTATAACGCCGGCAAGACGCTGGAGCAGACGATCGCGGATGTACCGCCTGGGATCGTCGACGAGTTTCTACTGGTCGACGATGCGTCGCGGGACGACACCGTCGACCAGGCCCGGCGGCTGGGAGTGCCGTGCATCAGGCACTCTGAGAACCGGGGTTACGGCGGCAATCAGAAGACTTGCTATACCGAAGCGCTGCGACGAGGGGCGGACATCGTCGTGATGCTCCATCCCGATTATCAATACAGTCCACGTCTGATCGGTTCGTTGGCCTGGCAGGTTGCCTCGGGCGAGTACGACGTGGTTCTCGGCTCGCGTATCCTGGGGGCGGGCGCTTTGAAAGGCGGGATGCCGTTCTACAAATACGTGGCGAATCGCATCCTGACCGCCGTCGAGAACATCCTTCTGGGCATCAAGCTCTCGGAGTTCCACACCGGCTACCGGGCCTTCAACCGCCGCGTGCTGGAAAATCTACCACTGCACGAAAACTCAGACGACTTCGTTTTTGACAATCAGGTGCTGGCCCAGGCAGTCGCCTTTGGCTTCCGCATTGGGGAAATCTCCTGTCCCACCAAGTATTTCGCTGAAGCCTCTTCGATCGATTTCGCTCGGTCAGTGATCTACGGGTTCGGAGTTCTCGGAACCGCGCTTCGATTTCGGCTTCACTCCTGGAGAATCGTTCGCTGCAGGTTGTTCGAGGCCACCGGCCGCAGGCTCGTGAACGACATTCCGGCTGGCGCACTTCTCACCAGTGCGTCGTGATCCATGACGAAATTGCGCGGCTTTCTGGCGAATCTCGTGCCGGTGGACCGTAGGGAGGTGACTGCGACACTTAGCGAAAGTAGCGGCACGCTTCGCCGCTTGCTGATCCTGATCGCGCTTTATGCGATCCCCGCAATCGCGGTCGTGCAACCCGTGGGAGACTTCGATATCTGGTGGCACCTGCGAACGGGCCAATGGATCGTCGAGAAATCCGCGGTACCCTTGACCGACCCCTTCTCGAGCTTTGGTCAGGGCAAGCCCTGGGTTGCCTATAGCTGGCTTTTCGAGGTACTCGTTTACGGTCTGTACACACGCATTGGTCTGTACGGAATCGTGCTTTTCCGCGCACTTATGGCGTTGGCCATCGCCGTGGCGGTTCACTGCCTAGTGGCGAAGCGAGAGCCCAGGTTTCTGGTCGCAACCGTGCTGGCTGCCCTGGCGTTCCTGGCGTTGGCTCCGCTCATGGTTGAACGGCCATGGCTTTTCACGATCCTCTTCTTTACGCTGACCCTCGGGGCGATTCTCGACCTCCGCGCCGGGCGTCACAGCGTGCAGGTCTGGGTCCTGCCCATTGTCTATGTCCTCTGGGCCAACCTGCACATCCAGTTTGTCTACGGCCTCTTCCTCCTGGGACTTGCGTGCACGGCACCGGTGCTTGATTGTCTCATCGGCCGAGGCCAATCGGGGCGGCCCGCCGGCGCCTACGCGTCACGCGAGTGGTGGCAGCTCGTCGCGCTCACGTCGGCCTGTGCTGCTGCGACCCTTGTCAATCCTTATCACACCCGCCTCTACGCCGTAGTGCTCGACTACGCGACTCAACCCGCTGCGTTCAAGTTAGTAAGCGAACACAGAGCCATGGACTTCCGTGGAAGTGTGGATTGGATTGTATTGGGGCTGGCCGGGAGCGCCGCTTTTGCTTTGGGCCGACGGCGCAGTCTCTCCACCTTCGAGCCACTCTTGTTGGTCTCGGCTGCCTATTTTTCGTTTCACACCCAGCGCGACTTGTGGTTTGTTTTGCTTGCGTCCTTGACGATCGTCACAGCCGAGCCCTGGTTTCCGAACTACTTCCGCGAACGGTTCCCACTGACTCGGCTGCGGTTGGCGGCCTTGTGGACGGGTGTTTGCCTTGTGATTGTTGCGACAGCGTGGGCTCGAAACCTCGTAAAGAGCAGGCTCGATGAAGCGATCGCCGAGAGGTTCCCGGCGAGAGCCGCCGCCTACATAGAGGCTCACCATCTCGAAGGTCCACTCTTTAACCACTTCGACTGGGGAGGCTATTTGATCTGGCGACTGCCGTACCTCAAGGTCGCAATCGATGGACGGACAAACTTGCATCGCGACGAGCGTCTGCTACGCTCAGTCGAGACATGGGCGGGCGAGCGAGGCTGGGACGCTGACCCTGAACTGATGGCCGCCAAGGTGGTCATCGCCAGCGCCAAGGGGCCGATGGCTTCACTGCTCAGGTTGCATGGAGGCTTCAGCCTCGTCCATGAGGATTTCCTTGCCGACGTCTTTATTGCTACTGCAAATCGCTCGAGTAACCCTCCCGTGGAGCAGCCAGCGGGCCACCATGCCACAAAATCCGACGCGGCAGCGCGTTAAGCAGAGCGAGAACCCTACAGAAGCCCGTTGCGTTTGAAGCGGCCCGTCAGGCCCGTTGGGCAGATGTGCGCGTTCCGTCTTCTGTGCTAGAGTTCGTTGAGCAGACACCAGGGAACGGCAAACAAATGGCCCATCTCATCATTGTCACGAGCAAGTACATTGCCCTTGCAATTGGCCTGGTGATCCTGTGGCGGCTCAAAGTCAAACCGCTCGTGCTCTGGGCGGCGATCACCACCAGCCTGGCGATTCTGCTGATCCACCTTTACGTCCTCTTTCCGCTCGAGCAGTTTGGATATGATTATTCGCTCTTCTGGACGGCCGGCCGCGAAGTCTGGGCGGGGCTCGATCCCTACGCGGCGGAACTTTTCGAACGCCATCCGTTTCTCAACCCACCGACCGCTCTTCCCTTGTTCGCGTTGTTTGCGATTTTGCCGTTGCGGCTCAGTCGCGCACTCTGGACGGCGGGCAACGTGCTGCTGTGTCTGATCCTGATCCCTCTGTCCCTCAAGGCCCTCGTGACGCCTGCCGATGTCGGCCCCACCTCCGGAGATGAACCAGGCTCGAAAACCTGGCGGCTTTCTCGCGTGGCGACGGCCGGTTTGGCGATCTGCTTGAGCTTCTCCGACGCCGCATTGATGGGCTTTTACGTCGGACAGATCAACATAGTTGTGACTGCGGCCCTACTGGCAGCCTTGATCGCGCAGGGTCGTGCTCGACCTGTCTGGGCAGGTCTCTGGTTGTACGTCGCGACTTCAAAGATCGGGACGATGCTTCCGTTCCTGCTCTTATTTCTCCGCAAAGCCGATCGCTGGACCTGGCCGGTCCTCGCGGGCCTTGTAATTGCGTCTTGCGCGGTGACGGGAAGACTGACGGAACTGCCCGGGCGCCTGACTACCATGGTCAATCGCATAGAGGAGCTATCTGCGCCTGGGAAAGTAAATGATTATACCTACGCAGGGCCACGCAACGCGAGCATCATCAGTTTCGAGGCTCTTTTCTATCGACTCGGAATGCGTGATCATGCCATGATTCGCAATGCGCAGTATGCCGCAGTGCTCACGATCGGGGTGTGGGTTATCTATCTTGTGTTGTGGCAGAGCTTGCCGCGTCCGTCGGCCTCTGCCCTCGTCGCTCTTTATTCCGCCCTTTTTCTCTACCACCGCGACTACGATATGGTGATCCTCGTCTTGCCGCTGGTTTACAGTGTTTGCCACGCGCGTGCGCTGCCTGTCCGCGCTACTTGGCCGTTCGTGGCGCTCGGCTCCCTCGTGATCGCAGTCCTTTATTTCAATGCCTTCATGCTTGGGCCACTGGCGAATTCGACTCGTGATTGGGGATTCTGGGGTCGGCTGGTGCAAGCGACCGTCCTGCCCTACGCCACCTGGTTTATCGTCGTTGCCATGTTCATGGTTTTTCTGGGTGAGAGAAGGTTGTCGCAGGACTGCGCCGCCCGCTGCATCGCAGACGCGACTATCGACGCGGCAGCCGCGAGTGCGAATGAGAATTGAAGCGGGAAGGAGGAGTGGACCACGGCAATGGAGCGAATCGGCAACCTGAATCTACGTCCGTGGATCTGGCTCGCCGGCATCACCCTCCTGGCCACGCTTTGCGTCTGGGGCCTGGTGGCCATTGCGCCCTGGGAAACGATGGTCCCGGACTTCGTCTGTTACTGGGCCGCGGGCGAACTGATCGCTACGGGGCACAGCCCTTACGACGTCGAGCTTCAGGCCGAGATTCAAGGCCGCTGCGGTTGGGACAAATCAAAAAACGGGCTGGGCAGATATGACTTTCTCCCCTACTACTATCCCCCCTGGTTCGCCGCCGCCTGTGCACTCCTGCTCCCGCTGGGATACCAGGCCGCCAAGATCGCGTGGTTTTTCATCAATCTCGAACTGCTCTTGGTCACCGCCTGTCTGTTGAGTTCTGCCGTCCCCGGCTTGCCGCGATCGATCCCGCTTGTGACGGTCCCGATCTTTACCTTCTCGGTGATCTCGTTGTTCGTCGGCCAAACCTTGATCCTCATTCTTTTTCTGGTCGCGCTCGCATGGAAACTGATTCAGCGCGGCAGCGATCTCGGCGCTGGGGCCGTACTCGCCTGTCTGACGACCAAGCCCCAGCTGACGGTAGTGCTTGTGCTCTTGCTCCTCTTTTGGTCGGCACGAGAGCGGCGCTGGGCGATTTTGAAAGGCTTTGCTCTGGCCTTCGCCGTGCTCGGGCTGGCGAGCGCCTTATTCGTCCCATGGTGGCCGATCGAAATGCTTCGAGCCAGCCAGCAGACGCCGCCACCCACTTTTTACTTCCCGTGGATCGGGACCACGTGGTTTCTCATCCTCAAGACAATCGGGCTCGCGTCATGGGGCCTCTGGGGCTTGTACCTCGGGGTCGCAATCCCTTTCTTGATTGTGGTAACGCGGGACGCATTTGATCGGTTGCGTCCTCTGGAGGACATCATCGCGCTGGGACTAATGGCGCCGTTCCTTGTCGCCCCTTATGGCCGCCACTACGACTTTCCTGTGCTGTTGATTCCGATGTATGTGCTTTTGGCCCGACGGCTCTCCGATATTTCAGGGGCGGTCCTACTTTTCACGCTCGTGATCCTGCCTTACATCCATTTCGGCGTCCTCGTGAGATTCCGGCAGAAGTATCCCAGCAACGTGCGTCTATTTCCGGAGTTCACTTTCTTCTGGGTGCCCTTGCTGCTGGTGCTGATTTGGTTTGCAACGGAGGTGATTGCCACCCGCCATCGCAAAGCGGAGCAGATCGCGGCTGGAAGTGATGGTAGGTCGAGGCCACCGGAGCAGACGATCGGGCAGCTGAGCCCATCATGATATGCAGAGTAAACCGCTATGACCAGAAGCCAATCCATTTTCATCCCGGTCGCATCGGCAATCCTAGTCCACGCCGTTCTCTTCATCGCAACCGGACTGTGGATGAGGTACGGCAGTCACCCCGACTTGGGCGCCGCGTCCTGGTCCTACCAGATTTACTATGACTACGCGACACGGGCTGTCCATGGAGAGGTGCCCTATCGGGATTACCTCGTCGAGTATCCTGTGTTGTCGCTTCCTCTCTTCTTGATTCCGCGATTGTTCGTGGCGGATTTCTGGCGCTATCGCATTGCCTTCGTGGTGGAAATGTTCCTGTTCGACATCGCGGCGATCTGTCTGATCGCACGCCATGTCGGAGTAAACGAGGGGATCGCTCGGGTACCCGAGCGGCTCGGCTGGTACACGCTTTTCTGCGCAGCTTGAGTCCGCTGGTAATTGGGAGGTTCGAGCTGCCCCCGATGGTGCTCGCTTTCGCTGCGGCCCACTGGTGGTTTTCAGGTAAGAGCGCTCTGGGCGGGACCACAGCCGGACTGGGTGCTCTGCTCAAAGTATTTCCCGGCCTGGTCGCAGTGCCGGCATTGATATGGGAGTTGTCACGGATTCGGCGATCGCGCGTGCAGGGTTTCCTGGCGTTTCTCGCCACGCTCATGACCGGCTCGGCTGGTTGGTTCCTGCTCGGCGGCCCGCAGGTGCTGAGCTCGTTTCAGTACCACGTAGATCGCGGCCTGGAGATCGAAACGATCTACGGCGGCGTCATCATGGCCCAGGGAAAGCTCCGCGGAGTGGATATACCCTGGGTGATTGAGCACAAGGCCGTCCACCTTGTGCCCGAATGGGGGGATCGCTTCGCCGCGGCGGCTGCCCTCGTTCAATTGGGCGCTTTGCTGCTGGTTGGGGCGCAGTTCTGGCGTAGAGGGGCGGTTGAAGGAATCCGCTTCGCAGGGGCGGCTATACTGGCGTATCTCGCCTTGGGCAAAGTGCTCTCGCCTCAATATCTGATCTGGCTTTTTCCGTTTCTGGTCACGATCGGCGGCTGGACCGGGAGCCGGGCGCGCTGGGTGTTCTTCTTTTGTTGCATCATTACCAGCTTGATCTATCCGGGACCGGGTTTTGCCCAGATCCTTGATCACCAATGGCTCGCAATCGTCATTCTGAATATGAGGAACGTTCTTTTGTTGACCGTCCTCGCCTTGCTTCTGTTTGGCCCCGAGGTGGCGCAATTGAGCGCAACTGGAGCGATCACGGGACGGGAACAATGAAAGCACCAATACGGCCAACAGGTTCCGCACGCCGCGCGAACAGCAATGATCGGAGCCGCAATGACCCTTGAATCGTCATCCGCAAAGCAACCGTCGCTGGAGCCATCGATTCGGCTCAAAGGCTATGGCGAGCTATTCGTGATCAGCTTCGTGATTCTCTTTCTCGAATTGACCTGCATCCGATGTCCTAACATCGCCGGCGTGATCGTGGGCGGATTGAGCGAGTACTTATCACTGATGATGGGATTCCACTCTCTGCTCATCATCGCAATCGGCTATTACGTTCTATCCGCCTGCACGGGTTCGCGCCGGCTGCCTGCCTCTCCCTCGATTCTCCCCAGCCCTGGAACGCGGAACTGGCTCCGATTTGAGAGACGCGGACTTGCTTGATAAAGCGCATTTCACGTCAAACTCTGGATCAATCTTTAGTCTCGATGGGGAGCGCTGGATTAGCCGGTTCGCGTTCCTGGTGGTCGGCTCAATTAGCTGCTTTTGGGCCTACGACCTATTCATCACTCGCTTTAAGTGTACTCTTCATCAAGACTGGGTTATGTTCCACGACACAGCGCGGCTTTTGCTCTCATCTCGACCGCACGAGATATACCCGGGCGTTACGAGAAATCTGCCTTTCTTCTACCCGCCGTACTTCATCCCACTCATCGCCCCGCTCGGCTTTTTCTCGCGTACTTGGGCGTACGTGACCCTCGCGCTCTCTATGATCGGCGCAATCGAGCGCCACGGTCTACATGCTGCGAGTCGTGCTGCCCACGAAGGAGTCGAGTTTCTCCGCGGCAGTCTTGGTCGTACTTTCCTCTGCGAGCTGGAACGCGATGATAATCCTGGGCCACTTGAGCGCCTTGTACCTGTTCATCCTGGTCACAAGTCTCTTGCTCTGGACGCGAGGGCAGCGTGTGCTCGGCGGTATGGTCATGAGCCTACTGATGTTTAAGCCCAACCTGGGACTGATCTTTCCCGCCCTTTTTATCGTGCAGCGGCAATGGTTTTTTGTCGCGGGCTGGGCATGCGGGTTTGCCCTGCTGCTCTCGAGCACCGTTCCGATCGGGGTGGGTATATGGGTCGATTATTTCTGCTCCTACCGCGATCTTGCGGCCGCCCTTACCGCCGAAATTCCGATGTGGAAGCAACAGACCATCTACGCGTTTTTGCGCACCGCTCTCGGCATGCCTCAGTCGCCGCGGTTTATGGCTTTGTGGGCGATCTGCACGCTGCCGCTTCTCGCAGCTACCGTGGCAGTCTGGATCAAGGTCAAACCGGACGCACGGCATCTTCCGCGCCTCTTCGGCATCGCGGTGCTGGCGGTAGTTTGTTGCAACGCATACTTGTTTGTCTATGACGGATTGCTGCTAGCACTTCCCGGGATCGTCTGGTACGTACGCCGTGCTCATTATCGCTCGGCCGCATGCCATCGGACGGCTGGAGTTGCCGTGCTGCTGATTTATATCTGGCAGCACCTCAGCACGTGGTTCGTGCACGGAGCGTGGCCGCTAGTAGGCCCCGCAGCGGGTGTCTGGCTCATCGCAGAGGCGTGGGACCTGGCTTGGGAGCCGACGTGCCTCGGCCCGGATTGTGTATGACTCCGCAAGCCAAGAACGCTCAACGGTTCCGATTGCAGTTCTTCGTCATGCGAGGAAGATGCCGCTAGACCGCCGCGCCGGCGGTCGGCGGTCGGCCGCAGGCGCAAGCGCTTTGGCTACCTCGAAGCCCGCACCGAGATGCGTCACCAACCGCTTCCCTGCAAAGGCCGAAGAGGATTAGGATTGATTATCGAGAGCGCTTTGTTGAGTGCGCTCTGCCGGTGCGGGCGATGTGACCACGATTTTCGCTTTCAGTGGCGCCCGTCCGGCGTGCGAGTCGGTCACCGGCGTCTTGAGCGCGCGCGGTCAGCGAACCTTGTGGCAGCATCGATCGAGAGCTTGCATTGGCGGCGATCCGAAACCTGCTCGTGACTTGGCCCAGCACCGGAGGCAAAAAGCCTTCGGCGCAATCCCTCTTCAAGGGACACACGGATGCGGTGCGCTGTCTGGCCTTTTCGCCGGATTGCGCGCTATTGGCCTCGGGAAGTTCCGATGGGACCGTGAGGCTGTGGGAGGTCGCCTCGGGACGGGAGGGGATGCTATTGCGCGGGCACGCTGGCTGGGTGCTGGCCCTGGCCTTCACCCCCGATGGCCTCGCACTGGCCTCGGGGGGGAACGATCAGACCGTCCGCCTGTGGGACCTGGCTGCCGGGCGAGAGAAGGCCGCATACCGCCGGAACTGCCCCGCCTCTATCGTGTCACTGGCCTATTCGCCGGATGGCCAAATGGTGGCGACAGGTGATTCCGACGGAGCAATGGTGCTGAGGGAAACGATCGGCGGCCGTGCGCCCGTCCGTGTCAGAGGGCACTCCAGGAATATCGCGTCTCTTGCCTTCGCTCCCGACGGCCGGCTGCTGGCTTCGGGCAGTCACGATGGAAGTGTCAAACTTTGGGACGCTGCGTCGGGCGCAGAGAAGACCAGCTTGCGCGGGCACGGCGGCTGGGTGTTCGCGGTGGCCTTCACACCGAGCGGACGGGCGCTCGTATCGGCCGGTGAAGATGGTACCGTCAGGCTCTGGGACGTCGGTTCGGGGAAAGAGCGGGTGGCCTGGAGGGCGCACTCCGATTACGTTCATGCCCTGGCGTTTTCTGCCGACGGACGGCTCTTGGCAACGGCCAGTCGAGATCGGACGATCAAGCTCTGGGACGACCCGGCGCACGAATGTCGGCCGCGCATGGGACGAGGAGGCTGAGATGGGCGAGCCGCAAACCGAGGGCGGCAACCTGTCGCAACACCTGTGGGTGTCGTGTCCCAAATGCCAGCGTGCCAACCTGAGGATCCGCCGTGCGCATCTGGGCAGGCGGGTCCTCTGTAAGCATTGCGGTGAGCG
The DNA here is from genome assembly GCA_963850935.1 of uncultured Isosphaeraceae bacterium. Lineage (GTDB taxonomy): Bacteria > Planctomycetota > Planctomycetia > Isosphaerales > Isosphaeraceae > CAWFRS01. The sequence continues at coordinate 321,256 of CAWKNT010000010.1, forward strand.
CTTTCGCGCCCGTTGCGCTCACGATCCAAGCGCTTCGGCCTCATCGGCACACCCGATTCGCCCACAGCACGCAGTCGCCGCCAAGTCCCGCGCAGACGAAAAGAGTGCGGCCGCGTTGGGCAATCAGCGTGACCAGACCGCGGTTCTGCACGACGAGCTGGCGGCGGTGCGGTCGGAAAATGCCCGACTCCGCGCGGCGGTGGCTCAACTAGGCTCTCAAGTGGCCGACGGCGCTCGTCGTGAGCATCAGCTGTGGTCCGAACTTCAGGACACGCGAATCCAATTGCAGGAGACGGGATCCCGGTTCGCAAACGGCGATGCCGGAAGCATAGAAGCAAAGGCACGGGAGCTCGAAGAGCTCCGCACCGAGCGCGATCGGCTCGCCGCCGGCCAGCAAGGTTGGCAAGATCGGCTCGACGCTGCCCGCGCCCAGCTCGAGAACGAAGTTGACTTGTTCCAGAAGGAAGCCGAGCGATTCCAGCACCAAATCGCAACCCTGAGTCAAGAGCGCGACCATGCGCTTGAGCGGCTGGAATCGCTTAGGCACGACCGGGACGCAGCGCTAGAGCATCTTGAAGTCCTGAGCCGGAAGCAGGATGCAGCCAAAAAGCAGCTCGAGTCGCTCAGACGGGAACGAGATAATGAGCGAAAGCGCTTCGACTCGCTATTGCAGGAGCGCGATCGACTGGCCGGCGTGCGAGAGGAAGAAATGCACCAGCACAGCAAGCGCTTAGAATCGCTCGGCCTCGAGCTCGAGCGTGCGCGTACTCTGGCCGAGGCCAGTAGAGGTGATGCGACGGCAGCCGAGTCAGCGAGGGCTGACGTCGAGCGCCGTTTGACCGAGGTCGAAGATCGGCTCCGGACGGCGATCGAAACCTCTAATTGCCTTGATTCCGAGGCGCAAGCAGCGCGTGCCCAGCTCACCGTTCTCGAGCAAGCTGCAGACCAGAGTCAGGCTGCCGCCGCTGACCTGGAGGCCGCTCGCCTTCGAATTGAGGTGCTTTCGGCCGATCTTCGCCAGGCCCGCATCGCGAATGAACAACTTCGTGCACTCTTGAATGTCTTCGGGCTCGTGGAGAACCTGGAATTCCCCATCATAACCTGAGGAAACCCAACACGATTACAAGGCCGACGACAAAACAAATCGAGATCCCGACGGCCGCGAACCGCCAGCTTATCGTCGACTCTTCGCGTCCCCCGAGGTCGGGCAATGTTTTCGATCGATCTCGCAGCGCCCGTTCGGCCTCGCGGCAGTACGAGAGCAGGCTATAGAGTATCTCCCGATCCGCAGCCTCCATGGCCCTTGGGGTCATCCAAGGGACAACCAAGTCCTCGAGCCTCTGATAGAACTGCCTTGTCGCCCCTTCCGTGGTGCTCGCGCGCGTCCGGCAGGTCTGGACCAGCATCCTGTACAGCCTGTCGTAGTTCCTCTGATTCACAAAGCGACGCGACCGCTGCAGCACGAAGTGCTCGATGATTTCTATCCATTGATGCAGGGCAAGCCACAACGGCATCAACTCGCTCGGTGGGATGGCGCGATCAGCGTTGGGAGCTTCAGTCGTCGGGGCCTCGCTGTGCGGAAGCGCGGGTTCGGCCAGGCTCTCCGCGTCGGGCACTTCTTCGGTCGCAGTGCCCGTGATCACGGCGATATCCTCGGCGAGAGACCGCTCAGGCGCAGGCTGGCTAGCCTTGAAGCGGGATCGCAGGAAGCGCTCCAGGGCCTTGGCCAGTTCTTGCATCGAGGCGTAGCGCTCTTCCACCTTCTTGGCCATTGCTCGCATGCAAATGGCTTCGATCAGCGGATCGAGGTCAGGCCGATGCTTCGACGGTGGTGCCGGCTCGGCGAAGACGATCTGGCCGAGCACGAATGCCTCCGGCCCCTCGAAAGGGACACAGCCGGTGAGCAGCTCATATAGAATCACGCCCAGGCTGTAAATGTCGCAGCTCGGGCCCAGGCCTTCCGCCCTGCCGCAGATCTGCTCGGGGGACATGTATGCCGGCGTGCCCAGGACGAGGCCGACGCGGGTCAGCCGCTCATCCTGGGCGCCGATGCGCCATACCAGGCCGAAATCCATGATGATAAGGTCGCGGCGGGCGTTGACCATGATATTGGACGGCTTCAGGTCGCGATGAACGACCCCCTGGCTATGAGCCTCCTCGAGCGCCAGGGCTAGCTGGCGTACGATGGCTGCTGCCCGCCGCTGCGTCATCGGGCGGCTGCGCTTAATGTAACGCGACAGAGGCCGACCCTTGATATACGCCATGACCAGATAGGGGATTCCGTCGATCTGACCTGCGTCGTACACCGGGCAGAGATTGGGATGGTCCAGGGTCGCCGCGACGCGGGCCTCGCGGTAGAAACGGTCCAGATCCCGATGCTCCGGTCGCGCGCCGTCCTCCTCCGATCGGAAGTGGGGGACCTTGAGCGCCACCTGGCGGCCGAGAGCCGTGTCGTGCACCAGGTAGACCGTCCCCATTGCTCCCCGTCCCAGCCGTTTCACGAGCCGGTAGCGGCCGAATCGCCGGGGCAGCTTGGTTTGCACCCGTTCCGAATGGACGATCGACTGGGGAACATGCTGCGGCGCGCCCATCATCTTATCGATCTGGCCGAGCAGCGATCCGGTCGGCGGGTCCTGTGGTTGCTGCGCGATCAATTTTCGCAGCACTTCGGCCTGGTGAGGAAATCGCTCCTCAAACTGGAAGAGATCGGGCAACGCACCGAATCGGGCCCGCGCCCGGTATTCGGCCATGATCAGGTCGGGCGAGACAGTCTCCGAGGTCCCGAGGGCGGGCATTGCCGCCAGGTATGTTTCCAGGCTCACCTGGTGGCCCTGTTCCCACTGGTGAGCCAAGTCACGCTTGACCATTTCGATCAGGCCGGGCGGGCTGACCGTATGCCTTGCAGTTGACCTGGTTATGCCAGCAGACGACTCGCTCTGGTTGTACGACAAACCAGATTCTGGCCGCGAGGTCAGGGGCCCCTTCTCGCCCTCTCTGGGTAGCTCGCGAAATCCAGGCTCATCGGCCGTCATCGACAGCTTCCCACGAGAAGGCCAAGGACATGATTCCGGATCCGTCGTGGACTGCGTCCTTCTCCAGATCCTACACTAGAATCTCACGCGGACCCGGCATTAACAAGCCTTCTTGAGACGCACGGCCGCGTTGCAGGAGGTCGGCTGGAACATCGCCTTGGCCTTCGAGAGACCAATCGCGACGTTGAAAGCACCTTTGGGATCTACGAGCATGGAGACAAGCGGTCTATCTAATTCAATTGAGGGTACACCTTCGGACTTGCTGCTCCTGATTCGGCGCTCCGGAATTTTGAATCAGCGCCAGTTGGAGGAGGTGACCGGCAAGGTTGATCGCGGTGAATATCCGCGCGACCCACAGGCGCTGGCCGGCCGTCTGGTGGAAGAACAGATCCTGACCGAGTTTCAGGCCAGGCGCCTCATGCGGGAGAAAGTCCATGGCTTGGTGGTGGGCCGATACGTGATCCTGGATCGGCTGGGTGCTGGAATCCAAGGGCCGGGTGTTCAGGGCGAAGCATCGTCTCATGGGCCGCGTGGTCGCGCTCAAGGTCATCGCTCCCCACATCGCATCCCGGGCGAGCTCGATTGCCCGGTTCCATCGGGAAATGCGCGTGATCGGCCGGCTTGATCACCCGAACGTGATTCGTGCTTTCGATGCCGACCAGATTGGCGAACTACTCTATATCGTCATGGAGTATGTACCAGGTCGGAGCCTCGACCGCGTGCTCGAGGAGCGAGGACCGATCGCTCCGGGCGATGCGGTTAATTATACGGCTCAGGCGGCTCGGGGCCTCGGACATGCCCACGAGCGGGGGATTATCCACCGCGACATCAAGCCTTCAAACTTGTTCCTGAGCGACGAGGGGCAGGTCAAGGTTCTCGACCTCGGCTTGAGCGCCTTGATGGACGCAGACAGCGGGGCCTCGTTTGCGACCGCTGCCGGCTTTGTAGTGGGCACACTTCATTACATGTCACCCGAGCAGGGCGCGGGGATCGAACTGGACGGCCGTAGCGACCTGTTTAGCCTGGGTTGTACCATGTACTACCTTCTGAGCGGTCAGGTTCCGTTCCCCGGTGATACGGTTGCGGAATGCCTGGCCCGGCGGATCCGAGGGGGGCCGGTCCCGATCACCGACATAATCCCCAACCTGTCCCCCCGAATTGTGCAGGTGCTGGAAAAGCTCCTCGATCGCCGTCGCGAGGATCGTTTCCAGACGGCCGCCGAGGCTGCCCTGGCACTCGAAACCTTGACGCATGCTGACGCCACCGTTGCACTTGGCGGTGAACCTGCGCTACAGCCAGTGGCAGACGCACTGGTCGCCGAGCCGGCCCACTCCAACGGCGCGGGGTGGACGACTGGCCTCCTGCCTTCCCCTACGGACAATCCGCCGAGCATGACCTCCAAACCTTGGTTTCGCGCCGGCTCCGTCCTCTTTGGGCGACCTCGGATGATCGCGTTCTTGCTTGTTGTCTTTGAGATCATCGTCTTCGCCACCGCGTTTGCTCTAGGTTACCTCTTTGCGATCAGACCGGGTGCGGGAGGGTAGGTAGGCGCGTCGATTCTATTTCCAAATTTGTCCACCTGCCTGGACGCGCGTTCGAAATGCTTACACCAGGGTGTCAACCGGAGTTGACAGTGCGGTGACACACAACTGGGCACAACCGATTGCCAGATCGTTTACAACTCCAATCCTTTTAGATTTGCAACGGTACCGTAGATCTCGTTGGGGCAAGGCGTTCCGTCGCGCTGTCTGACGGCGTTCATTTTTTCTCAGTTTCCTATCCCCCGCCCAATGCCTTTCGGCATGGTTGGTGCTTTACTCGCTGCCACGTGACCTAGCGGCAGTGGAATTTGATGCGAGGACCGCGATCGAGGGGCGATCGAGGCGAGCCCACATTTTCGCGCCGCGCTTTTCCCTACCTTACTCTGAAATGGAGAATCGTCGATGTCCAAGCTACTCACCACCGCCTCCAAGTTCGTCCGGAAAGAAGAAGGCGCGTCGCTGGCCGAGTACGGCTTGCTGCTCGCGCTCATCGCCGTGGTCTGCATTAGTGCGGTCACGCTCCTAGGCACCAATGTCAAAACCATCTTCAACACGATCGCCAGCACGATCTGAGTGAAGGGAATTTCACTCAAGGACGAGCCCCTGTTGCCGCGTGCAAGGCCTCCCTTGCGCGAGCGTGCGGGGGCTCGGACAGATTTCCGGGTTCACTTTCACTTGAGGGCATGACCATGACCACGCTGATTGACGCGGCCCGACGCTTCGGACGAGATGAAGAAGGCGCTTCACTGGCGGAATATGGCCTGTTGATCGCGCTGATCGCCGTCGTGTGCATCGCAGCTATTTCGCTCCTGGGAACGAACATCTCCTCCATCTTCAACACGATTTCCAGCACGATCTGAACTGAATGGCTCCCGCCAGCCAGGCTCGGCGCCGCCCGTTCGAGCTCGGCTTGGCCGGAATCACATCGATTAAAACACGAAATTCCCCACCGAGGATAACCGAGCATGACCTGCCGCGAAACCTCGGGTGTACCGCCACCTTGCTCAGGCACGCCCATGAATATCGTCAAGTCGGGCAGACAATTCGAGAGGGATGACTGGGGCGCATCGCTTGCAGAATACGCCCTCTTACTCGCCTTGATTGCGCTTGCGTGCTACAGCGCGATGGCGATTCTGGGAACAAGCATCGCCAACTTTATGAACACAATGTCTTCTACCATTTAGTTGCAAGTGTTCATAAAGCTGCGCGATACGGTCCCGTGAGCCCCTATGGGGCGCACCTGTTGTTGCACGTTACGTATTCTCGAATAGGGGTTCTTCGCGTGTTTTCCATGCCGGCAGTCCCGATTATCATCGTCCTGTGCGCCGCCTTGGTTGCGGCTGTCACGGACGTCTGGAAGTTCAAGGTTTACAATGCCTTGACAGTCCCGCTCCTCGTCTCCGGACTCCTCTATCATGGATTCCGAGCCGAGCTGACCGATAGTCTGGTGGGGATCTTGTTCGGGTTCGCCTCGCTGATCATTCTCTATTTGGTCGGCGGAATGGGGGCCGGCGATGTCAAGCTGATGGCGGGCATCGGTGCCTGGCTGGGCATGCCGCTGACGTTTTACGTCTTCATCGCCAGTTCGCTCGCTGCGGGAATCTACTCGCTGCTACTGGTTGTACTAACCGGAAAGGTGGGCGAGACGGTGGTCAACCTGCACATCATCTGGCTGCGTCTCTCGTCCATTGGCCGCTACCTGGCGGCCGACGATCGGGTCGAAACGGAGGTTCTGCGGACCGACCGCCGCCGCCGCATCATCCCGTTCGCCGCAATGGTGGCGATCGGCATCGTCGCCACGCTTTTGTGGTTTCACAAGGACGTGCTGCACTGACCGTGCAAGTCCCGCCCGAGGGTGCGGGCTAGGGTCCGGTCACGTTTCAGCCTCGACGCGTATTTATCTCGCGAATTCATTCTTGGGAGGTGGCCCGTGAGTCCTCGATCGTTACTGGTCGTGGTTGTGGCTCTCGTCTTCGGTGGCTCCGCAGCGATCGGGGTCAACTCGCTCATCAGCAGTGCATCCGGTCACGCGGTCGAAACCGCGCCAGTGGTAGTGGCCGCCGTTGAAGTACTGCGAGGGGGAAGCCTCACGGCCGACATGGTCAAAGTACAAGATTTCCCCAAGCACCTTGTTCCTCAGGGAGCGATCAACAAGGTGGAGGATGTCGTCGATCGCGCCGTCTTTACCCCAATAATGAAGGACGAGCTAGTGCTCGAGGGCAAGCTGGCCCCCAAGGGTTCGGGTCGCGGACTCGCAGCACTCGTTTACAAGGGGATGCGCGCCTTTACGATCCAGACGCCAAATATCGCGACAGGCGTCGCCGGCTTTATTCTGCCCGGCAACAAGGTCGACGTCCTATTGACCGTGGATGACGTCAGTGGGATCACTAAGGTCGGAATCCAGGGCTCCAGTGGCGGCGGCAGCTCGAACGCCAGTACAACGACGCTGCTCCAGAATGTCGAGATCCTGGCTGTCGACCAGAAAACGGCGGCTCCCGCCGAAAACAAGATCGACGCCAAGGAGCTGCGCTCCGTCACTTTGCTTGTCACTCCTCAACAAGCGAACGAGCTCGGTCTGGCACAAAATAAAGGGAAGCTCCACCTGGCCCTCCGCAACCTGGAAGACTCTCAGGACGCGCGGACAAGGCCGACGACTCTGTCTGACCTGCGGTTTCAGCAAAGCAGCTCATGGGACCAGCGGGCCAGGCTACTATTTGAGGCCGTCGGCAAGGCGATGGCGCAGCGCAAGCCAGAGCCACCCAAGGTGGTGGCAGAGCCGCCCAAGCCCCCCGAGCCGCCTCCTACGATTTTTATCCGGACGATGCGCGGCACTCGCGAGGGCGGCGTTGTGATTCAGGTCCCCAGTACGCAGCCGACCATTACGGTTCTCGGCTCTCAGTCTCCGAAGGGGTAGTCGATGCAGGCTCTGCTTGCGGGAGATCAGGAAACCGTTGTGGCTCAGATCCAGCAGGTCTTACTCCGCGAGGGGTGGAACTGCCCGTTCTCGCATGTCGTTCGGCTTGAGCTGGCGGCAGATCGGCTGGCCCAGATTCAGCCCGAGCTGCTCGTGGTGACCCTCTCTTCCGATCCAGCGCGCTCCGTGCAAGCGCTGGAATGGTTGGAGAATCTGCCGCGGCAGGCGCACGCGAGTGTTGGCCGTCGGCCCAGCCGCGGACTCCAAACTGGTTCTGCGCGCCCTGCGCGGTGCGGTGGACGACTACCTCGATCAGGCCGAGCTCGAGGCCGAGCTCGACGCCGCCTTGGTCCGGTGGCGTGCGAGCGTGACCGTGCCTCAAGAAGCAGGCCGCGTGATTGGCCTTCTTGCCCCCAGCGGCGGTAGCGGTTCTAGCACACTGGCGGCAAACGTCGCGGCGGCCCTAGCCCAAAAGCACCAATCGTCCTTGCTCGTTGACCTTAAATTGCAGGCCGGCGACCTTGCCGCCCTGCTCGACCTCAAACCGACCCATTCTCTGGCCGACCTTTGCTTGAACGTCAATCGAATGGACCGCGTCTTCTTTGAGCGGTCGCTGGTGCGGCACTCGAGCGGGGCTCACCTTTTGGCCCCTCCTCTGCAGTTTACCGACGTCGAGCACGTCACACCCGAAGGGGTGCGCAGGGTCCTCAACATGGGACGCTCCCTGTTCCCGTACGTGGTCGTCGACCTCGATCATAACTTTAATGCAGAGCAGGTCGAGGTGCTCCATCAGGCCGACCCCGTCCTGGTGGTGTTCCGGCTCGACTTCGCCTCGCTGCGAAACACCAGACGCACGCTGGACCAAATGGACCGGTTGGGAATAAGGCGGCAACAACTGCGGCTTGTCGTCAATCGCTACGGCCAGCCCAAAGAAATTCCGTTCGCCAAGGCAGAAGAGGCCCTCGGAGCCAAGATCTTCCATTACGTGCCGGACGACCCCAAAACGGTCAATCGTGCCAACAACAACGGCGTGCCGGTCGTGCTCGAGAGTCCGTCGGCCAAGATCGCCCGTAGCGTCATGCGGTTGGCCGAAAGCGTCAACGGCCAGTACGAAAAGCCATGAGTCCAACAGGCGGAATGAGAACCATTCCAATTTGACCCTTAGCGTTCCGTGACATAAGCCGGCCCTAAACCGCCGACAACTCACAGTCAAGAATTGGATCGAGCCAACGATGAGCCGGTTACAGTCAAGCCCGATATCCACTAATGGCTCAATACCGACGGCCCAGGAGCGGTACCTTCACCATAAGAAACAGCTTCACGAGCGACTGATCACCGGAATGGACCTCTCGGCCATCGGCGCGATGAAGGAAGACGAGCTGCGGCTGGAGGTGCGGCGAGTCGCGGAGGAATTGAGCCGCCAGAGCGCCGACCTGCTCAACCTGTCCGAGCGCGAGCGGCTCGTCAACGAAGTCCTGGACGAGACATTCGGCCTGGGGCCGCTCGAGGCGTTGATGCGTGACCCGTCGATCACAGACATCATGATCAACGGTCCCGGCACGGCATACGTCGAGCGGAGAGGCCGATTGGAGCGAGTTCACGTCGCATTCAACGACGAACGGCACCTCGTTCAAATCGTGCAGCGGATCGCAGGCCGGGTCGGGCGTCGGGTCGATGAGACCAGCCCGATGGTGGATGCGCCGCCTCGCCGACGGCAGCCGAGTGAATGCGATTATTCCGCCCTTCGCGCCTTGATGGTACATTACTCTCGATCCGGCGTTTCGGCGCACGGCCTATGTTGGTCAAGGACTTGTTGGCGAACAAGGCGTTCACGCCCGAGATGGTCAATTTCCTGCAGGCGTGTATCAAGGCCCGCGTTAACATCATCATTTCTGGTGGGACCGGCAGCGGCAAGACAACGCTGCTCAACGCCCTTTCCGCGAACATCCCCGACGATGAGCGCGTGGCGACCATCGAAGACGCAGCCGAATTACGGCTGCAGCAGCCGCACGTCGTCCGCATGGAGACCCGGCCGGCCAATATCGAGGGTGAAGGCGAAGTAACCACCCGCGACCTCGTTCGCAACGCACTGCGAATGCGGCCTGACCGGATTATCATCGGCGAGTGCCGCGGACCGGAGGCGCTTGACATGCTCCAGGCCATGAACACCGGCCACGAAGGCAGCATGACGACCATCCACGCAAACGACACGCGCGACGCGATCAGCCGGCTCGAGATGATGATGGGCATGGCGGGGTTTGATCTGCCAATCTGGATCATCCGACGCCAGATTGCCTCGGCTGTTCAACTCGTCGTCCAGGTGGCCCGGTTGACCGGCGGCGTACGCCGCGTGATCAAGATCTCAGAGATCACGGGCATGGAAGGCGACGTCATGAGCATGCATGATCTTTTCGGCTTCAAACAGACCGGTGTCGACGAGAGCCGAGTAGCCCAGGGCTATTTCTTTGCCTCCGGAATCCGCCCCCAGTGCCTCGAAAAACTGGAGATCTCGGGCAACACCCTGCCGCTCGAAATGTTCGAGCGGCGGATGCTGAATGCCTAAGCTTGCCAATAGCCACTTACCTCCGAGATTTCAAAGTGACTCCGACTCTCTTGTCGATATTGACGTTTTTGGCCGCCGGCACGGCGGTCGTTGGCGTCTATTCGATCCTTTCGGACCTGTACCTCCGGGACCGCACGCGCGTAAGCCAGCGGGTCGACGACGAGTTTCGGAAGCGGCTGCGGGATCGTGCTCAAAAATCGTTGCTCTTCAAAGACCTTCGCGAGCTCAGCACATTCGGTTCGACCGACAGTGAGGAAGAACCGAGCCTTCGCCGGACGTTCGAGGCCATGGTCGAACAATCGGGACTCGAATTGACGTCGAGCCGGCTGCTTGTGATCGTCTTGGCGACTGCTCTCACCCTGGGCGTCCTCGGCGGGCTTGTTCGACGCGACCCACTGGTTGCCGTCGTTGGGGCGGTCATCGGCACTGTCGGACCGATATGGTATGTCAAGATCGCGCGCGACAGGCGCCAGGAAAAGATCCTCTCTCAGCTTCCCGATTCCTTCGATCTAATGTCGCGCGTGATCCGCGCGGGACAAACCATGGCGCAGGCGATTCAGGCGGTTGCCGACGAGTTTGCACCGCCGATCGCCGGCGAATTTGCCTTTTGCTTCGAGCAGCAGAATCTCGGGCTTCCGCCCGAGACCGCCCTGCGTGAGTTGGCGCGGCGCACCGGCCTCTTGGAGCTCAAGATATTTGTGCTCGCCCTTCTGGTTCAGCAGCAGACCGGCGGCAACCTGGCCGAGATGCTCGACAATCTATCGATTATCATTCGCGAGCGCTACAGGATGCGCGGCAAGATCCAGGCACTCACGGCCGAAGGCCGCTTCCAGGCGATCATCCTCCTGGCGTTGCCGCCAGGGGTATTCGTGATGATGTTGGGCCTCAACAGCGAGTACGGCGCAATACTGCTGAAACACCCCCCGCTCATCTGGATCACAGTCATCAGCGAAGCTATCGGTGCGCTCTGGATCCGCAAGATCATCCACTTCGACTATTAAAAGGGAGCTTGCCGGCGATGCCCGCGAATGGGATGGTCACAACGGCCGCGTTCCTGATGGCCAGCAGCACGGTTTTCCTGGTGTACTTGGTCATGGGGGGCCGCAACACTCGCCTCGAGGCTAGGTTGCGAAGCCTCTCGGGTCAGGATGATCCGAACGCACTGGATCAGAAGGCGCTCACCAAGCTCGCACGGACGACTCTGCCCAAGATCGGCACACCCTTCATCCCGACTAACCAAGAGGAGCGCACCAAGCTGCAGACGCGCTTGATCCACGCCGGGCTCTACAGCCGGCAGGCCATGGTCGTGTTCCTCGGCCTGAAGGTCTTTTTGATGATCGCGCCCGCGCTAATCGGCGTAGCCGCCGGCATGCTTGGACTGGTGAGCTTGCAGGTCGGTGCGTTGTGCGGATCGTGTATGGGAATCGCGGGGTTGATCGGGCCCAGCTTTTGGCTGGATCGACAGCGGGCAACACGGCAATCGAACTTTCGTCGTGCCCTTCCCGATGCCCTCGATGTGTTGGTGATCTGCCTCGAAGGGGGCTTGAGCCTGCCTGGCTCATTGAAGCGCGTGGCTGGCGAGTTGAGGACTGCTCATCCGATCCTGGCGGCGGAGCTCAATATCGTTCAGCGCGAAGTCCAACTTGGCCGGTCAACTGGCGAGGCCCTTCGTAAGATGGGAGAGCGAACCGACCTCGAGGAGGTTCGCAGTCTGGCCGCTGTCATCGTGCAGGCCGAGCGATTCGGCGCCAGTCTGGTCAAGTCGCTGCGCGTCCATTCCGAATCGCTCCGAACCAGGCGCATGCACCGCGCCGAGGAGCTGGCTCAGATGGCGGGGACCAAGGTCCTCTTTCCCACCGTCCTCTTCATCTTGCCCGCGATGTTTGTCGTGATTCTCGGACCGGCGGTTATCCATATCCTCGAGATCTTCAGCCGCATGGGTTTTTGAAAACAGGACGACCAATCGATGGTGGGCCGCACGGGGTTGCGCGAGACAATTGCGCTGAAGATTCGCTGGCGTCGTTGGGTCAAGATTGTCGAGCTTTTTGCCCGCGAGCGTCCATTGCGCCGCCGGGTGGACCCGAGGGCTTATGGTGTTTTGCACAAGGAGTTGATTTCGAGCTGCCGATCCCTGGCCGCGTCGGCCAACGAAGTCGATGCGGCCGTCTACCGATATATGGAGGATATTGTCCAGCCCTGGCTCAGTCCGGTCGTCCTTGCGCGGGCGGATCGTGAGATCCTTTTGGATCTGCTCGATTGCTGCCAGCAGGTCGAGCGCGCGTTGATGGGTCGTTCCAGGTCTTTGCCCTTGCCATTGGTGCTACTGCTGGCGTCTTTTGTGTCGTGCATTGTCTTCCTTTGGATGTTGGATCGTGGCATCACGGCGGAAGCGGCGCATGTAGTGCTAAGTCGGATGCGCATCATATCCGATGATGTCTGGTTTGCTGTCACATGGTCGAGCGACGGCCAGCGGCTCTGCTTCGTGACTGCCATCCTCGTCATTCTCTCGATTGTTAGCGTGTCGCGTACCGCTCGGTGCTGAGTCGTCTCGAGCGGACTTAAAAGCCGAGTCAAGAGTGCAACAGGTGTGTCGTTCACTGCGATTTGCAGATCGGTCCGCACGGCGGCGAGGTGGCGCCGCGGCCGAGATGGCGCTGCTGTTGCCAATTCTCTCTTTTATACTCATCGTCGCGATCGACTTCTGTCGCCTCTTCTACGCATATAACGTGATCACCAACTGCGCCCGCAATGGGGCTCTTTGGAAAAGCGATCCCTACTCCAATGGCGCGTTGCCTCCGAGCCAGTCGCCCTACGGGTCGCTGCTGGAAGCGGCATCGGCCGACGCCACGAACCTCAATCCTCAGCTGACCTCGTCGGACATCTCGAGTTCGAGCGGAACCGACGGGAATGGAAATCCGACCGCGATCGTCACCGTAAAGTATCGATTTCATCTGGTGAGCTCTTACCTGGGGCTTGGAAGTGTCCACCTGTCGCGTTCTGTCGCGATGCGGGTGCTGCCGACTCCTTAGTAGTACCCGTCGTTGGCGACGACCAGAGCGCTGCACCGGGGGCTGAAAACGCACTAAAAACGGAGCAATTAATGCGTGCCCGCAATTCATCAAACAGTCGCCGTCGAGGGTCGACCCTGGTCGAAACGGCCATCTTGCTGCCGACGGTTTTTTTGTTCGTCATCGGGATGTGCGTCATCGGCCTGGGGATTTATCGCTACCAGCAGGTCGCGTCGCTGGCGCACGAGGGGGCACGCTATGCCTCGGTTCACGGCACCCAATATGCAGCCAACACGGGAAACTCGGCGGCCACTGCGACTGACATCTACAACAATGCCATCCAGCCGATGGCGGTCGGTCTCAACGCAACTTATCTGACCTACTCGGTGAGCTGGAATACGTCCAATTCGCCCGCGAGCTACAGCGCCACTTCGAACCCGCCGGGGCGCCAGAAAATAATTCGGTAAGCGTGACGGTCGCATACCAGTGGACGCCAGAATTGTACCTGACCGGCCCGATCAATTTGACAAGCACCTCCGTAATGCCGATGTCCTATTGACGCAGTAAACCAGCATTCGGGCAGAGGCCGGCACGCTCACGCGGTTCTGGAGGATCGAAACCATGTTTTGCAGGCCGACGAACTTGGCAATACACCCACGGCGGGGGATGGTGACGGCGCAGGTCGCGATGAGCATGGGTGTCTTGATGGCGGTCCTGGCTCTCGTAACCGATGGCGGCATCTTGCTTGTCGAGCGGCGGCACGCGCAGGCCACAGCCGACGCCGCCGCGCTGGCCGCCGCGTCGGACCTTTACGTCAACTGGAACGCCAACCAGGGCTTGGACCCAAGTGGCACTGCGAATGCCAGTGCCCTGGGCGTCGCGTCCGCCAACGGTTACAGCAACAACGGCACGACCTCGACGGTCACAGTCACCATCCCCCAGGCCGGCTATGCGCAAGTGAGCGTTACCTATTACGTTTCCCGCGGATTCAGCGGGGTCTTCGGCAGCGGGGCCATTCCCGTCAGCGCCGCGCCGTGGCGGCCGTGGTCCAGGCGCCCGCCATCCTCCTCCTCAGTCCGACTGCGAGCCCGTCCCTCTCGGCCTCGGGAAATGGTTCTCTCGCCGTATCTGGCGGTAGCGTCACAGTCGACTCCAGTGCTTCTAACGCGGTTGCGGCCTCCGGCAACGCCGCGCTCACCGCCCCTCAGTTAATCATCGCAGGAAACGATACGACATCGCAAAACGGCCAGATCACAACCAATCCGACCAGTAACAACATCCAGACAGGTGCGAGCCAAGTCCCCAACCCTCTTAGCTCTCTTCCCGCACCTACTACGAGTGGGTTGACGCGCCAGAGTTTCAGCGCTCTTACAATCTCGACCACTGCAACGCTATCGCCTGGAATCTACGTTGGCGGGATCACAATCACCGGCAACGCCAACGTGACACTGCAATCTGGCACATATTACATGGAGGGAGGCGGTTTCACTGTCAACACGAACGCCAGTGTCGACGGCAGCAGCGGCGTGATGGTCTATAACGATGGCGGCGGTGGCGGCCAGTTCAACATCTTCCAAAATGCCAGTGTAACGTTGAATCCGGAGACTACAGGCACGTACGCCGGAATCACGATGTTTCAGGCCCCAACCTCAAACTCCCAGATCGTGATCACCGGCAATGGTTCAGTCAACATCTCCGGTACGATCTACGGGGCAGATGCCAACCTCAACATCGCGGGCAACGGTAGTCAAATTGGCAGCCAAGCGATTGTGTCAACGTTGACTCTCGCGGGCAACGGAGCGGTTACCGTCGGCAATAACTCGTTTTCTCCGGCGTCAGCGCGCGTCCGCCTGGTGCAGTAAGTCGACACGTACCCGAGCTCGAAGCGACTAAAGGCTCGGTAAGAGTGCAGCTCAACGTGAGAAACAAACCCTTACATGACGACAAGACAAACACACGAGGCAATGAGCAATGACAAACAGAGCGAGCCATTGGCCCTCGCGCATCCGCCCGGACTGATGACAATCGATGGATCGCTGGCGCCCGCGGCACCTGCCGACTTGCGCACCACCGGATTGGACCCCATGATCGTGAGCGACCTGGCGCTTAAGGCCGCATACACAGTCCCCAAGTTCACGGCAGAATGGGCAGCACGGCGGCTCCATTTGCCCCAAGCGCTGCTCAACGAGGTTTTGGAGCAACTCCGGACCGACCACATGGTCGAGGTGCTCGGGCAGGCGGGGCCGTTCGGGTTTCGGTATGCGATCACCAATCGCGGCCGCGAGCGAGCTTCCCGGCTACTGGAGATCTCAGGCTACATCGGGCCGGCGCCCGTATCTCTCGAGACTTACACCGCGATGCTCGAGTGGCAACTTGCCCACGCGCCGGAAGTGACTCCCAAGGATGTCGCGGATGCGCTAGCCGAGCTGGTGCTGCGTAAGGACGATGCGCTGTTGGCCGGGTTGGCGGCCGTATCCAGCCGCAGCCTGTTTGTATACGGCCCACCGGGCAACGGCAAGACAAGCCTGGGCCGCTTGCTCAACGACGCACTGAAGGGCGACCTCTGGATCCCGCACTGCATCGGGATCGAGGCGAACGTCATTCGCGTTTTTGACCCGCAGTTGCATCAGCGTGTAGAGGTTAAGGCCGATGCGCCTTGGGCTATCGATCAGCGGTGGGTGCGGATCCGCCGTCCCTTGATCGTCGGCGGCAGCGAGATGACGCTGGGATCTTTCGACCTGGTCTACAGCCAATCCACGCGGTACTACGAGGCTCCGCTCCACCTGAAGGCCAACGGCGGAACTTTCTTGATCGATGACTACGGCCGGCAACGGGTCAATCCGCGCGAATTGCTCAACCGCTGGATCATCCCGCTCGAGCATCGGATTGACCACTTGACCCTGCAAACCGGCCAGATGATCCAGATTCCGTTCCTTCAGATGTTGATCATTGCCACAAACCTGGACCTGGAGCGTGTGACGGACCCAGCATTCTTGCGCCGAATGGGCTATCGCCTTTATCTCGGCGAGCCTAGTCCTGACGACTACTGCCATATCTTCGAACGGTACGCGGCCCGCCACAGCCTGCCGATTGAACCGGGATTGCTGCAGCGCCTGCTCGGGCGGTATTCCGCTGAAAATCGACAATTGCGCTGTTGCGAGCCGCGTGACCTGATCGAACGCGCTCGGGATATCTGCCGTTTCACCGACCGGCCCCTGGAGCTCAACGACGAGGTCATGGCACTTGCGTGGACAGGATACTTCGGCAACGATGCCAGACGGCGATCATCTCCAGACTTGCACTTACAAACGGCTGAGAACGCATCTGCCTGATGGCGCAGATCTGTTACATGAACTTGGTTTCGATGTCGGCCAAGAAATAGATGACGGAAACGCCACGCCCGTTTGATGGTGCATTTTCCTCATGAAATCCGCAATACCCGGCACGTCTCTTCATAGCTCGCTTCGAGGTCGAGCGCCACGGTCTGCGTTTCCGACAACCAGACCGGGAGAGAAGGGAGCGGCTGACCGACCGCTAAGGGGTGGGACCAGGTATCCAATTTCGTTTGCCGGCCGACGGTCCGTCTGCGACAAGTGACCGCGTAGATCGGCGGCACCGGTACGCTAAACGCTGGGTCTCGGCAGTCCAGCAGCGCAAGCAGCTCAGTATAGAAGTTGAATTGGCGGATCGTGACCAAATCGATGATCGACAGACAGACGTCCTGGCGCAGCAGATTGAAGCACTTGGCCACAAACAACTGCCGGCTCTCGGGCCGGTCCTTGTTGGCCGGGCTGACGATCTCAACGGCCGCTACCAGCCGGCGATCGCGTTCGAGGTCAAAGATCAGGACTTCGTAGGAATACTGTTCCGGAAATTCCGCATCCAAGGTGAGGGTTGGCACAGGGAGCACTTGAGACGCCGTTGCGATACCGGCGTTTGACTCCCGGGCAGAGCGGGAGACTCGCTCACCCACTTCGTATTGCTCAAATGTGCAGACGTCGATTTCGTAAAAGCTGCCAAGATGCACGCGCGGCTCCGCCACGAAGCCGTCCGGCAACCGGGGCGCTAGTTCTTCAACGATTCTCATCGGCCAGCCGCCGTGAAATCCTTCCCACGAAGAGCGTTTGGATACCGGCGGCCGGAAGTGATCGCGCAGCGGCATAGCCCCTCCTTGGGCCGATTATAGCCACTGCGGTTCGTAGGAACCAGTGACGCAGGTTCAGCTCGAACCTCAAACCTCAATGAGCTCTGAAGTAAGGGTCGGCGTGGCGGAAGCGGGTCCTGTCTGCTTCCAGAGCTGCCGAATTCCGCGATAGAGACGTTGCAAGGAGAGAGACACGCTCTGGGCCGAATCAGCCGTCTCGCTTGTCGAGGCCGTTGATCAACCAGGACAGCATCCTGGTGGTTTCCTCGAGACATTCCTTGAGCGAGATGTGTTCTTCAAGCGTTAGCAAGCGCCTGAGCTGGGCCAATTCGAGTAGCGGGACACATTCCTGCACGGACCCGCGGGCGATTCCGAAGAAGTTCCGGCGGTCGGCCTTTGTGAAGCGACCATTGCCTTCGGCGATGTTTGCCGAAATCGAGAGGGCCGCTCGATTGAGTTGAAGCGCGAGAAACCCGTACCCACGGCCGAATGTTTCGGTGTGTTGGCAGATTTGATCGGCGAAGTCGACGGCCTTCTGGTAGACGAGGAGTTTCTCGAAGCTGAAGGCCACGAGCGTCGGCGCTGATCATTGAAGCTGAGAGGAAAGCGAAGGCGATCGCCGGGACAAGAAAGTAGAGAGTAGAAAGGAGACCGCAGCAGAGCGGACATTGGCTTTTTGTGCTCTCCTCACTACTTTCTCCGCTCTCCTGCTCTATTTTTTCGCCTGCGGCGAAAAAATCGGGGCGACAGGATTTGAACCTGCGACCTCACGGTCCCGAACCGTGCGCTCTAGCCATGCTGAGCTACGCCCCGCCAAATGCATGCTGCATTTGATCTTACTGACCTTTTGATTCCTGTCAATTCTTTCAGTATCGCGCGGGTGCGCCGCCACGGCCCGTTTTTGAGCCCTCTTCGCCCGATTCCCCGTTTTGTTCAAGTGGCGTTTGGACTGTCTTCATAAACTTGTGCCATTCGTCGTCCAGCCGCTCCAAGTCCGTGCCCAAGGCACGCTGAAAGGCATCGAAGACCCGGTCGCCGGGGGGCTGTGCGTTCGGTTGGCCATCGAGGTCTGAATTGCGCAACAGGTCGATGAAAGTGAGGAACTGACCGGCTTTTTGAATCCGCAGGAAGTACACCAAAGCCCACGCCTGGGCATAGAGGTCGCGCTGATAGCCCCGGCCAAAGCCGGCGTCGCGAATCAGACGCTCCAGGCGGAGCGGGGATTGGAGGCGCCGCCAATCGGGCAGTCTCAGGTCGTGGGCACGACTGATCCCGGCCCATCGTCCGCCGCGAATGACTTCGAATTGGGCGGCAAGTCCCTCGTGCAGCCACACCGGAAACATGTCGTGCCGCGGAACCAGACGGCTTTCGACCGCCAGTTGATGGATCATCTCGTGCGCGGCGGTTCCCAGGTCGACCGACCGACGATCGAGATCCAGGAGCATCGTCTCACATGTGATGTCATCGCCAACTCGCGCCAAGAACGCCTTTGCCTCAGCGCGACCAACGGTTCGCGCCGGTTCGTCGGCGAGCTTGATTTTCAGCCGGCTCCGGACGGGGGCTTGTTGGATCATCTCCTCGAATTTATGAATCTCGCTCCGCTTTGACTCCAGCTTTTTACGCGCCGACAGTTGCGGGTCAACACTGCGGGCGTCGTAGGTGACCACCGACTTCCACGTCGGGTGGTAGTACCCCCGCGTCGTGGCAAACGCGTCCGCCCCCTCCGAGTGGAGAAAGGCCAGGAAGTCTTTCTGGTCGGCAAACCAGGCAGAGACTAGCCGCGTGCGCGGAACCATCAACTCGAGACCCTGGCCGGCAAAGACCAGATAAAAGCCGGAAATTACTCGTTCGAGCAGCGCAACTCTTTCTTCTGCTTCGGCTTCGGAATGCTGATGCAACAGAATGACGTGCGGTCCTCGGGCCACCTTCATTCCGATTCCCAGCGCGTTCTGAAAGCGGCCAAAATCGGCTTCGGCACATGGTTGGTCAAGCCGAGCCAGGATCGCCGCCATCCGCGCTGTCGGCTGATGCTGGGGATCGAGGGAGTGAAGCTCGCGCAATTCAACCGCCACTTCTGTGGTCAGGCCGTTGTCGATGGCCCAATACGCCGTCGCCAGCCGTGCCTCGAACGATGCTCGCCCAGCCATCTTGCGTTGCGCATCCCATTCGGTCCGCGGCCAGAATCCAGGGACGATTTTGCGGACTTCGTCACGTGCCAGCTTAATTATGCCGTCAGGCATCGCCAGGACGACCTGGTTTTCCTCGATGCTGGCCGGGAGTTGACCCTCACCTCCCTTGCGAAAATAGATCAACTCGGCTCTGCAGGGTTGCGGCACCCATCCTACGCCGAAAATCGTGATCAGGAGACTTACGCCCGCGCGGCGGCCGCTTCGCCAAATTTCCCGAGAATTCGCAGTTTTCATCGTGAACGCCATTCTATCCGCGCGAATTCTGAACCGCCACGATATCGACCAAGGAGGCAAGCACGTGTCGCGAAGGCGTGCTAGCTTTGCCTTTGGAGCGGTATGACGACTCCATGATTCCGCGTCGCGATCATGTACGTACCGCGATATCTCAGGTGAACTCATGGTGAGCATTGCAGTCGATCGCGAAGATTTCACGGTCGCAGCGGGGACATCGCGTTATCAGGTGCTCTGGGCACACGCAAAGGGCGGGCTGGGTGAAGTCTACCTGGCCGAGGACCACGAGCTGCATCGCCGGGTCGCCCTCAAAGAGATTCAGTCCAAGCACGCCCAAGACCCGCTTAGCCGCGAGCGGTTCGTCGCCGAGGCTGAAATCACCGGTAACCTCGAGCACCCGGGGATCGTGCCGGTTTATGGTTTGGGAACCAAACTAGATGGCCGGCCGTTCTATACAATGCGGTTCATCAAGGGTGAAGACCTGGCGACGGCGATCCGCAGGTTTCACACAGGACCTCG
This sequence comes from uncultured Isosphaeraceae bacterium, assembly GCA_963850935.1. Classification (GTDB taxonomy): domain Bacteria; phylum Planctomycetota; class Planctomycetia; order Isosphaerales; family Isosphaeraceae; genus CAWFRS01. Next base: position 341,397 of record CAWKNT010000010.1, read on the forward strand.
GTTGAATTATGCCGGCCTGGAATTTCGCTGGTTATTACGCAAGCTCGTCGACGTTTGTAACACGGTGGCGTATGCACACAGTCGCGGCGTTCTGCATCGCGATTTGAAGCCGGGCAATATCATGATCGGTCCGTTCGGCGAGACGCTGGTGATGGACTGGGGCGTAGCCAAGTTGTTCGGTCGAAATGACGGAGGCGTCGAGTGCGATGTCAGCACGGCGACAGCGTCATGTGAGACAGCGATTCGGTGCGAGACGTTGAACGGTTCGGCCACGACAATCGGACAGGCAGTCGGGACGCCAGCCTATATGAGCCCCGAACAGGCTGCGGGCGCGGTCGACGCCCTGGGACCGAGCAGTGATGTGTACAGCTTGGGCGCCACGCTTTACGTGATGTTGGCGGATCGCCGACCCTTCGAGGGAGATGTGACGGAAGTTTTGCAAAATGTCAGGGAGGGTCGTTGGCAGCCGCCGCGGCAATTGAAACCGCGCATACCCCAAGCGCTGGATGCGATATGTCGGCGTGCGATGGCACATGACCCTGCCGACCGCTATGGGTCGGCAGCCGCAATGGCCGGAGACGTTGAGCGCTGGTTGGCTGACGAGCCGGTCGCCGCCTGGCGCGAGCCGTGGCCGGATCGAGCGCGGCGATGGGTGCGCCGTCATCAGACCTTGATGGCAGGCTGGGCGGCCGCGGTCGGAGTTGCCGTCGCAGCATTGGCTCTTGCCGTCCCGTTACTCTCGCTCGCCTGGCGAAATGAGCGGGCGGCGCGACGCGACGAGCGTCAGCAGCGCCTCCTGGCACTTTCGAAAGCCAGTGAAGCAGAGGCAAATGCGATCAATGCCACTGAAGAAAAAGACCGCGCCGAGCAAGCACTTCGCTTTCTGGTTCAGACGTTCCGTAAGCCTGATCCGTCGATCGACGGCCGCACATTGAAAGTCGTCGAACTTCTTAATCGCGCCGTCGTGGACCTCGATTCGTCCTTCAAAGATCAACCGGTGATGAAGGCGACGCTCTTGACCGCGATCGGCGAAACATTGAGCGGTCTCGGGATGCACACCGACGCCTTGACGGTGTTTACGCGCGCACTCTATCTCCGTCGCGCAAATCTCGGCGAGGATCATGCGGACACGCTGGATTCCACGAACCATCTGGCGATGGCGTACCAGGACGTGGGGCGGCTCGATCAAGCGATTCCTTTGATCGAGACAACCCTGGAAAAGCGCCGAACCAAGCTGGGAGTGAATCACGCCGATACGATCGAATCGATGAACGACCTGGCAGTCGCCTACTGGCAGTCTGGTCATCCCAAGAAAGCGATTCCTCTCTTCGAGGCGACTCTCGAAAAGGTAAGAGCCACCCTGGGTGAAGACCACACCGACACCATTACGATCATCGACAACCTGGCGGTAGCGTGCGCGGCGGACGGGCTCCATGAACGCGCGATCGCACTGCACAAGACCGCGATCAGCCGGTACAAGGCGACGCTTGGTGAGGACGATCTCACCACGCTTGTTGCAATCAACAACCTGGCACGTGCATATCAAGGCGGAGGTCAACTCAGCAATTCGATCGAGCTCTATGTGACGGTGTTGGCAAAATTACGGACCAAGCTTAGCGACGACCACCCTACCACGCTCTCGGCAATGGGCGGCCTGGCCCGGTCGTATCAACTCGCCGGGCAGGTCGACCAGGCGATCATAATTTTCGAGTCGACCTTGAAGGGCCGTCGAACGAAGCTCGGCCGCGATCACCCCGATACACTGCTTACAACCTACGAGCTGGCGCGAGCATACGTCGCCGCCCGGCGGAACGATAAGGCAATTCCGCTTGCACGCGCATTCTTGCAGTCGACCGCACGAATCAAGGATTCTCTACCTGACAACGTTTTGGCGGCCATTCCCGACGCGACGGAGCTCCTGGAAACAGCGTCGGCACATCGGACTAAACCATGATAAAACACGACCTCTTTGCCAGTTACTGCTGGAGGAAAGATTAAAGCTATTGTCGCCGAAAACCGGTCGGCTACGAGATTACTGGCGTAGGCACGCATTGGAAATGACACGCAACCGGCATGCGTTTACGCGGTCGCCAGGAGGTAGAGATGCTCGTTCTGAGTCGGAAACTGTCGCAACAAATCTTGATAGGGTCTGATATTGCGATCACGGTCGTCAAGATCGAGGGCAATCAGGTGCGTTTGGGGATCGAAGCACCCCCTGGAGTTTCCATCCTCCGCCAAGAGTTGGTTGCGCGTGGTGCGCACGATCAAGCTCGAGGCGCCGACCGGGCCAGTCGCGTTGGCGTTCATGCCTAGTGACTGGTCCGGCCAAATCGCCTGTCGACCATTTCAATTCAAGTTGGTACCGTCTGACCGATGCCGGTCGCGTCCTCGCCTCCCTCGGCATCGCTTCCCCCCGCGTACACTCGGTGCGCCGCTTCACCCGTCGCGAATGCCTCGAGGCAGAGGCCGATCTTTGGGCTTAGGCTGTTCACTTCAGTCTTCGGATATTCGAAGATCAACGCCACGTTATACGGACCGTTTTTATCGCCATAGAGGTACACCTGCACCTCCTTTGCCGCCAGGTCAAGCTTCGCGACCTTGTAGGTGTTTTCTCTCCCTTTATGGCTCTTGGTCTCTGGCTTGAATTTCGTGGGTTCGAGGTCATCGACGCCATAGGCTACTTTCAGGACCTCGATCACTTCGGCGGTGAAATCCCCGCGGGGAGGGGGTTCCGCAGGTGCTGGCCCTTTCTTGGGCGCCGCGGCCTTCGGCTTTTTGTGCCGAGCCAGGACATGAAGGCTTGCGTGCTTTGCCTCTTCGATGAAGCTGTTTTCAAGGTCGAATTTGCCGGCCTCGATCGTGGCCAGGCTGAACGCCTTCGTCGGGCCAGTAAAACCTTTGGGCGGACGAATGTAGATCAGTTCCTGCTGAAGTAGCCCTTTGGTTGGCGCGTCGCCGAGATTGTCGTTGAGTCGTTTCTGATACTTCATCTCTTCAAGAGTTTCGTCGAGACGAACGTCGTAGTCCCGACATCCGACGATCAACAGGAGGCACGCACCGATCCCAGCCGCAAGAACCCGTTTCATCGATCACCTCGCGCAAGCTGAACCCGACAGACAACCCTTTGTCTCCCGATTCACTCTCGGTAGGATCGACTAAGAAGTCAAGCCACTCGCTGCCGGAGTTGGGAGTGTACCGCGTCAATGGATGAGGGCGAAGCGCATGACACTGATTCGCGGTCGAACGATCCGGCCGATTTGGTGCTTCGCGGGCGCGTTGTCCAGATCATCGCGCTTGTGAAGCCTTTCCGCGCACAGTTCGTCCTCGCCGCACTCGAATCGGTGCCCGTTTTGGGCGGCACTGTTCGCGAGGCGATGGGGTACGGACGTCAGAAGGATCGGTTACATCAGTACCTGGGCAGCGAGTACAACTCGTCATTTTTGCCCAAGGTTGAGATAACGCTTTTCGTCCTCGAAGAGCACGCGCCGGAGGTGATCAAGGCTATCGTTGGTCAGGCCCGGACGGGGCGTATCGGCGACGGCAAAATCCTGGTACTTCCGTGCTTCGGGGAATTTCTCCGCTGGTAAACTCGCGAATTCGCGCAGAACGCTCCCCACATTTGCTTCGTCGAATCAATGCGGTGAATTGAACCCAACCACGCGGCGAAACCTGGGTCGTTGCTTTTGGTCTTCCAGGTCGACCAACACTTGTTGTGGCACCGTGTTGGGGTTTTCCGCGCGAAGCAGCGCAAAACGGCCGCAATGCTGGAACCAACGAACGAGCGGTTGGTTTTCAACCCAGGTGACGACCATTTTACCGTCGAGCTGACGCGTGTCTTCCTCGCCTGGAGCAAAGGCGACCGAGGCGCCGTCGGCAAGGATCGGTGTCATCGAGTCGCCGCTCACTTGAACGCAGCGATTGTCTCGCTGGGCCGCTTGCCACTCGCGCCGCGATTGCGAAAACCGCGCATCGCCATCGTCATTGGGCCCACCGGAACTTTCCGATCGGTCTAACTCACGAGGAGACCAGGGATCGGTAGCGTTCCGATCGGCGCTCTGCACAGGGCCATCGAGCTGGTCATTTCCAGCGCCTGTCTCTTCGCGCCTAATCCACGCCGGTTCATCCTTTTCCAGCATTTGAAGCGCGGTACGGAGCAGAGCGCCGACAGTCAAAGTTGGCTGACCAACGACTTCTCCTCGTTCGGTGCGCACGTGGCGGAACCGCGGCTCCTCCCCATGCAACAGCCAGCCCGCCTCGACCGAAGTCAGCTCGATAATCTTCAATATGACTTCAGCGGGGACGGTGACTCCACCTTCGTAGTTGTACCACGTGCGAACCGGGATCCCCAACCGACGGGCCATTTCCGGTCCACCTCGGTCTCCAAACAGCTCCGAGCGCAACGCAGCCAAGCGCTCGGCTAGCGCCAACTTGGCACGAACCGATTCCGGGAGAGTTTTACGGCGAGCCATGTGCGAATTCCTGCATGCAGACTTGTGTCGACAAATCGACCCGTGGTGCCAAGCGAATCGGCACGATTGATCGACGACCTAGAGCTATTTAAAGCGTTTTGGCGTAGAAAGCAATGCGATTGTCGACAAAGCTGCGAAAGTTCAACAAAAAAGTCGCAAGAATCGTGATTTTGGGGTGTAAAGAATCGATCGATCTAGCAAATCGCGCGTTATCAGCATTTCCCGCAAGATCCGGACGGCCTGCATATTCCTGCCGATTCGCTCGGGCTCGGCAGGTTGCTATTCACTTCCACCTGTTGGCGTGGCTGGTCATTAACGTCGGGGGTGCGTGTCGTGTCGCGGGTCTGGACATGCGGTCGATTTATTCTTCGTCATCAAGTTTGAGGTCAAGAAGGAACTGTGCGATCGCGTCGTCCTCTTTGACGCCTTCTGCGCTGTGCGCGTGCGCTGGGTTTGTCGGCCGCTTTTTCGGGGGCAGACGCTGGCGCTCGGCTGGTCGCTGCCACCTTGGGGCTGGCCTTGGCAGTTTTTGATTCGGTTTCGTCGGCAAGCGGGATTCCTTCGACTTCCGGGACGGGGTCGCCGTCGTCGAATTCCATCTCGAATTCTTCCGGCTCGTCGTCGTCAACGGTGATCGCGTCGAGGACAGCGGTGTCTGCGGCCTTGGGTTTGGAAACCTGGCCGGAAGCGGGAGGGGGAACAGGGGCTTTGCCCAGCTGGGCCACCCGGAGCGTCACTGCTCCTACCGTCAGCTCGTCGCCGTGCTTCAAGGCCTGCTGACCCGAGACCTTCTTGCCATTCACGAAGGTTCCGTTCGAGCTGCCGAGGTCGCGAAGCGTGAGCTTGTCGGCAACCTCAAAAATCTCGCAATGGCGCCGGCTGACTTGCGATGATTTGATGCGAATCAGGCAATCATCGTGACGGCCGATGACCGTGACGCCGTCGGCAAGTTTGAGAGTCGTCGAGGCGGCTCGGCCGCGTACGACCTGCAGTACATAATTCATCGTAGATTCGTCCCGAACTCGTTGCACGTGGGTTCGCACTTCAGCCGACGAAATGATCGAACTTTATGTAAGTTATCGTTTGGCGAACAGGTACGCAAATGGAAACCAGCAATCAAATTGAGGGTGTTCTGGGCATTTCCGAAGACGGCTTGCATTCCCGGTCCACCGCGCTATACTGATTTTGATGAGGCTGGGCAGCCCGAACTTCAATAGTTCCAGTTTGGCGCATCTCTAGGCCTTGTTTCGACATGCGGGAGTAGCTCAGGGGTAGAGCACCACGTTGCCAACGTGGGTGTCGAGGGTTCAAATCCCTTCTCCCGCTTTTCGATTGATTCCATCCTGGGTCGGCGGCTTTCGCTCGAGCGCGTCTGGTGCGTGATGGCGGTAGAAGCCATCCGGGCGCGATATTCGATGAGGGAAAGCCTTTGATGAGCACCAATGAAGTTGAATCGGATTCGTCGGTCTTGGTGACCGAACCGTCGGGCGAGCCAGAGCCAGTTGCCGACGCTCCCAAGCGCAAGCTTGAGATCAGTGTCGATATCTCGGACGTTGGGCCGTGCAAAAAGCATCTCAAGGTATCGATTCCTCGAACGGAGATTGAGCGGCAGTACGAAGAGTCGCTGGAGACTCTGCGCAAGGAATCTGTGGTGCCCGGCTTTCGCGCAGGCCGCGCTCCGCGCCAGCTGGTCGTCAAGCGCTTCCGCAAGCAAGTTTCCGAACAGGTCAAATCGGCCCTGTTGGTGACGTCGCTCGAGCAGATCGATGCGGATTATAAGCTCGAGCCAATCACTCAGCCCAGGCTCGACGTCGCCGCGATCGAGCTACCGGAAACCGGACCGATGAACTTTGAGATGGACGTCGAGGTACGTCCGCAGTTCGACGTGCCGAATTACAAGGGCCTCGCCGTCAGACGTCCGGTCGCAGAACTTACCGAACAACACGTCGACGAACAGCTCACACGGTTTCTCGAGGGGCACGGCCAGATCGTACCCAAACTCGAAGGAGCCGCAGAACAGGGCGATTATCTGACGGCGAACTTGGCGTTCATGGGCCCAGACGGTGAAGTCTTGACGGAACACAAGGAACTCCAGTTTAGACTTCAGCCGGAGATTCGGTTCCAGGACGGCTCGATTTCTGATACGAGTCCCCTTGTGGGCGCCAAGCCGGGCGAAACGCGCGAGCTAGAAGCCAAATTGGGTTCCGTGGTGGCGGATGCCAATTTACGCGGAGCGACAACGACGGTTCGCGTGAATGTGATCGATTTAAAGCACGTGAGGCTTCCCGAGTCGAACCAGGCATTTCTCGACTCGATCAACGTCGACAGCATGCAGACGCTCCGTCAAGCAGTGCGCGAGACTCTGGAGCGACGGATCCGGACCGAGCAGCGGCAGTCGATTCGCCGCCAGCTCCTCGATCAAGTATTGCGACAAACGCCGTTTGAGCTCCCGAGGGACCTTGTGTCGCGCGAGGAACGGACCACGATCAGCCGGCTGGTGACGCAATTGAAACGAGAGGGGATGTCGGACGACGACATTCGGGCTCACGAAGCTCAGATTCGCGCCAATGCCCACGAGACGACGCTCCGAACACTCAAGGAACTTCTGCTGCTGTCCAAAATCGCCGACGTTGAAGGGATCAAGGTCGAGGACGAGGATCTTGCCCTCGAGATCGAGGAGATGGCCAACCGAACGGGAGAAAGTGTGCGGCGGATCCGCGCACGGGTAGAAAAGGAAGGCGGGGCCGACTCACTGGCGACGCAAATCCTCGAGCGGAAGGTCATCGACCGGATCATAGAAAGCAGTGCGGTCGAAGATATCGAGGTAACGATCGATCCGGAGGGGAGAGTCGAGACCCTGGATATCACAGCCACCGTGCCTGCTCACGAATCGGGATCTGCGGATAGTGATAGCCCGACTTTGGAAAACGTTGAAGAAGGATCGTGAACCCTCTCGCGCGACGAGGCTCTTTAGACGGCCCCGTCGACGTTGCACGTGCCCTGGCTCTTGGCTTGTGCTCAATTTCGAGCATGGGTCCATGCGGACCGGGCCCTGATTCCGAAGGACCGTTCCATGCCGTTTGAACCTCCGCTCGCCGATCCAATGCTTCAGAAATATCGCGACTATGCGCGCCAGCGGCAGATGACCCTGGGCGATTTACTCCTCGAAAACCGTATCGTCTTTCTCGAAGGAGTAATCAACGACGCCGTGGCCAACCTCGCCGTCATGAAGTTCCTCTTCCTGCAGTACGAAAATCGCACGCAGGGGATTAGTTTTTATATCAATAGCCCGGGTGGCAGTGTCACCAGTACCCTGGCAATATACGACACGATGCAATTCATCGAGTGCCCGATCGCGACATATTGCATCGGTATGGCAGCCTCGGGCGCCGCCGTGTTGCTCGCCGGCGGATCCAAAAACCGGCGTTACGCTCTGCCGCATTCGAAAATCATGATCCATCAGCCCTACGGCCAGGTGGGCGGCCAGGTTTCCGACATCGAGATCCAGGCCGAAGAGATCGTCAAGAGCAAGCAAGTGATCAATGATATCTTGGCCAAACACACCGGACAGCCGATCGAGCGCATCGCCAAGGACACCGAGCGCGATCGCTATCTGACTGCCATGCAGGCCAAGGAATACGGCCTGGTCGACGAGGTTGTGGGTCGAATTGTCGGCGCTGAGAAGGGTACGGGTGCGCTGCCGGTCTCTTGAGCCGTGACGAAATCACCGAGCTGACGATTTTCCGCGAGCTGCTCGCGGTCGCCTACAGCGCCAAATCTTCAATATCGTGACCGCCGGCCGACGGTTCCTCTTCGAGAAGGGCTAAATCATGCCACTTGTTCCAATCGTGATCGAACGAAGCGGTCGTGAAGAACGGGCCATGGATATCTATTCCCGCCTGTTGCAAGACCGCATCATCATCTTGGGCTCGACGATTGACGACAATGTCGCCAACCTGGTCGTGGCCCAGATGCTGGTCCTGGCTCACCAAGACGCCAAGGCCGATATCCATCTCTATGTCAACAGCCCAGGCGGGAGCGTGACTGCGGGGCTGGCGATTTACGACACGATGCAGTGGGTTTCGTGCGACGTGCAAACCTACTGCATCGGCCAATGTGCCAGCATGGGTTCACTGCTCTTGGCGGCGGGGGCCAAAGGTAAACGAAGTGCGCTGCCGCACAGCCGGATCATGATCCACCAGCCGCTGGCCGGAATGGAAGGGACCGCGACCGAAATCCTGATTCACGCCGAAGAATTCATTCGCATGAAGAAGCAGCTCAATCAGATCTATCAGAAGCACACCGGCCAGACGCTCGAAAAGCTTCAGGAAGACACCGACCGGGACCGGTTCATGTCCCCCGAAGAAGCGCGGGATTATGGGCTGATTGATAACGTTGTCGATCGCGAGCCGCCAATCCCCATAAACCCGAATCCGATTCCTTAAAGCTGCTTGCGAGCCAGATCTGCGAGAACCGCCTCGTTGGCTTCCGGGAAGCGCAGCGAGGCGAGTTGATCGGCGTTCACCCACTGAAAGCCCGAAAGGGGGGAGGCTCGGCCGCGGCGTCCAAGGTTGTGCAATCATAGAAGTGCAGCCTGACCAGGCCGTGCGGATAACGGTAGGTTGAGACCCGGCGGAGGGGTCCGACCACAACCTCCAGTCCCACTTCCTCGAGGCATTCGCGGGCTGTCGCTACCGCAGGGTCTTCGCCGGGTTCGCATTTCCCCCCGGGGAACTCCCAGTAGCCGGCGTACACGGTCCCCTCTGGCCGTTGCCGGATAAGGAAGCGATCGTTCCGCCGAATGATGCCGATACCAACCGGGATCGGCTGCTCGTCGAGCTCGCTCATAGGCGCCTGAGCTCGCTGTCGTTTTCGAGGGCGGCCGCCAGGGCCGGGTCGGCTGCCTTGACTTTGTCGAGGATCAGCTTTTTGACCTTCTCGATCGCTCGGCCGGGGGATCCCATCACGTTGTATCCGCAGTCGACGTGGAGGATTTCGCCGGTGATCCCCCCCGCATGATCGGAGAGCAAAAGCATCCCTGCCGAACCGACCTCCTCGCGGGCAATGTTGCGCTCGAGCGGCGACGACATCTCGTAGAGACCGGCGAGTTTATCAGAGTCACCCACCGCCGAGGCGGCCAGAGTCTTGACTGGCCCGGCCGAAAGAGCATTGACTCGGATGTTCTTTGGCCCCAGGTCGTACGCCAAGTACTTTACAGCGGCATCGAGTGCGGCCTTGCAGACGCCCATCATGTTGTAGCCGGGCACGACGCGCTCGCCGCCGAAGTAGGTCATGGCCGCAATGGAGCCGCCCCCAGTCATGATGCGAGCCGCGTGTCGAGCCACGATGGCCAACGAGTAGACACTGATGTCCATGGCGGTCTTGAAGCCCTCGCGGCTCGCATCGACGAATGGACATTTCAAGTCGTCGATCGGGGCAAATGCAATCGAATGGAGCACGAAGTCGATCGTGCCGTAGGTTGCTTTTGCAAGGTCGAATACACGCGCGACGTCGTCATCTTTCTGAACATCGCACGACGTGATGAGTTTGGCGCCAATTGGGTCGGCCAGTTTGCGGACGCGGCGTTCCATCTTGTCGCCGGGCAGATGGGTAAAACCGAGCTCGGCTCCCTCCGCGAGGAGTTTCTGCGAGATCGCCCAGGCGATGCTAAAGTCGTTCGCCACGCCCAGGATCATCCCTTTCTTGCCCGAAAACAGTCCCATCCCCGGCCCCTTTCGCCTTTACGGCGCCAAAAACTCGTCTGGCTCATCCGCGCTTGGTCGTCAGCGTTGTAAAATACCGGGACTCATCGGCCCGCTCAACGCCGACTTTCCGCCGAGACTGGCCGAGCACTGCGACGAGGTTTGGAATGCAGGCATTTTCGACCGATACGAATATCGATGTCGCTGGCAGGGCTCAATCGACGGCACCGACGCGAAAATGGTTCACGGCCGAATTCTGGACGTGGCTGCTGGTTGGGGCCGGCGTGCTCCTCCGCGTGACGGATTATTGCGATAATCGCAAGATGTACACAGACGAAAAGCTTCTGCTGAAGAACCTGGTCGATTTGTCGGTCTTCGACTTTCACACGATCTTGAGCCACGATCAGCTTGCCGCACCGGCTTACCTCGTCGTCGAAAGATTCTTGGTGCGGTTACCGTTTGACACGGTGCAGTCTGCGCGGTTCACCTCACTTTTGTGCGGTATTGCGTCGATGTTTCTGATGCGTTGGGTAGTGCGCCGATATCTTCTACCTTTTGGCGTCCCGATCGCCGTGGGATTATTCGCCTTCAACGATTGGCTCGTCTATTACGCGTCTGAGCTCAAGCAATACAGCACCGACGTCGCCTTGACGCTCGCAGCATTCTTGCTGGCGGCCAGACCCGCGGAGGAGCCCTTGGTGATGAGCCGGCGACGACTGCTGGCGCTCGCCGCGTTTGGAGCTACCGGCGTCTGGTTTTCGCATCCGCTGGCATTCGTGTTGGCAAGCGTCGGAAGTTACCTTGTGGCCAGTTCGATGCTGCGCCGGCAATGGAAAATGGTCGCGCAGCTCTGTGGAGTCATCCTGCTCTGGATCTGCAGCTTCGGGGTCTGCTTTTTGATCTCGTATCGGATTTTGAGCAAAGGAGACTTCCTCTGGAGGTGGTGGGGCTTTGCTTTTTTGCCTCTCCCGCCGCATTCGATCGCGGACCTCAAACAAGACTTTTGGCAAATTGTCAACGTCTTCAACAATCCTTCTTGGGTAGTTATGCCAGTCGGTGTGCTCGCCTCCGCGTTTGTGGCGCTGGGGCTGTTCTTGTTGGGTGGGCTGTCAATGGGTTCGAGGTGGCGTGGCGGCGTATACGTGCTGGTGGCCCCGATATTCTTCACGATGATCGCTTCGGCGCTGCGACAGTATCCCTTTCACGGACGGCTGCTCTTGTTTCTGATTCCGTCGGTGCACTTACTGGTGGGCGAAGGGGCGGCGGCGATTTCGCGTCGGGGTGGCGCGATCGCCGCGTTTGTACTCGGTGCCTCGTTGCTCGCACAACCCGCCGGACATGTGCTGTGGTATCAGTTTGTCGCGAGACGCCACCACGAAGGCTTTGACACGCACGGCGACCTCTGGCCCGATCTGCTTGACTATCTGGATCAAGCCCGGCTCCCAGTCCAGACTCGTAGACCTTCGCCATGAGCGCACTGGGCGAACGAAAGGCAGAAGCACCGCGGTTTGGTTCGCTCTGGGCTTGGCAACGGAACGGATTGTCGGAGGCTGGTCTGGCATGCGCATTAATCGTGCTAGTCGCGACTTTGCCGCGGTTTTTTGAGCTGGGCCGCCTTAGCTTCTGGTACGACGAAGTCGTGACGATGCGCCTGGCCAGAACGGCGAGTCCGGTTGCTTTGGTCGAGCAACTTTTTCAGATCGACGCGACACGCGCGCCCTTGCATCCGCTTTTATTGCAAGCATGGATCGGCATTTTCGGCACGTCCGAAGCGGCGGCTCGTTCGTTGAGCGTTGTCTGTGGGCTCGCCACACTCGTCTTGATTTACGAGATCGGCCGCATCGCGTTCGATACCGCAACCGGTCTCTGGGCCTCATGGCTTGCCGCTTTCAGCCCAGTGCTCATCGTCTATTCCCGCGAGGCGCGGATGTACGGATGGCTGATCTTCGTGACGTCTCTGTGTTGGCGGTTGTTGTTTGGCCTACGCGACAACTTTTCAACCGCACGAGCGTTGGCCTATCTCATTTGCCTGGCCGCGCTCGTGTACTCGCATCCGTTGGGTCTGATCATGCTGGGTGCACTCGCGCTTGCCGGATTGACCGACCTCAAGGCTTCATTTGGCGGCCTGAAGCGTTGGCTGATGATCCACTTGTGCGCGACGGTGCTCTGCCTTCCGTGGATTCGCAATTACCTCGATCACGCGCCCGAGTTCTTGACCGGCACCTTATCGCCCCGATTTTTATTAGGTACGCCGATCGGATTCATCGGCGGAAATTTTCTGTTGTTGATCGGTCTGGTGTCATTGATCGGTCTGGGAATTGCCCTGCGCGGGCTGACATGCGATCAGGCAGGGAAGTGGCACGTCGTTCCGAAATCGCTGGCGGCGTACCGCAGTTTATTCGTATGGCTGATCGTGCCACCGGTCTCGCTGTACGTTTATTCTTTGCTGTCGTACCCCGTCTTCGGTCCTGCGCGCTACACCGCGTTCGTCGCTCCTGCATACCTCATCTTGGTCGCGTCGGGGTTGAGCCAGCTACCGGGATGGGCGCGCTATCCGTTGGGCCTTGCCCTAACGGGCATCTCTGCGGTCGCGCTCGCGTCGGCGGTTTATGCTCCCGACCTCAAGGCCGATTGGCGCAGTTTCTCGGCCGAGTTATTCAAAAGCCTCGTCGAGCATCCGCGCGATTCTGTCGTCGTCATCGTCGCGTCGACCGGTCCCGAACGAAATGTGGAGGGTGAGACAGCCCGCTATTATTTGCCGGAGCATTGCACGGTGATTGGTAGCGAGGAAGCCACCGCCCAGCGGCTCGAAAGTCTCGACCCGGACGAAGTCTTTTTCACAGTCGGCTCTCGCCAGGGACCGCCCGTCAGTTCGGTGCCGGCTCAGCTTGGTCCTTACCAATTTCACGACGAACGGCGATTCGCGGGCTTGATCGTTTATCGAGGTACGCGCTGAGCGGCGTCGGCGCCGTCGTTCTTTGGGTGCGCGTCGCGGTCGGGTTCGAGAACCGGCAGCGCCAGCTGATCAAGGTCTTCATTGAACGCCGATCGCACCGTTCCGAGTGCCTTTTCGGTGGCGGCCCCGATGCGCAGACTGCGTGCCTTGAGTTCGGCCGGAACCGCTCCCAGTCCCAGCATCTCGACGATCTGGAAGGCACCCTTGACTTGCGGGTCTTCGGCGAGATTCTTCCCGGCATCAGGCGCCATATCGTCGGGCCGAACTACGGCATTGCGCGAACCAAAAACGAACCATCGCTGACCTTCGCGTAGCCAAAGTGTCGATTCGACGGTGACGGCGCTCATATCCGGCTGAATTTCCAAGCGGGTGACGACCGCACCAACGCGGCCTCGAGAGCCGACGGTCTTGAGTTTCTCGGTAAGCGGGTCGGCTTTTGGACCGGGATCGAGGTCGAGCAAGCGTTTCAGCTCGGAGAGCGCCGTCGAAAGTCCCATGGTGCCGAGGGGTTGTCCGGCACCGGCGTCGGGCAAAACTGTCTCCTGAAACCGCAAGAAACGAAGGTCCGAGTCGACGGTAATTTCGGTCGCCCCCCTCCGGGCTAACCACTTGAGCTCGGGCTCAAGTGTCGGCGGAAGCAGCCGATCGAGCGCCGCCGGTGGTTGACTTGTGGCCCGATCTACATCGTATCCGCGAGATTCGAGTCCGTTTTTCAGCTCGTCGAGCGACATTGCCTCTGGGTCAGGCAGCGCACACAGCCATGCAAGTCGAAGCAACCTCTCCTGCGCCGCCGGTCGCCGTTCGATCCCGTGAATGTCGGCCCGCCCCAGCCGCACTTTGAGCAACGCGGAAGGCTCTGAGTCATCCTTTGGCCCGGGACGCGCCAACTCGCGATCGATCCACGAGATGACTCGGTCGTCCGGCCCGACGTTGAGTGCGCGTTCACGCCGCCAAGCCTCCAGCCGCTTGCGCCGTTGGGCCAGGGCCTGCCGCGTCGTGGGCGCGCTCGCCTGCTGCCACTTTTGCAGGTGCTGGGGGAGATTCTTTTCGACCCACGCGCGTCTGACGAGAAATTCCACAGCGCCGCGAGGTCCAGTGGTCGACGAAAGTATCTGTCCCTGGACAACAGACCGATCGCGGAGCGTGAGTAAGTCAGCGGCAGATGCATGGGTAGCTGCAACGCGGGCCCCGTCGCCACCTTGCGGTGAGAATCCGAGGACCATTGTCAGAACGAATATGGAGATGACCACGTCATTTGCCTCGGATAAACTGGATCGTTGGCCGGTCCGCGGGTCGACTGCACAATTCTATTATAAGTACGCAGGGAAGGAAAAAGCGGTGCGCCAGTGAATGCTGGCAACCGGAGACTTTGTAGCCGGAACTGTTAAGGGGCAACCTGCATTGGTTGAAGAGTATTTTGCAAGTGCTCCGGTAACGCTCGAACCGCTCGGTGATCGGGCTTTTCTGGCCAGCTTCGACACTGAGTCAGCGGCGGCCTCTTGGTCTGGCACAGTCCGCGACTTGCGCTGGGCGGGAGTGATTGATGTCGTCACAGCGTATCGAACCGCGGCTGTGTACGCAGATCCGGAAACGGTGGATCTCGTCGAGCTCGAATCTCGCTTACGCGCGCTAGTTCCCGGAGATTTGCGCCAATCAAACGGTAGGTGTCTGATGATTCCCGTTCTCTATGACGGAGCCGATTTAGAGGACGTCGCCGCCAAGCTGGCCTTCAGCACAGCCGAGGTAATCGAGCAGCATAGCCACGTCGAATACACTGTCTTTGCAATTGGATTCCTGCCGGGTTTTCCGTACGCGGGGTATTTGTCCCCCGCTTTGGCTGGACTGGCGCGCCGAGAATCACCGCGACTGCGAGTGCCGGCCGGTTCTGTCGCCATCGCCGGCCGACAGACAGCGATTTATCCCAGTGAATCGCCAGGAGGCTGGCACTTGCTGGGACGGACACCACTGCAAATCGTCGATTTTGATTCCGGTTACTTCCCGATCAATGCTGGCGATCGAATCCGATTCGAGCCTATTTCAGTCACTGAATTCGAGGCCAGGCGCCATGAGCGACTCTAAACCGCCGTCCACGAATCCGGGAGGGAGAGCCGATCGCCCCGCCGGCTCGGACGGAGCCTTGCCCTCCCGGATTCACGAAAGCCCGTTTAGCGTAGGCGGGCAGTCGGCAGCGCGAGCGATCGATCTCAATGCCGACCTCGGCGAGGGCTTTCCCAACGACCGAGCACTGCTGGCCCTCGTGACTTCGGCCAGCATATGCTGTGGTGCACACGCGGGAGACCGCGACACGATCCGGAAAACGTTGCGTGATGCGCCGAACGGGGAGTGGTCGTCGGCGCCCATCCCGGCTATCCGGACCGCGACGGCTTTGGCCGCCGCGATCAGAACCTCACCGCCGCGGAAGTGACCGATCTGATTTTCAGGCAGTTCGAGGAATTGTCGAACTTGGCACGTGAGTTTGATATCGACATCGCCTTCCTCAAACCGCATGGAGCCTTATACAACCAGGCGCAGCGCGACACCAATGTTGCCAGCGCGGTCGTCAGGGCCGCCCAAGTCCTCGAACTAACACTATTCGGGCAGCCCGACAGTGTGCTGGAAGCCGCCGCCCACGCCCACCGGGTGCTGTACGTTGCCGAGGGATTCCCGGATCGACGCTATCAGGATGACGGTTCACTCGTGCCCAGGAGCCAGCCGGACGCAGTCCTCAAGAGTGCCGATCAAATCGAGGCGCAAGTGATACGATTGCTGAATGAAGGGCGCGTCGCGACTTTATGCATCCACGGTGACGAGCTTCACGCGGTCGCCAATGCCGAAGTAGTCCGCGGAGTTTTGACGCGGCACCGGATCTCTGTCTGCAGTTTCCGGAATGAGCGTGCCTGATGGCGCTCGTCGTCATCGATCCTGGTTTGAGCACGACCGTGCAGGACGCTGGCCGGCCCGGCTTCCGCCAGTGGGGAGTCCCGATCGGAGGCGCGTTCGACAGTCGATCGGCAGAGCTTGCAAACGCGTTGGTGGGCAATTCCAGCGCTGCCGCCGTACTCGAGTTGACATTGGTGGGCGGCACGTATCGCGCTAGAGCGCCGATGGCTCTGGCGCTCGCAGGAGCTCCCATGGAGGCCAAGGTCATAGGGCGCGACGGCGAAGAGCGTTTCCTGCGGATGCCCTTGAGTTTTTCGCTGCACGCGGGAGAACGGCTGGTCCTTGGCCGCACTCTCGCCGGTGTGAGGACATACCTCGCTGTTCGGAGGGGGTGGCAAACCCCGGTTCGACTTGGGAGTCGATCTTCGGAGGAGCGCTTGCCATCAGGTGCCGTGCTGCCCGCCGACGCGGGCTCGGTCCCCACGCGGCATCCGACCGCCGAGGCAGCCTGGAAGTCGCCATTGGAGGAGCCGTTCCGAATCTTGTGCGGCCCCGATCATGCAACGTTACGTGACCTTGATGAGGTTCTCTGTGGCGGCCGCAAGTTTCAGGTCGGATCGAAGAGCAATCGGATGGGCCTGCGCCTAGATGGCGATCCAGTGGAAGTGAAGTCGGCGGCCGATCGGCTCTCTGCACCTGTCGCGCCGGGTGGCATTCAGGTGGCAGGCGGACAACTCATCGTTCTTGGAGTCGCTTGCGGCACGATGGGAGGTTATCCCCACGTCGCCCACGTGATCTCGGCCGATCTGGACCGTCTCGGACAGCTCAGGCCGGGCGACGCCATAACGTTTCGTCGTGTGGCACTGGAGGAGGCCCGCTCTCTTGACCATGCTGCACGCCGGGTCCGCGGTGCCCTGTTCCGCCGCCTCGCGACGATGGTCGCCGATGCCTGACGGCTTTCTCCATCGCGTCGATCGAGTGCAGATGGGCTGGTTCGTGTGCGTACTCCCGACAATATTGGGATGTTGGTAGAATCGAGCGTCATCCGGGCGTCAAGCCTATCGCCAATGACTCTCGCGTGATGGCGACTGCCTTCCGCGAGCTGAGGCCCAATGCGAATGATGCTCCCTGGTCTCGCAACGATCGCCGTTGGCTCCCTTCGCATCTGGCGAAAGCGCGGCTGCTTACGTTGCGCTCTGCACCATGGCCGTTCTCTTTGGTTGGCTGGCCATCCGTCTCTGGATGACTTACTGTGCCGACGCCGATGCAGACGATCTGGCCAGCCTCGATAGCGATGTCGGTCAAACCGTCGCGACCGTCGAGCGTGTGCGCGGGCGACCTACCGCAACTGCGAAGAACGGGTCCGCAGAACCGCCCAAGCAGTGCTCCCGTCCGTTGTTGCAATCAGGAATCCAGTTCGAGAAGCCTTCGGAGATGGGGCGGCACCAGAAGAATTACGCGTCCGGCGTGATCATTACCGCCGACGGGATCGTGTTGTCGCAGTGGCACGTCAGCCACTGGAAAGTTTCCGAAGATGGGGACGGAGCAACGATTCGAGCGGACAGCTCGCCGACTTGCTCGGCGGGCGACAGGACGACGGTCATTCTCCACGACGGCCGTGAGTGTCCTGCCGAACTGCTCGGCGCGAATCGCACTCATGATGTCTCTCTCCTGCGGCTGCTCGAGCCTGGTCCGTATCCGCACGTACCGATCCGCGCCACGGCTCCGGTCGAAGTGGGCGACTGGGTTCTCAAGATCGGTCACCCGCTCGGATACCGAAAGGGCCGATCCGCTCCCGTGCGGCTCGGCCGCGTGATCTGTGGGACGGAGGAAATCTTTGGTACCGATTACATGTGGGCCGGCGGCGACTCGGGCGGCCCTTGTTTCAGTCTCGACGGACAATTGCTGGGAATCGACGGCAGCGGCGGATATTCATTAGTGCGCATGCAATTGCATGACGCCGAACATCTCCCGACGCACCGGCGGATGGAGATTATTCAGCGTCACGGGAAGCAAGCTCATCGACTCTCTGCTTGACGCGATGCGCCGTGGAGAGGTCTCCCCGTACGACAGTAGGAAAGCGCCCAAATCGACCGCGAGTTGGACACCCGCACGCGTCTACAAGCGGCGGACTACTCCCAGGGCTCCGCATCGTTGGCTCGGTACCGGTCGATCGTGGAGCCGACTCGCTCCAGCGTTGTCGTGGTGCTGAACGCGGGAGTTGCCGTCAGTCTTGGCACAATCGTCGGCGCCCAAGGGTGGGTCACTCACGAAAGCGAGCGAATTGCCTGGCCAACCAACGTGCCGTCTTCCGGATGGCAAGGTTGTGTCCGCCCGAGTCGTTGGAGTCGACCCGGCATTTGATTTGGCCTTGCTCTCGGTGCCGGCAACGGACCTGAAGCCGGTGCGAGTGGGCTGATGACTTCAATCCCCCGGTAGGAACGCTCCTGGCAGCCGTCGGCACTGAGCAGCCCTTGGCAGTCGGCGTGGTCAGTGTTGCCACGTCGCGATCTCGGTGCGCCGGTTCGTCCTACCGACACGCTGCCATTACGGATACCTGCCGGCCGCCCGGAAATCCACGGAGCCCCGCGGCCGATCAGTGGTTACTCGCTGTGCGCCGCGTTCGGCCTGCCCCGAGCGACTGTCTATCATGTTTGGAGCGTTTTTGGTCTGGCCTATTCAGCCGGCGTTAGACAGCACGATCTTTTGTATAGTATCAACGGCCGCCGAATCCTGGCCGAAGCCGACATGCTCGAAGCGGTTAATCACCGACGGACAGGGGACGTCGTGCCGGTCCGCCTCGAAAGGGCCGGAAAGATGATTGATCTGCTGCTCCCTCTGGCACCGCAAACGCGTTATACCGAGAACAACTACCGGGCAGACGACTTTCCCACGGTGATCGAGTGCGCCGTGCCGTTCTATTCCTACGAGTGCGGGGGGCCCATTGTGGATCTCAGCGGGCGCGCCATCGGGGTCACGATCGCCAGGGTCGGCTTCTCACGGCGGCATGGTCATCCCAGGAGACTGCGTTCGGAAGTTATTGCCAGATTTGCAGAGTGGCCGATTAGCCGGAAACTGGGCGCCAGGTCGCGCTCGTGGCAAGTAACAGCTTGGCGCGACGGAACGAATCGGAATCGTTGGACCGTCACTCGCATCCAATCGCAACAACGACCGTGGTCAAAGCGGAAGTTCACGCCTGCCCCGATCAAGGAAGCGAGGAGACACAAAACTGGCTCTTCTCAGGCGATTGAAAGCCCGAGGAGCTTAGCTGGCTAAAAGCTTAGCTTAGCACATATCAACCAATAATATTCTTCTTGGTTGATCTCGATAAGACTCTCCAAGGTTAGCCGGGCATCATCGCGCGTGCAGATGGAGGCTACTGCAGATTGTAATATTGCGCGAGTCTTTTTCTTACCCGATGGCGAGAATCTCAGCCGTTGGGCTGACGCCGACGACGATCTTGAGATGGGCAGGACATATCCGTATATCGCTATCAATCATCCAGCTGCCATTCCTCCTTCATGATTCCGAGCTACTTTCGAACTAAAAAACGATCGCCGTCAGTCCAAGTGCGCAAACAAAAAGCGCCCCAATCGTTTGTGACCACCTGCATTGTCGGCAACAAAGGCGGCTGCACTCTTTTTGTAGCACTCCCGACGAAGCCGCAGGATATAGGATTTCCAGCGCAACAATCGGAAACCGATGCATAAGACCTAAGCGGTTCCCAGGCAGTAACCGTCTGCATCCGCCGCAGCGCTGCAAGGCCTACCTCTCACCAGCTGGCTTGTCTGAATCCATAGCTTCCGTCCTGAGAACAGAGTCGACACCAGAATCGGTCATCGTGCCGCGATTCAAAAGCATTGCCACCCTAGCAAGAACGCGCATGCACCCCGGGAGAGCCTCTAAAACCCCTTGTCGGTATCCGACGCCATCTGTGGTCCTGACCTCGGCGTATCCCCATCGCTTGATTTTCTTCAGGGCGGGACTGCGGTTGATAAACTCTAGCAGCAGGTCCGCCATCGCCCGGTCCGAGATCGCGTCCGTCTCGCGAAACAAGGTGTCCGCGTCTCCCCCGGCACGGCCCGCGCAATGGTACAGCTGTGCCGGGCGATGAGGTTGTCACGAAAGTCGAGCGACGCGTTCTCGATCGCGTGGGCAGCTAGGCCGTCGCCGATCGGTTCCAACGACCGCTCGCGCTCTCCGAGAAAGGCGGCCCGCGACTGCAAAGGTCGAGCGACCAGCGCAGCCGCTCCCGCCCGGCCCGCTCCCTTCCGACGAATCTCTTCCTTACCAGACGCGCCCGCGGCACGAAACCGGCGACAGAGCTGCGCCAGTGCGGCGTCTAGCGGTGATGGAGTCAGGTCGGTTGTCAGACGTTCGTTGATCTCCCGATCATAGTCGTGGTCTGCCTCCACGATCATCCGATCGATCTCGCCGGACATAGCCGTCCTCCGGACAATTCGGGTCAACCGGACGCGAATCCTCCTGGATCATACCCAGTCGGCCGTGAATTCAGGCTTTCAGACACGTGTCTGAAAGCCTCTGCAGTGGCCATCTCAGCTTCGACAGACAGCCGCTAGGTCTTACGAGCTTTTGCTGGTCTGCCGATAGAGCATGACGCCCTGGCCAAGCCTCCAGAGTCCGATTGCCCCGATCACACCGCCCAAGGCGACAGGCTTGGATCCCAAGATCGCCGGAGTTTGGCCCTGCCACGAGGCTTTAGCGAAATTGAATATGAACAGTCCCATGGCAGCGGCCAGCCCGACCGAACCACTCAGCATGAATTGGCGAGCCTTCACCAAGACGGCGTCCCCGGCTTCGGCGCCAAGTTCGACAAGCGTGTGCCGCTTGTAGTCTTGGATTACTTGTATGAGTTCCTTCGACGGTACGAACCAGTAATAGGGGGTGTCGCGGTCAGCCCAGCTGCGAATACTCTTGCCGGCCTTGAGAAGGGCGTCAGGCGTGAGAAAACGCTCGCTGTCGGGTGGGGCCCAATCTTCCGTGACGACGCCAAGAAACTCGCCATTCACAAACCCTAGAAGTCGGATTGCCGCGTCGGCCCACTTTCTCGCAAAGCTGGTCGCACGCTCGCCATTGGGACGCATCAGCGCACACTGAGTCTTGCCGAGGACAAGTTGCCAGATCTCGCCCTTGGCTCCCTTTTCGGCCGGCATTAGGCGATACGTCGGCTCGATCGCTCCTTCGACGCGAATGCTCGCGAGTCTCTCTGGTTCCGGAGCTTTGAAGAACCAAACCACGATAGAAATGCCTACACACGCAGCCGTGAGACCCCACATGAGAGCGGTACCCGGCCCGCCGTAGCTCAAAGCGACCCAAACGCACAGCGCGGCCACTGCCAGCATCGCCGAAACGAACATTATTCGAGAGGGAAGGCTCATGACGTTTCGTCTCCCGTCTATCGACTCAGTACTTAGATGGGCTGAAATTGCACGAAAGGGTTGCGTCAACCTAGCATATCTGTGGATATCTGCAACGTTCACGCACTGACGTCGTCGAGAATTTGCATCAACCGGCTACCCACCGGCGGCAACGATGGATCTATCAGGAAATGACGTCGTAATGCAGGTTCTGATTTTTCCCCGGTATCGCCGACGGTTCGCTCACGCTACGGGATGGACTGGCGCAGACGCCTTGGTGAGCGGAACCGGCGTCGCGAAGAAAGAAATTCAGACAGCCATCCTAGTCTCATGAGAAACCTGACTGTCTGGAAGCCTGTGCCCCGAAAGACGTGAGCGTCTGAAAGCCTTGGCTTACGATACCCCGTCGAGATGCAAAAAAGCGGATCGAGCGAGGAGAGATAATATATGCTCGTATAAAGCAGTGATGTGAATCAGTACGCTGCAAGTTCATGGAGGTTGAAGGTTTCGGTTATCCTGGCGATAACAACGTCAGACACCGAGTCTTCGGCTACTGCATGGGCGCCCGCTGCGGCAGTCCCAGCACGCCACGAGCGTCTGCCCGGCGAGCACGAACACCAGCGGCACCGCGGGTATGCGGTACCGTGGGAACGCGGAGGCAATGAAGGGGATCACGACGTACGGCACCAATGCCAGGTAGATGGGAGACCACCGGCGATGTGTACGAGGCAGGAACAGAACTGCCACAATTCCCATCGGCAGGCCGATCAGGCACCAGACCAGCCGATCAGCATACCGGATTAAGTCCGGAAAGTAGGTCGCACGGCCGAAAGGCGGGCTACCGCGGGGGCTGATGTGGATCTCCATGTGCGCTCTATTTGAATCGGGACTCTTGCTCCAGTTCGAGAAGGTGCTCGGCCAGAATTCGTTACCCGTCCAAATGATCTCGAAAAACTCGGGGATCTCCGCCAGGTACGTCGTCCAATTGGACCAGAGATAGCGAAGGGCGCGAGACCTGTGCAGTTCGGCCATCTGGGCGTCGGTCGTTCCCGGCGGAAGCCCGGGGGGCAGGTTCGGGAAGTGGGTCACATGGCCAGTGACGAACGTGCTCGGGCCGTTGGTTGAAATAAGGTAGAAACGGCCGTGGATCTGATAGTTGCGAATGGTGATCGGGGCGATCACGGCGCCCGCTGCGAGCAGGAAGGCTGCCACCCGAACCAATCGTTGCGTGCGGGGCGTTGGTATCGGCGGGAAGAGCAACCCACCCGCCGCGAGCGTCGCGAGTGCTAACACAAACGCCGCCCGGCTCAGGCAAGCCATCCCAGCCGTCAAGCCAGCAGCAAAAGCCCACATCACACCCGACAAGGCACCCGTACGCGGGCTGTGACGCTCGGAGGTCGGCCCGTCTTTCGGTACCTCGTCCGGCGCAGCCGTTTCCAGGCCGGCAGCCCAGGTCCGCAGCCACAATGCCACGGCAACCATCTGCAGAAATGTGAACCACGTCTCGGTAAGGAGTAGCCCCGCGTAGTACACCAGCGGAAGATAGACTGCCGTCAGCAGGGCCGCAACTAGCCCTGGCCGTCGGCCGAAGGCCAGGAATCCGACGCCATAGACGACACCTGCCGTGGCCGCCCCGGCGACCGCCTGGATGATGCGAACCGCCGCAAGATTATGGCCGAACAACGCGTAGATAGCGGCCAGGAAATGGGTGTAACCGACGAAGTAATAAGTGCTCGCGCTGAGCGGGTGGTAGCCGTTGAGCCCGGGCTCTCCCTCTACCGGCTGGCCCTGGACCATGCTCCATCCGGTCCGATCATAGGCTAACATGTCAGAAAACACGAGATCTTCGCCGCCCTGGCCAGGCAACGTCGTTACGTACCAAAGGCGAAGCAAGAGCGCGAGCAGCACGATGAGGAACAACGGGGCGGCGCCGACAGGGCGCGGGGGAGCCTCATGCGCTGTCTCCTCGTCGGGGAAGCGGACGTGGAGAACACTGTATTCCAGCCGGTGTCTCGGGCCAGATCAACAAGGACGCGCCTCCAGGCTCGTGTCGTCGCAGCCTGCGGCGACATCGGTGCCGGGCTGCGCGGGAACTCCACACTGATCGACCGGTTGACGTTTTCTACTTTCTCATCGAGATGGGTCAACTCAGCCGCAGCCATCCGGCGGGAGGCGACACCCCGCCACAAATCTGTTATCTTCGTGGTTATGCATCGCCCGACGCCCTCTTGATGACGCCTCTATGTTACTGACGCCACCGCCTGGAAGCCATTGGCCGGACCGCGACGTAGCCGGCCCTTTGCAGCAGGTCATCGCCCGCGCCAATCTCCTAATCAAGCGCACCGTCGATCGCACGTATTTCGGCCTACCGCAGCCCGAGGCGATGCGGGTCATCGAGATCTGGAACCTTCACGGCCAAGGGGCGTTTCTAACGTGAAAATCCTCGTCACCGGATCCGCCGGGTTCATCGCGGGTTATCTCGTGCAAGAACTGCTGGCCGCAGGGCACGAGGTCGTCGGACTCGACAATTTCTCGAAATACGGCCCGGTCGAGCGCGTCTATGGGTCCACCCCGAATTATCTCGGCGTGGTCGGTGACGCGAAGGACGTGGAATTGCTCAAGAGACTCCTGGCTGATTGCGAACATTTCGTCGCCGGCGCGGCGATCATCGGTGGGATCTCGCTATTTCACGAGCGGGCGTACGACCTCTTCGCCGAGAACGAGCGCATTACAGCATCCGCATTCGATGCCGCGATCTGGGCGCACCGAAATGCCAAGTTGAAAAAGATCACCGTTGTATCGTCCTCGATGGTGTACGAGAGCACCGACGTGTACCCGACAACCGAAGGAGAACAAAGGCGCAGCCCGCCACCGCGGTCTACATACGGGTTTCAGAAGTTGGCGACCGAGTATTTCGCTCAGGGGGCTTACGAGCAATACCGGCTTCCGTACACGATATGCAGGCCGTTCAATTGCATCGGAGTCGGTGAAAGGCGCACGACATCAGAACGGCCAGTGCTGTCTGGCAACATCGAATTGGCCATGAGCCACGTCGTGCCAGACCTTGTGCAGAAAGTGCTCAAGGGTCAGAATCCACTCCACATATTGGGCGACGGCCGCCAGGTGCGCCATTACACGTACGGAGGCGATCTTGCCCGCGGCATTCGCTTGGCGATCGAGTCGCCCGAGGCGACCAACGAGGACTTCAACCTCTCGACCGCCGAGTCGAAAACCGTGCTCGAATTGGCGGAGCTAATCTGGAAGAAGATTCGCGCGAACGATCCTTTCCATTACGTGTCGGACAGGCCGTACAGCTATGACGTGAGAAAGCGAATCCCGTCGGTCGAGAAAGCCAAGCGGCGTCCTTGGCTTCGAGGCGACCACCAGCCTTTCCGAGGCGCTCGACGAGATAATTCCCTGGATCCGGGCTCAGATCGAAATCGGCGGAATCTGAGTGGCGCCATACCGCGATCCATCGTCGATATCGTGATGTCTGTCTACAACGAAGTACAAGGAAGAAGACCAAAGGAAAGATCTTCGGTCGCGCGGTCGAGCACCTGCACGCTCACGTTGCACTCACGAAGCGGAACCTGGTCGTCGATGACTTCGATCGAGACAACGTCCTGCTCGTGGTCCGCGAGCGCACGAGGAATTCAGACACCCGCCGAAAAAAGACCGCCAACGCGGCGCTGCTTAACCTCCTGGTCTCACGAGAAACTTGGCTGTTTGAAAGCCCGAGAAACTTGGCTGTCTGAAAGCCCTGAAAGCCAGAAACTTGGCTGACTGAAAGCCGAAAGCCCTTTGTGGATGCGGCGGCGAGGGCTAAGATAACAGGCAGGTCGGCAGGCGAGCGGGCACCCGCTTGGCGACACGGCGAATCAGGCGGAGAAGATGGCGGACGACGCCGCGGACGCGATTGGAGGGGCCGTCGCTCCAAAGGCTGTTCCCATGACGCTCAAGAAGTCGATCTACCAGGACGGATCAGACAAGCCGGTGGGGCCACGTTGAAAGAAGGCGGGGAGTTCTTCGGCTGTAAGCCGAGATCAGTGACAAAGACGGGTGTGGACTTCACGAAGGACCAATTGTTGGCGGAAGGGTGGACGAAAGAGCGGCTGCTGGATGTCGCTGAGGGCTACGAGCATATCGCCCGGATCACGCCACCGAACCCAAGTGCGGCCGGGCGGGTTGCACAGTTGCGGGAGATTGCGAAGCTGTTTGATTGATAGGGGGTGAAAAATGATCAACTACAGCCGGTTTGTTATCCAGAACGACCTGTCCGGCCCCGCCATCGTGAACATCGAGCCGGAGTGCGTTCAGGTATCGCTGCCCCCTGGCGAAAAAGTGACGGTGCATGATGCGTTTGACAAAGAGCCAGTGACCCTAAAGGTCGAGTCTGATGACGGTGAGACCATCATTTCTCTTTGGCCTGGAGATGGTGCCGTAAGGGTCGAGAAAGATGGCGTTGATGTGTTTGATCTGATCGAGAAGAACGCCTACGGTTGACGGAGCGGCATTCTCCTCGCCCCCCCTGCGAGCGAACGAACAAAGGTTCGCTCGCTGCCTCCGGCTTGGCGGCGAGCGATGTCCAGGGGCCGGGTAGACCTGGGTGGTTGCCCACCAGGCCCAATTTGCCAGGACATTTGCTCTCGAAGCCGCGCTGCGCTCCCGGAATTCAGACGCCAATCAAATCATCGCTCGGAGAAATTTGCCAGGGCTTCGGCTCTCGAAGCCGCGCTGCGCTCCGGGACCGAGTTCATCGGGACGATCGTCGCGTGTGTGTGATCACTTGACGGGAGAAGTTGAGCGATTCGCCCCGTCAACGCGACCGCGGGCCGCGGGTTGGGCGCGCCAGGCGGTCGCGCAGTTCTTCCGGCGAAAGCGTTATGGAGATGTTTGTTGATGTCTCTGCGTCGAGAGCCGTTGCCCTAACGAAAGGCCATTCGGGCCGCCTCCTTGCCCTGGAACCAATGCCTCGAGCAGCGTGCCGTGGCATCGACAAGCAAGCTCGATCTCCGCGCCGCCTGCTTGAACAGCCGACTGAAGCCACGCACCGGTTGAACCCAATTCGATGGATTACTTGGCTGTCTGAGAGCCCGAGAAACTTGGGTGTGTGAAAGTCCCCCAAGGTAGACAGCTTCTTTCGGTTCGGCTGCGTTTTTCTGCGCAATGGCGCATCCGACAAAGCTGTTGGCACGGACGGGTTGACTTCTTTTTACTCGACTTGTACCATTGAAATAAAACAATAGGACAAGTGGGAGATTTTTGTCCACTTCTGACTTGATCTCGAATCGTGCAACGCTCTGGAGGGCTTTCACAACCATGTCTTCCCGGACCATCGAGGATCCGGCCCTTGCGCGACGATCCGACCTGGACGCCCTGCGTGCCGTCGCCACGCTGCTGGGGATTGTCCTGCACGCCGCCCTCTCATTCTTCCCGTTGCTGTTAATCGTCGCGGTCGTGACCGCTTTCCTGTTGTGGACGTGCCAGACCCTGGTGCGCTACACGTGGCTGGGTCGCTTCCTGAACGGGCCGCGCGTCCGGCCCGCGTGGGACGGTGCGCCCGCGGTCGTCGCATGAGGCGTGGGCCACGCCAATGCTTCCCAGGTTCATCGCCCTGGCCTTGATGGGTTCGAAGCCGTGATGGGAGTGGTTCGCGCCGTCAGCTGTCTCGATCCGCGTGGGGTCGGTACTCCCACGGGTGGTCGATTCG
Source organism: uncultured Isosphaeraceae bacterium (assembly GCA_963850935.1). Taxonomy (GTDB): domain Bacteria; phylum Planctomycetota; class Planctomycetia; order Isosphaerales; family Isosphaeraceae; genus CAWFRS01. Next base: position 368,492 of record CAWKNT010000010.1, read on the forward strand.
AGCTTCGTCATCCCAGCCGTACCCGGATCACAGGATTGCCCCCCGGCCATGTTCGCGATCGATGAGAACGACCCGACGCCGTTATATGCCCAGCTCGAGCGGGCTATCCGCGTGGCGATCGCGACGGGGCGGCTGAACGTAGGGGACAAGCTGCCGACCGTGCGGCAACTCGCGGTGGATCTGAAGATCAATGCGAACACGGTGGCGAAGGTTTATGGCGAGCTCGAGCGTTCGGGCGTGCTCGAGACACGGCGGGGAGTGGGCACGTTCATCCGGGAGGCGGTCGGGCGTGGCTCCTCTTGGCCGGATCGCGAGCGGTTGCTCGTGGAGCTGGCGGATCGCTTCCTGGCCGGTGCCGCCACCCTGGGATTCTCGGAGGACGAAGCGATCAACTTCCTCAAAGTGCACTGGATCGACATGAAACGGGAGCAATCTGATGGCTAACCTGACGAGCGTCACCGAGGGTCGGAAACGTCGTCGCGGTTCGATGGACCCGCCGCGTTTCAACATCATCTCGTTACTCTTGCTGTTGGCCGGCATCGGCCTGGGGTCCGGGATCGCCGTATTGTGGGATCACCCGTGGGCGGTCGTGGTGGGGTCGATCCTGGGATGCGTCGCCGGGGCGTCGCCCCGGATTGCCCAGCAGTGGGAGCGGGCGGTCGTGCTGCGGCTGGGCAAGTACACGGGCCTGCGCGGGCCGGGGCTGTTCTGGATCATCCCCGGCATCGACCAGGTCGCGTCCTGGATCGATCAGCGAACCATCACTACCAGCTTCGCTGCCGAGCAGACGCTGACCGCGGACACCGTTCCGGTAAACGTGGATGCGGTCCTGTTCTGGATGGTCTACGACCCCGAGAAGGCGGCACTTGAGGTCCAGGATTACCAGGTCGCGGTGAGCTGGGCAGCGCAGACCGCGCTCCGCGACATCATCGGCCGCACGCCGCTGACCATGCTCCTCCGCGGCCGCGAGCAGATCGAGGCGCAGCTCCAGAAGCTGATCGACGCGCGGTCGAATCCCTGGGGTGTCACGGTCCAATCGGTCGAGATGCGCGACGTGGTCATCCCAGAGCCTTTGCAGGACGCCATGTCGCGCGAGGCCCAGGCGGCGCGGAGAAAGAGGCGCGGATCATCCTCGGCCAGGCCGAGGTCGAGATCGCCCACCTGTTCGCCCAGGCCGCGCAGTCGTACGAGCACAATCCGACCGCGCTTCACCTGCGGGCGATGAACATCCTCTACGAAGGGCTTAAGGAGAAGGGCGCGCTGATGCTCGTACCCAGCACGGCCGTCGAATCCATGGGACTGGGCGGGTTGCTCGGCGCCGCTGCGATCCGCCAGCAGACCCTCAGCCAGAATCCGGCCGGAGCGGAACGGGTCAATGTGCCGGTCGTCTGAAAGGGTGTAAGGGGCGCTGCCTGCATCGTGCTTCGGTGAAGACACATGCCTGGACTAACGATTACATCAGACCGTTGTTTTTTGTCTGTTTGTTATCCCAAAGCCGTGGAGCCCACCATGACAGGTCCCCTGCTACGTACGACGTTCGCCCTCGTCCTTGCGGCCATCCTCCAACCGGCCGCGGCTCGCGCAGGCCGACGCGAAGGATTGGCCGACGTACAACCACGACGTCCTCGGTAGCCGCTACAACCAGGGCGAGAAGGCGATCGGCCGGGACAATACGGGCCGGCTCGAAGAGAAGTGGCGGTTCCCCGCCAAGGGCTCGGGCCAGGAGATCGGGGCCATCCACGCCACGCCCGTCATCGTGGGCGGCTACGTCTACTTCGGCACGACCGCGGCCACCCCGACGTTCTACAAGCTGACGCCCGACGGCAAGGTCCGCTGGTCCTACCGCAATCCGGAGCTCGGCCGGGGGCCGGCTCAACCCGAGGCGGGGCGGGAGGACAAGGTGATCCAGTCCGTGCGCCTCCAGCTGGGTTCTGACGGGAGCGTCTACGGCTCGGCGCTGGTCAACGAAGACACTGTCTTCTTCGCGGATTTGGAGGGCTGGATCTACGCGCTGGACCGGGCGACCGGGAAGGAGCGTTGGAAGCTGAGCATGCGAGGCAAGGAGTTCCCCGGGGCCCACGCGCTGAACCTCTCCTGGGCCTCGCCGATCCTCGCCGACGGCAAGCTGATCGTCGCGGGCGGCACGCTCGAGCAGGTCGTCGCGGCCTTCCCCGGCTATAAGGGCTGCACGGGGCGGGGATTCGTCGCCGCCCTGGAGCCGAAGACCGGCCATGTCGTGTGGAAGTACGACGTCGGGTCCAAGCCCGAGCCCTTGGAGCCGCCGATTACGATCAAGGACGGCTCCGGCGACCACACCTTTTACTACGGACCGGCGACGAGCTCGGTCTGGTCTACCCCATCGTTCGACGCCGAGTCGGGCACGGTCTTCTTCGGCACCGACGCCAACACCGCGCCGAGGCGGCCGACCGCCGCCGACCCCCGGCTGTACACGCGCGAATCGTGCGCGGTCATCGCTCTGGCTGTCGGCGACGGCAAGGAGCGCTGGGTTACACAGATCAATCCCGGCGACGTCTGGACCATTGCCATGCGGTCCTACGACCCGAAGGAGCGGCGCTACAAGGACCAATCGATCGGCGACACGCCCAAGGTCTACACGATCCCCGTGGAGGGCCAGCCGACGCGGGTGGTCGGGGTGGGCTGCAAGAACGGCGGCTTCTACGTCCTGCGGGCCGACGACGGGCGGATCATTGCCCACACGCCCCTGTATACCGGCCCGCCGTCATATCCGCTCTCGCCGAAGCCGGACCGGCGGATGCTCGCCCTACCGAGCTCCATCGGGGGCTTGCAGACGGGCTGCGCGACCGACGGCCGGTCGATCTTCACCAACGGCATCGATGCCCTCCGACTCGCGTCACAGCCGACAGTGGACGTCAGCACCCTACTAAATATCATAAATATCATGCAGCACGGGCCGGTGTCGGGCGGGCGTGTGGTGGCCCTGAGCCTCGACACGAAGGCCGAGCGATGGCGGCATGAGCGGCCCAAGGTCGCGTCGCTCGGCGGGCCGCCGCCGAAGCGCGTCTTCACCGACGCTGGCGACCCGGTCGGCTCGGGGATCGCCGTCGCCAACGGCGTCGTCTTCTTCACCGCGATCTCCAGCGGCAAGCTGATCGCGCTCGACGCCGCCACGGGCGAGGTGCTCAAGGAGATCCGCCTCGGGCCGGTGTGGTCGGGCCCCTCGGTTTCCCGCGGCCGGGTGTACGTCGGCACGGGCAACACGCAGTTCTTACCTCCCCTGAAGGACACCGGCGCCCTGGTCTCGTTCGGGCTGCCCGGAGAGGATGAAGTCAGTCGCCTGGGAGCCGGAAAGGAATAGGGAATTCAGTCACCCACCAAATTGTCGGTCGGAGCGATTTGCCAGGACATTGGCTCTCGAAGCCGCGATGCGCTCCGGAACCGAGCTCATCGAGTCGATCGTCCCGTGTGTGTGATCACTTGACGGGAGAAGTTGAACGATTCGCCCCGTCAACGCGACCGCGGGCCGCGGGTTGGGCGCGCCAGGCGGCCCAGCACTTCAAACTAGAGCGTCATGGAGATGTCTGTTGACGTCTCGGCAGCGAGAGCCGGTGGCCTACAGAAAGGCCATTCGGGCCGCCTCCTTGCCCCGGAACCAGGGCCTCGAGCAGCGTGCCGCGGCATCATCGACAAGCAAGCTCGATCTCGCCGCCGCCTGCTTGAACAGCCGACTGAAGCCACGCACCGTTTCAACCCAACTCGATGGATTGAGGCCCGGCAGCTTTACGATTGGGGCCAGGTGCTCTGGAATCGCCACAAATCTCGATGGTGAAGAGTCCTGCTAACTCACGCATCCGATCGAGAATCCAGTCTTTGCGGTGACTAAAGTCCTGCGCGGTGCAGGTGTCGACACCACAGAGGAAGGCCCGCCGGGCGCAGTGGGCAATACAGTGATAAACGCCGACCTGCTTTTCGACGACGGCCTGGCCCCGGGCGTAGTCGGGTATCAATGAGACTCCTGCAATAGCGGCGGGCGTTCGCAGCCCTGGTCATGTTCACAACAACTGTAATGGACAGAAGTATAAATTCGCTCTTCCTTGTCAAGTACGCCACGAAAAAAGACCACCCACGCGGCGCTGCTTTACCTCCTGGTCTCACGAGAAACTTGGCCGTCTGAAATCCCTCAAAACGAGGGCGCGGATTCAGATTCCTGAGGCTGTCGAGGTCGGCTTGAGGCAACCGAGAGCTGGCAGCCGTGGGCGTTCCTGTAGTTATTCTCTCGGCTACGAGAACGTCGCCGCGTCAATTACGGGATTGGGCCTGACTTCGGCGAACTGCATCACCTGCTTACCGGTGACCGCGCTCTCGGTGGTCAATCGAAACGGGAGCTGCACTCCGGCGACCTCGCGGTAATCGGCACAGGCGACCGAGCGTGGGAACGTGCCCAGTCCCTTGGCGGTGATCCAGCCTTCTTCTTTGAGGAGGAGCCCGCTTTTCGGGCTGACGTAGCGCGTCTGAGGCGGCTCAAACTCACTCTCGACCCGCACGATCCATACATCTTCGCTTCCCAATTTGTCTTTGCCGACCACCCGAACCGCCGTGGCCGTCTCTCGCCAATCGCGCAGGCGTGCGAACGGATTGATCCGCCGGGCTTCGTCGAGCCAAAGGCCTGCGAGCTCTTCCACAGTTTCGCCTGGTGAAAACTTGCGTGCGGTGCGGCCATCGACAACCGTGGTCACGACCCCGGCCTGCGATTTGATCCTTCGAATCACTCGGTCCGGCACTGCCGCGATCAGCGTGGTGTCGAGCCGGGCTGCGCCGACTTGCAACTTGCCGTTCATCTCCAGACCATGAAGCGCGTCAATTCGATCGCCCCCTTGCTTCTCGCGGCGCAACGACATCAGGCGATCCACGGTTGGCAAATCGCTGGCCGGTGGCACGCGCCGATAATGGAGCAATTGCGACTCGTTGTGCCAGAGCTTCATTCCCGTTGCGTACCCTGCGTCAATCTTGTCAAAGCTGACCGACACGCCTACTGGGCTCTCGCCGAAGATCCACCGTCCCGAGCTGTCCGGCCAAAGTGGCAAGAGCGCACCCTGGCCTGCCAGCTCGATTCGCAACCGTCGACCGCGCATGGTCACCCAGGCTCGTTTCTGACCGTCGGTTTCCACATAATCGCCCGTCAACGGCTCAAGGCGATCCATCGTCAACCTGCTGCGCAAGGCGCACTTTTTAGGCCCACCAAGGGCGCTAATAACTCCTCGAAGCGAAACACGCTCATGCCTCCGCGCGATTGAGTGAAATAAAACGCCATGAGGTCATGCTCTGGAAAGACCAGTGCGAGGGTTCCGTCTGAACCGCCGTGCCCGAACACGGGCAGAGCATTTCCCGCAGCCGGTGTGGGCGGCACGTAGACCATCCAGTGCTGGCCGTAAAAGGGCTGGAGCGGCGTCAGACATGTCGGATAAGGAGTATCGGTACCCGGCGAGATCATTGGCTGCGCGGGTCGCAATGCACGCGCGACGGCCGCCTCGGAGAGCAAGCGGCGACCGCCGGCCCGGCCGCGATCAAGCCAGAGCGTGAGGAAGCGCGCGTAGTCTGTCGTGGTCGAGTAAAGAGCGGCGGCACCCAGGAAATAGGGAAAGAACGGCGTCGCTTCGTGATCCCAGTACTTGTGCCACAATCCCGGCGATCCGGCGTGGTTGGAGCTGACCCGCGACCGCGGGGGTGCATCCTTCTCCAGCACACAGTAGGTATCGTTCATTCCCAGTGGCTCGAGGATTTGCCGGCGAATGAACGCGTCGACCGGCTGGCCGCACACCTCAGCGACGATGGCGGCAAGTGTTTCCGAATCGGTGTCACTATACTTGAACGACCCGGGCGGGCCGCTGGGACCGATCTTGCCGGCCTCGTCGACGATGGCTCGCTGACCGCTATAACCGCTGAGTTGCTTGTTGACAAGCGTCAGCGGGAAGCCCGCCGTGTGCGTCAAGAGCTGTTCGATCGTGACGGCGCGAGACTTGTCGTTGTCAAAGGACTTCAGGTACTTGCTCGCCCGGTCGGTCAGAGACAGCTTGCCTTCATCGATGAGCATTTGAATGGCCGTACCGACCAGCGGCTTCGTCATCGATCGAACGCAAACGATCGTATTGCGAGTCAATGGCGTGCGTCGGTCGAGATCCGAATAGCCGAATGCCTCGTGCAAAACGACCTTTCGCTTGTGCAGGACCAAGACCTCGGCGCCGACAGCTTCATCATCCTCAACGAGCTGCCGGACGCTTGCCGCCATGGCTTTCAGCGTCTCGGGCGAAACCGTCACAGGCTGGGCGCCGGATGCGAACACCGGCCACAGCAATGAGACGAGCACAAGATAAATACGGCAACGCCACTCCATGATCGGGCCTTTCGTTAGTGAGGTACGCTGATGCACCACATTCCGAGCATCACAAACCCAGCGACATAGGCTCCATAGAGATATGTCCTCTTATTTGCGACGTTGATGGCATAGACGAGCGGGCCTGGTACGAAGAGTGCTGGATTGTCGGCATTGCAATAGCACAAGCCGCCCAGGAAGAACTCGCGGGAATCGATCTTCTGTGGTGGGGAGGAGAAGTCTTCCAAGGGCTGAAGCTCGTTCCAGAGCCTCTTCAAGCGGCGCCTCCGCGTGCCGAGCCCAGCGGCGCCGCTTACGATGATGCTCACGGCAACCGCCGCTGCAAGCGGCAGTATCGCCTCGCGCGCCCGCTGCTCGCAGATTGGCGAAAAGAACAAATGACACAATGGCCACCGTCAGCGTGGCTCGCAGATAATCGCAGGCCCAAAGGAAATAGTTCAGCACTGCCTCGCGCCAGCGCAGGTAGGTCTCGGCTCGCTCGCCGGGCAGCCACATGCGCCAGCGCACAAGCGCATGCTTGGCCAGCAATCCGCCTAGCTGAACGTAGATCGTCAGGGCCGCAATCGCCAGCGCCCGAACGAGACCGGCCGGCCCGCTTCTAGCCGATCCGTGCCGGAAGTAGGAAGCCACGATTGCCAGCGATGCAACGGTAAGCAGAGGCAGGGCGAGCTCGAAGCGCAGATCGAGATAGTCGCGTAAGCGCCGAGTTTTGAGCGACAGAGCAACCGATGCGACCGGCTTCCATGACCCTTCGGCTGCAAGCAACTTCGTCTGGCGAATCGTGTGAATCGCCACGAGGGTTTGACAAAGCCTCGTCACGATCGCTCCGAAAATCTGCTCGAGGGCAAGGCCGATCAGACCGCCCCAAAGGTACGCTGCCAGCGCACACAGAGCGTCCGGCAAGTAGACGAGCATCAATCGCGACCGGTAGCGGCGCAGCAAGGGCATGGACACGTCCGGCGCGACCGGCAAGCCGAAGAATTTGTCCGCGCCGAAGTAGAAGGGAGTCCGCCAGAATCGGATGAATGAAGCGGCCCGAATCCCTAAGAAAAGTGCGATCGAACCAATCAAAATCCATTCACTCATCGCAATTCTCCCTGCACAAGGTTCCGCAGCTCTTCGCTCACCATGTTCATGATCGTTGCCCTGGGCAGACCGGCAAGGATGAGTTGCGTCAATGCGGTGCGCAGAGGAGTTCGCAGCACATCGTCATTCTTGCCCGCGATCGTGCGCGAGGCCACAACCGCGCCCGAGCCATGCCGGATCGTGACCAGACCCTCACTCTGAAGCTCACGGTATGCCGCAGCGATTGTGTTCAGATTGACGCCGAGATCCGCGGCGACCTGCCGCACGGGCGGCAGCGATACACCCTCGGTCAGCTCACCGCGGGCAATGAGCGCCTTGATCGAGTCAACGACCTGCTGATAAATCGGCCGCGCATCCTGTGGATTAATCGTGATCAGCATCCGCGCCCCATTCTCAAATCGAGTGTATAGTGTATCTATACACTCGACAATTGCAGTGTCAAGGACGCGGTTGAAAAAACGAGCGCACTGCGCTCTGTGGGCCAACATCTTTACGGCAGTTAGCAGCGGCCAGGTTCACGTTGTAGTGACCTCTGAATTTCTCGTCTTCAACGCCGGTGGTCAAAGGTACCGACTGATTCTGATCGTCAGTTGTCCGAAACGGAAGGTCGACATCCAGCAAATGCTGAAACACGACGACTTCGACCGTGGCACGTGGTAAGACATCTGAGGTCCGGCCGTCAAACCGGGCTAGCGATCGGTATTTCGTCCTGATCCGCGAGCTTCGCCTGCGTTCGATCGGCTCCGACATGAAGCTGGCCCGCGTCATTGCGATCTTTGATCGGCTGCTGGCCCGGGATGAACTGGCGGGAGATGAGAACGGTTGCGTCGACATTCTCCCCGACCTCGTCGAGAGGTACGAGGACCAGCCCTAGCCGATGACCGGGTTCTACGAGCCCGGGCCGCCAAAAATCGCCGGCCTCGCAGAGACCGGCTACAAAACTGTAGCCGGGTTCTTTGAGCCCGGGCCCTATCCGCGAATCACTCAAGCTGGCAAATTTGTGGTCGGACTCTACCAGCCCGGGCTGCCAAAAATCGCCGGCCTCGCAGAGACCGGCTACAAGTTATCGGCCAGATTCACTCTAATACGAGGATGCGAGGTCTTCAATGTTTCGCCGTCTCCTGCAGCGTCGTCCGCGCCTCCGTTGCAGTTTCTTGCTGGCAGCGTTCCTGCTGGTGGCGATTGGCGCCGTTGCGTCGGGTCCACGGGCCGAGCCCGAGGAGCTTTGGAAAAAGCTCGAGCCGTTCGCCCGGCCTCCGCAAGAGTTTGCTGGAAGGTTCGGCTCTTATCGATCGCCACTCGAGTTTGCCGATGGCGCCTTCGTCAAAACCGCAGCGGACTGGGCAAGGCGGCGCGCTGAGATTCTGAAGACCTGGCACAAGCGACTTGGCCCCTGGCCGCCTCTGATCGAGCGGCCGCTGATGAACAAGCGGGAACCGGTCAAGCGCGACCAGTACACCGAGTACCAAATCCAGGTGCAAGCGCTCCCCGAGGGAACGTGGGTCGACGGCTTCCTCCTCGTTCCCGAGGGACCTGGACCATTTCCCGCCGTCGTGGTCCCGTTTTATGAACCGCTGACGAGCATCGGCCGAGGGAATAATGGACGCGGCATCGGCACGCACGACTACGGGCTGCAACTGGTAAAACGCGGCTTCGTCACCCTCTCAATCGGTACTCCGGGCTCCCTCGACAAGCTCGGCGACGGCACCCGCGGCGCTCTCACCAAAGCTGGTGAAGGCCTGCGCCGACAACCGCTCACGATCCTGGCCTACGTAGCGGCCAACTGCCTGACTGCGCTCGCCCAGATGCCCGAAGTCAATCGCGAGCGAATCGGCATCATCGGGCTCTCCTACGGCGGCAAATGGTCGATGTTTGCTTCTTGCCTGGATGAACGCTTCGCCTGTGCGGTGTGGTCCGATCCCGGCATCGTCTTCAACGAAAAAGACAGCAACGTGAATTACTGGGAGCCGTGGTATCTCGGCTATGAGCCGAACGTCCGCCGCAAGCCGGGCATACCCTCGCAGGCCAACCCGCGCACCGGTCTTTACAAGGAGATGATCGACGACGGGGCGGATCTCGTCGATCTGCACGCCTTGATGGCGCCGCGCCCGGTGCTCGTTTCCGGCGGCGTGCAGGATCCTCCCGAGAACTGGCAAGCTCTCAACCACCTCGTGGCCGTCAACGCCCTGCTTGGCCACAACCAGCGCGCGTTCCTGACCGCGCGTAAAACGCACGTCCCCACGGCTGAGGCCCTCGAACTGGAGCTTGCGTTTCTCGAATACTTTCTTAAATACGCTCCATCCGACGTTTCGAACAAGCGCAGCACGTCCTAGCGCCCGGCGCAGGATATGACTACAAAGTCCTGGTCTGATAGGCTCTATCCGCGAATCACTCAAGCTGACAGATTTGTAGCCGGGGCCGCTAAGGATCGCTCAAGCTTGCAGATTTGGCGGGCTCTATGAGCCCGGGCCGCGAACAATCGCCGGCCTCGCAGAGACCGGCTACAAAGTAATGGTCCGATTCACTCTATTCAGGAATCGCTCAAGCCGGCATATTTGTGGCCGGGCTCTATGAGCCCGGGCATGATCCGCGAATCACTCAAGCCGGCCTCACAGAGACCGGCTACAAAGTAATTGTCTTATTTACCTCATGTAGGCGCATGCCATACCGGACCGACACCTTCACAGGCTGGATGAGATTTGGATCGACAATCCGATTTACTTCATAACCACTTGTACGAAAAATCGCACACGTCGGCTGGCGAACGATGAGTTTCACGCCATCGCCACCGAAGTCTGGCGGAACTGCCAAGAACATTGCGAATGGTCAATCGGTCGCTACGTCATCATGCCGGATCACGTTCATTTTTTCGCTTTTGATAATCAAGGAAAGCAAGCGCTTTCCGAGTTTGTGGGAAAGCAAAAAGAGTGGACTGCGAAATATTGCCGTCGTCGCCTCGGCTACTCGATGCCATTGTGGCAACCTGAGTTTTTCGATCGTGTGCTTCGATTCTCGGAAAGCTATGAAGAGAAATGGGAGTATGTTCGCAACAACCCGATCCGCGCCGGTCTGGTTGAAATGGCTGATCAATGGAATTATCAAGGCGAACTCACGCAGCTTCGCTACGATTAAGCTTTGTAGCCGGGGGCTCCGACCCCGGTCGGCCTCACAGAGGCCACCTACAAGTGATCACCCCACGCCGGCCTCATAGAGACCGGCTACATCAGATCACCGAGCGCGGGCCTCACGGAGTTGCGGTATTCGCGATTCTTGCCTTGAGCTGGCCCGCTCCTGCGGCTGCGGGAGAACACTCCGCGGAGATCGGCCTGGCGGCGCAGCTCCGCGAGTTGGACGCCAGGGTTTTCCCTGCGAATGGGGAGACGGCAAACGCGTTGCCATGGATGCTCTCTCGCGACGTCCTGACTCGCATTCAGGCAGCCGCTTTGCGAGAGAACACGGCCTGGCACGAGGCGAAGACCCGCGCCGACTGGGAGAGACTCCGCGACGCCCGAATCCACGCCTTCCGGAATTCGCTAGGCCCGTTCCCCCCGGCTCCTTCCGGCCTGAAGGTGCACCTCACACGGACCCTGCAAGGAGACGGATATCGGATCGAGGACCTGGACCCGGCGCCCTGACGGCGGGCGACCTATGCGACGTGGTGGCGGCACTGGCACCGCGCCCCTTGCGGCTGGGAGGCCTCGTCGACGGCCTCAACCGCGAGATCCCTGACGACGTGCCGGCACGCACGCAGGGACCGGTCCCGGCGGCCTATCGTGCTCATCAGGCCGAGCCCCACCTCCAGCTCGGGAGAGCGGTAGCGACAGGTCCAACCGCCGGGTGGATCTTGCAGCACTTGATGGCCCTCGAGTAGCACGGGTTTGTTTCTGTTTGTTGCTGGGTCGCCAATATTTCCAAAATAAAATTTTGGAAATATTCTTAACTGGTTTCAGCATTTACACCCGCGACCGGGATCGGCGCGCATCGGAGTGTAGGTGCATTAACGAAATCTGCAAATCCCGGTATATTGTATATGGAGACAGAAGGGAAAGTGCGCGCCGACGATTTGTCGGCGATTGACATTTCACCGGCATCTCGAAAACGCGAACGAACCGCGCCATGGCAAGATTCGCTACGCCGATGCGCCGATACATTCGCCAGCTAAAAAATTCGTTGTCGCTCGCGCCGCGCAAGACGGATCGGAGACCTTCCCAAAAACTGCCATCTACTGCCATCTACTGCCATTTTGGAGCCGCAAAACCGATTCGACCGTTGCAACCGTTTCAAGCTGGTCCTTGGTCCTTGGTCCTCATTCCTTACGGGGCATTGGTCCTCAGTCCTCATTGTTTGCGGCTCGCCAGCCAGCCTGGACTGCGGGCCGAGAACCCCGAGCCGGGCCGAGAGGAGCATCAGGTGGAATGTGGCCATCGGGTGCCGTTTGTGCCATGACCAGAGAATCGACTCCAAAGGACGACTGCATCAGGGAGTGCAAGCAAGGCCGACAACTCATTAACCTCGTCCGAAACTCAGAGCTTGCCGAACGAACCGAACGCTGTTGGGGGAGGACTTCCTTACTTCGCCCCGCGGCACCATGCGAGAGTTTTTGCGAAACGGCACGACCTCGTCGTTCCCAGTCGCGGCTCAGCGACTTGCGTCTCGGGCAGGGAAGTGCGCACATTCGGTCCAAAAGACCGGTCGGCACGTCCTGAATAGAGGCGAATTCCATCGACATAAGGCCCCGAATATCGGCGACTTGCGGCCGAGTGATGTTCGCGTCGACCAGGGCGAGTTCGCACGGGAGACCTTCCACGAAGTGCCAATTAGTGCCACAATTATGCAGCCCTGTTGAGCTTGCCCGATTCTTCGAGTTGAGTTAGATAATCATCCCATTAACACCCAATTGTCTCGGTCCCCATCATCCCGCGTGTCAGCGGGTCCAACCGGAGCGGGTGAGTGATGAACCCGGTCTCAACAAGGGGTCGTTCGATGCCGCGCGATCGCCGGGCCTTTCGGGCTCTCTGCGCTACGACCGGATTCGTCTGCTTGTCCGTCACGACAGGGTGCCTGAAGCCGACGTTGCTTCGGCCAAACGACGACCCGCGCCCCCCCCAATCCCCACCACCACCATCCGAGCCGACTGCCGGGGCTCCGTCGGTCGCGCCGGCTGCACCCAGCCCGCGACAAGTTCGCGATATGTTCGGCAATCCGATCGGTGCAACCGTGGCGTTTCCGGCCGAAGCTTCGCCAGCAATTGCTACGCCGCCTCCGTCGGGTGAGCCGCGCGCTGGAATGCCGCCGCAGCAACTTGAATCCGCGTCAGACTCCACCGGACCGCAGCCGGACGCGCTCGCTCCAGTGATCACCGAACCAGTCAGCGAAACGCCGGTAGCCAACCCCACTCCACTTCTCGATGCTGCGATCGAACGTGTGGCGGCTATCACACGCCACGATGAATCCGCCGACTCAGGTACGGCGGCATTGCCGTCTAAAGGTGAACTCCCGCAGGCTAACCCAACGGGACCGCCGAGCGGCGCTTCAATCGCGGCGCCATTGCCACAACCCCAAGCTCCGCAGCCGGCCGACGCCCTCGCGCCGAAACCCGAGAATGCGACTTCTGTCGTCAAACAAAATGACGCCCCTGCCCCGATGGACGTCTCCGTGGTGCCAAAACTGGAACCACCTTCCGTTCGAGTAGAGACGCAGCCAAAGTCCGCTTCCGTCGCCATGTCCGGTTCCGATTTGCCAACCAAGGATACGCCAGCGAAATCCGACGAACGAACGCATCCGGCGATCGACGTCACCAGGCCACAACCCGTGCCTGTTGAAGCTGACCCGCTGGGAATTGACAAACTTACCCTGTGCCGCAAGGTGCTCGGCTTCGGGTCGTTCGAGTCCTTGGCCGATTCGCGCGTCAAAGCCGGCCAGCGGCTTCTTGTCTACTGCGAGATGACCGGTATGCAATACGAGGAAAAGCACTCAGAATTCGTGTCGCGCCTGTCGTCGAGAATCGAGATCACCTCGGTCACAAGTGGCATGATTGTCTGGAAGCACGAGCTGGGCCCTGCCGAGGATGTGTGCGGTAGTCGCCGGCGCGACTTCTATGTGAATTATCGGGTTGACCTTCCGTCATCATTACCGACTGGGCTCTACAGCCTCCGTCTGACACAGCACGATCTGGTTGCGCAGCGCTCAACTTCGGCAGAAATCCCGCTCGAAATCATCCCATGAAAACTGCGATATGCCGCGTAGCTTCGGGCAGCGCGTCTTTGTAGCGGCGTTGCCTTGGGAATACAATCATTTACGCATCTTGCCAACGCCGCGAACGCGGTGAACAATGATGTGATCCAGTCGCGCGGTTCCGACATGCCAACGGGGACGAGATCATGTCCAAAACACAAAGGTCAACCAATCTGACCAGACTGCTGTTTGCCGTCGCGGTCGGCGTTATCCCGATCGGCTTGTCCTGCGCCTCTACCCGTTGCCTGGCCCAAGACTACGGTGGCGGACAAGACCCCGGCGGGCTGGAGATGCCCAACCTTGGTCCCGACGATTTCGATCTCACGCCTCGCCGGGGCTCACGTACAAAAATGGCCAAGAAGAGCCAGCTTGCCAAAAAGGCCGACGCAGCCGCAAAAGCCAAGGCCGGCGGCGCCAAGAAGGATTCGGCTGGCTCGAACCAAATCAAATTCTCAGAAGAGATTGCTCCCATATTGGTCGCGAATTGCGTTGGGTGCCACACTGGAGATAAACGTGGTGCGCGACGCGGAAAACTCGATTTGACGACATTCGAGAAGCTCCAAAAAGGGGGCAAATCTGACGACAAGATCACTGTTCCTGGCAAACCGGCGAAGAGTGAATTGGTGATGCGGATCAAGGGCGACAAACAACCGCGAATGCCCGAAGGCAACGGATCCCTGTCGGCCGACGCGATCGCCAAGATCGAACAATGGGTTAAGGAAGGGGCTAAACTTGATGCCGGCATCGACCCCAAGAAGACGATCGCGTCTTATGCCGCCAGCGTGGATCAGATGCGCCGTAGCCAGCTCGCGAAGATTCCAGCACAGGAACGCGATAAGGCGGTCGAAGCGGCGGGCCTGGAACGCTGGAAGAAGTCTGGTTCCAAGGTCAAGCCCGAGGTTGTGCGCGGTGAGCGCTTCATCATGTTTACTAGCTTGCCCAGCGATCGGGCTTCGAGCACGCTCAGGGTTCTGGACAAACAGCCCGGATACTTGAAGAGGTTTGTCGGTTTGCCTAGAAACGATCGCGTTGAAAAGGTCAGCCTCTTTGTCTTCTCGAATCGGAAAGACTTTATCGAATTCGTCAAGACGATTGAGAACCGTGACGTGGAAGCCGACACGATCTGGACCGGGCAGTTGACCGTCGATCAACCTTATCTGGCTGTCGTCGATCCGGCCGGAGGCAAGAAAGACGACGCGGGGGCCTCGAAGCGGAAGGGACGATCCAGACGAAACGACGAAAAGGATATGGACAGCGGCGGCTCAGATCGAAGTGTCGCCGGTATTCTCACCGAGGCGCTGGGCAGTGCCACGGTGGAATCTGCCGGCAAACCGCCGCGCTGGGTTGTATTGGGCGTCGGCACCTTTTTCGCTGCACAAGTCGAGCCGAGGAGCCACTATTACCAGCAATTGCGTCAAACCGCGTTCGCGAATTTCAGTCAGGGCTGGGACACCAGGGCAAATAACGCATTAGGCCAAACCGACCAGATCACGGCGGATGGAATCCACGCGATTGGGTTCGCGCTCGTCGAGGCCATGATGTCTGAGATGCGCCAAGGCTTTCCCGCGTTCGTGCAGGGCATGGTCCAGGAAGGAAACAAGCTCGACGAAGCGTTACAGCAGGTGTACGGAGGCACCCGCCAAGAGTTCCTGGACGGAACCGGCGAGTGGGTCGCCGCGCACTACGGACATCTCGAATGAGCGTGCCGGTCCCAGATGCAAACGCCGAGTCACCCGTGCCCGCGGATTCCTATTTCATCAGTGCCGGGTCTGGGTCGCGCCATCAGATCTTTCCCGGTGTCGAGATCCAGTCGACTGCTGGCACTCACATGATGCTTTCGGTCGTGCGGTTAGAGCCGGAATCCGTAGTGCTCGAACACTCTCATCCCCACGAGCAGATCGGCATGTTGCTGGAAGGGCGGCTCGAGTTCACGGTGGGCGGAGTGACCCGTCTCCTCGGCCCCGGGGACAAGTGGCGCATTCCCGGCGGGGTCGTCCACAGCGTGCGGGCACTCGACCAGGCGGCCGTGGCACTCGACGTTTTTCATCCGATCCGCGAAGATTACCTGTGACAGCAGGCCTCCGATCTGGTAATCGTCAATCAATCGCTCGGGCAGCGGGACAGTGCGATTCTGGAATTGAGAAACACCGAGGGAAGCTCGTCGATGCCCCGTGTCGTGGTCTTCGGTTCGAGCAATACGGACATGACGATACAGGTCCCCCGCCTGCCAGTCCCCGGCCAGACCGTTTTGGGCAGTAGCTTTTCCACCAAACCCGGAGGCAAGGGCGCTAATCAGGCCGTCGCTGCGCGCGCGCGGGTGCCGAAGTCGTGTTCGTCACCACCATCGGCAACGATGAACTGGGACAGCGGTCGCTCGATCTCTATCAAAGTCAAGGAATCGACGTCAGCCACATCCGGATCATCGACGGAGTCGCGTCCGGTGTGGCGCTCATCTTCGTCGCCGCCGACGGTGAAAATATGATCGGCGTCGCGTCAGGTGCCAACGCCAGGCTCACTCCGGACGATGTCGACCGACTGCCGTCATCTCTCTTTCGCACAGGCGACGTCCTGCTGGCGAGCCTTGAGATTCCTGTCGAGACGTCAATTCGCGCCTTGCGCCGCGGCATTGAGGGGGGCATGCGAACGATCTTGAATCCGGCGCCAGCGCCGTCGCTTACCCGATCACAGGCAAAAGAGCTGCTGTCGGACGCGACCGTGATCACGCCCAATCGCGTAGAGGCATTGACGCTCGCCGGTTGGACCCCCGAGCCAGGGATCGAGCCGGACTGGGCGGCGTGTGGCTATCACCTCCGTGAAATGGGACCTGCAGTTGTGATCACACTGGGATCGCGCGGCTGCCAGGTTGTGGAAGGCAAGTCCCGTTTGGTTCGTGCACCGCGGGTCGAGGCCGTCGACACCGTCGGTGCCGGCGATGCGTTCAACGGTGCGCTTGCGGTCGCCCTCGCGGAGGGACGGCCGTTCGACGAAGCAGCCCAGTGGGCAAACGCCGCCGCGGCGCTCGCTGTGACGCAACACGGTGCGCAGGCGGCTCTAGCAAATCGCGAGGCAATCGATCAATTCGCGGCGCGGGAGATGGACGCAAACTGATTTCGCCTGACTCATCCCAAGCGAAGGAACCTGATAATGGCCAATCGAGCTGAAATTGCCCCCATTGTCCTGATTGTTGCCATAGCGTGCATGACGTGGCTGAACCTCGGGATCGAACGCCGTGCGGTGGCCGGCGACCGACCCGCGGGCCCGCCGCACAAGACCCGCTCGGCAGTGATGGCCCGTCACGGAATGGCGGCGACCAGTCAGCCGCTCGCCACGGCGGCCGCCCTTCGTGTGTTGCGACAAGGGGGCAATGCGGTCGATGCCGCAATCGCGGCGAATGCCGTTCTGGGGGTGGTCGAGCCGATGTCGTGCGGTATCGGCGGCGATTTGTTCGCGATCGTCTGGGATGCCAAGACCAAGAAGCTCTATGGTTTAAATGCCAGCGGCCGCGCTCCGGCCGCCGCCACAATCGAGCTCTTCAAAGCCAAGAGGATTGACGGCCATTCCGACCCAGGGGCCCCTGAGCTGGTCGGTCCCGGGATGTGTCGATGGATGGGACCAGCTCCGAAAGCGATTCGGCATCGAGGCCATGGCCAGAGCTGCTCGCGCCGGCGATCGACTATGCCGAGACTGGCTTTCCGGTCAGCGAGATCATCGCCGCCGATTGGCAGAGTGCCGAGCCCAGCCTGAAGGTTATCCCGACGTCGGCCGCCTGCTATCTTCCCGGCGGGCCATGCGCCAGAAAAGGGGACGATTTTTCGCAATCCGGGCCTCGCGAGGTCGCTCGAAGCGATCGCCCAGGGACGGACGCGACGCGTTTTACCGGGGGCCTACTGGCCGAGGCCATCGTAAGTTATTCTACAGCCGTAGGTGGGCTTTTCTCCCTGTCCGATTTCACGGAGCACACCAGCAACTTCATCGAACCGGTCTCGACCAACTACCGTGGCTACGACGTCTGGGAGCTGCCGCCCAACGGCCAAGGGATCGCTGTGCTTCAGATGCTCAACTTGCTCGAGCCCTATAACTTGAAGAGCATGGGGCCGCAATCGGCGGACGCTCTTCATCTGATGATCGAGGCCAAGAAGCTCGCCTACGAAGATCGGGCCAAGTATCTACGCCGACCCCGATTTTGCCCAGCTACCGATCGCATCCCTGATATCCAAGCCGTACGCGGCCCGTCGGCGTGCTGAGCTGAAGCTCGACCAAGCCAATCTGAGCCCGACGGCGGGCGAACCCTATGCAGGCCGACACAATTTACTTGACGGTCGTTGATGGCGACTTCAACTGCGTGAGCCTGATTCAGAGCAACTTTCATGGCTTCGGGTCATACCATGTGCCGGCCGATCTGGGTTTCGCACTTCAAAACCGCGGTTCGCTTTTCGCGCTCGACCCGAAGCATCTCAATCGGCTGGAGCCGCGCAAGCGGCCGTTCCACACGATCATCCCCGGCTTCGTCACCAAGGACGGGCAGCCCTGGCTGAGCTTCGGCTTGATGGGGGGCGACATGCAGGCCCAAGGGCATGCCCAGGTGATCTGCAACATGATCGATTTCGGCATGGACGTGCAGGAAGCCGGCGATGCGCCCCGGTTTCGCCACTTCGGCTCGTCCGAGCCGACCGGCCAGCCGGCAAAGGGCGGCGGGACGGTCGCTCTTGAGTCGGGCATCTCTGCCGAAGCTCGACGCCAGCTCGAGGCCAAGGGGACATCAACTGGTCGAGTCGCCCGGCGGTTTCGGCGGCTACCAGGCCATTCGCATCGACCTCGAACGTGGCGTGTTGATCGGCGGCTCCGACCCGCGCAAGGACGGCTGCGCGATGGGCTATTGATACGTCGCTTACTTGATCAGCGGCCGGATCTCGATCTTGCGGAAGAAGATCTCCGCACCTTCGGACTGAAAGATGATCTTGCCCTTGGTCAGGCTGGACTTGGTGCCGACGTTGACGACGTAGCCGTTGACGATGTTGGTGATCGAGTCGCCGTCGCAGATGACCTCCATGCGATTCCATTCTCCGGCCGGCTTTTCGACGTCGCGGCTGCCGCGAAAGCCAAGGACGTCTTTCCAGCCGGGGTCACGCCCCCACCAGTTGTATCGACCCGAGTTGCGCGTGACGGACTTGCCGCCCTTCTCGAAGTAGAGCTGCCGGTCGGGACCGACGCGCGTCTCGCAGGTGAGGCTTGGTTTTTCGCGTCCGTCGACCATGATGAAGTCGCCGCAGCCTCCTTCGATCATCTGGCATTCCTGCGACTCCATCCAGTTGCCCCCGGCTGCGCCGTCGGGCCCGACGCAATGAAGCAAGATCCCCGAATCGCGCGCGTTCTGCTTCCGCGACCCGAAAGTCCGCTCGCCCCACTTCCATTCCGCGACCAGGTGATAGTCGTGAAACTCGTCCTTCGTCGTCGAACCCGCCGAATTCCTCGCCCGAGATACCGGATCATCCCGTCGTGAACCGTGAAGACCTTGCCTGGATCGTCGTACTTATGGTCATTCAAATAGGTGTAAAATCCAGTCAAATCCTTGCCGTTGAACTGGAAGATCGGCTCCCCGGTCCGAATGCGGGGCAGTCCCGGGCGAACGAAGGGATTTCCTGCGACTGGCCGTGCGGCCGCCAGAGCCGATCGACGCCAAGGCCGAAGGCTCCGATGAGCAACCGCATACACATTTCGCAATGTCGTGGCAAGGACATCACGCGGAGCTCCCCGGTGTGACTAGGTGCTCCAGGTCGACCTCAATGACGCTGGCGGTGGATCCTGCCGCCTTGAGAGCGGCAGATCGACTCGACCTTGGCCAGTAATTTCTCGTCGGGGCAAGCCGATCGAAAGGACCATGCCCTGGCCTCCTTCGATCTGTTCCGGAGGAGTGACGCCCAGCCGGTCGTTGGGGATGCCAATCTGCATCAGCAACTGGATGGCGAGGTTCCCGAGGGCCGAATTGGGAAAAAAGACGACGACGCGGGGCATGTTTTCGGCCTGCTTGACTAACCCCGGCCGAACTTGCGGCGTTTCCATGGACAAGCCACTCTCTCGTCGAATCGGTATTGCGTTATGCGAGGGTCTCGCGTTATCCGGTTCGGAGTTTCGCAGCCAAGTTTGACGTACAGCATGGCAAATCGCAAGCAGGTTCCGCTTCGGCCGCGCGGTGTGACCGCGCGATCCGTGGCCAATCTCGGTGAGGACCTGGTAGTATAACGGCTCATCAGAGATCACGCGCGGGAGTTCATTCGTCTCATGTCTACCGACCTTGCCATCGTGACGGTCGTGCTGGCACTGATGGCGGATCCGTCTCCGCTCGAACGCTCGGGCCGGCTGGACGAAAAGCTCATTCCCGAGGCGTCGGGCATCGTCAAGAGCCGGCGGTATCCAGGTATCTTCTGGGTCCACAACGACTCCGGCAACCCCCCCCTGCTCTTCGCGATCAAGGGCGACGGCCGGATCGTCCGCCAGTTTCGCCTGGGCGTTCCCAACATCGACTGGGAAGACATCGCGATCGACGACCAGGGGCATCTCTACCTGGGCGACATCGGCAACAACACGGGCGCGCTGCCGCTTCGCGCGATTTATCGCATCGACGAGCCCGACCCGGACTCTGCCCGCGGACAAGCCGCTCGCCGCTTCGGCCGTGACGTTTTATGCCTTGCCCAAGGAGAATCGGTTCGACGCGGAGAGCTTGTTTTTCGACCGAGGCAGCCGCGAACCTGGTGGCCAAGTATCTCGATGGTCGTGAAGCCGAGCTGTTCGCTGTTCGCGCTCGAGCCCCCGTCCCCGTTGCCGCGGCCGGCCCAGCCCCGATCGATCGGCCGATTGCACGGATTCACTGAGCCGGCGACCGGTGCCGATCTGAGCAGCGGATCGGAACATTGCTGGCGGTGTGTTCGTCGGCGGTCACGCGCGTGTATCGTCGTGACGACGTGAATCGCCGCCATGGCGGCTTATGGCTGCGATCCGTTACACAGCCTTGCCGATCGAGGGAATTGCCTGGGACGGCCGCGACCTGGCCTTGGTCGCCGAGGGGGGCGGATTTTATCGCCTCGCCGAGAAGACCTGGCGGGCAGCACGGCCTTGGGGCGAGCCCGCTGCGCGGTCGCAACCGGATGGGGATCTTCGCGGTAAGGGCACCAAGGGTTTGGAACCAAAGTGATGGCCAAGGCGGTCGACGTAGTGATCGTGGGTGGCGGCGTGATCGGTCTGTCGGTCGCTCTTGGCCTGGCACGCGAGGGGATTCGGCCCACGGTCCTCGATCGCCGCGAACTGGGCCGCGAAGCGTCGTGGGCCGGCGCCGGCTTGATTCCACCCCAGGCCGATAAGCCTTCGCAACAGCCGCTCGTTGCACTCGGCTCGTGGAGTGCCCGGCTTTACCCTACCTGGTCGGACTGGCTCCATGCGGAGACCGGCATCGACATCGGCTATCGCCGCACCGGCGGCGTTGATGTGGCTTGGACCGACCTTGAAGATCGAGAGTTGCTTGCGGCCGCCGGTCGATGGCGAGCCCAGGGGATCGCATACGAACGTTTGCCACCAGGCGACTACACACGTGTCGAGCCGGCTTTGAACCCCGCGCTCGAGGCCGTCTACTTTCTGCCGGACCGGGCCCAGGTGCGCAATCCGTGGCTGTTGCGGGCACTGACGACTGCGATTACTCGGCACGGCGGCACGCTCATTCCCTCGCACGGCGTCGAGGGTTTCCAAGTCGACGGCCGCCGGGTGACTGCGATCAAAACCAGCGCGGGTGAGCTGCCGTGCGGTACCGTGGTCGTGGCTGCCGGACCTTGGTCGGGCCAGCTGCTTGCAACCGATCGGAGTGTATGCCCCGACTCCACCCTTCAAGGGGCAGATTGTGCTGCTACGAGGCAATCGCCGCTTACTCCGCCGCATCGTCGAACACGGGACGAATTACCTGGTACCACGTGACGACGGCCGGATCTTGGTCGGCGCCACAGAGCAAAACGTGGGCTTCGACTCGAACCCGACCGCGAGTGACACTTTTGCGACTTGTCGATTTGGCCGTTCGACTTTGTCCCGTACTGAAAGAGGCCGA
Organism: uncultured Isosphaeraceae bacterium; assembly: GCA_963850935.1. Taxonomy (GTDB): domain Bacteria; phylum Planctomycetota; class Planctomycetia; order Isosphaerales; family Isosphaeraceae; genus CAWFRS01. Next base: position 390,268 of record CAWKNT010000010.1, read on the forward strand.
GATCGAAACGACCTGGGCCGGGCTGCGACCTGGCAGTTTTGACAGCAAGCCATACATTGGCCGGGCACCAGGCTTTGACAATCTGCTTGTTGCCTCGGGACACAAACGTGCCGGCTTGCAGCTCGCACCGGCCACCGCGGAGCTTGTCGTCGACCTTATTCTCGACCGCAAACCACGACTGGACCTCGGCGCTTTCCGAATCGACCGTGAGCCGGAAATGGCGGGAGATATGACGTTCCGGTCATAAGTTCCCGCTCGTTCTTCCATCGCGAAGCCGTCATACAGGAGTATCCAGCCAGACGTTTGCCGATTTAAGCTTCTCGGGTCAAAACACAGGTACTATTGGATCATTGCCATCGTCGATTGTGCCGGCTCCGCCGAGCCACCGGTGACCGAATGTTGATCAAGTGTTTGTCTGTGGGGTGACTGCTACCAGCAACTTGCTCGCTGCGGCGAGTCCCAGCGCGACGTTTCGTCCGCCGAGCAAGCAGACCAAAGCGCCTGCCTCGGGTCGATTTTCCAGCAATTCGCCGGTAGCATGCAGTTCGAGGCCGCATTCGCTCAGGTAACGGAGGAAGGAAGGGTCTTGGTCCATGACGCGAACGACCCGGAAATGCTGGCCTGGCTGGCATCGCGCCAGGGGGATTCCCTCGGTCTGGATCAGCGATCCGTCGGCGCGGGGGATGGGGTCGCCATGGGGGTCGACCGCTGGATGACCCAGATACGCATCGATCCGATCAATAAGCCGTTCGGACGCGGCATGCTCCATGTGCTCGGCTTCCTCGTGCACCTCGTCCCAAGACATGGTGAGGGTTTCGGCCAAGAACCGCTCGAGCAAGCGATGCCGGCGGATAACCTTCATCGCCAGTCGCTGGCCTGAATCGGTCAGCCGAGCCCCCTCATAGGGCGTATAGGTGGCTAGATTCGCTTCGGAGAGTGTTTTGAGCATTCCCGTGACCGTGCCAGGCGATACGTTAAGTGCTTGCGCCAGTTCACCGGTACCGACGAGACTGCCTTCGGGGCTGCGAGCCGCGATCAAGGCAATCGTCTTGACGTAGTTTTCCACAGTCAGGCTGGCCACGGCGTGCTTCGGCCTCCCCGTTCGGAACCATCAATGCCGAATCAGAACCGCGACATTCCGATTCGCGGCCTCTCTCCGGCTACTCATCGTACGCCCGGCTGTCGCAACGGGGAAGCCGGAACGTTTTCCTTACAACAACAGATTGAAGCGATCGGCGGTCCATGATTGACCGTTTATGATCGAGTGCGATCGTCATTCTAAGTTCTTCGTCGAGATGAGAAGACGCCGGTGGGAGTCGAACCCACTTGAACCGGGTTGCAGCCGGTCGCCTGGCCGTCTGGCTCCAGCGTCGTCGTTGTTACTGGATGTCCTCGCCAGGAATTGAACCTGGTCCTCGACCTTCGCAGAGTCGTATGCGAATCCGTCACACTCCGAGGACGTGTTCGTGTCACAGTCCCCCGCCCGGGAATCGAACCCGGCCCTGCGGCTTCGAAGACCGCCGTGCGCCCGACACACTCGCGGGGAGCGATTTGTACAGCGACAGTGCCCTCGCCAGGAATCGAACCTGGTCCGCGACCTTCGGAAAGTCGCGTGCGAATCCGGCACACTCCAAGGGCTATTTCCCGCGGTAACAACTGACTAACTGACGCGAGTGGAGAAAGCCATTCAGAAGCATTCTGCAGGGGTGCAAGGATTTGAACCCTGTCCGCGAGTTTTGGAGGCTCGCTGCTCTCCCAGGAGCACACCCCTGTTTGAGTCTACCGATGGCACATGCCGGCGCGTGGCTCACGCCATGGCCAGGGCCGGCTCATGGTTTCAGAAACCGGGCCCAGCTTTCGATCCGGGCTCCGTGCAGCGGCGTAGAACGGCTTCCACTCGGGCCGGACCGGCCGGCGGCGCAGCCGCATGCCTGCCTGCTCGGGCGTGCGGTCCCCTTTCCGGGCGTTGCACCGCTCGCAGGCGGCAACGCAGTTGGTCCAGGTCGACGTTCCCCCTTGCGACCGCGGCAGGACGTGGTCGACGGTGATCGACTCGGCCCCCGGCTGCGCCCCGCAGTACTGGCAGACGTAGTGGTCGCGCTTGGCGACGTTGCGCCGGCTGAACGTGACCGACGTGTTCGGCAGCCGATCGTAATGCGCCAGCGCGATGACCTCGGGAACCGGCAGCCGCAGCCGGGCTGAGCGGATGCACGGATCGCCGTCGGTCGGCTCGACGCTCGGCCCAGTCGCTCCACGACAACAGCCGGTATTCTTCGGGATCGACAACCCGCGCCGCGTCGTTCCAGAGCAAGATCAACGACCGAGCCACGGTGGTCACGTGGACCGGCTGCCATTGCCGGTTCAAGACCAAGGTCGGTAGTTCCAATACGCACTGCGACATCATCGCCTCCATCATCAGGAAACGGTGAGGGTGTTCGGCGGGAGTTGAACCCGGCGCCTTGAGATTCACATTCTCATGTGCTTCCGTTACACCACGAACACCACCGACGCCCCGGCCAGGACTCGAACCCGGAACACCTCGTTAGAAGCGAGGAATGATCGTCCATTTCACCACCAGGGCTTATTGTCCAATATCTGAGAGACGCCCAAAGCGGCGCGGATGTTCGCGTCAGCGTGCATGATTCGCGGAAGATCGTCCATTCGCCGCCGCCGAACGCCGGACTAAACAATTGAGAGGGGGTTAAACATTCGCCATCCCACGATCATAAAGTTGTGCTCCAACACTCACCGCGAGGCGTCAAGATCGCACACCGGGAAGCACGCCGATGTGCCCGCGTGCCTCGCGCACACAGATCACGATCTCTGTCCTTGACAACCGAAAGCCGACCTGCTTCAATCGCGCTTACGAACGAATTCGTAAGGCTGCACGTTGACCTACGAATGCCAAGAGCGAGATTGAGTCGGTCCCGGGTTTCTTGTGGCTGCGGTTCTGTTCGAGGGCGAAAGCCCATAGCGGGGAGGATGTGGGGATGGGGCGACCCGTGACGGGACGGCCGTCGGACATGGAGCTGGCGATTCTCAAAGTTCTCTGGGACCGCGGGCCGAGCACGGTGCGGCAGGTGCTAGAAGTGATGGAAGAGCAACGTCCAGTCGGCTACACCACCGTGCTCAAGATGCTGCAGATCATGCGCGACAAGCGACTGGTCCGCTGCGATACGCGCAGGGAGCCGCATATCTATCGCCACCGGCAACTGCCGCGCACCATCCTGCGGCAACTGGCCGGCGACCTGCTCGAACGGGCGTTCGACGGTTCGGCCCGCGGTCTGCTTTTGCACGCGCTCGACCACAAGAGAGCCTCTCCCGAAGAGCTCTCCGAACTGCGCCGGTTGATCGACGACATGGAAGCGAGGTCGCGATGACGATGCTGGTACGCTTGTTGGCAAATCCCACGGCTGAGCGAATTGCCCGAGCCCATTTGCACTTCCTTTGGCAAGGTCTGGTCGTCGGAGTTGCGGCCTTGCTGGTGCTCGCTGCAATGCGGCGAGCCTCGCCAAGTGCACGATACCTGGCGGTGGTGATCCTGCTGAGTGTGATGGCAGTTTGCCCTTTCGCAACATATCTGCTGATGCCGGCCGGGCCTGATGGGCGTTCAGGATCGAGCGGGTCCGAGTTCGCGGCCATTCGAACGGCAAGTGAACCACGTATCGTGACACCGAATGGGCCCGCACAGAGAGAGTCGACAACGGCATCTACAGCGCCGCACGCGAGTTCCTTCTCCGGTCCGCCCGCGCCGCGCGCGATGCCCCGCCTGACCTCTCGTCGGGGCGGCAAGGCGTGTCGTCGTGGCCTGACGCGGTCCGCGAGACCGGCGCTGGCTGGCGTAATTGGTTGGAAAGACACCTGGCCTGGGTGGCCGCCGGCTGGTTGGTTGGGGTGTGCTTGCTCTCAACGCGGTTGCTGGTGGGATGGGTCGCGATCGAGCGGTTGAAGCGAGTTGGGGTCCGTTCGATTGGGGGTGATCTGAACGCGCGGTTGAACGACCTCGCGGGGCGATTGCAGATCGCTCGGACTGTGCGCCTGCTGGAATCGGCCCTCGCTGAAATCCCCGCCGTCATCGGCTGCCTCAAGCCAATCGTCTTACTGCCGGCGACAGCGTGCACGGGCCTTCCCGCAGAGCAGGTCGAAGCGATCTTGGCGCACGAGCTGGCCCACATCAAGCGATGCGATTACGTGATCAACTGCATTCAGGTAGTGATCGAGACCTTGCTCTTCTATCACCCAATGGTTTGGTGGCTGTCGCGGGCGATTCGCTGCGAGCGTGAACAGTGTTGCGATGATGTCGCCGTTTCGCTGTGCGGAGACCGGTTTCTTTATGCGAGGGCATTGACGGCGATGGAAGCCCTGCGTGGCCGCGCGCCCTGGATGGCGGTGGCAGCGGGCTCGCGCGGGAGTCGCTTGCGGTTGCGGATCCTCCGGCTGCTCGGTGTCCCACACGAGCCGGACCCGGCCGTCGGTCGCTGGTTCGCCGCCGCCATCTTGGTGGGCGCGGCGGCCACGCTGGGACTTGGGCTGCCATGGTCGGCTGCCGCGGCTGACACCCCGCCCCTGGCCGCCCTCAGCCGCGACCAGATCCCTGCCTACGAACTGAAAGTCGCCGGCGCCGCGGATCCCGCCGACGCTTCCCCCAGCTTAGTCGCGATCATGGGAGACAGCCGCTTGAAGATGATGGGATACGCCGGCAGCTTGGTCTTCACGGCAGATGGTCAGAGTCTGCTCAGCGCCGGCACTCACGAGATCGCATTCTGGAACCCCGTCACGGGCGAGCTCCGTCGGGTCCTGCGCGGGCACACAGATCAGGTCAATGCCATGGCCATCAGCCGCGACGGTCGGTCGCTGGTCTCGGGCAGCGACGACCATTTCGTGAAAGTCTGGGACCTTCCCTCCGGCCATGAGCGGCTCACGCTTCGGGGACATCGCAGCTTTGTCTCCGCCGTGGCGATTAGCCCCGATGGCAAGCTAATCGCCTCGGCGGACGACCAGGTCAGGGCCTGGGACATCTCCGCCGGCCGTGAACGAGTCCACATGAAACTACTCGGCGAGCATCGACAATCGGTTGGCGGGCTGGCCTTCAGTCCCGACGGCCTAAGCCTCGTCTCGGGAGGCGACGACGGAAAGATCAACATCTGGGAGTTGGCAACAGGCAAGCTCGTCAGGACTTTGAAGTCAGACCCAGAGCGATGGAGAGACGTCGCGTTCAGCCCGGACGGATCGATGCTCGCGGCCGCGGGCTTCGACCACGGATTGTTCTTCTGGGATACGACGACATGGACGAAACAAAAGAAGATTCCGGAGCAAGATCGCTTGGGCGCCCAAGCGTTGGCATTCTTTGCCGACGGCCGCCGCCTGGCCTTGTCGCTGGGCTTCCAGGCTCGCGTTATCGACGTGGCCACGGGCAAGGAGGTCTGGCGGTCTTCCAAACTGCCTGTGGGAATAAACGCCATCGCGCTGAGCCCCGACGGTGCGACGATCGCGACCACGGGCCGGATGATCAAGTTTTGGGATGCCGCCACCGGTCTGGAAAAAACACCAAGGCTCCCGGGACACGGTGGCGGAATCGAGTCCGTCGCGTTCAGTCCCGATGGGGCAACTCTGGCCACAGGCAGTACCGATCAAACGGTCAAGCTCTGGGACCTTGCGACCCGCCGCGAGCGCATGACATTGGAAACTCACACGAGCCCAGTCGAGTCGGTCACCTTCAGCCCCGACGGCAAGTCATTGGCTTCGATCGGATTTGGAACCGAAGTGGTCCTCTGGGAACTCCCTTCCGGCAAGCGTCTCCGCACGTTAAAGGGCGAGGGGGATCTGGGGCAGAGAGTCCGCTTCAGCCCAGACGGCCGCTGGGTCGCCGCCGAGACGCTTTCGCGGCGGGATGGACGTGGGCTCACGCTTTGGGACCACGCCACTGGCAAGTATAAGGGTCAAGTCGAGGCGGGTGATGGTTCGTACCTGTTCACGCCCGATAGCAAAAAGCTGATCTTCGCGGGCGCGTCGGGCTGGTCGCCGCGGAAGCGCCGGCTGCTTGTCTGGGATATCGAACAAGAGAAGGTTGAGCGGACGATCGAAGATGGTCTGTTGCCATCTCAACTTCGCGCATCCGCGCTGAGCCCCGACGGCCGTGTGATCGCGCTGGCGGGGTGGGACTATAAGGATGAAGAGAAGGGAAAGCCCGTTGTCGTCCTCTGGGGCCTTGCCGAAGAGCGGCCGCTTTACCTCTTGGACCAGGGGGCAGCCGATCACCTGGGTTTCAGCCCAGACGGCCGCACGTTGCTTGGCGTCGACCGCGACGGCTTGGCCCACGTCTGGGACCCGCGGAACGGTACGCTGCGCGAGACGACCCGGGTCTGCGAGGCGGGGCACTTTGCGATCCGCGACATCGCCGTGGCGCACGATAGCAGGCACTTTGCCGCTGCGCTGGGAAACGGGACCGCGCGGATCTTCCGGCTCAAGCCCGCGCCAGAAAACGTTGAGCCCCGCCAGCCGCTGCCGGCCATCGCGGCTCGGCCTGAGCCCCCGATCGACCTGTGGAAACAACTGATCGGCAAGCCCGCGCCCGAGTTCCGCGAGATCATTGCCTGGACCGGCGGACCTTCGGTCAAACTGGCAGACCTTCGCGGTAAATTCGTCTTGCTGCATTTCTGGGCGCACGGAGTGAGTATCAGATGGCCGAGTTGATGGCGCTCCATGAAAAGTTCGCCGAGCGGGGTTTGGCCATCATCATGATTCAGCGCGACTGGGGCGTCGTCTCGGTCGAGGATTGGCAGGCCCACGCCCTTCGCCGCCAGGAATGGGGCGATCGCGCCTTGCCCTTCCGGGTCGCGCTGGATGGCGGCGGTCCGACCCCGATTGAGGGGTCCGACACCCAGGGCCCGAGCGCAACCCACGCCGCTTTCGGTATACAGGTCAGCGGGCAGGGTCGCGTGTTACCAGCGGTCAATCTGCTCATCGGTCCCGACGGTAAGATCAAGATGGGCGTCGCTTCCCCTTGGACCCTCGAGCGTGAGCTGGAGGCGCGGATGGGCGTCAAGGCCAAGGTGCCCCCATGGCGGCTCCGATTCGATCAGAAGTACGCACTCCAGAACGGCCAGGTCCTCAAACGCGTCGGGACGCCGTATCCTCCCGAGCGGGCCGACTATCTGCTATCTAACTCGCGCGGCTGGCAGCCAGATGCCGAGCGCAGCGAGGTCTTTCACTGGGACGGGCAGTTGCGTCATTGGGGGACCATGGGGAGGAACCGATTGGAGAACGTCCTCGACTTCGTCCTCAAACTGCGGCGCGGCGAATTCGACGGGCCGGCCGAGCTGATTAATCTGGCCGTCCCGGGCGACTGGATCGTCGACGAACGCGCGTCAAAGGCCGATCAATTGAAGGCGCTGGAGACGATCGTCGCCGATGGGCTGAAGAAGCCTATCCACTTCACTCGGCGCGAGATCGAGCGCGACGTCATCGTCGCCGCGGGTCGGTATCAATTTCACCCGCTCGGGGGCCTTCCCAACGAGCGCGCGGTTCACCTGGGCACGGCGTTGCTGCCGTCCGAGGATGGAGGCGGAGGCGGCTCTGGTTCCCTCGGCAAGATGCTGGACTGGCTCGGCAATCGGACCGGCCGCCTGGCCATCGACGAGACCGAGTCATCAAACGAGATGGTCCAATGGCGCGACCATCTGGCAAGATCGATGCACGAGATCGCCTCGGACACCGAGTCGGGGCACGACTTGCTCAAACGCCTGCTGGCCAACGTGTCGAAGCAGACATCCTTGACATTCCGCCACGAAAAACGGAGGGTCAGTGTGTGGTTGGTGTCGGCGAGCCGCACTGCCCGTCCAACACGGCCGTTCAGTCGATCCACGGCGGGACATTCAAGGTGATTTGGCCGCCGCGCGATTTCATGACTTCGCCCCAGGTTTGCGACATCGTCACGGCCGATCCCTTGACAACGGAGATGCGATCGATCCGGTAGCAACCCCGGACAGCATCGCGGGCGACCTAAACTACCCCATCGATGGAATCCGCATCGCCGATGGCACTGCCGTCCGGGGCGAAGACACGGTAGCGCCGCACCCATGTTGTCGGCTCCCATTGCACTCGGCGTTTGAGAACGGTTGGCCGTCAGCTTGATTCAGTCCAAGTCGGAATCTTCGGCCAGCTTTGCCAGGCGCACCATGAACCGTCCTTGATGGACGTTCATATCGATGTCCCGTGCGAGCTCAGGCAGGCAAGCGCCGAAATAGACGTAATGATCATCCTCCCAGCGCCCGACCTCGTCTCGATCGACTGCGGGCAGCAGATCGTCCCGACAGGCAGCCATGATGTGCCCAAGGATTGCGATGACGGCGTGCAGATCCGTACCATCGATAGTCCGTGCGTGAGCGCGCGATGCATCGCCAACTGAGGCTGCGTCGCCTCTCTGGGACCGGGTCATGTGGGTGCTCCCCTTGACTTAAGCCCCGGCACTTGGTTCGCATGCCGGTACGATCCAGGCCACATTGTGTTTGGCGGTGAACATCTTCCGGAACTCATAACGGCTTAGGTCCATCGGGGTTGGATTGGCTGAGCAGGTTCTTCAGCAATGGCTGGATCTGGTTGATCAGGTCGGATTTGGTGATGAAGGCGTCAGCGCCCGCAGCCTGGGCCGCCTTTCGATAGCCTGGCAGGTCATGGACGGACATGATAACGATTATTGGTTTGCCCGGCCGCATCGCGAGCAGACGTGCCGTCTGCAAGCCGTCCATTCTTGGCATGGCGAGGTCCGTCAGCACTGCGTCCGGATGCGTTCGGTCGACGAGCTCAAGCGCATCGAGTCCCGAAGTTGTTATCCCGACAACATCGATGTCGGGCACCGTCTCAAACGAGCGTCGCAGAGCTCCAAGGAAAACAAGGCTATCATCGACAATCAACAGGCGAAGGCGCCGCAACGTGTTTTCAAACAGCATTTCGAGTCCCCACGCGCAACGGCGTTCTGGCTGGTGCTTAGCGGCATTCAGCGTCAATGGGGGCACTCGGCAGCCAATGCCTCCATTGCTAAGAATGGCTCGAATCCGTAGTTTCGTCTCTCGGGTAATCTCCTGAGAAGCCGATCCGGAGTTCTCTTGAATGAACGGTGACATTCAACGACGACAGGATGCTTCTCGTCAGGCACGATCGTGGCTGGTGGAGTCGTTACTCGTCCGCCTGGACGAGGCCGACCTTGATGGCGTAGCGAACGAGGCCGGCGATGTCATGGATCCCGAGCCGTTCCATCAACTGAGTACGATGCGTGTCGGCGGTCTTGGCGCTAATGTCAAGCCGGTGGGCGATCGCCTTGGTGGTCAGCCCCTGGGCGATCAACGTCAGGACTTCGCGCTGGCGGGAGGTGAGCGGATCTGTATCGTCGACCCGAGACGAAGGCATCTGCGTGTAATCGGCGACAATGTGCCTCGAAATGGCCGGGCTCAAGTACAACCCGCCGCTGGCGGTCGCTCGAAGGGCAAGCTCCAGTTCTTCAGCGCCCGCGTCCTTGAGCACGTAACCAACCGCACCTGCCTGCATCGCCCTTACCGCATATTGCTTCTCAGTGTGCATCGACAGGATGATCGTTCGCGTTCCGGGGAAATCCCGTGCGACTTGTTCAGCCACTTCAAGGCCGCCTAGACCCGGCATGCTGATGTCGCACAGGAGGACATCGGGACGGAGAACCTCAACGAGGACGAGTGCCTCTTCGCCGGACGTTGCCTCGCCGACGATCTCCAGAGCTGGCAGGTTGCCCAAGAGGGCGCGAAGACCGGCGCGGAGGATTGTGTGGTCGTCGACAAGTAGGACACGGATTGGATTCATCGGCCGCTCCTCGGGCGACGCTTAGCAGAGCCGCCCGGCTTGACTCCCGGAATCGATGCCTGAACTTCGGTCCCCTTCCCTGGCGCCGAGATGAACTCGACCTTGCCACCAATGAGCTCGATCCTCTCGATCATCCCCACGAGACCCAGGCTGGCGCCGGTCGCGGCCCGCCGGAGCGCCGGGGCGGGGTCGAAGCCGCACCCGTCATCCCTGACGATTAATTCCAGGCCGCCGTTGTGTTGCAACAGCTCGACGCTGAAGCGGGTCGCCCGCGCATGCCGGGCGATGTTTGTAAGTGCCTCTTGCGCCACGCGGAAGCAGGCAGTCTCGATTTCGGGGGCCGCGCAACTTTTCGGGGTCGGCGATGAAGCGGCCCTCCAAACCTGTGCGGCGAGCGTGGCGCTCGACGTACCACTGCAGGGCGGCGACGAGCCCCAGGTCGTCCAGGAGTGAGGGGCGTAAGTCGAGCGCCATGCTGCGTGCCCGCGCCAGAGTGTCATCGACGATCGCAATGCATTCGGTCACGCGGTCATCCTGGCCGGCCAGTCTATTTTTGACGCCCTGGAGATTGACCTTGACCGCGGTCAGGGCCTGCCCGATCTCGTCGTGAAGCTCGCGAGCGATCTGGCGCCGCTCGTCTTCCTGGGCGCGGATGAGCCGGCGCGACAGCACCTCCAATCGCTGCCTGGCCAGGCGGTTCTCCTCGTAGAGCCGCGTGTTGTGTAGCGCGATTGCCACCTGATTCGCAGCCTCTCGAATCAGTTCGACGGTGTCCGCCGTATAGGCCCCAGGGCGATCGGAGTACAGATTGATGGAGCCGATAAGCCGGCCCCGGACCAAAAGCGGCAGCCGCGCCGCGCTCCTCGCTCCCGCATTCTTCAGCAACGTAAGTTGTTCGGACAACCCGGTCAGCTGATGAAGGTCGTCGACGATCGTCGACTGGCCGCGCTTGAGCGCGTCGAGGTCCTCTGGTTCGATGGGCGTCAGAGTGCCCGGCGGCCACCGTCGGCTCAAGGCGCCGATGGACGTGAGAACCCGCCTTTCATTTGTCCCCAGATCGATCCGAGCGACGCTCGCCCGCCAAAAGGGGACAAGCTTGGCGAGGTGGCGTAAGGCGACCCGCGCGATTTTCTCTGGTGGTTGGATCGCCAGGATCGCCCGATCGATCTCGTGCAGACTCGTCAGCCGCGTCGCATAATGGTTCAGCGCCTCCTCGGCCCGTTTCCGTTCGGTGATATCCATGGTGGTACCGATCGCGCGCACTGCTTCACCGGTCTCATTGCGAATGAAGCGGCCCTGAGTCCAGACCCAGCGGATCGACCCGTCTGGCAAGACGAAACGAGCCTCCCGCGAGATTGGGGCTCGCTCCCGACGTGCGCGGACGTACGCTTCTCGATCCTCGGGATGGATTCGCTTGTTTAACTCCTTATAGTCATACGTACCTGGCGCGTCGCCGAAGAGATATTTGTCGCTCACCGAGAGGATGATCTGATCGGTCAAGAGGTCATGGTCCCAGGCGGACATGTGCGCCGCTTCCAGAGCCAGGCGAAGCTGCTCTTCGCGAGCGCGCAGGTCCGCTTCGACTCGCTTTCGTTCGCTGATATCGCGAGCGATCTTGGAGACCCCAACGAGTCGGCCATGCCCGTCGCGGATCGGCGAGACCACGATCGACACATCAACGGTTGATCCGTCCTTGCGCAGTCTGATCGTCTCAAGGTTTTTGACCCGTTCGCCTCGCCACAGCGGCGCCTTCAGCATCGCAAACTCGTCGAGCCGGTCGGTGGGTATCAAAAGAGTGACGGAGCGGCCGATTACCTCTTCCGCGGTGTAGCCGTAAATCCGATGTGCGCCGTCGTTCCAGGATATGATGTGACCATCGAGGTCCTGGCCGATGATGGCGTCGTCCGACGACTCGACGATCGCCGCCAAGCGCGCTACGGCCAGCTCGGCCTGGCGACGGAGGGAGGCATCGTGGAAGCAAAGAACGCCCCCCAAGATCGATCCATCCTCGTCCCGAATTGGTGCGCCACCATCGGTTATGGGCCGTTCGGTGCCGTCGCGGGCCAGGAGGACGGCGTGATTGGCGAGCTCGACGACCCGCCCCTCGCGAAGCACTGTGACGCCCGGACACTCGAGGGGCCCGCGGGTTGATTCGTCGACGATACGGAATACCTCCTCGAGCGGCCGACCGACCGCTTCGCGCATCTTCCAGCCCGTCAGGGTTTGTGCCGCCGAGTTTATCAGACGGATGTGCCCGTCGGCTCCTGTGGCGATCAGCCCGTCGCTCACGCTCTCGAGCACCGTCTCGAGCCAGCGCGCTTGGCCCCTGAGTGCGTCCTGCGCCCGTTTCAGCTCGTCAATGTCATGCTCCGTAAGCGTGATATCGCGGCACTCCATGACAACATATTCTATCCGTCCAAATTCGTCCGGAACGGGTGTAAGCGAGAACTCGATTTTGCCGCTGCCCCTTGTCTGCACCAACTCTAGATTGCCATGGACGGGTTCGCCATCAACCGCACGTCCCATGGCCGTCTTAAGCCAGGCGGCCGCATTTTGGCCTGCCCCCCACCAATCCACTTCGAGAAATGTGCGGCCGAGAACTTTTTGACGATCCAATCCACTCCAATTTAGCGCCGCACGGTTGACCTCAAGCACTCGGCCATCGGTGTCGAGAAGAACGAAGAAATGAGAGATCTGGTCGAGGATGACACGTGCCAATCGTTCTCGGTCTGTCATCGCATCCCCCGCGTCCAATTCCACCACCATAAGTGGGACAATACCCTACAGCATCGCCAATATCACTCTGGAAAACATATTTACAAATCCGGAACATGTAGGAGACCTAGATTCGCGGTCATCATACGTTCACACGACGGACCTGCTGATCCTCAAAACTACCGCGCTCGATCGTTCGTTGCACTAGGGTCAAGAATTCGCGTGGAGACCCGACATGATGAAAGTGAAGGAGGCGGCACCGAGCGAATGGGCTCGCTCAGTGTCGCCTCCAGGGGGGTGGATCGTTATCGCGAGATCAACCACCGGGGCCGAGTGGCGTCGAGGAGCCGACCGTCGCCGGTCGATCCCCCCTTCAAATCGGCCGTTCAATAGCCAATGCTGCCGTCTATGTTGTTATAGATTGTGTTGTAAGCGTAGTAGTTGTCGCTCCCCTGATCGAGAATGCCCCACGCTTGGTTGGCCTCGATCGTGCATCCGACAACCGAGTTTCCGGAGGTGCCGGCAAAATACACGCCGTTGCTGCCATTCAGGGAGATGTAATCGTTGTCGATCGTATTGCCATATGAGCCCGCGCCAATCCCGACGCCGTTGCTGCCGTTGTACGCGATCATGTTGAACGAGAAGCCTCCCGACCCTCCGATCAAATTGCCAAATGCCCCCGAATCGATCTGGATCCCATTGATGCCATTTCCGAGCGGGCCAGCCCCACTGACGACAGTGCCGATATCGTTGCCTGCGACCACGTTGTTGCTCGTACCGGCGCCGGTAATCCACACGCCCTCATACTTGTTGGCGGAGATCACGTTGAGAACGCCCGATACACTTCCGCCGATCGCGTTGGAAGTTGCTCCATTGGCGATGTCCACGCCGTCGATGGCATTGCCCACGGGGTACAAGCCGGTTGAGTCGGTGCCGATATAGTTTCCCTCGACCACGTTGTTCGTTGTGCCGACAGAGCCGATAAACACACCTGATGCGCCATTGCCCGAGATCACGTTCCTCCCGGCGTACGACGTGCTACCAACGGTATTGCTGCTCGCTCCAGAGTCGATCTGCACGCCGTAACCCGCGTCACCCACGTTGCCGTAACCACCCGAAGCGTCGACGCCGATGTAGTTTCCTTCGACAACGTTGCCGTTGGTGCCGCTACCTGTGATATGGACGCCGGACCCGCCATTGCCCGAGATCACGTTACGCGAGCCCGATGCGGTTCCACCGATCGTGTTGCTGGTCGCATCATTCAAGAGATCGACACCGTCGGCGTTGGGCACGTTGTGCGTGCCGTCATGGCTCAGGCCGATCGAGTTGCCGGCGACCACGTTTTGTGACGACGCGCTGATCCACACGCCGGCATAGCTGTTCCCCGAGATCAGGTTGGAAAGGATCGTGTTGGAGTTGGCTCCCTGCGAGATCGCCACACCAGCACCCGGATTGGCCAGCCCCGCGTTGCCGGTGGAGTTGGTCCCGATCCAGTTGCCCTCAACCACGTTGCCTGATGTGCCCGAGCCATTGAGCTCGACGCCTGTCCAGTAATTGCCCGAGATCAGGTTGCGGGCGGCCGATGTGCTACCGCCAAAGGTGTTATCGGTTGCGCCGCCGGTGACGTAAACACCCCAGGTGTTCGGCAACGAGTGCAGGCCGGTCGAGCCGGTGCCAATGTTGTTCCCCGCGATGACATTACCTGTCGTGCCCACGCTCGCGACCAAAACGCCGTCTGAGCTGTTTCCTGAGATCACATTGAGCGATCCAGCGGTTGTCCCCCCGATCGTGTTTTTGGTCGCGCCGCTCAAGATATAAACGCCCTCGCCGTTGGCCACGCTGTGCGTACCATCTTCGCTCACGCCGATTGCGTTGCCGGCAACCACGTTTTGCGACGACGCGCTGATCCACACGCCGGCATAGCTGTTCCCCGAGATCACATTGGAAAGGATCATGTTGGAGCTGGCTCCCTGCGAGATTGCCACTCCATGCCCGGGTTGACCAGTGGAGCGTTGCCGGTGGAGTCGGTCCCGATCCAGTTGTCGTCGACGACATTGTCCGATGTGCCCGCGCCACTGAGCTCGAGGCCGGTCCACGCATTGCCCGAAATGAGGTTGCGGGCGGCTGAAGTGCTACCACCCAGGGTGTTGTTCGTCGCTCCCCCTGTGACATAGACTCCCCATGTGTTCGACAACGAGTGCAGTCCGGTCCAGTCAGTGCCAATCTTGTTGGCCGCAACGACGTTGCCCGATGTGCCAGAGCCCGAGATGAAGACACCGTAGCTTGCGTTGTTCGAGATGACGTTGCTCGAGAGTGTATTGCTCGACGCGCCGCCGTAGATGGCCACGCCGTCGCCGCTGTTTTTCAGCGAGGCGCCATTGTGGTCAACACTTGAAGTACCGGTAGGGTCGGTTCCGATCTCGGAAGCCTTGACGGTGTTGTTGCTGGTTCCTGTGCCGAGAACGACGACGCCATTGCCGGACTGGCCGGACACGATGTCGGCGGAGAGCGTATTGTGATTGGCTCCCCCATCCAGCTCCACGCCGATACCGGTGTTACCATGCACGGCGACGCCGGTAGTGAGGGGTACCAGTCCGACATCATCGCCAGTGATCGAAACATTCGACGCCGCGGTGACCAGGATGCCGCCGCCGGAGAAGTCGGTGATCGAGAGCCCCTTGATGGTGCTATTGGAGGCTGCGGAAGTGAGATTGAGCCCGACGACTCCCGACCCGGCCTTGGTGCCGTCGATCTGGATGACGGGCAAGCCTCCGGAGCCCGGCTCGGTCGTACCGTCAATCGTCACAGGCTGTGAGAGCGCCGGCAGCGCCGACAGCAAGTTGATCGTGTGAACGCCGGTGCCGGAGATATTAAAACTGATACTATTGGGGCCCTTGGTGGCATTCGAATTAATGATTGCCTGGCGTAGGCTACCGCTGCCGCTATCGAGTGTGTTGGTGACAGCAAAGGTTGACAAAAGCTGGCGGCCTTCGAGGGTCTCGATCGTGAAGCGGCGCCGGCGCTGATCGTGTCGGCGGGGGGTGGCGGCTGATCGGCGATTGCGGAACCACGGCGACAACATGGAAATAGTCCCTGGTTTCTGGAAAGCGGCTCGGGCGCGGCAGGTCACGGACGACTCGCGCGGATCTCGAGTCGCTTTCGCTGTTCGACCTTGTTGTTTCTGAGACCGGCTGGAAGAGGTGCGTCTCGCAAGACCCAAAGGAATTAGTCATCCCCGTGCCGATCTCGCCTCTATCGGTTGATTGCCGTTCGACGTGGCGATCCGACACACGCGCGAACACTTTCTCGACGCCGGACCGTGAAACTCCGCGGGATTCAGAGTAGGCGGGATGTTAACGTCCCTTGGGAGCGTGCAGGGGGAGGCGGATGCGAAAGAGGCTGCCCTGGCCGACGGTGCTCTCAACTTCGAGGGCGCCTCCGTGGTCGCGGACGATCCCGTAGCTGACCGAGAGGCCAAGGCCTGTTCCGCCACCCACGGGCTTGGTTGTGAAGAAGGGCTCGAAAATATGTGGAAGGTGCTCGGGACTGATCCCTCCGCCGTGGTCTTCGATCTCCACGCAAACCGCTTCCGCCTGGTCGGCCCGGGTGCGCACCTCGATCGTTCCCTCGTGTCCGGATGCCTGGATGGCGTTCCGCAGGATGTTGAGAAATACCTGATTGATCTTGCCGGGATGGCAGGCCACGGGCGGGAGTTCCTGGAAATCGGTCTGTACGCGGATCGCCTTTTGGTCGAGCTCGCGGCCGAGGGCAACAAGGGTGGATTGAACGGCGGTGTTCAAGTCCACGTCTTTGTATTCGGCTTCGTCAAGGCGGGCGAAATCGCGGAGGTTCTGCACGATCGCGCGGATGCGCCGCAGTCCCTCGGCCGAGCTGTCAAAGATCCGATCGACGTTCGCCCTGAGGTAAGGCAGGTCCATTTCTTCCTCCAACCGGGCCAGGCGAGCGGCGAGGGCGGGCTCGGTCCGGGACAGGGCGGCACGCCCTTCGTCGTATGTGCCGAGCAAACTCAGCGCCGCCTGTACATCCCGGCGCAACACGGCGACGTTGTTGATGACGAAAGAGATGGGGTTGTTGATCTCGTGGGCCACTCCCGCCGCCAGACGACCCAGGCTCGCGAGTTGCTCGGTCTGGATCAAGGCGGCTTGGGTCTCGCGCAGGTGTTGCTCAAGCCGAATGATCCGCTCTCCCGCGCGGAGCCGGACCCGCAGCTCGTCTCGGTCGAACGGCTTGGTCAGGAAATCATCGGCGCCGGCCTCCATGCCTTCCACTAGGTCTTCCTTTTGCGATTTCGCGGTCAGGAGGATGGTATAGACGTACCCCGGCCGCGCCGACGCCCGTATCCGCCGGAGCAATCCTGAGCCGTCCATCTCGGGCATAACCCAGTCGGTGATGACCATGGGGAAGTGATCGTCTTCGAAGAGGCGCCACGCCTCGGCCCCGTCTCGCGCCGCGCGTGACCTCGATACCCCCACTTCTGGAGGTAGGTTTGCAACAGCCTCCTGGAGACGGACTCGTCGTCGGCGATCAAGATCTTCATGGTTCGCTCCTCCCGGATGAAGGGGACGGTCGCTCGAATCGACCTGCCCCACCGACCATCCCGGCACTACGTCATGTCCGAGTGCCCGAGTTCGACGAAGGCCGGCTCGAGGCGGCCGATTGCCTCTGCGAGCGCAGCCCAATCTTTTTCGACTTGACTCCATTCTCGGTCGCGGCCGTCCGTTTCCAATCGTGACGCCGCCAGGAAGGCCGCGCGAGCTCCGAAATTTCCCACGGACCCCTTGAGCGTGTGGGCCGCCTGGTGCAGTTTCGACGCATCGTGTTGGTCGATCGCTTGCCGGATCTCGGCCATCCATCGAGGGCAGTCGCACAGGAAGAGAGTCGCCAGTTCTTTCAGCAATTCCGAGTCTCCGTCGACACGTTCGAGCGCGACGGCCATGTCAAAATCGGTGTGCTCTTGTTCGGGCGAGTCATGCGCGGGGCCGGCCAGGCCGTTGGCGTTTACAAGGCGCTCCAGGGCCTCGAAGAGCTCCTGGGGCCGGAGCGGCTTGGAGACGTAGGCGTCCATGCCCGCCTCGAGGCAGCGGTCGCGGTCGCCTTTCAAGGCATGGGCGGTCATGGCGATGATCGGCGTATGGGCGCCGGTCGGCCGCATCGCGGGTGCGGATGGCGGCGGTCGCCTCGAAACCGTCCATCTCCGGCATCTGCACGTCCATCAGCACGGCGTCGAACGTGCGGCTGTCCAGGGCGGCCAGCGCCTCACGGCCATTGCCGGCCACCACGACCTGGTGGCCCCGCTTCTCCAGCAGGCTGACAGCCAGCCGCTGGTTGACCGGGTTGTCCTCGGCCAGCAGCAGCCGGAGCCCGCGCCGGCCCGCAACCGACTCGGGCTGGGCGGCCGTGCGGGGCATGCCGGTCGAGCGTCGTCGCCGACGTGCCGAGGGTGGTCATGATCGCGTCCAGCAGGGTCGATTGCCGGATGGGTTTGGTCAGGTATGTCGACACGCCCAGCTCCCGGCACCGCGCCGCGTCCTCGCGACGGTTGGCCGACGATAGCATCATCAGTGTGGGCCCCATCGGCTCCGGGTCCTGGCGAATTCGCTCGGCGAGCGTGAAGCCGTCCATCTCGGGCATCATGGCATCCAGCAGGACCAGTGCGAAGGGCGATCCGGTCGCACGCGCTCGCTCGAGTGCGGCCAGCGCCTCGCGGCCCCCGTCGACGACGGTCGTGCTCATGCCCCAGTTGGTGAGCATCTCCTCGAGGATCCGCCGGTTGGTGGCGTTGTCGTCCACGACCAGCACGGGCAGGCCGTGCACGTCGGCGGGCTCCGCCGGCACCGTCTGCCGGTCAACGGGACCAATCGCCGGCGCAAACCGCACCGTGAAGTGGAACGTGCTCCCGCGGCCGACCTGGCTCTCCAGCCAGATCTCCCCGCCCATCATCTGGACCAGCCGCGCCGAGATCGCCAGGCCCAGCCCCGTCCCGCCGTACTTGCGGGTGGTGGACGTGTCCGCCTGGGAGAAGGCCTTGAAGAGCTTCTGCTGCTCGTCGGGGGCGATTCCGATGCCCGTATCGCTGACGGCGAAGTGCAGGCAGACCTCAAGGTCGTTCCGCGATTGCACATCGACGCGAAGCACGACCTCGCCCCGCTCGGTGAACTTGATGGCGTTGCCGATCAGGTTGACGACGACCTGGCGGAGGCGGTGGGGGTCGCCCGACGAGGGCGTCCGGCACGTCGGCCGCGACGTGGTCGGCGAGCTCCAGACCTTTCTTGTGGGCGCGGACGGCGAGCGTGGCCACGGTGTCGTCGAGGGTGTCGCGGAGGTCGAAGTCGACGATCTCCAGGTCGAGCTTGCCGGCCTCGATCTTGGAGAAGTCGAGGATGTCGTTGATCACGGTCAGCAGGTGATCGGCCGAGAGCTTGACCATCCCGATGTACTCGCGCTGATCGGGGGTAAGCTCGGTGTCGAGGGCCAGCTCCGCCATGCCGATGATGCCGTTCAACGGCGTGCGGATCTCATGGCTCATGTTGGCCAGGAACTCGCTCTTGGTGCGGGTGGCGGCCTCGGCGGCCTCCTTGGCCTTGCGCATGGCGGCCTCGGCCTGCTTTTCGACGTCGATATCGGTGTGCACGCCGACCCACTCGCGGATCCCGCCCATCCCTGGCCAGGATGGGGACGGCCCGGACAAGCATGTGCCGATACTCGCCGTCGTGGCGGCGCAGCCGGTGCTCGACCTGGTAGAGCGAACGCGCATTGACAGCCGCCGACCAGATCCTCGGCGGTGTTCGGCCGGTCGTCGGGGTGGACGGCGTCGAGCCAGCCCCGCCCTTGAGCTGGTCGAACGTCTGGCCCGTGAAGGCACTCCAGCCGGGCTGCTCAGACTCGAACTCACCGGACGCCGGCGTGTTCCAGACGATCGCCACGGTCGCCTCGATGAGCGAGCGGAACCGCTCTTCCCCCTGGCGCCGGGCCTCGTCAGCCCGCCGCCGGCCGCCGTCCATCCTGTTAAGCAAAGCCGCATTCCACCAGATCAAGGCCGTCAAAATGACAATGTTGGTGAGCACGAACAGCGAAAGCGCCATCACCCGATCGAGCATTCCCTCGTGCCGGCCGAGCCAGACTAACCATCCCACGAGCGCGGGAATCAAGATCACCGCTGGCAGCAGTCGCCGGGCCATCACTCCACCGGCATCGCCGCTGGTGATGACCACCATCACGCCTCGGTCTGGTCGCGCGGCGAGGATGCCACTGCTGATGACCGCTAGGGCCAGAGCAGTGTTCAGTGCCATCGGAATGAACCGCTCGATCCCGGCCAGCGAAAGCGAGCTATAGGCATAACCGACGATCGCCAAAAGCGCGATGATCGCGGTCACCAGGGCCGCGCACTGGCTTGCCAAGACCAGGCGCCGCGACTTCGCGCCCAAGAGCAACAAGGCCAGACCAACCAAGACGAGGGCGGCTGCAGTGTTGGGCGCCATCCGGTTTGGATAGCCGGCGTGTCGGTCTTCAACGGCGAGCTTCTCACGAAACAAAAGCTGGTCCGGGCCCCCATCCCACTCCAACGCGTAGCCGCCCAGACGTACGAGCGCCAAGAGGACGACGGCGCCCGCAGGCCATGGCCACGGCGCGCAGCCGACGGTTGGCCGGTGCTGACTGGATCCAGAGCGAGACTCCGGCCAGCATGAAGGCCACGGCGGTGGCCCCGGGGTTCATGGCGATCATCCCGGGGATAACACTTTTCAAGATCTCGATGTCAAATAACCAACCCAAAAGCACGAGGCCGCCCATGAGGATCACAGCGGCACCGGCCACTCGCGAGAAGGACAGTGAGCCTGTGAAGGTGCGTGGAGCCATTGGCATGCTCATGGCTTAGTTCGGGCAAACGCGCGGGCGATCGCCCGCCGAATCACGTAAACCGGAAGCCCCGATCCCAGAACGGAAAGACATTACCCCGAGCCCGCTCGCCCACAGCGCCCGACCCCGGGACGAACTCGCGCAAGTCGATCGACCGGAGGACACGCTGGCCTCCGATTCCATCGTACTCAGTCTTGCTGTCCGAGGGGAACGATCCCGATTAAAACCTGGACGGCTTCGGTCGTTCGTCTGGCCAGGCTTCCGATGCGGCGGAGTCTTGCTGGAAGAAGCGTCATGGCCATGTCCATGAGGCAGTCGCCACTGTCTCATGGCCGTCATGCGGAATTGGCGGTATTGCGGCCTTAGCCGGAATTGTCATTGGCCTGAAATTGCGCACCATCGAGTTGGAATTGTGCGTTGCCAGCCAACACGCCACTTGCCTCTTCGGAGCCGGTGGATCCGGATATCTCCGCTGGTCGGTAGCCACGGCAGCGCTCACGGGATACCCCTTCGTGCCGCATGAACGACTTTACCGGGAGTCGAACCCCCGTTTCCTCTTTGTAAGAGAGGTGTCGTTGCCACCGGACCACGGGACGCTGGTTTAATCATTCGCTGAACAATGAGAGCAGTGCACGCGATTCAAGGCATTCGCGGGCCCGGGAGTTGAACCCGGCCTCCGAGCTTATGAGACTCAGACAAGCGCCGGCCCGCAGTTGTTATTTCAGACTAAACAGTGAATGCAGCTTGAACCGTATTGACGCATATTTGCTCATTGATGAGTCGCCACTGTGCGTCGAATTAGCTCCGAGGGGAGTCGAACCCCCTTCTCCACTTTGACAGGGTGGCGAGCACTCCGGGTTGCTCCGCGAGGGCATTTGCCAAATTGCCGATTCCGTTGCGAACGCCAGGCGCCTGTGCCGACGTGACGATCGGGCTCTGGTCAAGCCGGTCATCGGTCGGGCGTACAGATTACGGACGCAAAAGCCGTCATCGGTGTTCGCACACGGGTCACGTTTTTCACGGGGTGCGCGATCTTCGACGCATTTATCACGCGGATCGATCTCGGTCGGCACCAGATGTGCTTTAGCATTCCAGATGTGAATGAGATTCCCAAAAACGACAACTCTTGATTTAGGATAATTCCGATGGGACTGCTGCTGCTCATTATCTTGGTGCTACTGCTTGTCGGCGGCTTGCCGACCTGGCCCTATTCCCGCCGGTGGGGCTACGGTCCCAGCGGCGCCTTGGGGACGCTTCTGGTGATCTTGCTCATCCTGGTGATGCTCGATTATGTGCCGCGCGGGTTCTAGAATGCGAAGTCGTGTCGCGGTCCTTTATCCAGCAGTTTCGGCGCAACGTTTGCACGTCTCACAGTCGTGTCGTCTCACTGTCCAGCAGAATGCTGGGGCGACTGGATGGGAGAATGTGCAATGCGTGCGGAAATGATCGCAGAACTGGGCGGCTCAGTGATCATCACGACAATCACGGGCCTCTATACCGCCGGTGGATTGGCGCTGGCGGGCTATTTTTTCTTCAGGTTTGATCCTGGCCCGAACGCATTGGGAATGATCTCGTTGCTCTTCGGCGTCGTGAATCTTCCTCTCTTCATCATCTGGAGCCGCGAGACGGTTCACGAGATGGCAACGCGCGCCGAAACCACTTCGATGCACCTCGGCTAAAGGTTACAGGTCAGCGTGTCTCGGCAATATCGCCGCGGCATGGCCGGACACCGTCCGATTCTCAAGTCCGCTGTTCATGCTGCTTCGCGCGAGGGCATATGGACGGAATTGGCTCAGGAGGGATTCGAACCCTCAGCATCTCTCGTTCTAAGCGAGAGTGGTCTGCCGGTTGCCTACCGAGCCATAAACGCCGACCATCAATTGCGAATGTCTACTGCCTACCTTCCACGTTCAGAGCGTGGCGTCACTACCAGCAGCAACTACCCCGGAGTCGGTGATTCGGGAAGGAGGATTCGAACCTCCACCTCCTGATTCAAAGTCAGGCCGCCTGCCAGTTAGCCGATTCCCGAGACTCATGAGCGGAAGGAGAGGGAGTTGAACCCTGAAGGCTCATCGCTCGCCCGATTTCGAGTCGGGTGCCGTCGCCAATCGGCTTGCCCTTCCGTTTCTGCGAACGCCGAAAGATCCGCGTCATAACAATCACATTCAAGCACCGCGAAAGATCCGCGCTCATAACAATCACATTCAAGCACCGGCGGGAGGAGTCGAACCTCCAATCGTCGCCTTAACAGGGCGCCGCCCTACCGTTGGGCCACACCGGTGTTGGAACTTCTTCTCGCGAATCGCCACGACGGTCTTGACTACGCAAGGGTTAGGCTCTAAACCGAGAATCACATATTCCGGTGGGGAGTTCATCCGCGGCACGTAGTGGCTCGCGTAAGGAAGGTATGAGCGATGGCTCGCAAGAAGAGCACGACATCCGGGTTATCGGTGAAGTCCTACCGCGGCGACGCCAAGACGTTGCTTGCTTTCAACCTGCCTGACCGGGAAAGCGCCAGGAACCTGGCCGGATTCACCATTCAGGTCCAGCCTCCGGGACAGGCTCCGTTTTATTTGTGGAATAGCCTTCAGTTCGAAAAGCCGGGCGACCATGCCCACGTCGCCGCCGAGCCGGCATATTCCAGCATCAACGCCCCGTTTCACAAATTCCGCTGGTTGCACGTGCCGGGATCTACACACACCACGACCGTCGAGTTTGGCCAATACGTTTACCGAGTCACCCCGCGATTCTTCGATGATCATCAATCGCTCCTTCCCATCGATGCGAACCGAACAATCGCTACCGAAGTCGATGTTCAGCCGTTTCGAGTGAAGGGGGTTGAACTTGGCTTCACGCGAGGCTTCGTTCAGTCCCAAGCGTTCGTCGACCATTTCGGCCTCAAGGCGCCGCTTCGCCCTCCAGGTAAAGAGCTGACTTATGACACGTCTCAAGTTGCCGGCACTAATTCGCAGGGAAAGTCATTTACCTTCGAGGATCAGTACACATGGAGCGGCTTTACCGCGCGGGTGAAAATCCTTGGTTTGCTCGACGAAGTTCTCGCCGATAAGTCGCTGCATTTGGATGTGTTTGCGTACGACCTTTCCGAGCCCCAGGTGATTACCAGTCTCTTGCAACTGGCGAAAGAGGGCCGAGTGCGCGTGATTCTCGACAATGCCTCGTTGCACAAGAGCACCGCGAAGAAGGCCGCGCCCGAAGATTTGTTCGAGAAGTCGTTCAATCAGGTCGCGAAAGCCGGTGCGGCAATTAAACGCGGCAAATTCGGCCGCTACTCTCACGATAAGGTGATGATCGTCTCCGATACGAGCGGTGGTCGAAAGGTCCTCACAGGCTCGACGAATTTCTCGATCACGGGCATCTACGTGAATTCCAATCACGTAATCATTTTTGACGACCCAAAGGTCGCGAGTCAGTATCGAGACGTGTTTGATGCGTCGTGGAATGGCGACGTTAAGTTAAAGACTTTCCTTGCGACAAAGCTATCTACCCAGGTGTTTAGCGCTACGTCGAATCAGACACCTGTTACCGAGATCACGTTTTCGCCCCACGGCGCCGATTTCGCCGAGAAGATTCTCGACGGACTGGTGGACCGTGTCCGGCAGGAAGCGAAGACCACGAACGGCAGCGTTTTCTTTGCTGTCATGGAACTCGACACCAAAGCGACCGGACCGGTTTACCCCGCGCTCAGGGAGCTGCACGCAGATCAAGATATTTTTTCCTACGGCATCACGGATACGACCCAGGGTACGCAACTCTACACGTCGCGGAGCAAGAAGGGCGTACTCGTCACGGGCAAGCCAGGCTCGACTCAGCTACCGCCGCCGTTCAATCAGATCAAGCAGATCGGGCCCGGCCATCAAATACACCACAAGTTTGTGGTCTGTGGTTTCAACGGAGCCAATCCGGTCGTGTATTGCGGTTCGTCCAATCTCGCGCTTGGGGGCGAGGAAGAGAACGGCGACAATTTGATCGCAATTCACGACGGCGGCATCGCCACCGCCTTCGCGATCGAAGCGCTCGCGCTCGTCGATCATTTTGACTTCTTGGACAAGGCAGCTTCGACGAAAGGGCGCGGAAAGAGCAAAAGAAAAGCGGTGCTTTCGATCGCGGCGAATTCGCCGTCGAAACGGCAACTGGCGGCATCGGCTGGGTGGTTCCTGGGAACGACCGACGCTTGGGTAGACTCGTATTACGACCCTCACGACCTTCATTTCGTTGATCGTCAATTGTTCGGCTGAGCCGGCCGAACGCTTGAAGTGCCCAGCGGGAGTTGAACCCGCACTTCCGCCTTGGCAAGGCGATAGGCTGCCGCTACATCATGGGCACAACCTTCCGAAGACGAATTGTCAAAGAAACCCAGAGCACCGGGTGGGACTCGAACCCACGTCGCCGCATTACGGGTGCGGAGTCTTCGCCGCTAAACGACCAGTGCGAAAGTCGGAATGGGACCAGAGGGGCTCGAACCCTCACGTGCCTGGTTAAGAGCCAGGGGCTCTGCCACTAGAGCTTTGGTCCCGGACGAACCTGTTGAGCGATCGCTGTCCAGTCGGCCCGGAAGGAGTCGAACCTTCGTCTTCCGGTTATCAGCCGAGTGCTCTCCCGTTGAGCTACGGGCCGGTGCGGAGTCAGTATCCAGACGGTCGGCGCCGGGGGAATCGAACCCGCCGTCGCTCTCTTATAAGGAGAGCGCTCTGCCGCTGAGCTAGGCGCCGATGGGGCCGGAGGGACTCGAACCCCCACCTCCCGGCTTAAAAGGCCGATATGCCGCCGTTACACCACGGCCCCGGTGAAGATCAATCCGGGGAATTCGTTTGAATCGGGTCTTCATGGGATAACTCCCTTGCACCGTGAACAGTAGAATGTTGAAAGTGGACCGCAGGAGATCGGCGCGGGTGATTTCTGCTCTCCTCACTACTTTCTCCGCTCTCCGCGTCTATTTTTTGGCCGCATCGCGGCCAAAAATCGGGACGGCCGGATTCAAACCGGCGTTCTCCTGCTCCCAAGGCAGGCGGATTGCCAGGCTTTCCTACGTCCCGGACCTGAAATGAGTGAACAGTTGATCAAATTCAGATACTCACTCGTGACTCAAGTCTCCCGGTAAAGCAGAAAGTAGTGAGTAGTGAGTAGACCGCAGGAGATCGGACATCGTTTTTTCGCGATCTCCTCACTACTTTCTCCGCTCTCCTGCTCTCATTTTTGGCCGTGCCGGCCAAAAATGGGTCGGGTGGCGCTCGAATCCACGTCTGCGGCTTTTCAGACCGCTGCTAATCCGTCTCAGCTACCGACCCGTGAAAACAACAAGGCCCGGTGGTTGTTGACACCGGGCCTTCCAACTTCACCACGACATGTGGCAAATGGCCGGGTGTCACCAGCGCAGGGGATAGAACGAATGCGGGTTGGTCGATCCTGGGGCGAATCGGTCTCTGCCTCGGTATCGATGAATTGATCGCTTACCTGAGCGGTTCATCGCGCGCCCCATCCTAGTATTTGGTCATCTCGAGCAAACGTGCCGCATTCCGTTCTTAGCCATGACGTCTTACGTCGTCTCACACCAAGACTGACGGTTGACTCAAAGAAGATGTTCGCGCCCGCGCGGTTTTATTCAAAATCCGAGCTGGCCTGCCAGCGATCGCGGGCGTTCCAGTGACCACTTACGGCTGGCTGTGCGCAGACGCATGCTTCTAGAGAAATCGCGTCGCGTCGCAAAATGTTCGTCAAACCCTTGACTACCGAACTAGATTGATTGGTGTGCCGTAGTTGTGAACGTGGACTTGGGGACCAAGCGGACCGCTGCCATGGTGAATTGCGAAGGGACGCAAATTCAGACCGGTGGCGGCGATTATCGTCCGTGACGGAAACCCCGCAAAACGACAGCCTCGCGCATCCGATATCCGACCCCACGAGGAAAGCCTATCCGATTCGATGATCCAGGAAGCCGTTCCCTGTCAGGTCAAAGAGCTGCTGGAACACCGGCAGCTCAATGGTGTTCCAATTCTGCTCTCCACATCCACCGATCTTTCCTTAGCAGGCGATCTCCGCGGCCACCGGGTCGTCGTCACGCGGGACAACGTCGCCGTAGTCGCCGACGATCGACAGCCCGAGCTCGTCAATCATCTGCCGCTCGCCCGCGTGGAAAAGTTTCGGGCTCAAGGGGCCATGGGTTCGGGCTTTTTGCAAGCATATGTCGACGAGACTTGGGTGGATCTGGCTCGCTATTCGAATACACATGCGGCACGGTTCCACTTGCTGGCCCAGAAGATGGAGGAGCTTCGCAAGTCAGGCGACGTGACTGTTCACCCCGAAGAGCAGCAGGACACAACTCATTGCGCCAAATGCGGTTTGCGGCTAGCAACGACCGGCGACTCATGCCCTCGTTGCTTGCCGAAAAAAGCGATCGCTCACCGGCTCTGGCAGCTTTTGGGGCCGCAGAGGCCCACTGCGCTGGCCATGTGCCTGATGATGCTCTTTGGCGTGGCCATGGAGCTGGCGCCTCCGAAGTTACAGCAATATTTGGTCGACGGCATTCTAGCCCGAGGTGAAGCCACGCCAAAAGCGCATTCCCTCTTGGCCGCGCTCCTCGTGGTTGTGATGGCACTGGCGGCCACGCGCGTCTTCCTGGGATTTGTCAATTGGGCAAAGGGGCTGCTGGCCAACAGGGTCGGCGTCGCGCTCACGTTCGAGTTGCGTTCCCAACTGGTCAGAAAGCTGCACGCGCTGGGCGTGGGTTATCACGATCGCCATCAGGTGGGCTCGCTTGTCAGCCGCGTTGCCTACGACAGCGAGGTATTGCACAACTTGCTGCAACAGATCACCGGCGGATTCTTGCTCCAGATCGCTCAGGTGATCGCAGTGGGCGTGATGCTCTTCACGCTCAACCCGAAACTGGCTCTCTATACGCTGATCCCGGCCCCGCTCGTCGTGGGAGGAAGCCTCTACTTCTGGCGGCGAATTTATCCGAGTTACTATCGGTACTGGGATTCCAGTAGCCGTCAAGCCGGCACATTGTCAGGAATGCTGGCGGGAATTCGCGTTGTGAAGGCGTTTGCTCAAGAACCGCGTGAGTTTGACCGGTTTCAGCGATCGAGCGAATATCTGCGGCGCTCACGTGTGACCGTCGAACAAGCAACGGCCTCGTTCTCGGCGATCACGGCTCTCATTTTCAGCCTCGGCGGCCTGATCGTCTGGTACGTTGGCGGCCGCGAAGTGCTAGCCGGCACCATGACGCTGGGTTCGCTCATGGCATTTCTGGCCTATCTCGCGATGTTCTATGCTCCACTTTCAACGCTGTCGCAGTTGACAACGTGGCTTACCAGTTTCATGACCGGCGCTCAGCGGGTCTTTGAATTGCTCGATACCCCGACCGACACCGCCCAGCCCGCCGAGCGGGTCCAGTTGCCGCTCGCCCGCGGCGAGATTCGCTTTGAAAACGTCACGTTTGGATACGAGCAACATCTTCCTGTGCTGAAAGACGTGGATTTCACGATTCGACCTGGCGAGAAGATCGGCATCGTGGGTCGCAGCGGCAGCGGCAAGACGACGCTTGTCAACCTGATCAGCCGATTTTACGACGTCAATGCCGGCCGCGTGCTGCTCGACGGCGTGGACATCCGGTCCCTTGACACGGGTGACTTGCGGCAAAACGTCGGAGTGGTCCTTCAGGAACCGTTTTTGTTTCGAGGCACGATCGGCGATAACCTCATTTATGGTAGGCCTGACGCCACCGCGGAGGACGCGATCACGGCGGCGCGCGCGGCTCAGGCTCACGACTTCATTGTCCGTGCGCCACTGGGCTACGACACCTGGCTCGGCGAACGCGGCGCAGGCCTCTCTGGTGGCGAAAGGCAGCGCGTCTCGATCGCGTGCGCTTTACTTTACGATCCCAAGGTGTTGATCCTCGACGAGGCCACCAGCAGCGTCGACACTGAATCCGAGAAGGCGATTCAGGAAGCCTTACGCGTACTAACCCGCGGTCGTACCACGCTGGCGATCGCGCACCGACTGAGCACGTTGCGTGACTCTGACCGGATTTTAGTTTTCGACGAGGGCCGCCTGGTCGAACAAGGCACGCATAAGCAGTTGCTGAATCTTGACGCCAAATACGCGCGTCTGGTGAAAATCCAGTCACGGATCGTACGCGATACGCAAATGGAAACCGCCCTGAACGAGCCGACCTGTGACCTCGGTGACGCGGCCGAACGCGATCACGCAGCGGAAAGTGCGGCCAACTTCAGCGACTTCGCACCCAGGTGGCTTGAACCCGAATCGGCTCAGCTTCGTGCGAGTCGCCACGAATCGCTGGAGATCGAGATGGCCGATGGCACAATTCACCGCGGCGTCTTTGCCATCCGCTGTTTCCCGGCGACGGTTCCAGAAGACTATATCAGCCTGCGCATCTGGGACCGCGAGGGCAAGGAGCGCGAGCTCGCCATCATTCGGCATGTGGGACGATGGTCCGCACGCAATCAGGAATTGCTGCGTGCCGCGCTCGCTCGTCGCTATTTCCTGCGACGGATCACAGCCATCGAAGAGATCAAGCCGGAGTACGGCCACCTTCATTTTCGAGTCCGAACCGAGCAGGGGTTAACCGAATTTATGATGCGCTCGAATCAAAGCCAGGCTCAAGACTTCGCCTCGCGGGGTAAGATCCTCGTCGATCTGGAAGACAACCGCTTCCTGGTGCCCGATATCGACGAGCTCTCCCCGCGCGACCGCGAACTTTTCCAGCGCTACATCTACTGGTAGGGCAGCACGTCAAAGTCAGCCTTAAAACAATTCTGGATCGTTCCCGACTGGGACGCGCAACTGACCGATTATGCGAGCCGACACTTCCCTGGCCTGACGCGATGGGTACTAGACCGACTCGTCGCAACCAGTCGCAGGTAATTTGAAACGAACCAACTCAGTTCCTGCTCTCGTCATCGCAAAACTGTCTCGATCCAGGACGCTACGGTTTCGCTCCGAGCAACCCGCGAAGCCGGGCGATCGTTCCATTCTCGCCGACTCCCCAAAGGGAATCGGCTGGGCCGGCGCAAGCGACCGCATGGAAGCCCATTGTCCCGAGCGGAGTCCACGATTCGCCGCCATCGGCCGAAAGATCTGTCCCCGTCGGTCCGACGGCCACAGCAGTTGAACGCGATGCGCCCGGCACATACGTCACAGCCGAACGATAGCCATCAGGCGGCTTGCCCGCGGGAAGGGTCCACGTGCGGCCTCCATCAGACGTCAAGGCGACGACCGGCGCGGACCTGTTGGGCTCTTTATAGTCGCCCCCGACGGCGATTCCATGGTCGCGATCGCGAAATGCCAGGGAGAATATGCCGGAGGACGGTTGGGCAGCCGAAATCGGCGTACTCTCGACGCTCCAGGTTTGCCCGCGATCCGCCGAGCGAAACACCCGGGCATTACCTGCGCCTCCCGTTCCAAACCAGGCGTTTCGTTCGCCTTGCACGACCAGACAGGTGCCACTGGCGGCAAACGCCCCTTCGCCCTTCTGTGCCTGCGGCATGTTTTCGGCGTTCGATCGTTTCCAATTCATGCCGCCGTCATCAGTCACGAACACGGTGAAGCGTCCATCCACGGGATCGCCCAGTGCGATTCCGTGATCGGCGTCCCAGAACGAAAACGCGTCCAGAAAGACTCTAACGTCCTGGCTCAGGAACCGAAGCGCCCAGGTGGCGCCTCCGTCATCGGTCTGATAAATGCGGGATTTTGCTCCCTCGCCGATCGACAGCAAGAATGCTTTGCGGTCGTCCACGCCGTGGATATCGCGGAAGTCGAGACCCTCGGCACCCTCGACATGGCCGGCTTTCCAGGTCACTCCGCCATCGTCGGTGCGAATGAACGTTCCCGAGGTCCCGCTTGCCCACACGACCTTCTCGCTCACGATAGCCAAACCGCGCAGCCGCGCCTTGGTGACATTCGGCACGGGCTCCCACTGTGCGGAGGACTCATTGCCAATCAGCAAGACGAGAGCGATCGCCCAGGATGTTCTCAATTGGTCCCCGTGTGCCTGTCCCAAGTGGAACCAAGAAGTCTTACCGTTGAGAGCGCAAATCATATGCTGTTTCCGCGTTTGCTCGCCAATTCGACCGGCTAGTCCTAATCTATTTCATGCATCCACGCCTGTCAAAAACCAACTTTTTTTGCTCGGCTTGCGAAAAAACTGCAAGAAATCTCAAACCCGTACGTATTACGGGCAGTCACATGCTCCATTCGCATTGATTAGCCATGCAATCATGTATGTCTTGGTATGACGCGCGCGGATGGTTCGACGGATCGATTCAGACGGGCTTTTGCTGGGAGCTGTGTCGGCGTTTTGGACTCGGATGCGATTTTTGCTCATTGGAACGGGATGAATCAACGGCGGACCACTCGTTGATGAGAAGGGGCGACTGATTGGAGTGGCGATCGCGCAGCCTAACGGGGTCGACGACATCGACCTGGCCATCCCGGCAGCGGACTTGAGGGCCGTTCTTGGCGGCAGAGTCGGCGCGATGGACTTGATCGTCAAGCAGAGTCAAACTCCAACGCTGGACCTGCACGTGAAAGCTCAGATTGTCGACCCCAACAGTCAGATTAAGGGGGTTCAAATGCTGGTCGCTTCTGCGGACAAGGGGGCTAAACTGGCTCCTGGCACGGACGGCAGCTGGCCGCCGCTGCCGGGTACCGTGCCGGTGGAGCTCGAGATGGACAAGTCGTTTGCCAGCGGCCACACGCGCCTTTCGCTGAACAAAAAGGCCCCGGGCGCGCGGCGCATCCTGGTCCAAACGCTGCACACGAACGCCGAGGGAAAGACCAGTTACTCCCCTCCGCGGGCCTGGACACTTCCCGATCGAGACGCCCGAATCAGCGATGGCGACAAGCTCAACGAGCTGAGGCGACACTTGCAGCACCAAAGCTTGGCGAAGCTCGGTGTGCTCGTGGCAGATGCCGACCCGAGAAAGCCCAACGCATGCGAGCTTTCCAAGGACACGCAGAATCATCGGGTCACGATCTCGGTCCCGGCCCATCAGGCTTTCAGCCTCTCGCCAAAGGTGTGCACCAAGCAAAACAAGCCGGTTCACAACGCCCCCCGGACGCTGGCCGAAATTGATGGGGACTTTGCGGCCTTCGTCACGAAAAGCGGCGATCTGGATTCTGGGCTTCATCCAATCAGGGACCCGAAGGGGGAGAAACTGAGGATCTGCTTCCAATCAGGCGGCTTATTGGTTTATCACGATAAGGACAACTTCGTGCGACTCGAGCGGGCATGCCGGACCGACGGAGCCGTGCAGATCCGCGAGCCGCTGGTTGAGGTCGTTCGCAACGGCAAGGAACTCGCGTATTTTTACATCCCGTTACCAAGCGACCCCACGGCGACGGCGGTTTTATCGGTCGTACGAACGGGAAATCGTATCAAGTGCCTGTTCAGCTTCAACGACGGCAAGAGCCTGGAAACGCTCCATGACGTCACGCTCGACTATCCCGCCCAAGTTAAGATTGGCCTCTGCGCCTCGAACCTCTCGAAAAAGCCGCTCACGGCAAAATTCGAGTCGTTCGTTTTGATCGACGACAAGCCGACGCTTGAAGAGGCATTTGTCTACTGAGGCGCTGGGCGGGCGTGTGCCTGGGCGGATGACGGGAAGTCTCATGAACGGAGACCCCTCGCCGAACACCACCGCCTCGAGAGAGCCTGCAGGCCGTGACCATGCACGTGCGAGGGCCAAACGGATCGCGCTGCAACCGTTCTGCTGGTACCCACTGGGCTCCCAAAGTGATACCCTACCTGACTGAAACCGACACGCCCGGCCAGAGATTTGCCCGAACTTTCACGGTGAGCATACCGCGACCGAGATCGGCCTCGAGAGCGGCGTTAAACCCTTCCCTTGACTTGGCGAACATGTAATCCTGATCTGAAGTGCCGAACCAGACCTCGAAGTCGCTGATCGAAAGGGTGTAAACCCTCAAAGACAAATGGTCCGGGCTCGACGATGACGAAACACATGTACTTACGGAAGGCCAATGACCGCCTTATCAGCCACTGCCAATGCGACAAATCCGAAGCTCTCATCTCACGCCATGACTTGGGCTTCATCCCGCAGGTGGCTGCTCTCGACGACCCTGCTGTCGACGACGCGTTGCTGTCGTCCAAAGCCTACTGGATGTCCACAGCGATCGAACAGGACGCGTGACGCATTTTTCCGCAACAGTCGGACATGCGACGATGCCGGAACGTGGAGCAGGTCGATCAGAGATTAAACCGTGCCAATTAGCCAAACGAGGCTAGATCCATGAGGCTGACTCTGCTTGAAATGATGAAACTGGTGGTCGGTTGCGCACTCGCGACGGCGTACGTCCTTCCCTTGGTGCGACTTGCCGAGGCCGGCATTGCGACCTGGACGACGATGCTCGTGGTGGGTGCAACCGGCGTACCTCTCGTATTTGCCCTCGTCACGATCTTTTTGGCCAGGACGGGACCCCTCAAGGATTGGTTGAGCCGGGTACTATGCACGACCTCCGTCGGTGTAGCGTTCGGTGTCGTGGTTAGATCATTTGCTACGGCAGCGGCTACCTGGATTCGACGCGGTCCACCTTCGGATCTCCGCTCTCTGGCGCCAGTGGCAGTGCTTGGACTCCCTGTCATCCTGTTTGGCCTAATCCTCACCCGCCTGCTGAGGGGGACGGTCTCCGCATGGGTACGATGGCCGGCTGCCGAGCGGGAATGTGGCGGAAGTCGGAATGTGCCACCGCCCGGCTCTGGATTCATGTCGAAGCGGACCCGCCCCCGACCAATCCGTGAATGGTCGCCGATACACACTCGGCGCTGACAATTGGGCTCGGGACGAGGGCTGGGTGCGAAACGAGCGTTCTAAGAACAGGAGAACTGATATGACAACGGTTAAACTGTCCGATTGGGAAAGAACGCACAAGATTAATGTTTCAAAAGCTCGAAATCCCTGGGTTTTGCTCACCAGCTCAGGTCTCCTGGTATGCGTCGTGGCTGTCATTTCTGGCGGAGCGCCGCAGTCGGGGTCTCGAGCCTCGACCTCTGCGCGTGAGGTCAAGGTAGTCAACGCTGATTTTCGCGACAACGGATTCGGGTCGATCAAGGGAAGGCTGGTCTGGGGCGGGCCCACTGTTCCGGTCTTAGACCCGCTTGTCGCCGTCGGCAAGGCTGGGCGTGATCCGAACATCTGTGGGGCAACGAGTGCTATCCCAGACCGACAACTGGTCGTCGACCCTGTGACAAAGGGTATCGAGTACGGCATCGCCTATCTTATTCAACCAAAGGGAAGGAACCCAAAGGCAGAGAAGGCACTTTTAGCCGAGACGCCAACGGTCGTTATCGATCAGAAGAACTGTGAGTTCATTCCGTACGTCACGGTGATTCATCAAGATCAAAAGGTTGTATTCCACTCAAGCGACTCCGCTAACCATAATCTCCACCTGGCGCCGTTCACGAATCCGGCGTTCAATCAAATGATTTCCGGGAACGGAGCACTTGAAAAAACCTTTGTTGCTGAAAAAAGGATCATTCCTCTAACATGTGATATTCATCCGTGGATGAAGGCATACATCAAGGTCCTCGACCATCCGTTCTTTGCCGTCACAAAGAAAGACGGTTCCTTTGAAATCACCGGTGTACCAGTCGGTGAGCAGCGTCTGGTCTTGTGGCAGCCGTCTGCAGGCTGGGTTTTAGAAGAGCTGGGTCAAGGAAAACTGATCAATGTCGAGGTGGACAAGACGACCGACGTCGGTCAGATTAAGTTAGACCCTTCAAAAGTGAGGATTGATCCGAGCAGGGTGCAGGGTTCTCTTTGACCCTTATCGCCGCCGGATCCGATGTATCGAGGTGTTGTAGCGATCGACAAAACAATTCTCGTGGGGTTCGTGCCGTGGTCTCGACACAAATCGAGCGACGGGTCGGCCAAGCAATCGGCGGGTCGCTCAAAGCGTTCTCCAGAAGGTCGTTCGCGCAGGCCGTAGCCGCAAGAGCGCTTGCGAAGACGACGTTGACAGCTTTACTATTCGTGCATCGCCCGGCGCACGCGTCGGTTATTTCCTCCGCCATTCCGCCACCGGAAAAACCCGAAGTCGCCAAGCCCGGCTCAGGTGTCTCATTCAGCGGTCGCGTGGTCGAGCTCGGAACCGGCAATTCCGTGGCTGACGCCTCAATTGTTGTGGATCGCTTGGTGCGAGGTGCGGACCCTCAATCAAGTCCTCCCTGGGCTGGTTTGAGCACGATTTGGACCGATCGCAACGGCCGCTTTCAGCTCGCATTTCCGCCCGAACAGGTCGCCGACCGTCGAGTCACGATCACGCTGCGCGTGAGCAAACCAGGATTTATTTCGAGGAAATCGTGGGAGATGGATCTCACGTCGCTGCTGAGCGGTAAGGCTATGGGTGACCCGCCGTTCTTCGAGACTATCACGATCGAGAAGGGCATCGAGTACACAGCCCTGGTTGTCACACCGGCTGGCAAGCCGGCGGTCGGCGTGCCGTGTCTCCTCGTGAATTGCGTGGGCTCAAACAATCTTTCTGCCCATTTTGCTGACGAGTGCCGGGGTCAAACCGACACCGACGGCCGGTTGCGACTCCGGATGCAGAAGTCTCACGGGGTCGCTCTTTATGTGATGCCGCCTCAGCCGACGAAGGCGCAGCTTCCCTTATGCCCCTTATCAGCATTTCTATGGGACGGCACAGCCTGACCAGCATCCGGACGTCTGGGCCCCCACCGACCTGGGCCGAATCGTGCTCGAGCGCGGCGTCCAGCTCTCAGGCCAGCTCGTCGACTTGGAAGGCCGGCCGATCGCCAGGCAGACCATCAAGGCATATCCCGTTTGGGGCGAAGACCGGCACTCGGCCACGACCGAGGCCGACGGCAGCTTCATTCTCGGCCCGCTCCGCACCGCAAATTATCGGATCTTTGGCGACGGTGACAACGGTGGAAACGCCAGTGTCGACCCGTTCGCGCTGGCAATCCTTCCAACGGCGCGGGTCATCAAGCCGGTCAAGGTCTACATGCAGAAAGACGTTGTGCCGGAACCACTGGTGTTGCGGGAGATGCCCACGGTGCAGGTCGAGGCCGAATTTGTCGATTCCCAAGGGAGGCCGGCTCTCGGGGGAGCGACCCGCATATCGGGTCTTATACCCAACGCGCAAGGAATGTCGGATCCTTTCGGCAATTTTTGCTCTTTCGAAGACGATTGGCAGCTCTCGGCGCTCAACGATCTAGAGCCGCAGGATACCAGCGACCGAATGGACTGGGGGGTGCGGGGTCGGCCCGACGCCGATGGCCGCATCGTTTTTAGGGTTCCGGAGGGTTTGCAACACACAGCTTTCGAGGCATTTCCCTCCGACGAAACGATCGCCTACAAGACCCGCGAAGAAGTGAATGGTCCGCTCAACTACTGGGGTAGCAGATTGCTCGGGACGATCGAAAAAGACCGCAAAATCACAATCGTCAGTTATCGCGCTCCCAAGGTCGTTGTCACCGTCAAAACGGAAGACAATCGTACCCCTGAGACGAAAGTAGATGTCCGCGGCCAATTCATCGTGAACCTGAGCGGCTACGGCGATGCTTTCGTCCGCAAAGCCGATGGCCGGTACTATAGCAAGAGCCTGATGCCGGATCATGAATACAAGATCATTGCAGCGTGCCAGGATTATGTCCCCAAGACCGTTCCTCGGCTCAAACTTGCGGAAGGGGGATTCACGGAGTTGACCGTGACCTTGCGAAAGCGGCCCAAGCCGCCGGAATTAGGCAACTTGGCGCCGTCGTTTTCCGTTCTAACGCTCGATGGAACCGCACTGAGCAGCGAAGGCCTCCGGGGCCGATTCGTGCTGCTTCATTTCTGGGCCCCTAACGCGGTGAGTAACAGACTTGACGACCTCGCTCATCTGAAGGTTGTTGCCAATAGATTTCGCAACAACGACCGGTTCACGATGGTCAACCTCTGCCTGGTCGACGATGCGGAAGTGGCTGCCAGGATTATCAAGGTCAGCGGGCTGCCGGGCCGACAGGTTGTTCTCCGGGATCACGGTCTCGACCCGATCGCGATTGAATATGATCCCTTCCAAACACCGAAGTCGTTTCTGATCGGTCCTGATGGCACGCTGGTCGCCAAGGGTCTGAACGGTATTCAGATCGAAGAATCCGTGGCCGAAGCGTTCTCAAGGGCCGTCGACCGAGATTAACTCACCCAGGCTGCCGGCGTTCAAGCCCTTGAAAATAACTGGGGGAGCGCCATGTGAGAAATATCGGCGCACGCTCTTCGCTGTCCTTGTCGATGATGGCGATAGGTGCCTGCTTAAGCAATGCATGACCGTGAGATCATCGGCCTTTGGCGGCCGCAGTCGCATCCAGCATTCGCACGACGTTCATCAGTGCGCGGGACGTGTGATAGTTGGCTTTCCACTGGCTGGCCTTGGCCCCGTCACCAATCAACCGGCCTTCGCGCGTCGTCTCGGCAAACCAGCCGCCGTGAATCGGATCGATCAAGTGCTTATCGATGAAGTCCCATTGCTTCCAGAATGCTTTGGCGTAGCGGTCCGTGTGGCCTCGGTCATTTTGATGCATGAGTAAGAGCGTGTTCAGGCCCTCGGCTTGGGTCCACCAGACCTTTTTCAGGTCGAACGCTTGGCCGCCAAACGATTCACCCTTATCGTAAAAGCCGCCGTACCGCTCGTCCCAGCCCCACTCGAGCGAGTGATCGACCAAGAGGTGGGCGACCTGCCATGTCCGAGAATCCTCGGGCATCTTCAGCTCACGAGCCGCTTCGACAAGCAGATAAGCCGTCTCGATGTCGTGGCCGAATGAGTCGTGCGCCAGGTATCGCGCCAGTCGGGCGTCAGGTAAAGATTGAGCGCACCCGGTTCGACGGCGATGCGGTCGCGCACGGCGAGAAACGTCTCGCGCAACCGCTCGTGCACGACGGGGCGATTGTCGACCTTGGCGAGTTCGGTCAGTGCTTCGAGAAGATGAATGTGTGAGTTCATCGATTTGAAGCCGTAATAGACGCCGAGACGGTCCGTCCGCTGCCATTGCGGCGCACCAGCTTGCCACGACAGAATCGGAGTTCCGTCGCGGCGGATTGCCTCGAAGTAACCGCCGTGCTTGGCATCATGGGCGTGCTGTTCCAGCCAATCAAACGCGTCGCGGGCAACCTTGAGCGCTCGCTCATCGCCAGTCACCTGGCGCACTACACTCGCAGCGTAGACGACAAAGGCGGTGCCGTAGACGTGTTTTTCATCGCCCAGGCGAGGGTCAAGCTTACCGTCGGCACCCAAGACTAAATGGAATCCCCCCTGTTCCTTGTCGCGCATCGAGCCGTCGAGAAACGCGATCCCATGGCGAGCGTATCCCACATATTCATCGTGGTGCGCCGGTGAAAACTCGGCGAATGCCGCCGCCGACCAGGTCATGCGGGCTTGATAGACCAAGAACGCGTTCACATCGGGCCGGAGCGACCAGTCGCGGGTCATCGTCTGATGAAACCCGCCCCGATTGTTGCTGACCGTGTGGGGATACCAGTAGTGGGTCAACTCTTCTGTCAGCAGGTCATTGAGCTTTTTGCGGAGTTGAGCCGCCGCAGGGCTGCCGGGTTCGAGCGAACGGTCGGCGGACGGGGTCGTGGTACGATCGCGATCCTGGCCCATTGCCTTAATCGGCGATTGCAAGACGATCACGATGGAAATAAGGCCTGCTGACATCAACAAGAATCGTTCGTATCTCATCAGATTGATCTCCCCTGGCTCAGATTCGATTCGGCTCGTGTACTGTAAGTGCGTCCAAGACGTTGCCGGTGTTCAGAGTGGAAGCGGGCTCGAACAGCAACACATGAACTTCTTCGGGGGCGACCGGCCGGTGGTCGACGCCCCGAGGCACGATCAAGAA
The DNA here is from genome assembly GCA_963850935.1 of uncultured Isosphaeraceae bacterium. Lineage (GTDB taxonomy): Bacteria > Planctomycetota > Planctomycetia > Isosphaerales > Isosphaeraceae > CAWFRS01. The sequence continues at coordinate 428,579 of CAWKNT010000010.1, forward strand.
TTCCCCTTCGTCAAGCCAGACCTTCCGGTCACGAAAGTCCATCCGAAACCGTCCCTTGATGACCAGAAAGAGTTCATCTTCATCGTCATGATGATGCCAGACAAACTCCCCCTGGAACTTGACCAGCTTGACGTGCTGACCATTCAAGTCACCGACGATTCTGGGGTTCCACTGGTCATGAATCTGGCTGAGCTTTTCCTCAATGTTTACTTTCTTCATCTCCTTCTCTTTCTGACTCGAGCCCATATTGTCTGAATCTAACGGCTGCGATAATGATCAAAATCGAGATGACCGAGCCGTTTGCTGGAACTACATCGCATGATCGATCCGACAGTATTTATCGCCCATGGGGCGATTGTCCTCGGTGACGTTGACCTCGGCAAGGATGTAAGCGTCTGGTACAACGCCGTCCTGCGGGGCGACACCGACAAGATTTCAATCGGCGCGGAGACGAACATCCAGGATCTGTCGATGATCCATGCAGATCCGGGCGTTCGCTGCACGGTCGGCAGCCGAGTGATCGTGGGCCACCGAGTCATCTTGCACGGCTGCACGATTGAGGACGAATGTCTGATCGGGATGGGGGCGATCATTCTCAATCACGCGCGGATCGGCCGCGGCTCGGTGATTGGTGCGGGTGCGGTCGTGGTCGAGGGAACCCAGATTCCGCCGGGGTCGTTGGTCATCGGCGTTCCGGGCAAAGTATTGCGCCCGGTTGACGAGTCGATGAGAGAGCGGATCGAGCACGGGTGGCGGCATTATGTCGAGCAAGCCAGGCGCCATCGCGCCGGCGATTGGCCGATCGAGCCGGCATCTGTCGGCGGCTGATCGAACTATGCCGGCTCGGACCCGGTTCGTATACGACCCGCTCGCCGGTCTTCGCCTGACGATGAGTAAACCTGGACGCCCGTGATTTGTTGAAATCATCCCAAGTTGGACGCGGCCAGCGGCATTTCCGTATCCGCGCCGCGATGTCCGCGACCGCGGAATGGGTCAAACTGCCGCCGTTCTTTTTTCAATTCGCCGAGAGCCGCGAGCCTCGGTCGTAAGCAGACCAGAATCTCTTCCAGCGACCAGACATGATAGTCGTGCCCGTCAAAACCGACATCAAGCGCTGGCCACGCATCGGCGTACTTAAGCGGACACGCGTCGTTGTTCTTTTGATAAAGCGCGTGCACGTGGCCATAAAGGTGAATGTTGGGTGATTCCACCGAGCCATGGTGCTGGCCGTTCCAGGTCAGCATCGGGTAGTGGTTGAGGGTGATGCGAACGTCTCCTTCGCGGATCTCGGTCTGGTCGAATGTGGCGTTGAACAGGTCGCGAATCTTGCGATCGTCGTGGTTGCCCCAGACGAAAGAAAGATCGTGCGGCAGCGGATCTGATCGCGAAACCAGCGGGCCTTGTTGTAATAGTCGGTCCCTTGGCCGAAAACCCAGTCGCCCAGGCACCAGAGCACGTCACTGGGGCCGACTCGGGAATTGATGTTGTCCGCCAGGCCACGGTTCATGTTATCGATCGACTCATCGCTCACGCGGAAACCCGCGAATGTCTCCCCCTGCGGCTTCAAGGGCCAGAAGTGCCTCTTGGTCGGCCGCGGTCATGAAGGCGAGCCGGCGGCAATATTTCATGATATTGCCGTGAAATGCGTGGGGGTCGCTGCAAAAATACGTTGCCATCAGCGTCCTCACCGGCGCGATCGCCGGACTTGCGATTACTTACAGACTCATGTTCGTTACAAACATCGTAACAAGACGCGCAGTGCGTGTGCGAGTCGCACATCGACTAACGTCGTCGCGTCGTGAACAGGTTCACCGGCGACTTCGCCCGACCGGCGTCGTCGCGCGGAGGTCGAATAGTTGGACACGACTCGCCGAATCCGACTGCTGTTGGCGCGACGCTTTGAGGTGGATAGCGTGGAATAATGCGGCAAATAGCCGCATGCTGTCGGATTGGCGAGTCGTGTCCGATTTTCCTCTGATCCGTGGGTGCTTGCAGAGTCCCTCAATCTACACCGGGTCTTGCTGCCGACAATTCACGCAATAAATACGTTCCGTCCGGGCGTGAACTTACACTTCGCTGGAAAAGCGTGCCGGATTTCGCGAATCCGGGGGAATTGCCTCAACGGACGTCGGCTTGGTCGGTCGGTTTTCGACAAAGGAATGGGGTATTGCCAGTCACGCGCAAGAACGCCACGAAGGGGACACGATGTCGCCGGTCGACCGACTCCCAGACATCGCTCACATTGATGGAGATGCTGAGGGAACAACCGCAGAACGCCGTCGCTTGGGATCGGTTCGTACGGCGATATCACCCCAAGATTTACGGTGGTGCAAGGCCTGGGGTCTTCAAGAGGCAGACGCGGAGGACGTTGCCCAGGATGTACTTACGAAGTTGACCCAGAAAATGGCCAGCTTCGGTACGATCAGTCGCGCTGTTTCCGAGCCTGGTTAAAAACGATAACCCAGCGCGTCTTGAGCGATTTGATGGCCAGTCGCAAGCGTGCGCTCGGTGCAGCCGGCGATTCCCTTGCTCGACACCGCGACGCCCGAGCCGATCTCGAGCGGCGGATCGAGGAGATCTTCAACCGCGAGCTACTCGAGGTGGCAATGTCGAGAGTGCGAGCGCAGCGTGGCACAACCAACCTGGGATGCCTTCCGCTTGATGGCTCTTGAAGAATGCACCGGCGCTCAAGCATCGCGGTCACTGGGCATGCCGATCGCATCGGTCTTCGTGGCCAAGCATCGCGTCCAGAAGATGCTCAAGGAAGAGATCCGCAAGCTCGACGGATCGGTCAATGAGTAAGACCGACCGACGCACTCGCTTTGCTTTGCCTTGACGCGCCCATTCTGCCCAGGAAAGTCCGCGACCGCGATGGCCGAGTCACGCTAATGGAAATGAATTTGAGGATGAGTTTTCCCCCTTCCGCCAAGAGCGTTGCCGTCGTTCGCGTTTTTTGCCGAAACACCAGCCGGCGACGATCGACGAGATCGAAACCGCCCACAGCACTGGCATTGACGCCACAACGACGTGTTGACCTTCGCTATCCTCGGGCTGCGCAACTTCGAGTTTTTGCGACGTCGCTACTCCGCGTTCATCTTCGGTGAGGTGGGAGATTGCCAACGAACTGGGCATCGCCGCACCAGCGTCGCTCGACTCGTCGAGGCTGGACGATTGGCCGGGTCGTGTCGATCGTTGCTTGCCGCCTCGCAATCCGTCCGCGGCGCCTGGGAGAATTGGCCCGAGCCACTGGAAACCGTCGTCGAGGCCTGTCTTAGCCTCCTCGCTCTTCTTGTGCCGGCCGTCGCTGCCAAAAGTGTCGATCGGGACATCACGGAACGTTTGTTCGAAGGCTCGATCAACGCCTGTCATAAAGACGGCCCATTGCTGGGGCGTTGGGGAAGAGAGTGCCGGATCGGCGGCAGCGCCGGCAGCGAGGTCTGATCCAGGTGCAGGCGCCTGGGAATCGGACCGGACCGTCCATAACGTGGCGGCAAGCGCCAGCGAAGACTCCGAAAGGGGAATCAGCTCGGCGATTTGCTCGACATCCCCTTGCTCGGCCGGAATCGGCACGCCGGTACTGGAAAGGAGAATGTTCAAGGGCATGGCGGCGTTAAGTATCGAACCCGACTGTTCGGACTCGGCCGTGGCTTGATCGGTCGTGAGCATATCTCCCTCGCGTAGGGCAGACAGCTCGTCAAGAAGATTTGACGGACCTCCCGTCGCTAGATATAGCAAACCGCTCGAGCCTCCCACTTCGCCGGTAGGATTCATCTGGAGAGCCAGCTCGGCGAGGATCGGGCTCGAACCGCGACCGGCGGATCGACCAGCGGTCTGGGTCAGCGACATCCATGTCAATAGACCTGTGTCGGTGTCTGTCCACAGGAGCGGCCCCGATAAACTCATGTCGGTGTCTTTGTCGTCGGAGTTGGCCGCCGCAACGCCACGTCCCTGGAGAATTCCTACCCATTCGTCCGGCTCGGGCGGAAGAATCATCATCAATCCGCTGTCTGCAAATCGCATATCAAAAGATCCCATCGGCCCGCCTCCAGGTGCCATCGTGCTTTCCGCGGATTCGGTCAGCTCGATTGCCCTGATACCTGCGAATACGCCCAATGAATCTAGCGTCGAGGCTGATGCAGGGGAGTGAGGGACGACTATGCCACCAGGCAACTGGGGCGGAGCCGTCAATGAGCCGCCACTCGCCGTTAGAGACGCGCTGCTTACGAGACTCTCGTTAACGCCCCCACCAATGACTACGGAATCCGTTGTCTGCGAGAAGGACCTGTTTGCGGCGCCAAGGGCCTGGCTCTGCCCGGCAATCTGCAGCACGGTCTCGCCGATGCCACCAGAGGCAAGCGCGGACGATTCGACGATCAGTGAGGGTTCCGGGCGGTTCATGTCCGATCGCCCTTCCACAGCCGCGTACGCGAACGACGCAAGCTGCGGGGCACCCCACGTGGTGGCGAGTGCCGTGCGGACTTCGAGACACTCCAACACAAAGCACGACGCGGCAGCGGCACGCCGAGGCCGAGCCCTGGTTTTTTTGCGCAATTCATGGTCAAATTCCGATGGATCAGCACGCTTTCTTAGGTTCGCTCTCTAATCAAGTTTCACTTTGGGCGTGGCGAAACCGCGGCCATGCCAATTCGAGCATATGCAGAATGTCGGCGAATTGCCGTGAAGGCGTGGTCTGATTGCACGACGTCGCTCCAGAACGCGGCCCGCTCTTGCGGCGGAGTCCGCTCGACCGCCTGGCCGAGCAGATCGAGGGCTCGCTCACGTTGGCTGTCTACGGCTGCTGCGTCCGACAAAGCGCGGCGGATTGGCTCTTCTTTGGCGGATTCAGCGCCAGCGCCAGGATGCGGGCGGCGCTATAAAGTAGCCGAGCTTCTCGTTCGCCGTGACGCAATGACTCTTCGGCATCGGCAACTGCGAGACGGCAATGGCCCAGTGCAACGTGCGCCGATCCCCGCCCACTGTAGGCGTCTGCGCTTGAGGGGTCTGTGCGAATGACTTCCTCGAAGTCGCGCAGTGCCAGTTGCGGTGCTCCCGACACGAGATAGGCCCATCCCCGCCGGCCACGTACCTGGGGCAATCGTGGATGAATAGCGAGTGCCAACGTGTAGTCATCGATCGCGCCGGCGAAGTCATTGCGCTTTGCCTTGGCAAGCCCGCGCAGCCCGAGAAGATCGGCCGAGGAACGGCCGCGCGCAGGTAGGCGTCGCACGCCTCAATCGCTTCGCTTGCGCGAGAGTTCGAGCAGAGCACCGACGCGCCAGCGGTGAACTTCGGGGTTGTCGGGATCGATCGTGAGGGCTCTATCGCAAGCATCGAGTGCCCGCTGGAACTGCTTGTCCACGAGCAGCAAGCGGCCCTTTTCCGCGTAATCCCTTGCCAGCTCGCGGCTGTTCGGCGTTCCCAATCGGATGGCCTGGTCGAAGTCAGAGATGACTGCGGCGCGAATCTCGGGAGTTACCCGTGGACGCTCAAGGTTCCAGCACGCACGCGTCCGGTATAAGGGGGCCAAGCCCGGCTCGAGCGCGATCGCGCGGCTGAGCTCTCGTAATGCCAGGTCGAGATCTTGCTGTTGTCGATGGATCTGGGCGAGGGTGACGTGCGCATTCAACTGCCTGGGGTCGAGCTTGATGGCTTCTTCGAGATCGGCGACAGCCAGGTCGAGCTTTCGGCTCTCAAATCGCACGAGTCCACGATTGGCCAGGAGGGCGTAGCGAAATCGCCCGTCGCGATCACGCTTGAGTGCCTCTTGAAAATCGCCTTCGGCTGTGTCGAAGAGTTCTTGCGCTTCTCCCCGGGCGGCGACCTTGGCCAACTGTCCGAAGGCGAGTCCGCGCAGCAGATAGAGCCAGGGAAGCTCTGGATGGCTCTGCAGACAGCCGTTTAAATGGGCTTTGGCTTCTCCCGGCTGTGCCGGCCGGCTATTCAGTTCGCAGATCGCGAGCAGGCACTTGGCCCAGAAGTTATTGGGCTGGGCCTCCAGGGCTTTGTCGAAATGCCGTTTGGCTTGAAGCAGATTGCCGCGTTTGTGGCGCTCGAGGCCACTCAAGAAGTGGTCGAATGCGCCGTACGGGTGGATTTGCTCGGCCGCCGCTCGCTCTTCTTGTGCCCCGTGGAGATCGCCGGCCCGCTCCAGGCAGGCCGCGCGTTTCAAGTGGTAAGCATGAGTGGGCTGGCGGGAAAGCCGCGTCGCGCGTTCAAGAATCTGGAGCGCAGCGCGGGCCTGCCCAGAAGCAGTTTCGCCGGGAAGGGGTTCAGCGATGGCGTCCGCCAGTACCATCAACATCTCGTAACAGCCACGGGCAACCTCTTCTCGCTCGTGGTCGCTGAATGATTCCGGAAGCGCTGTCGTGCCGCGCTCGTCGAGACTTTCGCCCGGCACCGCGAAGATCTCGAGGGCCGCGCTTGCGGATTCCCTGACCGCGGCCACAGTCGACCTTTGATCGATGCCAGTGATCCGCGCGTCTTGGAAGAAGGCCTCGTCCCGCAGCCTGAGGAACTCTTGCAGACGCTCCTGGGCTTTCTCGCGAGCCAGTTTGTCCTCACGTCGGCGCCAGGCCCGGTCGTAGAGATCGCGCGCGAATTCGTAGTTCCGCTAGGCGTGGCTCTGATTCGATTTTGCCCAAGAGCAGCGACAGCTCCTCGATCGGGTAGTGCCCGTCGATTAGACCATCGCGAGACCTCGCCAGGACAGATTCGCCCCAGTTGCGTAATGCCCCGATTCTAAACTCGGTTCGGAACGCTCTTTTATTCTGGTCTGCAGCCGCTCGCAGCCAACCGGCGGCCGCGATCGACGCGACCAAACAGGCGACGGCCAGCAGGCTTGACATCGTCGGCCGCCGCCGCACCCATTTCAATCCCCGCTCCAAGAGAGGCGTCCGGCGCGCATGGATGGGACGATCGCAGATGTAACGATCCAGGTCATCGGCGAGTGTAAGGGCACTTTGATACCGCTTGTGTGGCTCCTTTGCCAGGCACTTCAAACAGATCGTCTCCAGATCGCGGGGAACTTGCGACTGGAGACGTGACGGCGGCACCGGGTCTTCGTTCAGTACTTGCAACACCGTTTCGAGAGGCGTTGTACCCTTGAAGGGGGGCCGGCCCGTGAGCATCTCGTAAAGAATTGCACCCAGCGCATAAATATCGGCGGCCGGACCGACCTCCTTGGCTCGTCCTTGCGCTTGCTCGGGCGGAATGTAACTGGGCGAGCCCAGCACCTGCCCGGTCTCGGTGTATCCTTCTTCCTCGAGCCGCTTGGCCAGGCCGAAGTCGGTGATCTTGGGAGTTCCGTCGGAGCCAAGTAAGACGTTGGATGGCTTCAAGTCGCGATGGACGATCCCGGCCTGATGGGCGGCGTGGATTGCCCGTGCCAGCGTCGCCAGCAAAACCGCCGAGCTTTTGGCGGGCTGAGGCGTCCTCTTCAAGGAGCCATCTAAACTCCCCCCTTCCAGCAGCTCGAGGGCAACAAAGGGCAGATTGCCAACCTCGCCGATGTCGTAGATCTGGATGATATTGGGATGGCATAGTTTGGCGACCGCCTCGGCCTCGATCCGAAACCTGGCAAGATCTTCGGGTTTCGCCAGACTCCCCGCGCGGATCATTTTGAGAGCGACGAGGCGGCTCAATCGCTGCTGGAATGCCTTGTAGACGACCCCCATTCCGCCATGACCTAGCTCGGCCAATATCTCGTAACCGTCGACCGCTGGAAGGTCCGATTCAGATCCACATTCCGCCGGAGAACGTCTGGGCACAATCGCGTCAAAGTGGTTGATCAGGAGCGCCGATGCCGGGACACCGTCTTCAAGGTGATCCAAGGTCGGTGAAGGATCGCTCTGCAGACGATCAAACGCCTCCCAATCGAGCAGTACCGAGGCCTGGCTGGTGAGCGACTTCAGCCGCTCCTGACAACGGACACACCCCTGAACGTGCTCGGAAATCGAGGAATGGTCGAGCTCGTTCAACTGTTCATCGAGCAGTTGCGCAAGAACCATGTCGCTTGAGCAGCCATTCATCGCGTATCCCCGGTGCGTCCGTGTCAACCGTTGTCCCGGCCGTAAAGGCCGAGTGCAATTGGGCTGTCGATCGTCACTAGCGAGAGTCGTTCACCACAGTTCCGCTAGAGCGCATGCAAGCTTGCTTGCAGGGGCGACCGATTCTGCCGACTCTGAGGCGATCACCCTTCTCAGTCATCGAAACAATACGGCAAACGCCGACACGACCTTACACGGCTCTACTTGATTTGTTCCGATTAATTTGCGGCATCAGCTTCGCCGCCGACAACGGCGTCCCAGAGTGCCGCCGGGCAAACAGACCACGTCGTCTGGTATGTTGCATCGAGAGGGGCGGGAATGTAGACCTCGGGATCCAGAAACAGAGGCATTTCGGGTATCACGTCGCCTACGGCTATTGGCTCTACATACGCGACCTTTTCAAGTCCGGCCGAATACGCTGCAAGGGTAAGCGGCTTGTCGGGCGGCAGCTCGAATGGCTCGTCGTTGATCTCGTCCCAGATCGCCTTGTGAATGCCCTGAGGGTCTCGGCGCGTCGGCGGAAACAGGTCGACGACGAGAAGGTTGATCCCCTGACCGATAAAGTCGACGGCTTTTTCTACAAAGGCATGAAATCGAGCTCGATTTCCCTTGTTGCCGGGAGAAACGATCTCGATCACAGAGACAAGCTTCCCACGTGGGTCATGAATCGCCACCCTATTGACCTTCGAAAGATAAGGGTCTGCTTCTGCTCTCAGGACGTACCGAGTTCGCGGCGGCGAAACGGCCAGGGCAATTCCGCCCGTCGTCGCGGACGGTTGGGACGGTCTAGGTTTGACTTTCAGCATGATGACATCCGGAATAGGGCCGCTCGCAACTTGCTCCGCGAGGGCATAATAGCCCGAAGGCAGGTCGCCTGTGTTGAGATGCGTGCATAAAGCCGAGATCCAGTTCAAGTGGAAGTGATGAAATAGTCCTGCGTTGACTCTTGACCAATCGTGAACCGGCATTGGACGTCTCCCGGCCGCGTACGATTTCCACCCTAGGTCTATCTTAGCAGACCCTGGGTCGTGTTCGGACGATTTCTGTCTCGAAGTCCGAAAATGGCCAGATTCGGTCGTTGACCGCGGCTAGAATCAGGTCATGAAAATCAACGACGAGACATGTTATCGAGCCCTGGTCGCACGTGACACTCGTTTCGACGGCCTGTTCTACGTCGGTGTCACGACCACGGGAATCTATTGCCGGCCCATATGTACCGCACGGACGCCCTCGCCCGGCCGATGCCGGTTTTTCTCGAACTCGGCATTGGCTGAGCAAGAGGGATTCCGGCCGTGCCTGCGCTGTCGACCTGAGCTGGCTCCTGGCCACGCTCCGGTGGATGCGGTTCCGCGCATGGCGCGGGCGGCGGCTCGCCGAATCGAAGCCGGTGCCCTCAACGATGGCAGGGGACTGGAGCGTCTGGCCCAGGATTTAGGTACCAGCACGCGGCAGCTGCGCCGCGCAGTCCGGCGCGAGTTTGGTGTTTCGCCCGTCGAGCTTGCTCAGACTCAGCGCCTGCTCCTGGCGAAACAACTGCTCACAGAGTCGAATCTGCCGATTATCCAGGTCGCGTTTGCCAGCGGCTTTGACAGCGTCCGACGATTCAATGCACTCTTTCGCTCTCACTATCGGCTCACCCCGACCCGGATGCGCCGCGCGACGACGAGGCATGCAGGCGACTGCGTGCGGCTCACACTGGCTTTTCGACCCCCCCTGGCTTGGCACGAGCTCTTGCGCTTCCTCAAAGGAAGGGCCACGCAGGGAGTCGAAGAGGTCGACGGTGACACCTATGCCCGGACGGCTGTTGTCGGCGGCCACCGCGGCTGGCTAAAGGTCAAGCCGAGCCCAGGACGAAACACCCTGTCCATCGAGGTGGCAACGTCGCTCGTGCCGGCGTTGCCGGAGGTTTTGGCTCGGGTGAAGAGCCTTTTCGATCTGAACGCGCGCCCGGACGTGATCGCCTTGCATCTTGCGGACGACACTCGGTTGGGACGAGTTGCCGCGACGTGCCCCGGATTGCGCGTTCCCGGCGCGTTCGATGGTCTCGAGTTGGCGGTGCGCGCCATCCTGGGCCAGCGCGTGTCGGTCAAGGCGGCGACGAGTCTGGCGGGGCGCTTGGCTGGCCGGCTCGGCGAGCCAATCGAGACGCCGGTGCCTGTCTTGAACCGACTGTTTCCTCTGCCGGCACGACTGGCGGATGTGGAGGAATCTGAGCTGAGGTCGCTCGGGATCAGCGGGCCGCGCGCCGCGACGATCCGCGCGATCGCTCAAGCTGTGCTCAGCCGCCAGATCGACCTCGAGCCAAGCCCCGACCCGGAGGCCGTGATCGCCGAGCTTGTGCGACTGCCCGGAATCGGCGACTGGACGGCCCACTACATCGCCATGCGCGCCTTGCGCTGGCCGGACGCGTTCCCCGCGGGAGATTTGGGATTGTTGAAAGCGATGGGGGGAAAGTCGGTGCAGCGACTCCGGGAAGCTGGCGAAGCCTGGCGTCCATGGCGCGCCTATGCAGCCATGTATCTGTGGGAAAGTCAACATAAGAGCAATGGAAAGGACCATGATGAATAAAGCTTACAGCCTGAGCGTGTGCCACTCTTTTTTCTCCAGCCCGATTGGTGAGCTGTTGCTGACCTCTGACGGCGAGGCGCTGACAGGACTTGACATGTGTGAGCGCCGAGGGAAACCCGCGTCGGAGCCGGCAGCCGGTTCCCGCCGGGACGATTCGGTGTTTCAGTCGATCCGCGAACAGTTAGCTGCTTACTTCCGGGCCGAGTTGCGTGAGTTCGCGATTCCGTTGCGAATGCCTGGTACGCCGTTTCAGCGCCTGGTCTGGGAGGGACTTCAAGCGATTCCTTACGGCTCGACCGTAAGCTATGCCGAGCTTGCCCGGAGAATTGGTCGGCCGGGGGCATCGCGCGCTGTCGGGTCTGCGAATGGTCGCAACCCGATCGCAATCGTTGTTCCCTGTCATCGCGTGATTGCTGCCGATGGAACCCTGGGGGGATACGGTGGCGGCCTCGATCGGAAGGAATGGTTGCTCGAGCTCGAAGGGACCGGCCGCGAGTGGGTGACCGAGACGCGCCCAGCGGAGCACCACGTTGCGACCTGTCTCGCGGTCGACTAAACTTTCAAGTGATGGGTGTGATGCTGGTGCGCCAGAACAATGCTTGGGCCGAATGCTCGGCCGTTTTGATATAGGAGCAGCGTCGGCCCGTAAGCGAGCGAGCGCAGAGATCATGATTACGCGTCGCGAGGTCCCGCTAGCCGCGGCGGCGCAAGGGCTGGCGATCTGGTCCAGCTCGGTGCTTGCCCAGACAAAACGTCCCGATAAAAAGGAAACCGCGACTGCGCCGGCCGTGGTGCACGCCGATGAGCGGGTCAGCCGCATTCTTGCCCCAGTTCGCGACGAGCACCACCTCCCTGGATTAATCGGTGCCATTCTCAAGGGCGACCGACTCGCGGTAATTGGGGCCCTGGGAATCCGCAAGATCGGTTCGTCCGAGCCGATGCGGGTCACTGACCAGGTACATCTCGGGTCATGCACCAAGGCCATGACGGCCACCATGATCGGCACTCTGATTGACGACGGCAAGCTGTCGGCCGACGCGACGATCCGCCAGGTTTTCCCCAAGTTCGCACCGGGATTCCATCGTGAATTCCAGTCTGTCACGCTCTGGCAGCTCTTGACTCATCGAGCGGGGCTTCCCGCCGAGGGCTCGTGGTGGGACCTATCAGGCGAGACCACAACCGAAAAGCGCCTGGATCTGCTCGTCAGAATGCTTGGCGACGCTCCCCAGAGCCGGCCGGGGACCAATTACGCCTACTCAAACGTCGGCTACGCCCTGGCCGCTTTGATGGCCGAGCAAGTGACCGGCCGTTCGTGGGAGGATTTGATGCGCAGTCGGGTGTTCGAGCCGCTCGGAATGCTATCGGCGGGTTTTGGATCGCCAGGCCACCCCGGTCGAGTCGACCAGCCGTGGGGCCATCACGCCTACGGAAAAGAGGTCAGGCCGACCCGCCAAGACAACGCGCCGGCCATGGGGCCCGCCGCGATGGTGCATTGCACCGTGCCTGACTGGGCGCGGTTCGCCGCCGTGCACTTGCGGGGAGCCCAGGGAAAGGCTTCGCTGTTGCGGTCGGCCACTTTCCGGGCCTTGCATACTCCTCCGCGTGGCAGCGACTACGCAGGCGGCTGGCTCGTCGGCGAACGTTCCTGGGCCGGCGGCCGCACTCTGTCGCATAACGGCAGCAACACGAACTGGTACGCCGCGATCTGGATGGCACCGGCACGCGATTTCGCCGTCCTCACCGCGACCAACCAAGGAGGCCCCGCTGGCGACATGGCCACCGACCAGGCAGCCAGCAAGCTGATCGAGTCGCTCGCTTTTCTGACGCGGCGACAGACGGGCAAACGCTGAGTTCCGGCGCTTTTGCGGCACGCGATTCACTTCGATAAAGACCTTGTCTCGCCGCTTTCCAGGTCGATGCGGCTCCAAGCCGGATCGCCACTCACGGGGTTGGAACGGGCTACCTGACCATCGGGGAAACGAACGGAGTAATCCGAAAACCGCCGATCGGGCCGGGCGTAGTCGGTGCTGACATACTGCGCTCCGCTCGCCAGGGCCTTGTCGCGCATGCTGACATTCCCCGCGCGGGCCTGGCGCGTGTCCGCATCAGCCCGCGTGCGGACCAGGAAGCCCTCACGGACGAGATGCTGGATACGATCGAAATCCTTGACGGGGTCGTTGATCTTGAACCAGGCGGCGCCTGGGTGTGTGGGCTCTACGCTCGCGAACATCACGCGGCCTTTCAACCCGTCGTGGTCTTCGAGATAGCGGTCTCGCACCGAGCCCTCGTTGTCGAGGGCAAAAATCACCAGGCCGCGAACCTCGTTGAGGACCGGCCATCCCTGGGCCCGGATGGCCTCGGGCAGGGTCGAGAACCTGCCGCGGATCCGGTCGGGAGTGATGATCTCCGTCTTGGCGAAGACCGAAAGGATTTCGGTGTCGACGGTGTCAATCGCTTGGCGATCGAACCGCACCGGACGCGTGGGCAAAGACGGGATCGCATCGTCTTTGAGCTCGACCAGGATCATGATGGGGACATGACGCGGGTTGGTTTGAGACCAGCTCCGGATCTGTTTCAAGGCATCGACGAATGTGGGGGCCGTCGACCGGAAATCGACGTCGGGAACGTGCAGTATCTTTAAACCTGGCTTGTCGAGCTCTCCATGGGCGTTCGGGTCGGGACCGGGATCCTTTTTCAGACCCGTAAGGATCTTACGTGCGGACGGACTGGCATAAAGACCTCCCTTGGGGTCGGCATACGCATCAAGCTCAACCTGGCGGATGCCCAACTGTGAGAATTGCTCGGCCAGTGGTAGGTGGGTATAGTCAAGCGACTCGGCCTGGCGCGCCGGCGGCGGCAATCAGGCTCATCACTCCGTGATCCGGCGCGATATGATACGAGTTGTGGCTGCCAATGACCTGGATCTGGTTCAAGCGTGGCTCACCCGCCAGTCCGGTAGCAGTGAGCGCCGACCAGCAGACGGCAACCGCGACTGTACGTCCATGCTGAATTAAACGCCAAAACATACGATTCGAGCCTCGATAACATCGGGTGCCAGTTCTCGTGCTACAGTTTGATCGGTTTTACTTCAACCGTCGCTGTCTGAACAGGGTCCTTTAAACGTCGGTTGGCCTGGCAGCTTGACACACGAAGTGCAATCGGACCATAGTGCGCAGGCGAGTAGGTGTGGAGGTTAGAGCGATCGCCGAGCCTGTCGTACAACTGGGTGACGCGGAACAGGGCGCGGCGACGAGTGTGTCGCGTTCGATGCCCGGCCCTATCGACGATCCGCGTGTGTACCTGGCGGCGGAACGAACGTTTCTCGCCTGGGTCCGTACCTCGGTATCGCTCATGGGTTTTGGCTTCTTAATTGCAAGATTCTCGTTTTGGATTCGCGAGTACGAGCTTGCTGGCGGCATGGCGCCACGCAGTGGCCAGGGCGTTTCCTCAACGCTCGGGTTCGGCATGGTTTGCGTCGGCGTATTCGTCTGCGTGATGGCCGCCATTCGCCATCGCGCATATGTCAGCGATCTCGAGCGGGGCGTTGAAAACCCTCCCTTGCATGTTCGGACGTCGTTAGCTGTTGCGGGAATCCTGGCGATGGTTGGTCTGGCCATCGCCATTCACATCCTCATGCTTTAATCGCGAGGCAGCCATGCAAATTGGCATGATTGGTCTGGGTCGAATGGGTTCCAACATGGTACGGCGGCTTATGCGCAACGGGCAAGAATGCGTCGTTTACGACGTTCATGCGGCTGCGGCGGATCCCCTCGTCAAGGAAGGGGCCGTGAAGGGGGCGAGCCTCGACGAATTCATCTCCAAGCTCAAGCCCCCGCGAGCCATCTGGCTGATGGTCCCTGCTGCGGTCGTCGATACGACGGTCGGGGAACTCGTCGGCCGAATAGAGCCGGGCGACATTCTGATCGACGGCGGCAACTCGTACTATCACGACGACATCCGGCGGGCGGCGGAGTTGAAGTCCAAGAAAATCCATTATGTCGACGTGGGCACCAGCGGCGGCGTCTGGGGACTCGAGCGCGGCTATTGCATGATGATCGGCGGCGAGGTCGATGTCGTGCGGCGGCTCGACCCAATCTTTGCCGCACTGGCCCCCGGAGCGGGAAACTCGCCGCGCACGCCAGGCAGAGAAAAACTCGGTGGTACGTCCGAGCAAGGTTATCTCCACTGCGGACCCAACGGTGCCGGCCATTTCGTCAAGATGGTGCACAACGGCATCGAATACGGTTTGATGGCCGCCTACGCCGAGGGATTCAATATTCTAAAACATGCGAATGTCGGCGAGCAAAAAGGTGATGTCGATGCCGAGACGACCCCGCTGCGCAATCCGGAACTCTACCGGTACGACTTGAACTTGGCAGACGTCGCCGAAGTTTGGCGGCGCGGCAGCGTCATTGCCTCGTGGTTGTTGGACTTGACGGCGCAGGCTCTCGTGCACAGCCCCGAGCTTGCCGAGTTTTCGGGACGCGTCTCGGACTCGGGCGAGGGGCGATGGACGATCAATGCGGCCATCGACGAAGGCGTTCCTTCCCCCGTTCTGAGCGCGGCCTTGTTTGCAAGGTTCAGCTCGCGGCACCGACGATTACGCTGATAAATTGCTATCGGCGATGCGGTTTGCCTTCGGCGGGCACCTGGAAAAAAAGGCATGATAAGCAGGAGACTTCGCCTTGATGCAGAATCATTCCGACGCCCTGGTCTTTTTTGGGGCGACAGGCGATCTGGCCTACAAAAAAATCTTCCCCGCGCTGCAAAACTTGATCCAGCATGGACACCTCGACGTTCCCGTAATCGGCGTGGCCAAGGCAGGCTGGAAGCTCGCACAGTTGCAGGAACGAGCGCGAGACAGCATTGAGCAGCACGGCGGCATCGACGAGCAAGCGTTTGCCAAGCTCGTCAATTTGTTGCGGTACGTCGATGGTGATTACAACGATCCGCAGACGTTTGCTCAATTGCGCCAAGCATTGGATGCGCGCGGAGCCCGCTGCACTACCTGGCGATTCCGCCCAGCCTTTTCGCCACAGTGATCGAAGACCTGGCAAAGTCCGGCAGCGCCGAGAACGCGCGCGTCGTTATCGAAAAACCGTTCGGACACGACGAAGAGTCTGCCCGCCTTCTGAACCGCATTCTCTTGAAGACGTTCGACGAATCGCGGATCTTTCGGATTGACCATTATCTCGGCAAGGAACCGGTCCTGAACATTATGTCCTTCCGGTTCGCCAATCTATTCTTGGAACCGATCTGGAACCGAAATTGCATCGAAAGTGTACAGATCACGATGGCCGAAGCGTTTGGCGTTCAGGGTCGCGGCGCCTTTTACGATGAGGCCGGCACGATCCGCGACGTGGTCCAAAACCACATGCTCCAGGTGGTCGCGATGCTGGCGATGGAACCTCCCGGCAGCAATTCTCTCGATGGAATTCGCGACGAGAAGGTCAAAATATTGCGAGCCGTGCGTCCGCTCGACCCAGCCAGCGTCGTGCGCGGTCAGTATCTGGGTTACCGCGAGGAAAAAGGGGTCGCCGCCTTTTCCGAAGTCGAGACTTATGCCGCGGTCCGTTTGCTCATCGACTCGTGGCGCTGGACTGATGTGCCATTCTTGATTCGGGCGGGCAAGTGCCTGCCCAAGACATCTACTGAGGTCATGGTCCGCTTTCACTCGCCGCCGCAGCGCTACGTAGCTAACCAGTCGCTCGACCATTCTCATAATTATGTCCGCATTCGATTCAATCCTGAGGAAATCATCGCGATCGGCGCTGTCGTACGCAAGGAGGGAGAGAAGGAAGATCTGCTGCCGGTCGAGCTTTTGGCTAGCCGGCAACCGGTCGATGAGGTCCCGCCTTATGCGAGGCTCTTGCAATCGGCCATGGAGGGAGACCCGAGCCTGTTCGCGCGCCAAGATGTGGTCGAGGCCCAGTGGGAAATCGTCGAGCCTGTGCTCGGCAACGTGACCCCGCTTCATTTTTACAAGCCGGGAACCTGGGGACCGCGTGAGGCGGATCATCTGCTTGCTGGCGGCGACGAGTGGCACAATCCCTGAACCGGCAATCCAGGACAATTGGATGACCAAGGTCGATCATTCGCCCCACGTGGTGATCCTGGGCGCGGGTTTCGGCGGCCTGGCCGCCGCGCGTGGATTGCGGCGAACACCGGCAAGGATCACGATCATCGACCGCTCCAACCACCATTTGTTTCAGCCCCTGCTCTACCAGGTGGCGACCGCCGCTCTCAGTCCGGCAGACATTGCCGCGCCGATCCGCCGGATTTTCCGCAATCAGTCGAATGTGTCCGTGATGCTGGCAGAAGCCACGGCAATTCATCTCGACGAGAAACGGGTCGTGCTCGCCGACGGTGCGGTCGATTTCGATATTCTGATCGTGGCGACGGGCGCGACCCATACTTATTTCGGCCACGACGACTGGGCCGAGCACGCGCCCGGACTGAAATCGCTGCATGATGCGCTACGGATCCGCCAGCGGGTTTTGATGGCGTTCGAGATTGCCGAACGCGAGACCGACGATGCCCGGAGGAGGGCCTGGATGACGTTTGTGATCATTGGTGCCGGACCGACGGGTGTCGAACTGGCTGGTACGCTTGCCGAAGTCTCACGGCAGACCCTGGCGCGCGACTTTCGTCACATCAACACGGCATCGGCTCGGGTCATCCTGATCGAAGCGACCCCGCGCGTCTTGGGTGCCTATACAGAAGATCTCTCGGAGGCCGCGCGCAGCAGCTCGAAAAGCTCGGTGTGACGGTCTGGACCGCAGTTCAGGTCACGGGAGTCGACGCCGAAGGGGTCTGGATTGGGCGCGAGCGGATCCATGCTCACTCTGTCATCTGGGCCGCTGGCGTCGCCGCCTCGCCGCTCGGAGCAGCGCTCGGTGTGCCGCTCGATCGATCCGGCCGCGTCTTGGTCGAGCCCGAGCTCAACATTCCCGGGCATAGCGACGTCTACGTGATCGGCGACCTCGCCCATTGCGAGCAAGACGGCGCTCTCGTTCCGGGAGTCGCCCCCGCGGCGATGCAGCAAGGCTGGCACGCGGCCGGCAACATCGGCGCACGCTGCGCGGCCAGCCTCGCCTGCCGTTTCATTACGTGGACAAAGGGATGCTGGCCACCATCGGCCGCGGTGCCGCCGTAGCCAAGGTGGGCCCGATCAAGACATCAGGGTATTTTGCGTGGCTGCTTTGGCTATTCGTCCACATCCTCTTCTTGATCGGATTTCGCAACCGTCTCTTGGTCATGATCGAATGGGCCTGGTCGTATTTCACCTTCGATCGCGGCGCGCGGCTGATCACCGAGCCACTCAAGGAACCTCTCGTCGCGTCGCACTCGGATCTGGCATCTCGTACGTCGCCTTGATCTTTTGGCGACAGGCTACTGACTATTCGCGGAGCGCTGCGGTATTCTCTGGTATTCCACTTGGGAGGGCGATCCATGCGCATACGCATCGTGTTGTTTCTCTTCGCCATCAATCTGCCAGGGATGCCGCCGTTGGCCGCTACGTTAAGCGCTGCGCGATCCGACGCGGAAACCCAGAGCCAGAGGAGCGCTACGAGGATGGACTTCGGGAAAACGCCGGACGGTGCTCCGGTCGAATTGTACGTGCTCACGAACGGCAAGTTGACCGCCAAGGTCATGACTTACGGGGCTATCCTGACCGAGCTCCACGTTCCGGACAGGAATGGAAAGCTGGCCGACGTCGTCCTCGGTTTCGACTCGCTTGACCGCTACTTAGCCGGCCATCCCCATTTCGGCGCGACCACCGGCCGCGTCGCCAACCGCATCGCCAAGGGTCGGTTCACCCTCGATGGCACCGAATACAAGTTGGCTATCAACAATGGACCAAATTCGCTGCACGGCGGCCTGAAGGGTTTTGATAAAAAGATTTGGAAGGCAGAGGATGTATCAGGGCCCGCCGGCGCGGCGGTCAAATTGTCTTACTTCAGTCCCGACGGCGAGGAAGGCTTTCCGGGCAATCTTGCTGTCAGTGTGACCTATACCGTCACGCCCGACAACGAGCTCAAGATCGACTACACGGCGACGACCGATAAGGCCACGCCGATCAACCTTACTAACCACAGCTACTTCAACCTTGCCGGACCAGCATCCGGGCCGATCCTCGATCATGAGTTAATGTTGGCCGCCGACCAGTACACGGCTGCCGATGACACGTTGATCCCGACCGGCGAGATCAAACCAGTGAGCGGCACGCCGCTTGATTTCACAAAGCCGACGCCAATCGGCGCACGATTCGACCAGCTCTCTGGCGATCCGCGCGGCTACGACCATAACTACGTCTTGAGGGGGGAAGGCAAATCGCCTGCCCTTGGGGCGCGTGTGTATGAGCCCGGCAGCGGCCGGGTTCTCGAGATGTATACGACGGAGCCCGGGGTGCAGCTATACACGGCGAACTTTCTGGACGGATCAATCAAGGGCAAAGGCGCTGTCTACAATCGGTATCAAGGCTTCTGCCTCGAGGCCCAGCATTATCCCGACTCGATCCACCACGATAACTTTCCGTCGACCGTGCTGCGACCCGGCGAAAAGTACACCCAGACGACGATCTACAAATTCTCCGCGCGGTGAACGCTGGCGAAGCAAATTGGAGTCCGGCTTCAAACCTTCCGGAGCCGCCTCAGTTCTTTGTCCCTCTTTGATCAGGCGCCTTCCCGATGAAAGCCGTTGCCGTTCTGCCTGGCAAGAAGAATAGTGTTCATTCCCGCGACATTCCGGCTCCCAAGCTGTCCGACCAGCCTCATCCCCACGTTTGCAAGATTGCCGACGGCCGGGCGGTGCTTGTGAAGGTGCTCCAGGTCGGCGTCGACGCGACCGACCGTGAGATCAATGAAGCGCTCTACGGCAACGCGCCGCCAGGTGGCGAGTACCTCGTCATCGGGCATGAGAGCTTTGGCCAGGTCGTCGAAGTCGGCGACAAGGTGACCGAGGTCAAGCCCGGCGATTATGTGTCATGCACGGTCCGCCGTCCTGGCGGTTCGCTCTTCGACAAAATTGGCCGCAATGATATCACCAGCGAGGAAGTTTATTACGAGCGTGGTATCAACCTCTGCCATGGTTACTTGACCGAGTCGTTTGTCGACGACGCCGAGTACATCGTGAAAGTGCCGCAAAACCTCAAACATCTGGGTGTGCTCGCCGAGCCCGCCAGCGTCTGTGCCAAGGCCATCGATCAGGCATTTTTGGCCCAGCAGCGGCTTCAGGTGTGGTATCCCCGCAGGGCTTTCGTCTTGGGCGCCGGCCAGATTGGTTTGCTCGCCACGATGATGCTCAAACTGCGTGGGATCGAGGTTTTTACGTTAGCGACCACCCCTGGGCCGCATCGCAAGTCGGAAATTGTCGAGGCTTATGGCGCCACCTACGTGAGCACCAAGCAAACCAGAATGGCCGACCTCGCGCAACGGGTGGGAAAGCCTGACCTCATCTTCGAAGCGACCGGCAATGCGGAGGCATGCTTTCGCTCGATGGAAGTTCTCGCGCACAACGGTGCCTTGATATGGACGAGCATCACCGGCGGCCAACATGACGTCACGGTCGATGCTGCGAAGATCAACCTGGAATGGGTGCTCGGTAACAAGCTTTTAGTTTCGAGCGTCAACGGCAACCGCCGCCATTTCGAGCAGGGCATTCAGGCGCTCTCACATGGCGAATTGACCTATCCGGGCGTCACGCAGCGTATCCTCACCCATCCGGTGTCTGGTCTCGACAACTTTCGTCAGATGATGCAACTTTTGGAGGAGAAGACCGCGCTCAAAGTCTATGTCAACGTCGCCGAGTGAGCTCCGTGTGCCAGTATGAATTGCTCGCCGGTCTCGTCGCCCTTAGCAAAGCACTTGGAGAAAGTATCTGGAGCAGCCATGAGCGTTTTGAATATTCGTCAGGATTTGTGCGACCTTGATTTCCTTTCTTTGGCGCGCTTATCCATCGCCTCGACCCCGGCGTTATCCCTTTCCGCAAAGCTCGGTCGTTCGACATTCACGTGTCCGGCGGCGAATACAACGTGGCTGCCTCGTTAGCGGATTGCTTTGGCCTGCGCACGGGAATTGCGACGGCGATGGTGAATTACCCGATAGGTGAGCTCGTGCAATCGCGGGTGCGCGAAACTGGTGTCATCCCGATTTACAAGTGGTTCGAGCACGACGGTGTGCGCGGTCCCAACATCGCCACGGTCTACAGCGACCGAGGCTATGGCGTGCGGGCACCGGTGGTTTTTTACAATCGAGCAAACGAGGCGGGCGCCTTGCTCAAACCGGGCGACTTCGATTGGGCCCGGCTCTTCGCCCGCGGGGTGCGCTGGTTCCATTCCGGAGGCATTTTCGCATCGTTGTCAGAAACGACGGCTCCACTGATCGTCGAGGGAATGCAAGCGGCCAGGGCTGCCGGAGCGATCACATCGTTCGACCTCAACTATCGCGCCAAACTTTGGGCGTCTGTCGGGGGCGCCGAGCGCGGCCAGCAAGTCATGAAGCGGATCGCGGGCCAGCTCGACGCGCTTGTCGGTAATGAAGAAGACTTACAAAAAGGGCTAGGGATTGGGGGACCCGAAGTGGCCACCAAATCGAAGCTCGATCCCGACGCGTTCTTCGCGCTGATTGAGCGCGTGGTCGAGCAATATCCCAACATTAAGCTGGTCGCGACGACCTTGCGTGATGTGCATTCCACCAACCGGCACGATTGGGCCGCCGTGATTTGGCTCGACGGCCAGCGCTACGTCAGCCCGACGTGTCAGCTCGACGTCATTGACCGCATCGGCGGCGGCGACGGCTTTGCCGCGGGACTGTTCTACGGCCTGATCGCGGGCCGCCCTCCGGAGGAGGCGCTGCGCCTGGGCTGGGCCCACGGCGCCCTGCTGACGACATTTCCGGGCGACGTCACCATGGCCAAGCTCGAGGAGGTGGAAGCGCTCGCCAAAGGGGGGTCGGCCAGGGTGCAGCGGTAGCTCGCGCCTGTTGTTGCTAACCAACGACCAAGTACAAACGATCTGGTCGTTATCGACCCGCGGATGCACGGCTTAAGGGGAGCGACTCCAGGCCAGTACGTTGTGAGGTTTGCCCCTCTCCCGCCTCATTGTCCGGTCGGATTGGCGTTAGCCGCACATGCTGCGTGCTCGGCGTGTTGGTAAACGCCACGCGACAGACAGTCGGGTGATCGTCACCAACAACCGTCAACTCTCCATCCCCTCCGTAGGGCGACACTGAACCAGGCTTCTGCTCGTTGCAAAGAGCCGCCAACCGGGCGAGGGCGGCGCGAAAGACGGAGTGCGGGATCGGCAGGCGGATCGACTCTTCTGGTTCAACTGCTACAGAGCGCACGCGACAGAGGTTGGCGTGCCAATCGACTTCGAGACCCTGCGTGGAACATAGTTGTAGCAAATCATCGACAAGTCCCACCACCCCGCGGTCCGTGGGTCGAAAAGCCTCCGCGACTGACTCTAGAAACGACGATGCGCTACTCATTTACCACGTCCAAAGTGTGCTTCGGCAGTGTCGCCCACACAGCTCTAAGCTCCTCTAGGCCGTTGCCCGAGTCGAATTGAACCAATCCCTGGCTGAGCGGGAACCATTCGTTAACGGCCCTTGCGACGATCTCTTGTGGGACGTCGACTACCAGGATAACAGGACCGCCTTCATCTGGGAACTCCGCGGCTTTGCCGCGGGCGTATTCCTCCGGCGTGCCAAAGAGGAACGGACCAGCTTCAAGACTCATCGAAAAGTCCCTTACGGGTGATTGACTACCGGGTTCTTGAAAGCTCTGATTCGGACCTTGCTGAAGGATTTGCTCCGCTCGTCGTCGGGTTGTTCCATGCAATAAGATCATCAGGCTTTTCCAGTCGGCACTGGACATCGCTCCGTGAATCCTTCACTTGCCCAGAAGCCGCTCGATCGCTTCCATCAAGGTTCGTTCGACGGTCGGCGCTACGTGCGATGTGCGCGGACCTGTCTCGTAACCTCCCTGGGTATAGGCAACCTCCGTCCCGATATAGCCGGGAGCATAGTCGCCGTAAGCAGCCATGGCCACGAACAGGTCGGGACGTAGCTTCTGGGCGGCGAGTTGGTACTCGACGAACAACTCACCAGGCATGTGCAGCACGCGGGCCTTACCCAGGTGCAGGCAGGCCAGGTCGATCGTGTCCCCCGCGCGGCATCGCCGCAGCCAGATGAGCTCTTCCGCTGCTGCGGCTCGCTCGCGGGCCGGCTTGGAAGCGTCGTTCACAGCCGCTTCCAGTTTCGCCGCGTCGAGGTGTGTCGCGGGAGGCAACGCGACGGGTATCGACTCCCACGCCATGTCGGCCGCCGCAATCGGAGTCTTGGTGGTGGCCGTCCAGGCCTTTTCCATGCCGCGTGCGACCCTGTCGGCGAGAATCTGGCGGTTTGCCGGCGAGCCGTCGTTCCACTTGCCCGCGCCGATGTTGCCCCCTGCTCCGTTGAAATGGATATGAGGAACCTTGGTGGTCGTCTGACGCTGGTCACGGGCGATGCCCGGAAAGTCGGGATTCGCCAGTCCGGTCCGATAGTAGCTTTGGGGGTGCGTCGCATAGTATGTCAGTGCCACAATTGGCTCGGCGCCGTCCCAAAAGCTGATCATCTTGAGCAACGGATCGATCGTTCCGACCGGCTTGGCCCGAACCTCGGGGTCCTTGCACGCAGTATAACGCACGTGCTGCACCTTGCCGTCGGGGCCGAGCACGCGCCGGTTAGATGCAACCTTTTCAACCTCGGCCTCGCCCAATCCGATGTGCGTCACCGGCCGGGCCGCTTTCGCCGCGGTCCGAACCGCCGCGCTCGCGCGCAATCACGTCGCGGGCGAAGCTAGCATCGGAATACTCTCGGTTGATCCCCTGCTTTGCGAGCTTACGGTCGGTCGAGAAATCACAGACCGGGGCGTCATGCTGGTGGAGTGTATGGACCGCAACCCGCTTCGGATCGGTGCCGGCGGCCTGCGCCAGCGCTTGACGAAACTCGACCTGGCCGTCATTGGCGATCCCGATCCAGTCGACCGCACACAGCACAACCGGCTGCCCTTTTCCCATCAGGACGACGCCGCGGCAACTGAGCGGATGAACGACTCCTTTCGTCGGGTCATAGGCGAGCGGGCTGCCAACCGGCGGCGAGGCGTCCACTGCGAAAACGCCGATCTTCAAGGGCTCGGCGGCCCGAGCGGCTCCCATTGTCGTGGCAAGAAACAGGGCGAGCATTTCGAGATGTCGAAACATAGAAAGGTCTCCTCAGGTTCGGGTGTTCGCGTGCGATATCGTCTTAATCACCAATCCTTCATCTTGCAGCTCCACTCGGCCATCTGACCATCGGGATTGCTGATCGTCACGAGTACATTCTTGGTCGAGATCGGCGTTTCACCGGCCGCCGCCAACAATGTGACGGGGCCGAAGAAATCTTCTCGAAGGCCTTTTTCCTTGAGCGATGCGAGCGGATTGAGAATCGTCAGAACCAGTTCCGATGCCAGCGTCGGATCTTTCATCTGAGCATCTGCCGCAACCACTTCGAGAACCGCGTCTTTCTGGACCGGCGACGCAACCGCACCTGCCGGCTTCTTCAATTCGAATGTGAGCTCCTTCCCCTCGATCCAAAAGGTTGCGTCGCGTGACAAACAGCGTCCTTTGATGTCCAAGCTCACATTCGTCAATTTCCCCGTCGGGTCCCTGGTTGCCTTGCCGGTAATCGAATCGATGACCGGACCGGCTTTCCGGACCAGCTTGCCGCCTAGGTAGCCGCCGGAGCTGACTCCCATCATGTATAGAAATGCCTGAGGCACGCTCGGAAGTCCGTGAAACCGGTCGGGGCTTTGAGAGCCAATCAAGAAGAGGAACGAAAAGATCCCCAGCACTGTCCAAACAAAGAACTGGAACCTCTCGATGCTCACGACTCCGCCCACCGTGACGAAATCGGCGAGGGAAGGCTGGATGCTGCCGGCTCCCTTGGGCCCGCGTACCGTGGTGATCCCCTTGGCGACAACCGAAGTCGAACCGCTGATCAAGAGCAAGCCCGGAAGATTCGTCGGGATGTCGGGAAAGTCAAAATGCCCCTGAATGAGCGAACGCACCAGCAACATGTAGAGATAGCCGAATATCGCCGCGGCCGTCCAACTGTAGAACTGGAATTTCGAGAGGCTAAGCGAGTCGGTCTCAGCGTCGAGTAAGAACGCTGTGAGCATGTTTTGGGGTTCGTTAGCGATGACAACCGGTGGGAAGCTCCGCCATGCCAGCAACATCACCACCAGGAACAAGAGCGCGGTCGCAAAGAATGCACCCAAGAGGATGCCCATTCCCCAGTTCGGCGAGAGCAGAATGGGTATGGGCGGATCTTGCGAGTACTGGTCGCCGACGCGTACGCGAACATTCTGAGAACCTTTGAAGTCAGGGGGTACTCGAAACTTGAGCTGATGCGTATTCTGTGGATTTGCGTTCTGGGAACCAGCGACCTCCCCAACTCCGTCGAAGACCAGGACGTTGTCCTCGGGAACAACGCTGAACCCAGCTCCCAGCAGAGTGACTTCGAAAGACTCATCTCTCTTGCTCACACTCTTGGCCGAATTCAAGACGACCGGCGGTGTCGGGCCGCGTACAAGAGTGACGGGGACTGGATCGATCAACTCGTCAGCAGGTGAACGCACGACTCCCAGGTTGTAATCGCCCAGACCCTGGTCGTCCGGGACCGTGAAGACGACTCTGTCTTGAGTGTCCGGCAACACAGCCTGGGGTTGGAAAGGCGTACGTGCAGCTTGCTGTGGTCGACCACTGGCTGGCTGTGTACCGGGCTGGGACGCTTCGATGTCCCGTCGCTCGAGCTTGACGAACAAAAACTGTCCGTTGCTAATGTTGGTTCGATCTGACTTGCTGAGGCCAACGACGGTCACGGTTTGCGGCGCCTCGCGCTGGATTCGTGTTTCCGTGACGCGAACGCTCAGGGGCTCATCCGCAGCGATGACCGGGCACACTGGGCACAGGAACGGCACCAATAAGGGTACAAATCCGAGGCGAGGATGCTTCATAGGATGGGTACCAAAAAGTCTGACGCCGTTGTCGAAAGTTGATTATCTCGCGGGCGATTGCCTATATTACGCGCCAGACAAACGAAACGTAAGGACGCGCAATGCTGAAGTTAGTCGGGAAGCGCCCGACATGGGATTTGTTCATCCGGCGAAAACGGATCTGTTCGTCAGCTACGCTCATGTGGACGATCGTCCCTTGGACGCAAGAACTCGGTGACTTGAAGGGATATCGTTTCTTGGCCATGGATCCTCTCGGCGGCTCGACGCGCACCCTGGGCATTCCCCACCCAGGAACACCGCGCCCGGCTCGAGGGCCCATCAGTCATTGCCACCGACCTCCAAGAATTCAAAAGCCTGGTCGTGCAAAAAGTCCGGGAGCTCACCGCCCCGATGCCAGCCGACCTCAAGGCCGACAAGAACGCGGACACGCTCGTTTTCGTCAACGCTGATGAGGCGGACCTTGACCTGGCGAAGCGGATCGGGACCCTGCTGTTCCGTCACGGGGTCGGCTACGTTCTTCCTCGCCGAAGCCGCCGGCCGGCGCTGGCCCGCAAGGCGCTCGAGGCGAATCTCCTGAACTGCGACGGCCCGGTGCGCGTGCATGGCAAGAGCAGTTACCCCTGATGCAGCACGCCCTGATGCGCCTCGGGATGTGCGCACGTCGCGGGGTGTCTTCGCTCGATGGCGAGGTCCCGGAACCGCGGGAGGTCATGCTCTCGCTCGCCGACTATGAGGCGATCGGCGGCCTCAAGCTGGCGCTGTCCGGTCACGCTGATCTTGACCCAGGACCGCTTCGGCAGGTTTCAACCCCTCAATTCTAGACTCAAGGGGAATCCCGCGCGTTGCGGTTTACCGGTGATCGCCACGGCGATTACGGTTCCCGACCGCTCGAGGTGGATGTGCCGGGTAAATTGGCCGAGCTAGCCGCCGCGTATGCCGTAGACCGGCTCTCGTGGGACGACACATCGGAAGGGGAAGTCTGCGGCGGTAAGAGCTGACTTGCAATCGGACATTGCTGCGGATGTTTGAATTGCTCCTGAAGATCCGCGCACGGGTGCGGAGCTTGAAATCGCGACGATCGGTCGCTCTGTTTCGTACGGCATTGTGGACGTAGTCGATAGACCGGGACTCGCCGTTGCAACTGCCGTCGCCCCACCGGCCAACCCCGTCGAAGAGCCGGGTTTGCCGGTCGAAGCCAATCCAATTACTAATCCCATGGCGTTGTCGGAAAGGTTCCGACGCGAGGTCGAGACGCTCCTACCTCCCTAGATGCTGCTCGAAATCGTATCCTGGTCTTTCCCGGATTACCCGAAAGTCACACGGGGAACTCGCGGTTGCGAGAATGCCAGCTTGGTTCGTTGTCCCTCCTCCTGCATCTGAGGCGAAAAAGGTCATGACGCGGATGTTGTCGTTCGGCTTGGTCGTTGTACTCTTGATTCTGCTCGAGCCAGTTTACGCTGTCGCCGACGATACCGCCGACAAGTCGACCGCGATCGGCACGGTTCCGGCGGACGCGGCAGGTCGCTCACTCAACCTCGGCTTCGAGACGGGCACTCTCGCCGATTGGACGGCCGACGGCTCGGCTTTCGAGGGCAGCCGATCGAGGGAGATACGGTTAGCCGCCGACGCGGCGACATGCACAGCGGGCACGCCGGCCGGTTCTGGGTCGGATCTTATGAAAAAAGAGGCGACGATGCCAAGGGGAGCGTGACGTCTGTACCATTTCGGGTCTCAAAGCCATTTGCTAGCTTTCTAATCGGCGGGGGTTCACGACCTGGTACGTACGTCGAGATTGTCAGAAAAGACACGGGCCTCATCGTCTTTCGGGCCTCAGGCGACGATCGAGAAGACCTCGAGCGCGTCGCCGTCGACCTTTCTGGGCATCTGGGCCAGCTGATCGTGGTCAGGGTCGTGGATGGAGAGTCCGGCGGCTGGGGGCACATTAACTTCGACGACTTCCGGCTACACGACACGAAACCCGACGTACCGCCGCGCCGGCGGCCGACGAATGTGGATCAGTATATGTACGCAGGACTGGGCCCCGAGGATGCCGCGCGGGCCATGACCGTGCCGCCGGGGTTCAAAGTAACCCTTTTCGCCGGCGAGCCCGACGTCGTCCAGCCGATCGCGATGGCGATCGATGACCGCGGCCGGCTTTGGGTCGCCGAGGCTTATTCCTACCCCCGGCGCGTGCCCGACAAAGACGCCAAGGACCGCATTCTCATCTTTGAAGACACCAATGGCGACGGCCGGTTCGACACGCGTAAAGTCTTTGCCGACCATCTCAATTTAGTCAGCGGCATGGAAGTCGGCTTCGGCGGCGTTTGGGTCGGCGCGGCCCCTCATTTCCTGTTCATCGCCGACCGTGACGGTGACGATCGTCCCGACGGCCCGCCCCAGATTCTGCTCGATGGGTGGGGCCAGCAAGATACCCACGAGACGCCGAATAGCTTTGCCTGGGGACCGGATGGCTGGCTCTACGGTTGCCACGGTGTCTTCACCCACTCCCGCGTCGGTAAGCCGGGTACGCCCAACGCCGAACGCACGCCGATCAACGCCGGAATCTGGCGGTACCATCCGACTCGCCACGTCTTCGACGTCTTCGCCCACGGGACGAGTAACCCATGGGGCATCGATTTCGACTCGAGTGGCCAGATGTTGATCACGGCGTGCGTCATTCCCCATCTTTACCACATGATTCAGGGGGGCCGATTCGAGCGGCAAGCGGGACAGCATTTCAATTCATATACGTACGATGACATCAAGACGATTGCCGATCACCGTCATTATTTAGGAGCCAACCCGCACGGCGGCAACGGCCGCTCTGACTCGGCCGGCGGCGGCCATGCGCATTCCGGCGCGATGATCTACCTGGGGGGGGCGTGGCCTGAGCCTTACCAGGGGTCACTCTTCATGAACAACATTCACGGCGCTCGGATCAACCGCGACATCCTGACTCGCCAGCGGATCGGGCTTCGTCGGTTCGCATGCCCCTGATTTTCTGCTTGCCAACGATCGTCTGGTCGCAGATCATCAGTATCAAATACGGCCCCGACGGCGACGTGTTTTTGATCGATTGGTACGACAAGAACCAGTGCCACCACAACGACGCGAATGGCCACGACCGCACCAACGGACGCATTTTCAAGGTGAGCTATGGTGAGACGAAGGCTAGCCCGCAGGATCTGCATTAAGTCGAGTAGCCATGCCCTGGTTCAAATGCAGACGTTTCCCAACGAATGGCATGCCCGCCACGCGCGCCGAATCCTCCAGGAGCGCGGGCCCAGCGCCGAAGCGGTCGCGCAGCTCAAGGCGCTGGCGGCGTCGACCATGGGCCAGCCGGCGATTCAACTTCGCATCCTGTTGACGCAGTATGCCGTCGGCGGCCTGAGCGATCGTGATGAGATCGAGCGCGGCTTGCTGACCCGGATCCGGTGTTACGAGCCTGGACAATCCAGTTGGCCACCGAACACGGAACTCCGATCGCGCCCTTACTCGCTCGGTTCGGTGAGCTTGCGCGGACCGACCCTTCGCCGGTGGTCCGGCTCTACCTGGCCTCGGCGGCACAGCGTCTGCCGCCAGAAGCGCGATGGGATATCGTCGAAGGGCCTGGTCGCCCATGCCGAAGATGCCGGCGATCACAATCTGCCGCTCATGTACTGGTACGCAGCCGAGCCGCTTGCGGCCGTCGACGCGTCGCGTGCGGCTCGGCTGGCGGCGGGTTCACGCATACCGCGGATTCAGGAGTTCATGGCACGGCGGATCGGTGCGATCGGGAACACCCGAATCGTTGGCACTCCTGGTCAGTGAACTTGATCGAGCGGCCGGATCTACCGAGCGAGCGTCTTTATTGACCGGGATCGAAGAATCCTTGCGCGGCCGGCGCCAGGTCGCCATGCCGGCCAATTGGCCGGATGTTATCCAAACAACTCGCCACCGACTCGGACCGGCGGGTCCGATCGCGGTCGCTGTCGCTGGCCCTCAAGTTTGGCGATCCGGCGGCGCGAGCGGCTCTGCGCCAAACACTTTCCGACACAGGGGTGCCCCTCGCCCCACGACGCGAGGCTCTTGAGGCATTGCTCCAGGTGAAGGATCCGTCGCTCGCCGTCGGCCCTACACGGCTTAGTTCGCGACGCTGGATTGGGGGGCCTCGCCGATCCGAGCCCTTTCGGCTTACGACGATCCGGCGACGCCTGAGCTCTTGATCCGATCGTACAGGTCACTGGGAGCTGCCGAGCGCCGCGACGCCTTGAACACACTGGCCGCACGCAAGCCATCGGCGCAGAGCATTGCTGACGGCGGTCGAGGCGACCAAGCTGCCGCGTATCGACCTGACCGCCGATCTGGTACGC
This sequence comes from uncultured Isosphaeraceae bacterium, assembly GCA_963850935.1. Classification (GTDB taxonomy): domain Bacteria; phylum Planctomycetota; class Planctomycetia; order Isosphaerales; family Isosphaeraceae; genus CAWFRS01. The sequence goes on from CAWKNT010000010.1 coordinate 458,583, forward strand.
CAGCTCCGCAATTTGAAGGACCCGAGTCTGGACGCCCAGATCGCACAGGTCTGGGGAACCGTGCGCGAGACGACAGGCGACCGTGCCCGATTGATCGCTCAGTACAAGGCACTGCTTTCCTCCAGGCCGATGCGGGCTCCCGAGCCATCGCTGGGACGGGCTGTTTTCGCCAAGGTATGCCAGCAGTGCCACACGCTCTTCGGCGTCGGGGGCCAGGTCGGGCCGGACCTGACGGGCTCGAACCGAGCGGACCTGGATTATGTCCTCTCCAACGTCCTCGACCCGAGTGCCTTGATCGGCAAGGACTACATGGCTCACGTGATCGCCACCACCGACGGCCGCGTGTTGACGGGAATCATCCGCGCCGAGGATAAAGACAGGGTCACTCTCGTGACGGCGAACGAGACGATCACTCTGCCCAAGAGCGAGATCGAACAGCGGCGGTCAAGTGAACAATCGATGATGGCCGAGGACCTCTGGAAACCGCTTTCCGAGCATGAAGTCCGCTCGTTGGTGTCGTATCTCGCCAGCCCGGGGCAGGTCGCGCTGCCGCCCGCGGCAGAGGCCGGGCCGGGCGCTCCATGAAAGCGCGTTCGACGAGTGCCTATGGCTCAATACGAATCGGACGAGATGATCTCGCCCATATTCCGCGTGGCCAGCGCTCGCCATGCCCCGACGTTGATGCTCGCCTTGATGAAGTGGACCGAGCCGTCGGTGAACAGGAAGTTGACGCCGCCAGGGTGCATGCTCCAGTAGTCCTCAACATGCGCCTCCGGATCATCGGGTGTACGGAGGCCATTCTCCAGCCCCGCGGGGCCAAGGACCTGGGTCCAGCATTCCTCGGGGGAAGGGTTGAACTTGTCCGACCCTCCCTGCGAGGAGGGAGTGACCCCCAGCCAGCCGTTGATCGAACGCGCCGTCCAGGTCACGTAGCTCAGGTTGTGGCTGCGCTCGCCGACGGCAATCGAGTTACTGGTGCCGTCGGTGACCGCCGCAACCGAAATATTGCTATTGCGGAAGAAGATTCCCGCGGCAATGCCGATCGGATCGCCGGGATAAACGACGCCAGGGACCGGGCCGGATGCGGCGCAGATTTCGCCAAGACCGAACATGCCGACGTAGTTACCTCGTGCCACGGTGTCGACGACGGTCGAACCGTTGTACAGTCCGGGGTTTGCCGGGTCAGGTGGGTTTCTCAGGACTGGGACTAGGGATGGCCCACCATCCGACGGGCAGATAAAGCAGTTGAGCAAGGTCGTGCTGCACGTGTTGTTTTGAGCGTAGGCCACTGACAGGGAGAAGTTGACAGAATTATACAGAGGTACTTGGTCCATCTGGGGCATGATCATGCTCCCCCAAGCCCATCCCGCCCCCAAGTCAACCCCGTTCTGACCTTCCTGGTCAAAGTTGCAAGGGTCCTGAACCGTCGGGTTGACGGCACTGACGTAGCCGGGCGGGAACACGTTCATGGCGTCGTGATAATTGTGCAGTGCCAGGCCGATCTGTTTCAGGTTGTTGGTGCACTGGGCCCGCCGAGCGGCCTCGCGGGCCGCCTGGACCGCCGGCAGCAGAAGTGCGATCAAGACTGCGATAATGGCGATGACAACGAGCAGCTCGATGAGCGTGAAAGCCCGGCTGCACGATCCTGTTCGATGCTGAAACATGTGAAACTCCGCAAGTAAATGCACGAATAATGACGATATGATAATGGACGATCCCAGAGGACCGATCGTGCGCCCGCGAAGAGAATTTGGTGCTACGGCGCGCCCGCGTTCGCTCAATTTACCACCGAGGAAACCGAAGGTGCGCGGAAACCTCTAACTCGGCGGAAAATCACGATGTCGGTACGTCGCAGAGAGCTGACGGCGGAATCAATGCCGACGTCATAGATCGACGTACGCACTGTGATGCGATCGCAAGGCGCGTGGCGGCAAGCGCAGATATCGCCTCGATCACAACCAGAGTGGGTTGTTCGCTGGCGGCGCGCGCGGGCTGGACGGGAGCAGTTGTGCGAACGGACGAGAGGCAAATATGGATGGAACGGCCAGTTCAACACTGGGTTGAATCGGGGAAATGCCGGAGAATTCGACCGTCAACTGACCCTGCGCCACGAAATGGCAGATGAGGCAGTGGTCGGAAGTGTCGCGACGCGACTGCAGAGGATCATCGGGGGCATGCGACTTGGTTGTCGCCCCCATTTCGTGGGTCGAGCCCGGTAGAGCGTGCAGGCACGGGCCGCAGAGAATAACGGCCGCATGGCACGCGATTAACGAGGCGAACAGGAATTGCCGAACAAACCGCGACATCACGAATCAGTGTCCCGGAGCCTGGCACCAAACCACAGCGGATGGCCTGTCTGAGGAGTTGCAATCTGACAAGGGTGAACAAAGTATATCCCGCATTGCCATTGCAATCAATTGGCAAAGCTCGATCACCGTGCTCGCGACAACCCACATCGCGTTGATTCGCCCGGCATCAGTCTCTAAGATGATAACGGCACCAGGAATCCGGTCATTTTCCAGCCCGAGCCGCGATCGACCTATTTGACCGCACTTGCGGGGCATGACGAGGACAAGGACGATGGCATCGGACTTGAAGGGCACCGATCAACTTTCGGCGATTACGCAGCGGATCGTCGAGACCTATGAGGAGTGCGGAGCGATCCACCATCTGGGGCACTCCCCCCTGCCCAGCTATCGCGAGATCGTCGATATCCTGGCTGACTTGCGTGAAATCCTTTACCCCGGCTACGGGCGGCGGCAAAATCTGCATCTGGGCAACGTCGCCTACCATGTCGGCGATCTGATCGACGGGTTGAACAACCGGCTCAATCAGCAGATCGCCCGCGCCTTCCGCTACGATTGCCACGCGCAAAACGGCGAGCTCGATGTTGAAGCCAAGGCACGGTCGATCGTGATTCGCTTTCTGGATACGCTGCCCGAGCTGCGCCACACTTTGGCAGAGGACGTCGAGGCCGCGTTTGACGGCGACCCGGCCGCGAAGAGTCCCGACGAGATCGTCTTTTGCTACCCGGGCCTCTCGGCGGTCACCGTTTATCGAATGGCACATGAGCTTTATCGTCTCGAAGTTCCGCTCATCCCCCGCATGATGACCGAGTACGCCCATGGCAAGACCGGAATCGATATCCATCCCGGCGCAACGATCGGCCGTCGGTTCTTCATCGATCATGGCACCGGCGTTGTCATCGGCGAGACGACCAAGATCGGCGAGGGGGTCAAGCTCTACCAGGGAGTGACGCTCGGTGCCCTCAGTTTCCTGCGCGACGAAAAGACCGGCCAGATCGTCCGCGACGCCAAGCGGCACCCTACCATCGGCGACGGCGTGGTCATTTACGCCAATGCCACGATCTTGGGAGGCGAGACCGTCATCGGCCATCACTCGGTGATCGGCTCATCGGCCTGGATCACGCGCAGCATCGCCCCGTACACGATCGTCACGATCGAAAACCCGCGGCTGCGGTTTCGAGAATCCAACGACGGAATCACTGATGCCGAGTATCTGACGCGGCTCAATTATCAGATCTGAGAAGGCAAGAACACTTTTTGGTGATTGAGCACGGCTCGATTGTCATCCATCCAGGCCTCGATGGGGGGGATACGCGATCGAGCAATACGGCCACCGTCATGTCGCCGAGCACGTTGGAAGTGGTCCGGCAACGGTCCAGGAGCCAGTCGACCGTGAGCAGGATCGGGATCTTGTCGACCGGCAGCCGGACGGCCGCGAAGATCAGGGGCATGGTCACGAAGCTTCCCGACGGGATTCCGCCGGCCCCCACGCTGGCCACCAGGGTTGTCAGCATGACGATGACCTGGTCGAGCGATGCTCAATTGGTAGCCAAGTGCCTGTGCCATGAACAGCACCGCCGTCGCCTGGTAGAGGGCGGTGCCGTCGTTGTTGAAGTTGGTGCCGATGCAGGCGGTCAACTGGCTCGATCGCCGCGAGATCCCCAGCCGCTCGAGCGATCGCAAGGTGATCGGAATCGTGGCGGCCGTGCTGGCGGTGCTGACCGTGTTGGCCATCACGTTGAGCGAACCTCGCAGAAACCGCAGGGGCGACATCCGCGCGAGCACCCACATCTGGAGCAGGTACCAGATCACCTGGATCGCGAGTCCCACGACCACGACGACGATCAGCCAGATCAGCGAGGCGAAGACCCGCATCCCCTCCTTCTGGCCGACGCTGGCGGCCACGATTCCGAAGACCGCCAGTGGGACGAGGGCGACCACCCAGAGCAAGACTTTCATCAAAAGCTCGAAGCCGATCGTGAGCAGGTCGACCACGACGCTGAAACGACGTTTCACCGCGGGCCTTTTGGCTGTCGCGGATTTTCACCAGGCCGATCCCCAGGGCCAGGGTGAGCACGACCAACTGTGCCAGATGGTTCTGAGTGAAGGGCTCGCCGATGCTCCTGGGGATCAGGTCCATGATGAGATCCGTGGCCGTCTTCTTGGCGAGAGACCGGAGCGGCGACCCGGGCTCGACCAGCGACGCGCCGTTGCCCGGGTCGGATCAGGTTCGACAAAGTCAGGCCGATCAGCATCGCCACCAGCGTATTGATCAGATAGAAGACCATCATGAGGGCGCCCACGCGGCCTTTGACCTCATTGGTGACGATGGCACTCAAGATGGCGAGGACGACAAGCGGAGCGGCCAGGGCGGTCAGAGCCCGGAGGATCAGTTTGGGCAAGAGCTCAAGGTTCGTCGCGCCTTCACCCCAGAAAATCCCAACGGGAATCGCCACCACGACGGCGAGGATGACCCAGACGTAGAGGGGAAGCCCTCCCGGCCGGCTCTCGGGTTCATCCTGCGGCAACGGTCGAGAGAGCGTCATCCTGGATCGGAAGGGATTCTCGGGCGCGGTCATCGCGGGCTCCGGTATAAGAAATCAGGGGTCAGGCGACTTGCCGGTTTCTGTTGCTTACGGTGGAATGTGGAATTATGGCGGCTAGTCCGGCAAGATGCGAGTGGCGCGGTGACCCTTGGGCCTGCGCTGGCGTAACACGTGATCTTCGCAGACGTGCGGTCGAGTTCGCGAACCTCAGAGCAATCGGTGGTAAATCGTGAATGTTGCGGCGACGGCTGGATTTCCGAAAGACTGACTTGCCATGTGCTTCGCGCATCGAGTCGGCGGATGGGCCCGCGAACATGGCGCTTGACGAGGCCCTGCTCGAGACAGTGTCAGCCGGCGGGGCCGCACGGCTTTCCTGCGCACGTACGGCTGGACGACCCCGACTTTGAGCCTGGGCTACTTTCAGCATCTCGACCGAAGTTCAGGCCGATACTCGCGTTTCAATCGGTCCCACTGGTGCGACGGTTGACCGGCGGCGGCGCGATCTGGCATCACCACGAGGTCACTTACGCTCTGGTTGTGCCGGCCGATCATCCGCTGGCACGGCCCAGCACCGGACTGTATCAGGCAGTCCACGCGGCCATCGCGAGGCCCTGCTCGAAGTGGGAATTCCAGCTAGCCGGCGCGGCGAATTTGCCGAAACGGTCGTTGGCGACCAAAAACGACCCTTATTATGCTTTACTGACCCCGATCCGGAAGATATCGTAACCAAAGGCGTCAAGATCGTCGGCAGTGCACAACGCGGCGGCGAGGCGCCGTGCTCCAGCACGGGTCGTTTTTGTTGGCTCGGTCGTCTCGCACCCCGAGCTTCTCGGTGTCTGCGACGTGGCGGACGAAACGAGCGGAGCAAGTCATGATTGGTCGGATCGGTTGGTCAAGCGCATCGTGAACGCCTTGGGACTGCGAATCGCGGCCCGCTCGACATTCCAGCTCAAGGTCGCAGAACTGCCGCGGAACTGGAACGTGTCTCGTTACCAAAACCCCGCGTGGACCGGCCTTCGCTAGATCTCAGCAATTCGTCGCTGTGTCATCCTTACAATCATCCAAAGAGGGAATCACGAGTTCGTGCATCCTGGCTCGAGAACGCGCCGGATACATCTGGAATTCGACGAAGAACTCGGTGCTCCAAGGTGGAGTTGGGATCTTGGAACTCCGAAAGATTAAGTTACAATACAAGGGCGCACACGTTGTCGAGAAAGCGTCGAGCCCCCATCGGCAGCTGTCGGTCTCATTTCAATATCATAACGTTTGTTCCGTAGTCCGAGAGAACAGTGGTCTGGGGAGGGGTGTCGGCTCGCGGCGACGTCCCGAGGCGTTCGTCGATGTCAGGGTGGTTGGCGGCGGATCACGGCATGGCTCGGCGGCTGGTGGCATATCGCCGGCCAGTGCTTTGGTCAGGTGCCGCGGTCATTCGTCGACTCCTTCGTTCCCCATCGAATTCGCTTTCTGTATCGATACCTTGTTCCTGTCGGCGCTGATCCTCATCGTTGGAGACCACAGAGGGCGGGACGATTCTCATGAAAGTGCAACTGGTTGTCGTGCGGGGCAAGCCCGAGGGGAAAGTGATTCCCTTGGTCGGGCCAAATTTCAAGATCGGCCGTGGCGAAACCTGTCACCTTCGGCCGAACAGTGAACAAGTGAGTCGTGAGCACGCCGAATTCACCATCAGCGGCGAATCCGTCGTGGTTCGCGACCTGGGCAGCCGCAACGGTACTCTGGTCAATGGCAAGGCCCTGACGACCGAGCCTGCCGGCTCAAGGACCGCGACTTGGTGCAGGTGGGACCTTTGACTTTCGCGGTCGCGATCCTCGATGCGGCCAGCGATCGCCCGCCAAAGCGCTGCGTCCGCCGCGGCCCGCCAAGGCCGCATCGCCCGATGATGTCTCGGGCGACGACATCGATTCGTGGTTGGTCGGTCCCAACTCCGCGGCTGCTGCCGAGCAGCCGACGGCCGTCTATGGCGGCGACACGATCACGATCACGCGCCTTCAAAGACGCCAGTCGGCGTCGTCCAACAAGCCACGGCGGCCCCGGTCCGCCCAACCGCGCCGTCGGTCATCGGACGACGAATACGAACGTCAGCCTGACGACGAAGCCGAGCGAAGAAGCGACGAGCCATTCGACCAGGAGGAGAATGAAGACGAAGACGGCGACGAAACTCTCGCCGAAGACGAATCGGACGTGGCCGACGAAGTGCCCGAGGAATTCCTCGACCCATCCAACCCGTTTTATGCCGCCAAGAAAGCGCAGAAAGAACAGGCCAAGGCCGGGCCAGCCAAACCGGAATTCAAGGATACCAGCGACGCGGCGAGCGATATTCTCCGCAGGTTGATGGAACGCCGTCGTGCCGAGAGGTCGTCATGACCTGAGATCGATTCCCGACTCCCTCGACCTCGATTTCCACGGCCCAACGACGGTTTGAACACAGCTCATCGAGCGGATGGAAGACCTGGTGGTCGGACAGCGGGTCCTCCTGGAACGGCTGGTGATCGCACTATTGGCCGGCGGTCACGTCTTGATCGAGGGCGTGCCCGGCCTCGCCAAGACCCGAGCCGTCCGTGCCCTTGCCCAGGCCCTCGATCTCCCCTTTCGCCGCATTCAGTTCACCCCCGACTTGCTCCCCGCCGACCTGACCGGAACGCAGATCTACCGTCCCGCGACCGGCACTTTCGACGTTCGCCCCGGCCCGATCGTCACCATCGTCCTCCTGGCCGACGAGATCAATCGCGCGCCGGCCAAGGTGCAAAGCGCGCTCCTGGAGGCGATGCAGGAGGGCCAGATCACCGTCGGCGACGAAACGATCATCCTGCCCGAGACCTTCTGGGTGCTGGCCACTCAAAACCCGATCGAGCACGAGGGAACTTACCCGCTGCCGGAAGCCCAGCTCGACCGGTTCTTGATGAAGCTGGTCGTCGGCTACCCCGATCGCGCCGTCCGAGCTCGTGATGCTCGACCTGCCCAGCGTGTCCGACACACCGCGCCCCGACTTCGACTCCCGAACCAGTGAAGAGCCGCCGCTTTACGGTCCCGACGACGTGATCGAGTTTCGGGCGCTGGCCGCTTCGATCCGGATCGCCCCGGCCATCAAGGAATACATCGTCGACCTGGTGCGGGCCACTCGCGACCCCGCCTCGTTCGGTCTGCCGCTGGCGCCGCTTTTGGAGCTCGGGGCCAGCCCCCGCGCAACCATCGCCCTGGTGCGTGCTGCCCGCGCTCATGCCCTGTTGGCCGGCCGCGACTTCGTCACGCCCCACGACGTCAAGAGCCTGGCTCGCGACATCATGCGGCACCGCATCCTGGTCAGCTTCGAGGCCGATGCCGAGGGCCTCTCACCCGACGACATCCTTCAGCGCATCCTCGACCACATCCCCGTCCCCTGATCACAGAACGTGCCAGTCGCCAGCGGCAATCGCCTCCGGCTCGTTCGGCTCGCAAGGTGGCCATGATCGCGATAGAGCTCCTTGCGGCAAAGTCGACAGCCAGGCCCAGTAAACGCAGCCGCCAAGAGCAGCAAGCCACGCTGATCGTCTGCGAGATCGTCATCCCGGCGAAGAAGACCCCCTCGTCGTTCCGCAGATACTCGATCACAAACCGCGAGATCGGATAGGTCAGCATCAACAGGCCGAGGACCTCGCCGTCACGACGGCGGAGCGGATAATAAGCCGTCAAGCAGCAGGAAGAGCACCAAGGCGTCGATCGCCGAGTAGATCTGGGTGGGGTGAACCGGCAGCGACTAAGGCGCATCTGGCGGATATCAGCCCAAGGCTGAGATGCTGGACCCACGGAGGCGAATACACCGGAAATGAGATCGCCCAGGGAAGCCGGCAAATGTCGCCGAAACAGCAGCCGTTCAAGAAACAACCGAGGCGGCCAAACAGCGTCCCCACGGCGATCGACGGAGCCAGCACATCCATGTAAGGGCGCAAGGGAAACGGCCGAAGCCTCCAGTAGAAGAAAAACGCAGCCACTCCCCCGACGATCCCGCCGTAGTAGACGACGCCCCCCTTCCAGTACTGCGCGACATCCCAGAGGCTCTTGATATCGTCTCCCCAGTACTCGATACAATAGAAGAGCCGGGCACCGATCAGCCCGAAAAGGAAGACCCAGAACGACATGTCGCCGATGACCTCGGGATCGAGCCGCTCGCGCCGGGCACGCCAGTACGCCAGCCAGGTCGAGGAGATAAACGCCACCACCAGCATGGCGCCATACCCGAAGACCTTGAGCCCGCCGAAGATCGGGATCGTGAACAAGACCTGTCGCATGCGCCCTGGAAATCCTCCATTAATGACCGCAGAACCCGGCTGCCATTGCAAGGGCGAGCCCGCTCACATGGTGAGGAGGGCATTGTCGATCAGCCGGGTCGTCCCGACCCAGGCAGCCACCAAAGCCGACCGCCCGTCGCTCTTTGCCCAGATCGCCCAGAGGCTCCAGTGTCTCGGCATCGGCGACTTCGGCGTAATCGAGCCTCGACCAATGGCTCTGATTCTAGTGTTTCGCGGAGAATCTGTCGAACCCGGTCGGCCTGGCGTTCTCCGCTGGCGACGGCCTGCTCGGCCCGTTCGAGAGCGCGATAGAGCACGAGCGCGGCCTGGCGCTCCGGCGGGATTGAGATAGCGGTTGCGGCTGCTGAGCGCCAGCCCGTCCGGCTCGCGAACGGTCGGGGCAACGACTCAGTTCCACCGGCACGTGGAGGTCTTCGACCATGCGCCGGATCAAGAGCTGCTGCTGGTAATCTTTCTGACCGAAGACCGCCAGGTCGGGACGGACCATCTCGAACAGCTTGAGCACGACCGTCGCGACGCCGCGAAAGTGCCGGGCCGGCTGGCCCCTTCGAGGACGTCGGAAAGACCCGGGCACCTCGACGAAGGTCGAGCCAGTCCATGGGGGTAAACCGTCTGGACGCTGGGAGCGAAGACCAGGTCGACCCCGGCGGATTCGCATTGGCGCAGGTCGTGCTTCGAGCGGTCGCGGATACCGGTCGAAATCTTCGCCGGCAGCCGAACTGGGTCGGGTTGACGAAGATCGACACGACGACGAAATTCGGTCTGCGCGCGACATTGCCCGATCAGCCGACGTGGCCGTCGTGCAAGGCACCCATGGTGGGAACCAGGCCGATCCGCTTGCCGTTGCATCGCGAGCCTCGCGAGACGTGATGCTGCAGATCCGGCGGCCGATTCGACCAGTTCAACCACGCGACTCCCTCCAGTCGATCCGCGCGGTGGGGACAATCCGGATTGTTCAAGCAGTCGTCGGCGATCAACAGGTCGTTCAAGATTTCGCCGCCCAGGATCGTCTTGGCCACGATCCGCGGCACGTCCTCGACCTTGACCCCGCCGTACCAGATTCCCTGCGGATAGATCACCACGGTCGGGCCGTGCTCGCACTGCTCCAGGCAGCCGGCATGATTGGCGCGTGCCAGCGGGCCGAACCGGCCGTCTTGAGCTCTTTCTTGAAGGCCTCTCGCAGGGCCTGCTGCCCGTCCGGATCGCAGCACCCGCGCTTGTGGCCCGGCGCACGGACATTGCCACACACAAAAATATGATGGGTAAACGCAGGCATGGTCGACCTGTTCGCGGCGGGGTGGCGTGGTAGACCGTTTGAATCATGATCTAAGCGACGGCGCCTGTAAAATAGCATCTTGGCGCCCGAACCGACAGAGGCGTCGAACACGCGCTGTGTCTGCGTTATACTTTACGGAACTGGGCAAGGACACTGCTCCTCGTGGCGAAAATGGGTCTAGAATCGCGGGAGTGAATCAGCATCATGCCAGCGACCAGGCACTGCCTGCTCATCGTGGACGACGAGCCCGACGTGTGCGACTCGGTGCACGACTTGCTTCGCCGCGAGTTCCGGGTGTTCAAGGCCAACAGCGCGGACGAGGGCTACCGGATCATGCAGGAGGAGGAAGTGCACATCGTGATGTCCGACCAGCGGATGCCCCAGATCACGGGCGTCGAGCTCTTGACCAAGGTCAAGGCGCGGCATCCGCAGGCGATCACGGATGCTGTTCACGGGGTTCGCCGACCTGGAATCGATCATCGCGGCGATCAACCAGGGGCACATTTATCAGTTCATGAAGAAGCCGTGGCAGCCGGAGGAGCTGATCGCGGCGGTGCGGCAGGCCGCGGTCGGAGTTTGATCGGCTCGAAGCGCTGGCGCACGAGCGCGAGCACTTGGCGGCGGAAGTCGACGGAGCTCAAACAGCGGGTGTCGGCCCTCGAGACCGAGGTGCAGCGGCTCCAGCGGCGCATTCCGGTAACTCGCCGGCCTGCGCCCGGCGGAAGGCCTGGCCGGAACGGCGGGCTGGCCGATGAACGCGGCCGGTCGGGAGCCGGATCGACCCAGTCGTTCGACGTGAGCCGATATGGCCGAGGCAGCCGGAGCAAACGGGATGGAGCAAAGGCGGCATACTCTCCTGGTCGTTGACGACGAAGTGGACGTGCTGGAGAGCCTGCGCCACCAGTTCCACCGCGGCTATCGGGTGCTGACATCGGCGTCTGGCCAGCAGGCCATCGAGATCCTCTTGAATGAGGACGTCGAGCTGATCCTGACCGACCAGCGGATGCCCGGCATGTCGGGCGATCAGTTCCTGCGCGAGGCACGGCGGCTCAAGCCCGACGCGATTCGCATGCTTTTCACCGGCTACGCCGACATCCAGGCGGTCATCAGTGCCGTCAACGAAGGGCACATTTTCCGCTACATCTTGAAGCCGTGGGATTCGGCCGAGCTCGAGGCGATCATTCGTCAGGGAGTTGAACAGTACGAGCTTCTGGCCGAGCGGAAGCGGCTCGTGGCCGAGCTGCAGGCGGCCAATCGCGAGCTGGTGCAGGCCAACGACGAGCTTGCCCGTGCCGGCCAGTTGAAGACGGCGTTCATCGAGGTGGCGAGCCACGAGTTCAATACGCCGATCACCCTGGTGCTGGGGCTGACCGAGCTCTTGCGGCTCTGCAAGCCCATCACGGTCGGACCAGGAACACGAGATTCTTCGCCAGATCACCACCAGCGGCAGGCAACTGGCTCGGCTCGTCACCAACATGCTGACCTTGCTTCGCGCCGAAGACTTTCGCAAAACCCTGGAACGCAGCCCGTGCGATCTGGCCGATCTGATCGAGCGGGTCGTCGACCAGGTCCGGCCGTTCACCCACGTGCGCCGGCATCCAGCTCGAGACTGCGGTTGGCGGACGACCTGGGCACGTTCGAGATCGACGCCGACAAGATCAGCGCGGTCCTGATCAACCTGCTGACCAACGCGATCAAGTTCACGCCCGACGGCGGCACGATCGAGCTGACGGCCCGGCTTTCCGAGCCCGACGTGGCCGAGATCATGCGTGAGCGATCGCGGCGTCGGCCTGGAGCCGCAGGAGCTCCGGCACTTGTTCCAGCCGTTTTTCACCCAGCTCGACCCCAGCCGCCATTCATCGGGCGATTTCGGCTTCTGCAAGCGCGGGCTGGGGCTTGGCTTGAGTATTGCAAAACAATTCGTGGAGATGCATGGTGGACGGATCAGCGCCGAGAGCCGGGAAGGTGGCGGAACACGGGTCACGGTTTATCTGCCGCGCTCCGCAAATGTTGCGGAAAAGCAAGTGGGTCATGATTTGCCGATCGGTCCGCCGACGTCGAGTGAAAATGCCGGAGTGGCGGCAGGCCGCACGCGCTAGAATTCGCCAGCAGTTTGTTCTGAGCTCATCATCGTGCCGTGCCAGCGACTGTCGAATCCTTCGGTTGACGAGAACATCGGATGCCGACTGCCCTGATCGTCGAAGACGAACCCGAAGCGAACAAGCTCTTGTCGATGCTCGTTCAACTTCGCGGTTACTCGACCGAATCGGCATACAGTGGGGCCGAGGCTCTCGAGAAAGTTATGTCGCACGTGCCGGACGTCGTATTTCTCGACTTGATGCTCCCTGACCGCGACGGCTACGAGATTTGCCGGGCACTCAAGGCATCGGGGACGACTAGCCAGGTCCCCGTGGTGATCGTGACGGCACGCATCGCCTCCGAAAACCGGATCGAGAGCTTCCGAGCCGGCGCCGACGATTATGTTCCCAAGCCGTATACTCCCGACCAGATATTCGAGGCGCTCGCAGAATCCGATGTCGAGAGCTCTCTTCTTCCACTCGACGGCGAGGTTGTCTTGGACGGCCGTGACGATGGCCAAACGCTGCGCCGGCTGGCACGGTTACGCAGCGCGCTGCAGGCGTGCAACCGTCTCAAGACCGACGCGATCGACCGACTGAGCACGGCGATCAAGACGATCTGGTCGAGTGCCGATCGATGGGGGCGAAAGGCGGGGCTCGATCGAGTGGCAACGCTGGCGTTTTCTCTGTCCGACGACAGCCTCAGATTGACGGTCCGTGACGAGGGCGGTTGGCTGGCGAATGCAAGTGAGCTGGCCCCAGACCCCTCGTCGTCGATCCTGGCGGACGCAGGCTTCGACCAGATTCTTTACGATGATGAGGGCCGTTCGCTGATGCTGGTCAAACGATTCGAGAAGCAATCGCTCACGGTCGAGGGTGCCGCGGATGAGTTCTGACCCGAGCGATGAACGACCCGGAAGCTCCGGTGGCACGCTGTCGAGCCTGACGGATGCCGATCGCGCGTTCCTTCTCGCCATGGCCGCTTGGGGCACGCCACCGCAAACCGAGAATGGGCCGGCTGAGTTCCCGTCTGACTTCCGCGCGAGTCCGCCATCGGCTTGCGCCGTCCAGCTTTGCGCGGGTTTGCGAGGCTCTGGTGCACGACGACTCACTGGCTACGGTCCGCGAGCCGCAGAAAGCGCGGGAGCGGCTCGCGATAATGCATGCGGCATCGGCGCGCGTCGAGCCTGCGCACGTTCACCCCAGTTGGTGGGTTCGTGCCCTCCGGGAAGAGTCGCCGGCCGTTCAACGACTGGTGGCCAGATCGGTGCCTGAATTCTTGCGTGAGCCGCTACAGAACGGGCTCTTGCTCGACGATGACGATCTTCGCAGCGAGCGCACGGCAAGAGCGGAGGTCGTCGGCTGGGTGCTCGCGCTCTGGACGGAGCGGCTGGTGGGGGGTGAGATAGAGCGAGCGGATGATCCGCCGGCCATCATCGCACTTTGCCGTCTGTCGCCCCGCGCAGGCTACCGCCTCTGCCGGCTGGCGGGTCTTTGTAAACGGATCTTGGCTGGTCAGGAAGAACCAGACCCGCGTCGTTCGTCAGTCTGTGCGCAATATGAGTGGCTCGAAAGTCGATTGCCGGTCGATGCGGACATGAAGGCGATCGCGGAACGCGACGTGAAGGACGCTCGCTCGTCCAAGATTCCACCGCGTCTGCATCTGGCCAGGGCTGGACTCTTTACCTTTGCCCGCCTCCTCGCCGATGCCGAGCCTTTCCGACTCCGTTGGGCACTGCAGCACTGGCCTTACCCAATGGCCAAGCTCGTCCGTTCGTTGATGGCTGCCGCCGGCGGTCGTTCCGCTGCACTCTTGGAGTGGGAATCGCTGATTCTGAAAACGGCCTGGGAACGTCTCAGGGTCGAAGGGCGACTATCGCTAAATCTGCCGGATCCACATGTGGACGACTGGAGCCTTTTGAGGTGAGCCCGGGAATCAGCCTGTCGGAGCCAGAATCGCACGAAGTCCTCGGGAGTGCGCCGCGGCCCTCGGACGGCGCCGATGCCAGCCTATTTGACTGGCTGCCTCGCGTTTCGCACCGGCAACTCGATTTGGAACGCCAGCTCGTTCGCTGGAGCGGGGACGGCGGACTGCCCGCTTCGTTCTACTGGCTTGAACAGGAGATCGGCTGCCCTATTTCGCTTGGGAGACCTGAGATTCTGGCGCGTGCTTCGGGTTTGCGCCGCGCCGGATTGGTCGCGCAACTGACAGCGCCGCGGCTGGCGACGCGTCTGGCTATGGGAGTCGAGATTCCGCTGGCACACGCCATCGTCGATCGCCTGCTCGGCTTCGATCGCCCGTTCGCTGAAACTCGGCTCCAGCTCACTCCCGTGGAGTGGGGTGTTTGGACCTTCCTGGTCCTGCGGGCGCTCGATTCGTTCGATGCCGCAGAGGCATCGCAAGCAGGAGACCGCTCCGGAATTTCAGGTATTGTCGGTCCAGCGGACCTGACGCTCGACCGGGTCGGCCCCGATCCGTTCGATCCTGGCGGCCTGGGGTCGATCGTGACCGTGCGCTGGTCCGTCCGAGTGGGTCCTCTTGTGTCCGCCCTGCGGTTGTGGCTTCCCGAGCCGGTGGTGAACCTTTTGTTGGCCCCTGCGTCCGGACCTAACGTGCTCCAACCGCGCGCGACCGCGCCAAAGGCAAGCACTGTCGCGCCTCCCGGATCTGGTGGCCCCAGCCGGTTGGGCACGCTCGCGGGCGAATGGCGCGCCCATGTCGGGTTTGTGACCATGTCGCAGGGACTAGAGCGGCTCCGGACCGGAGGTGTCTTACCGCTGACCGCGTCGCGCCTCACTGGCACGCCCACCAGCCCGAGCGGTCCGGTCGACTTGATACTCGACGTCGCCAGTCAAGATGTACGATTCCGAATCGCGACTCGTCCGGTGGCGGACTCGGGCGGGCGATTGCTCCATATCGAAAACCGCCCTGTGCGCGAATCTCGACCCGCCGATCCGATCGCAACGGCAAAAAGTGAGATTAAACCCATGAGTCCAACACAGGCTTCGTCAAAACCTGCGTCGACAGCGCCCGCCGCGGCTCCTCCACTCGACGTGCCGGTCACTCTGACCGCCGAGCTGGGCCGCGTCAACCTGACGCTTGCCCAGCTTGCCGACTTGAAGCCAGGCGATGTCGTCGAGCTCAATCGGCATAGCCGCGCGCCAGTCGAGTTGACGTCAAATGGCAGACTAGTTGCCCGCGGCGAGCTAATCTTGATCGATACCGACTTGGGGGTGCGTGTGACCAGCGTTTTCCTCTGAGTGAACTGCGGGGTGCTGCGGATTCGATCGGTCGCCTACACGGGATAGACGACCTGGATCATCGATTGCAGCGCCAGAGTTTGCGTGCCCAGTAGTGCAATTGAGCCGACGACCGCGGCCAGTCGCGGCTTGTATCGATCGCAACCGTAGCCCGCACCGACCAGGAGCGGGGGCATGTACAGCATCCACAGCCGGCCAACCTCACCCATGTTGCGGCCGATTAGATTCGCCAGCGCGAGGACGAGCAACGTTGACCAGAATGTGATCGGCAGCCCAAGAGGTTCACGAAGGGCCGTGACGCACCAAACCACCGAGGGAGTTCCCAGCGCGATCGCCAGCTCGAGCGGGTTGATCACGAGCCAAAGCCGATACGTGCGTGGATATTCGTCGTAGAATCGGGCATGGTGGTGCAAGTTCCACCAGCCGATAACCAGGGGATTGGCTCGGGTGACGGCCCAGCCACAAGCGAGTAGTAAGGCGAAACCCAATCCTATAGCCCCGATCACGAGAGCTCGCCATCGCCACGAGACCGTCCAATCACAGCAGACGACAAAGGCGACGATCAGTCCCACGGGCAGAAACGCGAGAGTGAAAAACATGCCGACGGCCATTACCGCTCCGGATAGGGCCGCCATGACAACGCCAACGGCCAGCAAGCGGCCGTTGCGAGGGTGCCACCGACTCGCGCCGGCGGCCAGGGCCAGAGCGGTTGTCGACAGCAAGGGATAAGCGGTATCAGCGTCCGGCTGAAACAGGTTCGCGGCCGGTGCGAGGGGCCAAAGTGCTGCTGCAACCCATGCCGCTGGCGCAGGGAGCGCCACTCGCGCCAGCAGGTATAGCGGTACGACCGTCCCAGCGCAGGCAAAGAGGGTGAGTAGCGCCGTGGCATACAGACTCGCGCGTTCGGTTCGCGAGAGGGGTTGGGGATCATTGCCGCCAAACACGCGGAAGCCCATCGCGACGGTCTCTGGCATGTGGTCCAACAGAAAGCCGGCCAGGCGCGGATTGTGTTCCATAACCTTCATCAAGACGCACTGGGCGGCAATCAAACCCGGTGGGTGGGTACCGATGTGGAGCGAATCCTGATTGCGAATCCAGTGCGAATAGTCGGCCATGAACTTCCAGGGATCGCGAATCGCCTGCTGGCGGGCGATCTTGAAATACCCGGACGAGCCGGGCAGATAATTAACTGCCGCCCATTTGGACAGGTCATACCCTGGCGCGGCACCAATGGGTACGACCATCTGCGCGGCGATTGCCGCCGCCAGCAGGCCCGTCAGCCAGGTCGCCTCCGCCCGCGGTGATCGATTCCGAGCGAGTGCCTTGTACCCCAATCCCGCAAAGCTCGCATACACAGCGACGCCGAGAACGGCCAGTAAAAGCCCGTCCCACGGGGGCGGGGCCTTCACGCGCAGCCACTCCCACTCGCCCGGCACGCCCAGCGGCACCAAGGCGCTTCCCATGGCGCATGCGACCAAGAATACAAGTGCGGCCTGAACGATCAGGATCAACCAAGTCATCGCGGGCATGCATTCGATATTAGCCCCCGATCAGCGGCCCGGCGAGGGATCTTCGCGACTCGGAAGGACCGCGCGGTTGCGATCGGCGCCGGTCCATGTTCTGATCGTGGCTAATCCACCGCAGAACACCCCGGCCTTCGCCACACCATTACCCAGCCAAGGGAGATTCTCCGAGATGCACTTCGAGGACGCATCCGCGGCCAAAATGCCCGCGGGCCAGAACAATCTCCCCTGGTGGAAGGAGCTGACGCGGTACCAATGGTTCGTCTTCATCGTCGCCTCATTGGGCTGGCTCTTTGACACGATGGATCAGCAGCTGTTCAATCTGGCGCGAATCTCCGCGGTCCGCGACCTGCTTCATGTCACGCCCGGCGACGCCACACGAGCGGGAGAGGTCGACTGGTACGGCAGTGTGGCGACGACGATCTTCATGCTGGGCTGGGCGATCGGCGGGCTCTTTTTTGGAATCCTCGGCGACAAGGTCGGTCGCGCCAAGACAATGATGTTGACCGTCCTATGCTATTCGGCATTCACAGGCTTGAGCGCGCTCTCCACGGGCGTCTGGGACTTCGCGTTTTATCGGTTTCTGACCGGACTGGGGGTTGGCGGGCAATTCGCCGTGGGAGTGGCCTTGGTCGCGGAGGTCATGTCCGATCGTGCCCGCCCGTTTGCACTGGGTTTACTTCAGGCTCTGTCGGCCGGCGGCAACATGCTGGCCGCCTTGGTCAGCATCTCACTGGGTAAGCTCGAGGAGGCGGGTACGATCGGTAGCTCGTGGCGGGTCATGTTTTTGATCGGCTTGGCTCCGGCGCTTCTGGGCATTCCAATTTTCCTTCGCTTAAAAGAGCCGGAGCGCTGGAAAGCAGCGGCAAGAGACGAAGAGATCGCCGGACCGCGCAAGCACAAACTCGGCTCGTTGGCCGAACTCTTCGGTGATCCGCGCTGGCGCAAGAACACGATTGTCGGGATGATCCTCGCATTCTCAGGCGTGGTGGGACTCTGGGGTATCGGATTCTTTAGCTTCGACTTGGTCGATGTCGT
Source organism: uncultured Isosphaeraceae bacterium (assembly GCA_963850935.1). GTDB lineage: Bacteria > Planctomycetota > Planctomycetia > Isosphaerales > Isosphaeraceae > CAWFRS01. The sequence continues at coordinate 476,915 of CAWKNT010000010.1, forward strand.
GTTCCGCAAGCATTTTCTCGGACAAGGCCTCTCCCCTCAGCAGATTGGCGGCAAGCTGACCTTCTGGAAAGGGATCACATCACTTTTGCAGAACGCAGGAGCGTTTCTGGGAATCTATGCCTTTGCCGTGGTCACGCACCGGATTGGGCGTAAGCCGGCATTTGCCATTTCCTTTGTGCTGGCCGCGGCGGCAACCGTGATGACGTTCTGGTTCCTCGATACCTTCTGGCAGATTTTTGTCCTGATACCGATCATGGGTTTCTGCCAGCTTGCGCTTTTTGGAGGCTACGCGATCTACTTCCCCGAGCTGTTCCCCACCCGGCTCCGGAGCACGGGCACGTCGTTCTGCTATAACGTGGGCCGGCTGGTCGCGGCGGCTGGACCGTCGGTCAAAGGGCTCTTGACCAGCCGGGTATTCGCCGGCTATCCAGAGCCGATGCGTTACGCCGGAATCTCGATGTGTGCGGTATTTCTTGTGGGACTTTTGGCTGTCCCCTTCGCACCCGAGACCAAGGGCCAGCCGCTGCCGGAATGAACGTTGCAGCTACCTGGGTGCGGGCACCAGTTTGAGCTTGCGGATTAGCACGTCGCGCCAGGTCTGTTCATCAAACTTGAGTCCGCCAGGACGAGAAAGCTCTTTGGCCCAGAAGTCGATGTATTCTCTCAAAATCGCTTCACGGCCTTCGGCTGTGGTTGGTGGAAGTGCCCGAAGCGCGGCGGCTTCTTGCAATATATTAGCCGTGATCGATTGGATCGGCGCCTGGAGACGGTCGATCTCAATAGTCTTTTTCACCACCTCATTCCGGCCCACAATCAATCGGTCGTTGGGGAAGATCTGATAGTTTGTGGTGACTTCGCCTCTGTCTTGAATGGCCGCCAAGTCGACCTTATAGACCTTACTTGGTTTGCCGCCACGGCCAGGGCGAACTAGGCGGATGTCTTTCGGCTCCGCAGTAGCCGTGAGACCGCCTGAGAATTGCAGGGCATCCAAGACGGTCTCGTTCCCCGTCCAGGGCAATTTACCGATGATCACGACATCGCCAAGAACATAGTAGTATCGGGAGTTATAGGCCGTGATATCGACAAACACTGTGCGCGACTTGGCGGGAGGGACGACCCTCCACGGACCTTCCTCCACAACCGCGACGTCGGGGACTGGTTGAGGAACCTGCCCAGCCTGGGGTTTGCCTGTTTCGAGAACTCCTTGCCCGTTCAGCTCGATCGTAATGGTTACTTTCCCTTGAGCTCCAGCGGGAATTTCCAACGGGTTTGGCCCGACGGGTAGTTTCGGATTGTCTGTTGAACGGCTAACGCCTTGTGACCCGATCGGCCGCACGGGAATGCGATTGTCCGACGATTGCCGCGAGGCCGACCGAATCCTGCCGGATCGTGGGCCCACTGGCGATCTCTCAGACGACGGACGAGGTTTGATCTTATCTTTCGGGTTTTTATCGGGCTGGAAAGGGTTTGCGGGCTCTCCGGGAACTGCTTGAGCCGGTGGCATTTCCTGTAGCTCGCCCTCCCGAGTTTCAAGTCCCAAGGATTCGTCGGTCAGATATCTTCTGAGTTGTTTGATGATCTCGACTTTGACTTGATCCAGCGTCATTCCCTTAACATAAACGTCTCCATAAAACCCAAGGCTAATCATGCCGTCAGGTCTGAGAAGCCGTTCTCCGGAGATCGGCATGCCGGGCAGAGCCTCCAGCACTTCAACCAAGATCAGGTCGGGCGGTTCCACCACGTTGGGAAGGGCGATCAGCGCCCCTTCGTGCGGTGGCGGATCATCAGGGAAAGATGCCGGAGGCTTTGGCGTCAAGTCGTATTCCGCGATCATTTTTTCGATCTCGGCCAAACGTCTCTCGGCGTCCTCTGCAGCGCGCCCCGGCGGCATTCTTGCGCTCTTTGGTCTTTTCATCCGGCGTGGTCTGAGTTTTGCGAAATTCCGGCGACCCAGCGACACCCAGATTGACTGCACAGACCAGAGTCGCGCAAATCGCCGCCGCGACGTATCGGCCCGCAAGCTGTCGACGAAGCATGGAACTGATCCCTTATTTGCGATATTCGGAGTGAAGTTAGTCGAAATGACGCAGGACCGGTCCGAAGCGTATCCGGCGCGGGGAATCGCCGCAACAAGATTGAAGGATTGTCGATCTGACGCCACGCGACCGAACGTCAAAGCAACAGCCGGGCCGACTCTCGATCGAGGTAAAGCCGTGCCCCTGCATGACGGCGCAAAGCCCTAGCCGGCCATGCCTCGGTGATCGGGCGCCCAGCGCGGTCAAGATCGCGTTGGCTTTTGTCGGGCCGGCCACCACAACCGAAACCATACCCGCCCGAACCAGTGCGGGATTCGCGGCGGGCAGGGATCGCGATCGGCGCAGTGCTTCTGCCCAGTTTGCCCGCACTCCCCTTCGCACGCGAGACCAAGGGCCAGCCGCTACCCGATTGACATCGTCGCCGCGCTATCGGGGGGCGGGCGTTGTTGTCAATGGCGCAGGTGTCAACTTCATCTTGCGCATCAGGGCATCGCGCAGCGTTTGTCCGTCGAACTTGATTCCGCCTGGGCACGAAAGTTCCTTAGTCCAGAAATCAACAAACTCTTTTAGCAGTTCCTCACGGTTGTCAGCCGCGGCAAATTGAAGTGCTCGCAGCATGAACGCTTCTTGCAGCATGCTGCCCGTGATCGATTGGATCGGCGCATTGAGGCGATCGATCTCGACGGTCTTCTTGACGACTTCGTTCCGGCCTACAATTAATCGGTCGTTGGGGAAGATTTGGTAGTTTGTCATGACGTCTCCTCTATTCTGGATCGCGTCAAGATCGACCTTATAAACTCTGGCGGGCTTGCCACCACGCGCGGGGCGAACGAGGCGGATATCCTTCGGCTCGGCGGCACTCAAGAGTCCTCCGGCGTACTGCAGCGCGTCGAGTACAGTCTCGTTCCCCGTCCAGGGCATTCTACCAATGCGCTGGACATCACCAAGAATAAAGTAGTTTTTCGAGTTGTAGGCAGTGACATCGACGAAGACATACGCCGATTCAGCCGGCGGAATGAGGACCATTCTCAAACCTTGGTCAACGCCCGCAACTTCCGCCACTGGACGCTCCATCCCCTCCTGCTCGACGTGCTCGATCGTGATCGTCACCTTTCCTTGGCCGCCGAGGGGAATCTTGATTTGGTTTTGGGTTGGTGCAGGCGGTTCCTGATCGACGTCGAGCACAGCCCTCCTCGCCGTTATTGGGCGCACCGGAACACCGGCGCCCGTCATTCGCCCCGAGACCGGTCGCGGCTTAATCAGCCGACGGTTTGACCGAATCGGTTCAGACGAACGTCGCGGTTTGACATTGCCTTTCGCTCCGTCATCCTCTTCGAAGGGGTTCCGTCCCTTGGGAAGTTCAGGATTAGGTTGTGGGTTGACTTTGCCCTTTGCATCGTCGTCCGGCTCGAAAGGGTTCCGAGCGCCCCTAGGAGGAAGTTCAGGATTCCGAGGATTCTCAGGGGCTTGCGCTCCGAATTCGGCTTCGACGTCGAGCCCTTCCAGACCGAGTGCAAAGTCGTTCAGATAGGTCCTGAGGTGTTTGATAATCGCGACCTTGACTTGCGTTAGCGTCATTCCCCTGACATAAACACTCCCGTAAAACCCGAGGCTAATCGTACCGTCTGGTTTGACGATCCGCTCGCCGGAAATCGGCCTGCCGGGGAGGGCTTCGAGAACCTCCACGATCACGAGGTCAGGCGGTTCGACGATATGGTCGAAACCGATCATTGCCCCTTCATGCGGCGGCGGATCATCCGGGATCGGGAGTGGAGGATGTGGCTTCACGTCGTATTCGTCCAGAATCTTGCTGATCTGTGCCTCGCGTTCCTTTGGGACAGGCGAGGACGAGGGCCGGGTGTTCCTCCGTTGCCGTTCATTTTTTTCCACGATAGGCGGAGGATCCTTCGCCGTTTCTTGGGGACGAGCCAGACCCGCAGAAAATGTGCAGCACAGAGTGAGAGACGAGACGATACCGACGATCAGCCCCGCCAGCTGTCGATGCAACATGGAAATGATCCCTTTCAGCGCGAAATTCGAGGTGGAGTTAGTCGAAATGACGCAGGACCAGTCCGAAGTGTATCGAGCGCGGGGGATCTCCGCAACAAGATTGAAGGAGTGTCGATCTGACGCCACGCGACCGAACGTCAGAGCACCAGCCGCGCCGACTCGCGATCGAGGTAAAGCCGAGCCCCCGCATGACGGCGCAGCGCCGTGGCTGGGCACGCCTCGCTGATCGGGCCACGCAGGGTGGTCAAGACCGCATTGGCTTTCCGTGGGCCCGGCACCACAACCGAAACCACCGGTGCGCTCAAGAGTGCGGGAATCGTCAAGGTATAGGCATGAGTGGGTATCTCTTCCAGCCGGTCGAAGCAGCCGTCATTGAGCTGCTGGTTTCGGCAGGCCGCATCGAGCCGCACTACCTTGACGAGCACGGGATCGAGAAAGTCGGCAACCGGCGGATCATTGAACGCCAGATGGCCATTTTCTCCAATCCCCGCACAGACGATGTCTGTTGGATTGGCTCGCAGCAGATCCTCGTAAGCCAGGCATGTCTGTAGCGGCCGTTCAACTTGTTCGCCCGGGATCAGCCGCAGCCGGTCTTGTCCGATGCCGACCAGACGGAATAGATGCTCTTGAAGATAGCGCCGGAACGAAGCTGGGTGATCGGCGTCAATCCCCAGGTATTCGTCCATGTGGAACGCCGTGACCCGGGACCAATCGATCTCGGCGTCGGCGACTAAGCCGGCCAGAAACTCGTCCTGGCTGGGCGCGGCCGCGAAGACGATGTTGGCAATCCCATGGGCACGCTGCCGCGATCCGATCGCCTGCACAATCCCCTGAGCGGCCGCCCTTCCCGCCAGAGCTCGATTCTCGTATACAAAGACTTCGAGGCTGTCCTCACGGAACCGGGCGATCGTCGGAAGCTCGGAAAAGCTCATGGTGGTGCCTGCGCGAAAGGGTAGCCGATGCCGGCCTATGTTCATTTGGTTCGGGTACGGTCCCCGGGAATCTAGCGGAGGAATTTACCCGAATTTCGCGCAAGTTGCCACAGGCTCTCTGCCCGCGCCTCAAGTCGTCACCAAGCTGCGTGAGCGCCGTTCAGGCGGATGGCCTGTCCTGAGTTGCTCGCAGAGCTTCTGGCACTCGCTCAAGTCTCCGAGGAGAGCGTCGGCAAGAAACGTCGCGGTCTCTCCATCGTTAGCCCACTCGAGCTGGTCGTGGCATCTCGACATGTGCTCGATCAGGTCCTTCATCCAGAGCAGAGTGTTGCGTCGATTTCTCATCATCGGGTGTTCCTTCACTCGAACGAGATTGCAAAACAAATCGCATGGATCTCGGCTTCCTGCCGATCTGGAGGCACCAAAGCCCCAGGCGTTACAAGTTGGCATCGAACCGCAGCGACAGAGCGAAAAAGCAAAGACCATGCCGTGACAAAACAACCAACCGCTCGCGGCTCTCAACCTGTTCACCGACCGAAACTTGAGTAAAAGTCTCCAAAAGAAGTCGAGATTTCTGGGCGCACTTCGGATTGTAAGGATTACACATTCGTCGAAGATCGCGATTGTCTAGTCTACTCATTGGCCGGTGTTGATTGCCGATACTAGACTTCGGTCGATCGCGTCGGTCTAAAGAAAGATAACGGTGGCTTCTCTCCGGTGTGCACAATCTTTAGACTGAATTGTCAGATAGGTTATCACGGGGGATTTCAGGCATGGCGGCGGGGCAGTCACCTTCGACCTCGGCGTCCGAGGACCGAGAGCAAAATCAGGGGGGCTTTTACGGCTGGCCCCATTCGGTGGTGCGCTGGCTCTTTGGCCTGGGTGAAGAACACGCGCCGACAGCGGCCGCGGTCATTCCGGTCGCTCGATTTCAGAATATCTGCATCAGCCGCGAGGCAGGCTCCGGTGCGGGCGCACTGGCACGGATGGTCGGAGAGCGTTTGGGCTGGAAAGTTTACGATGAAGAATTGATCGAAGCGATTGCCCATCGCATGGAGGTGCCGATCGATGATGTTCGCGCCCTCGATGAACAAGCGCCCAGCATGGTGCAAGATTGGCTCCTCCCTCTCCGCGAGGAATATTACGCTCCGCAAGAGGCCTATCTCGACCATCTGGCCAAATTGATCGAGGCCATCGGTCGCGCGGGTGAATCGATCCTGGTCGGCAGAGGAGCCGGCTTCATGCTGCCGCGCGAGACCACGCTTTCGCTGCGGGCCATCGCCCCTCTCAAGGTGCGGGCCCAGCGTCTGGCCGAGCGCATGGGGGTCTCCGTCCGAACCGCGCGGCGGGCCGCGAAAGACCTCGATCGCCGTCGGGCCCAGTTCGACCGCACGATGCACCGGGCCAATCCCAACGATCCGCACAATTTCGACCTGGTTCTCGACACGGCCAGCCTCAGCCTGGAGATTGCCGCCGAGATTGTTGTCCGCGCTGTCGAGGTCGGACGCCCGGGTGCATTGTCAGCGAGCGTCGCGGTTCGGAACCGTCCGGAGCACGCCGCGATCAAGCCTGTGAGCGATGAGGTACCTCATGCCGATCCACGATTGGACCAGACTCGAACCGGGTGATTTTCACCGCACGTTTGTCGAGAAGGCGGCGGACATCCTCAACCAGGGGGTGAATCTGCTGGTTGTAGACCTTTTCCCCCCCACGCCCCGCGACCCACACGGGATCCACAAGGCGATCTGGGACGAGTTCGGGGATGTGCCGTTCGAGGCGCCACCGCGCAAGCAGTTGACCGTCGCGTCGTATATCGGTGGCGACCTGCCGACGGCCTATGTACAGTCGGTGGGGCTCGGCGACCCGCTGCCGTCGTCGCCGAACTTCCTCTCGGAGACCCGATATATTCCTGCGCCCTTAGAGGCGACCTACATGCGGGCTTGGGCGGTGTTCCCGTTGCTGCTGAAAGAAATCATCGACCCGCCGAATGGCTGACGTCACGAGTTGGTACGCGGGCTGTTCCGGGAACAGGACTCGAATAAAGCAAATTCACTTCTCCAATATTCATTTCGGCTGTGGAAGCGGCTTCCAGTCGATCGGCTTATAGGAGTCCGCGAACTCGGCCACTTCAATCGCCTGGTCCACCGCGATGTCGCGGAAGACTTGGGTCGTTCCGCTCGTTGGCCAATGAATCTCGAGTACGGCCACCTGTTTCGATTGGGCCAGGCCGATGGTTTGCTCCAGAGGATTCGCCCCAAAACTGCTGCCCGACGCAACGTGCCGGTAGACGGTCAGAGGCTGCTCACCGGTGCCGACGACCTTGATCCGAGCCCCAATGGCCGCGCGGTTGGTCTTCTTGCCGATGAGCTTTACTGTCAGCCAGTGGTTCCCCTGTCCGGGGTTCTGGAACAAGATATCATGAAACATGTCCCCATTGACGGCCCCGCCGGTCTCGACGAAAAGGTCGATATCGCCGTCGCGGTCCCAGTCGCCACAAGCGACACCGTGCCCTTTTTGAAGGTGACCCGTGCCGGTGGTGCCGGTGATCTCTGAAAAACGAGTGCCGCCGACATTCTTGAACATGCGGTTGGGAATGAGTGTGGCAAAGCTCGGCTCGCCGGTTCCTAGATAGATGTCGAGCAATCCGTCGTTGTCAAAATCGGCGTAGTTGCTCCCCATGGTGGCCAAAACCAGATCCAGCCCTGCCTCCTGAGTCACGTCTTCAAACCCATTCCCGGCTAAATTTCGAAAGAGTCTGTTGGATTGCTGAGAATGTGGTGCGCCCAGAAGGCCTTGGACGACATCGTGCAAAGTGCGGTCGTAACAAGTCGCGAAGATGTCGAGCCATCCATCGTTGTCGTAGTCCCAGCTCCAGCAGGAGAATCCGTGATTGGGACCGTAGATTCCCATTTGAGATGAGACATTTGTAAACGTGCCGTTGCGGTTGTTCCGATAGAGCTCGCCGGCTCCTTTGAAATTGTTGAGAAACAAATCCGGGTAGTCATCGTTGTCGACGTCGACCCACGTAGTGCCTTTGCAGAATTGTGATCCCGCGTGGTCGCGCAGACCCGCGCGGGCAGATACTTCCTCGAATGTGCCATCGCCGAGGTTGTGATAGAGTAAGTTGGGCTGCCGCTCGCAGCCGATGAAAACGTCCAGCCAGCCGTCGTTGTCGTAGTCGACCCAGCATGCCGCGTTGGAGTTGACAGGCTGGTGCAACCCGGCCTCCTTGGTGACATCGGTGAATCTTCCGCCTCCCTCGTTGCGCAGCAAGCTGGGGCGAATGGCAGTTTGAAGCCATGCTCCTCGAGCGACGAAAACATCCAACCGGCCATCGTTGTTGTAGTCGGTCTGGTAGCAGACCAGGCCTCCAAGCTGATCGGTGAGCCCGGCGGCTTGCGACCGATCCTCAAATTTGCCATCCCCCTTGTTGTGGTAATAAGCCATCGATGCGGTCGGGTCTACGGACGTAAGGACGATGTCGAGTAGTCCGTCATTGTCGAAGTCGTCCATGATCGCGCCGCCGGCCTGGTTAAAGCGATTGACTCCCGCCAGGTGTCCTACATCGCGGAATTTGCCGATATTAAACTCGGATTGAGTGAAGCGATCCAGGGATATCAGGTGCTTCGGGTTCACCTTCTCTGGATATTCACCGAGGGTCATGTGAGCTAGATTAAGTAACCAGCGTACCTCAAGGTCGTTGGGGAACTGACGGAGGTACTCGGTGAAATGCTGGATCGCCAGCCGCGAACCGGTCGGTATCGCGTGGACGGCGGCGGGCGAAATGGGCAGGATGCAAGAGCTCTCTCCCCGGCACTCGATGCAATTCTCGTTCTCGCCGATCCGCATTGCAGTCACACCTTGCAGATAGATGAAGGTGTAAAGCGTCTTGCGCGCCATGGCATCATACTTTTTGCATAGCGACCGAGCAGCCTCCAGGGCTTCATAGGCTTTTTGGGGCTCACCTTCGCTGTTAAGGAGCATGGATTTGTTGATCAAATAATTACTGGCACTCAACCAGTCTTCTTGATCGAGCGCGATCTGCAGCAGCGGGGCCAATCCTGAAATCGCCTTTGATGGAGCCTGCTTCCATATTTCTGCGATTCTTGGCAATGACGCGGTGGGCTCCCACGGCTCAATGGTCGACACCAGCGAAGTGAACCCGCTGCTGTCAACGAATAGGTGAGGCTGGAAGTCAGGCCCGCCGTGCGCAAATGTCGGTCGCGACGTTGAACTCAATCGCAGCCCGATCGACTTGCCGTCTCCGCGTGGACGGTCGGTGAACCGTACATACAAGTCTAAAATGCCGACGACAAGCGACGCACTCACCACGACAATCGCGATCAGCAACAAGAGCTCGAGGCGAGTCATGGGCGTTCTTTGAGGTTTCATGGACCTACGCCTTCGGTATGAAGTTCTGCGGATAATCGCAGTCGATGGTCGAACAGAAGTCCCTGGCCCCCGTCAACTTCTTTGGATCAACTCAAACGGGAGACGCCAAAGAACTCCTAACTACTAACTCCTAAGTGATTAGTAATAGTAGCCCACGCATCGACCTCAGGCAATGGGTGATTCGATCCCCAGCGATCATTCCCGCGCGTCTGGGCCCGATCTGCAGAGACCGAGCATTCCTCCCCAGGACTCCGCGCCGAGCCGGTCATGCCTCTGAATCAGTCGCAACCGAGTCATGATTCGCCGCACGGATCCAGTCTTCTCAGCCATGGACGAGCGGCAGCGGCTCGAAGCTTCCGCCCAGCGCTTCCTTCGACCGCAGACCGAGCCATCCTTCCAGAGCGGTCGCGTACACGCGGCGGAAGTCCACTGTCATCTTGAGGTCGCCGTCGGCCAGGTCCGTGAGGCTTGGGTATGCCCCGTGCATTCCCGGACGGACGCATGGGCCAGCCAGAAGTACCGGCCCGGCCGTCCCGTGGTCAGTCCCCATCGAACCATTCTCTGCGACACGGCGGCCGAACTCGCTGAAAACAAGGACGAGGACGCGTTCGGCCAGCCGTGACGCCGCCAGGTCATCGAGGAACGCCCGTAGCGACGCTGAGAACTCCTCGAGCAACTGCGCGTGCCGCGGGAGTTGCTGGCCGTGGGTGTCGTAACCACCCTGCTCGAGATAGTACACTCGCGTGCCCAGCCCGGCCTTGATCAACCGCGCCATGAGGCTGAGCCGCCGGGCAATTTCGTAGTCGGGATAAGATGCGTGGCCCCCCACGGCCCCGGCAACAGCCGCCAGGCGGTCCGCCGTCGTATAGGCGTCCAGCAGGCTGCGGCCCAGGAATTGGCCCAGGTCGTCCCCAGCAATCGAGGAGCCGTTCGGCGTGGCCTCATCCTGCTTTTCGATTAACGCAAAGTCGTCGATCCGATCGAGCGCGGCGCTGACGGAGCGACGTCCTCGAATGGCTGACGGTGGGTCGTCGGCTCCGATCAGAAGCGCCGCCGGGGCGCCGTCGCGGGGCATCGGACCTAGATCGAGCCCCCGGCCGACCCAGCCCAGCCCGGTATGCTCGTGCTCATCGAGCCGGGCTGATTGCCAGATCGCCATGCTGCGGAAGTGCGAGCGATTCGGGTTGGGATACCCGACGCCTGGAACGATCGCCAGCCGGCCTGATTCCAGCAGCTTGCCCGCGTCTCCCATCGCCGGGTGCAGACCGACCTCGCTGCTGACCTTGATCAGGCGTTTCTGGGGCAGCCGGATAGCCGTACGGTGCCTGGCGTACCCCTCATCCTTGAACGGGACGACCGTATTTATCCCGTCGTTGCCGCCGGTGAGCTGTAAGACGACGAGGATGCGGCCGTCTTTCTCAGGGGGGGCGGCGTAAGCCACGCGCGCCAGGAAACCTGGCAGCGTGGGCGCAATCGCGATCAGCGTCGAACTCCGAAGACCTTGGGCGAGGAAGTCTCGGCGTCTAATCATGATCTCACCTCCTGAAAAAACTATCAGTTCCGCTGCGCATCGGCTGACGCGAACAGACGGACCAGGGCATGACGGGCTGGTTCCAACGCTTCGAGTGGGACCTTCGGGCCATCGGCGCCGAGCAACAATTGCGAGAAGAACGACGGGTTTCGCCTCTGGCCATGGCGGGCGGCAAGCGCGATCGGGTCGAACGACGTACCCAAGCCGGCCGAATCGATACCAACCAGGGCCGCGGCGAAGTTCGCTCGCCCGACGACTGACCGGGTCGTGATCCAGTTTCGCCCGCCAGGCCACCCGCCGACATTGGGCGGATAGAAAAGGTCCTGGCCTAATCGACCGCACCAGTCGGCCAGCACTGGCGTGCTCGGCGCCGGGTCGAGCACCTCGAGCGCCCGCACTGCGCCCAGGATATAATCGATCGGACTCGCGATCCGCCGGCCCAAGCTGGCGCGGTCAAAGAACAGTCGCGATCGGAGCACGGTGGCGACGCCCCAGCCAATGTCCAGATCGTGGTCCCGCAGTTTCAGGGCGAGATCGTCCAGCGCCAACTTGTCGATCGCCCCCTCGCCGAAGAACTCGCGGCAGAGCCGCCAGGCCAAGCGTCGCGACGCGGCGGGATGGTCCAGGAGCAACGCAGCCAGTCCGTCGGCGTCGAACGGACCTTTGTGGCCGAGGATCGCCTTGGGGCCGGCATCGTGCCGCGCGGCGACCAAGCGGGCCTGGTCATTCACAAGCTTCCAGCCCGTCAGAGCGCGGGCGGCCTCTCTGACGTCGTCCTCGGAATATTGGCCGATCCCGAGGGTAAACAGCTCCAATAGCTCGCGACCCAGGTTTTCGTTGGGGTGCCCTTTGGTGTTTTCCGGCGCGTCGAGCCAGATCAAGAGCGCCGGGTCGCGGAGCATCGCGTGCAGCAGCCGGCCAAAGGGGCGCGACAGAGCGAGCGCAGTGTCTCATTCTGGCGGCGCATCAGTACCATGTCGTTGACCTTGAGATTGCTGGTGGCAAAGTGGTTGTGCCACATCAAGGTCAGGCGCTCACCGAGCGGGTCGGGGCCGAAGAGCATGCGGTAGGCCCACCAACCTTTGAGGCGATTGGGCTCGGGGACGGCCAGAGCAAGTTCGGCCAGGCGGTCGGCGAACGCAGCAAAGTCTGCCGGGACGCCGCATGTTCGGGACTTCCCTTCAAATAGCCGGTTGATCGACGCTTCGGGGCCGTCCTTCAGGTCACGCTGCAGTTCGTCCCAGGTCGCCGCGAACCCGGCCCGACGGTGAAGGTGGACGACTCGACAGATGTCCCAGGGAGCCTGGAAATCCGGCACATAAGGCGCCCACAGACCGTCCGAGACCGAGACTAACGAGGTTGGACGCATCGACGAACTCCTCGAGACGGGCCTATTCCGACGCCACAGTGACTTTCACATCCCCCAGGTCACGAACCTCCCCTGGCGCGACGGTCAGGTTTTTCAGGACCTCATCGGCCCTCAAGCGGACGTTGGGCCGCGTGCCGGCGCTCGTCACACGAATGGTCGTCTTTGCATCTTTCTTCAGACCATCCACCTGAAAACGGCCATCGGCATCGGCGGTAAAAATTTCGTTGTCTGGCCAAAGGGCATCTGGACCAGGGGGTAGGTTTGTGCCGTCGGAGTCATAGGTCAGGGCCCCGAGCTTGGCGCCCGCAAGAGGCTGGCCGTCTTCATCGACCAGGCGGCCCTTGACCGAGCCCGCGCGCTCCATATGTACGACAAGCGGAACTTCATTGTTGATGTCGTCACCTTTGATAGCTACCGAGCCCACCAGTTGAAGACCTTTGTGTGCGAAAAGGACCAGGCGAGGGTGGTCGCGTTCGAGCCCAAAGACTTCGAAAGAGCCATCGCCAAGCGTCTGGACGTTTCCCCACCGGCTCGTTTGACCATAGGTGCGAACTCCGACTAAAGGCTTTCCGGTCGGCCCGATCAATCTTCCTTTGCGCGTTTCTCCGCGCGTCAACTCGAGCTCCACTGGGAACGATTCGGTGCCGGCCGGGACGTTGATGTACTGGTAAGTGTGCGAACCGCTGAGCGGAAACGTGAGACTTTCGCCGTCACCAGTTCCACCGATTCCCTTGCCGCGGTCCGTGGCTTTCAAGCGGCGCAGACGTAAGGGTCATCCTTCGTGCTGACTGCTGCCGTTGCGGCAATCATCGCGTGGCCAGGCGGGACTGTCATCGCAAATACCGCGTCGGGTCGCCGGGTGAATCCCATTGCGTCGCCGGGGCTCACGTTATCAGGCGCCTTGATGTAGGTGACATGCGCCGGCGGAACGGCCCGGCGCGTCGTCTTGTCAATCAGCCGCCCGGTCACGATCACGCCCAGGGGCAACTCGATTGCCTGCTCGATCGGCTTCTGCCCTTCGGTGTCATCGACAATGACTGTGTGTGGGAGGAAAGGTTCGATTCCCGACCTCGGATTGAAGCGGACTTGGTAGAACGCTCCTTTCGGCACGCCATCGACGCGGAAACGGCCCGCGGCGTCGGTCCTGCCAGTGACGGAAGTATGCGTGGCTGGGTCGGCGACCTGGACGACCGCACCTTCGACCGGCTTGCCGGACCCCTTCAGTCGGACGACGCCCATAAACGGCTTGGTCGGGCTGGCGATGTAGTCGAAGGTCGCGCCGACGAGCTGCGTCCTCTGGGGGTAGGTCCCGATGAACGCACCTTCTCTGCCAAACATCAGCATGTCGGACTGGCGGGCCGGCCGCGCCTTGGTTGCTGTCTTCGCGGCACGTGCCATCACGTCGAGTGTGCCGTCCGCCACTCCGCCCCCGTGGAATTCCAGCCGGGCAATGCGATCGCGGCCGATTCCCCGGACCTCGAATCGACCATCGGCGCCGGTGGTCCAGGCGTTCCCGGCGCCCGGCCAGAGCGGCGCTGGATCCGCTTGCCAGGTCGGGGCCGTCGGGCCGAGCAGGTGCCCGTAGCACCGTGCCATCTGAGACCAGTTTCCATCCGCTGCGCCTGAGGCCAGCAAGGTGTCGAGATCGACTCCGTCCTTGACCTCCCAGATCGCCCGCATTCGTACGACCACCCCGGCAACGGGCCGGCCTTGCGAATCCAGAACGCGTCCGCGAACTGGCACGTCGTCTCGCACCAGGTGCAGCGTCGTCTCGCCTTTCTCGACCAGGTCACCAGCATCTACCCACGCTGGAGCGAATCCCGGAGCGGCGAGCGCGATTTGGGCCTTGTGCCAACCGGTGTCGCCGTACGTGACATCACTGGCACCCTTGTCGAGGTCGAAATGGAACCGCCCGTCCGCATCAGTCGCTGTCACTCGCCCCTTCTGCCGCGCGGCCATCGGGTCGATCGGAAGCCACTGAACCTCGGCATAGTGGCGCACGTAAATCCCCGGCGCCGGCGACCGGCTTGCCCCGCGGGTCGAGCACCCGTCCACGAACCGGGAAGATGCCGTCCGCCTCAGCTGGGGCCGGTTCCGGTTGCCGGACGGCAAGATCGGCGGTCGGCCGTACGGAAGGTGCCGCGGTCGCAGTCAGCTCCTTCTGGGCCTCGTGCTCGAGCGAAACCAGGGCGGCGGACGCCCCCCAGCCGATCAGCCCGGCCGCTAGCAGCGCGACAGACGCCAATGTGAGCTTTTTGAGCAACATGACCTTGAGCACCTCCTCAGCCAGTTGTTTAGCCGCCGCCGAGACGACCCCGACGGTCATTGTGTGATTCGCGGTTGCGAACGCAGCACGCACGGTCGATTCGCTCCACGCTGCCGGTACGACGGCTCGCGCTTCACGCAGGAACACCGCACTTAAGGCTGCTCCATCGGGTGCCAGGCCGCGTCGGGCCAGTCGGCGCTTGAGCCGAGCGCGTCCCTCGGCCAGCCTGTGGTGGATTGTGCGTTCGCTCCAGTGCAATTGCCCGGCAGCCTGCGCCTGAGTCATGCCTTCTAAGTCGCAGTGGACGACCGCGAGACGGTACTTCTCGGGCAGGCGGGCGATCTCTTCGTGCAATGCCGGCAGCAAATCATCCGCGGCTGGCGGCGCCGTTTGTTGTCGTCGCGAGGGCCATCTCTCCCACTTGCCTTTCGAGCATGCGCCGCCGGGCCGCGGCGATATTGGCCTGGGTCGCGACGCGATGCGCCACCTGGTGCAGCCAGCCCGCCAATGCGTCTCGTCCCCGGATTGTGGCACCCTTCTTCACCAGGACCAGGAAGGTGGCCTGGAAGGCGTCTTCAGCATCATGTTGGTCGCGCAAGATCGCCCGGCAGACGCTCAGGACCATCGGGCCATGCCGTCCCACCAACACTTCGAAGGCCCCCGGCATCCCGCTGCGAGAGAAATCGCTCAAGGAGCTGGGCGTCCGAGAGCCCCGTGGACCACTCCCTCAGCGAACAAGCGGTTGAGCTCTCGCAGGGCAGCGCCCAGTGTCTCGATGGCCATGTGTCGGAATCCCCTCGTGCCGGTGCTCTATAATCATATAGAGAGTCCGACCCGGCCCAACCCGCAAATTTTTTTTTCGCGATCCGGACCAAAACCTCGTCGAGTTGATTACGCCGGGCTTCTGGCGCCTTGACTCTTAATCAATCTCCCAGGCGTAAGTCGTGCGGCTCTGGTCAGTTCTTGCTGGAAATGGCATTTTGTAACCTCGCGTATCCATTGCTCCGACCGTCTCCTTAAAAGAACAGGCTGTCACAAGATGATTTGGCCCGGCCGTTCCCGACGTTCTTTCTTGAAAGCTTCGGTCCTACTTGCGACATCAAAGCCTCTGGTGGATCGTATGAGCTGGGCCCAGTCTCGAAAACCCGGCGGACCGCTCGTCGCCTACGTCGGCACATTTAGCTCGCCGCTCCGCGATGTCTTGCCGACCCAGGTGGATCGGCCGCCCGGCAATGGTCGTGGAATTCACCTCTTTTACGTGAATCGCGCCACCGGGGCAATGACGCCAGCTGGCATCCACGTCATGGCCACGAGCCCGAGCTGCCTCGCTTTGAATAAGTCAGGAACTTGCCTGTATTCAGCGAATGAAACAGATCAAGCGGGAGAGAAAAAAGAAGGCACAGTTAGTGCCTTCGCGATCAATCAAGCGGACGGGAAGTTAGAGCCGCTCAACACCGTTCAATCCGGAGGCGCCGGTCCTACATATGTGAGCCTCCATCCGTCCGGACGATTCGTCTTGGTGGCCAACTATTTCGGCGGCTCCGTCGCGGTGCTGCCGATTCTCGCCGACGGTCGACTCGGTACGGCCACCGATGTCAAAAACGATGCCGGCAAGATCGGACCGACCAGGGCGACCAACGCTCCATCAGGCGGTTTTGGCGCCAGCGGACATGATCGGACTCACGCGCATATGATACAGGCCGATCCCTCGGGACGCTTCGTGCTGCATGTGGACCTGGGCCTGGATAAGATATTCGTTTCGAAGTTCGACGAGCAAAGGGGTACGCTGACTCCCGTTGAGTCGGCCACCGTCTCGTTGCCGCCGGGAGACGGGCCCAGGCATTTCCATTTTCACCCCAAAGGCAGGTGGTTCTACTCCATTCAAGAGGAAGGCTCGACCATCGTCTTGTTTGACTACGATGGCGCAACCGGCGGCCTGACCGCGCGACAAACGATATCTACCCTGCCGCCCGGGTTTGCTGGAACCAATTTCTGCTCCGAGATCCTGGTCTCAGCCGATGGCCGTTTTGTATATGCCGGCAACCGTGTACACGACAGCGTGGCGATCTTTGCGGTCGGCGCAGACGGCACGCTGGCATTTGTCGGGGACGAACCGACACGTGGAAACTATCCGCGCAGCTTTAACATCGACCCCACCGGTCAGTTCCTCTGTTGTTGCAATCAGCGCGGCGACAACATCGCCGTCTTCCGTGTGGATCGCAAAACGGGCGGCCTCAACTTCACCGGCAATTACGCGCCCGTCGGCAATCCTTCGATTATCGTTTTTCTCGATCTGGCGAAGACGAGTTGAAGTGGAATGACTTTCCACTGGCGAGCATCATCAGGATCGCGGTGATTCGTTTTTGGCGTGTTTCGGGCGTCTTTGCAGTCTGCAATCGCCAGACAATCGAGTAGACGTTGGCTTTATTCAGAGTTTCGAAGAATGCCCTGGCTTGCTCGTTCTTGGCCAGCTCTTTCAGAAAATCATCCGGTATCACCATCGTGCTCGAGGAGTCGTAAGCGGCGTTCCAGCGGCCGTCCAGTTTTGCTTCGTCGATCTCTCGAAGCCCGGCCGCTTGCATTTTCCCTGCACTGATGAGCCGTTCGGCATGTCCTCTGTTTCTCTTTGACCAAACGCCTTTGGGGCGTCGCGGCGTAAACTTACGCAGCCACGACTTGTCGTCGTGTTTCTTGAGCTGGCCGTCAATCCACCCGTAGCAGAGCGCCGCGTCGAGCGCTTCGTCGTAAGAGACCGATGGGACATTTGAATTTGTCTTGAAGAATCGCACCCAAATCCCATTTGATTTCGCGTGGTTGGTGCTAAGCCATTGCTCAAGTTCATCGGCGGATGCAAAAGCAACAACTGGCAAAGGATTTACGACGGACCTATTTGTGCTTGCATGATTACTCTCCACGCGAGTTCTCTTTTGTCTTTGCTGCCCCGACTTTTCGGTAGCCATCGACGGTAGCTCCAATTTGCGTCCTAAAATCGAAGCGAAGAGCAGCGCTTAAAGCATGTAAAGATCTCATTGTGCACCAGCTTTTGGCGGGGCGCCAAGTCGACGGGGCGGAGGAAGCCAAGTTGCTCGCCGCGGGTCGAGCTACTCCTGGATCGCGATGCGCGTCATGCTCGTGGTCGCCGTCGCCCCGTGCCAGTACTTCTCGCCCAGCGGGAACCGAACCGCGCCACAGGGGTCGATTTCCTCGACTATTACGGTAAGCTCAACACGATAAGTTCTGCGGGAAGATTGGAACCCCCGGTCGGGACGACGATGAATTGCTTGCCATTGAGCATGTAAGTCATCGGCGCTCCCGTCGCGTTAAATGGCAATGCCACTTCCCCAACAACCTTGCCGGTGGCCTTGTCGTAGGCGGAGAGTTTCGGGTCGTGGATCTCGAAGTTTGGCACCTTCACGGATCCCGGCTCGGCGCTGGCCTCGCGTTCGGCGCTGATCTCGCGCTGCGTGCTTCCCTCTTGTCCGACAATAAGCAGCGTCTTCGTTAAGAGCACGTGGCCGCGCGCGGCTCTCCCGAGAGGAGGGAGATTAAGCTGCTGTAACACGGGATTGCTTCGGGCCAGATCGCCCATCGGCGCCATCCACCTGTGCTCGCCCGTATTTAGGTCGATGGCGGTGATGCGTGCATAGGGCGGCTTCCAGAGGGGAACGCCGTGCATAGTCTCAACCGGAGCGAACGTCCCGACGTAGTCGGCATGCGAGACCGGTGAGTTCGCCATCGTGGCCGCGTAAGGAAGCGTGATCGACGGTACGTAAAAGATCCCTGTCTCGGGGTCAAACGCCGCGCCGGCCCAGCTCGCGCCGCCGGCGATCCCAGGCATCAGAATCGTCGGCTTGTGCAGGGCCGGCGGTGTGAACAGCGGGCCGTAATTGTACTTTTCAAGAACTGCCAGCGCATCCTTGCGCAGCTCTGGCGTGAAGTCGATCACGTCGTTCTCCGTGATCCCCTGTCGGTCGAAGGGCGCGGGCTTGGTCGGGAAGGGCTGCGTCGGCGACAGTCTTTCGCCGGGCACCGTGGAGTGCGGAACGGGTCGCTCTTCGATCGGCCAGATCGTTCTGCCTGTCACACGGTCGAAGACGTAGCAGAAACCCTGCTTGCTCACCTGCGCCACGGCCTTGACGCGCTCTCCGTTTACCCGGATATCAATCAAGTTGGGCGCCGCCGGGAGGTCGTAGTCCCACACCCCGTGATGGACCATCTGAAAGTGCCAGATTCGCTTGCCGGTACGGGCCTCGAGGCAGACCAGACTCTCTCCGAAGAGGCCATTGCCGGGCCGCTGGCCACCGTAGAGATCGTTGGAGGGCGTGCCGAAGGGCAGATAGACGAAACCCAGCGCCTCGTCCGCGCTTATCAGCGTCCACGCGTTAGCGGCGCCCGTCGTTTTCCAGGAACCCTGATCCCAGGTCTCGTTACCGAACTCTCCTGCTGCAGGGACGGAACGGAAAAGCCACTGCTGCTTGCCAGTGCGGACATTGAAGCCTCTCACGTCGCCGGGCGGCATCTCCTTTGCGAGGGGGAAATCGTGAACCTTCGATCCCATCACGACCACGTCGCGACAGATGATGGGTGGGGACGACACGCCGTACAGGCGTCGGTCGACAGGACGACCCAACCTCTGGGTCAGGTCGATGCGCCCCTGTTGGCCGAAGGTGGAGATGGGCGTGCCCGTCTGCGCGTTCAGGCAGATCAGGTAGCCGTCGCCGGTGCCAAACAAGATGCGTTGATCGTTCCCATCGGCCCAGTAGGCAACTCCGCGATGCACAAAGCCATTATTCGAGGGCGTTCCGTTCTTCCATGTCTCCGGGTCGTAGACCCACCGAGTTTTGCCTGTTGCAGCGTCGATCGCAGCGGCCTCTGAGAGCGAGGTGCTGACATACAAAACGCCGCCGACCATCAGCGGGGTCGACTCCCACGTCCAGGTTTTTAGATCGGGATTCGCTTTTACGATCTCTTCATCGGCGGAGCGCCAGGTCCAAGCGATGCTCAGGCGATCGAAATTGTCTTTGCCGATCTGATCGAGCGGCGAATATTTCGAACTGCCCTTGTCGCCCGCGTAGCTCAACCATTCCCTATCCGCGACCTTCCCCGCCTGAGCATGCCCGGGCGGGCCGACAGATACACTCAGCTCGATCAGGGCGGCCAACAGCAGAATCTTGCGCACTCGACCGTTTATGCGTCCGCCCAGTTGGCGTTCTTGCATGTGTCTCTCCTTCGAAGTCGCGGTGGGGAGGCTTGTCCGACCCGTCCAATGCCGCGTCCTTGCTGTCTCAATCTCCAGGGTTCATTAGAGACCGACTGCCCGGAAGAATCACTTGCGGTACTGTTCGTCGCTCACATGCTCCAGCCAATCGACGACCTTGCCGTCGAGCTGCTCCTGGATCGCAATGTGCGTCATGCTCTTGGTAGGCGAGGCACCGTGCCAGTGCTTTTCCCCCGGCGGGAACCAGACCACATCACCGGGATGGACCTCGTCCACCGGGCCCCCCTCTCGTTGGACCCAACCGCAGCCGGCCGTAATGATCAAGGTCTGCCCCAGAGGATGGGTGTGCCACGCCGTCCGGGACCCGGGCTCGAATGTGACGCTGGAACCGGCCGCACGTGCCGGGGTGTTTGGCTGGAACAGCGGGTCGATGCGGACCGTGCCGGTGAACCAGTCTGCCGGCCCTTTTCTGGAAGGCTGTGAGCCGCTTCTTTTGATTTCCATGTGAGCCTCCGGATGTTGAGACAGGGGGCGCCGACAGCGACGTGAGTTAACAACGGTGCCGTGGCCAACCCTAGCCCAGCGGCAAGGAAGTCGCGACGGCCTGGCACGGTGCGACCGCGGTCGATGTTGTGATTGTTGGAGGGAGCCATTAAATTTGCCCCGTTCGGATAGCGAAATTTTCACCTCACAGATCCTGGGACGTCGGCCGGAACACGATTTCGTTCAAGCCAATTTCCTACGGCCATCTCACAGAGTGTGCTCGCCGATCAGGCATTCGTCTCGCGCGGCATGACCTTGACTGTCGCCGAGCGGGCACGCGGGCCGATCATCGGGTTGAGATACCGGCTGCTACGGTACTTCGCGCGGTAGGCATTGTCGATGAGGTCGTTGATCGTGCCCTCGACCGGCTCGAAGTTGACTTCGTTCGTCATGCCGGCAGCGGTGATCCGCCCCGCTTTCTGCCACACCGCGGCCTGGTACCAACGAGAGTTCGTTCCGTTGTATGCGCGCACATAGAGGGTGTTGTCGACCGCGACAGACCAAATCCACGTTGGGGTGCCTTACGTCACCCTGTCGTCACGGAACGGTGAGATGTGCAGGTCATCGGCCTCAGCAATATTGCGCAGATCGTCTTTCGACCAGTTGGTCATTGGGTATCCTTCTACGCACAAATGCACACCGGACCGGACGATCCGACCCGTTGGCCGGCGGCGGACCGCACGTCTCGCCCGAGGTTGTCCAACCAGGTTCGGAGCTGGCTCCCACGGCGGTCACCGAGGGCGGACGAGAGGGCTTCGATGCGTCGGGAAAGCCTCCGCAGGGCCGCCATGGATGGCGAGTGCGTCAGCGTTCGGTGGGCATCAACGGCGAGGGCCCGGATGGCTTGAGCGTACCGGGCCGGGTCCGACAGCGTGTTGATTTCCATCTTCTCCTCCTTCGCTTTAACGACCAGTCATTTGTTCCAGGTGTTCTGGGTAACGGGCCCCTTGCACGGTGATTTTGGCGGCCGCCGTCTCAATCTCGCGGAGGTCGTCGGCCGCGAGTTCGACAGCGGCTGCCCCGAGGTTCTCGTCAAGGCGGTGCAGCTTCGTGGTACCCGGGATGGGCACGATCCAGGGCTTCTGGGCGAGCAGCCAAGCGAGCGCAATCTGGGCCGGTGTCGCTCGCTTGCGGTCAGCGACCGTGCCAAGCAGGTCAACCAGCGCCCGGTTTGCCTTCATCGCCTCCGGCGTGAAGCGGGGGATGGTTTTGCGGAAGTCGGAGCTATCGAGCGTGGTGGTCTCGTCCATCTTTCCGGTGAGAAAGCCCTTGCCCAGGGGGCTGAAGGGGACGAAGCCGATGCCCAGCTCCTCGAGCGTCGGGAGCACCTCGGCCTCGGGGCCCCTCGTCCACAGCGAGTACTCGCTCTGGACTGCGGCGATCGGCTGGACGGCGTGGGCCCGGCGGATCGTCCGCGCGCCGGCCTCAGAGAGACCGAAGTGCTTGACCTTGCCTTCCGCTATCAGCTTCTTCACAGCGCCCGCCACGTCTTCGATGGGCACGTCCGGGTCGACGCGGTGCTGGTACAACAGGTCGATGGCCTCGACTTGGAGCCGCTTGAGTGAGCCTTGGGCGGCCTCCTTGATGTGCTCTGGGCGGCTGTTGAGGCCCGGCCGGCCCTTCATGCCGCGGGGGTCGAGCTTCGGGTCGAGGTCGAATCCGAACTTGGTGGCGATCACCACCCGACCGCGGAAAGGGGCGAGGGCCTCGCCCACGAGGTCCTCGTTCGTGAACGGGCCGTAGACCTCGGCAGTGTCGAAGAACGTGACGCCGCGCTCGACGGCCGACCGTATCAGGGCGATAGCGTCTTGCTTGTCCATGGCCGGACCATAGCCGAAGCTCATGCCCATGCAGCCTAGCCCAATGGCCGAGACTTCCAGGTTGCTGTTTCCTAGTTTTCGCTTTTGCATTTGTTCCTCCGCTCCTCGAGCCTTGGGCAGGCTCGCCTCGCTCGTTGCTCATGATGCGTCCGCGTCCCACTCACTGTCCGAGGTTTATTAGAGGCAGCCGACCAGCAGAAGGAAAGAAATGTTTCTCCAAAAGATTTGCCTAATCCTATTCAGGACCAGGAAGACTATCCAAGACGAGGCCAAGTTTGTAACCTAATCCTCTGGATTCCCTAGCAAGAAAGGAGCACGAGATGGATGGCCAGAAGCACACTCGTGAGCGGCTTGCCAGTCTCCTTAACGAGGTTGCCGTGCACGAGGGGACGCAACGAACGCTGGTCGAAGGAGTCGAGGTGACGCGCATCTTGAAGTCGGTGCCGCGCGCCCCGGTGGTTTATCAGCCGAAGATACTCATCGTCGGCCAGGGCCGGAAACGGGCTTATCTCGGCGGCGCCGTTTACCGATATGACGCATATAATTACCTCGTTTTGTCGGTGCCGCTGCCGGCAGAGTGCGAGACTGAGGCGAGCCCCGAGGAACCCTTGCTCCTGCTGGCTATCAACGTCGAGCCGACAATGCTCGGCGAGATGCTGCTCGAGATGGACGAGCCCTTGGCGCCGGTCGACGCGACGCCGCTTGGAATTTCCTCGTCGCCGATGAGCGAGGAGCTCGGCGAGGCCGTCATCCGGCTGCTCGAATGTCTCAAGTCTCCGCTCGATAGCCGCATGCTCGGCCGCCAGACGGTCCGCGAGATCGTTTATCGCGTGCTCCAAGGTGAGCAGGGCGGGGCCTTGCGTGCCCTGGCCAGCCGGGACGAGCACTTCTCGCGAATTGCCCGGGCCCTGAAGCACGTCCATGCCGAGTACGCGCGGCCGCTCAGCGTCGAGGAACTGGCGAGGAAGGCCGGGATGAGCGTCGCGGCCTTCCACCACTTCTTCAAGCTCGTGACGGCCAGCTCGCCGCTCCAGTACCTCAAACGAATCCGGCTCGACCAAGCCAAGAGGTTGATGGCGCACGACGGGTACAACGCAGGCACCGCCGCGAGGGCGGTCGGGTACGAGAGCGCGTCGCAGTTCAGCCGAGAGTTCAAGCGGCTCTTCGGCGTTACCCCGGTCGAGGAAGCCGAGCACACGCGGGCTCGTCTTGTTGCGGGTTGAATCGACCATGTTACCGGAGGCAGCCGTCTAACGGGGGCGACGGAAAGCGACGAAAGACGTCGAATCCCGCGTTGTCACACCGCCGCCAATTGTCTGCACCGTGTTGCGTGTGAGTAGCGATGTCACCGGTTCCCAGCCGGCTTTCGCTTCGGTGTTGAGTATTTTCTCGAACTGCGGCTGAGCGTTGCTCATCAGTGAGGCGCTCGCCGGGATTGTAGGTCAAAGCGATGACCTTGTATTCGACCGCGAGACGGTCGGTCCTGGCACGCTGGGTCTGAGCTCCTGGGGCGTTGGACATCGATAAGAAAATGAAGACGCCGACAACGACCGCGATCAATGCGATACCAAGTCTGCCGTGCATGATCTTGCTTCTCCTTTGCGGGAGCGTGCTGTGGGGAATCACCGCAGTGCCCTCCGTGGAATCAATCGATGAGGAAATGTCTGATTCCTCTGACGGAAACTTGTCCTCGTCGTGAGTTTATTCTGACCCCACGTAGTTTCCTCGAAGAACCCCATCCGTGCAATTGTCGGGGTGATAAGACGGGCCTCGAACATTGTGACGGCGAGCATGCCGACATCTATCGCGTACGAACCGACCTCTCTCGTAGAATGACCATCCAGCTGTCAGCGTCCAATCTCTCGTCTGCTCCGGGGCGGGACGTTCAGCAATCGACCGGCGGAGGTCCGCTTGGCGCACTACAACATCAACATTGGCAGGAGGGCGCGATGTCGCAAGTTGTCACTATCGAGCTAGACCTGCCAGACGACTTGGCCAATTTCAAGCTTCCTCCCGCGGTAAATGCCCGGCTCCGCCAACTGCTGGATCGACAAGAAAAGGGTGTTCCCTTGAAGCACACAGAGCGACAGGAGGCGGAGGGCTTGGTGGAGCTTGCCGAACTGCTCACGCTGCTCCGCCTGCGGGCGGAGGGCGCCGCTCTTAAGGCCGTCAGACCAAGGCGGTCATGAATTCGATCCCGGCCGGAGTGCGACGACTGGTCGTCTTCCGCGCGGGCGACCGGTGCGAGTACTGCGGACTGGCCCAGGAGGGTCAGGAAGCCACCTTTCACATAGATCAATTCGCGCCGAGGAAGCTGTTCGAGGACGACATCCGCCGCGCCGCTGATTTTCTTCAGCAGTGCGAGCATCAAAGCCATTCAAGCTCGGGAGTGCTTGACGTTACAGTGTACGTTGGTATTCTATTACCTGAACTGATTTAGGTCATCTTGTGCGGAGTGGCACAAGCAGAGGTCGAATATGCAGAACGGAATTGAGCCGAATATCCTCAACACGATCGTCCAAGGGGACTGCATCAAATCACTGTCCAAGATTCCCGCAGGATGCGTTGATCTCGCATTTGCAGACCCGCCCTTCAATATCGGGTACGAGTACGACGTTTATCACGACAAGAAAGGTCGAGAAGAGTATCTTGGATGGACCCGGAAGTGGATCGACCAGATCTTCCGAGTTCTCAAGCCGTCAGGAACATTCTGGCTGGCTATCGGGGATGAATACGCCGCCGAAATGAAGATCCTCTCTCAGGATATCGGTTTCACCACGCGGAGCTGGGTGATCTGGTATTACACGTTCGGGGTGAACTGCACTCACAAGTTCACGCGATCGCATGCGCATCTGTTTTACTTTGTCAAAGATCCAAAAGAATTTACGTTCCGGGGCGGCGAGCTCGAAAACCGGATTCCGTCCGCTCGACAGTTGGTCTACAACGACAGCCGTGCCAATCCGCGCGGCCGCTTGCCCGATGATACCTGGATTCTTCGCCCGCAAGATCTTGTTGACTGCTTCACGCCAGCCGAAGACACCTGGTACTTCCCACGAGTTGCCGGAACTTTTATTGAACGGGCTGGGTTTCATGGCTGCCAGATGCCCGAGCAACTGTTAGGTCGAATTATTCGCATGTGTTCAAATCCGGGCGATTTGGTCGTCGACCCGTTTTCAGGTAGCGCAACCACGTTGGCCGTCGCAAAAAAGCTGGGGCGCAAGTTCATTGGATTTGAACTCTCGGCGGAATACGTCAAACGAGGCACCGGCAAGATTACAAAACATCCGACCTGGTGACCCGCTCGACGGCGCGCCCGAGCCGCTTGTGAGCGCGCCCATCACGCCGAGCTCGCCGGGTGCCGCACGCAAGAAAAAGCAGGAGACTGTTTCAACCGGCAACGCGAGCTGTTCTCGATCAGAACGTCCTCCAAGCTAAAGAACATCTTATCAAGGCCTACAAATCGGTTTACGACGGCTACTCACTCGATCGCGTCCTCGCTGACCCGAAGCTTGGCAAAGCGCTCTGCGAAGAAATGTCATGAGGTCGGTCTTCCAGGCACGCCGAAGGACTGGAATCATCTTCTCATGAGGCTGCGAAAGGCCGGAAAACTCATCGTCCCCGTGCAAAAGCGGACCGAGTTTTCTTGGTCGGATTATGACGAGTTTTTGTTCGCAAGTGAAATCGCCTGGAGTGAGATGAAAGGTCATGGCACACTCGATGATATTCTTTGCGATCCCGAACTCGCGGACAAGTTTGACGAGATCGCACGGAGCCTGTCACCCGGATTCTCCTCGTTGCAGTATCGTTGGGGTGCTCTAACATTGCGAAAGAAGTCAAAAACCGCCCGCGTTCGCTCGGGGTTTTTCGCCAAGCTCTCGCTTAAGCGAATTCAAATCGAATCGACAACTCAGATCATGGACGAATGAGGAAGATATCTCCAATTCGCCCGGACTCTATTTGATCAAGAACTCTCGGCAGAGAATCAGATACGTTGGTAGCGCCCTGGATCTGCAGAAGCGATTGGATAGGCAGTTCGGCGGCGGCCGACTCGACCTCTGGGAGAAGAACAGGGATTCGAAGTTCATTTCGTTCCTTCGCAAACCTGAGGTGACGGACCCGATCGACCTCTTGAGCATGCAACAGCGTTTAATTCAACTGGCGAAGCCGACTCTGAATGTGCTGGGGCCTACGGCGGCATGAAAGACCAAATCGTTCAGGCATTTCACACTGCAAGCCATGGGTTCTCGCCTGATCGTGTCATAGCCGACCCCGACTTTAATCGTGCATTTCTGAGTGAATGCGACCGACTGGGATTGGGATCGGATGCTGCGGAGTTGAATCGGTCGTTACTCAATCTTAGAAAACGCGGTGCGCTTCGCGGCATTTCTTCTCGACGCACGATTCTGAAAGATCAATCCGAACTTCGCTTCGCGGCCGAAATCGCTGCCCGGTTCTTGGAACGCAAGTACGAAATCACGCTTGATCAAATTATTTGCGATCCCCAGTACGCTGAGCGATTCGACGAGATTGCCAGGTCGATTGTGCCTGGTGGAACTCCTTTCGATTATCGGTGGGCCGCCTTGAATTTGCGCAAGCAGCAACGACTCAAACCTGAGGTGCTTGCGCGCGTCGCCCGGCCCAGCAGCGTGCTTCAATTCAAAGTTGCTGGATTGTCGCTAGGCTTGGTGCCGCAGAGCCCGGGGTTGTATCTCTTCTACTCGAATCAGGCGACACTTTATGTCGGAGAAGCCGAAAATCTTCAAAATCGAATCCGCAAGCACATCGATCACTCTGATAATAAAGAGCTGGCGCGATGGTTTTGGGAATTCGGCGACGCCTTGCTTCATTTGCAGCTTCAAGTCTATGAAAAGTCAATCACGCAACGCGTCAGAAGGGCTCTCGAGGTGGAACTCATCCGATCGTGCAAGCCGCTCTTCAACATAAGGCGCTGACTTTCCCTCTGATGGGTCACACCGATGAGCTCATCAAGAATGTCAGGGCTACTTGGTTCGATCTCTTAGCACGGATTCCACGGTCCGATGAGATGCCGCGAAGGCGCTCGTGGTCCAGCTAAGATTTATCAGATAGGCGCTTTTGACAATTCTCGGGCCGTCTCGCTCTGAGCATCTCTCTTCCCGCACCGCAGAAAGAAGTGGTGTCAGCGGCTATACCAGGCCACGAGTTTTTCCAGCTCGCCGCCGTGGGCCAGCATACGCACCATGTATTGAATGTGGGGGAAGCCCAGCATCGGGTCGCCCCCGAAATGGTCGTCGACGACTTGAATCGCTTGTTGCACCGCTTGCACAGGAGGCAGGTCAGTGAAAGCTCTCCTCAGCCAGAGGATCATCGGCAGCGTGAGAACGAGCGATTCGAGGCCGGCCCAGAGCGGCAAGTCAAAGTTGGGTGGCCCGAAGAATTGCAGCGAATTCAATTTGACCACGTAATACCGTTCGAGAGTGTCATCGATTTCCGGTGGCATTCCACTGCGTCGTTCCACCTCCTCGAACCTGGTTTCCGGCAGAAACTCATTGATGCGCGGCACGGCACCGCGGCCTCTGGCAAAGCGCCAGCCCGCGAGCACTCGGCCCAACCGTCTCCGAATGCTTGTAGCCCGGCTTACGTTGCGATCCCTGCCGGCAAAAATGGCCAGGAGGACTCGGAACAGAGCACGGCCGAGCAGCCAATCGGGCGGCGGCAGATCAACGGCTTGGCGGGGCACGTCCGTATCCACGGCGGTGCGCACCGCCTGTAAAAACTTGCTCACCTGCTCGCCTCGTAGGGCGTCCAGGGGTGTCCGACCACAAATGCGAGCCACGGCCAAGCATTTGCGCAGTCGCCGTTCCAGCCGATCGCTGCGATCTTGCACGATCTCCACCAGCACTTGGACTATGCGGCAGACTTCAGGCCAAGGGAGCTGGTGACCGGCTTGCAGGAAGGGAGGTGCCGCGCTGTCCGCCGACCGGCCTACGTGGTGCTCCAACAAACGCGACAACTGCACCAAGTCTCTTTCAGAGTCAGCCACCGGGCGCCCCCGATTGGCTGCGGCCGACGGGCAAGAGAAACGCATGCCGACCCGCCAGTGATTGCCTGCTGGAATGAGAACAAAGGGAAACAACCGGCATACGAACGGTTTGACGTCTGCGCCGAAACGTTCTTGAAGCCGGCAGCGGTTGTTGGTCGTCAAGAAGACGCAACCCCCATCCGGCCGGTGCGTCAACTTCCAATTCTTCGAGCCTCGACCTACGGGCACGAACCACGGCTTGCGCGATCTCAGGATCGTTTGCCAGATCCAGCGCTTCGATTCGATGCTTCTCTTCCTGTGTGATGACCGCCTCGATCCGGCAGCAATCGCTGCAACCGTGACAATCCCAGTTTTGCATCACGGGCAAATTTCGTACTTGATTCGACATATATAAAGCGCGTCTATCGGATCGTGATAAGAGTGTTCAGCGACATGCTCGCGGCATCAACACACCGCGAACTTGGGGATCGGTCGTTGCACGACACGAACACCCAAAGTATGGCAATCGCCAGACGAAAATTTGGGGCACAGACGCATATCAGTTGTTGATTGTCCCAGGTCGGGCTGAGTGTCTCTAGTCTGATCGGAATTCCGACGGACGTGTGGATTTACGAGACCTCGCACGGCAAGAAGTTACTCAGAACAGCCGTGTGTCGCTGGCTAGCAAAATGTTCCGGCGCCACGAGATCTGATAGCCGCCTTCAATAGCAACGGCCGCCAGAGGCATGGAGCGTGCAAACCTTCTGAATGATGAGTTTAGCGAGGTCCTCGCCGGACGTGAGTTTCTCGATTTCCTCGCGGGTGACGACGACCATTTTAATGCCGAACGTCGCCATCTCGACGCTTACGAAGAAGTTGGCTCGGGACAGATGCTCCGGCTCGCCGGTAATTCCGTTTGCTGCGATCAGGATCCCGAATCGCACCCCGCGATGCCGGATTTTGGTCAGAAACCAGGAGACCTGCTCGCTATTAACGGCGTCCTTCCATCCCTTACATTCCACGAGGAAGAAATCAACCAACCCTCCCAGCCCCGCGGGATCATTATCGTTTTTGCAGGCGACGTCGATCTCTTCCGTCGCGAACGTGTTCATCTCGTTGCGCGCGGTGATCGTGATGCCGGGAATGCCGTTCAATAGATAGCAGGCCAAATCCTCGAACGCTTTGCCCTTCGCCGCGGCAGTCGGCGGGTTGTCGACGACAGCCAGATATTCTTTGATGACCGCCGGGTCATATGCGGCCATCGCTTAGGACCCATGAACGGCGGCGTTCCGGAGTTTGCGGACGTATTCGGCAAGGCCGGTATCACGAAGCCCATTTATGAACTCTTCTGCCGAAATGAAGACGACGGGCAGAGAACGAGGTGCCGCCGTCGACACCTTTCCCGCCTCCTTGTACAACACTAGCCCACAACCGTTGTGGATCGCCTCCAGGGCACGAAACATTCGGCCGATCGCTTCGTTGACGTCGGACTGGTTGCGGAGGGTGGATTTGCACTCAATCAGCAAGGGATTGGTAACCGTCGGTTCCAGATCGCCTGACCAAACGGCGAAGTCGATGCTCCCGTCTTCGGCTTCGCTGCCGCGAGCGATTGTGGGGGCGCCGCTGGCTTGGATGGCGTCGTAAATTAAGTCTTCAAACTCACGCGGGTTCGTTTGGGCGAGCTTTGCCAGAAGTTGATCGGCGACCGGGCCGATCGGCCGCGTCGTGAAGCCTTGTGCGGGTTGACGCATCCGATCCCGCGACGATAGCGACAGCGCCTGCTTAAGGCCGAACATCACGGCGTCTTCGTTCCGCAAGTCCATTCGCAGGTACGGAATGCCCGACGGCGGAATGTGGTCGATCGGATAATCGGGCGTGATGAACAGAAGAGTCGGTTTATTGAGCGCGCTCGCAACGCCAAGTTCAAAAAAGACGTTTGTGTCCTTCCGGCGGTCCCCCATGATCCCGATGACCATATCTGCATCATTCACGCAGCGGTGCAAACTATCCACCCACGTAGTGCCCGGCGCAGCGATTTGGTCCATCGTCACGGCGTCGAGATCGAAACGCTGCATTGCCTTCTGGACTTCGCCGACATCGGCCTGCGACGAAGCGAGGAAGACGCGCTTTTTCCGCGGTTTATCCACGACGGTCATTTTCTTGCCTTTCCTCGGAGACTGGCCGACATTATATCCTACGCGGTCCGCCCAGGGTTGTCGCCTGAATCTCGTCTGTTTGAAAGATTTCGGTCTGGGGTGTCGATTGCGGCCCGGCCCGTTCGACTAGAGGATGAGAGCTCGGCAGCAGTGAAGGCCGAGCGAATCCAGAACGAAAGTTATTAACGGAGAAGGCCGATGAGATACGTCTGTTTAGGATTCATCAATGAGACGAAATTTGCTGAGATTCCGCAGGAAGACGGCCAGAGAATGCTGGACGAGTGCTTTGCCTACGATGATGAACTGCGACGAGGAGGGCATTTCCTGGGGGGAGAAGCCCTCGAGTCCGCCGGCAACGCGGTCACTCTCAGGATGAAAGATGGCGAAGTCGAAGTCACAGATGGTCCGTATGCGGAGACAAAGGAAATGCTCGGCGGCATTCTTCTACTGGAAGCCCGCGACCTAAACCATGCAATCTCGCTGATGTCGAAACATCCGGGCGTGAAAATGGGGCCATTTGAAATCCGGCCGGCAAACGAAGCGATCAACAGCCTGATCGCCGAGCGTGATGCAGCAATCAAGAATGAGGCATGATTTCGTATGAACCTGTATGACGTAAGTAGTTTCCCATCTGATCGGCGATGAGGTCATGGCAAAGAAGGACTTTCAAATCGCCACGATGCAGAGTCCATAGCGGTCGGCCAGGGCGACAACCTCGGGCTGGTCGAGCAGAATCGTTCGGCCGGCCTCGATTGCCAGCACGCGAGCGCGGGCCTTGTGCAGGTTTTCGATCGTGGTGACACCGATCGTCGGCACGTCAAACCGCATGTCTTGTTGCGGCTTGGCAACTTTGACCAGGGTCCAGCCGCCGGCTCTGCAAAGCTGGCCGGCTCGCTCGATGCAGCGATCGGTCCCTTCGATGGCTTCGACGGCCAGGGCCGCCTTCGGTCGTTGGGGTTGAAACGGAAGCCTTCGGAACAACCTGACTGGCTGCGGGATTCGACCTTCTCCCATCTGAAAAGGGTACAAGGAGATTGCGCCAAATTGATCGGAGTGTCGGTCCGACGAGCCGCGTTTGTTGAGTCGGATCGACCAGTGCCAATGTTCCGTAAGCTGGCGATTATAAAGCCCTTCGACCTATTTGCCGAGGAGTTTTTGTTTGAGGGGTAGTCGGGGCGACAAGACGGCTATTGCATTTTTTCGGGAGAGTTTCAACGCGACCGCTTCCTCGTTTGCGCTGGTTTATCGAACGCTCAGCTGAAGAACTTTTGCATTCATTCTGTCACGCTAGGGGCCAAGCCTTCTTTGTTCAGGCTGGCAGGCGCGGATCATCGTGTCGGCACGGGCGTACACTTCGTCCGGATCGAGCGCGTCCACCTCAACTGGCTTGGACCAGTACCGGCCGTGCCCCAGCCAATGCCGCGCCCGGAGGCACTCGCGGTAACGCCCGATAATGTTGTTATCCATCACGTTGGTTTCTTTCAGCACCACAAGAATCCCGCTGTCGTCGAAGTCTGGACGCAATTGCTTTTTTGGGGAGAGCGTCTTGTGCCATTTCCGATAAGCGACTGACAGCGTGTCTTTCCGCCTTTCCAGTACGCGGCGGAAATAATCGACCTTGAGCGTCCCCTCCGCACTCGCCACAAGATTGAGCACGGTAAGTCGGTCGAGCTCGCGTCGATCGGCGTCATAGAGGGCATCGACTTCCCCCTCCGTCATCCCCACAAATTGGGGAGCGACCGCTGAACCGTGCCGTATGGCATGCTGAATTGACGCGCGTTGCTCGACGAGTGCGCCGACGATCCCATTGTGCCACCCACGAATCTCATCGAGCGTCTGAGGCTCCGCGGTTGCGCGATCAATCAATGGGATAGGCATTCCAGTCAATCGCGCATCACGAGCTGTAGAATCTCGGCGAGCGTCGCCTCATCAAAGTTCACAACACTCAGCTTCGGCTGCCGCGTCTGGATAACCCCCCAGTGAGAGTCGGGCCGGACAATCAGCGCCACTTCGCCACGCTCGCCGACGACGTCGACACGACCTTCCGAACCGACGGTGTTCCGCCCGCGGGGCGAGAAACGAACCTGCTCGGTTCCTATGACCAGAATTAGGTCGTCTACGGTGTACGTTCCAATATA
This sequence comes from uncultured Isosphaeraceae bacterium, assembly GCA_963850935.1. GTDB lineage: Bacteria > Planctomycetota > Planctomycetia > Isosphaerales > Isosphaeraceae > CAWFRS01. The sequence continues at coordinate 509,327 of CAWKNT010000010.1, forward strand.
GTTCTCGGTCAACTGCTTTGGACGCCTCTGCAGCGTGACGCTCTTCTGGCCAATCGGCTCGGCGAGCATCTTCTCGATCTGGTCGTACAGATTCTTCACGTCACCGAGGTACTTGTCCCGGCGTTCGTCCCAGTCGACGCCTGCGATGGCTGCCGATTGTTTTTGCTTCTTCAGAAAAAAGTCGGTGAGGCTTTGATTCATCGTTCCGCTCCTGACTGGAGGGGATTGCACAACGTTATTATTCTAACGACATTGCGATCGAGCCCGAAAGCGCTAGCGGGGAATTCTTATACGTCGCAATCGCGGCCGCAGGACTTAAACCTGCGTCCGCGCGATCTCTTTGCGTGTGAGGTTGTGACAAAGCAGCACCGTCAAATCGGCACAAAGCAAAGGCCGTAGCGGCCGGCCAGCGCGACGACCTCGGGCTGATCGAGCAGAATCGTTCGTCCGCCCAGCCTACGGCGACTGACGCGGCCGCGCACATATCACACGGGCGTTTCCAGTCAGACATCAGTCCTTCTGTTATGGTTGATAGATCTTTGCTAAGCATCTGAGATTGGCGTAGATGCTTGACAGATCGAGGTCATGACTGCTGTGGGCATGCCGTGGTGCCGGGGTGGTGGCTGAAACGGTTCCAATGTGCATCGGCTCCGCGAGATAGGCACGAGCCTTGGCGTCGATCCAGTCCAAGGCGTCCCTAAAGGTCGATTTAGCCAAATAGAGGCGCTGCACGGCCTTGGAAAACCGAAGCAATTGTTGTGGCGAAGCGGTTCCGGGCGCAAAGCTCAAGGGGTCGCCGGTTACCAGGACATCATGTACCCCAACGTGGTCTTTCATTGAGTTCGCGATGATGGATTGAAGGGCTCCGCTGTTCAATTGACTGACATTCACAGGAATGAGAATACGAGAATGAACCGGCAGCTCCGCTAATTTGAACGCGTCCTTTACGCGCGTGTTGGGGTCGGCGTAGTGGCTTGGGTGTCCTTGGAATTCAAACGCCAACCGGAAGCCCTCGAACTCGACATCTAGCTCAAGTTCTCCGCTATTACCTGTCCTCGGATTGACAAGATAGGATGGCTTGGCCCCAATTTCTTTCGGAGTTCGCAAGACAGTAAACGTGATAAATACATCCAAATAGCAGTTAAGCAACGCCTCGCCTCTTGAGACCGGCCCTCTTGGCGCTCCGTAGCCATCGTACTTCCGCGTGAGCCGGGTGTCCAAGGCTGCAATGATGCTGCGGTTGATAATCTCTCGTTCCAGGTCGAAGTAATACCTCGGCAACCCGAACCGTTGGAGATCCTCCCGTAACCCAAACAGTAACCGGGCAAGATTCGGCGTGGCCTTCAGCGCGTTCAGCGATCCCAGTTCCTTCCGGGTAAACCCCCGAAGCTTCCGGGCGAAAATGGTGAATCGCTGATGCAAGCTCTGCGCGTGCGGCGACGATGCTATGCTGGCAAGATATGCCGCATGTTGCGCCTTTACTGGACACAGGATCTGTTCTCGCTCAGCTCGGTTCATCGAAATGATCGCTTGTTCGAACGCCGGTCGTAAGGCCGCGAGTCAGGTTGAATCGGCATGGCCATGTATTCGATTGGCTATCAGCCGTCATGGTTCAGCATCGCCTGCCAAATATTCTAGCGTGCAAGATTGGCAGAACGTCCAGTGGTAGCTCGTTTGAACTCGGTAACCTCAGCCATGCATGGCTATCACGAAGGTTGCGCAAAAAAACTGTTGCCGAAGTTCCCGGCAATTGAACCGCAGAGCAGCGGTCGGGGGTGGCGAGATTTCAAGAGAAAAGCCCACCGCCGTTAGCAGCGATGGGCCTTTGCCGAACTAAGGTCCAGGCCGCGGGATTTGCACCTGAGGTCGCACGATGTCTATGCTTTCGAGGTCGCCACAAAGCGGCATTGTCAAATCGCCACGATGCAGAGTCCATAACGGTCCGCCAGCGCGACCACCTCGGGCTGGTCGAGCAGGATCGTTCCTCCGGCCTCGATGGCCAGCACGCGAGCGCGAGCCTTGTGCAGGTTTTCGATCGTGGTGACGCCGATCGTCGGCACGTCGAACCGCATGTCTTGTTGCGGCTTGGCAACTTTGACCAGGGCCCAGCCGCCGGCTCGGCAAAGCTGGCCGGCTCGTTCGATGCAGCGATCGGTCCCTTCGATGGCTTCGACGGCCAGGGCCGCCTTTTCCTTGACCGCCACCGACTGGCCGACGTCGAGCCGGCCCATTTCCTTGGCGAGGTTCCAGCCGAACTCGATGTCTTTTTGCTCGGCCGACGTGGGTGCGCGGCGAGTGAGTATGCCGTCTTTCACAAGCAGCTCCGGGCAAAAATCCAGCGCCGAGGCAAACGTCATCCCGTCCCGTTCAAATTCGGCGATGAAACTGAGCAAAAGACTGTCATCGCGATTGTCGACACGATTGCCGCGGTACCACCACTGGATCATGCGCAGGTCGGGCCAAAGCTGGAGCACCCGCCACGGGGTATACATCACGTTTTTGGTGACCTTTCCCGCCATGACAATTCGTTTGACGCCCTGGCGGCGAAAGCCGCGGATCATCCCTCCCAGCTTGGCGACTCCGACGCCATCGAAACGAATCGCAGAGCGCTGCGCAGCTCTTCGGGAGCTTCGTACTTGATCCCCACGCAGGCCACGGACAGGCCCTGGCGTCGCGCCGCCTCGGCAAACAGGATCGGGAAACGGCCGCTGCCGGCCAGCAGGCCGATCGGCTCGGCTTGCCCGGCCGCCCGTCAACGTTGAGGTACGCTTATATGCGGCTATCGCGCTCAACCGAGATTGCTCCGTGCCCATGCAAGCCAGTAATTCCGTTATTCCGATTCGTCGCCAGAATCTTCGGTCGCTGCGGCGCGGGCTTCCAGCACGTGTCCGCTGGAATTCACGGGCAAGATGCCCGTGCCTCGCGCGGAAATCGCGCCGTGGTTATTTGCAAAAGCCTCCCGTGCGCCGGAACTTGAGCAGCCAGTGCCGTCACGGCCTCGATCTGTGCGGCCAGAGTCCCGAAGCTGCCGGTGCATCTCCGGCAGCCGGGCGATCATTTGAAAAAGCCGTCGCTGTTCGCGCACCGGGATTGCCGGCGAGCCCAGCACGGTTTGCCCGTCGGGGATATTGCGGTGCACGCCCGCCTGGGCTCCGACTGATCACCCGGTGGCCGATCTGCGTCTTGTCCTTGATACCGGCCTGGCCGGCCATGACCACGTAGTCGCCGGTCTTGCAGCTCCCGGCAGATGCCGACTTGTCCGCACAACAAGTTGTGGCGGCCGATCTGGTTGTTGTGGCCAATCATCACCAGATTGTCGATCTTGGTTCCCTCGCCGATCCGGGTGGTTTCAAACGTGGCGCGGTCGATCGTGCTATTGGCACCGACCTCGACGTCGTTATCGATCTTCGAGCCGGCCGGAGTGAGGGATCTTCACGTGTCGGCCGTCGACCTGGCGGTAGCCGAAGCCGTCGCCACCCAGCACGCTGCCGGCGTGGACCTCGACCCGGTCGCCAAGAATCACATTTTGATAGAGGACGGCGTTGGGATGAATGATGCAGTCGCGTCCGAGCTTGCAGCCTTCGCTGATGACCGCACCCGGATGGAGCGTCGTTCCGTCGCCAATAATGGCGCCTTCGCCCACGTAGGCGAACGGATAAATCGCCACATCCGCGCCGATCTGGGCTGTCGCGGCCACACAGGCCTGGCGGATGAATTCCGGTCCAGCGCGCGCTTTGTTCGCCGATCAAATGCGTGCGGACGGCCAGAAAGGCCGACATCGGGTCATCGACTTCGATGACCGCCAGGCTCTGTTCCACTTCATTGCGGCCGACGCTGAAATGCGGGCCGACAATCGCCGCCGATGCAGGCGAGCCGCGCAACAGCTTGGCGAACCGATCATTTTCGATGAATGTGATGTCGCCCGGCCCCGCCTCGGCGACCGGTCGCGCCGACCGTATCGAGACGCTGCCATCGCCGACCAAGCGACCGCGAACCAAGTTCCGCAAGTTGTTCCACCGTTGCGACCACGGACGTTTTCCTTTCTTCCTTGAAAGGAGAAGACGAGAACCAAGGCGTCGCGGTAGAGCGGAGTCCAAATCTCCCGTTCGTGCCGGCCAGAATCGATTCGACATGGTTCCAGGTACGCGATGGTCACGGAGACCTAGCTGGCCAGAGCGGATGCTAATCCAAGTCGTCTTGTGGGGCAAGGCGAGTCGTCGGACTCTCGCTGAATCGCTGTGCCGGTGCTCGAGACGTCCGACGCAAGAACGTCTCTTATTCTGGTCGATCGTCCAGACTGGTGGCGAAATTCACGATTCACCGAGCTTCGTCTCAACCAGTGCCGTCAGGTTCGGCACATGCGGCAGATCGTCCGGCTTGTCCGCACCCCGATCGAGCAACAGGCCAGACAGACCCGCTCGGATCGCCCCACGCACATCGTTTTCCAGGTCGTCGCCCACACACAAGAACGGCTTCTGGCGGCAAGCCAAGATGGGCACAGGCGGCCTGAAAAAATGACGGATGTGGTTTCCGAAAGCCAACTTCCGACGAAATGACCAGACGATTCCGCTCGACCTCTTCAGCTCGTTGAAGCCCGTTCACGACACCTCGCAAACGGCCGTCAAAATTCGAGCCGACGCAGACCGAGATCCCCTGCTCGGCCAGTGAGTCCAGCACCGGCCGCGACGTCTGGAAAGCACCGCCACGATTCGGGCTGGCCGAAATGGTCCCACAACTCGTCGAAGGCTCGGTCGGGCTCGGCGACCTCCGGCAAAACTCCCGCTCACGATCATCCGCCAGCGCCGCCGTTCCGTCTGCCTCATCCGTCGACAGCAATCCTCGCTGGGCATGAACTCCATCGCTCTGAAAATGCACATGAAATCTTGCACTGCACTTCCTCTGGGATCAAGCACGACCCCCTGGCGGCGCGCCGCGGCGGTATATGCCTCCGCAACCGAAGGCACCGGCTTGATTAATGTTCCCACAGCGTCGAAGACGATACCGCGAATGCCATTCCAGGGCGGTTGTTGAGTTCGTCCGGGCGTTTTCAGCGGAGCGGCAACAGCGATTGCGGCAAGTTTCATAGATGCAGAAATCATTCTTGGTTGGGAAAAGTGTAACAAAAACCCTAGACTAGGAAGTCTTACACCGGTTCTTTTTAATCAGCGAAAGTCAAGTGAGGGTTTCAACGGCACGCATTTCACGAGGGCCATCAGATTCCGGGCACAGTTCCGTGCTCACCTTGGAGAGCCGCTGATCGGCCTAGCCTAAATGACCCTGTTTCGGCCGAACGAGCCGGCCGATACGTCGATGTCGAGGCTGGAGACCTGCCCGGCGGCGAGTTTGGGCAGCGCGATCCCGCCCATGGCCGCATTGTCGGTGCAGAGCGCCATGGGCGGGATGAAGACTTCGACGCCCAAGCGCGACGGCCATCTCGATGATGCGCTGCCGGAGCCGGGAATTCGCCGCGACGCCACCGCCGACTCCCAGCTCGTTTCATTTCGTCCGCTTCAAGTGCCTGCCGGGTCTTGGCCACGATGACGTCGATGACGCTTCCTGGAAGCTCGCGGCGACGTCACTGACCAGTCTTGCTGTCGAGGTCGGTCGGAACGTGTCGCGCGTTCTGTCCACCCAACGCGTACAGGACCGCCGTCTTCAGGCCTGAGAAACTCCAGATCAGCCGGTCGTCGTGCAAGAAGGATCGCGGAAAAGCAAAGGCGGCGGGATTCGCCATCTCGGGCAGCGTCGCTCGATCTCGGGACCGCCGGGATATCCCAGGCCGAGCAAGCTGGCCACTTTATCAAACGCTTCGCCCGCCGCGTCGTCGGTCGTGCCGCCCAGGAACTCGCTACTTGAGCGGGCTATCGCAATGATAAAGGCTCGTGTGCCCTCCCGACACGACCAGTCCCACGCACGGATAAACGTCGCGATCGGGATAAGCGAGCTGGCAGGCGTAGAGATGACCCTCCAGGTGATCGACGGCGATCAGCGGGATATCAAGTGCCAGTGCCAGGGCCTTGGCCGCCGTCAGCCCGACGACCAGGGCGCCGACCAGCCCCGGCCGGGTCGCGACTGCCACCGCACCGAGATCGCGAGAGTTACGCCCGCTCGGCGCGAGGGCTTCGTCGATCATCGGCAAGACCTGGCGGACATGCTCGCGAGAGGCGATCTCGGGAACGACGCCCCCATACCGCTGGTGCAACCCGACTTGCGATGCGACGACGCTCGAGCGTATCCGCGGCACACCCGAGCGCGGTGGCCGCGGACCTTCCAGGACCGCCGCGGCCGTCTCGTCGCACGTCGTCTCGATGGCCAGAAGGATCACTCGGTCTTCTTCTGTGAGCATGAGCGCCGGATTGGGGCTTGAGCGACTCAAGCCGCCTTGGGCTTTGCTTCCGCGAGCTTGGCTCGGATAATCTCGAGCGCCTTGTCGAGCTGCTTATCGACAAACGGACCGGCGGATTCGTGCGGTGACTTTGCCTTTGCTTTCGCGGTGGCTTCACCCTTCTTGTCGTCCGACTTCCCTGCGGCTTTTTCCTTGGCCTTATCGCCGTCGGCGGTCTTGGTCTTTTCCGTCGGAGGAGTACGGCCGCCTTCTTGCGGTGCCCCTTGGCGGCGGATTCCTGGTCGCGATCGCGTCGAGCGACGAACCAGCGGATGAATTCGCTGTTCGTGAGCTTGACTTCCGCCCCTGGATCGGGCGAAACACCCCACTTGTCGCTGTTCTTGGCGTTCTTGAACCGGTGGATATTCTCGCCCGAAGGACGATAGTAACTGGCAACGGTCAGCTTGAGCACGCTGTTGCCGCCGTCGAGATCGATGATATTCTGAACCGAGCCCTTGCCGTAGGATCGCTGGCCGACGATCACCGCTCGCTTATGATCTTGAAGGGCGGCCGAAACAATCTCGGAGGCCGAGGCCGAGTTTTGATTGATCAACACGACCATCGGCAAGTCTTCATACAAGGCCATCTTTTTGGGCTTCGTATTTCCTGGCTTCGGTGTTTCGCCCCTTGGTGCTGACGATCTCTCCCTTGTCGAGGAACATGTCGGCGATCTCTACGGCCGCACTCAACAAGCCCGCCCGGATCATCTCGCAGGTCGAGCACCAGCCCTTGGACCCCTTCTTCCTTGAGTTGATCGAGGGCTTTCTTCAGTTCCTCGGCGGTGTTCTGGCTGAAGGTCGCGATCCGGATATAGCCGATCTTTTTGTCTTTATCGAGCATGAAATCCCATTGATCGTCGGGCTTGCGGCGGTCAGCCAAGCGACGGTGGGAACTTCGATGATCGCGCGGGTGATGGTGATCGGCTCGGGATCTTCCGAGCCCTCATGCAAGACGCTGAGCTTGACGTCGGTTCCCGGGCGTCCCATGAGAAACTCGGCGGCTTTGTCGGTGCTCATGCCTTCGGCCGACTGTCCTTCGATCTCAACGATCTGGTCGCCCGCCAAGATACCCGCCTCGTATGCGGGAGTGCCGACCATGGGTGCGATCACGCGGAGCCGGCCGGTCTCCTCGTCCAATCCCGACCTGGATGCCGATACCGCCAAACTTGCCCTCGATCTGGCGGCGAAAATGCCGCCACTCGCCGGTATTGATGAACGACGAGTGCGGATCGAGATTCTGCAGCATTCCTTCCAAGGCACTCTCGAGCAGCTCGCGGCGCGACACCGGCGGACATAATTGGTCTCGACCTTCTCGACCGCGTCGACAAACAGGCCGTAAAGCTCGAGCATCTCATCCCTGGGCTTGGCACTGGAGCGAGGCCTGCCAGCACAACAGGCTGATCGCTCCGATCATCACGAATGAAAAAACAGTCCGGCGAGCCATCAGCGAGTGCCCTCCTCGTTCATCGTTTTCGGTCAAGTCGAAGCGATCGACTTGCGGCGAATTTCCGGTCGGCGACTCGACCCCGCTGCCGTGCGTAACCCGCCGCTTTCCATATTGAAAGTGTATTCGATCGTTCGGGACCCTGACAAGCCGGCGCGGGGGCGTTTGCAGTGCCACTTTCGCTCAATAAAAGGAAAGCTCAGTCGCGGGCGCGTCGCTGTCTGGGAAACAACACGGTAGTTCGCCAATAATGGGGCAAAGTAAAATTCTTGTGTTGGCATCCGTAGAGTGACCTGAAGTGTTCGAGTATTCGTTTGTCCACAGTCGGGTCATGACGGCGCATAGCTTCGGTCATGCAGGCGTTGGGAAGCGTTTCGGAAAATTGTCGAAAGATGAAATGGGCCGATTGGACCCCCACCTCGACTGGTAGTGGCCGGCGATGAACAGTCAGCGCAATTCGATCGCAGATCGGCATGTTGCGCCCCAGGCCGTCAATTGCCTTACTGGCGGTGGCGAAGTCGGCGCTTTTCTGAGGGGAGTCGATTGGTCGGCTACGCCGGTAGGTCCGGTGAGTCAGTGGCCGTTCTGCCTTCAGGCCGCGGTTGCCAGTTGTCTCAATTCGCAGTTACCTTCCGCGATCTGGTGGGGCCGAGACCACCTGACGACGTTTCATAACGATGCCTACCAGGCCATTCTTCCCAGAGCCAACGACTTGCGGTTCCTGGGGCAATCATGGAGCGATCGATGGTCCCGCAACGAGGAGGTGTTGCGACCGATGGTCGAGCGCGTGCTCGCCATTGGCGAATGTGAGTGTCTCGAAGATCACTTCGTGCCGATTGATCGAACGCTCCGGGACGAAGAAGCTTTCTTCACATTCAGTTTCAGCCCCATTCACAGTCCATCTGGGAATGTCGGTGGGGTCGTGTGCTCTTGCGTCGAGACGACCAGCCGGGTGATTGCTCAACGGAGGCTAAGCGCGCTACGTGACCTTGGAGCAAGCGCGGCCGCCTTTCAGCCGGTCGAGGCGGCTTGCGACAACGCCGCCAAGATCTTGTTCGAGAATTCCCGCGATATTTGCTTTTGCACGATCTATCTGATTGAAGGTAACGGCGAGCGAGCGAAATTAATGGCCGCTCTCGGTGTCGACCGAGGCACCGAACTGACGCCGCTGTCGATCGAATTCGTGGGCAAGAGCGCGATTTGGCCCCCCGCCGAAGTGTGCAGCGGAATCCGTACGGAGCTAATGTGGGAATTGACCGACCGGGAGGGCCGTCCTGTCGTCGACGCTGTGCGCGGGGTGCCTGAAATTGCACTCGTCTTGCCAATCGTCGCTCGGGGACGAGCGCGGCGCGCGGGCGTTCTGATCGCCGGAATCACCCCCGGCTGCGTTGCCAACGACGATTACTATGATTTCCTCAATGTGGCCGCAGGCCAGGTCGCTGCCGCAATCGCGTTCTCCGGGCCCGCGATCACTTTCTCGAGCGGATTGGAAACTCGACCCGCCGTGGCGGTCCGGCAGAATTATGATGTGTCAATCCAAGCCAAGATTTCTTCGTTCGACGACAGAACGGTTGAATCTCAGCATCTTGATGTGTGCGCCCGGCTAGAGTTCCTGCGCAGGGAGGCCGAAAACGCGTTGCGCGAAAGTGAAGATCGCTTTGCGCCTTCATGCGTCATCTCCCGGGATTGGCCTGGATCAAAGACCAACAGGGCCGCTACGTATATGCGAATGAAAGTGCTGAGCGCGCGTTTCGCACTTACCGGCAAGATCTTTACGGCAAGAGCGACGAACAAATTTTTCCGCCCGACGTGGCGGCTCAGTTTCGCGAGAATGACTTGCGGGCGTTGGCCAGCGAAACGGGAATTCACACCGTCGAGCAGTTGGAGCATGAGGATGGGATTGTTCATCATTCCATCGTCAGCAAGTTTCCGATCCCCGGCTGGGATGACAAGCCAGCACTGATTGGCGGGATCGCGGTCGATATCACCGACCTGATCCGTGCGGAGGAACTACTGCGCGAAAATGAAAAGCGCTTCCGCCGGTTGGCGGAGGCGATGCCACAGATGGTTTTCATGATGAATTCCGACGGCGACGTCGACTACATCAACCAGCGGTGGCGCGACTTTACCGGGCTGTCGCAGGCTGATGAAGCGAGCATCAGACAGGTCGTTCATACCGACGACTACGCGCTGTTGATGGCACGCTGGCGCGACGCGTCTGCGCAGGGGGCGCCATTCGAAGCTCAGATCAGAATCAAGCGATCCGTAGATGGAGTGTATCGCTGGTTTCTCTTGCGTGCCGTCCCCATCGGCGGAGCCCACGGTGTCGCGACCCAGTGGTTTGGCACGTTGACCGACATCGACGGACAAAAACGGGCCGAGCAGGGCCAGTACATCCTGGCGGAGGTCGGACGTCTCCTCACGTTGTCACTGGATTATCATGCGACTCTGGCAGGTGTTTGTGGGCTTGCTGTACCCGCGCTCGCGGATTGGTGCTCGCTGGAACTGCTCAATGACGCCGGGCAGGTCGAATACCTCGAGGTTGGCCACGCTGATCGCGCTAAGATCGCGCTTGTCTACGATTATCGCCGCATGTATCCGCCTCGGCACGATGATCAATCCGGGCAGATGAAAGTTGTTCGGACCGGAGAGCCGGAATTTTGGTCCGAAGTGACCGACGAACAGCTCGTCGCGAGCGCTCGTGAAGAGGACGAACTCAGGCGACTTCGCGAACTAGGGCAGAGGTCGGTGATGATTGTCCCCTTGAGGGCACGGGGGCGAATCCTAGGCGTGCTGACGCTTGTCATTTCCGAGTCGTCAAGGCGCTACGGCGAGGACGATCTGCTCTTGGCCGTCGAGATGGGATCACGGGCAGCCCTCGCCGTCGACAACGCCCGACTGTGGGAAGAAACCCGCAAGGCCGTACAAGAGCGCGAGCTGGCCCTGAAACTGCATTGTGATATTGAGGAACAGCTCACACTTCTGGTCGAAGCATCAGGCAGCTTGAGTGCATCGCTTGACCGCGGATCGGTATCGAACGCCATCATGGCGCTTTCACGCAGGCTGGTGGCAGCCGATGCCTACGCCGTCTGGCGATACGAAGCTCTCACCGGCTACTGGCGAATCGCACTGGCTTCCGGCCTATCCGAACAATACGAACAATCCGCGATCCATGTCTCGGAACACCTTCCCGGATTGCTCGAAGAGCCGATCATCGCCGATGACGTAACGACCTCGCCGCTCGTTGCTCACCGGCGAGCAGCATTTGAACGCGAGGGTATCAAGTCGATCCTGGTCGTGCCGCTCAGGGTGCGCGGCGACCGGAGCGGATCGATCGCATTCTATTTTCGCGCTCCTCACAAATTCTCGGAGGTCGAGGTGCGCGTTGCCACGGCTCTTTCAAACCTGTCCGCGGCCGCGATCGGCTCGGCCGAGCTTTACGAGGAACTTCGAGCGAACGATCGCCGCAAGGACGAGTTTTTGGCGATGCTCGCACACGAACTGCGAAACCCCCTGGCAGCGATTGATAACGCCGTCGTGCTCCTGAACGTCGCCGATCCGAGACGCGAACAGATCGATTGGAGCGTCGACGTCATCGGCCGCCACGTGCGACATCTCACGCGCTTGATCGACGACTTGCTCGACGTGTCGCGAATCACCAGGGGCAAGATCCAGCTACGCAAGATGAAGATCGACGCCTATCCAGTATTGAGTAGTGCGATCGAGTCGGTTCGTCCGTTGATCCAGGAACGGAAGCACAAGCTGAGTACGGCATTCGGCACGGACCTCATTCTTGATTCCGATCCCACAAGGCTGGAACAGATCGCAGTCAACCTGCTTCTCAACGCCGCGAAGTACACCGAGAGCGGCGGGCAGATTTGGTTTTCGGCGCACCACGAGGGAAATGAAATCGTCATCCGTGTTCGTGACAATGGTGTGGGGATACCCGCGGATCAACTCTCGACGATATTTGCCCTTTTTGTTCAGGGCGAACGTTCGCTCGAGCGGTCGGCGGGAGGGCTGGGAATTGGGCTGACTCTTGTGCAAACGCTCACCGAGCTGCATGGCGGGACCGTGGTGGCTCATAGCCGAGGGAGCGGCAAGGGGAGCGAGTTCATCGTGCGGCTACCGGCGGCGCCTGCGGGCCTCGTCCGCCGAAGTGGTCCGCAACCGAAGCACGAACCCCCCTCAGGCCACTCGGCCCGCGTCCTTGTGGTCGACGACAACACCGACCTGGCTCGAGGGTTGGCGCGATTGCTGGAGTTCCACGGACACAAAGTCGCCATCGCCTACGACGGCCCCTCCGGATTCGTGATGGCGAAGGAGTGGCACCCCGAATTCGTCCTCCTGGATATCGGCCTGCCAGGCATGGACGGTTATCAGGTCGCGGCACTTCTGAAACAGGATGACGATACCAAGAAGGCCATGATCATTGGCATCTCTGGATACGGCCAGGACGAAGATCGCAAACGTTCGGCGCAGGCCGGTTTTGACCGCCATCTGGTCAAGCCCATCTGCTCTCAAGATCTGCTCAAGGTTTTGGAGAGTGCACGCTGAGGTCGACCAACTTGTTACGCAAGCATCCGCAACGATCGGGATCCAAACATCCATCCGCCGGCGACTTGACTGTGTAATTCCGCGCCCGTTATCGTTCCAGAACAACCAACACGATCGGACCTGACAGATAGGAAGCTTTCAATGAGTCACGCGCGCAACGCTGAAACGAATCTTGGAGGGGGGGATCGTGGCCGTGGTTCGTTCCGAGACGAGCGAGCCGCTGGTCAAGGTCGTGGAGGCGCTGGCTCAGGGGGGAGTCACTGCGGCCGAGATCACATTCACCGTGCCCGACGCCATCGACGTGATCCGCCAGGTCCGTCGCGAGGTGGGCGACTCGGTCGTCCTCGGGGCCGGAACGGTGCTCGATCCCGAGACGGCCAGGGCGGCCATCCTGGCCGGGGCCGAGTACATCGTCTCACCCATCGTCAACCTCGACGTCATCCGGCTCTGCCGCCGCTATGACAAGGTTGTGATGCCCGGGGCGTTCACTCCGACCGAAGTCGTCACGGCGTGGGAAGCGGGTGCCGATGTCGTCAAGGTTTTCCCGGCCGACGTGGGCGGTCCTCCTTACTTGAAAGCATTGCGGGCACCTCTTCCGCAGGTCCGCCTGATGCCCACCGGCGGCGTCGATTTGTCGACGGCCGAGAGCTTCATCAAGGCCGGTGCCTGTTGCCTGGGTATCGGCGGTTCCTTGGTCGATCCCAAAGCGATCGCGAGCGGCGATTTCGCGCGGATTCGCGAACTCGCCGCCCAGTTCATCGCCATTGTCCGCCGATCGAGGGCGACTGACCTGAACTAGCACCAATGACTCAACCCCCGACGTGTTGCGCCTAAATAAGCTGTCGCGGATTGCCCGGTCATCCGACTTGCCCGCAATTTGCCCAGGGTCGCACAGGCCCCTACTGTTGCAGGTCAATCAGCGCCACCCATTCGATCCGAACATCCGGCCGATTCATTTCAAGCTGAACCGGAACCAAGGACGATAAACTCGGCATGAGACTAGTGCCGCGCTCTTGGTCCGGCCGCGTAGCGGCGGCTGGAATGTGTGGTCTATGCGCGGCACATCGGAGTGTGGGTAAAGGCTCAACTTGAGAGGCGTTACCAGCGCAAGAGTGAGATGCTTCCGAATGTGAGCGGGAGACGAAACGCGTGGGGCCGAAGCGGCGAGGAATGCGCCTGGTGCTCTCGCGGTCGAGCTTGGCGGCTCTGGCCCTGAGACTCGGCATGCTCATCGCATCGGTCGTGGTCGTTTCGCCACCATGCGGCATGGGCACGCCCGAGCAACCGCAAGCCACATGCGCGCCGGACGATCTACCACAAGGGCCGAAACTTCCGAATCCCATTCAATCTCCATGCCGCGGGTAAGGACCGTGTCAAGGAGCTGCATCTGCTGGTTTCCGAGGACCAGGGATACCACTGGCAACCCAACAGCAAGACATTTCCCGACCATCCGACGTTTACCTTCCGGTCATCGCACGATGGCGAATACTGGTTTGCTGTCCAGACCCTGACAATCGACGGCAAGGTTGCGCCGGCACTCGACGCGACCGTCGAACCGAACATGAAAGTTGTGGTCGACACGTTCCCACCGACACTGCTTCTGGAGCCGGACGAGCGGCGGGGAAGCACGGCCTCGGTGCGCTGGGAAGTCAAGGATGAGAACCTCGATCTGAAGTCGCTGGTGGTGGAATACCAGGTCGAAGGGGCCGGATCGTGGCGTCGCGTGCCGATCGGCCGGCCCAAGTTGATCGGCGGCCAGCAATGGGATGCCGGCACGGCCGAGGCGCTCAAGGTGACGGGCTTCGGTCGCTGACAAGGCGGGAAATGTGAGCCGAGGCCATGATCGAGCTTCCCGAAGGGACCGGCAACCTGCCGGATCTTGCCACAAGCGACCCAGCCGACGACGTGCCTCCTGGCTGTCTCGCAAGTCTCCAACGACGGCAACTCCGAGATCATCGGCCGGACCCAGCTTTACGCCGGTAAACCAAGGCCCTGCCGCCAAGTCGGAAATGCAAGCCGGATCGGGACGAACAGGTCGAGCATCAGCTGGACGTTCGAGCACTTCTGTCTCGCGAGGTGCGCAGGCCGGCCGGTTCGGACTGGGATCGGGACGCCAGGCGTCACTCGCAGTCGCGCGGCCGGCCCTTCCTACGTCGATCGCAGCACGTACGGACCTGTTTGCCGCGGACGGAATGTCCGCCCCATTTGGGGGCAGCGGTAGTTCTGCGAGCGACTCGGCACGGCCCCGGCCGCCGGCAACTGGCAAGTCCACCGGCGACGAGGGGAGCGGCGGCACGCTGCTGGTCGCCAACCCGAGATTCAAGCTCCAGTATGCGATCGATGACGCGGGACCGAGCGGCCCGGCCACCGTCGAACTCTGGATCACCCAGGACGGCGGCCGCACCTGGATTCGCCGCGGTGACGACCCGGACCGGGTCTCGCCGATCGAGGTCGACCTCGGCGGCGAGGGGACATACGGACTTTGCCTCGTCGCACGGTCGGCCTCGGGGCTGGGCGACCAGCCCCCTGCGCCCGGCGACCCCCCTCAATCATGGGTCGAGGTCGACAGCACGCCCCCGCCGTCCAGCTCCAGCCGCCGCAGGTCGGTACCGGAGTCAACTCCGGCAAGGTGGCGATCGCCTGGCGGGCGAGCGATCTTCACCTGCCGCCCAAATCGGTCTCGCTGTCGTGGCGGCGGACCAGCCCGGGCGCGACTGGCAGACGATCGCCGATGCCCAGGAGAACGCCGGGCAATTCATCTGGACCGTTCCGCCAACCGCCCCGCAGCGGTTTCATCTCAAGGTCGAGGCCGTCGACTCCGTCGGCCATCGCGGCTCGGCGGAAACGACCGACATGGGCCCGATCATGGTCGATCGCAGCCGGCCCCGCAGCCGGATCATCGGCCTCGATCCCAACGCCCGCTCCGGCATCGGTCCGTCGGCGCGGCCGTTGCGATAGCTACTCAAGATCGAACAACCACTCAAATGCCGGGCCCAGCAGCTCTTTGACGGCATCGCGCTCCGAGACGAGCTCGGCGGCCGAAGCGTCGAGCTTCGCTCGGGCGTCCGTCGTCGATTGGCACATCCCGCGACGATCGACCATGCAGGCGTTGCCCTTCGAGACCAGTGGGAAGCTGTAGATCAAGCCGGCTGGGATGCCGTAGCTGCCGTCGGAGACCACGGCCGCGCTGAACCAGTCTGCCTTGGTGCGTTGGCAGATGGAGCGACTCGCACGCTGTCGATCGCCGCGTTGGCCGCCGAGGCGGCCGACGAACCTCCACGGGCCTTGATGACCGCGGACCCGCGCTTGGCCACCGTCGGGATGTACGTCTCCGTGAACCAAGACGCATCGGAGATCACCTGGGTCGCCGGCTTGCCGTTGATCTTGGCGTTCTTGTAGTCGGGGTACTGAGTGTCGCTGTGGTTGCCCCAGATCGTCATGTATGTGACCGCGCCCACGGGTCACCAGCGCTTTCTTGGCCAGGAGAGCGGCGGCCCGGTTCTGGTCGAGCCGAGTCATCGCGAACCAGCGGTCGGTGGGGACCTTGGGGGCGTGCGACCGGGCGATCAGACAGTTGGTGTTGCACGGGTTGGCCACGGTCAGGATCCGCACGTTGGGACCGGCGGCCGCAGTTGATCGCCTTGCCTTGACCCGTAAAGATCGGGCTATTGGCGCGGATCAGGTCGGCGCGCGACATTCCGTCTTTCCGCGGCAGGCCGCCGACCAAGATCACCCAGTCGGCCCCTTCAAATGCCTCCTCGGCCTTGTCTGTTGCCTTGACGTCGGCCAAGCAGCGGAAAGGCGCAATCCTCCAGCTCCATCATGGTTCCGTTCAAGGCGGGAGAGCGCGGGCGTGATCTCGAGCAACTGCAGCGACACCGGTTGATCGGGCCCGAAGACTGCCCCGGAGGCGATCCGAAACAACAGGGCATAACCGATCTGGCCTCCGGCTCCCGTAACGGCGACGCGAATTGGCGAGCTCATGCAGGTAACTCCGTCGAAGAGGATTCATCGAGTCGGCACCTGATTCTAGTGGAACGTGCCGTCGACGTGAATCACCTCGGGGAAGAAATCAGCCGTCAGGCCACCGCAGAGATCTTAAGTATTCTTCCCTCGTCTTCTCACAGCGGCAACGCGTTTTGTCACGACGCGGGGAACACGCGCACGGGCGTGCTGCTGGCTGGCGACTTCGCCGGAACGCTCACTTGGGCAGTGCTGTTAACGACGATCTCGGCCGCTCCCGGCTCGCTCATCGTAACCGTAACTTGAACCTGGTAAGCTCCCAAACGGGCGTAGATTTGACTGCCGCTAACAGCGAAGGTCCCGTTGAAACCGCTGACCGTGCCGCGTGTGCGGTGCCCGTTGCCCCAATTGATCGTTGCCACGAATCGTCCACTCGCCGTTTGGACGTTCAGATCGGTGAACGTCGCGACTGGACCCGTGAAAGAATGTGCTCTCGTCAAATTCAAGGTCAGCGACTGGCCTGAGAGGACATCAGGCTGCAGCTTCGTCGCGACGCCAACCACCGCGCTCGGTGGCGAGTGCCGGCACTTGAGACTGCCAGCACGCGATAGTAGTAAATCGTCGAGTAAGCGAGACCCGCGTCAACGAATGATGTAGCAGTGATACCCGACGCGATCACCGACCAGGTGTTTGCATCGAGACTTCGCTCGACGACATAACTCGATGCGCCCGCGGAAGCACTCCAGGACACGACGATCGCATTCAGGCCGAACACTCCGGCAATTGACGTCCGCCGGCGACTGTGGCGGCGATGGAACAGGCGGTGGTGGTGGCGCCGGGGGAGGAGGCGGCGGAGGTGGAGGCGGCGGTGCTGGATCGGGAGGAGGGCGCGGTCGAGACATTCAGGTTGTCGAGATTGAACGGATAGTACGGCTGATTGTTGTAGGTCTCTTGAACATTGGCGGGCGCGATGCTGACACCATTGACGATGGCCGCGTAGACCTGACCTGACAGCCCGCTCTGAGGCGTGATTGCTCCGTTGGCGGCGATGAGGTTCACAGAATTGACTTAGCACCGTCACCACGTTTTCGGTCGGGTCGACGAAGATCGGTACGTCGCTGCCGTTGACCGTGATGGCATTACCGACCGTCCAGGGAAAACGGGGGCTTCCGTAGGGCCCCGGTGCTTCCGCGCTGAATCCGCTGCCGATCGTGATCGTCGGTGGAGTCGAGCTCTCGGATGGGTTATTCCCGTCGGCGATGTAATGATGGCCCATGAACTGAGAAAGCTCGAGTCGAACTCGAACGTGTTACCGGTCACCGTCGCCGTCACGAAGACGCGCCCAGTAACGAGGTCGTGCCGATCTGCGCTCCCCAGTAATCGTCGGAATGCTGAACGCCGATGACGATTCCACCGAGCGAATCCTGGATCGTATTGTCTTCGATCACGACGCCCAGGTTTGGAACGGCCGTCCATCCCGCCGGTAACGGGAATGCCCCGCTGCCGCTGGGGGCCGAGTTGATCGTCGCGCCCAGCGAGATCGCCGTTCCCGTGTAGACGGTGTTGTAGGTCGTTCCGCCGACGAAGTGGTTGCCGACGATCGTCGTTCCATAGTCTTCTCCATTAAAGACGATGCCCGTAGAGGACTTGCCAGTCAGATCGAGCGTGTTGTCGATGATCGAATTATTGACAAATCCAGCCGTGATCTCGACCACGTAATAGCCCCCTTGGGGCATGGGGGGCAAGCGGGTCTTCCATGAGCAGCTCGAGCGTGTTGTCGCTGCCCAGACTGACCTGCTGCGCGACCTGGAACCACTGGCCGGCCAAGGTCATGTTCGGCGTTCCATCGGCATTGACTTCGGCAAGGATCGAGACGACCAGGCCAGGCCCCGTTGCGAGCGGATAAGCTGTGGCTCGCAGATCGGGAAGAACGAGCAGCTGGCCGTCGCCCGAAATCGCGCCTGGCCGTCCCTCGAAGAGAACTCCGTATCCACTTTCTGCCAGAATGACCTCTGGATCGTTGATGCCTGTGAACTGCCCCGCGTTGGCGACGTATGTCATCTCGTTACCGATCTGACCCGCACCGCCGCCGAATGAGTTATCTTCGATCGTATTGTCGAAGCCGGAACCGGCGAGATTCACAAGCCGGAACTCGCGGCCGTTCGGATCGGACTGAGTGACCTTGTTGCCTTCGAGCACGACATCATGCGGCGAGTGCAAGGCCGAATGCGCCCGGCGAATAGGTATCGGCCGTCGCCCCGGTCACCGTGTTATCGGTGATGTTCCAGGGCCCGCCGAACAATCTCGATCGAGCCGCCCTGGAAAGTCCGAGTTCGAAATCGTTCCGTTGTCACGGTCGTTGGCGCGGATCAAATCGATGTCCTGCTCGCCGACGTATTGGTGGGTTGTGTCTCCTGATTGTGCAAGCTGGCCTGGAGCCCCGCGAACGACGCACCGTCGAACGCTGGTGGACCGCTCACGACCATGATTATCCAGCGTAAGCACAGTCATGTTGTAATTGAGATTTGAATCACTTGTGTCGATAACCGCGTGCTGAATCCCGTATGGGTTGTTCTCGGGGTCGTAAAGAGCCGGGGACTCTCCCTGCGGATTGCTCCACCGGATCGGCGAGCTCATGTCGAACTTGATCGTGAAGTCTTCCAGTTCGAGCTGAATGTTGTCGGCGGACGGATCCGACGTAGATTGCCCCCGAAGCGGTCGCCGGCCAGGCCGCCGTGTCGCCCTGCTCGAAAAGAAGCGTCGCGTTGTTGCCGACGATCTGGACCGAGTGCGTGATCTCGAGCGGCTGCGTGATGACGATCGTCGTGTTCGCCGGCAAGTCGATCGTGTCATATTCGGGGCTCGCCGACATCAGGTCGGCCGCGAAGCTCGGCTTCGGTTGCGGCGGCGTGGCGGCGGAGCTTGAGAGTTGAGCGGCTCGGTCAGGGCGCTCAGATTCCAGTCCGCTCCCATGAACGGCGTCGCATAGACGTTGTTGTCGTTGGGTATCGACACCTGCAACAGCATGGTGGGCGTGGTCGAGCCGCTGGCTGGGAGCCTCGTCGCGCACGGGGGGGAAGTAAAGGTCGACGATGTTCGTCGTGTTCGCCCGCAAAGTCGCGTAGATGTGGTTGTGGTCCAAACGTGTCGCTCGTGCTGTCCCAGCTGATCCCGACCGGGTCGCTGAGCTGCCAGAGCACCTGACCGAACGTCGCGGCATTAAAGTCAACGCCGCTCGGAGCGGTCACGACGAGATGGACGAATCCCTGTTCGTAGGGCTGCCCGGTTCCGTCCTGTCCGTCGTCTGTGACCTGGAACGTGTCCGACGACGTTGCCGGGAGTCGCGACCGCCGGCATGGGATCGGTCGCGGAAACGAGGTTGGACACGACGACGGTCGCAATGTCAGGAGCTGGTCTGGCCCTGGTAGATTGATCGTGAAACGGTCAGATGTCATGCCGTTGGCGAGCTGGATCAGGCTTCCCGTCGAGCCACCCAATGGGAGCGTCGGACCCCGGGGCCGGCAAGTCGCTCTTGACCTGCGGGTTGATATAAAGATCGCCCTGACCCGGCGGTTGACGACGGAAAATACTCGGCGAGCGCGGACCCGGTCGGATCGGGCTCGGTTGCCCACTCGAAACCCGCCGGTCGCCTGGACCACGATCTGGCTTGACCGGCGGCGGTAGAGTCCGGATAGCTGCAGATGGAGATCTTGAATCCCGTCAGAGCCCTGGGACGCGTCGGGACCGACCAGGTCATGCCCGTCCTGGCCGAGGCACGTCACCACGGCCGTCAATAGGCTGCGGGTTTCAAGGGGAATGAACTGCGGGGAAAACGTCGTCTGCGTCGAGGTGCCAAAAACGTCATGTGAGATCTTCGGGATTCGAGGTGAAACGTCCCTGCAAGAGGGGTCCGTCGAATCCCTCCGAAGAACTCATAGCACAATCCGCAACGGTCACATCACCAATTTGAAGGATTTTCTTCAGGAAACAAGACATCCTGGCCGAGAAGTCGATTCGATTAACCTGCGCAAACGATAGGGCCGTCAGAGTCGTTCTGTCCCGAGCAGTTCTGGGCACGAGGTCAGGTCGCCGGAATCACGTTTCGAGTGCTCTCAAGTACGCGGGTCATGCCGGGCTGCACGTCACAGCCAACCGCCGGCTGGGAATCGCCCTCAGTTTGGCGAGCATGAGTGCCATCTCGCGTGGCAAATGGCGCGAGCCCGCCAGCAAGACGATTCCGGAGATAAGAAGGCGGGAATCACGACGAGCATGCCGGCCGTCAGGTTTTCGGGATCGCGACCAGGCTGCAGCTACCGGCACCGCGCCCAGGGCCGTCAGGGCCTTGCCGAAGATCGTCGCCATGGAATCGGCCTGTCCGAACGTATCGACTAGCCCAACCCATCAAGGTCGGCGACCAGATGTCCCCAGCAGGTGGATCGACGCCAGGGCCGCGCCGCACGGCGACCGCCCGCATGTTGGGCATCACGACGCTGGCAATGATCGTGTAGCACGGCACGATGTTCATGAACATCGCGCCTTCGGCGAGGAACAATCCGCCAAAGATCCAGGGAACGCTGCGCCCGTAGATCGCCGCCAGCGTGAACGGGAATCGCGGCGATCATACCCAGACCCGGCACAATAAAAAGCGCCCGCGGTTTGATCTTTGTCGCCCGGTCGGCGAGCCAGCCTCCCGCGGCCGTGCCCAGGATCGCCGCGCCGAAGAAGGTCAATCCCAGCGGGCGACTCGGCCTGGGCCTCCGTCAACCCCTTGGCGACCGTCAGAAAGGTCGGCGACCAGTAGACCAACCCGGCAAGCGCAAACGACGAAAACGTGATGCCGAAGACCGAGTATGTATAGGATGAATTGACCATCAGATCGATATAGTCCTCGCGGCTCGGGCCAACGTGCTCGTGCAGCCGCAGCCGCTGGAGTGTCGACCCCCTCGCTCGAGCCGCGGACCGGATCGGGCAAGACGAGTGCGACAAGAGCCAGCAACAAGCCCGGCGCACCTACCGCCAGAAAGGCCGTCTGCCAGGTCGTCGTTCGAGCAAGCGCTGCCCCCACGCTCAACCCCAGCGCCGCTCCCAACGGTACCGCCAGGAAGAAAGCCGCGAGTGCCCACGAGCGAACGCTCGAGGAAACAGGTCCATAAGCATCGTGAGCGCGACAACCTCAAAGATCGCGCCTCCGACCCCCACGAGCGCGCGGGCGAGCTGGATCTGGTCGTACGACCGAGCCAGGCCCGTGGCGACCGTCGCCATGCTCCAGACGGCGAAGCCAATGGCCAGCAGTCGAGGACGCCTGATCCGGTCGGCC
This sequence comes from uncultured Isosphaeraceae bacterium, assembly GCA_963850935.1. Taxonomy (GTDB): domain Bacteria; phylum Planctomycetota; class Planctomycetia; order Isosphaerales; family Isosphaeraceae; genus CAWFRS01. The sequence goes on from CAWKNT010000010.1 coordinate 530,992, forward strand.
AGATATCCGACGGCAGGACTCGCGACGGCAAGCGCGAGCAGCCTCGCACTACTAAGCCAGCCCGCCTGAGCTTCGGAAAGATTGAGTTCCTCACCAACTTGGGGCCGCACCGCTTCCAGGAGCCAGTTGGCAACCGAATCGAGCAACTGCATCGCAAAGAAAATCGCCAGGACACCCCACGCCCAACGAGGGAAAGGTGGCGCCGCGATCGGACGATTCAGCGTCAGTTTCGCTGGATCCGGATCCGAAGCCAATCCCGAGCTCGGAGGCTCGATCGAAGCGTCAGTCATATCTCGGCCCCACCAGATTCTAGGCTATTCATGCCCGAATTCCACCTCTTGCCGCCGCGCTCGAATGTCGGCGAGCACGAGGCCCCACAGTATGATGAGACCGACGCCGCCGATCACCGCGAACGAGCGGTGAACCGCGAGCGCGAGCACCAAGGACGGCACGACCAACGCTAATAGCAAGCGATGAGGACGAAGCCGGAAGCTCTGAACCACGATCGTCAAGAAGATCCGCCTGCCGTCGCGAAACGCCCTGAGCTTACTCTCAGTGCCGGCAATGCGCGGATGGTAGGGAGTTGGGATCTCGATGACCCGCAGCCCTCGCGCGACGGCCTCGCTGGCCAGCTCGGTCTCGATCTCGAACCCGGACGACCGCAGCCGCACCGCGCTGCGATAGCGTTTGCTGAAAGCGCGGTAACCCGATAGGAGGTCGGTATTACCTGGTCCGATCAAGAGCCAGAAGGCCGCCCGGATCAGGTAATTTCCCAATCCACGGGTCAATGTCATCGCGCCGGCACCGGGTGTCGGCTGCCGCGCGCCGACCGCCATGTCGGCCCTGGAATTAAGAACCTCCGCTACAAGCAGAGGAGCACTCTCAGCCGTGTAAGTGCCATCTCCATCGGTCAAGACGATCACATCCGTTTCGGCAAGCTCCGCGAAGGCCGCGCGCACGGCATGCCCTTTGCCTTGGTCGGGAACAACGACAACGCACACGCCGACCCCACGGGCGATCTCTCCCGTGCCGTCCGTCGAATTGTTGTCGAAGACGACGATCCGCGCCGCCGGTAGCGCGGCCCGAAACTGCTCGACCACGGTCGCAATCGCCGCCGCCTCGTTGTAGCACGGTATGGCCACGGCGATCCGGACCAGCGCTGGATCGGCCTCGGGCTCTGCAACGTTTGTCACTTTCCCCCCCTTGCGAAGGGGGTGCCAGCGGGCGTGGTCAGTGAGCAATTGGACAAAAGGCTCCCTATGAACCGGCGCACGCACAAATGGCATAATGACAACGGTAGCGATGCAACTGTCTCATTGCAGCATTTCTTCATCGCTTTGCTCCGCTCCTCAGCGTCCTACTGCGCCGTGATCGCCCGCGCTCTCGTCGGTCAGGCTGAATCCCACCGGTCGGTCTGCAACGACGGTCGTCACCAGCGCACCCTGCGTACTCGACCGACCGTCCGACACCACGCGGATCAGGAGAGTGCTTGACCCTTCGATCAGGTCGACGACCGCCGCGCGCGGGCCTTTCTTTCCCCCCTTTTGGCCTGAAAGCAAGAGTGGCTTGCCATTGAGCCAGACGGCGATCTCGGCAGGAGTGTCAAAGATGATCCGAGCTCGCTGCGACACCGGTGAAACGATCGGGGCCCACGCATAGGCTGCGCTTTTGGAGTCGCCGCCGCAAAGCGGGCTCATGTCGGCCACACCTTCGGCGTCGGCACTGAAGCGCCGCCACGATAGCTCTTGGCCATGCCCGTCGTTCACCGACCCGCGCAAGTTTAGCTTGGAGATCGGCTCGAACATCGATCTCCCACCCGGTTCATGCACCGGGCCGGTCGCTTGGTACTGGCCGACGATACTAACCGGCTGTTTCAGGGTGCTCAGATAGGCGAGGAGGTCGATGAGCTCGACATCAGTCATCGTCTGGGCCAGTCCCTCGGGCATCAACGAGACATCGCTGGTTCTGCGCTCTTCGATCAACTTGGTCGGGTACCGTTACGCGCTCGCCTTCGGCCGTCTTCAAGACCAGGCGGTCCGGGGTCTCCTCCACCGGCAATCCGGTGACGACGCGGCCGTCGGCCAGGGCCACGACCAGCGACCGGAAGCTATAGCCGATCGCGGAACTGGGGCTCAAGATCGAGCGGATCAGTTCATCGCGGCCATACTTGACGCCGATTGTCGAGAGATCCGGCCCGACCCACCGCCCCTCCCCTTGCACGCGATGGCAACTACCGCAAGAATTGGCGGCCGCGCGGAAGAAGACCGCTCGACCCTTTTCGGCGTCTCCTTCGCTGCGAATCAATTGGAAGATCGACGGCAGCGGCCGGCCCGAGGCCATCTTGGGCAGCGGCAAAACCTTATCGGCTTGCTTCACGCAAGCGACGATCGGGCGACATGTGCAACATCGTGGCTGCGTCTGCTTTCAGCTCCTCGGGCAGTTTGCCCGCGCGGGCCAGCTCGATCACCTGCGTGCCACCATCGCGGATTTGGGCCAAGCTGCGTAATGCCTGGCGGCGCACGCCCAGCGGGTAATCCTTGCCGGTCAGGAGCTCGGTGAGCCGACTCTGCGCACCGGCGTGTTCTGCCATCGCCCTCACCGCCGCTTCGGCGACCACATTTGAGCTCGGCTTTCCCCGGACCGACGAAACCAGTTGCTCCAAAACGCGGTTAGGCGTGACGTGAAACGAACCGATCGCGGCGATAGCCGCCACCCGCACCTCTTCAGGCGCCTCGGGGTCCTCGGCGAAGGCTTCGAATGTCCCACGATAGCGAGCATCCCCCGTCGCGGCCGCCAATGCCATTCCCTGCGGACGCGTTGCGGGGTTAGACACCGTCCGTTCGATCAATTGCAAGACCTTGGGCCGATTATGAGCCGAATTCCAGGCCCCGGCGAGCCGGCGCGATAAGAGCACAAAAAGCTTTTGCCGACGAACTGAATCATTCGTCTTCGCGGCCAGCGTCGGCCACCAGCTCAGCAGTCTCCGGCTCGTCCATCCGTTCCAGGATGTCGTCCGCTGCCTGTTGCAGCTCAGGTGCTCGAAAGTAAGGCGTGATGCGTTCGAGCACCGGAAGTACCTCGCGGCGATGGAGCCGCCACGCCAGCCCCAGATACTTGGTGACGGCGCTGGCAGCCAACTCGTGTGTGCCGGTCGCGATAAATGCCTCGTTGCGGTCGACCGGAAAGTATGGCGGGAGTGCGACATTGCCCCGCTTGCCTGCCAATTCGAGGTCCAGTTCGCCATAGAGCTGACCGTCAAAAAGCTTCGACAGATAATCACTCTCGCGTTTTTCGAGCGCCAGCCCGAGCGCCTCCAAGTACCAGCGGTCTTGCCCATCCCACGCCGCGGCCAGCTTGCGGAGAGCAACGCCGACTTTCGTCGGTCGGCAGATTTCGTAACGCCAGGATCAATTCGCGGCGAACGCCCGCATCAGGGTCGTCGGCCATCGCGACCAAGACCTCGAGATGCTTGAGCGCAGCCGGGGGCTGCTTGGCATCGGGGTTTTTGTATTCGACGCGACCGTTCTCGCGGCAATCACGGCCGAGGATGCGAATGGCCTGCTCACGCATTCGCGGATCCCCTTGGCTGACCGCGGCGGAGAGCGCGGTCATGGCGACCGAATCCCCTTCGATCGCGTGCCAGACCCAAAGAGCCCGTGCGCGATAGATCGGATCTGGGTCGTGCACCGCCATGTTGGCCACATCGGCGACAACATTCCCTTCCTTGCCCCGCGCGATCATGCCTCGCCGGGCCGCAGTCTTGAGTGGCAATGTTGGGTGACTTGAGTGCGGCGATCAGTCCCTTGGTCGTGGCGAAGTCGGCCTTGAGGTGTCTGGCTCTTATGTCCCTTCGGCGCGACCCGATAGATCCGTCCGGTGGTCTGGTCGCTGAACGCGTGGCCGCCGACCCCCGCATCGTACCAGTCCGCCACGAAGACCGAACCATCGGGACTGGCACACGCATCGACCGGCCGGAACCAGGGATCGTCGCCCGCAAGTAACACTTTGTACTCTGTCCGGAATGAGGCCCCCTTGCGAGTGAGTGGAAAGAAGTTGACTTGCCGGGTACCCGCGTCGACCTCAAGGATCCCGCCGCGGTATTCCGCCGGCAAGAGCTCACCCTCATAGACCATGATGCCGCACGGACTGCCGTTGCCGGTGCCGACGAGCTTGGGTACCACGCCCGGCAGCTCTTCGCCCCAGTGCCGCGGGCTCCCCGGCGTGCGATAACCATAATGGCCGCCGTCCATCGCCCAGATCACACGGCAGCCGCGGTTGCCATCGTCGTCGTTGTCGCTGGTGAAGATGTTGCCAAAGGAATTCAGACTTGTCTCATAGTTGTTGCGCTGGCGGTCGCAGATGATCTCGAATTGAGTGCCGTCGCGATTGACCCGTAGTGTATTGGCAAGCTGGTCGGAAGAAACGTGCCGGCCGCTCTTGTCGACGACGTCGAAATTCTGAGGCCGCTCCGAGTGATCATGCTGGACCGAGCAACAGCCGTCGCCGTGACTGAAGTAGAGCTTGCCATCCAGCCCCAAAACCATGCCGTGCACGCCGTGGTCGGAGTCGATCCCGCCAAACCCGGTCAAGAGCGGGTACCGTTTGTCGGCCTTGTCGTCGCCGTCGGTGTCTTCGAGTACCAACAGGTCCGGGCTATTGCCGACGAAGACACGGCACCCTTGATACTTTCCGGCCTTGTCGAAGTGCTCTTCGACGGCGATGCCCATCGGCACAGGAAACACGCGGTCAGCGAACACGGTCGCCTTGTCGGCCTTGCCGTCGCCGTCGGTGTCTTCAAGGATCTTGATCTTGTCGGCCTCCTCGATGCGCTGAAACCGCCGATTGCCGCCGCGCGTGAGCCGATAGTTCAATCCCTCGGCGACCCACACTCGCCCGCGCGAATCGATGTCGATATTGGTGGGGTTGACCAGGAGTGGCTCGGCCGCCCACAGCGTCGCTTCCAGCCCGGGAGCCGGTTTGAGTCGCTGGGTCGTTTCCTCGGCCTTGACCTGGGCCAGCGCGGCCGGAGGACTTATTCCGCAAAGCGCGGATACTCCGAGCATGACCCCGGCAACGATTATCCGGCGCGGCGAAACGCAGTGCATCATCGGTGGCAACTCCAGTAGGCCCGGCCGGGAGAGGGACGCATCACACGTCATTATCAAACCGGCCCAGCGGTAGCAATCTCAGCGGAATCCTCGATCAGTCACGGTGTTTTGCAGGCTGCCATTCCGGCAGTTGGGTTCGTTTGGTCAGATTTCGAGACGAATCGGCACGCCACACATCCGGCATTTTTTTTGAAACTGGCTTCGTTTGGTCAATTTTCCATGTAACGGGTCCACCCGCCTATTCCGCACATTACATTTTGAAATTGGGTTCGATTGGCAGAATTTCGTTCCTCGCCCCTCTCGCACGACGGTTCCATCACTGATTGCAGAATGTCGAAGATCGTCGCACCGTGCGCAGACGATCGCACTTCCTCACTTCATCTGCAAAAAGCTGGATAAAACTTGCATAAATCTTCGTGGATTCTTCGGAATGCTGCAAGCAGATCTGTGGCACGTCGAACTGCGACCACGGTCGTCAGACCGTGGTTTGGATGGGGAACCCCGAGCCACGCCAGTCAGGGCGATCCGCCTTACGAGGAATCGGGCTTACGCCCGAGGTTGGCGGGCCGTCGCCCCGTCCAAACCACGTACTCACGTGCGTGGTCATGTGCGTCGCGTGTCCCGCTATATTGTCTCGCGTTCTGCGATAAGCGTCCAGCCATACGGCCCAGTCGCGCAGGCCGAAGGCGCCGATCCGATCATTGCAATTAAATTTCTCGTTATAATCAGAGCCTGCTTGCGTGGCCGAAAGGCCGGCCTTTCTAGAAGGCAAGGGTGATGCGACCATTTCGTGTGGTGCTCAGAATCGGCCGGCTCATGATCGCCATCGCGATCGTGGCTCTTGCTCTCGGTCCGATCGCGTCGGAACAGCGCCAACGCAGAGCATCAGAGTTCTTTGCGTCAATCGCGAGGTATCACGAATCCTGCACAGTGGCTGCATATGCCTGCTCGCGGACGACACGATGTATCATTACCAATCGAAGCGGTTGCGTCATGACGAACGCCGAAGTGAATGCAAGTGAACGGCATCGGCGGCTAGCTGAAAAGTACTGGAACCTCGCTGCTAACCCGCAGGTGCGTTGGGAGCCCGACCCGCCCACGCGGTGAGTGCGATCCTTGTCCGCGTGCGAGATGGCAAATTCTGAGGCAACGCGAGATTCGACACATGTCGAATTTGGACAATCCTTTGTATTTCTCCGATGGCATCGACCCTGTCATTCGGTCTTCGGCCGGACCATGCCCCGGCGCGGACGAGAGTTGATGTACGTCATGGTCGACAGTGAGAGCTGGCTACGCGTTCGTCAGTTCGCAGGGTGTGACCTGTGACCGCGGTCGTCAGACCGTGGTTCGGACGGGGAACCACCAGCCTCGCACACCTGTGCGATGCGGCTGGCTTGAGATCGGGCTGACGCCCGAGGTTGGCGGGCAGCCGCCCCGTCCGAACCACGCACTCACGTGCGTGGTCATGTGCGTCGCATTTCCCCCCGTCCGGTATGATATTGTCTCGCGTTCTGCGATGAGCGTCCAGCCGTGGTAAAGCCAAAGCGATTGACACGCTCGACCTGTGACTACGGTCGTCAGAACGCGGTTCGGACGGGGAACGGCCAGCCTCGCACGTGCGAATTGCATTTTTCGAGCAACCAGCTGCGCCAAATGGAGCACCTCTCGATGGGCAAGTTAGTCACAATCGAGCGCAAGAAGTTGGACCCAAATCGCTGCTATGGCGTTATTGTCTCCCAATCCGTTGCCCTCACGCTGTTGCACTGCGAAGACGATTTCCAGTTCGATGGTTACATGGTAATGCGAACGAAAGACATCACCCTCTGCAAATCGACCAAGTCCAACGATTACGGCGAGCGTCTGATGCGACGCGAAGGCCTTTGGGAGAACATCCCCCAATGGGTCAAAAAGCTGTCGATTGGCGGGTGGCCTGATCTGATCGCGGATCTCGTCGGCAAGGTGGTGATCATTGAGGATGAGGTAAGGGAGGGCTTCCACATCGGGCCCCTTTTGGAAGCGCAAGCCAAGCACGCCACAATCCATTACTTCGATGGTTGTGGACAACTTCAAGACGTCGAAAGAGTGGCCTACAGCCGAATCACATCGGTGAAATTCGGCGATCGCTATTCCAGGATCCATGCGAAGTATCTCAGGCACCCCCGAGTCGAGACCGTAGCCGTGCTCGAAGGGCGAAGGGTTACGGCGTCGCGGTTGAGTATGACCTGCTTTGGTCTTTTCACCGTGATGACTGTTTGCATTTTTTTTGACGGCCGCATCACCAATGGGCTATTCGCCGTCTTCGCAGTTGTATGGAGGACCGACAGCCTATGGATGAGTCCGAATTCTGGGCCCACTTGGAGTATCGTGTCTGTCACGAGATTGAAGGACTGAAACAACCCAGCCTTCGTCGCTACTGGTGCGACGGCTTCGCACCCGAGCAGTACGATATCAACGAGCCATCACCGCGCATTTCGAGGCCATGTCTGGATGGGCGTCGGACCGCGGCACCAGGAAGAATGGGAGTTCGACCTATTGCTCCCTGGCCCGGTCGAATCGCGCGTGAATATCGTCTGGTCGACCCTGCTGCCACCGCCGAATGTGACGAGATGGCTCACGATGGATCCAATTGCCAAACGACTCGTGGTTGAGCCTTCGGTGGCCGTACCTGATGCCAGCTAAACTCCCGTTCAGGCCGACGTGGCGCCCCGGGAGCCGGACACTTTCGGCGTGCTGTGATGGATATTTTGCGGCTTTTGGCCACTCTCCGCATTGTGTTTTCGCATCGTGGTTGCCGCGCTCGACACGTTGAGCACAGGTATCGACCCGCCGCGCGACCGTATAAATCGCACGAGCGACGGAAAGCCGTCCTCATGCACAGCCATTACCTGTGGTCACCATCACGAGGTGGCTTTAGAATTAGTGGAGGTGGCTGACTACTCGACGCAAGACGAAGCAGTAGCGGTAACTGGAGAACGCAACCGTCCCCAGGAACTGGCGGTGTCAAAGCTCAGCCGGTGCGCGTCAATTTGATGCCACCGTGCATGAGGTACGAATGAAGGCGGCCGAAGACCCAGAGATGAGCATAATGGTGCTCGCCAGCAAGACTGTCTACGAACAGCTTGGGTTCAATTGCGGCAGGAGCGAGTTAATATGGCCACCGCGAATCAGGTCCGTGAGGCAATCAAGGCTCATCCATTCCGGCCATTCGTCGTACGCTTGGTCGATGGGCGAAGCTACCACGTGCCGCACCCCGATTTTGCGATGCTCAGTCCTGCTGGGCGGGAACTCCTGTTTATTGGCGACGACGAGGGCATCCACCAGATCGATGTGCTTATGGTGGTCGAGATTGAAACGCCCAGCTCGCACGCGGGGCAATCGAAGCCCGACGGCAACGGTGTCTGACAATGTGCACATCAAAGAATGCTGCCCGGCCGCGCCGGCAAGCTTTATCATTTCTCGTTCCGACAGTACTTATCGTTGTCCTTGGAACGCAGACGAGCGCGGCCGATGATGCGCGCGTTTTGCGAAAAGACCGTTAAGGGGTGGAATGAGCTTCTCCGGAATAAGGAAGTCAGTGCAACACGGCGCCGACAAGCCGCCTATGCACTCGGTTGCTTCGGTCCCGAGGCCAAAATGGCAGTCTCGGATCTGATCGAGGCAGCCCGTCACGGACAAATCAAGGACGAAGCCGCGGAAGCATTGACTTGGATCGGTTCAGGCGCGGAGGCGGCGCTCCCAGTTCTGATTGAGCGATTTGGGCTGATCGATGAACATCGAAGAAGGAATCGTCGGGTATCACAGGCTGACCAGCGTCTTCGGATACTGGCCGAGCTTCCACGATTCCGAGGTTCTCTGTGTACACTTGGAACGTAGGCAATTCATAGAGGGAATCGGGCCGAATCTCGACGCCCTGATCCATGTCTTCGAGATGACCAGTGAGATAAGCCCGAGCGGCTCTCATGTCCTTCGCCATCACTCATTGGTTCACTTCCGTTTTCATGATGTCGTCGAGTTGAAGTTGGAGGGTTTCAACCTCCAGAACATGCTGTGGGAATTGGCGATTTCGGACATTCGGGAACAGCAGTTGGAACGAATTCACTGGCCGAAAGGCGAATGCCAATGCTCAAAACGCTCTGGCTAATTCGTTCGGACGAGTCGGGGTCTATGACAATACCATTCCTGCCCAGATCCTGGGGCTGACGCCACCGAGCTATACGATTCCACCCGTTCGGGACTCCGATCGCGACGCCTGCAATGTAAACGAAACCGGTGGGAACGCGCCATCTCGAACGCCCAAGAATTCATCAGCCCGGCCTTGCCCTCCCGGAATCACGCAAGGCCGTTTGGTGCGTTGTACCGGACGATCGCGGCTGGCTTGCTCGCGTTCACGCAGTTCGGGACCGAAAGGCCGTGGCTGCCGGTGGGCCTCACGATCAAGAGGATCGTTCGGCACCACCCTGATATGGTTGGACCTGTCAAGAGCCCTTGTCGTCTTCCAGAGGGATTCGCGCCGGGTGCGGGGGGCTTGACGCGATTTGTCTGCCCGGACGCACACACGCTCCTCTCTCAAGGCTGTCTTTTTCTCTTTGGCTCTTTTGCTGTTCGGCTCAGTCTTACTCCTCCATCCAGGGAGCTGGACGAACACGCCGCGGCACGATCGTTACGACGGTGGATCAATCTGATATACGCGTGTTTGTTAACGCATGTTGTGATTCGTCAGGGGCTACCTCACTCTACAAGCGAGCGTCCGGCTCATCCTAAGCCGGGCTCAAGGGTGGGTCGAGGATTCCCCCTTACCGTACAGATGCCGCAGCCTGTTCGTCCAACCTCCTGGGTACATAGCCTCGATAATACCTTGAAGATCACGACGCTCCCCGACGGTCCGTCACTTCACCATCGCCACCTCCCTCGGGGCAGTCGCCCACATCGAGCGGACAATCTCCCGCGCCACCGCCCTCTGAGTCTGCTCCTGGAAATCATGCCGTTACCGCTATGAACTCTCGCCTTCCCTCCTGTCGAGCCAGAGCTGAGCCCGTGCCCCGATTTTGAACCCGCAGATTCCGCGGAAAGGCCTTGTCTCTTTTGCGCTTCGGCTCAGTCTTACTCCTCCCTCCCGGGGGGCTGGACGAACAGGCGGCGGCAAGATCGTTATGACGGTTGATCCATATGATGTTCGCGTGTTGGTTAACGCATGAATTAACCCGTCAGGGGCTATTTCACTCTACGAACGAGCGTCCGGCTCTTCCGAGACCGGGCTCATAGGGTGGCCGAGGATTCCCCCTAATCGTACGCATGCCGCAGCCTGTTCGTCCAACCTCCCGGTTACATGCCCGCGCCAGGACTTTTATAGATCACGACTCTCCGAAACAACCCGTCACTTCGCCATCAACACCTCCGTACGGGCAATCGCCCAAATGAAACCGACCAGCTCCCGCGCCACCGCGGTCACCGCTTGGTTGGCCGGCTTGCCGCGATTCAGCAGCTTCCTGAGCCGCGAATGCAGCCGGTGTTGGGCCTTCCAGGCGATGGCACGCACCTCGGGCTCGACTCCCTCATTCCTCGCCCGCAAGGCCTTGGACATCCCTGGCGCGCGTTGATACTGCCAGGCCGACTCGACCAGAATGCGACGCACGTGGCCGTTGCCGGCTCGCGTGATTCCCCCCAAGCGGCGGCTTGATCCGCTGGAGTTCTCTGAAGGAACCAAACCGACGTACGACATCAAGGCCGATGCCGAGGCGAAGCGGCGGAAGTCGGCGATCTCCGCCACCAAAGTCACGGAGCTGACCATCTCCACTCCTCGCAGCGCCTGGAGTGCCTTGATCAGGGGGGCTCGATCCCAGGCGTAAGCCACTTCACGCAGCCGCAATGTCAGCCGCTCGACGCGAGCCGTGGCCAACTCCACAGCCTCGCGGTAGTCGCTGAAGACGTGCTGGCTGGCTGGGTGTTCAAAAGTCTGGCCGGCGACCCAGCCCATGTGCGGCCTCCCCCACCTGGTCGCGCCGGTGTAGATGCGACCCTGACGCAACAGAAACTTGGACAGGTGATGGCGGGCGACCCGTTCGGAACGCTTGGCGTCGTCGCGTGCCCGCTCCAGGTCGCGGACCGCCTCGGTCGCCTCGTCAGGCACATGGATCGGCGTTAGCTCACCCGAGCGGAGGTAACCGGCCAGCTTGGCCGCATCGCGGCGATCCGTCTTGATTCGCCGCCCGGATTTGACCGGGACCAGCGAGGGGGCGATCACGACACAGCGGACACCTGCTTTCTTGAACTGACGGTATAGCCCGTAGCCGGTCGGCCCGGCCTCATAGCAGCACACCAAATGATCGAGATCCCCCAACCTCCTGAGGGATTTCATCAGAGTCTTGAAATCGTTGGGTATGGTCGGCATGACCCGGGGGTCTCCCCTCCCCGGATCGGCTACGGCGATGGCAATCGTGGCTTGGTGAACATCCAGACCCACAAAGTGTGTTGTGATAGTATCTAGCATGGACCAGTCCTCGCGGTGTTGGCTCTGTGCTGATAGGCTCCACTCCTGACAGCGTAACCCACGTTCGCGTGAGTGACTGGTCCAACCATCTTCTCTACGACCGGTTGTGGCGCCGCCATGTTGGGCAATTCAGCCGGAGACACCGATTGAACCGAGATGCCTGGCAAGAGCTGGTGGATCAACTCTGTGGGGCGCCTTATCAATCTGCTGGGATTGAGCCCGAATCGCAGGTCCATCACGTGGAATTCGATGCTGGCCTGACGGATGCGGAATTGACTGCCATTGAGAACACGTTTGCCTTCAGATTTCCTCCTAACCTAAGCGCTTTCCTTCAGACGGCTCTCCCGCGCGGCCCAAAATTCCCTGATTGGCGGTCGGGTGACGAGGCCGCACTCCGAGATTGGCTCGGCATCCCGCGGCAAGGCATTCCGTCACGAATTCGGGCTGCCGGGTCGCGAGCCGTGGCCAACGGAAGTGAGATCGATCCGGTTTTGGGATGTTGATCGGTTTCTTGAAGTACGGTGGGCGCACGGGTCTTGTACATTCGACAATCGGCGGGGTGTGCTTCCGTGAAGTTATTTGATTCTAATGGCCAAAAAACATCAGAGGCGGATTGCCCATCGAGAAAGTCGATGAAGGGGAGCAAGACGCGGCAGCTTCAGCGAGAGCTAAATCAGCTGAAGCTCCGGATCAATGCAAATCCGGACTTCGACTACGCCGAGCGTGCGGAGATCGCTCGAAGGGCCCGAGCTATCGTTAATGATGCCGCCACGATCAGCCGATCCCATCCGCGAGACCTTGACGTGCAGGAGATCCATATTTCGGCTCTTCAACTGTTCCGTTCGGCAATTGCGCGTGCTTACCCGCCGGCTTTCTGGGAAGACTACGGGCACTTGAGGGAAGGAAACTCCTCGAGCTTGGCAACCGCCGTGAAGTTCTTGGAAGCCGATCCATGGTTCGTCGGATCCGGGTATACAAAGGCCGCGTTGATCCGGCACATCAGGCAGCTCGAACTCCCGCATGCCATAGCCGATCGACTACGCCGGGTTGTCCTGGCAGCGGTTGACGGCCGCGACCGCCGCGAATTCCGTCTGTATTGTCGCCTGGGTCGAAAGGTCGACTCGGCCAGTTTGCGGGATGCGCTTGCGCTACGGCTCCAACACGTCGACCCAGCGGTCAGACGGCGAGCACGGTGGGTATTGGACGCGTGCGAGAAACCGGGTTGAGACGAATGGCCGCGAGCCGACCACGTGGAACCGAGGAGATTTAAGGCGATGCACAAAGAACCGGCTTGCAGAACGTAAGTCAGCCGCCGAGGTAGACCCGGCGCATCCGGCTGTAGGCATTCTGAACAGCCGCGGAATACTCGCGGATCTCGACCTTGTCATCGTCCTCGATCGCGTGCTTCAGAAACTCGAGGCGGTCTCGGAAGATCTTGGTCTTCATCCGCCGGTACGGGCGGTTCGACCCTTCGCGCAGGAACGCTCCCACTTGGAGTTTTCTGGTCCATTCGTCCCAAACCGGGATGAAGTGGGCGGCGTGTTTCCTGTTGCCGCTGCTGGCGGCCGTCAATACCTCGGCTCTGATAATGTGCATTTCCTTGAACGTTTCTTCGGGCGAGGGGTAATACATGTAGCACCCCACGATGCTGAACGCCACCAGGCCGACCAGGCCGACCATTCCTAGGGCCGCGGCGGGCACCGCGACGTCGAGCCTGCCCGCCGGCCGGCTTGACGGTTCCGGCACGCGCTCCAGCCAATCTTCGATGCGCCACCGCCGGTCGAGCGCTCGCAAGATCAAACCGAGAGTCAACAGCGCACCCAGTACGATCATGCCGACCCGTTCGACCGGCTGTAGACCTTCCTTGATCTTGGCGAGCACGACTGCCGGTAGACCACTCGTGGCGATGTCGAACGGCCGGCAGTAGATGTCAAACGCATGAGTATGCCCCGGCGGCTCGATCTCGTCGGGGAAGAGGGGGTTCTCGATCGCATAAGCGATCGCGATCACGACGGAGAGGAGGATTCCCATCCAGGCCAAGCCACGGGCAATCCCGTAATTCCGGAATACCCAAGTCATCAGGCCCAGGTTGATACCCGCGCCCAGGGTGAGCAGCACGAACGCCGCTCCGACGGAGTTGGCGTGCTGAAACATCGATCCGATCTGCGACATCGCCATAGAGCGGCGGCGTGTATGCGGGGATCGCCACCAAGGTCATCTGCAGCGGCGCAAAGTGATTCGTATGCTCCATCGTTGCCATGAGACTGCCGTGAGGGAGCGCGACGCTGAGGGCGACCACCCCCAAGAGCGCAACGAACAAGTAGCCGCACGAGGGCCCCGCAACCTCGCGCGCCGCGGCGACCAGGATCGCGACCATGCGCTTCACACCATAGGCGACCGGAGCGGGGGCTGGCTCATCGTGCATGACGCCTGGAAATAGCCATCCCCAGGCCAGGCCCACGGCCGTAACCACGAGGAGCGTGGCGAAGGCGAACGAAAGGATGACAAACGGCTCCGACAGTGTAAGGCCGTAGAGCAGGGAAAGCGGGTTGAACAAGGGCGCGGTCATGGCAAATGCAAGGATCGTGCCTCCGGCGATCCGGGCGCGGCGCATTTCTCGGGCAACCGGGATCACGCCCAGCGAGCAAATCGGCAAAAGCATCCCAATCAACCAGGCCTGCGGCACCTCACGCCACGTCCCACAACCAAACAGACGGCGCGTGTTTTCGTGACCTAGCAAGCGGCGGAAAATGGCCGCCACTGCGAGCCCAACCAGGATCGTCGGCGTGGCCTGTATGAAAGCCTGCGTGAATCGGAGCACCGCTCCCCAAAAGATCGATTGAAACATCACTCTATCCTCGCGCCATTTGGCAATTCATAGTTCATGATCTATGTTCATCTGGCTGTTCGCTAAGCCGTTCACGCCCGAAAGTGCTATTCATCAAGGCGCCAACACGATCGTCCCGGTTCCTTCGAACCAACGCGGTTCGCACGCGAGGAGCAGTTTTTCGAGATTCCCGATCTCCACATTCGCCTGTTCCAACTCGCGGCGTGCATTGACGGCGCTGCCCGCAATGACTTCCTGGTAATCGGCCACGAGTCTCCCAGACCGCAGGTTCACCTCGTTCCACGGAGTCTCGGGCATGTCGCTGTCGGCAGCGATCTCCGGGAGCCAGTTCGCGATATCCAGCGCGATTCCCAGGCTCTTGGGATCGGCCGACGATCCGGTCTCCCCTCCAACCGCATGCTGAAGGAACTGATCATTCAGCTCGCGCAGTCGCCGCACGGCGTCGGGAAAGGTCCTGGGCTTATGGGCCGGGATGACGTGGCCAGCGTGGTCATCTTCGTGTCCGTTGGCGTTGCCGGGAGAATTTTCTGCGTGGCAACCCACGAGCGCGATCAGACAGAGCGTGGCGAGGGTCGTACGACGGATCTCCACTGTGAGCCGAGTTATAGTCTCCATGCGCTGCTCCCTTTATGATTCACTGACTGTGACTTACCGCTTGTCTCAAGTCGTGTTCGCCCTGGTGTAAACAGGGACAGGCACGGAGGCCGTGATTTCCGCATGAATCCGAACTGCCGCGTCCGGGTCGATGCCGAGCCGAACACTCAACACAGGTTCGGCGACGTCGAGAACGTCATCCGGCGTGACATAGTTTCTGCCGACGAGGAAAGCGCGGGCTTGAGCCAGCCGTTGCCAGATCAAGAGCCCGCGCGGGCTGAGGCCAAGGCTTACCTGCCGGTGCGATCGCGTGGCGTGGGCCAAAGTGACCAGGTATTCGCGAACCGCCGCGCCGACTGCCACATGCGCGACTCGATCTTGAAGCGCCCGCAGTCCGCCAGGATCCATCACGGGAACACCCGCTTGATCCCCGTCTGCGCTCGATCCGACGGCCGCTTCCAGCATCGACAGCTCGTGGTCGCGCCCGGATATCCGATTCCCAGCTTCATCGCAAACCGATCGAGCTGCGCCTCGGGCAATGGATAGGTCCCATGCTGCTCGACGGGATTCTGAGTGGCGATCACAAAGAATGTGTCCGACAGAACATGCCGGACGTTATCCACGGTGACCTGACGCTCCGCCATGGCTTCGAGGAGGGCACTCTGGGTACGCGGCGTTGTGCGGTTGATCTCATCCGCCAAGAGGACGTCGGCGAAGACTGGGCCGGGCAGAAATTCGAATTCGCGTGTGTGCTGGTCGAAGATGCGGAACCCGGTGATATCGCCTGGCAGCAGGTCTGGCGTGCATTGAACCCGTGCGAACTTGCCCCCGAGCGCATTTGCCAGGGCCTTGGCCAAGGTTGTCTTGCCGAGGCCAGGCAGGTCTTCGATGAGCAAATGCCCTCGCGCCAGCAAGCAGGCCAGCACGTGCTCGACCACCTCGGCCTTGCCCCGCAGCGCATGATTGAGCGCGAGCCGGATACTGTCGACAGAGCCTGATTGAGTCCCGTTGTTTGCGACCGTCGTGGTCGTCATCGTCCTCACGTCGTGGCTTCCTTTCGGGATCGGGAAGGAATCGGATGGCGGAAACGGTCGAGCGTCCACACTTTGACGGCACACTGGCAAATCTGGTGGATGCTGTATCGGCTGTCGGGCGAGAGCAGCTCCGGCTCGTAGGGAGCATGGATCGCCCAGTCGGCGAGACCGATGAGCCCTTCGAGAGCAACGCGCGGCTCGCCCGGGGCTCGCCTTGCGACCGGGAAGTACCAGCGGGCGAGGGTAAGCCCCAACGGACGGGAGCATCCCGCCCACCGTGCCCGACGTTCGATCAGCTTCAGGGTCTGCATCACGAATCGCCGCGAGTCGGGTTCGGGAATGATGCCCAGCGCGATCGTCGCAAGCCGATCGAGCAGGATGTGGCGGCAGAAAACCACCCCGACCAGGCCGACAATGGCGGCCAGCACGGCGACGGCGTGGCGGCGTGCCCATCTTCCTGCCTCGGCAAGCGCGATGGCAATCCGTCGCGACCAGGAGCGAAAGGGAGGCATCAGCTCGTAACCCGGCGTGGGCTCGATGGCGACCCATAGCCCGTCCGGCATGCGGACCTCGGCCCAGAAGTGAACGTCCTGGGCGGTCACCGGCGTGTGTCGCGTAGGGGGGTCGTAATTCCCTGGCGCCGCATAAAGACCGCTGACGACGCGCGTCGGATAACCCAATGACCGCAAGAGAACTGCTGCCGATGATGCAAACAGGTAGTCGGGGCCGCGCTGGGATTTCAGCAAGAAATCGGCGACGACATCGGTGCAGTCCGGCGGAGCCGTGGCAACTCGATCGTGCGAATAACGCCGCCGGATCGCCGCGATCACCGCCTCGACCTGGCACCACCCCTCCGGCACGCCAACGACAAGGCTCCTCGCCAGCAAAGCCACTGCCGGGCTAATTGCATAATTACCGAGGAACGATACGTGGTGATCGTCGGCGGTGCTGGGCCTCAGCTTGAACGGGCTCGATCTGAGAACCTCCGGGTCGACGGTGTGCGCCTCGGAGTCGATCACCGTTCCCGCCGGCACCGCACGGTCGGTCATGCGGACGATCCCGAACTGGGCCCAGCCGAAGAAATCCAGCCGGTTGACGCTGCCGACGCGGAACCGCAGCAGGTGGGGCGGCACCGGCATTGGGCTCGACTCGAGCGTGCCGATCTTGATCTGGTGGACGATGGTCCCTGCGAAAAAGGGCGCTTCCAGCCCTGGCAACCGCAGCCACGTGCTCCGCGGCTCAGGCTCGGCGGGGAAATGGCGGTCGCAGCACGGTTCTTCCTGCCAGGCCACACCGTTAAAAAGGCAGTACGACGTCAACGGTAAGTGCAGCGGTGTCGCGCCCTTGACGTACACAAGCGCCTGGGCGGCCCGGTCCGCTGGTCGCTCTTGCCGCGGCACCGGCCGGCGCCGGACCGCCGAAAACTCATGACCGGCGTGCAGGTTTTCGGCGGGACGCTCTTTTTGGTCGCCAAAATCTTGCTGCCCCAGCGCGATCATTTTGTCCTGTTTCTTGGGCTTGAGCGGCTCGCCGTAGGTTTCGTTGAACGAGTCGTAGAGGCTGGGACGGTCGGTCTCCAGGTAAATCTCGCTCTCGGTGAACCCGACCGATTCGGGGTGCTCGCTGGCCTTGACCTCGTTATCGCCGTCGCCGACGCCCGACCGGGCCTCGGGGTCGCTCCAGTCGGTGCCCCCGGAGGTAGGCACCAGGCCTGCAAGCGCAGTGGCCGCCCGCGACGGCCCGATCGCCGCGACTGCGGCGAATACGGCGGCGATCAACAGCACCCAGGCCGCGCCAGAAATGGGCAGCCGCCGCGCCCCGGCCCCAGCGCTCACCTCCAAACCAAGCCCCTCCCAGTAGACCATGATCAGCCAGAGCGTGCCGACGAGTGCGAATCCCCCTACGGGCGCGAGCACTGGCATTCCGCCTTCGCCGCCAACTGACGAGGCCACTGTCACCAGGAACAGGCTGACAAGCGCCGACAACCTGGCGTAAACCCGCCAGTGGGCCATCGTGGCAAGACCCAGCCCCAGGTTCCGCAAGGCCGCCATCAGTGTGACTTCCAGCATCAAGGACCGGCCAGTGAGCACCATGCTCCCCAGCTCCCAGATAAATGGGAGAGTGAACAGCGTCACCAATGCGATGCCCGTGGCGGGACTCGCGTGTGATTCATCTGAACCCGGCGCTCGGCCCGCCGGGGAAATCTGGTATCTCGCCAGCAGCCAGGCGGCAGCGACCCCGGGAACGATGAAGAGGCCGGCGGTCAGAGCCAGGGCCAGCGCACGTGATTGGCCTGGCTCGAGCATCGCCTGTTCGAGCGCGATCGTGGCGAGCCCCGCCATCGCCAGGGTCCAGCAACGGACCCACGAGTCCTCACGGCTTAGAGCAGACAAACGCAGCCTCCCTTCCGGCGCGCGCCAGGCACATCGCGACTCGCTCCGGTCCCTCGACCCAGATCCACGGGACCACAGGCAATGGGTCGGTCGCGCCATCAGGGTCAACAGGACCGAAAGCTCCGGCCTTGAGCACGACGAAACGAGCCCTCCGCCGGCGCAGACCTCGACCGGCAGCCGGCGGAGCCCCAAGTCGGTCGTGACGATAACGCGGATCCCACAATCACTCCGCCGATACTCGGGACCGCTCAATTGTTCGGCAAGGTCGTGATCACGGGCAGGTGAGAGCCGCGCCAAGGCGTCGAGCACGATCGCCGACCGTGCGCGGGCCGGCCCTCCGCCCGACGTCACGGCGCGACCCTCAATCACCATGTCTACCTCCGCCCCCTGTTTGATCCAGCCTTCGGCAAAGCTCGCGGCGACCCGGATCGCCCACTCGTACGAGCCGTCCGGCCCCAAATCGGCGTGCGAACACGGGTGAGTGTCGAGAAGGATTTGAACGCATGGGACCGCGCTGGCCTGGACCTCGCAGACCACGAGCTGACCATGACGCGCGGTCTGAGGCCAATGAATGCGGCGCAGCGAATCGCCCCGGCGATAGGGACGCACGCCCAGTAGATCTCCCCACGTCCCGGGTTTGTCACGAGGCGCCAAACCATCGGCACTTCGGCCTTCGGCCGCCTCGGGAATCGGCCCAACCGGAACGGTTCGAGGCCAGACCAAGAGCGTTCGTCCGATCGCAAGCTCACGGCGAACAGTGCACAATCCGAACGGGAAACCGCTGGTGATCACTGGCGGACAGACGGGTTGCTCACCGCGACATTCCGGCACAAATTCCCATGATGCCGTGGTCGTCCTCCACCCAAGCGCGAACGATAGCCCGGCGTCCGGTCGGTCGAGCGGCGGCTGGGTCGACCGGTGACGAAGCCCCGCGTCGATGGCAAGTCCCCATACAGCCCACGGGCAGCGATTATGGATCGACACTACCGCGCCGACCGGCTCTCCCTCGCGGGTACGCCTTTTCTCGAACGACAACGAACCCGAGAGACCACGCATACTGAGCCATGGCCAAACGAGGCCGACGGTCACCAGCGCGCCGATTCCAAACGCAAGCAAGAATCCCTGGGGATGCAAGAAAAGACCGCAAAGCGCGGACGCGATCATCGCTTGGATAAGGATTGAGAGCGGACTTCTCAGCCAATTCAGATGACGCTCAAAGCGCAAGCAATAGCGGACGGCGAGATCACGGCTAAGCCGAGCGATCCATCGCGACCGGGCGAGCGGCTTTGTGCTCTTTCGCAACATCAACATCGTCGAATTGAAGTTACTTAGTGATCTGAAACTAGTCATTATAATCAGAATCGATGCTCCCTGCGGCCGACTGCCGATCGGGCGGTCAGCCGGAGGGTGCGCGTCGTGCCGGCCTTACTTCGCCTTGGACGATTCGGCCTCGGGGTCGCCGACGGCCTTGGCCATCTCGCGGCAGGCGTCTTCACATTTCTTGCACGCTAAGACGCACTCTTTCATCTGCGGATCATCATGACGGGAACACGTGGCGGCGCAGACTTTGCATGCCTCAGCGCAGGCCAAGCATGCGATCGAGACCAAAGGGCTCTCACGCGCCATCAGTTCGGACGTCAGCCCGCAGAATTCCTGGCAGTCGATCGTAACGACGGCGATCTTGTGGTGATCGGTGTGCCCATCCTTGACCTTCTCAAAGCAGTGGTGAAAGGTCTCGTTGCAGACCGTGGTGCATGCCTCACACGCCTTGAGGCAATCACCGTGCAGCTTGTCGTGGTGGTGGGGATGCTGCGCGGGCACCGCGCCCGGACGTGGCGATCAAGCCGACTGCGCCTGCCCCGAGAACTCCCAACAAATCGCGTCGATCCATGGTCTTTCCCCTTCTTGGTTGAAGAAACAGAACGGTTGAAAACAGGATTGAAGGCACGAGTGGTGTGCGAGGAACAAGGCTCGCCAGTTTCGCGCCACAGGGTCGGCGGGCGCGCCGGGCGTCGGAAAAAGCGAACCAGGCGACAGATCACCTGTCAGTACGAATCGGACGAGATGATTGGTAACGAAAAAACGACGGTTCACGAACGGCTCCGGTGGCTTGACTGTCGAACGCAGTACTCTTCAGGCAGCGTATGGATCAGTAGCTCGCGCAGTGCCCGCCGCGCTCGGTTCATTCTCGAACGGACAGTGCCGATGGGAATTTGGAGCGCGGTTGCGATCGACTCGTAGTCCATCTGCTCGACCGCTCCGAGGACCAGCACGATGCGTTGATCGGCATCGATGCGGGCAAGCGCCTCCTCGAGGATGCGCCCCAAATCCTGCCCTTCCAGGTGCTGCGCCGGATTATCCCGATTGTGGCGTCTGAGGGACGTCTTCGTCGACCTGTTCATTCAATCGTTTGAGACTCCGCCGGGCCACATCACTCTCGATCTCGATGCCTTCGACGATCCCGCGCATGGCGATCAGCAATTGATCATGTTTCACGGATACTATGAGCAGTATCAATATCTGCCGATTGTTGTTACGTGCGCCGAGAACGACATGACGGTGATGATTGGCCTGCGGCATGGCACCTGCTCGGCGACTCTCGGGGTCGACAACGACCTTCGGTATCTGGTGGGGCGGTTGCGTGCCGTCTGGCCCGACGTGCACATCCACGTGCGGGCTGACAGCGGCTTCGCTGCGCCTTTGATGTATGACGTCTGTGCGGAACTGCGGCTGTCCTACACCTTTGGCATCGGCATGAATTCGCGACTCCGCGACCTCAGCGATGAGCTGCTCAAACAGGCAATGAAGGACTTTGAGCAGACCAAGAAACCACAGCGGCTCTTCCTGGCGGACCGCTATCAGGCTAAGACCTGGAAGGTAGCGCAGCCGATCGTTATCAAGGTTGAAGTACACGCCCAGGGAACCAACCGTCGGGCCGTAGTTACGAACCGCCCGGGATGGGAAGTCATGCCGTCGGCGATTTACGACGAGTACGCCGAGCGGGGCGAGAGCGAGAACCGAAACAAGGAACTGAAGCGGGAATTACAAGCCGACCGCCTCAGCGACCATCGGTTTATGGCAAACTATTTTCGATTATATCTTCATGCAGCTGCACTAAATTTGCTGGTGCGGCTCCGGCGTGCTGTCGTCTTGTCGCCTCCGACAACCACCGAACTGGGACTGCCGGCCGAGTTGCCTACCGCGGCGATCGACGTACCGCACCGTAAACGATTCTTCAATCGACGTCGCGTGCGCGATCCTCTGGGAGAAGGATTCGCCTGTACCTGGAGGACTCGCCTGATCAAAGTCGCCGCCGAAGTGATCACCCGCGCCCGGCGTGTGATCGTGCGGCTTTCAGCGAGCTGGCCGCACGCTCTCTTCCCAGTGCTGGAAACGGGCTCGAATCTCGTGCTTGCGACGTCGCGACCGGCACCGCGCCAAATGGAGGCTCCGATGTTCCACCGCGCGGCCAACCACGAGCGGACATTCGTGGGCATCTCATCTTGAAGCCACAGGCTGACGAGCGCCTCCTGGACCGCGTCCCAGGCCTCATCCTCGGCGCCAGAATGCTGCCGAGCGATCGAGACGAGATGCCCGAGCAGGGGGCGTGTCGCTTCTGCAAAGTCCATCTGAGAGCCTGCATTCTTCCGCTGTGAACTCGGGTTCAGGTCCAATTCCGGGGTGGGTCGCGCGGGCACCCGATCCGGCCGGCCCTCGTGCGAACAAGGAGGATGTTGAACGGTCAGCTCGGGCTGCCCGAGGGTCATTGCGATGAAAGGCGATCACGGACCGAACCAGGTTATGCTCCCGCCACCATTCCTGACCAATTCCTGTCGATGTGGCCGCTGTCGCCGTGGGCCGCGACACGCCAACGACCAGCGCGATCGAGATGAACCTGATCGGATCATCACCTGGATCACTCTGGTCCTTGCGCGAAAGGCCGTTCCTGACGAGTAACCGTGGCGTGGCGCCACTTGAATCAGGACAGCCCGAGGAGGACTATCGGCGGCGCACGGGGACAGGAGGGAAGCAGATTGGAAAATGGGTTGGCGACGGGCAATGCGGAGATCACCACCCGCCGATAATCTGGGGCGACGACCCAGGGGAGAACTCGACCGGCAACTGTCCCTGCGCGACGAATTGGCAGATCAGGCAGTCATCGTTGGAGTCGCTTCGGGATTGCAGAGGATGGTCAGGGCGATGCGACTTCGATGCGGCACCCATCTCGTGGGTCGAGCCGGGCAGCGCGTGAAGACACGGACCGCACAACACGACGGCCGCGTGGCATGCAATCAGCGAGAAGAACAGGAGTTGCCGGCCTACCCGCGACATCAGAGTCCTGGTCCAGGAGCAATCAACTCGACCGCCGAATTAATTCGGATCGTAATGGAGGCGTGCTCTATCTTATTTAAGGTGCCGGTCGCGTGCAAAAAGTTCCCTGTTCGTTTCGATGAGGTCAGTGTTCATCAATATCGTATTCTCGCCGCGTAATGATCACGACCCGTGCGACGAGGTCCTCGCCCTGCATCTGTGTTGTGCGGATCAGTTTCATCCGCGCTTTCTGACTGGATTCCACGATCACCTGAGGCACCCGCAGTATATCCCTGCCGTATACACCGCCAAAACATTTCCGTGGGCCATTTTGCCAGAACTCACGTGGGCGGACTTACGTCGTTCTGGGGCACCTTTGCGATGATCCTTCGCGCAGGGCCTCCAGCTCGCCGGCCTCTTTTGTCCGGCCCATCCTGCGGAGCAGAGCTGGCGTAAGGCATCAACACCAGCGCCAGCGTCGGGCTTTCGGGACCCAAGTTCTTCTCGGTCAGCAACAGTGAGCGTTTGAACAAATTCTCTGCCTCGCGATATTGTCCGCGGGCCATCTCGATTTGCGCCAGGGTCGTGAGGTTAGCCGCGATGCCGACGTGTTCCGGCCCCATGGCCTTTTCGACAATCGACAGCGAGCGCCGGGCGATTTTTTCTGCCTCCGCGGGCTTGCCTTCCCTGAGCAGGACTGCGGCGAGATTGTTGAGGCTCTGCGCCACGTCGGGGTGGTTCGGCCCCAGCACTTTCTCGCGGATCGTCAGCGTTCGCCGGTAGAGACGCTCGGCATCGGCACATTTGCCCTGATCAAGCTCGAGCCATGCAAGCCGCGTCAGGCTCGCGACCAGCCGGGGATGATCGGCGCCCAGCAGCTTCTCGTCAATCAAGAGCGCTCGCTTGGCGAGCTGGCTGCCCTCGGCTTTGTTACCCTGAAAATGCAGGGCGTACGCCAACCCGAAGAGCGCTCCGGAGAGCCGCTCGTCGCCGATACGCAGAACTTCCGCTTCGGAGATGGCCTCGCGAAAGAGGCCCTCTGCCTGCTTGTTATGGCCTTGTTTAAGTGCAGACTTGGCTGAGTCAAGAAGCTGTTTAAACTTCTCCGCCGATGCGGTTCGCTTGTTTTCGGCCGTCGCTTTCAGTTCCGAGGAGCGAACAGCGGCCGGATCGTGGTTTTGCGCAGCCGCCGAAGTGTCAACCAACACAACAGGACAGGCCAGCCAGACCGCCACTCCAAAGGTCGTTCTGAAAGCGGACATTCAAATTCCCCGGCCAGCATGGATAAAGACGCATCCGGAATGCAATCAACTCACAGTCAATCCAGGCTCACGATCGAGTGCCGCGCCAAAACTAACGGACTGCTCATGGCGATTGGGCGCACCGAGTTATCGCGAAAAAGCTTCCAGTCCCGCGGTCAGGATGAGGCTGCGCACCGGCACCGACGGCCCTCGAATCAGCGGTTTTCTTGAGAAGCTACCGCCGACCGTCCCTTGGGCGTCTTGGACGCTTGGGCGTGTAGGGAAATCGTTCCGGATCGATGCGCGACAGGGCGATGCCGGCAGCTTCGCGGACCCTGGCGTCACCGTCGTCCTGCTCCGCCTTCTGGAGCGCGGGGATGGCATCCTTGGCTTGTTCGTGAAACTCGCCAAGTTTGAGGGCGGAGCTGCGGCGGACATCGTTGCCCTTATGCGTGAGGCCTTCGATCAACGCCGGAACGACCTTTGCCGCGTCGTCCTTTCCCCGCGGCAAGGTGCGCGCCGCTTTAACCCCCTCTATCTCTGTGCCCGACTTCAGATCCGCGATCAACTCGTCGGTCGATTTCTCCTTGCTGCAGCCGCCGCACGCCAGCAAGCAAAGCAACAGAACCAAACCTGTCTGCACGCGCATCACTCAAGTCCTCCGTCTGAATAGGGGCGAAGAACAAGGCGAATGGCCCGCGTCCGCCGGCTGGTGGACGCGGACCGCGGCAATCAATAGGAATCTGACGAGATGATCTCGCCGCCGGCTCTGGTCATCAGGTATTGATACGCGCCCGGGTTCATGCTGCTCTTGAGGAAATGCACCGAGCCGTCGCCGAACAGGAAATTGCATCCACCTGGGTGCATGCCCAAAACGTATCGGGGTCGAAGACCGGGTTGTCGCTGTTGGGCTTGTGCGTGGCGTTGCCGTGGCCGAGGCACAAGGCTTCGTCGAAGTCCGCATTGTCGTAGGCGGTGCCATTTCCGGTATTCTGGGCACTGGGAGGGAGGAGTATTGGGGGTTGTCCAGGGTGTGGTAGCCATCCACGCGGGGCACCTTGCTCCCGTCACTGCGCCGACCCAGGTGGTTGGGGAGTGGGCGGCGCAGCGCTCGCCGACGGCGATCGTGTTGCTCAGTCCGTCAGTGACGGCGGCGATGCGCGTGTTACTGTTGCGCCAAAACATGCCGATGCCTGGCTGGCCAAACCCACAGGTAATGCCGTTGCCAGGGATGCCGTCCGTGGGGTCTCCGTCTTGATCATTGGGGTCGCTGGTGTTGAGGTAGAATTGTGTGGGGTTCCCGGTGGCGTTCACAAAGCATTCCTCCCAGCCGCAGGCAGCGACGTAGTTGGAGTGCGCCACCGTGGCGATGGGGTTGGTGAACGTGCTGTCGTAGAGGATGACGGGCTGCGGGTTGTAACCATCCGAAGGACACTGGAAGACGTTCAACGACGTCACCACGGCCGTGCTGTTGGCTGCGTGGCCGGATTGCTCGTGACTGTTATTCCCAGGCTGAAATTGATCGAGTTATACAGGGGCTGCTGTTCCATGAAGGGCAGCAACATGGCCGCCCAGCCCCAGCCCGGTCCCATGTCCAGGTCGGGAGTATAGATGGGGTTGTTTTGGTGATCGATGTAGCCGGGAGGAAACGCGCCGATAGCGTTCTCGTAGTTGAACAGCGCGAGGCCGATCTGCTTGAGGTTGTTCACGCACTGGGCGCGGCGGCCGCTTCGCGAGCCGCCTGCACGGCGGGCAGGAGCAGGGCGATCAGGACACGCGATGATGGAGATCACGACCAGTAACTCGATCAGCGTGAATGCTGGACGTCGTCGGGGCAATCGCATAGTTGTTTCTTTTCTGTGCAAATGTGATGATACCGAGTAATACAGGGTAATACGAAAATAAGAAGCAGACGATACTCTTGGCCGCGGGTGCCGCACCATTAGCGGTTTGGCCGTCAGGGTGCTCACAT
This sequence comes from uncultured Isosphaeraceae bacterium, assembly GCA_963850935.1. GTDB lineage: Bacteria > Planctomycetota > Planctomycetia > Isosphaerales > Isosphaeraceae > CAWFRS01. The sequence goes on from CAWKNT010000010.1 coordinate 556,980, forward strand.
GGAATAGTGCCGTGACCCCCGAAGAAGTTCCGGCGGCTCGCCATGATTCGTGCTAATCTTCGTGCCCCAGGGCTTGTTGGACCACTGCGATCGACTAAACACGAAGTCTTTATCTATTCGCGCCGATCAGCGTCTTTACGCCAACTCACAGACTCGTTCCATCGTCCTCTCACCGAGTGAGAGGGTCGGCCGAACGCGCCGATAGAACCGGCAGCACACAGAAACCGGGCGACGCCGCAGAAGGCGAAAGACAGGCTAGACGTGTATCAACCGCGAGGATGGAGGAGCCCGAGGATGAGCAGAAAGGTGTCGTTCGCTGCCATCGGAGAAAGCAGCGTGCAGCGGCACGTGCGGTAGGTGGAGTGGTCGGCACGAGGGGCGCGGATTGGCGGCCGGAAGTTGGCCTTGTGCCTGGAATTCGCAGAGTGGGCAATGCGTGGACACGCCGGAGACGGTCGATAGCTTCTCTTCGCCTGGCCCGTGATCATGGTGCGAAGGGCCGGTCTCGAGGAGCGCGTGCAGACCGATGCCGCAGAGTGATACCGACCCATAAAGAGCCAGCAGCCATGCGAACAACGCTTGCCGCGCGAATCGTGACATCGGCGATAAGACTTTCACAACCAAGTGAGAATTTAGCTGGCGAACGGCCGGGGAAGATATCAGGGTCGAACGGCGGTTTTCACGTGCCGTCGTGAGAAGCGACGAAATATAGGACAGATTTTGATGACTGACGTTTACGTTGTCAATCCTCATCTTTTCGGTGTCGATGGCCCTTGCCCTCGGCGCACGTCCCAGACGATGGCGGAGCCCCGCTCGGATTCCGTGAGGAGCCTGGTGCCGTCGGGCGAGAAGGCCAGCACTTCGGCCCGATCGTCTGCGGGGTTGCGCGTGAGCACCGGGTCGACTGTGAACTTGGCGAACTCTCCCAGCCGCCACTCGAAAGCCCGTCTTGCCCATTCAGTCGAACTTGTGTACCTTTCCGGTCCGATAGCCACGTCGGGATGGATTAAGCGACTTGACACCCGGAAGGATCCGGGGGTGTCGGCCGTTGGAGCGATCGACCGCGCGGAGGACGCAGGCATGGACGCCCGCAGCCGAGGTACGGCGACACGGGGTCATTCCGGAACTGGCGACACCGTCGCCACCCTAGACCGTCGCCTACTGCGCGAACGAGGCGCTGCGTCGGAGACCGACCTTCCGCCACAGCTTGCCGGCCTGCGCGTCGCCCTCGTGCACGACTGGCTGACGGGAATGCGCGGGGGCGAAAAATGCCTGGAAGTTCTTTGTCGCTCGTTTCCGCATTCAACGCTTTATACGCTCATCCATCGACGGGGCACGCTGAGCCCGACAATCGAATCGATGCGTATCCAGACGTCGCCGCTCCAGTTAATCCCGGGCGTCTTCCGCTACTACCGCCATCTGTTGCCGCTCATGCCGCTGGCGACGCGCGCGTGGCGTATCAGAGACGTCGACCTGGTCATCAGCTTGAGCCATTGCGTGGCCAAGGCGATCGTGCCCCCGCTAGGTGTTCCCCACATCTGTTATTGCTTCACGCCAATGCGCTACGCCTGGCAAGGCCGCGATACGTATCTCGAAAGCTGGTCCGATCGACCCGTGCGTCGGGCGCTGGCGCGAATGATGCTGACAGGCCTGCGGCGCTGGGATTTCAAAACGGCGAGTCGCGTGAGCCATTTCGTGGCGATCTCAGAAACCGTCCGCGAGCGAATCGCACGCTGTTACGGGCGCGAGAGCCGGGTGATCCAGCCGCCCGCGGATGTCACCTTTTACACGCCCGAGCCGGCAATTCCTCGTGACGACTTTTACCTGGTAGTTTCGGCACTTGTTCCGTACAAACGAATCGACCAGGCCGTCGTGGCGTGTACTCGAACGAACCGACGGTTAATCGTGATCGGCGAAGGCCCGGAGCGGCCGAGACTGGCTGGACTGGCCGGCCCGACGGTGCAATTCCTGGGCTGGCAGCCTGACGAGGTGATCCGTGATCACTATCGGCGGTCCCGGGCCTTGTTGTTCCCGGGCGAAGAAGACTTCGGCATTGTGCCGATCGAGGCCCTCGCCTGTGGCGCACCGATCATCGCTTTGGCGCGCGGCGGAGTGGCCGAGACCGTCAGTGACGCCGTGGGCCGGACCTATGCCCAACCGACCGTTGATGCGCTGGTCGACGCGATCGACGTCTGGGAATCGCTGGACTGTGCGCACAACCCGACTGAGGCACGGCGGCGAGCCGAGGCGCTTTCATATCCCGTCTTTCGCGACCGCATCCTCAAGTTCATTACCGAAGTCGTGACGGGAGCCGCTCATCGTCCCATCCCGCCGGCGCCGCATTTGAATCTCGCAAACCAGGACAACTCGCGTGTGCATTGACTGACGTGTATCGGCCAGCGGAGTGATCAACCATGTTTAGCGCGATGTCCAACATCGCCCACGTCGTCGTGGTGATGCTCGAGAATCGATCGTTCGACAACTTGCTCGGTTGGATTTATGGCCCGGGCAAATCTCCATCGCAGGTCATCGGAGGCAGGGTCGGCGACCCTTCGTTCTTTGGCCTGACTGCGGAAAGCTACTGGAATCCGTCGAACGCAAAGTATTTCACTGGCGCAACTGCGGAGAAGGTATTCGCCACCGAGGGTACAACCGGGGAGTCTCCGTTCAACGTCCCGGACACCGACCCGGAGGAAGACTTCGATGATATGAACTTCCAGCTTTTTGGGCCGCAGACACCGACGGAACCTCAGGTGGCCTCAATGCTGGGCTTCCTGCTCAACTACGCGAAGACGAACGCGAAGACCCCGGCGCTCCTCATGGAGACATATAGCCCGCAACAGCTCACAATGCTCAGCGGCTTGGCGACCAATTTCGCCGTCTGTGACTCTTGGCATGCATCGGCACCATGTCAGACTTGGCCGAATCGCGCGTTCGCCCATCTGGGCACTTCGTGTGGACGCGTGAACAACTGGCCCGATGATCCGTTTGATTTCGACGTCCCAACGATATTCAACGTTCTCGAGACCAATAAAAACACGTGGGCCGTTTTCAACCCGGGTCCCATCATCTCGCTCACGCGGCTTCAGTTTCCCAAGCTGTGGGATTCCGCGCTCGAAAGCCATTTTCTCAGCGTCGACGATTTCTTGACCCGAGCCCACGACGGTACCCTGCCTTCTTACTCGTTCGTCGAGCCGTCGTTCATGAGCATCGAAGGTACGCCCAACGATGAACATCCGCCCCACGACGTCTGCCTTGGCGAGCACTTCTTGCAGTCGATCTATTCGGCCGTCGTCAATGGCAAGAACTGGGAGAAGACCTTACTCATAATCACCTTCGACGAGCACGGCGGGTGCCCCGACCATCTACCGCCCCCCTGGGGAGCCATCCCGCCCGACGCGCAGAGCGACCCGGGCGAGGAAGGTTTTCGCTTTAACCGCTTCGGCGTCCGGGTCCCGACAATTCTGGTGTCGCCTTGGATCCAGGCGGGCACCGTCTTTCGGTCGACAACCAACGTTCCTTACGACCACACCTCGATCTTGGCGACGATTCGCGACTGGCTGGCGATCCCGGATCAGATCATGCTGCCCAGCAAGCGCATTCAGGCCGCGCCGACCTTCAGTAACGTGCTCAACCTGCCGCAAGTACGCCAAGACAAGCCGGTAATCACCGCGAGCTGCACTCCGGCTCCGCACCTGCTGAACGCCATTGAGATGCCCAACGATCTGCAGCGCAGTATGGTCGCCGCAATGTTACGCAAGATGGTCGCGCATCCGGTCGATCTCTCACTTGTCCGAAAGGTGCTGGCGACAATCCGGACCCGTGAGGATGCGGCGCGATTTGTAGCGGAGTAGAAGGCATTACGAAGTTCGAAGTCGTAAGATAGCCCTTTCGATGTCGACCTGGCAGTCTCTCGACGCTATCAGGATCCCCACATGAAAGCCGCGGTTTTCGAATCATTTGGCGAACCATCCCAAATGCTCAATGTACGCGAGATGCCGGACCCGAAGCCGGGACCAGGCGAAGTCCGCGTGCGGATGATTCTGAGTCCGATCAATCCGTCGGACGTTTTGGTCGTGCAGGGTCTCTATGGAGTTCTACCGAAATTGCCGGCGACGCCAGGGTTCGAAGGTGTCGGCATCGTCGACGAGGTGGGACCAGGCGTACTGGCCCGGGTTCTCAATCTTCAGGGTAAGCGCGTTGTGGCAATCAACTCGGCCGGTGGCAACTGGGCCGAGATGGCGATCATTCCCGCCAGGCAGGCACGACCTATTCCCGACGACATCCCCGACGAACAAGCCGCGTGTTTTTTCGTCAATCCAGCCACGGTGCTGGCGATGGCGCGGCATGTTCTGGCGGTGCCGAGGGGGGAGTGGCTGCTCCAATCGGCGGCTGGTTCAACCCTTGGGCGAATGCTAATCCATTTGGGCCGTCACGACGGTTTCAAGACCCTGAATGTGGTCCGCCGCCATGAGGCAATCGCCGAGCTCAAGAATCTGGGAGGTGACGCCGTGATTTCGAGCTCGGACGGACCGATCGACGATCAGGTGCGCAAGATTACGGGGGGCACTGGAGCCCCATACGCGGTCGATCCGGTCGGCGGCGAGACAGGAACCGGCGTCTTTCGGTCGCTGGCGGAGGGGGGCCGGCTTCTCCTGTACGGGACGCTTTCGGGTGAGCCGATTCAGGTCGATCCGCGCCTGGTCATCTCAGGTCCTCGATCCGTCGAGGGATTTTGGCTGGGCCATTGGATGCGAAAGCGTTCAATTCCCTCAGCCCTCCTCCTGTTCCGCGAAATCGCGGCACTCGTACGTGAGGGAGTCTTGCGGTCTGAGATCGGTCGGGTTTATCCGCTCAGCGAAATCAAGGAAGCTGTCCGCGAGGCCGGGATCGTGGGCCGGCAAGGAAAGGTGCTTCTCAGAATCGGCCCAACGGGCTGATCGACAAGGCGGACCTACGCTGATGGCGGCCACGCGATCGCTACTTTATGTGCCGCCGCCCGCAGCCCAGAGCTTCTAATCTCCATGGTTTCCACTCGATTTTTATAAATTTCATTCGCCCAGACGGTTGCCGTTAGCTACAATTAAGGTCTGTAGAGACAGCGGTTGATGCCGTCACGCTTACGTCCCGACCAGGATGAACCAATCCGTTCCGTTCGCTTCCTAGGCTAACGCTGACTTGTGTCGGCTATTTCGATGCAAGTGTGCGTGAGTCGTCGTGCACGGGAATGCGTTGGAAGCTGGATTCCACCGACAGTCACGCCAACTTACAGCGTTCTCACTAAGCTGATTACGGCTGTTCACTATTTGTTGAACGTTTGTCTTGTTCGATCCGTACTGCTTGCAGGAAGGCGATACGGTATCACAACACTTTTCGGATGATGCATCCAAGACCAAGTCCCGGCGCAACGATTTCAGGATGAGGCCGAATGCGATGTTCGGCAGCGGAGAAAATGTGCCGGGTGGGGGTGATGGAAGATGAGTAGTGGAACGACTGGTGCCCAGGACTGGCGGGCAGTTGCCTGCCTGTCACCGACGGGCGAGCGGCTGCTCTGCGTGGGAGAGAGTTCCTCGCAGGTGCGTGCCGCGTATACTGGTGCGTGGGGCGAAGTCATCCGAGATGAAGATCGTCCGACGGTACGCGCGATTTCCTTGCAGCGCTGGACCGGCCAATTTTGGTCGGGGCAATGGGAACATCAGATGTATCTGGCCGTTCCAACCGCGCGGAGGCAAAGCGACTTCGGGCGAGGCAGTTGAAGAAGATCCGGACGCCGAGCCGGAACCCGAGGTAGAGCCGGATGAGGACGAGGATGGAGCTCCGACTTCAGCCTCGAAGAGCAAGAAGAAATAAAAGCTGAATCACCGCATTCCAACCAGCCGGAAGGGGTCGCGCTCAGTTTGGCTGCACCATACGGTGAGGCTCTTAAAACTCGAGGCGATCCGTTGCGCCAACTCTTCCACACCCAGTCGTTCGGTGGCGTAATGACCCGCCGTAATCAGGCCGATGCCGATGGCTTCGGCCTCGAGCGCACGGTGAAAACGAGCCTCACCAGTGAGGAGCACGTCGGCTCCGATCTGCGCGGCGTCCTTGAGAAAGTCGTCGCCAGCGCCGCACGCCACGGCGACGCGCCGGACCCGACGGCGGGGTTCGCCGACGACTGCTACGGGAATGTTGCCGAGCACGCGACCTACCGCGATGCCGAACTCCTCCAATCCCAAGGGATTTAGCAAGCGGCCGATCCGTCCAGATCCCGTCTGAGGGGAATCGTCGCCCTTGGCTTCGTGAAGCGGGTAAACGTCGATCGCGGGCTCTTCGTAGGAATGATGGGCGCGGACTGTTGTGAGTACCGCGCCAAGTAATGGCGCCGGGCACACGAATTCCAGTCTCAGCTCGCGGACGGTTTCTCGGCGCCGCGCTCTCCCACAGTCGGATTGGCGTCGTCGGTACCGAAAAAAGTGCCCTCGCCGGGGATGGCGAACGAGCATTGCTCGTACGCGCCGATGCGTCCGGCGCCAGCCGAAAATGCCGCGGTCGATACCGCATCGCGCTCAGTTTCTGGGGTGAAGACCACGATCTTGAACGACTGGGGAACGGCACCGGCGCCGAAGATGATCGGCCGCAGCGGCGCCACCTCCGCCAGACCCAGCCGCTGGCACAGAATGTCGTTGATCCCATCGCGCGTATTGTCAAAAGCCGTATGCGGACTGGCGATTGCGATCCCCGCGCGTGCGAGCGGCCATAAATGGGCGGTTTCCGGCAGGTCGGCGCGGATCCTTTTGGTTTCACGGAACAGGATCGGGTGATGGCTGATGATGAAAGCGGCTTGTTCGCGAATCGCCTCGGCGGCGGTGGCCGGAGTGACCGTAAGGCAGGTCATGACACGCTCAACGACAGCCCCGGGATCGCCCCAAAGTAAGCCCACGTTGTCCCATCGCTCGGCCAGACGCGACGGAGCGAATTGCTCGAGCCAAGTGGTCAAATCGGCTACGGTCGTCACGGAGTCTTATCCTCGGCTTTGAGCCGGCGTGAGATATCGCTCCACAGTTGCCGTGTGACGCATCCCGGGCTAGGCAACTCCCGATCGAACAGCCTGGCGATGGGTCGCATCCCGCGTAGCGAGCTGGTCAGAAACGCTTCGTCGGCCTTCAGGATGCGATCGAGATTCAGCCGGCATTCGACGGCGTCGAAACCCGTCTGCCTTGCATATTGCAGGACGACAGCACGCATGACACCGGGAAGCAATGGTCCATGCAGATCCGGAGTGTATAGTCGCCGGCCTTCGATCAGGAAGAGGTTGGCCCGCGTCGTTTCGCAGATGAGCTGATCCGGTGTCAGGCATAAGACATCGTCGGAGCCGTGCAACACCGTCCCAGCGTGGGCGATTCGTTTGCGCCAATAGTTAAGCGTCTTGTGGCGTGCGAGAGCGTCATCGGCAGTCACCTGGAGGGTTTGGGTGATCATCGCGCCGGACTCAGGAATGGCTGGCAGCGGACCGGCGGTCATCCAGAGTGTCGAGCTTGCCACGGTGCTTGTGACGCAACCGCCGGATAACGTGAGCCGGATCCGCGCATCTTGACCAGCCGGGAGCGAAGCGCGGTTCGCCTCAATCAGATCGATCACGGCCTGGGCATCGGGCAATTGGGCAGGGTCGACAGTCAAACCCAACTCGCGAGCCGATCGTTGCATCCGGTCGAGATGATGGCTCATTAATGTCGGTTTGTCATTCCAGGTACGAAATGTCTCGAAGAGCCCGATACCATGTTCGAACGTGCGGTCGAGCACGCTGACATGAAGTGCATCATCGGGAAGCATCGCGCCATTCGCCCAGATCATGGTTCCGCACGTCCTCTGTCTCCTTGAGTGAGCGCGGCGAATATCCCACGGCCTTTGGCGAGCGTTTCATCGTATTCCGCCTCGGGATCGGAATCGGCCACGATGCCACCGCCAACTTGGAAGCTAACTCGGTCGCGCTCGACAAGAATCGTGCGGATGGCGATGTTGAAGCCGCTTGATCCCCCTCGGCTCAGGTAGCCGATCGCCCCGGTGTAGAGACTCCGGCGGTTGGGCTCGAGCTCATCGATGATCTCCATCGCGCGGATTTTGGGGGCGCCGGTGATCGAGCCACCCGGAAAGACGGCCCTGATCACGTCGACCGGCCCAACGTCTGAACGCAACCGCCCTTCGACCGTCGCAACCAAGTGGTGAACCTGGGCGAACGATTCGATCGTGAGCGAGTCACGCACGGCGACCGAGCCGTAATCGCAAACGCGGCCCAGGTCGTTGCGTTCGAGATCGACGATCATGGTCAATTCGGCTCGGTCTTTGGGTGAGTCGAGCAGCTCGGCCGCGAGCCGGGCGTCATCGGCGGGCGTCGTTCCGCGCGGCCGGGTTCCCTTGATCGGCCGGGTCACCACTGTGTCGCCGCGCGTCTGGAAAAAGGATTCGGGGCTGGCCGATACGACCGCGAGGTCCTGCCAGTGGAGATACGCCGCAAACGGAGCTGGGCTCGCCTCCTTGAGCCGTAGATAAAGTTCAAGCGGATCGGTTCTGCCGCGGGCAGTAAAGCGTTGCGACAGATTGACCTGAAACACGTCGCCGGCGGCGATGTATTCGAGAACGCGCCGCACGGTGGCGACGTAGGTTTCGCGATTGAACGAGCTCGTGGCCGAAGGTAGCGACAACGGCGGGCTCGACGATTGTTTGGCCGAACGGACGCCGCGATCAAGGGCCTTGCGCCAGCTTCGACACCGGCGCTCGGCGGCTGTGCGTCCCTCGCCGGTCAAGTCCCAGGCCCAAAGTTCGACGCGGCCCGAAAGCTCGTCGATCGTGACCGCCGTGTCGTAAAGCGCCAGGCGGATATCCGGCAGACGCGAGTCACGCGGGGCGGCACGAGGCAGCCTCTCGATCCTCGGGGCCAAGTCATAACCGAAAAAGCCGATCATGCCCCCCTGAAACGGCGGCAAACGTGAGTCAGGATGCTCGGCCGGTTCGGCGAGACGGAACCGCCGCAAAAGATCTCCGAGAACGGTTAGAACATGTCCTTCGCCGCTCTCAGCCGCCCCGGAGTCGGTATGCAATGACCAGTGCGACCCGGTTGCCTCCCAGACCAGGCGTGGGTAGGCGGCCAGGATGGTCCATCGGCCGGCACTACCAAAGCCTGGCCCACTCTCGAGCAACGCGGACCGAGGCCAGGCGCCGATCACGGCTGCGACGGGCGCGGCTGGCAGGTCGAGAATTTGATGGACGACTGCGGGAACGACGCTGGTTAACACTTCGAGCCCCAAATCGGGAAATCGTGAACGCCTGGGCGTGCCGTTTTTGATCTTCATCGATCCCCGCCATCCTTTCAACCGCAGGGAAGTCGACCCGTGACGAGAACCAAGCTACGATTGCCTACTAATGCTGCCGTTTTCCTCAAGAAGAAAAGGAACCACGATGGCGATACGACTCACCGGCTTGCTGCGAGCGCGGAATCTTCGATTCCGGAACCGGTTTTACAGCGTCATGCCGCTCGCGTTCTTGGCATTGTCGATCCTCACACCAGGCGTCTGGGCACAAGAGGGCAAACCCGTCCAGGAAAGAGCAGTCGCCGAGCTCGAAAAACTTGGGGCACAGATCTTTCGGGACGAGATCCAGCCCGACCGGCCGGTGATCGGCGTGGATCTGGACGAGACCCAGCTCGATGACGCGGGAATGTCGAGCTTGAAGGAACTGACGCATCTTCAGTCGTTGTCGCTTGACGGCACTCGAATCACCGACGCCGGGCTCGCGAATCTAAAAAGGTTAACACGCCTGATTGATCTGTCGCTCGATAACACGGAGATCGGCGACGCCGGACTGGCGCATCTCGAAGGATTGAAAAACTTACAGAAGTTATCCCTCGACCGAACACGGGTTAGTGACCTCGGTTTGGCTCACTTACGGGGAATGAAGCGGCTCGAAAGCCTCTCAATCGTGAGCACGGCGATTACGGACGCTGGCCTGACGAATTTGAGCGGCCTAACGCGCCTGCAGTGGCTGCTCCTGCACAATACCCAAATCGGCGATGCAGGTGTCGAGCATCTGCAAGGGTTGGCCGACCTCGAATTCCTGTTTTTGCACAACACCCAGGTGAGTGACGCCGGGTTGGAATATCTGAAGGGGCTGAAGCGGCTTCAAATCCTGAACGTGGAAAACACCAAGGTGACAGAGGCCGGAATGCAGCAATTCCAAAAATTGCGGCCGAATCTGAAGATATCGTTCTGATGCTTTTAATGCGCAGATTCGTCACGGTGGTTGGATCTGATTCGTATTGGTGGTGCGTCGTTTTGGCTGTTGGGATTGACGATTGAGCGCCGACCGTTGCCAAAAACCAACTCAGCCGGCAAGTCTGGTGCGATCTTCCGTCAGCAAGTCCGTCATAGATCGACTTACCCTCTTAGATGGCCCGTAATTGCACGCATTCAGGATTGTCTTTCGACGTACATAGTCTATAATTTTAGCGGTTATTGAAAGTCCGCCGCGCGAAAGATTCCGGGGGGGCTCTCAGTGAAGATCGTCGCTGGATCTCTCGGCAACGATGCCATTGGGTTCCTGACCTTGGGAGGCGCATGGCAGCAAGCACGTCCCGAAGGCTGGGTCTCCAGAGGGGCGTCCTCACGCATTTCGATTGTGACGTTTTGGTGTCGCGAAATCGTCGTCGCGTCGCTCTGGGTGTTGGTGTCCGTTCTGGGCACGCTCGATTGAAGTCATCGATCTAGGGGATCGCCCACTTCGTCAGGTGGGCGAAGTACGCAGATGCTTCGCGCGGGACTTCGTATCGTAAATTCTTTCAGGGAGAGCGAGTTGCCTGCCGAGCCCGTTACAACAGAGTCAACAGCATCCAGAGGCGGCTCGGCAGGCAACTCGCATTCCCTGGAATCGCCGGAGAGATCGATTGTGAACGAATGGCAACGATATTGCGTAATGAATTTAGCACCGCTCCGCCGGACCAGAACGGGGCCAGGTAGCGTGCGATAAAGAGGGGACGGGCCATGCGAACGATGAAAGTGAGGGCTCTCGATGGCCGCTGGCGAAGCTGGGCTCCATCGTGGCTCGCCAGTCATCGGCCATCGCGTCTGGCGCTCCCCCAGCGTCACGTCGTGTCACGAGCGAGCGGGCCGGCCGCGCTGACGATCTCGCGCGATGATCTGAAGAAGCGGATCGCGACGGCAGTGCTGGCGTTTCGAGGCTATGACCTGACAAACCTGGGCCGCGGTCCCGAGTTGCTGGAGCATCGAACTTACGGGCCGATTGTTCGGGCAACGCTCGACGAGGCATCGCTACTCTGTAGCGACGTGCTGGGCAAAAAGGTGGATCTGGCAGCCCGGGTGCTAGCGCGCGAACCGTCCACTCTCGAGACTTTCGTCCACGATATCGGCACGATCGTCAGTATGGAGCTCGCCCAGATTCGTCTGCTGGAATCGATCTTCGAGATCCCTGTGCCGAGCGCTCGATTGAGCTTTGGACACAGCATCGGCGAACTCTCCGCTTTGGTGATTGGCGGCGTCTACACGATGGAGCAATTGCTCCCAATTCCGCTGGCACTCGCGAAGGATTGTGCCGAACTGACTGCCAACACGACAATGGGCATTCTTTCGAGCCAGGGAAACTCTCTGCAAATCGAGGACGTACAGCACCTTTGTTCGTCGATCAGCAGCCGGGGACAAGGTCTGATCGGGCCTTCCACGTATCTGTCGCCGTTTCAGGTCCTCCTTCTGGGTCAGGGCGGCACGCTGGATTTACTCGAGCACGAGATGCGCGAGTACCTCCCAACAGGGGTTACTTTGCGGCGCAAGCCGAACAATTGGCCACCTTTGCATACGCCGCTGGTGTGGGAGCGTAATATCCCCAACCGGACCGCGATGATGATGTACCACACACCAGGCGGACAGCATAAACCCACGCCTAATGTTCTTTCTTGCACCACTGGGCTTGCCAATTATGATGAGTGGAACAGCCGGGCGATCCTGGCGGACTGGACCGATCATCCGCAACGGCTGTGGGATGCGCTTGAATACTCGTTGGCATCGGGCGCCGAGCTGGTCATTCACGTCGGACCGGATCCGAAACTTCTGACGACGTGCTTTGACCGCCTGAGCCACAGAATCATGAAGCAATTAAAGATGCGGCACCTCGACCGCCTCGGCTCGAGTGTGATCCCGAGCATCGGCCGTAATGGCTGGCTGACCCGAAAACTTCCCGCCAACGCGGTGCTATTGCGGGCTCCATTCCTTGATCATCTGGTCCTGGAGGACTGGTTGCTGGCCCAGGATGTCTGATAACATCACTTGCCGTCCCCGAGGGGTCGGGGAAAAGAGCGGCCCGACTACGTCAATGTCCGAGGGCATGGCTCGATGCGGCGCCTGATTCTCCCAAGGGTTGCAATGCGAGGCCCGGCCGTGCACGGCGGGGAAAGGAACAGGTTTTCCGATGAGTACCCAGATTCGGGAGCCCGAAACCCAAACGTTCATCGAGGCCGCTCTCAAGCTGGGCGGCAAGAGCGAGGAAGAGGCTCGAACAACCGGCACGGTCGACCGGGCCGATGACCAGGTCGACGCTCTGTTCGCCGCGCGGTACCAGACTGCGAACAGCCCGGCCCATCGAATCGTCTGGGATCGTGAGGCCCCGCTCGACTTGTTCTTGCCCCAGCCGCCGGCGACCGCTCCCGCCAGCGAGAAGGTCATGCAGCGCTCGCTGGATGCGGTCCGCACAAACCGCGAGCAAGGGACACTGTACGGGCCTGATGCCAAAGTGTCCGAGGCTGTGCTGAAAGATCTATCCGCAGCCGGTTACTGGGGGCTCTTGATCGACCCAAAATATGGCGGTGCCGGCGCTTCGTTTGCCCCGTTTGCCCGGTTCCTAACCAAGATGGCCACGATTGAGCCCAACCTGGCCGGTCTGGCGTCGGTCCACGGCTGCATCGGAGCGGTCGATCCGTTGCGTACCTTTGGCAACTCCGAGCAAAAGGAACGGTATCTCCCCCGATTGGCCAGTGGCGAACGCCTTTCGGCGTTCGCGCTCACCGAACCCGGAGCCGGGTCCGATTTGACCGCACTCAAAACCCGCGCCGTGCTCGATGGCGACGACTATGTGGTCAACGGCGAGAAACTATTTATCACCAACGCCGTCCCCGGGCGCACAATCGGGCTTGTGTGCCTGATCGACAAGCGTCCTGCGGTACTGATCGTTGACCTACCGGATCACGAGAACGAGCATTTCCAGTTGGTGACCTACGGCCTGCTCGCGCTGCGTCATTTGAACAACCACGGGTTGCGATTCACCAATTTTCGCGTGCCGCGCGAAAACTTACTCCAGCCTGTTCAAGGTGACGGACTGACGATCGCCTATCACGGTTTGAATTTGGGGCGGGTAGCGTTGTGCGCGACCGCTGCGGGATCCATGCGGGTGATGCTGGCCAACATGCTTCCTTGGGCGCGGTTCCGCAGGACATACGGTGCGGCGATTGTGTCGCGTGAGCTAGTTCAGCGACGGATTGGCCGGATGGCGGCCCTGATTGTCGGTTGTGATGCCATGGTCGATTGGTGCTCGTGGCTCCTGGACCAGGGGTACCGGGGCGAGCTCGAGTGCATCATCGCCAAGATCTTCGGCAGCGAGGCCCAGAAAGAAGCGGCCGTCGAGTTGTTCATGAAGACGCATGGTGGCCGCGCGTTCTTGAAAGGTCACCTGTTTGGCGACAATATTCACGAGTATTTGGCGCCCTGCATCTACGAAGGCGAAGGCGAGATGCTTGGAATGGCGTTTTTCAAGTCGTTGATCAAGGAACACGGCAAGGAGTTTTTCGAGCCCATCGGGCGGGCGATCCAGGCATCGGGTATCAAGAAGCCCAACCCACTGAACCCGGCCCACGCCTGGGCCCTTCGCTCCGCGTTGGTGCCGTACGCGAAATGGCGTGCCGCGCAGATGTTCGCATCGAAGCGCCGCCTCAACTTCGGCGCATTGTCGCTGCCACCGGCCCTCGCCGCACATGCCGAATTTGCCGCGGAGTCGCTCGAGCGCGGCCGCCTCGAAATCAGCGACGTGATGACAAAGCACCAGCTTCGGCTGGCTGACCGCCAGTGCCGAATGGCCGAGTTATCGCAGCGATTGCAAGATTTGGTGGTCATCCTGGCAGCGAGTCTCTGGGCGAGCCGGCAGTCGAGCGAGGTCGTTCAAGCCGCGGTCGACATCCTTTGCCAGGATTTGACCCGGAAGATCACCGGCAAACGACCCAGCGACTCGTATTTCCGCGCTGTGACCAAGCTGGGAGAAACGGTTGCGAATGGCGGGTTCGAGGCCATCGCGGGCATCGAGGCCGGGGAAATCCTCATGCCCTACAAGGCTTGATCGCGTGGAGGAGAGATCATGGCGAACGCATTCCGGTTCGAGCAGCTCGACGGCCAAATCGGCGTCGTTACCTTCGACCTCCCCGACAAGAAGGTCAACACGCTTTCGCAGGAGGTCCTGAGAGAACTGGCGGGCTTGGTCGGCGAGCTCGAGAACCGCGCCGATCTGCTAGGCCTGTTGTTCAAAAGCGGCAAGCCGGGGCAGTTCGTTGCCGGCGCCGACTTGAACGAGCTTGCCACGATGAGCTACGCCAAGCTCGAGCAAGTGGCCGGTCTCACCAACATGGGACACCAGCTTTATAATCGAATCAGCCGCTTGCCGTTTCCGACCATTGCCTTGATCGACGGAGGATGCCTGGGCGGCGGAACCGAGCTGGTGCTGACGATGGACGAGCGCTTGGTGTCGACGGCGCCGCACACGCAGATCAGCCTCCCGGAAGTTTCGATCGGCATCCTGCCAGGCTGGGGCGGGACGCAGCGCTTGCCCCGGTTGATTGGACTCAATGCGGCGATCGAAGTGATCTGTGCGGGGGAAAAGCTCTCGGCGCAGAAGGCCGTGACGGTCGGTTTTGCGTTCGACGCCGTTCCGGCCGAAAAGCTTGTCGAGGAAGGGCGCCGGCTCATTGAGTACCTAAGGCAGAGCGGCGACTGGAAATCCCGGCGCGAGCAGCTGCAAGGGCCGCTCGGTCTCAACGCCGACGAACTCAACTTTGCATTCGCCGTCGCCGAGGGGGCAATCAAGGGCAAAACCAAGGGACACTACCCTGCCCCGCTTGTCGCACTAAAGGCGATCCGCGAGGGGTGCAACAAGACGCTGGAAGAAGGGCTAAAGGCTGAGCAGAGCGGGTTTGGCGAGCTGGCCGGCTCGCCGATCGCGGCCAACTTGATCGGCATCTTCTTCATGAAGAACCGCCTAGCCCGTGACCCCGGGGTAAGCGACGCGTCAATGAAACCCCGGCCAGTGCACAGCGTCGGCGTGCTGGGAGCCGGATTCATGGGAGCCGGGATCGCGGCTGCAAACGCTCGCTCGGGGATCCGCACCTCGATGGTCGACGTCGATGACGCCCGGATCGCCGACGGCCTCAAGCGTGCTTCAGACGTCGTGATGAGCCGCATCAAGATCGGCCGGGCCACACCGCAAGACATGGCTAGCATGCTTGCTTTATTGAACACGTCAACATCACAGAAGAATTTCGCCGATTGCGATGTCTTGATCGAGGCGATCACCGAGAATGAGGCTGTCAAGAAAGACGTTTACCGCGGTCTGGCGAATATTCTCAAAGACGATGCCATCTTGGCGAGCAACACATCGACGATCTCGATCACGCGCATGGCCGAGTCTGCTCCGCACCCGGAGCGATTCGTTGGAATGCATTTTTTCAATCCCGTCGATCGGATGGAATTGGTCGAGGTGATTCGTGGCGAAAAGACGAGCGACGAGACGGTCGCGACCATCGTCGCCCTCGCCAAACGCATCCGGAAAACGCCGATCGTCGTCAAGGATTGTGCGGGATTCCTGGTGAATCGCGTACTATTCCCTTACATGAACGAGTCATTAATTTTGTTGCAAGACGGCGCATCGGTTGAAGCGATCGACCGTGCAGCGACGAAGTTCGGCATGCCGATGGGCCCTTTAATCCTGACGGACTTGGTTGGTCTGGATACGGCGGTTTATGCCGGAAAAGTGGTTGCCAAAGCGTATCCCGACCGGACGGCGACATCGCCGATCTTGGAAGAGATGTTGAAGGCAAGTCCAGGTGACAAGAAGTCGCTCATGAAGTTCTGGTTGGCGGACAAGAAGGCCAAGTCTCAGCCGAACCCCGCCGCACTAGCCATCATCGCCAAGTACCGCACGGGTAATCGCGCGGTCGAAGCGGACGAGATCACGGATCGGCTGTTCTTGCCGATGCTGTTGGAGGCGACGCGGGTCTTGGAAGAAGGGATTGTCCGCGAGCCGGGTGACGTCGATATGGGTTTGATTCTGGGAATCGGTTTCCCGCCGTTTCGGGGGGGCATTCTCCGCTGGTGCGATAGTTTGGCGCGGGAACGATCGTCGAGAAACTGGCGAAGTACGCACACCTTGGCAAGCGATTCGAACCGACTGAATCATTGCTCAAGCTGGCGAATACCGGTGCGACGTTTTATCCGCGCCCCAAGTTGGCCAAAGGCTGAGCTAGGTCAGGCTTTCTTGCCTGATGATCAGCGGTTTTCAGGTTGAAGGCCTGGCTCCCAAAAGTCGTCGGGCTGGTAAGCCTCACCCACGTAGGACGCTGACTTTCCGAGGATTACTTCGATGAAAAACGCTGTGGTCATCGACGCCGTCCGCACTCCCGTCGGGCGTGCGTCATCGGACCGAGGTTATTACCGAGACGTCCGGTCCGAGGACTTGTCTGCCCATGTTATCCAGGCGATCCTCAAGCGGACCGGGATTGCGCCAAGGAGATCGAAGACGTACGCTGGGGCTGCGTGATGCAGCAAGGCGAACAGGGGTTTGACATCGCCCGCATCGCGGCGCTCGTCGCCGGTCTGCCCGCGGAAACCGGCGGAGTGACGATCAATCGCAACTGCGCGTCAAGTCTGCAGGCGATAAACGACTCGGCGATGAGCATCGCCGCGGGTTGCGAGGATGTGCAGATTGCCGGTGGTGTAGAGCACATGGACCACGTGCCGATGACAAAGGACTACAACCCGTGTCCGTCGCTCTTTCGCCACCACAGCGAAGCGATCATGAACATGGGTTTGACTGCCGAGTATCTGGCCGCCAAGTATCGGATTCCGCGCGGCAAGCAAGATGAGTTTGCCCTGCGCAGCCACCAGCTTGCCTCCAAGGCGACCGACGCGGGTGAGTTCAAGAATGAGATCATTCCCACCTGGGGACGCGATGATGCTGGCCGCAAGGTATTGCTGACAACGGATCAATGCATCCGACGCGACAGCTCAGCCGAGTCGCTGGCGGCATTGCCCCCCGCGTTCAATCCTGACGGGGGATCGGTGACCGCCGGCAACAGTTCGCCGATCAACGTTGGTGCAGCCGCTCTCTTGGTGATGTCGCAAGAGAAAGCGCGTGAACTTGGCTTGAAGCCGATCGCACGGATTCGGGCCATGGCTGTCGCGGGAGTGAATCCCGAGGAAATGGGCATTGGGCCTGTTCCTGCGACTCAAAAAGCACTCAAACGGGCTGGTCTCACGCTCGATCAAATCGATTGCTTCGAGTTGAATGAAGCTTTCGCCGTGCAGGTTTTGTCGGTGCTCAAGTTGCTGGGAATGAAGGAAGACAAGGTCAACACGCGCGGCGGTGCGATCGCAATCGGGCATCCACTTGGAGCTAGCGGCGCACGAATCGCGACCACTCTGTTGCACCGGATGCGCGACGAAGGGGCCAAGCTGGGTTTGGCGTCGATGTGTATTGGGCAAGGCCAAGGAGTAGCGACGATCTTCGAGGCTTGCTGAATGATTCGCCATCCACTAGCGCTACGACTCGCTCCCGACCAGTCGGTGCGCGATCAGATCTATGAGGCCGCACGGATAGGTGCTCGCGGGGTGGTGATTGACGCGATCGGGGATGTTGCGCCGCACCGTCTGGGCGAAACTGGACGTCGCGAACTGCGCCAGATCCTGAGAACAGCCGAGTTGTCGCTCGCGGCCCTTTCGCTGCCAACGCGCAGGCCCTTCGACACGCTCGATCAGCTTGATGACCGCATGCGACGAGCGGACGCGGCTTTCGCGATGGCCTACGAACTAGGTACGACAATTGTGCTCGCCCGAGCCGGCGCGGTCCCGCCGCGGGAAGACGAGGCACGTCTCGAGATATTTTCGCAAACGCTACTCGAGCTCGGCCGCCGCGCCGAACACCACGGCGTCAAACTGGCGATGGAAACCGGAACCGATTCAGGGCAGAAACTCAAGGAGTTTCTCGACGCTCTCGCTTCACCCGGCCTGGCCGCCAGCATCGATCCCGCCAGTCTTTTGCAAGCGGGGATCGACCCGATCGTCTCTGTACGAGAGCTCGCATCCTGGGTTGTGCACGCATACGCCACGGACGCGACCGGCTCGAGCGGTGGCAAAGCTATGAATCCTCGAGGTTTCGGCTATCCACCAGGTGCCCTCGATTGGGAAGAGTATTTGGGAGCGCTCGAGGAAATCGGCTATCGCGGCTTTTTGACCGTCTGGCCCGCGCCTGGGCGGCCCGCGGCCGACGAATTCAAGTCGGTGTCGAATCGGCTCATTCACGTCGTGTGACACCGATAAATTGCGTGTCATTTCACCGGATCTGATTGTGTTGCTGCCTCACGATAAAATGCCTCAAAATCAAGCCATTCCGGGGACAAGGGCGCACTGATTGTTCCCGCGGATACGTCTTCTTTATGTCGATCGCGCCACGCCCGAGCTTTGGCCAGATCGCGCTTCAATTCCTCCATGCGACCAAGCCGGCGGTCGATGATCGCGAGCACGGGCCACGAGCGCCAGCCCGATCGGGCTCGCGGTCGGTGAATTTGTGCAAAAGGATCGCCGCTCGATCGAACTCCTCAACTCTCAAGTAGACCAGGGCAAGAGCGAAATCAATTTCGGCGTGTCGCCTTTCGAGAGGAATTGCTCGATCCACGAGCGAGATGACTTTACGGGCCTGGATCGGCGGACCAGGCGCTAGCCCAATCGTCTGGGCCGCACAGAACGCCATCTGAGGGTTAACCTGCTGTTCGAATGCGTCGATCAGCCGTTTGCAGAGGCGACGATAGCGGTCATAATCACCGCGCCGATCAGCAGACGGGCGTAGTTTAGCCACGCGGGGCCGTCGTCCGGCTCTCCGGCGTCGAACCAGCGAGCGTAGTCGGTGGCCGCTCGATCCCAATTGCCTAAGAGCAAGGATAACCGAGCACGCCGCAGAAGAGTGACGATGTCGGGAGGTGTTTCGTCCGCTTAACCTGTTGACGTGGAATTCCGCCGCCCGGGTTTGTGCTTGGTTGACGGCCGCTTCGGCCTCGGCCAAATGCCAGGCGAAGACACGACCGCCGGCTTCTTTCCACCGTTCGGTCGGACCGGGAAGTTGGGGAGCAGCACTCCAGATACTGATGCTTCCATCCCAGTTCAAGGAAGCCAGTTGCTGCCCATCCCGGCTCCAGGCGAGCGCAGGATTGAATCCTCCGTCGAGTGGACGAGGCTGGGCCCCGCGCAAGACCAAAACCTCCTGACCGTCGACCGCGTTCCAAATCTGTACCTTCTCGCGATCCGCTCCTGCCAGCCGCCGACTATCCGGGCTAAAGGCGAATCGGAAAACTGGTCCAGCTTGTTCGGCTGAATAGAGAATTGAGCCGGTCTGTGCATCCCAGACGGACGTTTTTCCAGTCGAGTCACCGGTGGCCAGGAGTCGACCGTCGGGACTGTAGGCGACGGAAAAAAGGATCTCTTTGCCAATCGGCAAGCTGAATAGCTCGCGACCGCCGGGCACCTCGCAGATCTTGACTCGAGTTCCCAAGAATGCAGCCGCGGTACCCGGGTCGAGACCGGCTGAGTAGTCATAGTCGTCGAACGCGATGCGGCTTCCATCGGGACTCATGGCTACCCGACCGTATGTGTACGGCGTGGGGGCGTTGGAGGGCTGAGAGGAAAGTAGAATCTGCCCGTTGATCGCGTCCCAGACCTTCACTTCTCGCCAGCGAACAGCGTTCTTCGCGAAGAGGCCAGACGCGGCCGCGCGGCTACCATCTTCGCTGAGGGAAACAAAAGTGGCCGGCGCAGACAGGCCGCTCAGGGCGGTTAACTCGGAGCCGGTTTTCGCATCGTAGACCTTTACGAGCAGTCGGTTCGACGGAACGACTGCGAGCGCGGCGAGCGTCAGAGAGAATTCGGCGAGCGCCGCGGGTGTCAACCATTGCGTCGTCAAGTCAACATGCGGACCGACCTTGGTCGATCCACTGGCGATCGTCCGCGATTGCAGTCGCCCTAGATTCGTGACAAGGCTCAGTTGGTCGCCATTATCATCAAAGGCGAACGCCGGGAGCATGGCCTTCCGACAGCGATATATGCTCTTGAGATCTGGTCAAATCCCAGAGCTTGACTTGCGCAAAATGGCGTCCTCCGGAAAGCAGGCACCATCCGTCGGGATGAAATGCCAGGCATCCGACCAGTGCGGAGTGGCCACGGAGCACCGCCCGCTCGGCGCCGGTTTGGACGTCCCAGAGTCGAATCGTCGAATCCACGCCGGCCGTCGCGACTTGACGGCCGTCGGGACTGAAGGCCACGCCTGGTACAG
The DNA here is from genome assembly GCA_963850935.1 of uncultured Isosphaeraceae bacterium. Lineage (GTDB taxonomy): Bacteria > Planctomycetota > Planctomycetia > Isosphaerales > Isosphaeraceae > CAWFRS01. The sequence continues at coordinate 577,593 of CAWKNT010000010.1, forward strand.
ACCCGGCGTGCCCACTGAGCTGATGTAGGGGCCGGCCCGTCGTCGTATCCCAGATCCGCGGTGGGCGTGTTGCGACGACGATTTGCTTTCCATCGGGACTGAAGGCTAGCTCGGGGCCTTCGCTGTCGAAGAAACGCTCGATTCGGGCTTCGTCTTCGCTGGAGCCGTGCGGGAGCGAGACGATCTCGCGCCCTGTGGCCGCGTCGTGCAGCGTGACAGCACTTGGTGCGCTCACCGCCAGAACTTCGCCGTTCGGGCTGTAGCTTACTCGCCCACGGCTTTTCGGGAACCGGCGAACCTCTTGCGCCGCTCTCCACGTCCCAGAAGATCGCCTCTTTGTGTCCGCCTGCGGCGAGAATCCGGCCGTCCGGGCTAAAAGTCACGCTTCCCTCCGGATGCCACTCACGGACGAGCCGACCGTTCGCCGTATCCCAGATCTTCGTCTGTTGGCTGCCGCTGGCGGCGAGTCGCTGGCCGTCGTTGTTGAACGACAGTCGCATCGTGTGCACGGGCCCTTCGAGAGCGTGCAGCCGCCGTTGATTTTTTGTGTCCCAGATCTCGACGATGGACGGACTGCGTTCGTGGAAGTGGTCATAGGGGTTGAAACCCGTGAATGCGAATATCGATCCATCGGGGCTGAATACAACCCCAAATATGTAACTTAGCTCGGGGAGATCGATACCTAGGATCTCCGACTGGCTGGTATTGCGTAAGTATTGCCATTCCCAGCCGCGCCGGTCTTGATCGCACTTGTTCAAGAGTTGTGCGACGCCGCTGACGTTATTCAGGCGCCATTCAAGACGCGCCTGAGCGATCCGGCTGAAATAAAGGTTGTCCAGTGCCCGACCTTGCTCTCGTTCGGCACGGCGCGAGCGAGAGCTTCAGCGCGGGCCTTCTGCTCGGCCCGGCGCCACTGAGCGGCTACGCCGATTCCCCCGGCGATAAAGGCACAGAATAGAGCGACGATCAGCGCGGCATTCACAGGCTCGCGGCGGCACCAGCGCCATAACCATTCCGGCACACTAGTGCGGCGTGCATGGATCGGACGGTTATCAATGAATCGGCGCAGGTCATCGGCCAGTTCGAGCGCAGTCGCATATCGCTTTTTCGGCTCTTTTTCCAGACACTTTAGACAGATCGTCTCGATCTCTCGGGGCGTATGTCTCTGCAGCTTGCTCGGTGCCAGAGGTTCGTATTCGGTGACCTGATTGAGCGTCGAGAGCGGAGTCGCGCCTTTGAATGGCGGACGTCCGGTGAGCATTTCGTAGAGGATGGTCCCCAGGGCGTAGATGTCGCTCGATGGCGTGACATCCGAGGGCGTTCCTCGGGCCTGCTCGGGTGCCATGTAGCTCGGTGTGCCCATGATGTCGCCGGTCTGCGTCAGGCCACCTTCACGCTCCAGGAGCTTGGCCAAACCAAAGTCGGTTACCTTGGGAATGCCGTCTTCGGTCAATACAACGTTTGCCGGCTTCAAGTCACGGTGCACGATACCGCGCTGGTGCGCGTAGTGCAGTGCACGCGCCAGATCTTCGACGAGGCGGGCAGACTCGCGGGGCGGTTGTGGCGTGCCCGCGAGCTTTTGCTCCAAATTGCCGCCGGCGGCATACTCAATGGTGAGGTAGCCCTGTCCATCGTATTCGCCGACCTCGTAAACCTGAATGATATTGGGATGCTGAAAGCGGGCAGCCGCCTCGGCTTCGTCTCGAAATCGGGCGGCGATCATGGCGTCGGCGTAGACGCTGGCCCGGATCAGTTTGAGCGCGACCAGACGTTTGAGGCCGTCCTGTCGCGCCAGATAAACGACGCTCATCCCCCCTCGTCCGAGCTCTTCAATGAGCTGATAACCAGGGAGCTCGGGCAGGCCCGCCGGTGCGCCTTCCCCAGCCGACGCTGGCATGCCGGGAACAGGAACCGGCTTGTCGGTTTCGTCCTTATCAGCGAGCACCTGGTGGAGATCGAGCTGGCGGCGCAAGCGATCGGCAAAGCGGGGGAATCTCCATACGAACTCATCAAGCTTGGGGCACTCTCCCAGCAGTTCTCGCACCAGATACTCGCCGTAAATTAGTTCAAAGGCCCCCTCACTGTCGCCGGCGAGACGAGGGTAGCGCGACAAATATGCTTCGGCGGGAATTCGTTCCCCGGTTCGCCACCGGTTGGCCTGATCAGCACACAGGATTTCGACCAGATCATCGTCGGAGCAATGGTCTCCCCGCTCCAGCCGATGCCAAGGGTCGGATGGCGATGCATTGCCGCTGGCGTATTCGATCATCGCTTGTTCGCCCTATCAGTTCGCCGGCAAGAGTGGCAAAATCAGGCACGTATCGCATTGCCTGTTTGAATCATTGCCGTCGCGCGCCTGCCGGACGGACGAATGCAAGTACTGGCGATAAATTGGTTCAATCCAGTACCGAGTCAAGCCCCAACTCCAGCTCGATTCGGCTTACGGCACGCGCAAGCTGTTTGCGACGGCCATCCGGCGTACCGCCAAGCTCGGCGGCAACCCCCGCCCAGTCAGTCCCTCGCGCCCTCAAATCGGCGATGCGTCGTTCGTCATCCGAGAGAAGTTCCCGGAACTTCTGCAACAGCTCTCGTCCGGAGGCCAGGCGGCTGGGTGTTTGTGCGGATGTTGGCGCAGGCGCGTTCTCCAGAGTCCCCTCGCCCACGCGGCGCACGTCGCGGCGTTGGCGCTGGTGATGGCGGGATTGTTCAGCGACCTTCTTGCGCCATGCCAACCAAAAGGCGGATCAACTGTGGTGGTTCCTCGAGGTCAAAGTCGCCAACCGCTGCCCGCGCGAAGAAGCTGGCCATGACCGATTGGCAGATGTCCATCGAGTCGAAGACACGTTTCAATCCCGGATTGCGCAGTCGCAACCATCCTCGAACTTCCAGTCGGATCTCGAGTTCGTAGCGGCGCACCAATTCCTCCGCCGCTTGCTCGTCCCCTTGACGGATCCGGCGAATAAACTCGGCATACTCTTGATGCGTCGTCGCTTCAGGCATGGTGTTCACCGACCGCGACTTGTCATGGCCGTTAAAACCGTCCCCAATTATAGCCGTGCGCAGCCGTCGACAGAAGGACTTCGCGCCAAGTTCATGGTGAGTTGCCACGATTACGGCAGCGTGGCGTAAATCACGATGTTGGCGGCGATTTTTGTGGCGCTGGCGTGCGTGTAGCCCTTGCAGTCGACGCCGGTATGCTGCTCCAGGGCACAGCCAATATCGTACTTGGAATAAATGATTGCCCAGTGGTCGTTGATCTTCACGCCTTCGAGCTTGGGAGCGCCTTGGCCGCCGCCGGCTGCTTGAGAGTATTCGACTTGAGTCAGATCAAACCCGATCCTTTTCGAGTACAACTCGTCACCCGGAGGTATTGGGACTAGAGGCTGGTTCGGAAGGAGTACAGCGGCAAACCGGCGAAATGATTCGTCAAATGCCGCACTGCCACAGGCTGCATCGGCGAAGAGCGTACCCCCTCCGGGATCAAGATGTCGTCGCAGTGACTCGAGTTCGTCATTCTCAAGGTGGAGTGCCGCGCGGCCGTGGATATAGACGAGTGGGTAATAGATCAGACTCGGGTCGCGTGCAAACAGGTTTTTTTGCTCGATCGTGACGTCAAAATTGATTGGGGGGCGACGTAGATTCTCCATCAGGTTCGGAATCGCTTGGGGAGCGATGTTCCATTCGCCTCCGTGCTTGAGCTTGGCAATCCGCAGCGCTCCGCGCCGCGGAGCGTCCTTCTTGAACTCGTGAGTTTCCCGCATCGTGAGCTTGTCGGCCGGCATCTCGCGACCGGTGGCGTAGTCGATGACGTTTTGACCGACTCGAAACGCCTTCAAGACTGCCGGGTTGGTCGGGCTGCGTTCGAGCTGATTCCAATAACAGGAGAGATCTTGCGGTGAGTATATCAACACGGTCCGGCATCCGTGCTCGATACCCCAGAGCGGGTGGATTTCAGGAGACAACAAGTGCTTTGCCCGCCAGACCGGATGATCAGGCCCAAGTAAACGCAGCTTGTATTCCGGCCCGGGAAACACGTCCTTGATCAGTTGCTTGAATCCGCGATCAAATTCCTGGCTGCTGCAACAGGCCTCTGCGAAGACGAAACCGCCGTGATCGACGAAATCGCGTAGATTCGTTTTGCCTCGCTGGGGAAACTCGGGCGCATTATGGCCGTTGAAGAAGACAATCGGGGCTTGCAACATATCCTCCAGCTTTGCCGCGTTCGGGTCGACAACCTGCCAGGTTAGCAGGCTCTGCCAATCACGTGAGACGACACCGACCAGATTACGGATGTCGTCGGCATCGTGATTCCAATCGGTGCCGGGTAGATATCGAAGTTTGTTGACCAGTACCGGAGCTCGCCCTTTGGCCAGGAAAAGGAGCGCGAAGCTGGTTGCGACCAGTTGGCTCTCTCCTGGTCCGTTCCAAAATCCCGAGATCTTGTTCTGCTGACGGACGATCTCAAGAGCACCTTCGCGATACCAGTCGTATTTTCCCAGGAAGCGCACGGCGGCAAGCCGACCGACCCGTTCCAGTCCATAAAGGTAATAGAACTTGTATTGCTGTCCATGGCCCAGATTTTGGCGAACGTCAAAATGGCTGCCAAGCCAATCAATGCCCCGCTTCAAGAAGGGGTCGAGGGCGCCGTCTCCACAATGATGGATCGCCTCGCCGTGCAGATACTCGAGGCTATGAAACTGCCGTGCGCCGCTGATGATCAAGCTCGAAACACCGGCGCACGTCATGCTGGCGGTCGATTGCTGCCGGGGCGTGTAGCCCCAGCCGCCGTCGCGATTCTGGTAGCGCTCGAAATACGCTCGTGCGAACTGCCATACCTCTGGCCGCACGGCAACGCCGGCTTCGCTGGCGGCATTCAATCCGAGGAGAGCGTACTGGGTGTTCGAGTTGTCGCCGCGCTGAGCCCGCTGGGCGGAATACGTCCAGTTTCGCCAGGACTCGCTGCGTGCGTCCTTGTGTTGGGCGCGCTCGAGCCAGTCGACATTGGCGACCAGTCGCGTGCGGTCGCGTTCGGGATCGACGGCAGCAAAGACCATTGTCTGTAATGAAATCGCATACGTGCTGTCAAGCTGTTGCGGACCGAAGTTGCGCAGAAACGCGAGTGCATTTCGAATGACTACCGAATCGGCCTTTTCACCGGCTGTCAGTAAGGCCAACGTAACTAGACTCGTAGTCCCAGTAAGAGCGTTTCCGCCTTGATCCGGCCACGAGCCGTCTGCCCTTTGCCGTTCCTCAAGAAACCTGATCCCTGCGCGGATGGCCTGATTTACTTCCTCGCTGGTGACTTCTGCCAGACGGTGCTTCTCGAGCGCAGGCGATTTGTCCGGCCAGCGACAAGATGACCAAGCCAACCCAGCGTCGCCGACTCGGGGACCATCGCATTGTTGTGCTGTGACCCAATCCGTAACGGGGCGTCGATCGTTCTCCAATGATTACTGGGGCCGAACGCGTCCCTTGAGTCATTTATTCTGACGATCGGGATCGACCGGCGACAAGATGCCGCATTCGCACATCATTAGGTCGCGTCAGAATTCATTCGCGGAATAAGGCCCGTAAAAGCAAGCCATGGACGTCAGTCATTGCGATCACCTCGGCCTGCGACGGCGCGGGGCCATCGCCGATCAAGAGGGGGCGATCCTCGAGCCGTGCGGCCGGGACGCCATGACTGCCGCGCACGAGCCGCGGATCCAGCGGGATCACGTCGAACAACGCTCGAAATCCCAATTTCTTTTGCGCGAGCCGCCGCATCGCCCGACCTTTGGGCCACCACAAGGATGGGTCGAAAAACAGCTCGCAGGGGTCGTAACCTGGCTTCCTGTGGATGTCGACGGTCCGCGCGAAATCCGGGGCCGCGCGGTCGTCGAGCCAGAAAAGATAGGCGAACCAAGAATCCGACTCGGATAATGCGACGAGGTCGCCGGCGCGAGGATGGTCCAGCCCAATCTCGCGCCGATCGTCGCCGCAAAGTACTTGCGATATGCCCGGCAAAGCGATCAAGAGGTCATGCACGGGAACACGATCGTCGCCATGTCGCACATACACATGCGCAAGTTGATGGTCGCAAACTGCAAACGCGCGGCTACCAAACGTGTCGAGAGCTTCACCGAAAGGACCTGGCCGTACGCTCAGAAATCCCGCCTGCCGCAGTACGCGATTGAGCGCAACCGGCCGGCTGACATCGACATGACCGTACTCGCTGACGATCCATACTCTCGCCCCGATCGAACGCGCCGAGTCGAGTAGCGGCGCACATGCATCGTCCAGTTCGCGAACCAGCCGAGACATGTCGCAGTCCGAAGGTCCCAATCGCTGAGGGTCATAATCCAAATGTGGCAAGTAGACCAAGCTCAAATTCGGCCGATCGGCCCGGAGAACCTCGGCGGCGCACCGGGCGATCCACTGCGTGCACGGCAGCCCAGCACTCGGTCCCCAGAAGGTGTGAAACGGAAAGCGGCCAAGATCACGCTCGAGCCGCTCGCACAGTCCCTCCGGCGTTCCCGAGATTCCGAACGCCTTGTTGCCATCGGCCCCGTAGTAAGGTTTGGGGGTCACGCTGATGTCGACATCCGCCCCTTGGTTGAACCACCAGAAGAGCTTGGCGGTGCAGAACGGCACTCCGATCTCATTAGCTCGGCGCCGCGCCGTCGCATACAGCGGTTCCGACTGCAAAAGCGCATTCGATTGCTGCCAGAACCTTATCTCACCTGTGTCTCGGAAGAGCCAGCCGTTGCCGACAATACCATGTTCCTGCGGCAACGCGCCGGTCAGGATGCTCGCCTGCGCCGTGCAAGTCACCGCCGGCACGACTTCATCAAGAGACCTTACCCAGCCTGACATGGCAAGTTGATTCAGCCTGGGAGCGAACGCCAATAACTTTCGGGTCAGGCCGACGGCGTTGATCAGGACCAGCGGCTGTAATTCCATTCTATTTGTCCTTGGTCCTTTGTCCGTTGTCCGTAGATCAACGCCACTGATCGGTCGCTAGCGATGTGGTTGATGGATAGCGGTTACCGACTCGTTAAGATAAACCTCAGTGCTCTGACCAAGGACCAACGACCAAGGACTAAGGACAATGCACAATGGACAATCGATAGAGCCCCTGCCCCCCTACTCGTTCGTACCGGGTGGACCGTGGCCGCACCCTGTGAGTTCGCCGCAAGGTCATTCTTTCGGGCACGCCAGATCAAAGGTCGCTTCGATTGATCTCGCGAAGACAGCCGATTCAGCCCCTTTCCGTCGCGGTGTGGCCCTCTTTAACGCAGGCTATTATTGGGAAGCTCACGACGCCTGGGAAAGCCTCTGGCACGCGCATGGACGACGGGGCGTGGTCGCGGATGTGATCAAGGCGTCTGATCAAGCTAGCCGCCGCCGGCGTGAAGGCGCGTGAGGGACAAGACCACGGTGTGCGCATCCACGCCAGCCGGGCCGCCGAACTCCTTGAATCAGCGCTGATGAGCGGAGCAAGCCATCAACTCGGGTTGAACCTCGCGCAATGGGTCGAGCGCTGCCGGCAGGTCGCCGCCGACCCGCCGCGCGACGAAGGACCTATCAGTGCGCCGGTATCGCGGGTCTTCGCGTTTCAGATCGAGATCGATCCGCCTCATGACTTGGGCTGAGATCGGGCTCGACGGCCTCCGTCTCGACCACGCGGCGCTGCCCCAAGAACCGGCGCCAGGCCGCAGCCGCCGGTAAGCCCAAGACACCCATGATGATCACACTCATCATTCCCTGTGAGCCCCCTTCAACGAAGCCATAGCTGTGGAGCCCAACACCCAGCACGAAATTCACGCCGTACCAGGCCATGATGACCGATAGGAAGCATGCAACCGAGGCGACGACAAGCCCAAAAGTGCTGACCCAGCCCGCAAACCGGCCGTGAAGCGGAATGAGGTAAACCAGGAGCGTTATCAGTGCCCAAACTTCCTTGGGATCCCAGCCCCAAAATCGTCCCCACGAGTAGTCGGCCCAGACGCCTCCCAAAATCGTGCCGGCGGCGACCAAGAGCACGCCGACCTGCATCGCGCGATAAATGAAGTTGGACAAGGGCTTGAGTGTAGCGGCTGTCCGCTGCATGGCGCGGCCCCGCGCGTCAAGCGTCACGTGACTGTGCTTCTCCTCGGGCAACTCTTCTAGGGCCTCAGGGCGATATGTCAGCCGATTCACGGCTTCGCCGCCGATCGCCAGCAGACTGGCGAGCGCGATCGTCTCACCGAGCAACGCCATCGTGGCAAACACATAGAAGAGAGTGTCGCCGCTATAGGCCGTCTGCGCCTAGAGTTGGCTGGGTTGCCCCCGATGGTCCACTCCGGGCCGAACCATCCATACGACGCTGCCACTCCCGCGCCGCCGCCTGCCAGCAGAAGGAGACCAGGTACCAGTGGCAGCGCCAGATCCAGCAACCGCGGCGAGCGGCGGTAAGTGGCAGTCAGATAATAGACCGTCGATACCAGACCAAGCATCCATGCCAAACCAAAGGCCGCGTAACTCGAGACGACACACAGCACGTGGGTTGAAAGCCAGAAGTTGTCGCGGAGGACAGGCTGGAGGCTCTTGATACTGGGGTCGAGGAGGGGAACATTGGCCGCAACGATCGTGCCCAATAGGGCAACCGCCGAGCCGGCCAGCGCGGTATACACCTTCCGATAAATCATCTCGAAAACGAGCGACAAGACGGCCGCCACGAGCGCCACCCAGATGACCGTCTCATACATGTTGGTGACCGGAGCCCAACTCGAGATTCGCACGCGGAGATAAAAGCCATAGATCTCCAGGGCGATTCCGATCGCGAGCGCGGACAGTCCGATGCGATAAAGCGTCGAGCCCATGATACCGGCGACCGACTTTTTCCCTGCCACCGAAACAAACCCCAGGCTTAGGAGCAAGAGCGCGGCGGCAGATCCATAGGCAAATGGCGCCTGCCAAAATGGGTTCATCGCGTTGAAGTGGGTCTCGCGTTCGATCTTTGCGACGGTTGGATATTTGCCAGGGTTGACTGCCTCACCCAGTGCACGCGAGGCGGCTAGGAACTTGGCGGCAGACGCCTCCGACACCTGCCCGGGCGAGCTCGACTCGGCGTCAGACAGCTCGCGATAAGCGGCAAGGAATGCGCGAACCTCGGTTTCGGGATAACCCGCCTCGACCAGCTCTTCGGGTTTGGACTTGAGCATGACCTTGAGCGGCACCCAGACGGAATTGTCACGGAGCCAGCCGCTGTATCGTTCATCAAACGACGCGTCTTCGGTCGGATCGCGGCGATCGTCGCGCGGGACGTTGTTCCAGTAGGTCGAGATTGCCTTGAGCTCGTCGAGCTTGAAGAGCGGTAAGTCGCGCGGATCCCCCTTTTCTCGAGCTTCCTTCATCGTCTTGGCCGTTGCGGCGAGGTACTTGGCGTTGTTGGGGCGAGGCATGATAAGAACCAGGCCTGTCGTCTGAAATCTGTCGCCGCTATACGCCTTGTAGGTTGAAAGCCGCGTCGCCGCCTCGACCGCCCGTCGCTCGAGCTCCGTCAGTCGTGTAGCTGATTCGGGATTGGCGTTAAATCGCCGCTGCTGCTCCTGGAGCTCGCTGGCCCAGTCGATGAACGGGTGAGCGTGATCTTTGTCAGTAATCCTTGCCTCTTCAAGTTCACGCGGGGTGAGCCATTTGTGTTCTTCGCTCAGCTTGACGGCGATTTCGGCGATGGTCTTCTTATCTTCGACTGGCAACTTGCTGCCGCGGAGGAAGGCGGTCAGCTCTGCAGCGGTTGTCTCCCGCCCGGTGGCGAGCTTGCGCAACGATGCCTTCTCATCGTCGGCGGTCGTGGATTTGTCGGCGATCGCGCTTAGCCGCGTGGTGAGGGTCTCCGCCATGATCCTGCGCCGCAAGGGGAGATAATCGACCAGGATAAACGGCTGGTCGTCCCAGTACTCGGGGCTCATGGTCCAGCCGATAAACGCGCCGACGGGCCCCCATTCTTCCACTTGGGAACCGGCAGCGCCTTTCTTCGCCCGGCTCTGCGGGTCGAGGATCGCCTCCACCTCGTCGTTCAGGTTGCGCAGCTTGATTGTCTCGCGGTGGTAGACCTGTTTGATCTCCTCGCGGGCAACCGTATCGAGCGGTTTGACGCGCCCTTCATGCATCACGGCCACTTTGCCGATCAGCTCGTAGGCCGGACCCGTTCCCAGCGATCGGTTTTGGCCGGCTCCGAGCGCGGGGACCATGGCCGCCCAAAAACCGGCCAGTGCCAACCCAGCTAATCTTATGCTGATTCGCTTCATGTTCGCGTCTCCCAGAGCTCGTCCCGCTTAGCGCTGAATCTTGTTTTCAATGAATCTCGCGACGTTTTCCGGCTAGTTGGAGGACCAGACCGGCGTCTGCTTCGTAGCTAAAGTTCTTCGGTTTTCATTCCCAGCTCGGCTTTTTTCTTGGCCGCGATCCGCTCGCGCTCTTTTTTGCCGCCGTCGGTGAAAATCCCTGCCCGCATGTAAAACTGCAAGAAAGCACCGAGCACAACAAGCGAGCAGCCGCCGTAAATGATTGGCCGACCTGGGTTGGTGGCGACTTGAAAGACCGACTGAAACTGTCCAGTGAACTGGTTGGTGCGCGGATCGCGCACACGGATGTAGTTTGATTGAAAGAACCTGTAGCCGCGATGATCCAGCGGGTTGTTCATTGAAATCGTGTGCGGAGCCTCGGTGATGTTCTCGGATTTGTCGGTCAGGCGTACCTTGCTGACGAAATGCGTTGGCTGCTCGGTTCCCGGCTCGAAGTCCATGTCGAAATCGTCGAGCTTGAGGTCGAATCCCAGCGGCTTGCGATCGACGTCGTATGTGATCTCGTAAACCGAATTACGAAAGGCGACAGTGTGGGGCGGAGGCGGATCGAGGTTTTCCGACCGGCTGAGCCAGAAGTCCTTGGTTTGGCCGTCCACCGTCATGACGGCCCGGCATGCCGCGATGCCGTTGCCCATCTGCCCCTTGGGCAACACAACCGGCTCAAAAATCGGCTTTTCGATCGCCTCCGGCAAATACTGGTCGACCTCGAAAGTAATCGTCATCGGCATATTGGCGTTGCCGCCGAACGCGACAACGGGCTTTTCGAGCTCAAGTGGCCCGGCGGCGCGGAGTTCGCCGTTAGTCTCTTTGCCCCGACCGAAAACGCGATAATAGAGGACTTGGTTCGGTCCGGCCAGGACCTCAATTTGTCCGAAGCGGCCATTGCTCTTGGGATCGAGGGTCGGAGCCACCATGTAGTGGATCGATGCCAGGGGACGCGGTGGCGTTTTTGCCGAACCGTCGGCGGGCGGAATCACATTGGGTACCATCGGCAAATTGGCTAAAGCCATGTGCGTGATCGGCTCGTCCTTGCCCGATTGAACTTTAAACACGGCAATGGGAATCGAGTCATCCCCCAGGATCTGATCCAGACGTCCGGTGCTGGTCGGGAATTCGGTGGCCTCGGAAAGCGTGACGGTGAGCTCGCTCTCGGGCAAGCCAACCGTCTTGCCTTGTTGGTCGTCGAGCGCCCAGTCGAACGCGCGTTCTTTGCCGGTGCGGTCGCGATAGCGGAACCGGGCGACCCCTTTTGTTCCCGGACCCGACGGCGGTTTGAGGAAATCGTCGACCAGCTCGGGGCGATCGACGTAAGAAAACGCCAGGACAGCCGGGGGCTGACTGCGAACGACCCGATAAAACTTGCGCTCGGTCCCAAACCAGTGTTCTTCTTCAGACCTGAAGGCATCCTGCGCTTTGGGCATACCCGGCCCCTTGAACTGGAGCCCGATCCGGACCATCGGCGAACCGTCGGGATCAACGATATGGTCAACCGCGGGGACCGATGCCGGCAAATGCTCCTTGACCACAAACTGAAACGGATCGCCCGGCTTGCTCAAAACCTCGCCACCTTCGCGAGATGGGCCGAAGATCCCCAAAGAAACCCACGACAGCGCTCGCTCCAGAAAATTAGATTTTGGACTCGACGCCGTCCCCCACTCAAAAGGGCCTGGACGAAAGGGAAGGTCGTATTCAACTGTCGACTGACGGGTATGTGGATCGACCTCCCGGACGCGAATCACGGGATAGTCGATGCGAACCAACTCACCCCGTACATCACCTTCGAGCATCCCGACTTGGCCCTCGTCGGCCGTTCGAAAGCTGTAGTATGAGCCGAGCAAGAGGATTAAAAGCCCGGCATGCGTGACGACAAACCCGGTCTGCCGCCTCTTCCACGGGTACCGGATCAAGGCGGCGCACAGGATGTTCATCCCCAGAAACGCCAGCAAGATCGCGAATCCTGGGCTCCGGTAGATGTACTGCTGTGCCGCGCCGCGCCATACCATGACTCGAAAAACGTCGCATAAGCGAGCGTACTCGCCAGCGCGGTCAATGAGAGCACCGCCAGCTTGAGTGACGCCAGAAACCGATAGATCACGTCGACCACACTCGCGATGTGGTCGAAGAGGGACGACGACGCGCGTTCCCCGTAAACATCAGACGAAGTCGCTGGGGAACCCTTCTTGGTCGCAGTCGCCATATATTCGCACCTACCTGGGAGGTGATGATCTCGAGGGATTAATTGGGGCTGGGCAAACTCAGACCAAGTCGCTCCACTTGATTGTCTCGTTTCATTTTAGTCGGACGACCGTCAATGGGCCAGCCTCTTACTGCAGGAACACCTCATGACACTTGAGGCATGTGGCGTCTAACCGCAAAGCCGCCGCCACGACAGCCGCTCGATCGTGGCGCTCGGCGGCCTCGGCAAGCAGTACGGCTGAATTGTGCATCTCGGTAGCGCTGGCACGCCAAATATCACGCAGTTTGCCCGGGTCATATCGGGCGATCTCATTGGCGACCTCGGCGGACCGCCGGGCAAACGCGTGCAACTCAGCCAGATCGAGAGGAGATTCATTGCGACCAATGGTGTCGACAACGGGAGTGTCCCGATCGCTGGCTGCCACGCACGGTTTGAGCTGGGTCATGAACGCATGAACCGCCAGGTTCTGCCGATCGTGCCGATGGATGGTCTGGTAGGCGCCGATGGCGGCGAAGGCGATTCCGGCAAGGCCGATCGTCAAGGTAACACCCCGGAGGACCAAACGTCGACGCAGGAGAGCGCGTGCACGCTCGAGCCGGCGCGAGATCGAGCCAGGCGGCCAGCCGAGTTCTTCGGCCGCTTCTTGGTGGGTTCGACCCTCGAGATCGCACAAGACCACCGGCACTCGGTACTTCTCAGGCAGTTGAAGAAGTTCGTCGTCGACAAATCGGCGAAGATCCGTGCGCTCGACTTCGATCGCAGTATCGTCCAAAGGGTGATAGCGCTCCGGTAAACGGCCGGCAATTTCCTCACCGTGCCATGCCGAGCCAACCAACCGGAGCTGGGCAAAAGAAATCTCGCGGCGTTCCTGCCGGGTTGCGTCGGCACGGGCGTGAATCGCCAGTCGGTGCGCAACTGCGCACAACCAGCTTCCCACCGATTCATGCCAAGCGATCCGGGACGCCTTGCGCACCAGGACCAAATAGGTGGCCTGCAAAACGTCTTCAATATCGTGATCGCTACGCAGGACGCGACGACATGTCCCGTGTAAACGCAGCCGATGACGCTGGATCAACGCCGCGAAAGCGGCGTCTTCGCGCTGCCGCACGAACCGTTCCAAGAGAATCGCGTCGCTAACCTGCTCGGCCATCGCTTGGGGAGACCTCCCAAAATTGTCACCTGCCTCTATTTCATTATGCCCAGAGACGACCCGGTCAAATGCAAAAAGAACCACTATTCGCCACAAAGACTTGAACTAAAGCCAGTGAGCCGAGGCATTTCCGGCTCGGAACCGTCCTCTTGCTCCGGATCGTTTTCAACGTCTTCAACTTCATCCGACTGCTCGTCGCGGTGCAAATCGCGTGTCGAACATACTGCAGCTGCACGGAGCATGGCGGCAAAACCGCGGCCAACTCGCTGACAATTGTCTCGGGACCAGGACGGATCGGAGTTATCGCCCCGCGCTGGAGACGATAAACTGGGCAAAGGAACGTCGTTCCATGATAGGCCCATCTGGGAGGCACGTCCATGTTCCGATCCCCGTCCGCCCCAGGCCGGATTCGACTGCTGGAGACGACCGCGGTGCTCGCTGGCCTGCTGCTCATAGTCTGGCCAGCCGTAGTCGCGAGGGACGACGCCGGATCCGATAAGGGTGTGGCATTCTCGGGCCGGGTGGTCGATGTGGAGACCAGGAGGCCCGTGGAAGGCGCCTCGATCGTGGTGGTGCGATCGATCCCAGCCGTCCCGCCCGTGGGGCTTCCCCCCAGGGTCGAAGATTCGATGATCCGGACGGATGCCGACGGTAGGTTCCGGCTGGAGTTCCCGCCCGATCAGGTTGCCGAGCAGAGGCTGTTCCTCACCCTCCGCGTTAGGCATCCCGGCTACGTCCCCCGGAAATCCCTGAGTGTCACGCTCGCCGGGTTGATTCGCGGCATAGCCTCGGGCGACAGGCCGTTCTTCGAGACGATCACGCTCGAGAAGGGGGTGGAGTACACGGGGCAGATCGTCACGCCGGCGGGTAAGCCGGCTGCCGGGGTGTCCTATCGAGTTCCAGAACTGGGCCTGGGGGAGCAATAGCTCGCCCCGACTTTAACAACGACTTAGACGGCCGGACCGACGAGGAAGGCCGGTTCCGCCTGCGGATGCCGAAGTCGCAATCGGTGGCCCTCTACGTCAATCCGCCCCAACCCGCCCGGGCGAGTTTCCCGTATGCACCCTATCAGCATTTCTGGGGCATGGATCAGCCCAGCGAGCATCGCAATGTCTGGGTCCCGACCGACTTGGGCCGAATCGTACTCTCGCCCGGCGTCCGGGTCTCGGGGCGGATGGTCGACCTCGACGGCCGGCCGATCGCCGGCCAGACGATCCGGGCGTATGCCGTCCGGGGCCGGGACACGCACTTCGCCACGACCGAGACCGACGGGACCTTCGCGCTGGGTCCGCTCCGCCCGGCGAATTATCTGGTCTACGGCCAGGGGCAGGAGGAATTAGGCGGCGTGTCGCCAAATCTTCCCGCACTCTCGAAGCCGATCCGTGTTATTAGGCCGGTGAGGGTGTACCTGCGGGAGGGCGTCCTTCCGCCGCCCCTGGTGCTCCGCGAGGTCCCGACCGTCGAGGTCGAGGTCCGGTTCGTCGATTCCCGGGGCCAACCCGCGCCGGCAGCCCGGCCAAAGTCAGTGGCATCATCCCGAACGAGCATGGCCACGCCAATCCCTTCGGCGCCATCCCGACGGCGGGCGATCTCGCGTCGCAGATCAACGACCCCGAACCGCAAGACACCGCCGACCGTATCGACTGGGCCATTCAGGACCGCCCCAACGAGAACGGCCGGATCGTCTTCCGCGCTCCCGAAGGATTGCGAGAGGTCAATCTATTCACATTCCCGTCCGATGAGTCTGTCGCTTACAAGACCTGCCTGGAGGAGAACGGCCCCTTGAAATCCTGGGGCGGCGGCCAACTCGGGACGGTTGACCGGGACCGCAAAATCACCGTGGTCAGCTACAGGGCGCCCACAGTGATCGCTACCGTCCGGACCGATGACGGGACGGACCTGCACGACTACGAAGTCAACCTGGCTTCAATCGGGGGAAGGCGGCTATGGCTCCCGTTTCATCCCGCAGGCGGACGGCAGGTATCGCAGCCAGAACTTCATGCCCGACTACGAGTATGAGATCACCGCCTGGGGCCGGGGAGGCGCCTACGTCCCCCGGAAGCTGCACCGCATCAACCTCCCGGAGGGCGGCTCCGCCGCGTTGACCCTGGTACTCCGGAAGAAGCCGAAGCCGCCCGAGGCGGGCAAGCTGGCGCCGGCGTTCGCGGTCAAGACGCTCGACGGCCGCGAGCTGAGCCTCGCCGGCCTGCGCGGCAAGGTCGTCCTGCTCCACTTCGGCTACCCGGTGCGCGGCCTCGACGGACTCCCGACCCTCAAGAGGATCCACGACCAGTTCGGCTGGCAGGAGCGGTTCGCGATGCTCGGCCTCAATCTGGGCAGCGACTCCGCGGATGTCGAGCGCATCATCAAGGCCAACGACATGACCTGGCCGCAAGCCGTCCTCCAAGACCGCGGGGCCGACCCGATCGTGCTCGACTACGACGTCGGGCCGCCTTACTCGACCTTCCTGATCGGACCGGACGGCAATCTGATCGCCACGGGCCTCGAGGGCGAGCCGCTCGAGAAGGCGGTGGCTGAGGCGCTGGCCCATCGATAAAGTCCGGGGATCGATCGGTTTGGATCAGTGAGGAAGCCTCTGGCAAGACCGGAGCAAGACAGTTGCGCGGCTTCCGATCCGTTCGGCGTCATCCACCTTGGCGGGGTGCCATGAGAGGGCATGCGGTAGCTCCCATTCCATACCGCGGCCGTCGCAATGCGCCGCGCGGGACCTTGGGATGCGGCCTGGGTCTCACTCCCGATCTCGACCTGGACAGCCTTGCGTGTGGGGGATGCCCTCCAGCGCCCGCGGAAGAACACGATTTGCTGGCATACAGGCGGATTATTTGACGGACTGGTAATTGGTGAACAGGTCAACCACGCTCTGAGGCGCGTTGTCGTCGAAGAACAGCTTGAGGTTCCGGTCAGCCTCCGCAGCAGCGGACGCGCTGCGGGGAAAGAGGTCCTTTTCATACGCGACGAGCGCGGCTTCAACGTCGCCTGGGTTGGCGGCGATGGCCTTCCCAAGTTCAGCGCCGTCGTACATTGCGAGGTTGGCCCCTTCGCCAGCGAACGGCGACATCAGGTGCGCCGCATCGCCGAGCAGTGTCACCCCCGGAACGCGGTCCCATCTGTGCTCGACCGGGAGCGCGTGGATAGCGCGAGGCACAGGATCGGTTTCACTTTCAGTGATGAGCGCTGTCAGCTCCGGAGCCCAGCCGTCGAATTCCTCGGCGACGCGGGCCAAGGCAGCCACTGGGTCGGAGAAGTCGATGCGGGCAATCCAGTCCTCCGGCTTGTTCAACGCCACGTACGTGTGCAGCGCACCATCGGCCTCGCGGTGTGCGAGGATGCCTTTACCCGGCGCAATCGCCATCAGCGTGCAACCGCCAACCGCTTCCGCGCTCGCCTTGTAACGGGTGTCGCTGTCAAACAGGTACGTCTCGATGAATGACGTGCCGACATACGCCGGTTTCGCCTCGGAAAGAAGTGGACGAACTCTCGACCAAGCGCCGTCCGCGCCCACGAGAAGGTCGGTAGTCACTATCGAGCCGTCAGCGAAGGTCAGCACGTGCCGCCCGCCGCCGAGCGGAGACACCGCTCTGAGCTTGTGCCCCCAGCGGATTGTGTCGGCAGGAAGTGAGTCAAGCAGAATCCGACGAAGGTCTCCTCGGTGTACCTCAGGTCGACCGCCGTTGCCCTTGTCGGGCTCATCAAGCAGGACGTTGCCGTCCTTGTCGAGTACCCGCTGCGCCTCAGCACCAGCGAGGATGATCTCGAGGAATTTTTCGAAGAGTCCCGCTGCCTTGAGTGCGAGCTGCCCGTTGTATTCGTGGATATCGAGCAAGCCCCCCTGCGCTCGCGCGTTCGCCGAGGCTTCCGCTTCGTAGATCGTCGCTGCAATACCGTGAACGTGGAGGACTCGGGCAAGTGTCAGCCCGCCGAGCCCGGCACCGATGATCGCGATTGGAGTATTCATCCTGATTCCTTCGTGGTTGGAGGCCGCCGCCAAGATCTCCGGCGAGCGGTCTATGGAACGTCATTCCAGCATCTTGGAACGGCATTCCATTTATGTCAAGATGAGGTATGGTCAAAAAAGCACGTAGCAGCCAACGACGTGAAGAATCGCTCTCACGGGATCGCATCATTGAGGCGTCGATCGCGCTCCTGGACCACAGCGGAGAAAGCGGGCTGACTTTCCGCGCCCTGTCCGAGCGGCTCGTCACCGGCCCCGGAGCTATTTACTGGCACATCGCCAGCAAGAGTGAGCTGCTAACCGCCGCATGCGACGCCATCGTCGCTCGCACGATGAACGAGCCCTTGGTCGACGCGACGCCGGAGGCAACCATTCGCGCCCTCGCGCTGGGCATGTTCGACGCGATCGACGCGCATCCGTGGGTCGGCTCGGCGCTCACGCAAGCCGCGTCGCAGTTGCCGATGGTGCGTATTATCGAACGCATAGGCCAGCAGGTTCGCGCTCTTGGCGTGCCGGACGAAGCACAGTGGGCAGCAGTGTCCGCGCTGCTGAGTTACATCCTTGGCGTCGCTGGGCAGAATGCGGCCAACACGCAGCTCGCTCGGACGCAAGGCGTCGACAGATCCGACTTCCTAGACGCGGTGGCGACTATGTGGTCTCAGCTCGATCCGGATGAGTATCCGTTCACACGCAGCGTAGCAGGACAGTTGCGCGCTCACGACGACCGCGTCGATTTTCTCGCTGGAATCGACCTCATCCTGAGCGGTATCGAGTCACCGCGCGGTCGCTGAGCGAGCAGCGTGAATACGCGACTTGCTCCGCCCAGATATTAGACAAGCAAACACGCACCTTAGTGGTCCGTTTCACAAATAACGTCGCGGTTACCGCGGACTTTTTGTAGAAGGAGATGAACTCCCAAAAAATCCCGGCACGGAAAGGACGCCGCTATGCCAGGACCAAGCCCCGCTCTTTGTACTTTCCCCGAAGATTTCGTGCAAGTGGCCCTGGACACGGTCCGCCGCCGAACGGTGGCGGTCCAAGTCGTGCAACGCTTTCGGTTGGCATTGCTGCTCCATGAGCAGCCCGACATGAAAAACGACAAGGCGGCCAAGAAGGTGGGTTTGTCTGCCCGACAGGTGCAGCGATGGCGAAGTCGCTGGGCTGCCGGTGTTTTCTCCGTCGAAGACCAAGCCGGACGCGGGCGCAAGCCCGTTTTTTCCCCCTCTGGATCAAGCGTTGATCCAAGCGATGGCGTGCGAGATGATCGCAGAGACGGAAGAGCCCCTGAGCCGGCAATCGCTTGCTGACCTGGTACGTCGCGCCCAAACGATGCTGCGCAAAAAGGTCAGCCGTAGCACTGTGTGGCGGATGTTGCACGAGTCGGCGATCAAACCTTGGCAGCATGAACATTGGCTTTTTCCAAAGGACCCGCGGTTTGCCGAGAAGGCTGGGCCGATTCTCGACTTGTACGCAGGCGTGTGGGAAGGCGAGTCGTTAGGGCAGACAAATTATGTGTTGAGCATGGATGAAAAGACGAGCATCCAGGCTCGAGGGCGTAGGCATGAGGAAACACCGCCCCGACCGAAACAGACTCGGCGGATCGAAGCGGAATACAAGCGGAACGGAGCGTTGCAGTATTTGGCGGCGTGGGACGTGCATCGCGGAATCGTCGTGGGACGATGCGAGAAGAAGACGGGGATCAAGCCGTTTGGTCTGTTGGTGGATCAGGTGCTTGAGCAGGATCCCTACAGGGATGCAACACAGTTATTCTTCATCGTGGACAACGGCTCGTCGCATCGAGGCCAAGCGTCGGTAGAGCGTATGCGTCGGCGCGACAAGCGAATCGTCTTGGTTCATACGCCGATCCATGCGAGTTGGCTGAACCAGGTGGAAATCTATTTTTCGATCATCCAGAGGAAGGTGCTGACGCCAAACGATTTTGCGAAGCTGGAGGCGATCCGCGTGCGGCTGGCGTTATACGAGGAGTTGACCAACCGTAAACCGAAACCGTTCGCTTGGAAGTTTACTCGACAAGACATGCTGAACTGGCTAAAACGCGCGTCGCCGCATTTTCTAGCAGCTTCTGCTGCGTAGAGAAGGAACAGGCCAACCACGACGTTATTTGTGAAACGGACCACTAAGCGTGAACTCGGCCGACCCGGAGAGCGGGCCGAGATTGACCTGGGCATCCGCTTGCAGCGTGAAGTTGCCGTTGCCCGCCATGGTTCCCTGTAGATCCACCTCGTTGCCCAAGACGGAGACGTTGGCGGCGATGTAAACACCAGTGTACAGCTGTGGGCCCAGCGGGTGTTTGGAAATGGGAACACCAACGGAGCCGGTGTTGCTCGCAGCGCTCAAGTACTCGGTTGCCGGTCCGGTCACCGGGTAGTCGTGAGCGAGCACAAGGTGGCTGCTATCAGGCAGGCCGGCGATGTTGGACGTGCCCGTCAGATCCAGGTAAAACTCGCCGCCGGGCCGGACGGCCACGTCCAGGTCGAGCGTCGGCAGCATGCCCACGTCGGTGAGGAATGTGTACAGGGGAGTAAGCGTGTCGAGGTACGGCGTGCCGGCAAATGGATCGGTCGTCCCGCCCCGGAAATAAAAGCTCTCGGACGGCCCATCGTAGATCAGGGAGGCATCGCCGACCGCCAGCTGGGCGGCAAGTTGGGGATCACCCAACTTGCCGTTGGTCCAGTTCAACACCTGATCCAGGAAGCTGCTTGTCCCGGTCGGGAGCGAGAGGATCTGATTGCCGAGCCACCAGCTCGCGTCCTGTTGATAGCTTGCAAAGGGATTGAGTTCTAGCGTGCCGTTGATGCCGACCGTCAGGTTGCGGAAGACCTGACTGAGGTTCTCAACCAGCGGTGTATCGCTGGCGGCGAGGACATTCGCGTATTCGGGGCCGAAGACCAATGCCAATGCGGCCGCGGTCACGTTGCGCCCCCCAGAAATTTGTCCGTGTGGTTCGGGTCAAGGTTCAAGATGATGTCGCCGGCGACCTTGGATGGAATAGCCGTGATCGCCGTCGTGTCCACCGATCCTTGCAGGACGAGGTTCCCGCTGACCATCGTGCTCGAGTCTTGCGAAGGAGCGTCCACCGGCGTGTACGGAATCTGGCCTTGCAGCGAGAATCCGATGCCGGCCAAGGTGACCGGTCCCAGGGGGAGTAAGTTGAGGGCCTTGCCTTCGAGGTACAAAGCCGGGTCGGCCGGGTCAAAAACGAAGCTCAAGACGTTCGTAAAGCTGGAGCCGAGCGGATTGATCGCGAAGTAGAGATAAGGAATCGCATTGTCGACCGGCGCCTGGGTGGCTTGAACCACGCTGTTGTTGCCCATGGCAATACCGGCAGCGCCGCCGATCGTGATGTCGAAGGTGACGTTTTCATCAAGCGCGTTCAGGTTGTAGCCAAATGCGCTCGCGACCGTCGCCACGATGGGACCGGTGTTCAGCGTGACCGGCATGTTGAGGCCCGAGATGACGCCGAACACCTGTCCGTTCACCTGCGCCGCGGTCGACACCATGGCGACCTGTCCGGCGGCAATGTCGAGCGCGATCGATCCGGCGGCGGATTGCAGCTCGAGCGTACCGGTGGCCGTGTAGGTGGCCGCGACTTGGCCAGTGAACAGATTGGTCGCAGTCGTTTCTGTCCAGTTGCCGGTGATTCCGAAGCCGTAGCCGGTCGGGCCAGTAATGTCGAGCGTATTGCCGTTCAAGAAGGCGTACATGGAACCCGTCTCGGCCAAGGTCGCCACACTTTGCGTTCCCTGGGCGAGAGCCAGGCGGTGCAATTCGAGTTGATAGGAACCCGAGGCAAGTAGGCCGGAGACTGAGCCAGTGACCTCAGCGTAGTATGTGCCGCTGGCAGGTGCGCGGAAGCCGTAAGGTGTGTTGGGTGCGCTCGTATCCAGTACCGTCCCGCTGCTGTTGAGGATGCTCATCTGGCACGCGACCGTTCCGGTCGCTCGTACACTCACATCCGATTGCAGATAATCGCCCTGCTGCAGTTGAAACGAATAATATTGGGATGTTTCGCTGGCGCCCAGGCTACCCATGACCACATCGCGGGGCTCGACGGTGAGGTTGACTGCCGTCGCCGGCGGCAGGAACACAATCGGGGTCGGGACATGCACGATGCCACCGGCTACACCGCCGCAGAGGCTCATTGCCAGGCGATCTTCCAGGGCGTCGTACTGGCGCGGAAGCGGTTGGTCCGAGCGGAAGCCGATTTGCGGGTTGCTTTCTTGCCGAATAGGTTGCGGAACATGGGTAGCTCCTTCGAGTGTGGTGCTCTTGGGCGTTGCCTGCTCTGCAACCTTGTACTGAGGGTGTGACAATGGCGGGCTGTTTTCGTCGGCGCCAGCGACGAATCCCCCGTTGTGGATGAGCGCGAGATTAATTAGCGGCCGAGCTGAATCTGCGAGCGCTCGATGATCGTGCCGGCAGCGCATCAGGCCGCACACTGGGCTGGTGCACCTGACACGGTGAATTGCCTCGGTGGAGAAGTTCGTCGAGGGCCAAGAAAAGACATGCAACCACGTCGAAACCCGGCCGCTCCGCCAAGAATTCTGAAGGGATCCTTTGGCTTTTTTCGCGAAACTTTATGTGAGGGCAAGGAACGGTGGCCCTGGCTAAGGAAACCTTCAGCTAACGGACAAAGACTTACTCGGGACCGAGAACGCCGTGGAGAGAACGATAAAGACGATTTCACGTTCGGTTTCAGGTGGCTTTATCTTCGCGGCCTAGAATAGCTCGTAACAGGCGGCGCCGACGAGAGGCTTTGGAGGCCCTCCGGGCGCGACAAAATTTAAGGAGCACAGCAATGATTTCACCAGCACAGCGCAGAGTCAGATTGCCCTTAGTGGCGTTAGTCCTGGCATTGGGGATATGGATCTTCCCCGGTTCATCGGCAATGGCCCAACACGGCGGGCACGGAGGTGGCGGCAACTTCGGCGGCGGGGGCCACGTAGGCGGCATGAGACACACTGGCGGATTTGGAAATAGCGGCTTCGGTAGTTTCGGCGGATACGGCTTCTATCCGGGGTTCTATGGCTCCGGCTATGGTGGTTACGGCTACGGTGGTTACGGCAATGGCTACGGATACGGTTATCCGAACTTCGGAGCCATTGGGACAAGCTTCGGCTTTCCCTTCGCCGGCTACGGTAGTGGTTACGGCTATGGCTCGACATACGCCGACACCGGGTTCTTGGCGCCGGCATTGGGCTTCGGAAATTAAGGTATTGGCGCATTCGAGAGAATGTGGCCGACCCCTCGTGGGAAAGAAACTGACTTCGCAAGCTGGGCTGGTTCGACCAAGGGAGTAATCCCCGGGCTGAATCAGCCCGTTTTCTTCCATTCGCGGAACTTCGATGGGTCCTTTCCGATTACTTCGTTAGTCGCGCACTCGTCTCGGGTAGCCATCAGTTCATCGAGGGGTGTCTGATTCTTGTTTGTTATCCGGAGAATCTGCTGCTGATTTTCTTTGGTCAAGGTGCGCCTTTCTCAAGCAGGACGCGATGCGTGCCACACTGCCAACGGTGAATTGCATACGTAACAGCGTTCTACGTGCAACACTTCGTTGGTAGCACGAGTGCTGTGCGTCTCCCGATATGTGCTCAGGGAACAAGCCCCGGTGCCCGATCTCGAGTACGGGCCGATCACGCGGTGGGAGGTCTGGGCACCGCCGTTGCGAGCATTTCGGGGGCGAATTAGTTGGATCTGAAATCTGGTTGAACTTATTCGCCTCAGCGGTTTCTTCTCGTCGAGACGGCGAGGAAAATCGACTTCGACGGGCGGTGCGCCGGAAGCAAGGTCTCTCGAGCCGGCGAGATGTTGCCTGGGGCGGTACGTTCCGCAACCGACCTAGCTCCGTCTACAATGTGGATTTCCGACGCTTGCATGAGCAACGGGAGACTGTCCATGTCGATGACGAGCGATCAGGACGCGATCCGAACAGTGACGCGGCAAGGCCAGATCATTGTAGGGGCGCTCATATCCGGGGTCTTGGCCTTTCTTGTCATTGCCACGGTGGTTGGTCCATTAGCCGGGGTCGGTGCCGATGCGGCAGCCCAGCCAGCGGGCCAGCTGGCCCAGTCAGTTCCGATCTTGACCTATAGCGCACTCGCGGTTGGCGCCGTCTGCCTCTCCATGTCGTTGATTGTGCCAAGTCTTGTGGCCAAGCAGCAGCGGCTCGCGATGGCCGGCGGGAAATCATTGCCTGGTCAAAGCCCCGCATCGACACCCCCACAAGGGCCCGAAGCCGTCGGAACGGCGCCTACAGGCCTGTCCTGGGTTTACCTGAACCAACTCATTATCGGCGCCGCCATCAACGAGGGAGCCGCGTTTTTCGCAGGCGTCGCATATCTCGTCGAGAAGAATCCAATCGCTCTGGCCGTAGCACTGGTGCTCATCGCCGGAGTGATCGCGCGGTTTCCAACAGCCAACCGAGTCGAGCGTTGGATCGAACAGCAACAGGAAAAACTCCGCGAAGACTTGCTCCAGGGGCGATCTGCGTACTAGAATTGCGCAGTGGCCGGCAAATTAAAGCACATGCAGCGCGCGGTTAGATCCATCCCGCGGAAGCTACCACGGGGCTGGGAACTGGCAGATTGACAGCAAGCGACGCGGTTCGTCGGTGCGCATCGACCCCGTCGGGATAGGTTCAACCTGCCGCGATTCGCTCGCGGCTTCGATCTTGGCGACTTTCCTCATACGCCGACACAGGGTTCCTGGCACCGACCTTGGGCTTCGGCAGCTAAGCTATCGGCACATTCGAGAGAATGTGGCCGGCCGTTGGTGGGATGGAATCGGTCAGCGCAGGTCAGGCTGGGTCGGTCCAGGGATTGTTCCCTGGACCGACCCAGCCTGTTTATTTTCTCAAAGCAACTCGCAGCCGGCGCTGGGCAGTTTTTAGCGCCGAGAAAAACCGTGCCCGCCATTCGTCTTAATCTGTTTTGGCTCCGTCAGAACTTAGGTAGCGCGCCGAATAGGGTCGAAAGCCAATGGCCGCTGCTACCGCTCGCCTTCCGCTTCACAGCGACGGTGAATACGTTCGAGAAGTCTGGGGTCAAACCGCGGCTGGTCACCTTCAACGTGTAATTCCCAACCTTTGAGAGCTTGAGGTTGCTGAAGGTAGCTACTCCATCGACCACCCGGACAGTCGTTTTGCCGACGAGCTTGGCGTGGGCCGGTCCGGAATAGATCGAAATCGTGACCGGCGCATGGCCGCCAGGAACAAGATTGCTGGATTGGTCGACCTCCCCCATGCTCACCGCCGGCTGGATGACCTGGCCGAGCACGGCGTTCGTCGGCTGGCCCTGGATGCCGACGCCCGCGGGACTCGCCGTGATCGTCACGGCGTCGATAAATGCCGTGTTATCTCCCCCCCGGCTATCCACACCCTGGAAGGTGATTGTATGTGTGCCGGCGAGTACATAGAACGTCATCGTAGTGTAAGTCGCGTAGCTGGATCCGGTCGGCGTGAAGTTACCACAGCTATTTCCGTCGACCAGGACGTAGAAGTTCTGGTGATTATTGAACCGTTGCGCCGCCTGAAAGCTGATCTGATAGGTGCCTGGGGTCCATCCGGCAATCGTCTGGCTGAAAGACCCATTAGTTTGCACGAAGCCCACCTGTGTCCCCTGAGGCGCGTTGGGATTGCTGCCAGTAAATCCGCTCTTGTTTCCCGACTCTCCCGAGTTGCCCGTGAAAGTCCAGCTTGCCCCTGTGGGTCGATATTGAAAACCGTTGCCGAGGGACGGTGCCTCGAATCCCGCATTCGCCACCGCCGGAGCGACAGGGGCCAGATTTACAGCGTCGATGAACGCGGTGTTGTCACCCCCCGCGGTGTCGACTCCCTGGAAGGCAATCGTGTGGGTGCCTGAGGTTACGGTGAATGTCGAGGTGCTGTAGCCTGCGTAGCTGGCTCCTGCTGGCGTGAAACTGCCCACGACGTTGCCGTCGACGAGGATGTTGAAGTTCTGGTGGTTGTTGAGCCGCTGCGCCGCATCGAAGCTGATCTGGTATTTGCCGGCGCTCAGAAAAATCGACTGGCTGAATGAGCCATTCGTTTGCAGGATGCCGACCTGCGCCCCTCGGGCGCGTTGGGATTGCGAGCGGTGAAGCCACTGCCGTTACCGGAAATCCCGGATTTGCCCGTAAACGTCCAGATGGTCCCGGTCGGGTCGTACTGGAACGTCCCTGCGCCCAGGGAGGGAGCTTCGAAGCCTGCGTCGCCCAAGGTCTGCGTGCCACCGATGCCGAAAGGTGAGCTGAAGACGGAGGCTGAGGAGAAATCGAAGTCGGCCGTCGCGGTGATGTTCGCGCCGCCGGCGAGCGCCGTGGAGAGCGTGAAGCTAAATTTGGCATTGCCATTGCCATCGGTCGTAACCGTCGTTTGCCCGATGAACGTCAGGCCCTGGTAACCTAGTCCCGAGTTTGTGGCCGGGTTTGCGTAGAATTCAAGGAGGAGCGCAGAATTCCGATTCGGCGAGCCGCTGATTATCCCGGTGATCGTCGGCAGGCCGCTGGGCGCAAAAGTGACACCAGTCAACACTGGCATAGCCTGTAACGATGGGTTGTTCGACTCGAAGATGCCGCCGAAGCTGTTGAGCTCGATGGAGTTATAGGCCCAGGAGTTGTTGTTGGAACCATTGTCGGTGAGGATGCCGTAAGCGGCGTTGTTCTGAATCACATCCTCAAACACTCCATTGCCGGCCGCCGCGTGGATGGATACGCCGTTGCCGCGGTTAGGCAGCGCATTTTGGTTGTTCAGATCGACGCCGATGTAGTTGAAGTCGACCGCGTTGGCC
This sequence comes from uncultured Isosphaeraceae bacterium, assembly GCA_963850935.1. Classification (GTDB taxonomy): domain Bacteria; phylum Planctomycetota; class Planctomycetia; order Isosphaerales; family Isosphaeraceae; genus CAWFRS01. The sequence goes on from CAWKNT010000010.1 coordinate 604,051, forward strand.
GATGACGACGTGATCGAGACTCCATCGCCGTAGTTGCCGGAGATGACGTTGAGATTCGGGAGAACGGACGTCGCCGCGCCAATGATCGTGCCAGACGTTCCGGCCGCGATCGTCACGCCGTTGCCGCCATTGGGCAAGGCTGCCTTGCCGGTGACGTCAGTGCCGATGAAGTTGCCGGTGATCACCGTGCCAGAGGTCCCGCTGTCGGTAACGAGGATGCCGTTGACGGAGTTGCCCGAGATGACGTTCCACGCGGCGGTGTTGAGGCCGGCGAGGGGGTTTTGTCCGCCGATCGTATTACTGCCCGCACCCAGGCCGACGTAGACGCCGTCGAGCTGTTGCTGGCTGGCCAGGACGGCTTTGCCTGTGATGTCGGTGCCGATAAAGTTGCCTTCAACCACGTTGTTCGCCGTGCCCGCGAATCCAATCAGGACGCCTTCGTGAAGATTACCCGAGATCAGGTTGCGGGCAGCGGTTGTCGTGCCGCCAATCGTGTTGCCTTGCGCCCCGAAGACGATGTCGACGCCGTTATTGGTGTTGGGCACGGGGTATGTGCCGGTGACGTTGGTCCCGATCAAGTTGTTCGCGACCACGTTGCCGTTCGTGCCGGCATCACTGATGTAGACGCCCCACTGGCTGTTGCCCGAGATCACGTTGCCACCGCCGGAGCCGGTCGTGCCGATCGTGTTGCCGAAGGCGTGGTTGTTAATGAGTACACCGTCGATGGCGTTGGGAATGGCGGTAATACCGGTGTAGTCCGTCCCGATCAAGTTGCCAGCGACTGTATTCAGGCCGGACGGGCCGGAGTTATCAAAGCCACTGATCCAGACCCCGCTATTGCCGTTGCCCGAGATGACGTTACCCTGTCCAGCTTTGCCGATGGTGTTGCTGCTGGCCCCGTTGACAATCGCCACGCCATCAAGGCCGTTGCCTAGCGCCGTCGTGCCGGTTTTCGCGACGCCGATCTTGTTCGCCACGACGGTGTTCTTCGTCGTGCCGCTATCGGTGATGTAAATGCCGTAGGACTGATTGTTGACGATGACGTTGTTGGAGATCGTGGTGTTGGTCGCAGTGGCGTTAACGACCACTCCGCTGCCGCCCCCGCCGGCGACGCCGTTGCCAAGGGGCGTGCCATTGCGATCGAGCGAGGCCGTTCCGGAAGCGTCGGTGCCGATGAAGCTGGCGGTGAGCGTGTTGCCCGTCGAGTTGTTGATGACAACACCGTTGTACATGTTGCCAGCGACGACGAGGTTGGAGAGCGTGTTGTTATTGGCCTGATCTCTGATTTCGATGCCGAAGGTGCCATTGCCGATGACGCGGGGCAGGCCCGTGACGACGTGGAGCCCGATTACGTCGTTGTTGAAGGTGTTGCTGTTACCGTTGTCGTCGAGGATCCCGCCCCCATTGAAGCCTGTGATTTCCAGTCCATTGATTGTGCTATTGTGTGAATCGTCGTCGAGGGAGAAGCCGATCGCACCGGCGCCTGCCTGGGTGCCGTCGACCTGGATAATTGGTTTACCGCTGTAACCTGGCTGTGTGGTCGCGTCGATCACTGTCGGATTGGCAAGCGTCGGCAACGGTGCCAACAACGAAATTGTCTGAGCGCCGCCAGCAGCGATGTTGAAATCAATCGTCGTGACGGTTCCGACTGGCGCGTTATTTGACGCGATGATCGCGGCCCGGAGCGAGCCCGATGTAGGGTTGTTGTTGTCGCCACTGTCGGCGGCGGTGGTGACGAAGACGGTTGACAAAAGCTCGCGGCGCTCGAGCGACTCGACCCGCACTCGACGGCGGTGATCTTGCGGTCGGCGAAAAAGCTTGGCGACACGGTGGCGGTGGAGATTGAGAGTCGTCAAGGTGTAAGTCCTGATAAGTGGGCGGACTGCGATCGGTCCCTCGCGAACTTCGGCGAACGCCGCCGAAGCTCTATGGGATTCGCACGGGTGGAACACGACATTCCCGTGGCCGGATTGACTGGGAGGTGGGTGCGACGCGTGATTCATGTGCGGCGTCTTTAGCCCCGTTCACACTACACATTGCCGAATCGGGCCGCAGCCGGACAGAACGCCGCCGGTTATTTTGGAATCCTCGGGGAGTCGAGGCTAATCCATACGTCGCGCCGGGACGCCTCCGCAGCTTCAGACTCGCTCAAGTAGATGATCGTTGCCGGAGCGGCCGCCGCTCTCCTCTTCGAGAATCGGCGATCTATCGGATTGCTGTCATGTTCTCAAAATCGCCTTGGCGAGCGATTGACCGAGTGCCAACAGGGTGGAATGGCTTCGTGGTGCATGTCCTCGCAGCGCTGGCCAAGCGCCAGCTCATGGAGCTGGGTGAACGAATCGGGCCAGCGTGCCGGACTTCGGGCCGAAGCCGCCTGCTCGCTCGCGGGCGCGTATCGCGTATTCGATGTCCAAAGACCCCCTCAATACGAGCTGGAAGTCGTCAGGAGAGGTTCGTTCAAGACCTGATGAGTGCGATTAGGAAATGCGACTAAGAGCAGGATGAAGATTGAGATTCGGATCTCATGCCCGCCCGGAACGAATGCTTGTTCGATCACCAGAGCCTTTCGGCATCGTAAGTCCTTAGTCCGCGATTGTCAGAACAACGCGAAAACGTGCCTTGCCGCTCATCATCTGGTCGTAAGCTTCGGCGACTCGATCCAGCGGATATATCTCGTTCATCGGCCGCACGCCGGTCCGCATGCTGAACGCGAGCGTGTCTTGCGAGTCGATCGAAGTGCCGGAATACCAGCCCTTGACCGAGCGACATCCCATGAGTAACGACAGAGGGGATACTTGAAGCGACTCGGCGGCCCCTACGACCAGCAGCGTGCCGTTAACGGCCAGGCCGTTCTGGACGGCGCTCATCGCATCGCCGCTGGTGGCCGTCGCCAGGATGACTTTGGCACCACCGAGCTTCTGGAGTTCCGCCGCAGGGTCTTTCGTCTGGCTGTCAATATAGAGCGATGCCCCCAAACGGCGGGCGAGCGGCTCCTTGTCCTTGCCGCGAGCGATGCCGATCGTGTGAAAGCCCATTTTCGCCGCGTACTGGACGCCGAGATGTCCAAGACCGCCTAGCCCGAGAACGGCGACGACATCGCCCGCCCGCGATCCGCTGTTCCGTAGCGCGTTGAACGTTGTCAGGCCGGCGCACATCGAGCGGGGCCGCTTCGACCGGCGGCAGATCTGCCGGCATGAGAGCGACCGCGCTGGCGGGGGCGATCATGTATTCTGCATAGCCGCCGTCATAAGTGACGCCGGTAACCTGTCCGCGCACACAGGCGAAGAACTCGCCGCGCCGGCAGTGGTCGCAATATCCGCAATAGCCGCCATTCCAACCCACGCCCACCTTTTGGCCCGTCTCCCAGCCGGCGACACCGGCTCCGACGGCATCGATCACACCGGCCACTTCATGGCCAGGAACGCGCGGGTAAACAAGTCCCGGGAACATCCCCTCTTTGACGAGCGAATCGCTGTGGCAAACACCGCACGCAAACACCTTGATTCGCACGTGCCCGGCACCCGGCTGTGGTATCGGCCGTTCAACGATCTCAAAGGACCCTTTCGGGCGAGAAACCTGCGCGACACGCATCATGGCCATGTTTTCCCCCTTCCGTAATCCGTCGTTAGAGCTGAACAGCAGGACCGAAACACGTACTGCCGAGAGCCAAACGCCGAAGCGGCGCTTGGATTCGATCGCCGCCAGCCGAAGAGCTACCACATCGAGCCGTCATTACGATCTTACCGATCTGGCGGTTCGACTCCAGGGATCGGTGATCTTTGCCAGCGGGAACGTGTTGGCGACGATCGGCGTCCCGCTGGTTGGAGCGATTGCGGCTGCCCATAATGCCGATGGACTGGGCGATGAACGCTTGGTCGTGGGAATTGAAGGTCGTGCGGGATTGGAGCAAATAATGGACGTCTCACAAATCTCGAAAGTCTATGCTCAACTGGACCCGCCGTTGTGGCTGGTGACCGCTGCGGCCGGCGGCCGGCGTGGCGGATTGATCGCCACCACGGTGGCCCAAGCATCGATCGTGAGTGAAATGCCGCGACAGCTCATCACAGTCAATAAACGGCACCACACGCACGCCTTGATCGAGGGCAACGGTGCCTTTGCGATGCACCTGATCGACGAAACACAGCTCGATCTGGTGTGGCGGTTTGGACTGCAGTCAGGCCGCGACGTCGACAAGTTTACTGGCTTGCTTTTTCGTAACGGAGCGACCGGAAGCCCGCTGTTGCCCGAGGCGTTGGGGTGGTTCGATTGCCGAGTAGAGGTGCGCATGGACTCGGGCGACCGTACGATCTACCTGGCTGCTGTCGTCGATGGTCGAATGGAACGCACGGGTCCTCCATTGACCAACCGCTGCTTTTTTGACATCGCCCCGCCGGACAAACAGAACATCATGAACGAACAGTACGAGCATGATGCACGCCTCGACGCTGTGTCGATCCAGCAATGGCGCGATCAAAAACGGATCACCCCGTTGCCGTCGATCGCGTAGATCGTCGGCCAGCGGCTCACGCCCCACTGGATTGGGATTCCTTTCGGAAATCAGCTCACGGACACGCCGTTTTGTGATCGGACCGAGGTATTCAAAGTTCTTTCCGAGGATGGCGGCGTAGACTGGGTCGTTGAAATCGCGCGCCGCCGACGCCTGCGGGTGGCCACCCAGGCTATAGCAGCAAAGCGACCGCACCTTGAAGTTGGTGCTGCGCTCGACCGCGGCGCGGAGGAACTCTCCGGCGTGCGTGCCTTTGACCGCATCGAGCCAGGCGAGGCGACTGTCCGGTCGCGTGCCCATGCCGCATGTCCTGTCAACTCTCGAGCCAGGCGAGGCGACTGTCCTATCGCGTGCCCATGCCGCATGTCCTGTCAACTCGACCGCCGAGTCAGGTCGGAGATCTGACCGCCAGATGGAATATAGAGCCGCTTTGTGCGCCGTCGATCGGCATACATCGTCCGCAGATTACACAGATTAACGCAGATAAGAACTGGCTCCCACAATTTCGCGGGCCGACGTTTCATGGCCTAGAGTTTTAAAAACGCGGCCAACAGCGGGCACGAAAAGAATGCACCTCACCTTCACGCGCGCTTGCGCCCAGTCCGCGACGATGATCGTCGTGTTGTTGGGTGGTTTGATACTTGGCATCCCGATCGCGCAGCGAATCCAGATCGCCGGTAATCGTCCCGATCCGCAGGAGGACCCGCTTCCACAGTTTCCCTCTCCATCGCGGGTGAACGAGAACAACAACCGGATCATGGCCTTGGGATTGGTGAGCGACCTCGATGGAATTGCAGTTGCCTACACCTCTGAAGCGGACGGGCTTGTTGCGCCGGATGGCTCGTGGAGTTACAGCCTCTCCGCCCTGGAAATGGCCAAGGTGCTGAGACTCGACGCGGTCGTTCGGGGCACCATTTTGTTCCGAGCGCAGGCGGGATGGTTGACGCCTGAGGCCAAGGTTATTTCACGAAGGATACGAGACGAGCGCGAAGCAGAGGGCAAGCCCCGAGACTTCGTCTATCCTGAGTGGATTACCAGGGACTATGCGTTCACCGTCGAACGGCTTAGGCATCCGACCGCGGACGAAAAACGCGTGATGGATGCCATAAGCTATGCCGCGCGAGCGGTTCCACCGGAACCCGGTGACGGCATCCGGGCCGTAGGAGTGAGCCGGGGCGAGCTTGAGAGAGGCATTGGAGTGCTTTCAGCGGGGATGCTGCCGCTGGAACCATGAGCTTGACGTCAAATACTTGGTCTATCGGCGGGACGGCATGCACCTTGCTCGGTGCTTTTCGATTGACGAGCATGACGTCGGTTCGCTCTGGGCGAAGTAGAAGGAGCATCTCAACTTGTTCCGCTCGGTACAAGACGGCGATTTCACGGCCCCATACCGGGCGTTGAATTGACCAGGACTCTCGCCCATTAAGAGGCGACCGACATTCTCAATTACGTTTGCGCCGCAAGCGATCAAGCACCTTCAATCCTTGAGAGGTCGCATCCGAGGTGGCCAGCGGTTTTCGAAGCCGGGCACGCACGGTCAGGAAGAGTTGCTCTTGCTCTCATCAGCGCACCGCTTCTGTTCTCACTGCTCGCTAAACGCGTCAAGGGCGATTTTGATCTGCTCTGCGGCCTCGACCGGGTCTAGTCCGTTGATGCGAACGGTAAAATCGGCCTTGGAGTACGAACGGGCATAATATCTCATGTCCTTCTTGATTTCATCGAGATAATGCGCTCGCTCTTCCGGAGTCAACTCCTTTTGGATCGGCCGCGAATCATCGTCGTAAAAGACGATTCGACCAAGGATGCTGGCAGGATCGTCCTGCAATACGACCACGGTCGATCCAGACTGTTTGACGACGTTCCCGTACGGCGGTCTCAACCCACTCGGGGGCAGTGCAACTACAAATTGGGTCATATCGTTCCGCGCGAGCACGTCCCTCAAAACACGGCAGGCATTCTGACGATAGCGATTCATGGTCATGAAACGGCTTGGAGGCGAGGGATGGAATCGCCGTAAAAGACTTCCACTTCAGTGTCCAGATCGACAAACGGCAAGCCGAGCAAGGAGGCCAACAAAGGTCCCGTCGTGCTCTTTCCGACGCAAGCCACGCCTGTGAGGAAAACCTTCATCGCGGTTCGTGTTCCTTGGGAGATATACGCACGGCCCGACCGAGGTGACTAAAGCACCAGCGTAGCGAAGAGTTAACCGCCCGCAAGCATAGAATCAACGGTCACGCGCTTTGCGACGTTACTGCTGCGACTTGATCCTTTCATCGATTCGCTGCGCGAGGAGGTCAAGCGGCAGCGCACCATCGTCGATCAACGCATTATGGAATTTGCGGATTTCGAACTTGGCCCCCAAGGCCTTGGTGGCCACAGCACGCAATTCCTTGCTTTTCAGCGCGCCCATCTTGTTGCCGAGCGCCTGCCGGGCCAGACGATACATGCCTCGCCGTGCTGGATGTCGACGCGGACGTGTAAGTATTGCCCTTGCCCTACATTCTCACTTTCGCAGGTGTATAGCATTCGCGGTATCATCGAATGTGGCCGTCCATCCGCTGCCAAGGAGCGCCGCGAGAAGGGTGAGCGTTTCCGGAGAAAGCGTATCCGTGCTGAATCCGCTAATCTGATCGGCAAATATTAACGTGTTACTTGTATGAATGCCTGTGTCAAGACTGATAACGAATTCCATTGATGCAATGTTCTGTTCAGCCATTAGATGCCCCCCTCGAGTAAAGATAAGGAAAGAATGACGCTCAACGATAACCCGCTAACCGCCGACTCGGGAGCCTCTCATCCAGACGACAACCACCACCGGCAGGTTGCGATACCGTTGGGACGAGCTCGGCTCGATGATTGACTGCTTCTTGGTTCCCGGGACACGATGCGTGATCGTAAATGGGCAGGGTTAAATATGGCGTCCGCGGAACTCATCTGAACAGAGAACTAAACATGCATGTTTTCCGCTGGGTAAAGAGCGCGGCAAGTGATTGCTCGTAATGTTTCCACCGCCCCACCGAACGCGCGTAAATCGGTTGGCGCACCTGGCTGACGCTGGCCGTTCGTACCGGCCGCCGAACCCGGTGGAACTCCAGACAGGCCGGCTCCCCACGCGACCGCGTCGTCGTGCTTCTCTTGTGCCTCGATCGCGCTGGCCAGGTTGGCATGGTAGCGGGCCGTGTCTGGCTCGAGGTCGATGGCACGCCTGTACCAGGTCATCGCTTCATCGATCCGGCTTTCTTCCTGCAGGGCCTGTCCCATGTTGTTGTACACCATAGCCAGGTCAGGGTTGAGCCTTAGGGCTTCGGCAAAGGCGGATTTGGCCTCGTCCAGGCGGCCAAGCTCGCGGAGCACGTTTCCCAGATTGTTGTGGGCCTCGGCGCAATTTGGGCGAAGGCGAACAGCAAGGCGGCAATGGGGAAAGGCCTGGGCCATATCGTTCCGCTCCAGATGCATCTGCCCCAGATTGCTGTGAGCTGCTGCGAGATCTGGCTCGAGTTCGACGGCCAGCCGGAAGTGCGAGAGCGCGCCGGCTTTGTCTCCCTGACAACGAACGGCGTTGCCCAAGTTATTGCAGGCCACAGCAAAACCGGGCCGGAGCTGAAGTGCCAAACCAAACTGCGCGACGGCCTCGCCGGTCTGTCCCCGCGCTAGCAAGATCAGGCCAAGGCTGTTGGCCGCTTCAGGATAGTCTGACTGCAGGTGCAAGGCTGTCCGGCAGCAATCCTCCGCGCGATCGAGCCGGCCAAGAGTCCGGAAGACCTCTGCCATATTGGCGTGGTATGTTGCGACAGACGGATTCAGGGCGATGGCCCTGTCGATCATCTCGGCGCCGCGGTCGTGCTCGCCCTGCTGGTGTGAAAGGACACCCAGCGGCCATGCTGCGGCCTCGCCCATGTCTTGCGCCTTATTGTCCGTCGCGTCATCTGGATCCTCCTCAGAAATGGTTAAACGCTGCGTAGCCAGTTGTTCGGACCCGTTGTATGAAGAGACAGGCATAACCTGCATCGTCGCAGTCTGACTTGCACGACCAAACAAGGTCGAAACGCTAAACCGTGCTTCGGCAATTCCCGCGCCAGCGGAGCCGCTTCTTCGCGACCATCCCGCCGCCCAACCCGAGACTGATGCTGCCCATCAGTAACGACGATGGCTCGGGGACGGAACCCGACGTTGCAGTCAGGATAAGACTATTGACATTCAAGGCCCCGGGATTGAAGTCATCTTCGGCCAGGAAATCGAGGGTGTTTACGCCCGCGACGAAACCGCCCGTGATTGTGAAACGATGGAACAGAGCGAAGTTATTCTCGGTGCCCCCACTGAGTGAAAGTTCGCCGGTTCCGGTGGCAGCCGACCCGTTGAGATCGACGCTGCCGTTGTTATCGACCCCCCACATCCCAGAGAGGACGGCAGTGCTGGCCTGAGAACCCGTCAAGTTGAAGGTCATTTCAAACGAGTACGGGCTACCGATGCCCCCACTGCCGTCGGCGTTAACCCAGATCCAGCTCGAACTTGGACTCATAGCATAAAAGCCGACAGGATTCGTGAGCACAAACGCTGGAGCGGAAGAGGTGATCCCCGGACCGGCAGTGACCATCCAATGCGGGTCTAACGAACCGCCAGCCAAAGGTGTCCCGGAGGAATCGACACCCGTACTGAAAAACGGGATCGTGCCCGCGGTAGCGCGGCCGGCCGGTCCCAATAGCACGAAAACCACGACCAGCATTCGCCGAGATAACCTTCGGTTCATAAGATCGATTCCTTCAAAAAGTAGTTTCGCCTAGAGCAAAGTGCGCTAACACTCCGAGAGCGCTTGCGTTGCTCATGGAGACATGGGGACGGAAGCGCGCCGTAAACCAACGATGTGTTGCCACACAGTTACCTTCGGGTGCGAGATCGGTCCCGCAATCGCTCGCCGTCCTCACCTAAGTAAACGAGACCCGCGGGCCGAACGAACATTGAAATTGAAAAATGTTCATTTTGCGCTTTCGCCGACTGTCGGCTTTGGTGTATAGAAGAACGTTCGCTCGCCCATTTCTTGAGGAAAAGCGACGTGGCGGAAGATCTGTCTTTTGTAGAGTTGGTGCGAAACGTTCGTACCGGCGACGAGTCCGCCAGCGCCGAACTGGTCCGCCGCTATGAGCCCGCGATCCGGATTGCCGTGCGGGCGCGTCTAACCGCTCCGGGCTTGCGTCGGCTTTTCGATTCGATGGATATTTGCCAGTCGGTCTTCGCCAATTTTTTTTCGCGCGTAACCGCGGGCGAGTACGAGTTTGATAAGCCGGAGCGGCTGATTCAACTGCTGGCTACGATGGCCCGCAACCGAGTCACCGACCATGCGCTGCAGCAACGGGCAGCCCGGCGAGACTATCGCCGGACCGAGAGGACTGCCGATGACAGACAGTTCGTCGATCCCGGCCCCAGTCCGAGTGACGAGGTCTCAGCAAGAGAGCTGGTGGAAGTGTTTCGGAGCAGGCTCTCCGCCGACGAGAGGTATCTAGCCGACCAGCGCGAATCGGGTCGACCGTGGGGCGAGATCGCGGGGGAGGTTGGCGGCAAGCCGGATGCGCGGCGGGTACAACTGGAACGAGCGATCAACCGTGTCACGCGCGAATTGCGGCTGGAACAGTGAGACGGAATCGTTGTTCGGTTCGGCCTCAGGTCTCGTTCATCTTCATGGACACACCTGAGTAAACGCATGATGCTTTGCTGTCTCCTCGTGGAGCACCCGCATGGCAGTTGAGGAACCGCCCTCCGAACTGGTTGAGCTACTGCTGGTGGAGCAGCAGCGGCGCTGGCAAAAAGGTCAGGGCGTCATTGTCGAGACCTATTTTGCGATCCATCCCAAAATACTGGCCGATGAGACCAGTGCCCTGCAAATGATCTACAACGAGGTTCTGCTGCGCGAAGAGGCGGGCGAAAGCCCCCGGCTGGAAGAATATGTGCGGCGTTTCCCTCAGTACAGAGATCAGTTGGCCCCCCTCTTTGAAGTCCATCGCGCGCTCGAATCGGACGAGTTACTTGGTGCTCTTGCCGACCAGAGGTCGCTGGAAAAAACGTTACCCGGAATCAGTGACCGAGGCGCCCGACCCTGGCCCACGATCGCCGGACATGAAATCCTCGGCGAGCTGGGGCGCGGCGGCATGGGCGTGGTCTACAAGGCCCGGCAGGTCGGTCTTAACCGGGTGGTCGCGTTGAAGATGATTTTGGCCGGGAGCCGCGCCGATGCGCGTCAGTTGAACCGCTTCCGGGCCGAGGCCGAGGCCGTAGCGTGCCTGCAGCACCCTAATATCGTCCAGATTCACCAGGTCGGAGAGGCCGATGGCTGTCCCTATTTTTCGATGGAGTTCGTTGACGGACGGAGCCTGGCGCAGGAACTCGGTGGTACGCCCCAGCCGGCAGGCGACGCGGCAGGCTTGATCGGCACACTGGCCCGTGCGATACACACGGCTCATGAAAGAGGTATCATCCACCGCGACCTCAAGCCCGCTAACGTTCTGCTGCAGAAATCCGATGTGCCAGGTTCGAGAACGCGACTACGAGTCTCCGAATTGGCAGCCGCGGCCGCTTCCGACCGAGAACTTCGGACCTGGGATTGTATTCCCAAAATCACCGACTTTGGCCTCGCCAAGCAACTGGACGCCGAATTTGGGCAGACGGCCAGCGGCGTCATCGTAGGTTCGCCGAGCTACATGGCTCCCGAACAGGCAAACACCGTGTTCGGCGAGATCGGCCCGGCCGCGGATGTGTACGCCTTGGGGGCAATCCTCTACGAACTGCTCACTGGTCGCCCGCCCCACAAGGCCGAGACACCAATGGATACATTGCGTCACGTGCTTGCCGACGACCCCGTGCCGCTGTCGCGTTTCCATTTGAATGTGCCGCGAGACCTGAATACGATTTGCATGAAATGTTTGCAGAAAGAGCCACATAAGCGCTATCGAAGCGCGCTGGCCCTGGGTGAGGACCTGGATCGCTTCCTCCTCAACCGACCGATCCACGCCCGGCGAACGCGCCCCTCAGAACGACTCTGGCGATGGTGCCGGCGCAACTCTGTCGTTGCCATCTTGATCGCGTCCGTCGCCGGCCTATTGTTGCTCCTTGCCGGTGGCGCTTCGGTTGCCGCGCTCTCGTTTCGCAGGCAGCTGACGCGAGCGCAACAGGCCGAACACGTTGCCCAGCTCGAAAAGGAATCCAGGACCCAACAGTTTTGGATAGCCTCGTTTGCCCAGGCCCAAGCCCTTCGCCTGAGCGGTCGAATGGGCCAGCGCTTCGAGAGCCTGAAAGCGATCGAGGAAGCTGCGCGAATCACCCGCGCGGGGTGGCGAAGAGAAAGAGTCTCTGGACCTACGTGAGGAGGCGGTCGCCTGCCTGGCTTTGACTGACTTGCGGGTGGACACCCAGTGGCGAATCCCAACCTGGCGGCCGTCCTCAACCTTCGATGCAACCTTAGAGCACTACGCCTATGCCGATGACGCAGGTGACATTCATGTGAGACAGACAGCCGGCCAGGTAGAAACCGCTCGCCTTCCAAGCCCGGTGCCGCACCCGGATCAGGTGGAATGTCAGTTCAGTTCGGAGGGCCGTTTCCTCTTGGGGCACTTTGCCTTGAAGGGGAGCGAATTCAATCTGGTTTGGGACCTTTCCGCACAAAACGGCCCACGAGAAATTCTGCGCCTGACCGATTGCTGGTCACTCTTCACTCCGGACGGTCGCTCGCTCGCCGTTGTGCGCCAGGACCTTACACTCAGGCTTTACGAACTGGTGCACGGCCAGGCCAAAACGCTGTGCCATAATTTCCGAGCGACTCAGATCGCTTTCCGGCCTGACGGAAAACAACTGGCGTATTCCGACGATCGTAAACCCGAAGTGCGCATCGTGGATGCTGAGACCGGAGCGTTGAAGCGGTCTCTGTCCGATCCGGATTGGAATACGGCTCTTGCCTGGAGCAGCGACAGCCGGCTGCTGGCTGCCGCCTCGAACAATAACAAGATCTACATCTGGGATCAAACCACAGGTCGCCGGCAAGCGGTCCTGGAAGGGCATCGCGGAAGAGTCGTCGCACTCGCATTCAGCCCGAGAGGTAATGTGCTGGCATCAAGCGGCTGGGATGGTATCACGCGGCTCTGGGATGTGTGGAGCGGGAGAGCTTTGGTCAGCGGCCCCGGCCGCCTATTGAAGTTCAGTCGTGACGGACAACGACTGGGGTTTACAGACGGCGACCGGATGTTGAAGTTCCGTCCTGACGGACGACGACTGAGGATTACAGACGGCGACCGGATGGGGATCTGGGAATTGCAGCAGAGGCAGGAGTTCCGCTTACTGCAGCCTCGCGCTGAAATGACCGAGGCCTGGCACCGCTACAGGGGGCACGAAAGTATTGCCTACAGCCCGGATGGCCGCCTCCTTGCTTCGGCGGGCGGAGATGGGATTCACCTCTGGGATACAGCCTCGGCCGCGGAACTCACTCATCTTGATATCGGGTATCACGAAGCGGTCCTCTTTCATCCGAGCCAGAGCCGACTGTTCACCTACGGCAGGGCGGGCCTCAAGAGCTGGGCCATCGAACGTGACGCCGCGATACCCGGCATCAAGGTCGGCCCGCCGCAAGCGCTCGAATTTCCACTCAATCGCGGCTGGTTCCAGGCGAGCTGCAGCCTGGATGGCCGCACACTGGCGGTCACTGATGACAGCCGTGCCGAGATTATCGTGATCAAGCTCGATTCACAGTCTGAAAGAGTCAGACTTTCGAGTTGTTCCGATGTGGTCTCACTTACCATCAGCCGCGATGGCGCCTGGGTCGCCGCCGGCATGGTCAAAGGAGATGTGGGAGTCTCGATCTGGGACGCACGGAGCGGTCGCAGGGTGCACCACTTACCCACCGGAGAGGACGGCACCGTGCAGTCAAACGTCGCCTTCAGCCCAGACGGCCAATGGCTCCTGACCGGTGGGCAAAGCGATTACCGCTTCTGGAAGGTTGGCTCATGGGAACGAGGGCCTGTGATCGAGCGGGAGAACCCGGGGTCATTCCACGGTCCTTTGGCGTTCTCCAGAGACGGCCGTTTGCTGGCAATTGCCCCCTCCCAGCGAAATTTGCTGCTTTTCGATTTCGTCAATCGGCGCGAGCTGACCACCCTGACCGCGCCGGACGAACATACCATCTCACGACTCTGCTTCAATCATGACGGCACCGAGCTGGCGGCATCGACCGACGATCACGTTGTTCAGCTCTGGGATCTTCATACGATCCGCCGGCGGTTGGCAAGCATATGCCTCGACTGGGACGGCCCACCCTAGCCGTACATCGCTGAAGACTTTCTGCGTTTTGAAGCCTGGATTGGTCGACCCTTCGCACACGGAACAGAGTACTTCGAGCTTCGCATTCAGCTGCCGATCCGGTGGCCTTAGGCGGTCGGAGGAGCCTGAATCTATCAGTGGTCCGCTCCTGCGTCATGACCACCTGTGGTAGCCGGCGCCGGCAAGGACGAACGGTCCCGATTGGCCCTGGTGAGCGAGATTGCATAAGCGGACGCCGGGATCCCTATGTTTCTGAAACCGACCGATTCTGGTGCATCCCCCGCGGCGATTCGATCGGCGGCCTCCGCGTAGGCGACCTGTGCCGCAAGGCGGTGGCTCGGATCGTAGGTCAAGGGCGCCGCCAGGCCGTTGAACTTGATGCCCCACAAACAGACGACTCGCCAGGCGGCTGAACCGAGGCCGAAGTGCAGCGGCGCATTCCGCCGGATCGATGACTGGGATCGGCGTTTGCTTCGCCCAGCCAAAAGCTCGCCGGGCGTGCAGCGCTTGCAAAACCGCCTGTGCGACGGCAATCTGGCCCCGAAACGATGGATGCATCGCGTCCTGAAACAGCTCGTCATCCAAAAGGCCATGGCGACCGATCGCATGAAAGTACGATTGTGTGTCAATAAGAATGCAGTCGTGTCGCGATGCGATTTCGCGGTAGACCTCCTGGAAGTCGGACAGACAGCGCATCGGATAGCCGTCTCGATCCCTGGCCGCGACGTAGTGATGATAGGCCTCGTCCCACGCTTCTTTTGCTCGAGCAGCCGGGCGAGGCGGTAATGCGTCTCGGCAAAGCCAGGGTATCGCGCGAGCAGCGAGCGATAGCGATCGATCGCCGCATCGGGGTTTGGCCCTCGGTTTCCAGCCGGCGCGCGGCCGTGAATTCTCGCTGGAACGACTCGCGCTCGTTGCGGGTCGTCGCCGCTGGCAGAAATGAGCGGCTCGGCTCGAACCCGGCATCGTTGGCCGCCGGTGAGATTAAGACCGGCAGCGCCCCGACCCGCTCCGCATAGGACACGATGGCGTCCAGCCGGCGCCGGAAATCGCGTAGCGAGCGTGTGTATTCGGTCGACGAATAGAACGGCACATCGACGAGCTTGCGGTGGCCGCTTGGCGGTGGGGGAATGGCGATGCGGCACTTCTCAGCGGTTTCACGGATCAAGCCGCACACCGGATGAGGATCGCTCGATCTGGTCCACGAGCATGTCCCAGTCCGGTCGGCAGCCATTCGTCGAAGTAATAGGCGAGGTCGCGCGAATCCGGCCAGGCGCGATGTAAACTCGTTATGGCCACAATAAATGATCAGGAGGTCGGGCCGTCGCGGAAGGTTCGTGAGCTCGCGGTGCTGCCATTCCAGCGTATCGCCGGATCGCGCGATGACCCTGGGGCGGATCGGTCGATCGGGAATTGCCTGCGACATCTTCCAGGTCAGGATGCTGCCCAGCGAGAGCCAGTTGCTGTAAGGAACACCCTCGGCGCTCGATTCGCCCAGGATGACCAGGTCGATATCGCGATCGCTCGGTGGATCGGGGAAAGTCGGTCGGGAGCGGCACATCGTTGACGGGCGCAGCGAACCGCGATTCAGGGGCTCGACCGATGTCCCGCCCAAATCCGCCGATCGGCATCGCGCTTCGACCGCGCAGCCGGGCTTGCCAGATTCCGCAGGCCGCCTCGCGCCATGAGTGCCGCGAGCAGGAGCGACACGCAAAGCAAGAGCGGACGAGCGAGAACGGCCCGCCGCCGTTGACTCCGCTTCCGCGCGGACAAACAGGACGCCAACGATCAACGTGCCGCCAACCGCAACCGTCACTAACACGGCGTAAGCCACCTCCTCGGCGAGAAGGAAAACCAGCGCCGCTTTCCAGTAATACCAATCCGGGATGCGGCTCTCGAGCCAGAAACCCAGAGGTTAGCACGAGAAAGACGAACGGGAACAAAATGGCGGTCCGCAGCAACAGCCATTGGACCGTGATCGGAGCCGGAGGTACGCTCGCTCTCGACATCATGTTTCAAACCCGCGCACGATGACGTAAGGAGCCCTGGATCGGGGAAGTTGGTTCGTGTCCGATTTTGTCGTGAAAAGCAATATTCATCGTAGACACAGGAATGGCCATCCGCGACTCAGTCGCGCCGGTGCATTCAAGCCCATCCCCCGGAGGGATGGGAATTTGCAAGATGTTTCCCACAGATCAAGGACTCCCGTGATGGACGCAACAAGGGCTCGGCGCACCCGGGATCGCGCCAGGCAGAAATGGTACGCCCGCTGTCGGCAACTACGGTTTGCCCGGTTCCTGGGCTTCCCAACCGGCCCTGCGGCGGCAAACCATTCGATGCAAGATCAAGGCATTCACCGTATCGCCGTCCAAACGCCGTAACGATTGCTAACTAGCCCGCGACAAGTCACCGCCGCGTCGGTCTTGCCACTACCTGGATCGATTACTTCTCGCAAGGATTTGTTGTCATGCCGACCCGCCTGCTCACTGCCGGAAGTTCCGACATTCGGATAGACCGCGCTTTAGTCGCGGTTGGCCGGCATCCACATTGCGACGCTCGAATTGTTTCGCCGCAGGTCTCACGGTGGCACTGCTGCCTGACCGCCGACGTAGGCGGAGTGAGCGTACGCGACCTGGGCAGCACCAACGGGACCTGGATCAACGGCCAGCGGGTAACGTCGGGGCGAATGCGCCCTGGCGACGAGTTGGCGATCGCCCACATTCGCTATCGACTAGAAGAGGGCCAGGAAGATCATGCGTGCATGGCCGAATCTCGCCCGAGGCTCGAATTGCAAGTAATCTCCCTTGCCGATTCTGCTGGGACCGCCTTCTCCGAGGATTGTAGTGCCGGTTGAGCGGTCCGATCGCTGAAAACATTTGCAATTTGCGTCCGGTTGGGCAGCAAGACCGCGATCCGTATGGTGAAGTGCTCAGCTGGGGCTTTCTCGACGGCGGCACGGAGGCTATGTTGACGTCATGTGCTACGAGACGTAGCCGGCGAATAGCATCATCCTCTGGGGGAGCATCTGATGACTTACCTTGAGCGGCGGATCCGGTCGAGCGCCCTGGCGCTTCTCGCGTTGACCGCACTCGCGATCGACGCGAGCGCGGACGAGCCTGGTTTCAGGCCGATCTTCAACGGCAAGGACCTGACCGGCTGGCAGGTGGGCAAGACCGAGCTAACTGGCAAGACGGCCTCCGACGACGGCCGCTTTTTGGTCCGCGACGGGACGCTCGTGGTCACCGGTTCGAAGGATAAGCCGCCAAAGGTGATCGAGATCGACACGGTGGAGGCTTTCGTCGGCGATTTCACCCTTCGTCTGGAATTCCGCGCCTCCAGAGATGCGAATAGCGGCCTGCACCTGCGCGACAAGGCCTTCGCGCATCAGCTTCAAATCCGCGACTACCCCCGCGCCGGCCCCTACAAGACGCTCAAGAGCTACCGAGACGGCGACTGGAACGCGATCGAAGTGGTGGTCAGTGGTAATAAGGCCCGATGCACCTGCAACGGCGAGCTCCTCGAGGCCGCGATGGAACTGCCAGAAAAGGGGCCTCTCGCCTTGCAATCTGAGATAAACGTGATCGAATATCGGAATATTCGAATCAAGAGTGCGAATTAAGCGCGGCCGACAACTTTGGGCGGACCGGACACGCATCATAGCCTTGGCAAGCAAATCATGGATCACATCTTGAACGAGTTCGGCCAACCCATCGGCCTCGCGGTTCCGAAGTGGACGCCGCCACCGTTCCCACGTCGGGAACCGCTTGCGGGCCGCTATTGTCATCTGGTACCGCTGGATGCTCTGGTCCACGCGGCTGCCCTGTACGAAGCGTACGCTGGGAACGATCCTGGCTGGACCTACCTCGCATATGGTCCCTTTCGCACGCTCGAAGGCTATAGAGAATGGGTGGAATCCGTGCATGCGGAGAGTGACCCATTGTTCTTCGCGATACTCGAAAGTGGCAAGCCCGTCGGCGTGGCCAGTTACATGCGAATTACTCCTTCCGCTGGGTCAATTGAGGTCGGTCATCTCAACTTTTCCCCGCGACTGCAGCGGTCTGCCGCCGCTACTGAAGCCATGTACGTCATGATGAAAAGGGCGTTCGAACTGGGGTATCGGCGCTACGAGTGGAAATGTGACGTGCTCAATGCGCCTTCCTGTGCAGCGGCAGAGCGTCTCGGTTTCGTATACGAAGGGCACTTTCCGCCAGGCAACCGTCTATAAGGGACGCAACCGGGACACGGCGTGGTTTACGGTCATTGATGCTGAGTGGCCAGCACTCCAGGGAGCGTTCGAGGCGTGGCTCGATCCCGGGAATTTTGATGCAGCGGGCAAGCAGCGCACCAAACTATCCGAGCTAACTGCCGTCCTGAAGCAAAGAATAGTCTGAGTAAGCCCAACATCGGCGCCGAAGGCATTCTTGTCTTGTTCAGCGGACCATCTGTTCGCATCAGCGAATCTGTTTTCCACTGCGACTGGCCCTACTCTGCAAAACGACGAAAAGCAGATCGCCCTATCGTCCGCACCCTCTTGCGACATCTGTCATAGCCAGGTTACGATAACATTACGGTAGCCGGCGCGCTTCCATATCATATCTCGTTGCCGGAGCCGCGTTGTCATATCGAGGGCTATTATCATGACTTGTCTCGATGTTCAGGCTGAGGCCGCACGGCTGCCGGTCGTTCGGGGCTCGCGCGGTGTGTTCGGCTGGGTATGCACGAGCAACCCTTTTTACGTGCTCAGTGCACTGCTAGTTTGCATGGGGCTATGGGTCTCGTTCGGCTCACAAGTCGACGCCTCGCAGACCTGGTTGCTCTTGTCGGGGATGGCGGGGTACACGCTGCTGCTGGCAGTGACGGCGTGTCTGCTGGTGCGGTACGTTGGTGTCTGGGACGATGTCCGGACGGTGATGCTGTTGGTCGTGCTCATGATCCTTGCGACGTCCGTGACCTTCGACGAGGTGGTCGCGCGCGATCCGATGCGCGGGGTTGCCTGCTTTTTCGGAGGGCTTTTATTCGCGGTGGCGGTCAGCGAGGGAATGCTGCGCGGGATACGCCTGCACCTGCCGCCGCTGTTCCGCGCGCCTTATTACTTTATTATCACACTATTCTTCGTTTACCCAATGGCCCTCACGCCGCTCGTCGATCGACCGTTCAGCGAGGAACTGTCGTGGGCCCTGTTTGGCTTTTCGCCCGCCGCGGCGCTGGTCTTTCTCACGCTCGTGCCCGCGATCCGCCGCGGCCGCGACTACGTGCGCGACAACGGCAGCCCGTGGCGCTGGGCGTGGTATCCGTGGACCCTGTTCGGAGTACTCGCTTTCGCCGTCCCCGCGCGGTCGGCGCTTTTGTGCTGGTCGATGCACCATGTGCCGTCTGCCGGAGGCGAGCCGTACATCTTCGGGCCCTATTTCCTCGTTCCGTTTGGACTTGCAGTTGCAGCAATCCTGCTCGAGATCGGGCTGGTCGAGCGGCAGCAGGGGGTTGCCGTCGGTGCGCTGCTCGTGCCCCCGATTCTGGTGTTCTTGACGCTCGTCGGTCATCGCGCCGATCCGACGTACCAGTGGTTCCTCGAGCGGTTTGTCTCTCGCCTGGGGGGAACCCCATTTTACCTGACAATGCTCATCTCGGCGGGTTTTTACGCCTATGCGGCGCTGCGGCGCGTGCCGCTGGCATTCGACGCCCTGATGGCTACAGTCGCCGCACTTGCGTTCGTGTCGCCTGGGACTCTCGACCTGACTGAGCTCGTTCCACCGCAAATGTTGCCAATCGTGATCCTGGCTGTGGCGCAAACGGCGATTGGACTCGTGCGCCGAAGTATCGGACGCTGCATAATTGGCACGGCATTTTTAGTGGCGGCCGCGATGATCGCCGTGCGCGGGACGAGCGTGCAAAGCCATCCGGGACCGATCGCGTTTCACGTCGCGCTCGTAGCCGCGCTGGGGATCGGTGCCGTGTTCAACGACATGATAGGCCACTTTTTTCGTGCCGTGGGAGCAGCGATGGCGGTTCTCGGCTCGCTGATGGTCTTGACCGGGACGGTCGAACGATCGCCAGCCATTGCGTCATGGGCTTTCGAAGTGTATCCGTTCATCGTTTGCGTGATCATCGCAGCTTACGGCTTCGTGCTCGGGCACCGGACCTCGCTCGCGTCGGCCGGGCTCATTGTGTTTGTCTGGCTGGCGGGCGTTGGTTGGCGAGGCTACTGCTCGCTCCGTCAGTTCGCCGCCGGCATCGATTATATCGCGGTCGGGATGCTGCTCTTCAGCCTGGCGGTCTTGACCAGCATGGTGAAGGGCGGGATGTTGTCTTCGAGAACGAAGGACCAGAAACCCGAGGTGCCTCATGTGCCGGAGTGATTTGCGGCTATTGCGGCACAAGCTTGATGGCGAAATTCCAAGCGATCTTGCCAAAGAGCCAGGGTGAGGTCGTTTGGTTGGCGATGCGCAGGTAGGCATAACTCATCTGTTTATGCACTTCAGCATCGTTGTCGGTGACGGCCAGACCGAGGTTGAGCACAGAGTCTCGATCCGCTTGCGTCAACGACGGTTCGTCCTCAGTGTCGATCAATGCTAGCGGGATCTCCGTCTCTCTGCCCACCATCCGTTTAGCCTCCCGAGTACATCCCGACTGATAGTGCGCGCACAGCAGCGAGCAATTCCAATTTTTTGGGACAAAATGGAAGAGCGGCACGCCAATGTGAGGTTGTGCTCTGGAGCGTGGCCACTGGAGAGAAACGGGCGACATTGCACGGACACCCAAATCAATTCCTCTGCGTCGCGTTCTCGCCCGATGGTAAAAAGCTGGCGACCGGCGGCGAAAAATCAATCGCCATTTGGGATGTCGCTACGACAGTTGCGAAGTCAACGTTAATTGGTCACAACGGCGTGGTCACCGCTCTTCGATTCGCGCCTGGCGGACAGACTTTGGCATCGGGAGACACGCACGGAATGGTGAAGCTTTGGGATTACACCGATGGCAAAGGTCGAGAATTGATGGGATCGAACCTGGAAAACAATCGGATTTTGGGACTGGCATTTTCACCCGACGGATTGATGCTGGCGGCAGGGAGCATGACCCGCGGTACCAGACTCTGGAGTGCTGTGACTGGCCAGGAGAGCGATCTTTCATAACGAGAACGAAATAGTTTCGCAACTTGCCTTTTCCAACGACTCCAAGACACTCATCGAGGTGACACACAGTCAAATCGTCTGCCTCCGAGACGTTGCCACAGGGGGCATACTAAACCTGTTTCGGGCGCGTGGCGAATACTGCACGGTGTTCACGCCGGACGCCAGGATCCTGGCCTCAGGAGGCGAAGACGCCATGCTCAGGGTGTGGGACTTGGCGGATGCCGACGGCAGATTGCCGGAACCATCTCGAAAATGAGATCGACCTCAGGGCGATCAAACCTACAGGCTCATGCGACGTCCATTATTCTCACCATCTCGATGCAAGCCTGCCATCGGCGCTACCCCTTGACGGGGCCGGGCTGTTCGTGACTCCATGGTGGTGTTGACGGCCAAATCGAACTGGTACAATCGGCGGCTACCATTTTAGAGCAAGCGATCACAAGGCCGTAACTCGGCGATCGCCGCAGACGGGTCGGTCGCGATTCCTACCGTACAAAACAAACGACAAGGGTTGCGTATGAAACCAATAACCCAGCATGGCTGTTTGGCGTTTGTCATTCTGCTGTCGGGTGCGTTTTTCTGGCTCGAACCGGCAGCGGCCGAGATTCTCTTCAAGGCCGACTTCGAAACCGGCGACTTCAGTCAATTCAGCGGCAAGAGCAAGAATATCAAACCGGGGCATATCGAGGTCGTCACCGATATCGTTCACTCCGGCAAATACGCCGGCCGATTCACGATCCACGAAGACAACATCTTCAACGCGCGGCAATTGCGCGTTCAGGCCAATGGGCCCAAGGTCACGGTCAAGGAGGGGTCCGACACGTTTCGTGTCGTTTTACATGTACATGAAAGATCCCCCCAAGGATCGCGACAATTTCTTCTACTGGGAAGGCAGCCCGCCGCCGCGCTACAACAACGTGATGACGTGGTGGGTCGAGCCGAAAAAGGACGGGGCCGGCACGCTCATCAAATACGGCACGGGCAACCTGGGCCGAAAGGGCGTTCATTGGGAGGGGGATTTCACCATCGGCCAATGGCATCAACTGGGTATGCACATTCATTGGTCGGAAGATCCGGCCAAAGGGAATGTCAAGCTCTGGTGGGACGGCGTGGTGGTCTTGGATAAGAAGGTGCAGACGAAGGGGCCGCAAAGCGTCTATTTCTCCCAGCCGGGAATTCATCGCGACCCGCACACCAAATCGGTCGACACCATTTATTTCGATGACTTCCTCTGCGCCACGACGCTCGAGGAGATCGAGATTCAAAAACCGAACACGGCGAAGTCGAAATGACGGCGAAACCGGAATATCACGGAAACGGGCGGTCATGAGCAGTCAGATCGAAACTCCGGATTGGTCGAAAATTCCCGCGCCAACCGACGACGGGGCCGCGCGTCACCTGATCGGCATGAAAATGCCCTCGGTCCCCCTCCCCGCGACTGATGGGACTACTGTTGATCTATCAGCATTGACGGGCCTCGTCGTCGTCTACGCGTATCCCAGAACAGGAAGGCCTGGGGTCGAGAATCCGGACGGTTGGGACTTGATACCAGGGGCTCGAGGATGTACGCCGCAATCGTGCTCGTTTCGTGATCACTTCAGCGAGCTAAAGTCTCTGGGAGTTAGTCATCTGTTCGGGCTGTCTACGCAGGACAGCGCCTATCAAACCGAGGCCGCAAGGCGATTGCATCTGCCCTTTCCTATTCTATCGGATGAGCACCACACGCTCGTCAGCGCAATGCGCTTGCCGAGCTTCGAGACGAGTGGCATGACTCTGCTCAAGCGATTTACCCTCGTGATCGAAGATGGGACGATCGAGCACGTCTTCTATCCCGTTTTTCCTCCCGATCAGAATGCGGAGGAGATCATTCGATGGCTAACGGCGCAGTAGGGGGATCGTTTCAAAACGCAACGCGGCGAAGGACGTTGCCGCACCTTACCGTTTTTCGAGCAGCAGCCCCATGAGATTCCGCAACTCCGCAAGAACCGGCAACGCAAGGGGGTCGCGCGAGATTAACCTTCTCTTCAACGTCTGAATTGATGTTGTACAATTCTTCCGATCCATCCCCCATCTGGATGTAGTGCCTCCCTGCGGCAACCACTGCTTTCATCGGGCCTCTGGCCGCCGGCTCCCGGCCGCCGTTTATGATCAATTCGGGCTTCGTTGTCTCCATGAGCAATGGATCGTCCACGACACGAACTCCCGGACTTCGGGGTTGCCAGTACCGTGCAACCGATCGGCCGCCAAATCCGTGATCCGGGCCCAAGCCGAGCAAGTTGATGATCGTGGCCGGCAGATCGCGCAAACTGACCGGTTCGCCGACCGTCCGGCCGGCGGGTACTTCCTTGTTACCCACGATCAATAACGGCACCTGCACGAGCTGCCGGTATAAACTGCCGCCGTGGAAGAACAACCCGTGATCGCCCAAGTGCTCGCCGTGGTCCGAAGTGACGATCACCAACGTATTTTCGAGCACTCCCTGCCGGCTCAGCTCGTCGAGCAGCAATCCCAGCCGCAGATCGAGATAAGCAATACAATCGTCGTACACATCAGTTGCCAATTGTACGTCGTCAATGGAAAGCGTGGTCTTGTCAATCCCGATAAAGCCCTCAAGCATCTGTCGCTCACGCGATGACCTGGGGCGCAGACCGAGACCCGGTATCGACTTGTCTGGCACCTCATACGGAGTATGCGCGTCGTTGTAATTGAGAAACGCGAAGAACGGCCGCCCCTTTTTCGGCTGCTTCCCCAGCCACCTCAGAAACGAATCGTTGATCGCGTCCGCATTCTTCAGGTGCTCTTTCGACCGCGGGATCAGGTCGTACCAGTGCCCGGTCTTTCTCTCCACCCACGCGTCAATCGTAGACGTCCACAAAGAGTTGTCGATCCGTCGTCCGAGCGCGATGTACCGGTTGAAGGTATCCAAGACGCTGTATGGAAAATCCTCGTAATGGGCAAAACCACGAGCAAGGCCGGTCTCACGGCTGCAATAATCGAGATTCGCCACGAACCCCGCTGTCGCATACCCATGCGAGGCAAGGTAACCCGCCAGTGTGGGCACACCATCCCGCACTGGCGTTTTCCAGCCGACACGCAACTCATGAGGCCATCGTCCTGTAAGCATGCTCGCGTGTGAAGGCAACGTCCACGACGCCGCCGCGAATGCCTGGTCGAACCGCACGCCGCGGCTCGCCAGCCGAAGGAGATTTGGTGTCGTAGGCCGGCGGTACCCATGTAAGCTCGTGTTGGCGGTCCGCACCGTGTCCCAGACGATCAACAGCACGTTCTGCGCCCGCCGGCGGCGGCGGCAAGTTCGCCTGCTGGCGATACTCCGACCAGACGCGTTGGCCAGTAGTGAAGATTGTGGTTGCGACGAAGATCGCAACGAGCAATCCCACCGAACGCCGCACTAGCCCCAAAAACCCCGGCAATCGTGGCCGTAGCAACCGAACCGACTGATTGGCCAGTCCAGTGCTTACGATCACCGCAGCCCACATGTGCAGCCGCAGCCGAGCACAAAGTTCAAGGAATGCAAGGAATGACAGCACCATCACCGGCACACCTGGGCTTATCGGCCCCCGAATCCGCGCAAAGAGAGCGATAAAAAAGGCGGGTGCAACGACAAGTACCAGGACGCCCAAAGGAACAATCCAGGGGAAATCGGCCCCCACGTGATAAAAGTCGTGATCGATCAATCGTCTGTTCATGACGAGGAAGCCAGTGTCGGCGAAGCCCGCGATCAAGCCAAACCAAGTCCCGATCAACACAACCGCGCCGGCCCTAACGCCAGGCGAAGGAGGCTGCGCTGCGGGCGCAACTAAACCCGGTTCTACTGCGATTTTCGGATCAGCAGTCATAACAAAATCGATTACTACATTGCCTGAATCGCGGTCCCGATCCGGTCGAGAGGTCCGTAAAACCCTTGCTTATCAGAAATGATCAGCAAGTTGTCGTTATTCACGACATGATACGTGTTTTTCACCTGATCGACATCGTTGCCGTTGGTATTGAACCAGGTCATAGCGAATCGGCTGATTTGCGCCGCAAACGTTGAAGAATCGCGTACAAGCGCTGACGCTGTATTAATAAGATTTTTGAAAATTTTGATTGAATTCTGTTCTATTGCCTGACTAGTCTCTGCTTAGTTGGTCCGGTTTTTCCAACTAAGGGGTTCCCGCACGATGCGTCGTGAAGTATGGGCCGACTGTGGGTCGCTCCGCGTTGACATCCAGAGCAAGCCCCTGCTCATGGCTGATTTGAGCAAGAACTGACGGAGGCCACTGCAGAGCTCACGTAACAGCGACTGTTCCGATGTCGCGACGAATCTGTACTGGGCGGCACCCAACGTATTAGACGCATGCATTTATAATAACACGAAGAATCGTTCGCGTTCGGACTCACGTTGAAACATCTGCTTTCGGTTTCCGTCTTTGTCTCGCAGTCAACTCGCCGCTCGGACCGCCGTCGTTGGGCGGATTTATCCGCGAGGACTCAGGTTCGAGGACGATCTGACCATTTTTCGAGGGGATTCGCCATGCGCATCGTTCGCCCTTTGCTGTTGTCCGTGGCTGCGTTCGGGTTGCTGCTTGCGTGCTCGGGTGGATTGAGCGGATGCGATTCGAGGCCGTCGGACGGCTCCCAGGTCGCGGACAGTGGCCCCATCGACTCTGAGCAAAAGGCAAAAGTCAAAGGGTTTTATGCGAACAGGCATAAAGCCGCAACCGGAAAGCCGACCGCCCGCAGAAAATGAGCCGTTGCGTACTCGCATTTTTTCGGAAAGTTCGCACGCTCGAAATCCGGCATTTTCGAGGTTTCATCGTCCCCAATCGCGGTAGATCGATACGAAATTCCAGGCAAGCGTTCGGACCCCAGCCCGCCTGCCCCAGGGGAATCAAAAACGCAAAGAGCAGGCTGTCGGAAGACTCGGCCGGAGATTTGCTCTGACGGATTTTCGGCACGAAGGTGGTTTGCATTCATCAAGATCCGTCACAACAAAAGGGGAGGTATTCATGTCAACGAGCGCCAAGAGAGGTTTCACACTCATCGAGTTGCTGGTCGTCATCGCGATCATCGCCGTGTTGATAGCGCTTTTGCTTCCGGCTGTGCAGTCGGCCCGCGAAGCGGCGCGTCGGATGCAGTGCACAAACAACCTGAAGCAGATCGGGCTCGCCATGCACAACTATGTATCGTCCAATAACTCATTTCCGATGGGTGGAACCCCGCAGTATGGTATTATAGGTTCCAGCCCCGCCGCAGGCGGCCCAGCCGAATGGGAAAACTACAGCGCCTTGGCGATGATGCTCCCGTACCTGGAGCAATCGGCAATCTTTAACGCGTTTAACATGATGATCTGCCCGGACACCGGTTACGGCTACGCCCAGCCCCCTAATATCACCTCTTACAACACTAAGGTCAGCGCGTTTCTTTGCCCGTCGGATCCCTATTCCGGCAATTTGAATCTTTGCAATTACGCGGGGTGCTTCGGCACCACGACCTACATGCCGTACTACCAGGTGAGCAACTTCACGACGCTAAACCAAGGCGATACCACCGGCATTTTCACAATATGGAAGTCTTACACTCTTCAGGGCGTGACCGATGGTCTGAGTAATACGATGGCATTCGCCGAGGCTCTCACTGGGCAGGGAAGCTCGGGTTATACCGGCGGAAACGGATCGCAGTATCGCGGCAACTTCGTCTTTCTGCAATCAGGGGCGCTCCGAAAAGTGGCGACGTTTACGACCTCAGCGCGGTACCGAACGCACTTGCCTTGGTAATGGGCGACATTCAGACATGTGCGGCCGGGTTCCGAGCGGCAGCGTCGGGTAGCATTGCGGATTACCGTGGCTACCGTTGGATCATTGGCATCCCTGGCATGGCGATGTTCAATGCCACCCAGACGCCAAATGAATCCCTTTTCAACGGATGCCGATTTTCAGACCAAGCTTGCGGCGTCGGTTGCAACACCGATTCAAGTTGGACGGTGCCATCCACGAGTACCCACCCGGGTGGCGTCAATGTGACAATGGCCGACGGCCACGTTCAATTCATCAAGAACTCCATCAGCCGTCCGACATGGTGGCAGATTGCCACCAAGGCGAATGGTGAAGTGATCAGCTCCGACGCATATTGACCTCGGTCGACAACCATCGCCGCCTGCGGTCGTTGATCTGTTGACTGATGGGACGCGGCCTCAATATTGCGCTCGGGCCGGGAGAATTCTCCCGGCCCGTAGTTTTTGAGGTTTTGAACGTGGCTCTACCACACGATCAGAAGACGCTTGCTCGTCGTGGCAAACGCGGTTTGTCCCACGATTGACATCGCTTGCCGCATCAAGTTTTGTTGACGGGGATTCGGGGCCTCTGGGAAGCGACAACCACGATCCCGACTGCTACGCATAGACCAAGAACGATGTTCGCCGCCAATCGAGTGCTTGCCTCTTCTGCGAGCGGTCTTTCGGTATGGGCAAGTGGAAAGAAGGCTCCCGATAGGTCAAACAGCAGCGTTGCCAAGCACGCGCCAGTGATTCCTCCCACTAAACAGGGGATAAACGCGCGTCGGCTCCCTGACCCTATTTCGAAGGCGACACCTGCGGCTGCGCCCAGGACTGTCCAGATTCCGAGATGGATCAGAATCGAAAAGGTCACGTCGGCCGACTCAAGATTGGCGAAGTACACGGGAATCAGGACGAACGAGCTCACCGCACCTCCGCACGCACCGAGCACAACGCCTGTAAGACCGGCAAGAAACATGAGAGAGATCGAACGACGTCCATTGAGCAGAGCAGCTGTCGCGCCGAGGGCACCCGCCATGATCGCACCGAGGATTGCATAACCTATGACCCCGTTCTGAGTCGCCAAAACCTTGGTTTCGACCAACGAGATTCTGACGGGTCGATCGGCAGTTACGAATTTACTGGCGCAGGATTGGCAATCGCCGCGCCGTCACGTGCGTTTCCCTCGCCCGGTCGGCCAAACTCCTCTTTCTGTAATTCAGAAACGCGAAATGGGTTGGCCAAGCTCCACGCCACGATGCCCGCGCCCAAGGCAACGACGAGTGCGGCTACTAAAGATTTGGCGACGGGAACGGACTTCACGGGAGAAACGGGTGTTGCACCGCCCTTTGCCTGCTTGTTGGGCTCGAGCTGCTCTTCCGGTCCATCGTCCTTATCGGGTGAGTTCATCGGCGAATCCCTCAGTACAGCGTACTTGAATGCATGTTTGTGGAACGGCTCGGAACTCGTAATAGGTGGCGTCAGTAGATCCGAGCGGCCTTGAAACTAAGTGGGATGGACACCGATTTCAAGTGGGCCGATCGTGCCGTGTTTTCCGCTTTGAGGCATCAGCCATTTGCCTCGGCCGGTAGTGCCGCGATCTGCCCCGGACAATCGCGAGAGCTCAAGCCAAGGCTGGATTGATGCGGGCGAGGCGAGGTTCGCGTATAGTTGCTGATGATGGATTTGATCTGCGTGAAGAGGTCGAGGCCGTACGGGCCCTTTTCGCGACCCCAGCCGCTGTGCTTGAAACCGCCCCATCGAAACGCGTTGTCGAAAGCATTGTAGCAATTCATCCATACGGTGCAGGCATCGAGCGCGGCGGCGACCTGGTGCCATGTATTGATATCCTGCGTCCATACACCGGCCGCCAGGCCGAACGGCGAGTCATTGCCTTTAGCGACGACATCCGCCAGGTCGTAGAAGGGGATCGCGCAAATCACCGGGCCGAAGATTTCCTCCCGGGCAATGCGCATTCGGTTATGAACACATGTAAAAATAATCGGCTCGACGAAGAACCCTGTTTCTAGCTCGCCGAGCGGGGCCTTTTCACCCGCCACGGCGGTTGCTTTTTCCTCACGCCCTACGCGCACGTAGTCGAGGACGCGCTGCTGCTGTTGCTCTCGGCCGTCGCGACCTCGCGCTTCGCCTCCCCGATCGGCTTGCCGTTTTCGATCGTGATGAGTTGCGCAAGTTCCTCGCCATGTTTTTCAATGAGCGAAGCGGCTTTTTGCAGAATTCTGCCGCGATCGTGTTGTCGGCCCTTGAGCTTGATCGAAGTCTGGGTAGCAACCGCTTTCCGATGAAGGCCCGGGAGAGAGTGCGCCGATGCGCTCGGCAATTATTGGCCCTGCATGGACCGACGCAGCACCGGCGTCGCGCTCATCGGCGGGAATGATACCGTCCGCCAGGGCGGCGAGCGCGAGAGCGTCGTCGAGATTGACGGAAGGTTCGTTCATTTCGCTTCCAAGTCCTGTCGCTAGCCGACGGCGAGAATATGCTCCGCAGCGCGATCGGCGATGGCCATTGCCGTGAGTGTTGGGTTGACGCCCGCGCTTGTCACGAACACGCTCGTGTCGCAGATGTAAAGATTCTTCACGTCATGCGTCTGGCAAAACTCGTTCACCACCGAGGACCGTGCGTCGCGTCCCAAGCGGCACGAACCCATCGCATGCGCACCATAGTTCAGGCCGATGTGAACTTTTCGCGCCGGATGCCGCCATCATGAGTGCGGCTTTGTCGCGGGCGGCGGCGGCGAGCTTCACATCGTTGTCGCCCCACTGGTAAGTGACGCGTGCGGCTGGCAAGCCGCGCGTATCGCGCAATTCTGGATCCAATGTGATCGTGTTGCGCTCATCGGGCAAACCTTCCGCATGCGCCCACCACGCGGCCGTGTGCGCGTATTCATGCAAAAAGTCCTTCAATTCCTGACCAAACATCGACCCGCTCAGATTGCCGAAGGTAACGGGCGTCGTCATGTAGCTGAGAAGGATGAAGCCGCGAGCATACCCATTTCGCGAGTTCGGGCGGTAGTAATCTTGCACCATGACGTGGCCCATCTGCATTCCCTTGAACGCATTCACGGGCTCATCAAACGTACCGAAGACTTGCCAGGTAGGGTGGCTCATGAAATTCTTCCCGATCAGCCCGCTGGAATTTGCCAGGCCGTCGGGGAATGTGCCATTCGCAGAAAGGAGCAAAAGGCGCGGTGTTTCGACGGCGTGAGCTGCCAAGACAACCACTTTCGCCTCGATGCGATGTTCGCGCCGCTCGCGATCGAAGTACTCCACGCCAGTGACGCGGTTTTTGGCGCCCTCGTAATTCACGCGATGTACGAACGCCTCGCTGATGACGCGTGCCCCCAGCCGCTCGGCTTTCGCCAGATAGGTGTTGGCGGCGGTGGCCTTTGCTTCGGTGGGGCAACCCGAACCACACCAGCCGCACGAGATGCACGCGGGCCGGCCGTCCCGCTCCACCGAATTGATCGCGATGGGGGGCGCGAATGGATGCGCACCGAGCTTCCGTGCGCCGCGCCAGCACCTGGCCGTGCCAGTTCATGCGGTGCGGCGGCATCGGCAACGTGTAATGCTCTGGCGCGAATGGCCCGCACTCGCCCGCCACGCCGAACTCGCTTTCGATTTTCTCATAATGCGGCCGCAGATCGTCGTAGCCGATTGGCCAATCCGCCCCAACGCCTTCCGTGGAGAATGTGCGAAAATCGTCGCGATGGAATCGAGGCACCACGCCGAGCCAGGGCAAAGTGCCGCCTCCGACGCCGGTTCCCGTTTTCGGAACGACGAAATCCGAGCCGACGAAGTTGCGAGGCTCAGACCACATGATCTTGCCCGCGTTCGTCTCCGCGTTCTGCAAAGCCGTCGGCCCGCGGAACCGCGGCCCAGCTTCCAGTACGGCGACCGTCAGCCCGTGCGCCGCCATCCGCAGCGCTACGAGAGCACCGGTCGCCCCCGCGCCGACAATTAGCACGTCGAACGTGGGCGTGAAGTCTTGCGAAAATGAGTCGCCCCGCATTCGAGCACCATATCAGAACCCAGAATCGAGGGCCAGAACCTTGAGAGCCACGCTCCGATGCGCCTGGGCCAACATCATGCCGGCCGTTTCCAGATCGGAACCGATTCTCCGACACGCCAAACGTCGGGTGCTTGAATTCAGTCAAGCGATACTTCGCCGCGCGGAGGGCGTAATACCGCACACTTGACTCTTTCCCTCAAAGCCCGGCCTCGAATGGGATCGCAGGCATTGCACGCGCCAATCGAATCGGTGAAACTGGCGACAACTTACTAACATGCTTTTTCCGCGATTACGCGCAATTGGGATCCCGAGAATTTCACATGACTGTTGAGGATTTGACAAAAGCAGGCCAAACCAGCACGACTCCGCTGCCGATTGGATGCCAGGTGTGGCCCCTGCGTTCGATGCTCAAGGACTTTACTGCCTTCGCCAGGATGGTGGCCGAGATCGGCGTGACCAGGCTCGAGTTGTGTTCGCCGATCGGTTTCGGTCACGAGTTCGGAACACTCGCGGACGCGAAGGAAGTCAAGAAGATCCTCGATGATCATGGCATGCAGGCCGAGAGTTCGCACTTCAGTATGGGCGAACTGCGCAACAGCCATGGGAAGAGCATCGAGTGGCGCAAGAAATCGGTATCACGCAAATGATAACCGCGACCCTGGGTGCCAAGGGTGACAGCCCGACGTTGGAACAAGTGAAAAGAGCTGCAGACGAATACAACAAGATCGCGGCCGTGTCGGCGAAGGCTGAGCTTCAACAGGGCTTGCACAACGAGGATTTCGAACACGCGATGGTCGACGGCAAACGGACTTACGACCTGTTGTTCGACCTGCTCGATCCGAAGCTGGTCAAGTTTCAGTTCCAGATGTCAGCGATCACAGTCGGCTTGGTCGGCGCCGAGTACTTCCTCAAATATCCTGGCCGCTTCAATTCGATGCATCTTCAGGACGTGAACATGAATGCTTCGGCGGATGCGACGACGGGGCAACGGCCGCAAGTCGCACTCGGCCAAGGCACGATCGACTGGGTCAAGACCTTTAACGCTGCAAGGGCGGGTGGGGTCAAGAACTACTTTGTCGAACAGAACTGGGAGCTCACCCAGCAGAGTGTCGCCTTTCTCAAGAAACTGAAGGTCTGAGCCTTGATGATTTGGGGCGTGACAGCCGCCGTCAGTACCGACTAGATTGCTGAGTGAACAAGGAATAGAAGCGTCGTCGACAAGCGCAAAGACATGGGTTTCATGTTGCCCTTCGCGCTGATCGGCCGAGGATCCATTTGCGGCGATGCTCCTACGGAAGCCGGGCTTCGTGTACCAGCCGCCAGGGCTGGGGCATTGCGACGCTCGCTCAGTTTAAGAGCGCGAACGCATGCTTCATCGCCCGTGCCGTCGCCGCAACGGCCGCCTCGGCTGGGAGGGTCCGTACCGTGGCGTTGAATGGCTCGGCGCGCACTGGGCCGTCGTAGCCTATCGCCGCCAGCGCGTTCAGGAATGCCCGCAAGTCGATGACGCCGGTCGCACACGGCAGCTCGCGCACGCCATCCCGCTGTTGGTCGACCGGAACGGACCTGGGCGCGTCGTTCAGGTCGCAGGCGACCACGTCCCGATTGGTCAAGCCGCGCAGGTCGACGGCCGTCTCGCCCGCCGTGTACCAGTGCCAGCTATCGAGCACCAGTCCTACGTTGTCGCGGCCGATCTCTGCGATCAGTTCGCGTGTCTCCGCCAGCGTGTGGATAAACGGATATCGGGCCGACACCCAGGACGTTCGCGGACCGACGTACTCCAGCCCCAGGCGCAGCCCATGATTTCCCAGTACAGCCGCCGCCTCGCGCAGGCGGCGGGCGTGCTGCCGGAAATTGGCGATGTAGGTGAGCTGGTCGTGCGCTGGTCGGAGCCACGTACCGACCCGGGACGCCCCGGCGCGCTTCAGTGCGGAGGCAAATGCGGGCAGCTCGATCATCCCCGCCCGTAAGGATGTGTCGTCGCCGCGGAAATCGACTGGGAGTCCGGCAGCGCCCCAGGTAAGACCCTTCGTCTTCAGC
Source organism: uncultured Isosphaeraceae bacterium (assembly GCA_963850935.1). Classification (GTDB taxonomy): domain Bacteria; phylum Planctomycetota; class Planctomycetia; order Isosphaerales; family Isosphaeraceae; genus CAWFRS01. Next base: position 636,824 of record CAWKNT010000010.1, read on the forward strand.
TCGCCCAAAAGGTCGGTGAGTTGTCCGTCAGAGAGCCGACCGAGGTAGCCGGCGTCTGGCGCCACCGACTCGAACCCATGGGCGTGGGCCAAAGCAATGGCCGTCGGCAGGTCGGCCTTTACGCCGAGATTCCCGCAGACGAGATCCATCGTCATCGCGCGCTTAGAGTTGCCGCTCGCCGCTCCGCTCGCTATTTGAGCTAGGCCCGACAGGCTGGTCGCGCCGGCGACCCGCAAGAAATCGCGCCGCGAGGGTGATCGCGCCGTCATCGTCGCCTCCTCTGTCAATGCATTATGCGATCTGCAACAAATCGTTCATCCGGCGGACGACATCTCGCATCTCCGCAAGATTCCCGAAGGGCACTTCCGCGGTGATCCAGCCGTCGTAGCCGACTTCGCTCAAGGCCGCGCGGACGGCACCCCAGTCGATCTCGCCCTCGCCCAGCCGGTAATTGAAGCGCTTGTCCTTGGCGTATTCCTTGATATGCACCTTCAAGATCCGCTTGCCGAGTTCGTGGATCCATTGTTCGGGGTATCCATACTCGACGACGTTACCGACGTCAAAGTACGCACCCACCCAGGGACTCTCGAATTCGTCGATATAGCGGGAAAATTCGACCGGGCTCAAGAGAAACTTATTCCAAACCTCCTCGATCGCGATCTTGACCCCGAACTTTTCGGCATCCGGTATTAGCTTGCGAATATTCTCTTGAGACCGCTTGTAAGCATCGCGGTAGCCGACATTCTTCTTGACGACTGCGGGCACGACCAAGACGGTTGTACCGCCGTAGGCCTTGCAGTCGGCGAACTCCTGGCGAATCGCAGTCACACCACGGGCGACCACTTCGGGGTCGGGATCGGAGAGTGGATCCCGCCAGTGCCGCGAGCCACTCACTCCGTGAATGATCAGTCCGGTCTTATCGCGCCACTGATCACGTCATCAAGTGACATCTGGCTCGGACTGATCAGTTCAACACCCTCGAAACCGGCGTCCTTCAACAGCTGGAACTGCGCCAGCGGAGAACCTTTGCTCACTCCGCCGAGCATGAACGCTTTCTTCCACCGATTCTTGGACGGTTCGGCGGCGTGCGTGTTCTCATGCGCGGGGAGCGTCGCAGTTGCCACGATTGCGCCGGCGGCGTGAAGAAAAGATCTTCGATCGATGGGTTGCATTTTCGGCTCTGACCTGGGGGTCGTGTGTAATTCGAATGATAGTTTCCAGGATTTTCGCGACCGATCCTGACGTGATCTCAGAATACGCCGGCCGCTATCCAGAATCCAGGGCATGGCATTGACAACTTGACGTCCGTAGCGTCAAATCCCGCGCAGAGAAAGGGCCGGCCGCGATCGTCGTGATGATCGCGGTCGGCCGGTTATGGAAGGCTTTATATTCCGCGGCGCCGTGTTCGTCGCCGCCTAAGCAGCGGGTAAAACTAGGGCGTCCCGCCGGACGTCGTCGGAGTCGATGTACCGCCAGTCGAGCTCGAACTGCTGGATCCGCTCGTAGCCGACTGCATGTTCGCAGACGATGAATTCTGTATCGCCTGGTCTACAGCATTGAGTATGGACTGCGCTGCCGAAGGTGTCGATGCCGGCGCTGAATACGTGACGGCGGCTGCCGAATTCGCGGCCGTCGTCGAGGCTGTAGTCGTGCCCGCGGTGGTCGTGGAGGTCGCCATAGGTGTCGTCGTGCCCGTTGTGCTCGTAGTGGTCGCGGTACTAGCCGTTGTAGTCGTGCCGGTCGACGAAGTGCCGGTCGTGTCTGTCGAAGGCACCGCCGACAGATAGTCGACCTGGATGTTCTGGCCGTTGACGACCGCTTTCTTGGTGGCCGCGACTGTGGTTGTCACGGGCGTCGAGTTAGAACTGATGACCGGACTGAACAGCGTGTAAAGCGGGAAGGTCTGTCCAGGTGGTATGCCCTTCGAGACACCAAATTGCGCGGGCGAGACGTTGCGGTACTTCTTGATCGCCGACGGGGGTACCCATTGGTACTGCGGCAAGGTCCGTTGCAGGGCGACGAAATCGCGCTTCGCCGTCGGATTGAGGAGGAAGCCGTTTGCCGAGGCTCGCTGGCGATCGGTGACGTCGTAGGCATCCGGGGACGGTAGCAGAATGCGGCCGAGCATCTTGAACTCGCTGATCGTAACCGACCCGTTGAGCTGGCCGTCGGCGGCGTAATCGAAGAAGTTGAACCGGCGCTGTTCGGCGGCGGGATCGTCCGGGTTTTCGTTGAATACGGTGTTGTTGATACCCGGTTCGACGGCGCTGTAAGTCGCAGTGCCGCCCAAGAGAGCGGCCATCGCTCCCGCTTCCGGCTTTCCCGAGGCAGCAGCCGTGTCAACGAAGTTCTGAACTTCTTGGCCGGTGATGACGCCGTCGTGATTGGTGTCAATATATTTCCAATCGCCGTGAGCGGTGAGATAGTGAATCGCTTCGGTTCCCTCGATCGCCGCCACGGCGTTGGCCACGTTGACGGTTGCATATGAGCGGTAAGTGGTTCCTCCTGGCAAGGTAGGCGGCGTGGACACACTCCCGCCGTCATTGGCGTCGAGAGCCGGCACCGCCGTCCAGGCGAGGATGCCGTTGATACCATTGGGGTTGTTCCAAGCCGACAGATTCTGGAAGGCATGCTTGCCGAAGTTGAGTGAGTCGGTCCCGACCGGAGTATTCAGATAGGCGTCGGCCGTGTAGCCGTTGGATGTGGCGAGATTCGTCCAGTAATTGAGCGCCGAGGAAACCAGCGAGTAGGCACCCGTCACGATAGCGTCGGACATCGACGTTCCGACCTGGGTAAACGTGAGGTGGTCCGCCACGTTAGACGTGGAGGTGCCACTGGTGGTTGCGCTGCTGGCTGATACGGTTTCCCGCCGGAAAGTCGGAACGTTCAAGGCAGGGGCGGCAAAATCCGTGACGTTGCTCCGGTTAGTCGAACCCACGATTCTATTGGCATAAATCGTGAAATCGCCCGCCGCCAGGAGCTGAGCGTTGGCGTTGAATCCGCTGGCGGTTGTCCCTCCAGCGGGGTCTCCGCCGCGCCGCCCCCGCCGGCGCCGCCGCCAGCCCCGCCGCCAGCCCCGCCGGTTCCTGTCGAGCCGACCGCGGCGGTGCCACCGATCTTGAGTGCATTACCGAAGAGCAGAATCGGGCCCAGGGGATTGGGAATGACGCCGTTGACCGTGTCGGTTGGCGACGAAGAGGGGGTTTCATCGTACGGGAACGAGTAGACACCCGTCACCGAAATGACTTCGTTGAGCACTGCCGGCAGTGACATGCCGTTGGAGTCGCCGGCCGCCGAGTTGTCTGCGTTGTTAGCGCCCGAGATAATGGTTCCTGAAGCACCCGTGCCCCCGGTGCCGCCGCCGGCGCCTCCGCCGGCGCCCCCGGTCGTCGATGTGGTCGGCGCCCCCGCTCCCAGCGGGGCTCCTAATTCGCCCGCGGCCGCGATGGGCGCGATCCCTTCCTTGAGGAACTTATGGTAGGCATTCTTGAGCGCGATCACGATCTGGGGATAGTTCCGGTACGCATCGACTTCGCTCTGGAATGTTTGCGTGGTGCCGAAGGCAAACGACGCCGCGACGATGCGATCGACCTTGCCTGGACGAACGGGATCGTTGACGAACGGGTGCTGGATGACGTAAGTCAGACCATTATAGAGCAGGTCGCTCGAAGTGAGCGCGTTGGTCGTTCCCGTCAACGAGGTTGAACCACCCGTGGCGCCGCCGGTACCGCCGCCAGTACCGCCGCCTGTACCGCCGGCACCGCTGGAACTGCCGGCCGTCAGCGACACACCTGCGTTGTACGGCAGAAAGATATCGATCGGATCAATAGTCGCTTGCGGCACGAACTGGGCGATGACGCCCGCTACGGGAGTGCCGTGTCCATCGTTCGTATTGGCGATCAAGTTGGTACCGGCCCCGCCAGCTCCGCCGGCGCCACCTGTGGTTGTCGTCGCGGTGCCCGCGGCCGCCGTATCTTGGTTGCCCAGGCCACCAGTAAAGAGGTCGGTACCCGGCGCGACGCGGCCGCGGAACGAAGGCACCTTGGCGTCGACGCCCGTGTCCACCACGGCAACAGCGCTATTCTGGCCGTCGTAGGGAACGCCAAGGGTCCGCAAGTCGTTCAAGCCGACCAAGGTGCCGCTGGTCGAGCTGGCGAGGTCAGCGGTGGTTTTGAATTGCCAAATCCCCTGGTCGTCCGACGCGAATAGCGCGGTACCATCCGCGGAGAAGCTGATGGTGAGGCTCGAGTTGACGAAGCTCGTATAGCTGGTGCTGGGATTGGTGTCGAATCCGTAGGCAAACGTGTTCACCGAACCGTTGGGCAGCACGCGAATGATTCGGCCGCCTGATGTACCAATTCCCGCGCCGTTGGGCGTGATGGTAAATACCACTGGGTTCGAAGTCGGGTCAAATGGCAAAGCGGGATTCTCGAGCGCCGCGCTCACTATCCCCGAAGATTGGACAGGGATCACCACGGCGGTCGTCGGCAACGGCGCCAAGGGAGTAACGGTCAGGTACAGGCCCGACGCCAAGTCGCTGACGAAGAGGCTGCCGCCGTAATCTGGCGCGGCGTTAGTCACTGTGAATGTCGACAAGCCCGTTCCACCGGTAGTGGTGGATGCACCGGTGGTCGTGGTCAGCGCGACGCTCTGCGAGAAGTACCCGTATTGATCGAATGCGATGCTCTCGAAACGACGGAATGTCGTGGGCAGAGCGCCGAAGGAAAGTGAGTCGAGCGAGCCCTCGGTGCCAAGGTTTACAGGCGTCAGACCACCACCGATCAAGAGGTCGCCATCGGAGCCCTGGATTCCGCTGTAACCTGGCGTTGCCGGGATCTGGCCGGCGGCGGGCGTGCCGAAATCGGTAAAGATCGAGTAAATCGGCGACGTATAGTCTGAGTTGGCCGCCGTCAGACCGACAATCGGCCCGGTTGGTACCGTGGCACCAACGACTGTTCCGGCGCTATTAAATACGTCTGCACCTAAAGTTAGCCCCAATTCGGTCTGCGTAACGCCCGCGGGCAAGGTGGAATTGCTGATGATCTGACCTGGTGAATAGCCGGTCGATGAGAAGTAGAGGGCGGCAAAGGTACCGCCGACCGAGCTGATGCCGCTGCCCCCGATCAGCCCGCTCAAGAATGATTGATCCTGCACCGGTGGAATCAAGATCGCCGTGGGGTTAATATTGAAATTTGATGTCGACAGTCCATCGGTCATCTGGGTGAACACGCCCATGAGTGTGCCATTGGGCGCGATCTCAAAGATGATGTTTTTGTTGGGGTCGGATCGGCTGACGCTGCTGACGAACATCGCGGGTGTGCCGCTGAAGACGCCCTCAGAATCGAAGGTGATGCTGTACCAGTTCACGAGCCCCGTCGACGTCAACAAACCGTTGGCGGCTGGAGTTCCCGGGGTCGTATTGTTGGGGTCGGTCTGGCTTAGCACCGTGTTGAGGTCGAAGAAAACACTAGCCTGTCCGGTCGCGGGATCAACGCGGTAGATGACGCCGGGGCGGTTGACGGCCGTCGGGGCATTGTCACCGGCACCACGCGAAATCGCGTAGACGTCGTTGCCGAATACGCCGCCTGGCCCGGCCGCGATCGTGACGATGTCGCCGCCGAACGATGAGATCGGTGTCAGTTCGGAGACCGATGTGATTGGCGCCATCGTGTCGACGGCGGCCGCCGTCGTGCTCGGCGCGACCGTCACTGTGCCCAGGTCCGCGTTTGTCGGGGTCGCGGCAGCCGTGAACGTGTCGGTCAGCGGTTGAATCGCGACCACTGGCGCCATAAGGCTGCGCACTTCCAACGGGACAGGCCTGTCGATCTTGTAATCGCGATTTCGCCTCTGCACTGGGCCGCGGGACCGCGGTCGGGATGGCTGAGACATTCCATTATCTCCTAACGCTTGACTCGTCCGTCCTGGACCGAGGCCGAGATGCACGGCAAACTACAATATCGGCGCAGGCGGCGCAGTGAGATGAGTCGAAAAACACGGCTGGTTCGCTGCTGCCGTCACAACTCACATGCACGGTCTGCGTGGTAACAGTCTGAAAATCGGTCAAAACCGGCGATAACAATCAGCCAAAGAGTCCGTTGGCACCGAAAATCTCCTCTTTTCCGAACTTTCCTTCGATCCAGGGCATGCCGAATCGGACGGATCCATCCACGTCAAGAGCGCACACACTCGCCGGCGGCCAATATCGGCGCCATGGACTCAAATCTCTTCCCAAAATGACCTTGCGCAGATTGTGTGAATATTCCGCTTAGTGCATCAGACGCAGCCCTTGAATGGTCTGTTCAGCAACGGGGTTATTGGGTATTCTTGCCCGCCTACAGCCGTCACCGCGCCAGGACCGCAGGGCATCGGTCCAAATTCGTTGTTCGCCCCAGCACGCGCGGGGCAACGCACACGGCAATGTGGGCTAGCATGATAGTTTGCCCGTCAAGAGCGCAGCGGGGCGTTCTCGCCGGTATATCGAAGAGGGACGGAACTCGTGGGGCGCTGCCGATCGTGATGAGTCGGTTCAAAAGCGCGAGACGAGCGCGGCGGTTGCGCTGAGGCCGGAATCTTGCTGGTTGCCGCCGCCTGGCTCCTCGTTCGGTCGCGGCTTTCGATCGCGATACCCGCTCCTTGGCTCCGCCGAGCCTGCCTCTGCGCTCATTCGGTCGTATTCGGCGTGTATGGACCGGCTCTTGTCGTCGGACCGGTATTGTGGCCCGGATCGCTGAAACGGATATCTTGGCGTCGCCAGCACGGGGGTCGATCGCGCGTGGGGCTCTTGGCGGTTTGACGTTAGGAGCGTCCTGTCTCATCGGTCTGGCGTTGCATAAGGAGTGCGCTTGCCCGGGTGTCGGCTTCGCGACTCAGATAAGCCGTCCGCGTTACGCGTTGCTCGATCAAAACTGATCGGAGAGCCGCTTGGGGGCAACATTACGCCAGGCTGCGACGAGTGCGCTGGACATTGTCACTGGGTCGACGGTCCTAAGGTGCACGCTCGTACTGCCGCGTCGTCCCCAGGCTCCCTTCGCGGGTACAAATACGGCCGGTTCCGCGCGCACGAGTGACGCCTGTTGCTCGGGCGTCAACTTGACCATTCCCCAATCCTTGTCCGGGTAGCCGAGCGTCGCAAAGATTTTACCGCGCACTCGAAAATCGGGATGATCCATGTGGGCACTTTCCAGCGCCTCAGGCAGACTGAGGGCGATGCGGCGGAAGTCGTCCGCGGTCATGGATACATCTCCCGGCGGGAGGGTCAAGGTCGCGACAATGCCGCGAATAGCTCGGCGAGTTCGGATTCGTAGTTTTTCCAGCGGCCGATCGAGCTGCGGTAGACGGGCCGGCGTACCTGAACAAAGCTCGCAGTACGAACTGGCCGCTTGGTTCGGTGAAATTCGAGGCACGCGGGCTCCCAGTCCAGCCCGCACGCTGCCACGAGCCGCCGCGCGACGCCCTCTAAGTCTGCGACTGTTTCCTCGTAGTCGACCTCGTGAATGACCCTGGGCAAAGCGGCTCGCCAGTGGTTCATTAACCGCTCGTACTGCTCGAACCGCGCGGCGATGTGGCGCACGTCGTTGGTCCACCGGACGGTACGAAATCCGATGAACCAGCACGATACGGCGACATCGCGCGGGTCGCGGCGGCAGTGTATGAAAGTGGCATTGGGAAACAGAATGTGGAGCAGGCCCAAATGAATATAATTGTCGGGCATCTTGTCGCCAATCCGCGGAGTGCGCCCGCCATCCAGTGCGTTCAACTTCTCGTTGTGCCATTCGGCCATTCGGCGAACAACCTCTTCAGTCAGCCCTGAGACGCACGAGACAGGTGTCCCATCCTTTCCCAGGTGTTCGGGGATCGAGTGGAAGTTTCGCCGGGCCAGTGGCAGCTCACCGGCCCCGTGAAATTGGGAATGACTGGCCAAGATCTGCTCGATTAGAGTGGTTCCGGACCGAGGCATCCCCACGATGAATACAGGCCGCAAGGTCTCGATGCCCGTCCCAGCGAGCCGCGAAAATAGACTCGGCGAAAAGGCCTCGATTAGTTCGGAAATGAACCGCTCGTGCAGGCACGGATCGTACGCGAGCTTGCGCCGCTTTAGTCGGGCAAGCGCCAGGGCATTGGCCTGACGCGCACGTTCGGCTGCCTCCGAGTAATTCCCGCACGCATCCCAAACCGCAGCCAGGCCAAATAGCAGGTTGACGCAGGACGGGTCGCTCGGGTCTGAGGCAGCCAGTCGTGCTTCGATGGCTTCGCGGTCGCTATCGGGCAGTTTGTCGCGCAAAAGCCACGCCAGACGAGTCAGCGCCGGTGCGTCGGCTTCGGCGTCATCCAGAGCGATCCGGAACGCGGCTTCGGCATTGGCGAAGTCGCCGCGTTTTTCGTGTATTCCTCCCAGATTGACATGGGCGATGGCCAGGTCTGGCTGGAGGCGCAAAGCCGTTTGCAGGTGTTTCTCCGATTCCTCGAGCCGCCCTTCCTCTTGCAAGAGCGAACCCAACGCGGTGTGCGTGACCGCCGCGTCTGGCTCGATATCGAGCATTTTTTTGTAGCAGGCGATCGCTTCAGTGAACCGTTCTCGGTCGACGGCCGCGAGGGCGAACTGCGCTAAGAGCGGCAACGAGTCGGGCTCAAGCTCCGACGCGCGGCGGAAACAGGTCAAGGCTTCGTCCCAGCGCTCTTCCTGCTGCAGTGCCGTACCCAGGTTCGTCTGAAACTGGGCACTCCGTGGGTTGAGTCGCGCAGCTTCACTGAAACATCCAACAGCCACGGCGATTTCGCCCAAGGCACGATAGGCATTACCGAGATTGTTGTGAGCCTCCGCCAAACCGGGCTCCAGAGCGACGGCCGCCTGGCAGTGTGGCAAGGCTTTGTCCGGCACGCCGACGTCGAGCAAGAACTGGCCCAGGTTGGTCCGCGCCGAGGCAAGTCGTGGCGCGAGCTCGACGGCCCGGCACAGGTACTCGATGCCCGGTCATTCTCGCCCAAGGCGTGCAAGGCCGCGCCTAAGTTGGTGTGGGATGTCGGATCGCCCGGCTGCGATTCCAGAACCGATAGAAACGCGCCCGCCGCCTCTTCGTGACGCTTGAGGGCGTGCAATGCCAGTCCAAGATTGTTGGCGACGGCCGGGTCAGTGAGCCCTCGCTGCAATGCCTCGCAGCCGCTCGCGACCGCTCGATCGAAAAGGCCGAGTGCTCGCTGTGCTTCGGCGAGCGACGCATGAAAGACGGCGACGTCGGGACGGAAGATCAGGGCTCGCTCGATTATTTGAGCGCCAAGGCCGGAATTGCCCTGCTGGTGGCGCAAGACGCCAAGCATGTGCAGCGTGTCGGCGTCAGTGTGATCGCGGTCGAGGATCGACTCGTACAATCGAGCCGCAGTCACAAGATCGCCCGCCTGGTGAATACGAGCCGCCCGTGCGAGATCGTCGCGCGTTATTGTAACCACGGTAATTGGGCTTCTTCCTGAACCCCGGACGGCGCTTTGACGACCGTCGAATTGCGACCGGGCCATCCATGCGGTCGAGACTTGTCGGCATTTGAGCCTCGCGATGTCGGGGCATCGCGAGGCTGTTTCTAACTGACTGTGAGAGAAGTTGCCCACGCCGACATTTGGCGCGGACGACGTGAGCCGTGTTGTCGATCGGCGAAAATGTGCTTACTCGACGACGCCCTGGGGACCAACACGGCCCGGGCCGGTGTAGGTCGTGGGAGGACTAGAGGCACGGCGCCTCACGTCGAGCTCAATTGATCCGAAGGTTCCTTCGTGCCGCTGAATCGTCATGCCGAGGGCGGTCAAGAGCCGTTTGGCAGTGTAGAAGTTCATCACGATCCGCTGATTTGCCTTGACGTCCTGGCGGCCCGTGGCGAATGGCTGTGGATTCAGGCCAAAATCGAGGATCACTTCCTCGGGGGTCGCCGTGACTCGGCAAAAATTGGAGTACGACGGCAGCGTCTGCGAATCGTCCACCACGACCTCGGTTTGCTGCTGCGCCTGGGGATTCTGCAAGGTTGCCGGTCCCGACGCTTCTCTTCCTTCCTTCTCGCTCATCTCATTCTCCCAAGTTCTGTGGAACGCCAGGCCAGGCCGCGCCGTCCAGTTCCTTGAAATGTGAAGATTGGAGGCCGCTGCGTTCTCGCGTATCCGGTTGGGTTCCTATTTCAGCGAACGGGATGCGAAAACGCAAGCTCCAGATCACGCAGTCCGCCTCACAAGTGATGATTCGACAAGCCTGTCGAGCTGGGCGAGAGTGCGTCCCGCGGCGCCGTGCTGCGCCAGCACAAAGTCTCTGCCGGCAGCACCGCGCGCGGCGGCTGCCTCGGGATCGTCGAGATCCGCGAGCAACCCGCGGGTGAGCTCCGACGCGTCGGCAACCTGCCGGGCAGCCTTGCGCTCGAGCAACTGCTCCACCGTCTCACGGAAATTCGCGATGTGCGGCCCGAAAATGACGGATGCACCGTACGCGGCAGGCTCCATCATGTTCTGGCCGCCACGACCAGGACGCAGGCTTCCCCCCACGAACGCCACGTCGGCCAATCCCCAGATCGCTCCCAGTTCGCCGATGCTGTCGATCAGGACAATGAGTGGGGAATTGCCCGCACCGCGCGGAATCGGAGACTTCAGCCGCGAGCGGCGCACGACGGTTTCGCCATTTTGTTCAAGCCAGCGCGCCACTGTCTCGAACCGTTCAGCATGGCGAGGGACAAGGATCAGTCGCAAACTCGGATGCTGTCGCCTGGCCGCCTTGTACGCAGCCAGGACCGCGGCTTCTTCCCCCTCCATCGTGCTCCCAGCCACGAAAATCAGGTCCGTCGCCGCCAGGCCAAGCAACTGCCTCAGCTCGAGCGTTCTCGCGTTGTTGCGATCACTCTCCAGCCCGTCGTACTTCACCGAGCCTGTGACGCTGACGCGATGGCTGGGAATCCCCAGCTCCACGAATCGCCGAGCGTATTCCTCATCCTGCGCAGCGACCACATCAATCGAACCGAGAGTCGAACCAAGCGGAGTTCGGAATCTGCGGTATCCGCGATAACTGCGCGAACTAAGGCGGGCATTAATGATCGCAACTTTGGCATCTGTGTTTTTGGCCGCTCGGATCAGGTTGGGCCAAAGCTCGAGCTCGACGAGGGCGAGTACAGTGGGACGGACGCGGCCAACGGCGCGACGCGTTGCCCAACTAAAATCGAGCGGCGCGTAGAAGGTAACTAGGTCGGGAAACGTCTTGCGGGCGACAGCCAGCCCCGTCGCGGTTGTCGTCGAAATCACAACCTCCCAGCTCGGACGACGGCGGGCCATCTCGCGAACCAAAGGTCGTAGGAGCAACACCTCACCCACACTCACGGCATGAAACCAGAGACAGGGTTGCCCGCCAATGCGCAGGGGTGCCTCGCCTTGAAACTTTTCACTCCAGCCATCGCGATACTTGCCGGCACGTATCCATCGATACAAAAGCAAAGGCGAAAAGATCACCAGCGCGGTGAAGTAAAGCACGTTGAGGGCGAATGGCATCTCAGGGAATCCTTTCCCGGAACGTCCCGGCGTCTTTGACACCAGGTGACCCGCAGCATGCTAGCAACTGTCGTGCCTCACTCGATGTAGGCGAAAAAGTGCGCGCCGATCTGGGGCAGATTGCAACCTATCTCCCCGAATTCAGGCCGCCTAAGACCATGGGTTGTATCGGCTCATACGCACCCGGTTGCTGCACCTAAGTATCGGTCGGAACGACAGATCATGTCGACAGAGCGACATCTCCGAACCGCATTTCTTGGTTGGTCGATCATAGTTGAACGCGCGGAAACAAGTCGAATTGTGAGACAGAACAAACTAAGTCGACCAGTTAAAATGGGTCACCCGTCGATTGTTTGCGCATATGACAGGCTTTGAACTTTTTACCGGATCCGCACGGGCACGGGTCATTGCGGCCGACCTTTTTTGCAAGGTTGCGGACGGGTTCGCGCTTCTTTTCGGGAGACCGCTGGCTGCTGGTGATGGCCGCGTCTTGCTGGTTGCGAACGCCGGTCTTGTCTGCGCTGGGGGCAAGCTGAGAATCGGCCTGCTGGTGAATTGTCTGAGCGCGATCAAGCTTCCATTGAGAGCCCAGGTAGGTGAGGAATTCGGGATCGAACTGCTCGACTCGAAAGATCAGGTCCGTGACACGGTCACCGATGCCATTCCACATGTCGGCGAAGATCCGCATCCCTTCGCGCTTATACTCGACCTTGGGATCGATCTGGGCGTAACCTTGCAAGCCAATGGAGCTGCGCAGGTGATCCATGCGCGCAGGTGCTCCATCCAGCTCGAGTCGAGAATTTGGAGCAATACGGCTTTCTCCATTTCGCGCATCTCGGGGCGCTCCCTGGCGTCGAGCGCGTTCATCAGGGTGCGGCGAATATCCGACGTGGACATTGAGTGAAGGTCGTTGTCATTTAACTCGACGTGCAAGTTTTCACGGGCCCAGGTAGCCAGGCTTGCCAGAGCCTGGGGATCGGCGGGAGTGCCGTTCTTATCTGGATGTGAGCCGACTGGCTTGATCGCCGCGAGCTTGGCTTCGAGCTCCTGGTAAAGCCTGGCACCCTGGTAATTCTGATGAGCCAGAGCGATCAAGCGTTCCTCGATTTCGGGGCGAAGCAACGGGCGAAGGTCTTCCTCCTTGATTTCCGCGTGGTAGCGGCTCGACGCCCAGGCGGCAAGACCATCGCGGTCATAGCGCGGGTTCTGGTGCTGCGAGCGATCGCCCAGGTACTTGACCAGGGCGATCCGGGTCGGCAGCTCGGCTTCCTTCTGGGCGTAGATATGGCGCGCGACGTCCCGCACCCGGCCGATGATCTCGGCCCGATCGAGATCGGCCCAACTCACCGGATCGATCATTGTGGTGAACTTGTGATGGACCCAGTCGAATAAAGATCGCCGGCCCCAATCGGGCAAGAGAAACTCGCGCGCCGGCGAGAGTTCGATCTTTGCAATCGACTGGACTGCCTGCTCGTTCAGGAATTCTTCAAGGTCGGCGTGGCCAAACTGAAACTCGTCGCTGCTGGTGTTGGCATGCTTCTTCAAGTCTCGATCCTTGAGATTGAGCTCGAAGCGAGCATTGGCCCAATTCGCAAGGGCTTGCCAGGTCCATTCCGAAGGATCGGCATCGCCCGGGAGGTTTTCGTCCATCGCCTGGCGAATACTCTCGCGAAGCTGACGCTCGGCCTTTGTCTTGGCGATTTCCTCGGCATCCTCAAACGAAGCACCCTTGATTTCCCGTGCAGTGAGCTCGACTCCCAGGCGCTGGCCAACCCACTCAGCAAAACTGGCCGCGCCATAATCATCGGCCAAGAACCGCTTGGCAGCGGCGTCAATCTGATTATCGATCATCTCGATGAGGGTTTCCTTGGGAGGTGCACCCTCGAGCAGGCTCTGCCGGAAGGAATAAACCCGCTTGCGCTGTTCGTCCATGACTTCGTCATATTCGAGCAGGTTTTTGCGTATGTCGAAGTTCCGTTCCTCGACCTTTTTTTGCGCTCCCTCGATCCGGCGGCTGACCATCTTGCTCTCGATGGCTTCGCCTTCCTGCATGCCGAGCCGGGTCAATACGGCTGAGACCCACTCGCCGGCGAATTTGCGCATCAGGTCGTCTTCCAGCGAGAGGAAGAAACGCGATGAGCCCGGGTCCCCCTGACGGCCGGCGCGGCCGCGTAATTGATTGTCGATTCGCCGGCTCTCGTGCCGTTCGGTGCCGATGATGTGCAGACCACCGACCGCCGCGACTTCACGCCCTTCGGCCTTCATCTCAGGCTCGTACTTGGCGACGGCCTGTTCCCAGATCTCCTTGGGGACTTCGAGCCGCGTGGGGTAAAGCGGGCGGCCATCTTCGTCGGTCATCCGCTTCAAGTCAGCCCATGCCATGAATTCCGGGTTGCCCCCCAAAATGATGTCGGTGCCACGACCGGCCATGTTGGTCGCGATCGTGACGCCGCCGTGCCGACCCGCCTGGGCCACGATCTCGGCCTCGCGCTCGTGGTACTTGGCGTTGAGCACCTGATGGGGGATACCAAAGCGCTTGAGCATCTCCGACAGTTCTTCCGACTTTTCGATGGAAGTGGTGCCGACCAGAATCGGACGGCCGCTGGCGTTGATGTCCTTGATTTCGTCGAGAATCGCCTGCGACTTTTCGCGCTCGTACCGGAAAATCACGTCGGAATGATTGTGGCGCACCAGCGAGCGGTTGGTCGGGATCGCGATGACATCAAGCCCATAGACCTTGTAAAACTCGGTCGCCTCGGTCATGGCGGTGCCGGTCATCCCGGCGAGCTTCTTGTAGAGCTTGAAGAAGTTTTGCAGGGTGATGGTCGCGAGCGTCTGGTTTTCTTCTTTGATCCGGACATGCTCCTTGGCCTCGACGGCCTGGTGCAATCCGTCAGACCACTGGCGGCCGATCATGAGCCGGCCGGTGAATTCGTCGACGATCACGACCTCGCCATCAGGCTGGACCACGTAATCGCGGTCGCGCTTGTAAAGGTGGTGGGCCTTGAGCGAATTGTCGATCAGGTGGGGCCATTCCATGTTGCCGGGGGTGTAAAAGCTCTCGAGCCCGGCAATCTTTTCGGCCTCGCGCACCCCTTCATCGTTCAGATGACAGGTACGTTCCTTTTCCTTGATCTCGAAATGGAGGTCTTTGCGCAAGAGACGGGCGATGCGATCGGCCTCGGCATACTTGCGGACATCGTCGAAGGCGGGACCTGAAATGATCAGCGGCGTCCGGGCCTCGTCGATCAGAATACTGTCGACCTCGTCGATGATGGCATAAAAGAGCTCCTTTTGCGATTGCAGCTCTTTGGTCGGCTTCATGTTGTCGCGCAGATAGTCGAAGCCAAACTCGTTATTTGTGCCGTACGTAATATCACATGAGTACATTTCCTGGCGTTCGGCAGAATCCATCTCCGACTGGATAGCGCCCACGGTCATGCCCAGTCCGTGAAAGAGCGGGCTCATCCACTCCGCGTCGCGCCGGGCCAGATAGTCATTCACCGTGACGACGTGGACCCCCCGGCCGTCAAGGGCATTCAAATACGCCGCCAGGGTGGCGACCAGCGTCTTGCCTTCGCCCGTGACCATCTCGGCGATGTTGCCGCCATGGAGCACGTAACCGCCCATCAACTGGACGTCGAAGTGGCGCATGTTCAAATAACGGCGCCCCGACTCCCGCGCGGCCGCGAACGCCTCGGGCAAGAGATCGTCGAGCGATTCGCCAGCGCGGCGCCGCGCACGCAGTTCGTCGGTCTTGGCACGCAACTCATCCGCTGAAAGCGCGGTCATCCCTGGCTCTAGCTCATTGATCTGGGTGACCAGCGCCCGCATTTGACGGATCCGACGTTCGTTGGAGCTGCCGAACAAACGGATCAGTCCCTCCGACACGTTTTCCGAAAAGACCGTGAAAACGTCGGTCGTCTTATCCCAAATCTCGCTCAGCAGTTCCATTGCCCAAGAGGCCCCGAGAAAGTGTAAAAATAGCGCAGTAAGTCTTTTAAAAATCCCATCTTACATCGGATCGCTTCGATGCGTCAAGCCGATCGGACCGCGCACACCGGCGCGTCATGTACTTGCACCTAGAAGAACGGACGGTCGCTGGCAGATTCCTCGCCTGAAGTTGGCTCTATTGAGTTTTGCCTGCTTTACAGACCAAGGAGAAAAGCCAATCGTTGCTCGACTTCCGTCATGGTCGTAAACGACACCCTTCCCAACTTGCGGCCCAGCCGCTCTATCGATATCGAACGCACTTGGTCGGTCAAGATGACACTTGCCTTGGTTAGCCCGCCCTCTCGACTGGGTATCCTGACGTGAGCCATGATTCCCCTGTCGGTCCCAGTGATCGGCGCCACGAAGATTAGACCGGCAGGGCTTTCGTTCATCACGTTCACCGAAACAATCAGCGCGGGACGTACGCCACCCTGCTCATGCCCGACGACCGGATCGAAGTTCACGGTCCAAATGTCGCCACGTGCCGCGCCGACGCGCCCTTTCGCCTTACTCATTCGGCCATTCCTCTAGTCCGTCGGCTGTAGTTGTTTCCCACAGTTTGATTTCGTCTTGATACGCCGCCCACGCGATCGGGTCTGCTCGCAGGGCTTTATAGCCCGCGTAATAGTTCTCCCAGAATTTTTTCTTCTCGTACTCTTTAACTGCTTCCTCCGCGATCGCGGCCATGGTAGTGCCCGCCTTGACAGCCAATTCATGCAGGATGTCCCGGGTCGTCTTGCTAACTCGAATCGTCTGGCTTTCCATCTCGCCCTCAAAGCGTCCGAAGGTTTCGAACTCTACTTCCGAACTTTGAGGGTACCCGATGTCACCCTCGGTCTGAGTTTGCAACGCTGTAGACGATTTTGTCAACACGGCGCGCCACTGTCACGTAAGCTTTCGCAAGCCGCGCGGGCGCGCCGGCGGATCGACTCGATTTCGGACCGGACTTCGGGCTCGGAGGCCCAGCGGTACGCTGTCCGTTCCGGCACTTCGTTGCACGACGCCGACTTTGCGACGGCCGTACCCTCGGCGATCGCCGCGGCGAGCAGCATTTTCTGACTGTTGACGGATTCTCCGGTCATGGGACAAACTGGCCCTCGGTGGCAGCTTGGCACCGAGGCTCCTGTCGGCCCCGCTCACGGTTCTCAGCCCGGGGCCCAGGCTGGCCGGCACGCCCTCGAGGGGCAAGTAAAGAAAAGTACGGTTGTAACAGTCGTAGCGGTTTTGCGGCGACTAAATGGCAGTAGATGGCAGTAGATGGCAGTTTTTGGGAAGGTCTCCCAGCCGTCGCGCCCGCGCACCAATACACGAACAATGAGGAAACCAGGAAACCAGGAATTGTCCAAACTCGCACTCTCCTGCCTTCCTGCATTCCTCATTCGGACCCCTTTCTCATTTCGGGAGGGCGAAGCTCCTGTCGAGATAGATGGCGCGGTCGCTCGCCAGGATGCTCGCCCTGCCAGGACTGCGCAATGACAGTTAAATGGCTTTCGTCGCCAACTTCGCTCTCCGTGGTCTAGTCATTGATCAGGAGCTTGAATCGTCGTAGTCGTTCAGCGGAGTTCCGAGACCGCGAATTCGCTAACAATTAGGAAACCAGGAAACCAGGAATCGTCCAAACCCGCACTCTCCTGCCTTCCTGCCCTCCTCATTTGCCTGAATGGTTCGAATCGTCAAGCTCGGCCGATTCGCGGCGCGCCATCGCGCATGAATGGGTCTCTCCGATTGGCCCTTCCAATGTCGCATAAACGATGATTCGGTGCACGCCCCGGCACAAAAGATTTGATGCGTTACGGCACCGGCAGCACCAGGGACCTGGAATCGGTCGCGCGCACTCCAACACATATCGAGAGTGTTGCCGCGCTCCACCACTTTGTCAAATTGGGATGGTCTGCGAATGTGACGTAAGCCTTGAGCCTGATGGCGGCAGAAAAATATCTTCAAAAATAACTCCGGGCGACGAATTGCACGACTGGAGGCGCCGGCGCGAAAATCGCCGACCGCACCTGCCCTGGCCGGGTGGCGTAACCGCCGGCCGCGGCCCGATCAGTGCATTGGCATAGCCAGCATCAAAACTCGCAAAATCCATACGACTGATCAAACGCTGGTCGCCCCGAATTGGAGCGGCAGCCTACTACGATCTCCGCGTGGGTTGTCCACGGGGCGGTCAGCGATGAAGAGGAATTCGCCAGTCTGGTCACCCAGGCTATGCATGTCCCTGCGGTCTGTCCCTGCGGTCGGTTTGCGCAGATCGCGCAGGGAATTTTGGGGCTCGTCACCGCCGACACCCTTCGTTACCATGTCGGCGACAACCCGGCATTCCCGGACGCCGATTACCAGCACTATGAAGGCGGGCGGCGCAGGATACACGTTGGGGTCTGAGAAAGCTGGTGTTGAGGCAACGACCTCCAGACGTTGCAGAGTGGCGGGAAGAGGTACCGCGAGAGACACCATGCGTCGCTTCTCGATCCGCACCCTGATGGCTCTCATCGTGATCTCCGCCGTCGGACTGGCGGCACTGCGGAATGCCAACGAGCTATTGGCAGGGTTAATGATTTTGGGTGCCGTGGACGTGGTCGGCATCGCCGTACTTGGTGCGATCTTCTTGCTTGGCCCACAGCGTGCGTGGTGGACAGGGTTTGCCTTGTTCTCCGGCGCCTACCTGGTCTTCGCGCTGTGGCTATCACCTCAGCTCAGCACGACGAACTTACACGATCAGCTCCGCAAGTTAATGTTTGCATCCGTCGGGCAGGCGTTGCCCGACACAGAGGTGGCATCCTTGTTGGTTGGCGAACAGAATATCAAAGCTTCGTTAGCGAACGCCCAGGCGACGGCGCGGAATGCCAACGATCCTCTCGTCGTGTACCTGACAAAACAATTACAAAAAAGACGGGTACAGTTGACCGCGAATAGGAATGCCGGGCCTCGGTCTGAGCATTTTCGTAGCGTAGGTCACGCCCTCATTGCCTGGCTCGCAGGACTGCTTGGCGGAACGGTTGCTGTGTGGTTCTACGCGAGACGGGAGCAGGCTGAATTTGCCGCCGGGGAGACTTCTGCCTGATGTTGTCCTCTATAATCGAAACACCCTTTGACAGCTTCGTCAAAAGGTGTTCGGCGCTTTGAGTCATAACGGTTTCAACCCTGTACGCGTGACAGGCGAGTCAGCTTATTCATGCTGATCGGACCAGCAAGAACGACCCGAACTATTCCAGAGCTGGTCCCGGCCGGCGACGATCGGGGACCCGCACACTTTTCGGCGATGCCGGGGCCGACCAGCCTTGAAGCGGGGTGCCCCGGCTGACGGGGTTAGTAGTCAATCGGCATGTTATGTCGTTCAAAGGCACGTCGACAGACTCGCCCAACCATGCACAACCCGCCTAACTCTCGGCTGGGCTAACAGCGAAGCAGTGCAGCAAGCGTGCCGAATCGAGAAAAGTAGCCGACGAAGACGAACCGATTTTCGATATAATCCGACCACACACAGCGCGACCGAAAGTCCATAGCACCAACTGGGGCGGATGACGCATCACCGGATAAGTCGTGCGATCTCCGAGAATGACAACGCGACGGTGGATGGCTGTCGTCGTGGCCTTCTCCATCGCTTTGTGGCTAAGTGTCACGGCCTACCGTGTAATGAGCGACCGACAAAGCCAACGGATCGCTCATCTGTGGGAACGCCATGGCAGCTTAGGCCCGGCGTCCGTTTATTGCTCCAACCATCCGGCACCCTTCTGGCCCCAATATTGGCGGAGGCTGTTCGGTCAACCATGGTTGGCAACTAGGCCTGCGATCCCTCCGCCGAGAGCTACAGCCGATATGGCCGTTTGGCAGTTACGGTCCCTGCACCATCATTGGGTGATGATCTAACGCCCGTGGGTCGCCGCATACCAGATAACTATTCAGGAAATCGGCTCATTTCTGAATATTACAGCAAATACGTTCCCCGACATTGGAAGAAGATGCCGACGGAATTTGGAGTGCTGTTCGACCGGCTCGGTAAGCAGCACAGGATCGAGCAGAGTCGCCAATGTTCCTTAAAATGAGTCCGGGGCCAGAGCCGTAGCGGGGGTCATGGCGGGGGTCAGATCCGAATGGCACGAGATTAAGGAATAAGTGCCTGTGGGCAAAGACGTTGCGGCAAACGACAAATCTGGTTAAAACTAGTGAATGCACATAACGTCATTCATCGATCCAGTTGCGATTCAAGGCGTTCTCGCGAACGCAATTATGAATTGAGATGTGCACTTCGGAGTCTGATATTCCATCGTACAATCCTAACTCATTGCCCTTATTGGGGTTACGCTTAACCTCGTACCATTCGGATCTGACCCTTTCAATGGCGGCTGGGTTGGCGGATAATGTCTGGTCTATTTCCGAATGGCTGACGTTTCCACCCGTGCGACACTGATCGGCCACGAGGGATTTCCCCTCCCCGTTCTGATCATCCCTCTCACTTGAGCCCCTCCAACGGCAGGTCGAGGATCGGGTATTTCGGCCAGTCGTTGTAGTCGAAGTGCCACCACTCGGCCTCGTTGACGGTGAAGCCTTCGGCCTCCATGGCGTGGCGGAGCAGGTCGCGGTGCCAGCGCTGGAGGGAGGTGCCGCCGGGGTAGTCGGGATAGGAGCGCGGCGAGAACTCGTCGTAGCCGCCGACCATCTCGATCGGCTTGCCGGTCGCGAGGTCGTAGAGGGTCAGGTCGACGGCCGCAGCCCCGGTTGTGCTTCGAGCCCTTGGCCGGGTCGGCGACGAAGTCGTGGGCCGACTCCGGGCGTGGCCTCCCAGAACAGCTTCGTCACCCGCCAGGGGCGGTAGGCGTCGTGGATCAGAAGGCCGTAACCCTGCTGTTCCAGCGCTCGGTGCACCCGCCCAGCGCCTCGGCGGCCGGGCGCTGGATGAAGGCCCGGGCCGAGGTGTAGAGCGGCACGCCCAGGAAGTTGTTGTCGGTCGCGTACCGGATGTCGAGCTTGATCGTCGGCACGAGCGTCGTCAGGTCGACAAGGTCGGGCTTGCGGAACTCGCCGGTCTCGGCCGGCGGCCTGGCGGCGCGCGATGCTCGCGGCGAGATCGGCTCGACCGGGCGGCGTCGGCTTGATCCGGAACGTCTGGCCGTCCTCGCCATCGAGCTGCCGGCGCTTGAAGATGACGCTCGCCGCCTCGACCTGCGGTCGCCCGGCCCGTCGCGTCGCGCGTGAAGACCAGCTTCTCGCCTTCGTAGAGCCCGTCATCGGGAAACGCGGAACCGGTCCGGACCTTCTTCCTTGAGCGGATAGTCGAAGAACCACTCGATCAGGGCATGGAGCTTGCCGTCCTTCTCGAGGATGTAGAGGACGTCGTGGTCCCAGCCGTATTCGCCGATCAGACCCGCGCAGCGGTCGGGGCTGGGGGCCGGCTTGGGAACCGAGACCTTCTGATAGGAATGCCGCCCCAGGACCAAATTATCGCCCTGCGAGATGACGGGGGGACCGTACAATGAGGCAGTCGTCGATTACGAGTCGGTCGCCGAGGGTGCGTGCCTCAAGACGCTGGCCGGTGAAGACCGGGTTGAGGAAGAGCTTGCCGTCTCGCCCGTAGACGTCGACTCGGTCTTCACTCCGCTTGTATCGCCCTTCGAGCCGTCGGACCTGTTCGGACGAGACCGGCGTTGACCGCTCGATCTTCGGCAACGGCTTTCCATCGCGGGCGGCGGCCATCATCCGGAGTGCGGTGCCCCCGATCCGCTGGGTGATGCCGTTGGCGCAATCTCGTGATGCGATCACGACGACACCCAGTTTGGCGTCTGGCATGGCGACCAATCCCGACGCGTACCCATAGATCGCCCCGGCGTGGCCGATCATCCGCACCCCGCCGATTTTCGCAACGGCGAACCCCAGCCCGAAACCGGGCGACTCGCCCGGCTTGGAAAACTGCGGCGTGAGCATCGATCGTAAGGTCTCTGGCTTGACGATCCTCTCCCCTCAGCAAACACCGCAGCTCAGGAAACGGCCCAGGTCGTTGACCGTCGACACGAGGTTCCCGGCCGGCCGATGCCGAGAGGAACGTCGGGGTAGCGATCGTCCGCCCGTCGTAGCTCCACATCGTCCCCTGGGCCATCTGTCTCGCCAATTCGGGGTCGGGCTCGAAGCTCGAACGGGTCATTCCGAGCGGCTCGAAGATGGTGCGTCGGAGCGAACCTGGCGAAGGGCTGCTGCGACGACCTTCTCCAGAGCCGTGCCGACGACCACGACTCCCGCGTTCGAATACTTGGTGCGGCTGCCAGGCTTGTAAACCAGCGACGTCGAATTGAGGCTCCGAACGACCTCGGCGATCGAATGGCGACGTCGGGTCGAAATAGTGCCCCACGGGTGGCTCGCGGACTAGGCCGGAGCGGTGCGACATCAAGTGGCGGAGCGTGACCGGTTCATTGAATGGGTTCTTAGGAGCGAAATCGGGCAAGATGGCCGTAACCGGGGCATCGAGGTCGAGCTTGCCCTGTTCGACGAGTTGCATCACGGCCAGGTCGGTGAAGAGTTTTGAGATCGAACCGACGCGGTAGGGCGTATCGGCCGTCGCGGGAACCCTTGCCTCAGGGTCGGCGAAACCGAATCCCTTGGCCCAGACGATACGCTGATCGTCGACCAGTGCGATCGAGAGCGCGGGGAGGTTTTTCAGCTCGACCTCATCGGCGATCCACCGATCCAAATTCTTCGTGATCTCCTCGTAGGACGTCTCGCCCTTGACCACCTTTTCGACCGGCTTCGAGGTCTCCGTGACCTCGGCCTGCGCCACCCTCCGACGGCCCACGCGGCCAAAGCCGCCAAGATGAGCGTGACGGAATAAAGTGTCGGTGACTCATGTGTTTCTTTTAGAATCATGAAAGTCCCCAATCTCTTGTTTTCGATACGCGGCGATTGCACCGTCCAGGGATTACGTCCACGATCTTTAGGACGTCGTCGCGGGTGTCGTCCAGAGTGATTCGCACCAGTACCGAATGTGAACACGTCGGCGATAGTCACTTCACGGTATCCCCGACCGTTCCACGAGCCGGCTTCGGACCGCGTGGCGAGTTTGAACGTGGCGAGCGTGGGGTCACATCCACGAGACACGCCTTACAATTCGAGTTCGTCCGGGTCGCGAGGTTATTGCCGAAAATCAGGGCTTCCGACCCGAATGTCACGAGGTTAGTTCGGGGGACGCCATGTGCGCCGGGATAAACCGGCATGGAGTAGCGGATGCAAGAGCCGCACAAGGAAGGATTAGCGAACCACCTTGACCCCGAGTCATGCGCCGACGGCCGCGAGGCCGCGGGTGAAGCGTTGACAAGGGCACACGCAGGCCAGCCATTGAGCTCCGAAATCATTTATCGGCGTGCCGACCCTGTATGGTGAAGGGGAAGGCAACATGGAAGGACGACGTCAATCGCGAGTCGTCCGGAACGCCGCGGAGTCTGAGACCCTGAGCATGCGTGGAAACTCCATGCACGAGAACCGGGAGACCTCAAAGACTCCCTCGCCGGTGACCGACGAGGGACGACCGGAGAAGGCATTTAGCCGCACGTCCGGTATGAACGTCTTCGAGGAGTCGGACGATCTCATAGTACCAGCGAAGCGGGCGAACAAGGTCGGCCAGCCAGCGACTGCGGAGTCCGTGGAGGGAAGGGGATCGCGCGAGGGAATGGGCCTGCACGCCGACCACGTCCCGGACACAGTGCCGGAAACGACGGGCCGATTGGCGGCGGGCCCACGGTCCGCCCGCCCTTTTCGGGGCAGGCGTACCGGACCCGAGCGAAGAGCCGTATGAAGTAACTCTTCACGTACGGATCCGTGCGGGGGGCCACCCGTATGGGTGGTCCCCACCGCGACACCTAACTCTTGGGGGGAACACGGACCCGATTAGTTTATCTATCAATCCGACCGCTGGATTGAATCCGCGTAATTAGCTTGTCGCCTCGGTCGCCGATTCGCTAACTTTCCGCGGGCGGCCTTCCGGACGGAGCGTCTGCTCCAAGCCGAAATCTCTTACCGTTCGCCGCACCCACTTCTCTTCGCCGTATGGTCGTCCTCTCTCGATGCTCACCGGCACGCGGCCTAATTCCTTCGTGATCAAAGGAGTGTTGACGCGAGCCGTCCAGCTCGCCTGCCATTCCACCGGCCGCCGTGATAAAAATGCCTTGACCGCCTCCTTGCCGCGCAGTTCTCGACTACGGGCTGCCTGTCAGCAACAGTCCGCTAGGGTACGACTATTTTCAGTAACGTGGCACCAGACTAGAACATGTGAGTCTCAGTCGTGTCGCCCGACGCTTACTCACCATCGGCACAATCCGTGGCGGCATAAGATGTGAATGTAGGCCAACGAGCCGCGTGACGTCGCGTCGCAAGTCAGACTCCGAACAACTACGGCTTGGCAAGCGCCTTGGCCGGAACCAGCCGGATCTCGATGAGGACATCCCCATCACTGTCGTCGATATCGACCGACCCCGCATCATCCAGGTGCAATAACCACGTCGACGGGCCGGTCTTCTCGATGGCCGACCCATCCCGCCCGAGGCTGTTGTCTCGATCGTGGAACGCGACACGCGACGCCTCGGATTTCGTGTCGTGAGAGAATGCCCAGCGAATCCCGTTCCAGTCAGTCTTCTCGTAGAAGTGAAGCTCTGAACCTGCGGCGACGAATCCGACCCTGACCTCGTGATTGGGCTGCGGATCCGCGGGCAAACCAGTGAAGATCGGGAGATGCTTGGCCTCGGACGTTCCTAAGCCGAACTCGGTAACGGCCCCAGCCGATCCCCCAACGGGGGTCAGAGACAGCATCGCATCGTACGGGACAATAAAGAACGAATGCGATTTCACCTGGAAAGAGAACGTCCCCGGGCGTGATTGAATCAGGCGAGCATCCAGCTCCGCGGTGCCACCGTGCCGATTCTTGTCCTGATATGCCTTCAGCCGAGCATCGAAGTCCTTAACCAATTCGATGGCCTTGGCCTGCGTCTTGACTGCCGCCTCGAAGTCTCCGGCCTCAGCGTACGCCGCTGCGAGGGTATCGAGGTAGGTTGGATCTTTCCAGTCGGTCAGCTCGCATCTGCGCATCGCGGACTCGACGGCCTGCTTGCCGTCTCGTAGCAGCTCGGCGGGGCAAGTCGCCCAGATCCAGGCGCGATTCTTGTACGCCGCAGCGAAGCCCGGATCAAGCCGGATTGCATCATTGTAATCTGCGATGGCCTTGGCGAACTCTCTCTTCGCGGCCCAGCTGTTGCCGCGGTTGTTAAACGCCCAGATGTGTTTCGGATCGAGCCGGATAGCCTCGATGTAATCCGCAATGGCCTTGTCAAGATCTTTGTTGTCGTACCAAACCAGCGCTCGAGAGCAGTACGCCGAGGCCGAGGCGGGATCGAGCCGGATAGCCTCGCTGTAATCCGAAATGGCCCTCTCAAGATCTTTCTTGTCGTACCAAACCAGCGCTCGACAGCAGTACGTTGAGGCCGAGGCGGGATCGAGCCGGATGGCTTCATTGTATTCCGAAATCGCCTTATCCGGCTCCCTTTTGGCGTACCAATCGATCCCGCGGTTGTGGTGCACCGAGGCGGGATTACTAACCCCGATCGTTTCATCTGGAACAGCGACCATCGCCCACCCAAGGAAGCAGGCCGCCACGATCGGTCTTATCGCCTTCATTCCCATCGCATCCTCCGATCGCCGGGAGTTTATCATCACCGAGTCAGTCTCTTGACATCCGATCGGGAATACAAGGAAATTCCCCGGCGATTCCTGAGGAGACAGGGCGGTCAGCTTAAGGCCGAGCGGCAGAGCTAATCTGTGATCGCGCGGCCGCCGGGTATCGCTCGGATGTCAGGGTGGAAGATTATGGTGGCACGCTGAGGGACATGGGTCGGGCTGAGCTCGGCCTACGCTCAAGCCGCGAGCCCCGTCAGGCCTCGCCTTCGCCAGACGCTTACGACGCCGAAAAGGAACTACTGATGCTATTTTTATATAATAAACTTATATACATGTATTATAGTTTAATGTGCTTGTCGCCTCGTTGGTCTATCGGAGCGCTTTCCATGGGCGGCCTTCCGGACGAACGGTCTGCTCCAGGCCGAGATCTTTTACCGTTTCCCGCACCCACTTCTCTTCGCCGTATGGTCGTCCTCTCTCGATGCTCACCCGCACTCGGCCTAATTCCTTCGTGATCGAAGGAGTGTTGACGCGAGCCGTCCAGTTCGCCTGCC
Organism: uncultured Isosphaeraceae bacterium; assembly: GCA_963850935.1. GTDB lineage: Bacteria > Planctomycetota > Planctomycetia > Isosphaerales > Isosphaeraceae > CAWFRS01. The sequence continues at coordinate 662,524 of CAWKNT010000010.1, forward strand.
ATTCCACCGGCCGCCGTGATAAAAATGCCTTGACCGCCTCCTTGCCGCGCGTTCTCGACCACAGGCTGCCCCAGCGCCGCTGTTGCGCTCGACCGACCAGCGCTGCTGATGAAGGATTCAGCTCGGCATACCGCGATAGGCCCAGCAGTTGGTCGTCACTCTGCACCGGGAATCTCTTGAACCGTCCTAGATGCCGGGTCCGGTTTGCAGCTGAAGCGCCCTGTCGTTCCTTGAGGAAGACGGGGACCGATCTGAGGCTACAGTGGCTTTGCAGTCCTTCTCGAACCATTGGCAGTCCTTTGTCCGAAGCGAGAAGTCCGTTAGAATGAAGCCTCGTGTTGAACGCAAGCGCGGAGGCAAAGCGTATGCAGAAAGAGATCACTCTCGTCGATCATGGCCGAGGGCTCCAGCTCTCCACCAGCCGGATTACGGTTCACGACTTGGTTCCGTACTTCCAAACTGGTTGCTCCGACGAAGAGATCATTCGCTGGATCCCGAGTCTGACCCACGAGGAGATTCGGGTCGTCGAGCGCTTCTACCGGCAACACAAGGATGACCTCGATGAGTATGAGAGCCGCGTCCAAGCTCACCGTGCGGAGCATATTCGGTCGCAGCGGCTTCGCGTCCCAGAGCCGGAAGGTAGCCGCTCTGAGCGCTTGGCCAGTCTAAGACAACTCCTGCAGCAACGAAGCCAGGAGACCAACGGTGAAGGGACTCATAGCTGACGCCAACGTCCAAGGCCACGTCGGATACCTGGTACTGCGCATGCAGGCGGAATCGTGGGCCGACTTCTGGCAGGTCCTCAGCGTTGCTCTCTATCGCTTTGAGGATGTCGGGCTTTCGGCGTCCTTAGGCTTCGCGGGGTCATAGGCTTCGCGGGGTCATAGGCTTCGCGGGGTCATAGGCTTCGCGAGGTCAAGCTTGGTTTTTGGTTTCTGAGAGGCTTCGCGCGGTCAAGCTTGGTTTTTGGTTTCTCGCAGTCGGCTTTTGGGTGAAGGTTTCTCGGTTTCGGTCAGGAAAAAGCGGGACGCGGCGATTTGATCGCTCCCTATCCGGGCAATGATCGCGATTTCAAGCCCAGTTTTGGCCCAGCAGCCGGCTCGGTCGGATACTACCGAATCTGGGACTACAAGTCTCGGCGTCGATAACCGGGCAACGAGTTAACTGATCCAGGATCGCCGACGCAACGATGACGGTCACGCCAGGTTGGCCGATGGGCGGCGCCCGGCCCGCAAGAATGTTATCGGCATCGAGGGCGTCGGGTGACGATTTCGGGATGCGCAACTTTCGCGACATGGCCCAGAACTCAGCAGTCCTGACGACCGCGTCGGTCGTCACAACCGGGAGCTCGAAACCGCCGGCTGGAGCGACTGCGCGGCCAGATAATCGGGTTCACCTACAGATACTCTCTTCGACGCCGACGCAGTCGTCAGGCGGGACCTATGGTGGTATCGTCCGTACGGCTCCCGCACGCCGCGCGGGATCGGCGTCGATTGCGTCGAGCAGCGAGATGGCGAATTCGGCGTCGTTCAAGGCAGAAGCGGAACTCCTTGACGACACGAACGATCCCGATGTTCCAAGCTGGTAGTCTGCTACGTTGCGGAGCCGGCCCAGGGATTCCAGAGTAAGTCCAATCCGCTTCAGATCGGGATCGGTCGCATAGTCGAACTTCAGACCTCCGGACCTGGGGGAATTTGCGTTGCTACCGGATTGGCAGAATCAACGGCCCCCACGATTGAGTACAGGAGCCGAAGATTCGTGCCTGGATAAGTGAACTCGGCATCGTTGAGATGCTGGAGCAGGTGTGCAATCGCTCGATTGGATCGTGGATTTGACATGGGGTGAACGTGGACTCGCATGATCTGCTGCTCCAGGTCGGGAAGCAGGTCGGCCTCCGAGCGAAATAAGTCGCGCAGGAGGCTGCGGGCGTCATCCCCACGTGCCATCGCCTCGCGCACGACCGATGCCATCGCGGTTTCGGCCCGGTAGGCGATCATCCTAACAGTATCGACCAGCTGCTTTCGGCTCGGAGCCAGCCGCCGGAATTTGTCGGGCTCCGGCATTTCGCTCCACTTCAGATGATGCGACGTCGCTTTCATTTGGGTTTCGACTTCCGTCGATTGGTGTTCGAGCTGCTGGATCTCCTCTATCAATTCCGCTTTGCGCTTCTCCCACTTCGCTTGCGCGGACTCGTCCGATTCCGGGTGCATCGTGAGAGCGGCAAAGCGCGCTCGACGAGTCGTCAGCTTAGACTTGATGGACTGTTTCTGGCGGTTCAAATCCCGCCAATGAGGGTTGACCACAGGTCGCTTGGTGTCAGGAATCTCCTCCGTCCGATATTCACTAAGCAGATCGATCGCAAAGTGTTCCATCATGTAGTGGAAGAAGTTTTCCTGACACCATCGACTGAACAATCGAACACAATCTTCCATCCCCGAAGCACCGTAAGCCGAGCTGATCAAGCTCGTTTGATGTCCGGTGACCGTCAGCTTCCGAACCTCTCGCATCCACAGCCCGTTTTTCCGATCACCGATCCACGTCCCGCGCTCCGCAAGGAGCATCGATACTCGCTCGCCGGTGGGCATCGTGACTTCCACTTTCGCAAACTCGTCTGTTGGCCACTTCTCGCCGGGGTATTTGTGGTAACTGATGCAAGCAATCCGATGTGTCTGCCACATCTCCTTGAAGAACTCCGGGCTGTAGCCTTCCCGATCAAACAGAATCACGAATCGTGCGCGATAGCGGTCGGCCAACAGTTCGTCCGCGGTTGGCTGGCCGGGAACGTCAAGGAGAAGTCGCGGCACGATGTCGCTACGCAGCACCTCCAGCATTCCGTGGTCGATCGGCCGCTCAACCGCGAAGAACGGCTGGCCCTGGATATCGTTGACCCAGTAGTCGGTGGTCCCTCGCATGCAAAGTCGCTGTCGAGACACGTACCGTTTGGGGAGTTCGGTTTGGCTGCCGTGGTAGAGACGTACATGCCCGTCAATGAACAACGTGCCGGCGAGCTCTGGCGTTGCCTCTAGCCAGTCTCGGCAGAGTACCCCAGCCCATTTTCCCGGTCCGTCGGCCACGCTCAGGGCTGCCAATTTGCGTCGCAGGCAACGGACCTCTGGAACCCTGTCCAAGCCCAAGAGCTTGCCGAACTCACCTGGTGCCTGGTACTGCAACTGCTCGGCCGTTTTGATCCGGCACAACGCCATGTGGGCGAGCAAAACGATCACGTGCAGCGTGGTGTAGTAACCGGACAAAGTCTTCAAGCAATCATGGATATGTCGAAACAAACCATTCTCCGCCAGCGCCGGCAAGGCACAAAGCACGCCGCCGAAGGGAACGTCGCGGCAGGATTCAAAGCGGGTCGGAGCGCCGTTGAGCAATCCGAATGCTGCCAGAACCCGTTCATCCGGTCGCGTGCATCCTGTACCCATTTCGGCCACGGCATCCTCGACGGCCCGAGTGGACTTGTCCGTGGCGGCAGGCGGCTGTGAAACGATCGTTGCGTCGATCGTGGTTTCTTCACGCTGAATCGACGCCAGCTCAATCAATCGTCCTTGTTGGATCGCCTTGCGGAGCGTATCGGGCTTGAGGCCCAGCTCGGTGGCAGTTTCTGATCGGCTCCAGCCGTCCGCAAGCAACTGCTGGGCTCTAGCCGTCACTTCCTGCGTCATCACCGAGGCACCGCGCGTACGACGAGACGCAAAGAACGCCTCGGCTCCGCCCGCACGAAGCGTCTTGAGTGCGCGAGCGACACTGCTCTTCGTGACGCCGAAAGCCCGCGTAACGTCGATCTGACGACATGCGTCCTGATCAATCAGTTGGGCTGTATATAAACGAAAACTACGGTGATCGTTCTCATCGTGGCAAAACAGTCCCTGAGTGCCGACAAGGTAGATCACCTTGCCGTCCTGACGCACGACGCTTACGACATCGCTAACCCGGGTGGCCCCGTGCGGTACGAGCGGCAATAATGCTTGGGGAATGGTACCTTCCTCCTGGTGAGTGCCAGGTGATCTGAGCAATCACGGAAGGTACCATTTCCACTTCCCAGCTCGCATCTGCCGATCGCCGTCATCGATTCCCCCAAGCCACGCGATATTCAGCAGTTACTAAGTTTAGTGTTCGTATATACATCTTCTGTAGGTCAGGAGGTCTGAATATGGCCGGGAGCACGAGGCACTCCGCGAGCTGGTCACGGCCTGGCACTGTCTGACGCCGGAAGTCAGGGACGAGATCATGGCAATGGTCCGAGGTTGCTGATCGTCAGCCCAGTGCGGAACGCCATCGCCAGCCAGAGGCCTGTCGGGTCCCGGCGGAGATGTCGCCACGCCGCGCCTTTGCGAAGTCGAGGAGAACAACATCGTAAGGCATTCGGTGTCAGTTCGTTTAAAAGGCAATAAAATGAACTGACACCAATTGACCGGACAAGCGAAGCAACCGAAGACACCAAGCGAAGCAACCGAAGAAACACCTTTTCGGCTGACATGCAAGCGCGCTTTCGCGGGCAGAAAGTGGGTGTCTGGAACTGTTGTCGTCCGGGCAGACAGTGGGCGTCTGGAACCGTTGAAAGTGGGTGTCTGGAAACGTTGGTTCTACCGAACTGGAGATCAGGGGACGCCAGAGCTCGCGGGTTGGCCGCGTTTGGCGATGTCCCAGAGTTGGAAGCCTTCGTCCCTGTGGTCGATAACCTTGCGGGACGGACGTCTGATGTTGCCCTGATTGTCCACGCAGTCTTCCGCGACTGAATAGATCACCACGCCATCGAACGTTCGTCGGTAGCGGAGAGGTTGGCCATCGAAGGGGTCGATCGGAACGTTTTTGAGGTAGAGTGGGACGAGAGCAGCAAGGTCGCTCGGCCACTCCTTGTGGGCGAGCCGACAGCGCTCGACTGCGAGGGCCGTTGCGGCTGATCGGCAGAGGGCGAGACGCCGCTTCGCGGCCGTGATTAGAGCCGAGAACATGCCGGGATCTTCGGGGCTGGGACCGGCGTTCAAGATCGGTTTCGCGAGGGCGATTCCCGCGACGGGGACGTCTTTAAGTTGCGAATTTAGCATTGCAAGTAACGGTGACTGGCGTTCGGGCGGCTGTTTGGCGAGCTCCACAAACTTCGTATAGAGTTGCAGAAACCAGGCATGGAGTCGTCGCATTTCTTGGACGCTCGGCAGTTCCGAATGGTTGTCGACGCCGAATCTCCTGAGGACATCGGCCTTCGGAATGTCGCCCGCCTCGATAGAGCTGAAGAAGTGCTGAAGCCTTCCCCGTTCGCCTCGCGCCGCCGTCAGGAGGATTGGCACTTTTGTAGTGTCCTCGATGCTGGCTTGGAACGCTCGCAGCTCCTCCTCGGTCCCTTCGCACTGGGCTCCGAACCGTTCGATTGCTCCGACCGCCGCCCTTAGGATCGAAATGGCGACGAGCTGAGCGATCGCGGAAGATTCGTCGTCTAAGTAGTGCGCGATGTTCATCATCGCTATGCAATCGGTTACCGCCTCCTTGCGATTCCGATCGTGAATCTGTAGCGCCGCGTCGAGTTCAAGAAGCCGGACGACGTCCCTCAATCCTTGAGCGTCAGGAGGCTCTGTCGAGAATTCGTCTCTTGTATGCTGGAAAAAGAACCGTCCGCGAGGAAACGCCACCATTCCCCGCGCCTTCGCCACTAAGGGCGCGATCCTTTTCAACTCGGCCCGGAATGCGTTTGCATCGACATCCGTGAGCCGAGTCTGAGGTGGATATCGGGAGAATGCGGCAAGGAGCCCTGAGGTTCTCTCAATCGCCCAACTACTAGCAGCAGTCGGTTTGCCGTTGATATCGCCAGCCGCTTTCTTGAACTCGATGATCTGCAGAGCGCCGTTTTCGGCATCGGTAATCTTTGGGCGTTTGACATCAATGTCTTCCAGCCGCCAGTCAGGATCGGTCCTGTCGAGCTCGGCCACCACTCGAAGCAACTCATCCTCCGAGGTGTCGACGTCCGAATTCTTGTTCACCGCGGGTGGTATGACTGGCGTTGGCGGATCGGTGCGGCGACCACTAAGTACAACGACCACGATCGATGACAAGACGAAAACCGCTGCGCTCAGGGCGGCCACGAACTGATTTCGCCGAACACGGCGAACGACACGCTCTACGATGCTCACGGGCCGGGCCAGGATCGGCTCATCGTTCACGAACCGGCGCAGATCGGCACTGAGTTCCCCAGCGGTCTCATAGCGGCTGGTGGGCTCCTTGGCCATCGCCTTCAGGCAGATTGTCTCGAGACTTCTGGGAACGGTCGCGTCGCGCGAACGCGGCGCCTGCGGTTCTTCGTTTAAAGCCTGGTGAAGCAGCATCCGGGCGTTTCCCCTGAAAGGGAGCTCGCCCGTCAAAAGCTGGTAGAGGATCACCCCAAGGCTGTACACATCGGTCCGGCCGTCAACCGCGTGTGCATCTCCTCGGGCCTGCTCGGGAGACATATAAGCGGGTGTGCCGATAACCTCGCCTTCTACGGTCATCGTCAGGCCACCGTCGTCGAGCTTGGCCAAGCCGAAATCCATGAGCCTTGGTACATATCGCCCTTTCTTGGGTTCTGAGTCCGTTTCGTTCTTAATCCGCTCGGGCTTTTCCAGCATGACATTCGATGGCTTGACGTCGCGATGCACCACGCACTGCGAATGCGCGTAGTCGAGGGCTTCGGCCAGTTGGGCTACTAGCTCAGCCGCTGTCTTCGGTTCAACTGCGCTCGCTGGTCATCAGATCATCGAGCGTGATCCCCTCGACGAACTCGCTGACGAGGAAGGGGCGGCCGTTTTCCTGACCAATTTCGAAAATGGGCACGATCGACGGGTGCCGAAGTTTGGCGACACTACGTGCCTCGCGCAGGAAGCGGGCCGACTCGCCACTGCTCCCGAGGCTGCCTGGCCGTGGAATCTTCACCGCCACGGTGCGACCGAGTTCGGTATCGCGTGCTTTGTAGACGCAGCCGAATCCCCCCGCGCCTACCTCATGGATCAGCTCGAACTTGCCGAGCGTTCGCCGCCCTCCCGACCGACTCCAATCGACAGTCGTTTCAACCAAGGAATCAAACGTCAAGCCGCACGACGTACAGAGAATCTCCCCTACTGATGCGTCTTCAATCGTTGATTGGCATTTGGGGCAAACCACGGACACGTTTCTGATCCCTCCGCGCTACCCGGCATTTTGGCTGCCACCACCGCGCGATCGATCAACCGCAGCAAACTGACGGTGTTAATCTCCGGCGTTGAATCAGATTCAAAGCGAGCGTTCCGACCTACCGCATCGCGCTCACCGCTTCGTCGGTGGTCAGCACCGCGTTGGCGATGAAGTGGTAGTTGACGACCGCGGCCTTGTAACCGTCCCCGAGTTCGGGATGCCGGGGCGCGGCCGTCGCGTCCTTCACCACGGCGACCTCGAAACCCTGCTCGATCAGCTCGCGCAGGTGGCTCTCCACGCAGAGATTGGCGAGCATCCCAGCCAGGACGACCTTGTTGACGCGGCGCTTGCGGAGCTGCAGGACGAGGTCGTTGGTCTGCGGCCCCCACACCTTGTGGGTGCTCACCACGACCGTCTTGCCGTCCTCGATGTACGGCTTGTAACGGTCGAGCCAATCGGCGCCGGAGCCCGTGAACCCGTCGAGGCTGAGCGGGTCGGGCCGGAAGAACTCCTTGCCCTCGAGCATCATCCGCTCGACCGCCCCGCCGAACCCCCAGCCCTGATCGGCCGGGAAGAGGTAGTGGGGCGAGATGAAGACCCCGAAACCGCCGTCCTTCGCGGCCCGGAAGAGGCGCTCCAGGTTCTCGACGGTGTTGTTCTCCTTGATGCTCTCGCCGACCAGCCCCCAGGAGACGCCCGTTTCGCTCAGGACGTCGTTCTGAGGATCGATGACGACCAGAGCGGTATCGCTCTTGTTGAACTCCATCTCGAAGCTCCTCGTCGATGTTCGGGTTACTTCTTCACATGCTTGCCGAGGAAGTCCCGCATCAACTTGGCGATCTCGTCGCCGTTCGTTTCCAGGGCGAAGTGGCCGGCGTCGAGCAGGTGGAATTCCAGCGTCTTCAGGTCGCGCTTGTACGGCTCGGCCCCGGCGGCCGGGAAGATCTGGTCGTTCTTGCCCCAGGCGATCAGCATCGGCGGCTGGTGCTCGCGGAAGTACGCCTGCCAGCTCGGATAGAGCGGCGGGTTGCTGCCGTAGCTGAGGAACAGGTCGAGCTGGATCTCGTCGTTGCCCTTGCGGTCGAGCAGGAACTGGTCGTGGGCCGCGCCGTCGGGGCTGACCAGCTCGGGGTTCTTCGCCCCGGTCGTGTACTGCCACTTGGTCGCCTCGTAGGTGACCAGATTGCGGATGGCGTCCCGCTTCTCCTTGCTCTTCGGCTCCTTCCAGTACGCCTTGATCGGCTTCCAGAAGTCGTTGTCCAGCCCCTCGTCGTAGGCGTTGCCGTTCTGCACCACGATGGCGGTGATCCGCTCCGGGTGCTTGACCGCCAGGCGGTAGCCGACCGGGCGCCCGTAGTCCTGGACGTAGAGGGCGTACTTGGTCAGGCCGAGCTTCTCGGTGAACTCGTCGATCACCTTCGCCAGGTTGTCGAAGGTGTAGGCGAACTTGTCGTGCGCCGGCATCGAGCTGTGGCCGTAGCCGGGGTAGTCGGGGGCGACGACGTGGTACTTGTCCGCCAGCGCCGGGATCAGGTTGCGGAACATCTGCGAGCTGGTCGGGAAGCCGTGGAGCAGCAGGATCGTCGGGGCGTCCTTCGGCCCGGCCTCGCGGTAGAAGATGTCCAGGTCGCCGATCTTCACGGTCTTGTGGAGCACGGCGGGTTGCTGGGCGGAGCCCGGAACGCCCAGGGCCAGCATCACGGCGGTGAACAAAGGCAAACGGATCATAAGCGTGTCTCCTCGAACGGCAGTTTGCGAAGTGGAACGGTCCGGCTTCCATTCTCGCCGCGACGCTCTGGCCGAATCGGACAGATTCACCCAAGATGATAGCGGCGAACGGCCTGGGCGTCTCCCGCCGGGCCGGATTCTAGGGGCCTGCGTGGCCGGAGACTAGCGGCGGCTGGCGCGGCCCGCTACCGTGAAGCCAGGATTCCGACCACGAACGCGGAGGGAGGGGCCGTTTGAAAGTCGTGTCTCTGAGCGTCGGGCTCCCACGCGAGGTCGGGATGGGAGGGCCATACCGTGCTCACCTCGATCTTCAAGGAGCCGGTCGAACGCCGCCTGCGCGTGTCCACCCTCAACTTCGAGGGCGACGAGCAGTCGGACCTGACGGTCCACGGCGGCGTCGACAAGGCCGTCTACGTCTACCCGTCCGAGCACTACGAGGACTGGCATCGGGAGCTTCCGGGCGTGGAACTCCCCCGGGCCGTCTTCGGCGAAAACCTGACCACCGAGGGGCTGAGCGAGGACGTACGGATCGGCGACCGCTTCCGGATCGGGACGGCCGAGTTCATCGTCACTCAGCCTCGGCTGCCCTGCTACAAACTCGGCATCCGCTTCGGCCGGATGGACATGCTCAAGCGGATGCTCAGGACCGGACGGACCGGCTTCTACTTCGCGGTGACGGCCGAGGGTGAGGTCGGGCCGGGCGACGCCATCGAGCCGATCGAGCGGGTGGATGAGGGGTTGACCGTCGCAGACGTGGTCAGGCTCTACACGGTCGACGCGAAGAACCAGGAGCTCCTCCGCCGCGCGACGCAGACCTCCAGGCTCCCCGATAGCTGGAAGGATTATTTCCGCAAGCGGCTCTGGGACCCCGACGCCTAATGGGCGCCTGGCGGCTGATCCGGGCGTCTCCGCTGCGGGGGTGGAGAAAGACCAAGACGCCTTGTGATGTGAGAGCCTCATTTGCCAGTTTTCGAGGATTGGGAGATTGCTCCGGGCGCAAATAAATCAATCCATCGCCCGGAACATCTGTTCGGCATTCGGTGTCAGTTCGTTTAAAAGGCAATAAAATGAACTGACACCGATTGACCGTGAACTTGAACGTAAGTTCCTCCCGCGCGTCGCCGTTCAGGTCGAAGCGGAAAGCGTACAGGCCCTCGTCTCGGAATGTGTCCGGTGCGGACAATCCCGCATCGGCGTTCACCGTCATGGCCATAACGGTCGTGCCAGCGGCCCCATCGAACAAATAAAAATCGTTGACGCAGATGCGCGGGTCTTCTCTGGCGGTGGGAGTATCAAAGTGATGTGACATGGAACACCCTTTCTGCTGGACAGGGACGGAATGGGCTCCGAGGTTAGTCGTGAAAAAAGGGGTTTCCCCACGGTGCGCCCGTCGCCCCTCCATCGACCATCAGCTCGATGGCGTTGATGTAGGAGGAGTCGTCTGAGGCAAGGAAAAGTACGGCTTTGGCAAGTTCTTCCGGCTCACCCCAGCGCCCCAGTGGAATCCTGGACGAGATGGCTTTGGCCAGCTTGGCGGATTCATCTGCCGACATAGAAGCGCGTGGCCCGCGATTCCAAATGGGAGTCTTCGTCGCGCCTGGCGCCACGACGTTCACACGAATGTTGCGCGGTGCAAGATCGGCGGCGATGGAACGCGCCATGGAGACAACGCCGCCCTTCGTGGCCGCGTATGCGGCCACACCGGCTTGGCCCAGATGGTTGTGTACCGATCCGTTAAAGATGATGCTGCCGTTCTCGTTCAGCAAAGGGGCAGCCGAATTCACCGTAAAGAAAGCGGCACTGAGGTTGGTACGAATGATATTCTCAAAAATCGCCTCGTCGGTCGAGCCGGTAGCGGTCTGGCCGGAGATGCCAGCATTGACGAAGACGATGTCCAGCTTGCCGAAATCCTTGGCAAGATCCGCGAAGAGTCGCTGCCGATCGTCCGCAACAGTAACGTCGGCGCGATAGCCGCGCGCGTTGGGTCCCAGTTCGGCGACTGCTTCGTCCAGCGTCTTCTGGTCCCGGCCGGTAATCGCGACTTCAGCGCCTTCTGCAACGAAATGGCGGGCAGTGGCCAGGCCGATGCCGCTGTTTCCGCCGGTGATGAGAGCCTTCTTGCCTGTGAGTTTCATGATTTCTCCCTGATGAATGGCCATCAATTATGATCAGGCTGCCAATTTCGCCGTCTATGATCGCAGCGATCTGAACCCCGCGCGAACTTCCTCTGAACCGGGATTTCCCAGATGAGCGTTGACCTCGTCGCTCGGGACCTCGCCCGGCTCTCCTGAACGCGCATTGGACACCCACCGCATTCCCATGTCCAAGGAAAAACGACGAGATTCGGAGCGGTTGGCAAGCCGGATGCGCGACCGGACGCCCCAACGGCCCCCTTCGGCTCGTCCTTCGACCCACCTCCCTTAATCTCACGGCAGACCATCCCCGTCCTCCTCGGCTCGACGCCATCGTTCGGCCTCCAAGAACTCAGCATGCATCGCTCGCCCGCATGGATGATGACTCTGGCAAATTGTCTGAAAATCGAACAGAAAATTTCTGAAGTTCTTGATTTTCGGACGGTAGATCAATAGGATAAATGGAGGAGGAGAGTAATGCGGCAGATGTGAGACCGGCGGAGGGTAGCGTTTATGCTTGTCGAAGTACCAACCAAGACTGAGACCTCCGAGGCAACTTTCCCCGCCGTTGAAGTACGGCGGCGGCTTCAAGCCGAGGTCCAGCAGGCAGCAGACGAGAGCGTGATTCTCCGCGGCGGGTGGGAACCGGTGCTCGACTCGCTCAGGATGGTTTCTGTGGTCATCACGCTGGAGGACTTGTTCCCTTTTCGGATTCACCCGGAAAAAGTGGTCCGGCGTGGCGGGTATACGAGCGTGAACGAAGCAGTCGAGGACATGTTCGAGCGGCTCGGGCGTCAGTGGAATGTTCCGAAGAACCGCAAGAAGGCGGGGGGCAGCACATGAGCAAAGAAAAAGAACCACGGTCAGAGGCCAAGGATGGTGACCGCAAGTCCTTGGGCGAGAGGCTGCGGGAAGCGAGAGAGTACCTCGGGTTCTCTCAGGATCAGGTCGCCACCTTCCTAGGGGTTTCGCGGTCGGCCCTTTCAAACATGGAGACGGGTCAGCGGAAGGTAGAGGCTCTTGAGCTGAAGAACCTCGCCGGCCTCTACAAACGAACGGTAAGCCACTTTACGGGGGATGAGCCCGAAGAAGTCACGTTCGATGCTGATGTGGCGCACCTTGCGCAAGGCCTCGGAACTCTCAGTTGACGATCGGGCGGAACTCGGACGGTTTGCGGATTTCTTGCGGGCGAGGAAGCAGACAAAGGAGGGGTGAATCGTGGCGCGAGTTCGCGACGCCATCCTGAGCGCCGTCGCTGAGGCGGATCGGTTGCATCAGAGATTTGACACAAAGGTCCGAGCCAATTCGGGAGAGGGCCGGATCAACGTTTTCGAGATGTTGGTGGACCGCGACATCCCCGTGATGTTCCGGCCCTTGAATGGCCTTCTCGGCGCCTTTCTCGATAATCCGATGCCGGGCGTCATTGTGACCACCCAGCGTCAGTTGCCGGTGCAACGATTCACGGCCGCGCATGAACTCGGGCACGCCGCGCTCGGCCACGAGAGCAGCCTCGACATTGAAGATATTCTCACCCGTTCACCTTTTGTCGAGGGCGAAAGCTACGACCTGCGGGAAATCCAAGCAAACGCCTTTGCTTCCCAACTTCTCACGCCCTCGTGGCTGCTGGTGAAGCACATGCAGCGGCAAGGATGGGCTAGGGATAGATTGACCGATCCAGACACCGTTTATCAGCTTTCGCTCCGGCTCGGAACGAGTTATTCAGCGACCTGCCACGCGCTCGCCCGGAACAATGTCATCACCAAAGTAGTGAGCAGTTCACTGCTCAAGATCCAGCCTAAGGCGATCAAACAACGGCTTGCGGCCCCCTACCAGCCGAAAAGCTGGTACGGCGACGTGTGGTTGATTACGGAGCGTGACGATCAGATCATTCTGGAGGGTAGCCGATCGGACCTCGTCGTCCTGAAATTCATGGAACACAGCGGATCAGGCTACGTGTGGCAGCTTGGTGAGCTCGCGGATGTGGGCCTGGCGGTCGTGCAAGACGGTCGTGCTGCCGACCCTGACGAACAGCTTATCGGTGGCGAGGTAATCCGGACGGTCATCACCGAGTCACAAAATGGCGCTGGCGGCCACGTTTGCCTTCGCGAAGTTCGGCCCTGGCAATTAACAGGAGAGCCTCTTCAGTCTCTCGAACTTGACGTCGATCTTTCCGGCCCGGTTCAGGCTGGGCTCTTACTAGCGCAGCGTGAGGCTCTCCTGAGTGTCGCATAAGTTTAATTGCAATCCGTCACGATCTCTGTGGCCGGTTTGGACCGGCCCGCGATCAGGGTGGGCGTCCGACCTGTCTCGCGTTCGCCATGAGCGACGCGCACGCAGCGACGATCGATCCCTGGAATCCTCTGAGCTGCGAGTTCCTTTACTTCCACGCCCAGCGGCGCGTCAATAAGCCGCCGTTCGCGGGGGCGACCATGCCCGCGATACGAGAGGCCGTCGAATTGGACGGGCAGCCCGTGGAATCGGATTGGCCCTACCTGAACGCCGTTCCTGGCGACCTGAAGAAATGGGCACCCCCCGCCAAAGTGGGGCAGCTCTTCCGCCGGTCGTCTGATCTGATTGGGACGGACTTCCACGATGCGTGGAACGCGGTGGCGATTGGCAAGCCCGCTCTAATCGGGATGTCCCTGTCGGACAGTTTTTTCAGACCGGGAAAGGCCGGAGTGGTGGACTCGGACGAACCGGTTGATCCCACGCGACGCCACGCCGTCGTGGCCGCAGCGGCAGGAGAGCGGAAAAAGAAACGGTTTCTTCTTGTCAGGAACAGTTGGGGCGAAACCTGGGGGCTGTCTGGATATGCATGGATTACAGAACGATACATGACTCCTCGCGTCATGGTGGTCATTACCTTGAACTAAGGAGGTTGCGATAACATGTACCATGGCATCCCTACCCAACCAAGCTGCGCACGGGCCTGGGTGCAAGCCGCATCAGCGATTGTCGCCGGAGGTGAGGCGTACAACGTCGTTATCGACGTCGAAGATCCGACGAAGTTCGACGATCATGATAACGCGGTAATCAAATTGGTGGATTCGTTCTTGAGGGAGCGAAAACATAATCCAATCGCGACCGTCTCGAATACCATTTTCCCGCAGGCGCTATATGAAGCGCACGGCTCTCCCAAATTCTACGACGAGTACCATAAAGTCTACGACCATCTGACGGACTCGAAAAAATGGGGCCGGTACTTCGAGCGCATGACCAGGCATCAAACGATGAAGAAGGAATCTTACAATCCGCTCCAGGATCTGATCGACAAGCTCAAGGACCAGGGAGCAACCGGGCAGCGATTCAAGTCCACTCACGAGTTAGCTGTATATGACCCGCTGCTGGATCGCAGATACCGTCGTGGTGGCCAGTGCCTGAGTTTCCTCAGCTTCAAGCTGCATCCGGACAAGGGGCTCTTGCTTACGGCAATATACCGCAATCACCACTATATCGCCCGTTGCCTCGGCAATCTCATTGGCCTGGGCCGCCTGCAAGCCTTCGTCGCTAAGGAGGCGAAGGTGAGCGTGGGATCGCTGACTTGCGTCTCGACGCACGCTGAAATCGATATCGGTGAAGGATGGGGTATCAGAGATGCGAAGGGGTTGATCGGCGACGCTCTTGGCATCCTGAACTCGCCAATGTCCGATGGCCAGCAAAGCGCGGTTGTAACGTCAGCGGAGTGAGGGATGGCCAAACGCTCACGGCACAAAGCGAAATCGGAACCAGCGATTCTATTTGCACCGAGCCAAGTTGCTAAGTCTGAGTCAAAATCTCCACCACCAAATATCGCTCCGCTGGTACCAACTGCTGTTTATGACTCCTATTGGCATTTTGCCGCAGAGCGCCAACGAATTTTCTTCCGGCGGCTGGAGATGCTCCCTCTGCCTTGGACTGATGACCCGATCCTCCAAGCCTTCAAATTCACAAACGCCTACCGGGCATCCGACCGTGTCAGTCAGTATCTGATCAGTCGCGTGATCTACCGTGACGACATGCCGGGTGATGCAGCGGAGGTCGTATTCCGGGTGCTCCTGTTCAAGCTATTTAATCGGATCGAAACCTGGGAATTGCTAGAGAAAGCGGTAGGCACGGTCACTTACGCGGGCTTTTCGTTCAAGCAGTACGATCAGGTGCTAACGAGGGCGATGGCTCGGGGCCTGAAAATCTATTCCGCAGCCTACATTATGCCGTCCGCCGGGTCGCTCGGTCATGACCGAAAACACCGCAATCACCTTAGTCTTCTTGAGCGAATGATGCACGAGGAGTTGCCGGCCCGACTGGCCAGCTCTACGACCATGCAGCAGGCATTCGACGTGATCCGGGGCTACCCATCATTCGGCGACTTCTTGGCTTACCAGTATGTGACAGATGTGAATTACACAACCGTTACGGATTTTACCGAGATGGAGTTCGTTGTCCCTGGCCCCGGCTCCATTGATGGGATACGCAAGTGTTTCGCGAGCATTGCAGGATGGAACGAAGCCCAAGTGATCCGGTTCATGGCCGAGCGGCAGGAGATTGAGTTCGCCCGGCTCGGGCTGGATTTTAAGAACTTGTGGGGCCGTCGGCTGCAACTAATCGATTGTCAAAATCTCTTCTGCGAGGTGAGTAAGTACGCGAGAGTTCGGCACCCGGACATTGGTGGAGTGTCGGGTCGCACGCAGATCAAGCAGAAGTTCCGCCCGCATCCGGTTTCGATCGACTACTGGTATCCCCCAAAGTGGGGGATCAATGAGGCATTGGCGGCTTATCCGAGCGGTGTTTCCAGCACGCCGTCGGCCGCTTTCACCATTAAGTCGGAGAGAGCGATGGACTTTCAGACATACCAAGAGCGCGCGGCCAAGACAGATAGGAACAAGGCGACCGAGGATAAGGGGATCGTGATCCCACTACTCGGTCTTGCAGGCGAAGCCGGGGAGTTGCTGACCGAATACAAGAAATTCCTGCGCGACGGCGAGTCACACACCCAATTCCGAGACCGATTCGCTGAGGAACTCGGCGACCTGCTCTGGTATTTGACCACCGTAGCGACAAAGGTCGGACTGGATCTGGCGGACGTTGCCGCCCGTAACCTGGATAAGGTCGAGAAGCGATGGGGGCCGCTGCCCGAACGCGAGCCGTTCGATGCTGGTTACCCTGAAAACGAGCGGTTCCCTCGACGTTTCCTGATCGATTTCGCGACTACGCACGACAAGGATGAGAAGCCGATCGTTCGGGTCTTCTACAAGAACGAGCCGTTCGGAGATCCACTGACGGACAATTCTGAGGAACCGGATGGTTATGGCTTTCACGACGCGATTCATCTGTCATTCGCGGCGGTCCTTGGCTGGTCCCCGCTGACGCGAAAACTGCTGAAGGCAAAGCGAAGGAGTAACCCGATCGTCGACGAGGTGCAAGACGGCGCTCGGGCGCTTTTCACCGAGGAAGGGTTGTCCACGTTTATCTTCGCTTACGCCAGGGACTACAAATGGCTCGACGGTAAGGCGAGTGTCAGCTCCGAATTGCTTCGGATGATTCGAAACGTAACGCGCAACTTCGAGGTCGGCTGTTGCACCGAAGGCGAGTGGGAACGCGCCATCGTTCAAGGATTCGCCGTGTGGCGGGAGATCAAGAAGCAGGGGTCTGGAGCTCTCGTCGTGAATCTGGATGAGCGAAGCATTGCGCTCAAAGACAAGTGAATGAAAGATGCTATGAGAATCATCGGCCACGGCATCGACATGGTAGAAATTGCGAGAATCCAGACCTGCCTGGATTCTCCAGACAAGAAATGGGCTGAACGCGTTTATTCACTCGACGAACGCGAGCAAGCCGATCAGCCATCGCAGCATGCTCGCTATTATGCCGGGAGATTTGCTGCCAAGGAAGCTGTGGGCAAAGCACTTGGTACAGGGTTTTCCGGCGAGGTGACGTGGCGTGGCATCGAGATTCTTCGGTTGCCGAGTGGAGCTCCTGAAGTCCGGCTCACTGGCGCCGTGTCAGATGTCGCTACCGAGCTCGGGATAACCAGTTTCCTCATTAGCATTAGCTACAGCGGAGGATTCGCCATCGCCAGTGTGATCGCGGTCGGGGATTGAATGGTTTGGGGGTGCCGCAGACGGGAGGTCATCAAGGACGAGGAAGACATCACGGACGCCGGAGCATCGACGTCGACGATATTGTGGACGCATCGAGAATTGCTGATACAATGGCCCCATGCGGTTGATCATTAGGATATATGGGGGGAATATATGAGTGCCGAATCTTTGTTGTCATTGCACGACAAATTGCGAGAAGACCGATGGCGTGCGAGGCACGCCTTCAGCAAGGACATGCAGCAGGCGACGAAGCCGATGCTAAAGCCATTCGTCTACGATCATGAAGTCGCCGAAGTCCTTCGGCTATGGTGCATGAAGCGGCAACCCTGCCAGTTCGGCCGCGCTGCCGCCAACCGAGGCCAGATCCACTTCTGCGTATTGCGCGAGCGAGACTTGGCCGATGGGGACGACGCGATCAAGGAGAAGATCGCGACGGCCAGGCAGCACTGGAAACAGCGTGCCCTCTCGGACACCCAGACACCCCCACACAGCTTTACGCTCGTGTTTGCGACCGACGGGTTGATGCTGGCAGCCCCCGATGAAAACCTTCGCCGTTTTGCCGACCGGCTTCTTGAGCTGGCAGGCTGGGGGCCAGATCGCCAGGCGAAGAGAGGGGAAAACCCAATCTCCAGCGATTTCCTGTACCTACAGAACCCGGTCGACGACGCCTACTACGGCTTCCAGTTTAACATCGACTTCTTCGCGGCCGCTGGCGACAAACGCTGGTGGCACGATCACCGGCTGCCCGGCGGTATCGGGTTCACCGCGAACAGCACAGGCCACATGAAAACCTTCCTCGACTGGTACACGGAAAAGGGCTGCGACCACGGCGAGTGGGCGCTAAAGCAGGCGATGATAACCGTCGCCCAGGCTCACCCTACAAAGGGAGGCGCAGCGAAGAGCCTAGTCGATTCGGACCCCCGTGCCGAAGGACGGCTCACCTGGCTACGTAACCTGGATGCCAAAGGCCGGCCGTTGCTGTCGCATCTAGAGGCTTCGCGAGGTCAAGCTGAGAGGCTTCGCGGGGTCAAGAGGCTTCGCGGGGTCACGCTTGGTTTTAAGAGGCTTCGCGGGGTCACGCTTGGTTTTTGGTTTCTCGCAGTCGGCTTTTGGGTGAAGGTTTCTCGGTTTCGTTCGCGGGGTCAAGCTTGGTTTTTGGTTTCTCGCAGTCGGCTTTTGGGTGAAGGTTTCTCGGTTTCGGTGAGGAAAAAGCGAGAGGCTTCGCGGGGTCAAGCTTGGTTTTGAGAGGCTTCGCGCGGTCAAGCTTGGTTTTTGGTTTCTCGCAGTCGGCTTTTGGGTGAAGGTTTCTCGGTTTCGGTCAGGAAAAAGCGGGACGCGGCGATTTGATCGCTCCCTATCCGGGCAATGATCGCGATTTCAAGCCCAGTTTTGGCCCAGCAGCCGGCTCGATCGGATACTACCGAATCTGGGACTGCAAGTCTCGGCGTCGATAACCGGGAAACGAGTTAACTGATCCAGGATCGCCGACGCAACGGTGATGGTCACGCCAGGTTGGCCGATGGGCGGCGCCCGGCCCGCAAGAATGTTATCGGCATCGAGGGCGTCGGGTGACGATTTCGGGATGAGCGACTTTCGCGCCATGGCCCAGAACTCAGCAGCCCTGACGACCGCGTCGGTCGTCACAACCGGGAGCTCGAAACCGCCGGCTGGAGCGACTGCGCCGGCCAGATAATCGGTTTCACCACAGCTACTTCGTTCGACGCCGCGGCAGTCGTCAGGTAGAACTTATGGTGGAATAGTCCGTACGGCTCCCGCACGCCGAGCGGGATCGGCCTCGATTGCGTCGAGAAGCGCAATCGCTGATTCGGCGTCGTTCAAGGCAGAAGCGGAACTCCTTGACGACACGAACGATCCCGATGTTCCAAGCTGGTAGTCTGCTACGTTGCGGAGCCGGCCGAGGGATTCCAGAGTAAGTCCAATCCGCTTCAGATCGGGATCGGTCGCATAGACGAACTTGAGCCGGGCAAATGTATGCACCTTGTCGCGAGGAGGCAGGGCGAAGCCCCAGCGCCGAGCGCGCCGAGTACCTCGTGCAGCAGTGCGTGGTACGCCCGCCCCACGCTAGATCGCCAGTGAGCTTCGGTCGAGCCGGCCGCCAGTTCTCGGCTAACATCGAGCAGCGCTCTACCGTCCATTCGTGCGGTAAATCGGCAGAAGGACGAAATTCTGGCAGACCTCCGGACGGAATGTCGCCGCCATCCACTCGATCCACCTTCGCTGTGTCGGGTCGTCTTCAGTCTCGATGTCGTCGCGGTGTGTCCAGAGAATCACCCCGGCCGGCATTTCGGCTGTTGCCTCGTCCAGCACCACTTCGATCGCCGTAAGACCCGGCACGACATGCTTCGCCCTGTCGATCATCAGGTCGAGGTCCTCGCGCTGACCCAATTGTTCAACGAACGCACGCGCTTCGGGCGCGATCGTCACGGGAACGGTCATCGTCGTCGACATGATAGGCCTCGACGGTCTTGAGCCTCGAGATTACACCGGTGAATTCTACGCCGATCAGCCGCCGCGCGGAAGATCGGCTCAAACATGCGCAATTGGGTCTGCACACATCGCGCCAGGCGCCGTTGAGCGATCGCACGAGGAAAGAGCGCCAAACCCACCTACTCGCTCGTCCGCCATGGAAGCGAATCCGACCTCTGCAATTGCAGAGATAACTCTGCAAAACTTGCTAAAAATTCGAGAAAACTTGATAAAAGTTGTAAAACGCCTGTGGTCGCAAAATCGCACTTAAGTCTTTACAGGAAAACAACTCACAATCGTGAACCAGGAGCCCACGGGCACCGTCGGCGGCGGACGATGTATGGACCGGTTTGTTTGGCTAACATTCATCCTTATGCTCGGCAGCGCCGGCTGCGCCGCCGCGGCGGAAAAAGAGCCGGCCTCCGCCTCCAAAGAGCCCGCGCAGACGCCCTTTTATAAGAGCACTTATCGCGTCATTGACGTTCACGGCCATGCTCCGTTGGCCAGCGAAGCGGCCGTGCTCGAGAAGTTCTATCATGCCAATGCGGAACGATTGATTCCCGGCCTTGCGCCGCCGATCAGCGGCCCTATTCCCGGCCGCGATTGATCAGTCCCGCGGTGTCGATGAGCGTCGCGCAGCGTCGGCTTAATGGGTTAGAATGGTTTTTATGGAAGGCTTCTGGCGGTCATGCTCGCCGCGCTGACGGCCCCGCAGACCTTCAGGAAGGTTCATACCAATCGCTGAGCGAGGTGTTTCCCCGTCATCGACTTGCTCGCCTTCAGCAGCTCCGCGGTGCTCCCTCAAACACAACTGTGCCACCTTCGGCGCCTGCACCGGGCCCCATATCGATGATCCAATCGGCGCGCGCGACGACGTCGAGGTTGTGCTCAATCACGATCAAAGTGGTCCCGTTGTCGACCATCGCATCGAGGAGGGCGAGCAGGTTCGCCACGTCAGCCATGTGCAGACCGGTCGTCGGCTCGTCCAGAACCACGATTTGCGAAGGCTTCCGAAGCTCGCCCGCCAGTTTCAAGCGCTGACGTTCGCCGCCCGAAAGAGTGTTGAGTCTTTGCCCGAGCGCGATGTAACCGAGTCCCACGTCCTTCATTGCTTTCAGCGTCGCAAGGATGGGTTTCTCCGTAAAGTAAGATAGCGCGTCCACGACCGAGAGGTTCAACACTTCATTGATGTTCTTCCCGCGCAGCTTCAGCGCGAGAACAAGGTCGGTGAAGCAGCGGCCTTCACAGGCGTCGCAGCGAATCGCGACGGGATCGAGGTGCTGTAAATCCGTGTAGATGACACCTAAACCTTCGCACGCGGGGCATGCTCCCTTGGAGTTCGCGCTGAAGAGCGCCGGCTGAACCTTGTTGGCCGTCGCAAACGCTTTCCGAATTGCATCCGCCATTCCTGAGTACGTGGCCAGGTTCGATCGTCGAGATCCCGCCGCCAGCGATTGATCGACGTAGACGGCGTCCGGGTAATGTTCGGGAAGACAGCCGTGAATCAGCGAGCTCTTCCCGCTGCCCGCAACGCCGGTAACGACGGTAAGAACCCCCTTGGGAATTTTCACCGTGACGTCGCAGAGATTGTTGAGTGTCGCGTTCTCGACGAGAAGATGTCCTTTCCCGGCGCGCGGCTTGTCTTTTAACGCCTGATGCCTGGAAAGGTGTTTTCCCGTCAGCGTGCTGCTCTTTTTGAGCTCTTTGAACGGACCTTCGAACACAACCGTCCCGCCGGCTTTTCCGGCGCCTGGCCCCATATCGACGATGTGATCGGCAATTGCCATCACTTCAGGCTCGTGTTCTACAACGAGGACTGTGTTTCCGACATCGCGAAGCCTGGTCAACGTCTTATTGAGTCTTTGGATGTCGTGCGGGTGCAAGCCGATCGTCGGCTCATCGAAGATGTAGAGCGCCTCCGTCAGGCTCGACGACAGATGGCGCACCATCTTGACCCGTTGCGATTCTCCACCAGAGAGAGTTGCCGTCTCACGGCTCAGACTGAGATAACCCAGTCCGATCTCGGCGAGATGATCGAGCCTTTCCGCCAGACGAGCCACCAGCGGTGCGACATTCGGCGCCGAACCGAAGGAATGAACTCCGCGAGTTCGCTCACCTCCATCGCCGAGCATTCTGCGATGTTTTTTCCGTTGACGCGGCAGGCGCGAGCGACCTCCGACAAACGCGTTCCGCCGCACGCGCTGCACGGTCCCTGCGTCACGATCTTCTCGAAGGCCTCGCGAAGATGCGTCGGCATCTTCTCCGCGACTTTGCTCAGGTAAAGGCGCTTGAATTTCGGAATTAGGCCGTCATAACCGGAGCTGAAGCTTTGCCCTTGCTTGTTGACTTTGACGGTCGTGTCATCGCGGTGAAGAAAGTCGTGCCATTCCTCTTCCGTGTACTTCTTGAGTGGCTTTTTGACGTCGAAGAATCCCGACTTGACGAAGGTTTGCAGATTGTAACCGCCCACGTTGAACGTCGCAAAACGTATCGGGCCTTCTTCCAAGGGCTTGCTCTTATCCACCAGTTTATCGATAGCGATCTGGGAACCGCGCCCGATTCCCTCGCACTCGGGACACATCCCCATGGGATCGTTGAAGGAAAGCGCCAGGGCGTTCGATACCGCGGGCTTTCCCAGACGGGAAAACAAGACGCGCAGCAGCGTGTAGATATCGGTCATCGTTCCCAATGTCGAGCGCGGATTCCCGCCGATGCGTTGCTGATCGACGATGATTGCCGTCGAGAGATTCACGAGAATGTCGACGTCGGGCTGACCGTACCGTGGCAGAAAATTCTGCACAAACGTCGGGAACGTCTCATTCAGCAGACGCTGGCATTCCGCGGCGATCGTGTCGAACACCAGCGACGACTTGCCCGAACCCGAGACGCCCGTGAAAACGGTAATTCTCCGTCGAGGAATGTCGACGGAAATGTTCTGGAGGTTGTTCTCGCGGGCGCCACGGACCTGGATGGCACCAAAGCGATCAGATTCGAAGGATGAGGGCGACATGTTGAGGACATAACCACATTGTGGGCAACCCGTTCCGAAAACAGGCTGACGGGTGCAATTCCCGCCGCCTTCGCTCCCTGTGACGTAACGTCGAGGCCGACGTACGTATGGCTTTTATTTCAATTTGGGTCCTATTTTTGTTTCCATGCTCATACTGATACCATCATACTGTTCTGTTCCACTCGTGATGATTCCGTTGGTACGTTCAGCGTCAAAGTGGAATTCGTATTCAACCTTGTCAAGGAGTTCGCTGTAAACATAAGCTGCTGTGATTTTATATAAGAGGCCGTCTTCGCCCGTCCCCGTGCCCTCGTATTTTCCGCTTTCTTTCTCGGTCAATTGAATTTCTTTCAGCTTGGCCCAGTTCTTAATCTTGGACTCGATCTGGGTCACGTTCCAGCGAGTTGGTTTGCTCTGGGTCGCTTTGCCCGAGTCGAAACTACAGCCCGCTTCGGGGAAACACAGTGCCAAAAGCACAATGGCAATCGTCGAGAAGTTCTTGCGGTTCATCATTTGGGGCCAGCCACAGGGCGTGTCCCAGTCGTAGTTGAAAATTGAGATGAGGCGGTTCCTCCCGTCCGATCGCTAGTGGCCGGACAATCTTCAATTGACGGGTTGGCGACCGACTCGCACATGAAAGAACGAGTAAGATGAAGATTAAGATTACGAAGAGGATTAAGAGCAAGAGTATGAGTAAGATCAGGATTCATTTCGCCGCGTTAACTTTGTCACAAAGGTCGTTCTCTTAATCTTAATCCTTCTCTTAATCCTCTTCCTGATCCTAATCTTCCTCCTAATCTTAATCGTCCTTGGAGGTGCCGTCAGTCATCTTTACCCGTCAATCGAAGTTTGACGGCCCGCTAGACTGGGCGTGCTTTTTCTAACCCTTAAAGGAAGAACCGCCTTGAAAAGAGACTATGCGAACCGAAGTCCTCGCCACAAGCGTACGCCGTCTGAACGGCGAGAACGCCAGGCAAATCGTTCTATTTCCGGCAAGGAAATCCAATACCGTTTCCCGCACGCACTTCTCTTCGCAGCATGGTCGTCCGCTCTCGATGCTCAGATGTCCCGTGGACGGTTAGGCTTTAGCAGCTGGAGTGGCGCTAAAGTCCCGTGGCTCGCTGGGCAGCTCGAACTCGTTGAGCAGCGGTCTGCTCAGAGCTGTCCTCTGATGATTTGCGTGCAGATTTGGCGGCCTTCGCTCTCTCGGCGTGGAATTTTTTGGTCTTCTCGCGCGCCATGTCCGCCAGCGTCTTGGGTCGGTGCCTCCCGGCCAGCGTTTCTGCTGGGCGTTTCTCTTCTTTCGTCTCTTCTGGTCCTGGCGCTCCCCCGATTACGAAATCTCCCCCTTCGTCGATGGTGGACTCGACATCGGACGCAGGGATTGACGGGGCGACCGTTTCAGCGTCCGGCTGAGGTCGGGTCGTCACAGCGATGGTCGACCCTTGGTGGGGCACGATCGCTCCTGACTTGCTGGTGTCGGGGGCATCGGACATTCCCAAAAGAGCCTCCTCAACGTCGGTCAAAACTGTGACCACCTGGAATGTGGAAACTCCACTCTCACCCTCAGGCAGTCCTTTCAAGGTCGATCGGACGACCTCGATGGCCCTTGTAATCCGACCGTTCAGAACTTCTGCCGACATGCACATGGAGATGTGTCCATTCAAATTTGCAGACATATCGGGTTCACGATTTGTCGGCTGTTTTCGATTACGCGCTTCTGCTCGGATCAGGTGGATGATCTTCGGCAACGCAGCCATTCAAGCCATCCCCATATAGCGTTATGCAAACACGCTAATACGAAAGCAGCCCAAAAAACTGCAATAGCCTAAATCAAACCAAGCGTCCAAGAGACAAGAACGCAAGAACCATCCGGTAGACGGGACAAATGGCGCGCCTAAGTGGCGCGAAACGCGCACTTCATAACACCATATTGGATAGATCTTTGCAATCAGCGTCTGCCGAATTGTTTGGAAGTTCATCCGCGTTGCCGCGTTTCCCGCTCGATCAAGAGCTGCCAGACACCCACCGTTTTGGTGGAACTTCCCCGGCACACACCATTTGGCGCGGGCTGATTGCCAAAGGGCATGCAGATCGCCGCGACGCCTGTCTCTCTGAGACCGTCGGACCGTTCGCTACAAAGCGTGGCTCCGCGACACGTAACGCGAGACGCCCGGCAGCCTTACCTACAGAGTATTTCGGGATTAATGGCCATTGACGCCAGGTACAGACACCGTATAGTGCCCGCTTGGAATGCGAAATAGTGCTTGCAGCCACGCGCCAGCCTTCGCCTCATGCAATTCGGATTACGTCGGCCCAACCTGTCCAGAACTGCTGAAGCACCGGAGGCGACAGGAAACTTCACAGCCGCTCGAGTTATCTTCGTCGGTCGCTCACGGAGGTCGATCATGAAAGTCGCCGTCCTGTTTCTAAGCTCACTGGCCTTGCTGCCCGATGCGCTTGGCGACGATGCCAAGCCACGGAGTGGTCGTCTTCCCGCGACTTGCGAGGTCGTGATGTCACCCGGAATGAAGATCACCGCGACGACATCCGTGGGGACGATCGCGGTCACCGCGGTCGATGAATTGACCAGGTCCTACACCTGGGACGGCGCAACCCGTGCGGTCGAGATGGAACCCCAAAAATCCAGGTATTTCGGCAGCCTCGGCTTGTTCTTCACGGGCGCGACCGTGCACTGGCGCGACCATCACGGCATCGCGCGCTGCTCGACGCAAGAGGGCCAGCAGCACTTCAAGACGGTGGAAGAGGCGATGAAATGGATCATGGAGCCGGAACGCATGCAGCCCGGTCTACCGCGACGATGGGCTGATGGTCGGGTGGTACAAGGATCTCCCCAGAAAGAAGTTGGATGTCCACGTCTGGCAGATCCTCATCAACGGCAAGAAACCGACACGACTGCCGGGCAGCCAGGATGACAAGATTGTCGTTGAGACCGTTGCGATGAAAAACGTGCCGCTGGTCGAAGCGGTCGCGAACAACGATCTCAAAGCGGTGACGGCCCTGCTGGCCCAAGGTGCCGATGCCAACGTGAAAAGCAATGTGGGCGTACCCGTTTTGCTCGTCGCGATCAGGCGCGAATCGGCTCCCATCGTCGAGGCCTTGCTCAAAAGCGGGGCCGACCCCAACGTCCGAGACGTCGACACCGATATGACCCCCATCCTCCTGGCGGCATGCGGCCGGTTAGACATCGTCAAGTTGCTGCTCGCCGCCGGTGCGGACGTAAATGCGACGATCCGGAAGGAGGACGATCTTCTTAGAGGCATGACGCCACTGATGCTTGCGGCACTCGAAGGAAGCGAGGACCTCATTCAGCTCTTACTTGACAACGGCGCAGACGTCAATGCGAAGGCACCCGATGGCGGCACTGCGCTCTCGCTCGCGAAGGATGGTGACCCGAAGAAACGCCAAGGCGTGATTCGCAAGCTCGAGGCGGCCGCGACAAAGTCTGCGCACCGCCACCGCCACGCCGCGAGCCGATCGTGTTCCGGCAGATGACGAGCTTGTCATGTCGCCCGGAATGAGGATCACGGCGAAGACATCGGTGGGGACGATCGCGATCACGGCGGTTGATGAACAGACCAGGTCTTACACCTGGGAAGGCGCGACCCGTGCGGTCGAACGGTCGCCCGCAACTGAGAGGTTCTTCGCCGAGGACGGCTTATTCTACAAGGGCAAGGGTGACCACTGGCGCGACCATCACGGCATCACGCGCTGCCTCACGAAGGAAGCCAATAAGCTCTGCATCACGGTTGAGGATGCGATGGCATGGATCAAAGAGCCCGAACGCGCGTCTTTTGTCTACCGCGGCGACGGGCTCATGGTCGGCTGGGACAAAATCGCCGACTCCAAGCAGCTTACGGTCGAAGTCTGGCAGATTCTCATCGACGGCAAGAAACCGACACGACTGCCCGGCAGCCAGGATGACAAGATCGTCGTGGAGACCATCGAGACGGAAACCGTGCCCTTGGTAAAAGCGGTCGCGAGCAACGATCTCAAGGCGGTGACGGCCCTGCTGGCCCAGGGGGCCGATGCCAATGTGAAAAACAGCGTGGAGATGCCCGTTCTGGTCATGGCGATCAGGCGAGGTTCGGCCCCCGTCGTCGAGGCTTTGCTCAAACACGGGGCCAACCCTAACGTCCGAGTGCTCGACACCGATTTGACTCCCCTCCTGCACGCAGTCGGCCCGGACGCGCCCGTGCGGGCAGAGATCGCCAAGGCGCTGGTGGCCGCCGGTGCGAACCTGAATGCAGCGAGCCGGAAGAAGGGCACCCGGCTCTTTGGCGTCACGCCCCTGATGGTCGCGGCAGCCAACGGATGCGACGACCTCGTTCAGCTCTTCCTCGACAAGGGCGCAGACATCAATGTCAAGACGCCGGAGGGCTTCACGGCTCTCTCCGCTGGCGAAGTCGATCGGGCTACACAAGGAGGATTACCAAGGCGTGATTCGCAAGCTCGAGGCGGCCGGCGGAAGGAAGTAGTAGAGAGTACACGAGCTCCATCCCACTTCCCGAACAAGCGAGCAGGGCCACGGCCAGTGTCAACGAATAGTAAATGGTGTCAGTTGTAATTTGTTCCACGCAAAAAAGAACCGACACCGCCCCTCCTACGGCTTTCCGCCCCTCAGGTGCTTGTCGAAGAACCCGATGACGAGCTCCCTCAAATCGCGTTGCGAGGGCTGCAGGTCGAAGCTGTGTGGCGCCCCCTCGACGATCACGAGCTGGTGCTCGACGCCGACCTCCTCGAGCTTGTCGGCGAAGCAGCTGGGATCCCGAGAGCGGCGTGGTGGTGTCGGCCGTGCCGTGCAGGATGAGCATCGGCGCGTCGTCCCTGGTGACGTGATTAATCGGCGCGGCGGCGCGGTAGACCTCGGGCATCTCGGTTTGCTTGCCCGGGAACATGACGTGGTCGTGGTTCAGGCCCGCGGCGGCGGCGGGATACATCGGGACCGCCGCCTGCACTCGGCTGGAGAGGCGTGGGTCCTCCTCCGGCTCGAACCCGTCCTCCGGCCCAGTCACCGCGAGCATGGCCGTCAGGTGCCCGCCGGCCGACCCACCAATGGCCCCGATGTGGTCGGGATCGATTCCGTACTTCTCGGCATTCCTGCGGAGCCAGCGGACGGCCCGCTTGCAGTCTTTGAGGTTGCCCGGCCACGTCGGGCGGCCCTCTGCGGCCAGGGCGTAATTGATGCTGACGCACACATAGCCATGCGACGCAAGTGTCGTGCCGATGTTGATCTCGCGCTTCGCGCCCTTGTCGCCCCCGGTCCAGCCGCCGCCGTGGATAATCACGATGCCCGGCCGCTTCCCGGTGCTCTTGAGGTCCGCGGGCGGGAGGTACAGGTCGAGCGTCTCCGCCCGGCCGGGAGGGAGATAGCGGATGCCCTTCTCGATCGTGACGTCCCCGCCCTCCACCACCGCCGTCATGAGCAACGCGATGACCGCCGCCCTACCGATTTCCATCGCCGCGCCTCCCGCCGGGGAATCCGCCCCGATCGAACGCCGACCGTGTCCGCAGAGCAATCATCCTCGATCGGCCAGACGAAGGCAACACACTGAAAGGAAACGGCGCCGTGCCTGTCCTTGCAGCTCTTCGACTAGGAGGACGGGTGGGTCGCTGAACGTCAGTGGCAGACCATTCCGGGATCACCCTCCGTCGGGGCCGAACAGCGACTTTTCCCCGCGGACGACTTGCTCGGTGATTGTATAGGTCTGGCCCGGCTGACGCTCGGGAAGGTCGTACATGATGTCGAGCATCAGGCTTTCCATGATCGACCGCAGCGCCCTGGCTCCAGTTCCTCGCGCCTTGGCCCGCCGCGCGATTTCTCGGATTGCGCAGTCATTGAAATCCAATCTGGCGTCGTCGTAGTGGAAGAGGACTTCGTACTGCTTGGTGAGAGCGTCCTTGGGCTCCGTCAGGATCCGCGCCAGGTCTTGCTCGGAGAGCTGGTTGAGCGCGGCGATGATGGGCAGCCGGCCGATCAGCTCGGGGATCATGCCGTACCGCTCGAGGTCTTCGGGGGTGACCTGGGACACGAGCTCGTTGCGCTCCAGCTCGCGGTCGTGGGCGCGTTCGTTACCGCGGCCGAAGCCGATCATCTTGCGGCCCAGTCGCTTGCCGACGATCTCCTCGAGACCGACGAAGGTGCCGCCGCAAATGAAGAGGATGTCGGCGGTGTTGACCTGGAGGTACTGCTGCTCTGGGTGCTTTCGCCCCCCCTGCGGCGGCACGTTGGCGATGGTCCCCTCGAGCAGCTTGAGCATGGCCTGCTGTACGCCCTCGCCCGACACGTCGCGGGTGATCGAGACGTTCTGACTGGTCTTGCCGATCTTGTCAATCTCATCGATGTAAATGATGCCCTTCTCGGCGGCGGGAATCTGGTAGTCGGCCGCCATCACGAGCTTGAGGATCAAGTTCTCGACGTCCTCGCCGACGTAGCCGGCCTCGGTCAAGGTGGTAGCGTCGCCGATGGCGAACGGGACGTGCAGCCGGCGGGCCAGGGTCTGGGCCAGGGCGGTCTTGCCGCAGCCCGTCGGGCCGATCAGAAGAACATTGCTCTTGGAGACCTCGACCTCCTCGAGTTTGGGATCGCTGATCTCGCCGCCGAGCACGCGTTTGTAATGGTTGACGACCGCGACGGCCAGCGTCTTCTTCACCCTCTCCTGGCCGATGATGTATTCGTTCAGGTGGGCCACGAGCTCGCGGGGCGTGGGCATTTTCTCGAGCTTGGTATTCTGCCGCTGATGCTGCTCGAACAGGCTGTCACACACCTCGACGCAATGGACGCAGATGTGCGCGATCGGTCTGCCCGTGGACACGGGAATCAGCGCCCTTCCCTCGATCATCGGGCCGGCCTCGGCGCTATTCCGCCCGCAGAAATCGCACAGAACAGGGGGCTGCGACGGGGACGAGCTCTCTTCGGTCGTCACGCTTGTCACTCCACATGGAAATCAGGGGCCGAAACAGGGACGCAGCGGGGCCGGGACCAGAACGGGGACAATGGGCTGGTGAAAACCGGGCGTAATCCTCGCATTTCTGACTAGGGCCGATTCTTCGACTCGGTTGCGCTCTTGGGCAGAAGCTGCCAATCATTCGACATGAGGAAGGCAGGAAAGCAGGAACCGCCTCACGAAGCAATGACTCGCTTGGGTTCGAGCGTAGTCTGGGCGAAGTTCAGTAGTAAACCGTGCTGCCTACCCACGGCCTTCAAATTGATTCGAGAAAACCCGGCCCGAGCCGCCGGTGCACCTCAATTGCCGCTCAAATGACTCGCTCGGTCAAGGCTTCGTGTTTCAACGCCAACTTTCTTCCCTCCTGTTTTCCTGGTTTCCTTATCTAACTTCATGAATTGGATTCTCAGCCGCCACGGGCTCGATGATTCATCTCGACTGTTGGGTTGGTCGCTTTCCCTACGTCTGCGGCTCCAATGAATCGAAATCGCTCTGAGCTTCAGGACGAACAATTCGTGCAACAAAATTGGCGGGAATCACGAGACGCTGCCGGGCCAACTTTTCATCACCCCACGGTGACACTCCTCAAGCATACCAACGGCTGAGACCAGAAGAGATTAGAAGCTACTCTAAATGCCGTTGCACGATCCTGGGACGGCGAACCCTCGGCGAGCCACGGCGCAATCCGGCTCGGACAGATCCCTCTCCCTCCCGGAATCACGCAAGTCCTTTTAGCAGGTCCTCGTCCGCCAATTCGACGCGGCGACGGTCGAGAAGCGTCCCGTCGCCCGCGACCGTCACCAGCACCGCCCAACCGCCGTGATCCGATACCCCGATGATCGCGTCGTCCCTCGACATTTCTCCCCGGCGTGATTGAAATCAGTTGACGGAATCGGAAGTGATCAGCCTGTGGTCAACGCTCCGTACAGCAGCCTTCTTAGCTGTCTCAACGTATCCTCGATCTCGGTAAGGTCGCCAATTGCCATCGCCTTGAACATCAGCCGATCGATGTCGACTTCCATGTTGTTCAGTAGTGTGGACCGGTTGTCTCGGGGTTTTTCGTTGACCGCAGCGGTAGTCTTCTTAGGTGGTTCTGCTCGTTTCTTGCTTGTGCCGGATGTCTCGGAATTCTTGGCTTTCTCACGAAGGTTCCCCGTCAGACCCAACGCTGCTCTCATCTTGTTGACAAGCGTGGAGCCGATCGTCCCATCGAATCCGGCAGCCTTCCACGCCTCGTTCACAGCAGCGACGTTACCTTGCGGATGGTCGTTCAGGAACTCCTTGACAAACATAGTCTTGCCTGGACTGTTGACCACCTCGGGTATTTTTGTAGCAGGCTTTGCCTTGGCGGCTGTCTTGGGCTTCGACTTCGGCGCAGATTACCGCTTAATCCCATCTCCGATCTCGTCTTGTAAATGAGCGTAGCACCGATTGCCCCGTTCATTCCGGCAGCCGCCCACGCTTTGTTCACCGCATCGACGTTTCCGTCGGGATGGTCACTCAGGAACTCCTTGACGAAACCGGACTTGTTCTCACTCTTGGTCGCTGTCGCCACGCTGTAGTCTCCGGGAGGGGTTAAGCTTCGTGTAGTTTCAACTGGAGCAAAGAATAAGGATACATGGTCAACCGAATTCACACGAACTTCAAGAGATAGCAGGGTCTTCGGTCGGATGACTTCCTCAACTGAGACGTATTCTATCGATTGCACCGAGTGTATCTTCTAGATGGCAAGAGTAGGGAGTGAGGTGAATGATCGTGGTCTTGATGGGTGTTGCGGGCTCGGGCAAAACGACCATTGGTAAGTTAGTGGCAAACGAGCTCGGATGGAAGTTCTATGACGTCGACGGCTACCACCCTGCGGCAAACGTAGAAAAGATGTGACGGGGCATCCCGCTGACTGACGAGGACCGCAAGCCGTGGCTCGCGCACAATCACCCTCCTCGCCTTGCTGATCTCTCCGTGCTCCGCATTGCTCGCGCACAAGGACCGCATCGAACCGCCAAGCGCGTTGGCGGTTGCGTTCAAGACCGGTGAGACCGCGACCTTCGCCCTGTCGGATGGCAAGATCGTGGCCGTCGCCCTGCACGTCGGCGACAGCGATTACTCCGTGCCCAAGGGCGAGTGCGCCAAGTTGCGGGACGTGCGTTTCGAGACGGTGTCGCTCGTGTGGAACGGCTCGCACGAGTCCGCCGCGAAGGCCAACTACTTCTACCTGACTTTCGACATGGGGCCGGAGCAGGCGAGAGCCTTCGCCGAGTTGCCGAGCATCCTTTCGTGCAGCGCGTCTCAATCACCCAGGCGTCGCCGCTGATCGATTGCTCTGTGCGGATCGACTGGCGCGGCAACCCGCATATCGGCGAATCGGCGGAGAAGGACGGCAGGAGCAACCGTCGCCGCCCTGCCTATGACGATCGCTACAAGCTGCTCGCCCTCTTCCCGAGCAGGCTCTCGGGTCAGCGGATCGCGAAGAGCGCACCGTTCGACGTGTGCGAAAGCACCCTGGCGGATACCTTCTTCAGTTCCTGGGAGGATATCAAGAACAACGTCATCCTGGACTGGGTGGACGTCGGCGACGCAAAGGGCGATCACGGACTCGCGCTGTTCAGCGACCACACGACGAGCTACGCTCACGGCCCGAATTTCCCGCTTGGCCTCACGCTCCAGTACTCTGGCAAGGGCCTGTGGGGTCGCGACTACCGCATCGACGGTCCGACCGAAGTGCGCTACGCGCTGATGCCTCACGCCGGCCGGTGGGATAAGGCGGGCGTCCCCGCGGTTTCTGCAAGCTGGCAGGAGCCCGTCCTGGGCGCTGCTTGCCGCGCTGGCGGGCGCCGCCCGCGTTCTCTCATCGAACCGCGAGGGCCCGGCTGGGCGGTGCCGGCGATGTTCGAGAGGGACGCCGCCTTGCATGTGCGACTCTTCAACGCCAGCGGAGACAACACGCCCGGCGACCTCGACGTCGGATTCGAAGCCGGGAAGATCGAACTCGTCGAACTCGACGGCCGCGTCATTGAGGACCTCAAAGCCGTGGTCGACGACAAGGGACGTCGGACGATTCACCCCAGCGTCCCCCGCTTCGGGATCCGCACACTGCGATTCCACGATATCAAAACGCTACCCCCTGAATGAGCAATTCCGCCTATGCTGCACCAACGCCGAACCTAGATGTACGGCATATTCTCGTTCGTCGTGCCGTGCCTTATGATCCTCAACGGGGTGGCGTCGAAGACAAGTCCGCCGGTCCAGTCGATCAAATGACGGCTTGCGTTGTCCGCGTCGTTCCGTGAGGCTGGAAGTCAACGAGCATCCCTACGCCCGCGAATCACAATGTGGCCGATAGCCAGAATGGTCGCCATCGGTAACCCGCCGACAGCGGTTTGAAAACACCTGCAGCTGAGGTCGTTATCGTCGAGAGTGCCCAAGGGCTTCGTTTCCGGGTTCGGTGGATGCGCGCGACCCTTTCGCCCAGGTGACCGATGCTAGAGTGCGACTCTTCCGCCGCTTGGCTTGGGCACCTCCGCCAAACTCGGTCTGCACTGGATCGATACCGGTTGTTAATGTCGCCTTTGGTTCTGAACTCGAGTGCGCCGCGGGCCAGGATGTTCTGCGAGCAAAAGCCAAGCTATCGCCGGATCGGATCAGATCCGCCCAGGAAAAAAGAACCGACAACGGATCGTTTGCGTGCTCGTGGTCTGATCGAGAGGACCTCCAAGCGTCTCTCAGAAAAGGAACTCGGCGAAGTAAATACCTGATCCTGATCTTGATCTTGCTCTTGCTCTTGCTCTTGCTCCTAATCATGATCCCCGTCACTCGATCGTTAACGGATCATTAGTTCTCCATGCCCGGGTCTATGGGTAGGCGGAATAGGCTGGAATCGTCCCGCCGCACCGCCGATTAGCGGACGGCCTCCAATACAAGCACAAAATCACCCTCATCTGCCGTATTTTTGCCGGGCGGTGCAAACTTCCGCTTGCCTTGGCCTGAGGCGGCGGCGCCACCGATCTCAATCGTCCTGCCGTCTGTCGGGTCAAACCAAAGGGCCGTGGTCCGCCCTTTCAAGCGGCCGAGGTCGACAGTCAGTTCGCGAGCGCTCGGCACGTAGGCCAAACCAAGGCTGCCGTCATCGGCCAAGGCCGCGGTCACATAATCCGCCTTGCCCGCCGTGCCGTATCCGTCGGTCACCAGCTCGTGCTTCGTGTCGGGGACCAGCCGCCACCAGGGGCGCCGGTCCAGCAGGCGGAGCAAGAGCGGGGCCTGCCGAATCGATTCGGCGTCAAGTAGGCTCTCCCAGCCCGGCTCGTACCGCCAGAGCTTGGTGCCGGCACAGTAGCCGCAGGCGCCGGAAAGCACAGCCCAGTAGGCGTTGCGACGGATCCGGTATGGATTCCAAAGGTCGCCTTTGCGAGCGTCGGGCAAACGTTCGATGTCATTCGGCTCCCCTTCGTAGCCCGTCTCCCCCATGAGGACGGGGCGGACGGGGTCGGTGCGCATGTATTCCGGAAGCACATGTTCCGACGAGGGTCCGTAGCAATAGGCCATGTTCACGTCGAGCCACGGCTCGTTGTTGAAGAAGGTGGCACTGGCAAAGCCGGGGTGGAGATGAGCAGTGTGGAGCTGGCCGGGGGCCTCGGCCTTCATGGCTTCGGCCAGCCGCCGGGAGCATTCGGCGAGGCGCGCGTTGGGGTTTCGGTCGCCGCAGTGCATCCACATCAGGTTTCGGTACCGGGCGTACCGGCGGCCGAGGAAGCGACCGTAGACGGCGGTCTGCTCCGGCGTGATGTGGTGGATCCAGAGCCCTTTACCGTACCCGTACCAGAGATCGGACAGGATGACGAAGAAGCCGTGCCGCGCGGCCTCGTCCAATACCGCATCGGCGTACTTCCAATAAGCCTCGACGGGATGGGTGATATCGGTCTCGGGCTGGAAAGCGACGTCCCCGTGCGCATCGCGGGAAGGGATGTGGCTGTCGTCCAAGATCTCCAGGAACAGGGTGTTAAAGCCTTTCGCCTTGCGGTCGTCCATGATCCGCCGTACGGCG
Organism: uncultured Isosphaeraceae bacterium; assembly: GCA_963850935.1. Taxonomy (GTDB): domain Bacteria; phylum Planctomycetota; class Planctomycetia; order Isosphaerales; family Isosphaeraceae; genus CAWFRS01. The sequence continues at coordinate 697,104 of CAWKNT010000010.1, forward strand.
TCGATCGGCAGCTTTTGAAGGAACCAGGGAGTATCCCCGAGGACAAAAAAGGGCCGGCCCTCCGAGTCAACGAGATATCGCTTGTTGTCGGCGACCGTCAGAGGAAACGTGCGCCCAAGGTCCGCCTCGCCGCGCGAAGACCGGACGGAGCCAGGCACGGCCATGGCGGCCGTCGCCCCAGTGACCCAGGAGAGAAAATCACGTCGGATCATAACAATTGGTTTTCCTAATGGCCGATTGACGAGAGCCGCCCGCGACTGCCGTATAGTCCGACAGCCACGGGCGGCAGTCCCATTTTCCAAAGCTAGTATATCGACCGGGTACGATCAGGGCGAGGATTTGCGCCGGCGCTGACGCACGTGCACGCCCGCGAGAGACGCGGCTCCGATAAACATGAGAGCGAACGATCCGGGTTCCGGTACAGCGTACGCGACGAAACCGTGAAAGACTCCATTCGCGTCAGAGTAGAACCCCGTGATCTCGCCCGAGTTGTTGATACCCGTAATCTGGGTAACCTCGACGCCATTGTTGAATGCGGCGTCCGGATCATCCAGGAATGTGTACTTCCCCGTCAGCGTGTTGTAGAAGTATCCGTGCTGGCTCAGGGTGGAGTCGCCGTAGTAGCCGACGGAGAGGCCGTTGTCGTTAATCCCCAATATTTGCGAAAACACGAAAGTCGCGCCGGGCTCGCCGGGCACGGTTGGAATGGTTGGGTCAGTCACCGCGGTGCCAGTAAGGACGCCCCCGACTGCGTTGCTGGTATTGGCAGTGAATCCGTGGACGTTCCCATCGTTTCCCATGTAGAAGCCGACCACCAATCCATTGTTGTTGATCCCCTGCGCGTTGACCATATTCGAGGTCGCGCCGCTTGGCGGGTTGACGGTGATCAGGTTATCGCCGTTCAGTACGAAACCAGGCGAATTCGCGCCGACTGTCATTGTGCCCACGATCGCGCCTTTGTCATTAATCCCAAAGGCCATCGCTGCCGTGCTAGACCCGGGGAGGAAGGAGACCGGGCTGCCGCCGCCGGAAATAATGAATGCGTTATTGTTCCCGTCGGTGCCGACGACGCTCCCCGCGGAATTGACACCGAACGCCATCGCGGCGGGCCCCAAGCCGGTCAGCACGTTGGCATTCGTCGAGGTCAGTGGATTGGCCGTGAAGTTAGTGAAGTTCCCGGCGTTGTCGATCCCGACTCCGACAATCGTGCCATTGTTGGCAATACCGTTCATGTTGGTACCGGCAGCCGCGGCGTTGCCGGCGCCCGGTCCATCGAAATTGATGAATCTGTAGCCGTTTGAAGTGACTTCATCGATGATTGTAATTCCAGACGCATGGACTGGTTGTGGTACCTCCACGGCGAGCGCCAAGGCGCCCAGAGCGATAACGCTTCGCATCGGTTTGACCATCATAGCGGCTCCTCTCGATAGTCTACTTTCACACTCGCGGCCGGTCACGCAACCGGCCATGAGGAGGTCCGCTCGCCCGACCAAACTGGCTGGACCACCTCGATTCGAGGAGTAATGTCTGAAGGAGCATTGCCAACGCACGCACGATCCGGACAACCATCGAAGTGATGTTTCCAAAAAACAACGCTGCCGGCCTCCAAGTCCGGTCCGGCTCGACGCGGTGCGCCGATCTGCGATGAACCTAAGATCAATTGCAGCCCTCGGATCCGGCGGCCGCATCCCAAGTCTGCGACAATCGGACCGCGACATTCCCCCGACCCAACCATGCTGCGTCTTGGAGGCCTTCGCCACCGAGCAAAAGAAGTTTAACGGTGTGCCGACCGGCATCCGGTTTGCGGGCAAGCGGATCGCGCTCTGGGCCGCAGTCGGTCGTGCATTGAGGTCGGCGAGTCACGCCCGTTTGTTCGCAAACGCGCCGTTTGTGGCTGGCTTGGCCGACCCGTTTCGGGTTGACGGCTCGAACCAATGTGGAGGATCACGCAAGAGCGCGCCGGCCGCGTCGGCGCTGAGCGGCCGCGAGAAGAAATAACCCTGGCCATAATGGCATCCCAGGTCCCTGAGCTGAAGCAATTGGCCCTCGGTCTCCACGCCTTCGGCGACCACATCCAGCCCTAGTCCCTTGGCGAGCGAGACGATCGTCCGCACGATCTCGGTGTTCTCACCCGAGTCGCCGATACACGGAGATGAACGAGCGGTCGATCTTGAGCGTGTCAAACGGGAACTGATGGAGGTAGCTGAAAGCGATGAATACCCTTGCCGAAATCGTCCATGGCGAGCTTGATGCCTAGCGATTTCAGCTTCGAGAGCGCCGACGATGCCGACTCGACCTGTTCCATGATCGCGCTCTCGGTGATCTCCATGTTCAGGCAGCGGGGGTCGAGCCCGGTTTCCAGCAGCACGCGTTCGACCTGGTAGACCAGGTCGGGCTGGCAAGAATTGCCGGCACGACAAGTTCACGCTGATTGACAGCGGAGGATTCATTCCGAACTGGGCCTGCCATTTCCGGAGCTGGTCGGCGGCCGTGCGGATCGACCCATAAGCCCATGGGCAGGATCAGCTTCGTCTCCTCGGCCAGCGCGATGAAGTCGTCAGGGCAGACCAGACCACGGTCGGGGTGGTACCAGCGCAAGAGGGCCTCGAAGCTTCTGATCTTGCCGGTTCGCAGCGACACGATCGGCTGGTAATGGAGCTGAAATTCGCCACGCTTCGTCGCCTGGCGCAAGTCGGACTCCATCCGCAGCCGGCTGACCGCGCTCGCGTGCATCGCCTCGTCGAAAACGACAAAACCCGCCTTGCCCCGTGCCTTGGCCCGGTACATCGCGATGTCCGCGTTCCGCACGAACTCTTCCGCGCTCGAAGTCGGGGTTGCCGCTCAAGGCGACTCCGATGCTGGCGGTCACGACCACTTCATGCCCGTCGAGCGAGAAAGGAGTCCGCAGGCTTTCGAGGATCCGATCGGGCAAGGTCAGGATCGTCGTCCGCGGATTCGACGTCGTCGATCAGGCTGATGAACTCGTCTCCGCCGACCCGGGCGACGGTGTCTGCCTCGCGCATGCAGGCTTCCAGCCTGCGACTGATGGCGATCAGGAGCTGATCCCCCATCTGGTGGCCCAAGCTATCGTTGACATGCTTGAAGCCGTCGATGTCGAGGAACAGGACGCCGAACCGCGATTCAGGCCGTCGTTTCGTCCGCGCGACGGCCTGGCCCAGACGGTCGCAGGAGAAGTGCGCGGTTGGGAAGACCGGTCAACGAGTCGTGGAACGCGTCGTGCTGCAGGCGGTACTCGGCCGCTTTTCTCTGGGTGATGTCGGACTGAGAGCCTGCCATCCGGACGACCTTCCCCTGCTCGTCCCGCACGGCCAGTCCGCGGGTGAGAACCCAGCGGTACGTCCCGTCGTCGTGGAGCATGCGGTGCTCGGTCTCGAGGTGCGGACGTCTTGCCCGCGAGGTGTTCCGAGACCTCGGCCTTGACCCGCTCGACATCCAGCGGGTGCACGCGGTTGAACCACTCCAGAATGCTGTCGCCGATCTGCCCGTCTTCGTAGCCAAGTATCGACTTCCAGCGGGGGGCGTAGTAGATCCGGTTGGTCGGTCAGGTCCCAGTCCCAGAGCCCGTCGTTTGCTCCGCGCACGGCCAGAGCATACCGTTCCTCACTGCGGCGGAGTGCCTCGAGCGTCTGGTGCCGTTCGACTGCGAAACCAATCGCGTAGCGGATCGACCGCTCGAGGTGTGGGCCGCCGAACTGTCCCTTGACCAGGTAATCGGCCGCCCCGGCCTCCATCGCCTTGACGTCCACTTCACAGTCGTCGTTGCCGGTGAGCATGATGATCGGCGTGCGGCAGCCTCTGGCTAGCACCTCGCGGAGCAGATCGAGGCCGGTCCGCGCTCCGAGATTGTAGTCCAGGAAGCACAGCCCGTGGCGACCGCTCAGCAGCGCTCTCGATCGCCGCTGTCATACGAGGAAATCCATTCCACGTCGATCTCGGTCGCCGTAGACCTCGACGAGGATCGCGTGCGTCAGGAAATAATCGTCCTCGTCATCATCGACGACAAGAATGCTCAGATCGCTCGTGGTTCATGAGCGACTTTCACGCGGTCCGCCCAGGTCCGGAAGCTCGACGATCTCGATCCAGTACCTTCCCATCGTCCTCATCACGGCCACCAATCCCTCGAAGGTGACCGGCTTGGTGATGAACGAGTTGACGCCCAGGTCATAGGTGCGATAGATGTCCTCTTCGGCCTTCGAAGTCGTCATGACCACGACCGGGATCCGCCGCAGCGACGGGTCTGCCTTGATTTCGCGAAGCGCCTCGCGACCGTCCATCTTGGGCATGTTCAGGTCGAGAATGATCAAGCCCGGCCGCTTCGCCGCGCCCGTGGCCGCGTAGCGGCCCTTGGCGCGCAGATAGTCCAGCAGCTCGACGCCGTCCTCGACGAAGTCGAGGTGGTTGGCCAGCCGGCACTCTTCGAGAGCCTCCTTGGCCATCATGGCGATCGTCGGCATCGTCGTCGGCGATCAGGATCGTGATCGTTTCAGGATTCGCGTTCATCGGGAGTCACCTCCTTTCGGCTGCCGGACCGGCAGTGTCACCATAAACGTAGAACCTTTACCGGGCGTGCTCCGGGCCGTGATCGTGCCGCCGTGCCGTTCGACGATCTTGCGGCAGACGGCCAGGCCGACCCCGGTTCCCTCGTACTCGGTGCGGCCGTGCAGCCGCTGGAAAATCGTGAAGATCTTCTCCGAGTACACCTCGTCAAAACCGATCCCGTTGTCTTCGACCAGGATCTGGCAATACGGGCCCGGTGCCGCACCACGAATGTTGGTCGGGCCTTCGTTGAGATGATGACTGTAGATGCTGACCACCGGGGGCACGTCCGGACGATTGTACTTCAGCGAGTTGCCGATCAAGTTTTGCATGAGCTGGCGGACTTGCAGCGGGTCAGCCTCGACGCTGGGCAATTCACCCACCACGACGCGGCCGTTGACTTGCTCGATGCGGGCTTCCAGATCAGACACCACCTCACGGGTGACCGAGACCAGGTCGGTGGTTACAAACGGTCGCGCCTTGGTCGCAACGCGGGCGTACGTGAGCAGGTCGTTGATCAGCGTCTGCATTCGCCCCGCCGCGTTCTGGATCCGGTCGAGGTAGTCGCGTCCCTGGTCGTCGAACGCAAGCGGCACATCTGGACCTAAGCCGGTCGCTGAACGCCTGGATCTTCCGCAACGGCTCTTGCAGGTCGTGTGACGCAACCGAAGCAAAGTCCTGGAGCTCTTTGTTGCTCCGCTCAAGCTTCTTGGCGTACGCTTTCAGTTCGTCGTGCGATTGCCTCATCTCACGCATGATCTGCTGGATCTTCAGGACCGCGGGGTTGACGACGAACAATCCCTCGAGCACGAGCACGACCACCACCAAACCGAACAATGTGTATTCAAATGATTCGATCCGCTGGATGCGAACCGCGACGAGGTCGGCCGTGGACTGTGCAGCTTCTGCTGATGCCCGGGTGAACGCACTTTCTTCGGCGATTATGCTCTTGACTAGCGCGCTAGATTCCGCAGTCCGCGGTGTCACCGACCTATTTCGTTCGATGAAAGTGAGCAGTGATTCAGCCGATTCGATCGCCTTCTGACGGTGCATCTCGGCCTCACGTTGCAATGCGAAAGACCTCGAGTCTGGGCTGCTTGATCTAGAGGGGCCGCCGCCTGGTGGCGACATCGCCGAACCTTCGTGTCGGTTCAATTGAATCGTGCTGCGAAGTGAGTGCTCGAGCTCTTGCCTCTCGGCAGGCTCGGAGGCGGCCAAGATTGCTGTTGCCAACACGCTCAACGAATCATCGGGTGAGCGATGCCTCGCGGAGCGGGCGACGGAGTATATTGCTCCGCTCTGCCAGGAGAGTTCCCTCAGGATAAAGGCCTGGCTGATGCCCGAGAGGAGGGCAATCATGCAAAACGAGGCGACATAGAGAGTCCCGAGCCTGTGCGCGGGGGGGTCTTCACGGCGATCGCGTTTCATATCGGTAAATCGTGGTCAGATAACAGCAAGATAGAGTTAAACCGCGCCCGGCAGTCGTTCACGGTTGGGCTCAAATTCGAGTGAAAAGTGCCTATGCTGAGGATAGGTCACTTTTTCAGGAGATGAGCGAAAATCAGCGCAGCCCGCCGGGCGGGACTGGCGTCCATGGCTCGAGCGTCAAAAGCCCGGTCGCGATGCGCGCAGGCGGTGCTAAGAATTTGCGTGAACGATTCTCACGGCTCGGCGATGGCCGGACCCTTTTCCGCGCGCGTGTTACTCGCGCCGCTCAGCAATTGGCCTGAGCCGGCGTCGTTTCTTGAGAGTAGACCTGCTTAAAGTTGTCTTCGGCCGTCTTACCCAACCGCTCGGCCATCTTCCTGTAAGCCGCGCGTCGATAGTCCCACTCGTGAGACCGCGGCACCTGTTCGAGCCAGTCGTAGAAGTGCACACGGCACAGGTCGTCGAAGTCTTCCTGCCCGAGCGACACTGCAGCGCACGTTAAGCGGTCAATGATACGGAAAGGCTCGACTTCTTTTTCAACCGCGCGGTCAAACGAAGCGCGGTCCATGGCGCAGTTCAGGTAGGCGAGATATTCGGCCCGTTCGCCGATCAAGGCGCGGACCTCACCCCGACGCTCGACAGGCAGCGTGAAACCCTGGAACTTTTCGGTGCCGTAGATCGAGTGAAACATACCCGCCCGGCACACGTCATCAGGGCAGCCTGCTTTTTCCAGATCACGGAAGACGGCGATAAGGTGTGCCAGGTATGACTTTTGGGTGTGCGGAACCTGTTCGATCCCAATTTCGAGCAGAAAATCGGTCATCCGCTTGAAGTTTTTATCCATCGTTGCCCTCGTCGAAGAGACTTGCATGTAGCGGTGCAGACCTTGGACGTTTATGTTGCAGGCCGAGCGACCGCTTTGAGAAGGTCACCGAGGTCCTTCAGTAGTTTATCAAAGTTGGAAGCATCTTTTCGGAGCACGCGCTGCGTATAGCCCCGCAATCGCAGCAGGTCTTCCTCGGTGATGTCCTTGGCCGTGACGACCACGACGGGTATAGACCGCCACGCGCGAGCGCTGTGCAATTTGGTGACGAATTCAAAGCCATCCATCTCGGGCATCATCAAGTCGAGCAAGATCAGCCCGGGCGTTTCCTCGGCTAATCGATCCAGCCCGTCGCGCCCGTTGACTGCCTCACGAACCGTCCACCCTTCGAGTTCGAGGAGGTGGCGCAAGACAGACCGCGTATTTTCATCGTCCTCGACCACGAGCACGGAGCGCGGGCGCGTTGCGGATCTGAGCTTGGCAAGGAGCCCGAGTAACTGCCTCTTGTCGATCGGCTTGGCGAGATAGTCGGAGGCGCCCAGCGCAAAGCCGCGGCCCTTATCGTCGACGATCGTCAGGAGAATGACTGGAATGGAACACAGGTCCGGGTCGGACTTGAGGGCCGTCAACGTGGACCAGCCATTCATCTCAGGCATCATCACGTCCAGTGTGATCGCGCAAGGACGAATCTCGTGGGCGAGGCGAATGCCGTCGCCGCCGCTCATGGCGTGAGCGACGTTGAATCCCTCTCCCACCAGAAAGCGCGACACAAGATCATGGGCCGTGGCGTCGTCGTCAATAACCAGTACCGTCGGCGAACCGGGTCGGGCTTCTTTGTCGAATTCGATCACGGCCGGATCGACCTCTGCTAGTTGCTGGACTGTCGCAGCCGGTGATTCTCCCCATGTTACCGGTATACTCAAGGAGAACGTCGAGCCCTGCCCGAGGACACTCTCGACGGTGACGTCGCCTCCCAGCATCTGAGACAGCTTTTTGGTGATCGCCAGGCCCAGCCCCGTTCCCCCATACTTTCGGGTGGTGGAGGCGTCGGCTTGGGTAAAAGCCTGAAATAATTTGGCCATCTGCTCTGGTGTCATGCCGATGCCGCTGTCATGCACCCGGAAGATGACCCAATCGCCGCGGTGCCTGGTCTCGCGCAACTGCCAGGCGGATGGATCCATTCTTGGTGAACTTACAAGCGTTCGACAGCAGGTTGAGCAAGCACTGGCGCATCCGGGTGACGTCGGCAAACATGGCGCCCAAGTCATCAGCGGCGACGACCTCGAGCACGTTGGCGTTTTGGGAAACGAGCGGTGCAACTGTGGTCGCCATCTCGCGGATCAATTCGCTGACACGGAAGTGTTCGGGCAGGAGCTGAATTTTGCCGGCCTCGATCTTTGAGAGATCGAGGATGTCGTTGATGATTGTCAGCAGGTGTTTGCCCGCCCGGTTGATTTTCTGAAGGTCGGCCGTAGGGTCTTTGGCGATGTTTTTGGCGGCTAGCTCTTGCAGCAGCTCGCTGTAGCCGATGATGGCGTTCAACGGAGTGCGCAGCTCATGGCTCATATTGGCGAGAAACGTGCTCTTGACGCGGTTGGCCTCGACCGCCCGCTCGTGCGCGACGACGAGATCCGCATTGACGCGCCTGATCTCCTCCTCGACCCGCTGGCGCTCACTGACTTCTTGCTGAAGCACTTTGTTGGCTGTGGCCAGCTCAGCGGTGCGCTCGCGAACCCGCAGCTCCAGCAGGTCTTTAGCTCTCAGAACCGCCTCTTCGGCGTTCTTGCGCACCGTGATATCGAAGGCGATGCCTTGAAGGTAGAGTGGACTGCCGTGCTCGTCACGTACAACCTTCGCCTCGCCATGCACCCAGACCACGCGGCCATCCTTTGCAAGGAAACGATATTCTGCGCGGAAATGCTTGCCCATGGCGCACGTTTGCGCGAATTCGGAATGCCAGCGTGTCCGATCGTCCGGGTGAAGTTGCCGGTACCAGAGGATCGGGTCTTCAAGCCATTGTTTTTGGGAGAATCCCAGAAGCGACTCGATCTGCGGGCTGACGTAAAGCTCGTTATCCCCCTCTTGGAGAGCGGCCATAAACGTGACAGCAGGGAGCTGCTCGATCAAGGTTCGATAGCGAGACTCTGCCCGGCGGAACTTTTCCTCCGTTCCCGAGATCTTATCATCCGCGCAGACGACCGATCGGAAGGGGGTCTGAATTGACATGGCGAGCAGCGCAGGTGGGCGTTTTGCCTCGCCGCCGGCGCCGGCGAGTTGCCGGAGAATATTCTCTGCCTCGTTTAAATCGATCACCCCGGACAGCATCCAGTCGTCCGTGGCCTGCGTTGGGATGGCGCTCACGCGAGAGCCTCCCACCCGGCCTGCACGCCGAACATCGGCGCGTGGCGCGTCTCCACGGTCTTTCCCTTTCCCAGGTACATGTGGACCCCGCAGGGGAGACACGGGTCAAAGCTGCGGACGGTCCGCATGATGTCGATTCCCTTGAATCGGTCGGGCCCGTTTTCTTCAAAGATCGGTGTGTTACAAACCGCGTCTTCGTAGGGGCCCAGAGTGCCGTGCGAATCGCGCGGGCTGGCGTTCCAGCAGGTCGGCGGATAAGGGTGGTAATTGGCGATCTTGCCCCCCTTAATCACCACGTGGTGCGAAAGCAGGCCGCGCACTGCTTCGTGGAAGCCGCAACTGATCGCTTCGTCCGGCACAGTTGACTCGGTATACGTTTGGGTCCGACCGGCGTAGACCTCCGCAAGCGCTCGCTCGACGAAATAGAGCGCCGCCGCGGCAGCGTAGGCTTGAAAGTAGGTGCGCGCCCGGTCTCGCTCCAGAGTGTTGCTCCAACGGGGGATCACCCACTCAAACTCGACATCCGGCAGCGCCGCGGTCCTGGGCAAGTAGATCTTGACGCTCTGACCCGTTGCCTTGATGTAGCCGATGTCGACCATACCGGCCAGCGCGGTGACCCAGAGGCGGGCGAGCGGACCACCCCCGGTATCGAGCGCCCGATATTCCCCGCTCCGCTTGTCGTACCAGCGCGGTGACATCACCCAGGTGTAATTCCCCTTGAAATCGCGCTTTTGCCGTTTGGGTATGGTGGTTTGATTCCAGGGGTGACGCTGATCCACGGGGTTACCCAAGGGGTCGGTCGTGACAAAGGTCTCCGAGCCTTGCCAGTCGTCGTAGAACGAGCTGCCGAGGAGGACGCGAAGGCCAAGGTTGATCTCAACCAGATCGGTCGTGACTAACTCACCGTCGATCACGATCCCGGGTGTGACGTACATCGCGCGGCCCCATTCGGGCATCCGCTCATACGAATAGTCGCAGGCTTCCGGATTGTTGAACGATCCCCAAGAGCCCAGCATGACGCGGCGGCGGCCGACCTCTTCGTAGCCGGGTAGTGCGTCATAGAAGAAGTTGAAAAGGTCGTCGTGTAAGGGAACGACTTTCTTCATGAACTCGACGTACTTCATCAGCCTCACTTGATATTCGGTGAAGAGCTGCACACTTGGGACCGTGCCAACGCCTCCCGGGTAAAGCGTCGAGGGATGAACGTGCCGCCCTTCCATAAGGCAGAACATTTCGCGCGTTAGCCGGCTCATCTGGAGCGCCTCCAGATAGAAGGCGCCGCGGAAGGGATTGAGCGACCGCATGATGTCGGCGATGGTGCGGTAGCCGTGCAGACCGGCGTGGGGAGATTGGGTCTGTTCGGCACGCTCGAACACGCCCGGGTTGGTCTCCTTAACCATTTGCTCGCAGAAATCAACACCGACCAGGTTGTCCTGGAAAATGTTGTGATCGAACATGTACTCGGCGGCCTCGCCGAGGTTGATGATCCACTCGGCAAGAGCTGGCGGCCGGACCCTGAATGCCATGTTTTGTGCGTAACAGGCACAGGTCGCGTGGTTGTCGCCGCAGATGCCGCAGATGCGGCTGGTGATGAGATGAGCGTCGCGCGGGTCTTTCCCCTTCATGAAGATGCTATAGCCCCGGAAGATCGATGAAGTGCTGTAGCACTCGGCAACCCGGCGGTTGCTAAAGTCGATCTTGGTGTGGATTCCCAGGCTGCCCACAATCCGGGTGATCGGATCCCAGGACATCTCTACGAGCCCTGGCGGCTCGGCCGGCGGTGGCCCGTCTGTGTTGCCTGCGCTCATGAAAAACAGTCCAATCTTCAGTCTTGTCGTAGTTCTACTCTGGCGAAGTTCAGGGCGCGATCAAGACTCATCACGGGGCGTTCGCGCGCGCCACTCGGGCTCTCGGTTCATCGACGCGCGCGTGAACTGCCGCAGAGCCCGAATTGCCTTGCCATACATGGCGACGGCCGCGGTGGAAAGGTGCGCGCCAGGAGGCATCTCGGAAAACGGCATGAACTTGTCTGGGAAGCCGGGCATCGTGCACCCGATGCAGACGCCGCCGACGTTCGGACAGCCGCCGATGCCGGCCATCCACCCGCGCTTACCGACGTTGCACTGCACAACCGGGCCCCAGCAGCCGAGCTTGACGATGCACACGGGTGTGCCGTGAGTCTGGGCGAAGTCGCCTTGCTCGTAATAGCCGGCTCGGTCGCATCCTTCGTGGACGGTCGCGCTAAAAAGCCAGGTCGGTCGCAGAAGTTCGTCGAGAGAAATCATCGGTGCCTTGCCCGCCGCCTGGCTAAGCAGGTAGAGCAGCACTTCCATGAAGTTATCCGGCTGCACAGGGCAACCCGGCACGCAGACGATGGGCAGACCCTCCTTCGATCGCCAATCCCAACCGAGGTAATCTGGCAGGCCCATGCAGCCGGTCGGGTTGCCCTCCATGGCGTGAATGCCGCCGTAGGTGGCGCAGGTGCCAGCCGCGACCACGCCCCAGGCAAGCGGCGCAAGACGATCGATCCAGGTGCACGTCGAGATGGGCTGGCCGGTCTGCCGATCAACGCCGACGGCAGCCCAGCTTCCCTCGGTCGCGCCGCGTTCGTCCGGGATCGAGCCCTCGACCACGAGCAGGAACGGCCCGAGTTTACCCTCAACCGCGCGATACCAAGACTCCAGAAACTCATCACCGTTCTCGTAGGCGAGTACGGGGTGGTGGAGATGGACTTGCGGCAAGCCCGGAATTGCGCCCAGCACAAGATCTTCGATGCTCGGTTGAGTCGCGGCTGTGATCGCGATCGAGTCGCCGTCGCAACCGAGGCCGGCGGTGATCCAGAGGATGTGCATCGCCTCGATGGCTGGGTTCGGCTGGGTCCTGCGTCCGTACGGGATCAGCGGCTCGGCCATGACTCTTCCTCTACCCAACGATCCCCGAATACTACGGCGCCCAAGCACTTGATCCGGCGCGAGCCTCTCCACCAGCACCGACTATGCCCGCGGACAGAATGCTGCAATTGTTTTATATAGCAGAAACTGGCGGTGGCAAAGTCTTTTTTTGGTAACCAGGGACTACGCGCCGCTGCTGGTGCTGATCACCGCGTCGGAGGACCTCGAGTTCTCGGCGCCGCTGGAAAGCAGGACCTCGACGTCTGAGCCGTCGACGGCCCGGCAAAAGTAGAATCCCTGGCCGAATTCGCAACCGAGCGAATTGAGGCTATCGCGCTGCTGGATTGTCTCGATGCCTTCGGCGACCACGTCGAATCCGAGGTTGTGGGCCAGCGTGACCACCGCCTGGATGATTTCGACCTCTTTGGACCCGTTTTCCATCTGGCTGATGAACGAGCGATCGATCTTGAGCGTGTCGATCGCAAAGTGTTGCAGATAACCCAGGGACGAGTGACCCGTGCCGAAGTCGTCGATGCCGACCTTGACTCCGATGGATCGGAGGCGATTCAGCATGGCGGCCGCAGAGTCCATGTCAGACATGATTGCGCTTTCGGTGATCTCGAGCTTCAATCGCTGAGGGTTAAGACCGGAGTCGTGCAATATCCGCTCGACCTGTTCGACGAGGTCCTTTTGAAAGAATTGTTTGCAAGAGACGTTTACGCTGATGGTTAACGACGCGGCAAGTGGGAAGCGAGCATGCCAGTCAGCCATCTGGCGGCAGGCCTCGTCCAGTACCCACCAGCCGATCGAGACGATCATCCCTGTCTCTTCTGCAATTTCGATAAAATCTTGGGGAGCGAGGAGTCCGCGATGTGGATGCTGCCAGCGGACCAGAGCCTCGAAACCTGTCGGCCGGGCATTTTTCATCGTCACGATGGGCTGATAATGGACGCGCAGCTCACCACGCTGCAAGCCGCGGCGCAGCTCGGTCTCGAGATCGAGGCGGGCCACAGCTCGGGCTCGCATTGCGGAGTCAAACACGTCGTAGCGGGCTTTACCCTTGGCTTTGGCGCCGTACATCGCCGTGTCGGCATCGCGCAGCAGGTCTTCCGGCAGATGGTAGCCAGGTCCATTGAGGGCGATCCCGATGCTCGCGGAAGTGAACACCTCGCGTCCGCTCAGAAGGAATGGCGCGCTTAGCTCGCGCTGGATCCGCTCGGCCAAGGAAATGGCATCACCAACGTCGTTGATGCCCTCCGCGAGGATCGTGAATTCATCACCTCCCAATCGCGCCAGGGTATTCTCAACTTCGATCCGTGCCAATGTGTCTGTCTTGCGTAGGCATGCCTCCATCCGTCGGGCGAACGCGATCAGCAGTTGGTCGCCGATCAGGTGGCCAAAGCTATCGTTGATCATCTTGAAGCGGTCGACGTCGAGGAACAAGAGGGCGAAGGAATACCCCGGGCAACGTCTCGACCGCTCGATCGCTCGTTCGAGCCGCTCCATCAGATGAATCCGGTTAGGCAGCCCGGTCAGGGGATCGGACACCTTGCCCTGGGTGATGTCGGTGAGCGAGCCCGCCATCCGAAGCCCCTTGCCATCGCAGTCGCGAACGGCCACACCGCGCGCGAGCACCCACCGGTACGTCTGGTCCTTATGTGCGAGGCGGTGTTCACATTCAAAGTGAGGTGTGAATTCCTGGCGATGATGTGCCAGATGCGTCCGCAGGCGTTCGACGTCGTCGGGATGGACTCGCCCGAACCACTCTTTGGGGCTCGAGCTGATCTCTCCATCCTCATGGCCCAGCATCGCTTTCCAACGACTGGAATAGTAGATTTCGTCGGTTTGCAGGTCCCAGTCCCACAAGCCGTTGTTAGTCCCTCGCGCCGCCAGCGCGTACCTCGCCTCACTCTCGCGCAGCGCCGCCTGTGCCCGCTTGTGAGACACCTGAGTGGCAATTCGGGCCAAGACAACTGGGAAGTCGATCGGTTTGGTCACATAGTCGTTAGAGCCCAGGTTAAAGGCTTCGACGACGTCGTGACTCTGGTCTCGTGCAGTAACCATGATCACAGGCAACTCCGCCGGTGCAAAGTCCTGGCGGAGGATGCGAAGGACCTCCAAGCCATTCAAATCTGGCATCATCACGTCCAAGAGGACCAGGTCAAAGGAATGACGCTCGATCAACGCCAGGGCTTGCCTGCCGTTATCGGCGGACGTGACCGAATACCCCTTCAACTCGAGCCGCTGGGACAGCATGTCCCGGTTCATTTCCTCGTCGTCTACGATCAAGAGTGAACCCGGCGTCGTCGTCACAGCGCAAACTCCCGTGACAAAAGTGTTTCCATTTTTGCCAGCAATCGCTCGAAATCGACGGGCTTGCTTTCATAGTCGTCGCAGCCCATTTCCAAGGCCCTGGACCGATCACTCGCCATGGCATGAGCGGTAAGCGCGACGACCGGAATATGCCGAGTACTCAGCTCGGACTTGAGGCGCCGGGTGGTCTCAAATCCATCCATCTCCGGCATGTTGACATCCATCAGAATCAGGTCGGGCGGCTGCGCCTGCAAGCGCGAACCCCTGCACCCCGTCGACGGCCCTGATGACGCAGTAACCCCTCAATTCTAAACGCTGCGAAATCATGTCCAGATTCATCAAGTCGTCGTCGACAACGAGGATACGACGATTCATCATTCCGGCCGTCCCGGTATCAGAAATCCGATCTGCGAAAATCTTCACTCGCGATGACCGGCGGGTGGTACGGTCCACTGGGGTCGCTTGGATCTGGACGTCAGACCATAAGAGGTGCGACTCCCGCGAGAGCACTTTCAAACTCTCTCACACGAGGATAGGTCGTGAATTGGGGCGAGAGGGGACCTGGTTGCAAAATTCGTCTGGAGGAACAATTCTTTGTGAACGATCAAAGATCGCCGACGGCGCGGCGCAGGTCGAAGCCGGCGTGAATTCCCGTAGAAGACCCAATCGTCGGCCGACCAGATCCAACTGGAAGTGCTGGCGATGACGCGCATGATGAGAGAGATCGTGCACGGTCTACCGCGCCCGTGGCCTCTCGACCTGGCTGAGCGGATCACACAACTGTTCCTACATGGTCTTGCGTCGAATGCCGCAACAGACAACGCGAAACGGCGCAAGGGGGTTGGGCGTCGGTAACCAGACAACGACGAAGAATTCGTCCTGCGCACTTAACGGCCCGAGGGGTTCTTTCTCAATCGATCCCGTAATTGCGAAGTTTTTGCGCAACGTGGCGCGGTGAATCCCCAGGATCTGGGCTGCTGCTGCTCGGTTGTGGCCGCATTCTTCGAGAATGGCGCGGAGGATGGGAGGTTCGGACGAGCTGAAGGAATTGCTCGTACACAGTTGCGTCACCGGATTCGGTTTGCTCACGAAACGCACTCCGGGCCCAGAGAGCGAGCAGGCCCTGTATTTCGATGCGAATTTGACGGGGCAGCCAAGTCCGTTCTCGCCGTGGCGGACGGGAGGTGCTCCGGACGGATCGGCTGGCCGCGGGCTACGATTGCCGCATGTTCGATCGCGTTACGCAATTCTCGGACATTGCCCGTCCAGGCTCGATGTGCGCAGCTCGTTGAGCACTTCGCTAGCGAGTGGCGCTGCCGCCACATTTGCCAGCGGCGCTTGCCTCAAGAAGTGGTCGGCGAGAGCCGGTATGTCATCGCGCCGCTCGCGCAACGGCGGAACGTGGATCTGGAAGACGCTGAGGCGAAAAAACAAATCTTCGCGAAATTCGCCAGCCGCCATGAGCGAACCGAGAGGTCGGTTGGTCGCCGCGATCACGCGGATGTCAGTGAACCGAGTCCGGGCGTCGCCGACCGGCGTAACTTCCCGGTGCTCGATAGCTCTCAGCAGCTTGACTTGAAGGCTCGGAGAGACGTCGCCGATTTCGTCCAGGAGGACGGTGCCGCCGCTGGCGAGCTCGAGCAGCCCCTTTCGGTCCTGGACCGCCCCCGTGAACGACCCTTTACGTGCCCGAACAGTTCGCTCTCGACCAGGCTGGGGCTGAGTGCCGCCAGACTGACCGGCAAGAAAGGGCCGTCGCGGCGGGCGCTGTGACGATGGATTGCGCGGGCGACCAGCTCCTTGCCGGTCCCGCTTTCTCCCGTGATCAGCACGGGCACGTCGGTCGGAGCGACCAGGGCGATGCTCTTGTACAGCTCTTGCATCGGCCGGCGACGAACCGATAAGCGTCTCGGTTTCGCGGTGGCGCAGCGCACGTGGTCGCCACGCGGTTTTGTCGTTTCTCGAGCGCGCGTTTGACGACGGTTGTCGCCTGGTCGAGGTCGAAGGGCTTGACCAGATAATCGAAAGCCCCTCCCTCGAGCGCCCGCACCGCGGTCTCGAGGTTGCCGAAAGCCGTGATGACGATGATCGGGGACGTGCCCGATGCGCTCGCGGAAAGAACGCATCGCCGTCAGTCCATCCATTCCCGGGAGCCGGACGTCGAGCACGACAGCGTCGAGAGCGAATTTGCTGCCGGCAATCCGCAGCCCTTCCTCGGCGGTAGCGGCGACTTCGACGTGATGTCCCAGGTCGCGCGAGCGACTCGCGAAACGCCCAGCAAATGCTCGCCTCGTCATCGACGATCAAGATTTGGCTCATTCGTGTCCCCTTGTACGTTCCGTTGGCTTTGGGAAGGGTCAGAGCTGAAAGCGCGTGGCCCCGCCGGTTCGGGTCCAGGAGAGCCGCCCGCCGTGGTCGAGGGCGACCTGGCGTGCGAGTGCCAGGCCAAGCCCCACTCCCTCTGGTCTTGCTCGTGACGAACGGCTCGTACAAGTCGTCCGCGAGCTCGGGCGGCGGGCCGGGGCCACTGTCAACGACTTCGATCGAGCACTTCGCCGGCTCGCGCGAAAGGCCTCCAGGCTCACGGTCCCCCCCTGCCCCGCCGCCTCGATCGCGTTCAACGTCAGGTTCAAGACCGCCGCGCGCAGGCTCGACCGGTCGGCGAAGAGCTCGAGCGGAATCTGCCTCGTCTAGGTGCGGCTGAAACAGAACAACCTTGCGCATGCTGGCACGCCGGATCCACCAGATCCCGCCACATCGCGCCAAGAGCTGGCGCAGGTCGCAACAATTCGGGCGAACTTCGCTCGACGCGTCCGGCCGAAAGCAGTCCCTTGACTTGCTCTTCGGTAAGCGCGAGCTGACGCAAGGCGACGGCAAGCGTCTCGTCGCCGGCTGCGGCCGGATGGCGTTTGGCAAGTGCAACTGGACGCTCATGCGCGCACCGGTGAGCGAGTTGCGAAGCTGATGAGCCAGCCCCGCGGCAAGCTGGGCCATCAACCGGGCCCGCTCGGATTGCTGGATCGTCTGCCGCATGCCCTTCGAGCTGAGAGCACATCTGGTTGATCGACACCGTCGAGATCGCCGACCTCGTCACGCCGGCCGCCCGGGTTCGAGTTCGCGGAAGTCGCCGGCGGCGATCCTGGCAACGTGCTGTTCGACGCGCCGGATCCGCCGGCTCATGCGGTGGGCAATCCAGCTTGTCACCATGACCATCGCCGCGAGCGAGCCGATGCCAAGCAACAAGGCAGGCATCGCCGCTTCCCGCCGCGCCTGGCGCCAGGCCGTCTCGGGGTAGAGCACGACGAGCGAGCCGCCCCGGAGTCCGCCCGGCGACCGGACCGCTCGCTGCGAAATATTGCGTGCCCCCTACCGCGACTGATGGTGAATTCGCGAGCGAGCTCGATGTGGCCGCCTGCTGGCACCGCTCGGAGCGAAGCCGGCATGTCTGCGGCTCCGGCAGGCTGGTTTCCGTCACCTGACCTTCGTTTCCCCAGGACGATGAAGTGTGCACCGGAAAGCCCACGCATCTTGGCAAGCACGCCGCTGGTGTAAGGGAAACTCCGTGCTCGAGCGTGCTCAAGACATCATTGAGTCGGCCGATGATTTCATGTTCACTCCGCCTGGCGGCCAGAGTCGCCGTAACGAGCGTAGCGGCCGTCACGGCAACCGCCTGGATGCCGATCAGGGGAACTAGAATCTGGTTGCGAATCGACGACGAGCGCATTCGTGTGTCAAGCAAGCGATGTTACTTCGGGACACCGTCGGACGCCCGCGGCGCCGATATCACAAACGGCCGATGAGTTAGGGAAAGCGACGCGTTTGGATGTCCTCTGTAATTCTACTGCGTTTGGCAGCGAATAGTTTGGTTACCTCGCTCGTCAATAATCAGTGAGCCGCTGCAAGACGCGTTGGCGGGATACGTGCACAACGAGTTCGCCAGCGAAGCATGCGTCTGTCCGGGTTTTGTCTTTGCCTTCTTGATCGCGATTGGAAGAAAGGTCAATCCTCATGCGTCATTTGATTCGTTACCGCAACGCGATCGTCGCGGGAACCTTTGTAGTCATGCTGCCGTTGCCAGTGGCGGCAGCCGACGATTCCGACTGGCAAGCCCGGCGAAAGCGGGGCAGTCCAAAGTCAAAACGTGCCAGAAAACCGGTCACTGCCGATCAGACGCCGGTGAAAGATGATAAGAACGTTCCGGAGATCAATCTTCTCGATGCGATGCGTGACGGTCTGGTCTCCGTCAAAGCCGAAGGGATCGGCGACGGCCGCATGACCATGTCGGTCACCAACCACACCAAGCGCCAACTGCGCGTCGTTCTTCCTCCGGGCATCATCGCCCAGAGGTGCCACCGGCCAGTTCGGCGGCATGGGTGGCATGGGCGGCGGTATGGGCGGCGGTATGGGCGGTGGTGGTATGGGCGGCGGCATGGGCGGCATGGGCGGCGGCATGGGCGGCGGTATGGGTGGTGGTGGCATGGGCGGCGGCATGGATGGGCATGGGTGGTATGGGCCGCACGTCCGGCACGATGCCGTCCGACGATGGGAATGATGATGCTGGCCCGAATGATCATGTATTTCTGCGGCGATCCCGATAGCTGGGATCATGCGCAGCATGATGATCGGCATGATGGGCGGCATGATGGGCGGCATGGGCGGCGGATGATGGGTGGCATGGGCGGTGGAATGATGGGTGGCATGGGCGGCGGGATGCGATCCGTTCCCCCGACGGCATCTGCCGTCGGCGCTGCTCAACCCGGGCCAGACGCGGCATTTGCCGACGCGATTGGTGAGCATCACCACGCCTGATCCCCAAGCGGGCGTGAGCCTGCCCGAGAAGGGAGAGGCTGCAGATCGTCGGCGACATCGCCAAGGTCAACGACGAATCGCGCAGGTTCAGAAGGCGCTGAGGCGGCTGGCGGCCGAGAAGGCTCCGACCTCGCTGTCGCAACTGGTGATGTGGCGATCTGGCCGGCGGGTTGGACTGGGACACGATCGCCCAGCTTTCCGCAAAGTGGGCCAACGACTATGAGCTGACGCTGGCCAAGGATTTCGTCGCAGCATCTCGACGCATTGCCGGAGGGTGAGACGGGTCGATTGTTGTTCCAGGTCGACGGCAAGGACGCGGCGAGCCAGCCGATTGCGGCCGAGGTGAGCAAGGCTGCTGCGAAGGCAAGACGGTGCTGGGCTTGGTGGCCAGGTGGGCGAGATACCCGCCGATCCCGATGGGCCGGCGGTTGCCTGCCGGGTTCGCATCAAAGCGCAACGAGGCGATCGGTGCAGGTTTCAGCAGTGATGCGACCGCGAATAACTGGGTGAACTTCGGCAAGTTCTACGCTGCCGCTGACGCAGGAGAACGGCAAAGGTCGACGTCTGGCGGTTTGCCGACGGAGTTGTCGAAGGCGTTCTCAATCGCGTCTGGTCCGAGCCCAGATCATCAAGGGCTCCGCCACCAAGGATAAGGGCAAGCTGATCTACCAGCTCCGGATCGACAACGCGTCGCCGCTCGTCCTCAATGGGCTGGCGGTGCTGGGGATCGGCGAGCAAAGGCGACGAAATGCCCAAGGTCCTGTCGATGATCAGCGTGTCGCCGCGCAAGAGCCTGACGGTGCCGGCCAGCGAAGACGTGGTCCGAAGCCTTGGGCCTGAAGAAGGGGATAAAGGTCGTGGCCCTCGACCTGAGCGGGCTCTGACGCCGGCACATTCACGCGACTCTGAGGTCGCAGGAAAGTTCACCTCCTCACATGGCAAGAACTGACCGTCCCGGCGAATCATTCGTCCGGGGCGGCTTGTTTCTTGCATAGCGATTAGCGCTGAACCAAGGCAACATGAAAGTCGTGAAATCGACATGCATTGTGATGGCGCTTGACTGCACAGAGACGATGATGTATTTTTTCCAAATGTGTGTCACCACCTAGGCTCGACACACGGGATCCGCGATACACGGTTGTCGGGACATCGGGATGAGCCGCAGTCGATCAGCGATGCTGATAATGGCCGCTATCCTCTTCGTTGGCGGTCCCACGCGGAGTCGGCAGAGTTCCGACGAACTTGTGGGTCAAAGTATTCCAGCGATCACGTGCCACACCACGTCATGGACTAACGGCGCCTCTTATCCAGACCGGTGCGCAGATCGACTTTTTCGCCTTTCGTTCCGTGGAAGAGCCGGTCAAAGATTGTGCTCGAAGAAACCAACCATAAGGTCGTCGACGAGTGCGACCTGGGTCCGGCGATCCCCCCTCTGAGGCTCCTCAGTTCCGTGCCAATCGAACTGGCGTCATGCCACGTTATCACGCGCCCGCCGCTACGTTGTTGATCATTTAATCTTCCCTTCCCGCAGTCGTGGACAGCGTCCGCGCCCAGCCTCCGTCTCGAGGTCCTCGTTCGCATCCCGGCCTGGCAACACCTTGCTCAGGTCGTGCGAACTGGTTGCTCGTGACAACACCTGTAGTCGACGCAATCGACCCTATTTTTAAAACGGTCGATTCCTCGCCGAGATTCGGCCGAACGAGTTCGGTCGTGCTGTGTAATTCGGTGCCAATCGGCCCCATCTTGTGCTGGGGCCGAATCCGGCAATCGCCGCCATGACTGGTTCTCGCATTATCAACTCAAGCATAAGAAAGGTTAAGGCCAATGCGCATCTTAATTCGTACGATGTTTATCGCGTGCGCCGCTCTTTTCTTGTTGTCGAATTTCGTCACGCAAGCCGCCGCCGATGGAACGAAAGACAAGGCAAAGGGAATTGGCAACAAAACGGCTGCTCTAGTCAAATCGACGGACGGGAAGGCAGAGCAAAAAATCCCTGAGATTAGCCTTCTCGACGCGCAGCGCCAGGGTCTTGTTTCGGTCAACGCCGAAGGACGAGGCGATGGCCGCATGACAGTTTCGGTAACCAACCGCACGCGCCGCCCATTGCGTGTTGTGCTTCCTCCCGGAATCATTGCCCAGGGTGCGACAGGGCAGTTTGGTGGCATGGGTGGCATGGGTGGTGGCATGGGCGGCGGTATGGGTGGTGGCATGGGCGGTGGTATGGGCGGTATGGGTGGTGGCATGGGCGGTGGTATGGGCGGTGGTCGTGGCGGCATGATGGGCATGGGTGGCATGGGGATGATGTCGCGGCACCATGCCGCCGACGATGGGGATGATGATGCTGGCCCGCATGATCATGTATTTCTGCGGTGATCCCGACAGTTGGGACAAGCGCAGCCTGATGATCGGCATGATGGGCGGCATGATGGGCGGAATGGGTGGTGGAATGATGGGTGGCATGGGTGGTGGAATGATGGGTGGCATGGGTGGCGGAATGCGGTCCGTTCCGCCGACGGAACTGCCATCGGCTTTGCTCGAGCCTGGTCAGACCCGGCATTTGCCGACCCGACTCGTCAGCTTGTCACCGCCGGACCCGCAGGCGGGGGTGAAATTGCCCGAACAGGGAGAGCCGCTGCAGCTGGCGATATCGCCGACGTCAACGACAATCCACGGGTACAAAAGGCGCTTCGGCGGTTGGCCGCCGACGCGGTCTCCAAGTCGATCGCGCGGTTGGTCATGTGGAACGTGGCCGGCGGCATGGATTGGGAGACGCTCGCGCAATTGTCCGATGGTTGGGCCAATCGTTTCGAGGTGACTCTTGCCAGGGATTTCGTTGAGCGTCTCGATACCTTGCCGGACGGAGAGACAGGACGTTTACTCTTCGAGGTGAACGGGACGGACTCGTCGAGCGAGGCGGTTGCGGCCGAGGTGAGAACCGCATTAAAGCAAAAGATGGTGCTTGGTTTACTCGCCGAGGTCGGGATACCCGAGCGACCCGAGGGTCCCACGGTCGCCTGCCGTGTGCGGTTGTCGGCCGGCGAGGCACAGGTGCAGGTGACTGGCAGCAATGCGACCGCCCGCGATTGGGTTCCTTTCGGCAAGTTCACGCTTCCCGCACCCGAGAACCATGGACAAGCCGGCGTTGGACGATTTCTGATGAATTGTCAGAAGGGATGCTCAATCGTCTGGTGCGCGTGCAACTGGGCAAGGGGGTCAAGGATAAGGGCAAGATGCACTACTCGATTCGGATCGACAACGCGTCTCCCTTGGTCCTCAATGGACTTGCAGCACTCGGCACGACCAGCAAGCCTGACGAAACGCCCAGGGTCCTGTCGGGAATCTGCTTATCGCCGCGACGGAGCATGACAGTGCCGGCCAGCGAGGAAGTCGTCAAGTCGCTGGGGCTCAAGAAAGGCATCAAGCTGGTCGCGCTCGATCTGAGCGGGCTGTGATCGGTGTGATTTAAGCGAGTCGTCTCTCTCCCCGATTGCGGGGGGAGAGAGACGTCTCAGTCTTCTGGGCCACGTAGCGGCTTACGATTCTTATAAAGCCCGAGCCGCGTCGCACCCCTGGTGTTGGCTTCAGCTTCTACGTGCGTCGTATTGGCTTTCTCCTGCCATTTCACCGCCCGATCGTAATCACCGGATTCCGCAAATGCGGCCGCGAGCACTTCAAGCAGTGAAGCGTCCTTATATTGGCTGATCTCACACGCTTTCGTCGCCAACATGACGGCCTTCTTGGCATCGCGGTATTTGGGATCAGGGCACGTTGACAAGAACCGTGCCCGAATTCCCAGTGCGAGCGCACTGCTATCATCGCTCTGGATCGCTTGATCGAGATCGGCGATTGCCTTGTCGAATTGGCCAAGTGCTGCCCACGACTTGGCGCGGTTGCAAAAGGCGAAAACGTGCGCTGAATCGAGCCGGATGGCCACGTTGTAGTCGATGATCGCCTTAAGATATTCCTTTTTGGCGTGCCAGGCGAGTCCGCGCCGATCATAAGCCTCTATGGCCAAGGGATCGAGCCAGATGGCTTCGCTGTAATCGGCGATGGCGTTGCTGAATTCCCTTTTGCTCGTCCGGGTGGTTCCGCGAGCAACGAACGTCAGTGCCGACTTGGGATCAAGCCGAATCGACTCGTCAAAGTCCACGATCGCCTTGTCGTACACTCTCTTCGAGTGCCAGACGAATCCTCGACCGCGGTAGGCCGTCGCGTCATGCGGATCGAGCCGGATCGCTTGATCGTAGTCGCGTAACGCCTTATCGAAGTCGCTGCTCTGACGCCAGATCAACGCACGGGCGGTGTAGAAAAAGGGGTCGACTGGCTTCGCCTCGATTTGGCGCGTGAAGAAGTCGAGGGCTTGGTCCAGCGGCACCACGTCCTGCGGCTTGGCCCAGCCGCTGGAGCCCAGTGTTTCCGCTTTGAGCCAGAGCAACGACTCGTCGGTCCGTTCGACTTGATAAATATCGATTACGAACCTGTTACGCTCGACCGGCTCGCCGTTGACTGTGAGTGAAAAGTCCCGGTATTTTTGCACGACCCGCTTACCGATCCCGGCTGGATCGGACTGGGCCGGCGGCGCCGGAACGACGAGGGAGAGCGTGAAAATCAATCCGGCGGATATCATCAAGCGCTCGAGCACGGAACGAGTCCTTACGCAAGCACAGAGAGGGAACGGCGAGAGACTCGACGCCGCCCCTGATTTGGACCGGCTCCGAACCCTCCCGGATTTTCAGATGCTTCGAGTGGACCTGAATTTCCCCGCCGATCCCTTCGCCGGCTGAGCCAAAAGACCTAAAGCCTGCCCCTTAACGAATCTGCCATCGTTCATCTACGTCGGGAGCCGCCGATCAGGGTCTGCTCGATCGGACACGACTTGCCTGCCTTGGCTTCTTCAAGGGTTAATCTTGAACGGACCCGGTATAGGCGACGCGCCAAATGATTCCCGATCCATCGTCGGTGACCAAGAGCGATCCGTCCTTGGCGACAGTGACGCCCACCGGCCGTCCCCACACGTTGCCTTCCGGCGTGACAAAGCCGACCAGAAAGTCTTCGTATTCGCCAGTCGCTTTGCCGTCCTTGATGGGGATCCTGATGACCTTGTAACCCGTGCGCCGGGCGCGATTCCAGGAACCGTGCTCGGCGGCGAAGGCGTCCAGCCGGTACTCAGGCGGAAACTGTTGGCCGGTGTAAAACGTCATGCACAGCGATGCCGAATGCGATTGCACAAGTACGTCGGGTACGATGGTCTTATCTTTGAGCTCGGGATGCTTGCCCTGGTGGCGCGGGTCTTGGTGGGGGCCGATGTAGTACCAGGGCCACCCATAGAAGCCTCCTTCCTCGACGTGGGTTACGTAATCAGGCACGAGGTGGTCGCCCAGCAGATCGCGCTCGTTGACCGAGGCCCAGAGTTCGCCGGTCTGCGGGTGGATGGCCAGGCCGACCGCGTTGCGGATGCCCCAAGCGTAAATGCGCTCGTTCTTGCCATCGGGATCGAAGGCCAGGATGTCGGCCCGTCGTTTCTCACTTTGATCGTCACTAACATTCGAGCGTGAGCCAACTGAGACAAAGAGGGTTTTACCATCGGGCGAGAATTCCACATCGCGAGTCCAGTGGCCGCCGCCGCCGACACTCTCGCGGCCGCTGGGGATGCTCTTGACGACGACCTCTGCGGGGCCGCGAGCTTTGGTGTCGCCAGACTGGTAGGGGAAACGGACGACGGAGTCGGTATTGCCCATATACACGTGCGTAGGGTTGGGACCGAGGGGATAAAAGGCGATGCCGAACGGCCTGCTCAATCCCGCCGTAAAGTCTTCTTTTGTTTCGGCTTTGCCGTCGCCGTCAGAATCTCGCAAAACTTTGATGCGGCCAGGCATGCTCTCGGCAACGAAAACGTCGCCGTTAGGGGCAGTGACAATCTTGCGAGGATTATTGAGGCCGGTCGCAAATTCGGTAACGTGAAATCCCTTGGGCGCGCGGGGCATGGCCCCATTGGGCCGCCTGGCGGGCTTCGGGAAATTGTTGGCCGACGGTGTTTCATAAGGTTTCGCCAGATCGTCGATCGTGATCTTGCGGCGAACGCCGGGAGCGTCCGTTGTCCAGTCGCCCAGGGCGTCACGTCCCGTCAATACCGGCGAACTGGGTTTGCCGTCGGCGAAAGCGGTCTCGATCGCCAGGGCAATCGTCGTGCCCGCGGCCATCAAGACAAGGAAGATGAACTTGGAATGCGTGTGGTTGGTCATGAGGTCCTTTCCCGGATGCTGCTACGAATGAGGAAGGACTCCATTCATTCCTGTCGCTTCAGCGTCGGTTCGATGCAGGCTGGATGAGGTTGAAAGATCAATCATCGGCCTACGAGCCACGGCTCGCTTGGCCCTGCGGTCGTTGGTAGGTTCAGTCCAGATTAATCATGACTGATGCCGAACGCCACATCTCACCGTGACTCAGCGCTCAGGCAGGGACATCGAGATGTGCTTTGCGATCACATCCCTCGCTCACGATCCGTCTGCTAGGACCGCCGGCGCCACCTCGTATGGTTTGCCCTTGCCGATCGTGATCGAAAACGTGCCTCCGCCCTTTCCACCCTGGTTGAGCGCATTCCCTTCGAGGTCGGTGAGTGGCTGGGCCTTATGGGGTCTGGCCTTCTTAGCCAGCAGGCTGGGGGCGTTGCTGATCTCGTACGATCCATTGGGCCCGAGGGGCTCATTCGTAATCAAAGTGACCGTGTTGGTGGCGGGGTCATAACTTCCACGTCTCAAGGGAATCGGCGTCTTGGCCGTACTGAGTGTTTGGATCAATCCAACACCGTACAGGTTCGCGAGGCTAAAATTCTGGTTCGGCGAGAATTTGACGGAGTAATTGTGGATGTCCTCGACAGTGGCCGGGTCCATTGGCTTGCTAAATGTGACGGCAAAGCCTCCCGCGACGCGCTGGACGCCGATGATCGACGGCGGAACAGCATTGACGCTGCTTGCCAGGTACACCGTCGTCGTGCTACCCGTTGAAGGGCGCCTCGACGGTGTCGCGGCCAGTTGGATCGGCACTAATCCTGAATTCGCCGCTTGGGAGTTGATCGGGACGATAACAGTCTCGGTCGTCTGGCCGGCTGGGAAAGTGACGGTCTCATTCACCGGAGTAAATGGCTGGCCCACCACGTCTGGCTCTGCGGCGATACCGGTGAGTGAGCCGCTCGTTGCCGAGAAATCGACCGTCAGCGATTTTCGAGCCGCCGCCGCGGCGCGCACCAGCGTAACGTCAAGCTGAGTAGACTGTTGGCTGATGTAGGTGCTGGGTACTTCAAACACGACATTCGGCCGGCTAGTCGCGCTCAAGAGCGTTCGGCTCTCGAGCGGCTCGGCGAAGAATGTGGTACGTCGACGATCTCTCTTCGACTTGCGGGGACCAAGCGACATGACGGGAATCCATTCCCAAAATTGGCCTGAGTCTGAGCCCAGGCCCAGATGCGATTCGATCTTGATCGTCGGCCGCGGTAGCAATCCTCGCCGAGGCCGACGATGTCGTTTCGTATCTCAAGTATTCGACGTAGACCAGTGCCTGACTTGAAACAATCCGGAATGAACGGCAAATTTGCCGGTTCAGGTCAATCGTTCATTCCGGTCGCAGTCAAACCACTGGGACAAGTGGCATGCCGTGGCCGTCACGCCCCATGTTTGGCCTCAGGCGCCAGATATTTGGTGATCGCCGGCAAGGCAGCGATGATTTTCTGAAGCAGTTCAGGCGAGAGGTAGGTCTTGATCAGTTCGAGTGCCTTGGGCAGAAATGCCTCGATCTGCTCGGGTTTGAAGCCCAGCTTGGAAAACGTCGACAACAGGTCAGCGCCTGCGCCGGCTTGGCCGCCGAGCAATTTGGCCGCCAGGCCCGAAACCATCTCGAACAGCCCCCCCTGAGCGGGCGCCGATTCGGCTGACGACTCATGTTGGGAGGTGAGTCGCGAGGCGTCGGGAATTGAGGATTGAAGCTTGCCGAAAGTTTCCTCGCCGAGCTCTTTCTTGAGGAAGCTAAGGAGAGCGCCCAGTCCCTTTTGAACCAATTCAGGGGATATGCCAGTGCGGCTCGTGAGTTCATTCACCAGTTCGGACATCTCGAAGGCTCCCTTCCGCGGTAAATTAACAGAGTTGCGTTCCAAATGGAGGCCAAAGTCGTCAAGTGCGACAGCCGGACGACAGCTTTGCAAGTGCGCACGCATTCTAGGCGGAGAATAGGCTCGCTGCCAGAGGGTTAAATCTGGTCGTTCGAGCTTTGGCTCGCCCGCATGACGGCCGGGATGAAGCCCTTGGTTGGGCCGGTTTAAAGTCAATAGGTGATCACGCGAGGCAGCTTTTTGGCCTGGGCCACCCAATCGGCCACTTGCTTTTGCGTTGGCAACTTGCGCACCAGATGCTTCTTTTCGTTGACCTCGGCCAATTTGGGGTGCAGGTGCTTGGGGTCGCGCTGGGCTAGTTCGGGTATGGAGTCGACTCCGGACGCTTCGAGCAATTCGGCATACTGCTTCTGGACCCCTTTGATCCTGTAAAGGTCGACGTGATTGGTCCAGCGGAGAATGAATTTGTGACCGATCCCGGTGGCTTTCTCGATTTTCTTGCGGCCCGCCGGCGAAGACCCTTCCTTGAGCAAGGCCGCAGTCGTGGAAATGCCCGCCTCTTTCAGCTTGTCGGCGTACACTTCGCCAATCCCTTCAACGTCGATGATAGCGCTCATCTCGCGGGTCCTCGGAAAAGCTGAGACATGAGAAAAAGTGCCGGAAAATCGCAGCTCGCAATCAATTGAGATCCTAGAGCTCTTCGGCGCTGAACGTGTCCATCTCCTTGAGATCGCCGGTCTTCAGCCCCTTGGTGAACCATCGCATGCGCTGTTTGGAAGTGCCGTGCGTGAACGAGTCGGGGACGACATATCCTTGGGCCTCCATCTGCAAACGGTCGTCGCCGATCGCCTCCGCCGCGCGGAGAGCAGTCTCGACGTCGCCCACTTCCAGAATCTGCTTCATCCTCTGAGCGTGGTTTGCCCAGACTCCGGCCAGAAAATCGGCCTGCAGCTCCAGCCTGGTGGAAAGCTCGTTGGCTTCCGCCTTGCCCCCTCGGCTCTGAAGGGCATGGACCTTGTCGCTGATCCCCAGCAAGTTTTGCACGTGATGGCCGACTTCGTGCGCGATCACGTAGGCTTGGGCAAAATCTCCCGGAGCTTTGAACTTTTCTCTGAGCTCCTGAAAGAAGCCGAGATCAATATAGACCTTTTGATCGGCCGGGCAGTAGAAGGGCCCGACCGATGCCGACGCCGTGCCACAGTCGGATTGCACGCGATCCCTGAACAGGACGAGCTTCGGCTTGACGTATTGCTTGTTAACGCTTTGGAAGACATCGTCCCAAACGTCTTCGGTGTCGGCCAAGACGGCCTTGACAAAGTCTGCCCGCTCTTCCTCAGCGGGATCACCCGGAACGGGTGGCCCCGCCTGGTTAGGAGCGGCTTGTTGCTGATTTTGCAGCAGATTGAGCACTTGGCGGGGATCGGCGCCCAGAAACGTGGCAATCAGCACGATGATCAACGTGCCGATACCACCGCCGATTGCGACTCCGGCAGGAATGCCGCGTCTGTCCTCGACGTTTTCACTCCGACGACCTTCCTTCCAGCGCATGGCAATTCTCGCGAAAGAGCAGCGGTCAAGTGATTAGTAAGCCCCAATAATAACAAGCTGCGTGGCAAAACAAGAGATACCAAAAACCAAAGCGAAATCGATCCCGCCGCAGCGTGAACTTCACCGTGAAATAGACCACGGTATTGACTGGTATTCTATCTTGTACCTTGTATGCTGGTTTAGGCGACATGAAATGCGCATACCGGCTGGTATGGGTTCGGTCGGTGTGCGACCACTTGCCCATCTACCTTTTAAGTGCGCGCGCTTTAGAACGAGCATTGACTGTCCCTCACGGACCGCCATCTCCTATTCATGGCTCTGCCGATCGACCGACTCCGTTCCACTCTGAATTTGAGGACATAACTCCTATGAATCGCGTGACCTTCACGAAGTTTGTGGCTGTCCCGCTCGCCAGTCTCGCCGTCCTGAGCGTAGGCGCCGCGATCCAGGGCCAGACCGCCCCCCCGAAAAGCGCATCGAAGGCCAAGGCCAGTGCCAAGGTCCTTCTTGATCTGAACAAAGCGACGGTCGACGAGCTCGAAGAACAACTCTCGGGCGTGGGCCCAGCAACGGCGAAAAAGATCGTTGCCGGCCGGCCATATTCCAGTGTTGACGACCTGGCCAAAGCCGGCGTTAGCCAGCGTGTTATCGATGGGATCCGCGACCAGGTGTCGGTGGGTGCTGAGCCGGCCGCCAAGTCCAAACCCGCCACCTCGAAGAACACGAAGTCCAAAGCCGACGACGTCAAGGAAGCCGCGACAGGTAAGGTGAATTTGAATACGGCCGACGCTGCTGCCCTTGAGGCACTTCCGGGCATCGGCGCGACGACGGCGAAAGCCATCATCGCGGTGCGCCCCCTCAAGTCGATCGACGACCTCGACAAGATCAGGGGCTTGGGCAAAAACCGGATCAATGCCCTACGGAATCTCGTAACGACCGGAGACGCTCCGGCTCACACTACCGCCAAAGCTGCCCCGGCGCCTGCCGCCGCCAAAACGACCGCTGCGACCAAGGCTACGCCCAAGACTCCGGCCGGCCAAAAGGTGGATATCAACACTGCCGCGAAGGAAGATCTCGACGCCCTGCCGGGAATCGGTCCTGTGAAAGCCCAGGCGATTATCGAGGCTCGTCCGTTTAAAACTATTGAAGACATCATGAAGGTCAAGGGGATCAAGGACGGCGAGTTCTCCAAGATTCGGGATCTGATCATCGTGAAATGAAAAAGGATCGATGCCCAACGGCGCGGGCTTCGACGAACTTTGGCGGCGGGTTCATTGATGGCGGTGACCAAGCCAAAATTGACTTTGGAACTTGTGGTCGTCATCGGACTTATCGGTACCGGTGCGGGCGTCTGCGCAGGCAACTTGTGCGAAGTGCCCGACGACCGTAGCTCGACGACAGAGATCTCCACGACGCCGGCGCGACCCGTTGCACAGGTGACCGATCCGAAGGAGTCTGTCGCCCGCATCGCCGATCACATCATGGATAATTACACGCACCTGCGCACCGTTCGCGCTATTATCCAGACGACGAGTTTGGATCGAACCGTGACAAAACGGGAAGAGGTGAAGATCAACCGCGGCGACGGATCGATCGTCCAGTTCGTTCGGGAACCCTCATCCGTCCATCGACAACGATTATTGCTGTCTAGGGTACTCGATTCTCCGACGCGACCCACAGTTCGCACGATTAGAGCGGTATTACACCGAGACGCTGCTATAATGACTCAAGGAGCGGTGGAGAATTACCGCTTGTGATAATCCCGGCGGACGGTGTGGCTTCCGCGAGAGGGTCCGACCGGTTCCTTTCTGGCAGCGGAGACGATGGCCATGGATGTCCGGCGGTTCGTGGCGACGTGCCGACACGATTCGACCTTCGTCGCCGCGTTGCTTGTCGTCGCCTTCATTACAGTCGAATGGCAAAATATCGCTCGGGCTCAATTCGGACGGCCCGCCAACCAGCGTCCGGCACAAGGGTACGGCTCGGCAAACAGCCTTAATCCTTACGGGATGCCGCGCATTGGAGGGGCCAACTCGCCTTATCCCATCAGAGACCCGACGGCCGATGAACGTGTCTTGGTCGCCGCACGGGTCTATCTCGCACTTCTGGACGAGTGGACACAGATGCCAGGAACACGCCTCGACCGGCACGAGCAAAGGCGGATGTTGACACCCAATCCATCCTCGAGCTCACGGAACGGTTGGGAGTATGGTCGCTGCGCTGGCAGGACGCGCAGGACAATTCGGCCAAAAGCCGCGCCGCACGCTATCAGGCCCTGTCTGACCACCTCGGGCGAATGACTGTGCTCGAGGATCGGCGTTCCCGGCGCGAAACTGGCCAGGGGACCGGAGGGCTCGCCGCACCGATGCCACCGCGGGGATCGGCCAAGGTGGCCAGATTTTTCCGTCCCATCGATGAGTGGGAGATCGACAGGATCGTTCCCACACTCCTCGTGGCCGAGCGTCCGCTTAATCCCCTGGCCGTCGGCGTCACTCCCGCCGAGCAATATGAGATCGCAGACCGGGTCTATCACGAGATCCTGGATCAAGCGGTCGACCAATTTTTGGCATCACCGCGCGGTGGCCAGTCACGGGCGAACGAGGTTGCGATCTTCGACGCCCCGCTCGCCGAGCGGCTGGGGTTCTGGTCAGACCTCTGGAGCCAATCGCAGGAAGCTGCCGCGCGAGATCCGTTTTGGCGATCGCCCGCGGTCGGTGACCGGTCGGTTCGTGTCGCTCCGTCTGATGCGGTACGAACCGCGGGCCCGGTCGGGTACACGGCGGCGATGCGGTCACACATCGAGCGAATGCGTGAGCTGGAGACCGGCCACTTCTGGGAAATCGCTCTCAAACGGACGGGCCGAGCAGGCAATCAGCCCGTCGACATGACGCCGACACGCAAATTCGCCGACGTGATCCGCTTCTTCCGGATCGAGGCCGAGAATCGGCTGTCGGACACGTCGCGGCCGGGTGTCACTGACGCCACGCACTCCGGTCAAGTTGCGACCGCAGGGCATACTTACCGCGCGATCCTGGACGAGGCGGCACGTGAGTACGTAGAGGCACATCGCGCGGGCGCGGCACTTGCCGATCGCCGCCTCGTCATCGACTCCCGTTTCGCTGAGCGACTCGCCGCATGGTCGATGCGCTGGCGCGCGCCGAGATCTTTGCCGACCCGAACCGCGTTGCACAATTCAACGCCGTCCGGTCGCACCTCGAGCGGATGTCATCGCTCGAGGACGGACGCTCTTTCC
Source organism: uncultured Isosphaeraceae bacterium (assembly GCA_963850935.1). Taxonomy (GTDB): domain Bacteria; phylum Planctomycetota; class Planctomycetia; order Isosphaerales; family Isosphaeraceae; genus CAWFRS01. The sequence goes on from CAWKNT010000010.1 coordinate 729,188, forward strand.
GCTACGCCCTCGAGCGAGCGACCCACGACGCCAATGCGGTCGCCGCGCTTGCGGCTTCAAGTGAATTCGCCGACGTAGCACGGTTCTTCCGTCTCGAAGCCATGTGGGAGCTGGCGCTCGTCAGATCCCGCTGAAAACGAGCAGGCGACTGTGGTTGGACGCCCTGGGCACTCCTGTTCGCATTGGCTCAGCGAACGTCATAGCCACGACACCTCATGCGTCGCCCGCTGAGGAAATGAGTCGACGGTGATCCTCGCGAGCGATGTTCTCACCCGTGAGGATGACACAGATCGGCTCATTCAACTGGTCAACGTGGGCCTTGACGAATGCAACGGCGATCGCGCTGGACGGCTCGACCACGATTGCCTGCGCCTCAAACAGGTCTTTCAGTGCCGTGCGAATTTCTGCCTCGGGGACCAGGGGAATCTTTACCTCCGCATCCGCGATCGCTCGTTGCACCTGTAAGTGCGGGCTCTCCAGGATCAGCCCGTCCGCGATCGTGGTCGACCGCGCGTGCTCGAACTCGACATACTTCGGATAGTTGAACGGTTCGCAGCCAAACAGCCGGACCGGGCCCGGGTTGTACTGCAGGTATGCGATCAGGCCCATGAGCAAGCCACCGCCGCCCACAGGAAACACCAACGACCGGCAATTGGGCAGGTCGCGAACGACCTCGGCTGCGATGGACTGATAGCCGTCGGTCCAGAGCGGGTCCAGGTGGGGATGCACGAAATAGCCCCCGCGTTCCTGGGCCAGATCGGTGGCACAGCGCAGCAGGTCGCTGCCGCCGCCGGCGATCTTGATCAATTCGACGCCCAAGGCCTTAAGCTTCTCGTCCTTCGCGCGGGCAATGGCTTGCGGCACGACGCCAGTCATGCTGAAGCCGAACGCCTGCGCGGCAGTCGCCGCGCCGAGGGCTGTGTTTCCCATCGACGGCACGATCAGCTCGCGCGTGCCCCCTGCACGACTCAGGTGGTCCAGCAGATGCGCGGCACCGCGAATCTTGAAACAGCCGGACAGGGCTAGGAACTCGCACTTGGCGCAGACGTCATGCCGAGGAAAGAGGTTGCCGAGACGAATCAATGGCGTCGGTATGAGCGAAAACATGATGACTTGTTCTCAATAACTAGCACGTCCCATACAGTTTCTCGACGGTCTGGACGACATTAATGGAAAGACTAACGCGAAGCTCGTAACGAACAAAAGCTGGCTCGATCCCTGTGACCTTTTCGAGTCGATCGCAGGATTACGTGCAGAGCTTCGTTCGCCGATGGTAGAGGACAGCGCGAATGGAATCATTGCGGCTGGTACCGATGCAAGACTGGATTTTCACGCTGTTGACCCAGATCCACTGCTCGGCGCACAGGCTCGACGTCAATTGCAACGACGTCGAGCCCTATTTGCAACAACTCGTTCAGCATACACGCTCAAGGGAGGCAACCGATGAACTTACGCCCAATCGTACTCGCCGTTGTTCTGGCATTTGGCGCCACATCAAGTCAGGCCGGGACGGTCACCTGGCAGTTCGTCGAGACCACCGGCGGTAGCGGCGCCGGCACGATCGGCGGATTGCTGACGCTTAATTCGCCACCGGTCGACATTACCCCAGGGGTTTCCTGGACCGCGTTAACAGCCGATGTCGTCAACTTCGCGATCCTCGACCCAACGATCGGCCCGGTCGGGTCTTACGACCTCAGCCTCAACGTCGCATCAATCCTCGAGGGTATCGGGCCAGATTTCGTCAATGTCCATGAGGTCAGCGGCGAGAATGGAGTCGGAGACGTTGCCTTCTCAAATATAAACGAAGGCCCCGGACTCAGCGACCTTGGCGTCGGACTCGTAGACGGCGGTGGAGGCGATGCCCACGGCGACTGGGTGCTGGCGCAGGCGGCCGTCCCGGAGCCATCCTCGATCGCGCTGGCCGCGAGTGCTGCTCTGGCTGGCGTGGCGGCATGGGTGCGAAGGCGCCACAAGGCCAGCGACTGACACTCTGTCAGCATGCCGTGTCGAGTTCAACCGCGAATTCTGTCCGGTGTGATGAACAGCCCCGGTGCTCGATTGTTCGATGTGGCCGGGGCCTCGTCATGCGCGGGATAAGTTACTCGTTCTCAAGCGCCGCCTTCATATTGGGCCTTGACATTCCAGCCTTGCCAAAAGTCGGGGCAAATAGCCGCGGACCGGGTCGTGATCGAGGAGACGATCTTGCGGACGTAGTGCCTCATCAAATTGGGCACGAATGAGTGTGGGACCATTTCGCACCAAGTCAGCCAGGCTGCCGGAGTAAATGACTTCGCGTTCTTGCCAGGCCGTCTCATCATTGGTAATTGAGCCGTCAGGCAGAAACAAAAGAAGCTGACCGACGTGGGCAAATCGATCTCCGTCGATCAGACTCCCTAGGGATGCCTGGATCTCTTCGCGCAGTTGCGATGCCTTGCAGGAAATCAAAAGCCGAAGGCGGCACGCTGAGAGTCGGAGTCGCCGGCAATCGAGCCGGCGGCAGGTGCGGAACGATGTCCAGGTCGTTGACGTATCGAAACGTAGCGTTTTTTAGTGCGGCATCGTAGGCCGCAGAGAATTGAGGATCGCCTACTCGAGGTTGGCCGTAAGTGTATACTGCCGTCACGGGGTTCTTTTTCTGCGAATCGAACTCGAAGTCGGCCGCCGCGAGCACGGCCAGCGCGCCCCCCATGCTGTGGCCTGTGACAAAGAGACGCGTCGCTTGGCCGCCACTGATCACATCCACGGCCGTTCGCATCGAGTCTCGTACGTTGTCGAACAAAGCTCCGAAGCCGCCATGAACCAGACCGGGCAAGTTTGGCAAAACGGAGCTTGGTGCGTAGCTGACGTCTGCGGCCCACTGGGCAAGCCGCAGCGGCTCGGTGCCGCGAAAAGAAACGAATACGGAATCGTCCCGCCGCGCCACAAATCCCTGCGTTTCGCCCTCACTCAATAGCTGCGCGTTCGAGAAATCCCATTTTTCGAGAAAGCGCTGAATGTCGTTCCAGCCCGAGTATGCGAGTAGCGAAAGATTGCAAAGCGCAAACGCATTGACTGCGCTCCAGCCGCCGACGTCGGGCTCGAATCTCCATTCCCAATCCTCGCTGGGTCGTTCGTTCAGAAGATTGAGGACCAGATCCATACGACCAGGAGATGTGTTAATCATCGTGGTCACCCACCGGATTCGTTGTAGTCGCTATTCGATGCAGCGGCCCCTGGTGCTCAATCGCCGTCACGGCCCGCCCGCCGTGTTTCCAGCAGGATCGAACAGAAAATAAGGACGGCCGGATGGGTTCGACGATTGTACCGACGGCGACAAGCGGACGGCGCAATGACTCTCTCTTGAGTTGATCACCAATTTCGCGCCAGACCCGAAGCACGCAGATTTGTTCTACTTGGGCGTTCTTGATTTGACCCCATCACCGAGTGGAAGGTTGACGAGCGGCCGCACATGAGTGAAAGAGTAATTGATGTAGGGTGAGATTCTCGAACAGACGAAATCCTGCGAATCGCCCGTGTAGCGACTAAGAAGGAGATCCGAGACGATGTTGACCGCCGCTGGATGCGCTTCACGTCGGGACAGACTCTGGGCGGCATTACCCGCTCCGTGCGACGTCCTGCTTGTCGGCGACCCGTCGCACCTCACGTATTTCGCCGGCTATTCGCCGTCGCCGTTTGTATTCCGGACGGTTGAATCGGCGGCTCTACTCATTTTGCAGCCGGGCTCGTCGACCCTGGTCGCTGATGGCATGCTTGGCCCTTTCGTGGATGCGAGCTTCGTTGACGAGCGGGTCGCACCGGTCTGGTACGACGGCCAGCACTCGGCACCGTATCGCCGCGGCCAACTGGTTGAGTCGGCGCTCACCCGGCTGGGAACGATCCCGGGAACGCGCGTGGGCGTCGAACTGGCGAGTGTTCCGGCAGGGCTCGTTGAAGGCTTGCGGGCGGCGCGGCGCAATCTCGAAATCATCGACATCGGTCCGCTCTTGCGTCTTTTACGACGAAAAAAGGATGCCGATGAGATCGCGCAATTACGGCGGTCGATGCACGCCGGTGAAACGGGTTTGGGCGCTGCCCAAGAAAAAGTCCGCCCAGGTATGACGGAACTCGACGTGTTCTTGATTGTCCAGAACGCCGCGATGACCGCGCTTGGTGAACAGGCAATCGTCTACGGCGACTTTGCCTCCGGCCCCCGGTGTGAACGGGATAAGGGAGGTCCACCGACTTCGCGCAGAATCGAACACGGCGATCTGGTGTTGATCGACTTTTCGGTGGTGGTCGCGGGCTACCGCGGCGACTTCACCAACACGTTTGTCGTCGGTGGCCGTGCGACGCCGCGCCAGCGTGAATTGTTCGAGGCGTGCGTTGGTGCGCTGTCCGCGCGGCGAGCTGAGCCTCAAGCCCGGCACGCCGCGCGCGATGTCGATAGCGGCCGTGCGGGGTCATTTCGCCTCGCTGGGCCTGGACCAGTATTTCCCGACACATTCGGGCCATGGATTGGGCCTGGGCCACCCCGAGCCTCCGTATTTTGTGCCAGAAAGCAGCGATACGCTCGAGGCCGGCGACGTGGTCGCGCTTGAGCCGGGGCTCTACGTGGAAGGCGTCGGCGGCATGCGCTATGAGCGGAATTATCTGATTACCAGCGAGGGCCCCGAAACCTTGTCGAATCATCAGATTACGATCGATCAATGAAAACAAGGGGGTTAGTTGCTTTAACATGACTTGGCGCGGACTTGGCGGTGCGGCGGCATTTCTGATCGTATCGTTCTTCACCCCGTCTTCTCATGCTGCAGACGCGCCGCCGGGCAAGAAACGGTCGCCGCTTGAACGGTTGGCACCCGCGCGGCTCAAGGCAGCGAACGATGATGTCGCTCGGCTTCAGCGCTCACGGCGCGGCGTGATCGCTCTTCCCGGTCTACGCGACTATCGCGCAATCTTGCACGCTCATGCCGAAGACTCGGCGCACACCGGCGGGACCCGGCCCGAGATGATGGCCGACGCCAAGAAGGCAGGCGTCAACGCGATCTTACTCAGTAACCACTTTCGACCGCCGACCGATTTCATCACGGATAGTTGGCGCGGGCTGCATGACGGAGTCTTGTTCATCCCAGGTTCCGAAGATCGCGGCTTTTTGCTCCTGCCCAGTGCGATCGATCAATTCCAGGATGAAGGATCCCACGCCCTCTTTTCATCGAAGCCGTCACGGCCGACGGCGGCTTGATTTTCCTGTCGCACATCGAGGAGCGGCCCGATCACTCGATGGCCGGCTTGAACGGCATGGAAATCTACAATCGCCACGCCGACGCCAAGAAAGACGCCGCGGGAATACTGGCGATCGTGCTCAAGCTCACGGATCCCGCATCGCTCACGGAACTCGAGGAAAGCCTGAGACTCTTATCCCGACTTGAGTGCTCGCCGCACAGGTGCAGTATCCGGCCGATTATCTGGCCAAATGGGACGCCGAAACCAAGATGCGGCGGCTTACGGGCGTTGCCGCCAACGATTGCCATCATAATCAGATCTTGGTAGTGAAGATGGTGGACGACGCCACGATTCTGATCGGCACCAACGTCGACCGCGACGACCAAATGCGCACGTTCACGGCGGCGCGTCGACCCGGCATTCGTGCGTTGACCACGGGCCATCGGCCGGGCGACGTTCTCGTCCGACTGGATTTCGACCCTTATTTTCGATCATTTCGCAATGCGAGCACGCATATCCTCGCTCCCGAGCTCACTGAAGACGCGATTCGCTCTGCCCTGCGCGAAGGGCATGCCTACGTCAGCCACGACTGGATGTGCGACCCGTCCGGGTTTGTTTTCGAGCAAACCGTAGCTGATCCGGCGGCACACAATGCGAAAACTCCAGCCAGGGTCATCATGGGCGACGAGGTGAAGCTGGCACCCGGCCAAATGTTGGCGGCACGGTTTCCGCTGGACTGCCAGATCCGATTGCTACGGGAAGGCCAAGTCATTGCCGAAGCAACAGGGCACACGTTACTGCATGCCGTTGAGCTTCCCGGTGTTTATCGCGTCGAGGGCTTGGCTAGAAGTCGACGGTGAGCTGCGACCCTGGATCTATTCCAATCCGATCTATCTGCGAGAGCGGTGAACAAATCACTGGCATTTCTCGGGCACGGTCGGAATAATATCGACGATTCCGACACGGAAAGTGCGAACCAAGGAGGATAAACAGCCATGTCAAGCGCCGTCGTGGACATCGAAGTGCCGGTCGAGGAGACCGAAGCGTATCACGAATTGATGACGCGGGCGGGCCGGCGCACCGGCAAAATACCCGCGGATTTGATGGTCCGCCATGTGCTCGCGTGCGTGCCGCCTCATGAGTGGCCGACGCGAGTCGAGGCGATGGACGCCGTGTTGCGCCGGCTCGAGGCGGCCCGCAAGGACAGCTTGCGGGTGGAGGCGCGACCGGCGGGCGGCCGGCTGCTGGGCATGTATGTGACCCGACGTCCCGGCGCGGGCTCGCGGCCTTATCGCACGATGATTCGCGGAGGTCGACCCGATCGAGGGGCGGTGCGATTGCCCCGATTTCGTCAAGAACTCGCTGGGCATCTGCAAGCACATCCTGGTTGTGCTCGAGCATCTGCATGCTCGTCCGCGCTTATTGCAACAGGCAAAGAAGGAACAGGAGTGGAGCGACCCGAACACAGGCTTGGCCTGTGCTGGGACCCGATCCGGCCGCTCAAAGGGATCGGTGATTGGCTGGATCGCGTCGTCTGGAAGGGGGACCTCGAGCCCGCCAAGGCTCGGTCGGCGCGCGTTGCCCAGGCGCTCAAGTGGTTCCGCTCGACCAAGGGGGGCGTCGCGACCTTGAAAAGCAGCTACTGGGACAAGCCAGCCCGTCGGCTCGAGCTGGTCGAAGACTTGCTCAAGGTGATTCCGGCCGCGAGCTCGGCGAAGTCACATCACGACCCCGCACTGCGAACCTTGCTCGAGAGCGAGCACATCCGGCTCAAACCCCTGGTCGAGCGAGCCTTGAGCGGCAGCGTGAAACGCGTACAGCGTTCAAGAACATGAAGCGCCGCTCTACCCCTATCAGCGCGAGGGGGTCGAGCGGTTCCTGGCGGCAGGTCGCCTGCTGCTGGCCGACGACATGGGGCTGGGAAAGACCGCCCAGGCGATCGCCTGCTGCGACATCCTCAGGCGGACCGGCCGCATCCGCCGCGGCCTGATCATCGCGCCGGCCAGCCTGAAGCCCCAGTGGGCTCGCGAATGGCAGGTGTTCTCCGACCTGCCGATCCAGGTCGTCGACGGCTCGCCCGACGAACGCCAGGCCGCCTACGCCAAGCGCAAGGAGGGGTTTCTCATCATCAATTATGAGCAACTGCTCCGCGACCTCGAAATCGTCAGGCGCTGGGACCCCGACCTGGTCGTGCTCGACGAGGCGCAGCGGATCAAGAACTGGGCGACCAAGACCGCCCTCTCGGTCAAGGGGCTGGCGCCGCTGTATCGCCTGGTGTTGACCGGCACGCCGATGGAAAACCGGATCGACGAGCTGGCGTCGATCGTCGAGTGGGTCGACGACATGGCGCTCGAGCCCAAGTGGCGGCTGAACTCGTTGCACGCGACGCGGGCCGACGGCCGCCGCGAGGTCGTCGGCGCCCGCAACCTCGACACGATCCGCGACCGGCTCCGGCACTGCATGGTGCGCCGGATCCGCCAGGACGTGCTCGACCAGCTTCCGTCGCGAACCGACACCCGCGTGCCGATCGAGATGACCGAAGAGCAGATGGCCGCGCACGACGATCTGAACCAGCCGATTGCCGCAGCTCGTGGCACGGTCGCTCAAGCGGCCGCTGACCCAGGCCGAGTTTCTCAAGCTGATGCAGTTGCTGACGACCCAGCGGATCATCTCCAACGGCATGGCTCAGCTCCAGTTCGAGGGGATCTGGCCGACAATCTCGCGACTCGCGCCCCGGAGGAAAGCGTGCTCAAGAGCCTGTCCGCGCCCAAGCTGATCGAGCTGCGCCAGCTCGTGCGGCAGATCGTGCTCGAGCAGGGGCGGAAGGTCGTCATCTTCAGCCAGTGGCGGCGGATGCTCACCCTGGCCCACTGGGCGGTGAGCGACCTGCTGGGCGAGGAGGCCTCCGCGCCGGCTTCTTCACCGGAGCCGAAGGGCCAGCGGCGGCGCACTCAGAACATCGTCGAGTTCCACGACGATCCCGAGCTTCCGCATGCTCTTCACCAGCGATGCCGGCGGCGTCGGCTTGAACCTCCAGCGCGCGGCCAACTGCGTGATCAACCTCGAGCTCCCCTGGAACCCGGCCGTGCTCGAACAGCGGATCGGCCGCATCTACCGCCTCGGCCAGAAGCTGCCGATCGACGTCTACAACCTGGTCTGCGAGCAGGGCATCGAATCGCGGATCGCCGCCCTGGTCGGCTCGAAGCAGGCGTTCTTCAAGGGCCTCTTCGACGGCGACAGCGACACGGTCGACTTCGGTCAGGCCTCGAACTTTCTGGCCAAGGTTCAGAAGCTCTACGAGCCGGCCGCGGTCGAGGCCGTCGCGTCGACGGGCAATGTGGCCGACGAGGACGCCGACCTCGCCGACACGCAGCCTCGACGACGAGGTCGCCGACCCGTTCGAAGAGCTGATCGAAGCCGCCGACGAATCGCGGGACCAGGCGATCGCCGCCCTCGGTCGAACGGAGATGCCGCCGCCGTGTCCGTGCCTTTCGAGCCCGTCGAGTCGGCTATCACCGAGAGCCAGCGATCGTGACCCAGGCAGCGGCCGCGATGCCCTCTTCCGGCGAAGTGCGCGAGTTCTTCTCCCAGCTCCAGGTTCGCCGCGAACCCAGCGGCAAGGTCGTGATCGAGGCGCCGGCCGAGGCCGCATCGACCTTGGGTGCCTTGTTTGAGGGAATGGCGGCCTTGCTCCATTGGCGGTTTCGTCAGCCAAGAATCGCTGAGATGGCATTGCCACGGGTCTTGCACGTCGCGGCAACAGGTTGCGGACTTGGCCGCAGGACGGCATGCTGAATGGGTTCGGCGATGTGATTCGGACCTACCAACAGCTTGCCAGCCACGCCCCACCGGCATGGCTACCAGATACCCACACCTTAACCTCGGAGTCACCCACCATGGACCGTCGTGAGTTCTTCAAGCACACCGCGGCCGCCGGCGCCGGCACTTATCTCGTGGGCGGCGCTCCTGCGACTCGCCCGCTCCCGCACACAGTCCCCCAATGAAAAGGTCCGCTTCGCGTGCATCGGCGTCGGCGGCAAGGGAGACAGCGACACCAACGACGCCGGCAAGCACGGCGAGATCGTCGCCCTGTGCGACATCGACAGCGAAGTCCTCGACAAGATGGGGAAAAAGTACCCCAAGGCGAAGAAGTACTTCGACTACCGCAAGATGCTCGAGGAGATGGGCGACAAGATCGACGCGGTGACCGTCAGCACGCCCGACCACACCCACGCCCCGGCCAGCGTGATGGCCATGCGCATGGGCAAGCACTGCTTCTGCCAGAAGCCGCTGACCTGGTCGATCGAGGAAGCGCGGCTGATGCGCACGCTCGCCGCCGAGAAGAAGCTCTGCACCCAGATGGGCAACCAAGGGACCGCCGAGAACGGCTTCCGCGAGGGGGTCGAGCTGATCCGGTCGGGCGATTCTGGGACCCGATCAAGGACATCTACGTCTGGACCAATCGCCCGATCTGGCCGCAGGGCATGAGCCGGCCCAAAGGACACGCCGGGCATTCCCAACAAGTACCGCTGGTACGAGTTCCTGGGCGCGGCCCCCGACCGGCCTTACCACCCCGATTACCAGCCGTTCAACTGGCGGGGCTGGCTCGACTTCGGCACCGGCGCACTCGGCGACATGGCCTGCCACACCATCAACATCGCCGCGATGGCGCTCGAGCTCTTCGACCCCGAGTCGGTCGAGGTCGTCGACACCTCGGGCATCGTCGACCACGAGAGCTACCCGGTCTGGTCGATCATCCGCACCCAGCTTCGGCCAGCGAAACGGACGCGGCCCGCTCAACCTGACCTGGTTCGACGGCGGCGACAAGCTGCCCGGAGGAGAAGAGGACCTACAAGGAACACCTCCACGGCGAAAAGGCTGCCGGACAGCGGGCTGCTTCTGGTCGGCGAGAAGGGCTCGTTCTTCTCCGAGAACGACTACGGCGCCGAGCACACCCTGCTTCCCAAGGACAAGTTCAAGGAAGTCGCCAAGCCCAAGGCGACCCTGCCGCGCTCGCCGGGCCATTTCAAGGAATGGGTCGACGCCATCAAGGCCGGCGATCCGACCAAGGCGATGTCGAATTTCGACTACGCCGGCCGGCTCACCGAGACCGTGCTGCTGGGCGTGGTCGCACTCAAGGCCGGCACCGCCGATCGAGTGGGATCCCGTCGCCATGAAGGCCAAGAACGTCCCGTCGGCCGATCAGTACATCCGGCGCGACTATCGCAAAGGCTTCTCGATCCACGTTTGAAAGTCGGCAGTTACTTTGCAGGATCGCTTTGAAACGCCACGAGGGAGAAAACCGCTTCGAGCGGGTTTTCTCCCTCGTGGTACAGCCTCAACGAGTGTGCGTGTCAGTACGAGTCCGAAGAAATGACCTCGCCGCCGCCGACCGTTCCCAAGGCACGCCAGGTCTGAAAGTTGATCGCGTTCTTGACGAAGTGCACGCTGCCGTCGGCGAACAGGGCATTGACGCCGCCGGCATGGTGGCTGCGTGCCGTAACCGCGGCGTAAGTAGGTCCACCGTCGTCTTCGTCTTCCGAGCTCATGTCGCTGTCAAGTGCCGGTGAGCCAGCCGGCGAAATGGTGTTGGGAGGCAGAGCGGTGGTGAAACCGTCGTAGAACGAGTTGCCGTTGCACCAGTGCGTATGGCCGCCACCGAGCATGCCCGAGGGGGCAGTGGCGATCTTGCATCCCGACGTCGGAGCCGCCGCGACGCTGGCAAGCACCGTGGCGACGTCCGGATACGCGAAGGCGCCCGTTGGTCCCGGAGGCGGGACGTTACCACAGTCATGATACGACGGAGTGTAGGTTTTCACCTCGGATGCCAGCAGCGTGTTGCTCAGGCCGTCGGTGATCGATGCGAAACGGCGGCTGAGGTTCGAGCCGATCGCGCTTGGGGTTTGTCCGCCAACCGCAAAGCCGCCGAAGGTAAACCAGGTTCCTTCGCACCACCCGTAATTGGAAACGCCGAAAGTGCTCGTCACGCCAGCTGTGCTTGTGCTTGTAAACGCCTGCGGATTAACCTCACTAGGGCATAGGAAGACCTGCAACTGCGTGGAGACGGCCGTCGCATTTGAATGGTCGGTGGTTTTGTTTGTGTAATTGATGGCGTTGTAGAGTGTACCGAGCTCCAGATAGGGAGTGACTCGCGAGGACGCGCCCCATGACGACTTCCAGACCACCGCACCCGCATTGCTGAAGGTTAGCACCATCTGGGGCGGTAGCACGGCGTTGGAGCTCTCGTAATTGTGAATACCGAGGCCGAGTTGCTTGAGATTGTTCACGCACTGAATCCGCCGCGCGGCCTCCCGTGCCGACTGGACCGCCGGCAACAAGAGTGCAATCAGAACGGCAATGATTGCGATCACGACCAAAAGCTCGATGAGCGTGAATCCACGCCTCAACGCGCGACATTGCCGATGGCATCCGTGCGCAAGGCACTCTCCATTGCACGAATTTTGCCGTTCGGCCGACTCGAAAGCGTGGTGGTGCGATTGAACCAATGCATGGGGTGACGAGCCACCGGGGAGTGGTCCCGCACTCGCCGATCCGCTCGGCGATGTGGTCTCCCCGGCGGACTCGCCATTGGGTCTCGCGGCCACTTGCGCACGCGATAAGACCGTCGATTGAAGCGTAAAGTCTGCTGTAAGTTGAGATTCAGTAAAGATCAACGTGTGGTCGTCGGTCGAATCGGTGGACCGAGCAATGCTCGGAGTGAGACTTGACATGGATTGGCCCCTTGTTTGGAAAGGTGTGTCTCGTTACCGGGCTGGCGGGACCAAGGCCAACCCGATAAGAATCACAAATGACATTGAGATTCAGTCTCAATCGAGGATTAGTTTAAGGAATGGGCGCCGACGTTGTCAAGCCGTTGCAAAAAATCAACGGGGCTTTTGGCCGGCTGCACACGAGGGGCCCGGAGAGTTGGCTGAGACCTTTTGACCTATAGCCGCAGCCGAGTGACGACGTTGCCTTAAATGGGTCAACGGGGAGGGTTTTGCAGGGCCGAAACTGTCACGGTTTCGTTCGCAAAGCGGCCAGTGCGAGCAATCCGTAAGATGTGACGATGTTTGGATCGCCTTCCATGAATCGGTCATCCCGATTGACCCATGCGCCGCTGGCATCCTGGCGCTTCGCCAGGGCAGCCACCAATTCGCGTCGCCAGTCATGATTTACGCCCTGCGCGTCAACGATCGTCGGGTCGCCCAAAAGCGCCATCGCTTTGGCGAACGTGTGATAGTAGTAGTAAAGACCCCGTTGACCCTGACCGGGGTTTTCTTCGAGCGCGTAGTTCTTGCGGATGAACTCGAGAGCGGCCCTCACGCGTCGGTCATCCTGATTGAGCCCGGCGTAGATCATGCTTTTGAGACCCGCGTACGTCATGCCGGCATACGAGCGTGGGCGCCGCTGTCCGCGCGGGCTTTCTCTGCGCCGCCCGCTTTTGCCTTGGGCGTGCCACCGGATGCCGGGCGTTCACCCGCAGTTGGAGTGTAGACGAAGCCCCCGTCGTTAAACTTGCCCGCTCCGGGCTGGTCGTTGAACTCACTTTGCAAGTTCTGGCACCGTGAAACGAAAATCAGGGCCTTTTGGAGCGCGGGATCATCCGCCGGCAAACCGGTGTCGCGCAGGGCTTCGATGAAGAACGCCGTGTTCGAAAGATCGGGCCGACTATTGCCGCCGCCATATCCGAGGCCGCCGTACTGGGCGTCTCCCCTGCTCTTTCCCTCGCTTTCGTCCCATTGGGTCGCCTTGAGGTAGTCCTGTCCTCCCTTGATGACGCGATCGTACCGGCCGCCTTTGTTCGCTTCGTGGAAGGCCATGAGGGCGACCGAGGTCGAGTAGACGGAATGGGGTGCTTCGGAGAGCCCTCCCTTTGGGCCCAGGAACCTTTCGAGGTAGGCAAGACCCTTACTGACCGCCGGATCATCGGGCGTAACTCGGCCTGAGCGCAGCATGGCTGTCACCACTAAAGCCGTGATTCCGGGCTCCTTACGGTCGCCCGACCAGCTACCGTCGGCCGCCTGCCGCGGACGCAGGAAACTAACCGCCTTCGCTGCCAGCTCGGCCGCTGTCGCGGCCTCGTCCGCCCGGATCTGTGGCAGCGGCAAGGCCGCGCCAAGCAAGCTCGCGGCCTGGATTGATTGCCTGAGAAACGACCGACGTGAAACGGCGTTCATGATTGATCTCCCTCGAGAGTTGCTGGACGAAATTGACGGCTGTTCATTGGAAACTTCCACTCATTCGGCCTCGCCAAAATGGACAATTGCCCGGTTTGCATAGTCACGGATGAGAGGGTCAGGGTCAGTCTGATGCATTGCTTTCAATTGAGCGATCACTGCCTCGCTCGGTTTCTCGAGCTTGGCGACAGCCAGCACGGCGTCGCGACGAACCAAAGGATCGGAATCCCGCAGCGCCTTCGCGAGGCTGCGGAATCGGGATCGCCGACGTTGCCCAGTTTGAGAACGGCCTGACGACGTACCTGTGGCTTGGAGTTGTGCGGGTCGGCAAGCCACGACTTTACCTCGCGGCCGCCGGCCAGTATTGGCCCGCGCTCCTCGCCTTTGCATCCCATGCTTGCCAGGAACACAATGAGCGCGGTGGTCCTTGTGCCGGCCCGATTGATCGATCCACGAGAAATCCAGTTCATTGCATTGTGCTCTCGCAAGTGCGCAGCTCAAGAGAAAGCGATTTGGCCCGTTCAGTACGAGTCGGAGCTGACCACCTCGCCGCCGGCGCGCGTTCCGAGCGCCTGCATGATCAGACTGGAATGGGTGTAGCGCGTCGAGCCGTCGGGGTTCGTTCCCGCGTCGCTGGCCACGTTTTTCAAGAAATGGATAGATCCGTCACCAAAAAGTGCGTTGGCGCCGCCGGGGTGAAAGCTCGACGGATCATCCAATCCGCCGTCGAAATCAGAATTCGTATTCAGCAAGTGGCAATGCAATAAGACAAGGCAAGGGGCCAGATAGGTCGCATCTCCCGTTCCGGGGCACGGGTTCATCGGCCCGCGGTAGTTTTGGAGTGCCAGGCCCATCTGCTTGAGGTTGTTGACGCACTGCGCGCCTCGCGTTGCCTCGCGCGCGGCCTGAACGGACGGAAGCAACAACGCGATGAGCACGGAGATGATCGCGATGACGACGAGTAGCTCAATCAGAGTAAACCCACGGCGCGAGTGTGGCATTCCCGGTCTACCATCCGACAGCGAAATCATGTCTATAACGAGCGACGACGGTTAGCACTTTTCATGCCAACATGAAATGAATGCCGCAAGTCTATAAGAGATAATGCATTGTGGCGAGTCTCCGCCACCAAGGCAACGTCGCCGATGGCGAAGCTGTCGCCGTTGTCGGCCAAGTATTGTCCGCACGCATTTCCAACAGTACGCGGTCGCAGAGCACACGGCCGTCAAGAACTTGGCGGGCAAGCGGAGGATCTCGTCGTCGGTCAAATCGCCGAGGGCTCCTGCATGCAACAACGTGCGCACGTGCTGGTACGCGGCGGATGATTCGACCCGAGCCACGGCCTCGACTTCCTCTCCGGCGTGCTTCCTCCCTATTTAGTATGTGCGAACAGGGCCGAATCGATCCCCACTTTGGCCGCGACCTTATGGTTGCTCGTCCACGCGCAGCCAGGCGACCTTGAGGTAACTCCCTTCGAGCGCGGAAAGCGCGACGGGATGATCGGCCGCCGCGCCGACAAGCGAGAGTAACTGGACGTGCCGCTCGGCTTTGCGCCGCCGCCCCCAGTAGTGCCAGAAACTCATGAACGTCTAAGAGCCCAGAACAAGAGCACGTGACCAATAATCCTCCCGGTTCGACCAGCTTCATCGCTAACACGTTCAAATCGAAGTACTTCCGCTTGCCCGGGGCGATCTCTTCACGGTCGGGGATCAACTTGGGGGGGTCAAGAACCACCACGCCAAACGACTTGCCGTTCACGCCCATTTGCCGTGCGTAGCCGAACGCGTCGGCGTGAATGACATCAAGTCGGACCTGATTGGCATGCCCATTCTCGCGGGCCAGCTCGACGGCCTTTTCGTCGAGATCGACGCAGGTGACCTCGCGCGCCTTTCCCCGAACTAACGCGTTCAAGCCAAAACCGCCGGTATAGCAACACAGGTCCAGCACGGACTTGTCGGCAGTGAACCGAGCCAACCCACCACGATTGTCGCGCTGATCGCAGAAAAAGCCGGTCTTATGCCCATCTTCGAAGTGGATGCGATAGCGAATCCCGTGCTCGGTGACGGTCACGCGAGGGGGGAGCAGAGGGCTCGCCAAGGGCCGGCCGGAGAAGTCTTCCTGCATGGCGACGCGCTCATCGACGCTCACCCGAAAGTGCGCAGTTCCAAGCTTTTCGGCGACAGATTGCCAGAATCGGTCCGATCCGTTGATACATTCCCAGGCTGAAGCACTGAACCGAAAGGACATCGTCATATCGATCGACGATCAGCCCCGAGAGCCCGTCTCCCTCGGCGTGGACGACACGGTAAGCGTTCGTCACGCTGCCGAGATCCAACACCTTGGTTCGCAGCGCCACCGCCTGATCGATGCGCTGGTTCCAAAACTCCATCCCAGGGGGATCGTCCTGCGCGACAGAAACCTCAGGCTGATTTGCGACCGGCCGTTCCAGAGGGCGTAGCCGAGCCGCTGGCCGTCGCGGTCGACCACCCGCACCAGGTCTCCGTGATTGGGCGTGGCCGGTCCGACCGGGCCCTCGACCATCTTGCGATAGACGAACTGGTGGGTTCCGGCGGCGCGGATTGCGACTGTTGTCAAGGGTTCGTCCCCGGCCAAGCTGCGGTCGGGCATTCGCGGGGCGGCCTCAACCTGGCCACTTAGCTTTTTCAGACGGGCCATTCCCTTTCAATCCTCAACGTCTTCGTCATCAAAAATGTCGTCGTCTTCAGCGGCATTACCCCCAGCGCTCGTGCGCGCTTGAGCCGCCGCAGCCGGACCAGAAGCGACGTCGCATACCGTTGCAAGGCGAGCTGTTTCGTCAGCACGGCGTCGTCTGCGGCGTCGGCGGCGATTGCCGCCATGATTCGATGCGCTTGCATAAGGCTCTCCCAACAGGCGCCAAAAGTGGCCGTTATTGAGCCAGCGTCGTCATTGGCCACTTTCAGTAGGCCCCGTGCTTTCTTTAGCCCGGCGTGGGCTCGCTGCAGGTCTCGGAGCGCGGCCCCCGGACTTGGTACGCTCATGGTTCCTCCCACGTCACTTCCAATCGGGGAGACAGAAGACCAAACTCCCCAGATCAGTCGGCACCGTCCGACCCGATTCATTCCCGCTTGCGAATTGGCTGCAATTGAGTCGGAATTCGCTTTGTCTTCCCGAGTCAAAAATCATAGATTAGAGGCGAAGACGCATTTCGTACAATCGCACCGCGGGAGCAGCGCGCGATGCCTGGCGAGCAACAAGCAACAGTCACGTCCGTCGAACCCGAAGTCACGACCGACCAGCGGACTCGCCGTCTTCCCCCCTACAACGTCGTGATCTTGAACGACGAAGACCATACGTTTCCGTATGTCATCGAGCTGCTCATCAAGCTATTCCGGCACACCCTACCCAAGGCCGAAGAGCTGACCTTGCGGATACACACCACGGGGCGTGCGATCGTGTACACGACCCACAAAGAACTCGCCGAGCTCAAGCGCGACCAGGTGATCGCCTACGGACCCGACCCACGGTCGCAGTCGTCCAAGGGCCCGCTTCGTTGTTACGTCGAGCCAGCACCAATGGACTGACTCGTCTCCAGTGACGCCGGCAGGCCCGTCGTGATATCGGGATAAATCAGAACCACGTGCAGACCACTTTTCATGCGGCAGTTGCTGACTCGTTTATTGGTCGCGTCGCGGCTGGTTTCGACAGTTTCCGGCCCGGGGGCAACGAAGCGGGGTTCCGGCGTGCCCAGGAGGGTTGCCATCCGGGAGTAATACTCATCCCGGGTGACAGGCCGGTCGTCGCTAACCAGGTAGACAGGCTCGGGTTGGTCGGCCGTCAGTGCGGCTGCGGCCGCTTGGGCCGCGTCGTCGATGTGGATCAGGTTGAGGAATTTCTGGGGATCGCCGGGGATCGGCTCCCCCCGCTCCAGGACCGACTGCGCACCAACCGGCCCGGCCCGTAGAGCCCGGCGAATCGCAGGACGACGCGTTGACGCACCATGGTCGACCGTCTTCGCCCACGAACAAAACCCGATCCTCGGCCTCCAGGCAGACCTGGCCCGATTCGTGCTGCGGACAGGTCGGTGAAGTTTCGTCGACCCACTCGCCGTCGGTCTGGCCGTAAACGCCGGTCGAGCTCGGCGTAAACGAAGCGCGTCACAGAGCGCGGCAGTCTATCAAGCACATTCTGCAGTCCGTCGACATAAACGGCCCGCATGGAAGAGCCGGCGGCGCGGTCGAACCCGACACAGTAAAAGACCCGCTCGGTCTTCGGAAGCTGCCTGAGTGATCGGGCGCGAGCACGTCGGCGATGACCGGCTCGATGCCCAGGGCGGCGATAACCGCGGCGCGAGTCGGCGAGCGAACCGTCCCGAACACGCGTTCGCCACGTTCGTGGAGCCGTGCTTCCCAATCGCTGGCCCAGATAGCCGCAGCCGACGATCAGCGTGGTCACGATTCGACCTCGTCACGGATCGGCGAGCGGCACACCTGCAGCCTCGGTCTCGGGGCAGCCGGCGTCCAGGTAGCTTGCAGCATGATCTGGGCGGCAAGCTTGTCGCGGAGCGCCTTCGCGTTTTGACGGGTCAAACCAGCGTCGAGCAGCCGGTGCTCGGCCTCGACCGAGGTGTAGCGTTCGTCGAAATAGACGACCGGCAGTCCAGTGACCCGGCCAGCCACTCGCCGAAGTTGCGGGCTTGCGCGGCCAGCTGGCCCTCGCGGCCACTCGTGTGCAGTGGCAGGCCGACGACGATCCGGTCGACGTCGTTTTCCTTGATGAGCTCACGATAATGGCGCGCATCGCCATCCCGCGCCACGGCGCTCATGGATTTCGAGCGGAAAGGCGATCGTGCGGCCGGGGTCGCTCAGGGCCGCCCCGACTCGCCGCGTGCCAAAATCAATGCCAAGTATGCGAGCTAAAGCCAAAGGTCGCGTAGCCACCATGGTTGGGGACGTTTTGTTGCAGCGCCGACTCTCAGCGGCTATGCTTGCAGCATATCGAGGATCCTTGGCGAATACATCGCGAAATGCCACGACGGCAGTGGCAATCGAATGCGGGTTCGTCTGTACCCAAGACTTTGGAAGGTATAGATTGAAACTTAAGCTATCGATCGCCCAATTACCGATCCGATCTTCCGGGCTTCGATCGAAGTTGGCGCCGGGCAGCGACACGTTCGACGAGCGAGATAGCATACCGCTACAACCTGGTCGTTCTACACCGAGGACCATGCCGATGCGCCACATCGTTCCAGTGCAAAACCGTCGCGTCTTTCTCGGGGCATTGAGCTTGGGCGCGGCCGCCTTCACGACCCGCGGCTTGTTCGCCGACGAGCTGGTGCGCACGCCCAACCAAACCGAGGGGCCGTTTTATCCCAACAAGCTTCCGCTCGACACCGACAACGACCTGCTCGTGATCAACGACGGCATCACGCCGGCCGTCGGCGAGGTGACTTACCTGACCGGCCGGATCCTCGATGCCAAGGGCGACCCGGTGCGCAATGCCCTGGTCGAAATCTGGCAGGTCGACAACAACGGAGCCTACATCCACACCAAGGATCCCCATGGCGAGAACCACGACAAGAACTTCCAGGGATTCGGCCGGTTTCTGACCGGTTCGACCGGCGAGTACTATTTCCGCACGATCAAGCCGGTGCTCTACACCGGCCGGACGCGGCACATCCACTTCAAGATCAAGCGCGGCTCCAAAGAGCTCTTGACGACCCAGTGCTACGTCAAGGGCGAGCCCGCCAACGAGCGTGACGGCATTTACCGGAGCATCCGCGACCCCGAGGCTCGCGAGTCGGTCACGGTCGACTTTGCGCCGATTCCAGGTTCACGGATCGGTGAGCTGGCCGCCAGGTTTGACGTCGTGCTCGGCTTCACGCCCGAGGGATAAACTTCGTCGGCAGCCCCAGTGAATTCTACCATCGTCGATCCTTGGCGAGATAATATGAGCGTATTTTCACGCCGAGATTTGCTCGGCCGAACTAGCTTGTTTGCAGTGGGCACGCCGGTAATGGACGCACCGTCGGCCGGCGCCGGCGCAAGCTCAAAGTGATCGTCACCGGCGGTCACCCGGGTGATCCGGAATATGGCTGCGGCGGCACCATCGCTCGTTACACCGACTTAGGCCACGAGGTTGTGCTTCTTTACCTCAATCGAGGCGAGTGGCCGCCGCGCGATCCTGGTGTCTCGCGTGTTGCGGAGGCCACCAAGGCCTGCGAGATCTTGAAAGCCCGTCCGCATTACGCCGGTCAGTTCAACAGCCAGGCCGTGGTCGACAAAGCGCACTACGACGACTTCCGCAAGATTATCGAGGCGGAAAAACCCGATGTCGTCTTCACCCACTGGCCGATTGACAATCACGCCGACCACCGAGCCATTTCCATGTTGGTCTACGATGCGTGGCTAAAAATGAAAAAAGGATCTGCGCTTTATTATTACGAAGTCTCAAGCGGCGAAGACACAGTGCAGTTTTCGCCTACGCATTACGTGAACATCACCCAGACAGAGCCGCGCAGCGCCTCGCGTGTTACGCGCATGCCAGCCAGACACCCGACCGTTATTACGCGCTTCAGGACCAGGTAGCTCGCATGCGCGGAATTGAGAGTGGACACCAGCACGCCGAGGCCTACATCCGGCACGTGCAAAGCCCCGATTTTGGCCTTCCGCTCGCCGGTAATATGTGACGAAGTACGTCTCTAACCCTCGTGGTCATCGTCTGTCGCGACGGTTGCCAGTTGGCGAAAACCCCTTGTCCGGCGCATCCAGGCGCTCGTTTGCCAGTTATCTACCGGCTCGCCGTCGGGAGCCACCGGCGGCAGCGTGAGCATCAACCACATTGACAGGGCGTGGACGAACGGCTCATACATGCCCCTCAGTTCGGCGAACTGCTGCTCCATGGCGTTCGCGCTTGTGAGTTGCAACCCCGCTTCTGATAAAAGTCGCCAAAGCTGCTCGGCCTGTTCGGGCCCGAGCCTGTTCGTTTCAAGATAGATCGGCGGGACCTGGAAGACCTGGGCCAGGTCAACGACGACATGGCGGGCCATGGCAAAGGTCATGTAGGCTTGCGCTTTGGCATCGGGCTTTACCCCCGCGACCACCAGTGCCGAAGCGTCGAGAATGGCCGTAAGGGCGGCAAGCCACGATTGGTTGTCGTGCTGTGAGCGGTAAAAGCTTAGCAATGGGAACGAGACATGGCTTTCCAGTACCTCGGCCGACCATCGTTCCCACTCGGCGAGGAACTGGATCAGTTGGTTCACGTCGCCATGAAGGCTGTTGCGAGCCAAGAGCGTGGCCGCTGTTGGCGGCGAGCCGGCGCGGGCGTCGAACAGGCTGATCGTGACCTCACGGCGCGAGAACGCCTGGTACAGGACTGGCAAGTAGCTGATGACGACGGCGAGGAATCCGAAACCGATCCCGGTTTCAGACACCGCCAGAAACCGTCCCACAGGCTCTGAAGGAGTGACGTCGCCGAAGCCGAGGGTGAAGAAAGTGACGCCACTAAAGTAAAAATATTCGCCAATGTCGATCTCGTTACCGGTGCCATTAAGTGGCGTAGCAAGCGACCAGTGTAGTAAGGCAAATCCAAAGATTAGTCCGACGGCCCATAAGCCGACCAAGGCCAGGATCGAAAGAGGGCCGAACAGGCTCAAAAATGTGCCGCGCCGACGACTTGAGCCGATCAATCGGGCCACCGCGGTCCAAGGGGTCCATGAATAGAGATAAAACAGTCGCGTGAGGCGGAAATGGCGCGTCACCCGCCTCGGCAAAAGCATGGTTTCAAAGGCTTCGAGCAGGATCAGCAGGATCAATAGCACGCTCGCAACTGCAGCAACTACCGACATCAAAGAGTTCTCCGTCGCTCCAGCTCGATCCGCATTGTGGCCACGCCGACTCCCGCCTTGTGCAGCGCCGCGGCCAGTTTAGCCTGTCGTGCCGTCAAGGCCAAGTTCATTGTTGGAAATATAGGGTGTCTGGGCAGTTTTGGGTGTGGGCCCCACTGCCTGATGAACTGGCAAAAAAATAGTCAGGAAGATTGCAAAGCTGACCGTCCCGTTAACAGTGCGCAGCATGCGCCGTTCTCTTTAGCGACTTCTGTCCCGCGGTGGCCGTGCGAAGAATTGCGGGCTCTTCCCGGCCTTGCACCGCGTAACGCAGCCGATTACCCACTGGTACCCCCATGACGGAAGAAACCATTGATCCGGGTCTGCTCGAGCAGACAAAAAACCAGATTCGCAAGCTGGTGGCCGAGATCGCCGATCTGGCGGAGTCGGACATTCAGCCCAATGAGTTTTACGTTGAGTTTTTGAACCGTTCTGTCGCGGCCGTCGCCGCGACAGGCGGCGCGTTCTGGATGATGGACGGTCGGGGGGGGCTGCGGCTGCAGTATCAGGTTGAGTTTGGCGCGACCGGATTGATGGACGGTCGAGTCAAGACCGCCCCCCACGATGCGCTCTTGGGTTGCATGCTCCAGGCGTCGCAAGCGCAGATCGTGCCTCCCAGTGCGGTGATCGAGGGTGTGCCGCAGGCTTTCAACCCCACGGAATACGCGCTGATCATCGCCCCCCTCATGGTGGATAAACAGGTCGTCGGTTTGCTCGAGATCCTGATGGATCCGACGCGGCGCCGCCCAGCAAAAAAGCACGCTCCGATTTGTCAGCGACCTTTGCGATCTGGCTGGGACCTATCTCAAAAACCGCCAGATGCGGCAGATGATGTCGCAGCAGCGCCTCTGGAATCAGCTTGAGGGATTCACGCACCAGATCCATGGGTCGCTTGATTTGAAAGAGACGGCGTATGCGGTGGTCAACGACGGCAAGCGGCTGGTCGCCTGCGATCGGCTGACGGTGGCGCTCAAGATCGGCGGCCGGACGATGGTCGAGGCTGTCAGCGGCCAAGAGGTCGTCGAGCAGCGGTCCAACCTGGTTCGCGAACTCACGCGGCTTTGCAAGGTCGTGATCCGCTCGGGCGAAGACCTGGTTTACACGGGAAACACCGACGGCTTAGCCCCCGACATCCGCGACGCCCTCGAGATGTACGTCGATGAATCGGGGTCAAAGGTTGTCGTCGTCACATTGCTCCACAAGCCCGAAGTGATCGAGTCGCCAGCAGACAACAAGGTCAAGGAAAAGGTTCCGTTTGGCTGCCTGGTGGCGGAGCAAATCGGCGACGAGCTGGCGCCGACGGATATGCACGCGCGCACCGAGGTCGTGTCGCGACATGCCTCCACGGCTCTTTTCAATGCTCAGGAACACCACAAGATTTTCTTGAAGCCGGTGTTCAAGGCCTTGGGTTCTCCGTGGCGCATGTTCCGCGGTCGGACCTTGGCCAAGATCGCGGCGGTTTTGGCCGTCGTGCTGGCCGCGATCGCCGCCATGGCGTTTGTCCCTTGTACGCTCACAATCGAGGGGCATGGCAAGCTCTTACCGGAGGCACGCCACAAGGTCTACGCACCGTTCGCCGGCATTGTGGGTGAGGTCCTGGTTGATCACGATGCGCAGGTGAAAAAGGGGGACATTCTGGCGAAGCTCGACAGCGCTGAGCTCCGGAAAGAACTCAATCGCTTGATCGCCGATAATCACAAAGCCTTGAGCCAGATGAGCTCGCTCGAAATTCAATCTCAGAAATTGCAGTCAAGCCAGGACAACCAGGAGGCACTCCAGGTTCGGGCCCAACAGGCTGAGGCCAGGATCACAGCCAAGAGCACCAAAGAGCAAATCGACATCTTGAACGAACAGATCGAGTCGATGACGATTCGCTCGCCCCAAGACGGAATCATCACGACCTGGGAGGCCAAGAAAAACCTGCTGGGCAAGCCCGTCGAGATCGGCACCGAGCTCTTGAACATCGCCGCGACGGACGGCGACTGGATCCTGGAGGTCGAGGTTCCCGACGACGACATGGGACCGATCCTGGCGGCCCAGAGCAAGCTCGAAAAGGAAATCGCCGAGGGGAAAAAGAAAGTCGGCACGCCGTTGCGTGCGTACTTCGTGCCCATGACCGGCCCAGAGACACTCTACGAGGGTTATGTCGTGCGGATCGCCCCCAACGCCGAGCCGATCGCCGATGCTGCCGAGCAGTACAAAAACCGCTATGTGGTTAAGGTGACAATCGGCTTTAGCGATGCTGTCCGCAAAGACTACCTGACCCGCAATCAGATCGACGAGATGCGGCCGGGCGCCGAGGTCCGCGCCCGGGTCGATTGTGGCAAAACGAACCTCGCCTATTACTTGCTCAGGAAGCCAATCCAGGTATTCCACGAATCGGTCCTGTTCCGCTGGCCGTTCTTGCACTAAAGAGACCGGGGCGGACCCGGCTGACAAACTCGGCCGACTTGAAATGTATTTTCCATAACGGCAACACCCTGGAGTCGAGGAGGCTCGTTTAATCATGTCGATTTCAAAACCGATCGCAGCGGCGGCCGCGGGCTGCTTGATCATGGCGGCGGCGGCCGTGGCCCAAAACGGCGGCAACAACGCCGCGGTTCAGTCCGTCGTGCTCGAAGAGCTAGCGGGGGTTGACTGGATCGAAAAGTCCGACGTGGCCGCCCTCCATGAGGGGGTCATTGAAACGATGGAGCTCCAGATCGGCATGCCGGTCAAAAAGGGAGGCACTATTGGGTTCTTGCACCGCGAGATGGCCGAGCTGAACGTGAGAAAAGCCAAGCTTCAGGCCGATGCCGTTGCCCCCACAGAAAAAGCGAAGGCCCAGGTCTATGTCGCCGCGTCCAAGGTCGCCCGTGACAAACGGTTGAACGAGCGCAAACCGGGGATGGTCTCGGCCGAGGATGTTGCCGAGCACGAAGGCGAATATCGCGTCGCCGATGCCGCGCAACAAGAGGCCGAGGAGAACCGCGGAATTGCCAAGGCCGATCTCGACTTGGCCATGCAGACCCTTGACGATCACAAGATCGTTGCCCCTTTCGACGGCGTCATCTTGAAGCGCATGAAACACCCCGGCGAGAGTGTTCGCGCCAACGACGCCGTTGTCACACTTGGTAATCCTAACCGGCTGTGCGCCAACGCTTACGTACATCTCGATTTTGCCTTTCGAGTGAAAGAGGGCCAGGTCGTCGAGATCCAGCCGCGCATCACCGGCGGACGAGGCGAACCGCTGCCGATCGAGAAAAAGCGATTCCGGGGCAAGATCACCTTCATCGATCCGCATATCCAGCCGGTCGCCGAGACGGCCGTCCGCATCCGGGCTGAGTTCGATAATCCCAATGGTGACCTGCGACCGGGTATGAAGGTGCAGATGACGGTCTTCCTCACCACCGACATCGCGGCGGCGGAGCCTGAAACGGCCGCGCCGACGCAGACGGCACGCAACAAGTGATTTGACCCGACTTGGGGAATTGGGGCAGAGCATGCTCTCAGGAACGCTCTGCCCCAGTGCCCGGCTCTAGACCCGCACGACGATCCGAAAGGGTTGCCGACTCATGAGCGCCGCTCCTTCCCTAGCCCCCGTGACGCCTTACGGACAGGCCGCCGAACACCTGGTCGTCAAGCTGCGCCCCGACCTGGTCGTGCAGCCTCAGTTCTACGAAGGGATGACGCACTACGTCATCAAAGATCCACTCGCGCTTAAATACTTTCGCTTCAAGATCGAAGAGTACTTTCTCCTCCAGCAATTTGACGGCAAGCAAACTCTCCAGGATGTCAAAAAGGCGTTCGAGAGGAAGTATCGGCCCCAGACCATTTCGATCGAAGACCTGACGCGGTTTGTCGCTCAGCTTCATGAAGCGGGCATCATCCAGATCGATAGCCAGGAGCAAGCCAAGGTCTTGATCCGCCGCCGCAAAAAGAACCGCTGGCGAAAGGTTTGGGCTTTCTTCGCCAACATCCTCTTCATCAAGATTCCGATCATCGATCCCGAGCGACTCTTGACGCGGATGTATCCCTACTTCCGCTGGATCTTCACCCGCACGTTTGTCACCTTGAGCACGATGTCGATGGCGCTGGCTATCGTACTGGTGATTAGCCAGTGGAAAGACTTTTACGACAAGCTTCCCGAATTCCAGAGTTTTTTCAACTGGTGGACGATCGCCAGCTTTTGGGTCTGCCTGGCCGTGGTGAAGATCATCCACGAGTTTGGCCATGGTCTGACGGCCAAACACTTCGGCGGCGAAGTGCACGAGATGGGCATCTTGTTCCTGGTTCTCACCCCAGCATTGTATTGCGACGTCACCGATAGTTGGCTCTTGCCCAACAAGTGGAAACGAATCTGGATTTCGGCGGCGGGGATTTACGTCGAGTGCTTCCTGGCCAGTATCGCTACCTTCGTTTGGTGGTACAGCACGCCGGGCTTACTCAACAGTCTGGCGATGGCCACGATGTTCATCTGCTCGGTCAATACGATCCTGTTCAACGCCAATCCCCTGCTCCGCTACGATGGCTATTACGTACTGGCCGACTGGCTGGAAATCCCCAACCTACGAATCAAGAGCACCCAGTTTTTCGGTTATCTCATCCAGGAAAAGGTGCTGGGCCTCGAGATTCCGGTCCAGAGTTACCTGCCGCGGTCACGGCGTATCTTGTTCGTGACGTACGCAATTGCCAGTTATGTTTATCGATGGTTTGTGACGTTCGCGATCCTCTGGTTCCTGTCGCAGTTCTTGAAGCCGTGGAAGCTCGAGTCGGTCAGTTATCTGCTGGCCGCCGGCGCTCTTATCCCCTTGGCGGGAATGCCGCTCTATCAGATTGTCAAATTCCTTCGCACCCCTGGGAGGTTGCGCAAAGTGAAAAAGGCTCGTGCAGCCGCCTACGGCGTGGCGGCGATCGCGCTTGTCGCCGGGATCCTCTTGATTCCGACGCCGCTCCGGATTCAAGGAACCCTGGTTCTCAAGCTGGCCAAGCCCGAAGAGGTCTACGCCGAGGTCGAAGGGCGACTCGTCGATCTCAAGGTCAGAAATGGCCAGTGGGTCAAGAAAGACACCGTCCTGGCCAATCTGGCCAACCTCGAGAAGGAAAAGGAACTTTCTCAGCGTACCCAAGATCACAACGTCAGCTTTGCCAAGGCACAGTGGTATGGCACGAGCGGCGAACGGGACGATCGCGCTCAAGCCAAACAGTTCGAAGAGTTCGCCGAGAATCTGAATCCGATGATCGAAAAGATCACCGAGCAGCTCGGCAAGCTGACGTTGATCAGCCACCGCGACGGCCAGGTTGTCGGTGTACCGCTCAAGGAAACAATCGGCCAGTGGATCAAGCCGGGCAACGGCAAGACGTTTTGTGAGATCGGCGATCCCCGCCACCTCGAAGCCCACTTGATCGTCGACCAATCGGATATCAATTTGATCGGCCCCGATCGGAAGGCCTGGGTCAAGATTTACGGCAAAGCCGAGACGACATACGAGAGCCGCGTCGCCGAAATCTCCAAGCGCAACATCGAAGAAATCCCCACCGAACTCTCCAATCTGGGCGAGGGCGAAGTCGCTGCGAAAGCCGACCCCAAGACCGGTGCGGCCAAACCGCAGGCAGCCGTTTATGAGGTGATCATCCCCATCGAAAACCCCGATCTGGTCCTCGAACCGGGGCTGCGCGGATTCGCCAAGATCGATGGAGGGACGTACACAGTCGCCTGGTGGCTAAGACGGTGGTGGCACAAGCTGTTTAACTTCCAGATCTGAATCGACACGACGCCAACGACCGATAGAACCTCGGGACAATTGGGTAGAGCGGCAAGCGCTTTGAACGCACTTTTTGCCGTTATTACCCAAACTGCCGTGATTCCGAGGGGGGATGATGCGTCGCGGACGTTGCGGTCGTTTCTTCTTGGCCGCTGCTCTGGCGTTTGCCCAGGGCAGCATTGTACGCGCAGCGCCCACAGAGCCGCTTTCTGGCCCGTCGGAGGCTCAGACCAAGTCGCCCACCGCACGCGCGGCAGCCGCCCCAAGCGCCGAGGTTCCAGATGTCAACCCGTTGCCTTCCGGCCTGGCCGGCGGCGGACTCGGTCTGGGCACGCCGTCCGCCCCGCCGGGTACTACGGAAGGTTCGCGCATTTTCGCCAGTCCGCCCGGCGAAGAGGTGTTGCGCGGCCTGCCGATCAACCTCGCCTCGGCGCTGCAGCTGGCGGGTGTGAATCCTCTCGATATCGCGGCGGCGACTGTGCAGGTGCAGCAAGGGCTGGCCGTCTTACTCCAGGCCAAGGTGTTGTGGGTCCCCTCGCTCAACGCCGGCGTCGATTACTCCCGGCATGACGGCGTTCAGCAAAACATCTTCACAGGAGCATTGTTTCAAAAGGGCAGACAGTCGCTTTTTGTGGGCGGTGGTCCCAGCCTGAATGTCGCGGTTACCGACGCGGTTTATGAACCTCTCGCCGCAAAGCGCGTCGTCGCCGCGCGCGAAGCGAATGTGCAGACCGCGCGGAATGACGTGCTGTTGCAAGTCAGCCAGGCGTACTTCACCCTGCAAGATGCGAGGGGACGGTTGGTCGGTGTCGACGCGACAATTGAGCGGGCCCGGCGGCTGGTCAATTTCGCCGTTGGGCTGGCTCCAGCCCTGATTGCTCCCTTGGAAATTAACCGGGCGAAGGCTGAGCTGCAGAGCTTGCTGCAGTCCCGCGAGCTTGCGCTGCGGGATTGGCAAGTCGCAAGTGCTGCGCTTGCGAACATCTTGCTCCTTGATCCGGAGACATTGCTCGAACCGGTCGAGCCCCCCTTCGTCCAGGTGACATTGATCTCGGCCGAGCAGACGGTGGCCGAGCTCGTTCCGGTCGCGATCAACAGCAGGCCGGAGATCGCGACGCAACGGGAGCTGCTGGCCGCGGCCAACCAGCGGCTGAAGCAGGAAAAGAAACGACCGCTCCTGCCGAACCTGATCGTTACCAGTCCGGCCACGGCCACCGGCTTGCTGGCGGCCGGCAATTTATCGGCTGGTCCAAACGCGGGGCTCGGCGCTAACGCTCACTCGGCCTTTTTCGAGCTGGCGGCTGTCTGGCAACTGCAGAATGCCGGGATCGGCAATATCGGTCTCATCCGGCAACGTCGAGCCGAGCAGGACTTGGCGGCGATTGAGGTGACACGCACGCTCTTTCGCGTCCGCGCCGATGTAACCCAGGCGCTTGCGCGGCTGCAAACCGCGCGGGCACGCGTCCCCGTAACGGAGATGGGACTGTGGCAGGCGACTGAGTCGGCCGACAAAAATTTCATCGGTCTCCGCGAAACCGCCCGCCCAGCCGGCGAGCTGCTCCGGCTGATTGTTCGACCGCAAGAAGTCGTGGCCGCCCTGATTGCACTCAACACCGCGTTCGAGCAATACTCGGCCGCCGTCAATGACTATAATGCCGCCCAGTTTGAGCTCTATCGGGCGGTGGGGAAGCCGGCTCAGTGGGTCACCGCGCAGGCCTCGCAGCTCCCGTTAATCGCGCGTGAGGCAAGACTCGCGCAACCGCCCGCGCCCGCGACGAACGGGCCGGCAGCTCGCAATGGGGTTGCCCGCCCCTGAACTGAAGAGGCGAGATGCTCTTTGAGAATTCGATCCGTCTCTTCGATCACCAGCGGATTGGCCTGGCAGAGATGGCCGCTTCGGACAATTTTCTCAGAGACTGCGCCCTCCAGGTGTGCGCTCCCATACGGGACAAAGCCGTCGGTTCCCCCCGCGGCCGGAGGATCGCTCACGTCGGCGATGATTGAGTGAAACTTCACGCGAGGGCTCACCGCCAGCTTGAGTAATGCCATGAGCCGCGGATGCTGCCAGGTCAGTTGGTCGACGCTGGTCTGGAGTTTCTCTTGAAATGACTTGTGGAAAAACTCGGGATCGTTGCTTACCACCAGCGACTCGTGAATCTTCCTCAAACGCTCCATCGGCTGATTGAGCCGTGAGCCGAGCCAGTGGAGTGCACCCTGGTCGACCTGGCTGCCGCGGTGGGGAGTGGCAATGCAGATGACACGGCTTACTTCCGGGACTGGTTTGAAGAAAAACGACCGCCGGAGCACTTCGCGCGCTTCCTCCGGACCTTGGAGCGACGCAAACGGCCGACTGCTGATGCCATTCCACAGGAACGACTGGCTTTCGGCGACCATGGCCTTGGCAAGGATGCCTCCCATGCTGTAGCCGATCAAGACCATGTGATCGAATGCCCGGTCCGTGCGCCCGGGGTCATAGCGCTCGTGCGCATCGGCAAGTGCCTGGCGCAACAATCCCGCGGAATAGAGAATCGGCTCGCCGGTCGAGAACCCGAAGGTCCAAAATTGATAGTGCTCTCGTATGGCCGGATCGGCTTCGAGGCTGCCAATCATCCGGCTCCAGGAGTCGGGCGTATTTCCCAGACCATGAACGAAGACGGCGGGTATCTTGCCGGGCGTGTAGGGATCGAGCAACGTGAGCCCTATGGGCTCAAACTGTAAGGACGTTCTGAGCACGCGAGGCGTGACGGCCTTCCGCTCGGCTCTCGATTCATTGTGCGCCGTACCGGAGACCAAGAACGACGCGCTTAAGGGCCAGCTCGCTCCTTCAGGAGAGCCTAATGTAAGCACCGAAGACAAAGCAAGTATTACGCTTGCGATCAAGTTAAGTGCGGGTCGCATGATGCTAATCCTTGGCGTCTGCCATTAGCCAGACACGCAATTCTACGTCGCGGCGTCAAGAATCGGATCAGTCCGATGTCTCGGCCTTGGGCACATGTCCATTCTGTGCAACATGCAGGCCAATTCGTGGCGTATGCGGGCCCGAGGCGCTCTCCGCGAGCCGAGTCACCAACTTGCCCGAAGCGCTATCATTAGGCCGGGTATCGCGTTTAAGATGATCACGACCTCGATCCAGAAGCTCAGTTGGCGAGATCAAGATGAACCCGATTGTCTTCGCGCTCCGCCGGCCGATCACCGTCATGATGCTCGTGCTCGCCCTCGCTCTGGGCGGGGTCTTCAGCGTCTACCAGATGCAGAAGGATATCTTTCCGTCGCTGAACCAGCCGCAGCTGTATGTCATACATAACTACGGCGGCATGGACCCGAAGCAAATCGAGGGCTTGATCACCAACGTCTACGAGCTTTTTTTCCAGTACATTAACGGCGTGGAGCATGTCGAGTCGCGTTCGATTCAAAGCATGGTGATGCTCAAGCTGTTCTTTCAGCCGGGAATCGACATGGCCGAGGCGACGGCCCAGACGGTCGCCTACTGCAACAAAGCCCTGGCGGTCATGCCCAACGGCTCACTGCCGCCGTACGTCGTCCGGCTCGACGCGGGCAGCCTGCCGGTCGGCTATCTAGTCTTCGAGAGCCCGAGTCGCTCGGTCGGCGAGCTCCAGGACATGGCGCTGTATCGGGTCCGCCCGATGTTCTCGGGCCTGGCGGGTATCTCATCGCCGCCCCCTTTCGGTGGCAACATACGGGCGATCGTGGTCAACGTCGACCCCGACCGTCTGCGCTCTACAATCTCTCCCCCCAGGACGTCGTCGACGCGATTGACCGTGGCAACTTCATCAGCCCTTCCGGCAACGTGACGATCAAGGACCAGATGACCGTCGTACCGGCCAATACCATGGTGTTGAACCCGCAGGAGCTGGGCAACATTCCGCTCAAGTTGGGGGAGAATGTCTACATTCGCGATGTCGGAACAGTTACCGACGCGACCGACATTCCGGTCGGCTACGCACTGGTCAACGGCCGCAAGTCGGTCTACCTTCCAGTGGTCAAGCAGGCCTCCGCCTCGACGCTGACAGTGGTTAACGCGGTCAAGGACAACCTGCCGCGGTTCCAGGCGGTCATGCCCGACGACGTCAAGGTCTCATACGAGTTCGACCAGTCGCCGATCGTCTATCGGGCCATTGAGAGCGTGGGAGTGGAAGGGGCCCTGGTGCCGGCCTGACCGGGCTCATGGTGCTTCTTTTCCTGCGCGACTTGCGGGCGGTGATCATCGTTGTCCTCAACATCCCGCTGGCACTATTGGGGTCGATCGTCATCCTCAATTTGACGGGCAACACAATCAACATCATGACCTTAGGCGGGCTGGCCCTGGCCATCGGCATCCTGGTCGACGAGGCGACGGTGGAAATTGAGAACATTCACACCCAGATGGAGCACACCCCCTCGATGGCCCGATCCGTCCGCCAAGGGAACATGGAAACGGCGGTCCCGCGCCTGCTAGCGCTTTTCTGCATTCTCTCGGTGTTCATTCCTTCGTTCATCATGACGGGTGCGGTGCGCGCTTTTCGTGCCGCTTTCGCTCGCAGTCGGCGGGGCGATGATCACTTCGTACCTGCTCTCCAGCACGTTCGTGCCGGTTCTCTCGGTTTGGCTCTTGGAGAATCGGCACGGGACACACGGCCACGGTGACGGGGCCGAAACGCGAGCGAGTCTTTTCGTGCGCATGCAAAACCGATTTGAGGGAGTCGTCGACTGGACCGTCGCGCACCGTCGCAAAGTGGTTCTGGCGTACCTGCTGGCCACCGGCGCCGTGGTGGTCGTCGTGGGCGGCCAACTGGGCCGCGAGCTTTTCCCGAATGTCGACACCGGCCAGTTACAGCTTCGCGTGCGGCCGCCCCAGGGGACCCAATTCGAGCTCACCACCAAGGTAGCCCAGAAGACACTCGACGTGATCGCTGAGGAGGTCGGGCCCGATAACGTCGACATCACGATGGGCTACGCCGGCGGCAACCCGCCGCAGTTCACCATCAACATGGCTTACCTCTGGAGCCGAGGGCCCGACGACAGCCTGCTCAGCGTCGGCCTGCGAGAAGGGAGCGGCGTCGATATCTTCGAGCTCCAAGAGCGTCTACGCAAGGTACTGCCCGAGAAAGTGGGCTCGTGGTTCCACCAGGAGCTCTTGAGACTGGGCGTCACCCCGGAACAGGCCGATCGCCGCGTCCGCGACATGATTTTCGCCTTCGAACCGGGCGATCTGATTTCCCAGACGATGAGCCTGGGTGCCCCCGCGCCGATCGAGGTGGTTGTCAGCGGCCGTAACATGGCTGACTCGAGTGCTTTTATGGACAAGCTCCGCGAGCAGTTCGACGACATCGCGCCGCTTCGCGACAAGCAGGTCCAGCAGTCGCTCCATTACCCGACCGTCCAGGTCACCCTCGACCGTGAGCGGGCGGGCCTCTCCGGTGTGACCTCCCGCGACATCGGTCAATCACTCATCGCCGCCACCTACTCCAGCCGATACACTGCGCGCAATTTCTGGCGCGACGACGTCAGTGGCAATTCGTACCAGGTGCAAGTGCAAGTACCTCAGCCCAAGATGACCGAAGCGACAGACGTCGAACTTGTGCCGCTGACTACTCAGTCCAATCGCCCGCAGACGGCGCACGTCGCCGATTCGCCCTCCAACCCGACGCCGCCGCTGTTGATTCGCGATGTGGCGCGCGTCCGGCGCAGTGAAATGCCCGGAGAAGTCGACCGGTACAACATGCGGCGCTACCTGAGCCTGACGGCCAACATCGAAGGTGAAGACCTTGGCCGGGTGATCAGCCGGCTCGATCAAGCGATCGCTCGAGCCGGCAATCCCCCCCGGGGCACCGAAGTTGACTTGCGCGGTCAGGTCCGGCCGATGAGAGAGATGTTTCAGAGCCTTGAGATCGGTCTGGCGGTGGCCGTGCTCGTGATCCTGATCATGCTGACCGCTTATTTTCAATCGCCCATGCTGGCGGTGACGGCCGTCGCATCGGTGCCGGCGGTACTCTCTGGCGTAGTGCTGGCACTTTGGGCCACGCGGACGACGCTCAATATCGAGTCGTTCATGGGGGCGATCATGGCCGTTGGCGTCGCCGTCTCCAACGCAATCATGCTGGTGAGTTTCGGCGATCGGCACCGCCGCGAAGAAGGAATGCCGGCCGACCGTGCGGCGATTACCGCGGCCAAGGGACGGCTGCGGCCGATCATCATGACCGGCTGTGCCATGATCGCGGGCATGATTCCCATGTCATTGGCCTTGGAGAAAGGAAGTGAACAGAACGCCCCCCTCGGACGGGCCGTGATCGGCGGCATGGCCCTGGCCACATTTGCGACCCTGCTGGTCCTGCCGGCGGTCTTTACGCTCCTTCTCTCTCGCTCGTCCAGCCAATCTCCCTCGCTCGATCCCGACGACCATGCGAGCACGCACTACGATCCCATACACCTTGCGCATGCGCCTAACGACGGACAGGCTGATGGCGGCTATGCGTCCGCCCATTCACAAACGGCCCACACGAAATCAGAGGTCGATCAGAATGCTCACGACAACGACTGAGTTGAAGCCGCCAACCGCCCATCGACTGATCTGCAAAATTACAGGCAGGGATCTTCTCGCCTTCGCCCTCATCTTTGCCGCTGGCTGCGGCCACACCAACCGCAGCGGCGATTCGGCCACGTCCAAAAGCGCGGGTGCCAAGAGCCAAGAAGGCAAGACGGCTGGCATCAGGGTCGTGCATCCTGAGCGACGCGATCTCCGGATGACGGTCGTCCAGCCGGGAACAATTGAGGCGTTTGAAACAGCGCCAATGTACTCGCGGATCGCTGGATATGTTCAGAAGTACAATTACAATATTGGAGACCGAGTCAAGGCGGGAGACGTCCTGGTCGATATGTGGATTCCCGACCTGGTTCAAGACCTGGCTCAACGGTCGGCCGCCGTGAAACGAGCCGAGGTTCAGATCCGAGTCACCGAAAGTGCCGCAGCGGGCCGCCGAGGCAAGGGTTGAGGCATACAGGGCCCGTATCGCCACCGCCGAGGCCGGTGTGAAGCGGGCCCAGGCCAGCTATACGCGATGGGATTCGGAGTACAAGCGGCTCGTCTTGCTGGTCAAACAACAAGTGCTGGATGATCAGGTCCGTGATGAAACCTATCGCCAGTTTGAAGAAGCCGCCGCCGCGCGCGATCAAGCCAATTCCATGGTCACCGAGATGCGATCGGCGTTTGACCAGGCAAGTGCCGATCTCGAGCACGCCCGAGTCGACGTTGAAGCGGCGCGTGCCGATCTGACCGTCGCCCAGGCCAACGAAAACCAGGCCAAGGTGATGGTTGAGTACGGTAGGATCAAGGCGCCCTTCGACGGCGTCATCACCCAGCGCAACATCAGTCCCGGCGATTATCTCCAACCCGGTGGCGGCACCAACGGCCGTCCCCTCTTTGTCGTCGAGCAGATCGACCCGGTCCGGGTATTCATGGGCGTGCCTGAATTGGCCTCATTCTTTGTTAACGTGAACGATACGGCCCTCATTCGATTTCAGGCGCTCCCTGGCGCTTCCCGTGAGGGTAAGGTCGTTCGCTCTGGTTTTGCGTTGAACCCATCGACTCGTACGCTCCAGACTGAGATTGACATCCCCAATACCGATGGCCACCTCCACCCCGGTTGGTACGTCACCGTATCGATCACTGTCGACCGCAAGCAGGCCTGGACAATTCCTTCCAACGCGATCGGCTTGCAGGGCTCTCACAACAATTTCGTCTACTTCGAGGTGGACGGTAAGCCAGTGCGCACTTCGGTCATCATCGGACCGTCGGACGACACGCGCACAGAGATCATCAAGAAGTTCGTTCCTAATGCCAACACCAACGACTGGCCGACCTTCGACGGTACTGAGAAGATCCTGGTTGGCAACATGGACGCACTGGCCGCCGCTGCGGCTCAGACGACTGGTGCGACGTCCCAGGGACGATAACTGGCGGAATACGATCAGGAACCAGCGCCGGAGTTCCCTAAAACGGCTGTCCGTGATCCCGGGAGGGCTCACGGTGGACATCGCTCGAACTTCATTTTCCGCGGCAATTCGGAACGTCTGATTTCGCTAAGCTGACCGATGGCTCGGTGCCTTTAGTGGCTTCCTCGATTGCACGTCAACGCCGTTAACGGTCTTGGCTTCGATAACCTGCTGGCCCAGCGGCATGAGCACCGATTTACCCTCTGCGGTCACGGAATCTCCAACCTTCAGGCTGACCTGCTTCATGCCCGCCGGCTTCAAATGAACAAAGTCACCGGATTCTAGAACCACGCCATTGGGCTCGCCGTGTCGCGTGTAGTTAGTTCTCTTGACCACCCCCTGCACGGTCGCAATCTCTCCATCGTCGTTCCGCGCGAAAATCAGTACCTTGCCGTCGGCGCCGTGCAGGGTGACCAAGCTATAGACCGGGTGCGCACCAGCCTTGTGTTTGGCCGTGGCCGGCTCCGGTTCGACCATCGCTTCCACATTTTGGCCGATTCCCCGAACGACTGCGAACCCCACGTCCGGCGTGACGTTGACCTGCACGGTCTGACCGTCGGAATGGAGCACGAATCCCTCGATGCCCCCGTTGGGACTGAGGTTGAAGTCTTCTAGTACCCCGCGGAACTTTTCGAGCGCTTGCTCGCGTTTCTTTACCGCGCGCTTGGGCCGCGGCTCCGAAGTCGCGTGCTGGGCAGGACGACCGTTTGACTTCGGCGCTGGCTTGTCGGCCTTGGGCTTGATCATGCTGTCTCCTTCAGGCAAACGAGAACGACAGTTGGCGCGTTGAGTCGTCCATCACTCACGTCGTCACGTCTTATAAAATCCCACTATAGCACGATTCGTGCCAAATTGTAGAGATCTCGGCTCGGGCGTGGCCCTCACTATTTGAAGGGGCGAGGATGGGTGTGGGTTAATCGAGGGGTTGATATAGGTTTACTTCGAGAGTGCCTGCAGCAGTTTCGTGCCGACGACAGCGCCCAGGCCGCTGCAGGCGTCCCAGCCTGGTCCCGCCGAGTATGCCCCGTTGTTCCCCTCGGTGATGTCGCGAAAGACTCCGCTCTGTGGATCGAATCCGTAGAGCGTCGGGTTGAGAAACCCCACGGGTTTGCCGATCGCTTGATTCAAGCGTGCGACGAGGCCAGCCCACAAAGGCGCGACCGCGCTGGTGCCGCCGGCAACGACGTCCTCGCCATCGACTCGGACCGGATAGCCGGTGGCCGGGTCGGCATTGGCTGCCACGTCGGGCACGCCGCGGCCGGTGTTCTTGCTGGAGTTTGCCGACGGGGGTATTCCGGCATCTTCTTGATAGGCGGGCACGGGAAATTCGTCGCTGATACCCCCTCCGGTCGCTCCGCCGTCGGGATCGTTCCAAACGACCTCGCTGAAAATGGTTGTGTCATTGGCGTTCAGCCTGGTCCCTCCGCACGTGAGCACGTTGGGGCTGGATCCCGGGAAATCGACATGAGCTTCGCCATCGTCAACGCCATCGCTCGACCCGTTATCGCCCGCCGCGACGAGAACGGTGATGCCCAATGCAGCTGCCGCTTGAAACGCCTGATCGAATTGCTGGAACGCCTGCTCCGTCCAGTTTGACTCCGGTCCGCCCCAGCTTATCGAGATGATCGTTGGATTATTGACGGTATCGTGAACGGCGTGCGTGATCGCGTCGAGAAACCCCTGAGAAGTATTGTGACTGAAATAGACAACGATCTTGGCCTTGGGGGCGATGGCGCCAGCAATCTCGATGTCAAGCATGACCTCGCCGTCAGGCCCGTCGGCATTGCCGGTCGGCGTGTTGGAGCCGCCGTCAATGGAGACGCTCGTAACCGTGGGCGTCAGTAGACCCAGGCTGGAAAAATAGGCATTCAGGTCAGCTGTGTTGAATCCACCTCCCAGCTCGATGATTCCGATACACTCTCCAGTACCGTCGAAGTTCGCTGGGAAGTCGTAGAGGTTGGCGATCTGGGTCGGCGTAAACTGGGTGTTGGCGGCGGCAGCGGCGGCCAGGAGTTGTTCTCCTGCTTTAGGCCTGTGGATCTGGAAATGGGCCCGGGCCTGCGGGCGGTTGTCCAGACCGAACACGCCGACAACAATGTCTTTCAGGTCGGCGGGTAAGAGGATTGAGCCGGTGCGACCGCGAAAGGTTCCACCGCCGGGATGGTCAATCTCATCAAGATTGACGCCGAATGCCGCGCTCATCTGACCAACCGTTCCGGCGAGCCAAACGCTCCTCCTCGCCTCACTGGTCTCGACGACAGCCAGGTTATTGGCGTGGGCGAAGGCCACAACCTGGGCGATATCCGCGGGAGAAGCTCCATGGATAGCCTCGAGTTGGTCGCGCGTGAGGTACTGGCGTTGTCGCGGAGATCGAGCGGATGTCGCCTCTAGCTTTACATTCTGTGGGATGTGCCCACGCGGCCGGAGTCGGAGCGTCACTTCGATCCGCTCGCGGGGATGGGCAGGGCCAATCACGCGCGAACCCGGCACGGCCGAACGATGGCTGCCGGAAAGGGGCACAGCTTGCGATGGCATCGTCATCGACTTTCTCCTCAATTTGATTTTGAGGAACCTTAACAAAAGAAGCGGACGCTCGCCAGACCCGTCGGTCGAGCGCGAGGGCGTCCTCGGGCTGTTTAACGAGATCGTCGCGATCGATGCTGGCGGCCACGATCGACCCGCTGCGATCGTCCGCTCTTTAGCGTCGATTCAGACAATATAAGCGAGCGTCCATGATCGGCAACGTGTAGAATGCCCGCACAACCCTCAAAGTCTTGACGATCCGCCGTCGAGCCCGGACGATGGGTCGTTTCCATTGGTCGCGACACACATTGAGAGCGTCATGAATTGATCAAGGAATGGCGCGGATGAGCTCTGCCGGGAGCGGCGAAAAAGCCCTGGTCACAGGAGCCACAGGACTCTTGGGCAGCCATCTGGCGGAGCGTTTGACCGCCCAGGGTTTCCGGGTGCGTGCACTGGTCCGCGGCGGCAGCCGCACGGACTTTCTCGAGACGCTCGGAGTTGAAATCGTCCGTGGCGACCTGACGGATAGCGCCGCCTGTGCGGCCGCCGTCGCCGGTCAAGCTCTCGTCTTTCACTGCGCAGCCAAGGTCGGTGATTGGGGCAAGTGGAGCGAGTTTCAAACGGGTTGCATCGACGCGACGCGGACATTGGCCCAGGCAGCCAGACGAGCCGCAGTCAATCGCTTCATTCATATCAGCTCGACAAGCGCCTATGGCCATCCAACCGATCGAGAAACCCCGATTGATGAAACATCTCCGCTCGGACAGAAAGTCTGGATGTTCGATTATTACACACGCAGCAAAGTCGATTGCGAGCTCTTACTCTGGCAAATGGCCGGCGCCGGGCTTCCTCTCACCGTGATCCGGCCGAGCTGGCTCTTTGGCGAGCGGGATCGCACGACAGCGCCGCGGCTGGTCCGTGAATTTCGCCAGGGACGCATGATGGTTATTGGCAAGGGGGATAATCCGCTCAGCGCGGTGTACGCGGGAATTGTGGCGGACGGCGCCATCCTGGCTGGGCTCGACCCTGGCTCTGCCGGTGAGGCATACAACATCACGAGTCACGGCCGGATCACCCAGCGCGAGTTCTTGGACCTATTCGCCGACGCACTTGCGGTTCCGCGCGTCTCCAAACAGGTCCCTTACGCGCTAGCGTTCACAGGCGGTTTCCTGCTGGAAATGCAGGACAGGTTACTGCAACGATCCCGGCCCCCTCGCGTGACCCGGTACGGCGCCTGGCTGTTGGGTCGCTACCTTGAATACAGCACCGAGAAGGCCCGTTGCCGGTTGGGCTGGCAACCGTCCGTCGGCTACGATGAGAGTACCAGGCGTACTGTCCGATGGTTACAGGAACAGGAGGCGAATGGCTTCGCGAGTTCGAGCCGGGCAGACCGGACGGTTGACTAGGAGCCCGGCATGAACAGGCATCAGAACGGAATTGGCGGCGTGTTTGCCTTCCCGGGCGGCTGGGCGGAGGGCGTCGGGTTGCCGATGCCGGGCGCGGCGGTGGGTGCTTCAACTGTGACCACGCAGCGGAAACCGACATACGGGAGCCGTCGATCGTAGGGAACTGCATCGCGATAGGTCACCGACCAGTTCTTGGCAGCTCCGCGAACGACGTGCTGCGGCGACGACGACCGGGAGCGGGTGCTCGGGGCTGGCCCGGTTGGATTCTCAGCCGGCGATTTCATGAAGTGGAAATAGTACCTGGGATCATACCAGTCTCTGGTCCACTCTTGCGCGTTGCTCGCCAAGTCAAAGACGCCGAAGGGAGACCTATCTTCCGGAAAGGCCATGACGTGGTCAATCTGATGATAGGCTCGAGGTTTGGACCATTTGGCCGGCTCATCGCCCCACGGAAAACGGCGGCCGTCGGCGGATCTCGCCGCGAACTCCCACTGTGCCTCGGTCGGGATTTCTTTGCCTGCCCAGGTGGCAAATGATTCTGCGTCCTGAAAGTTGACATGAACGGCGGGGAACGACTCTGGCTCTGCCCGAAGTTTTTCGTCCGTCAGCCACTTGCCCGCCGGCGTGCCACGATAGTGAGACTCGCTCAAGAAGATTCGAAATTGGCGGTTCGTGACTTCATGCTGGTCTATATAGTAGGTCGACAGCTTGACCTGATGGGCCGGGGCTTCGGCCGGCTGCCCCTCATTGCTCCCCATCGAAAAAGTGCCGCCGGGAATCAGCAGCATGGGCGCACCATCGCGATCGCCCAAGATGACGAGCGGCCAGCCCGACTCATGAGTCCCCATATCGAGATTGGC
This sequence comes from uncultured Isosphaeraceae bacterium, assembly GCA_963850935.1. Lineage (GTDB taxonomy): Bacteria > Planctomycetota > Planctomycetia > Isosphaerales > Isosphaeraceae > CAWFRS01. Next base: position 768,953 of record CAWKNT010000010.1, read on the forward strand.
CTGGAAGCCCGACGGAAGAGTACGCTGCGGGATAGCCACTTTGGAGGCATTGCCGACATTCGCTGAGAGGCCCGGTGCGCCCACGACCACCTCGGCGGGGTTGGCAGGCAAAACGAGCGCGACCTCGCCCCTGGCCGGCTGCGGCTGACTGGGAGTTGCGTCGACGACCGCGGGCGGCGGCGGAGCTGCTGGGGCCTTCTTTTCCTCTGGTTCGGCGACGATAAGAGGGCCGTCACTAAACAAAGGTAGCTTCTTGCTCGCCCGGTCGAGAGCGGCCAAAGCGTCCCTGGCTGCCGCAGTCCCTTTGTAAACCTTGGCTACCTTATTCAACATGGCCACAGCCTGGTCGGTTTGGCTCGTTCTTGGCATATTCCTCGGCCTTGTTGTACATGAACCGAGCTTCCTGGTCGCCCGACGGGCGTGGTTCGGGGGCCGATTTCGAATCCGGACGTGTCGGCGTCCGCTGTCACGCTGAAACCGAGGGGTTCGTAGAGGAATGCTCGGTAGAAAATCCATCCGCCCAAGAGAAGACACGCCGCGCCGAGTGCGCCGATGATTAGCCGAGCTCGTCGCCGCGACTCGTATGTATCAAGCGTCGGCGTTTCCTCGATCAAGACCTTCTTTTCGGACTTGTCGTCCGCAGCAAAGGATCCCTTGCCTTTCGCGGACTTTGTCTTTCCTTTCGCGTCGGCTAACTTTGATTTGCTTGTGGACTTGGACGAGTTGGTCTCGCCGTCTTTCGGCGACTTTTTACTACCGTTGGAGTCCTCTTCCCCGGGCTCGGGTGCCGCTTTCCACAGACGCGGCATCGGTTGGCTTGTTTTTCGCGGCGATTCAGGAACGAGCGGGTAGTCAGACTCGGACATGGAGCACTCTCCCGATTCACGAACCGAGCGGGTCGGGGTTTCAAGTGGTATTAGGCATGCCCCGCCTCTGTCCACGTCTCCATTAATTTCGTCGAACATGGTTAGCGTAACGCGACAGACCGTCAATCGGCAAGCCGAACCATCCTTGCGCACACAGAGGTACAATGAACTGCGGTGGTGTGCGGCCTTTGATTCGGTTTTGAGTTGCAGCTGTACACTCTTGCGGTGCGGGTGATCTGGCTACAATCTCTGGGTTCTTCGATTCGACAAGGCAGGAGTGACGGAGCCAAGTATTATGAGCGAAACAAAGGCGGGTGTCCGTGGTGAGGAGCCGGAGACATTTCACGGTTGCCCCTCCGACATCGACCACGACCGGAAACTTCCGGAGATCGATCTCTTGAGCCCGCTCGCGATACGAGGCATCAGGTTTCGTAACCGGATCGTGATGTCGCCCATGTGTCAGTACTCGGCGACCGACGGTCTTGCCAATGATTGGCATCTGGTTCATTTGGGCAGTCGAGCCGCCGGCGGCGTGGCGCTCGTGATGGTGGAAGCGACGGCGGTTACGCGCGACGGCCGAATCTCGCCCGGTGACATGGGAATCTGGGAAGACCGGCACATCGAGCCTTTGGCACGGATCGCTCGGTTCGTGCACAGTCAGGGCGCTGTCGCCGGGATCCAGCTCGCTCATGCAGGGCGGAAGGCAAGCTGCGACGTGCCTTGGAAAGGTGGTGGAAGCCTCAAAACGCCCGAGCAAGGAGGCTGGACGGTCGTGGGGCCCAGTCCGATTCCGTTTGCCGAGGGTGGCCCCGTCCCCGTGTCGCTGGATGAGGCTGGGATTGAAGGTGTGGTCGCCGCATTCGAGGCCGCCACGCGCCGGGCGCTCGCTGCTGGTTTCTGTGTGATCGAGATTCATTCCGCCCACGGATATCTTTTGCACGAGTTTCTTTCACCACTCTCCAATCATCGCCACGATCAATATGGCGGCAGCCTGGAAAACCGAATGCGGCTACTGTTGCGGGTCGCGACCGCCATCCGCCGGCTGATGCCAGACACGCTGCCGCTCTTCGTGCGGATCTCGGCGACAGACTGGGCAGACGGAGGTTGGGACGCCGATCAATCCGTAGTTCTGGCGCGCCGGCTCAAAGAGCTGGGCGTGGACTTGATCGACGTGTCATCCGGAGCCCTGACTCCCAAAGCCCGAATCCCTGTGGCCAAGGGTTTTCAGGTCCCGTTCGCACGCAAGATCCGCGACGAGGCCGAGATCAAAACCGGTGCCGTCGGAATGATCACCGAGCCCGCACATGCCAACGAGATCATCACCGAAGGAGACGCCGACCTAGTTTTCATCGGTCGAGAGCTGTTGCGCCAACCGTACTGGTGCTGCGGGCGGAACATGAGCTTGGCGCCGAACCGAGCTGGCCCACTCCGTATGGCTACGCGGTGCGGCGACGGGCTAAGTGAGGATGAGTTTCATGTTCCCAGACCCGACCGCCGAGCACCGCCGCTTAAGTGATAGCGCGGCTCGCCGCGCGGACTGGAAAAACTGGGGACCATATGTGGCCGAGCGGGCCTGGGGCACTGTCCGGGAAGACTATAGCGCCAGTGGCGATGCCTGGAACCATTTTCCGCACGATCACGCGCGCAGTAGAGCGTATCGCTGGAATGAAGACGGTCTCGCCGGGTATTGCAATCGCTTTCAAAATCTTTGTATGACGATCGCACTTTGGAACGAACGCGATCCGTTCTTGAAGGAGCGTCTGTATGGTCTCACCAATGAGGAAGGTAACCACGGCGAGGATGTCAAGGAGTACTACTATTATCTCGACGGACTTCCCAGTCATGCGTTTATGCGGATGCTATACAAATATCCGCAGGCCGAGTACCCCTATCGGCTGCTTCTCGAGGAAAACCGACGGAGGGGCCGCGCCGCGCCGAATTCGAGCTGATCGATGCGATCGGCGGCGCATTCACTGAGGGTCGCTATTTCGACGTATTCATTGAGTACGCCAAAGCGGCCGAAGACGACATCCTGTGCAAGGTCACGGCGCACAATCGAGGTCCCGAGCCGGCGCCACTGCATCTCTTGCCCCATATTTGGTTCCGAAACACGTGGTCATGGGGTTACAGCACGGCTCGTCCTGGGCTCGAGGCTACCGGGCCGACGGTCGTTCGCGCGTTGCACCGCCACCTGGGCGAGCGCTGGTGGTATCTGGACATTCGGCCGCACACGCCGACGCTCATGTTCACCGAGAACGAGACGAACTTCGAGCGGCTTTTCGGTGTGCCCAACGCGGGAAGGTTTGTCAAAGATGCGTTTCACGATGCGATCGTCGGCGGACTCCACGACAGGCTGAATGCTGATAAACGAGGCTCGAAAGCCGCGGCTCACTACACTGGAATGGTCGCGCCAGGCGAATCGTTAACGGTCCGCACGCGATTCACGAATCACCCTCATCACGACCCATTTGGCGACTTCGACGCGACCGTCGAACGGCGGGTTGCCGAGACCGACGAGTTTTACCAGTCCATTCAGCCGCCCGGGCTCGAGGAAGACGAGCGCCGAATTCAGCGCCAGGCATTTGCGGGCTTGCTATGGACCAAGCAATTCTACCACTACAGCGTAGAGCTCTGGCTCGACGGCGACCCGGCTGGTCCGAAGCCGCCGGCGCGGCGGAAGTGTGGCCGAAACGCGAGTTGGGCGCACGTATATAACCTCGATGTTTTGAGCATGCCCGACAAGTGGGAATACCCATGGTTCGCCGCGTGGGACACCGCATTTCACTGCATCGTGCTCGCTCGTCTTGACCCGGAATGGGCAAAGCGGCAGGTGCTCTTGCTCGTTCGCGAATGGTACATGCATCCGAGCGGCCAGCTCCCCGCGTACGAGTGGGACTTTTCCGACGCCAATCCGCCTGTACATGCCCGCGCCGCCCGGAGAGTCTACGAGATTACGCGCGACGTGACTGGCACGGCGGATACCGAATTCCTGGAGGAGGTCTTCCACAAGCTGCTCCTCAACTTCACGTGGTGGGTTAACCGCAAAGATCCGGAAGGGCGCAATGCGTTTCAGGGGGGATTCCTGGGCCTGGACAACATTGGTGTTTTTGATCGCAGCCGTCCCAATCTAGGCGAAGGCCGACGGCTCGAGCAGGCCGACGGAACCGCCTGGATGGGCATGTACTGCCTCGACATGCTGGCGATCGCGCTTGAGCTATCTCGGACCCGGCCGGCTTACGAGTCGATCGCGACCAAGTTTTTCGAGCATTTCGTGGCGATCTCACATGCCATCAATGGGTTCGGCGGCGAAATCGGCATGTGGGATCGTGACGATGGATTCTACTACGACGTGGTTCGGGTCAAGGGGGGACCGCCACTGCACCTCAAGGTGCGGTCGTTCGTGGGCTTGATCCCCCTTTTCGCGGTGCTGGCGATCGAACCGGGCACACTCGAGCGGCTGCCTCAGTTTCGCCGTCGGGTCGAATGGTATATTCGCTATCGCCCCGTGCTGGCCGGCAACCTCTGCCTCATGATGAATCCGGGTCGTGGCGGCCGGCGGCTGATGGCGCTGGCGGATCGGGCTAAGCTCGAACGCGTCCTGCCGCGGGTTGTCGACCCGTCGCAGTTCCTTTCTGAATATGGTCTGCGGTCGCTCTCGCGGGGCTTGGCCGACGAACCATTTTTCTACGATGGCAATCGCGTCGCCTACGAGCCGGCTGAGTCGGCTTCGCCGATTTACGGGGGAAACTCGAACTGGCGCGGGCCGATCTGGTTTCCCGTCAACTATTTGTTGATCGATGCGTTGCGGGAGCTACACAGTTATTACGGATCGACATTCACTGTCGAGCTGCCCCGTGGCGCTGAGCGCAAGGCGACGCTGGAAGAAACGGCCGCCGCTATCGCCGGCCGACTGGCATGCATTTTCCTCCGTGACGCGTCTGGCCGGCGCCCCGTTTTCGGTGACCAAGAGCTTTTCCATTTTGATCCCCATTGGCGCGAATACATCCCGTTTCATGAATACTTTCACGGCGACAATGGCAGAGGCCTTGGGGCCAGCCACCAGACCGGTTGGACCTCTCTGATCGCCGAGCTGATCGACTGGAAGCACAAGTGGTCCACCGCTCAAATCGATAGTCCCGCGGCAAAACCGCGAGGTCTTCCGGCAACCGCATCTGCTAAACTGGGAACAATGCCGTACCAGTCATGATCGCGACGAATAGGACGTGCATCGATCGAGGCTTTTGACGGACGTTCACGCGCCCGTTGATCTCATCTTGAGGGCTTTATGTCATGAAGTATCGCAGCTTTGGTCGATTGGGCTGGCTTGTTGGCGAGATCGGCTATGGGATGTGGGGTTTGGCGGGCTGGACCGGGTCCGACGACGATGAAACCGCCGCGGCACTTGAACGAGCCGTCGAGCTGGGCTGCAACTTCTTCGACACGGCATGGGCGTATGGCAACGGCCACAGTGAACGCCTTTTGGGTGCCTTGGTGCGCAATCATCCCGCGAAAGAGCTGTATGTCGCCACCAAGGTACCACCGAAGAATTTCAAGTGGCCCTCGAGGCGCGGTTACACGCTCGACGACTGTTTCCCGGCTGACCACATTCGTCAATATGCGGAAAAGAGTCTGGCGAATCTTGATCTGCCGCGGATCGACTTACTCCAATTCCACGTCTGGGAAGATTCCTGGTCCGACGACGAAGATTGGCAGCGCGCCATCGAGGATCTGAAGCGACAGGGGCTCATCCGCGGGGCAGGAGTCAGCGTGAATCGCTGGGAGCCTACCAATGTCGTTAACACGCTGCGCACCGGCTTGATTGACGCCGTCCAGGTCATCTACAACATTTTCGACCAGTCCCCGCAGGACGAGCTGTTTCCTGTCTGCCAAGAGCTAAACGTTGCTGTGATCGCGCGGGTTCCGTTCGACGAAGGGACCTTGACCGGTAACTTGACCAAGACGAGCCGTTGGCCACAGGGCGACTGGCGCAACAGCTATTTCGTGCCAGAAAACCTTGCCCAAAGTGTCGATCGCGCCGAGGCGCTCCGGCCGCTCGTGCCTGCCGGGATGACGATGCCAGAGCTCGCCCTGCGCTGGATCCTCGCGGATCGGGCGGTGTCGACAATCATTCCGGGTATGCGCAAGGTCAAGCACGTCGGCGCCAACTTGGCCGCAAGCGACGGCCGGCCGCTCGAACCCGGCTTGCTGGATCAACTCAAAGCGCACCGCTGGGATCGAACGCCGACCGATTGGTCGCAGTGAAAAGCCTTCAAACGACTCACTGCGCTGGTCTCTACCTTATTCAAGAACCACGATGTGAGCTGGACCTGTCATTCGCGCGTCGATGATCTTCGGATCGCCAATGCAACCTTGAGCTATGTTCGCCTCGGCCTCGATTTCGACCGGCCACGGAGTGCGAGCGACCGCCGCGGCTTGATTGACCGTGCCTTCCCCAGTGCTGGCCGTCTCGTCGATGTTTCCAATGCATGCTGACTCGATGATGAGTTGACACTCGACCGCGTCGCCCCTCGCCGCGAGCCCAGCGGCCCTGTTCCCGGGCACCGCGCGATTGCTCGTGGCTCGAATGAACGACTTCTCGCCCTCTTGACCTATTTTGGCGGCCGACTGCGTGCATCCGACCGCGCCCGGATTCACGAGCGCGAAAGGAATCATGGTACCGGTTGCCGTGGCCCCATCGCTCTGCCGACCAGGCAGTGCGGTTCGAGTGTCGGCGATCGCCACGCCTGGTCTCATCGGCCCGCACCGCCGCCGTGCAGACCAAGAGAAGGCCACTCACCGCCAGGGTGGTGACCCACATTGTCTTGAGCGAAGTTTTGGACATGATCGTTCCCCCTGTTCTGTGCCTGCGTTGCGGGGGTTGGCTTCATCCCCCTATTCTTTATCAGCGCCAGGCGGGGAACGATTGGCAACGAATTCTATCGTTTTGGACATTCCGAAGCGCTCTTCATACTTTGCAATGCTCGGTGGCGACGGCCTGGCCTCCTTCGGGGAGGTCGACCAGCGTATAGTCGCCGAAAAGGTTGGGCGATTCGGTCTGAAGAATCTTGCAAACGGCGATCGCCAGGCGGCGGATCTCGACGTCGGCCGCGGCGTCGCCGCGCATTTCGATAAAGTGGCGCCAGGCTCGGGCATTCGCGGTGACAAAGATTTTGGTCTCGGTGGCGTTAGGCAGGACGCTCCGTGCGGCTTCGCGGGCTTTCTTGCGCCGCAGTGTTTTGTCGGGGATGTTTCTGTATGTCCCCGCCAGCCGGTCGGCGAGTTCACGATAGGCAGTCTGGCTCGCCTGGATTGCCTCGAGCCAGATACGGTGCAGCTCGGGGTCGGCCGCAATTGCCTCGGGCTCTACGAACGAGCATTCCGATTCATCGACAAACCGTTGGCTCAGTTGCGAAAAACCAAATCCAGCCCTGTGCCGGACCAACTCGTGCGTCAGGCTACGGCTTACACCGGTGAAAAGCAGGTTAAACACCGCATGTTCCAGCACCGAGCCGTGTCCCACTTCGAGGATATGGTTGATATAGGCCTTGTTGCCCCCCGGCCGCGGCTTTTGAAAAGACATGTAGCAGACGCGACCGGCGGTCTCGATGAGTTTTTCGCCGCCGATTTCTGTGTCGGTCGTCCAGTGGCTAACCTGGTGGTCAGACAGGAATGCGCTAGCGCCTCGTCGTCGACGACCTGGCGTCCAAGCAGATAAACCTTGGGCTCGTGGATGATGTGCAGGGTGGGTTCCGTTTCGACGCTCTCCATGGCTGACCTCTTCTTCCTTCAGAATACGACGAGTCTGATCATGACCCACATTATAACCGGCATGCCATCCTGTTATAATACGGGCTCAGCCGTGGCACGGAACGTCGACGGATGGCTCCACGCCCCCCAGGCCTTTGAATGCGAAAGATACGTCTCAAATCGCCCCTGAATGCCCGATTGGCCGAGCATTTCCGACGCGATCTGAACGAGTCGCAGCGTGCGGCGGCGACGGCACCAGACGGCTACAATCTGATCCTGGCTGGCCCAGGCTCGGGCAAGACGCGAGTCATCACGTATCGCGTCGCCTATCTAATCGCTTCCGGCGTCGCGCCGGAAGCGATTATGCTTGTCACCTATACCCGGCGAGCCGCCCGTGAGATGATTCGACGGATGGAATCGCTGATTGGCCAGCCGGCGACTCGTGTCTGGGCAGGCACGTTTCACCATATCGGCAACCGCTTGTTACGCAGGGCTGCGGGGCTTTTGGGTTATCAGCCGAACTTCACAATCCTCGACAATGAGGACCAGCTCGACCTGATCCGCCTGGCCATGGACGACGCCGGGCTCTCCGGCACTGGCAAGCTAGCCCCAAAGCCGGCTGCCGTGCACCATCTGATAAGCTATAGCGCCAACGTCAACCGTCCGCTCGCCCAGGTCTTTGTTGAGCGTGACCCCGAGCTCGCTCAATGGCAGGCTCAGCTCGAGGCCGCCGCTCTAGCCTATGCCAAGCGCAAACTTGCCGCTAACTCCATGGACTACGACGATCTGCTCCTTCAATGGGCCCGCCTGATACGTGAGTTTGGCGACGAGCGCACCGACAGGCTGAAATGTTTCAGCAGATCCTGATCGACGAAATGCAAGACACCAATGTGGTTCAGGTCGAGCTGGTAGAGGCGATCGCTGCGGCTGGGGCAGGAAACCTTTCCGCCGTCGGTGACGATGCCCAGTCGATTTACCGCTTCCGTGGCGCCGATTACGACAACATCCTCAAGTTCGCTGAACGGCATCCCGGCGCCCGGGTCTTCCAGCTCGAGACAAACTATAGGTCGACGCCCCAGATCGTCGCATTCACCAAGGCCTCGATCGCCCACAATACGTCAGGGTTTGCAAAGGTCTTGGTATCCGCTCGGCCCGATGGCGCGCTGCCGTTGCTCGTCGCCACCGAAGATGCCTATGAAGAATCAGCGCTCATTTGCCAGCAGATACTCGACGCCCGGGAGAAGGGCTTGCCGCTGGGGCAGATGGCCGTACTCTATCGCAATCATCACGACAGCATCCTCTTGCAAGGCGAACTCTTGGCTCGTGGCATTCCCTATACGGTTCGGAGCGGCCTGCGCTTCTTTGAGCAAGCTCATATCAAGGACGTTCTCGCCCACTTACGAGTTGTACTCAACCCGCGCGACGAAGTGTCGTGGCGACGACTCTTGCTGCTCTTACCCGGCATCGGACCAGCAAAGGCGGCCGCGGTCTTTCGGCACTTAAGCAAGAGCGACCAGCCACTCGAGTCGCTCGAAACGCTCGAGGCGATGGCGCTGTTGCCGTCGAAGAGCAAGGGGTTTTTTGCCGGTTTTGTCAGCGACTTGAGGCAACTGCGGGACACCGACCCAGAACGCAATCCCGCCGCCGCGGTCGGGGCGATCTTGAAAGGGGGATATCCTGGCATGGTCAGGCTGTTATATGAACGGCCCGACAACCGCATCGCCGACATCGATCAGTTTGCCCTGCTTGCCGCCAAGTACGATAGCCTCGAGCGACTGATCGCCGACTTGCTGTTGGCCGGCGACGTGTATGGAATGGACTCGGTCGCCAGCGACGAGCCCGGTGAAGTTTTGGTTCTCTCCACAGTTCACCAGGCCAAGGGCCTTGAGTGGTCGCATGTTTTCATTCCTCGTGTCGTCGAGGATAGCTTCCCGCACCGGCGCTCGCTCGACGAGCCAGGTGGCGAAGACGAAGAAAGGCGCATCTTCTACGTGGCGATCACCCGGGCCATGAACGAGTTAACGCTGACTTATCCGTTGACCATCGCTCGTGGAGGTCGTGGGCCCACAGTCTTTACGCTGCCGAGCCGCTTCATCACTGAGATTGATGACAGCCTCGTCGAACGAGGGCAAATCGAAATCGAATCAGGGGCCGATCTTGTGGGTCCATGGTCGAGCGATCCGCCTGTGCGAGGCCTCGGGGATGGTCGGGGGTCGCGGTTTACGGAATAGACGCGCAGGAGAATCCCACAAAATGACAGGTCACCGCGCATGGTTTGTCCGCGTTGGATTCGTCGCTTGTTTTTCGGCGGCCGCCGCCGCCGCGACAGACAGCCGCGCACTGGAACCGACCGATGACTCGCGCTCGCGCGTGTTTCGCATTCACGTTGTGGAGGAAGGAACCGGACGCGGGGTACCGTTGGTTGAGCTTAGAACCGTCAACCAGATTCGCTATGTCACCGACAGCAACGGAATCGTGGCATTCGATGAACCAGGCCTTTTCGACAGAAAGGTCTTCTTCACGATTACAAGCCACGGCTACGAAGTCGACAAAGACGGATTTGGATTCCGAGGCAAAGCGCTGGACGTCACCCGCGGCGGTTCGGCCGACATCGTGATCCGACGAGTCAACATCGCCCGCCGGCTCTATCGGGTCACCGGTGGAGGAATCTATCGCGACAGCGTTTTGACCCGCGATCCCATACCGATCCGCGAGCCGCTTTTGAATGGCAAGGTGTTCGGCCAGGATAGCGTGGTGAATGCTGTTTACCAGGGCAAGATCCATTGGTTCTGGGGTGATACAAACCGCCCAGACTACCCCTTGGGAAACTTCCATGTGCCAGGCGCAACCTCCGAACTTCCGGGCCAGGGAGGACTCGAGCCCGAAATCGGCGTGAATCTGAGCTACTTCCTCGATGACCAAGGCTTCGCCCGGCCGATTGCACCGATGCCCGGCGAGGGCCCGACGTGGATCTCCGGATTGATCGTGCTCAAAGACCGAGACGGGCGAGAACGTATGTTCGCGAGCTACGCCAAGATTCGCAAGATGCTCGAGGTCTACGAGCGCGGCCTTGCCGAATTCAATTCGCAATCACAGCGTTTTGAAAAGGTAGTTACGTTTCCCGAAGCCTCGGCACATGCCGGCGAGTTTCCCGATGGCCATCCATTTCTCTATCAAGATAAAGGCGTCGAGTACGTCTATTATGCCAGCCCGTATCCGTTGGTCCGCGTCCCGGCCAACCCCGATCAGCTCAAGAGACCCGAACTCTACGAATCCTATTCTTGTCTGAAGCCGGGCACCAAGCTGAGCCAGCAACAATTCGACCGGGGGCCTGACGGCCTCTTGCGCTACACCTGGAAGACCGGCACGCAGCTGCTGCGGCAGGAACAGCAAACCAAGCTGATCGTTGAGAGGCGGATCAAGCCCGACGACGCCCTGCTGAACCTCCGGGATATCGACTCGGGAAAGGTCGTGGTGGCGCATGGCGGATCGGTTTACTGGAATTCCTACCGCCAGCGCTGGGTGATGATCGCCGTCGAGTCGTATGGAGCCACATCGCTCTTGGGCGAGGTTTGGTATGCCGAGGCCGACTCGCCCCTGGGCCCCTGGGTCTACGGTCGCAAGATCGTGACGCACGCCAAGTATAGCTTCTACAACCCCAAGCAACACCCGATGTTCGATAAGGATGGCGGCCGGATCATCTTCTTCGAAGGGACGTACACCGCGACCTTCTCCGGCAACCACGACCCGACGGCCCGCTACGACTACAACCAGATCATGTATCAGCTCGACCTTTCCGACCCTCGGCTGGCTTTACCAGTGGCTATTTACGAGTTGACGTCCGGCTCAGGCGTTGGTTCTCGCCTGGTCACCAAGACCTCACCGGCCGGGCGGGAATCCTACGCGCCTCGGCCGGTTGCGTTCTTCGCACCGATCGTCATGGAATCGCTTCGATTCCGGTTTTCGAGCAATACGACGCCAATACTGGGCAGATTTTGAGTGTTCCGGCCAACGGCGCGGCCGTTGACCGATCCGATGCTCGTCCCCTGTTTTTCGTCCTCCCTGCCGACATCAAGGACTACACAGCCGCAACGCTTCCCTTGTACGAGTACCGCGACGAAGGACGCGGGCGCCGTGTGTATTCGGTTGAAGCACCCAGCCCAGTCGCTCGCTCACACTGGACGCCCAAGTTGCTTGGACGCGTTTGGCGAAACCCGGCGCGGATGCGGCTCTGGTGACGCGTTACGTGCGTGCGTCGCAGCGCCGCGCGTCACGCTGGGGATTCAGGAAGAAATACGATGACTTCGTCCTCTGCCGAATCTGATGACACGCCGGCGCTTGACTCCAATTGGTCGGACAATCCGGTCAACGCCGGCGAGTGTTTGCCTGAGTCGCGCGAGCGGACGTGGCTCGAGGAAATCGCCCTTCAACTCGAAACCAATCCGCACGAATGCTGGCAAGCGATCGAGAGCCTGGCACAGATCGAGCCTGAGGTGCGCCAATCGATCATCGACGAGTTATCCGCCATCGGGTCTCATCCTGGCGCCATCAAGTTACTCCGGCTGCTGTCTTCGGCCCGCGATCTCGCGACCCGCTCGGCCGCGCAACAGGTGCTCGAGCGAATCCATTGGCGACCAGAGAGGCTTCCCCAGGTCGCGGCGCCATCACGATTCGTCGAAGTGATTTCGAAAATAGAGGTTGAAAGGGCCCTGGGACGCGATCGGCGGTTTCTCGCGCCAGCCGATGGCAACGGAGCGGGGTCGCGTTTAGTGCAATGTGTCGTCACGCCCGTCGATGGTCGGGGTCGGGCAACGATCGTGCTTTCGGTCAACCAGGCGCACCAGCGTCGCACCGCGGCCTTCCTGTGCGACGTCGAGCGCGGCATCCGCGACGTCGTGGGAGAAGTCGAGCCCGAATCGGATTGCGCCGGCGGTTTGATCGAAGCGTTCGACAAGCAGCCAGAGGGCTATTGCGCCCGCGATTTTCCCGAGCTGGCTCTTGGTCTGCTTGCGGGCAGCCTGAAGCTCACCGAAGTGGATGCGAATCACCCGGTGAGAGAGTGGCTTCTTGGTACGATCGGGCCTGATTTTCAGCCGTTTGAGCTTCCCGCGGTGATGCCAGACTTGAACGCCTCGGCGATCGACCACGAAGAGCTGCCCGAACGCGTGCAGTCGATTCTCGATGCCTGCCCATCGTGGCTGGATGACTCGCCCTTGACCTTTGAGCTCGCCCGAGAGATCTGGCTCCGCGAGGGTCGAGGCGCTGCCGATCCCACGCGCGACGCGGGAGCGTACCGCTATCTCTTCGAACACAGGCTCATCCGCCGGCTGGATATGTACGGGCGAATGCTCTTGTGGATGGCTTGGCTTTGGAAATTCTCGGGCGTGATCGAATTATCCCAAACAGCGGCGACGCTCGCCGCTCAACTCTTGGACGAGCAATACGCCGTCCCCAGTCATCCTTTCACCGTCGAGCTCACGACCCGCAGCCTTCTGGCTGCTCAGGCCAGTCTGGGTACCGCGGATGATCCGCGCCAAGAGCATCGAGCATGAGTTTGCAAGAGCCGCGATCAGGGGCGTCGGCGAGTGACTCGTGATCCGCCCGGATCCAGGTTCGCGGCGCTCTCGTAGAGCGGCCTGTCCCAAGACCCGGGCGGCCAATCCGTTACTGGACGACCCTTACTTTTTGGCTGACTTCGCCGCAGCAGGGGCCTTCGCCGCGGGAGCAGCCGACTTCGCGTCGGGCTTGCTCGACTTCTTCTTCTCGTCCGCCTTTTTCTTCTTGGCGGTGTCACGTGCGTCGCCCATTGCTCAGTCTCCTTGTGAACGTGTCTGAGATCCAAAAGTCGAAATGAGCTCGTTATCCCTTCAAACGAAAGGAACAACGTGTCTTAGGATGACATTATGATTCGCGTTGATCAAGAGAGATTGTGAAGGAATTTGATGTTCGGCTGAGTTCTCTTGAACTTGAACAGCTCTCTGTTGCTCTCACGCCATGAAAACAGCAACGCCTCGAGGGCGATTGCTTGTCCTCGAGGCGTTGCGATGAGTTGTCGGCCCGCGGTCGAGCCGACTACGTGACGTCATTGAAGGGCGCAATCAGAGCGGTTCGTAGCAAGACCGCGACGGGTCCCGGCATTCACGGCCGCCGGCCAAGTCGTCGTCGGGCCCGAAGCCTTTCATGGTTTCCGAACACCAGTACGAAGAGCTATCGTAGTCTTCCGCTGTCTCGTCACGCGGTCCGTCAGAAAAGACGTACATGCCCGCGCTCCTCAGATGGCGGCAAGGCGAGAGCCGTGGGCTGGCGACCGGCACGCTGCTTGGTTCGGAAGGATCCATAAAATCCAGGCGGTCACGCCTCCTCCCAATAGCGGTTGCCGACAGCGGCGAGCAGCGCCCGTTTGACGACGGTCTTGGTCAGGGGGACCTTGTAACCATTCATGGAGAGCGGGACCGCCCCTTCGGCGGCGGCCTCGCCGGCGGCGGCGGCCGTCTCGATTGTCACGCGCTTGCCGGTGATCGCCTTCTCAGCCGCCGTACTCCGCCAGGGGATCGGCGCGACGCCATAGACGAAGACCTTCGCGCCGGAGACGCTCTCACCGTCCATCATGAGGTTGACGCAAGCCAGGACGAGCGGCCAATCTTGCGCCAGCTTTTGCCTGGCCTCGTAAGACGCGTTCTTTCCCGAGGCCGGCGGGATGGTAACCCTGGTAAGGATTTCACCGGGTCCGATCGTCAATTCGCTGCCATTTTCGTCCTTGGGGACCTGGTACAGACCCTCGACTTTCACAGTTCGTTCCCCCTTGGGTCCAGTGATCGTCGCCTGAGCGTCCAAGGCGCTCAAGGCTACGGCCAGGCTGGAGGGAGTGACGAAGAGAGCATCACCGTCGGTCAGGAAAATCGCGTGATAGCGATTATCGCCCGCGCGGACCAAGCTTTTGCCATCTTTCATGCCCAAGATGCCGTGACCGGCACGGAAATACCAGCACCGCGGCCGCTGCAGCAAGTTGCCGCCGACGGTCGCCATGTTGCGAATCTGTGGCGAGCCGACCTCGACGGTTGCTTGCCAGAGCGCGGGATAGGCGTCTTTGATTGCCGCGTTGGCGACAATATCCGAAAGCTTGGTCCCTGCTCCGATTGTCATGGCCGCCGTCTTGCCATCGCCGGTAACACCCGAGAGCGCCTTGATGTCCTTCAAGTAGACCACGCGTTCGGGTGAGGTGACATAGTCCTTCATCCGGCCGATCAAGTCGGTGCCGCCTGAAAGGGCCGCCGCGGTCGGTGAGCCCAAAAGCTTGACAGCGTCTTCGATCGTGCCGGGTGCAGCGTACTCAAAAGCTTTCATAGATTTACGCCTTCCCTTCTTTTGAGGCCGTGGCCAGGGCGTTCAAGACGTTGCGGGGGGTCATCGGCCACTCAGAAACTCGTACGCCGATTGCGTTGGTTACCGCGTTACCGATGGCGGCCGCCGTTGAGATCGTCGCTGGCTCACCCACGCCGATCACACCGCGAGCCTTCTGTTCGGGCGGCTCGTAGGCCCGCACGATGATCTCCGGGATGTCGGCCGCGCCGGCGAGCTTGTACCACTCCATATCGGGGTTGACCATCGTGCCTGTGGTCGGATCGACGATGCGTTCCTCGAAAAGTCCATAATTCAGGCCGCCGATGACGCCGCCGTACATCTGGCTTTCCCACGTCAACTTATCGATGATCAGCCCCGAGTCCTGAATGGCGACGATCTTCTTGACCCTCACCATGCCGGTCTCGAGGTCAACGGCCACTTCCGCAAACTGGCAGCCACCAACGCCGACGCTGGATAGACCCTTCTCGTTGGGATCGTAGGAGCCTAACTCCGAGATCGACGACGTTCCCAGCTTACGGCACGCGTCCTTCCACGACATCACCGGCTCGCCCGAGACCCAAAGTTGGTTGTCTTTGAGCGAGAGATCCTCCGGAGCGGCCTTGACGGCCTGCGCGATCTTCTTGAACAGGGCATCACGTGCCTTCGTAACCGCGTCGAGACACGGCGGGGACATCGAGGGCGTCGTGGTCGAACCCCCCGAGGGTTGCCCCGGCGGGAAGGTCGAGTTGCCGATATTCGAGAAGATATCGGTTGGCTGGAGCCCGAGAACCTCCGCGGCGATGATCGCCAGGACCGTGCGAGCACCGGTGCCGATGTCTTGAGTCGCGCTTCGCAGCTCGACCGACCCATCGGGATTGATGGTGCACGAGACCTTCTTATCGCGGGTGCCACCACCGCCCCACTGATGCAGCCCCACGCCCATCCCGTGCCGGATCGGCCCGGTTCCGGTCTGACCGCGAGGCTTGCGCTCTTGCGCCAGCCAATCAACTCCGACCCCATCTTGAGCTCGGCCTCGTAGATCGGGGTATGGAAGTCGTTGGGATCCAGGTTCTTGAGCCGGAATTCGATCGGATCGATGCCCAGCTTGTCGGCGAGGTCATCCATGGCCGCTTCGGTGAGCAAGCAGCTCTGCGGATGCCTCGGCGCCGCATGGCGCGGCTGCCGCCGAAGTTGGTCATCACGGTGGACTGAGCGACAGACGTATTGGGAAAGCTATACACGTAGGGCAAGATCACGTCGGCGCCAGGATTAACCCCTCCGGTCCCGCGTGCCTGGGCGATCATCGCCATGACTTTGCCGTCGCGATTGGCTCCCAACTTAATGTGTGCCCAGCCGCTGGGACGATTGCCCGCCGCGAGGTGTTCCTGGACGCGATCAAGAAATATTTTGACCGGACGGCCGCCGAGCTTCTTGGAGAGCTGGGCCGCTGTTCGGCCCCACACGTCGGCGCTGAACTTCGAGCCAAAGCCGCCTCCCATATAGTCGGTATGGACGGTGACGTTGGTCGCCGGTATCTCCGGCTGCACTGACTTTCCCAGCTCGCTCGCGAGTCCGTGGACGTTCTGAGTGCTCGCCCAAGCCTCCATCTTGCTGTCCCCCTCACACCGCGCAATCAGTCCGTGGGGCTCCAGGCAGACGTGCGTGATCAAGGGCACCGAGTATGTTCCCTCGCTGGTTACCTCGGCAGCGGCCATGGCTTCCTCGGGTTTGCCCTTGGTCTGGCCTCGCCCTGGCCTGACATTGGTTGGCTTGAAAACTGGGGGTGCTCCTTCGGCCATCGACAGTGACTCGGTCGCGACGTGTGGCAACACGTCATATTCGACTTTGATGGCGCGGATCGCGTCGCGGGCCTGCTCTTCGGTCTCGGCCGCAACCGCGGCGATGTCATCTCCATGGTAACGCAGGGTCTTTCCCACCTCGGCGAGGGCAACAACTGCCTTGACGCCCGGCATCTTCTCGGCGGGCGAAATGTCGATCGACTTGATCTTGGCATGAGCATACGGGCTGTACAGAATCACGCCAAACAGCGTTCCCTCGGGTCGAACATCGGAAGGATATTTGGCTTGTCCCGATGCCTTGGCTAAACCGTCAAGCCGGGGGATCCGGGTGCCGATCAATCGCGGATTCTTGGGCCAAGTTGCCATGGTATTCACGCTCCTTTCATGGCTTTGGCCGCGGCGAGCGCCGCTTGCATGACGCCGACGTAAGTGCCGCAACGACAGATATTCCCCTCGAGCCCCTTCTTGACCTCTTCGAGGCTGGGATTGGGGTTCTTGTCCAGGAGTGCCTTGCACGACGTGACAAAGCCCGGCGTGCAGTAGCCGCACATGAGTGCGTCGTTCTGATGGAACGCATAAGGCACGCCCTGCGAGCCGGTATCGAAGCTCTCGAGTGTCTGGATTGTCTTGCCCTGGCACGAGACGGCCAATGTGGTGCAGGAATAGACCGCATCGCCGTCGACGATCGCCGTGCACGCCCCACAACTGGCGCGATCGCAGACCCGCTTGGGCCCCGTCACATCCAACCGGTGGCGCAGGGTGTCGAGCAGGGTGCTGCGTGGCTCTACCGAGCACGAGCGATCCTGGCCATTGACCTTGAGCGTGACCTCGACCGTCCCCGAGAGGATCTTGGGATCCGCCGCATGCGCGGCTTGGGCCTCGTCGAGCGGCAGAGCGGCGTGGCCGGTCAAGACCGCCGTTGCGGCCGCGGCACCGGACCCCCGCAGGAAGTCGCGCCGGCTGTGGCCGTTTGGGCCGCCGGGTTTCTTCGGTTCATGTTCTCGCATCGAGCGAATCTCCTCTATTCACTTCGCCCACAAAGTCCACGCAATCGATCCGCAGCACCGATTCGGAGTTCAACTCTGAGAATTAACCCACGCAAAATGCGGTGCTTAGTTCGCATTATCGATCGAAACAACCAAATTACGCCCCGTATCTGCTGGCGACAAGAGTGCCTTGTCGTAATATCAAGCGATAAGCCGCTATTTTCCAGTCACTTAGCGCTCGTATCCTGGCATTGGGATACGCAGTGCAAAGCGAATGTGAGATGATCGGGTGAGAAACGTCAGGTCTCGACGGGCAAATCGAGTCGGCTCGACCATTCGTTCCATGACCCGTCGTAGTTAGCCAGATTGGAGTATCCGAGCCGAGCCAGGTTGAAAAGGACGACGGTCGCCGCGACCCCGCCATTGCAGTAGGCGACCGTTGGGCTGTCACGTCGGATCTGAAGTTCGTCGATGCGGCCGCGCAGATCGTCTAGTGGCAAGAATCCCCCCTGCGAAGAGAAGAATAACTCGCGCGGAACGTTGATCGCGCCGGGTATGTGGCCGCCACGCGGTCCGCGCCGGCGGGCCGCGGCGTATTGACCTGGATCGCGCGCGTCCAAGAGTTGCCAATCGAGTTCGGGATGATCCAACCTGCCAGCCAGTTCAAGGGCTGTCACACGGAGCTCTGGCCGAGTCTTTGGCGTGAATTGAGGCGCGGCACAGTCACCTCTCCCGCTTCAACCGACCGCCCTTCCTTGATCCATTTGTTCCAGCCGCCGTCGAGCACGCGCACGTTGTCGTGGCCGTAATAGTTGAGCGCCCACCAGAGGCGGGTCGCAAACTGGCCGCCTGCGTGATCGACGGCAATCACAAGCGTTTCGTCACCGATGCCCCGCACCGCCATCGCTTCGGCAAACCGCGCCGGAGGCGCGATCTGAACAGGGACGGGATCGTCGGGGTCGATGATGTCCTTCGTCCAGTCAATGTAGACTGCGCCCGGGATATGTGCGGCCAGGTATTCGTCACGCGCACCGCGATAGTCCGCTTGTTCGACGCCCGGAGAAACTTGCGTGGTCACCACGGATCCCCGCATGTCGACCACCCGTACCGTCGGGTCGCTCATGTGTTCGGCCAGCCATTGCGTTGACACGATAAGATCCGTGGCCATGGTAGTGTCCTCAAGCGTTTGTTGCAGAGCGTCGGTCGGCACCCGTGCCGCGCGAGGCCGCCTTTGGCGCGGGTGCGTCTCCACGTTCGCTAAAGTAACCGGATTGACGTCGCTTCCCAATAGTGCCTTCGTTCGGTTCGGTCCGTTTTCACGCAGGCTTCCGTGACCCCGGATTTTCGGCACAGTTGGAAATGGGCCGGTTTTCACATTGGCCGTGACACGCGCCGAGTGGCCGACGCTGCCGAATCCGCCGCTCTTCATGGCGTTCGCTACGACATGAGCTACTCTGCCAACGCGGAATACGTGATTTAGTTTAAAACTCGCTCGACTGCGTCATGTGCGTCATGTCCCAAAACCTCGTTTTTCAAGTCGTTTTTCCCTAATGGCTTGCGATGATAGCCCGAATCGTTCGCTTTTTTCGTAGTTCGTCATCGGTCGTCATCGGTCGTCATGGGTCGTCATGGGTCGTCATCGACCGTCACTGCGGGCCAGTGATTCCGCTCGATTGCTTAAGTCCAGCTTCTCCACTGTTTCGGGACATGCCGAAGACACGGCGGACTCGGTCATTTACGTTGAAGTCCCAAGCGTATCGGCGACCCTATGATGGTGCATCTGTAGCCCCGACGTCCGAATTGCTCAGCAAAGGACATCCGGCGCCAATCTGGCTCCGACGCTACGGCACTCCGCTCACTTCGGCGGGTAATCCTTTGGTGGCACTCCCGTGATCGGACCGGCTTGGGCGTCGTTGAAGTCGGCCATCACGGCCGGGTCCACATCGACCCGCGCGTGTTGCTCCGGGATCTCGCTGGGCTCAAACAAGATTGTGAGGTCATCGATGTCGTGGTCGAGTTGGCCAACCATCCGGACGCGAATTTGCGGGTCAAGGCATTTGTTCGTTGGTGACAATCGGTAACCCAGCGGCTGGAGTTTCCTTGCTATGTACGCTGACACCTCGACGGGCCCCTCAGGGAGGCCTGCGAACGCGAACCTTCCCGTATCGTCTAACTCGAATTTGAGAGAGCCCTCGGCTTTAGGGCATGATGCCACCAAATACATACCGTGGGGCGGAGACTTGCCGTCGGTAAAAACAACTCGGCCGGCAAGTGTGCGTCCCTTCTGAACATGAAGTTCGCCCAGGTCGACCGCCGAGCCTTCCTTCGTGGTGTGAACCGGCAATGGGATGACCGCGCCTTGGTTTTCCACGCTCCCAACCTTGGCATAGGCCCAAAAGTTCGTCTCCGGTAGGACGTGAGGGAAGCGGAACGTTCCACGTGCGTCGGTCTTTGTCTCGAGCGCTTCCCATGGGTGATCCAGTGTGTAGTTGAGATAATTGAGACCGATCGTAACGCCTGCGACCGGCATTCCGTCGCGTACGACTCGGCCCTTGACCTCAACCCCAGGCCCCATGCACAGAGGCTCCGGGATAACGCCCGTCGGTTCGATGTGCAAGATCACATCGCCGCTGTCTTCGATTTTGATCTTTTTGCCGAAGTGGAAGCTGAAGACCCTGGTTGCAAAATCTGGGGCTTCGACCGTGAGCCTGTCGAGTGCACGCACCTCGTCTAACTTGATGCTAAACTCCCCTGACGGTCCACTGTTCACGTTTCTTTCGCTGTTATTTCTGTAACTTTCAACCGACAGCTTGGCATCGGCGACCGGTTTGCCGTTCGGATCAACCAACTTGCCTTTGACGACCAACGGGCCCTTGGGCACATCCGGCGGCTCCCAATTTCTCCGTGGAATTCCGGCTAAGGCCGACCTCGGTAGACCAAACTGGTCTTCAAGCGCCCACACGAGCCCTTGGTTGTGGCGTTCGGCACGAAACTCGCCCCCAATTCCTATCGTGTCGTCGTCATCATTGCGTACGAGCTCTCCATCCTTACCGACCGTGAAATTGGTAACTCTAACGTAGGCTTGTCTGACGGCTGCGAAAACCATCCGGCCGCCCTCGTCGATCACAAAAGTGCTCTCGACCACGATTTCGTACGAATCGGCTGTCCGCCCGGAACCAGATTCGCCGGACTTGAGGGCGTACGGGCCTGTTCCGGCGCCGATCGGTGATCGATCGAGAAGAAAGCGGATCGGGATCTCGCCCGCGAACTTATTTCGCAGAGGGTCGAGCGCCTGCCGATACTTTGCGAGCGAATTCAGCGAAGCGTCATGCAGTGCCAAAATCGTCAACGGACGATGTTTGAATCGCTTCTGCACCTCGATCAAGCCGAGCATGCCCTCCAGAAACCCTTCATTCGCCGCGGAACAGAATGCCAGAACAACGTACTTGCCCCGGTAGTCGGCCAGCTTCACCGGCTTGCCTTCCATATCGGTTGCCTCGATTTCGGCGGCGGGCCTGCCGAGCATCTTGACCCAGGCCAGGGACTCCAGGCGGATATCGGGTAGGTCGAGTGGACCGTCCCCTGTGGGTACGACGATGTCGATAAGGCGTGTCAGGGTGTCGGACTCGAACCAGAAACGGTAGCTGCCTGCCGGCAAAAGGATCTCAAGCCGGCGAGCATGAGCCAGTGAGCCATCTTCGTTCGGGTGATTCCCGTCGCCATTCTCCCAGAAAGCTCCCGGCTTCCGGATTTTATCGATGTAATGGAGGTTTCCCACCGTGGCATCGACGGAGTAGGCGCACCAATCCAGGTAATCTGAAGGATTGTCCACAGGCGTCTCGATCAAGCGAGCTCGGACGAGACGGGTAGGCTTCAGCGTGATCTCCACCGGCTGGTTGGGATCGGCGGCCGCGACAACATGCACCGCCTGGAGTGTGAAATCAGGAGAGGCGAAATGAACCTCGGTACCCGGAAGGTGGACCCCGGCGCCCGGGACGGAGGATAATATCGTCACCTCGACCTCGAAATGGCCATCGGTGTCGGTGCGGTCCGCAGGATTCTGGAGCGCGACCAATGCGGACATCTCCCATCGCCCCGCAGCGGTGCGTACCTCGTAAACGCTTTGTCCCTTGGCCATCGCCTTTTTCGTATCGTCGCTGTAGAAGGGAGTGTCGAACGGCTCGATGTCTCGCGATGGGTCGTGGCGCCGGATCTTGGCAGGGTGGATTGGCTGCCAATTCCCCTTCTGGTCGCGCAGCTCAAAGTACTTGCCCAGCGAACCGGCTGGAACAACATTTCCCCGCTCGTTGAGGTACGGCTGTTTGCGCTCGCGGATTCGGTCGAAAGGTTCAACGATCTCCCAACTATCCGCTAGTTTCTTGACATCGCTGCCGACCCACGCCTTGGCCACAGGCCGGCCATGTTCGTCGCGAACGGTTCCGCGAAATTTGCGCTTCACAATGTTGGATTGGGAATGAGCATTTTCTGCAGGGGGCTCTGGATCGTCTGGCGGGACCGCGGCTATCGCGGCGACCGTGGGTGCTGACGTATCGCGCTCTTGCATCGCCCAGGCGGCGGCGCCCGAGACCAAGAGCGCGGTCATCAGGGCGATCCCAGCGGCGACTTTCAGCTTGGCAAGCGCCATGACTCTGAGCACCTCCTCGGCCAAGGCGGCCGACGCCGCACCGGCGATTCCCGAGCCGTCTGCCCGAGCGAACCGCATCGCCAGCCGCACGGTGGCCTCAGCCCACGCCTGCGGGGCCGCCGCGTGTTGACGAACGGCAAGAGCCAATTCCGTGAGAAGGCAGGCTGAATAGTCCGCGCCTCGTTTCTCGAGCCGCGTCTTCAACTTCGCTCGCCCTCGTGCCAACCGGCTCTGGATGGTCCCCAGCGGGCAGCGAAGCTGGGCAGCCGCTTGCTCCTGGGTCAGGCCTTCGAGGTAGCAGAGGATAATCGGCGTGCGGAACGACTCGGGCAATCGTCCCAGCTCGTCGTGAAGCCTCGACCAGCGTTCTTCGTCCGTCCGGTCATCACTCGTATTTCCGATGCCAAGACGGGCCGCCATCATCTCTCCCCCTCGGCGCTCGCGCGCCCGGCGCCGGGATGCGGCGAGCCGTGCCCTGGCCGCAACCCGCAGCGCCACGCCGTGCAGCCAGCTTGCCACCGACTCGCGCCGGCCGATCGAACCGGCCCGGCGCGCCAGGACGAGGAAGGTGGCCTGCGAAGCATCTTGCGCGTCGTGCTCGTCACCCAAAACCTGGCGACAGACCCGCAAGACCATCGCCCCGTGCCGGTCGACCAGGGCCGCGAAAGCTGCCTCGGCAGACTCGTCCCGCCCCTGGAGGAAACGCTCAAGCAACAGGCCGTCGCTGAGCCCGCCAGCGGTACCGGCCTGAAACAGGGTTTCGATCTGCTTGAGAAGTTTCATCGAATGGACGATTGTGAATGAACCGCGGCCTCAGTTGCGGGTGACTTCTCCCTGTAGTCTCCGCCATGTCGCGAATCATTCCCAGAATGTGATTTTTTTCGAGCATTTGGACCGCCGACGTGCGCTGAATATGCTGGCGGGTTGCACCGGACTGAAGAAGCTGGGCGGCTGAGGCTGTCAAGCCAGATGAGCCAGAGAGAACGGCAAATCTTTGACGCTCTCGGAAAGGGCGAAGCACAGGCAGCCCGCGACCTGCTGCCCTTAGTCTACGACGAGCTGCGACGGCTGGCCGCGCAGCGATTGGCACACGAGAAACCGGGGCACATGCTCCAGGCCACGGCCCTGGTTCACGAAGCCTACCTGCGAATCGTCGGTCCGGACGCGGGCAAGCGCTGGGGCGGTCGCGGCCACTTCTTCGCCGCAGCGGCCGAGGCCATGCGGCGGATTCTGGTCGAAAACGCTCGACGGAAATCCCGTGAAAAACATGGCGGCGACTTCGATCGTTGCGAGCTTGATTCCGAGGCGATCGCCGCGCCCGCGCCTGCTGACGACCTTGTCGCTCTGGACGAGGCCCTTGATAAGCTTTCCCGGCTCGACCCTCCGATCGCCGAACTTGTGAAGCTTCGCTATTTCGCCGATTTGACAATCCCGCAAGCGGCCGAGATCCTGGGCATCTCACCACGAACGGCTGATTTTCACTGGAAATACGCCAAGGCGTGGCTCCGTGCCGAGCTTGGGCGATGAAATGGTCCTTTGTCCTTGGTCCTTGGTCCGTTGTTATAATTGCGCGAAGTTGTCGCGGACGGCGCATTGCTCACAGACGGCTTACAGAGCGCCCTTGGGAGAGTTTGTCATCACCGAACGCGATCTGTTCATCGCCGCCTTGCAAATCAACGACCCGGCCGAACGCGCCGCGTACCTCGACCAAGCCTGCGGCGGCGACAACGAACTGCGAAATCGCCTCAATGTCCTTTTGGCTGCACACCACCAGCCGCACAGCGTGGTGGAAGGGCTCATCGCAGTGAGCGTCGAGAGAGCACCATGGCAACCGAGCCCGATGAGACCGCCGGTTCCGAACTGCGTGCCATTGAAGTGGGACAGACAGCGAGCCACATCACGACGAAGCTGCTCCGGCAGCGCTTATCGGCTGCGTGATCGCGGGCCGGTACAAGCTCCGCGAGGAGATCGCGGAACAGGGCACGGGAATCGGGCGACCCACGGCTGGCAGACCCGGCGCGGACTGCGATCGACCTCCGCAAGTGATCGCTTCGAAAGTCACGAGGCGAAAAAATCGCGTGTGCGGCTAACTCGCCGGAAGAACGCGCCGGCGCATCTCTGCTGCGGAGAGCTCGCCCTCCACATTGGCACGCGCTCGGGAGCGTTCGATCAAGGCGATGAACTCGGGATTCGTGCTCAGAGCGACCGTTTCCAGGTCCGTATTGGCAAGCGTCAGCATCACGGCTGTCGGCGTGCCCTGGTCCGTGAAAACAACGGGCTCCCTCCGGGCCTGTTTCAGGTATTCGGTCAGCGGGCCCGAGGCCTCGCCGATATCGATTGTTTTCACAGTTGCATCTCCTTCCCTCCGATCCGAACCACGTTGTGCTCCTTGATCCCAACTGCGCGAATGTGCACAACCGGTTCGTCGCCCTCTTCCACATCGTAGTATACGCGAAGATCGCCGATACGAAGTTCCCAGGGCGCCAGAGGATTAGGTCGCATCGGCTTGCGGTTGCGGGTCTCAACCGCCGACGCGTGGGTCAATTGTTCGTCCACGGTGTCTAGCACAACTACCCGATCGCGAGCAGACAGGGCTCGGATGTGGTCTTCCGATTCCGGCGAATACTCGACGCGATAATCCGCCCTTCCCCCTCGAGGAGCATCGATTTAGTATACGCAATTCTACCACAATATGCAAAATACGCTGCTAACTGTTCCTGATCCGCCAAGTTGGTTCCCCGTCGAATCGACGGAATATCGTTCCGCTCAAAGGTTATCTCATCGTGCTTGAGGCGCCCTGGGTTCGATCGCACGATGAATACCCGGAGAATGGTAACCGGCTTGGAGTTGAGCAACCCAATGCCCGGGCATCGAACTCTCCTGAATGGGCATCGGTCAGGTGTTCTCCCTGGCCCGAGCTCGTTCCTCCACAATGTCTCGAACACGCAACATGCTTGGACCCGGTCGATTGTCGGTGCGCAATTTATCAATCCTGGACATTACCTGCGCCACATAGTCATCGACGTCCACGCGGTTCTCCAGGTAGAAAGCGATCCCTTTCTGCACTAAAGCCAAGGGCAACGTAGGGTATTCACAGTGGAGCATCTCGGCCGTAACCCCCTCGTTGTACTTCTGCGCGATCAGGTATCGATCAATTCGATGCCCCGTCACACGAATTTCACCCATCGGACCGCGCGTCAGAAAATCGGGCAGATTCATCATTCACCGCCTCCGTTTCATCCTATCGCGGCGTTGCGAATTTGACAGTTAACCAACAAAAGATTATTGCGCAAAATCGTCCGGGACGGCGCATTATCGATAGACGGCTTACCGAGCGACCTTGGGAGAGTCTGCCATGACCGAACGCGACCTGTTCATCGCCGCCTTGCAAATCGACGACCCGGCCGAACGCGCCGCGTACCTGGATCAAGGATGCGGCGGTGACCAAGAACTGCGAGATCGCCTGGATGTGCTCCTGGACGCACACGATCAGCCGTCCAGTGTTCTTGAAGACCTCCCGGCGGGGAACCTCGAGCAAGCTCTCTTGGCAACCGAGCCCGATGAGACTGCCGCTGGTTCGGAACCGCTTGCCGCTGAAGTGGAACAGACCGCAAGCCATCACCACGATGCCACCGCGCCGGCCGCGCTCATTGGCAGTGTGATTGCGGGTCGATACAAGCTCCGCGAGGAGATTGGCGAAGGGGGCATGGGGAGCGTCTATCTGGCTGAGCAGTTGCAGCCGGTGAAACGGCGGGTCGCGCTCAAGCTGATCAAGGTGGGGATGGATTCCAAGGCCGTCCTTGCCCGGTTCGGGTCCGAGCGGCAAGCCCTGGCCCTGATGGACCACCCCAACATCGCCAAAGTCTTGGACGCCGGCACGACCGAGACGGGCCGGCCATTTTTCGTGATGGAGCTCGTGAAGGGGATTCCGCTCACCGAATATTGCGACCAGCACCGGCTGGGGCTGCTGGAACGCTTGAGCCTGTTTCGCCAAATCTGCTCGGCCGTGCAGCATGCCCATCAAAAGGGGATCATCCACCGCGACTTGAAGCCGACGAATATCCTGGTGGAGAGCCATGATGGGACACCGGTGCCCAAGGTGATCGACTTCGGCCTCGCCAAGGCGACCAGCGGCTTGCAATTGACCGAACAGAGCCTTTATACGCGCGTTCGGCACAGTGGCCGGCACGCCCCTTTACATGGCCCCTGAGCAAGCAACGTTCAATGCAATCGACGTCGACACGCGCGCCGATATCTATGCCCTGGGCGTGATTCTCTATGAATTGTTGACCGGCAGCACGCCGATCGAGCGGGCGACGTTCCAGAAAGCGGCGCTCGACGAGATGCTGCGGCTGATCCGCGAGGTCGAGCCGCCGGTACCGAGCAGCCGGATCAGCACGTCGGACACGCTGCCCAACATCGCGGCGACACGCCAGACCGAGCCGGCGCGGCTGAGCCGGTTTGTGCGTGGCGACCTCGACTGGATCGTGATGAAGGCGCTGGCCAAAGAGCGGAATCGGAGGTACGAGTCGGCGACCGCAATGGCGCACGATATCGAGCGGTTCGCCAACCATGAGCCTGTCAGCGCGGGTCCGCCGACGGCGGCATACCGGTTCAAGAAATTCGTACGGCGCAATCGTGCGCAGGTGGTCGCCACATCGCTGGTGCTCTTGGCCTTGGTCGGCGGGATCATCGGAACGACGCTGGGGTTGTTTGAAGCGAGGCGTCAGCAGCGGATGGCTGTGGCCGAATCCCGCGAAAAAGAGAAAGCCCGTCAGGCGGAAGCGACCCAGCGCCAGCGGGCCGAGAAGCGTCTGACCCAGATCGAGAAAGCGAACGAGATCCTGGGTTCGATCTTCAAGGATCTGAATCCGAACGCTGAGGAAAAGGATGGCAAACCACTCATCACGCGATTGGGCGAGCGTCTCGACGCGGCGACAGTGCAGATCGAGGGAGAAGCGATCGGCGACCCTCTGACCGTGGCACGGATGCAATTAACCCTCGGCGAATCTCAACTCCGGCTGGGCTATTCGGAGAAGGCGATTGCGTTGCTCACAAAGGCCCGCGGCACTTTCTCGGCCCAGCTCGGCCCCGATCACCCCGATACTCTCAACAGCATGAACGACCTCGCTGAGGGCTACAGGGAAGCCGGTAAGCTCGACCGTGCGCTGCCGCTGCATGAGGAGACGTTCGCGCTGGCAAAGTCGAAGTTCGGCCCCGACCACCGCGATACGCTCACCAGCATGAACAACCTTGCGGGCGCGTACCAGAATGCCGGTAAGCTCGACCGTGCGCTGCCGCTTTTTGAGGAGACTCTCGCTCTAACCAAGTCGAAGCTCGGCCCCGACCACCCCGACACACTCATCAGCATGAACAACCTCGCGGTCGGCTACATGGCGGCCGGTAAGCTCGACCGTGCGATGCCGCTGTATGAGGAGACGTTCGCGCTGAGCAAGTCGAAGCTCGGCCCCGACCACCCCGACACACTCGTCAGCATGAACAACCTCGCGGTCGGCTACATGGCGGCCGGTAAGCTCGACCGTGCGCTGCCGCTTTTTGAGGAGACTCTCGCTCTAACCAAGTCGAAGCTCGGCCCCGACCACCCCGACACACTCATCAGCATGAACAACCTCGCTGAGCACTATCGGGCTGCCGGTAAGCTCGATCGCGCGCTGCCACTGTATGAAGAGACCTTCGACCTCTTTAAGTCGAAGCTCGGCCGCGACCACCCCAACACACTCAAGAGCATGGGCAACCTCGCGCTGGGCTACCAGAAAGCCGGCAAGCTCGAAAGCGCGCTGCCACTTTTCGAGGAGGCGCTCGCCCTGACGAAGTCGAAGCTCGGGCCCGACCACCCCAGCACGCTCGACAGCATGAACAACCTCGGGCGGGGGTATCTGGATGCCGGTAAGTTCGACCTTGCGCTGCCGCTCTTCGAGGAGACGCTCGCGCTCCGTAAGTCGAAGTTCGGCCCCGACCACCCCGACACCCTCCAAAGCATGAGCAACCTCGCAAGTGGCTACCAGGCTGCTGGTAAGCTCGACCGTGCGCTGCCGCTGCATGAGGAGACGCTTGCGCTGAGTAAGTCGAAGCTCGGCCCCGACCACCCCAACACGCTCATCAGCATGAATAACCTCGCGATGGGCTACCGGGCGGCCGGTAAGCTCGAGCGTGCGCTCCCGCTCTTGGAGGAGACGCTCGCTCTGGTGAAGTTGAAGCTCGGTCCCGACCACCCCGACACACTCGCCAGCATCAATAACCTCGCGAAGGGCTATTGGAGCGCCAAGAGGCTCGACCGGTCAATTCCTCTGTTTGAAGAGTGCCTCAAGCTCATTAGGGTCAAATCAGCTGAGGACCATCCCGAAACAATGAATGTAAAAGCCAGCCTGGGCGCGAACTACCGGGACGCGGGTCGGCTGGCTGAAGCCCTGCCCCTGCTCGAAGAAGCGAATCGGGCAGTTCGCAAATACCCGTTGCTCCGCGAATTTCGCGGGGTACTCCTGGATGCTTACTTCAAGGCCGGCCGGAACAATGACGCGGTTGCACTCGCCAAGGAGATGCTCACCGACGATCGTGCGACCTACCCGGCCGGGAGTTCGCAACTGGCCGGTATGCTGGACCAAGTTGGATCATCACTGCTGAGCATGAAGAACTGGGCCGAAGCCGAGTCGGTTGCCCGTGAAGCACTGACGATTCACGATGCCAAGGAACCGGACGATTGGCACACGTTCTACACAAAGTCGCTGCTCGGCGGGGCGCTACTCGGCCAGAAGAAATACGCCGAGGCTGAGCCACTCTTGAAAGCCGGGTATGAAGGGATGAAGCAGCGAGCCGAGAAGATCCCGCCGATAGAAAAAGACCAACTCGGCGAAGCCCTCGACCGGCTGATCGAACTGGCGGACGTGACGGGCAAGGCGGACGATGCGAAGATGTGGAAAAACGAGAAGGCGAAGCTGGACGGTGCCTCGGCTTTGAAGCCCGACTTGGACAAGAAAGGAGCGCGGAGTAAGTAGTAGGCAGTGAATTGACTCGCGCCCGGCCTGGAGAGGAAATGAGTGAGCCTCTGCCCGACGTTGGATTTTTCCCTTCGGTTTACGTCGAGCTCCGACAACTCGCGGCGGCCAAGCGCGCCCACGAGTCGGCCGGGCATGGGCTTTACGCGATGGCGTTGGTACACGAACCTCAGCGCGGATCCTGGCTCACCACCGCCCAAGCGGCAAGATCCGATCGCGAGCTCGGGCGCGGTCGATCGGCAATCTGTGCGAGACGAAAGTAGGCTATGAGCATGCCGTCTCTGCTCATGTCCTTTATTTTCGGGCCGAGAGCGGCACGGTAGCCGATGGAGTGTTCGGCTCCGAAAGGAGGCGCCCTCATTCGCCGAATGGCAAACGGCCTTCAAACAGGAGGTTTTCCCGCAGCATCACTCGCGACGTATCGTTAATGTTCAAGACTTGCACGGTGGCCTTACCGGAAAAGGTCTTTCCCACCAGAAACGTGTTGTCCCAGCGGAAATGCCGTTTCCAAATTTGTCTCCGCGGATTGAATAGAGGATAGAGTTTGCCGCCGACAAGGCCTGCCAGATTGGGCCCCTTGGCCCAGTTGCATTCTGGGCAGGCAAAGCAAAGGACGTCAGGATCGTCGGTCCCTCCGTGTTGCTTCGCGACGACGTGCTCGACGTGGAAAGAAAAGAAATCTGCGTCGTCCTCATGCAGCCGGCAGTATTCACAGCGACGGCCAGCCCGCTCCCGGACGAAGGCCCGGAGCGCGGCGTCCATCATTCACCAAGAGAATTGGCGAGAAGTTGTCGGGCTTTGGATTTGAGAATGGCGACGAACGTGCCGAACGTCACATAGGTGCCATACTCGGCCCGCTCTTCGGTCGTGAGCAATCGTTGATTGCAGCGCCTGGCCAGGTAATTCAACCGGGCTTGCAGCTTGGGATCTGCCTTCAATGCCAGGAGCCGCCGGGCCGACTCCGTGGTCAGGCATTCGCTGAGGGGGCCGACAAGCCGGTCGAGACCTGAAGTGGTATTCGCCGTGTTCATACGGTAATCATACCAATGGGCCGGCACGGTGCGAAGGGGACTTGCTGGTCCCACCTCTAATACAAAGTTGCAACTCGGTGAGGCCGTGCTTGATTTCGCTAACCGCCATCCGTCAGGCTTCCTCGTCGTCGCGGATCACGCGTTCGATCTCCTCGCGATGTTGGTCATTATAGGCCCAGGCCGCTTCCAGATCCGACAGGTTCAAATCGGGATGCTGTTCGAGGATGCGAGTGTCGGAAAGGCCCAACCTGCGCCACTGAACCAGGCCGGCCACGGCATGGCGCGTGTTTCGGATGGACGCCGCGCCTCCGCAGACGTCGCCTTTCTTTTGGATCCAGCTTGCGCTCGGGACTTGATTCACCGGTATGGCCTCGCGCTCCAGTCATCCGGAAAAAAGATGGTTCACTCGCCGCGGTTTGTAAAGTGCCAACCTTCAATCGTAGTCTGACCAAACGTCGACCGTCAATCAACAGAACGTGTGTGCCCGCAGCAATATGGCACAAATATCAATTGATATCGAACTACGCGGCCGCTTAGCGGTCACCGAACGGCCGATCCGGGAATGCCATATCCATGATGAAAGGACTGACATCCTCTCTCGAGAGCAGGAACGTCGAGTCAGGATGAAAACGGAGCTTGTGGAGATCTTTGAACCTTCGCGAGATGGCCTGGCGGACGTATACGGTCGCCTGATCCAGCTCGAGCTCGCGGACGGTTCGGCCCCGATCGGAAACGGACGTATTACCGTAGCCAATCACGAGCGATCTCTCCAGCAGCCTGAAGGCCAGGTCGACCAACTCGTCGGGCGGGCGCTCGCTCCACATGGCCAGACGCTCGCCGTCGGCTTTGTCGGCTTCCGCAACCAGTTTCTGAGCCCGGAGGACGCGGGCCAGGTCCCATAGCGCTTCGCTGCGCCATCCGCGCCTCAAGTTTGCCCGCGTCGCCGGCATCGACCGCGAGTCCCAATGCGTACAGCACTGCGGCGCGATTCTGGCGGTCTCGGGCGGTCTCGCTTGCAGACGTGGCGGGTTCCGATCGCGCTCGCAACAACAAGGCTCGTTCGAGGAGTTGCTGGGCCTCCTTCACCAGGCCCTGATCGAACAGCGCATTGCCTTCCTGGTCGAGCACGGCACCCAGCAAGACTCGCAGCGCGGCATCTTCGGGCGCGGTGCCGGACCAACGTTCCAGGATCGTTCGCGCATCGGTAAATGAATCGCGCGCGGCAGCCGAATCGCCGTTGTGCCGCTCGATTGTTCCCAGCCTGATCAGCGACTTCACAGCCCAGAGGGCGTAGTCGCGGTTTTGGGGATGGGCCGCGCCGAGATCGCGGCAGATCTGGAGGGACTTACTGAAAAACGTCAAGCCTTGGTCGACACGCCCAAGGTCCACATTTGCCTCACCGAGATTGTCGAGGTGATTGGCGAGAAATCCACGATACTCATCGGCCTC
The DNA here is from genome assembly GCA_963850935.1 of uncultured Isosphaeraceae bacterium. Taxonomy (GTDB): domain Bacteria; phylum Planctomycetota; class Planctomycetia; order Isosphaerales; family Isosphaeraceae; genus CAWFRS01. Next base: position 800,830 of record CAWKNT010000010.1, read on the forward strand.
GTTTGCCTTGGCAACGGCCAGTTGCTGTTCGGCCACCGCTTGTTCGAATGCGGCGAGCGCCTCGGTGTTTTTCCGAGATTCGTCGTACAAAACTCCAAGATAATTCCAGCTCAACCCGAGCTCGCTGTGATAACTGGCCTGTTCGGGCTGCGCGCGAACCAAGACCTTGAGGACGTCCAGGGACCGCTCTATTGACTTGAGGGCCTCGGCATCCTGATGAGCCCTGTGCTGGACAATGGCGATCTCGCGACAACTCAAACCAAGCGTCCGCTTGAACTCCGTGACGGACGGGTGAGAATCGGCCAAAGTGGATCGGTAAGAAAGTGATTGTTCAAACGACTTGAGCGCCTCGGAAAACTCGCGCTTTTCTTCGTGAATCGAGCCGATGTTGAAATGGGCAAGCGCCAACAGGTTCTGTAACCAGAGAGGTTTGGGACCAACCGTCACTTGCTCTGAGACGGTCCGGCAGATGTTTTCGACCTCGCGAAATGACTTGATCGCTTCGTCGTTGTTGCCCAGTCTGTAGTACGCGTACCCGAGCACGTTGGTGATCTCTGCCAGACTTTTCTGGTAGCTATGCTTCTCGGGGTATCGGTCGATCAAGCCTTGCTCGATGGCTTTGGCTTTCTTGAGGAGGACCAGGTTTTCACTCGATTGCCCTCGCCTTGCCTGGACTGCCGCGACTTCCGCGTAACAGTCGGCCAGGCTCGACTGGAAGCGCGGCTCGAGCGGATTCGCCGCTGCCAGCGGCTCCAAGATCACCCGTGCCCGCATGAGCGACCTCGTGGCATTGTCGAGATCGAGGTTGTCGGCATGGTTTTGCAGCTTGCCGACGGCCAGGTACGATTGCGCCAGGTGCCCTCTTAACTCATTGTCCGCCGGGTGAGCGGTGACGAGTGGTTCCCAGATGGCCTGGGCCTGATGATAAGCCTCGATCGCCTGGCCAGGAGAATCGACCTCCTGGGTGATCTCTCCGACCCGGAAGAAGGCGTGCGCGAGTTGGCGGCGAACCAGCGGATCATGGCTCCTTTCTAGCACGAAGCCTTTGTAGTACTTGAGCGCGGAATTGAGCAGCTCCTGCCTTAGTCTGCGAATATCGACGGAGTCCTGGAGCTTGAGCAGCGTGTTTTCGCTGACGCTCGTCAGATAATCGTCGACCGCTTTCAAAGCCATGTTAAAGTTGGTTTCGGCCTCCTTGCGGGCAACAGTTTCCTGGCGCCTGGCCGTGTCAACGACCACGACGCCGATTGTCGCAGCCAGGGAGATTCCAACCAGTGTGGCGGCGGCCGCAAAGGTCCAGGCGCGGTGTTGACGCAACCAGCGCGCGACCCGTTCAACCCTCTGTTCTTTGTATGCCGTGACAGGCTCGTCGGCCAGCCAGTGCTCGACGTCGTCGGCCAGGGCCCGGGGCGTCGAGTAGCGGTCCTCCGGCTTCAATGCCACCGCCTTTAAGCAGACGGCTTCCAATCCGCGGGCGATCGACGGCTCGATCTTGCGCGGCGGGGCAAACTCGCCCTTTTGCACGGCGGCGAGCATACCGCCCAAGTCGGCTCCCTCAACCGGAGGTTTACCGGTCAACACAGTGTATAGCGTAGCACCCAGGCTGTAGACGTCGCTCCATGGTCCCAGTCGCTCGAGGTCGCCGCCGGCCTGCTCCGGGCTCATGTAGGCCGGTGTCCCAGCGCCGAGCCCGGTAACGTCTCGGTCGACCCACCGGTCCCGGAGAGGACGAGCGGCAGTTCGCCCGATCGCAAGCCCGGCTCAACCTGTCCCAGCGGCTTGGCCAGCCCCCAGTCGACGACCAGCGTCTCGCCATATTCGCCGACAATGATATTGCTTGGCTTGATGTCGCGGTGCAGCACGCCGCGGTTATGGGCGTAGTCCATGGCGTGGCAGACGTCGGTAAACCGGCGCAAAAGTTTGCGCAGTTCTAGCGACCTTCGCCCCGGATCGCTTTTCAATTTTGCGTCGCCGTGAAACTGCCCGATGGCCGCCTTGAGTGAGTTGCCCCGGATAAACCGCATCGCGTAATACGGGCGGCCATCCTCATAAGTACCCAGGCTATAGACGGGGACGATGCCCGGGTGTTCCAGCCCGCCAGTGACCTCAGCCTCCAAGAGGAACCGGGCGCGACTGATGGGGTCATCGACGTGGCTATCGAGGATTTGTTTGATGGCCACCTCGCGATGCAGTTCGGTGTCGAGAGCGACAAAGACGGCGCCCAGCCCGCCCCTGGCGTGGGGTCGAAGGACGCGAAATCGTTGGCAAGGGGCGGCAGTCGATCCGACGCCGTTCGTGGCCGTGTGGTCGATGTCGTCTCGTGTCAGGCTCGAAGCCCGGCCAATGTGAGCGATCGTCGACGCGATCTCGGCACCGCCAATCCGGGTCAGGGTCTCGCAGATGGCACGGCCCGCGGGAATCGAAGCCAGGGTCTTGTCGGTGTCGCCGCCGTGCTTCCTTACGTGCACGGCCACCATTGCCTCGATGGCGTTTCTGCCGTCGGCGTCCGGGCAGCCGCGGTCAGCCAGGTGGTCGGCGAGGGGCCGAGTCTTGTCGCTGGTCCAGGCCTGGAACGCGGCGACGAGCTGCGACTGGTCGATGAGCCCAACCTGCAGTGCAATCAATCCGAACAGGAGTTGGTGGTCGACGACGGCGGCGGCCATGGTGAGGCTCCAAGCGACAGCATCGTCCCCCGCGCGACCGGCGACGGCACGGTGCTGAAACCCGTGTGCGAAGGTTAGCGTCGCGTCGGTGGTATTCTCGCACGGATGTGAAATTTGTGCCAAATCGGTTTTCCGCCGCCAGCATAATCACATTGCCGGTGACAGGTCGTGCCGACACAATCTATGCTATGGCAACCGTTCCCGAAGCGTTCGCGATTGCCGTAGAGCACCATCGATCCGGCCGGCTCCAAGCTGCCGAGCAGATCTATCGGCAGATCCTGCAGGCTGACCCGACACACGCCAATTCCTGGCATCTGTTGGGCGTACTCAGCGCAGAGTCTGGCAATCACCAATTGGCCGTTGACTGCATTAATCGCGCACTCTTCCTGAGACCAGACTGGGCCGAGGCCCATGCTAACCTGGGAAATGTCTTGAGGGAGCAGGGCAAACTGGACGAAGCGGTCTGCTCGCTCGACGCGCGCATTAGAACTCAAGCCCGACCAGCCCGCAGCGCTCAACAACCTTGGCAACGCGTTAAAAGGTCAGGGGAAGCTTGGCAAAGCGATCGATTGCTACCGTCGGGCATTGGGGCTGAAACCGGACTTTGCCGAGGCACACAATAACCTGGGCAAAGCGCTCAAGGATCAGGGGAAGCCCGACGAGGCGATCGCCTGTCACCGCCGGGCGGTGCAGCTGAAACCAGAATATGCCGCGGCGCACTTCAACCTGGGCCTTACGTTGACTGACCTGGGAAAGCTGGACGAAGCAATCGACAGCTACCGCCTGCGCTGGAATTGAGGCCGGACTTTGCCGAGTCACACAACAACCTGGGCATCGCTTTACGCGAGTTGGGAAAGCTGGATGAAGCGATCGTCTGCCATCGTCGGGCACTGGAGCTGAGGCCAGGCTTTGCCGAGGCACAGAATAACCTGGGAAACGCACTCAAGGACCAAGGAATTTTAGACGACGCGATCGCCTGCTACCGCCGGGCACTGGAGTTAAGGCCCGACTACGCCGTGGCGCACTGTAACCTGGGCAACGCGCTCAAGAACCAGGGGAATCTGGACGAAGCGATCGCCTGCTTCCGCCGGGCATTGGAGCTGAAGCCGGACTTTGCCGAGGCTCACAACGACCTGGGCAACGCCTTCAAGGACCAGGGGAATCTGGACGAAGCGATCGCCTGCTATCGCCGGGCAATGGAACTCAAGCCAGACTACGCCGCGGCGCATAGCAATTTACTCTATACACTTCACTATTGCACAGGCGTAACCGCGACGGCATTAGCCGAGGCGCACGCCGAGTACGACCGCCATCACGCGGCACCCTTGTACGTTGCCGCCGCGGACTCAGAGAAGCCCCACGATTCTCTGGGACGGCCCCGGTTGGGCTTCGTTTCACCCGATCTGGGTCGGCACCCTGTCGGCTCTTTCCTGGTCCGCGTCTTGGAGAACCTCTGCGAATATCAACTGAACACAGTTTGTTACTCAGACCGAGCTGTCAAAGACGCCTTGACTCATCGCCTTCAGGCCGCTGCAACCCAGTGGCGCGATGTGGTCGGCATGAGCGACGAACGGCTCGCAGACCAGATCCGATCGGACGGGATCGACATCCTGTTCGACCTCGCAGGCCACACGGCCCAAAACCGGTTGCTGGTGTTCGCGCGCAAGCCAGCGCCGATTCAAATCAGTTGGATCGGCTATGAGGGAACGACCGGCTTGGCGGTCATGGACTACCTTCTCGCGGATCGCCTGATGGTTCCAGAAGGAAGCGAACGGCACTATCGGGAAAAGATACTTCGACTGCCGGATGGCTATCTCTGTTACGATCCGCCGGCAGCGGCGCCCGCAGTCGGTCCACTGCCCTTTCTCAAGCAGGGTTTTGCAACCTTCGGCAGTTTCAACAACCCGGCCAAGATTACGCCAGAAGTCGTATCGGTTTGGGCCAAGATTCTGTGCAAGGCACCGAACACGCGTTTGGTGATGAAGTATCGCGGAATGAGAGATGAAACCGTAAGAAAGCGACTCTTCGATCTCTTTGACGGCCATGGAATCGCGCCGCAAAGGCTCGAATTATTGCCATGGAGTTCCTACTCGGATTATCTGGCCACGTATCATCAGGTTGATATGGCACTTGACCCCTTTCCGTTTTCTGGCAGTACGATCACCTGCGAGTCATTGTGGATGGGAGTGCCGGTCGTTACGTGCCCGGGCGACACCTTTGCCAGTCGGCATTCGCTTTGCCACCTGACCAACGTGGGTCTCACGGAGACGATTGCCCACGACCTGGACGAGTATGTGGAACTGGCGGTTTCGTTGGCGAGCGACCAACCGCGACTGGCAGCGCTGCGATCGGGCTTGCGGGATCGCATGGCGGCCTCGCCGCTCTGCGATGGCAAGCGGTTCGCAGCCAATTTGATCTCAATTTTGTACGACGTTTGGGACAAAGGAAGAGCGTAGCCATTGTAAACAGCACAAATCGAAGAGAGAAATCGAACTGGAGAGAGAGAGAAATCGAACTGGCGGTGGAATTGGGGCTGCTCAATTTGTCCGAATCTTGAACCGGGCGAGAGTTGCTCTCGCCTCCTTGGTCTGGAGTGCAGACGGGTCGCCGTGGGCGAGAGGTTCAAGGACACCGCGGGCTTCGGGCGTGCCAACGCGTTCGAGCGCTGCGATGGCTCGTAGCACACGCAGGACTTCAGGGGGGCCCGCCGGCCCCTCGGTAACGGCAGTACCTTGATGCGCCGATGCGGGGGCCGCGGAGAGACGATTCCGCAGAAAGGGCACGGCTGATGGAACGCTCAGTGCCCACATGGCACGGTACGCGACGCGGGCGTCTGGGCTGCTGAGCTCATCCCAGCGATCTTTGAGCGCGTCGGCGGCGAGCGGTTCCGCTTTCGGTTGGTTTGCCAGGTCGGAAACGTCCCATACGAGGGCGGTACCATCCGCACTCCCGGAGACGATCGATCGGCCGTCGGCGGTGAATGCGGCTGACCAGGCCGGTGCCAAATGGCCCGTGAATTGCCGTACCTCTTGCCCCGATGCAACATCCCAGATCCGGATCATTTGGTCGCCAGGATTGCGAGTGCTTGGACTGCAGCACGCGACCAGGAATCGCCCGTCGGGGGAATAGGCCATGTGGTTTGTTCCTTCCCCATCCTCTGGTAAATCCAGCGTTGCAACCTCCTGGCCCGAGGCCAGTTCCCAGACGTGATTGGCCGTGTTGCGTTTTCGTGCCCGACGGCGTGTACTCCGTGCCGGTGGCCACGAAGCGGCCATCGGCGCGAGAGCGGGGTTATAAGAGTCGATACTGGACCGCACGGCCCACGCAGTTCCTTGCCGGAGATGACATCCCAAATGCGGACTCCTTCTGTTTCGCCGTCGATCTCTTCTTTGCCATCAGGGGAGAAGGCGGTACTGAAGAAAAAGCCCGCATAACGGACATCGTGTGCTTCCTGGATGCGAGACAGCCGGCGGATTTCTCGCCGCTCCGCCACGCTCCAGAGCGCTAACCCGATTGTGGGGCCGCCCCCCAGAAACAACGTCTTGCCGTCAGGAGCGAAGGCCATCTCATTGCACGGTCCCGGCAAACGTGGCGAAGATACCGAACTCTCGCCCGGTAAGCGGGTCCCACCGGCGGACCGTGCCGGCCGCGCCGGCCGTGAAAACCGTCCCATCAATGGGCGAGATCGCCAAGTGCGAACCCACGAGCGGTGGCCTTCCTGTGGCAAACGTTCGTTTCCGGTGTCGACATCCCAAAGCCTGCCCACAAGCTCGCCGCCAGTCGTGACAAGTGTCTTACCGTCGGGCGAGAAGTCCACCGAGCTGATGCGACCCTGGTGGCGGGGAAATGCCGCAGCTCTTTGCCGCGCGCGACGTCCCAGAGATAAACAGCCGCGAGTGCCGATAAACTCGTGTTTCCCGTCCCGGTGGAACCCCCCGCGAGCATCGAGCCATCGGGCGAGAACTCAGGCAGCTCATCGTCCCAGGCCGAGCATCAGTCGACGGGACCGCCAACCGGAGCGGGCACCAGCACGCCGGCCAACCGGGGCGGCTGTGCCGTGACGCGCGTTCTGCGGTTGCAGCCTCGGCGCACGCTCCCGGCCGGTCGTTAAGTCGTAGAGACGCAGCGACTCATCCGAACTGCTGGCGGCGAGGAGCCTGCCGTCGGGTGAAAAGGCGACCGAGCGGACGTTGCAGCCCTCGACCGCCAACCGTTGCCGCTCGACGCCAGTGGCGAGGTCCCAGATCCGAGTCGAGCCCTTCACGGGCTTTTCGCCGACAACATTCGATTCGGTATCATCGCTCGCCGTGGCCAGCATCTTGCCGTCTGGAGAAAACTTGAGATCGTTCAGAGACAGCCAGTCGCCCCCGAACCGGCGCCGGCCTCCGTGTGAGCGGCCGTGTCCCAGACATTGATGAATTTGTCTTCTTTCTTGGTGGCTTCATCGAACCTGAAGACACCTGCGGCAACGGTCTGACCGTCGGGGGAGAAGGCCAGGTGCTGATAGTACTCGTTCTTGATTTCATGCCACCGCCGCCGCTCTCTGCCCGTCGTAAAGTCCCAGAGTCTTAGTCCGCCGTGTTCTTCAGACGTCGCCAGCGTGCTTCCATCGGGTGACAGCGCGATCCCCAGGAAGTTGGTCGCAGGATCCCCAATTTCCCGCAGCTTCCGGCCTGTCGCCGCGTCCCAGACGTGAACGGATCCGCTCGCGCCAACAATGGCTCCACGGGGGCCGACGGAGACCACCAAGTGACCCTGGGGCGTGTAGAGGGCGTTAGATACACCGTCACCATGACGGAACCGGATAGTCCCCATGCGCGCTCGGCGCCCTTCGGCAGAAGGTCGACAGAGCGATCGACCATGCTTGCCGGGGCCTGGCCCGCCGCGGCAGCCGACTTCGCAGCATCGAGTCGATTCGGCGGCTGAACCGCGACCGCCGTCCGCACCACCACCCACGCGCCCGTCCCGAAGAGCACGATGACCAGCATGGCCACGGCACCGATCCTCAGTCGAGCCATGACCAGGCTCCGCAACACGATTCTGGTCAACGCGGCCACGGTGGCCCCGGCTGGCGTTGCCCTGATGGCCGTGGCGACTGTCGCGTCGCGGAGGGACGTAGCGATTTCCGCCGGGGCTAATCGCTCGAGCGCGGAGGCGACAATCATCGTGTCCGGCACGCAGCCGCGGCGAGTGAGCCGTGACCGGAGCAGGTCACGAGCTCGGGCTAGACGGCCGCGGACTGTCCCCACCGGCCAGTGCAGTGCTGCGGCTGCCTCGTCGTGCGTGCGACCTTCAAAGTAGCAAAGTACGACGGGATCGCGGTATATCGCCGGCAGCCGACTGACCTCCTCATGAAGCAACGACCGGAGATCGTCGATTTCGGCCGGCGGCGCACTCGCCTTCGTCGCTGGCCGTGCGACACCGCGCTCCCGCGCGAGTCTGCGCGGCGAGTTGCCGAGCCTTGATGGCGGTCCGATAAGCCACGCCGTAGAGCCACGGACCAAGCGAGTCGCGGCCACGCAGATCAAACGAATTGGACCTGCGAATCAATACGAGAAAGGTCGCCTGGAACGCATCCTCGGCAGCGTGCATATCCCCCAGTATCTGACGGCACACGGAGAGGACCATCGTTCCGTGCCGGGCCACGAGCGTCTCAAATGCTGCCTCCGCCGAAGTCGAGTGAAGATTAGACCCGGACTCCCCTCCTCGGCCAGCAAATCGCGCCAGAAGCTCCGCATCGGTCAGCCCGACTGCACTGCCCGAGTCGAAAAGTTGCCGCATTTGGCGCGTGATCTCTTCGGTGCGTATACCCATGGCGACCGCTCTCCTGCTCGCGTCTGCCGATCTTCCTCCTTTCCATATTGCCCGTCTCGTGCTCCATCAATACAGTTTTCTCTTCGGAATACACGGCTCGACGTCCGCCCGTTCCAATCGGTGCTCCGAGGCGAAAGGATGCAACAGGGGTTGCCGCTGATATCGGAATGCCAGTACACAGGCGCTCGGAACGCGGTACAGCGGCCATCAGCACGTTTACCGAGTTGGCTGGTCCGTTCAGGCGCGGTATAATGTCTCCGGAGGTACCCATGATCCAGACAGTCGAAGCGGTCGTCGATGCGACCGGCCAGGTCCGATTGCTCGGCGAAGTGCGCGTGGACGGGCCCCGCCGGGCGTTGGTGACGGTGCTCGATGAGCCGGCCGCCATGCCGGGCGAGGCGGCGCTGCTGGCCGAGCCGGCCCTGGCGGCCGACTGGTCGAGGCCGGAGGAGGATGCGGCGTGGTCGCACCTTCAGCCGGCGAAGTAGTCCTGGTCCCGTTCCCCTTCTCGGACCTGTCGCAGTCCAAGTTGCGGCCGGCGGTCTGCCTGGCCGACGCCGGCCGGGGCGACTGGGTGCTCTGCCAGATCACCAGCAGTCCCTACGGCGATCCCTCGGCGGTGCCGTTGGACGCGGCGGACTTCACGACGGGCGGGTTGCTGGTGGCGAGCTTCGCCCGGCCGGGCAAGCTCTTCACCGCCAGCGCCGGCCTCATGGTGAGATCCGTCGGCACCCTCACTCCGGCCGCGCTGGGCCGGGTGCTCTCGGCGGTCGCCGCCCCCTTTCGGACGTCCGGTTCGCCCAGACCCCGAAACGAATAACACACAGTCAAGACGGACCCACCGCCCTGGTGATCTAAACCGGAAAATGTCACAAGCGGTTGCCGGAATCTCCGCTTAACCGTGCAACCATCGATTTGATTTTGAATCCCCAAAAGGCCAAGAAGAAAGAAGAAGAGAGAAATCGAACTGGGCGTGGAATTGGGACTGCTCAGTTGGTCCGATTGCTGAGCCGGGCGAGAGTGGATCTCGCCTCCTTGGTCTGGAGTGCCGACGGGGCGCCGTGGGGCGAGAGGTTCAAGGACACCGCGGGCTTCGGGCATGCCAACGCGTTCGAGCATGCGATGGCTCGTAGCACACGCAGGACTTCAGGTGGGCCCACGGGCCCCTCGGTAACGGCAGTTACTTTATGGGCGGGTGCGGGGGCCGCGGAAGAAGATGATCCCGCAGAAAGGGCACGGCTGATGGAACGCTCAGTGCCCACGATGGCACGATACGCGACGCGGGCGTCTGGGCTGCTGAGCTTATCCCAGCGATCTTTGAGCGCGTCGGCGGTAAGCACCTCCGATTTCAGTTTGGTTTGCCAAGTCGGAGAACGTCCCACAACGAGGGCGGTACCATCCGCACTCCCGGTGACGATCGATCGGCCGTCGGCAGTGTATGCGGCTGACCAAGAGCGGTGCCAAATGGCCCGTGAATTGCCGTACCTCTTGCCCCGATGCAACATCCCAGATCCGGATCATTTGATCGCGAGGATTATGAGTGCCTCGACTGCAGCACCCGACCAGGAATCGCCCGTCGGGGGAATAGGTGAGGTCTTTTGTCTCTTCCCGTTCCTCGGGTAATTTCCAGCCTCGCGACCTCCTGCCCCGAGGGCAGTTCCCAGAGGTGAACAGCACAGTAGGTTGTACCGTCGGGACGACGTATGTCAATCTCATCGGCGGCCACGAAGCGGCCATCAGGCGCGAGAGCGGGATGATAATAGTCGATACTGGACCGCACAGCCCAGCAGCACTTCCTTGCCGGAGTTGACATCCCAAATTCGGACTCCTTCTGTTTTGACCTCGATCCCTTCTTTGCCATCAGGGGAGAAGGCGGTACAACAAGAAAAAGCCCGCGTAACGGACATCGTGTGCTTCCTGGATGCGAGACAGGCGGCGAAATTTCTCGCCGCTCCGCCACGCTCCAGAGCGCTAACCCGATTGTGGGGCCACCGCCCAAGAGCAACGTCTTGCCGTCAAGTGCAAAGGCCATCTCACTCACGGTCCCGGCGAACGTGGCGAAGATACCGAGCTCGCCCCGGTAAGCGGGTCCCACCGGCGGACGGTGCCATCCTGACCCGCCGTGAAGATAGTCCCGTCGGTTGGTGAAATTGCCAAAGCGAGGATATATGACCGATGGCCCTCCTGGGGCAAACGTTCGTTTCCGGTGGCGACATCCCAGAGCCTGACCACGAGCTCGCCGCCGGTCGTGACAAGTGTCTTGCCGTCGGGCGAGAAGTCCACCGAATTGATCTCGCCCTGATGCGCGGGGAAATGCCGCAGCTCTTTGCCGCGCGAGACGTCCCAGAGATAGATAGCGGCGAGTGCCGACAACCCCGGCTTTACCGCCCGTCTCGATCCGCCAGCGAGGATCGAACCGTCGGGCGAGAACTTAAGCGTGCTGATCGCCTCTGGCCGAGCGTCACCGACGGAACCGCCAGCTGGAGCGGGAACCAGACCGAATTGGCCAGGCAGAAGAGCCGGAGGAGGGATCGGAACGGCGCCCGGCCCCGGCGGCTGCGGTCGATGCGGGTTCTCTGATACGAGTCTTCGGGCACGCTCCCGGCCGGTCGTCAAGTCGTAGATTCGCATCGACCCATCCGTAACACTGGCGGCGAGCAGCTTGCCGTCGGGCGAAAGGGCAACCGAGCGGACGTTGCAGCCTTCGACCGCGAACCGTTGCCGCTCGACTCCCGTCGCGAAATCCCAGATTCGTGCCGAACCCTTTTCCGGCTTCTCACCCATGACACTCGATTCGGTATCGACGCTCGCCGTGGCCAGCGTCTTGCCGTCTGGGGAAAACTTCAGGTCCGTAACAGGGCAGCCAGTCGCCGCCAAACCGGCGCCGGCGCTCGGTGCGAGTGGCCGTATCCCAGACTCTGATGAATCTCGCGTCCTTCTTGGAAGCTTCATCGTGCCTGTAGACACCCGCGGCCAAGCTCTGACCGTCGGGGGAGAAGGCAAGGTGCACATCATGTTCGTTCTCGATTTTGTGCCACCGCCGCTGCTCTCGCCCCGTCGCAAGGTCCCAGAGCTTGAGCCCGCCGTGTTCTTCGCTCGTCGCCAGCGTGCTCCCATCGGGTGACAGCGCGATCTCCATGAAGTTGGTCGCCGGATCGCCGATTTCGCGGAGCTTCCGGCCTGTAGTCGCGTCCCAGACGCGAACGGATCCACTCGCGCAGAAATGGGTCCGCGCCTGCCGAAGGAGACCACCAAGTGACCCTGGGATGTGTAGAGGGCGTTCGATACACCGTCACCATGGCGGAACCGGACAGTTCCCATGCGCAGTCGGGCGCCCTTCGGCAGAACTTCGCCAAAGCGATCGACCAGGCTTGTCGGGACCTGACTCGCCGCGGCCGCCGACCTCGCAGCGTCGAGTCGATTCGGCGGCTGAACCGCGACCGCCGTCCGCACCACCACCCACGCGCCCGTCGCGAAGAGGGCGATGGCCAGCATGGCCACGGCACTGATTCTCAATCGAGCCACGACCAGACTCCGCAACACAATTTTGGTCAAGGCGGCCACGCTGGCCCCGGCTGGTGTCCCCCTGATGGCCGTGGCGACCGTCGCGTCGCGGAGAGACGTAGCGACTTCCGCCGGGGCTAATCGATCGAGCGCAGAGGCGACAATCATCGCGTCGGCGCACAGCCGCGGCGAGTGAGCCGTGACCGGAGCAGGTCACGGGCACGCGCCAGACGGCCACGGACAGTCCCCACCGGCCACCGAAGCCCCCGGCGGCTTCCTCGTGCGTTCGGCCCTCAAAGTAGCAGAGCACGACGGGAGCGCGGTATTTCGCCGGCAGCCGGCTGACCTCCTCATGAAGCAACGACCGGAAGTCATCGAACTCGGCCGGTGCCGCGATCGCCGCCGTCGCTGGCAGTGCGACGGCTCGCTCCCGCGCGAGTCTGCGCACCGCGAGCTGGCGGGCTTTGATGGCGGTCCGATAAGCCACGCCGTACAGCCACGGACCAAGCGAATCGCACCCGCGCAGTTCAAACGAATCGGACCGGCGAATTAAGACGAGGAAAGTCGCCTGGAACGCATCCTCGGCAGCGTGCAGATCCCCCAGTATCTGGCGGCACACGGAGAGGACCATCGTTCCGTGCCGGGCCACGAGCGTCTCGAATGCAACCTCCGCCGAGGCCGAGTCATGATTAGACCCCGACGCCCGACCTCTGCCAGCAAACCGCGCCAGAAGCTCTGCGTCAGTCAGTCCGACTGCACTGCCCGAGTCGAATAGTTGCCGCATTTGCGCGAGATTTCTTCCGCGCGTACACCCATGGCGACCGTCCTCCCGCACGCGTTTGCCGATGTTCCTCCTTTCCATATTGCCCGTCTCGTGCTGCATCAATACAGTTTCTTCTCGGAAATTCACGGCTCGATGTCCGCGCATCCCGATCGGCACTCCGTGCGTGCGAGTGTAGCAGTTGTTGCCGCTGATATCGGAAAACCGGTACATAGGCTTTCGGAACGTGCTTCAGCGGCCATCCACATGTTTGTAGGATCACGACGCGGCGCGGCCGTGAACGATGTCGAAACGCCGTACGATGGGGTGATGGAGCCGGTTTGCACTGGAGATTCGCCGCGCCCACTCGGTACGCTGAAATTCTCGGTAGAAGGCCCTTTTCGGGGCATTATCGGTTGCTGTCAAGCGAAATTAACCTGATGTGTGGGGAAGGTAATGTCCAAGACGTTCAAGTCTCGCTCCGATACCAACCGTGGACGCCGTCGCACGCCAGCAGTAGCCACGTTGGTAAAAAGCGGCCATCCGATCACCCTGGATGTGGTGGTACGGCTACAAGCCATCGCGCTCCCCGAGGCGGACGGTGGCTTTACCGTCGTTATTCCGGCACTCGGCTGCGCGACACAGGGCGACACAATCGAAGACGCCCAGGCCAATGCGGTTGAATGCGCGGAGGGATGGCTGACGTCCCAGCACAAACGAATGAAAGACAAGGCGATTCAGGCGACCCAGGGATGAAACCGATCTCTGGAAAGCGACTGTGCAAGCTACTCGAATTGCGGGGCTGGGAGCTCGACCACATTCGCGGGTCGCATCACGTTTACACGCACCCCGATGCTAGCCGGCCCATTCCGGTCCCCGTTCACGGGAATCGGGACCTCCGCGCTGGAACTCAGCGGTCCATCATGCGCGAAACGGGCCTCACGGACGACGACCTATGACCACCGCGAGATTCTGGGCCGACGTGAAGGCGTTCGAGGATACGTCTCGGCCGAAATCTCGGCGAAACGGGTGCCGACACTCCCGACTCTGTTTCGGACGCCCACTGACTGCGGTCGGAAAACCCACGTCGCAGTTGCGTTCCCGACTGTTTCGAGATGGCCGCGTGTCAACTGGAACTCGGTGCTGCACACGCGTCGCTGACCGCATCTTCGATCAACACCTATATTCAAGTGGAGGGTCCGCGGCATCTAGGGTAGACTAGGTAATTCGTGAACAGAATATTGATCGTCACCGGCTCGTCAGAACAACGGCTGGCCGCTTTGATTCGGCCGACATCTGATGATCGCGGGCTAGCCGTTGCCAGCGGTACCGAAGATGCTTCCATTGGGGGAAAGCTGCGTGCCGGAAAAATGCGATGTTCGCGTCGGCCAACTGCCGGCGACCTTGCTGTTCCTGGCAACTCTCCTCTTCGGTGTCGTGGGAGGTTGCGGGCAGAGTAATCAGTATGTCGAACCGGACCGTCCCGAGGTGACCGTGACGACGCCGGTGCGCCGATCGGTGACCAGCTATCTGGAATACACGGGTACGACTCAGGCGGCCGCGCGCATCGACTTAAGGGCCAGGGTAAGGGGATTCTTGAAGCAAAAGCTGTTCAAGGAGGGGAGCGAGGTCAAGGCCGGCCAACTCTTGTTGGTGATTGACGAAGAGAGCTTCCAGATCCGGCTCGAACAAGCCATGGCCAAACAAGAAGAGGCTGAGTCGGCACTGAGGAAGGCCGAGGAATCCAAGACGATCGAGGTCGCAAAGGCGCAACTCGAGCTCGACCTTTCCCAGCTTGCGCTCGCACGACTTGATGAAGGGCGTACTCGCGAGCTCTTAAACCGCCGCGCCGGAGCGAAAGAAGAACTCGACAAGGCGGAAGCGACGCGCAAAAAGATCGAGGCGCAGATCAAGGCGGATCGTGCCAATCTCGAACAAATCGAGGCCAACTTTGCCATCAACATCCTCGCCGCGAAATCTGGCCTCCGCGGCGCCAAGGCCGAGGTACGCAATGCTCAGATCGACTTGGGCTACTGTCGGATAACGGCTCCAATCGACGGCCGGATTTCACGGAGCGAGGTCGATGTGGGCAATTACGTCGGCGACGGCTTTGCGACGGTCCTGGCCACGATCGTCAAAACAGATCCAGTACGCGCTTTCATCAACGTCAGCGAAAACGACTTATTGCGTATCGACCGGATGGTCCGGCAGGGAAAACAAGCAGACTTACGCAGTGCGACCCTGCCGATGGAAATGGCGCTGGCCGACGAGACTGGCTATCCTCATCTTGGCGTTGCCGACTACGCAGACCCCGTCGTTGACACCGGCACCGGCACGGTGCCGCATTCGGGGCGTCTTTCCCAATCCGGATGGCACGATCGTGCCGGGCCTGTTTGTGCGGGTTCGTCTGCCGCTGGAAAAGCGCGAAAACGCCCTGCTCGTGCCCAGCCGGGCGCTGGGCTCGGATCAGTCCGGCGAGTATTTGCTTATCGTCGGCAAGGATAATGTCGTCGTGCGCCGCGGAGTGAAAGTCGGGACCGAGGTCGACGGCATGCGCGTGGTGGACGGCGAGATCGGCCCCAACGACCAGGTCGTCGTCGACGGGCTCTTGCAGGCACGACCAGGCACACCCGTTGTGCCCAAACTGCAAGAAGAGCCACCCGCAGTCGCGGCCGCGCTGACCACTTCACGCCGCGGGTCGCAGCCCTGAACCGGATCGGAACTCGCTCATGTTTTCCCGTTTCTTCATCGAACGGCCGATCTTCGCCAACGTGATCGCGATCGTGACGATGCTGGTCGGCGGCGTCACACTTTTTACGCTGCCGATCGAACAATACCCCGCGATCACGCCGCCGACCGTGCAGGTCACAACGAGTTACCCGGGGCCGACGCCAAGGTCCTGGCCGACACCGTCGCCTCGCCGATCGAGCAGGAGATCAACGGCGTCGAGGGGATGCTCTACATGTCCTCGACGTCGGCGAGCGACGGCTCGTACATGCTGACGGTCACGTTCGAGGTCGGCACCGACCTCGATAAGGCCCAGGTCCTGGTCCAGAACCGGCCGCGATCGCCCTGCCGAGACTTCCCGTCGAGGTGCAGCGGCAAGGGCTCACTACCAAGAAGCAATCGACCAACATCATCATGGCCGTCGCGCTAATCTCGCCCGATGAGCAGCTACGACAGCCTCTTCCTGAGCAATTTCGCCACGCTGCGGGTCAAGGACGAGCTAAGCCGCATTCACGGCGTCGGCGATATCCAGGTGTTCGGCAGCAGCAATTACGGCATGCGAATCTGGATCGACCCCGAGAAGCTCAAGGCCCGCAGCCTGACGACCGCAGGACGTGCTGGCCGCGATCCGCGAGCAAAACGTTCAGGTGGCGGCCGGCCAGGTCGGGCAGTCTCCTTCGCCGGCCGGGCAGAGCTTTCAGTACAACGTCACGACGCTGGGCCGGCTGAGCGACCCCGAAGAATTCGGCGAGATCATCGTCAAGACCGTCGAGGACGCTCCGGCCCGGATGCGGCTGACCCGCGTCAAGGACGTCGCCCGGGTCGAGCTGGGCGCCCAGGTCTACGACCAGTGGTGCGAGATCGGCGGCAAGCCGGCCGCCGGCGTCGCCGTCTTCCAGCTCCCCGGTGCCAACGCGCTCGAGGTCGCCCGCAAGGTCAAAGAGGCCATGGAGCGGCTCAAGCTCTCATTCCCCGAAGGCGTTGACTACTCGATTCCCTTCAATCCCACAGATCTTCGTCGATGAGTCGATCCACGAAGTCTACAAGACGTTGTTCGAAGCCGGCGTGCTCGTCTTGATCGTGATCCTTGTTGTTCCTGCAGGATTGGCGGGCCGTGCTGATCCCGGCGACGACCGTGCCCGTGACGATCATCGGCGCCTTCGCGGCCATGGCCGCCCTCGGCTTCACGATCAACATGCTCACTCTGTTCGGGCTGGTGCTGGCGATCGGCATCGTGGTCGACGACGCGATCGTGATCGTCGAAAACGCCGTCCACCACATCGACCGCGGCCAGATGAACCCCAAGACAGGCGACGATCAAGGCGATGTCCGAGGTGATCGGCCCGATCATCGGCATCACGCTGGTCTTGATGGCCGTGTTCCTGCCGACGCGCGTTCCTGGGCGGGATCACCGGCCAGCTCTACCGCCAGTTCGCCCTGACGATCGCCGCGACCGCGCTCATCAGCGCGATCAACGCCGTGACGCTCAAGCCGGCGCAGTGCGCAGTCTACCTGCGGCCGTCACCGCTCAAGCGGAACGTCTTTTACCGCGCCTTCAACGCGGTGTACGACCGTTGCGAACGGGCCTACGCTGCGATCGTCCAGCGTCTGGTCCGGCACACCTGCGCGATGATGCTGCTCTTCGTCGCGCTCGTCGCCGGCACCGGCTGGTGGTTCAGCCAGCTGCCGACCGGGTTCATGCCGGACGAGGACCAGGGCTACGCCATCGTGGGCATGCAGCTCCCCGACGCCGCGTCGCAGGTGCGCACGCGGGCCGTGGTGCGACAAGGTGAACGAGATCCTCAGGCAAGACGCCTGGCGTCGAGAACTGGTTCATGATCGGCGGCGAAGTCGATCCTCGACCAGGCGGTCAGCCTCGAACGCCGCGGCTATTTACGTGACGTTCACACCGTGGTCGCGAGCGGACCGGCACGCCGGGACTGAGCCAGGACGAGATCTTGAAGCGCTCATCGATGAACAGTTACAGCAGATCCGCGAGGCGATGATCTTCGCGTTTCCGCCGCCGGCCATCAGGGGCTGGGCGTCGCGGGCGGCTTCCAGATGCAACTCGAGGATCGGGGCGGCATCGGGCTGCGGCAGCTTCAGCAGGTCGCCGACGAGATGGTCCGCGACGGCAACGCTCAGACGGGACTCAAAGGCCTGCAGACGCACCTTCCGCGCCGGCGTGCCCGATCATCTACGCCGACGTCGACCGGGTGAAGGCCAAGAGCCTGGGCGTCCCGCTCGAGTGCGATCTTCGGCACGCTGCAGGGCACCGCTGGGCTCGGCGTACGTCAACGATTTCAACAAGTTCGGCCGCACCTACCAGGTCCGGGTCCAGGCCGACCAGCGGTTTCGGCTCGAGCCCGAGGACATCCGCCGGCTCGAGGTGCGCGACGCGCAAGGCCAGATGGTGCCGCTCGGCACGCTGGTGAAGGTCGAGAAGAAGCTCCGGCCCGCAGATCATCCCGCGCTACAACCTGTATCCCTCGGCCACGATCAACGGCGAGGCGGCGCCCGGCTTCAGCTCGGGCCAGGCCCTGCGGCTGATGGAGCAGATGGCCGCCCGCAAACTGCCGCCGGCGATGGGCTACGAATGGACCGGCATGTCGTTTCAGGAGAAGCGAGTCGGCTCGCAGGCGATCTACGTCTTCGCCCTGGCGGTGCTGATGGTCTACCTGGTGCTGGCCGCCCAGTACGAGAGCTGGACCATGCCCGCGGCCGTGATCCTGGTGGTGCCGCTGGCGCTTGCTGGGCACGGTGGTCGCCGTGGCGGTGCGCGGCATGGACAACAACATCTACACCCAGATCGGCATCGTGCTGATCATCGCGCTGGCGAGCAAGAACGCGATCTTGATCGTCGAGTTCGCCCGCGAACTGCGGCACGAGCGGCCAGAGCATCCTCGATGCGGCCGTCGAGCGCGTCCCGGCTGCGGTTCCGGCCGATCTTGATGACATCGTTCGCGTTCATCCTGGGCATCTATGCCGCTGGTCAACGCGACAGGGGCCGGCGCCGCCAGCCGTCGGGCGCTGGGAACGGCCGTCTTCGGCGGCATGATCGCCGCGACCGTTCTGGCCGTCTTCTTCGTTCCGGTCTTCTTCGTCGTGATGCAACGATTGAGCGAATTGCTTTCGCGACCGCGGGCGGCCATACCGGTGACCGCCCGGGCCACAATCACGGAACACGACGGGGTGATGGCCCATTCAGACTGATCGTCGCGACTGCGAGCCCTCTCTCAGGTCGCCGCTTCGACCTTGGTTTTCTCTTTCTTGGCGGCCCGGGCCTTGCGGCGTTCGGCCTTGGCTGCCTTGGCTTCGGCTGTGGCCGCCGTGCTGGTGAACCGCTCTTTGAGGCGGACCGCCTTGCCCGAGCGCTCGCGCAGATAGTACAGCTTGGCACGGCGGACCTTGCCCGACCGCTTGACGACGATGTCGGCGATCCGCGGCGACTGGAGCGGGAACTTCCGCTCGACGCCCTCGCCCTGGACAATGCGGCGCACGACGAACATCTCGCGAGGTCCACTGCCCGACCGCGCGATCACGACGCCGTTGTAAGATCTGGATTCGTTCCTTGTCGCCTTCGAGAATCCGCACGTGGACATCGACGGTGTCGCCGATCTCGAACTTGGGGACCGTGGCTTTCAGAGTGGATTTCTCCACCACCTCCATCAGTCGGTTTTGCATCGAGACTTCCTTTCTCCGGGCCGAGCGGCTGACCGCGGCTCCTCATTTGACGTTAGTACAAGATCAAGAGTTTCAATCAGAGTCCAGGCCGGTCGCGAGTGAGCTAACGGCCATACTGTGATGTAAGGCGTGATCGGTCATAGCATTGTCTGTCGCTCCCTGTCGGGAGAGGATCACGTGGGCTGTTCTATCAGCGCCGATTCTCGAGCCGCCAGCGTGCGATGGCGGCGTGGTCGCCGCTCAAGAGGATCTCGGGGACCGCGCGGCCGCGGTAGACGCGAGGGCGAGTGTATTGGGGATATTCGAGTCCTCCATCAGGGCCGAACGACTCGTCGATCGCACTTCGATCATCGCCGAGCACGCCGGGGATCAGCCGCACGACCGCGTCGATCAAGACCATCGCGGCGACTTCTCCTCCGGAGAGGATATAGTCGCCCACCGAGAGCAGCTCGGGCTCGAAGGATCTCGATGATGCGTTCATCGAAACCCTCGTAACGACCACAAAGCAGAATCAGTCGAGGTTCCTCGGCCAGCTCGGCGACGCGGCCTTGATCGAGCCGGCGTCCCTGCGGCGAGAGCATGATCAGGCGCCCGGGCGGCTCGGCTGCTGCCCGCACGGCCTCGGTCGCCGCCACCACCGGCGGGGCCATCAAGACCATGCCCGGCCCGCCGCCGAACGGCCGATCGTCGACCTGCTTGTGCTTCCCCTCGGCCCACGAGCGGATGTCCCAACGCTCGATCTCGACCAGCCCCTTGTCGATCGCCCGACTCAGAATGCTCTGGCTCAAGAAACCGTCAAAGATCGCGGGGAAACAGGGTCAGCACGTCGATGCGATGCGGCGGCGATTGCGGACATGAGACGCGACGTCCGTTTCCGGTCAGGTAGCGGCCGGCTGCAGTGTCCTGCCGGTGGCCGCGGCCGGCCGCGGCCGGAGTCTCGGCAACCTGCCACGGCTCTCCCGGCGCGGGTTTCTTCACGCCTTTCTTGTTCAAGAGCACTGCACCTTGTGCGACGGCTGCGCACCGACCGAGAGCCAGTACCTGCACCCGGCTGACATTCAAGACCGTCTGCGTTTCCGCATCCTTGCACATCGGGTCATAGTGCCCCAGCTCTTCGATCGGGCAGCTGTCTCGCCCCGTCCGCGAATCCATGGCGCAGATCCGGAAAAACGGTCGGTGCCGGCGTCCCAGGCTTTCATCCGAAGTCGAACCACGCGTCATACTCCTCAATCAAATCACTCAGATCAAATCACACATGGACAAGATCGCCGGTGCGGCGACCACCTTGGGCGGCGTCACCGCACAGGTCAAGCAACGGACCCGATCTTCAGCCGGATCCGTTTCGTTCTTCGCGGCGGCGGCGGCGTTCTTCCTTCTCGCGCTGCTTTCTCAGTTTTTCGCGTTCCTTGGGCGAGAGCCGCTTGCCGGTCCCGACCTTGGTCGGCACGATCTGGGCGGCCGGGTTGGTGGCGGCCGCCCGACCCAGCCCGGTCAAGGTCCGGATCTTGTCGAGCATGCTCATCTGGGCCATCTGCTTGACGACGGCCGCCATGGCGTCGAACTGCTTGACCAGGCCCGACACGTCGGCCGGGTCGACGCCGCTGCCCGCGGCGATCCGCCGCCGCCGCGAGATGTCGATCAAGCGTCGGGTCGCTGCGTTCGTCCGGGGTCATGCTGTCGATGATCCCCTGGATCCGCTTGATCTCCTCGTCGGCGTCGATTCCGCCCAGCTCATCGAGCGCCATCTGGTTCAAGCCGGGGATCTTGCTCATCAGGTCCCGCATCGAACCCATCTTCTTCATGTT
This sequence comes from uncultured Isosphaeraceae bacterium, assembly GCA_963850935.1. GTDB lineage: Bacteria > Planctomycetota > Planctomycetia > Isosphaerales > Isosphaeraceae > CAWFRS01. The sequence goes on from CAWKNT010000010.1 coordinate 821,787, forward strand.
GACGATCTGCTTGCGGAAGTCGTCGAGGTCGAACTTGCCCTTGGCGAGCCGTTCTTGCTGGCGGCGAGCCTCTTCCTCGTCGACGGCGCCCTGGGCGGCCTCGACCAGGCCGACGATGTCGCCCATGCCCAGCATCTGGCCGACCAGCCGCTCGGGATCGAACGGCTCGAGCTTGTCGAGCTTTTCGCCCTTGCCGACGAACTTGATCGGCACGCCGGTGACCTTGCGGACCGAGAGCGCCGCCCCGCCCCGGGCGTCGCCGTCGAGCTTGGTCAGGATCACGCCGTCGAGCTCGAGGGCCTTGTTGAAGGCGTCGGCCGAGGCGACCGCGTCCTGGCCGGTCATCGCGTCGCAGACGAAGAAGACCTGGTGCGGCTTGACCTTCTTCTCGATCTGCGTCAGCTCGGCCATCAGCTCGTCGTCGACGTGCAGCCGGCCGGCCGTGTCGAGAATCAGCGTGTCGCAGCCCGCGCGGTTGGCCTCGACCAGCGCCTGCTGACAGACCGCGACCGGGTTCGAATCGGCTCTGGCTGAAGACCGGCACGCCGACCTGGCTGCCGATGACCTTGAGCTGCTCGACGGCCGCCGGTCGCTGGAGGTCGGCGGCGACCAGCATCGGCTTGCGGCCCTGCGATCTGCAAGCAGCCGGGCCAGCTTGCCGCAGGTGGTCGTCTTGCCCGAGCCCTGAAGGCCGCACAACATCAAGACCGTGGTCCCGGCCTTCTCGAACCGGATCGACGGATCGACCGGCCCCATCAGCTCGATCAGCTCGTCGTGGACGATCTTGACGATCTGCTGCTCGGGCCGAATGCTCTTGATCAACTGCGTGCCGACCGCCTCGTCGTTGATCCGCGCCATGAACTCCTGGACGACGTCGAAATGGACGTCGGCCTCGAGCAGCGCGGTCCGAACCTCGCGCAGACCTTCCTTCATGTTCGCTTCGGTCAGAACACCGCTGACGCGAAAGCGCCGAAAGGCCGACGAGAGCCGTTTTTGCAAGTCGTCGAACATCAGTCGTCAAAACCCCGCCGACCAACTCTTGATGGAAGAACCAGTGATTATAATGCGGGTTACGATTGGTGGCAACGCAGTTTGAAGCCTCAGATTAGATGTCCGACCAGGTAGGCGTACTCGATCACCAGATAAACCACGGTAGCGATGAAGAATATTGCGGCCATCGCAGTCATGAAAACGCCCAGCAAAACGGGCAAGCCGAGCGCAGCCTCGAACCGCCGTACCCGCAGCCAGATGAGCCAGGCCAAGAAGAAATAGCCGGCATAACCTGCCGCGGCCAGCAGCTGAAGGGCCGGCTCGTTCCGGGCGTGAGTCTGAATATCGCGCGTCGCGATTGCCACGATCACCACAAGAAGCGCGATGTGCCACACCTTGATCTGGAACCAGGGTGTCACGCGCCCGGAAACGCGACCGATCGAGTTCGACGCAAACATAGTTGTCCCCCTCGTCGATAAGCTGACTCGTTCACCAATATATCACGGTGCTTGCATAGCCCGTGATTCAGCGCGATGCAGCATAAGCTCGCATCAAACGAGCTTGTCAATGACAATTGTAGGACGAACGGCTGCAGGACTCAAGTAGAGAGCAGTTCGGCTCAACACTCATCTGGAAGCGCCGCACCGGCCAAGACTGTTCCCCGCGGCGTTTCACGGTTGTCGTCGTGGGAGCAGGTCTGAGCGGTATCGAGCTCGCCGCGGAGATGCCGGTTAGGCAAGAGTCTCCTTGCGCAGCATTTGCAGCCACGGAATAGAGCGGCTTGGGAGTCTGATCGGGCGAAGCAGCCCGCCGTGCGGATAGAGGTGCGGAAAGGCGTCGCTCAGTTGCAGCCAGCTCAGCGTGCGGACAAACGGCTTGGCGACGGCCAGGGCGATCCACTTCGCGCCCCAGGCGGCTTGCAGGTTTTCGTCGAGCGGGACCGGCCACTGCGACGGCTCGACCCGCACCTGGGGATCGGCATTGGGGTCGGGGCCGGTCGGCCGGAGGGGAGGGCCATCCAGACGTGGAGCGGGACATTCAAGAGCGAATACAGGTCGAGCAGCTTCGACAGCTCGAACAGGTCGCGCATGTGGCTGCCCGGCGACGAAATAGCCCGGCGCGATCTCGATCGCGACGCCCGAGAGCCCCAGGTCGGCCCGGAGCAGATAGTCGCAAAGGTGAAGCGGGCCGAGCTGGAAGTGGCTCGTGCCCATCCACTCGGCCCACGGACGGTCGATGCCGATCGTCAGTTGGGCCGACGGATCGGTCTGGTGAGCGACCTGGACGGCACGCGCGGTGATCCGGATCTGCTCTTCCTCGGTCAAGCCGAGGATCTCGCCGCTGCCGGGCCGGTGGACCACGTGCCAGAGCGGAACTCGCCCGCGGTAGCGCTGCACCGATCTGCCGGACGAAGTCGGCCGCTAATCCCGCTGATCGTCTCGCAGTCGCCTTCCCAGAGCCAGATCCAGTCGGGAAGGGCACCCTGGCGAAACTCGATCAACGGCCCGACCTCGAATGTCAGGCCGACTTCGAGCGGCACCAGGCGAGCTGGGCGTCGAGCACGTCCCAGCGATACTGGCCCTCCGGAGGGGGCCACCTGCTTCCACGAAACACCCAGGTGACACAAGTTGAATGCGGTCGGCCAATCGATCGCCGCCGGCAGTTTCTGTGGCGGAAAGTCGAGAACGCAGCCCAGGTGGGTGGACAGCCTGGACGTCGCCGCCAGCCGGCTCTGAAGGATCTGGGCGGTGTACGCGTCGATCAACAGATCGCCCGCCAGCGATGCCGCTTGCAGCGAGGCGCGAGCGGCCTCGGTGCACACATCGGGCTGATCCGTCGACGTGGCGCAGCGGACAAACGCGTGCTGTGCTTCGGCCAGCGCCTCGTCCAGCTCGGGGGTCGAGCGCAGGCCCATCTGCACCCAATCGGACAACTGGTTGCGGATATCGTTGAGCTTGCCGCGAGCGAGCTCGACCGCCAGCATGTAAGGCAGAGGTCCGTTCGGCCAGCGTGGCCGTCCCGACGATCGGCATGCCATGCCCTTCGATCGGCCACGGGCACGAAGAGGCGCCCGCTCTCGGGCGTGTCTCGAACGCAGGTCATCAGGCCATTCCGCAGCTCGACCGCCAGCCGTCCCGGGGTCCGATCAAGGCCGGTGATGTACGCCTTGCGATAATCGGGAGGCCGGTGAGCCGGTTCGTTCGAGGGAAGCCTGAACTTCATTACCCCCATGGCACGCTTTCCGCGCAGCGGGATGAAACCGCTTCACAAATGATTAGAACTACGAAATCATGGCTGGCTGCCCAATCATACCGTACACTTTGGTCCTTGCCCGCGATCTCTCGGCTCCATGCTGGCCGCCCTGAGCATGGACTCGGCCACATACAGGCTCTACCGACGGTTCGCGCCGGTTTACGGGCGGCGCCTCGACCGGCATTGCCCGGTTGCCGAATGAGTCCGATGAGAATAAGTTAGGCCGCTGACCAACGCAAGTGACGCGTGGCGGTATACCTCTAAAGTAACAGCGTCAGCCTGCGACCTGGATCTCCGTAATTCCGTAATGATAACCACAATCTCGCCGAGCTGACCATGCCTCGAGTTTTGATCGGTCCCTACCTGCTTCGCAACCAACCCGGCCGGTTTCGCCAGATCCTGACCGACGCCGGCTTCGAGCCGGTCGACCCGGTGGGCGATTTCTCCCTGACAACATCGCAGCTTCGTCCCCACCTTCCCGAGATCGACGCGATGCTCGCCGGCGGCGAACGAATGACGCCGCGATCTGTTCGCGATCGCTCCGCGTCTCCGGGCGATCGCACGAACCGGCGTCGGCTACGACCTGATCGATCTGGCCGCCGCGTCCGCGCACAAGGTCGCCGTGACGATCACGCCCGGGACCAACCAGGAAAGCGTCGCCGAGCAGACCATGGCCCTGCTGCTGGCACTGGCGCGGCGCATCGTCCCCAACGATCGCGTCATCCACTCAGGAGGCTGGGACCGGGCACTGGTCACGCCCGATTCGCGGCAAGACCCTGGGCTTGATCGGCATGGGCCGCATCGGCCGGGCGGTCGCCCTGCGTGCCCTGGCGTTCCGGATGCGCGTCGTCGCGTTCGACACGTTCGTCCATGCCGAATTCGACGAGCGGCACGGTATCGAGCGGCTGCCGCTCGACGAGCTGCTGGCGAGCTCGGACGTCGTCAGCCTGCACCTGCCGTTCACCGAAGCCACGCGCGGCATGGTCAACCGCGAATTCCTGGCGAAGATGCGCCCGGGCTCTTATCTCGTCAATACGTCGCGCGGCGGGCTGGTCGTCGAAACCGACCTGCGCGACGCCCTGGTCTCCGGACATCTCGCCGGCGCCGGCCTGGACGTGCTCAACCACGAGCCGCCCGAGCCAGGCAACCCGCTGCTCGGACTTCCCAACGTCGTCTTGAGCCCCCACATCGCCGGCACCGACACGCAATCGATGCGCGACATGGCCGAGCTGGCGGCCACGACCATCGTGGAGCTTCACAGAATCGCTGGCCGGCGGACTGCGTCGTCAATTCCGAATTGCGCGACGGATGGCAGTGGTGATCACTTGCAGGTATACCTAGCCCCTCGCCCCAACCGAAGCGTGCGGGTCTTCCAGCCCGTGATGCGAGCCGACACGGGCAAGATGCCCGTGTCACGCTCGAAAGGCGCTGCGTATCGTTTCTCCTCTCCCGGGCGGAAGAGCATGCCCGCAGGGCGGGAGAGGCGGTCGGCGACGGTCTCAAGCGACTTTACGTTGTACGAACTCAAACCTGGAACGAGCTGCCGCAGCCGCAGCTCTTGACGACGTTGGGGTTGTTGAACACGAAGCCCCGCTTCTCGAGACCGTCGTAGTAATCGACGACCGTGCCATCGAGGTAGGGGTCAAACTTCTTGTCGACGACCATGCGAATGCCGTGAACCTCGATGACGCGGTCGCGCTCGGAGGTTGCGGTGTCGAACCCCAGGCTATAGGAAAAACCGCTGCATCCCCCTCCCTGGACGCCGACGCGCAGGACGGTGCCTTCGGGGAGGTTTTGCTCGGTGATGATCTTCTTGACTTCGTTCGCGGCCTTTTCGGTCAGTGACACGCCCATCGACTACATCTCCTGTTTGAGTGGGAACTCTGCGAATCGATTTCTGGAGTACCCAGATCGTGATAATGTATCATACCGTGAAGTCAAATCATGCGCCATCCCGGACCGTCCAGGCAACACTCTTCTGGCGCAGCCGCGCGACGGCCGCCGCCACCGCCTCGATGGCGAAATCGATTTCCTCGGCCGTCGTGAACCGGCCCAGGCCAAACCGAAGGCTGGCACGCGCCATGTCTTCATCGAGCCCCATCGCCAGCAAGAACATGGCTCGGCTCGGGGTTGGCCGACGAACAGGCCGAACCCGAGCTGACGGCGACGTCGCGCATCGCCATCATGAGGGCCTCGCCATCGACGTCGCGCAAAGCTGAGGTTGAGGTTTCCCGGCAGGCGATCGATCGGGCGGACCGTTGAGGCGGATTCGCCGGGACACGGCCGGCGATCCCCTCGATGCAGTCGCTCGCGCAGCTCGAGCAGCCGGACGCGCCTCGTCGGCGCGTTCGCGAACCGCAATCTCGGCGGCCAAACCCAGCCCCACGACGAGCGGAACCGGCACCGTCCCGCTCCGCAGGCCGCGCTCGTGCCCGCCGCCGTCGAAGAGCGGCTCAAGCCGGACCTGGGGATCGCGCCGGCGGACGTAAAGAGCGCCGATCCCTTTGGGCCCGTAGATTTTGTGTGCGGACAAGCTGAGCAAATCGACGGCGTCGGCATGGACGTCGAGCGGTATCTTGCCGACCGCCTGGGCGGCATCGGTGTGGAAAACGACGCCGCGCTCGTGGCAGAGCCGGCCGATCTCGGCGATCGGATTGATCGCACCGACTTCATTGTTGGCGGCCATGATCGAGACCAGGACCGTCCGATCGGTGAGTGCGTCGGCGACGGCGTCGGCCGAGACGCCGACCAAATTCGTCGCAGGGAACGATCGTGATCTCCCAGCCCTGCCGCGCCAGCCGCTTGATAGGGTCGAGGACCGCCTTGTGTTCGGAGGCGGCCGTCACCAGGTGGTTGCCGCGCCGGGTCGCTGCCCGCGCGAGCCCCTTGATCGCCAGGTTGTTCGATTCGGTCGCCCCGGAGGTGAAGACGATCTCCCGGGCTTCGGCGCCGATGGCCCGCGCAACCTGCTCTCGGGCACGCTCGACGGCCTCGGCCGCCTCCCAGCCAAACCGATGCGAGACGCTTGCCGGAATTGCCGTAAAGCTCAGTGAAATAAGGAATCATGGCCTCGACGACCCGGGGATCGGTCCGCGTCGTCGCATGATTGTCAAGGTAGACCGGGTTAGGCCGCACGCGATTCCACCTTTGAGTCGGCAACCGGACTGCGTTTCGGATCAAATAACCAGACTTTGCGTGAATTCACCACCTCACTTATCGGATCATACGCCCCCGGCACCGCTCTTTCCACTCGCACCGTAAGATACGAATTGATCAAGGTCTGGGTCAATTCCGGGTTGCGGGATCAGCCGACATTCGTTAAAGACTAAAAAGAACAGGGCCGGCCGCAGGAAGACCGGCCGAGAACGACTGGGAATGACGCCCGCAGGTTCGCCCGGCAAGGAGGCCACGGCATGGGTTACGACAAGCACCAGGTAGCCCAGGAGTTCACCGGTGGAGCGAGAGTTACGACCGAAGCATCCTTCAATGGCTGCTGTTCGGGCCGTCGCACCGCGTTTTGATCAGACGGATCCGCGAAGCGGCGGGTGACCGGCCGATCAAGATGCTGGACGTGGGCTGCGGGACGGGCTTGTTTGCATCCAAGGTCCGGGCATCTTGCCGCAGGTCGAGGTCTGCGGCGTCGACCTGGTCTCCGACATGCTGGCCAAGGGACAAGCCGCGGTGGCGACTTCATCGAGGACACGTCTTACCGGTGCAGGGAGACAGCGAGCGACTGCCGTTCGCCTCCGGATCATTCGACATCGTGACCTGCGCCAACAGCTTCCACCATTACCCGCGGCAGGATCGCGCGGTCGCCGAGATGCGGCGCGTCTTGCGGCCCGGCGGGCGGTTGATGATCATCGACGGATACCGAGACGGCGCTATGGGGTTGGTTCATCTATGACGTCTGCGTCGCCGGCGTTGAAGGAGACGTGCACCATGCCTCCGCCAAGCGGTTTCGCGAGTTGATGACCCAGGCGGGCTTGAAGGCCGTCGCCCAGCGCGTTTACCACGGCCCCGCTCCGTTCCTGATCACCGAGGCGATCGCCGCCGAACCGGTCCCGGTCGTTCCCGCACCCCATTTTCGGCTACGATACCCCGCGACCGGCGAGCACCAGTCGCTTGAGTAACTTCGACGAAGCAGCGATCGTACACCCATGAAATGACGCGGCGCGATCCACCTCGAGGTTCGATCCGACGTCTCGCCAGAGATATCCGTCGTGGCCGTGTCCAATATTGCGGGATTCCCGGATCTGTCTGTCGAGTTGCGCCTTGCTATCGCCGCGAGTTTGCTCTGAATCCAATGCGACCAACTCGCTGAAGACTGACATTCCGCGCCACGTACAACTTTCGTCGTGCTACCACGCATTGATTGACTGACTGAGTTCGGAGCAACGCCGTGGTTGTGGCCTCGACTTCTGCACTGAGACTCTGGAGCGATGCACTGGGCTGGATCGGCAAGTCGTTCTGCGATGGTGAATCGGTCGGGGCGCCTGAGGTGGTCGACGATCTGACCCGATGATACGGTTTCGAGCGGCGATGGCGAGGTGAGCGCGCGTCGATGCCCGGCCTGCCGTCTCGAAGACCTGGGCGACGCGAGCTTCCGATGCGATCATGGGTTGCGCTATCCGTTCATGTCGGGGGCGATGGCCAACGGGATCGGGTCGGTCGAGATCGTCGAGGCGATGGGCGCGAACGGGATTTCTGGGGATCTTCGGCTCGGCAGGGCTGCCGCTGGGCGCGGTCGAGCAGGCGATCGATCGGATTCAGCATGGCACGGGCGATTCGATTCCGTACGGAATGAACCTGATCCACAGCCCGGGCGAGCCCGAGCTGGAGGCGGCCGTCGTCGATCTCTACCTCCGGCGGCGGCGTGCGGCTGGTCGAGGCATCGGCGTTTCTCAACCTGACGCTGCCGGTGGTCCGTTATCGCGTGGCGGGGCTCCGCCGCGATGACTCGGGGCGGGTCGTCGCGGCCAACCGCATCATCGCCAAGGTCTCGCGGGTCGAGGTCGCCTCCAAGTTCATGGCGCCGCCGCCCGCCGCAAATCCTCCGCGAGCTGGTCGCCACGCGGCGAGATCACGGCCGAGCAGGCGGAGTGGGCGACGCGAATTCCGATGGCCGACGACATCACGGCCGAGGCCGATTCCGGCGGGCACACCGACAACCAGCCGGCGATCGTCTGTTGCCGACGATGCTGAACCTGCGCGACACGCATGTCGGAGCGGCATGGCTACGATCGGCCGCTCCGCGTCGGCGCGGCCGGCGGCATCTCGACGCCGTGGGCGGCGGCCGCGGCGCTGGCGATGGGGGCGGCCTACCTGGTGACCGGCTCGGTCAACCAGTCGTGCGTCGAGGCGGCGACGTCCGACGCGGTCCGGCGGATGCTGGCCCAGGCGCAGCAGGCCGACATCGCCATGGCCCCGGCGGCCGACATGTTCGAGATGGGCGTGAAGGTCCAGGTGCTCAAGCGCGGCACGCTGTTCGCGATGCGGGCCGCCAAGCTCTACGAGCTGTACCGCGCGCACGACGGCCTCGACCAGATCCCCGCCGGCGAGCGGGCGAACACTCGAGAAGACCATCTTCCGCGCCCCGCTCGGAGACGATCTGGGAGCAGACCAAAGCGTATTTTCAGCAGCGCGACCCGTCGCGGATCGAGCGGTCGAACCGCGATCCCAAGCAAAAGATGGCGCTGGTCTTTCGCTGGTACCTGGGGATGTCGTCGCACTGGGCCAACAGCGGCGAGCCGTCGCGGACGGTCGACTACCAGATCTGGTGCGGGCCGGCCATGGCCGCGTTCAACGACTGGGTGCGCGGCTCGTTCCTCGAGCCGCCCGAGAATCGCCGGGTGGCGACGGTCGCGCTCAATATCCTCTATGGCGCGGCGGTCTTGACCCGTGCGCGGATCGCGAGCATTCAAGGGGTCAGCCTGCCGCGCGGCGTGCCCCGATTGGCTCCCCTGGAGCTCACCGAGATTGAGAACCGGTTGTTCTTATCCTAACATACCACGATCATCGCGAACTTCCGGCGCTCGAATAACCCGCGGCTTGCGATGGCCTCTAACGACGTTCGAAAGGGTAAAGACTTGAATTCGTCCGATCTCTCGCCCCCGGTTCCGGTGGCCATCATCGGAATGGGATGCATGTTTCCTCAGGCGGAGGACCTGGCACGCTACTGGGCCAATATCCGCAACGGCATCGACGCGATCACCGAGGTGCCCGAATCCCACTGGCGAGTCGCGGACTATTTCGACCAACGACCCCAAGGCCCCCGACCGGACCTACGCCCATCGCGGCGGTTTTCTCGACGCCGGTCGATTTCCCGCTGCTCGACTTCGGCATCGCCCCCAATTCGGTCGAGGCGACCGACACCACGCAGCTGCTCGGCCTGATGGTGGCCCGCCAGGCACTTGACGACGCCGGCTGCCTCGACCAGCCCGACACTCGACCGCGACAAGGTCAGCGTGATCCTGGGCGTCACCGGCACGCTCGAGCTGGTGATTCCCCTGGGCGCCCGGCTCGGCCACCCGATCTGGCGGCGAGCACTCGCAGGCGGCCGGCGTCGACCAGGCCACCACCGAAGACGTCGTCCGGCGAATCGCCGACTCCTACGTCGGCTGGCAGGAAAACTCGTTCCCCGGCCTGCTGGGCAACGTCGCCGCCGGCCGGATCGCCAACCGGCTCGACCTGCGCGGCACCAACTGCGTCGTCGACGCCGCCTGCGCCAGCTCGCTGGGCGCCGTCAACCTCGCCACGCTCGAGCTCGCCGCCGGCCGCTGCGACCTGGCCGTCACCGGCGGGCTCGATACGTTCAATGACATTTTCATGTACATGTGCTTCAGCAAGACGCCGGCGCTCTCGCCGACGCGGGGATGCCCGGCCGTTCGACGCGGAGGCCGACGGCACGATCCTGGGCGAGGGCCTGGGGGTGCTGGTCCTGAAGCGGCTGGACGACGCCCGGCGCGACGGCGACCGGATCTACGCGGTGATCCGCTCGATCGGGCAGCTCGAGCGACGGCAAGGGGCAGGCGGTCTATGCGCCGTCGGCCGCGGGGCAGGTCAAGGCGCTCGAGCAGGCGTACCAGCTCGGCCGGGATCGAGCCCGGCGACGGTCGAGCTGGTCGAGGCCCACGGGACCGGGACGAAGGTCGGCGACGCGATCGAGCTGGCGGCGCTCGAAGAGGTCTATCGGGCGGCCGCGGCCGAGGGCTCGTGGTGTGCCCTGGGGTCGGTCAAGTCGCAGGTCGGGCATACCAAGGCCGCCGCCGGGGCCGCCGGGCTGATCAAGGCCGCGCTGGCGCTGCATCACAAGGTCTTGCCGCCGACCTCAAAAGTGCGCCGGCCGATCGAGCCGCTCGCCGGCGGCAGCTCGCCGTTTTACTTGAGCGCACCGAGGCGCGCCCTGGCTGCCGCGCGCCGAGCATCCTCGCCGCGCGGCCGTCAGCGCGTTCGGGTTCGGCGGCAGCAATTTCCACTGCGTGCTCGAAGAAGCCGAGCCCGACAAGCCCGGCGTCGACTGGGACGGCGACGTGCAGATCCTCGCCTTCTCGAGCGATACGCCGCCGAGATCACCGCCGCGCTCGCAGTCGCTCGAAAGCCTGCGCGACTGGAACGAAATTCGTGCCGAGGGATCGCGGAGCCGCGCTGCGTTTCGAGAGCGAGCCATCGCTTCCGTGTGCTGCTTGGTCGTCGGAACGGGGCAAGGCCGACCTCGTGCGCCATGGCGGCCGCGGCGCGAGCCAGGCTGGAATCGCTGATCGTCGACGGCTCTTTCGGCCAGCCATACAGCGAGCGACACCGGTCCGCCGCGCTCACGGAATCGGGGCGAGTTTTCGTCGGGGTCGGGCCTGCGCCCGGCCGACTCGCGATGCTCTTCCCCGGTCAGGGGTCGCAGTACGTCGGCATGCTGCGCGAGCTGGCCTGCCGGTTTCCGCGGATGCAGGCGGCGCTGGCCGTGGCGAACGAGCTGTGCGCGATCGAGCACGAGCCCGCCTGTCGCGATCGGATCTATCCGCCGACGGCCTTCGACGAGGCGACGCGCCAGCGACCAGGAACTGGCCCTGCGCGACACGCGGTTCGCACAGCCGGCGATCGGAGCGGTCAGCCTGGGACTGCTGCGGATCCTCGAGGATTTCGGGGTTCGCCCCGACCTGACCGGGGGGCACAGCTTCGGCGAGCTGACCGCGCTGTGCGCGGCCGGCCGGATTGACGATCGATCGCTGGCCCTCCTGGCCCAGACGGCGCGGCGAGATCATGGCGAGTTGCGCCGACGAGGCGGGGACGGGAGCGATGCTGGCGGTCTTCGCTCCGCTCGAGCAGGTCTCCGACTTGCTCGACGAGCATGGTCTGGACCTGGTCATCGCCAACAAGAACGCCCCCCGGCAATGCGTCTTGTCGGGTCGACGTCGCGAGATCGAGCGAGCCAAACGGCTGCTTGACGAGCGCGGGATCACGACCCGGCTCGTGCCGGTGTCGGCGGCGTTTCACAGCCGGCCGTGGCCGCGTGCCGAGGAACGCGTTCCGACGAGCCCTCGACGTCGATCGCATCTGCAGCCGTCGGCGATTCCCGTCTTCGCCAACGCGACGGCCCAGCCCTATCCCGACGACCCCGACGCGGCCCGCGCCCTGCTGGCCGGCCAGCTCGCCCGGCCGGTCGAGTTTGTCGCCCAGATCGAAGCGATGTATCGCGATGGGGGCGCGGACCTTTCTCGAAGTCGGCCCCGACGCCAAGCTCACCGGGCTGGTCCGCGCGATCCTCGAGGGACGCGAACATCTCGCCCTGGCCGTCGACGCCTCGCGCGGAGCACCGGCAACCTGCACGATCTGGCCTGCTCGCTCGCAACCTTGGCCGCCGCTTGGGTATGCTGTCGATCTTACTCGCTGGGACGAAGGGTGCCGCGAACCGGTAACACGCCGACACGAAACCGGGCCTCACCGTCAAGATCTGCGGCGCCAACGCCAGACCGAAGGCACCGCAACGAAGACAATCGAACCGACAACCCTGCCGCCGGACGACGAAGTACGACAAGACGGTCAAGCCGCTGTCGCCGCGGTTCTCGATCGCGAGGGAAAATCCACGGCGATCGTCTTCGCATCACCAGCCGCCCGATCATTCCGAGATCGATTGGACCATGAACCGCCCGAGCGGATCAACTCCCATCACACCAACGGCCACGTCTTCCTCGCACTTCATCGCGCCGCGCGATGACGCGGAGAAACAAACAAGCTCGCTCGACCCTGCAGATCGCCCGCGGTCAGCTCATCGCAGGCGGCAGCCTTGTCGCGGCACTCGCAGAACGCGCAAGACAACCTGCTGGCCCTCGCAGCGAATGGCCGAACAAACCGCCGCCTTGCACCGGCAGTTCCTGGAGGGGCAGGAAAAGACCCAGCAGATCTTCCTCAAGCTGCTCGAACAGGAGCAACGCGTTGTCGCTCGCCTTGCTCGATTCGGCCGCCACTACTCCTGCGCGATCGCTCGAGCCGCCAGCCAACTCAAACGGTCGAGAACAACCCTCGACACCGACGCCAGCTCGACGATCGGCCGACTCGTTCGATTCCGTCGGCCGAATCACAGGAACGGCAATGCTTCAGGACGCGCCGTCGCAGAGCCGCATCTCGCCCGAGCAGCCGATAGAGCCGATGATCACTTCAGTCTGCCACTGTGGTCGCGAATCGGCTGGCCTCCATACTGATCGAGGTCGTCGCCGAGAAGACGGGATACCCCGTCCAGGTGCTCGATCTCGACATGCAGCTCGACGCCGACCTCGGCATCGACTCGATCAAGCGCGTCGAGATCCTCTCGGCCTTGCAGGACCGACTGCCCGGTCTGCCCGCGCTCCAGCCGGAGCAACTCGGCTCGTTCCGCAGCTTGCGAGCGATCGTCGACTTCCTCGGCCAGGCACTTCCCGATCACGATCACGCGCAACCAGATCCTGCCGTTCCTGCAACGCGACCCACAGCGCGAACCGACAGGCGAGATCGCTCAACTGCTGCTGGAGATCGTCGCCGACAAGACGGGCTATCCCGCCGACATGCTCGAGCTGGACATGCGGCTCGACACCGATCTGGGCATCGACTCGATCAAGCGGGTCGAGATCTTTTCGGCGCATCCAGGACCGACTCCCGACGGCGCCTGCGGCTGGTCCCGAACAAATCGGGACCCTGGGAACGCTGCGGGAGATCGTCGCTTTTCTGGGCCGGCCCGGCGAATCGCCAACGAGCAATAACGCCGACTCGAATGGCGCTGCGACGAACAAAGCCGTCGACACGGAATCATTCGCGCGGGTCTTGCTCGAAGCCGTGGCCGACAAGACAGGATATCCCATCGACATGCTCGAGCTCGACATGCGGCTCGACACCGACCTCGGTATCGACTCGATCAAGCGGGTCGAGATCCTCTCGGCCGTGCAGGAGCGGCTTCCGGCGCCGGCTCGATCAGCCCCGAGCAACTGGGATCTTTGGCCACGCTCCGGCAGATCGCGCAGGCGCTCGCCGCTCCTCCCTCGTCTGTCCCTGCAATAAAGCACGAGCCAATGCGCGATCCGGATAAGAGCAACGGTCGCATCGAGCCGCCCATTGCCGTTGCCCGAAACTGGGAGGGCGAGCCTCCTGGCGAGCCGTGGCACAATGCGACTCGGACGGAGCCTCGCCCTCCCGGAATCACGCACGACCGGTTAGCAGGAAGGCCCGAGCAAGATGGGCCAAGACACAGCGAAAACGGCATGCGCCAGGCTCGACCAATGGACCTCCGTTTGCTCTATCCGGTTGCTCCGCGCTGGAAGACCGGGAAAAACGCGAACGGCTTCGGCTCCCGTCCGGCGGGCTGGTCTGGATCACGGCGGATGGCTCACCCTTGACCGACGCGCTCGCAGCGGCGCTCAAAAGACGAGACCTGCGCTGCCAGGTCGTCCGGCTCAATCAAGAGCCCATACCGCAGCCAGACGACTCACTTTGCGGGTTGATCATTCTGGCTCCGCGCGAACCGCACGGGCCGACGTTCGTCCAGGACGCATTCCGAGCCCTTCGCGCCGCCGGCCCAGCCCTCCAGCAGTCCGCCAGCCGTGGCAGTGCTGTCTTCGTCACGGTTTCGCGCCTTGATGGAAGTTTTGGTCTCACCGGACTCGCATCGGAATCGAGCCCTGCCGCCGGGGCACTCGCGGGCCTGGCCAAGACGGCCCGCCACGAGTGGCAAGGAGTCGATTGCAAGGCCCTCGACCTCGACTGCTCGATCGAATCGGCGGAGGAAGCCGCCCTGGCGATTGTGGATGAAATCATCTGCCGCGGGCCCGCTGAAGTTGGGCTCAAGTCCGGCAATGATCGCGTGTCCGTCGAGATCGAGCCCGTCTCGAGCTATTCTTCACATAGTAGCGTGCACAATAGCCGTTGCGTTCTACTGGGGCGCAACGATCTGGTCGTAATCAGCGGCGGCGCACGCGGGTCACTGCCGAAGTCGCTGTCGCCCTGGCCGGTTCGTTCGGGCCGCGACTGGTTTTGCTCGGCCGAACGCCGTCCCCGGCCGCCGAGCCAGACTGGATGGCGGATATTCGCGACGAGGCCCAGCTCAAGCGCGCCTTGCTGGCACCGATCCAATCGGCGCCCGACCCCCTCGAGCTCGGCGAAGAGACGCGCCGAATTTTCACCGAGCGCGAAATCCGCCGCAACCTCGCTCGTATCGAAGAGGCCGGCGCACACGTGGATCTATCGCTCGGTCGACGTGCGCGACGGCGCAGCCGTAAGTGCCGTCATCGAGGAAATTCAGGCCAAATACGGCAAGATCCGCGGTCTTATCCATGGCGCCGGCATTGTGGCTGACCGCAAGATCACCGATCAGACCGACGCACAGTTTGAGGCCTGGTTTACGACACCAAGGTCATCGGCCTCGAGCATCTATTCCAAGCGATCGATCCTGAGTCGCTCGCATTTTTGATTCTTTTTTCGTCGTCGACAGCGCGGTTCGGACGCGCCGGTCAGGTGGCCTACGCTGCCGCCAACGAAGCGCTCAACAAGTGGGCCCAGCAGCAGTCGCGTCCGTCTGCCGCATTGTCGAGTCATCTCATACAACTGGGGACCTTGGGCCGGCGGCATGGTCAAGGACTCGCTCAGGCCACTGTTTGAAAAGGAAGGGATCGTCGCTGATCCCGCTGGAGGCGGGCGCTCGCTGGTTGTCGATGAAATCCGAAGGGGTGCGCCGCCGGTCCGGTCGAGGTCGTCGTGCTCGCGGAACCTAATCGCGACCGCCGGCACAACCGCCACACCCAGGTCGAAATCTACCGCCATTCCCACCGCCGATCGCAAGCTCGAGCCGGTATTTCGCCGCACGGTCGATCTCGACTCGTTGCCGGTGCTCGCCTCGCACGTCATCGACGGACACGCCGTCTTGCCCATGGCAATCATGCTGGAATGGCTGGCCGAGGGTGCGGTCCACCGCAATCCAGGACTGGTCGTGACCGGGATCGACGACCTGCGGCTTTTGAAAGGGGTGATATTGAACCCAGGCCCGCAGACCTCCGTCGAGGTCCGGGTGGGCAAGGCGGTCCGCCACGGTTCTCAATTTATCGTGCCGACCGAGCTGAAAGGGATCGTGGCCGACGGCCGCGAGGTCGCCCATGCGCGAGCCGACATCATTCTGGCCGATCGCTACACGACGGGCTCGCGCATGCTATCGGAGGCTGTCCTGCATCCCTATCCGAATTTGCCGGCGGACATCTATCGCAGCATCTTGTTCCACGGACCGGCCATGCAGGGCATCGAGCGGGTCGAGGGCCTGGGCGATCGCGCCGTCGCCGGCTGGGTCGTCAACTGCACCAGCGCCCGCGGAGTGGCTCGATCGACCGCTGCGAAGCGCATGGCTGACCGATCCCCTGGCCATCGACTGTGCCTTTCAGCTCGTCGTTCTCTGGTGCCGCGATCGGCTGGGAGCAAACTCGCTGCCAACCGCTATCGGCAGCTATCGCCAGTTCCGCCGCCGCTTTCCCGCCGCGGGAGTTCGGATCCTGGCGGGGATCTGCCGATCAAGTGACACACGCGCCGTCGTCGATATTGAATTCTTGGACGAACATGGCGGGCTCGTAGCCCGTCTCGACTCATACGATTGCGTCGTCGACGCCTCGCTCAATCAGGCGTTTCGACGCAACCAGATCACTCCACCATTGAACTTTCCGCCCCTTGTGAATGCGGGGTCAGTGGCGGTGGTCACAGCATTATCTGATTCAACGCAACCAAAACACTGACTACTCAGCACGCCCCCCTTCCCCTCATTGAGCCTAAAAAAGCTCGGTGTGTCTATAGAATCTTAACAATCGATCTTGCCTTTTGGGCCAAATCCGTTAGATTCCCGAATTCAATGCTTGTCCAGTGGGCCACATTTTGATCCCAGCTCGGCGACGGTTTCAACAGTCCGGGAGTGGTCATGATCCTGTCGACGATACGGCGATGGTCCGGACAATCTCGGGGTAACGGCTCGGTGCACCAGAGACGGCCCATAACACTTTCAACGGCAAAATCGTACTGGGAGCGCAATCCGGAGATCGCCTCCAAAGATCAATGGACAGGGAATCCACTGATCGGTGAGGCCGTCTACGAACGGATCTCGGGCGGCGAGTCGAGGGACCACTGGCTCACCTGGCTCTTGCGCGACTATTTCAAGAAACGGCACTTCGCGCGTGTACTTTCCCCAGGATGCGGCGTGGGCGACCACGAGGTCGCGATGATGTCATTCGGCAGGATTGCCCAGCTGGACGCATTCGATTTCTCGGAAGCGAGTCTCGAGATCGCGCGTGCCAAAGCCGCCGCCCGAAATCTCGACATCCATTTTTATCTTGATGATATCAATGCATTCGAGGTCCCGTCCGGCCAAATATATGACATGATCCTCTGTTCGGGATCGGTCCACCACGTGCGGGAGATCGAACGATTCTTCCGCGTAGTCAAAGGCATCTCACTTCCGACGGCGTGTTCGTGTTCAACGAATACGTGGGCCCCTGCTACAACGTTTACCCCCACGAGCAACTCGACGTCATCAACCGCCTGCTCCAGGCGATCGCACCGGACTTCCGGCGTGGTAAACAGCTCGATCAGACCACGGTTGAATTCAGTCTGGCCCACGACCCGTCGGAATCGGTCCGCTCGTCGCTCATCCTGCCGTTTGCAGCCTCCTACTTCGACGTCGAGCTCTGCCGTCCCTACGGCGGCACCGTCCTCCATCCGCTCTATCCCCTCTTGAGACACGACGCAATGACGAAGCCAACGCCCGAGATGCAATCGATCGTGCGCCTCTTGATTGAATTCGAGGCGATCCTCGTCGAGAAAGGCGTCCTTGCCAGCGACTTCGCTCTGTGTGTCTGCCGCAATAGATGACCCGCATTCCGCTACACGCGCCTAAAACCCGACACTGTTGCCTACCCACGGCCTCCCGGCCCGAGCCGCCGGTGCACCTCGATTGCCGCTCCGATGATTCGCTCGGTCAAGGCTTCGTGTTCCAAGGCCATCGTTCTTCCTTCCTGCTTTCCTGGTTTCCTTATCTATTTTCATGAATTCGTATCTCGGTCGCCACGGGCTCGAAGATTTATCTCGGCCGTTGAAATGTCCACTTTCAGTCCTTCCACAATAGAAAGCGACGACTTACTTCGCGGGCCTCGCCTGAGGAAAGCCCTATCATTTCGCACCTCCTCGCCCCGCGGAGCGGGGTGAGGGTTCCCGAAGGGCGGGTGAGGGGCGTGGCCGTCAGTGAAACAAAACCAGCCTGCTTCGGCCAAACAACGCGACCCGTCGAGCACCGACTTTTCACCAGCCCCCCCCTGCCCCGTCACAACGGGGAAAGTTCGCCGAGATCTACGCCATCTGGAGCAATGGTCCGCGATTGGATAACGTAACTGGCTTCCGCCGTTGCACTCAAAAACCACTTTCGCCGCGGAGCATCCTCTAATGATTCGTGCTATCTCCCTCGGCCTGGTGATCAGCCTTTTCGTATCCTTATCCCCTGAAGTCAACGCGGCCCAACCCAACATCGTCCTCATCTACGCGGACGATCTGGGTTACGGCGACGTGAGCATTAATGGGGCGACGGCCGGGCTGACTCCCAACATCGACCGCCTGGCGAAAGAAGGCTTGAACTTCACCGACGCCCACACGACCTCCGCGACCTGTACGCCGTCGCGATATGCCTTGCTCACCGGGATTTATCCCTGGCGGAAACAAGGGACGGGAGTGTTGCCCGGCGACGCCAGGCTGATCATCGAACCTGGCGCACCGACGCTCGCGAGCGTGCTGAAGAGGTCGGGCTATCGGACGGGCGTTGTCGGCAAGTGGCACCTGGGGCTGGGCAGTGAGTCGATCGACTGGAATGGCGAGATCAAGCCGGGCCCGCTCGAGCTCGGGTTTGACGAGAGCTTCATCATGGCGGCGACCGGCGACCGCGTGCCGTGCGTCTATGTCAAGGATCACCGGGTCGTCGGTCTCGACCCCACTGATCCCGATCAAGTCCGCTACGACAAGCCCATCGAGGGAGAGCCGACGGGCAAGGCCAACCCCAGTTTGCTGCGGCTACATCCCAGCCACGGTCACGACATGGCGATCGTCGACGGGATCAGCCGCATCGGCTACATGAAGGGGGGAAAGTCCGCGCTCTGGGACGACGAGACCATGGCCGACACGTTCACACATGAGGCCGTGGATTTCATCAAGCGGCACAAGAGCGAGCCGTTCTTCCTTTACTTCGCGACCCACGACATCCACGTCCCGCGCGTGCCGCATCCACGGTTTGCCGGTAAGAGCGGAATGGGCCCGCGCGGTGACGCGATCGTCGAGTTCGACTGGTCGGTCGGCGAGGTCATGAAGGCACTCGACGAAACTGGACTGGCCGATGACACGCTGGTCGTTTTCACCAGCGACAACGGCCCCGTGGTCGATGACGGCTATCGCGACGATGCCGTCGAAAAACTCGGTGACCACAAGCCGGCCGGCCCGTTTCGCGGCGGCAAGTACAGCAAGTTTGAAGGGGGCACCCGAGTCCCGTTCGTGGTCCGGTGGCCGCAGCGAGTCAAACCGGGTACCTCGTCGAAGGCGCTTGTCAGCCAGGTCGACTTTGTCGCGACCTTCGCGGCTTTGGTCGGTGCGGCTGACCGCGTTCCGGCCGTCGTCGACAGCCGCAACTACCTGCCCGCGCTCCTCGGTGACGACCCGGTCGGACGAGCAACTCTGATCGAACACGCCGGGGGACTCGCTGTCCGCCATGGCACGTGGAAATTCATTCCCGCGTCAAACGGACCGAAAAAGAGCGGCCCGACCAACGTCGAACTGGGCAACGACCCGCAGCCCCAGCTCTACGACCTGGACGCCGACCCGGGCGAAACCCGTAACGTGGCGGACAACCACCGCGAGATCGTCGATCAACTCCGCCAGGATCTGGAGGAGGAGCGCCGGCCGCACTGATGCGGCAAGTCGTTGAGCGATCCGAGTTGAATCGCCCGCTGAACCACCGTCTCCCGTGAATCAGGCAAGGATTTTTTGACTACGGAAAGCACGGAAAGGCACGGAAACGGAACAGGTTTTGACGTGCGTATATTGAACCACCAAATCTAGTTTTCGTCTTTCATTCCGTACTTTCGGTGCCTTCCGTGGTTAAATTGTTTTGCTAGTCTGGTCTGCAGATTCGAGGGTCGCTTCGCCTCTTCGTGGTTTCTTATGACCGCGCGGTCGTGCCAGCCGGTGAGCAGAGATCGCCGCATTCTTCTGGACTGGTCGTGTCCGCCAAGCGAAAGCCTTCCCTCGCTGTCGCAGACGACACCCCGGCATTGACCGCCGACACCACGCTGACGAGCGCGTTCAACACGTCGTTGCCGATTTCAACCGCCCGCGCCTTCTCGATGCGGTTCCGCGTGCAAACCTGGCAGCCGCGGGTCAAGGTCACCGCCAGACCGACCAGGTGCTTCTCACGTTCGCTGAGGAGCTTGGTATCGTGCGTGGTGCGGAGATAATCCCGAACTTGGGTGTCATCAAATGTCATGAGTGAAACTCCAAACTTATGATGCTAATAGGGCAGCTTTTTAGGAAGGTTCGAGGGTAAAACTCCACGGCAGCGGATCAAGAGCATGATTATAATAAGAGCGGGCTTTAATGCGCCGCGTTGCGATTGTGGGCCGGGTCCTGA
This sequence comes from uncultured Isosphaeraceae bacterium, assembly GCA_963850935.1. GTDB lineage: Bacteria > Planctomycetota > Planctomycetia > Isosphaerales > Isosphaeraceae > CAWFRS01. The sequence continues at coordinate 842,176 of CAWKNT010000010.1, forward strand.
TCTTGATTCTGATCTGATCTTGATCGTCTTCCCGTTTCTAATCGACTCAAGATCAGGATCAAGAGCAGGATCCAATTTGCCTCGTGACGTCTGTGGTCCTGATCCTGATCTCGATCTTTGAAGCCACCGCCAGTCAACTTCGCCAGCCAATCAAGAATCGACGATCCACTATGGCTTGACAAACTGGGCGGTGTATAGCCACCAACCTCCCTCAATCGAT
>CAWKNT010000011.1:0-255646 GCA_963850935.1 uncultured Isosphaeraceae bacterium
CGATGATCCGGGGGCGCCGATCCGGCGGCGTGCGCAGGAAGGTCGCGTCCTGGCGCACGAGGTCTGAGTAGTGCTCGGGACGCATGTTTCCGCCACAGCCCCACGGCTCGTTGCCGATGGCGAACCAGTCGACCTTCCACGGCGCCTCGCGCCCGTTCTTCCGGCGAAGCTCGGCCACGGTCGAATGGGTGTCCGAGGTCATGTACTCGAGCTCGTCGGACAACTCCTGCGCGGAGCCCGTGCCCAGATTGCCGTTGATGTAGGCCTCGCCGCGGATCATCTCGGCGAGGTCCATGAATTCGTGCAGGCCGACGGCGTTGGACTCCTCAACCCCGCCCCAGGTGGAGTTCAGGGTCACCGGGCGCTTGTCGCGGGGCCCCAGGCCGTCACGCCAGTGGTAGACGTCGGCGAAGCAGCCGCCCGGCCAGCGGACCATCGGCACGTGCAAGGCCTTGAGCGCGGCCACCACGTCGTTGCGGAAGCCGCGGGTGTTGGGGATCTTGGAGTCCTCGCCGACCCACAGGCCGCCATAGACGCCATAGCCCAGATGTTCGGAGAACTGGCCGTAGATCTCGCGCGAGATCTTCGGGCCGGGCTGGTCGGCGTGCAGCACGAGGGCCGCCTCGCCGGACGGCGGGGGCGTTTCCGCCTGGGTCGTCGGGTGATCAGACCGCCCCCGCGGCCATCGCGGCCATTCCGGTCAGGAACCTGTGTCTGAGCATCGGCGCTCCCCCTGAAGGATTTCTGATTTCAGTGATTGTCGCGCGCCAGGCCCTTGGTCCGGGCGATGCGCTGATATTTGGCGGCCGGCTCGAGACATGCCGGTCCATCTGGCCGACCATGCCGCGCTGCATTTCCTGCCAGGGCGTCTGGCTGGCGGGATAGGCGTAGCCGCCGGCCGCCTCAGCGCCTCGCGCCGCGCCTCGCATTTCCGCTTCGGACAACAGCAAATCGCGCGCTCGCCTTAGGTCGATGCGAACCCGGTCGCCGGTTTTAAGCAGGGCGAGTCCGCCGCCTGCGGCCGCTTCCGGCGATGCGTTCAGGATCGAGGGCGAGCCCGAGGTGCCCGACTGGCGCCCGTCGCCGATGCAGGGCAGGGAGTGGACGCCTGCGCGGATCAGATAGGCCGGCGGGCGCATGTTCACGACTTCGGCGCCGCCCGGATAGCCGATGGGGCCCGCGCCGCGCATGAACAGGATGGTGCGCTCGTCGATATCCAGAGCGGGATCGTCGATGCGGGCGTGGTAGTCCTCGGGCCCGTCGAACACGACGCGCGGCCCTCGAAGGCCTCCGGATCGTCCGGATTGGACAGATAGCGGTCGCGGAATTCCTGGGAGATCACGCTGGTCTTCATGATCGCCGAGTCGAACAGGTTGCCGGGCAGCACGAGGAAGCCGGCATTTCCTCCAGCGGCCGGTCGAACGGGCGGATGACGTCCTCGTCCTCGATGCGCGCGTCCGCGGCAGTTCTCGCCGATGGTCTTGCCGTTGCACGGTGAGGGCGCTCTCGGCGATCAGGCCTCGGCTCATCAGCTGGTTCGACCACCGCGGGCACGCCGCCGGCGCGATAGTAGTCCTCGCCCAGATACTCGCCAGCGGGCTGCAGATTCACCAGCAGCGGCATGTCGTAGCCGTGGGTCTGCCAGTCATCGATGTCGAGCTCGACGCCGATGTGCCGCGCCATGGCAATCAGGTGGATCGGCGCGTTGGTCGATCCGCCGATGGCGGAGTTGACCCTGATCGCATTCATGAATGCTTCGCGGGTGAGGATGTCGGACGGCTTCCGGTCCTCGTGCACCATGTCGACGATCTGCTTGCCCGTGTGGTAGGCGGATTCCTGCCGGTCGCGGTAGGGCGCGGGGATGGCCGCGGATCCGGGCAGCGACATGCCGAGCACCTCGGTCAGGCTGTTCATGGTCGTGGCCGTGCCCATGGTGTTGCAGTAGCCGGTGGAGGGCGCGGCGGAGGCCACCAGCTTGATGAAGCCCTGGTAGTCGATCTCGCCGGCGGCCAGCATCTCGCGCGCGCGCCAGACGATGGTGCCCGAGCCGGTGCGCTCGCCCTTGTACCAGCCGTTCAGCATGGGACCGACCGACAGCGCGATCGCCGGGATGTTCACGGTCGCCGCGGCCATCAGGCAGGCGGGCGTGGTTTTGTCGCAGCCGATGGTCAGCACGACGCCATCGATCGGGTAGCCGTAGAGCGTCTCCACCAGGCCCAGGTAGGCGAGGTTGCGGTCGAGGCCCGCCGTCGGCCGCTTGCCGGTCTCCTGGATCGGATGCACCGCGAATTCGAGGGCAATGCCGCCCGCGTCGCGGATGCCTTCCTTGACGCGCTCGGCCAGCACCAGGTGATGGCGATTGCACGGGCGACAGATCGGAGCCGGTCTGCGCGATGCCGACGATCGGGCTGCCGGACTGCAACTCCTCGAGCCTCAGGCCGAAATTCATATAGCGCTCCAGATAGAGCGCGGTCATGTCGGCGTTGGCCGGGTCGTCGAACCAGGCCTGGGAACGCAGAGCGGGGAAGCTTGGGGGAATTCAAATCGGCCATCCGGGCGGGGTACGTCAGAAGGGGGGCGTCAGCGCGCCGAGGTCGAGAACCGGTAGACGATCCGATTCACGTAGGTCTGACCCGGATCGAGCCGAGCCGAAGGAAAGCCCGGCTGGTTGGGCGCGTCGGGGAAGAGCTGGGGCTCCATCACGAAGGCGTCGCCCTGGCGGTAGATACGCCCGCCCTTGCCCACGATCGTGCCGTCCAGGAAGTTGCCTGAATAGAACTGCAGCCCCGGCTGGGCGGACAGGATCTCCATCACCCGACCGGACTTCGGGTCTTCGACCCGGGCGATCGGGCGCATCGTCCCGGACGGGCCGTTCAGCACGAAGTTGTGGTCGATGCCCTTGCCGGCGAGCAGCTGCGGCTCGCGCCCGTCGCGGATGTGGCGGCCGATCGGCGTCGGCGTGCGGAAGTCGAAGGCGGTCCCCGCGACCGGCCGGCGCTCGCCGGTCGGGATCAGGGTGGCGTTTACCGGGGTGAAGGCGTCGGCGTGGATGGTCAACCGCTCGCCCATCACGCTCTCGCCGGAGGCTTCGCCCGACAGGTTGAAGTAGCTGTGGTTGGAGATGTTGACGACGGTCGGCTTGTCGGTCGTCGCCCTGTATTCGACGCTCAGCTCGCCTTTATCGCTCAGGGCGTAGACGGCCTCCACCTTCAGGGCGCCGGGATAACCCTCTTCACCGTCCGGGCTCAGGTAGCTCAGGGTGACGCGCGCGGTCGGGCCGCTTTCGATGTTCGCGATGGTCCAAACTCGCTTGTCCAGACCTTTGTCCCCGCCGTGGAGGCTGTTTGGGCCATCGTTGGCCGGCACGTGGTAGCGCTGGCCGTCCAGGGTGAAGGTCGCGTGCGCGATCCGGTTGGCGAAACGCCCCACCGTCGCGCCGAAATAGGTGGGGTGGTCGAGGTAGGCCTGGGGGGTGGCGAAGCCCAGCACGATGTCGCCGCTCTTCCCCGTCCGATCGGGCACGTAAAGCGACTGGACCGAGGCGCCCAGGGTGATGATGCGGACCTTGTAGCCCTGCGCATTGGAGAGTTCGACCTGTTCGATCGTGGCGCCGTCGGCCAGCTTGCCGAAGGTCCCGCGCGTCGCCTGGGCCGCCGAGGCCGCGTCAGCCGCCGCGACCATCACGGCGGCGGCGGCGCAGCCGGCCGCCCACATCGAAACCCTGCCTCGCATGCGTACGCTCCCTCGCGCGGCCGCCTTCGATGGACGCCCGCTCCTTATCCTCAGACAATTAGAACCAACCTTGGCTGATCCGCAAGCGTCATTTTGCGAGGGGACCCGGAAACTCGGCTCAGCGCGGCCGTATGAGTGCTGCAGAGCGGCTCGACCGATCGGGCGCCTCTCGAGCTATGCTCAGACAAAAAAAACGCCGCAGCGCGCCGGCACGAGGCGGGCGCACTACGGCGTGGAGGGAAAGATGACGGGCGCGGCTCCCGCTTTCCTCGGGAGCCGTCGCCGGCTTCAGATCACTTGAACCGGGTCACCCGGGTTGGGCGACGCCGTCGACGCGGCGGCCGACGCGCCAGGGGTTCGACGCCTGCAGCACGGGGGGCAGCAGCGGCGTCCGGGACGTCCTGGTAGCAGACCGGCCGCAGGAAGCGCTCGATGGCGAGCGATCCCACCGAGGTGCCACGGGCGTCGGAGGTGGCCGGGAACGGGCCGCCGTGGACCATGGCGTGGCCGACCTCCACGCCGGTCGGCCAGCCGTTGGCGAGGATCCGCCCCGCCTTGCGCTCCAGCATCGGCAGCAGCGCCTGCGCCAGGGCGTGGTCGCCGTCGGCCATGTGCAGGGTTGCGGTGAGCTGGCCCTCGAGCCGGCCGACGACGCGCTTCAGCTGATCGACATCGCGGCAGCGCACGATCAGGGACGAGGCGCCGAACACCTCATGGCGCCAGGCTCTCGTGCTCGAGGAAGGCGTCGCCGCTGGTGTCGAACAGGGCGCCGCGGCCCTGGTTCAGCCCATCGCCCACGCCGCCGCGGCGCGCTCGCGCACCTCGGGATGGGCGGCGAGCGCCGCGACGCCCGCCTCGTAGGCGCCGTGGATGCCCGGCGACAGCATGACCGCCGCCGGGACCTTCGGCAGGGCCGCCGAGGCGGCTTGGACAAAGCGGTCGAGGTCGGGGCCGTCCAGGGCCAGGATGATCCCCGGGTTGGTGCAGAACTGCCCGACGCCCAGCGTCAGGGAGCGGACGAACGCCTCGCCGAGCGCCTCTGCGTCCGCGGCCAGCGCAGCGGCAGCAGGACGACCGGGTTCACGCTGCTCATCTCGGCGTAGACCGGAATGGGCGTGGGCCGGGCCGCGGCCAGACGCGCGAGGGCCAGTCCGCCCGCGCGAGATCCGGTGAAGCCGACCGCGCAGATCCTGGGATCGCGGACCAGGGCCTCGCCCAGGGCGTTGGACGGACCGCTCAGCATGGAAAACACGCCCTCGGGCATGCCGCAGGCCTGCGCCGCGCTCTGCACGGCGCGCCCGACCAGCTCGCTCACGCCCGGATGGGCCGGATGGCCCTTGGCCACGACCGGGCAGCCGGCCGCGAGCGCCGAGGCGGTGTCGCCGCCCGCGACCGAGAAGGCCAGCGGGAAGTTGGAGGCGCCGAAGACGGCGACCGGCCCCACTGCGATCATCCGCAAGCGCAGGTCGGACCGGGGGAGGGGCTTGCGCTCCGGCAGGGCCGGGTCGATGCGCACGCCTCGGCGAAATCCCCGCGGCGGACCACGTCGGCGAACATGCGCAGCTGGCCGACGGTGCGGGCGCGCTCGCCCTCCAACCGCCCCCGGGGCAGTCCGAACTCGGCCATGGCGCGGTCGATCAGCGCTTCGCCCAGATCGTCGATCCCGGCGGCGATCGCCTGGAGGAAGGCCGCGCGGCCTGGAGCCCGGTCTCGCGGAAGCGGTCGAAGGCGGCGTCGGCCAGGGCGCAGGCCTGTTCGATCTCGGCGGGCCCCGCCTCGTGCACGTCGGGGCCCAGCGCCTCGCCCGTGGCCGGATTGACCGCACGGAACGGCGCGCCGGAGCCCCTGGCGCGTGCGGCGCCGATGCTGGAACCCGATCCTGGACACCTTCGACGCCGAGGGCGTCCGCTTCGCCCACGAGGTGCACCCAAGCGAGATCGCCTACGACTTCTGGAGCGACTAACCGCGCGCTTGAGTCCGTGGAACACCGGCCCGCGTTCGGCCTGAACTTCGACCCGAGCCACTTCGTCTGGCAGGACCTCGACCCGGTGGCGTTCCTCGCGGAATACCGCGACCGGATCTACCACGTGGACTGCAAGGAGGCCCGCAAGCGGCTCGACGGCCGCAGCGGCCGCCTCGGCTCGCACCTGCCCTGGGGCGATCCGCGGCGCGGCTGGGACTTCGTCTCCGCCGGGCGCGGTGACATCCGCTGGGAAGACATCTTCCGCATGCTGAACTCGATCGGCTATTCCGGCCCGATCTCCATCGAGTGGGAAGACGCGGGGGTGGACCGGCTGGCCGGTGCGGCCGAGGCCATCACCTTCCTGCGCCGGTTCGACTTCGACCCGCCCCAGGCGGCGTTCGACGCCGCCTTCAGCTCGGGCCGCGACTAGCAGCACCACCTGACCGGCACGGCCCGACCGGCACGGCCTCGGCCTGGACAGGCGGCACGCGGGCGGCTTAGTCTTGACTGTATGGTCAGTCAAGACTTGAGGTCCCGTCATGCTCCGGTTCCGGGTGATGTCCCTGCTTCAGGTGGTGTCCCGGCTCCACTTGATCGCGGTGAGCTAGAGCTAGCCCCTGCGGCCGTTCGGGGAAAGCCGGATGTTGCCGCGGGCGGCGTACGTCGACCCTGCGGTGTTCGACTGGGAGCAGCGGCACTTCTTGGGCGGCGGGTGGATGTGCGTGGCGCGCAGCGACCAGTTGCCCGAGCCGGGCCACCAGCGCGCCGAGGCGACCGGCGAGGGCGGCGTGCTGCTGGTCCGCGGCGAGGACGGCGAGCTGCGGGCGTTCGCGAACAGCTGCCGCCATCGCGGTCATGAGCTGCTGCCGTGCGGTCAGGGCGCCCAGGAGAAGGCGATCATCTGCCCGTACCACGCCTGGACGTACTCGCTGAGCGGCGAGCTCCGGGGCGCCGCGGGCTTCAGGAACCGGCCCGGCTTCGACTTCGGCCAGTGGGGCCTGGCCCCGCTGCCGGTGACCGAATGGCACGGGCTGGTATTCGTGGACGGTTCGGGTGGCCAGGCAGGCTCGCTCGACGAAGCCCTGGCCAAGCTGGACGAACTGGTCGCACCGTATGGGCCGGAGCGCCTGGTGACCGCCGGGCAGCACCGCTACGACGCCGCGGCGAACTGGAAGACGCTGACCGAGAGCTCCACAAGTACTACCGCTGCCCGTCCATCCACCCCGAACTGTGCCGGGTCAGCCCGCCCAAGAGCGGCGAGAACTACGCCTCCAACAGCGCCTGGATCGGCGGCTGGATGGACCTGCGCGACAGCGTGGCAACGATGTCCCTGGACGGATTCATCTCAAAAGTTTGACGAAAATCGCGCACGGCCGCATCCCGTCGGCGAGGTCCGCGATTGGCCGTCGGCAAGATGTACTGAATATCCCTGTGTGGTGTCGATCAGCATCGAGAACAAAGGACGCAATGGCGTGGCTGAAATTTTCCCAACTAAGTTGCCCACGGGCACGCGTGTGACAATTCTGGATGACAAATCGTACGCGTCTGCGATCAAGGTCCGCATAGACCGAGGGAAGTTCGCGGGCGAAGAGGCATTCGTGGACCGAAACTCGATTCGGCGCGAGGACTGATCGAAGCCGCGAATAAACGGGCGACTACCGAGCCGCCCGAACCCAACGAAAACGCCGCTAGCGAGGGCACTCACCATCGGTAAGACGCCCAATGTCAGTACGAGGTCTTCCGGACCAGGATCACCAAACAAAGTGCGCAACAACGCGAGGTTGACCGCGACGAGCACGAGACCGAGCATAACCGAGCTTAATCGCAGGCGAGGCAACTTCATGGCTTGGTCCCTAATCGACCTACTTTGCCCCTTGGCCGATGATCGAGTAAATCGTCGGGCGAGACAAGCTGGTCGTTCTCGCGATGTCTGCCAGCATCTGTCCGTTCACATGCTTGACGGGAATTGGTATGAGTAGCCTAGCTGTTTATGCTACTCAGTTGCGCCATCAAAGCTAGTGCATGCGAGGACCGCGGAGGAGTCCAATATGGCACGTCGATTTGGCGTCTCAGACGCGATGCTGTTGATCGCTAGCGCCGGACTGGCGGTTTGGGGAGGCACCAAGCCTTTTAACGGCATGGTTGAACAGTTCATCGGCATGTGCCAGACAATCACGGACTCTAACAACGTCAGATACCGCCTTGGTGTGATGTCATGGCGCCAAGACGTATGGATGCGGTGGTCCACTGTTTTGTGGTATTTGTTTCAGGTCATAGACGTACTCGTTTTCAGCTTGACGCCCGCCCTGCTGCTTATACGAGCTAGACCACCGCGACCCCCAATTCGTGCAATCTTGCGGCAGCCAGGCACCGTAGCGTGCTTGGCAGTCGCGTTCGGTTACCTATGGGTCTTCGGATGGTTAGACCGCCTTCTGGCGGGCAAGATGCATTATCTACCTGGCCTCGCACTTGCCGTCGGTGGAACGGTAGCTTTCGCTTGGTCGGTCCTGGCTTTAAGCAAACAATGGCAGGCAGAGCCAGGTTGGATCGACCGCACCGGACGGATTCTGGGCTCCGCCGCCATCGCAGCCGCATTGCTCGTTGTCACCGAGTTCGGGATCTGAATAAAAATTCAAAATGGATCGCGACGAGAGCGACTCCGGCCATGAGCCAGCCCAATTTCAGACGAAAAGACGAAAAGGACATGCACCGCGGGCACGAGCATGGCAGCGCTGTCGGTCAGATCGGCGGCCAAGCAGGCGGGGCAAGTCGTTGCCTAATTACTAGATCGATCCATGATCTACTCGCCTCCGTGACATCGCGCGTCGCCCTGCATTGCCTCGCGTCCTGTCCTCGCGTCCCGGCGGTACCCGATCACCCTTCGGTGCGGTGCATGTCTCGGCGGTCCTGCGGTGCATGTCCCGGCGGTCCTGTCCCGGCGGTCCTGACAGAACCGGCCCGACGAGGCCCTGCGCACCTGGACGAGAGCCGCCGAGAGTTTCCGGCAGGCCGGGCTCATGGGCCGCCGGGGCCTGGAGTCGGCCCTTGTGTCCGATCAATCTCCGATGCCGGCCCTGGCCCTGGCCCGCGCCGGCCAGCCCCGCGCCGGCCGGGCTCGCTGGGAGGAGGGGCTGGCCCGCCGTGTCCTCGACGAAGTGGCCGGCCGCGCCCCTGCGTCCCCTGAGCGCAGCGGAAGCCGCACAGATTGCGACCCCCCAATCGGTGCTTATGCGTTGAGAGCTGAAGACCGGTGCCCTGATCGCTACGGGTTGGGTCGAGTTAAACCCTCGTCGGGATCGGGCTCTAGCCATTGCGGCTGCGAGATTCCACGCGGAAGGCCACTTCGACGTACGTGCGCCAACAAGTCACGCAGAGTTCGAGAACCCTTCGGTGTCGTCGGGCCCGCAACGTGCAACGTCACTGCCGCGAGATCGAAGCGAATTGGCCCGAATACGGGTTCGGATTCGCCCGTCGCAATTCCCGTTCGCAGGCTCGGTCGCGGGCCGCTAGAATGGCTCCGCACGCTGACGATTCCGCGTCTTTGTCGTAGAATCTCCGCTTTTGTGCGCCACGATCGCTTCCCCTCGGCTGTGTGCCGCTATCGGGAGTTTTCAAAGGAGACGACCCCATGCAACCGCGAACGAACTCGACCGCTGCGACTGTGCTCGCGGCCGCCGCCCTGCTTGGCTGGCTGACGGCCTCGGGCGACCTCACGACCAACCTCTACGCCCAAGACAAACCGGCCGAGAACCCGTCGACGGGTGGCTCGCCGATCCTGCCGGTCCCGGACCCGCCGTTCGGAGGGGTCATCGGACGCAAGGCCAACGAATCCAAGCCGGACTTCCCGAGCGACGTGACCGCGCCCAAGGGTGCGCCCAACGTCCTGCTCATCATGACCGACGACACCGGCTTCGGCGCGGCCAGCACCTTCGGCGGCCCGATCCCTACGCCGAACTTCGATCGGGTGGCCAAACGCGGGCTCAAGTACAACCGTTTCCACACCACGGCGCTGTGCTCGCCGACCCGCGCCGCGCTGCTGACCGGCCGCAACCACCACACGTGCGGCATGGCCAACATCACGGAGTTCGCCACGGGTTATCCGGGCTACACCTCGATCATCCCCAAGAGCGTGGGCACCATCGGGAACATCCTCGTCAACAACGGCTACAACACGGCGTGGTTCGGGAAGCACCACCTCGTTCCGGAGTGGATGCAAGGCCCCGGCGGCCCCTTCGACCAGTGGGCCGGAGGACTGGGCTTCGACTATTTCTACGGCTTCCTCGGCGGCGACTCGGACCAGTGGCACCCGGCGCTGTTCGAGAACAACACGCCCGTATTGCCGCCGTTCGGCGACCCGAACTACATCCTGATCCGCGACCTGGCCGATCGCTCCATCAACTGGATTCGCACGCAGCACGCGGCCGCCCCCGACAAGCCCTTCTTCCTCTACTTTGCTCCCGGCAACAGCCACGCCCCGCACCACGCCCCGAAGGACTGGATCGCCAAGTTCAAGGGGCAGTTCGACCAGGGCTGGGACAAGGTCCGCGAGGAGACGCTCGCGCGGCAGAAGAAGCTGGGCGTCGTCCCGGAGGGCACGGTGCTGACTCCGCGGCCCCAGGAAATCCCGGCTTGGGATTCGCTGAGCGCCGATCAGAAGAGGGTCTACGCGCGGATGATGGAGGTCTACGCCGCCACGGTGGCGCAGAGCGATCATGAGATCGGCCGCATCCTCGACTCGCTGGAGGCATCGGGCAGCTCGATAACACGCTCGTCATCTACCTCGAAGGGGACAACGGCGCCAGCGCCGAGGGCACGATGCAGGGGACGACCAGCGAGGTCTCCGGCCAGTTCGCCCCGGAGTCACTGGAGTACCTGGTCTCGATGATCGACGAACTGGGCAGCGATAAGACATATAACCACTATCCGATCGGCTGGGCCCACGCGATGGACACGCCGTTCCAGTGGACCAAGCAGGTCGCGTCGCACCTCGGCGGTACGCGGAACGGGCTGGCCGTCAGTTGGCCGAAGCGGATCAAGGCCACGGGCGAGCTGCGATCGCAGTTCCACCACGTCATCGACATCGTGCCGACGATCCTGGAGGCTGCCAACGTTCAGCCCCCGCGACTTCTCAACGGCATCCCGCAGAAGCCGATGGAAGGCGTCAGCATGGTCTACTCGTTCGACGACGCGAAGGCCCCGACGCGGCACACGACCCAGTACTTCGAGATGACGGCCAACCGCGCGATCTACCACGACGGCTGGATGGCCAGCACCACGCCACTCCGGAAGCCCTGGGAGACCCTCGGCGCGGCACCCGATCCCGACGAGTACCCGTGGGAGCTTTACAACCTCGCCGAGGACTTCAGCCAGTCCAAGGACCTGGCGAAAGAGAACCCCAAGAAACTCCTCGATCTGCAATCCCGCTTCCTGATGGAGGCGGTCAAGTACAACGTGCTGCCCATCGATTCCAGCTTCGCCGATCGCATGGACCCGCAGATTCGCCCCAATCTCCTCCGCGGCAAGACGGACTTCACTTATTACCCGGGGATGATCCGGATTCCGGAAGCGAACTCTCCGGACGTGCATAACAAGTCATTCCGCGTCACCGCCGAGGTGGAGATCCCGGAGAAGGGCGCCGACGGCGTGCTGGCAACCCAGGGCGGACGGTTCGGCGGCTGGAGCTTGCTCGTGCTCGACGGGAAACCGATGTTCGTGTACGCCGTCACGAATCAGGACGGGGATAGATACCCGAAGCAACACAAGGACAAGACCCGCATCGCCGGGGCCGACAAGCTCGCGCCCGGCAAGCACACCATCGCCTTCGATTTCGTCTACGACGGCGGCGGTCTCGGCAAGGGAGGCAAAGGGACGCTCACTGTCGATGGAAAGGCCGTGGCGCGAGAGCCGCATCGAGCAGACCAGTCCGCTCGGCAAGTTCACGCTCGATGAGAGCTTCGACGTCGGCATGGACACCGGATCACCGGTCATCGACGAGTACGACGCGAAGATGCCATTTCAAGTTTGCCGGCACGCTGCGCAAGGTCGAGATCAAACTCGACGAAAACAAGTTGACCGCCAATGAGAGGGACGAGCTTCAGCGGCTCCGACGGGAACGCACGTTGGCGAACCAGTGACGGCCGCAAGAATCCAATCGCTCAACGCGGGGTTGGCACCGTCTCGTCCGGCCCGGCTGTTCCCACGATCGGAGGAATCACCATGCGACCACGAATGACCCTGACCGCCACGACCGTGCTCGCGGTTGCCGCCCTCCTGGGCACGCCGGCCCGATTGACGACCGAGCGGGTACTGGCACAGGGCACGACGCCCGCGATGGCCGACCCGCTCCCGTCCTGGAAGGCGGGAATGGCCAAGAATGCCATCCTCGATTTCGTCAAGAAGACCACGACGGCTGATTCGCCTGATTTCGTCGCGCCGGCCGATCGTATCGCCGTGTTCGACAATGACGGCACCCTGTGGCCGGAAAACCCGGTGCCGTTCGAGGTCGCTTACGCGCTCGACACCGCGAAGGCCATGATGGCGAAGAAACCTGAACTGCAGGAGAAACCCGCCTACAAGGCCCTCGATGCCGGCGACGTCGCCGCGCTCACCGACAATCACCTGAAGCTCCTCCTCGAACTCGTGGTGGACACGCACGCTGGGCAAACCACGGAGGAATTCGACAAGACTGTTGCCGACTGGATTTCAACCGCCAAGCACCCTCGCATCCAACGCCTGTACTCGGCGTGCACATACCTCCCGATGCAGGAAGTGCTCAAGCTCGTGCGGCGAACGGCTACAAGACGTTCATCGTCTCCGGCGGCGGTCAGGACTTCATGCGGGTGTGGGCGCAGAAGGTCTACGGTATTCCGCCCGAGCAAGTCGTCGGCTCGATGTTCAAGTTGAAGTACGAATTGAAGGGCGACAAGCCGACGCTCACGATCCTGCCCGCAATCGCCCTGGTTGATGACAAGGCGGGAAAGCCTGTGGGGATCCGTCAATTCATCGGAAGACGGCCGGTTATGTGCTTCGGCAACTCGGACGGGGATCACGAAATGCTGCAACTGACGACCATCGGCCGCACGCCGAGTTTCGGGCTGATTGTCCACCACACCGACGCGGACCGAGAATACGCCTACGACACCCTCCCAAAGAGCAGCGGCAAGTTGGTCGAGGCCCTCGCAGCGGCTCCCAAACGCGGGTGGGTAGTCGTGGACATGAAGAACGATTGGGCCAATGTGTTTTCACCTATGAAATAACCAGTCGACAAATTGAACGGGCAACAGAACACGCAGACGGCCGCGGTCGGGGAAGAAGCCGCGGCGCCTACCCCCCTTGCGCTGGGCCTCTCCCGCGGCACGGCGTATCGCGAGTGGGCCTACGCCCGCTCCTGGCCGGCCACGGCGCTGGGGTCTGGCCGATGACCGAGATGCTCATCTCAGAACGATTCGCATGGCGTCAGGAACTATCTTGCCCAAGCGTACGCTTCAACGCGCGGGTCGGCACCGGCACTGAGGACGCCTGTCTTTGGGTCAATGGCGATGGCCGCGTTCGAACCTAACGACCATGCGCCTGCGGATTGCAATTTGTGACCCTTGGATTGGAGCGCTTTCTGGACTGCGTTCGGAATACGGGACTCGACGGACAAGTCTCCGGGGTGGCTCATGTTGTGCGGAAACACCGAAGACGCGAAACCGCGCGTCGACCACCGCGGAGCTTCGATCGCCTGCTGAACGTTCATGCCGAAGTCGATCATGTTCATGAGCGTTTGGACGGTCCGCGGAATCTGATCGTCACCGCCAGGGCTGCCCGTGATCAACCAGGGTAGGCCGTCCTTGATCACCAGCGTGCTCTGCAGCGTGCTACGCGGGCGTTTGCCCGGTTCAAGTGAACGCGGCTCACCCGGCGTGAGCGAATAGTAGTCGCCGCGGCAGTTGAAGATGAAGCCCAGGTCGGCCATCACGACGCCTGTGCCGAACCCGCTGTGCAGGCTGGGTTCAAAACTCACCATGTTGTGGTCCTTGTCGACCACAGCGATATAGCTGGTGTCTCCTGCCGAATAATCGGCCTCACCCACGTGCGTGTGTCCGATGCGGGCAGGTGCTGCTGCCACTTTCATGAACTGCTCAGGATTGCCGGGCCGGATTTCGAGCGAAGCGTGATTGGGATCGATGAGCTTGCGGCGCTCGGCCGCGTAGGCTTTGGAGAGCAGACCCTCGTAAGGGACTCGCACGAAGTCGGTGTCGCCCAGTTTCTCGCGATCGGCAAATGCGAGTTTCAGTGCTTCGGCACTCGTGTGGATATATTCCGAGCTGTTGTGCCCCAGCTTCTTGACGTCATAGCCCTCCAGGATGTTCAACAGGAACAGCTCAGCGGGACCCTGAGACGACGACGGGTTCTTGTAGACTTCGTAGCCGCGATAGTTCACCGACACCGGCGTTTCAACCTTGGCCGTATATGCCGCGAAATCCTCGTACCGATAAAGGCCACCGTTCTGTTCGGAGAACTCCCCCATGGTTCTAGCGATGTCGCCTTTATAGAAGCGATCTCGCGCGGCGCAGCGCCTCGCGCCGACCTTGTCCCGCCGCAGCTTGCTCGGCTTCGACCAGCTTCCGGAGCATCCGAGCGGAATCGACGTTGCGAAAGATGTCGCCGGGGTGCGGGGCCTTGCCATTCGGAAAATATACCTTCTTGGAGGTTGGGTATTTCTGGATCTTTTTCGAGCCGGCGATCGCGCGCCAAGCCATCGCCAATTGGGAAGCCGTTTTCGGCCACGTCGATTGCTTGCTCCAGCACCTGGGCAAAGGTCATGGTGCCCCAGCGATCGAGCAGTACATACCACGCATCGATAACGCCGGGCAGCGACGCGGAAAGCAGTCCGTCACTGTTGGGAATCTTGCCGCCGTTGTTCTTGTTGTACCAATCGATCGTCGCCAGCTTTGGTGCGGTTCCTTCGGCATTGATCGAGTACACCTGTTTCTCGCCTGCGTGGTAGACCAGGATGACCGCGTCGGCGCCCAGGCCATTGGACTCGGGATTGACCAGCGCCAGCACGGCCTGCCCGGCCACGATGGCGTCGAACGCGTTGCCACCCGATTCCAGAATTCGCGCGGCGGCTCCAGTTGCCTCCTGTTTCATCGACGAAACGGCATACTGCGTGCCCCGCACGACCGGTCGAAACGTTCGGCGAGACGTCGTCGAGCCGTCGGATTGTTCCTGAGCGTTCAATTGGTATGCGACCAACGGGTTAAGCAGCAATACACCGAGGAGACAAATCGGCAATCGTCGCATGGCATGACTCCAGGTCGGCGGGGGTGTTATGGTCGACGGAGTGAAAGGCGTTGACCGGACCGTTCTGATTCGCACGAGTATGGGTGCGTCGCGACTGTCGGTCAAGAAACGCCAGATACTTTCGCAATCGCTTGCGGTTCAACAGTCTATCCTATCGGCTGCCCGAGCGCGCCGCTGTCGTCGGACCGACGCGCGCCACAACGCGGCATTCTGAACGGGGAATGGATCGCAAGGGGAAGCGCCCCGACGGGTTCAAATCTCGTCGCCTCGACTGGTCCAGGTGATCTACGTGACACGGAAACGGGCCTTCAAGTCCCGCGGACGGCGTATCGCAGAACGAGCACACCGTTGCGGAACCGCCGCTCCTCGACCAGCTTCAACTCCAACCGCACGTCATCCGGGAAAAACCGGGTTCCTCCCCCGACGACCACGGGGCAGAGGACCATTTGAAGCACGTCGACAAGACCGGCGCGGAGTGCATGCGCGGCCAGTCCAGGACCGTCAACCGTCAGGTCGCGCTCGGCGTCGGCCTTGAGCCGCCGGACCTCGTCCGAATCGAAGGTACGCACAATTCGGGTTCGCGTGCTGCGCGGCTCTGGAAGCGCTGGTCCAGATTCGCGAGCTGGCTCGCGAGCCCCTGAGAGGCCAGCTTCGTGAATTCCTCGTCATGCATGGGGCTGAGCGTGACCACCATGCGCACCCATTCGCCGGACGGGAAGAAGTCGACCATGATTGTGCTTTCATAAGGCTCGACACCCGGTAGAAAGTCGATCATTTGCGTGAGCACCAATCGTTCCAAAGGCCGAAACTCTGAGAACCGGCCATGCAAGGTAGTCGATGCTGGTCGCCCCATTTCCTTCATCGCCGCCACCATTTCGGGTGTCTCGGCGATATGGTCGTAGTGCAGCTTGCCGTTTGGGCGCGCTTCGATGGCGTGCACCTCCGTGCGGAAGCCAGCGGGCCCCCACCAGGACTCGAGGCCATCCTTGGTCGTCCACAGCTCCCACAGTTCATCCACCGACGCGCGATACGTCCGCTCAAAGACGAACATGGGGCTGGTGCCTGCCGCTGTTGCGCTCTTGATCGTGTCACTCATGTGTCTTGCTCCGGGTGAGAGGTTTTCGATTTCTTGCGTTTCTTTTCGAGCGCCTCTTCGAGTCGGTCAAGGCGTGCTTCCCAGAGGTCGCGGTATTGGGCCAGCCAGCTGTCGAGTTCGCGAAAAGGCGCAGGCTTGAGAGAGTAGAGCCGCCGCTGTCCCTCCGGCCGCACGGAGACAAAGCCCGTGGCGTGGAGGATGCGCAGGTGACGCGACACACCCGACTGGTGAATCCCTGCCCTGGCGACAAGGTCATTGACCTGCTGCTCACCATGCCGCAGGGCTTCCACGATGCGTCGGCGCGTCGGGTCGGCGAGGGTCTGGAAGGTGTCTAGTTGCGTTGGCATGTATATACAGTACAGTGCATATACAGGGCGCGTCAAGCCCCGTGCCGAGCTCAAGAAGAGCGAAGGCCGTGACCTCTTCATCCAGGGCAGCAGCACCATCTATCCGCCCCTTCTTGCAGCGGGGCTGATCGACCGGCTGATTCTGATGACCTTCCCGGTTCTGCTTGGCGAGGGCAAGCGCATCTTCGACGGGTCGCAGAAGCCGGGCGCACTTAAGCTCGCCGACCATTTCGTGTCGAACACGGCGCAAAGTAAGACGCCGAGGAGGTCGAAAAGCTCCTCGCGACGTACGGCTTCAACCGGGCGATTACCGCCCAAACGGTGGTGCTTGCCCACGAAACCAAGAGCCGTGTCACGCTGTACTCGGTCGTCGACGCGCTCACGCGCATGGCCAGCGAGCTCTCGAAGTCGAGCTATCGCGATGCGTCGGTCCGGTTAATCCCATCTTTTCCCCGGCCGTGTCATCCTCGATGATTGAATGTCGTAAATGTTTCCGCCGCAAAGGTCGGTCATGGCGCGGGTGCGGCGGCAGGCGGCGAGGTGGTCAGATCTGATCAACGAGTCGCGGGCGTGCGGCTTGCGTCGTCCTCGTCGTCGACGTGGATCTTCCCTCGAGCGTGAGTCATGAGCAAGGGCTGGGAAAGTGTTTGCGTGTTCATCAGCAGCACATTCAATGACATGCACGCGGAGCGCGATTATCTGGTCAAGCGCGTCTTCCCCCAGTTGCAGGACTGGTGTGAGAGCCGAAAGCTCCGCCTCGTGGACATCGACTTGCGCTGGGGCGTGACCGAGGCGGACGCCACGAACGCCCGCGCGGCCCAGATCTGCTTGGAGCGTGTCGATTCCTGCCGGCCGTTCTTCGTCTGCTTGCTCGGACAGCGCTACGGCTGGGTGCCGGAGAACAGCGCAACGAAGACCGAGGTCGATTCCAGGACGCTCAGCGATTTTCCCCTACTGGGACAACATCTTCGCGCAGGCAAGTCTCTAACGGAGATAGAGATCCGCCACGCGGCCTTCGAGCCGTTGCGCCACGGATCGTGACGCCAAGCCCCTGCTCCCGGTCGCACACGCCCTCTTCTACTTCCGAGATGGCTCGTACCTGGCAGCCCTCCGGCAGCATTCGCCTCTCGTTGAGCCGATTTACACCGACGGGCAAGCGGACAAGCTTCAAGAGTTGGGGAAACTGATCCGGGCCAGGCCCAACGCGGGCGTGCGCGAATACGTGGCACGATGGCGACACGAGGAGCCCTTCCGCACACCCGAACTGAGCGTGCCGCTGCGCTGCCCCGCCACTCTGGAGGCCAACCGCCGGCTGTGGCGTGCGTATTGGAAGAGAGTCGCGGGTATCGTGGTGGAGGGGGAGGAGATTACCGATCCGGACGACGTGTGCAAAGCGGACGAACACAACGCGGAACTCATCCGGGGGCGCCTGACCGGATTCGCCTACGGGGCCGATGGCGAGGAGGAACAGGCGCTGTGCGACGTGATGCTGGCCGACCTGCAGGCCGCCATCGGCGAGCACTTCCCGGACCGCGAGGGGATTGTCGAGGACGAGCTGCAGCACGAAGTGGACCAGCACGAGCTATTCCACTTCGCCAATACGCAGGGCTTCATCGAACGCCCCGGCATCTTCGAGGAACTGGATGCCTACGTGAGCGATCCGAACGACCGTCGACTGTTCGTGCTGATGGCCGAGTCCGGCATGGGCAAGTCGGCGCACCTGGCGCCTGGGTACAACGATTGCGTGACGGCAAGGCGGCGCTGGCACCGGGAACAGTCGTGTGCTTACGCTTCCTCGGGACCAGCGACCGGTCCGACTCCGTCAATGGCGTCGTGAGCTTCGTGCTGCGCGAGCTGGCATCGCGGGGCAGGCTGAGCGGCGACCTCCCCGCCGATCTCGGCGAGTTGCGGAACAGGTGGCCGGCCCTGTTGGCGGAGGCGGGGAGGGCCGGGCCGGTCGTGCTGGTGCTAGACGCGCTGAACCAGTTGCGCAGCGGCCTGCGCGACCTGTACTGGCTGCCACGGGAGATGCCGGATGGCGTCAAGTTGGTGGTTAGCTGCAAGCGGGACGTTGCTGACGTCCAGACCGAGGAGATGCGCCAATCGTGGTTGCGGAGCGGGGCGTTGCTGCACGACCTGCGCGGCCTGGACAGCGAGGAGGAGCGGCGGGCGGTGGTGCGGCAGTTCCTGCGCTTGCACCTGAAGGTCCTGGACGATGACATCCTCGAACAGCTAATCGAGGCACCTGGGGCTAGCAACCCGCTTTACCTGCGCGTCGTGCTGGCCGAGCTGCGGCTGTTCGGATCCTTCCCTAACCTGCCGGCCTATCTCGCTCGGACGTTCGGGACGACGCCCCAGCAGGCGTTCGCCGGCGTGCTGAAGCGGCTGGAGACCGATCCCGCTCACACGGACCTGCAACCGCACCTGATCGTGCCGTTGCTGTTCGGGCTGCTGGCTCATGCACGACGCGGGCTATCGACCGAGGAGCTGACGGATCTGTTAGTCCGGTTTTACCCCTGGACTGATGGTGCGAGTGCAGGGCTGCACCGGGAGCCGGCGCGGGACGCGATGTACTACTGCCTTCGGCAAGCACGGCTTTACCTGGCAAGGCGCGAAGGGCGGCTGGATTTCTTCTACGAGGCGTTCAAGATTGCGGTCGAGAAGCGATACGCAGGGACTGAGGTTGTCCAAAAAGGCGAGCCACACGTCTCGATGCAGCCGCCAGAGGTTTGGCACGGGATGCTGGCCACCTACTTCCACGACCAGGATTGGTGGCTCGAATCGCTGGAGGAACAGCGACGAAGAGCCGCGACGGTGCCGACGACCCCCCGGCCGGCGAATGTGCGCAAGGTGGAGGAGCTGGCCTGGCAACGGTTGCGAGCGATCCAGTGGTTCGAGGTGGAGCAACTATTCACCGACGCTGCCTTCCTCGAAGCGAAAACGGAGGCGGGCATGATAGCCGAGCTGGCTACGGAGCTCGGCGAAGCGGATCTGAGGAACAAAATGCTCATCTAGTCACACCTGGCCAGATACCGCCGACCCTGCCTATCATCGGGTTGCCGGCGCTGCTCCGATTGGTGGAGTGGTACCAGGAGCGCCGGCGGAAAACTCAGCAAGGAGGGTTGTCATGCGCCAATCTCGAACCGCCGTTGTCCCCCCCGCGCCGCAGGAAGGTAAACCGTCAACCCGATTCCTCAGCGGCTCTGGGTGACCTTCCCCGTCGAGCATCGAGAACGAATTCTCAGCGCACTGACCCGCGTCGTCGCCCAACAACTGGCGAAGCCTCCAGACGTGCAAGGAGGTGACGCATGAGTGCTCGTGAGACCGTCCGCCCACTCCCTGCCGCAACGCCGCAACCGGTGGCCATGCCCACCGCAAATCCCGACCGTACGTCGCGCCCGGCCTGGCCTGATCACGGATTGGCACCTCGGTCTGCTGGCGATCGTCTACGTCCGCCAATCCTCTCCTCAGCAAATCCGCGATCACCGAGAATCGCGCGAACGACAGTACGCGCTGGTCAACTATGGCGATCGCACTGGGATGGCCCCGCGACCGTATCCTGATCATCGACGACGACCAAGGACTCAGCGGCAAGACGGCCGAAAACCGGAGCGGATTTCACCGCATCCTGGCCGAAGTTACCATGGAACACGTCGGTTTGATCCTCGGGATCGAGATGAGTCGGCTGGCCCGCTGCAACGAGGACTGGCATCACTTATTAAAGATGTGTTCTGTCTTTGGAACGATCCTGGCGGATGAGGACGGTCTCTACGATCCGCGGGACCCCAACGACCGACTCCTTTTGGGGTTAAAAGGCACCATGAGTGAATATGAGCTGGTTACGATGCACAACCGCCTGGAAGGGGGCAAACGTTCACAAGGCCCAGCGGTGCGAATTGATCCTCAGCGTACCGTGCGGTTACTTAAAACTACCCACCGGCGAGGTAATTCTCGATCCCGATGAAGAGGCGAGATCGATCGTCCAATTGGTTTTCGACAAGTTCGACGAGCTGGGCTCTTTCGGGCGGCTCTACCGCTATCTGGTGCGGAACAAAATCCGCTTGGGAATGCGAGTGAAGCGAGGCTCGCGGCGGGGCCAACTGGAATGGCGCCGGCCCACGCTGGCCACGGTCTCTCGAATGCTCCACCATCCGATCTACGCCGGAGCCTACTCCTATGGGCGTCGCCGCGTGGATCACAAAAAATCGGCTTCGGGTGGCACCAAGGTCAAGATGCGCGAGATGCCGATGTCAGAGTGGACGGTGCTCCAAAGGGATCGACTGCCGGCTTACATCACGTGGGACCGTTACTTGGCCAACCAAGAGCGACTTCAGCAGAATCGCTACCAGCCCGGCTCAGTCGGAGCGCCTCGTGTCGGCAAGGCGCTTCTGGCGGGTGTCATGGTTTGCGGGAACTGTGGGCGGCGGATGCACGCGACCTACCGCAGCAAGTCTACCGCATACTATGTGTGCATGCGAAAGCATATCGAGGGATCCGATTGTCGGGGGCTGGCGTCGGCGGCCATCGATGAACTGGTGACAAAGCAGGTCCTTCTGGCTTTGGAGCCGGCAGCCCTGGAGTTGAGCCTCAAGGCGATCGAGAACGTGCAGCGGGAACGTCAGCGTCTCAACCGGCACTGGGAGCAACGGCTTGAGCGTGCCTCCTATGAGGTCGAGCGTGCCGAACGCCAGTACCAAGCCGTCGAGCCCGAGAATCGCTTGGTGGCTCGGGGCCTGGAGCAAAAGTGGGAGGCTGCGCTACGTGCACAACGCGAATTGCGGGAAGAATATGATCGATTCTTAAATGAACAACCGACTCGGCTCACGGAGGAGGAGCGCGGTCGGATCCTGGCGGTTGCCGCCGACATTCCGACACTCTGGCACGCGCCCGAGACGACGGCGATGGATCGCAAGGAGATCATACGGCTTCTCACCGAGCGCATCGTGGTCGATGTTCGCGCTAACACCGAACGCGCCGGAGTTGCGATTACGTGGCGAGGTGGCCAGACCACGAGTCACGAGATTATCAGGTCGGTTTCCCGGTACGAGTCTCTGGGTGAATACGATCGGATGATGGATCGGATCGTGCAACTGCGTCGGGAAGGCCTGACGATCAAGGAGCTGGCGGCCCAGCTCACTCGAGAGGGGTATCGGACGCCAAGAACCCAGAAGGGCTACACGCCGACATCGGTGCGTCAGCTCTTGTGTCGCCGCGGTCTCACCGGGGGGGCGGTTGGCCGTGAACAGCTCGAGAGCGGCGAATGGTGGTTGCCAGACCTCGCTCAGAAGCTGGGGATTACCTACGACAGGCTTCGCGACTGGGCACTTCACGGCAAAGTTCGTGCACGACGGGTTCAGCCGGGAGGACCGTGGGTTGTTTGGGCCGACGGCCAGGAACGACGGCGGTTGAGGAGGCTCATGGCCAACCCTGAGTAAGATCCACATCAGTGGACTTCTTAGTTGTAGAATGTGCTCATTTACTACGTGTGTTCACAACTAAGTTCGCCCCGATCGCCATGTGCGGTCGGGGCGTGTGACAATGGAGGTATTATGCCGCGCAGATCCGGAGCAGCGGATGGCGAGCGAGCGGAGCATGCGGCGAATGCTCGGGGTCCTGAAGAAAGCCATCAAGCGCGACCTGTCGTTCATCGCCCGACGACCAACTGCGCTGTTTCAGTGCCTTTGGAATTCGTGCTGGTGGTATGACCGCCCGGATGCGGCCGAGTATTACGACCCCCCCGCAGGTGGCTGGGACGCGGAGGGACCGCCGTGGGAACGAGGCGACGCGAAACTTCACGCATGGATGCAGGTCTGGCGAGAGAATCGGGAGCGATCAGGAGGCCCTGTCTGGGTACGTTCATTGCGCCCACCAAGCGTACCCCTGGGCGGGGCCTTGCAGGCCATATGCGTGGGACATTCCGGCTCGGTCAATGCCATCGCCTTCTCCCCCGATGGTCGGGTCTTTGCCAGCGCGGCGCGGGGGAATTCGGTGGTGCGGGTCTGGGATCGAGAGACCGGCCGAGAGCTGACCGGCCTTCGCGGCTCTGAGTACATGGTACTGGCGCTGAGCTGGTCACCCGATGGTCGTGTGCTAGCCACCGGATCAGTGGACCGAACCGTGCGGTTGTGGGATCGCGACAGCGGCCGAGAGCTGGCCTGCCTGGAAGGGCATGGATCCAGGGTCGTTGAACTGAGTTGGTCGCCTGATGGGAGCGTGCTGGCCAGCGCGGCGGATGACAAAACGGTAAGGCTGTGGGAGCGGGACAGCGGCCGTGAACGGGCCTGCCTGGAGGGTCATGGGTCCAATGCGAACTCATTGAGCTGGTCGCCGGACGGCCGCGTGGTGGCGAGCGAGTCGGCTAACCATTCGGTGGGGCTCTGGGAACTCGACAGCGGTCAAGAACTTGCCCCTCTCAAGGGCCATGAAGACGACGTGAAGGGCTTGAGCTGGTCGCCCAACGGCCGGGTGCTCGCCAGCTGGTCAAAAGACAAGACGGTGCGGCTGTGGGGGCGCGACAGCGGCCGTGAATTCCTCTGTTTGCGGGGGCGTGAAGACGGCGTGTGGGGGGTAGCCTGGTCGCCCGACGGTCGCCTGCTGGCCAGCGGTTCGTGGGACCACACGGTGGGGCTCTGGGACCTTGCCCAAGGCGGCGAGCTGATGCGCCTCCGCGGGCATGAAAGCGTGGTGAGGGCGCTGAGCTGGTCGCCCAGCGGCCGCGTGCTGGCCACCGGGTCGAATGACCACACCGCGCGGTTGTGGGATCGCGACCGCGGAATCGAGTTCGCCTGCCTTCGGGGGCATGAAACTCCCGTTCATCATCTGAGCTGGTCGCCCGACGGCCGCTTGCTGGCCACCGGGTCGCGGGATTCCGACGGTGCGCCTCTGGGTGCCCGGCCGAAAGCCGGCCTGCCTGAAGGGCCATGAAGACGAGCTGGAGGCGCTGAGCTGGTCGCCCGACGGCCGCGTGCTGGCCACCGGGTCGCGGGATCGGACGGTACGCCTGTGGGAACCCAAGAGCGGCCGAGAGCTCGCCTGCCTGACGGGGCTTCAGGGCAGCGTGGAAGGGCTGACCTGGTCGCCGGATGGCAAGTTCCTGCGGTGCGTGAATGGCTTGTCATCGTACATCTACTGGCACGCCGAGTCGGGTACCGAATTGGAGCGATTGACGCGAATCGGGTTCGAAAATCTTGCAGCGGCCTTCCCCTCCGGGGTCGGCGCTGGCCGCCTTGATGTCTCCATTCGCAACGGGGAAGCGATCTTCTCGCAGCCCGATTCACGGACTGGCGTCGGCGAGTTGCCTGGTTTCAAGTCTCTTGATCCCGACGGAAATTCCGTCAACCCCCGGACGCCAATCGCCTGGTGTCCCGTTGGCATCAAGCTCAAATCCGTCGATGGCCTGACCTGGGCAGGGATCTCGGATTCCGAGGTGTACCTGGTGCGGCTGGAAGGTGTGGTATCAGTTACGCGGCTGAAATGAGGCCCCGTGCTCTCTATGGAACGAGAGCGGTTCACCCATGCGTTGCGCACAGTTCGGCTCGAGCAGTCCACTCAAGCGTGGACGTTTCTAGAGAGCCGGCGTCCAGATCGGGCCGCTTGAGGCACAATCACAAATCCGATCTAGCCTGTCTGGGGGGACCGATGTGCGCAAGGTCTGCTTAACTAAATAAGAATTCCGTTCATGCGGATGGTCCAAACTTGGTTGTGGGGTTGCCCCCGGGTTTGCCCCTTCGTGAGTGACGCCGTGCCGATCGACTCCGTCCTATCACCCGCTGGGCGGCGCTGTTCGACGTCGTGTTCATCGGTTTACTTCGCCGCTGCGGTCTGGCCCCGCTTCGTCGGGAAGGGTCCAATCCTGGCCATCATTGGATATCCCCGACGCCGATGATCCGGGAACACGAGCCGGTCCTGCGATCGGACGACTCGCGACGGCCAAGGGGTTCCGCCCGCCCGGCACCGGCCTTATATTGACTTGGTGGGCCTATCGTGAAACTCGTCGCGGGGAATAAGCCGTGGTCTGGACCGCGCTCGTACTGCTGGCGATCACGGGCGAACCGACGACGGGCGGTCCCGCGGCGCCCGTCGCGTTCAATCGCGAGATCCGGCCGATCTTGTCCGACCATTGCTATCCCTGCCACGGGCCCGACCCGGCCAAGCGCAAGGCCGGCCTGCGGTTCGACCTCGAGTCATCGGCCCGGGCCGATCGCGACGGCCGCCGCGCGATCATCCCGGGCGATTGGGCCGCCAGCGAGCTCTACCGCCGGATCACCGCCGAGGATCCCGACGAACGGATGCCGCCGCCGAAATCCGGCAAGGTCCTCTCACCGGCCCAGACCGAGACGATCCGCCGTTGGATCGCCGAGGGCGCAAAATGGCAACCGCACTGGGCGTTCATACCGCCGCAGCGTCCGCCGATTCCCCGGGTCGAACGAATGGGGTGGGTCCGCAATCCGATCGACGCCTTCGTCCTGGCCCGGCTCGAGCGCGAGGGCCTCTCGCCGCGCCCGATTCCGAGCGCGGGATCCTGCTCCGTCGCGTGACGCTCGACCTGACCGGCCTGCCCGCCGACGCTCGCGGAATTGGATGCGTTCGAACGCGACCCCGGACCGGACGCATATGACCGGGCCGTCGATCGCCTCTTGAGCTCGCCCCGGTTCGGCGAGCGGATGGCCGTCCGATGGCTCAACGCCGCGCGCTATGCCGATACCAACGGCTATCAGACCGACGCGCCGCGAATCATGTGGCGATGGCGCGACTGGGTCATCGACGCCTACAACCAGCAACCGGCCTTTCGACCGCTTCACGATCGAACAACTCGCCGGCGATCTGCTCCCGGGCGCGACGCTGGATCAGCGGATCGCGACCGGCTTCAACCGGAACCATCGCGGCAACGCCGAGGGCGGCATCATCCCCGAGGAATACGCCGCCGAATACGTGGTCGACCGCGTCGACACCACGGCGACCATCTGGCTGGGCCTGACCATCGGCTGCGCCCGATGCCACAGCCACAAATTCGACCCGGTCACCCAGCAAGACTACTACCGGCTCTTCGCGTTCTTCAACAACGTCCCCGAGAACGGCCGGGCGGTCAAATACGGCAACTCGCCGCCGCTCATCAAGGCCCCGACCCGCGCCCAGCAAGAGGAGCTCGATCGCCTGCGGCACCGAATCGCCGACCTCGAGCGAGACTGGCAACACCGCGAGCCGGAGATCGCGTCGTCGCAATCCGCCTGGGAGTCGTCGATCCGTCAACGCCCGGCGATCGACTGGTTCCCCGAGGAGCACCGGATCTTCCCGATCCGGGGTTCAAGCCATCGGCGCGCCCCCGGCACACAACCGTTCGACGCCGGCGATGTCGCGCGGTTCGGCTTCTACGACCGGTTCACGCTCGCGGCCCGGATCAAGCCGGCCGGCCCGCGCGGGGGGACGATCCTCTCGCGGATGAGCGACGAGCCGCAGGGCGACGGCTACAGCGTCGTCCTCGACCGGGGCAAGATTCAGGTCAACCTCGTCAAGCGATGGCTCGACGATGCCATCCGGGTCGCCACGAAAGCAACCGTCGCCGCCGATCGATGGACGCACGTCGCCGTGACCTACGACGGCTCGCGGGTCGCCGACGGCGTGCGAGTCTATCTCGACGGCGTTTCCGCGCCGACTGACCGTTCTCCTGGACGAGCTGAATCAATCGTTCGAGTCGAAACAGCCGCTTCGGATCGGCGCCGGCGGCGGCCCCCAGGCGCGGTTCGTCGGCGCGATCGACGAGCCTTCGGTCTACGACCGGGCGCTCGGCCCGGAGGCCATCGCGATCCTGGCGGCGCCCGAGTCGATCACGAAGATCGCGGCCCTGTCCCCCGGGAGCCGGACGCCCGGCCAGGCGGCGAAGATCCGCAAGTGCTTCCTGGCCACCGAGGCCCCCACGGCGATCCGGCGGCTGGCGGTCGAGATCGACAACGCGCGGGCCGAGCTCGATGCGATGATAGACCGGGTCCCCACGACGATGGTCATGCAGGAGATGCCGGCCCCGCGCCTGACGCACGTCCTGATCCGCGGCCAGTACGACCAGCCGGGCCCCCCAGTCGGTCCCGGCGTCCCGGGCGCGATCGCGCCGTCGCTGCAGGCGGCGAAGGCCGACCGGCTGGCACTCGCCCAATGGCTGATCAACCCGGCCAATCCGATGACGGCTCGCGTGGCGGTGAACCGCGACTGGCAGATGCTCTTCGGCACCGGGCTGGTGAAGACCGTCGACGACTTCGGCGCCCAGGGCGAGCCGCCCAGCCATCCGGAGCTGCTCGACTGGCTGGCGACCGAGTTCATCCGATCGGGTTGGGACATGAAGGCCATGCTCCGCCTGATGGTCACGAGCGGCACGTACCGGCAATCGTCGCGCGTGCCGCCGGAGGCGAACCGCCGCGATCCCGACAACCGGCTGCTGGCGCGGGCCCATCGGCTCCGGCTCTCGGCCGAGATGATCCGCGACCAAGCGTTGCACCTGGGCGGGCTGCTCGTGGAGCACGCCGGCGGCCCCTCGGTGAAGCCGTACCAGCCGCCCGGGCTGTGGAACGAGCTGGCCGACGCCGATTACGTCCAGGATCACGGCCCCGACCTCTACCGGCGTGGGCTCTACACGTTCTGGAAGCGGACGGTCCCCCCGCCGTCGATGGTCGCCTTCGACGCCCCCGGCCGCGAGACGTGCGTCGTCCGCGAGGTGCGGACCGACACGCCCCTCCAGGCCCTCAACGTGCTCAACGACGTGACCTACGTCGAGGCCGCCCGGGCCCTCGCCGAGCGGATGCTTCACGAACGGGAGACAAGTCCCGGGGCACGGCTCGCCGCGGCGTTCCGCGCCGCCACCGGCCGACGGCCGCTTCCCGAGGAGCTGGCCATCCTGCTCGACGGACTGGCCGATCAGATGGCCCGCTTCCGACGAGGCCCCCGCGCCGCCGCCGCACTGATCCGCGCGGGCGAATCCACGCCCGACGCCCGCCTCGATCCCGCCGAGCTGGCGGCCTACACCACGACCGCGCAACTGATCCTCAACCTCGACGAGACGCTCAACAGGGAGTAATCGCACGTGGACCCGCTGGTCGAACTCGGCCAACACCTGACGCGCCGCCAGTTCCTCGGCCGGACCTCCGGCCTGGGCCTCGGCGCGATGGCGCTGTCATCGCTGCTCGGCCCTGACCGCGCGGCGGCGGCCAACGATCACGGCCCGTCTCCGTCCGGCGCCGGCATCGAGGGCTTCCCCAATTTCGCCCCCCGGGCGAAGCGGGTGATCTACCTGTTCCAGTCGGGCGCGCCGTCGCAGATGGACCTCTTCGACGAGAAGCCCCTGCTGCCCCGCCTCCAGGGGACCGAGCTGCCCGACTCGATCCGGATGGGCCAGCGGCTGACAGGCATGACCTCGCGGCAGGAGAGCTTCCCGGTCGCGGCCAGCCGATTCCGGTTCGCCCGACACGGCCAGAGTGGGGCGGCCGTCAGCGAGCTGCTGCCGCACACCGCGAGCGTCGTCGACCGCCTCTGCTTCATCAAGTCGATGCACACCGAGGCGATCAATCACGACCCGGCGGTGACGTTCTTCCAGACCGGGGCCCAGCTTGCGGGTCGGCCCAGCATCGGCGCCTGGGTGGCCTACGGCCTGGGGAGCGAGAACCACGACCTGCCGGCGTTCGTCGTCATGATCTCGCAGGGCTCCGGCAACCCCAATGACCAGCCGCTGTACGACCGGCTCTGGGGCAGCGGGTTCCTGCCGACCACGTACCAGGGCGTGAAGTTTCGATCGGTCGGCGACCCGGTCCTGTATCTCTCCAATCCGCCCGGCGTCTCGCCCGCGTCCCGGCGGCGGATGCTCGACGACCTGGCCCGGCTCGACGCGATCAATCACCGCGACGTCGGCGACCCCGAGATCCTCACGCGGATCGCGCAGTACGAGCTGGCCTTCCGGATGCAGACCTCGGTCCCCGAGCTGACCGACCTCTCGGACGAGCCCGATTCGGTCCTGGAGATGTACGGGCCCGAGGTGCGACGACCCGGGACGTATGCCGCCAATTGCCTGCTGGCGCGCCGGCTGGCAGAGCGGGGGGTACGATTCATCCAGCTCTTCCATCGCGGCTGGGATCAGCACGTGCACCTGCCCACCCAGATCGCCGGCCAGTGCCGCGACACCGATCGCGCCTCTGCGGCACTGGTCCGGGACCTCGAGCAGCGCGGGCTGCTCGATGACACCTTAGTCGTCTGGGGCGGCGAGTTCGGCCGAACCGTCTACTGCCAGGGCCGGCTGACGGCCGACGACTACGGCCGCGACCATCATCCCCGCTGCTTCACCGTCTGGCTGGCCGGCGGGGGCATCCGGCCCGGGATCACCCACGGCGCAACCGACGACTTCGGCTACAACATCATCCGGGACCCGGTCCACGTCCACGACCTGCACGCCACCCTGCTGCATTGCCTGGGCATCGACCACACCCGGCTGACTTTCCTGTACCAGGGCCGGCACCACCGCTTGACCGACGTGCATGGCGCGGTGATCGAGAAGATCCTGACCTGAGATCCGTGTCGTCCCGGGTCGGATCGCGGGCCAGCTCAACCGAGCGGCCACGGCGAGGTGCTCTGGGACCTGTTCCCGATGGAATTGACAACTTGCGGCGGGTCATGACCACCAAGCAGCCGGAGCAACTCGTAGGGCCGCTCCAGGTCGAACTGGGCGGCCGCCGCCCGCACGAAGGAGCTGGCCATCACCGACTGGCAGATGTTGTCGCAGTCGAACTGGCTGTACAGTCGCGGCTCCCGCAACCGGACCCGCACCACGCGGCGCATCGCCGGCCCGTAGCACTCCAGCAACTCGCGGGCGGCCCGCTCGTCGCCCGGCGCGGCGGATGAATTCGGCGAAGGTCGTGGACTTGCTCATGATGGGTTCGCACCAGGGCGACGCTGGCTCGACACATCTTTGTACGGACCGCCCGTCCGCCCGGGTCCAGCCGGTCCCGCCCCCCGCCGGCCGGGCCGCGCCGAAGTCGCCGCCCGAAAACAATCGTGTCCGGTCAGCCTCGCCGTGGTGATAGAGCTGGTGAGGAGAGAGGGCGGACGAGGAGAAAGGTCGGCCTGTCCAGGGGTTGGGTAACCCAGCCGCAATGATCCTCACCGTCGACCCCCTCAGGTTTGGCGCGGATCGCTCTTCCCGCGCCAGACGACTCGCCGATCGAGAAGACCTATCCCCGGAACGGGCAAACGGCCCTGCTTGGAGAAAGGTGTCTCGACTGCGTATGGACCAACTCACACTCTTTGTTGGAGACAGTTCCATGAGTAACCTTTTCCGTACCATCGCCACTGCGGTCTCCGGCCCCGCCCGCACCCGCAAAGTGCCCCAGACCACCCGTCGCGTCCACCTCGACCTCGAAGTCCTTGGGGGACGCACCCTTCTGTCCGTCTCGCCCATTCTCTCCGTCGCCGTTCACACGCCGATTGCGCACTTGCACCCCATCCCACATCCGCATGTGGTGGACGTACCGAACCTGAAAGGCTACACCTTCTACTTGAATTCCACCAACGGCAAGCCCGCGCACACCCTGACAATCACGAGCGAAACTTACAATCGGTTCGGCTCAGCCTCTTTCACGGGTACATGGTCGGGCGACGGCCCCAACAGTCAAGCCGTGAGCGGCACGCTGGTATTCGCGGCGAACAGCACCACAGTTGTCGACGTCAACTTTAGCTGGACGAATGGCAGCGGCGGGCAAAACAGCTTCTCTGGTAGCCTTACTTCCGTCCACAACCGGATAACTGTGTTGTCCGGCGCTTACTATCTCACAGGCAACGTCACGTCGTCGACGGGCGGCGGCCCTGGGATGGTCTCAGGCTATGGTTATCCGCCCCGCCCTGTGCTTACGCATAATTTCTAGGCAAACGGACAGGTTCTGGCAGCGCCCGCGCCGGGAGCACGCCATCCGGCGCCAGTCTTCGAACTCGCCGTTCCGTCGCGGCGCTTCCAACGCGGTGAAGGCGAGTCGGCCAACGGCGGGCCGTCATCGACTAATCCTGCAATGGCGTCGGGGTCGGCCACTCTGGGACGGAACAAGGCCAAATGAGGGTGCGTTAGCCCTGGCTCATGGCCACGGTGTGATGATCATGGGGCCATTCGATTGGCATTCCTGATCTTCTCTCGTCACGGTGATTTCCCGGGGCGGAGGGGGTAGAATCGGAAATCAGTCGCATGTCCACGATGGTTCGTTGGGGACGGTCGAACCGCTCAGATACGTTAAACCCGTCACGGTTGCATTTCGCGACTCGCGATACCTCGGTCCGCTGAGCCTTGCGAGCGAAAGGGGCAGAACATGATCGTGCCAACACTCGTTGTGAGGCCGGGCGAGGGCCGTTCAGTTTCGCTCGGCGGTATGGGCGTGGTGTTCAAGCTATCCGGGGCGGACACGGGAGGGGCGTTTGCTGTCGTGGAGCACCCAATCCAACCGGGGCGGCTCGTGCTGCCCCAGAGAACGACGAGCGCGCCATCTCGCGTGAGGACGTCGCTGCCGGGTTCGAATAAGTCCAATCCCCAATCCCACGGTCGATCTCCTACTCTTGTCAAAGGGATGCTGGCCGGTTAAATTGGAGCCGGTGTCGATGTGGAGATTTGATCTTGTTTGGGGATCTTCGATGGACAAGCCACTCGCGGGGTTTGTGGCCCTCGCTGGGGCCACCCCGCTAATCGTGAGACGCGCATGGAGATGGCCGATGCTAAGTCTCGTCATCCTCAGTGGGGGCCTTCTCCTGGGTACGCCGGGAGAAATCCGCGCCTGCGGTGATGTCGAAGACAACGACGCTCAACTCAGGGAAGAAGCACGCGAGGTCGTCAGCCAATACGCCAAGGACTTCGACGAGTACGTCAAGGCGTTGCGCCAGTCCAAGACCCCTGAACAGCGCAATAAAGCGGACTGAGAAACGGCCCAAGCCCGTTCCGGGTGCTGCCAGACTGGTGAGCTGGGCCGAGCGAAATCCGAAGGATCCAGTGGCCGTGGATTTGCTCGTCACTGTGGTCCGCCATGGCCGTTTTACAGTGGACGCCCAGAAGGCTGCCAACATCCTGTCGCGTGACCACCTGGATCTACATCGGCGTCCAGTTCGGCGATGCCGCGTTCCAGGTGATACTCTGGCCCATGCCAGTCGCCGAAAAGTGGCTGCGGGCGTACCTCGACAAGAGCCCCAACCGACAGACTCGTGCGCGGGCTTGTTTCGAGCTGGCGCTGTACAAGAAGTGGCTCCTCGAACAAGCAATCCAAGAAATGGACGCCGACTGGATCGAACAGCTCGAGACGAACTTCGGCAAAGGCTCGACAGACTACCTGAAGAAGCTGGATCCCGACAGGCTGACTGACGACGCGATTTCGCTCCTCGACCGACTCATCGGCGAGTTCGGCGACGTTGAATCGTCTGGTGAGCGTTTCGCCGACATGGCAAGGCCACATCATTTTCAACTGTCGAAGCTTGCCGTTGGTAAAGCGTCACCCGAGATCGAAGCCGATGACCTCGACGGCGTGCCGTTTCGATTGACCCAGTATCGTGGAAAGGTCGTGGTGCTCACGTTCTGGGCCACATGGTGTGGCCCATGTATGGCCATGGTTCCCCACGAACGTACCTTGGTGAAGCGGTTTGAGGGTAAACCGTTCGCTCTGCTCGGTATCAATGGCGATCAAGACAGCGACACCGCGAAGCGAGCCGTACGAGAGCACCAGATCAATTGGCGGTCCTGGCGGGACGCGAGCGCAAAGAATGAACCAATCTCCAAGACATGGAACGTGCGCGGGTGGCCAACTGGCTATGTGATAGACCACAAGGGGATCATCCGGTACAAAAACCTCAGAGGCAGAGAATTGGAGGAGGCGGTGGTGCGGCTCATACAAGAGGCCGAAGCCGGCGCGAAGGACGAATGATCCCGCTCTAACGGCAGCATTTAAATGTGATCATGACACAACGACTTGCAGTGCGGGCGGGTTGTCAGATCCGAGAAACGAAGTCGTCTTGAGTGGGCGTGTGATGCGTGTTCTTCCGGTCAACCACGTGCTCACGCACGTGGTCGCGCAAATGGTGGCGACGCCACGGATATATTGGGTATGACCACGCGTCGTGAGACCGTGGTCCGGACGGGGTTACCCCCAACCTCGCACGTCAGTGCGATACGCAGCTTGCATCGCTGGTTCAACGCTGCCCAGTGATCCACTCTTCAGTTCGCTGTTCTAGCACATATCCAGGGGAAGTGGCCCATCATCGATGAGCGCGTTGCGATCGATTTCGCGAATGCGCTTGAGTACATCGCGTTTGTCCGCCTTACGTGTCTCGATCGCCGGGACCGCCAGGTCCGTCAGCCTGTCGTTGTACTGCGGGTCGCCAATTCGGTCTTCAAATGGCGCCGCTCAAGGGCCCCGTCCTACTCTTCCGCGCAAGTCTTGGTTCCGGCTGCTGGTTCGGCCCTTCGAACACGATACACCGAGGATTGACGACAACTCGCCGTACCTGGCCGCGGGATGTGCTTCCTTCGGGATACCGATTGCGTAGTCGCCGCGCCTTGCCCTCCATTGAAGCCGTTGAACGGCTATCAGGTACCTTCCAAAGCGCTTCGTCGGGGAGCCCGAACGAGTTCTTGAGGAGGATGTCGCGTGTCTGTCGGCGCTTACGGTAAAACCATTCGGATGATCGCGCTGGGATTGCGAATCGAGAGCGATTCCAGCTTTCCCGCCGCCTCCGCCATAAGAGCCTGTCCTTGATCGTCTGCCAACTCCTCACCAAGCCGCCACTGCACGGCCGCCTCGTGGATCGGCATCTCGAGCATCCGAAACTCTTCCACCACGCACTGGTATTTATGGGTCGAAACTTCCCGGTCCCCGTGCAGCGAGGCAAGCCGGCCGCGAAGCATGCGGGCCAGCGTTGTTGCATAAGGAATTTCCTCGCGCTCGAGCCGGTCGGACGCCTCTTTAGCCTCTCGTACGATACTTGCCCGTTGCGCACGGTCCGACCACGATGCGAGCGCGCTACTCGCAATCATTTGATTTATGTTAATGCGGCCTATGCACGAGCGGTGGAGCTGTGACCGGCGATAACTGTCCCACGCATCGCAAATTCGCTTGCGGGCGCGCGTGCCTTCGCCGCGGTACAAGTCGACTCGGAGATTCGCAATGAGTGCAAAGAGATGTTGGGCGTGGAACCCCTTTTGCGACCAGTGGCCGATCGCGTCCTCGATTTCGAACGCGGCCAGGTCAGGGTCATCATCGGCAAGCACGTCAAGAGTCATGACCTTGGTGCGGAAATTGGTCATCGCGAAGCGGTCCTGCCGCTCCGCTGCCTCTTTGAGCAACGCCAAGCGGCGCTCGCGCGACTCGCTGATCTTTCCCAGCCAGCCCAGCGCGCGCAGGGCGTAGTACGCGTTGAGCTCAACCGAAAGCGTCACGCCGGTGCAATGGTCGCGGAACAAGGCGGCGCTCTGGTCGTTTAGCTTGAGGGATAAAGACCATTGCCCCTGGGCATAAGCGGCCAGCCCTCGAACCATGTAGTAGAGAGCCTGGAGATGAGGATCCTCGCTCTGGGCCATCCACTGTTCGGCTTGTTGTAAAAGCTGTCCATACCGCCGTAGTCCACCGGTGCCACGAACGGCGTAAAGGCTTGCGACTGCAAGCAGTGGGCGTGTCGTGCGAAGCAAGTCGCCGGCACGGAGACCCTGGATTAAGTTCTGAACGAAGATCTGGGCCGCACGCGCCGAGTCGATCAAGGAAAGACTCATTCCGGCAGACCAGCCCACATCCAGCTTGAGGAGCTCAGTTTCATCGACGGCATGTGCGGGTTGCGGACGGAGGCCGAGCCCTCTCACCCGGATTCTCGCCAGGCCCATGGCGGCCGACACGAGTGCCCTTGTCGGTGTTGCCGGATAACGCAGCCCGACTGCCTCAAAGACTCTTCGGAGCTCCTCGATGCCGCGATCGTGTTCGCCCGAGGTGAGAAGCTGCTGGAATGCGCGCGGCGCAGCTCGATGGATTGGGAGCGCAGACTGAGGCACAACGGCCGCGTCCAGGTAAGCACGACCCGCCTCGCGTCCCCGCCGGGAATTGGCCAGCGCGTTCCCCAGCTCGGCCTTGATTTCGGCTTCCATCGGCATTGGCCAGTCCGTCAGTTCGAGCGCCCGGCGGTACAGGGTCGCCGCCCGGTCAAAAGCAAGCGCCCGATCCGCTTGAATTGCCGCCTTGCGATAGTAACGTCCGGCCCGTGACGGTTGATCACCGCTCGCGAAGTGGAACGCCAGGGTTTCCGGGTCCGCTCCGCCCCTGGCCTCGAGTGTTCCGCCAGGCGCCCATGGTGCTCGCATTTCGTCTTCGCGGAAAGTCGATCGAGCAAGCATTCGCGGATCTGATCGTGATAGACCTCGACCTCGTCGTCGACCCCCGGTCCCGTGCTCCGCAGCAGGCGCTCAGTTCGCAGCAACAGAATGGCCGAATGATCCTTGACGTCCACGCCACTCGGCACATAGGCACACCTTTGCGATAGAGGCCGGCCCGCAACAGCGATCACCTCCAGCAAGCGCCTGGATTCCTCTGGAAGTCGCTGAATCCGAAGCCAAACCATATCTTGCACGCCGATCGGGCCATCCGCCGCCACACCGGTTTCTTGGTGAAGAGATGCCGCCTGGACGTAACGGGCGATTTCGGTGATCAGATACGGATTTCCTGCCGACTCGCGGGCGATCGACGCCACATGTGCCGGGTCGTGCAGAGCGGCGTCCTCGAGCAGAGTCGCGGCAAGCCCAAGTGCGTCGTTCGGGGCGAGCGGTCCTACCGCAACTCGCGCCACGAGCGCACCGCCGCCCAGGAATCTCTCGGGTTGCGAGATCGTTTTGAGACAGGGATTCACACCTTCATATTCACTGCGGTAGCTTGCCAGCAGCATCAGCCGCGGCAACACCGGACCGCGCAAGAGCTCAGTCAGAAGCTCTGCACTGTCCAGGTCACCCCACTGAACGTCGTCGATCCAGAGCACGATTGGACGCATGCGGCCGAGTTGAAAAAACAATTCGCGCAACGCACCGAACGCACGTCGACGCAGCTCGAGCGGGTCGGGCGGGAGCACGTGAGCATCCGCAATTGCCGCAATCGACGGCACCCGCAAAAGCACCGGGAACATGATCGAGAGCGGCCCGACATCACGCGGTAACAGCCCGTCGACGACTTCGTCAGAAAGGGAGATCAGGTATCGACTCAGGGAATCGACCAGGCTGTCGACCGCCTTGAACGGTACCGATTCTTGCTCGAAGCATCTTCCGACGAGGATAATGCCCCTCCCCTGATTCAATTCGTGATCCACGAATCGTCGAACCAGAGAGGTTTTGCCGCTACCGGAGCTTCCTGCCACCAGTACGACCGCAGATCCGCCATCGAGGAGGTGCTTATAGGCGCCTCGAAGGTGGGCAAGCTCGCTCTCTCGACCCACAAACGGCGGATCGAATGGGGATCGCTCTATGCGACGGGGCGCGGATACCAGGCCGGTGCGCCCTTGCGAGAGCAACGCTTTGATAAGGTCGTACGAGGGACGCATGACCGCATCGCTCTGGAGGAGCCCAACGCAAAGGGAATTGAGGTGATCAGGTATGCCCCGCCTGCGCCCATTGGGCGGGGTCACCCGGGACGTTCGTTTCATTGCGAGAATTTGGGCCGCCGTACCGTTGAACGGCAATTCGCCGACCAGCGCCTGGTACAAGATCACGCCGAAACTGTACCAGTCGGCGGCCGGTGTGAGCGGCATTCCCGCGGCCTGCTCCGGCGCCATATACTTGACCGTCCCGACGATGAGGCCCTGATCCGTCAGCGCCATGACGGTTGCCGGTCCCGTGGGAGTAGCGCCGGCTCCTGCGGCGTTCTCCGTTTCGAGGCCCCCGATCAGCGATTCTCCGCGAACTTCCATCACCAAACCGAAATCGAGGATGACAACTCTGCCGGTCGGTGTCACGAGGACGTTGGAAGGTTTTAAATCACGATGAAGCATCCCGGCTTCATGGAGGAAATGCAGAGCATCCGCGAATTGTTCCAACAGTCCGCACAGGCGCCGCACATCGCAGGCCGGATCGTCTCCTTCGAGGGCCGGGGTCGAGCTCACTTGCAGATTGTCGGCGCCATTTTCATGCAAAGAGAAGGCCATTTCGGTCGAATTTTGCATACGGACCGAAACCGGGCAGAGCCCTTCCGAACGCGTCGAATTGTCGCATATCTCCTTCTTGGGAGAGCCGGCCTGCTTGATCGTCGTCGCGAGCGGAGGATCGAGTTTGGTGCTCAAGGCAGACCTGTTCGTTACATCGGAAGACCCCATCGCTGGGTCGCTGCCAGCGAATGTCCACGTTTGCGGTTGGGGATGTTCCGAAGTTCCGACCGACTCCAGTTCCGTACCGTCGGAGTCAACGTCGTCGCGTACGTACGTAAGGAAGTCTTTGCCGTCCACCAATTCCATCGTCAGAAACCAGTGGCCTTTATCAGCGATGAGCTCATAAAGTGTGACGAGATTGGGATGAACCAAGCTCTGGAGGCAACGGAACTCCTTCTTGAATCGATACAGGTCGGAAGGATTAAGGCGATGCAGAGTTTTGAGCGCCACCCGCGACGACCGCTCTTTGTCTTCGGCCTCGAATACGATTCCCATGCCGCCCGCCCCGATTTCGCGGACGAGTGCGAATCGTGCCGTACCAGTGAATGGCTCGGAATTCGTTCCGAAGTTCGCTGTCATCGCAACCCTGACCTTTTGTGCCGCATGCAAGCCAGTGTTGCATTCTGACGGGTCGTCGGTCCTTGCGGCGAAACATACCAAGGCTCGATCGCAGTGTTCTCGAGCCATTCGTGACACATCAAATGGCCGACTTGGCTCGGGACCTCGTGCTTTCTGGATTCTAAGGTTAGGCCGCATCGCCGACAATAAATAACATTCGATTCCGAAACTGTGTGTCGGTGTAAGAAAGCGGGTCCGATATTCAAAGCCCTCGGCGATCTGGTGCGGCTTGGCGCGGATGGTCGAGAAGAACCGGCCCAGCAGCCGACGGTCGCGGAGCTGAGTTGTCACTTGGGTTCAAGTCGGCAATGACGGCCGTTTGAGCGATCTAAACCCAATTATTTCTGGCTGGCACGGCACGCACGGCATGGCCCTGCTCGTTGGAACCGATGCGCGACCGTGACGGGTCGATCTGGCACTGAGATAACAACTTGCGCTGTGAGCGGGGCCCTTATGTCTGATCGGTGAGATTATCGTCATAGGGCGCTCGATGTGTGTCTTTCCCTTCTTGGCTTGTCCATCACTCTCGAATAAAGGTCGAGGTCAGGCCGAGTAGTTACGTTGACTCCAAATCGCTCGATCGATGATAACGATCGACAATGCAGCGCCAGTTTCGATCGCCAGGCGAGCGCCGTGAACAGTGTCTCCGTTGGTTTCTTCCCTGCCTGCTCCGTTCGGCGCTGTTCATCCAACCGTTGAGCGCCTTAACCGCCGTGCGGGCCCGCGCCGGACGCTGGCTGCGGCTGGACGGGGGTTAGAACCGGTAATCGAGGAATTTAGCGATTTTTCCCGATTCTTGAACGCGCCGACCTGTCACGGACACTATCCTGAATAGAGCGTTCGGAGGTCGCACCGAGAGAGGAACATCGAGAATGGACAGCGAAGCGACCCGCGGCATCCTCCGGGACATCCACACACTCTACACCCTCGGCACGATGGGCGGCTGGACCGACGCCGAGCTTCTGGAGCGGTTCCTCGCGCGGGGCGACAGCGACGCCGAGGATGCGTTCGCGACTCTGGTCGCGCGCCATGGGCCGATGGTGCTGGGCGTTTGCCGAAGGATGCTGCCGGCCTCGCACGATGCGGAGGACGCCTTCCAGGCGACGTTCCTCGTTCTGGCGCGGCGGGCCGCGTCGATCGTGCGGAGAGAGCGAGTGGCGAGCTGGCTCTACAGCGTCGCGGTGCGGACCGCCCAGGTGGCCCGCCGCCGGGTCGCCCGGCAGCGCGCGGCGGAAAGGCGACTGATGGATGAGACGTCCGAGGCCCAGCCGGAACCCGCGGAGGACCGGGAGGACCTGCTCCCGATCCTGGACGAGGAGTTGAATCGCCTGCCGCACCGCTATCGGATCGCGCTGGTGGCCTGCGAGATCGAGGGCAAGCCGCGGCGCGAGGCGGCTCGGCAACTCGGCATTCCTGAGGGCACGCTGTCCGCCCACCTGTGCGCGGACGGAAATTGCTCCGCGAGCGGTTGCAGCGGCGCGGGGTTAGCCTCGGCATGGGGCCGATCGCGGGGCTGGCCGGCCCGCTCGTCGAAAACGCGGTCCCTGAGCAGCTAATCGGCCCAACGGTCCGGGCCGCCCTGTTGGATTCCTCGGCAGCCGGCGCAGCTGCCATCGTCACGACAGCCGTCTCATCGCTGGCGGAGAGGGTACTCAAGATGATCTTCCTGGCACGGTTGAGTCTGATCGTGGCGGCCCTGACGACGGCCGCCGCGGGAATGGCGACGGCGGTCGCGCTCGGTTGGTCGCCGAAGGCTGCGGAATCTCCAAAAGCCGATTCGACGCGGTCCGGTCCGGTGGACAAGAGCCGGCTCTGCCGGGGATCGATACGGCGATCGTCTTCCCGAAGGCACGGTGGCGCGGCTGGGGAGCATCCGGTTCCGAGGCGGCGACCGTCCGGTCGAATGCCATGCGCTTTTCGCCGGACGGCCAGACCCTCCTCACGGTAAGCCAGGACTTCCTCGTGCGCCTCTGGGAGACGAAGTCCGGCCGGCTGCTCCATCAGTTCCTTCCGGGATCCGGCTCGGCCTCGAGCAGTGTCGGCATCGCCTTCTCGCCCGACGGCAAGCAGATCGCCCTCTCCGGCATGGAAAGTGCCGCCGGCGACAAGCCCGGGTACGATCCGGTCCGTCTCGTCGTGGACGCGGCGACCGGGAAGGAAATTAGCCGGCTCCCTGTGAGGGACCGCGACCAACGATCTCGCCCTGGCCTTCACGCCCGACGGGAAATCCCTGATCTCGCTGAGGTACAACGGCGTTTTTCGCATCGAAGAGATCGTGTCCGGCGTGGAACTGCTCCATCGGGAATTTCCCCGCGACAGCACCGGCTCGATGGTCCTCTCACCGGACGGCAAGCTCGTGGCGATCTGGACCGGCGCCAATACCCGGAAGCTCTACCTGTGGGACTGGCAGGGCGGCGCCGAGCCGCGGGAG
Organism: uncultured Isosphaeraceae bacterium; assembly: GCA_963850935.1. Lineage (GTDB taxonomy): Bacteria > Planctomycetota > Planctomycetia > Isosphaerales > Isosphaeraceae > CAWFRS01. The sequence goes on from CAWKNT010000011.1 coordinate 39,636, forward strand.
CTGAAGTTGCCGCGGCAAAGAGTCGATTGCCTGGTCTTCTCCCCCGACGGTAAGGCCCTGCTCGCTTGCGACGATCTCGAACCCTTCGTCTACGAGTGGGACGTGGCGACGGGTGATTTGAGGCATCAGATCGAGGTCCGCGATGATATCTCTCTCAGCGGCCTGGCCATCACTCCCGATGGCCAGGCGATCGCGGTCACCGATTATGGCAACCGGCGGGGCAAGAATTTCAGCGGGGGCGTCCTGCTGCTGGAGCGCGGCACGGGGAGGCTGGTGCGCGAGATGCCGACCCCCGGCACATCGGCCAAAGACGTCGCCTTCTCGCCCGATGGCCGCTGGCTGGCGGCCGCCGGCGGAGTCGGCGTCCATGTCTGGGACTGGCGAATCGGCGAGGAAGTGGCGGCGGGCTCCGCCGGTCATCGCGGCGGGATCAATCAGATCGCGACGGCAACCGGCGGGCTCATCGCCACCGCCAGCGACGATCACACGGTCCGCATCTGGGATGCCGCCACCGGCATCGAGCGCCGGCGATTGTTGCACCGTAACTGGGTCCGGGCTATCGCGGTCTCGCCCGACGGCCGGTTCCTGGTCTCGTCCAGCCTGGATAATACCGTCCGTCTGTGGGACATCTCGAGCGGCAAGGAGGTCTACAAGCTGCCCGGACACGGGTTGCACGGCGGCCGTCGTACGGTCGGCTTCACGCCGGACGGCCGGCGTTTCCTCTCCTACGGCGACGATCTCTACCTGCGAATCTGGGACGTCCGGACGGGGAAGGCGCTGACCGAGAACGCGGTGCAGGCCGCCCGGTGTCGCGGAGGCAGGCGACGTCGACCCAGCCGGGCGACGAATGACGATGCTGGGCCCGGCGGCCTTCACCCCGGACGGTCAGCATCTCGTCGCGACGCTGGGCGGCATCCTTCCATATCATCGAGACGGCGACCGGCCGGATCGAGAAGAGCACGGAGCATCCCGGGGGCCATGTCATGTCGCTCGCCGTCGCACCGGACGGACGCACCTTCGCGACCAGCGGCTGGGGCCGGCCCATCCGGAGGAACCTCCCGGACGGGAAAGTCCAATCGACCACGCCCAATCATCACCCCGTCTGCCTGTTCGAGGTGGCGACCGGCAGGCTGGTTCGCGAGTTGGAGATGCCGACGGATGCCGCCGGCCCGGTGGCGTTCTCGGCCGACGGCAAGTTCCTGGCGATCGGCTTCGGCCGTGGCCGCGGCGAGGTCCGACTGATGGACCTGGCGACGTGGAAGACCGTCGCCGTGCTGACGGGTTTCGACTCCAAGCCGCACGCGATGACCTTCGCCGCGGACGGGAAATCGCTCATCACTGGCCTGAACGACGGGACGGCCCTGGTCTGGGACCTGCAGCGGCTGCTCGCCCCGAGGCGCGAAAGGAGCCGCGATGAACCGCATGATGGCCGTCCTGAGCCGTAATGCGCGAACCTGGGGTTTGTTCTGTAAGGCCGTTAGCGCAAACCGCTGGGCCGTGGTGACCGTCGTAATCCTCGCGAGCGTCGTTTCCGTCGGGACGGCCGAGGAACCGCCGCCGAGCACCCCTACATGATCACGTTTTCGCCGGACGGCCGGCGGCTGGCCGTCGCCACGGGGAAGCCGGACTCGAAAGTCGCTCTGACCGTCTGGGACACGGGCACGCTCGAGCGCCTCTGGGTCGTGCGCGACCGTCAGGGCATTCCCGCCGTCGCGTTCGCGCCGGACGGACAGACGCTGGCCATCGGCTGCTTCAGCGGGGACACCAAAGTGTATGACAGCGTCGCGGGGAAGCTCCGGGCGACCTACGGCGGGCACGGCATTGTCGCGCGTGCCGTCGGCTTCGCGCCGGACGGCAAGCTGCTGGCCGTCGGCAGTTACGAAGGATTCGTTAAGCTGTGGGACCGGACGAGTGGGGCCGAGGTGCGCACGTTGCGCGGCCATAAAGGCCGCATCTACAAGGTGGTATTCTCGCCCGATGCGACGCGGCTGCTCTCGGTCGGCGTCGATGCCGCCCGCCTGTGGGACGTGGGCACGGGCCAGGAGCAACATGTGCTGCGGCACGGCGGCTCCCTGGTCCGCGCCGGCCTCTTCGCGCCCGACGGCCGGAGCGTGGTCACCGGCGGCGGGGACGCGACCGTGTGCTCGTGGGACCCCAAGACCGGAAAGCCGCGCTGGCGGCTGCAGAGACTCGGCAACGTGAATACGCTGGCGTATTCTCCGTCGCGTGATTTGCTGGCCATCGGGAACGGTCGTCGGATCGAGTTGGTCTCGCCAGTGTTCCGCGCATGCGACGCATCGCAGCGGCGAGGCCTCGACGTGATGCTCGCCCGGCTCGACGATGACTCGTATGCAGTGCGCGAAGCCGTATCGCGCGACATCGTCGAGATGGGTCTGATGGCCGAACCATGGCTCCGCCGTCTGATGACCGAGTCGCAGTCGGCTGAGGTCCGCCTGCGCTGCCGGCACTTGCGGCAACAGCTCCTCACGACGCCGCAGGTGGAGCTGTCCGGGCACGGGGATGAGGTCGAGTCGGTCGCCTTCGCGCCAGACGGCAACCTGCTGGCCAGCGTCGACCGTGCCGGGACGGTCTGCCTCTGGGACGTCGCCAGGCGCCGTGTGCGCGGGCATTTCGTGCCCTCCGAAACCGCCGGACATTTCGACGACGATCCCTCGCGCGGCGCGGTCGAAGGTGATCCCGTCCGATGAAGGCGAACAACGCCGGACGTCGCCGGAGCCTACAGGGACGCGATGGAGGAGATCCTGGGCAGGTGGCCAAGCTCATGATGGCGAAATCGGCCAAACGATCGACGTCGATACCTTCACGCATTTGAGCGCGAGCAATCACTCGAAGACGGTGACACACCACCTGAGCCGGAGCATACGATGCCAAGCCTTTTTTTGCAGCAGATAAGCGTAAGTTTGCGTTCCATTGTCGTTTACGCTGTGCTGCCAACGTCCACGTCGGCGCTGACCGGTTTGGCGGCAACTTAAATCAATTGCGGTATGTCTGCCTCCAGCGACGAGTGGTGTTTTCGCCGTCCAAATGAAATCCCGCTTGGTCCGACGACCGGACACCGTTATAATTCAACGGTCCGCAGCCAGGGTGTGCAAGCTCAAGTCGTTGTTTCTCAACGGCATGGAGAAAATTGGCAGATGCAGGCTCCGGCTCGGTCGTTGATAGTCGCTCTGGCTCTGGCTTCCGCTGCTTGGGCTTCCCCGACCTCGTCCTCCGAGTCGGTCACGCTGCGGGGCAAAGTAGTCACTTTGGCCGAGGCGTTGCAGTTACGGGGGCTCGGGCTGAAGCTAGACCCGGATTCGATCACCAAGCAAGTGGTGCTGTTGGAGGAGGACGGTACCGTCGTGCCCCTTCTTGCTGACGACGGCAGCCGGGCACTATTCGTTGACGAACGGTTGCGAAATTGTCGAAGTGAAATCAAGGGCCGCCGATTTACAGGTGTCCCCTACATTCAGGTTTTGTCGTTCAAGGTAGAGATGGGGGGTCGGCTTGAGACTCCCGAGTATTATTGCGATATCTGCGCAATCAGCGTGCCGTATCCGCGGATTTGCGATTGCTGTCAAGGTCCCACGACGCTTCGTGCCCGACCCGATCGATGAACCGAGGCCGTCGCCATGGCAGTGATGGAGGAAACCACTCGAGCCAGACGGGCGGCGGAATATCCACGTACCTGACTCAAATTGCTCCGAATGATGGCGGCGAACCGCGCCGCAAGGGGAATCTTGTCCATGTCAGCAGCCGAAGGCGCCAATCTGTTGCTGGGCTTGGTCGCAGTCGTTGCCGTGATCTCGACGTTGGGAGGGATCGGCTGCGTCTTCTGGGTCACCCGGCCCGGTCGCGGTCGCAAGCTTGACTACACGCCTCCCGTGACGATTTTCAAGCCGCTCAAGGGGCTCGACGAAGAGCTCGAGCAAAATCTGCGCAGTTTCTTTGAGCTTGATTACCCTTGCTATCAGCTCCTTTTCTGCGTCGCCGATACGGACGATCCCGCCATCGACGTCGTCCGGCATCTTCAGCGCGAGTTTCCTGACCATGATTCTCAGCTCATCGTTGGCTGTCCGGCGTTCGGGCTCAATCCCAAGGTCGAGAGCCTGGCGGCGATGGAGCCTCGGCGCAAATACGATGTGATTCTGATCAGCGACTCCAACGTACGTGCCCGCACCAACTACTTGCGAGAAACCGTTTGCTATCTCGCCGAGCCGGGCGTGGGGCTCGTGAGCAATCTCTTCGCCGGCACGGGCGAATTGCACGCAAGTGCCGTGCTCGAAAACCTGCAATTGAATGGCTTTATCGCAGGGGGCGTGGCCGCCGCATCGATCTGCCGTGCCACGTGCGTGGTCGGTAAGTCGATGCTGATGCCAGTCGCCGCCCTCGAGTCCATTGGTGGATTCGCTGCAGTTCGCAACGTCCTGGCCGAGGATCAGGTAATCGGCGTCCGCGTGCGCCAGGCAGGCTACTCGATTCGCCTGAGCCACCACGTCGTCGAGAACATCAATCGCCACCGCAGTTTCAAATGGTTCCTCAATCGTCATTCGCGCTGGTACAAGATTCGCCGCCAGATGGCTCTACCCGCGTTCATTGCCGAACCGGCAGCTAACCTGGCGACGGTCGGCTTGGTCTGGGCGTTCTCGGGTGACTCTGGGATTGCGTGGGGAGGGCTATTATTCTTGGTCGGGCTGGGAATGCTTCGGGACGCCGTCCAGACCCGGCGGCTGCGTGGTTCTTATCCCAAGCTGCGGCATCTGGTGTACAGTCCTTTGAAAGACATCTTGCTGTTGCCCGTCTGGCTCGACGCGATCGTGAATCGACGAGTGCACTGGCGCGGCCACCGCTTCTTGATCGGAAGGTTAACCCGGCTGCGCGTGGCACGCGTACCGCGTGACGTTCGAAAACGGGTGCGACGCGCCCGCCGGTTTCGTTCGCAGAATCCCCCGTGAGTTCGGCAAGGGCGATGGCGGAAGGATCCCGCATGAGATCAAACGGGATTTCGCTCTCCCGCACACCGGCGCCTTGAACATTGTCTTGCGAAGTCGCATGATAAATTCAGCGGCTGTTTCTGGCCCGTTAGCTCCTGGACCGGCGGAGGTTCTTGATGGAAGAAAACTCCGACGCATCGGAATCCGATGCTTTTCGTCACCGCCTTTCTTTCAAGAATCGCCGAACGCCATCGGCTCGAGCCGCTATCATGATCGGCTGGAGCGGCGGGACTCATCGTGACTTATCATTTCCACTGACTTGGGCGGCCGCATTTGCCGTCGTGTTCCTGCTGCTCGTTGTCACGTCCACAAGTGCCGCGCACGGTGATGCCCTCGAAAAGATTCGCAGCACAGGCTTCCTACGCTACGGCAGCGACATGGAAGGCGGGGGGCCATATGCCTACCCCGACCCCAATTCACCCCGCGACGTCACCGGATTTGAAGTAGAACTTATGGCCTCGCTGGCGAAGAATCTCGGTGCAAAGCCCGAGTTTTCCCAGGGCCAGTGGGACAAGCTGCTGCAGCTTCTCGACTCTGGCCGGATTGACCTCGTGTGCAACGGTTACGAATGGACCGAGACGCGCAGCGCGACTACCTGGCGACACGGCCTTACTACGTATATCAACTGCAGTTGATGGCGCGCGCGGCGGAACTGTCCGTTCGTGGGCCGACCTCAAACGGCCGAAACCGGGAGGCGGACGCTGGACTGTGGGCGTTCTGGTAGGATCGGCGGCGGACACGTTCGCCGCCCAAGAAGGTGGTCCGCTTGTTGAGGTGATCCGATTCGACGGGGCCACGGACGCGATGTTGGCGGTGCAGAACGGCCAGTACGACGCCACCTTGCAGGACGTGCCGGCGGCACGGTTTTATCATGAGCGTTTCGCCGGTCTTGAGCTTGTCGGTCCGGCGGAATCCCACGGCTATTACGTGATGTTCGTCCGGAAAGAGGACGGCGCCCTTCGTGATGCGCTCGATCAAGGGCTGGCGCGGCTGGTCGAGTCTGGCGAATTGCGAAAACTCTATGAGAAGTACGGCATCTGGACAGACGCTCAAACCGAGCTGACTGCGTTGACTGGACCGCTGGAAACCGTCAGCGGTCGCCGGACGGCTGGAGGTTGGGCGCTCCTGCGTCAGTATCGGACCCGGCTCTTCGACGCGGCGTTCGTGACGATTGCGCTGTCGGTTAGCTCAATGCCGCTTGCGATGGCGCTCGGGCTCTTGATCGCGTTGGGCAGGCTCTACGGACCTCGGCCGCTCAGGCCGGTTCTGTCCGGCTATGTTGAGGTGATTCGCGGCACTCCGCTGATGCTCCAGCTGTTCGTGCTGTTCTATTTGCTCAAGCTACCCCCATGGGTCGCCGGCATCTCCGGGTTGGCGATCAATTATGCCGCTTACGAGGCGGAGATCTATCGGGCCGGACTTCAAGCGATCCCGCCTGGTCAGATGGAAGCTGCCCTGGCGCTGGGAATGTCGCGGACGATGGCGCTCAGGCGTGTGATTGTCCCCCAGGCGGTCCGGATCGTGATTCCGCCGGTGACAAACGACTTCATCGCACTCTTCAAGGACACTTCCGTCTGCTCCGTCATCACCCTGGTCGAGCTGACCAAACAATACTCGATCCTCGCCAACAGCACAGGTGGCGCGATCGAGTTTGCTCTGGCGGTGTCTGCACTATACCTGATGATGAGCGTACCTCTGTCGTGGTTTTCGCGGTGGTCGGAGAGTCGGTTGAGCGCCGGTGGCGCGACGGGAGGAGCACTTGCATGATCGAAGTTGCCGACCTGGTCAAGTGGTATGGTGCGATGGAGGTCCTTCATGGCGTGAGCCTGGCGGTTAGACCAGGTGAAGTCGCGGCGATCATCGGGCCGTCGGGGAGCGGCAAGAGCACGTTCCTCCGTTGCTTGAATGGGCTTGAGACCTTTCAATCAGGCTCTGTCACACTCGACGGACTCTGTTTTAACGGCCAAGTGCGGTCGGCAGATTGGGCGTCCATTCATCGCCAGATTTGCCGTCGCGTCGGGATGGTGTTTCAGAGCTTCAACCTGTTCCCGCACCGCACGGCCCTCCAGAACGTGATGGAGGGGCCGGTTTACGTTCTGGGGTTACCGCGGCGCGACGCCGAGGATCGAGCTCGGCGGCTACTGGAACGAGTCGGGATGTCGGAACGGTTGAGCGCGATGCCTCGCGAACTTTCGGGCGGTCAACAACAGCGCGTCGCGATTGCCCGGGCACTGGCGATGGAGCCGCGGGCCATTCTCTTTGATGAGCCCACCAGTGCGCTCGACCCGCGGATGACCGGCGAAGTACTGGCCGTCATGACGGACCTGGCCGCCGACGGCCTGACCATGGTGGTGGTGACCCACGCCATGCAATTTGCGCGGCGGGTCGCACACACGGTCCATGTCTTTGGCGATGGGCGGGTCATCGAATCTGGCCCACCGGACCAGATCTTTGACGATCCACACCAGGAAGCGACCAAGAACCTGCTCTCCTCGGTCCAGGCGGCGTGACGATCGTGGTGCCGGGCGATCGAATACGGCCCGTTCTTCACAGTCCCTTTTTTCATTTCGGAATGCCAAGCTGGTCGGATCGGGGAGAAACGGGATCGAGCTCGATCGGGCCGTCAACCCGGCTGGTCGGCGCTTTTGGTACCGCGACCGCGATACTTCCCTCGCTCTGCTTGAATGCTTCGACCAACAACTCCCAACGTTTGATCCCAGCTTGGACCTTGAGCAACCGCGCCTTCAGCTTTGACTCTTCGTCCCTCAGATTCTTGAGCTGTGACTCGGCGAGCTTTTGGTTTTCCGCGACGAAGGCCAACGCGGCCTTCTCCGGGTCAGCGATTGCCGAGGCAGCCGAAGTTAAGCCGGCGGAGGTATCGTTACTGGCCGCGATTTCCTCAAGAGAGGATCGCGGAGACACTTGATTGGGCTCAAGTGAAGGCTCAACCGGGCTCGGCTTGGTTTCAACGGCCAAAGGAGGATTCGACAGGTTGGATATCGCCGGCTCCGATTTGATGTTGGGGACGTTCAAATCCTCGGGCCGCGATGGCACCGATCTAGCCGGTTTCGCTGCAACGGTGTTTGCCGGAGTTTCTTGACGCGGATCCTGAGCCCGAGTGGCGTTGGCCACCCAGCCGAATAATCCCATAGCCAATACGATCGCCGCCCCTGCCAGCGCAGCGATTCGAATTGTGGTTTTCTGCATGACGAAACTCCGTTGTGCAGGTGTAAAAGTAAGTATCGCCGCCGCCGCGGCTCAGTGTAATGACTTACGGCGTTATAGCCTACGCCACTTTCGCAACCCGCGCGGCTGGATCTGCACATGGGGTGCGCCAACGGAATCCGGCAGGTAGTTTTTTCGAGGCCCAATGGACCAAGTACCTGGATCTTACTGGCTCGACTTGCCTGCCGCCGCGGCCAACGCAATCCAACCGGCGATCATGATCAATCCACCGATCGGCGTGATCGTACCAAGCCTCTTTATTCCGGTCGCCGCCAACACATAGAGACTTCCCGAAAACACGAGGGAACCGATCAGAAACGACCAGCCGGCAATTTCGAGAGCGGGTCCGCCGCGGCCAATCGTTGCCAGCAAGCCGACCGCCAAGATCGCGAGCGCACAATACATGTGATGCTGCGTGGCTGTTTGAAAGATTCCTTCAGGTCGCTCGTTTACCAATCCGCCAAACTGCTCACCCATTAATCGAAATCGTTCCTTCAATCCGTGCGCGCCAAAGGCACCGATTGCTACCGCCAACAATCCCCAGATTGCACCTGTTCGCAACCAGAATGATGAGTTCATGCGCCATCTCTCAACAGAAGTTTGTGGAACGTTCTCGACGAGAATGCGACCCGTCGCGAATTCAGATGACAACGCCTGTGATCGACGGGCCGCGCACATGGGGCAAAACGATTGCACGTGCTTCGGCAGCGAGGAAGAGCGAGCCGGTGACGCAGATCAAGCCATGCGGCGAGGTCAATCGCCGCGCGAGATCGAGTGCTTCGGCCGGGTCTGATGCAATCTGGGCGGCACAGCCGGCCAAATCCATGGTCGCCGCCGCGATGGTTTCGGGCGCGACCGAACGGGGGTTTTCCACGTATCGGGTCGCGATGATCACGTCGAACAACGGAATCAGGGCTCGAAGCTGGCCCTCCAAGTCTTTGTCGCGCGTCGTTCCGAAAACCAGCGTTCGCGGTGTTGGCGGGAAGCAGGTCAAGAGCGTATCGGCAAGTGCCACGGCCGATGCCCCGTTGTGCGCACCGTCGATCACGAGCCAGGGTTGTTGGCCCAGAACCTCCACCCGCGCTGGCCATCGCAGGGCTGCGAAGCCTCGGATCACATCGTTGCGATCGACGGCCAGATTGGGATCGACGTCGGCCAGAAGATCGAGCGCCGCCAGCGCGACCGCGGCATTATGCGCCTGGTGAGCGCCCAAGAGCGGCAAGTTTATTCGTCCCCAGTCGGTTCGCCAGGTCCGCGCCGCAACGAATCCGGGGGTGGGACGGTGAATGGGAGGATACGGGCCGATCGATTCGTAGGTGAAATCCACGCCAAGCTGCCTGAGGCCGCACTGGCGCTGGTTCGCCACGCGGCGAATTGCCCGCAGCGCCTCGGGCTCTGGCACGCCACAGACTGCTGGGCGCCCGCGCTTGAGAATTCCGGCCTTTTCAGTGGCGATCGCGGCCAAGGTATTGCCAAGCTGGCGAGTGTGGTCGAAAGAAATGCTCGTGATGATTGAAAGCGCGGGGTGAACGACGTTGGTGGAATCGAGACGGCCACCCATGCCGACCTCGAGCACGACCGCACCGACGCCTCGTTGCGCGAAGTACAGTAGACCCATCGCGGTCGTGATTTCGAAGAAAGTCGCACCGCGATCATCATCATCCGGGGCGTCGAGCTCGAGCTGATCCACGGCCTCTCTCAAGAGATCGACCATCTTGACCAGGTCGACCTGAGAGGCCGGGCTGCCGTCAATGCTGAATCGTTCTTCGAGGCGGTGGAGATGGGGCGAACAGTAGAGACCCGTTCGCACTCCTGATGCCGTGAGTGCCGCCGCCACCATCGCCGCTGTCGATCCTTTTCCCTTCGTTCCCGCGACGTGGATGATCGGCAGATCGAGGTGGGGATCACCCAGCTTGCGCAATAGGCGACGCATTCGCCTGAGGCGGAGCTCTCCTGGGATTCTGGGCATTCCCAGGCGCTCGTAGTCCAGTCGGCCGTACAGGTAATCAAGTCGATCCTGATAATCGTGTTGCATGTCGTCCTTAGCCCGGCTGACCGGGCGGTGTTTGCGGTCGGCCACATCAATTGATCAATTCGTTCGCCAAGCTCAGCCGCAGGCATGTCGCTGGTCCAATAATCGACGACTCCCAGCGCAAATCCCTCCAGTCGCGTGTCGGCATCATTCTGGTTGGACAGCATAACAACTTTCATTCCAACGACTTCCGGAGCACAGCCCAACATCTCCAGCACTTCTAGTCCGTTCAAGATCGGCATCCAGTAACCAAGGATCAAGAGTTCCGGTGTGTGGGCTTTCGCAACAGCTAATGCCTCGGCCACCATCCGCGGCTTCCCAAACCTGGTGGCCAGCATGACGTAAGTATTGTGCGTAGTTTGATCTCGAGTCTGTGTCGTCGCTTGCCAGCACGATCGTGGCCGGCGTGGTGCGGTTCATGCCATTGACCCGATGGTTCTGTTTCCTTCGTCATTACCCCAGGGATCTCGCGTCTGCCAGTCGTAGCGGTCCAATCGAACGATAAAAGGTCGAACCGACTTTGCAAACTGGTCTTGCACGCTTGATCGGCGCACGCAAGCCCCAGCATAACCTGGACCAAGAGTGCTTCGCCATGCCAGTCAGTCTGCGAATACCGTCATCACATCCTCTTGAGATTAAAGCCTTTATATTCGACGTGCTAAGATCAATATGAGCAAATTATAATGCTCTGTCGACGGAACTTTTCAAGGCAATTGAGACGGGTGGCGTATGGTCGGAATCACATCAGGGCCGGATTGGTCTGGTACGGCCAGGCGCCCATGATAGCGTATGAGCCTTGCGACCGCCCGAGACATGGCTTGACTCGGCCAGGTAAGGTGTTACGCTGACGCGTCCCTCCACGACGTCATTACTTGGCGGATCAGCGCAATAGTTAGTGGCGATCGGCGAGCCTTTGTTTGTGTCGGATGCAGGTTTTCGGGGCCAGAGAGGAATGGACCTGCGGGTATCTACCTCGCACGCGGCAAAAGCGACATTTTAGGACGGGCGGGCGAGGCTACGGCCGAGCCGGCACGCGATTGGAAGCGGCTCGGGCGGAGCCTCGCTGTCCCGAATATGGATCGAATCCGCCCGCGGGAGATATACGGCTCCGTGCGCGATCTACCCGGCAGGGAGGACATCGACATGACCTATGACTTGATTCGGCGGATTGAGAAATTGGGCAGTCCGCGCGTCGTGGTGATTGGCGACCTGATCCTGGACCGTTACATCTGGGGGTATGCGGAGCGGATCAGCCAGGAAGCTCCCGTGCCGCTTTTGCGAGCCGATCACCGCGAGCACCGGCTCGGCGGTGCAGCGAGTGTCGCTGCGATGGTGCGGACGCTCGGGGCCCAGGTGCGACTCGTCGGCGGCGTGGGAAACGACGGCGAAGCGTCGCTTGTGCGGTCGATGTTGGCTGATAACGAGATCGAAGATCGACTGGTCGTCACCCTCGGTGATCGGCCGACAACGCTCAAGGAGCGTTACATCGGACGGGCCCAGGATCGGCACCCGCAACAAATGATCCGCGTCGACTACGAGACACGCGACGCGATCCGGGCGATCGACGAGGCCCGGTTGCATGCCGAACTGAAGGCGGCGATTGACTGGGCCGACGCAGTTCTGGTTTCCGACTACGGCAAAGGCGTTTGCACGCCAACGTTGCTGCGCGCCGTCGTCGACTTCGCCCGGCTGGCACATGTCAAGGTGCTGGTTGACCCGATTCGATCGAGCGACTATAGCCGTTACCGCGGCGTTCACTGCATGACCCCCAATCGGCTCGAGGCACAGCTCGCGACCGGCCTCGTGATCAGTTGCCCCGACGATGCGCTTTTGGTTGGCAAAAAGCTGGTGGACTCGCTTGCGCTTGAAGCGGTGTTGATCACGCTCGATCGCGACGGCATGGCACTGGTGCGCGCCGGTGGACAAGCCGAGTTGGTTCCCACGCGCGCCCGCCACGTATACGACATCACCGGCGCGGGCGACATGGTTCTGGCGGTCGTCGGCCTGTGTGTCGCTGACGGGGCCGACTACGACGAGGCCGCCGCGCTCGGCAACGTTGCTGGCGGCCTCGAAGTCGAGAAGTTCGGCGTCGCGCTTTTGACCCGTGCCGAGATCCTGGGAGACCTGGTCGACCATAAACAAGCGCGAAGATCCAAGAGCATCTCCCGTGAGGAATTGGTCGCTCAAGTCCATCGCCGCCGGCTCGCCGGTCAGAAGGTCGTCTTCACCAACGGCTGCTTCGACCTTCTGCATCCCGGTCATGTGCGGCTACTGCGCATGGCCGCCGACTTGGGAGATTACCTGGTCGTCGGCGTGAACTCCGATGCAAGCGCGCGCCGCTTGAAAGGTCCAAGCCGCCCAATCAACCCGGAGGAGGCCCGCGCCGAGGTCTTGGGTGCGCTCGAGGCGGTCGACTCTGTGACTGTGTTCGACGAAGACACCCCGCTTGAGCTCATTACCGCGATACGCCCAGACGTCCTCGTTAAAGGGGGCGACTATCGACCCGATCAGGTCGTTGGACGCGCGGAGGTCGAAGCAGCGGGGGGCCGGTTGGTGCTTATTCCCCTGGTCGAAGGGCATTCGACCACGACCATTGCCCGCCGGGCGTCGGAACGGGGATTCACTTCGCACGCCGCCGAATCGGCCCATTCTCCCCACGTTGCTCGGATCGCGCCTGCTCCGGCCCTGACCAACGCGACGACTATCGAAACGCCTGGAGAATGAATCAAGTCAGGCCGTATCCGTACCACGTTCGCCGGTATAAGCGGGATTTTGGGGAAGCTGGTTAAATTGAATCTGGGAAACCGCAGCTTGAGTCTGTGACCCTGGCCCATAACGAACCACCGGCGTCACAGTCGCCAGCTACATAAACCCGGCCGCAAAAATCCGTTGGCATGCCTGACATGCTGTCTGCGGACTGTCGTCGTCAACCAAGGGGCTCAAGGCGGGTCGGACGAAATTCCGATCTCATACAAGTGGCGGTTTGCGAAGCTGCATCGCGAAAACTGGCTAGATTTCATAAGATAGAACGTACGCGAATCGTTCGAAAACACGAGATCGCAGGTCCGTCCGGACAAGGATGCCGGCTCGAATGGGCGACGAGCGCGACCCAGGGATGGAAAGATCGCGGTCGACGACGCACCGTAACGGGGCGATCTGGACTGAGCGCTTATTCCTCGTCTTGATCGTAGTCAGCCTGGCTGCGACCTTCAACCTGATGCTGGCGATGTATCGCCAGGCACCGAGGCCGCTAGGGCCGGTCGATTCCAACCCGGAAGCCGCGCTGTCAGCGTCCCCGCATATCCCGCCAAAGCCGGCCGCACCGAGCCAGATATCGACTGGTGATTCCGGCGGCACCCAGCCGGCAATTGCCCAAAAACGGCCGGATCCGCCGCAAGATCAACCCCCCGCGGAGGATCCCACAGAGAAGGCCGTGGCTGGGTTGATGAAAGCCACGAGTCGAGAGATCGCGGAAACCGACCAATCGGATCGTCGCGCCGGCAGCTTGGAGATGGCGCGGCTGGCCTCGGCAGCGGAGTCGCGGCGGTGGAAGCGACGAGAGCTCTTGGTTCGCCAGCAAATCGGCAGCCTCACTGACCGTGCCAATCATTTGGAAAGCGACGCCGAATCGCTCGATGCCGAGCGCGACGTGCTGGCCCACGAACGGGATGCCCTCAAGGCGGCGCTTACCAAGGCAAGCCGTCGGTCCGGATTCGCGGTCTTGCCCTACAAGGGACAAAATGGGACCTGGAGGCGACCCATCGTTCTGGAATGCACAGCCGGCAGCGTCAAGCTGCAACCGCAGGGCGAGACCTTCTCTTCGATGGAGCTTTCACCGCTCGTCAATCCCAGGTCTAGCCCTCTTGTCCGCGCCGTCGCTCGCGAGTTGCTCCACGTCCAGGCGGCTGACACGCCAGATGGAGCCCCGGCCGTCCCATACCTGGTTTTCCTGGTTCGTCCCAGCGGCATCCGTCAGTATTACGAGGCCAGGACTTGTCTAGAGCCGCTGGGCATTGCGTTCGGTTACGAGTTGATCGAGCAGGACCTGGTGGTCGATATCCCCAACTTCGACAACCTCGTGACCTGGGACGGATCGGTGCCGCTAGACCTACCCCTTGTGGCAGCGCCAGGGCGTCGAACCACCGTTGCGGTCAACTCAGGATCTGGGACTGGCAGCGGAACATCGGTGGGTTTGCCAACTGGCTCGCAGGCGAATCGTTCATCATCCGGTGGCTGGCCGGAAGGATTGGACAGAGGTGGGCGTACTACTGACGCCGACCAGGGCAATCGAGGCGCGGCGAGTCCGGAAGACTTCGTTTGGCCGACTCGAGGTCGCCAAAACGCCGCCGGGTCCCGCCCAATCTCGGTCTCGGGCGCAGCCGACTCGAGTGGCGGTTCTCCCAACCGGGAAGACGTGGGAGGTTTGGGTCCCAATGCCGCCGGATCGCCGTCGGGATTTCCGCCAAGTGGTAGTGGAACCGGCGCTTTTGGCAATCGACAACTTTCATCACCCGCGACCTTCGGCGCCGGCGACATGCCAGGCTCATTCACGACTCGGAGCGGCGGAAGCGGCCTCACTGCAGGGAGTGGCGCACCTGCAGGTGGAAACGGATCGAGTCTTGGGCTGGCAGCTGATACCGGTTCGGGCTCAAATTCGATTGCGCAGGGGAGTAGTAGCTTCGGTGTCCCGGCGGTATCTTCCACCACGCCGAGTTCGGCATCAGGACTCACCGGCGGCGTGGGGCTTAGTTCGCTGCCGGATCTCGAGCCGATCGGCGACGGCGACCCTTCATTAACCGCGTTCCCTAACTCCGCGGCACCTCCGAACGGGCGCTCCGACGGCGGTCGAGCGCAAGCCGGGCAGCTTCAAAGCTCAACCGCCGGTCAGATCGGCAGCGGCGGTGTCGGATCGCGAGTTGGCTCGGGTTCCACCGCGGCGATCGCCGGGTCAGGCGCCACAAACGGTGCGGGCGCTGCCGCCGAAGCTCGCAATTCCGCCACGCGCAGTTTGACGCAGGGGACTGACCCGTCGACCGAGCCCTATAGCGGCCAGTCGACGAGCACATTGCCGCGTTTACCCGAACCACTTGGTCAAGCCGGAAGCGGTGGTCTTGTGGCGAAAGATAGCCAGGCTGGCCAACCCGCAAGTGGAACGGAACTTTCCAGTGCGCCGCCCCCCTCGGGCCTCGGTTCGGCGCCGCCATCTGGCCTCGTTTTCGTGCCTACATCGGGCCTTCCTTCCGGTTCGCAGTCGAGCCTCGTTTCGGCGCCGCCATCGGGGCTTGATTCCGCGCCGCAGTCGAGTCTTGCTTCGGCGCCGGCATCGGGCCTTGTATCGGCGCCGCCGTCGGGCGTTTCGGCGCCGGCGTTTGGCATGCCGCTGAGTTCAAGCTCGACTGCCGCTTCGACTGGTTCACCGGGAGGTATCCCGATGAGTTCGTCGTCGACCGCCAGTAGCTCGTCTTCGACGCCCAGTCTTTTCGGTCAGGATGGCGGTTCGGCATCGAACTCGTCGAACGATGATCGAATCTTTGTGCCGGCACCCAAGCGGGAGCCGCCCCCGGGCTCGATCGAGGTTCCATTCCAGATCGTTGTTGTTTGCCGTCAGAGCGACGTGCTGTTGCATCCGGGCGGATATCGCCTGACCACAGAGGCCATGCGCGCACACGCCGCCGACAAGGAAAGCATGCTGGTACGCGAGCTCATGGCGATGGTTCGGAAACGGGCGATCGTCGATCCCATGATCCGCCCCAAACCGAAGATCAAGTTTCTGGTCGAGTCCAACGGCGGCGACACGTACTTCACAGCACGCCGCCAGCTCTTCTTTTCACTGCCGGATTGGCCCATGTCTCTGCAGGTGGCCGGAACACACGATTCACACGTTCTCGCCAAGGAAACTTGGTAATGGGACCAGACCGACTGAAAGGCGATGCGAGCGGTTCGGGGGCGCGACTGACGCGTGCCGCGGGGCAGGGGCCGGTTTTCGAGGACGGCCGCCGCCGTGCCTTTGGACAACTGATCAGCGTGATTATCGCCGTCGTGGCGATTACCTTTTACTCCCATGTCGTTTCGCGGCGGCACATGCCCGTGCCGCCGTCGGCCAAAGTTTTGCTAGGTCAGCCGGAACCGGCCAGCGACGTGGAGGCGGGCAATGCGCCCGAGCCGACCGAGCCACCCGTCGCTGTGGAACCGCCCGAGCCGCCGCAGGTGGCAGCATCGTCTCCGCCACCGGCGCTCGATCGAGAGGCTGTCGCCGCGGCGGAGGGCTCGCTTGATGCGGCAAGCCGCGATCGCGCGCGGGCGGACAACCGCGCTGCCGAGTCGGCCCACAAGCTGGCGATCGCGACCACCCAGACTGCTCTCGATGCCTGGAGGGCCAAGAAGCTGGCCTTTCTGGTGCGCGATCCGTCGACACGGATCGCCCAGGCGTCGTCCCGCGGCGGCTTTATTCGGGGCGAGCGCGACAAACTTGAAAAAGAGCTGACTACGCTGCGCAACCTTCCGCGACCCAAGTCGGCCTCCATTCTGAGCAAGAGTCCCGTCGCGCGGCCCGCCGCCAACAGCGAATCGCATTTCGAACTCCGTCGCAACCGAATCAGTTATATCGACCTAGATCGGCTCCTCGATCTCACCCGGGCCGACGCGCAGGTACGGATCAGAATGTCCGATCGCCTGGCTGCGATCAGCAACAAGGTCGGCCCAGTAGGCTCGTTCTCACTCGAATATGAGCTTTTGAAGGCCGTGCCTGGGAGCGTCGAGGAACTGCTCGAACGCAAGAGTTTGCGCTACGATCTCAGAGCATGGGAAATTGTCCCCGAGTTCGAGAATCGCGGCGAAACCTACGAGGCGACGAGAAACCCGATTTCCGAGTTCACCCGCGCCGTCAACCGAATCAATCCAGCCCGCGGCACGATTACGCTTTGGATTTATCCCGACAGTTTTACTCTTTATCGACGGCTGCGGGACGAATTGGTGGCGCGGGGCTTCAGCGTCGCTGCCCGTCCGTTGCCCGAAGGCATGTCGATTCGCGGCAGCCCGATGGGCACTCAGTCGGCCGCGCAGTAGGGCGGTATTGCGGTCATCGAGTGGCCGACCTCGTTAATAATCGCGTTCCGCTTCCGACTGATGGCGATCATCACCGGTGTGGTCGGATCATGCGGCGCGAACCAACATGCCGAAGTGACTCTGCTTTGCCACTACGCTGCGCGACGCTAGATTACGAACCCTGCCAGGAAGGCAGGAGCATGAATGTTTGTTAAAATCGGGTCTATTGCATCATGTGGTTTTTGTGATCAGTGTCTGTAGCGCGCGGTTTTCGAATGCGTTCATTGTGGTTGTGGATTGCTTTTCCTGTCACTCTATGCGCCATCGTCGCGGGCGGATGGTTCTGGGTTGCGGATCAAAGATTCCAGCGAGATATCGATCGCGCAAAAAACGACTTTGAGGGCGGCCAATATGGTCTAGCCCGTCGGCGCTTTCTCGAACTGAGAAACAGCCGCCCGCATTCGGCAGAAGTGGCATATCAACTCGGTCTTTGCGAGGAAAAGCTGGGGCACCTCGACGCGGCCGTCACAGCTTGGACCGGCATCGCGGCGGATTCGCCGCTATTTGCCAAGGCGTCTGTCGGTCGAGCGCTCGCCTTGATGAACATGGGACGGTATTCCCTAGCCGAGGACTTGCTCGCGACGATTCCTCGAAACAGGGGCCCATATGCGACGCATGTTCGTTACCAGATCGAGGTATTACTGCGAATTGAAGGGAGGGTCCAGGAAGCTCGTGATCTGTTGGTGCAGTCGTGGCAGAGAGCGGACGACCCGACAGACGTCTTGAAAAAGATATATCAGCTCGACGATCGCCGATTTCCAATCAACTACGTCAAGGAAGCTCTGAAGAAAGGTGATCCGAACGACGATCGCGTTTGGCTCGGTCAGGCCAATCTGGCGATCTGGTCGGGCCGGCTGCCGGACGCGGCCCGTTGGCTGGATGCCTGCGCGCGCCAGAGGCCGAATGACCAGCCAGTCTGGCTGGCTCGGTTGTCGCTGGCCATGTCGTCCGGCGACCTCGACGAGACTCGCCGCGCAATGAATCATGCGAATGCGGCGTGGTTCTTGCCGTTTGAGGTCTTACGAATTCGTGCCTGGCTTGCGGCGGCTGGAGGGAATGATCAAGAAGAACGTCGCAGCTTGCTGGACCTTGTCGCCGACGAACCAGGCAATGCGACGGCCTGGTCGCGGCTAGCCGAGCTGGCGCACAAGGCGGGCCTACGTGACGAGGCAGACTCGTACCGCAAGAAGCAAGTCGAGGCAGGTGGACGGCGGGATCGCTACGATTGGCTCATCATGCACGGTGACCGTGGCCAGCATGTCGACGAATTGGCGCGGCTTGCCAGCGAGCTGGGACGCTCGATCGAAGCCCGAGGTTGGTCATTGATCCAGAATGGTCGAGCTGCCGACGAGTCGCTCTGGCCACCCGAACCAAAGGAGAAGGACGGAGATCAGCCTGGCCGGACGCTGGCTTCGTTGATCGACAATCTGCCCCCGAGCAATGCCGGGCCGCGAGCTCACTCTCTCGCGGAACGCACGCTTAACCCGCCAGCGTTCACCGACGATGCCGAGAAAGTCGGACTTCGTTTCATTCACGACAACGGGCACGCCGGTACTTTCGTTCCTCCTCCCGAGACGATGTGCGGCGGGGTCGGTTTGCTCGACTACGATGGAGACGGTTGGCTCGACATTTACGCCGTGCAGGGAGGGCCGTTTCCACCGAGCGTTTCAATCCCCAGCGACGGTGACCGGTTGTACCACAACCGCGGCGACGGCACATTCGAGAACGTTACCGATCGCGCGGGCATCGGGGGCTTCGCGCGGGGTACGGTCATGGGGTCACGGTCGGTGATTATGACAATGATGGCCGACCCGACCTGTTTGTTACGCGCTGGCGTTGTTACGCACTCTATCGCAATAAAGGTGACGGGCGGTTCGAGGATGCGACAGTTCCATCAGGCTTGAGCGGCGAACGCGATTGGCCGACCTCGGCAGCCTTCGCTGATCTCGACGGCGATGGAGACCTGGATCTCTACGTTTGCCATTATCTTGCGTACGATCCCGCTAATCCCAAAGTCTGCGATGACCCCGCGTCGCCGGGCAAGAACGAGTGCATGCCGCGCGATTTCCCATCACTTCCCGATCATGTTTTCCGAAATGATAATGGTCGGTTTGTCGATGTGACGAAAGCTGCCGGCTTTGTCGATCCCGATGGCCGCGGGCTCGGAGTTGTCGCTGCGCATCTGGATGATGACGACAAGATCGACCTGTACGTGGCCAATGATATGTCGGCCAACTACCTCTTCCACAATTTGGGGGGCTTTCGGTTCGAGGAAACAGGCGAGCCAGCCGGAGCCTCCGCTGGTGCCGACGGTCTTTACAAATCGGGTATGGGGATCGCGTGCGGCGATCTCAATGGCGACGGACTTCTCGACCTGGCTGTTACCAATTACTTCGGTGAGTCGACGACCTTTTATCGGAATCTTGGGGGAGGACTTTTCGCCGACCATACGGCGGTCGTTGGACTCTTGGGTCCGAGTCGCCCCCTCCTTGGGTTCGGGATCACCTTTCCGGACGTGGACAACGATGGTTGGCTCGACACACTTTCTACCAACGGCCATGTTCAAGATTCACGGCCACGGATTCCCTGGGATATGCCGCTGCAGCTCATGATCGGTGGGCCGGGAGGTCATTTGACCGACGTGTCAGACCGGGCTGGAGAACCGTTCCGAAGGTTGCACCTCGGTCGGGGTTTGGCGATTGGTGACCTCGATAACGACGGGCGTCTGGATGCCGTCGCACTCAACCAGAATGAACCGCTGGTTTACTTGCACAACAACACGGAAAAGGCAGGCCATTTCATCCGGTTTAGCCTTGAGGGTACGAAGTCGAATCGCGATGGCGTAGGGGCCAGGATCACGATTGTTTACGCTGGTCGGCGCCGGATGTCGGAGCGGATCGGCGGTGGGAGCTATCAATCGGCCAGTGATCCGAGGCTGCATTTTGGGCTGGGAACATCCACAAAAGTCGAATCCGTCGCAGTGCGCTGGCCGTCGGGACAGGTCGATTACCACGAGGGCCTCTTTGGCGACTGCGAGTACCGGCTCCGTGAGGGGGCCAAGCCGATCGAGGTCAGGCGTGGCCGAGACGACTACGATGGATCGAACAAGGGGAAAGACGTTCGAGGTGCCTTGGGCCCGGGACGGCCAGCAAGGTCGGCGGCTCGCCCTCGCAGAGATTCAAGACGTTGAAATAAAATGAGGTGTGAGAACCCGACGTCATCGATGACGATGGGTCCATCATACTTTGCGAGGGGACAGGCAGCGTGAGCAGGTCGAGGCCCGTGGATCAGACGACCCCCTCACCACGTGCGTTGCCAGCGGTGGGCCGCCCGAGCGCCTCTCCGTCCACTGGACGGACTCGTACTGTTTGTCGCTTGTGGCTTGGCGGCCGGATTGCTTGAGGTAGGGACCCGAGTGCTGTGCCGGGCCATCGACCCGACTGCGCGCCTGTACATGATGACGCGGCATTTTTTGTGGCTGACGCCGTTGGCGAACATGGTTTTGTGCCTCAGCGTCGGGTTCTTTCCGGTATTACTCACGCGGTTCCGGCCCAGGCTGGGATCGTGGCTGAGCGTCCGGCTCGCCGTTGTCTTGGCCATCACGCCCGCGCTCATAGTCGCCGCGCCTCAGATCTTCCCGGAGGCCTGGTTCGTCCTGGCCCTGGGCATCGCATGCCAGGCGGCTCCCTGGCTCGAGCGGCATTCCGCCGAACTGCGGCGGCTGCTGTATTGGAGCCTTCCCGCTCTTTGCGGGTTAGTCGTGATCATGGCCGGGGTGGTCTTTGGTGATGACTGGCTCAAAGCGCGGCGGGAAGCCGGCCGCGCCTCGCCGTCCGCAGATTCTCCGAACGTGATCTTCATCGTGCTCGATACGGTTCGTGCCGATCGCTTGAGCCTTTACGGATACCAGCGCCCCACCACCCCGACCTTGGAGCGTCTGGGCAAGCGTGGATTCCGCTTCGATGCGGCTCGTGCCACAGCGCCCTGGACACTGCCTTCGCATGCTAGCATGTTCACTGGGCGATGGTTTCACGAGCTCGACGTGCAGTGGCTTACTCCGCTACGGAAGAACTTCCCGCTTTTGGCGGAATTCTTGGGTTCTCACGGTTATGCGACGGCAGGTTTCGTCGCCAACACGCAGTATTGTTCGTATGACACAGGCTTGGGCCGCGGATTTACTCACTACGAAGATTATCGGCTCAGGAACCTCAGTTTCCTTCGAACGTCGATTGTCGTCGAGGAAACGCTCAAAAGCCTTATCCTTCTGGGCTTGCATCAGGACTCGGGCCCCCTGTATTCGGTGCAAGAATTCCTGGTTGATGTTTCGGACTTCGGAATTCGGAGAGATGCCAGATCAATCAATCGCGGGTTCTTGGACTGGCTTGTGGAGCGCCGTGATCCGCGCCGTCCCTACTTCGTCTTTCTCAATTATCTGGACGCCCATACGCCGTATGAGCTCCCCGCGCGAGCGACGCACCGCTTCGGCAGGAAGGCTCAAACCCGAAATGAGCTGAGGATAATCTATGACTCCTGGCCTTTCATCGACAAGTTGCAACTGCCACGCCACTACTTGACGTTGGCTCGGGATTCCTACGACAACTGCCTTGCCTATCTAGACGAGCAATTAGGTGATCTGATAGACGGCTTGCAACGTCGTGGTGCGCTCGACCGGACATGGATAGTGATCACGGCCGATCACGGTGAAGGGCTGGGCGAACATGATTTGTTTGGGCACGGAGAGAGCCTTTACAGCACAGAAATCCGCGTTCCTCTGTTGATCGTTCCGCCCTTGGGCACTTACTCGGCTACTATTGTGCGAGAACCAGTCAGCTTGCGCGATTTGGCGGCAACAGTCGTCGACGTCGTCGGCCTTGGTCCCGGGGCACCGTTCCCGGGACACTCGCTCTCAAGTTTTTGGCGCAATCCCTCAACGACAGCGGATACTGTTGTGCGCGATCCAGCAATTTCCGAGCTCCCCAGCCCCAATCCCAGCGACCCCAGCCATGGTCGTTCGCCCGGTCGACTAGGACCCCTTATTGCGCTGGCGGACGGTCATTTCGTCTACATCCGTAATGAGGGCGACGGGACGGAGCAATTATTTGATGAGCGCGAGGATCCCCACGAGCTCACGAATCGAGCGCCAGGAGAACTCATGCAACCCATCATCGCGCGACTTCGTGAGCGTGTCGCCCGTATCACGGGAAGTCCATCAGGAGATTTGCGGTAAACGGCACCAGCCCAACTGAGTGGTTGCGGTGCAAAACATCACCGCGTTTATTCACCGAAGGTTTTGTGCGGCACCAACCCTGCGAGGCACTCGGCTTTTTCCAATGCCAACGGTGCGATTGATGCTAGACAGGTGACAAAACCATTAGCCGTCGTTGAGCGGGACAAGCAACTGGTCATCGGCTCTTGCGAGAGCCCAGAGCCGCCACCATTTTACAGGTCTTTTCTGCTTTGCGGAATGCGCGTTTGGATTGGCGGCTTCGGCTTAGCCGGTGGTAATCTGCCCGGCTTGGAAGAAGTCGTCGGCGTCGGAGGTGGAGCGTTAGAAGGTGCGGGCGGGTTCTTCTCGGTTGTCGGAGATGTGGACGTGGTCGAATCGCATCCGGCCACGACGACGACGGCGAATATCACGACGAAAAACGGAGCATAGCGTGTCATAGTATTCGATCTCGGGGTCAATAGAGTGACCAACTTCGTGAAACCACAAAGTCGGCCACTCTTCGGTCAAGATTCCGGATGTGCGAATGCGAAGGCGAGACCCATACGCGGATCAGTACTGGTCCGAACTGATAACTTCGCCACCGGCACGCGTGCCCAACGCTCGATATGTCGAGAGGTTAATACTGCTCTTGATAAACTTCACCGAGCCGTCCGCCATCGCAAAATTGCCGCCACCGGGGTGGAGGCTGCGGAATGATAACTGTCCCAGATTCGTGCAGGGATACAGGGGTGACGTTGGAGTAGCGGAGTTCGCCGCCATGTAGGTTGGGAACTGCGGCTGGGTCAGGCACATACCCAGCAACGAATTGGTGGTGTCTGGGGGCGAATTCAATCTCGCGATAGTCGTTGCCAAGCCCGTGATCCGTGAATCGTTCGGCCATTGGGACGCTCCGGTCCACGGAGGGCCGGCCCACCATCCCCCCGCGTAATTGAAATAAAAGACCGAGCCTGCGGGTTCATTGAGGAATCGGGAGGTTTCGCCGAAAAAGAAGGTGTTACTCGTGCCATCGGTGAGGTTCGCGATTCTCTGGGACCAGACAGGAGGAAACGCGCCGTCTCCCGGGCCAATATTGCATGTACTGAGATACTGCCCATTTGGGTCGGGTACTCCTCCTGTGGTACTCCATTGCCAAATCAACTGTTCCTGGGTCCCCTCGCAAGCCGCGTATGACGCTTGAGCGGCGACGAAATCTTGGCGCGGGGGCGCACTGTCCGTGCTATCCGACGGGCATACGTAACTCGCCAGCTTGGTAGCCGAACCGGTGCCGTTTGAGACACTGTTGTAAACGCGGACGATGTTCCACGCGTTGTACACAGTCCCGCCTTCTATGTACGGTAGGAGATATACGAAAGCGGTATGACCGATAGGATTAGACGACACGCAAGCTGGGAGGCCCGGGTAGGTGTTGGGAGGCGCGAATCCGGTCCACCCCATCGGAAATGAGCCGTTGGAGGACTCGTAGTTGTGCGTAGCCAAGGCGATTTGCTTCAGATTGTTGGTGCACTGTGCGCGACGGGCAGCCTCGCGGGCCGCTTGAACTGCTGGCAGCAAAAGTGCGATCAATACCGCG
The DNA here is from genome assembly GCA_963850935.1 of uncultured Isosphaeraceae bacterium. Classification (GTDB taxonomy): domain Bacteria; phylum Planctomycetota; class Planctomycetia; order Isosphaerales; family Isosphaeraceae; genus CAWFRS01. The sequence goes on from CAWKNT010000011.1 coordinate 63,788, forward strand.
ATGATCGCAATGACGACGAGCAACTCGATGAGTGTAAACCCATGCCGAGCGCGTTGACGAGGGGACGGCAACTGCATATTGAGCCTCCTTGGAGCCAAGACGAACAGGGAAATTGAGAATAAGCTAAAAACTATCAGAACAACGAACGACTACACGAAACCAATGGATGAGGTCGGTGATTGCGACTGCGATTGGAGAGTCGATCGTCACAAACGGACCAAACGTCTTCCAACAAGAACCAACGTTTTGATAATCCTCTTTCATCAAGGAAGGCCGTAACGATTCTTCAATAAAATGTTTACGGCCCTGACGCGTCCGGCTGCCGATTAAGAGAATCCACCAGATCGAAGAGACTCGATCGGATCAGCCGGATACACGAAATTGGATCGCAAGCCTAACGCAACTACATCGGCCGACCCAAGTGTTCGACCGCACTCTGTGTTCCACGCCACCTGCGAGCAACTCTTCCGGTTCTGGAATAATCTCCGTCGTTCGATGTCAATTGCACGCCGCCAAGCGTTAGAACGTGCAAATGAACGACTGAACTGCTCGCAAATTGCGTTTCCTGCTGCCACGCGATCGAACGGCCGCCAACTTCATGAACCAACCATTTAACACTAGATCAAATTTGACGACATCTTAATATTCCAACCGGCAGGATTTATGTCAAGAATGTTGAACGCTCGATTCCGCGATTAGTCGTTCTTTGCTGATAACTTTATCAATGAAAAAGCAAACAAGAGGTATCGGCGGAATGCAATCCCGAACCAAGCACTGGTGCCGCACAAATTGGCACCGGTGCCTGTGTATTTGTCATCAAAACGATTGCGACGGCTCTTCGTCCACAGCCGCTGGCTTCGGGTAAACACGCGGTGCGGATCGGTTGGTTTGGCCCAATCTGTGTCGAATCCACTCCGCTCGCCGCACCGGTGGTTGATGAGCCGACCAAGCAAACAGGATTGCAAACTATTGTCCGCAGATAACTTGAGTCTTGAAGTCTTTCTCCCGTGAGACTGTGGATACCTGAATTCAATGGCCTAATACGCTACCTTGCCGATATCGAACGAACCGTGCCGGGCGACGGTGTTGGCCCGCTCGAACTGGACTCAATTGTAACCCCGAAAGCAATAGGTGTGCCCAAAGTGCGTACCGCACGGAAAATGAACTGGAACTGGCGCGTTGGCCGGGGGGAAGGCTGGTAGGCGCACGCGAATCTTCGGGGGCGTTCTGGCTCAAGGATCTCAAGCTTCGATTAACTCCACTGAATCCGTGGCGTTGCCGGGCTATTTTCTTGTAGCGCTGGCGATCGCAGGTAACTTGACGACGGTCGTGCAAACGGCAAAAAATTACGTTCATGAAAAGATTAAACATTCGCGTAATCTCGTCACTTCTGGTGATCGTCTTCGCAGGCGCTGTTGTCGGATTTGAACTGAACCACCGACCGGCTGGAAGCCGGTGGGTTCAATGTGCCGTCGGCTGCAAGCCCGACTGACTGGGAGGCGTTATTCGCCTTCTACCCGAAAATCTCCATCCGCGTTCGTAACGTCCTGAGTCCGAATGTACTCTATGATCGCTTCATCTGTGATCACCCCAGAACTCGCGACGAAAAACCCCCTGGCCCACAGATGGCGACCCCAGCACTGCTTGTTCAAATGGCTGAACTCTTGCAGTAGTTTGCGTGAGGACTTCCCCTTGATCCTTTGCATCACATAGCTCGGAGAAACATGCGGTGGGCACGATACGAACAGATGCACGTGGTCCTTGCTGACGTGCCCCTTGACGATCTCAACCTCGAGCTCCGAACACATATCCGCACAACTGCTGCAGACGGACGCCTACGTCCGCCTGCAGCAACTTTTTGCGGTACTTCGTGATCCACACAAAGTGGTACTTCAGGTCAAATTGTGTGTGCGACGTTCTCCGATAATGCTCCATCTCCTCAACGTACTGAAAGTGGTCGCCTAAAGGCGAGGGATTTTAGATCCCACAAACATTAAAGGATCGACTCAGCGCGGACGCATCGTCGGAGGCGCGAATTCGCGACCTCGAGAGCTTTTGGACATCACGAAGAAGAATCGCGGCGACAGAGCTTGGGAAGTTTGCGAGCGACGCGGGAAAGGTGGTGCCGGCCCTGCTCACGGCCCTGAGCGATTCGGATACGAACGTCCGTCTGGGCGCGCTCGAGTCTCTGGAGAAATTTGGCGAGAAGTCGAAGCCGTCGGTGCAAGCGTGAGGAGGATGCTGGAACGAGATCCGGACGTGCGAATCCGCAGGCGTGCGGCATCGTTGCTGGGACTGATCAAAGATCGTGACGCGACGCCCGATCTTGTCAAAGCCGTGGACGATGCAGACCCTGAAGTTCGAATCGAAGCGATTCGGGCATTGGGTGCATGCGGCGTCGCCGTCGCCTCTGCGCCGATCATCGACAGACTGTTGTTGGCCCTGAGCACCGACGGGACAGACGAACTCCGCATAGCGAGTATCGAGACGCTGGACTCGCTCGCCCGAGACCAGGATCGCGTCGCACACGCCATCGCCGCCGCAGCGTCGGGCGATGCGAGCGCCCAAGTTCGCAAGCGAGCGGTGGACCTGATCAGGCAGCCGACATTCGCGTTCCAGGTTCCCGCTTTGATCGCTGCGCTCGAGGATTCCGACCCGCAAGTGCGGTTGTCGGCTGGGACCAATTTGGCCTCGATCGGCCTAGCCGATGACAGGGTCGTTCCGGCTCTCTGCAACGCTGCTCTCAAGTCCGATGACGTCACCCGCGAGGGTCTCGAAACGAACTTCGGACAGCTGAATTTTGCCAGGACAAACGACAAGACGGCCCCCGACGAAATGGCGCGGCGGTTTCAGTTGGCGATCGGCGAAATTAATGCGGTTTTGAAAACTCGGAAAGCTGTCGCCCGCGAGCCCATGATCGACGTGCTCGGCAGGATCATAGGCCGCTATCAGGTAACTCATGACCGTGTTTTACTCAAATCGGCTCGAGACGCCCTTCAAACCCTGTTTGACCGAATTGAGGACGAGAAGGAAGATGTGGCCGTCCGGCGCCATGCCATCAATCAATGGCCAGTGATCCAAATGCTTGAACGCCCCACCTTGTCTAAGGCCCACGCCTCATCATCCAACGCTCTGGCCGCTAAAGACGAATTGCAAGTGCTAGCGCCTTGGATCGAGCCCTTGTGCAGAATGCTCAATAGCTCGCTCTGGGATTTAAGTCACCGGGCCGGACAAATATTGATCGAAAGCTTTGAATCGTCCGACGGGTCTCCGGCGTTACGCGCGGCGTGGCGGAAGGGCGTTCCTTGGCTGGCAAAGGCAACCTCGAGTGCAGACCCCACCGTGCGCTCAGGAACACTCACGATTCTGGGCCAGCTTGGGCCGGAGGCGGGCGACGCTCTCGCCCCCGTCCAGTTGTTGATGAGTAGTTCGGAAGATGCAGCGCTGCGGTCGGCCGCCGGCGAAGCGTTGAAGTCGATATCTTGCGTCGGCGAATTGACAGACAACGATCCAGCGGTGCGCGTCGCGGCATGCAGGACAATCGGTCGCCTCGGTTGCGCGCGACTTCCGGCGTGCCGACCTTGACCCACAATCTTTCAGATCCTGAACCCAAGGTGCGAATCGCGTCGATAGACGCCTTGGGGGCGCTGGGTAAGGTCAGTGAAGCCGCGGTCCAACCCCTAGCGACCACGCTGTCCGCGGAAGCGGAAGCCGCTGTTCGGGCCGCGATCATGCGGGCGCTGGAAGTGATTGCTCCGAGAACTCGGCCGGTGCTCGACGCTCACTCGGTTGCTCTCCGTGATCCAGATCCGGCCGTTCGCGCGGCAGCGCGAATTTCTCGAAGGTCCCGTCGGATGACTCGTTAGTCTCGGCGTTGCTCAAGGCCCTCGCTGATCCGAGTCATGACGTACGCGCCACGGCTGCGAACAGCCTGAGCGAGATGCTGTTCGAAAACTCGGCCGTTGCCCTCGCGATGTTGAGTGCGCTTCGGGACAACACCCAGCGCGAGGCGGTGGTCGAAGCCCTGGGCAGGTACCTTAAAAACACGACGGTAGCGGCCAATCTGCGCCGAGTCCGGACGGCCGCACTTGCCACGGTCATTCAAGCATTGAGTGACGCACGTTCTGTTAAAGACGAACGCGCAAGGTTGCTAGTGTATCGCGTTCTCGGCAGGATCGTTGCCTTTGCCCGTCTGAGCGGCGACGGAAATGTCCGCAAGGCTATCGAGCCTGCGCTTCAAGTGTATCTCTCGGGCCTTGATGAGCAGGACCCGGCCATACGTGCGGAATTGTTGCGAAGTCTCGGGAAAATCACGATCCGCCGGGCGGACACTATCGCGTCGCTCAACAAGTTTCTCGAGAGGCCTAATCTGCCTGACGACGAGCGACAGCAAGCCCTTGGTGTTCTGAGTGCACTGAAAGCCGCGACCGACCCGGTTGGCGGGAAATAAGAAGCGGCAGTCCCAGTCTGTCTCCCCACGGGTCGGACGCGAATTCAGGATTGAAAGCCTGGAGGCACGCCGCACCTAGACACTTGTGATTGTCACCACCTTGCCGGATCAGCATTTCTCCGGGATAATCAGAGCCAGGCTGGCCAGCTTAACGACTCGCGACGCATGAAACGCGACGCGGCCTCCTGAGGCATTCCCCACGCCTTCCAATCGCAGTTTTCACACTCGAGGCCGTCTGGCCAGACTGCACGAGCCATCTGAAATTACGGTTTCTTTGAGACGCCGGAGTTTTCCTTTATGAATCGGTCTAAGTTTCGGACGGTCTGTTCGGCCGTGCTGTTGGTCGTGATTTGCGGCGTCGCGCTCGTCAAGATCACGGAGAGCCATTGGTTTGATCCTTCTCTCGAAGGCAATACTCAACGACTGCAGAGCGTTTGGGCCTTTCAGCGCAGAGCCGCCGCCGCCAATCTTGCCCAGTTTGCGAGCGAAGCGGACCGCGTGGCCCCTGCGCTTTCGGGTGCCCTTCGTGATCCGGACCTGCAAGTTCGGGTGAATGCGCTCCAGTCTCTGAAGGCTATGCGCAGCCTGCCGGAAGCATCCGCGCCGGCGCTGGTAGATGTTCTCCAGCACGATCAAGATTCTGCCACGCGCCAGCAAGCCGCGGCACTCCTGAGCATGATCAAGGTCCCCAGTGCCGCGGCGGCGCTGGTCGAGGCGATCGATGATCGTGATCCGGCGGTGCGCCAATCCGCGATGAACGCCCTGACCTCTCACGGCGCGTCGGACGGAACCGGGCCCGGGGTCGACAAATTGATCGCGGCGGTCGCGAGCGACCAGCCCGAGAACATTCGGCTGGCGGCGATCCAGGCCCTAGGATCCATCGGCCGTGACCAGGAACGCGTGGCCCGATTCATGACTGAGGTGTTGAAAACCGATCCCAGTCCCGTCGTTCGCAACAACGCCACGCTCCTCACGATGAATACGAAATATGGCTTCGAGATCCCAGCTTTGATCGCGGCCCTTGATGACCAGAGTCCGCAGGTTCGTCTGACTGCCGGCGGGGGGCTGGCGGCGATCGGACTGAACGATGATCGGATTGTGCCGGCGCTCTGTCGCGCCGCTCGCAAGGCCGACGATCTGACCCGAGAAGGCATCGGGGTCAACATCAGCAAGTTGCGGTGGGATCCCCAAACCGATAATTTGTCCGTCGAAACGGCAACCCAACGATTCCAAACCGGCGTTCAGGAGCTGAAGTCACTGTTGGATCGCAAGGACTCTGCCGCACGCCGCGACGTTGTGACGGTGTTCGCCAGCTTGGTGATAACCTATCAACTTTCGGCCCACCCCCCACTTCTGGATCCTGCGCAGACAGCGCTTGCATCGGTATTGGCTCGCGTCATCGATGAACACGAGGACCTGCCGATTCGTCTCCACGCCATGAACCAATGGACATTGATCCGTCCTTCCGCATTCCCGCCAGCACGCGGTCGGGCCCCTGTCGGCGATTCGCCGCGACCCCGTGAGCAGGTGCATGCGGCCGCGGCGTGGCTCGCGGTGCTGGCGAAATCACTCACGAGTCCCGCCGTGCAGATACGTTCCAGGGCAGTGGAGATTCTCGTCGACAGCGTGAAGGACTCGCATCCCGAGGATTGGTATCGCGATGCCTGGCTGAAGATCGTCCCCGACCTCGCCAAGTTGACTGCGAGCGAAGACGTCAAGGTTCGCTTTGGCTCGATGGCAGTCTTGGAGCTGCTCGGACCGGAAGCAAGCAAAGCACTCGGCACACTGGAAGCTCTGGCCTTGAACACCCAAGATCCTAGTGCACGGCGCCCATTGAACGGGCGATCGAGTCGATCTCGAGCGTGGACCATCTGAAAGCCGAGGACCCCAAGGTCAGGCTCTCCGCGTGTGAAACTCTCGGCCGGCTCGGGTGGCGCGCGACGTCCGCTGTGCCGGCCCTGACCGCTCTGACCAAGGATTCTGTTACCGAGGTCAGACTTGCGGCGGTCGCCGCATTGCCTCGCTGGGCAACGCCAGTTCGACGGCTGCGACGGAGCTTGCGACCAATTTTGCTGGCGAGTCAAACGCGGCCGTGAAGGTCGCGCTGCTCGGCGCGCTGGACGCGATCGCACCGGGCACGCCCCCCGTTGTCAACGCTCACTTAAGCGCGCTACGCGACACCGATCCGGCCGTCCGCAAAGCGGCCGCGACGTTTCTCCAGGTGCCGCTCGACGATACCTTCGTATCTGCATTGGGCAAGTCCCTTGGAGACCCAAGCGACGATGTGCGGAAAGCGGTGGCGGGGAGTCTGACGGCAATTCTGTTCGAGAATCCCACGGTAGTCCCCATTCTGGTGGGCGGCCTCCGCGACGACAACCAGCGAAAGGCGGTCGTGGAAGCTCTCGACAAGGACTATCAGGAAGACCCGGACGCACGCGGCCTGGGCCACTTCCGGACCGGCATTCCTGGGATCCAGGCTGCCGTTAACGTGGCGATCCCGGTATTGCGCGATGCCCTGGCCATCAAGAACGAACAGATCAGATCCCGCGTGTTGTACCTCTTGGGCAGGATTGTTTCGTTCTCCGCCAAGACCCGCAATGAGGAACTGCGCAAAGCAGTTGAGCCTGCCCTGCCGATTTATCTTCAGGGTCTGGAGGGAACTGATCCAGCCGTGTGCCAGGAGGCGCTGAGCCGGCTCGACTCAGTCCCCATTGGCCGCGCAGCCGTTGCGACGGCGCTTTGCAAGTACCTTGATCGGACGGATCAGTCCGCCGATGACCGCATCTCGGCCTATGCCGATCTCGCTTCACAGGCCGGGTTCGCTGACTCAGACGAGAGCCTGCGCGGCACGCTTGAGCCAGCCGTGCCAGTCCTGACCAAGGCCCTGGATGCTCCGGAGCCTCAAATTCGTGAGTCGGCCGTCATGGTTCTAGGATTCATTGGCAGCGCGGCTGTTCCCGCCGAGGAAAGCCTCAGCCGTTTGGCCAAGAACGATCCTCAGCCGAACATCCGGAAAAATGCCGAAAACGCCATCAAGGCGATCAAGGGAATTGCCAAGATGCGGCCCGCCACGCGGCGGGGAGCTGGTGCTGCGATGGCTGTTACGACGCAGTGATTTGGCAGACTAAGAATACGTCGAAAGCTTGCAGCCAACAAAAAAGCCGCGACCCGAATCCAGTCGCGGCTGCCTTCGAAAGGGCAAGAAGCCGAGCGATATCACAGTGCCGAAAGACGGAACTGTTCGACTCAGGGGACGACGTCGGTAGGTCCCGTGAAGCTCTGTGGGTCTTTCTTCTTCTTGGGTGCTTTTGTCGTCGCATCATTGCCGGTTGGCGCCTTGACGGCGTCAGTGGTTGGCACCTTGGCGGGTGGCGCCTCGTCAGTGCAGCCCGTTACGAGTACAGTCAGAAGTGGAATGTAAAGTACCACGGAAGCCCGAATTCTCATTGACTCGCTCCGCAAGAGAGAAAACAAAGTTCTTCGATCGAGTCTCCACTGGCGTCGGGGAGACGTTGAGTGTGCCCGGCCGCCCGACTGAGCGGCCAGGGCATTACCATTCTCTCAACTCAATACGCGTCGGAACTGATGACCTCGCCGCCAGCGCGAGTACCAAGTGCCATGAGCGAAAATGTGTTGATCGTCTGCTTGACGAACTTCACCGAGCCATCGCCGAAAGCGAAATTGACGCCGCCGGGGTGGTAGCTCTGGAATGCGAATTGCCCCAGCCTCTTCACGTTTTGGATGCACTTGGGATCGAGCCAGTCCGACGGGATGCAGGCACCGGTACCGCAGCCACAGAAAACGGCGTTCATGTACTGGCCTGTCGTATCAAAAGGCCCATTGATATCCGGATAAGTGAACGCGCCGGTCTCGATCCGAACCTCACCCGAGAAGCCGTAGCCACCGATGTTTGTCGTTCCGAAGGCTGCGGTGAAGTGATACCAATTGATCCCTTTCGACGGGTCGTTCTTGCCGCGCGACGTCTCGCCGAACAGGGTCGTATTGCTCGTTCCGTCCGTCACTGCCGAAATCCTCACGACGTCTTCCGCGCCAAACATGCCATTTCCCAAGGCCGCATTGCATTTACCCGGTTGCTGCCCGCTGGGATCGGGAAACGCGGTCGAGGCCCAGTTCTCATAGATATTCTCTTGCGTGCCACGGCTCATGCCGTAAGAGCACTGTGCCGATGGAGTCGAGTAAGGGGGTGCGGTCATGTCGGAAGGGCAGATGTAGGAGCTGAGCTTGGTGAAATAGGTGGTGGTGTTTCTACTCGAGTTCGCCACCAAACTGTAGTTGACCGAATTGTACTGGGCATTGCCTTCCATGAACGGCAGGATAAAGGTGAACGCGGAGTGGCCGAACCAACTGCTCGTTGTGTCGCACACCTTTTGCGACGCGTACGACGTGTTGTCAATGTAGCGGTTCCCCATCGGATAACTACCCTGCGAACTCTCGTAGTTGAGACTTGCAAGAGCAATCTGCTTGAGGTTGTTGACGCATTGCGATCGCCGCGCCGCTTCCGCGCAGCCTGTACCGCGGGAAGCAAGAGAGCAATCAAGACCGCGATTATGGCGATCACAACAAGCAACTCGATGAGTGTAAAACCACGTAACGACTGACCGAATTCGCGCTTCGTTTTCACTGGAATAACCTCAGTGGAAAAGGACCTCTGGTGCCGGAAAAAGAACGTCGAACATCGATATCGTAGTATGCCAACAAACTCACGCAATCATCGACGCATTTGAGTGGCAATCACAGACACTGATGAGCGGTTCGTGATTTGGGGAGCGATCTGTCGAACGAACTTTAACATCGAAAAGATACTTCAAAAAAACCGGCGCTCGTGGCGCAGTTTTCGTGACATACGTTACTAGGGGATAATCTATGAACGTATCTTTGCAATCGACGAAAAACTGGTATTCGTGACGCAAATGATTGAATGAATCCGACTTAGAGCTTGAATGTCGCAGGTGGAGCCGTCGATCGAAACGTTGACGGGGTGCTTGAACTCAAAACTTGATGCGTAGATGTGCGGGAGTATTCACGGAGCGCTCGGAACGCCCGCACCAACGCAAAATCGATGCTTAATATGAGAAAGTCAACTCAACGATGAGGCAATCGTCGCAACCGATACCGCTTCGATGTCACACAGGAAGAAGCGCCAGGACCGAACCAACGGCCCCATCTCTTTGACAGGAACGCAGAACGTTCGGAGAGGACGTTTTCGTCAAAGTTGTTGGTCTGTTGGTAGAGAATCCTTGGCTGCGTGAAAATCGTATCAAGAAGATGGAGATTTCGTCAAGAAGCGATATTGCGGCGAATGGATTTTTTTCCGCCAACCAGCCCATCTCGCACAGTCCACTGCGAGTGGCCCTGCGTCCTCGCACACCGGCAGCGCTTTGAGCTAAGATAATGCCGGGCAATGCTCAACTCATCGATCGCGCGATGAGTTGATTCTGTGATTGAGGAGTGACAGGACTGTGAGCCGGACGATTCCTGTACGGCAGACGACCTCTCGGCCGTGGTTGGCCCCGAAGTGGAGGAACCAGGGACTCGCTAGCGCGCTCGATCTGCTTTTGCTCTCAGTCTGGTGTGGCCTGGCCGCTGGATTGCTCGAGGTTGCCGCGAGAGTGTTGTGTCGCGCCATCGACCCGACGGACCGGCTCTACTGGATGAGCCGGCACTTCGTCTGGTTGACGCCTCTCGCGAACATGCTGCTCTTTTTCGGCCTGGGCTTGGCTTTTGCGGTAGGCACGAGGTTTTGGCCCCGGTGCGGTAAATGGTTAAGTTATCGCATCCTATGCGCCCTCACATTGCTGCCGGCGCTGATGGTCTCGGTCCCAGGCATCTTCACGGAGGCTTGGTTTGTCTTCGCGGTCGGGATCGCGTCCATCGCGGTTCCCTGGCTCGAATTCCGGCACGCGATCATGCGAAGGTTGCTTCCGTGGAGCTTTGTCGCTCTCGCGGGTGTGGTTGCCATCCTGGCCGTTTCCATTTTTGGTGGCGACCGGATCAAGCAGTGGCGCGAAACTGGCCGAGCTTTGCCCCCCTCCGGCTCGCCCAACGTCCTCTTCATCGTATTGGACACTGTTCGGGCGGATCGTCTGAGCGTGTACGGATATGAACGACCAACCACCCCAACGCTTGAGAAATTGGCAAAACGGGGCGTGCGATTTGAACTTGCGCGCGCGACCTCGCCATGGACCCTCGCATCTCATGCCAGTCTTTTCACGGGCCGCTTGCCCCACGAGCTCGGCGTTAAATGGGCGACTCCGCTCCGAACCGATTCGCCGATGCTCGCTGAGTACCTTGGCTCGCATGGCTATGCGACCGCAGGGTTGGTGGCAAACACAAGCTACTGCTCTCGCGAGACCGGATTGGATCACGGCTTTACTTACTATGAAGACTACCTTCTGGAGAAGCACGCGTTTCTTCGAATGGCAGCGCTCGTCGAGGGAGCCCTTCAGACCCTGGACTCAATCGGCACACACACGCGTGCAGGCCCTATCCATTACTTGCAGGATTTGGCACAGTCGCTCGTGCGCAATGACGGCAAGAGAGACGCGGCGTCGATCAATCGCGGGTTCCTGAATTGGCTGGCCCGAAGGACCGAATCGGAGCGCCCGTTCTTCGCGTTCCTGAATTACTACGATGCCCACGCACCTTACCGGCTGCCCCAAGGCGCCACGCATCGCTTTGGTCGGAAGCCTCGAACCCAGGATGAATTGCAGATTGTCAACGATCGGTGGGATCTTGTCGATAAGCAAACCTTGCCGCGACATTACCTAACGCTGGGTAGGGACGCCTACGACAACTGCCTTGCTTACCTGGACGAGCAACTGGGCAACTTAGTCAGCGAGTTGCAGCGTCGGGGCGTGCTCGATCGAACGCTGGTCGTCATCACTTCCGATCACGGAGAAGGGTTGGGGGAACATGATCTTTTTGACCATGGCGAAAGTCTCTACAGCAACGAGATCCGAGTGCCCCTCGTCGTACTCTTCCCGTCAATGACCGCGGCCGGGTCGATCGTCAAAATCGCCGTAAGTTTGCGTGATTTACCCGCGACGATTGTCGAACTGGTCGGATTGAATGCCGGAGCGCTTTCCCAGGCCGGTCGTTGTCGAGTCTGTGGAGCGATTCCACTCCTGCGCCCGCAGAAACCGCCGGTGACCAAATCGTCTCTGAATTATCGAGTCCCAACCCGCACAATTCCAACTTCGGTCGTTCGCCCATTCATCGGGGCCCGTTGATCTCGCTCGCAGACGGAGATTTCGTTTATATCCGCAACCAGGGTGATGGGACCGAGGAATTATTCAACGAGCGCGAAGACCCGCGCGAGTTGACCAATCGGGCCCGAATTGACGCGTTCGAACCAGTCCTTGAACGGTTCCGGGAGCGAGTTGCGGAAATTAAATCGAATAATGGCACCGGCAACGCTCTGTAAGTTAAGCAGGACGTTCGCCAGAGCGACGGATGCGGGTCATCACGAGAAGTCGCTCTCACGGCGCCAGAGAACGCACGGATTCGTTGGCCGCCGCCTCCAACCCGGTACGGGCGCGACTATTGCTGGGGTCTCGGCGAAGCACTAGAGAGTACTGCTCAGCCGCTGCCTCAAATCGCCCCTGGTGTCGTAGCAACGAAGCCAGGTTCAGGCGCGCATCCTCGTAATACGGATGAAGACTGAGGGCCGTAGCGAATCGATGTTCTGCCTCAGTGATGCGTCCCTGGAGGGCTAATGTAAGCCCGAGGTGGTTGTATCCGAGCGCGGTACTTGGATCGATCTGAATCGAGCGCTCGAACAGGGCTTGGGCCTCGGCAAGCTTTCCTCGGCGTTGAAGGTAGCAGCCGAGGTCGTCGAGGACATCGGCTCTCGAAGGTGCGAGTTCCACGGCCAGACGGAAGCACGACTCGGCGTTCTCGAGCTCGTGACCGCGCTCGCGGCGTTTGCCGAGCTTGACTAAGTAAGTGGGCCGAGACACAGTGACGGCGCTACGGGCAATAAGCGTGTCGGCGTCGCGCCACGTCAGACTAAGACGCCAGGACAGTGCACCAAGTCCGACGATCGCTACGGCCAGAGCCAACAGTATCGGGAGCGCCACGAGACCACGCGGCCTAGTCGCGGCCCAAAGTAACGCCAGAGCGTATGACAAAGCCAAGTACAACGGGATCGAGGCAACGTAAGCATACCGGTCCGCGACAACTGTAAGACCTGATCGGATGAACCCCGAAACGGGTGCCAGCAGGAGCAGATAGGCGAACCAGGCGGCAGCCGGTGCCGGCCATCGGCTGGCGGCCGTGACGGCAAACAACGTGATGACAACCGTGCCCAGTGCGGCGACTGTGAACCATCGATCGACAAACAACGTTCGTTCGAACCATTCATAATCGGCGGCGAGTCCCGAAGGCCAAACCGTCTTCTCTATGTAGAATCCGGCCGAATAGCCGCTACGGGCGAGACGCTGACCAAGTCCCAGGGAGTCTTCGCTAAACATCAGTGGATTCGAGATATACTTGCCTTCCACAGTCAAGACGAAAAAGAGCACGCCGACGGCAACGAACGGCAGCTTCTCCAGCACTGCGGCCAGAATCGACGCCCACCGCGACCTCAGCTCCCCAGAAAATCGGCGAAGCGGAAACACGTCAATCAGCAAGAGAACGGCGGGTAGAGTTAACGCCGGTGCCTTGCAGAGCAGCGCGAGGACATAAAGTAGCCACGCTGTCACCAACCACGCAGCTCGGCCGGCCGCGCTCGCATACTCCCGCCGCAAATACGCGAGCACCGCAAGCATCGTGAAAAAAGCGCATGGCAAATAAGGTTGGCACGATACCCACGCCACCACCTCCACCCTCAGTGGGTGCACGGCGAAGAGCAGAGCCGCCGCAGCAACCCCCAGATATTGCGACTCGTGGTCAAGCGCCTTCTCCGGCAACGGCCGACGCCCGCCAAGCTTCAGAAATGCCGCTGCTAGGGTCACAAGAAGAACTGCGTTCGCACAGTGCATTACAAGGCTCGAGAGGTGATATCCCCAAGGCATCAGCCCGCAGACCTCATACTGTGCACCGAGAAGCATCCACGCCAACGGCTGATAGACGCCCAAATAAAAAGTGCTGATCGCCCAACGAAGCTGCGCAAGCCCAATGCCGCGATAGCTCGGGTTGTCGAGGAAATTATCAGGATCGTCTCGATCGACCCAGCCGTTGCTCAGGATCGGCAGAAACGCGAGCGCCGTGACCAACGCGACCAGCACTAAAAGCCAGCGCAGACGAACTGGCGAGCGTTCGTGATCCGCGCGTTGCCGTAAGTGGGCGCCGCCGCCGTTCCTTTTGCGACCGACTGCATTTGGTCGATCAGCCAGACTCAAATCTGCCTCCTCGCATTGCCTTTGGTAGTAGAGGACCGAGGAACTTTATCGCGGCTTGGACGGCCTCTACGGCCCTGTGGCTATGACGGCTAAGCTCGACATGGACCCCTTTGTCGTAGCCGATTTGGTTCAGAGATTCAAAGATTGCGGGAAAGTCCATCGTTCCCTCGCCGAACATCAGATGTTCATGAACCCCTTTCAGCATATCCTCGATATGTATATTCACAACACGCTTTCGCCAGCAACTCAAGAGCTCATGAATGTCGCCTTCGTCTAGGCAATGGACGTGCCCAAGGTCTATTGTGAGTTGGAAAAGAGGATGTCGGATGCGCTCGTCGAGTTGGGCGAAGCTTTCGAGGGTATCGATGAACATGCCCGGCTCCGGTTCAAATGCAAGTGTTATGTCGGCCTTCTCCGCGTAGTGAAGTAACGGCCGAAGTGCATCAACCAGGCGATCCATGCCAGCACCCTGAGCAATCGCATCGGAGCGCGTCCCGACCACAATGACACCGACTCCGCTCCGAGAGCCTTGGCCACGTCGACGGCACGGAACAGAAAGTCGAGGCGGGCCGCCCTGCGGGTCTCGTCAGGGTCCATCAGCGTCGGGTCGTGCTTCATGCGCGGATTGAGCACGTAGCGCGCCCGTCTCGATGACTCGGGCCAGGCCGCGGCGGTCGAGCGCGGCCCGCACATCATTGACTTGGCGGCTCAAGTCCGACGGGTCTTGATAAGGGTCGAGCGCCCCGGCGTCGAGAGTGATCGCGACGCTTTGATAACCTTCGTCTGCCAGTAGATCGATCGCGTCGACCACGCGATGGTGAGCCATTCCGTTTGTGTTGTAGCCAAGTCGCATGAATCCGTCGCTCGCGGTGGCGCGCCCGGCGCATATTCAATCGGGCTCGATGCCCAGCTCACGCAGCTTCGCGGCGTAACGCTCGGCGCGTCGGCGTTCGGCCTCCTTGAGCTGTCGTTCTTCGTCGGCTCGTCGGCATTCGGCCTCCTTGAGCTGTCGTTCTTCGTCGGCTCGTCGGCATTCGGCCTCCTTGAGCTGTTGTTCCTCGTCGGCTCGTCGGCGTTCGGCCTCCTTGAGCTGTCGTTCTTCGTCGGCTCGTCGGCGTTCGGCCTCCTTGAGCTGTCGTTCCTCGTCGGCGCGACGGCGTTCGGCCTCCTTGAGCTGTCGTTCCTCGTCGTGCGCCGGCGTTCGGCTTCCTTGAGCTGGCGCTCGACCTTGAGATGTTCTCGGTCGGCCTGTCGCTCTTCGATGATCTCTGCGTATGTGAGAAAGGGCTCACCGTCAGGCCCGATGATCTTGAGGTTGTCGGCGCCTTCGGCGGGTTCAAAACGCACCCCCAACAGCGGACTCACGAATCCCATCATGTCGGGGACTTGCTCAAGGTGGTCTCCGACGCGCAGCCACCCCTCTAACTTTCCAGTGTCAGGATCATAAATGTAATACTCAAGCACTCCGTGCTTTTCATAGAACTGAAACTTGCGCATCATCTCGTCGGGCCTATTTCCGGGCGAACGGACCTCGAAGACGGCCTGCGGCGCAATGTTGTCTTCCTCCCACTGCTTGTACGAACCTCGCCTCCCTTTCGGGCGGTCGAACGCGACCAACGCGTCGGGAGCGGAGCAAATAGCAGGATCTCCCTGGACAGGGTACCAAAGCAGGTTTCCGGCCACGAAAACGCGGGGATTATGACGGTAAAGTGCTTCGAGGCCTTCCTTGATTACAACGATCCATTTGAATTGGAGCGTGTTGTCCGACATGAGCTCGCCGTCGTCGTCGGGATATTCGATCGTTGGCTTAATGAGTCGTTGGGTCGCAGTCGTCATGATCGGACCAGGCCTCGGGGCACGACTTGAGTTCGGATCACAGATTCCATTATTTCACGCAACTGCCACGAAGGCTAGCCGGGCCAAGAGCCACGAGCCGGCGCTCGAGCCTATGTAGAATACAGCCATCGCCCCAACAAGTATGCCGGCACCCAAAGGATCGCCACGTAAGCCGCCGGTTCTAATCCCCGTACACCGGCAACGACGCCAACGTGCAACCAGACGAGAGACAGAATACCGGTTTTTACCGTTTTCTGAATCAGCTGAGGAATCGGCTCTTGAATCGCTGCGCGGCGGCGGAGTTCACTGCCAGCGCAGCCAGGGCGAGAAAGAGGAGAGCCTCCAGGGGAATGAGCGGTCGGTCGGGATCGGGATGTGGGAAGCGGTCATGGGCCAGCGTTACGCCGGCCAAGCCGAGCAGAGCGACATCCTGGAGCCCGAGGCCCGCCACGAGACCGCCGCGGACTCCTTCGGAGGTTTCCGACCGGCTCACGACCGTGATTCCCACCACATACAGGCCGTACGCAACTGCGGCGATCCAGGCGATCGGACCACCGAGCGATTGAGCGTGCGACATCCCAAGCAACAAGTTCAGTCCACGGCAAGAGCCCATGAAGATCGGCCCAAGCCATGTGTGCTTGAGCCCGGCGTTGTAAGCGAGGATAACGAGCGCAAGGATCGCGGCCACGATCACGCTGATCTTACTCCCGCTTGCAAACGCGAAAGCAGGACCGACGAAGAGCCCAATGCCACCCAACCACGCGGCTGTCGTGTACGAAACGCGGCCGGAGGGCAACGGGCGGCCCGGCCGTTCGGATCGATCGATCTCGACGTCGAACACATCATTGAGCGCGGTGCCGGACGCATAGAGCACCATCGATGCCGCGGTCAGTGGCAGCCAGCGCCCGGGCTCGGCTGTCGACCCGGTTGTCAGCAGCCAGCCGGCCAGGCTGTCGGCGGCGGCGGTCACGACGTTGGGCAGCCGGATCAGCTGGAGGTAGGGCGTGATCGTCTGCGCGAACGTTGTGGTCGATTCGGGCGGCCTTTGATGTTCGGACACGATCTAAGCCCTTTGGACCAAGGGCCGCAAGACTTCGATGGCCGTGCGCGCGGCGTTGTCCGGGTCGTCAAGGAACGGGTAAAGTTCGACCGTTAGCCAGCCGTCGTAGCCGGTGGCACGGATGGCTGCCATGACTGCGGCAAAATCGATGGCGCCGGTACCCGGCACCAGGTGATGATGCACCCTGGTGGCGGCAATGTCCTCGAAGTGGTAGTGGCGAATGTGGGGCGCCAGCTTGGCGATGGCGCGGGGCAGATCTTCACGCACGCAAAACGCGTGGCCCACGTCGAAGTTAAGGCCGATCGAGGGCGCATTCAATCGCTCGGCGACTTCGAGGTATTGATCGGTCGTTTCCAGCAGCAAGTCTGGCTCTGGCTCGATCAGGAGCAAGACGCCCCGGTCATGGGCATGGTTGGCAAGCGGCTTTAAGACCTCGACGAATAGGTCGATGGCCTCTTGCCGCGACTGTCCCGGCGCCACCGGACCGCCGGGCTCGGTGGTGATATGGGGCGCCCCGAGCTCGGCGCACAGGTCGAGTGCCCTTTTGGTGTGGTCGATCCGTACCTGGCGGTAATTGGGTTCGGGCTCGATGAACGACGGATGCCAGTATGGCTGGCGGCGGTCGTTGATTGCGTTCATCATGAAAGCGTTGATGTTGGAAAACGCCAGTTTCGATCGCTCCATGGCCTCCAGTATCCCCCGCTTTTGTACTGCGAGCATGCCGGCGGGCCAGGCGTGGGGTACATCGGCAAGCAGCTCCAAGCCCCTCGTAGCCGAATGAGGCAATGCGTGAGGCTGCTTCGGCGAAGGGATGCTTCAAGTAGGCGTTCGTGCTAAAAGCCAGGCGCATGGCGCGGTTTGCTTTCTTATCTAGGATCGAGAGACACCAAATCGAAGAT
The DNA here is from genome assembly GCA_963850935.1 of uncultured Isosphaeraceae bacterium. Lineage (GTDB taxonomy): Bacteria > Planctomycetota > Planctomycetia > Isosphaerales > Isosphaeraceae > CAWFRS01. The sequence continues at coordinate 81,395 of CAWKNT010000011.1, forward strand.
CACGACATTTTCTAGAAAAACGTGGGTTTGCTGATAGCCCAGAAATTTCGCTCCGGCTTCAATCAATGACTTCCGCCGAGGATCGGACTCACGGGCCAGCGTGCGCACGAAATGGCAACGATCAAAAAGACGACCATGCCCGCGACCGATACAAGCCGGCCAACCCGCCACGACAGCGGCGTATAGGTGTAAACCAACCGATGAGGGCCAGATGGAACCGCGGCGCCTCGCATCGAGCTGTTGACCTGATAGATCGGCGCCGACGTGCCGTCGATCGTCAAGGTCCAGCCAGGATAGTACACGTCGGCGAGAATCACGAGGCCCGGCGAATCGAGACTGACCTCGAGGACAGCGTGCTGTGGACTGGGATAGGTCACGTGAACTCTTTCGGACGGCTTCGACAATTGGTCCGACAAGAGCGGACGAATCGTGAGAAAGTCGGCCTTGCTTACCCAGGCAACACTGTGGGGGTCGTAAACGGGCCGCGGTCGCGTCGTCCCAAACTCCGTCGTTGGCATAGAGGATCTCCTGCAAGGTTTCGCTCAGGGCCCAGCGTGACTTGCCGGTGCTCTTGGTTGCCGTTCGCACGCGGTGGACGACCCAGGAGCGGGGATATTCCTGCAGGTTTCGCAATACTCGGAAGTCGCGCGCGTCGATCCACTTGTCGGCTTCGTCGTTTGCCTTCGGGCCGATGAATCGATCCGCAGGAGGGTAGACCAGAACACTTTGGAACACGAACGAAGCGGACGCCCGCGTCGCGTCGCGCCAGCCGTTGGCGAAAAATGGGACAATGAAATAGCGGGTGTTCCACAGGTTGTAGGCCCGGCGTAGGTAATACTCCACCTCGGCACCCACTTCGATGCCCAGGGCTTGGGCGAGTTGCCGGTCGTGAACATTCGCTGGAAAATGGATGAAATAACGGTCGTAATCGTCAAGTTGGGCGACCCCGATTGTTTGGGTATACTCCGCCCCGAAGTTGATTCCATACTTTGGCTGCAGCGTTTCGCGCTCCCATTGAGCCAGCTCGGCGATCCGATCGTTCGACGGAGTTTTGGCCCAGCCCATTGGGTGCCACATCGGCATTCGGTGGATGCGAAACGGTCCCGGTGAAGGTAGGGTGCGCTCGGATTCGTCGATGATCTTGAGAACTTCGGGTTTGGTTTCAAACGAGGACTGGGGAACCGTCAAGATGAGTCGTGCATTGGCCGTTGCAAGGTCGGCAGTCATCACGATCAAGGCTGCCGAGCCGGCCAACTGGGGGCGCTTGCGGGCCAGGATCGTCAGCCCCAGCCCCAGCCCGAAAACGATCGCGGCGTGCCCCAGACTGCGGAGTATCGCCTGGTATCCCGCCGCTGCATCGAGCGGGCCGTAAATCGAGCGGCGTTCCGCGGCGCGAAACGACGCGAGAATGGACTGCTTTTGCAACACCACGCCCACCAACGTGGCCAATGTCATCGCAAGCAGCACCAGCAAGACTGTCACGATCCGTCTGGTTCGCCCGGTGGAGACACGATCCCAGCCCAAGCCGGCAAGAGCGGCCATTCCGAGGGCGGTAAACGTGAAGAGCTTCGCCGGGAACCGAAACTGGTGAAACCCTGGCAGCACTGCCGTCAACCACCAGTAGACGCCACCATCGCCGTCACGGAGACAGCCGTCGAAGCGGATCGGCGTAGTGCCGAATGGGTCGAAGGGCCCGAGATCCGGTAGCCAGTGGCGAAATGTCGCTGCGCTGGATGTACCGGCAAGCGCGCGCGCCATCCAGATGGGGCTGGCATACTGGCCGAAGCTTCCCAGCAGGCACACAGACCCAAGCACGGATAGCCATACTCGCCAGGCTGGCCCGCCTCGGGTTAGAACGGATAAGAGGCAGAGCGCACAGGTCAATCCCCCCATGTAAAGTGACGGCACCCAGTCCGTGGGCCGTCCCCCGGGCGTTTTGATCAATATGCTCCAATAACTCTTGCCGTCAAATGGCATTCCCAGAAAATTAGGCCAAGCCGCCTCGATCAGCCGAAACGGCTCGAGGCTGAACTGATAGACATCGTGCAGGCCTTCGTCAGCGCCCCGCCCCGTCTGCTGGGTGAATTCGACAACTGGGAAGAGTTGGGCAGCCGTCAGCGCAACCGCAAGGCCGGCCGCGCACGCTAGGCCTATCCACATGGTACCCAACGGATAACGCCAGAAACGCCCTCGCCATTGACAGAGCAGGCCAACGGCGACTAAACCCCACGCCGCGGTCGTGCCTAGCGGCAACCACGGTGTCCAAGCCAGTGGCGGCCTTGGGTTGCCGGGCCCGCGCCACTTAGGCAGCCACTCTGCCAGTGCTACCGTCGCCACGAACCACGCGAACAGGGCGATCCCGACCACGGCCAATGTCAGCCTGAGCCGCGAGCGCTCCGTTCGCTTGCTGCCCGGTGCTTCATTCTTGGCTCGTGCACGACTCCAGGCCATTCCCAGCGCATAGCCGATGCCGGCGAGTCCCAGAAGGTACGCCGACTGGGGGTCGCCGCCCAACGTCTGCATCGATAACACGACGGCCAGCTCCAGGATGGCCGATCGACGCCCGAGTCGAACCCATCGATCGACCGCGTGCAGCCCCAGCGGGAGCCAGGCAGCGCCGATCAAAAAGATGATGTTGCAATATTGGAACAAGACAGGAGCGCCAAACGTGTAGGCCAACGCGCTGAGAGCTGAGCCGTTCCAACTCGTGCCCCATGAGCGCATCAAGACGAGCATGTTCAAGAACGCCAAGGCGGAATGAACCACGACGTACATCCGCGCTCCCCAGGCGTAAGGCAAGATCGCGAAGACCAGCTTTCCCGGATAGAGAACCGCCGCGGTGGGGTTTCCCAAGAGTGGCATCCCCGCATTCTCCTCCGGCTCCCAGAGCGGCCACCTCCCTCGGTTCCACTCAGCCTGGACGCGCTTGTTAAGCGGATAGTAGTAATGGCCGGAGTCGCGGAATCCGAACTGACGATCATGAAAAAGTGCTGGTGCGTAAACAATCAGAAATAGCGCACCAAAGCAGGCCAGGATCAGAATCGACGTGAATCCGCGGCGCATGAGCAATCTCGGCTAGGCTCGGCAGCTCTGGGTCGTCCTACGCGTGGCCCGAAGTCTCGTCATGGTTCGCTGCGGCGTTATCGAAGGGTCTCATTGGCCGCCAAATGCTCGAGCAACATGGTGAATTGCTTGAAGAAATCGTTCTCGTCGCAGCCCTCAGGGCTCTTGAAAAAGCAAGCGAGGTGTCTCAAGAGCCCACGGCTGCTCCGCCGTTTTTCGAGGTCGGCCAGTCGCGCCAGGTCGATGGCCAGCGGAGCCGCGAGCAGGCTGTCACAACCTTGCCAAGTGAATTGAAGCGCCATCTTGGTGCCGAGAAAGCCCTGGAAATGAACGTGGTCCCACGCCGTTTTCCAGTCCCCCATGTCAGGCAAATACTCGATCGTGACGATTGACGACGGCTTGTATCCCAGGATCTGGGTGACCACCTTGTCCTTGGTTTCGACTTTCGAAGACTTGTTTGACGGATGGTCGAGGATCAAGCCGTCGCGATTGCCGAAGATGTTATGGCCCACCCAGCTCATGACCTTGAGATTGCGCTGTGCAAACATCGGAGCAAGGACAGTTTTGACGAGCGTCTCGCCTGTCTTTCCGTCTTTGCCGGCATAGAGCGAGCCCGTCGAATTGGCCAGTTCGTCGAGTGCGGGCAACGACGCGCCCAGGCTGGGCGTGAAGTTGATATAGGTATAGCCGCACCGTAGGGCGGCCACCGCGTATAGCGAACTGGCGGGAAGAAGGTCGGGCCCGCCGTCGGAGAGCGCGGCGCTCAAGGTGTCCCAGTTCTGGTGGATCGTGCTCAAGCTGAAGGGAGGCTCGGTGCTGGCGACATTCAGCACAATCATGTGGTCGACCGATTCCGTGTCGACAAACGCCGCCATGTCCGCCGCGATACGGTCGATGGCTTGGCCAGCCGTTCGCGGCGGCTTCGCGTTGCCCCAGTGACCGAGATTGGCGATCGCGCGACCCGCGCCAAAGTGAGTACCGGGAAGCACTCGCGCGGTCGCCGCCGCGAGCTCGTCACGGCACGCGCTCAACCAATCGCCTTCGAAGACGCCGGAATTCCGCCGAAACTCCTCCGCCGATTCAGCGAACGAGCTGCAGCGAATGTCATGCCCACCGATCACAAAATCCTCGGGTTCCGGTAGAGGCAGGCGTTTCAACTCGGACAACTCGGTGACCAGCCCGGTTCGATCAGCCAAACCCCTGGCCATTGCCGCCAGTCCGAGCGTGATCGTAGTCCCGACCCCTCCAAATGCCCCAATTAACCAGAGTCCAACGCGTTGACGTGACATAATGGTGAGAACCTATCGGCGAGTTTGGTCGTTTAGCTAAGGCGGGCTAGCTCGAGGAATGAATGCAATACGAAAAGCCGGCCGCACGCTGCCACCTGACCGCGAACGCTGGCTCTCCCGAATTCATTATGTCGTCGTCGTGTCCGGCATTCAACCATTGCGAAAACGGTGACAAGGCCTGGCAACATTGCGGTTAGGGCAAAAGTTGGCACTCGCCGTCCACAACTTACGGACGCGGGTGGTCGTGCGACTACAATTCGATTGGCGGGCGACCCGACGGATTGCCTAGACTTCGTCGATGCCAATCTTGTCGCACCGCAGGGCGTTCTCGGAATTCCAGGAGAGGCTCGCATGGACCGACTGGACCGTTTGCTGGCGCCGCATCCCGCCATCCGGACAATGCGGCCGGGCAAGCCGGACCCTAACGGCCAGTGCGTACTCTACTGGATGCAGCGCTCCCAGCGGGGCGTAGACAACCCCGCACTCAATCAGGCGATCGCTGTAGGCAACGCTCTAGGCTTGCCTGTGCTCGTGATTTTTGGCCTGACGGCCGACTACCCAGGTGCGCAGCGAAGGCACTATCGTTTTTTGCTCGACGGTCTTTGCGACGCGGCATTGGACCTCGAAAAACGAGCAGTCACGCTGACGGTTCGGCTCGGAAGACCCGACGAGGTCGTGCTGAAAATCGCCGACGAGGTGAAAGCGGCTTTGGTGGTAGGAGACGAAAATCCTGTCCGCGTCGGCCAGCAATGGCGGGCGTCAGTGGCCGAGCGCCTGAAAGTGCCATTTCATTTGGTGGATGCCGATGTTGTGATTCCCACATCACTTTTTCCCCGCGAGGAGTACGCTGCCCGCACGATCAGGCCCAAGATTCATCAAGTCTGGGACGAGTATTTGAAACCGGTTCCCAATGTTACGTCGCGAGTACCTTGGTCCGGGGCGCGTCCTCAGAGCGAACAGCTCGAAGCCGAGGCTCTGCTGAAGAAGCTCAAAGTGGGCGGCGTTGCCGAGGTAACGGACTATCAGGGGGGCACGCGCGAGGCATTACGCCGCTTGCGGTATTTCGTTCGGGACCGTCTTTCCTTTTACGCGACCGAGCGAAACCAGCCAACGCCGTGCGTTACAAGTGAGTTGTCCGCCCATCTGCACTTCGGCCATATCAGCCCGCGCACCATTGCTCTCGAGATCATTTCCAGCGGTGCACCTGCGCAGTCCGTCGACGTATACCTTGAGGAACTCATTGTCCGTCGCGAGCTGGCGATCAACTTCGTCGCGCGTAACCCCGAATACGACACATTCGCGGGCTGCCCCGAATGGGGGCGGCGGACACTCGAGAAACACGTCGCCGACAAGCGTCCAGTCACGTATTCTCCCACGCAGCTCGAGGACGCAGACACGTACGACCCGCTCTGGAACGCCGCTCAGAAGGAGATGGTCTTGACGGGCAGGATGCACAACTATCTGCGGATGTATTGGGCGAAAAAAATCCTTGAGTGGACAGCCGACCCGGAGTCCGCATTCGCGATCGCACTGGACTTGAATGATCGTTATGAAATGGACGGCCGCGACCCGAATGGTTACACGGGCGTGGCCTGGGCGATTGGCGGCAAACACGATCGACCGTGGCCGGACGCCCCATTTTCGGCACGATTCGGTATATGAGTTATGACGGTGCGTGCAAGAAATTCAGGGCACGCGATTACATCGACCAAGTCGAAGCCCTTGAAAAAGGCGGCAATGACGTCGCGTTCTCATTGCGTGCATGACGCCTGTCGCCTCCGTCGACCCCTGTACGACCAAACAAGCGTCGCGACGCCCTTGGGCTAGGTCCTCACACAGTTTCAGGGCAAGGTTGAGTAGATCACGATGTTGCCGGCGATTTTGATCGCACTTTCGTACGTATAGCCCTTGCATTCGATGCCGGTGTGCCTCTCCAATGCGCAGCCGATATCGTACTTGGAATAGATGACCACCCAGTGGTCGTTAAGCTTGATTCCCTCGAGCTGGGGAAAATCGCGGCCGCCGCCAGCCCCTTTGGTGTACTGGACATCCTTGAGATCGGCGCCCACAGTCATTAGCTCATCGTTATGCGGGATCGGCACCAGGGGATTGTTGGGGAACATCTCGGCTGCAAAGTGGCGAAATGCAGCGTCGAAAGCGGGGCTGCCGCAGGCCGCATCGGCAAAGAGCGTGCCGCCTCCGGGCTCAAGATGCTGGTGCAGGGCGTCCATGTCTTCCTTTGAAAACGACAGGGCTGCTCGACCGTGAATGTAGATGAGCGGGTAGTAGACGAGGTTGCGGTCGCGGGGATAAAGGTCTTTTTGATTTACGACGACATCGAATCGGAAGGGTGGTTTGCGCAGCGCATCCATCAGGTTGGGTATAGCCTGAGGTGCCACATTCCAATCACCAGCATGCTTGAGCTTGGCGATGCGCAGGGCGTTCCGTTTGGGTGCATCCAGCTTGAAATCGCGCACATCCCGAACTGTAAGCTTGTCGGCCGGCATTTCTCGGCCGGTAGCGTAGTCGATCACATTCTGGCCGACCTTCATGGACTTGATAACGGCCGTGTTGAGCGGACTCTGCTCACTCTGGTTCCAATAGCACGACAGGTCCGCCGGTGAGTAGATGACCACTGTTCGGCAGCCATGTTCGATTCCCCAGAGCGGGTGGAGATCGGGCGCGAGCAAGTGTCGGGCCCGCCAGACAGGATGATCCTCGGAGAGGGGTCTGAGCCTGTATTCCTCCTCGGGAAAGATCTCCTTCATCAACTGTTTGAACCCCTGGTCAAATGCCGTACTGCTGCAACAGGCCTCGGCGAAAATAAAACCTCCTTGCTCGACGTACGCACGCAGGTTCCTACGGGCATACTGCGAAAACAGAGGCGGGTGGTGGCCGTTGAAGTACACAATTGGGGCTTGGAGCAACTCCGAAACGGAGGCGATACCAGGCTCGACGACCTGCCAGGTCAGGAGGCTTTTCCAGTCGCGGGAAACGCTGCCGACAATGTTTCGCACATCGTCCGGGTCGTTGTTCCAGTCGCCCATCGGCTCATGGCGTAGTTTGTTGATCAGGACCGGCGCGCGTCCCTTGGCGAGGAAGAGGAGTGCAAAACTGGTCGCCAGGACCTTTTCCGACTCGTTGAGAGCGCCCTGCCAGAACCCCCCGAGTTTGTGCTGCTCGTGGACGAGCTCCTCGGCGCCGAGGCGATACCAGTCGTTCTGTCCAAAAAAGCGGACGCCAGTCAACCGCCCAGCCCGCTCCAGGCCGTAAAGATAATAAAATTTCCACTGCTGTCCGTGGCCGAAATTCTGACCAACCTGGAAATGGTTGGCCAGCCAGTCAATGCCAGCCTGGAGATTACGATTCATTCCTCCTTTGCCACAGTTTTCGATCGTATCTCCCTGGAGGAATTCCTGACCCTGGAAACGGCGCAGGCCCGTGATGATCAGGCTGGATATTCCCGCACACGTCATGCTGGCAGTCGAGTTCGATGTGTCGGGGGTATAAGCCCAGCTGCCATCGCGTTTCTGATGCTTTTCCCAATAGAGGCGGGACAGCTCCCAGACCATCGGTTTGACGGGAACTCCCACCTCGCTGGCAGCGAATAGTCCCAGAAGCGCATATTGGGTGTTGGAGTTGTCTCCGGGCCGGCCGCGTTTCGAATCGGAATAGGTCCACGAGCCCGGCCAGTATACGGAATCGCCGGGCTTGATCTGGGCGCGTTCCAACCAGGAGACATTGTTGGCGATCCGTAGCTGGTCGCGCTCCGGCTCGGCCGCCGCGAAGACCATGGTTTGGAGCGCGACAGCATAGGTGCTATGGAGATCGTTGGGGCCAAAACCGCGCAGGTATTCCAGTGTCTTGCGCAGGCGAATCGGGACTCTCGCCAGCGGTCAGCAAGGCCAGGGCGATCAAGCTCGTCGTGCCGGTCTTGGCTTCGTTCTCGACGTCGGACCATGAGCCATTGGCATGCTGCAGCCCTTTAAGATACCGCACCCCGTCGCGAATCGCCCGCTCGACCTCCTCGCGGGTTACCGCGGCCCTACAAGGGGCACAATAAGCCAGCTGGGCGACGATCGCACAGACAATGATCACGCAGCACTTCGAGCGCCTGAAAATGCGACGCACACCTAGTCCTCCCGCTGTCGAGTCCAAAGGCATCGCGACGACATGAACCTTTATTCGTCTAGCATGACACAACAAGCCCACAAGCGACAAGATGGGGAGGGGAGCGCCGTCGCGCGCCGTTGGCGAGCTTGCGGCCTGTGTTCGCGGGCCATTTACCGGGCAATTGTTTGCTCGCGATGCTCGCCGGAGCTGTCGAGCGCGTGGACTACCCTCGCGTCGGTGGAGACCACAAGAGGCGCCATTGCGAAGCCATCGGCGATAAGGCCGTCGTCGTCTGATCCTTGCACGATTCTCGGCGGCGAGAGGTCGTGGTTGATCTCGAGCTTGACCGCGCGCAGCTGCCATGTAGTTGCCTCTTGCTTCCTGGCCAGGTAGAAAACACTGATGCGACCGCCGAATCCAACTGCAATCGCGGGCATGCGCTCGGAGACACTGTCAATCTCATTCTCGCCCCGATCCGGCCGCGTCAACAATCTACCCGACGCTACAATGGTCGACGTGTCGTCGTCCATCTGCAGCCACCATAACTTGAACGCACTGTTGACCCGTGTGGTTCCCAGGCCCGTCTGCTGGATCAAAGCCACAATGACAAGATTGCGAAGGGCCGGGTCGGCCGATAAGACAGGATCGCAAAGGTACACAGGGCCGGAGCCTGGAGCTTTGTTGTCCCAGGTCACTGGCGCGGCACGATCAGATTGTCGAAGTTGCCGCCGGAAGCTTTGTTGCTCGCATGTTTCCTGGCGTCCTGCGCGGGACCAGCGATACTACACCGATGGAGTTGCCCGTCTCCGCCGGGGAACAGTATTTCACCGCTCCGGCCGGGGACCCAGCACGGCTTGCCGACGGGGAGGACGTCGAGTGAAATGCAACTTGTGAGAGTTCCACTGGGCAACTTAAGGAGACCGAGCCCGTAAAACTCGTCGTCGCTTTCCGATTGGCTGATCCATCGCCCGACTGCCACCCGAAAGCCCTCGCGATCACGCCACGGTGACACACTCAGCAAAGACCATTTCTTATCCTCCGGAAGCCGTAGCGGCTCGACGCGCCCAGTCGACCGGTCAATCAACCGATGCTGAGCGCTGCTGGGGTGATCGAGTCTGCCCAGCGTGACCGTCGCTGCGAGCGACGGATCGGGGATGTAGAACGCGGGGCCAGTGCAGTCGTTCGCTCCCACGCCGAGAACTCCGGCGCCGAGCGCGACCACAATCCAAACGAGCAAGAGCAGAACCAACGATCGGATCAAAGTCATGAGGTTCATGTATTCGTGTTCTCGGTGAATCCTGGTTCACAACGGTCCCGGCCAGCGACGGGTTGCGCTAACCACTCCCGCAAAAGGTGGGACGGGAGTCATCTCATTCCTGAAGTACGCGATCCGAATCCTGTAAAAGTTTCAGAACCGCAGCGAAACGACGTCCTTGGCGGAAATCGGCAGGCTTTCTTAACGATGTCGAACGATTCCGTTCGGCGTCTCGTTCCAATCCTACTAGCGGCAGCAAGTCGTGCGCCATATCCAAAGAGTCGCGCCGTAAGGCTTCTGCAAACCAGGTCCTTCTGTGATGGTTTGCGAACAGAACATAAAGCAAATGAATAGTTTAGACCATTTCGCTTATTGCCGCGGATCCAAGTTGCGGTCTTTTCGATACGCGCTCTAGTCCAGCTAAGTGCATGTCGGTCATCGCGGCCTTCTGCCGCGCGATGGGGCAGTGGACGTCAAGGCAGTGGGGATGACAAAGAGCTCGCGGTAGCCGTCTGGCTTAGAGCCGCCAACCGGGCATCGACCGATGCAGTGTTATGTCGGTTGATCGAGCGCTGGTGTTATCCTCGCAGCGCGCGGTTGCGCGGGACGAGCGCTTGAATCGTCGTTCTCGATCCTCTTACAATAACTCGCGGGTCGGATGTCTCGGCCGTTCGCGGACAGCGCTCGGAGCTTCCTATCCGTCTGCTCGTGGGGTTCTGCCCCGTTTCCTCCACTGGTTCTAATCCCGACAAACAGGTCGACGCATCGCATGTCAACGCCGGGCGATCGGATCACGCAGCTTCTCGACGAATTTCGGCACTCGCGCGACGTGATGGTCACGGAGCTCAACAAGGTCATCATCGGTCAGCGCGAGGTGATCGAGCTGATCCTGGCGGCGATCTTCACGCGAGGGCACGTGCTCTTGGTCGGCGTGCCGGGGCTGGCCAAGACGCTTGATGGTCAGCTCGATCGCCCGGATCCTCGACGTCGGCTTCAAGCGGATCCAGTTCACGCCCGACCTGATGCCTTCGGACATCACGGGGACCAACGTTCTGGAAGAGCCCGAGGCCGGGCGCCGGGCGTTCCGATTCGTGCCCGGGCCCGCTCTTCGCCAACATCATTCTGGCGGACGAGATCAACCGGACTCCTCCCAAGACCCAGGCCGCTCTCTTGCAGGCGATGCAGGAACGCGAAGTCACCGTCGGCCAGGAGACGATGCACCTGCCCGATCCCTTTTTCGTGATCGCCACCCAGAACCCGATCGAGCAGGAAGGGACCTATCCGCTGCCCGAAGCCCAGCTCGACCGGTTCATGTTCGACATCCGGGTCGGCTATCCTTCGCTGGACGAAGAAAAGAAGATCCTGCTGGCGACGACCAAGGGCGAACAGCCCGACCTGAAGAAGGTGCTCTCGGGCAAGGCGATCGTCAACCTGCAGAAGCTGGTCACTTCGGTGCCGGTCTCGGAATACACGGTCGACTACGTGACGCGGCTGGTCCGCGCGACCCGGCCCGGCCGACGAGAAAGCGCCCTCAGTTCATCAAGGACCTGGTCGATTATGGCGCCGGCCCGCGTGCCGGCCAGAACCTGATCCTGGCCGGCAAGGCGATGGCCGCGATGGACGGCCGATTCAGCGTGTCGCTCGACGACATCCGCAAGGTGGCCGTGCCGGTGCTCCGGCACCGCATTAGCACCAACTTTCAAGCCCAGGCCGAAGGGCAGTCGACCGATACGCTGGTCAAGCGGCTGGTCAGCGAGATCCGCGAGCCCGAGACGCCCAAGTACGAGCGCCCAGGCGGCCGCAAGCATGAAGGTCCGATCGTCCGACCGGCGGACGACAATCGGCGTGCGACTCGTGTTGATCAGGGCGAGGAGGCATTTCGTGGCCGGGACCGCCGAAAAATACCTGAAGCCCGAGGTGATCCGCCAGGTCGCCCGGCTCGACCTGCGCGCCAAGTTCATCGTCGAGGGCTTCATCTCGGGCCTGCACGCCAGCCCGTTCCAGGGGTTTTCGGTCGAGTTCTCCGAGCATCGCAAGTACTCCGTCCGGCGACAACATCTCCGACATCGACTGGAACGTCTACGCCAAGACCGACCGGTTTTACATCAAGAAATTCCAGGCCGAGACCAACCTGACCGGCTACATGGTGATGGACCTATCCGGCTCGATGGGCTACACTTATCGTCAGGAGCTGACCAAGTTCGAATACGGCATCAGCCTGGCGGCGGCCCTCTGCTACCTGATGATCCACCAGCAAGACCCGGTCGGGCTTGATCGCGTTCGACCAGAAGGTCTGCCAGAGCCTGGCGCCGGGGAGCAAGCGGTCGCAGCTCGGCAACATCTTGTCGCTTCTGGCCAAGCTCAAGCCGGCGGGAACGACGCACATCGAGACGAGCCTGTTCCAGGTCGCCAGCATGCTCAGGCACCGCAGCCTGGTCATGCTCTTCTCCGACCTGCTGGGCGACCCCGAGACGATCTTGAAGGCCATCCACCGGCTGCGATTCGCCGGGCACGACCTCATCATTTTTCACATTCTCGACGAGGCCGAGGCCGTGTTTCCCTTCGAAGGGATGCTTCGGCTCGAAGACAACGAGACCCACGAGACGATCGAGGTCGACGCCGAGGCGATCAAGGCCGACTATCTCGAAGAGGTCGAGAAGTTTCGCGCCATCTACAAGGCCGACTGCGTTCGTGCTCGCATCGATTATGTTCCGCTGCACACGGGGATGCCGTTCGACAAGGCCCTCATGAGCTATCTGCTCACCAGGCAAGCCCGGGCTTGAGGAAGTCGTCGACTAGCCATGGAAATGTCGTTGATGCATGCGGGATTGGCGGCGGGGGCGGCGCTGGCGGCGCTGCCGGTCATCCTGCACTTGTTCATGCGGCAGACGCCCAAGCACGTCATCTTTCCCGCGCTGCGGCTGATCCGCGAGCGGCAGAAGCAGTCGAAGAAGCGGATGCGGATCAAGAACTGGCTGCTGCTCCTGGCGCGGATGGCGATCCTGGCCTTGATGGCGCTGGCCCTGGCGCGGCCGCGGGTCTATTCCGAAGTTCCCCTGGGCGACGAATCGCAGCCGATGGCGCTGGGCCTGGTCTTCGACACGAGCCTGTCGATGGAATACAAAGACAAGGACAAGACGCGGCTCGACGAGGCGAAGGAGCGGGCCAAGGAGATCATCGCCAAGATTCCCGACTCGAGCCTGGTCTTCGTCGTCGATTCGGGCGAGCCGGGCGTGCCGATCGGGCTGTCGCCGTCGGCGGCGCTCAAGCGGATCGAGGGCCTGACCATCCGGGTGGTCAATCGGCCGCTCAATGCCGCGATGGGGCAGGTCTACCCGGCGGTCGCCGAGTGCGAGCGGCCGGTGCACGTCGTCTACGTCTTGACCGACCTTGCCGCACATCGTGGCATGCCGATCGGCCCGCGGAAGGGCTCGACCAGGTCGCCAAGGTGAACAAGGGCAAGGGCGCAAAGATCGCCACGTTCGTCTGGCGGTTGACTCCCCAGGAGATTCAGAACGTCGCCGTCGATTCGGCCGAGCCCGTCGTCGAGCGTGGTGACCCAGGGCGAGCCGGTGGAGATCCGCGCCCGGATCCGGTCGGTCGGCACGACCGCGGCGACGCGCCTGGTCGAGTTCGAGGTCGACGGCGTCAAGAAGGGGGAGAAACCGATCGAGATTCCCGCGGGCGGGCCAAGCAGGAGGTGATTTTCACGACGTCGCCCCGGCTCGAGGACGGCGAGGTCCATCATCGGCAAGGTCAAGCTCAGCGGCACGCCCGACCCGTTCGAACAGCGACGACGAGCGGTCTTTCGTCTTCAAGGTCCGGCCGCCGCTCAAGGTGCTTGTTGCTCTCCGACGTGCCCTACGAGGCCGAGTTTGTCGCGGCCGCGCTCGATCCCGACGCTCCTGGCGGCGGCCGCGGCGTACGTGGTCGAACCGAGTGCTCACGTCCCGATTTCGGCCAGCAAGAAGAACGATCTCCAGATCGTACGCGTGCGTCTTCCTGCTCAACGTCAAGGAGCTCGACGAGGCGGAATGGGGAGCGCTCAATCACTACGTCCATGAAGGCGGCGGGCTGGTGGTCGCGCCCGGTCAACGCAGCCTGCCCGAGAGCTACAACAACTCGATCGCCAGCCAGATCTTGCCCGCGCAGCTCGGCGACCAGCCGAAGGCGCGCCGGCGCAGTGCCACATTCGGCAAGGTCGCCAACATCACCCATCCGCTGTTCCAGCGGTACGGCAAAGACCTGGACACCGTGCTCGGCGATGGTGCCCGTTTACCGCTACTGGCCGATCAAGCAACCGGCTGAGGTAATGACCCGCACGCTCTTGAGCTACTCCGACGGCGCACCGGCCCTGTTGGAGCGCACGTTCAAAGGGCCCAAGACGGGCCGGGTGTTGCTCTGGACGACGCCACTGGCACGCCGCCCCGATGTCGGCGGTGCCCTTCGGCCGATGACCTGAACGCCTGGAACGAGTTGCCGTCGCCACCGTACTGGTCGTTCCTGGTGCTCATGGACCAGACCGTCCCTTACCTGGCCGGCACGTCCAACGAACAGCTCAATTTCGAGGCGGGCGAGAATGTGCTCTTGAAGCTGGAGCCGACCGCCCGGTTCACGAAGTTTCGTGGTGACCGGCCCCGACCCCAAGACGCAAGCCGCGGCTGGTTCCCTCGCCCAGCAACGAGTTCCTCGAGGTCATCGAGCCCCCGGACATCGGCATCTGGTCGGTGAAGGCGACCGCGGCCGACAATCGGACGACGATGATGGGCTTCAGCGTCAATGCGCCTCGGGCGGAGAGCCAGTTCGACTCCCCTCGAAAAGCAGGACCTCGACACCATCTTCGGCAAGGACGACTACAAGCTGGCCGAAGACGTTCAGACGCTCGAAAAGATGGTGACGATCGGCCGGCTGGGCCACGAGATTTTTCCCTGGCTGATGTTCCTCATCTTGATCGTGGTGACGCTGGAGAATTTCCTGGCCAACACGTTCTACAAGGAAGCTCCCCGGAAGGACGAGGCTGAGGATGAGCCGAATGACCGGTCATCGTCCTCTCCGTTCGCTTCTCCTTGGCGTGCACATGATCCATGACATCAGCCTCAGCTTCAGTCCGATCGGCCCTTGGCCGTTGTACTGGCGCGGTCGTCGCGGTGACGGCGCTGACCTTCTGGGCCTATTCCCGCCGGCTAAAGGGTCCGGCGGCCGCTGGCGCTATGTCGCCGTCGTCGCTGCGCTTGCTCGCCTTGTTGCTCTGTCTGCTGGCGGCCCTGCGGCCGTCGGTGTGCTTGAACGAGAAGAAGAAGCAGGACGCCTCGCTGGTCGTCCTGGTCGACACCAGCACGAGCATGAACATCGGCGACGAGGTCCGCGGGCAGACGCGGTGGGACGTCGCCACGCAGGTGCGTCAAGCAGGCGAGGGATTCGCCAAGACCCTGGGGCCCGACCTCGACGTCAAGTTCTACCGCTTCGACTCCAAGCTGGCCGAGCCCAAGGCCGGCGAGCTGGTCGAAGAGCCGAAACCTACGGGACGCGAGACCGCGCTCGGCTCGGCGATGCACGAAGCCCAGAAGCGGACCGGAAAACACCTCGCGCCGGCTGGCCCGGCTCGTGATCCTCTCGGATTTCGCCAACAACAACGGCGCCGACCCGCTCGAGGCCGCCCGCCGCTTGAAGGGCCAGGGCGTGCCGGTGGTCACCGTCGGCCTGGGAACCGAAAACGCCGGGGCGGTTCACCGCGATATCAAGCTGCGCGACATCGTCGCCGGCCCGACCGTTTTCGTGAAGAACCGGCTCGACGTGCGAGGCATCATCGTGGCCACGGGGATTCGCCGGCCAGACGCTGGAGGTCGAGCTGTTCGTCGAGGGCCAGGCGACGCCGGTCGCAAAAACCCGGGTCAAGGTCCCCGAAGGGGCCGACGTGATCCCGATCACCGGCCTGACACTATACTCCGCAGACGCCCGGCGAGAAACAGATCACGCTCAAGGTCGCCAAGCAAGAAGGCGAGCTGGTCGTCACGAACAACGAGATCAGTACGTTCGTGACGGTTTTGAGCGGCGGGCTGAACGTCTTGTTTCTCCAGGGCTCCAATTTCACCTGGGACTATCGGTTCCTGATGAGGGCCATCGAGAGGTCGCCCGACATCCAGGTCGAGGGTGTGGTGATTCGTCGGCCGGCACAAGGAGACAAGAGTGAGATCGACGACGCCGAATTTGCGCCGGGGCGCTACAACGTCTATGTCCTTTCCGACCTGCCGGCGGATTTTCTGACTCCGAAGCAGCACAGGCTGCTGGTCGATGCGGTGAAGAAGGGGGCGGGCTTCATGATGCTGGGCGGCCGATCCAGCTTCGGCGCCGGCGGCTGGGCCGGCACGCCCGATCGAAGAGATCCTGCCCGCGGTCATCCATCCGGGCGACGGCGAGCTCGAGCCGCCGGGAGGAATCAAGGTCGTGCCGAGCACAGATGGGGCTCGACAGTTACGTGCTGCAGGTCGGAGCCAACCGGCGGAGACCAAGCGAATCTGGGATGCGCTGCCGCCGATCCTGGGCACCAACCGCTTCGGTGAGCGGAAGGCGTTGGCCCACGTTCTGGCGACCTCGCCCGCTCCCGACGCCGAGCCGCTGATGCTCAGCCTCGATGTTGGCAACAGCCGCACGATCGCCTACGGCGGCGATACATGGGTCTGGGCCCGCGCGTCTGAGGAGGGCCGGCTCGCCCATCGCAAGCTGTGGCGGCAGCTCATCTTCTGGCTGTCGCACAAGGAAAACGACAGCGAAAACCACGTCAAGCTGACCCTCGACCGCCGGCGAGTCGCCGTGGGCGAAAAGCTCGAGATTTCCGCCACCGCCCGCGACGCGAAGGGCGCCGCCATCCCCAACGTCCAATACGAGACCAAGGTCGAGCGCGAGGGCCCGGAACCGGCATCCGAGCCCGTCGACCTCTACGACCAGGGCGACGAGGCTCGCGGCTCGATTTATGCCACCGAGAAGATCGGCCAGCCCGGCAATTACACGGTCACCACGATCGCCCGCCGCGACGGTCAAGAAATCGGCACGAGACAAGGCTCGGTTCCTCGTCTATCAGGACGACCGCGAGCTCGAAAACCCCTCCGCCGACCTCAAACTGGCCCGCGAGATCGCCGAGATCACCGGCGGCGAGCCCGTCACTCCTGAACGGCTGGGAAGCTACTTGAAGGGAATCGACCGTTCGGTTTACACCGAATACCTGAGCCCATCCGAGTACAAGGTCTGGGACAACTGGCCGTTCCTTCTGATCTTCGCGGCACTCCTCACCATCGAATGGTGGCTCCGCAAACGACATGGGTGGGTCTGACACGAAACGTCTTGCCAATAACGGGGCGATCGGCTAACCTCCCTTTCCGTCGATATCGCGTCTTGTCCAGCAACCGCCTTGAGTGACGGATGACTCAAGCGAACCACTAGCCAGAGACACCGCGAATTCAGGACCGCTATGGATGGCGATCGCTTCACCCCCACTCCGCCATGCGCTGCGCGAGCCCTCCGTCTCGGGCGATGCTAACGCTCTGCCGTGGCCCAGGAATCGCTCGGCCTGGTCGGGATTGGGGCGGCAACTGTGCTTGGTTGTGCTCTTAGGCGCGGCCGTAGTGTTACCGCGCTCTTATCTGATCGCCCAGGCACACAGCGAGTCGTTCGACGCCACATACCATTTGCGGCGAGGTCTCGCATTCCTCACACGAAGTCTCGCCGCGTCTAACTTTGAGCTCAACGATCCACCGCTGGGCGAAGGAATCGTCGCGATCCCGATGCTTGTGACGAATATCATCGAAGGGCGTAGTCCCACCGATGACCGGCTTTACGACGTCCCTCAAAGGGCCGAAACGATCGCAATCCGGACAGCCCTCTGGAATTCAGTCCTGTTCGTCGGTTTTCTTGGCTTCGTCTTTGCCTGGTGCCGAGCCGTCTTTGGAACGTGGCCGGCGTCATTAGCAATCGCGCTCTTTATGGTCGAACCCAACTTTGCCGCGCACATACCGATCCCCGCACTCGACGTCTTAGGGGTCGAGGGGATCGTGATCGGGTGCTTTCTGGCCTGGCGCTATTTCGAGCGGCCAACACATGCGCGATTGATCGCAATGGGATTGGCGTTGGCATTTGCGCTCTTGCTCAAGCATACCGCCCTGATGCTGCCCCCGGTCATCGTGGCGCTGGCGGTATTGCACTGGATTGTCCGGCCATGGATCGACCGGCGGCACGGCGCCAGGTTATGGCAAGGCACGATCCCCGGCCGGATCCGCGCCGTCATGCTCTTCGCGGTAATCGTTCCAGTCGCCGTCTGGGCTTTCACGCTTTTTGATTTCAGCCCGCCGTTGAACCGTTCAGCTGTCGAGCGGCAAACCAAGGGGTTTGGCGGCAGCACTATTAGCCGGGGCAAGGCGATGCGCGTCGCCCTGGAGCGAAAACTCCATCTTGACTCGCCATGGCCTGCAGGGTGCTACCTCTTGGCCTTTCGGCTAGGGATGGGCCATGCGATGTCGGGACACCGGTCGTATTTGAACGGCGAGCGGACCGACAAAGGACGGTGGGATTATTATCCAGTTGTTGCCTCGTACAAGGTTCCGATCGGCATCGGCGTCGTCCTCTTGATCGCGCTCTTCACGATCCGGCAGACACCGCCCCGTTGGGCTGAATGGGGTTTATTCATGCCCATGCTGGCCTGGTCGTTGTTCGCGCTGGGTTCCAACGTCAATCTTGGGTTCCGCCATTTTCTACCGGCGTACGCTTTCATGCTCATGCTTGCGAGTCGGGCTGCGGTCGTTCCAGGACGCCCTTTGCCCGCGCTTGCCTGGGCTGGCGTGGCCGCTGCCGGAATCCATGCTCTTACATATCACCCTGACTATCTTTGCTATATCAATTCGCCAAGGAGCAAGACCTACCTGGCGATTACCGATTGCAACGTTGATTGGGGACAGGCGCTCAAACAGGTCAGGGGATGGCTTGATGCTCACCCACAGAAAGATAAAAGGGTATCCCTTTACTACTTTGGAATTGAGGATGGGGCTGTAGAGTACTACTTGAGCGGGAGGGTCGACGCGCTCGACCAGTATTCGCCGCGGCCAACTGGCGGCTTGCTCTTGATTAGCCCGGTCCGACTGGCCGGCGCCTACGAAGACAATGACCCGTACGCGGCGCTCCGAGTTCATGAGCCGGACGACGTGATCGGCAATAGTATCCTCGTCTTCGACCTCGATCGGCTCGCACAGGGGTCTCCGTTTCGCTGGCCACCGCCCAGGGATTTGCCACTTCGGCTGTCAAGAGCTTCGTCGTGAGCAGGGAGCAGCACTTTCCGCGCCATATCGGTGACGGTTCGATGGCGAGTCAAGGCTTGGACGAAACATCGATGTTAAGTTGCAAGGAAATTGGCGCGGGCCTTGGTCGGCCATGGCTGGGCCGAGTGCCGCTCTTGGTCGCGGCGGCGGCAATCTGCTTTATCACCGCTTGGAATCTTGTTCGTCTCGTTACTGCCCAGGCGCCTCGAAATCCGTGGGAGGCGGCCGAGGTTGTGGAAGCTTGGCGCAGCATGAAGGGTCTGCCTGTCTACGAATTCGCCCCTGCCGGCCATGCCACACTCATGTACGGGGCGTTTGTGCCTCCGGTGCAGGCCGAGTTGTTTCGCTTGTTCGGGCCGAACAACGTGTCGGGACGAGCTTTATCTCTGGTTTCAGCGCTCTTGACGGTGACATTGATTGCGATCGTCATGCGGTCAGGACGATCAGTCTTTAACCTCGCCGTCTCGTGGGCGCTGGTCCTAGGCGTCAATCATCGCTCGGGGCAATACTTCGCCGAAAATCGACCTGATATGCCCGCTCTCTTATGTGCGACAGTCAGCCTCTGTCTCATGGGCTTCGCACTGGAAAAGAGACGCTGGCTTTATACCGTTCTGGGTTCGGCATGCCTCGTCGCCGGCTTTTTCTTCAAGCAGTCGGTTGCCGTAATCGCCGCTGTACCTCTGGTCGTTCTTCTGCTGCGTGCAAGGCGGCCAAATATGCGGGAGCTATTCATCGCCATATGTCCATGTACATTAATATGTTTAGTGGTTATCGGGATCAA
Organism: uncultured Isosphaeraceae bacterium; assembly: GCA_963850935.1. Taxonomy (GTDB): domain Bacteria; phylum Planctomycetota; class Planctomycetia; order Isosphaerales; family Isosphaeraceae; genus CAWFRS01. The sequence goes on from CAWKNT010000011.1 coordinate 101,198, forward strand.
GTGGCGCAGTCCGGTAGTTTACCACTATATGATTGAAGTCCCGGGCGGTTACAAGGTCAACTGGCCCCGTGCCGTCAAGTTTGCGTGGGAACTGCTCTTGGACTCTCCCCTGTTTCTATTCCTCGTTGGCGAATGGATCGTGGTCGACAAAGGATCGATTCGCAACGACGCACGAATTGCCTGGCTACTCGCTTTGCTTGCCGTGGGCATTCCATTTGGCGCTGTCGCCCACGCCAAGGTCGGTGGATGGTCAAACAACCTCTTGCCCGCCTTCCTCGGTATGACGGCTTTCAGTGCGCTCCGCCTGCCGGGACTGATCCGGCGTTTCGACAACCACGAAGCGTCGAACCGTTCGCGAATGGCCCTGGGTTCCTTTCTAGCCATACTTGTAATGATGACAACATTTCCTCATTTGACGTACGACCACAATCTACTTGTACCCAAGTCTCCGCAGGATCAAGGATACTGGCCCGCCGTGGCGTTCACGCGCACTCTGCCGGGATTGGTCGTCTGTCCTGAGGATCCGACAATTCCGCTTTATGGCAAGGGATTCGCGGGTCGCAATCTCTTTACAGAAAAAGATGCCCTGCCGACCAATGGGCTGTGGCCAACCTTCACGCCCCAGCCCGTGCTGGACGAACTTCGTTCGGCGGATTATGTCGTCGATGTGACCAATTACGAGCGCAAGGATGTCGAAGACGGTCTGCTCGTGCGACTGGGATTCGAGCCGGTAGCGCAAGCGCCGCCCGATCTCGAGTGCTACAGATTCTGGCAGCGCAAGTCACTTGCCCGCGCACTCGATGCTAGCCGCGTCGCACTCGAGCACAGTGAACCGGCTCCGCTCTTACCGCGATGAGGATAATGCCGGACCAATCGAGTCCTGAACGTGAAAGGTTGTCGAGAATGGAAACTCGCCGTAGAACTCACCGCAGCGACCCGCCGAGCCACGATGAATCGCCGCGGCGTCATCCGGGCACAGCGGCTCCAATCAAAACGATCGCTCTGAATCCGCGGTTGCGGACGCCAGCTCGAGTACGACAGACGCCGGCGAACTGGTGATCCTGATCCCAGTCTTTAACGATTGGGCTTCGCTTTCTCAATTGCTGCCGAAGCTCGATGCGGTTCTGGCCGTCCATTTTCTCTCGGTCGATGTAATGATCGTGGACGACGGTTCAACTGTTGCACCTGCGAGTGAACTCCAGACAGGCACGTATGAAGCCTTGCGCCGGGTCGATATCTTGCACTGCGCCGAAACCTGGGGAACCAGCGAGCCATTGCCGTCGGTCTTGCGTTTATCGAGGATCGTCTCGGAGCCAGCACGGTCGTGGTCATGGATGGTGACGGCGAGGATGACCCCGCGGATGTTCCCCGTCTGCTCGAACGTCTCGAGGAAGGGGGCAACATGATGATTGTCTTCGCCGAGCGCGCTCGGCGATCGGAGTCGGCGGTTTTCCGCGTGTTCTACGCGCTCTTCAAGCTGCTGCATCGCGTGCTGACTGGCAAGGGGGTGAGAGTCGGTAATTTCAGCGCGATTCCTCGTCGTCGGCTCTCGAGTCTCGTCGTGGTGGCAGAGCTCTGGAATCATTACGCGGCTGCCGCGTTCCGATCGCGCCAGCCTTATTGCACGATTCCAACCCATCGCGCCCACCGCCTGTGCGGGAACTCGAAAATGAATTTCGTGTCGCACGTCACACATGGCCTGAGTGCGATCTCGGTCTATAGCGATGTCGTCGGTGTGCGACTCCTGGTGATGACGATTTTGATGGCGTTTACAACATTGGTCGCGATGGCGACGGTGGTGGTCGTCCGACTTGCAACCACCCTGGCCATTCCTGGCTGGGCGAGCTATACCTTCGGTGTCTTCCTCGTGCTTTTCGTTCAGGCCGTGATGGCAGCTTTTGTGTTCAGCTTCGCGATCCTGGGCGCACGGCATTATTCGACATTCCTGCCGCGCCGCGATTATTCTTTCTTTATCGCCGGCCTCGACACTTTGAACGGACCCGAGCTAGCCCCTGCGCGGTTGCCTGAACGCGCACTGGCGGGCGACAGTTATTATTCCAGGAGCTAACGGATGTCTTATGTCTACGTGGGAACAGAGCTTGACCTGTTTGCCACGGCCGATCGCTGGAAATCGTACGTACGGCGGCGAATACAGATCTTTCTGGGGCGACAAGTGCTGGAGGTGGGTGCCGGCACTGGGGGCACGACGCGCGTGCTCTGTGACGACGGGCCCGACCGGTGGATCTGCCTCGAGCCCGATTCGTCCCTCGGCGATCGGCTGATCGCGGCAATCCATGAAGGCGAATTGCCGGACTGCTGTGAAGCGCGAATCGGTACGCTCGCTGACCTCGACGAACATGATCGCTTCGACACCATTCTCTATATGGACGTTCTCGAGCACATCGCCGACGACCGGTCCGAGCTGGTGCGAGCGGCTGACCAATTGCAAGCGGGGGGCCACTTGATCGTCCTTGCGCCGGCGCACCAGTGGCTATTCACGCCATTTGACCAGGCCATCGGTCATTATCGCCGCTACACGAAAGCGACTCTCCGGGCCAGCCGCCCGAGAATCTGGCTCTCGTCCGGCTCGATTATCTCGACTCGGTCGGGATGCTGGCGTCGCTGGGCAACCGGTTCATTCTCAAGAGCTCGATGCCCAATCCCGCTCAGATCGCTGTCTGGGATCGTTTCATGGTTCCGCCGTCGCGCCTGGTCGACCCGCTCTTGGGCTACTCGCTGGGCAAGTCAGTACTGGCCGTGTGGCGAAAGACGACCACTTGACTTCCCGAGTGCTGGTCCCCAACTTTGATCGTTGAGCGACCAACGTCCGCGACACACAACGCGGCTCTTTTCAAGGATGATGATCGCCGTGACGACCTTGCCCACCCTCTTTTCCTCGACGAATGGATTTCTACAAACGAGTCACGAGACTTCTTCCGGTTCGCTCTGGCTGTGCCGCTTGCCCTTGCTGGTGGCGGCCGCCTTGATCTGCCTGACAACGGCTCTTAACGTTGCCGTGCTCGTGACTGCGAAGGCGCCAAGAAATCCCTGGGAGGCAACGCAGGTGATTGAAGGCTGGCGCAGCCTACAGGGCATGCCGGTCTACGAGCGCACGCCAGACGGCCATTCGACGCAGATCTACGGAGCGCTCGCACCTTTGGTGCAAGGAGAGATCTTCCGCTGGGTCGGCCCGAACAGCGCTTCGGGCCGTGTCTTGTCGCTCATGTCCGCCCTGGTATTGGTTGCCTTGCTCGCCATGACCATGCGTGGTGAGCGATCAACCTGGTACTTCGTTTTCGCATGTGCTGCCCTTTTGGGCGTGAACCATCGGGCGGGCCAATACTTCGCCGAGAATAAGCCCAGGTACAACAGCCTACTTCCGCCCCTCATGGCGATAATGGCATTCTGCGTACTTCATTTGCCGAGATTACTCAGAGCCCTCAACGAACTTAGTTCACCGCTACCGCCGCGCATGCTGCTGGGAGGGATGTTGGCGTTCCTGCTCGTATTGTCAACGTTTCCACACATGAGCCAGGACAATAATCTGCTCGCATCCAGGACCTCGTTTGATCTCGAATACGACAGTGCGGTGTCCTCGACTCCACGTTTACCGGGCAGAGTCGTGTGTCCCGAAGACCCTACGATTCCGCTCTATGCGAAAGGATCCGGCGGCCTGAGCGTTTTCGCCGAACGCGATGCGCACATCATAGATGGCCATTGGCCGACCACGATTCCGGATACGGTCTTGGCGGAATGCCGCGAAGTGGATTATGTCGTCGACGTCTCCGATTACTGGCAAGATCCCCTGAAGGAGAATTCGTTGCGCACCCTCGGTTTCGAGCCGGCTCCCGACTTGACCGCGGATCTGCATTGCTATCACATCTGGCGGCGCAAGTCGTTCGATCCAGCCCTGAGCCTGAGCCACATGACGTTAGACGAAACATACAAGGATGCCTCGCCATGACGACTGCTCGGACAGCCTTCTCATATGCAAGCGGATTCTCACGACCGGTGGCGCGGGCTTTGACGCGTTCGCCGTGGCTTTACCGTGCACCGCTCTTGGGCGCGGCAGGACTCATCTGCATAGTCACTACGTTCAATCTATTTCGCCTGGCGATCGCGCCGCGCCGAGAAATCCGTGGGAAGCGACCGAGGTCATCGAAGCGTGGCGCAGTTTGCGGGGAATGCCCGTCTACGAACTGGCGCCGGAAGGGCATTCGACGCATGTCTACGGGGCCCTGGTCCCCTGGGTGCAGGGACAAATCTTTCGCGTGGTCGGTCCCAACAATGTTTCAGGCCGATTGTTGTCGGTCATATCCGGACTCGCGGTGGTTGCGCTCTTGGCGGTGACGATGCGTGGCGAGAGATCGGCCTGGTATCTCGTGGTCGCGGCGGCCCTGATCTTAGGATCAAATAATCGCTCGGAACAGTACTTCGCCGAGAACCGGCCCGACATGACCGCGTTGCTGTTTGGGGCGGCCGGTGTGCTTCTGATCGCGGCGGGTCAGGAACGGCGGCGATGGCTTTTGACAGCAATCGGCACCGCCTGCCTGGTGACTGGGTTTTTCTTCAAACAGACCGCTTTTATCTTTGGTGCCGTCCCCCTGGCTGCACTTGTCTTGCGCTGGCGCCGGCCGGACCGATCCGAACTGATCCTCGCGGGACTTCCTCTAGCGGTCTCGGTCGGCGTGATCCTCGCCCTCAAGATCGTCAATCCCACCGTCTATCATTACATGATCTACGTGCCCAAAGCCTTCGGCCTCGATTGGATACGCGCTGCGCGGTGTTTCTGGGACCTATTGATCGACTCGCCCTTGTTCATGGTCTTGTTCGCAGAATGCATCCTCTTCGATACGGCGTCGATTCAACGGGACCCACGGATGCGATGGCTCTTCGCCGTACTCGTAGTCGCGATCCCCTTCAGCGCGATCACCGCGGGCAAGGTCGGAGGTGCTCCCAACAGCCTGCTGCCGGCACTCCTGGCGATGACCGCCTTCTGTGCCCTCCGATTGCCGCGACTTTTCGGCAAATTAGGGAATCTCAAGTCGCCGCGGCCCGTACGACTGCTGCAGGGAAGCTTTGTGGCACTACTTATGCTTATGTCTACATTTCCGCACATGACGAGATCAAGAGGATGGATCGCACTATCTAACCCTTGGGATCATGAGTATAAAAAGGCAGTAAGCGTGGTTGAAAAGCTGCCGGGAACGGTCATCTGTCCCGAAGATCCGACGATTCCGATGTACGCCAAAGGATTTGCCGGTCAAAACATCTTCCTGGAATATGACACTCATCTGGTCAACGGCGAGTGGCCAGCGGTTCCCCCCGCGACGTTTCTGGGGAATTGTCGCACGGCGGATTACGTCGTCGACGTGATGGAATACTGGCAGGATCTACTCAACGACGACCTCCTGGACTCGCTCGGATTCGAGCCTGCGCCCGAGTTGGCGATGGATATGTCGTGCTATCGGGTATGGCGGCGCAAATCGCCGGACCGGGCAACAGTCTCGAGCCGCACGGCTCTGAACGAGACAATCGGGCACGACGTTTTTCGGACACAGCCGCGCTAACTTCGTCGCTCAATCAGGAATTCGGATGCTTCCGTCCTCTGCAATTGGGAAGAACGGGTTCCAGGCAACCTCCCACAGATACCCGTCCGGGTCAGAGAAGTAACCCGAATAGCCGCCCCAGAACGCCTCTTGAGCAGGCTTCTGGAGTTTGGCCCCCGCCGCCTCGGCCTCTGTGAGTACGGAATAAACCTCCTGGCGATTGCGGACGTTGTACGCGAGGGATATTCCGCTGAAGCCGTGGCCTTCTGGTGAAATATTGGCGTCCTTTGCCAGCTCCGTGCGTGGAAACAGCGCAAGAGCCATCCCACCTGTTTGGAAAAATACGATGCCTTTCGCATCGGCCATCGATCTGCGCCATCCCAGGCGCTCGTAGAATTCCCTGCTGCGATCCAGTTCCGTCACACCAATCGTGATTATGCTCACACGTTGTTCCATAGTTGCTTCCCTCTTGGTCGGCGAATAGATGAGCTGGAGCTTCTGTTCCGTAAGTCAAATTGCTGATCAAACGCTCGCGCAAACGGCTCCAATTTAGGCGCATTTCATGAGACCGCCGCGACCCAGAGAGCATCCAGATATTCCTGCGTTTTCAGAGTCGCTTCGGCATACCGAGCCCGTTGAGCGGCATCGCCGGAAGCTGCCAGTTTCGCAAAGTCTTCGATCATCCGTACCTCTTGTGCGGTATTCGACGGCGTTGCGACGTACGTGGCATCCTTGCGCGTCCCCATTCCGGTCCGGTGGGTATATCCGACTTTGATCTTTGGGTTCTTGAACGCGAAGCTGCCCTCCCAATCCAAGACGAAATCGTCCATCCCAATCACGCCTGTCGTTCCCAGAAGTTGTAGATCCATGAGGATCGTACCTGCGGTATAGCCGACATCAAAGGTCGAGACCTGGCCGCCATCGAAGGCGATCAGTCCTGAGGCGCGCACGATCGCGTTGGTGGTGGGATCGCGCTCGGGAACGACGGCGACTTTCGTCACTCGTCCTTCAGGTCGCAGATACTCGACCACCGCCCGCATCGAATACCACGCCATGTCGCCCAGCGCGGTCATCGGCTCCTGCGTCTGATCAAAGCGGATGTTGTTGCGATCAGCGAACGGAAAATAAAAGGTCGTGTGGAGGGATCGCGGCGAGCCAATCTTCTCCGCACACGCCGCCCGGATGGCCGCTGTGCGGGGATGATGAACGAAGTGCGTTGCATCCATGAACGCGACGCCCTTGGCCGCGGCGGCCTGCGTCATGCGCACAACAGAGGCATGGTTGATGAACGGTTTATCGACCAGAATATGCTTGCCCGACGCGATCGCGGCGAGCCCGATCTCTTCCTTCGCGACGGTCGGCGTGGCGACGTACACGGCATCGACGTCGCCGCGGGTCAGCAAGGCGTCGATGCCCTGCACAGCCGCGACCCCGTGCCGTTTGGCCGTGAATTTCTCCGCATTTTCGATCCGTCGGCTCGACACCGCCGCCAGCCTGGCATTCGCAGCTTTGGTAATCGCATCAGCGACCACACCGGCGATCATTCCCGTTCCGACGATGCCGAATCCTAACTGGGGACATTTTCGTTGAACCTCTGTAGGCGGGGCTTTCGACCGTAATTCAGTCAAGTGCACGCACCGCGCTAGCCTATCCGCGCTGTCGACGTGAGCTCAACCGACCGCTATAAACATCGACATGCTCCGCGACCCTCGCTAGCACCTGTCTCGTAGGCCGTTGAACAGTCCTGGGAATCTAGGTCGCCTCGCCGCCGGAGGTCCTCAAACTGGCCACGAACCTAGGGTCGTTCAGGGACCTGCTGGTGGACGACTACGGAATCTGGGAGAGATCCCAGACAAGAATAGTCCCGTCGTTGCCCGCCGAAGCAAGTAAACGCGAGCTCTTGCTGAACGCAAGTTCCAAAACGATGCCCTTCTGGCCGCTAAATCGTCCAACCTCCCCGCCCTTCTTCACATCCCAGACTCGCACGATGCCATCTTCAGCGCTCCAGACTATTCGATTCCCATCGGGAGAAAATGCAATGCCGCTGAGAAGCGAATCCGGGGCCGCCCGACCGAGTGCTTGCACCAACTCCCCTGTTTCCAATCTCCAGAGCCGAACGACACCGTCTGTTCCGCCGATGCAGATCGTCGAGCGGTCGGGCGAGAAAGCCATGCACCGAACAGAGTCTTGCGGCGCACGGATCTGATCAGGATGTTGAAGAGTGCTTGTCTCCCAGAGCTCGAGGTGCCTTTTGCACCCGCTGAGGCAATCATCTTGCCGTCGGGGCTGAAGATGAATAGGGAGCGTGCCGATGTGGCCGGTCGTGACTCGATGAGCCTGCTTTCCCGTGGTCAGATCCCAGACGCCGAAAGTATCGTCGTCATCGAGCGCAACCGCAATCGTCGCGCCATCGGGCGCATAGGCAACGGTTCGAATCGGACCGCTGGTCTCGAGTTGAGTTCGTCGATCTTCCTTCCCTGTTGCCAGACGCCAGAATCTGACACAGCCGTCTCTGCCTGTGGAGATGGCCGTCGTGCCGTCCCGCGTCAGGGAGACGTCGCCAGTCGGCATATATCGATCCAGCCGTTCGACACGGTCATGCATTTCCATGGGTAGTGCCCAAATCTGAGGATCGCCATTTTGAATTCGCCGGATCTGTTTGCCGCTGGACACATCCCAGAGCCGGATGGTGCAATCCTCGCCCGCCGAGACGATCGTCTTTTCGTCCGGTGAAAAGGCGACGGAAACGACGGCGGCCTCGTGACCTACATGAGGGTCTTTCTCCATCCCGGTCGCGCTGTCCCAAAGCCGCAGAATCAGTCCTTCTCCCGAGACTGATGCGACCGACTTGCCGTCAGGCGAAAACACAACGAAATAAGCAGGAGTTTGAGGCTCAAGCTGGATTCGTAGGGTCTGATTGCCGGATGCCGCATCCCAAATCCCCAAAGTTGCCTCGTTGTTCCCCGCGGCGATCATCTTTCGGTCAGGTGAAAACGCGAGAGAACGCATGGAGTTCCATGCCTCAATGTGAATGCGACGAATCTCCTTGCCTGAAGGTAGTTCGGAAAGTCTGAGTGTTCCATCAGCAGCAACCGAGGCCAATGTCTTGCCGTCGGGCGTAAAGGCATTCGAATAAATCACCCCTTTGTGGGGGATCTCTCGGACCAACATGCCCGTCGCTACATCCCACAGCCGGATTACTTGGCTCCCATCAGCCGTCGCCAAGAGAGCTCCATCGGGCGAGAACGCGAGGGAAATGAACTGCCGCCCAGACACCGGGATTTGCCGTATCAGCTCGCCAGTTTTCAGGTTCCAAATGAATAGGGTCTGGCTTCCGCCAATGGCGGCAAGACTGTTCCCGTCGGGCGCGAAGGTGGGACGGTAGATTCCTCCCTTCTGCCCTTTTAGCGAATGGATGATCCGCCCGGTTATCAGTTCCGAAATCACGGCCGTCTCCACACCGCATGAGGCCAAACTCGTCCCGTCTGGCGAAAAGGCGACGTTTCCGGTGCCCCAGAAGTCCTCCGGCAGTGGCCACGCGGGCGCTGGCAACGTGCGGACCGTACGTCCCGAATCGGCTTCCCAGATTTGCACCGTGTCGGGATCGCCGGAGGATGCGACAGCAATGGTTCTGCCATCCCGGGCGAAAGAGGCTGAAGTTATGGGTGTTTCCATCCGGAATCTCAAAGTGCCGAGCCGAGAAATGGCTGGGAAGGGCAGAGGATCACCATAAAAGTCTGTCTTCACTTTCTCAGACTTCGCGCGGCCGGCTGTCGCGGGCCCCTGTGGAGCCATTCCTCGAACCTCGCGCTGCGGTACCATGACGGAGGAGAGGAGAAGAGTTAGGGCCAAGTACCAAAAAGCCTTGGTTCTGTGTTCCGGGTTCGCTGAGGAGGGCCCATACGTAGACATAGTGTGCTCCGCTAGGTAACCGAGAATATTCGCGCCGCTTTTGGTCCGTATCCGATCGGGGACGCTCGATGTGCTCTCAATATCGCGTATCAGACTTACGATCCTTGCGAGCGCGTTCTCCAGCATAAACGATTTTCAGTTGGATGCGCCGCCAGATCGCTGTGCGCACCTATTCATATCCGTACCGATTGCGTCTGCCGACTTTATTTCCGAATTCGTAGCGTTTCGATCGTCAGAATTGGTTGGCGCCTGCGCGTCGAACCGTGCGTTCGTGTTGGTCACCGACTGTCGCCTCGACGGTTACCCCGGGGTTTGATTACGATAAAGGTACATGTCCCCGTTCCTCATCGTGTACTCCAGCAACCGAGGGGGTGTTTCATGACGACGGCGACCCATCACGACCTGGTTTCGGACCGCATCGCGCAACGCCTGCGGCAGGGTCTTCTGACCCCAGACCAGGTAGACGGCTTTCGTGAGTTTCTCGATCGAGTCGACCGCGACTTGCTCCATCACCGCATCATCACCGACAACGCCTATTCGCGCTGGTTCAGCGAGGGTAAGGCGACGGATGCCGAGCTGGTGCATTTCGTCCGCCAGTTCTCGGTGTTTTCCAATCAGTTCCTGGTTGCCGCCTTGCTGCGCGTGATCAACGCACCGACGCTCGAGCAGGCGCGGTCGGCCAAGGAAATCCTTATGAACGAGCTGGGAGTCATCTACCGCAATCCTTCGGGTGGTGAACGGGACGTCACGCCCGGCGGCGCCGACGAAGATGCCAAAGACCGCGAGGGAGACCCCGATCTTGTCAGTACCGAGGGGACTGTCGACGGCGGACTCTTCCGGTTCCGCGCAGCCCATTTCGAGTGGTTGCTCGCCGTTGGCCAGACCTTGGGCTTAGGTTTTGACGACCTGGGCAAGCGTCGGCATGGAAGGCCATACGTCCTTCGTTTTTGCGACGAGCTTCAGCGACTGTTCGGTGCCGAAGACGATCAGGTCGCGGAGGGTGCCAGCTTTGCCGTCGAAAACTGGGCCGCCGCTGGCTTTTGGCAAGATCTGGAAGACGGTCTCTTGCACATCAAGGCCACGCGGCTCCCCTCGCTGAAGGTCGCATTTTTCACCTGGCACAACCGCGTCGAGGCTCAGCACGCCGGCCATATGATGGCCGAGCTCGAGCAGGTGTTCTTCGCCCCCAAGTTCGACCCCGCTCTGTTCTTCCAGGGCGCTCATGAAGTTCTCGAAGCCATCGCGCTGTTCTGGGACGGACTGGAAGACGACCGGCTGCGTGGCGTAAAGGGCTAAACTTTGGAGTTGCGACGACACCCGCCTTAACAACTCGACACTGGACTGGAAGCGGGTCGTACGTCGATAATCCGTATCCCGTGCGATCCGCATTATCAGTGGCGGATACACATGCGTTGATCACTGATAATGCGAACGACACGGATGAATGAGAAGACGCTTATGGCATCGGTCGATTGGAAGAAATTCGTTCATCCTGGGGGAGTCTACTGCCTCGAGTACCCAGCCTATTGGGACCATCTGCAACAAGATGAGGGGCGCTCGTGTGGGTTCGGCCCGCATGAGCGCGATGATGTCGGGCTATGGATTACCCTGATGCCGGTCAGCGTGGATAGCAACCGGCTCGTTGAGGAACTTCCCAAGATCCTCAACCAAGTGCTGCCGCAGATGGAGGGGGGCAACGTCCGCCGTGATCCGACCCTGCGCCACTACGGCGTGAGGGCCGATATGCACAAGGAGGGCGAAGGTGGCCATTACTGGCTGATCGCAGGCGGTGATGTGGTGCTCTTGGCCAGCAGTCAGGTGCCCGCGGCGGAGCGCCACATTTGGAACCCGAACTTTGACCGCGTGATGGCCTCTCTCGAGATTACGCGCGACGAAGAACTGGCCCTGCGCCAACTGACCGACGAGGTGCTGACGCTGTTGCGGCAACGACATCCCGAGCAGGAATTCCAACTGGACGAGAAAGGGATTCGCGGGCGCAACCGCGTCGTGTTTCTGAGCAACCTCCATCGGGAAGTTCTTGCGGCTCCTGACCGGCGAACCCAAATCATCCAGCATTTCGTGCAGAGCCTGGGCCAATCCATGGAAATGCCGCTCGGCGAGGAAACCTGGGACGACGCACAGCGCGCGTCTTCTCCCTGTTTTGAAGCCTCGCAGCTACCTCGATTCCGATTCCGCCAGCCGCCATTCGCTCGTGAATGAATGGCTCGCCGATGTGGTAATCTGTTACGTCCTCCGCAGCAATGACATTCTCCGCTTCGTGACCACAGCAGACCTGGACCGTTGGCAGACGGATGCTCAGGCGATTCACCAGGTGGCCATCGCCAACCTGTGTCGGCTTTCCTGGCCGAACAGGATGGAAGGGGCGCGGCAGCGGGACGGGGGGCGTGTGATCATAATTGCAACCGGCGACGGGTTGGCGTCGAGCCGACTCCTCCATCCCGACCTGCATCGACTGTGCTCCGGCCCCCTCGGGAGCCCGTTCAGGGCCGGCATCCCAGATCGCGATACCCTCGTCGTCTATACCGACCGGCACCGCATCCGGCAGCAGACCGAGCGACAGTTGCGCAAGGATCATCGCACTTCAAGCTATCCCATTACGCCCCGGCCCTTTCTCGTAACGCCCGACGGCATCGCGCCGGCCTAACCCGCCGCCGCGGGCCAGGACGGTACCGATGAAGATTGCCGCCCCCTTCGAGCCGTACCTTCCAATCGCCGGCCGCGGCGGCGGCCATCCGGCACGGGTGCTTGGGCAAAGCCGTCGATTGGTCGATGACGATCTCGGTCGGGACGATCTAAGGCCTATTCACTTCACAAAACGCGACAAATCGGATAAATTTTGCACAGGGCGCGGTGAAAGTACTGGCGTCCTGATCATGCTGGAACGGCGTCGATTTCCGCGGTTGGGCTGCCCAGGCGGCGAATAGCTCTTGCACTTCGCCGGGTCTGCTAGAATTCATTCGAGCAAGGCGCAAATTGGCTCGAACGGTTAAGTTGACTCAAGTGGGAGTCAATGGAGGGTGAGGCTGTGATAGACACCGAGCGCGATCTCCTCTTCGGCGTTGTCGCTTTTCAGAACGGGGCAGTAGACGCCGACGATCTCGCCGAGACCTGTGCAAGCTGGGCAACCCAACCCAGTCTGCCGCTGGCTGACCTGCTGGTGGATCGCGGGAGGTTGACCGACGAACAGCGGACCGAGATCGAGAGGGCCGTGAGTCGTGAGCTGGCGACCCACGGCGACGATCCCCGGGCAGCGCTGGCGGCGACCATCGATGGGCGCACCATGGAGGTGATCGGTGACGCAGCAGCAGCGAGAGGTGCCCTCGAGTTCCAGATCGAGACGTCAACCGGAAAGAAACCGGAAGAACGCGCCCTCAAAGTCCTGGGCGTCCTGTCGCCTGACGAGCACGAGAGTCGCGATCGCTACACCCTGACCCACTTGCACGCCAAGGGAGGCATGGGCCGGGTGTGGCTTGCAAGGGACGGCGCACTCGGCCGCCAGATCGCGCTTAAAGACTTGCGCCCGGACCAGGCGGACAACTCGATTCTTTGCTCTCGCTTCCTCTACGAGGCCAAGATCACGGCCCAGCTTGAACACCCTGGAATCGTGCCGGTCTACGAGGTCGGCCAAGGGGAAGTGCCGTATTACACGATGCGGTTCGTGAAGGGCCGCACTCTGAGCGAGGCCATCCGGGCATACCACAAGAAGCGTGTCGCTGGAGAGGCAGATTCCGTCGATCTGGTCGCGCTCTTGACGGCGTTCGTCGGCGTCTGCCACGCGGTCGCCTACGCCCATTCACGCGGCGTCATTCACCGCGACATCAAGGGACAAAACGTAGTCCTGGGAGATTTCGGCGAGGTGATCGTGCTCGACTGGGGTCTGGCGAAGCGCATCGGACCAGACCAGACCGACGACGCGAAAGCGGCCGCGGACCTGGCGACCGCCCCGCCCGAGCCGGCTGTCGATGTCGGGTTGACGGTTGGTATCCAGCGTGACAACCGCCCTTTACTACCCGAGTCGGCCGATGCCGATACGCTGGCAGCGTCGAATTCCGAGCCGGCCCTTGCGTCGGCAATGGACGTCGGGTCGATGCAGACCGTGGATCATAGCTTGAGTCCCTCGGCGAGCGCCGGCCGGAAAGTGACCCGCGAGTCGGGCGCCGGGCCGGACGGTACGATGCAGGGTCAGTTGCTGGGAACGCCCGCCTACATGGCGCCCGAACAGGCCCGAGGTGAGCACGACCGCGTCGACGCACGGACAGACATCTATGGCTTGGGGGCGATACTCTACGAGGTTTTGACCGGCGTGCCCCCCTTCGTGGCGCCCAAGACCGCCGAGATCATCAAGAAGGTGTGCAACGAAAACCCCACCCTGCCCAGACTGGTCGTGCCTGAGATCGGTCCGGCACTCGAGGCCGTGTGCCTGAAGGCCTTGAGCAAAGACCCCGCTGGGCGGTACCAGACGGCGACCGAGCTGGCCCACGAGGTGCAGCGTTATGTCGCTGATGAGCCGGTCAACGCCTATCCCGAGCCCCCGACCAAAAAGCTGCTTCGCTGGGCGCGACGGCACAAGGTGGCCGTCTCCACCGCGGCCGGTCTGCTACTCACCGCGACTGCGGCACTCGCCGTCAGCACTGTTTTGATCAGTCGTGAGCGGAACGAGGCCGAGGCACAGGGCCAGCAAGCTCGCCAGGCCGTTAACCTCTTGACCCAGGTGGCCGACATCAGCTTTGACGAGCAGCTCGACCCGCTGCAGAAAAAGTTCCTGGAAAAGGCCCTGGCGTATTACGAGAAATTCACCAGCCGGGCCGCCGGCGACGCCTCGGTAAAGCTCGAGCACGGCCGCGCCTACCAACAGATGGGCGACATCGAGCGCAAGCTGGGCCGGCTGCCTGACTCCGAGAAATCATACCGTCGCTCGCTTGAGCTGCTCGAGCCGCTCGCCCGTGCGCCGGGCGCCGGGCACGAGCTCTTGCAGTCGCTGGCCCGGACGCGCGCTCTTTTGGCGGATCTCTTGGTCCGCCGCGGGGCCGATGCCGGTCAGTCTGATATCCTTTACAAAGAAGCGCTCGCCGCGCAACAAGTGCTGGCCGATCCCCAGAAAGACCCGGCCGCAACCACCGAAGACCGGCTTCGCCTGGGCCAGACCTTGAAGGGTCAGGCCGACTTGCTGCGGCTCAACGGGCGTTTCGCGCAGGCAAAGCCAGCCTTCACGCGGGCAATCGACGAACTTGAGCGGCGCATACCGCCGACGCCGAGCAAGCCGAGATCCGTAACGAACTCGCGCTCGCCGTCGACGCTCGCGGCTGGGTCAATCGCGAGATCGGCGACTTCACGGCGGCCGAAAAAGACTTCCGCCGCGCGTTCGAATTGCTCGAAAAGCTCGTGGCCGAGTTCCCGACTGTGCCCCGCCATCGCGAGGTCCTGGCCAAAGTGTGCAACAGCCTGGGCATGCTCGAGAAAGACACGGGCCGTGTCGACGAAGCCGAAATTCACCTGCGCCGCCAGGTGCCGCTGGCCAGGCGGCTGGCCGAAGACTTCCCCGACCGGCCCGAGTATCGGACCATTCTGGGGAGGGCCCTCTCCAACCTGGGCATCGCCCTGTTCGAATCCGGCCGGAGCGCCGAGTCCGAGCCGATCCTTCGCGAGGCCATCGAACTGAATACACCGATCATGCAAAAGTCGCCCGACGACATCCAGGTCCGCTTCTACCTGGCCGCGTCCCACCACAATCTGGGCGAGGCACTCATGAGGCAGGGGAATGCTGAGGCTGCGATCGCTCGAGTTCCGCAAGGCGCAGGCTATCAATGAGGCGATGATCAAGGTTTCTCCCGACAAACCTCGGTATCGGAGTGACCTCGGGTCGGACCTTGACAGCCTTGCCGTGGCCATGAGTGCACTCGGACAGCCGAAGGTCGACGAGACCTTTGCCGCCGCCAGGGCGATCTTCGAACGGTTGATCGCCGACCACCCCGAAAACATCGACTACCGCATCCGCTACGCCATGTGCCTGCGCAACGAAGGAGGCGTTTTGCACCTGGCCGGCCGGACCGACCAGGCCGAGCCGATCTATCGCAAAGGGCTCGCCCTGCTCGATTCGACCGACCCCAAGCTCCGGACTGCCGACTGTCAGCGCTGGCAGGCCAAGATTCTGTTCAATTTAGGCGCGATCGATGGCGCTGGCGCCGAGACGCCTTGAAACGCTCGATTGCGATCTCGCAGCAGCTTTTGGCCGGCAAGCCGGGTGCCGTCGAAGACCGCCATAACCTGGCCATCGCCCAGAATAACCTCGGAATGCTGCTGGTCGCCCGCAATCGCCTCCTGGACGCAGGACCGTACTTTGCCCAATCGCTGGAGAACTTTGAAAAGCTTGTGACCGATGCTCCCAAGGCGGTCGAGATCCGCAGCCACTTCGGCACCGTCCTGGCCGAACAGGGAAAATGGCTGGATAAAAGCGGCAGGCCGGCTGACGCCAAGACCGCGCTCACCACAGCGGTCGAGCAGCAGCGTCAGGCTATGCGACTCGGCAAAAATCCTGCCTCGTGCCGCCTGGCGCTCGCCTCGCATTATACGGAACTGGCCGATGTGAACCGCAAACTCGGCGCCTACGACGAGGCAGCGAGCCTGGCGCTCGAAGTGCCCAGGACAGTTCCACTGTCCAGCCGCGCCCCCGCCTGCTATGACGCGGCGCAGGTTCTCGCCCGGCTGGTCACGCAGATCTCCAGCGACCCGAAACTCGCCGCAGTGGACCGCGACCGCATGACGCGGAATTATCTGAGCCGCACGGTTGTCCTGCTCCGCGAGGCGATGGATGCCGGCCCCGAGATCGCCGAGCAAATCAAGTCCAACGCGGACATCAAGGCCCTCGAGTCGCGACCCCAGTTTCAGACGTTCATGTCCAGCCTTGCCGAAGTCAAGAAGTGACTGAAACGGCGCAGGAGGTACGGTCGGTCTATCGCTAGCGATCGGCCGATCAAGCTGTCGCCTGGCCGCGCGGGATTCTTCGTTTCAGAAGCCTGAAAACCGGCAGGCTCAGCAAGACCATGAGCGGCGCGATCAGCGTTGAAGGCTCTGGAGCCGCTGTGATCCCGCCTTCAATCAATTCGACGGGGCTACCGCCAGGCGTCGAAGGTCCACCGTTAATCGAAAGGCTGTAGTCAACGGAGGTCGGAAGTACGGCCGGATAGCCACCAGCGAAGTTGGATTGCGTGGTGATCTGGAAAATCCCCAGGTCGGTAGAGCCCGTGCCATTACCTGATGATAACATCGGCAGACCAATATATGTCCACGTGACGTCCGACGTGAAGTACGGGTAATTCCAAGACGGACCGCTCACGGGGGTAATGGAGTAAATCCAGCCAGACGGCCCCGTGCCTGTCAGATCGAGGGGGTAGACGCCGACCAGGTTGTCGACGGTGAACGACGTTGATGGCCAAGCCGTCAGCTTTCCGGTGTAGTCGGCTTCGAATTGATATGTGTATGGCGGGTCAGTTCCGGCGCCGCCGCCCCCGACCTGGACGATTCCGCCTTTGGTGAGACCAAGCGACAATTCTGCTCGCGCCTCGCGCCCACCCCCAACGACGCCCCCAAGCGCGATCAGCGCCGCGACGATCGACACATGCCTGTCTATTCGTGCCATCTTGGTCTCCTCGAAACGCCGCTCCGAAATGGGTTGTGCTAGATTAGAAGCCGTCATCGCTTTATGCCCAGCCGAGACTCAGCGCTACCGTCAATTTCCGTTCCCTGCAGTGCATCGGCCAGAGTAAACGGGCTGGCATCCGTCCGTCGTCGATCAAGAACTATCACAAAGTCTCCTAAATGTACCGAATCCGTCCGGCCAACGCAACCATGTAGTCAATTATCCATGTCGACCCTCAACGAATGGACTCAGCGGTCGGAGCCGTCGAGCCAACTCGATTCGTCCAATCGCGAACCTTATCGGGGACCGTCGAACGGTTACGTTAGAGCTCGTTGTCGGGCTTGGGCTTCCTGTACCGCAGGCTGGGCCACGCGGCGAATGCGAGGAAAAGACACAAGCCGACAGCGAGCAGTGCGACGACGACCGAGAGACCGAGGGACCATGGGGCCTCGGCCACTGCCCTGTATCGTTTGTAGAACGGCATGTCGGCAATCTGCGGATTGAGCCGCACCGCTTCATCGAAAGAGGCGATCGCTTTATCGAACTCCCCCTTCTCGGTCGAGGCGGCGCCACGACCGCTGTAAGCCATGCCGTTTTTCGGATCGAGCCGGATCGCTTCGTCGTACTCGGACAGCGCCTTGTCGAACTCGTGCTTATTTAACAAAGCATCCCCACGCCATCTGTGGGCCTCGGAGTGATTCGGATCGAGCCGGATCAGCTCATCAAAGGCGACGAGGGCTTGATCAAAATCCGCTCTCCGAAACGCATCTGAGCCGCGCTTGGCTTCTTCGGCAAACTTCGAAATCCGCGCGTTGGGAGAATTGCCTGAGAAACGGCCTCTGAACTTGTAGAGGATTCCCATACTGGCCGCCAGGAACAATACCACCAGCGCGATCGCGATCGGCATCTTGACGTTCATTGATCGAGGGCCGCGGAAGTTCGGGGACTTGGATCGATTTGCCCTCGATTCCGAGGGGGGCGTGTCCGGCCCAATCACCTGTCCGGCCGTCGTCAACGTCTCCACCGCCGTTTTCATTTGCTCAGCCTTCTGGAAACGGAGCTCGGGTTCGCGATTGAGCGCACGCAGGACAATCTCGTCCAATCGAACGTCGATCCGGACTTTGCGTGACGGGAGCTCGAATTGGCCTGCGGGCAATTCGCCGGTGAGCATTTCGTAAAGGACCACGCCCAGAGAATAGATGTCGGCGCGATGGTCGGCTGCTTGGGGAGTCGCGTGCTGTTCCGGGGCCATGTACTGCGGCGTGCCTACTTCCTGCTCCTCGTCTGGCGTGCTGTCGCCCCCCAACATCTTGGCGATGCCGAAGTCGGCGATTTTCACCTGGCCGGCCTTGTCGAGCAGCAGATTCTCCGGCTTGATGTCGCGGTGGACGACGGCATGATCATGCGCGTACTGCAGCGCGTCGCAGATTGGCGGCACGATGGCCAGGGCCTCTTTCGACTCGAGCCGGCGCATGCGGAGGAGTTGGCGCAGGTTCACGCCGTCAACATACTCCATCAGCAGGTAAAACAGCCCGTCGGCTTGTCCGAAGTCGTAGACCGTGACGATGTGCGGGTGGCTCAATCTTGCGAGCGCCTGGGCCTCGCGAGCGAAGCGTTCGGCGAATTGCGGATCTTTTTCCCGCTCGGGGGCGAGGATTTTGAGGGCCACGAGCCGGTCGAGCGATTTTTGCCGCGCCTTGTAAACCACCCCCATTCCGCCGCGCCCCAGGCAGGCCAAGACTTCGAGATGCGGGAAATGCGGCGCGATCTCTTCCAGCGAGGGGGGCTCTATTGGCTGGGCTTCCGCACCGCTAAGGACGCTGTCAGCCGTGAGATTGAGCTTTGCCAGGCACCGGACGCAGAGGCCCTCGGGCGCATCGGCAGCCACTTTGGCGCCGCAGCGCGGGCATTCCGGATCGATCGAGGCGGACGCGGTCATGGTTCACCGATTATCTATTAAGAGTTTTGTCGGCGTTGCTACCAGAGCCATGTAGGCCATGGGAGCCAAGCATGTAGGACCGATCTTCTATTAAGGCTTTTGTCCGAGTTGTTACGAGGCAGCTCGAATCTCTAGCCGCTGCAGAGCGCTGCCACCACATAGCGCAGCTCGTCCTCCAGGTCGTCCGAGTTGGAAACAGTCTGCGCGATTTGCTCGCGGAACAGCTCGCGAAACCGCTTGCGCAGCCGATGCACGGCGGCCCGTGCCGCGCCGGCGCTGACGCCCAGCGCAGTCGGCGACTTCGCCATAAGGAATCGTGCCCCGCTCCGCGGTCAAAAACTCTTTGAGACGCTCGAATTCGGGCAAGCGCTGCAACCGCTCATATTCGGCGCGGAGCCGAACCAGCGTTTGCTCCAGTACCGTGACGGCCCAACGCCGCTCGAAGATCCGTTCCGGGGTCATCGAGTCCGCAGGCTCCGTCTGATAGCGGCTCTCGGCGTCTGCGGCATCCAGCGGGACACGGGTGCGCCCGCCGCCCCGTTTGAGCGCCGCGCTCGGTCCCACTCATTGGCGAGAAACCGCTGGAGCGCGACGAGCAGGAAGGTCCGGAAGCGTCCCTTTTCCGCCGCCGCCGCATGGAGGTATCCCTTTTCCAGCAGCCGCGAAAAGAACTCCTGGGTGAGGTCCTGCGCATCGTGCGAGTTGTATCCCTGTCGCCGCACATACGCATACAGCGGATACCAATAGGTGCGGCAGAGCAGCTCCATCGCCTCCGCCGAAGCCGGCGAAGACTTGTCCTGCGCCGTCAGGACAAGCGACCAGTGCGTCGTGTGAAACCGCGACGAAGACAAATGAGATTCTTCGGATAGCTCGCGCCGCTGAGACATGCTGACCAGAACCTGCATTTTGGTGATGGCGACGGCCCAAGCCCGAGATGCCGTGTATTATAACCGGTACAAGGGTATTAAGGATTTGTCGCAGCTTGTTGTCGACTTTGTCGAGAGCGCGAGGGTTCGGAAGCCAGGTTTCAAGTTACACGGCTCCGGCCTTCGATACTTCTTCGCCATTGCCCGGTCGTTCGGCGTGTTAAGGTCGACTGCTTCGGTCAGGGAAACGCGTTCTGTCTCATTATTCGCGAGTCGTTGCAGGGCCCGCGCATTTCAGCGGCCATCGTCTCGTGGACCTGCGAGATGATCTCGAAGGATCGCAGTCGGGCGGCATGGTCGAAAATCTGACCGGTGAGCATCAGCTCGTCGGCGTTCGTCGCGTCGATCAGGATCTCCATCCCGCGTCGCACGGTCGCGGCCGATCCGACGACGGAGATGCAGGTCATCCGCTCGATGTGCGCCCGCTCAGCCGGGCTCCATCGGCCCTCCATGGTGTCGATAGGGGGCTGAAGGAGCCCGAGTCGGCCCCTCACCAGGCCGACAAATGCCTGCTGGAGCGAGGTGAAAAGCCTGCGCGCCTCATGGTCGGTCTCGGCCGCGAACGCGTTGACGCCAATCATCACGCGGGGTCTGTCGAGCGACTCCGAGGGCTTGAAGTTGTCGCGGTACAGCGAGAGCGCGCCGGACAAATAGTCGGGCGCGAAGTGAGAGGCGAAGGCGAACGGGAGGCCACGCTCTGCGGCAAGGCGCGCGCTGAAATCGCTCGAGCCCAACAGCCAGATCGGCACGTCCGCCCCTTCGCCTGGGACCGCCCTCACTGCCTGGCCTGGCGCGGCCGGGTGGAAGTACGACTGAAGCTCCTGCAGGTCCCTTGGGAACGTGTCGCCGCTGCTGCCCAGGTTGCGGCGAAGAGCGGCGGCGGTCTGCTGGTCCCCGCCGGGGGCGCGGCCCAGGCCGAGGTCGATCCGGCTGGGGTAAAGCGCCGCGAGCGTGCCAAACTGTTCGGCGATCACAAGCGGCGCGTGGTTCGGCAGCATGATGCCGCCCGCCCCGACGCGGATGCGCGAGGTACCGCCGGCGATGTGGCCGACCACGACGGCGGTCGCCGCGCTGGCGATTCCGGGGATGTTATGGTGTTCGGCCAGCCAGAACCGCTTGTAGCCCCACATCTCTGCGTGGCGGGCCAAGTCCAGCGAATTTTGGAAGGCGCCGGCGGCCGAGTCCCCCTCGCGGATGGGCGCAAGGTCGAGGACCGAGATGTCGGGGAGTTTCATCATAATTTCCGTCGGCGAAACGTTCCTGGATCGAACGTCCCCTCGAAATCAAAGCACCAACGCGCCACATGATTCAGTTTACCGTCGATGACTCCTCGTCAACAAACCGGCGAGGCCATAACGCAAGCACCGGCACGGCGTCCCGCCTGTTGATCCGGCGATTTGGCGATTTCGGCGTTCGAGTATTAGGCCCACATTCAAACCGCTGGCGGCGCTATGCCTTCTGAAGGTCTACCGCAACGTGGGCAGGCCGGGCTGGCTGCGCCTGGCGGCGCCCGTCCCCTTCGGGTACTTCTGCGACGACGAGCGAATCCCGACCGGCTGAAGTGGGGCGAACTTCCGTCCGCAGTTGGCGGACATCGACGGGGACGGGCGGCTCGACTTGGTGACGGGCTCCGACGATTGCTGCGACCACGAGCCGGGCATCCACTGGTTCCGACGCGGGGCCGACGGTCGGTTCACCGCCAAGGACGAGATCCACGTCCGCGTCGCCGGCATCCCGGCCGCGCCAATCGCGCCCGGCGCGAATAATCTCGAGAACATCGCTCAGCCGCTCGATCGCTTCCGCATGATGGTCCGGCTGGCCGACTGGGACGGCGATGGCTGGCTTGACATCCTCGCCGTCGATACGCGGTCGAAAGGGCGGATCGCCTGGACTCGTGGACGTTGGGATGCCGAAAGAGCTGTCGATGCGCAGGCCGAAGTCGAGGGGAGCCCGCTGACGGCGGAGGTGAATGCCCAGCCGGTCGTCGTCGACTGGGATTGCGACGGTCGGCTCGACCTAATCACGGCCACCTTCCACACTCCAGGAATTCAGTGGTATACCTGCCGAATCTGGTGGCAGCGCAACGAAGGAACGCCGAACGTCCCGAATCTGGGCCCGCGCAGCTCCTGACGAGATTCGAGAATTATGGGATGTACGTCGGCCTGGACGCGGCCGATCTCGACGGCACGGGCCGGCCCGGCTTGCTCGTCGCCGCCAAGTTGCCCCCGTTGGAAGGACGGCCCTACCGGACGGCCGTCTGGTATTACCCGAGGTGACCTGCGTCGGGCCGTTTATCGGGTTACCCGGCTGTGCAGCAGATGCGAGTGAACGGCCAAAGCCGCGCGAGATCTCGAAGCGTGCCGTCGTGTCGAAACGAAGCGTCGCCCGCCCGAAGCTCCAATGGACGATCTGGCGTGAACCGGCCGCTAGCCCCCGCCTTTTGGAAGAAACACCGGCCCAAAACACCGTCAAGAAACGCGAATCGACTGCCCAGTAAGAGTTTAGGTTTGCCGCCGCCGTCCGCCCAATGACCTGCGACCGGCAGTGCACTTCATCTGCCCTGGAAAGCCGGCAGTAAAGAGTAAAGTCCTCTTTCCGGTCATCGTGGCCATATTGCTTGTACCTCTCATGCTTCATAATGAAGCGAATGGAGCTTTCCAAGAACGCCCCGCTCTGTTAGAAAGGGTCCGCGATGCCAAGTACCGAACATGACCCATCGGGTGGCTCCGTCCCGTGTGATCGGCAAGCATCGTCTGACCGTCGTCCGGATAGAGCCATCGGAAGCAAGCCGTCACTGCCGCCGGACTATGAGGATAATCTGTCCGAGCTAATCGACTCAGCCGAACACTTGGCCGGCAATCCGGTTGCGGCGTGGGGTGCGATCAAGGCCGAGGTGGAGCGAAGGATCGCCCACCGGCAGGAGTGGGCACCATCGGGGACGGAGGAGCCGGCTCGTGAAGGGGTCGAGCATGACCGTCCTGGACAGAACACAGGAGCTGCCATGCCGACCGATCCCGGCGCACCGGCACACGCCCGCCGCCAGTTCATAGGGTTCGACCTTGAAGTCGCAACCTACGCGCGGCTCAAGCCCGAATTGATCTCACGCTTCCCGGGAAAATTCGTTGTGATCGTGGGGAATGAGGTCGAGGGACCGCTAGAAACTTTCCGAGAGGCGCTGCGCTGGCTATCGTCGGTTTGGCCTCGGCCCACTTTTCGTCAAGCAGATCCTGACCGTAGAGCCGGTCGTCGAGGTGACTCGCGACATCGTGCCATGCCGATCCTGAGTGCCCAATTTGACCACGCAGGCAGACCGATCGCTCGAGCTGTACGTGGGAATCTCCACCGCCGAGGCAGAATTCCGACAATCCTGCCCCCCGGTTCACATACTTGCCTTGGTCGACACAGGGGCCAGTAAGACCAACATCGTGCGGTGGGTGTTCGATCGGCTCGAGCTCTCGCCAGTGAGTCAGGTACCGGTCCACACGGCGTCCACGGGCCTTACTCCAGTACTAGCCGACGTCTACGCCGTGGAGATCTCGCTTGGCGGGGCGATTACAGGCGTACTGGCGACAGACTTGGATGTAGTCGCAGCCGAGGACCTGAGCGGCTCAGGCGTCCAGGCGCTGCTGGGACGGGACATTTCGGGGCGTGGCTTGTTAGTTTATGACGGCCTGGAGCGGCGCTTCACGCTAGCGACACGGGCTCCTGCCGACTACGTCGAAGAACGTCGACGCTGGCCACCGCCGGATAAGTCCTAATTCTTTAGCTTGCTGCATACCAGGCCATTCATACTGCATACTAGGACATACGGCATACTAGGACATGCATACCACGACATGCTCTGCAGCCACGTACAGATAAGGAGACGCGGCGCGGTCAGGAATGCAACAATTGCGATCGCCCTTCGGAAGAGACGTCAAGGGCCAATCACTGTCGGGTAACTCGAATCGACCGCCCTTGTATATTTCCGGTCATAATCTTGCTAGCCGTCTTGTTGAGTGCCAAGCGTTTTGACCGCACCGTGTGGGAAGTCGGCGCATTCTTGGCCCTCTTCCCCATCTGGGTTGGCACTCTCACAGTTGGCTGCCTGGTCATGATCCCCGTGTGGATTTGGAGGCTATGTATTCGGCTAACTAGAAAAACGAGGGCGGAAACGGCTCATCAAAAGCAGCTCTGGGATCAATGGATGGACGGTCCTTATCCGTTGTGAACTTTGCCTGACTGCTTGATCGATGAACTGCGACAGAAGACTGGCGTCGCAAAATTTCAACCAAAATCGGGGTGGGGCAATCATGCCTCGTCATTTAGCCGTATTATAGTAAACCGGCGTTCGGCATCCGTTACCATGTGAAAGCCGGTTTCGCCGTGCCAATAGTGGCTGAGAATCGGGTGCCCGTCCCGAACGGGCTGAGCTTCGGTCGCATGGTTTTTGATGGCCTGGACCATTGCCGGCCGCGGCACCGTGGTAAGAAAATCCGGGGACGCGATGATCGGCCCCAGACGAAACAGTGAAGTCTGCATTGGCGAGTCTCCATACTGATCGCCGTGTTCGACCTAGTTTCACAATCAGTCAAGTGGCAAGCCGCCCAGCGTCAATCCGTAACCGCAATTCCCGGGCCGCAAAGCCTCGTGTAAATCATTCGGCGTCACGCAGTCCGTCAGCTGATCAGGGGCAACTGAACTTCGGCTCATTGCCATCAGCACGTTGCGCGAAGCTCGCATTCAGCGTCTCATCGCTGGGATCGTGCGGAGAGCCGCGTCGGCTGTGCGGCAGTTTGTCTCGTCGTGCACGGGAAAGTGACGGATGGGGCTCTCCAGGCGAGCTAAGGAATTGGGCTGAACCCCTCCTCGACCGCGATGGTTTCGTCGGTGTTTTCGTTACGCTTAACGTGCGCCGGTTCCGGCTTGTTCTCACCCTGGCCGTGACCTGCGGGGTGCGTGGGTAGGTCCGTGAATGGGTCGCGCATTGGTGCGTCTGCTTTCACGGGCTTTTTCGGCAGCGGAGGGTCGCCTATTGGGAGCTTGTTGGGAATGTCCGGCATGGTGTGGCTCCTTTTGCCGCAAGAACGGTGCAAGAAGCGTGCCAAGCTGCGGGCTATCTCGTAATCCCCAGGTCTGGGAACCGGTCGCCCGTCTGAGCGCCATTCTCGGCAAATGTCTTAATACGATAGGCGTTGTTGTTATCTACTTCGAGGCTAATTCGTTCCTTTCCGTCAGTGCCTTTCAGTTTGAGGTGGATCTTCTGGCTCCCCTCGTCCAATGCGACAAGAAATCGCGAAACATATTTATGATCATATAGCTGAATAGTTGGATATCCCGACTCGAATACGCTCGCTTTTAACAGCGCTTTGCGGTTGCGGCTGGTCCGCCCCAGGGTACTGTGCGTTGTGGGAATTCACGATCGAATCCAGCTAGGATGCCACCGCAGAATAAAAGGGCGCGACTCAAATCGCGGTCACCCATCCTCTCGTCGGCGTCAATTCTCCCCTCCTCGACGACCTCGCCCGACGCGGTTATCTCACCGAGTGTATCAACGGTTCGCGGCGCCCAGAAAACTTCACCGGTAGTGATTGCAGGCCCCGAAGGATGAGCGCAGGCCGGTGCCGCAAGGCCGCACGGGGCACGGCGAGACGAAGGCCGTGCGCCCGACGCAGCAGCGTACTGATGGCAATTTGCGCCTCGAGCCGCGCCAGCAACGCGCCCAGACAAAAATGCACACCCTGCCCGAACGAGAGATGCCGGTTGGGTTCACGATCGATGTCAAGCGTATCCGGGTCGGCGAACTGTCGCTCGTCGCGGTTGGCCGAACCGAGCACGGCAAAGACAATCTCGCCGCGCCGGATGGTCACACCGCCAATGGTCACGTCCTCACGCGCGTAGCGTTCCGTCCCCATCTGCACCGGGGCGTCGTATCGTAACAGCTCTTCGATGACCGGCTTGATGAGCGAGGGATTATCACGCACCCGTTCGAGCTCGTCGGGATGCTCGAGGAGCGCGACCATTCCATTGCCGATCAGGTTCACCGTCGTCTCATGGCCGGCGACCAAGAGCAACACGATCATGGAGAGCAATTCATCGTCGCTCAAGCGGTCGCCAGCCTCGCGCGCCTCGAGTAGAGCACTGATCAGATCATCGCGTGGCTCGGCTTGCCGCATCTTGCTCATCTTGCGGATGTACCGGATGAACGCCATCACGTGCGGTATGATTCTCAGCTTTCCCCACGTCGTGGGCTTGATGGAGAGCATCGCGTTTGACCAGCGGTGAAACTTGTGTCGGTCGCGGGCCGGCACGCCCAGGATCTCCGCGATGATCGTTGCCGGCAGCGGCAGTGCGTAGTCGTGAATCAAATCCATTCGGCCCCTGGCTTCCGCCTTGTCGAGCAGTTCATCTGTCAGCGCCTGCACGCGAGGGCGCATGTTTTCGATCAGGCGCGGCGTGAACGCCTGATGAACCAGCCCGCGAAGCCGCGTGTGGTCGGGCTGATCCAAGTCGAGCATATTCTTTTCAAGTGGCTTGAACATCGACGGAACCCAGGGAAGCCCCGCCAGTTGTTCGGGCGACAGGGCCTTCGTCTTGTCCTTCGCGAATCGATCGTCCTTGAGCACCGCGAGCACGTCGTCGTAGCGCGTCACGAGCCAGGCGTTTTGTTTGTCTGGCAGCGTGGTGCGTACCACCGGCGCCTCCGCGCGCCAGCGAGCGTAAAACGGATACGGATCAGCCCGGAACTCCCGGCTGGACAAGTCCACTTCCTGTTTCAAGGCAATGACTCCCTTCCATCGGCGTTGACGCCTGCTCTCCCGACCGGGGCATCACACAGAGCTGAAGTCAAGGATAGTCGCTGCTCCTTCCTCGCAACAGAGGGCATGCCGGGCGGTTTTGCCGGCGCGTGCAATCTATGCGATTGCCACCGCTCGCACCCCGCATACCAGGACATGCTTTGCAGCCACGTGCAGATAACGGGACGCGGCGCGGTCGGACGTGCAACAATTGCGATCTCCTTTTCGAACAGACGCCGAGCACAAACTCTGTCGGATAGATCGAATCGACTAACACGTATTACTATATGTGTACTTGCACCCTCCGCCACCTGATCTACGACCGTCCGCGCACTGCATGTCCTTTTCGCTTCGATGTCGTGCTTCCCTTGCGGTTGGCTATCCCCACTATGAGCCGTACCGGATCTCACGTCGTCCGGCTCCGCTCGCATCCCGAGTTGCCCACTTCATCGCGAGGTATCAAACAATGATCGCTTTCTACCGCACACATCCGAGTTTCCCCCGCGGCGGTTTTTCTCCCGCCGCCCTCCGCTCTTTCAGCCTTCCGGCTGTTGTCCGCCGCACCACAAGGCTAAGTCAGCTGGCCGATGCGCATCGCAAGTCGCGCTATTGCGCGCGGCCTTGCGTCGAATTCATCGAAGAGCGCCAATTGATGTCCACCATTCCGGTATTCGAGACGGTGAACGTCGCCAACGGATCGTTTCCGTCCGTTCAAATTGCACCCATGGAACAGACGGTCGTCAATGGCTACTTCACCCAAGCGTCCAGCAGCGACGTCCTCAAAGTCAATCTCCAGGCTGGCGAGATCTTCACCGCCACACTCGACGTCCAGTACCCAGTGATCAACACCGACTGGGGCTCGAGTCTGGAGATTTATGACCCACACGGCAACGTTGTGGCATCGCAGTCGACCGACATACTCTACGGTCAGAACGCGACCGACCCCACCAGCGGTAACTTGACAGACAACAATAGCGTCGCCTTCGTCGCGCCAATTTCGGGGACCTATCCGATCGTGGTTGCCGAGAATGCATTCCTGGCTGATGCGTACTTCGGCCCCGCGACCTACATCTTGACGCTGCGACCCGTTACGCTCGATACCAGCACGCTGGCCCCCGACGTCAACGCGCAAGACGCGGCCAAGCTTCAGTACACCGGCGGCGGTTTGTATGCCTATCTCGACGCCAATGAAGATACGCTGACCTTCAGCGGCCCGACTGGCCGCGGGTTCCAGATCTCCGGTCAGTTTAGCGAGGTGACGACACCGGTTTCCGGCAGCTCGCTCACCACATCGACAATCACCGGCACGGGCACACTGACCTTGCAATCAGGGCTGGGGGCCATTCCGCTGCCGCTGCCGCCCGGTCTCGAGCTGGTGGTCACCACCGATGCCAACGGCTACGACGGACTCTTTGGTGAGGTCGCCAGGCGCAGATCCAGTTCCCTTATGAGTCATTGGTCACCGACCTGGTCGACCCGCTCGGCGGTGCAACGGGATCTTATCTCGACCAAGCCAACTCTGCGCTTGGGCAACTGGGAGCTGCCATCAGTGTTCCGCATGTCAGCCTGGGGATCGGCCTGGGCGAACAGGTCAGCTCGATTATCCCCGGCGCACCCGTCAACGCGGCCGTGCCCTATCTTTACTTGAGCGCAGGCACTGGGTTTGCCGCCTCGCTTGGCCAGGTTCAGGTCAGCATCGCCGGCTACGCCGGCAGCATCGTCGTCGATCCGGCCGACCCGTCGCTGTATGTTGACGTTGTGGGTATTCCTGCGCTCAACGAAGTTTCCTTCGCCATCTCGCAACATGGGTATATTCCGTTTACGCCCACGGTGACGCCCAGCAACTTCAGCGGCCAAACGCTGTATGGCGACATCGCGTATCTGGCCACGCTCAATCTCGGCGATGTCAGCGACGATCTGGTCCCGATCACCCTCACCGGAGCTGTCGATATTAATTACGACGTCTCGGGCGGAAGCTGGGGCGCAGCGGTGCAGCAGGATGTTACCGACCTGTTCAACGGGCAGTTCAGCCTGGCGGATCTGAATAATGTCGAGCTCGGTGTCAACGAACAAGCCGGCGCATCCCTCGGGTTTGCCAAGGTCGGCTCACTCCAGTTCCCCCTGGTCGGCGGTATGGTGATTTTCAACGGCCCCCAAGGGGTCGTCGACTTCGCCGGATCAACGATCAACCCCTTTGCCGGAACGCCGTTAGCCTTTCTGGATACGAACAGCTTCTCATACGACGGATATCTCGCCGAGAACGGCCAGTTTAACATCAACCTCCAGGGGAGCTTTGGCGTGCTCGGTTATCAGATTTCATCGGCATCCCTTGATGTTAACAACAGCGGCATTTACGCAACGGGCCAGACGACATTCCTCGGCGTTCAGACGGACGTGGATGCGTGGCTGAACTACGACGGTACATTCTGGGTCTGGGGCGATGTCAACGTCGGCTACTACGCTGACTTGACGGGTGGGTCCGGATTCGGCGTCTCCGGTGGTCTCAACGCCAACCTGAGCTTCGAGTTCGACAATGACGGTGACGTCTGGATCAGCGCCACCGCCGAGGTCTATGGCAATGTCTGGGTCTTCGGGCAGTCCGTGGCATGGTACGACCAGACGGAGTCATTCAGCGTCGACACCAACCTCAACAGCCTCTGGAACGATGTCTACGGCGCCTTCTACAACGAGCTTGTCAGCGTTGTCTAGTCGCAAAGAGATGTAGTTCTTTCCTTTCTCGTTCCCACGCTCCCGGCGTGGGAACGCCATCTGGGACGCTCTACATGGCACTTTGTAGGAAGGCGGATCAACGCAGAGCGTCGCAGTTGGCATTGCCACGCCGAGGGTGGCAATGAGTTTAAAGGGTTCGGTGGACACCATATTCAATTGACGAGTGGTGTCGAGTGTGATGTCCCCTGAGCCATGCACGAATATCACAGCATTGTCTGCTGCAGACTCTGATCACCATCCTGGTGACGCAGTGCGTGCCACGGAGGCAACCAGTGTCTTCAACCCGGCGATGTCGCGATTGGGCACAGCGCCAAACACGCGGGAATACGCGCGGCTGAACTGCGACGGACTTTCATAACCGACCTGGATTTGCTTGTACCGTCCGCCACCTGATCAAATACCGGCCGCGCACTGCATGTCCTTTTCGCTATTTGTTGACGTGATCAGGTCGTCGTCAGAACGCTATGTCCGGGCGTTGCCCGCCTTTTTCAGCAACTTCGCCGTCTTTTTTGCGATGCGGTCCGCGATCGGCTGACTGAGCGCTGGATGTCAAGAACCATCCGCGAAGAAGCCGCCCGCGGTCGAGCTGAAGAGCGTGTCGGTGATCGATGGCTTGCCTTTCTCTTGCGGCACTGCCGCGCTCAAGGGATCCGTTCCCATGTCCGCGGCCGTGTCAGTCGCGTTCAGGTTGGCCGTGCTGGCGTTGCTCGTGAGGTCGACGGTGCCGGCATCGCCGGTGTCGGTGGCGCCGACGGCTTTCGGGACGGTGCCGGCGAATGTCCGAGATGCGTCGGCGCCAGTGGAGGGACGCAAACCGCTGATCTGCAAAGCCGGCGAGCTCACAGCCCCTGGCAGCTCGAAAACCGCGCCGCCGTTCGAGGCGCCACCGAGATGCGTTGTGCCGTAAAGATTGCCGCTGGTGTCCATGATCAGAGCGTCTTCCGGACCAGCCCCGTTAGCGCCGGTGAACGAAGCCAGCGTGGTGATCGTGCCGCTGCCATGGGCCAGCTCGAAAACCGTGCCGGCTTTGGGGACGCTTGCCCGCTCAGTTGTGCCGTAGAAGTTGCCGCTGGCGTCCATGATCAGACCGGCCTGCGGATATGCTCCATTAGCGCCGTTGAACGAAGCCAGCGTGGTGATCGTGCCGCTGCCGTGGGCCAGCTCGAAGACCGTCCCGGCACCGTAGCGGCCCTCGGTGCTCGTTGTGCCGTACAAGTTGCCGCTGCTGTCCATGATCACGCCGCCTACCGGGCCTCCACCGTTGTTGGAGGCGAACGAGGCCAGCGTGGTCAGGCTCAATGTAAGCCGAATCTCGAGTGCTTCGA
This sequence comes from uncultured Isosphaeraceae bacterium, assembly GCA_963850935.1. Lineage (GTDB taxonomy): Bacteria > Planctomycetota > Planctomycetia > Isosphaerales > Isosphaeraceae > CAWFRS01. The sequence continues at coordinate 132,012 of CAWKNT010000011.1, forward strand.
GACTGGGCCGGACGGTGTGCCGGCGCTGGGGCGACGTTGTCACCCGGTTGCGACGCCTGCCGCGCCCGGCATCGCTGTGCGAAAGGGTCCCCGAAAGCCAAGTGGAAATCGACATGGTGAAGCTCCTTTTTTCGATGCGGTCTGCGATAGAATGACTGAGCAAGGGCCCTCGGCCGCAGACCGAGCGCCAGGGCTTTGCCGATCCGTTGTGGACGTCTGCGTGGGGGTGAGGCTCGCCGGCCGCTTTTCCGTTTCCGCGTTTGGGCTAGTCCGACCTACTGTCCTTTGCTTCTGCCAACCGCTTCCGCCACTCCTCCGTCTTGTCCTGGTTCTCTGTTGCCTCGTAGAACTGCACCAGCCGCTTCAAGGAGTCGATCAGGCGGACCTTGAATGGCCGGTTCATCGTCGCCTCGCGCTCCGTCATTCCCTGGTAGCCCGCCAGGAGCAGTGGCTCGGCTTCGGAGTACTTTTTCTCGCCCATGAGCGCGGCGCCCAACATGGATTTCGTGTCGAACATTCTCCACTCGTCGGGCATTCCGTTCGCGCCGATTGCCAAGCACTCGCGGAGTAATGGCTCGGCCCTGGCGGTTTGGCCGAGCCGAATGTAGCATCTGCCAAGGTTGTTCATAACTCTGACCGTGATCGAGTGGCGGGGGCCGAGCGTCGGCTGCATTCGCTCGAGCGTCTCCTGGTACAGCGGCAGCGCCAGATCGAACTTTTCGGCAGCCTCGTATCCCCACGCCAGATTGTTCATGCTCTGGAGTACCTTCCAGTGGTCGGGGGAGAGCTTCCCCTTCCTCTTCTCGAGCGACTCTTTGTAAAGCGGCAGGGCCAGGTCAAGCCTGTGAACGTCCTGGTAGGCCAAGGCCAGGTAGCTCATATTCTCGAGCGTGGTGTCGTGGTCGGGTCCGAACTTCGCCCTCATCCGCTCAAGGGTCTTCTCTAACATCGGCGCGGCCAGGTCAAGCTTGCCGGCTGCCCGGTAGACCAGCGCGAGGTCGGTCATAATTCTGAGCGTAATCGAGTGGTCTTGGCCGAGCTTCCGCTCACTGAGCTTGAGAGCCTTCTCTAACAACGGCAGAGCCAGGTCGGGCTTGTCGGCGGCATAGTACGAGTGGGCGAGATCGCTCATGCTCCGGAGCACCTCGGGGTGCTCGGGAGGGAACTTCGCCTTCATCCGCTCGAACGACTCTTCAAAGAGGGGCAGGGCACGATCGACAAACTTGCCTTTGGCGCCGTAGCACGCGGCAAGGTAACTCATGCTTTTGATTGTGCTCAGGTCGTCGGGGCCGAGCTTCATCCTCATGAGCGCGAGCGTCTCGCCTTGCAGTGCCAGGGCCAAGTCAAACTTGCCGGCGGCGCTGTAGCCCAGGGCGAGGCTGGACATACTTTTGAGAGTGTCGCGGGCGTCGGGGCCAAGCTGAGCAGTGAAGGTCGTTCGGGCTTTGCTCAACAAGCGGATGGCTTTCTCCACATGGCCCAGGCCGAGCTGAGATTCACCGAGCGTTAATTGCATTCCTGCGACGGCTAGGGGGTCCCCCATGACCTCTCCTTCCAGTTGGGCGGTGGCCTGGTCGAGACGTTCGCTCAACACGACCTGCAACTGGCCGTCCTCTGTGGCATGTGGATTCAAATCCTCGAAGATCGACCCCAGAAGCTTGTTGGCCTTTTCGATCTGCGTCAGCCGTCGCTGGGCCGTCTCTTTTGCCTGGCGCTCAGCAAAGGCGGCACGCCACGCCCAAAGTAACCCCAACGAGGTGCCAATCACTCCGCCCAGGAGCGCCAGCAGCACCAGGCTCGCAGCCAGCGCGGGCCCCCGGTTTCGGCGCACGAATTTCCGCGCACGATACCAAGGCGACGGCGGGCAGGCAGCCACTGGTTCGTCGTGCAAGTAGCGTTCGACGTCCCGCGCCAGCTCGTTGGGTGTCTGGTAGCGACGGTTGCGGTCCTTCTCGAGCGCCTTCATCACAATCCAGTCGAGCTCGCCCCGCATGAGCCCGCTCAGCCTCTGCGGCTCGATGCTGCGGCAAGCCGCGATCGATGGCAGCTCCGCAGTCGTTGAGAGCCGCATGCTGGGCCGCGGTGGCTCCTCCTCGCGGATCACCCGCAAGACCTCGAGGAACGCCGCCTCCTTGAGCCGCCTGTGATCAAGCGGAGTCGAGCCGGTCAGCAACTCGTAGAGGACCACGCCCAAGCTGTAGATGTCGCTGCGAGTGTCGATGTCGAGCTGGTTGAGCTGAGCCTGCTCGGGGCTCATGTACTCCAGCGTGCCGACCACCGCCCCGAAATCGGTGTACAGCGTCTGGTCGGTCAGCCGCGGGCCGGTCGCCTTGGCCACCCCAAAGTCGATGACCTTGGGGACCGGCTTGTCGTCGTAGAGGGCGACGAGGATGTTCGATGGCTTCAAGTCGCGGTGGATCATCCCCTTCTGGTGGGCGTGCTGGACGGCCTGGCAGACCGGGATGGACTAGCTCGAGTCGCTCGCGTGTCGACAGCCGACGCTCGTCGCAGAACTTGGTGATCGGGATGCCCTTGACCAGTTCCATGACGAAGTAGGGCCGGCCGTCGTCGGTCGTGCCGGCGTCGAGCACCTTGGCGATGTTGGGGTGGTCCATCAGGGCCAGTGCCTGGCGCTCGGCCCGAAACGGGCGAGCACCTGGCGGCTATCCATGCCCAGGCTTGATAACCTTGAGCGCGACCAGGCGGCGGACGGGCTGCCGTTTGCTCGGCCATGAAGACCATGCCCAAGCCCCCCTCGCCGATCTGTTCCAGCAGCTTGTAGGGACCGATGATCGTGCCGGGGCGTTCGCCACCGGGCTGGTTTCGAGTCACGTCTTGCTGCTCGGCCCCGCCCAGGAAAGCGCCCGCATCCTGATTTGCCCGCAGCAGCTCCTCGACGCGTGCACGCAAGGCCGGGTCGGTCCCGCATGCTTGGTCGAGAAAGCGCCTGACCTCGTCGGCGCCCTTGCAGTCCAGGGCTTCGAGGAAGATCACCTTGGCATCGGTCTTTGCGTCGCTCATGGCTGGTCCCCGATCATATTCCGTTACTCAATGCCCCGTTTCCGGCGAAACCCGCCAAAGAAATATCGGAAGCTTCAATCGGCGTTTGGGCCGGCGTCCTGACGCAGACGGGCATAAAGCCAGGCGCGAGCATAGGACCATTGACGCTCCGCGGTGCGCTGCGATAGCCCGAGGGAGACGGCGGCATCGCGCAAGGTAAGGCCCGCGAAGAAACGCAGGTTCACCAGTCGGGCGGCGTCGGGATCCTCCACGGCGAGCCGGGTGAGTGCGTCATCCAGCGCGATCAGCTCTTCGTCCTTGGTGTCCAGGGCGATTTCGATGTGGTCGAGATCGACGCGGTGGCATTCACCGCCTCGTTTGGCACGCTTCTTGTCGCGTGCGCGATTGAGGAGAATCCGCCGCATCGCCTCGGCAGCGGCGGCAAAGAAGTGGCCTCGACTGTCCCATTCCCGGGCTTTGTCCACATCCACAAGCCGGACGTAGGCCTCATGAACCAGGGCCGTCGACTGGAGTGTCTGGCCCGGCTTTTCCTGGGCCAGCTTGGCCGCCGCCAGCTTCCGCAGCTCGTCGTAGACCAGCGGCAAAAGTTCCTTTGCCGCCGATGGATCACCGGATTCGATCTGCAACAAGATACCGGTGACGTCGGAAGTGATGCGGATCCTCAGCGGGAAAGGGAAGGCGAGCCCGCATCGAGCGAGGGCTCCACGGTCTGGTGATCCACCGGTCTACACTCGAGAAACAAAGGCTACCCGGCCCAGCATTCGAATCGAGTCTGGCCGCGACCGCCCGGTTCCTCGCCATCGAGGCTCGTGGCGCAGCCGCGCTGCTCATAAGCAGGTCACCCGGCAAGTTACCATACTGTCTACGCGCAGTCTACGGCCTGGCACTCAGCACATGTAAGATGCGTGCACGTCAACTTCTGGCGGTGCCGTCAGAGGGTCAAAAACGTCAATAGGAGAACCCGGGTATTTTGTGGGAACGAAGCCGAACGACGTGCATTGCAACCGCACAGATCCCGGGAGTCGGCTCGACCGGGCGTGCGACATTTGCCATCGCATTTCGGCGGATACGCCGAGCCCAACCGCCGTCGAGACGCTCGAATCGAGCGTCCTGCAACAGTATATGTTTGCGTGCACGGTCCGCCCTTCGACCAACGACCGGCGGCGCACCGCATGTCCTGTTCGCTTTTTTCGCTTGGTTCACGGCTCTTAACCAAACGAGCGCGGCATTAATGCTTCAGGGCCGCCTTGACATCCGGCCCACAGAGAGACGGCGGGCGGCGCGATCCCTCCGCTTTGCGTTGTTCCGCTTGGACACGCGGGGAACCTCCTTCAGACAAAAGTTCCCAAACACGAGTTCGACGATTGGCCGCTCGACTTTATTGCCAATCTTCAATGGCCAGCCCTGGCACTCGTCTGAACTCAGATGTGTTATGAGTTACCAATGTGATTCCATTCGCCAAGGCAATCGCGTCAATCATCATGTCGTTCGGGCCAATCATTTGGCCGGTAGCGTTCTGGCTCACGACAGCGGGTCCCGCACTTCCGCCACGCCCTCCGAAGGTCGAGCAAATTCACCTTGCCATCCGCCGGCCGTCGCCAGAATGCCGGCTCGCCACTCGTCCCGAGCCATCTCCTCTTTCGGGTCGACCGAATCGATCGTCACTCGTACGTCCCTGCCCGCCCCCTCCGAACCCAACGAGAGCGTAAGTTCGAGAATTCCGTCCTTGTTGACACGTCGCTCGACCACGATCCGATTCATGATATTCCTCCCAACCAATGTCATCTCGAAATATTGTAGTCGCCGACCAGATGCCCGACCTAGATTCGCGTCAACAGCCACGAGAATGCAGGGGCCACGAGGCAGCGGTGGCCATTCTGACAAACAATGAACGCCCACCCACTGAGGCCGGTATAAACCGCTCAAAGCTCAACGCCGTCACGCACGGCATGCGGGCCGAGACACTCGTGTTGCTCGATGAAGATCCGCAGGCGCTCGAAGACCGGCGAGCGGCCTGGATCGACAGCCTTATGCCTGCGGATGACGTCGAGCGCCGCATCGTCGAAGATGCCGTCATGTCGACCTGGCAGCTAGACCGAGCCAGGCGTGCTCAGATCGCCAGGCTGAATCTCAATATCCTCAATCACGGAGTCGACCAGGCTCAGACCAATGAAGAAGAGGTGCAAGAGCTGGGCCGGCGGCTGTTCAATGACCGACTGGGTCCATTGGCGTTTTATCCGACCGGTTGCGATTACGACGAAATGGACGGCATTCGCCGCGAGAGCGCATCGTTCGACGACAAGGAAGACGATCTCGATCGGCCTGGGCTGTTGGTTTTGCGCTTGCAGGCGACGCTCCTTGGATGCGAATGGCTGCTTGGCCAGTGGGCTGCGCTTAAAGCGATCCTCGACCGCGGCCAGCCCTGGCTCTCATCCGACAAGTTCAAGGCCGTGCGCCTCTTGGGTAAACAGCCGTTTGATGCCATCGACGATCGCGATGTGGCGCTCGTGTTCCTGGCCTCGTTTGTTCTTAAGGAAGAAAGCGGCCGGTGGTACTTGGAAATTGCGACGGAAATGACCGAATCCGACATAAGAAAATTTCGGCACAATGCTGCCGACCGTCAGCTCAATTTGCTCAAGCCCGAAAATGCCACCAAGGCCCGGGACGCACTGCTGGGAATCATCGAGTGCGCCACCGAGCACCTGACGTCCAAGGCGGATGCCCACCGCGTCCGGGCCGAATTGCAGGCAGCCCTGGCCGCTAATCTCCTCGCGTTCGATGATAGCCCGGAAGGCGAACGTCTCCGGCGCTACGAGCTTTCGCACGGACGGGGCGTGGTCCGCGCACTCGACTCGCTCCAGAAACACCACCGCAATGCCAACCGGATCGATCGAAATGTCGCGACCGGCGCAATCGCTGAATCCGACATTTTGGAACAAGCCCACGCGATGACGGAGAAAAACACGACGAACGAACCCACCGCTGCCTGTGAAAACCTGACGAACGAACCCACCGTTGCCTCCGACGTCGGGCCGGACGGCCCGACCTACGTGAAAACGCCAACGCCGAATGCGACGAACGAACCCACGGGTGCCTACGAAAATGTCACGAACGAACCCGCGGTCGCCTACGAAATCGTGACGAACGAACCCACGCTTGCCGGTTACGTCGGCCCGTCTTACATGAATGCCCCAACTCAAAATGCGACGATCGAAGCGACCGACGACTGCGAAAACGTGACGAACGAAGCCACTGACGCCTATAAAGAAGAAGGACAGGATTTGAACGGGAGCAGGATCAAGATCACGAGCAGGATCATGAACGACGACCCACTACACAACAGTGACTTCCATGAGGAGATCGACCGACAGAAGTCGTTGGAGTGGATTCGGGCGGGGTCCGCCAGAATGGCGGAAATCCGTGCGGAGATGTTGCGGAAATTGAACGAGAAAGGCCGCCGCGAGGCGAAGGAGGGCAACACCGGCCGCCGTTCATGGCGTGAGCGGAACGAGAACGGTAATCCCCTTGGCCGGCCCCAGACGCAAGCCGAAGGAATCGATCCGAGAATGGAGGGGACAAATCCAGCGCGGACAGTCGGTGATTCGGCCGAGCTGGTGAACGCCGGCTCGGCCGTCACCGTCAGGGCCGGCCCAACATAGGAGCGGGATCATGATCAAGATCAAGAGCAGGAGCAGGATCTAATTCGTCGGGTTGCTTTTATCATACTCGCGCGTCGAGTTCCTGTTGATCAGACCCATGAGCATCCGAACGTAGACTTCCAATTGCTCGTGATCGAACCAGCATTTATCAGGCACAGGCACGAGGTCCTGCTCATAATCTTGATCCTGCTCGTAATCTTCTTCCTAATCTTAGTCTTCATCTTAATCCTACTCTGATTTCGAGGTGCTGCCGGTCATCTTTACGCTTCGATCAGAGAATGACGACCCGCTCGCGAAACAGCGTTGGAGGCCAAAAGGCGCTCATACCGACAACAGTCGCCGAGACAGTGACCTCGCGGTATGATGAAGATGGTCGTTCATGTCCCCTGTTCCTCATCGTGAACTCCAGCAATCGAGGGGTTTGAATCATGGCGACGGCCACTGACGCGATGGCGCTCAAGCGCATCGACCACGTGCGGATGTTCGTGGGCAATGCGCGCCAGTCCGCCTATTTTTATCGCAATGCGTTCGGCTTCGAGGTGATCGCGTACGCCGGGCTCGAGACCGGGCGTGCGGCACGAGGCATGTTACGTGCTCCGCCAGGGGGACATCACGTTCGTGCTGGCCTCGCCGCTGTCGGCGCGATCACCCCGACGCCCAGCGTCTGGTGCGGCACGGCGACGGCGTCCAGTCGATCGCGCTCGAAGTCGACGACGTGACCGCGGCATTCGAAACGGCCCTGTCGCGCGGAGCCAAGCCGGCGTCGCCGCCGCGAACGATCGAGGATGAATTCGGTGCTCTACGAAATCGCCGAGATCCATGCCTACGGCGACACGACCCACTCGCTCGTCGACCGCTCACGCTATCGCGGCGTCTTCGCACCGGGATTCAAGCCGCTCGATCCCGATCGATACAGTCCGCGCACCTTTCATCCGGTCGGGCTTGCGGGTCATCGACCACATCGTCGCCAACGTCGAGGAAGGGCAAGATGGGCGACTGGGTCGATTATTACAGCAAGGTCATGGGCTTCTCGCTTCTGGCCAGCTTCGACGACAAGGACATCAGCACCGACTACTCGGCGCTGATGTCGAAGGTCGTGGCCGACGGCCGCGGCCGGATCAAGTTTCCGATCAACGAGCCGGCCAAGGGCCGGCAGGCGGTCTCAGATCGAGGAGTTCCTCGATTTTTACGGCGGGCCGGGCGTGCAGCACATCGCGCTGGCGACCGCCGACATCGTCGCCAGCGTCCGGGCCATGGCCGCCAACGACGTCTCGTTTCTCAAGGTGCCGCCGGCGTACTATGAGTTGCTCCCCGATCGCGTCGGCACGATCAAGGAAGACATTGAGCGAGCTGGCCGAGCTGGGCATCCTGGTCGATCGCGACGATGAAGGCTACTTGCTCCAGATCTTCACCAAGCCCGTCGAGGACCGGCCGACTTTGTTTTTCGAGATCATCCAGCGCCGCGGGGCACGCAGCTTCGGCAAGGGGAACTTCAAGGCGCTCTTCGAGGCGATCGAGCTCGAACAGGCGCGGCGCGGGACGCTGTGAAGAGCCGGTCCGGTCCACGTTCCATTTGTGAGAACACCCGCTCATGAGACGCCCGTCCCCGAAGTGGCCAGCATCCGCGACTTCTACGCCTTTGAGCAGCACGTGGCGACCTGCCGGCGCCAGCGCGGGCTCGAAATGGTGCCCCAGTGGTACCAGGTGCCCGTTTTCTATTTCTCCAACCCGGCGGGCGTGATTCACCACGAGGCCGAAGTCTGGGCGCCCGCGGGCAGCCAGGCGCTCGATTACGAGCTCGAGCTGGCCTGCGTGATCGGCCGTGAAGCCCGCGACCTGCCCGACGACGATCGGGCGCTCGAGGCCGTCGCCGGCTTCACGATCATGAACGACTGGAGTGCTCGCGACCTTCAGCGCATCGAGATGGCCGTCGGCCTGGGGCCCAGCAAAGGGAAAGACTTCGCGACCTCGCTCGGTCCCGAGCTGGTGACTTTCGACGAGCTGGCGGACTGCTATCACGACGGCCGGTTCCACCTCGAAATGACCGCCACGGTCAATGGCCGCTTGTTATCGCGAGGAAACTCGGGTTCGATGTACTGGACGTGGCCGCAGTTGCTGGCCCATGCCAGCCGAGACGCGACGTTGCGTCCTGGCGACGTGCTCGGCTCGGGAACGGTCGGCTCCGGGTGCATTCTCGAGCTGACGCCCGAGGCCGCGGGCGGCTGGCTCAAGCCCGGCGACCTCGTCGAGCTGGCGATCGAGCGGCTGGGAACCTTGCGCAACCGCGTCGTCGCCCCATCCCGTGAGCGAATGACGAGATACCAAGCTCCGGGAGAAGAATCCATGCCCCCCTATCTTCGACTCGGCTCGATCCCGCCCAAGCGGCACACCATCCATCCCCACGAACCGGGATTCAAGGGCGAAGGGATCTATTACGAAGAGGTCGTCGGGCTCGCCGGCTTTTCCCGCGCTTACAGCATCGTCTATCACTTGCGGCCGCCGACGCGCGTGGTCCGGCTCGAGCCGGCCGGGACGATCCCGGCCGATTTCGGCGATCAGCCCACGCTGCGCCATCATCACGTGAAAACGCGAACGATTCCCCGCTCGGGCGACCCGATCTCGGGCCGCGTCGTGCTCTTCGGCAACGACGACGTCACGCTGGCGCGCTGCCGTCCCGAGCAGCCGCAGCAAGAGCTGTTCCGCAACGCCGACGCCGACGAGGTGATCTTCGTCCATCGCGGCCGCGGCACTCTTGCACACGATGTTCGGTCCGCTGCCGTTTCGCGACTTCGATTACGTCGTCATCCCCCGGTGCACGACCTATCGCCTCGAATTCGAGGCCGGCGTGCCAGCCCGACCTGCTCGTGATCGAGGCGGCCGGCAACATCTCGATTCCCGGCAAGATATCTCAATGCCGACGGTCAGTTGAAACTGGGCGCTCCTTATAGCGAGCGCGACCTGCACGGCCCGCGCGAGGTCGCCCCCATCGATCTCGAGCAGGAGACCACGGTCTTGATCAAGGACGGCCGCCGGCTGACCCACTACACGCTGGCGAGCCATCCGTTCGACGTGGTGGGTTGGGACGGGATGGTCTATCCCTACACGTTCAACGCCGACGATTTCGAGCCGATCACCGGCCGGATCCACCAGCCGCCGCCGGTCCAGCAGACGTTCGAGGCGCCCGGGTTCGTGGTCTGCACGTTCGCCCCCAGGATGCTCGACACCGACCCCGAGGCGATCAAGGTGCCGTATGCTCACTCGAACGTTCAATCCGACGAGGTGTTGTATTATGTGAGGGGCCATTTCGGCAGCCGGCGCGGCGTCGAGGAGGCCTCGTTCACGCTGCATCCCCGCGGCATTCCCCACGGGCCGCACCCCGGCACGATCGTCGCGAGCCGGGACGTCCGCTCGACCGACGAGCTGGCCGTCATGGTCGATACCTTCAAGCCCCTGCAGTTGACCCGCCAGGCCATCAAGCTGGACGACCCGTCTTATCCCATGAGCTGGATCGATTGAATGATTATTGATGTATCAACAGCGGACGTCGTGGCGGTCTACCGGGCGCTTGGTCGGCGTGGTGACGCCCCGGCCGATCGCCTGGGTCACGACGGTCGACGGCCAGGGCCGGGTCAATCTCGCCCCGTTCAGCTTCTTCAACGCGTTTGGCGCCAATCCGCCGGTCGTCGTCTTCTCGCCCGACGTTGCGCCGCGACGGCAGCAAGAAAGACACGCTGCGAAACCTGGATGCCGTCGGCGAGTTCGTGATGAACGCGGCCGTGGAAGAGCTGGCCGAAAAGGTGAACGCGACGTCCAGAGAGCTTCCGCCGGGCCAGAGCGAAGCCGACTACGCCGGACTGACCCTCGAGCCCTCGGCCAAGGTCCGTCCCCCGCGCGTGGCCGAGTCGCCGGTTCACCTCGAGTGCCGGGTCCGCCAGATCATGTCGATCGGCGACGGTCCGATCGCGGCCAACCTGGTGATCGGCGAAGTGCTCTTGATTCACATCGCCGACTCCGTGCTCGACGAGCGCGGTGCCGTCGATCCGCGAGAAGCTGCGCACGATCGCTCGGCTGGGGGGCGACTATTACTGCCGGAGCACCGACCTCTTCGAGATGGAACGGCCCTGAAGAGAGAGCTCCGAGATGTCGACCATTAACGGTCGACGCAACACCATCGACACACTGGCCAAAGATTTCGTTGCTTATCGTCGGGATTGCATTACGGGGATTTGCGGTGAACACGTGAGAGGATGGCGCTTATGTGGAATCGATGGCTTGTGCTGTTGTTAGCAATTGTTGTCGTATCGCCCGCACGCGGAGATGGTCCCGCCGACAACTCGCTTGAGAAAGTTCGGCCGGTGCCCCCCAAAGGGATCGCCGTTGCGGATGCCGATCGCTCGGCCCTTCAGGCAGGCGTGGACCGATTGGGCAAGGAGATCGACGCCCTGCGCAACGCGCTGAAAGGGAAGCCGGATCTGTTGGCGTTGCTACCGGATGTCCAGATTTATCACAACGCGGTCCGTTACGCGCTGGCCAACAACGAATTCTATAACGTCAAGGAGATCCCCGTCGCCAAAAGACTGCTCGAGCAAGGCCTCGAGCGCGTGCAGCAGTTGCGGGCTGGAAAGGCGCCGTGGAACGAAGCGAAAGGCCTGGTGGTGCGGGGATATGTCTCGCGGATCGACGGGTCGGTTCAGCCGTATGGCTTGGTTGTTCCCGCCTCGTATCAGGTAAACACCCCGAATGGCTTTCGGCTGGATGTTTGGTGCCACGGCCGAGGCGAGAACCTGAGCGAGCTCAACTTTATCAACGGCCGGCAGACCTCACCGGGTGAGTTCGCGCCGCGGAACGCATTTGTCGTCCATCCGTACGGCCGCTATTGCAACGCCAATAAGTTTGCTGGCGAGATCGATCTCTTCGAGGCGATCGCGGACATCAAGAAACACTACCCCATCGACGAAGACCGCTTGGTGATGAGGGGCTTTTCCATGGGGGGGGCGGCGTGCTGGCAGTTTGCCGTCCATTACCCCAGTGTCTGGGCCGCGGCGGCTCCGGGGGCCGGCTTTGCTGAGACGCCCGAGTTCTTGAGAGTATTCCAGAGCGAGTCGGTAGCACCCCCCTGGTACGAAAAGAAATTGTGGCATCTCTATGATTGCACCGGTTATGCCTTAAACCTGTTCAATTGCCCGACTGTGGCATATAGCGGTGAGGTCGATCGCCAAAAGCAAGCCGCCGATGTAATGGCGCGGCGCTTGCTCAGGAAGGCATCGAGTTAGTGCATGTGATCGGAGCCAAGGCCGGTCATCGGTACACGCCCGAGGCCAAAGAAGAGCTTAATCGACGTATCGACAGCATTGTGAATGTGGGCCGTGACCCCGTGCCTGTCAAGGTCCGGTTCGCAACCTGGACGCTGCGTTACAACCGCTCGTTCTGGATTCAGGTAGACGGCCTCGATCGGCACTGGGAAGAGGCACGCGTCGACGCCGACCTATTCGGCCGGGATGGGCTAGGCCCCGAGGTAATCACGAAGAATGTGTCGGCGTTGACCTTGACCATGCCTCCCGGGCATTACCCGCCCGACCTCACGTTCAAGCCTTCGATGACGATCGACGGAGAAAAAGTAGATCCAAGCGGAGGACTCTCCGACCGCTCGTGGACGGCTCATTTCCGCAAGGTCAATAGCCATTGGCAGCCGGCCGATTCCGACGTGAACGGGGCACTGCGCAAGCGGCATGGATTGCAAGGGCCGATCGACGATGCGTTCATGGACAGCTTTCTGATGGTCCGGCCAAGCGGTCCTGCCCTCAATGAAAAGGTCGGTCGATGGGCGGGCGCCGAGATGCAACACGCCATCGACCATTGGCGGCGCCAGTTCCGCGGCGAGGCGCGCGTCAAGGATGACAAGGACGTCACTGAGGCCGACATCGTCGTGCACAATTTGATCCTTTGGGGCGACCCAGGTAGCAATTCGCTGCTCGCCAAGATCGTCGGTAAGCTTCCCGTGCACTGGGACAAAGATGCTGTGCACGTCGGCAGCAAAGCGTTTGGCGCCGGCCATCACGTGCCGGTGTTGATCTATCCCAATCCGCTGAACCCCAAGAAGTACGTCGTGCTCAACAGCGGTTTCACATTCCGAGAATATGATTATCTCAATAATGCACGCCAGGTCCCCAAGCTGCCGGACTTCGCCGTGATCGACATCGACGTACCCGTATCGGCTCGGTCACCCGGTGGCGTCGTGACGGCCGGATTCTTCACCGAAGAGTGGGGTCTGCCTGCGACCAACTAAACACTCAAGCGAGAGGGGCACGAACCGCTAACATTCGGCTGGTGCACCCTTCGCTCCGGCTCTCGCAGCCGCGGTTGCCGTCAACTGTTCTTCGAGGTAATCTCTATTCCATGAAATTGCTTGTACGTGAACTTGCCAATGCGCTGTTCATTATCTTGGGCATCTTGTCGGCGGGAATGGGAATTCATGGGTTCTTGATTTCAAGCCATTTCATTGACGGCGGGGTTACAGGCATTTCCATGTTGGTGGCGAATGTGCTCGGGATACCGCTGCCGATCTTGGTTCTGGCAATCAATCTGCCTTTCATTGGGCTGGGCTATCGTCAGATCGGCCGCACGTTTGCGATTCGAAGCGCGCTGGCGATCTCGGGGCTTTCGGTGTGCCTGGCCACGGTCCATTATCCCGATGTCACTCCCGACAAATTGTTGACGGCGGTGTTCGGTGGTTTTTTCATTGGGGCGGGAATGGGGCTGGCGATGCGTGGTGGGGCGGTACTCGACGGGACTGACATCGCCGCGCTCTTGATTAGCAAGAAAAGCCATCTCTTTCGGGTGGGAGACGTGATTCTCTTCCTGAATATTCTCATCTTTTTGACAGCGGAGTTTTTCCTGGGAGTAGAACCCGCTCTCTACTCGATTTTGACTTATCTCTCAGCCACCAAGACGCTCGACTTTCTGCTGCACGGTCTCGAGGAGTACACGGCGATTACCATTGTCTCCGAACGGAGCGCGGCGATACGCGAGGCGCTCACCGTGGGTTTGGGGCGAGGCGTCACCGTCTACAAGGGGCGCGGCGGAATGAGCGGCGCCGACCAGGAAATCCTGCTCTGTGTTGTGACGCGGCTCGAGATCGGCAAAGTCTTGAACATTGCCCAGGATCTGGACGATTCGTCGTTCATCACCATCCATCCCCTGGCCGAGGTCAAAGGGGGCGTTCTCAAGAAGACCGCGCACCATTAAAACAATCTAATGGAAAGAGTATTGTCATGAAGAAGATGAACGGGCAGGTCATCTTTGGTATTGCGTCGCTCTTGCTGACGACCGCATCGGTCCATGGCGAGCCACCTGGTAGCTATCCCGACTTTCGACCTCCGGCTGTGCCCCTGGTTGTTAATAATCCATATCTCAGCATATGGTCGATGGCCGACCGGCTGACAGACGATGCGACGCGCCACTGGACCCGCCGCGAGCACCCTTTGATCAGTTTGATCCGGATCGACGGTAAAGCCTATCGGCTCATGGGCATCGAGCCCAAGGGCGTGCCGGCCTTGAACCAAGTCGGCGTGCGTGTGTTGCCGACCCGCAGTATTTACGACTATGACGACGGTCATGTGCACGTCACGCTTACATTCCTGACACCGGCACTCCCGGAAGACTTGGGTGTGCTGGCGCGGCCGCTCACGTATTTGAATTGGGAGGTGCGCCGGTCGATGGGATCGCGCATGTCGTCTCCATCTATGATAGTACGAGCGGGCTATTGGCCGTGAATGTGCCAGGCCAACAGGTCGAATGGGACCGGCCGGCGTTTGATGGCTTGACTGTCGGTTCCAGTCAGAAAGGGTACCACTTTGGGAGGCCAGTGAGTACCAGCGGAGCGGTTGCGGCGCGATCCGTTTGATCACTCTCATCAGGGACCGAGCCATCTCGCCGGCCTGGCCCGCGGTCGTGCCGTGGCTGTGGGGCGACGCGATCGGCCGGCCGAGGTTGTGGGGATGTGCCATTGAGCATCCAAGGGACCTCTCGATGGAGTTTTTCGCACAGCTCGATGGTCGCCTCGAAGAGGCTCAGCCCAGTCGATGAAGCATACAGATCCAGCTGATTCCCGTATGATCCGCATTTGAAACATCTATAGATATGTCGTTTTAGATTCGCGGAAAAGCTGCGGCTCAATGGTGAGATCGAATGATGGATCGGACACGGGCCGCGCACCTGATCCCAAGAGGACTCGCAGGGGACGAAGCCGAGCAAGTCGAGGACGTCAGCCAGAGCGATCCTAGCTCGGACTTCGGCGAACCGAATACCCGGCACGACTGTGCTCCCCGAGATCGAGACCGACGCTTGCATATGTATGTATACCATGCGGCACGCGTCTGGTGTGGCGTTGGGGACAGAGAAGAGGAACCCGTAATCGTATATGTTATTATAAGGATATGATTGCGGATCGTGGTCGAGCGAAACGGGGTGATGTGGTGGTGATCCCAAGTGGAACAGTTGCCGGCGGGCAACTCGTTAAACTTTATCCAGATTGCCGATGGCAACTCTGATCTCTGCGGACGATGCGGCCACGTCGGCTGAAGAAATCTACGGATCGCTGCAGCATATCGTCAAGCCGATTCTCGAGAAAATATCACTGTCGACTCCGACCGGGACCGCTTCATTGCAACCCGCATATTTCAGCTTGGTCCCCACATCGCTGAAAAAGTGGTACCGTCGTTGGCTGTTGCTGACATTTTCGCCAGCGCTCAAGTATTCGCCCGGAAATGGAGGCACCGGCTGCCGGTCGCCACACCGTGTGCGATCATCGACCGCGGAGGGATCGTGCATGTTCTCGGAAATGCGACCACGGAGGGGAAGAGATCCATTGCGTGTACTTTAAACTGATAAATAACATCACATAAGGCAACGAAGGGAACGAAGAGAAAAATTGTACTGCGAGATCGGACGGACTTGTGTAGCCACAACGCGGAATGCAAACCTGTGGTCCGAAAGTGCGGATCACGACGCCACAAATTTTCACGGTTTCTTGTGTTTCTTCGTTCCCTTCGTTTCCTTCTGTTAGAGGCTGGCGGGCTTTAGCCCCGTGCGAACCGTGACATCGGAATCGGGCTGACGCCCGAGGCTGGAGGGCCTGCGCCCCGTCCGAACCACGCGCTTACGCACGTGGTCACGTTTGGTCGCGTGCGCCGGCACCATGGTCATGACGGTCGTGACCACGGGTCGTGAGACCGTGGTCCAGACGGGGTCACCACAAACCTCGCACGTAAGTGCGACGCAGTGCCATCAATATCGGGCTTACGCCCGAGGCTGGTGGGCCTACGCCCCGTCTGATCCGTCACATCGGAATCGGGCTGACGCCCGAGGCTGGTGGGCCTGCGCCCCGTTTGAACCACGCGCTTACGCACGTGGTCACGTGTTGCAAACGCATTTTCCGGCCGTTCGAGGTCGTCATTCTCGAGCATTGTTCCGTGTTTTTCAGTGCTTTCTGTGGTCAAATCTCCCCCTCGTCTTTCTCAGTGGTGAGTCACAGTCATGAATCACAAAACAGCCGGTGGGCTCGCGTCCATTATCATCCCCTGCTGGAGCCAGCTTGAGTTTACCCGCCAATGCATCGCACTGCGGCACTACACACGACCGCCATGGGAATTAACCCGGATATTTCACACGAAGTGTTAATAATGTAGTTGCGCGATGGCCTTACTTTTTGTAGGGTTTGGGTTAACGTCAATCCCGATCCTCCAACAGAAAGGCCATCGCTATGACAGACTGTAATCGCAAGCCCCTGTCGTTTTCCAGTCTCGGCTCCAAGTCAGTTGTCGCCGATTTCCTGGGTGGCCGGCTGACCTCCGACGCCGGGGCCCTGCTGCTGCGTGAGGTCGGCCAGAAGATTGGCCTGTTCGAGGCCCTCGACCAGGCCATCCCGGACCCTCGCCACCCGGTGTACATCGTCCACGACCAGGAGTCGATGATCGCCCAGCGGGTCGTGGCAATCGCCTTAGGCTACGAAGACCTCAACGACCACCAGACCCTACGCAACGACCCGGCCCTCCAAGTGGCCGCCGGGCGGGTTCCCGACGATGATCCGGCACTGGCCTCGCCCCCGACGCTCTGTCGTCTGGAGAACCGCATCGAGCACCGGACCTTGGTCCGCATCGCCGGCGTGTTCGTCGAACAATTCATCGCCTCTCACGCGGAGCCGCCAGAGCATCTGATCCTCGATTTCGACGCCACCGACGATCCCCTCCACGGCCGTCAGGAAGGGCGGTTCTTCCATGGTTATTACGATAATTACTGCTATCTGCCCCTTTATGTCTTTTGCGGTGACGAGCTGGTGACGGCCTACTTAAGGCCCAGCAAGATTGACGCCAGCAAGCACAGCCGGGCACTGCTAAAGCTGCTGGTCCAGCGGCTTCGCCAGGTCTGGCCCGATGTCAAGCTCACGATCCGGGCCGATAGCGGCTTTTGCCGCTGGAGGCTGATGCGTTGGTGCGACTCCCACGGGATCGGCTATGTGCTTGGTCTGGCACGCAACCCTGTTCTGGAACGCCAGGCCGCCGATTGGACTGCGCGGGCCGAACGCCAGTTCCGAACGACCGGCCAGCGGCAGCGGATCTTTGGCTCGTTCTCCTACGCGGCCTCGAGCTGGGACCGATCGCGGCGAGTGATTGCCAAGGCCGAGCACACCGCCCAAGGGACCAACCCGCGGTTCATCGTCGTCAATGTGCCGGGTGATCCGCAGGAGCTTTACGAGGACGTCTACTGTCAGCGGGGCGATATGGAGAACCGGATCAAGGAACAGCAACTGGACCTGTTCGCCGACCGGACCAGTTGCCACCGGTTCCTGGCCAATCAGTTCCGCTTGTTCTTGAGCTCGGCGGCGTACGTGCTTGTCCAGGCGTTGCGGCGAACGGCGCTACGAGATACAGATCTGGAACAGGCCCAGGTCGGGACGATTCGTCTCAAGTTGTTCAAGGTGGCGGCGAGGGTAGTTGTGAGTGCCCGGCGCGTCGTGTTCCACCTGGCCACCAGCTATCCGTTCCAGGATCTGTACCGAGTGGCATTTGAACGGGTATTGGGCATAACCGCGAACCCCTTGGCAGGAGCGGGCTGAGCGCAGCGAAAACCGTGAGGAAAGCCGCCCCACGGAATGGGGATAGGGGGTTTTGGCGCCTGACGTCGAAAATTGACCGCTTGGCCCCCAAAACCCACCGGAGTTTGTTTATGGATCGCCTCCGGAACCGATTACAGAAGCGGATGAAATATTCGCGTTAATCGTTATCGATAACGGATCGACCGACGGTACGGCTGCGTATCTGAGCGGCGTGCAGGATGCCGCGGCCGTGCCGGTCACCGTGATTTCCAATCGAGAAAATCGAGGCTTCCCCGCCGCGATCAATCAAGGACTGCAGCAGGCACGCGGGGAATACCTCGTGCTGCTCAATAACGATGTTGTCGTTACCGATGCTTGGCTCGACCAACTTGTTGCCCTCACCACCGCCAAGATCGCGAAAAAAGATGGTTTAACCGCCAAGGACGCCAAGAATTTGAGAGAGCGAACTGGCAAAAGTGATTGCGCGGACGAAAGTTGGCAGTCCATTCGACAAAGGCCGAATGTCACAATCATTGATTTTGATGATGTGATTTCCGATCCGTTTGCTGAAAGCTCGCTGACCACGACACGAGGCACACCTTGCAAGATGCAGCCAGAACCCGCGGTGACGCCATCGTCGTCACTGCCGACTGCCGACTGCGTACTTCCTACTGCTCCCAGCATCGTCGGCCCCATGTCGAACTACGCCGCGCCACCGCAACTTGTCGAGAACGCGCCCTATCGCGACATCGGCGAGATGCATCGCTTTGCGCGTACTTGGCGCGCTGAACATCGCGGGCAGTGGTTCACCGTCCCCATGTTGTCCGGATTCTGCTTGCTCATGAAACGGGCTGTTTACGAGGCGATTGGTGGAGCTGCTAGGACAGAGCTGCTAGGACAAGCTGCTAGGACAAGCTGCTAGGACACGCAACGCAACAGCTGCTAGGACACGCAACGCAACCACTAGCCTATTCACCATGTGAGTGCCTGCTCAATGCATTGCCCACGTAGCTGCTAGGACACGCAACGCAACCACTAGCCTATTAGCTGCTAGGACACGCAACGCAACCACTAGCCTATTCACCATGTGAGTGCCTGCTCAATGCATTGCCCACGTCAATTCAACCGTCACGATGGTGATTTTTGGAAACGCCTGGGAAGAGGTGTTGCGAACTATACTGTGAATACGTACAGTAGACGCGACTCCATACTACTAAGTAGCAAGGACACGCACTGCGACACTATTCTACGAGAGCTCGGCCAATCGCCGTGATGATTCTTGGCGGCGCTAACGCGAAACGATATTGACGGATCTACTGGGTTTACGTACAGTATCTGTGCTGTCTCAGGAGATCTTCCATGACAATCGCTCGAGCTCAATTGGTTGATACGTCGGTCACTCGCTGGTACCACTGCATCACACGCTGCGTTCGCCGTGCATTTCTGCTGGGCGAGGGCGATCGAGACCGGAAGGAGTGGATTGAGAACAGGCTCGAGGAACTCGCTGACATCTTCGCGGTGGCCGTCGGTGGTTTCTCGGTGCTGGATAATCATCTGCACGTACTGTTGCGGCTTGATCCGGATCTTGCCCAAGCGTGGTCGGACGAGGAAATCGTCCGACGTTGGGGACGGCTGTTTCCGCCGCGCGACAAGTCGCGCCAGCCAACGCCCGTTACCGAGCATTGGGTACAATGGCGGCTCAAAGACTCTCTGTGGATCGCGACTGCGCCAGCGGCTGCAAAGCTTGAGCTGGTTTATGAAGTGCCTGAAGGAACCACTGTCGCGGCTTGCCAATCGGCAAGACAAGACTCGCGGAACTTTTTTCGAGGCACGCTTTAAGAGCGTCGCAGTCTGCGATGAAGAAGCGCTTTTGGCGACATCTGTTTACATCGATTTGAACCCGGTGGCCGCCCAGGTCGCGCAAACCCCGGAAACGAGCAAGTATACTTCGATCAAACAGCGCCTCGAGCACGTCGAGGCTCAAGGTACGACCGCTCAACTGGAAGCAGCGAAGGACGGCAGTGCTGCCGGCTCGCAAGCAGCGGCTGGTCTGGAAGATTCTCTGTGGCTTTGTCCGATCGAAGACCGCCGCGGTTTGGATTCGACCCGCGAAGGCATGATGCAAGGCTTCTCGCTGGGGAGCTATGTCCAAATGGTCGAATACACCGGGCGACTCTTTCGCCACGGCAAAGCCACGATCTCGGCGGAATTGGCCGGGATCTTCGAGCGGCTGAGTTGCAGTCCCCAAAACTGGCAGAAACGGATCGAGAAGCTCCGCGACGGACGGCTGCTGGGTCGTTTCTTCGCGACCACGCGCGCCAAGCTTCGGGAAATCGCCGAACGGCTCGGCCTGCAGCGCGTGGTCAACCTGGCGGGTTGTCCAGCGCGATGACGCGATCCGAGATGTTGCAAGGCCCCGAGGTCTTGCCGGCCCGTTGATTCGCGCGGAAGTGCAGCCGCTACGCGCCGACATTTCACACGCTTTCAAGCCTGGTCGCAGGAATTCCAACGGCGCCGGACGAAATCCGATCGAGCCTACGCCTACTTCATCGAACCGCAGTAGCTAACCACGCCAGGCACCTCCGTCAGACCACCGACTAAGTTTTTTCTCTCGATCAACCCTCTCAACTCGTCCGCTGCAATGCGCGTGATTCCATCTGATGGATCCGCACTGCCGCGCTGCGTGCAAGTCTTCGGTTTCCACCTCTCGCAAATCCACGCGGTGCATGTCCTTTCAGCTTGTCCTTTCAGCTCTTTCAGCTCTGTCATGGATCCGCACTGCCGCGCTGCGTGCAAGTCTTCGGTTTCCACCTCTCGCAAATCCACGCGGTGCATGTCCTTTCAGCTCCGCGGTGCATGTCCTTTCAGCTTCGCGGTGCATGTCCTTTCAGCTTCGCGGTGCATGTCCTTTCAGCTTGTCCTTTCAGCTTGTCCTTTCAGCTTTCAGCTTTCAGCTTGTCCTTTCAGCTTTCAGCTTTCAGCTTGTCCTTTCAGCTTGTCCTTTCAGCTCTGTCCTTTCAGCTCTGATGCTCCAGACTTCGTGAGCCATGGGCCAAGGATTGAGCACGGCGATGGTGTTTGCGTGCTTCCCCGGGGTCGTTGCAGATGCTAGGTGCATTTCACTTCCCGACTTGAGGCTTCTCGATCAGGATGTCGCCCAGGTCGAGGACCTCACCGGGTTTGACGGTGAACTCCTTGCGGTGCTGGGGCCCGTCTAGACGGCGAAGTGGGGTGCGGTCGATGATGTGATAGGTCGCACCTGGGATCAAAGCCGGGAACGTGATTCGGCCCTGGGCGTCGGTCACAGGATTATGCCCGTAATTGATGGGGTCGACCTGCAGGAGGGGAGCCGCATCGGCGAATAGCTCACCCTCCTTCCGCGCCTCGATGATGCCGAAGGGACCAGGGGTCACGACCATCCAAATCAGCCACGATGCCGAGAATCCCACAACCGGCTTTCCAACAGTGTCGATGAGCCGTGCAGTGGCCGTGCCACACGGCTCGAGCCGGACGGTTACCGGGCCACCAGACGCCGCCTTGCCCGAGAAATGGGCCGTCACACCCAGTTTGCGGTTGGGCTCGAGGAAATGGACAGGGACCTCGGAATCGGGATCGAGCCCGTGAATGTCGAAGCGGCCATTACGTGTGTTGCCATGCTGCCATCCCTGCCAGCTTCCAGCTGGACCGAGCATACCGCGGCTGATCATCCAGGTATCGGACACCGGCTGACTGTCGGACCCGATTACTTCGCCCCGCACGGTCACACCCCGTCGCAGCTCGACGTTGACTTCTAGGTCAGCACTACCCGATTTCGGGTCACAGAGAATGAAGGCGTTGGAATAGACGCGAAGACCTCCCGGCCGGCCCTCTAACAGCCGACGATCACCGATTGCCTGGCGCACGTAATCCTTGCCGGGCCCGACGATGTCAAGATATCCCGGTCCAGGCGGAGCCGTGAGTTGATACGACCCGTCGGCGGCTGTCTCACCTTGGCTGCTCCTCAGACTGGTCTGATTGGCATCCTTCAAGTCCGGGCGGCGATCGAACACCCATGCTCCCGTGACGGGTTTGCCGGAGCC
Source organism: uncultured Isosphaeraceae bacterium (assembly GCA_963850935.1). Classification (GTDB taxonomy): domain Bacteria; phylum Planctomycetota; class Planctomycetia; order Isosphaerales; family Isosphaeraceae; genus CAWFRS01. The sequence continues at coordinate 153,863 of CAWKNT010000011.1, forward strand.
TTGCTCGGTCACCTTGCCATGTATCACTACGCCGCGAGGTAAGGCAAGGTCAACGGAATGCACGGCGGCCCCTTTGGGCCAATCAAAGCCTTTCGAGACGCACAAATAGGGTTGCCCGTTGGAAGGGTAAGCCGTAATGGTAAAGTGATCGCCTGGCGCCGGATTGACGCGGAATCGCCCGTCTTCGTCGGTCTGGAAATGGGCAGAACCGCCCCTTCCGCCCTTTTTGGCGGCCCCGACATTGAGCCGGGCATGAGAAACAAGCTCGCCTGTGTCGGCATACGTGACCTGGCCAGTGATGATCTGGGCTGGTTGCAATGCCATCGTCAATTGCTTTGAATTCGAGTTACCGTCGGTCTCGACCTCAATTCGTTGCAGGGCAAACCGAAGGTCACGGATGGTCAGCGTAGCCCGAAGGCCGCGGCCGATGCCAAACATGGTGAACCGGCCTTCCGCGTCGGTGATCGCCGGTTTGGGCCAGCCGGGAAAATCATTGGCATCGGTCCACGAGAAGATGGGTTCTTGGGCCCGCTGGCGAAACTGGTTCGCGTTTAGCACAACAATGTGGCGGATGGCGGCGACCGAGACCGTGACGCTTGGCGCAGGCCGACCCTGCAAGTCGAAGAGCCGGCCATGGATTGCTTGCTCGGGTCGCAATGAGATATCAGCATTGGGCCGTTCGGCGCCGGGGTCGAGCTCGACCCAGCCGGTGCCATACCCGGGGGCAAGGGCCGCGGCGCCGATACTCTCGTTCCGTGCTGAAGACGAACGTGGCGCGTCGATGCGAAACGAGCCCGACCCGTCGCTCTGGGCCTGGCCGATGACCGCTTGAGGCGAATTGCGCTGGGCGTAGGCCAGCACGGCTGCATTTGGCACCGGATTCCCTTGTGGGTCGAGCACGCGGCCGGTGATCAACCGCCGTCCGCGAGCCGCGCGGCTCGGCGCATCCGGCTTGATCGTAGCTGGCTTTTGGCCGACCGGGGCTTTAACGGGCTCATCATTCTTTGCTAAGGAGTGTGTCAAATATCCAACAGCCGTCGCGACCAAAAAGAGGACGAGCAAGTTCAATAGCACCTGCCTTACCTTGTTGATCAGCATGGTTCGGAGAACGTCCTGGGCGAGGATCGCGACCGAGGTCGCCAACGCCTTTCCTAGAGTCTGTTTAGCCGTGAACTGAATCGCTGCCCTGGTGGTCGTGTCGCACAGGAGGGAAGAAACACGGGCCGTGGCCGATCTGGGGCTAAAGACGATGGCAACGTCTCCGCCTGACAGCACCACACCGCGCCGCGTCAATTCGCGTCGGAGCCTATCGCGGGCTCGCGCTAACCGACTGCGGAGAGTGCCTGGCGGCCACTGGAGCCGCCGCGCGGCCTCGTCGAGGGTCAAGCCTTCGAAGTAGCAGAGCAAGACCGGCAGACGAAAAGACCCTGGCAGCCTGGCGATCTCGTCGTGCAGAATTTCCGCGTGTTCAAGGGCCATCGCCGACACATCGGCCGAGGAGACCATCGGCTCGACCATCTTGACTGCACCTGGAACGCACATGACGTCGCTCTCTTCCCTTTTGCGTTGGCGCCCAAGCCGGGTCTTTACCTTATGGGCCGTGCGCAGCGCCACTCCATAAAGCCAGGTTCCCAGCAAGTCGGCGTTTCGGATCGAGCGAGCCTTGCAGGCCAAGACGAGGAAGACGGCCTGAAAGGCATCCTCGGCATGGTGCCGGTCGCCCAAGATTTGGCGGCAGATGCCCAGAACCATTGGCCCGTGCCGCGCTACCAGAGCGGTGAAGGCCACTTCCGCGCCGGCATCGCGCCGGGTGGCGAACCGCTCGACGAGCTGGCGGTCAGTCAATCCGGCAACAAAGCTGCCGTTGAAGAGGGACTCAATCTGCCGGCCATCCAAACCTGTTACCAGATGTGCCATGTCCGCGGGCTCACGAAGAAACTTTGGTTCACACTCATTCCCTCACTGAATAGTACCCAAGCACCGTCCATTTTATCCCAAGTTGCGGCCGAAAACTCGTCAGAACTCGCACAAGAGGTCATGAAAACGCCGGACGGTACCCTAGACCGAAAAGAGATTGAAAAGATTATTGGCTTAGGGTGAACGTCCCTCGGAGCCGTCTGGATAGGTCGCCATCTGCCATTTCTTATCTTTGTGTGTTTATGCCGATCTCCGGCGTCTTACGCTCGATCGCCTGGTCCTTGACGCCCTTCACCGACGACGCCGGGTTGAGAATGCAGACATGCCGGTTGACCATGCGATCGAAGAAACCGCCTAACGCCGACAGGTGCAGGTTTCGCTTCGCCGGTGATCCGCCCAGGCCGACGAGATACTGGCCGACCATGCCCGGCGTGATCGCCGCCAGCTCGACTCCCTGTCCTTCGGCCCAGCTCAGGAAAAGCCGCACCGCCCGCTCATACGCTTTCTGCGTGTTCGGATTGTGGTGCTCGGCATAAAAGAATTCATCCCAAGCGAAGCGTGCCGCTCCCCCTGCCCGCTCGACCAATTCCGGCAGAGCTGACGAGGTGACGGGTTCCGGTACGATCACCGGCGACGCTTTGACGATTTCGGTGGTCATTCCGGTTCCCTCGCCCAATCCAGGAACGTTTGCAGGAGGACGGCCAGCTTGGTTTCATCCCCAAACCCACGCCAAATGCCTCCTTCGACGCGGCAATCCAACCATCTGGGCGATTGCGGCTCGCGGTCGGCATCGATTCCTTCAGCGATGGGCGGGAAGGGTCGCCCGTCGAGCGGCGTGTCCCGCAAGTCGATGTTCACCGACCAGCCCGGATTATCAAGGGTATCGATCTTGACCCCATATTGGTGCTCCCAATCGCCGTCGCATTGAGCGGCATACCAATTTTGCAAATCTGTTAATATGTCTGACATAATGCACGCATCCATTTTCGAAATAAGGTCGATAAAACGTATCTATTGGCGATTCTGGGCTCGGATGTCGGCAAGCTGATACACGTAACCATCTGCGCCGTTTTCTGGCTTGGCGGCGCAAGCGTCGCCAAAGCGCACTAGTATTGCCTAAGGGTTTCACGCGTTTATGGCTTGAGGAGCTTGCCGTTAATGTTTGAAGAAAGGCAACCGCACTTTCAAGTCAGGCGCGATCGGGGGTGCATGATCGTCATTGCCGTCGGGCCAGAAATCCCAATCGCCGCTAAGGACGAGTTATACGCATTGGCCGCACCCGGGCAGTTAGACCTACGACAGGTCGTCTTGAACCTAGAGCGGGTCCTAAACTTTCAAAGCGCCATCCTTGGCGTCCTCATTCGGTTTCAACAAAAAATCGAAGAAGCTGGTGGAACCGTGAAAGTTGTGTGCCCGGACGCGAATGTCCGACTAATGTTCCGGATTACCAAGGTCGACCAAGTCCTTGAGCTGCACGAACACGAACAGCTCGCGATCAACGCCTTTCACGAGAGACCCCCGCTGAAAATTCCATAGCGGCAAGGCACGCGTTGGCTCAAAGCTACGCTCCTGAGCGAATCGTCGTCACCTCGGATCCTCCAGGCGGCGCTCACCCCCAATTGCCAGAACGTCCGATTAAATCCCCGCGGCGTCCAGTATGCGATCCGCATGCGCGATGTCGCGCCGACGTTTCGCGGAAGTCCGTGGTAATGGAGCCGCGGAACCTTTAGGTGCGGTTGCGATCGACGTAAGTTCCTGAATGAACTCTTCGAGCCACGCGACCGTCGTCATGAAGACGCCTGGGAGCCGCGCGGTCCTCAACTTGATGGTTGTTCCGGAGGACCACGGCAACCACGTGTGACCCAGCGTATCGCGGTCGACACGTGAATGGGGCGGCCGGGCCGAGACGAAGCGATAGTTTTGATCGCGCTTCGGAGGCGGACTAATGCGTCATGGACCGCTAGATGCTCGTCTCGCTGGCTAAGAGCACGGCGCGCAGCAAGGCCAGCACATCAGCGTTCACCAGATTGCTGTGTGCGAAAATATTTCCAAAATAAAATTTTGGAAATATTCATAAGTCTCATCAGCATTTACACCCGCGACCAGGATTGGCGCATATGGTCGTAGGTGCATTAACGAATTCTGCAAAACCCGGTATATTGTATATGGAAGCAATAGCGAAACTGCGCGCCAACGACTGATCGACGATGGTCATGTCTGCCGCCGCCGCCATCTCGAAACCATGAACGGGCCGCAAGCTGGCTCGATTCCTTTCGCGGACCCGCCAATACATTCACCATTGGGCTCAATTCAAGCGATCCCGCGGCAGCGATACCGAGGTGTCGCTTTGTGTGTGCCTTTGTGCTTCGTCAGCCACCTAGTGAAATCGTTGTCGATCGCGTCACGCGGGGCGAGGCAGTCGGAGACCTTCCCAAAAACTGCCATCTACTGCCATCTACTGCCATTTTGGAGCCGCACAACCGCTCAGCTCGTTGCAACTGTTTCCATCCGTCCTTGCTATCGAGGGCATGCCAGCCACGCTCGGCCCGGTCGCTGGACTCGCTGAAAACGATTCGCTGGATTCGACGACCGGAAAGACGATTATCGTGCGCCCAGCGAGGACGATCCTACTGATCGGATACGACAACCCCGACCGAAGTGCAAGTTGTTCTCGCCGGGCCGGATCAATCCACCAGGCTTGCCGCGGTTGCAGCTCGAGCGCGATGGGCATCGACGAATTTTCTCGAAATAAGCTGCATCGCGCTTTAAGCTTGCGTTATGCTTCTTTTCACCGACGATAGCGGCGAGTTGGCACTGAAAGCTGCTCAGAAAGTGCCAAATAGTGTCACTCGTTGGGTGGCGCTTATTGCAGGCTCAACACGCCCCCTTGTACGCTCGATTTAGAGGATCGTAGGACATCATCAAGCCGCTCTCGAAAAAGAGCGAGCGGGGCTTTTTCCCAAGAACCATGAAGGACCGATCCATGCCTTCGCGTTACCTGGTCCAGGTTGGACTGAGCGTGGCACTCGTCTGGACGCTTGTTCCGGCGCCCGGTATGGGAGCCCAGAAGCAAAACGCCGACGGTGTGCCAGCTAAAGACTCGACTACGAAGGATGACCGCACCGCGGCGCTGCGTCACAAGATGGTCGAGCGGCACCTGGCCGAGCGCGGCATCAAAAACCCGCGCGTCCTCGAGGCCTTTCGTACCGTCCCCCGCCACCTCTTCCTGCCGCCGGGGACCCAGCGTCAGGCGTATGACGATGAATCGATACCGATCGGCGAAGGCCAAACGATCACACCCCCGTATGACGTCGCCTTCATGACCGAGATCCTCGATCCCAAGCCGACCGACCGCGTCTACGAGGTTGGCACGGGCTCTGGCTACCAATCGGCGATTCTCTCCCGGCTGGTCAAGGACGTTTATTCCGTCGAGATCCACGAACCGCTTTCAAAGCGTGCGACCAAGGTGCATCAAGATCTCGGATACACGAACATTCACACGCGAGTGGGCGATGGGTACGCCGGCTGGCCGGAGGCCGCCCCATTCGACTCGATCATCGTGACCTGTGCTCCCACAAAAGTCCCTCAGCCGCTCTTCGATCAGCTCAAGGACGGAGGACGCATGGTGATTCCAATCGGCGATCGTTTCAACCAGTATGTCCACCTCATCATCAAGAAAGACGGGAAACGGGTCGATCGCGTGCTCAAGCCGACACTGTTCGTACCAATGACCGGCCGCGATCAACGAGAGGCTGCTGCCGGCAGGCGCACGCCGGAGTCGTCCCAAAAATCGGCCCCAAAGTAAGCTCCGCAGAACTAATGACGATCGGGACCAGAGCTGTCCCGGCCCGAGAGGGGCAAACGCCGAGGAGTCGTCGTGATAAGGTTCGTTTATCGTGCCGTGTCGGTCATGTTGGTGTCGTTCGCGGTTGCAGGTGCCGGCACCAATTGTTGGCAAGTCTGCTCGGCTCAGGAAGAGTTGATCGAGCGGCCTGGGCCGCCAGCGGTTGATGAGCTCGAATTAGACCAGAACAACGATGGTGTGCCGGATGGCTGGTACAACGCGCGCGATGCCAGGTGGATGGCCGAGGGGGGAGTGCCCGGCGTTGGTCCCCATTTTGTCCGGTTTGAGTGTAAGGAGCCGGGTAGGCCGGCGCGGTTGAGTCGCGCTTTCGGAGTTGATGGGCGCAAGACCGAGGCCGTTGTCCTTGGTCTATGGATCCGGCAGAGTAGCGTGCAATCCGGCGAGCGCGACGGCGACGAACCGGGCCTGATGATCGACTTTCTGGGGGAAAAGCTGCGTCACTTGAGTCGCGGATCGATGGGCGCCTGGACCCACTCGGTGCGCGAACACTGGACTCGGGTCGCCAAACGCATTCCCGTGCCGCCCGGAACCAAAGACGCCATTCTTTCGGTCGGGCTGATGGGCGCGACCGGAACGCTCGACATCGACGGGCTCACTGTCGACCTCGTTCCCCGCGGGGGCGAAGAGACAACCAACCTGATCTTGAATGGCGGTTTCGAGCTGGGCGATCCGAGCCCGGCGCTTTGGCTCACGGATAATGACGCCAACCGAGCGTTTCCCGGTGATCGCTCACCGGCGGCACTCGAGTTGAAGCGGGCAAGGTCACACGCCTTGACCGGTGTAGCGATTCCAGTTGGACAATTCCAGTGGCTTGACGTGACGTTGTCGGTACGCTGTGTGGGTCTCCGTGGAGCGGGTGGCGCGGCCGCCGTGTTTTTCTTCCTCAATGATCTGGGCAAACCGATCCCAGGGCCCGACGGCGCCAATTATTTCCTTAATTGGGCTGATAGCAGTCCGTGGCAGGTGTATGAGGCCCGCGTACCCGTGCCGGCCGGCGCGGAACGTGCCGTCCTTCAGTTCGAGAAACGCGACGCAATCGGCTGGATCCGGATCGACGACGTTCAAGTGACGGGCGGTCCGAACGCGGCTGCGGGGGCCTGGACGCCGTACCACACGGCAGACGATACCACCGAGTGGCTTACCGTGTCAGCGTCAAAAGCAATCGAGGCCAACAGTGCGCTCGACGTATCGTTTCTGTTGCTTCGACCAGCCGGAGAACTGGGATTCGTCACCGTCAAGAACGGGCGGCTGACGTGGGGTAAAGACGGAGGGCGAGCACGGTTTTTTGGAGTTGTGATGCTCCCGCCCACGGCATTTCTGCCGGCCGAACAAGCGGACGCTCTCGTCGACCGACTGGCCCGCTCGGGGGTCAACCTGGTTCGGCTGGGTGAACTCGATTCTGCCTTGGGTCCCAATCGCAGTCTGTTCGACGACACTCGCGATGACACCAAGGCGTTCGATCCCGAAGCACTCGCCCGGCTCGATCATTTGATCGCCGCACTCAAGTCGCGCGGGATCTATGTCGCGCTCGAGCTTCAAGCCAAGAGAAGATTTCGGGCCGGGGATGGAGTCGCCGTTCCCGGTCTGCTGCCACCCGGCGGCGGGCCGGCGGCTTTTTTTGACCCAACTTTGCGCAAGCTGGCGGTCGATTCTGCGAGGGCATTGCTGAGACATGTGAACCCGGAGACCGGCTTGGCTCTCAAGGACGACCCAGTACTCGCCTGGGTCACGTTGACGGGCGAAGTGACGCTTTTCAATTTGATCGACAAGCCTGAGTCGCTTCCCGCTGCATACACCAAGGCACTTCAAAGCCTGGCGGAAAAAGCCAAAGGGGGACCCGGGCGCCGGTTCTGGGAAACCGTCGAAGCTGCCCACTTGAAGCAGATGGCCGAGGCCTTGCGAAAAGACGGCCTGCGCGTCCCGATCGCCGGCGTGTCGCACTGGCGGCGCGAGCAAGAATTCGCCGGAGCTCAGGCGGGAGCCGGCCTCGATATGATCGACGATCGCCTTTTTTGGAACCCTGCTCCCTGGGTCAGTCCGGAAAAACGGTCGGTGCTCTGGAGTGGCGGGGATTCTGGACTCGCAGGTCTCGCTGCGATGAAACGCAGGCCCGATCGGCCCTACGTCGTTGGACAGATATGCGACGTTACACAGGGTGCATGGTCATTTCCGCATGAGGCGGCCGACCAATTTCTCGGCGTTTATACCGCACTGGTCGGGGATTGGGACGCGGTGGTTCGAAGGGGGGTCTTCGTGTTCCCAACCAACTGGGGCGAAGGTCCGGCAGGTACAGCCGGGGGGGAAGACATCTTTCAAATTGCCGAGGTCGCCAACGGCAGCCCGCATATCTACGGCCTCTGGCCGCATGCGGCGTCTCTATTGCTAAGAGGCGCTGATACACGCGCGGACCGCGACCAGCAGGGAGGCGACGCGAGAGCACATCCGGTGGGAAAGAACCGGCGAAAGTCGGCCTCAGGCTGGGACGCCGCGCGAGGCCGTCTAACGATCGACACCGCCTATACCCAGGGAATCGCAGGATGGGTCGAGGGAGAATCGGCATCGCTGGCGAATCTCGATTTCGAGACCGACAATTCGTTCGCGGTTCTGATCGCCAGCTCCTTGAGCAACCAGCCGATTGCTACGACGAAAAGGTTGCTTGTCTCGGCCATCGCGCGCGTCGAGCCCACGGGCTTTCGGTGGGTCGATTCGTGGAAGCGCGAGGTCGCCGATCCCGGTCGTCCTCCCTTTCTCCAGGAACCCGTGTCAGCGAAAATCGTCTGGCGGCGCAAGGGAGTCGTGCGAGCGTTCGTCCTCGACAACAACGGCGCACGAACCGGCGAGGCCAAACTCGAGCCACTTCCCGGCGGCGATGGCGTGTCGCTCTACATCGACGGCAAGACGGCCGCATTCCATTGGGAATTGACCGCGGAATGACCCCAAGATGAAAATCATTGTCACAGGTGGCGCGGGCTTTATCGGTTCGCATCTGGTCGACCAAGCCCTGGCCGAGGGTCAGGAAGTTATCGTCGTCGACAATTTCGACCCGTTTTACGACCGCGCCCAGAAGGATGCCAACCTAAAGAGTGCGCTGCGCAGCTCACAATGCCGCCTGGTCGAGCTCGACATCCGCGATGCCAAACGTGTCAACGCGCTGGTAGCCGACAGCCGCCCAGACGTGATCGTCCACCTGGCGGCGCGGGCAGGCGTCCGGCCCAGCATCGACGACCCACGTTTGTACGCAGACGTGAACGTTGTGGGGACCGTCGTTTGGCTCGAGGCAGCCAGCCGGCTCGTGCCCCGGCCGCGATTTATCTACGCCTCGAGCTCAAGCGTCTATGGCGACCGCGCGGCAGGACCGTTCCGCGAGACTGACCCGGTCGACCTGCCGGTTAGCCCGTATGCTGCCACGAAGAAAGCGTGTGAACTATTGGCGCACACATTCCATCACATTCATGGCCTGCCGGTCACAGGACTTCGCTTCTTTACGGCCTTTGGCCCGCGCAATCGACCCGATCTGGCAATCGCCAAATTTACCCGGTTGATTGATCAGAATGAGCCAGTGCCGATGTTCGGCGACGGCACAACCCGGCGCGATTACACATACGTCGACGACATCGTCGACGGAATTTGCCGCGCCATCGAGCGCTGCACTGGACATCACCTTTACAACCTCGGGCACTCCGAGCCAATCGAACTCAAGCATATGATTGACACGATCGCGCTTGCACTAGGAAAACGGGCAACCATCCAGAAGCTGCCTGAGCAAGCCGGGAGACGTCAAGCAGACATTCGCCGCCATTGACAGGGCCAAAAGCGAACTAGGATACGCGCCTTCAACACCGTTCGGCGAAGGCATCAGGCGGTACGTCGAGTGGTATCGCGCGCGTCCAATGTCGCCTCGCTAGTGTCGATCCTGAGAACCGACGGGCACAACGTGGCTGAGATCCAACGAAAAACCGCGCTGGCGTCGACCATCGGTTTGGCCGGCCTGCGCGGTTTTAGATCGTTCGCACGAAGTAGGGACTTCCAGCCCACCATGTGGTGGGCTGAGTCGGGCTAGACCATTTCCTTGAGCGACTTCAGCGGCAGAGCCTTGACGACGTTCCGTGCCGGCTTGGCCTTGTAGGTCATTGGCTCCTTGGTGAAGGGGTTGATCCCGGTCTTGGCCTTGGTGGCCGGCTTTCGGACGATTTTCAGCTTGAGAAGACCGGGGACCACAAAGAGTCCAGGGCCCTTCTTGCCGAGTTCGTTGCTAATGAGCTTCGTCAGCTCATCAAAGACCGTGGAAACCTGCTTCTTGGAAAGTCCCGTCGTCGTTGCCAGCTTGGTGTAGATCTCCCCCTTCGTCGCCGGCTTGCTCGACGATCCGGACGCGGGGGCCGCCTTGGGGGCGGCGGTGCTCGTTGCGGCTTTCTTGGCCATGGAAGCAAAGCCCTCCTGTGTGATTTCACTGCCTCGACTGGTACGGACCATACGAACCGGTTGGTCTTTCACCCTTCTCCTGAAGGGAAAAATCGAGGCTCCTGGTGTTCGTATTCGACGATTATGCCGAAAACATCCAGCAAAATAAGGTCAAAACGGCGATTTTGACTGCAATTTCCCGGTTTTTTTCGAATCGGGGCCTCGTTTGACCCTATTTTTCCCGGAAAAAGTGCCGATTGAGCGATCAAGTGCATCGGCGGCGGTTGGCCAGAATCAGACAGCTAGCCGCTGCCTTCGTGCCTCGAAACCCATCAAAAACCTGCCCGTTGCCGACATCATCGCGACGGCGTACCCCGCTCCGGCGTACGCTTCAGCGCTTCGACTTGCCTGCGCAAAATCGTTGAAAACCCGATGCATGTGAAATGTTCCATCGCTGATGCGCAGGACGATCGTTGGACTATCCGAATGGGAAGGGCTCGACATTATGGTCGACTCCACTGGAAAAAGCGGCATTCGCGCGTTCTAGAGCAAGCTTAGCTCGGATTCGATTATCAGGGCGCGTGCGGAAATCGTGACTGACGCAAATCAATTGGGGCAGTCCGCGAGCCGAACGAGCTAACACTTTGTCTTACGCAGAGACCCGAAGCGTGTGCCTCGCCGACCGTGAGCCGACGTTTTGGAAAATCAACACGGCGTCGACCGCGCGCGGTTTATGCCTTCAATCGCCCGACGCCTTCGTCGTCGCCCGCCTCGGATCAGCGATGCCGTGCAGGCTGCCATCGGGATCGACAACGATCGTGTTGGCATTCCCTTGGTGCTCGATCATGCTAACCTTATGCCCCAAGGCGGTGAGCGCGAGGCGGGTGGGCTGGGCCCACGAGCGTCCTTCCAGGACCATGACGTCGGGGAACCACTGGTGATGAGTCCGCGGAGCGCGCACGGCCTCTTTTGGACCCAACCCGAACTCGACCAGATTGAGCACGACCCACAACGTCGTATTGGGGATCGTGCGTCCGCCGGGCGAGCCAGTGACAACCCGAATGCGGCCATCCTTGATCAAGAGCGTCGGAGTTTGAGAGCTGATCATCCTCTTATGGGGCGCAATCTGGTTAGCCGGAGTTCCGATGCGGCCCGCGGTGTCGGTGCGGCCGGGAATGAGGTTGAAATCTCCCATTTCATTGTTGAGCAAAAAGCCCGCCCCAGCCACCACGCATTTGGCGCCATATGACTCTTCGAGAGTATAAGTGAGCGCGACGGCGTTGCCGGCCTGGTCGATCGTGGAAAGGTGGGTGGTGTGATCGCTTTCGGCCGGCTCAATTGGGAAACTCGCAAGGGCCTCACTTGGCGTGGCTTTGTCCCCGATCGATGCGGCCAGCTTTGCGGCATAAGCCTTCGATGTCAGCTCTTCAATCGGAATGGCGACGTAATCCGGGTCGGCGACCACTGTTGCCCTCGTGTAAAAAGCTCGCCGCATAGCCTCGGTGACACGATGAAGCGTCCGCTCTGAAGTACGGCCATCCTCCTTCAGATTGAACGGCTCGAGAATATTCAAAATCTGACACAGGACGATCCCTCCCGCCGAAGGCGGACCGATGCTGAACACCTCGAAGCCGCGGAACGTCGTGTGGACTGGTGGACGCATTTTGGCCTGGTAGGAACGCAGGTCGCCCTTACTCACAAAACCGTTGTTTTGCTCCATGTAATTCGCGATCAACTCGGCTGTGCGGCCGGTGTAAAACTCGTCGGGGCCGGCTTCGGCAATTCGGCTGAGAGTTTCGGCGAGATCGTGCTGGGCGAGCCGATCGCCAGCTCGCCAAGGCGTTCGATCGGGCTTGCCGAAAACGGAGGCCGACTCGGGGAAGTCTCCCAGCCGGCTGTGGTCGTCGCGCCTTGATACTTTGCGATCTGGGGCACTCGTGGTTGCCAGTTGCCGATTGAGCGAACCGGCTAAGTCAGCGGAAATCGGAAAACCGTCGCGTGCCAGCCCCACCGCCGGGCGTACCAACTGAGACCAGGGTGTCTTCCCGTAGCGGACATGAGCGAGCCCAAGGCCGCGGACCGTGCCCGGTACTCCGGCTGCCCACCCCCCGGACCGATGATGGGCTTTGAGTTTGCTACCCTGATTAAGGTACATCGCGGGGCCGGAAGCCTTGGGCGCCATCTCTCGAAAATCGATCGTGACCACCTCTCGGCGATCGGCGAGGTAAGCGACGATGAATCCACCGCCACCCAGGTTGCCGGCTTCGGGGAGCGTGACCGCCAAGGCAAAGGCCGTCGCGATCGCCGCATCGATCGCGTTGCCGCCGCGGCGCAGAATGTCCCGGCCAACATCCGAAGCGTGCCCTTCTTGCGACACCACGACGTGTTTCGAGAAGGTGTCGTCCGCGCGCGCTGCTCGAGCAAGCGGGACGACCGTAGCGAGAATCAAAAACGATGAAGCCCAGCCGTTTGGTCGTTTTGTCATCGATTCGCTCACTGATGCCATGTCGAGAGTCGCTGCGTCCGGCGGGCCGGCGGGCCCGACAGTGCAGGAATTGAGATTGACCGTTTCCTGGCAAAAATCTAGAGTCTCGGCCCGACTGCCTCTCGTCTTGAGGATATTTCGCCACCAACCAAGGAATTGGGGAGATCCCACGTGATGATCGCAAAGGATCGCGGTCGCGGAGTGTGGTTATTCGGCTTCGTGCTGGCCATTGTCATGATCGTGGCGGTTTGTCCGTCTCGAGCACAACAGAACAGCCCATCAAAGTTCAAATTACCTCCTCCGGCACCTAACACGAAAGCCGATCCACAATACAACGTCAATGTCAAAGACATCGATGTACCTGGGCTGAAGCCGACGCCGACCGCGATTCCGGTCAATCCCGGCGATCCGATTGCGATCGTTAACGGTCAAATCATCTCGCGGCAACAGCTCGCCGACGAGTGCGTCGCCAAGGAAGGGAAGAAAGTCCTGGAGCTGCTTATCCACCGTACGCTGATCGACCAGGGCTTACGTGCCAGGAAGCTGGAGGTTACCGCGGCCGAAATCGACCAGGAAATTGACACGGTAGCCCAGCGGTTTGGGATCAACCGTGAACAGTGGCTGCGGACGCTCGACAAAGAGCGCGGCATCAGCCCGGTTCAGTACGCTCGCGACATTATTTATCCTGCGCCTTGCGTTGCGAAAACTGAGCTCCGGCCGAGTACAGGTCACTCCCGAAGATATGAAGAATGCGTTCGAGGCACAGTATGGCGCAAAACTACGGTGCCGTATGATCCTGCTCGACAAACTGTCCACCGCTCAAGCCGTTTGGGAGCAACTGCGGCAAAACCCCGCGGGCTTTGAAAAGACTGCCCAGGAACAATCGAAGGACACGGGAACCCGTTCGCTGGGAGGTCTCCTCGCCGAGCCGATCACGCGGCACGCCTATCCTCAGAATCTGTCGGACTCGGCATTTCAACAACTCGTAGACGGTGATCCCGCCGATAAAGACCCATCCCATAAGCCCAAGGATGGCGACTTTACCGGTCCGATTCAGGTCAGCGAAATGGCCTGGGTGATCCTCCGCCGCGAGTCGGTCGTCCCTGCGGTGAAAGATGCCAAACTGTCCGATCCTCTCATCTTGAAGCAGACCCAAGAGATGATCTACGAGGTCAAGCTCAAGGAGGCCATGCAGGGTGTTTTCCAGGAACTCCTCAAAGCAGCCGCGATTGAAAACCAATTGGTGGGCACCGTCAAGCTTGCGCACGAGGAAAAGGACCCCAGTTACGGCGTTGACCGCGACGTCAAATTGATGTCCAACCCGGCTGCAGCCAAGGGATCTAATGTACGAGCGGCCGTTGCGGCCGGAGCCGCTGCCGCTGTTTCACGGCCCAAAATCCCAACACCTGCCGCCTTGGCCCCCGATGCTGCTAAGCAATTCGAGAAGCTCAACCGCCCCTTGAAGGGTTCCACTGGCGGCAATTCCGCGCAGGGCTCCACTGCCGGCAGCGCGTCTGCCCCCGCATCGGCTCCGTCGAACTGACATTCGACATTGCTGACTGCATGATTCTGATCGTCAAACGACATGTTACGGCCAGGCTCAACTCGAAACGGAGCCTGGCCGTCCTGATTTACCATCAGTCGCTCGTTGCCTCAACACTTCTGAAGTACGACCAGATCATGCCCCGCCAGGATTTGACGAATGGCTGTTGGGTGCGACAAACAGGTGTAACCGCGGCTTAGGTAGTAAAGAATTCCCTCATGACAATCGATGCTGGCAACGGCGTCTGCGTCGCTGATCCATGCGTCGCCGTGGTAGGGAGTGAGCTGGCCCCAGCGCAGAGGGGCTTTGGCAGAACTGGTAAGCCGGCGCCCGACGCGAGCGGGTATCCGCGTGGCGCACTTGTAGATCTTTGACTTCAGCAGCGGCAAAAGCGCCTTTGTCAGCTTCTGCCGCGGATTCAATTTGGAGTACGGGAGTATTGGGATCAGTTCCGTGATGTACCGCGTGCAGTGCCACGCGGGTTTCAACACTAACCAGCCCCCTGGTCGCAACACGCGATCCATCTCGCTGAAGGCCAAGTCAACGTCGGCAACATGTTCCAGGGTATTAAAACTGAAGACGCATTCCGCGCTCTCTGCTGCCAGCGGTATCCAGCGCGCGTCGCCGCAGATACGATTCGCCGACTCAAACCCGTCTGCCAAAAGTGAGCTGAGCGAGTATTCCAAACCGATATAGTCGGGCATGATCTCGGCAAAGCAGCCCGTTCCACAGCCGACCTCCAGACACGGCCCTGTTAGGCCTCGGTCGGCCGCGAAGCGCTCCATGAAGTCTCGTTCGGATCGAAGATACTCGCTGGCGACGTCGTCGTGGCGGCTTCGACCTCGATACATCGACTCGAACCACGATTCCGCCTCTATGCCATCTTCGCGCTTGATCACAGGCACGCCGCATACGACGGGGTAGCAAACTCCGCACTCACGGCAAGTCAGAACTTCTTCATTTTCCTCAAGACATCCAAAACAGCGCCCGCCTGGCGAGAATCCCCGGTTCGCACAACGAAGCAAATCCATCCGCGTAGCTTGCAACATCGCCTGCTGCCTTCCCTGGTGGACGACGGTGCGCGTGTCCGCACCGAGTGTGAGGATTCTTAACGCAATTGGACAACCCCAACAAGACGGAAAATCGAGGAATCGGGCCTCGGGCACGGAGGAGTATCACCTCGCCCTGCTGGAAACGGGCTTACGGATTGCTGGGCCGGACATCATACGCGGCTGCAAAACCAGTTAGCGGCGGCGCCTGCCGCCGTGCCTTGGGGGCCCTAGACAAATTGGCAAAGTTTCCCGATATTGGTTCCGAGCACGCGATGTTCAGAACGGCAGCGACCGGTGACTACCGGGGGCTCTTTGCGGATTGGTTCAAGCTGCGGGGCCACCGCCTTTAAGGGAGCAAGTGATCGATGCCCGGTCCGGCGACGATTGACCTCCGCGAATTCATTCGCGACATTCCGGATTTCCCCAAGCCGGGCATCCTGTTCAAGGACATCACGCCGCTCTTGAGCCATCCCGAGGCGTTTCGAGCGACCATTGCCGGACTCAAGGAAGCATTTTTCGGGCCGTGGAATCGACGTGATCGCCGCGGCCGAGGCCCGCGGTTTCATTTTCGGCGCCCCGCTGGCCCTGGAGATGAACGCCGGCTTCGTGCCGATCCGCAAACCAGGCAAGCTTCCTTACGCCACGATCGCGCTCGAATATCAACTGGAATACGGCACCGACAAGCTGGAGGTGCACACCGACGCCTTCGGCCCAGGACGCCGTGTCCTCTTGATCGACGACGTCCTGGCCACCGGCGGCACGATGCGCGCCTGCCGCGACCTGGTCCAGTCGACCGGAGCCGAAGTCGTCGCCTGCGCGTTCCTGATCGAGTTGTCGTTCCTGGGTGGCCGCGCCGGCTCGAGCCGGGCGAAGTCTTCAGCCTGATCACGTACTAGCTGCTTGCCACCAGTCGCACGCACAAAAAGCGCTTCTGGCAACGACGGTCGAACCACAGCATCCCCCACACGAGCCAAGAGCAGTGAACGACGCCTGGATCGCCGACAGGATGAAGCACATCGACGCCTCGGGCATCCGCAAGGCGTTCGACATGTCCAAAGTCGATGAAGGACCCGATCAACCTCTCGATCGGGCTCCCTGATTTCGACGTCCCCGACCCGGTCAAGGCCGCCGCCATCCATGCCATTGAGTCTGGCCACAATGCCTACACCGTCACTCAGGGCATTCCCGAGCTGAGAAACAAGATTCAGGGGACCGTCGACGCCCAGTTCGGTCACGCCGACCGCCAGGTCCTGATCACGGCGGGTACGTCAGGCGCGCTCCTGCTGGCGCTGTGCTGCGTGGTCAATCCGGGCGACGAGGTGATCGTCTTCGACCCTTATTTCGTGATGTATCGCCACCTGGCCACGCTCGCGGGGGGCGTTTCGGTGCTGGTCGACACCTATCCCGACTTCCGGATCGATGCCGGCCGCGTCGAGGCGGCGATGACCGCGCGGACCAAGTGCGTGGTCGTCAATACGCCGGCCAATCCGACCGGCGTCGTCGGCACGGCCGACGAAATGCGAGCCCTGGCCGAACTTTGCCGCCGCCGCGACGTCCTCTTGATCAGCGACGAGGTGTACCGGGCCTTTTGCTACGATCATCCCTTCGCCACGCCGGCAAGCTGGAACGACGACGTGCTGGTGGTCGACGGCTTCAGCAAGACTTACGGCATGACCGGCTGGCGGCTCGGCTATGCCCACGGCCCCGCCCGCTTGATCCAGGAGATGGCCAAGCTTCAGCAATTCAGCTATGTCTGTGCCCCGAGCATGGCCCAGTACGGTGGAGTCGTCGCCCTCGACCAGGACCTGACCGCACAAATCGACTCTTATCGCCGCAAGCGCGACATGGTGGTCGAGGCCCTGAGCGATGACTTCGAGCTTTCACTTCCCGAAGGTGCCTTCTACGCGTTCCCGCGCGCTCCTTGGGGTACGGGCAGCGAATTCGTCGCCGAGGCGATCAAGAACAACCTGCTCATCATCCCCGGCAACGTGTTCTCTCAACGCGACAGCCACTTCCGCATCTCCTACGCCGTCGACGACGGGACTTTATGTCAGGGGTTGGATTTGCTTCGCAAACTAGCTGGGTCGCGCCCGGGCTAACGAGCTACGGGCATTGGCGGGATACCAAAGGCGGGAGATTTTCCAGCTTGACGTGTTCGACCGTGCTCATGGTGTTTACCGGAGTTGAATGTCGATCACAATCAAAGTCGAACGAGCGAACGCGCCAGGGACGCGTCTCAAGCGCTTTCCTTCTTGCGCTCGCGTTCGGACGCCTTGGAGGTGGTCAGCGGCACGGGAGGCGAGTCGAAGAGGCTCTTCTCCTTGCGGACCACCTCGCCGGTGACCAGGAACTTTCCCTTGTCCTTGGCGGCCCGGTCGGGCAGCTCGAACATGATGTCGAGCATGATGTCTTCGACGATCGAGCGCAGGCCGCGGGCACCGGTGTCCTTGGCCTTGGCCATCTTGGCGATCTCTTGCAAGCGCCTCGGCGGTGAACTCGACGTCGGCTCCTTCCATGTCGAAGAAGCGGCGGTATTGCTTGACCAGGGCGTTCTTCGGCTCGGTCATGATCTGGACCAGGGCGTTGACGTCCAGCGGCATGAGCGGGCTGATGACCGGCAGCCGGCCGATGAACTCGGGGATCATGCCGAACTCGAGCAGGTCGTCGGAGGTGACCTTGCCGAGCAGCTCGCCCAGGTCGGTGTGCTGCTCGGCCTGGGTCTGGCTGCCGAAGCCGATCGTCTTGCGGCCGACTCGCCGCGCGATGATGTTCTCGAGGCCGACGAACGTCCCGCCGCAGATGAACAGGATGTTGGTCGTGTCCATCTGGATGTACTGCTGCTCGGGATGCTTGCGGCCCCCCTGCGGCGGGCACGTTGGCCACGGTCCCCTCGAGCATCTTCAAGAGGGCCTGCTGGACTCCCTCGCCGGAGACGTCGCGCGTGATCGAGACGTTGTGCGTGGTCTTGCCGATCTTGTCGATTTCGTCGATGTAGATAATGCCGCGCTGGGCGGATTCGAGATCGAAGTCGGCGGCGTGCAACAGCTTGAGCAGGATGTTCTCGACGTCCTCGCCCACGTAGCCGGCCTCGGTGAGCGTGGTCGCGTCGCCGATGGCGAAGGGAACGTTCAAGACCCGAGCCAGCGTCCGCGCCAGCAGCGTCTTGCCGCAGCCGGTCGGCCCGATCAAGAGGATGTTCGACTTGTCGAGCTCGACTTCGGTCTCGGGGTCTTCGCCGTGAACCAGCCGCTTGTAGTGGTTGTGCACGGCCACCGACAGGACTTTTTTGGCCCGTTCCTGGCCGATCACGTAGGCGTCGAGCTGCTCCTTGATCTCGCGCGGCGTCGGGATGTCGGTGAAGAGCGTCTTGGGAACGCCGCGCCGTTTCCGCTCCTGGTCGAGGATCTGCTGGCAGAGCTCGATGCAATCGCCGCAGATGTAGACGTCGCCAGGACCTTCCACCAGCGGGCCGACGTCGCGATAGCTCTTGCGGCAGAAGGAGCAATAGGCGTTTTTCTTGGGGCCGCCCGTGGTTCCCGAGCTCATGTTGCCACCGCCATTTCGTTTTCCCCCGTCCCGCCGAGCCACCGCCCGTGATGTCCTTACCCGATGGCATACCTTATCCTTTCGTCCCCTCAAGGGGACTATAACGAGGCCCCGCCGCTGCGAGGCAGTGATCTCGCGCTGTCGCTACTCGAACCCATGCAACGAGGCTTTACACTCATCCGCCGATCGACAGCCACATCATAACTCATCGCGCAACGGAAGGAAAAAGATCCATACCGGTCGCGATCAACCGATTCTCCCGAAGAAACACAATTTGCCAACGTGGCGGACATGATCCGGAGCAGCCCGATCAGCCACCGAGTGCTGCTGCGCATGGAATCTCCTCGTCCGCCGTCTCGTCGAAGTCTTCATGTATCTTAGAGCACCCCCAAACTCATCGCAAGGCCGGTCGACTTGGCGACTCAGCCGGATGACCCGACCAAGGCCGCCTCCAGAGACGCTCTCAAGCAGTCGATGCTCCGCCGGGCGGTCTCTTCCGCTCCTGGCGCAAAATCGAAAACCTCGACCGAGACCCACCGATCGTATCGCGCGTCGACGAGTGCTTTCATGATCGGCCCAAAGTCGACATCGCCCATCCCGGGCCCGCGCAGGTTGACATCTTGGGCGTGGAAATGGCCGGCGAAACGCGGCATATCGAACGATCAAGCTCGGGGACGGTCGCGCCCGGCTCGCTGCTCTGGGCCTTCACGTCCATGTGAAGCTTGAAATGAGGGTGATCGACCTGCGTTGATCACGTCCATCGCCTGGGCGCACGTGTTGAGAAAGTTGGTTTCGTTGGGCGCCAGCGGCTCGAGGCAGAGATCGATTCCAGCCGCGCCGATCGCCGGCATGACGCGCTCGAAGACCTCGATCGCGTATCCCGACGGCCTGATCATAGGTCACGCCCGGCAACAGATCGCGCTGCTTGGGCGAACCAAGCACCAGGAGCGAGCCTCCGAGGTCGCGGGTCGCCTCGGCCAGCGCGATCAGGTAGTCGCCGGTCGCCCGGCGCACCGCCGGCGTCGGGCGTCGTCAGATAAAACCCTTCGGTCTTGGCCAGAGCCAGTGCAGACCGATCGTCTCGAGCCCGGCGTCCTCGACGATCGCCTTGAGCTCGCGCCGCCGGCGCGGCGCTCAAGTCGGTGATCCGCGGCGCCAGGGTAAATGGGGCGATTTCCAGGCCGTCGTAGCCGAGCTCTTTGACGACCCGGCACACGCGGCTGAACTCCCAGCCCTCGAACAGCTCGTTGCAGATGCCCAGTTTGATCATTCGTTGTGTCTCGCTCAGGTTGAGCCGTTCCCTCCGAGATTATGAGCTTCGCAGGCGACGACCGCCTTCTTAGCCGATGGCCAATGACTATCGGCCCACAGACGACCGTGCAGCCGCCAATGTATTCTGGAGCAGCATCGCGATCGTCAGGGGCCCGACGCCGCCGGGCACGGGCGTGATCCGCGAGGCGACCTCGGCCACGCTCCGGAAATGGACGTCGCCGCAAAGCCGGCCGTCGTCGCGCTTGTGAATGCCCACGTCGATCACGACCGCGCCGGGCTTGACCCAATCGGCCGTGACCTGCTCGGGCCGGCCCATGGCGACGACGAGGAGATCGGCCTGGCGGGCGATGAGCGGCGGCGTCGCGGGTTGCCGGTGTGGCAGACCGTCACGGTCGCGTCGCCCCCCTCGCCCTTTCTGAAGCAGCAGCAGGGCCATCGGTTTGCCCACGATCTGCGACCGGCCCAGGACGACGGCGTGCATGCCACGGGTCTCGACTCCCGAGTGGATCAGAAGTTCGCGGATGCCCAGCGGCGTGCACGGCACGAACCGCGGCGTACCGGCCGCCAGCAGGCCGAAGTTGAACGGGTGGAAGCCGTCGACGTCCTTGAGCGGCGCAACTCGTTCGACAACGGCGGCTCGTCGATTTGCTTGGGCAGAGGCAACTGCACCAGGATGCCGTGCACTGTCGGATCGTCGTTCAGGCGGTCGATCGTGGCCAGGAGCTCGGCCTGTGGTGGTCGCGGTCGGCAGCCGCAGAACGGTCCCGTTCATCCCGGCCGCTTTGCACGCGGTCTGCTTTGTTGCGGACGTAGACCTGGCTGGCCGGGTCGTCGCCGACCAGGATGACGGTCAAGCCCGGGACGATCCCGGTTTCGGAAGTCAGGGCCGGCGACCTCGGCCGCCACCTGACGGCGGACTTGCTGGGCCAGGGCTCGTCCATCGAGAATCTCGGCCGGCAAGAGAACGCTCCAGGAAATCTGGTCGGATTGAGTCCGACGGAAGGCGAAAAGATCTACCGGCGGTTATTGTACTGACTATTGCCATGGAACGGAGAGGGAGTACGTCGATCTGCCCGATCCGGATCACAACATCTGCTGTTGGCGCCAGCCTGGCGCTCGGACTTCGAAGAGGGGGCGACCAAGTTTGAGGATTGCGAGTTCGATGGCGGCAGCAGCGGGCTGGCGCTGGTAGGCTTTACAAGCGGAGGAGGTGGGATTCGAACCCACGGTACCGCGAAGCGGTACACCGGTTTTCGAGACCGGCCCTTTCAACCACTCAGGCACCCCTCCGTCACTTCCCTTTGCACGCGTCCAGTTTACGAAAAGCCCTGCGTTCCTGGAAGAATTCTTTGAGGAGTTCGCCGCAGTCCTCGGCCAGCACACCGGCCGTGATCGGCACTCGGTGATTGAGCCGCGGGTCGGAAACCAGGCGATAAAGACTCTCGCAGGCACCCGCCTTGGGATCGGTCGCGCCGTAGACGAGCCGCGCGATCCGGCTGTGGACGATCGCGCCGCGCACATCGCGCACGGCTCGAGCGTCACATAGAGAACGCACCCATCGAGCCGCCACGACCCGATCGCTCGGCCAGCCCAGGTCAGCGCCAGCCGCTCGGCGTGGGCCGTCGGATCGTGGAGTGTCTCGCGCAGGTTGAAAGATTGGGCGAGGATCCGGCCGGCACGCACGACCACGGCACCGACCGGCACCTCGCCCATGTTCCGCGCCTCCCGCGCCAGCTCGAGCGCACGCGCCATCATCGACTCATCGAATGAGACGTTTCGGCCTTCGGAGTTCGGATCGATAACTAAGCCTCATCGCTGCGCGACAACTTTGATTCCAGGTCCCAAGACTGTTGATTCCACGCCAAAACACCTCGTTCGATCAAGATTTGTCCCCGCCCATGTCGAGCGCGTTGAACAGAAGTGCCGCGCATGCTCCACCGGCGAAGTCGGCGACGAGCGGAATCCAGATGCCGCCCCATCCGGCGATCCCCGCCGTCGCAACTCCCAACGCGACTGCCGGATTGAACGCTCCGCCCGACACCGGTCCGACGGCAAACGCCCCGACGACCACCGTGAAGCCGATCGCCAGCCCATAAAACGAATTGCCGGCCGTCCCCTTGGCAGTCGCCGAGTTCAGCACCACATAGACGAGCGCGAATGTGAACAGGAACTCGACCAGCAGCTGGGCCGGGATGGAATACACCGTTCCGGCGGGCGCATCCCCTGCCGGTGGCGTCGCGCTCGCCTTGATGAACAGAACCAGCAGTGCCGCCACGATCGCTGCTGCGAACTGTGCTCCCCAGTACGGAATGGCTTCATCCCAGGTCGCCTTCCCCCGCAACGTCACACCCAAGGTGACGGCCGGGTTGTAATGGCCGCCGGAAAAATGCCCACCGGCGTACACCATCACCATCAAAGACGAGCCGATCGCCAGGGCTGCCATCGCCCCCGCACTGTCCGGCCCTTTTACCGTCATACCAACGGTGAATACCAGGAAAAACGTTCCAATGAACTCCACCACCATTTTCGGTACCATTGCGCGCTCCCCCTTGGAGTTGTTTGCGTATACGAGAGTTGATTTGCGATTTAGCAGTGTAGACAGCCCGACCGTGCAGGCCGTGCGGAAGAAAGGGTCGCCGAGCAGAATTCCTCTTGCGAATCTGCAACGGCCTAACAATCGCAGTGTAATATTGGCAGATGAGCAGTCTGTTTAAAAGAGGGTGACTGGCATCGCAGCGGGTTTCTTGGCGTTACGACCGTTCTCTTTGGGACAACCGCGCGAAGCCCAGCGATTAGCGACGCTTTAGAAGGAGCGGGATGACAACCTCGCTCCGTTGTGCCGATATAGCCGAGGACAATTCACATGAGTCAGGGTCTGGCATCGCACCGAATGTTGAGGCTTTACCGACCGCGGCCAACGTGCCAAACGTCTTGGAATGAGATTGAGCACAAATGTGAGTTGGCAATGGTGGCGGCCAACTTGCTTGGACCCTCGGTACGAAGCTGCGGCGACGATTTATGGTGGCATTGCCCGTTCCACGAAGGCGAAAGTCCCAGCCTGTGGGTCGCCGTTGGCCAGCCGCGCTGGTCGTGCATGGGCTGTGGCGCCGGCGGCAACGCGGTCGCCCTCGTGATGCGGATCAAGAAAATCGGTTTTCGTGAAGCAATCAACTGGTTGTGCGAATGGTCGGGATCGACATCGTCCACGTTCGTCTCTGACGCCGGCATCTCGGCGCTCAATCTGAAGGGAATGGCGCCAAGATGACCTAGCGTTCTCGCCGCTAGCAATGTGCGGCGAATCTACGCAAAGGAACACCCAGGCGGTCACGTCCGATTTCGGACAACCTCTTGACGGGGAATCGTCTTGGCGGTGTCCGTACAAGATCTCAGTGAGCCGGCCGCCTGGTACAATGGGCCGCGCAACCGAGTAAAGCTTGCAGCACTTCGGTCACAAGGACCAAAAGAGGATGCGGCCGGCCGATCAACCGCGATCCATCGACTTTTGCCATAATCTCCGTCGTTGGCTCGACGGACTGCTTGTAACCGCCGTGGTCGCCGCGGCCTCCGTACTTGCCTCTCAGCAGTTGTACGACCCCGACGTTTGGTGGCACCTCCGCTCCGGCCAATGGATCCTGGAGAATCGCCGCCTGCCGACACTCGATCCGTTCACCTTCGCCTCGGCCGACCGCCAGTGGATCGACCTGCACTGGGGGTTTCAAATCCCGCTGGCACTGGCTTACCAGTACGGCGGCGTCGCGGGAATGATCCTGCTGGCCTCTGTCTCATGCGGGGTCACGCTCTTGATCGCGATGACGGCACGAAAGCGCGACTGGCCTACTTGGGTGGTCGCCGCCGCTTGGGCGCCTGCCCTGCTGGCGATGAGCACAAGGCTACCCCCACGCCCTGAGGTATTCTCGCTCGCGTTCCTAGCCGCTTACATGGCTGTGTTGCTCCGGTGCGATCGACGACCCGCTTTCATATGGGCGTTGCCCGCGATCCAGGTCCTGTGGGTCAATTCGCACGGCCTGTTCATCCTCGGACCAATCATCCTGGGGGCTTACCTTGCCGACGGTGCCGTGCGCACGCTCCGTTGTCGATTGGCCGCTGGCGATTCGTTTGATCGGACCGCATTTCACTGGTGGACGCACATCGGGCTCGCCTCGGCAACGGTCGTCGCCGCGTGCTTGATCAATCCCTATGGGCTGCGCGAGCGCTCTTCCCCTTTGAGCTGTTCGCGAAGATCGGCCCCCATGGCGGGATCTACAAGGAGAACATCATCGAGTTCTATTTCCCCTCGAGGTTCTTCCAGGACCCCAGAGCCCCGATCGCGGTCAGGAGCTTGCTTGGGCGAGGCATGTACTTCTTGCTCGTCATGCTGCCAATAAGCTGCCTGGTACCCGCCATTTGGGAATATTGGACCAAGGAGACAACCCGTGATGGCCGTCCGCGGCCCTCTTTTGTCAGCCGATGGATGATTGGAATGGCTATGGCCGTCGGACTCACGACCTTCGCGACCCTCAGTCTGCCGCTGGCAGGCACCCCCGACTGGCTGAGCCAAGCGGGCAGAACGGTTCCCGCTGGGTTCTTCGCGCTGGGTGTCATCGCCGCTGCGTTTGTGGTGTGGCGATCTCCCGTCGCGGCGTTGCTGTCTGCCTGCGCCGGAGTAGCGCTCGCCGGTGGCCTCCCGTGGCTCCAGGGCAACATGCTCGGCAACTCGGGCGCCTTCAGCGTACTCGACATCGGGCCGATCACATGGCCTTCGGTCGCTGGGCTTGCTGCAGTGGTGGCCCTTTTATTGACGCTTCATGCCGGCGCACGGCTGTTCCATGTTCTGCTCGCGATCGCGTTCGGGTATTTGGCTCTTCAAGCGATCCGCAACGCGAACATCTTCGGCTTGATTGCCGGGTTTGTGCTTGCGTCCGGGCTGGGTGACTGGGCGGCGAAGGTGTTCGCCAGGGGCTCGGAGACGGTGAGTTGGCAACGGGAATGGTGCGGCGCGGCAACACGTGTCGTGATGGCCGGCCTCATCGCGATTGGCGCAGTCCGTGCAGCTGCCGGCCAATTGGCAACGACAGGTGGGCGACCCTTCGCACTCGGATTGAGAGAGACACCGTCGACATTCGCGCACGAGGCGGCGCGATTCGCAGGCCGGCCGGGCATGCCCATGCGTTGCCTTTGACCTGGCTCAGGCTGCCGTCTTTCTGTTTCACAACTCCCCGGGGCGAAAGCCGTTCATGGACCCGCGCCTGGAAGTCGCCTCCGAGGTCACCTTCGAGACTTATCTGTGGCTCCACAAGGCAATGAACGAGGGTCGGCCGGGATGGTCCGAGGTGGTGGAACGGATGGGCGGGCCGTCAATCTTGCTCGATCATGCCAGGGAGTTCGGGGCCGAAGCGACGCTTCTGGCCGATCCCCGCTGGCGCTGCGTGTACTTTGACTCGGTGGCTTCGGTTTTCCTGGAAAGCGGCAGGAACGATCTCGAAACGTCGTTTCGTACCATCGACTTCGCAGCCCAACATTTTCTCAGCAGGCGCGCGAGCCTTCTGCGAGAGACTTCGATAAGGCATTGGGGGAGTTGCAGGGGTTGGTCTGCGTGGGCCAATCGCTGCCGAGGAAGGCAGGGATGTGGAAGCAGCGGCTCCCGATCCTTTTGCTAGCTGGCGCCCGAGGTCGCGAAGCACTGGCTCTTTCGCCGGACGACCCCCGGGCGTGGCTGGCCTTCGGCACTGGGCTCTGGTATCCGACTGAGGAACTGACGACACAGTCCGCCGGAGGGGCCAGAGCGTGGGACCCCGCGCAGAGCCTTGCCGGAGCGCAGGCGACCTACGCGCTGCGCCGCACAATCGCTCTCGAAACAGTTGCGGGCGAAGTGCTATCAGCCTTGCTCACAATGAAATCCGACTACAACTCCCGGGGGATGATCGACGCTCGCGATTGGGCCGACGAGCTATCGAAGCAGTCCACGCCATGGGCCGCTGCGCCGGAGGCAGAACCTCTTCGACCGTCGTCCGTCGACCGTGTGCCTCTCCCGCCTGGGGCCGGCGCTTCTGAGGTGCTTGCACTCTTCGAGGACCTTCTACATCGCGGCCGGGCGTTGGCCGCTGTCGAGCTCGCTCGCGAGGCCGAGGCGCGCGGGATCGCTCTCCCGTGGGAACTGGCCGACCGGATCGCGGTCACGCATTTGCAACTCGGCGAGCCGGCCGAAGCGCGGAGATACTGGGAACGAGCCCAGGCTCCCCCGTCCCACGCATTGCGACTGGCGCGGATCGCACAGGCCGAGCTCGCATCGACCGACATCGAAGCCGCCGAGAAGACGTTCCGCGCGGCCATCGAAGTCGACCATCGTCTCGGCGAGGCCTGGTTCGGGCTGGCCCTGGTTGAGCTCCAATTGGGCGACGCCGACGCCACGCTGGCCGCCTGTCACAAAGGGGTGACGTGCGCCCTCACCGAGCCCCAACGCGTGGTTCTCGACAAGTTCAAGACGATAGCCGAAAGGTTCGCGTCGTCCCGACAAGGCAGGGACCCTGTCTCGCGGTGAAAAAGTAGTGCAACGGTATCGGGATAAAGACGAAGCTTGTAAATAGCCGGATACTTCTTGGACCACCGCGTGCGTCACCGCGGGGACGGCATGGATTTTCGTCGGAACAGTTCGAGACGTTGGCGGAAGTCCTCAAGGACCGGCCGTGTCGAGTCGTCTCTGGACTTGTCATTTAACTCCTGCGGATCGGCGTGCATGTCAAAAAGCTGCTCGGTGCCGTCGCCTTCGTTTCGGATGTAGACGAAGTTGTCAGCCGCCAACGAGATCAAAGGCCCGTGCAACCCCGGAGATCGTTCTTTGTCGCCCCCGGTGGACGAGTTGGGCTCCTTCAACTCGGAAACCACCGGTTCGGTCTCACGTAACCGGTCCACGCCTTTCGACGGCGAATTTCGCCAGAACCGGGCGAGCGAGCCACCGGGAAAGGGAGAACCTGCTCCCAGACCGACCAGATCGACGATCGTGGCCGGCAGGTCCCGGAGGCTAACCGTCTCTTCCACAACGGACGACGGATTGAGAGCCGAAGGGGGTCGAATTACCAGAGGCACCCGAATCTCGGTCCGATAAAGACTCAAGCCGTGGTCAAACAGGTCGTGGTCGCCCAGGCCCTCACCGTGATCTGAAGTGACGATCACTAAAGTCCGATTGAGTACGCCATGCCGCTGCAATGCGTCAAACAGCAGGCCCAGTTGCTCGTCGATGTAACTTAGGCAGTCATCATAAGAATCGCGTGCGACGTCGATGTATGGCCGAGGCAACCTCATCTTGTCAAGAATCGGCCAGAGGTCGTACATGATTCTGTTTTCCTCGGTCGTCAGCGAATAATTCACGAAACGCCGTCGTGTTCCTGCAGGCAGAACGTACTGCTGATGCGCGTCGAAAAAATTGAGGAATGCAAAGAATGGGCGGCTCGTTTCTTCACGTTGGGATACCCAGCGCAGAAAAGCGCGGCGAATCAACGCGGCGTTTTTTCGTTTGACCTCAAACCACCGAGTCACGAATCCCCTCAAGGGCTCGAGTGAGCTGAAATCAAAAGTTCGAAGGATCCCTGAAGTCGCACTGGCCAAGTATTCCACGAGTGCGGCGGTCCGGAGCGGAGCCAGGTTTTCCATGACGTGATCTTCGTAATGAGTAAAGCCACGGGCCAAGCCGGTTTCTTGAGAACAATAGCCGACATTGCCGACAAAGCCCGCGGTCGCGTAACCGTGACTCCCCAGGTATTCGGCCAAGGTCGCGAAGTCGCCTTGAAGTGGAGTCCTCCATTTCTCACCAACTTCGTGCGGCCAGCGGCCGGTGAACATGCTCGCGTGCGAAGGCAGAGTCCACGGTGCCGTCGCGCGCGCTTCGTCGAAGCGAATTCCTCCTTGGGCGAGTCGCTCCAGAACAGGAGTCGTCGATCGTTCGTAACCGTAAAGGCTGAGATGGTCGGCCCGCACCGTATCCAGTACGATCAGCAACACGTTGGGCGAATCAGGCGGTGGCAAGGGACGCCCGGCCTCCCGTGCTTGTTTGAGCCGATCTCCCCCGATTACGTATGCCGCCAGCAAGATCACCATTCCTACCATGAGAGGGAAGCTCAACAAGAGTCGGCGCCGCAGGACCGAGATGCGCCGCTCCAACATTGGAACGAGCTGAACTGCCAGTCCGAGCCCAAAGACTGCCCAAGCTTCCGCGTGAATTTGAGGGACTGCCGCCATGAGCAAGGGCAGTGTGGCGCTGGCGCAGATCAGCCGAGGGCCCATCCATCCCAAAACTCGCGGCGACAGCTTGACGCCCACCGCCAAGATCACACCAATCCCCAGGAACAAGAGGAGGTTTGCCAACGGGCCCAACCAGAGGAAGTGCCGGCTCACCATGTAGAGTCTTGGATTCGGAGCAATAGTCCCGAATAAAACTCTCGCTCCCACCTCTAGCAGCCCGGCGGCCAGACCGCACCATACCGATAGAAAGAGCAGGTCCGCGGCACCGATTTGATGGCGGACAACATGAGCCCGGTCCAATTGCTGCGAAAGAATTGTGCGGTGTGCGGGAGACATCGAGCTCATAAAACGACTTGCTCCGTTCAATCGGGAGCGGGATCAACGGCATTCGGCATACGGACTGCCCCTACGGGTGATTGTAATGAAAGAACCACACATCCCACCAATGTATTGCGACCGGTCGAAAAGTTGTGGAAACTTGTTCTTGCCTAATCGCGATAGCCGCGCTATTATGTTGTTGGAACGAGTGGACTGACTGGTCAGTCCGTCTAATAGGAAAAGCCTAGAACGTGATCCGTGGGTCCGTGATAGGGCATCTAAGATGAATGATCGCTTGAGTTTCCGGCCAAATCTGGTTGATTGTATTCTCGAAGAGCGGGTCGCGCCGGCGATCGCAAATCTTGCGACGGTGATTCTTACCACCAATGGCCTGATCCTTATCGAAGGCTTTCCTGGTGCGAATAGTTCCGGCGCGGGTTCGTTAGGTGCTTCGAGTACGGGGAGTAGCAGCGCGAGCTCCGTGAGTGGAACGGCGGTCCCGACCAGTCTTTACATCACTGGCACCGGCGGTATATCGAGCTTGAAACCCGGCAACATCACGGGCGTGCCCAGTTTGGCCGGCGGAGCGACCGGCGGGGCCGGAATTAGTCTGTCCATTCAAGTCGGTTCCGGTGCGGACACAGCGGGCGGACCGACGATTAGTGTTTCCGCTGGCGGCACGACGAACAACGTTGTCGGCCTGACCACCGTCGCCGATCCCACAGCGAATCCGGTAATCACAGTCATCGGTGGCAACGCTTCGAGTGGCTCAGGGTCTCCGATCCTACCACCGGGCCAAAGCTACCGGGACAGTGCGCCCGTTCAACCTCAGGGCTCGACGTCGACGTTGCCTTCACCAACCATGAGCGGCACCGGCGGCATGGGTAGCATGGGTGGCAATCAATATTCTCCCAACCCCCAAATGGGCGCACGCCACGCTCGGCCCCTCGGGCCTCAATCGTGGCGGAATGGTTAACCCGATACCCGGCTCGCTGGTGCCCGTTACGCCGATGCTGCCCGGCAACAACTGAGGATCGGCGTCCGGACGTTTGTCACCGCTTGCGGATCTGTGACGTCCGACTCGACGGCATTTCGTCGAGCGTGGCCGCGACGCGGTCGATGTCGGACTGAGTTGGATGATCGCGGCGCGCCAATCTTGGCTCGACGACCTGCCAGCCGTGGCCGTCGCTCGTGATCGTGATCGTTCCGAATTGGTCGGTCCGCAAAAGCGGAATCGCCGAGCGCTTCAGCAGACTGATCGTTTCCGAATGCGGGTGGCCAAATTCATTGTTCTTACCCAGGCTGGCCACGGCGAGTTCCGGCCGGACGACCTGGAGCCAGCGAGCGTCGGTTCCGTTGCGGCTGCCGTGATGCGGGAGCTTGAGAATTGTACAATCCCGCACCAGTTCGGGGTGATTTCGGAGCCACCATTGCCGCTCGGATTCTTCGCTATCGCCTGTGAGCAACATCGCAAAGTTGCCGTACGTCATCCTCAAGCCGATCGAGTTGTTGTTCTCTTCTTTTCGGTCTTCGGGCGGCTGAGGAAAGATGGTCAGCTCGAGCGAGCCCAGCTCGATCTTGCGCGGACGGGCCGTGGGCTGGATGACGGTCAACCCGTCGGCTTCGACCGTCTTCAATAGCTTCAAGTAAAGCGACGTCGAGTGCCCCGACCTGCTCGCCAGAAAGTAACGGGGCTTGAGCGCACGCACCACCTCGTCCATGCCACCGTAGTGATCGCTATGGTGATGGCTGATGGCGACCAGATCGAGCGACTTGATCCCCAGGCGATGCAGTACTTTGAGCGCGCCATCCTTGGTCGGTCCTGCGTCGATCAAGGCCGTCTTACCCTCAGGCGAGCGGATCAAGATCGAGTCGCCTTGGCCGATATCGAGAATTTCGATTGTGGCCGGCTGGGCCCCAGGGTGCTTGAAAAGCTGTGCTTCAGTCGGCGGAGCGGCCGTCGAGAAAATGATCGCGGCGAAGAAGAGTGCGAAAACGCGCCTAAAGCGATGGATATTCACAGCTCGATATCTCCACCGGGGTCGCGTCCTGAGAGCTTGTCCTGGACGCGGCGGGTTTCGTCTGTGACCTTACGGCTGGCGCCAGCATCGCGCTCGAGCGTGAAGGTCAGGACGTCGCCGGGCTTGGTACCGGGGGGCAACAATGACTTGGGCATACTTACGGTTTGACCATCGTCGCTGACCAGAACGGCGATCTGTTTGCGATCGCCTTCGAAACGATCGAGAGAGAGACGAAGAGACACGTCGCTTGCTCCTTTGGCCCGAGCGGGCTCACTTGATGACGATCGGGCGCTCGGCGACCTCGGTTGGGCTTAAATCTCTAGCGCGAACATTGCCGATGTGCTCGCTCTTGAGGACGACGTGATTCGCGCGCGGGTCGATCGGCGAATTGAGCTTTCTGACAGGATCGAGGGGGAAATCACCCGACTTCAAGGGAAATTCGTTTGCCGACGAATCGCTTTGCGCGAGGATGAATCGTGTGGGAGAGGCAAACAGGCCCGTCTTGGCGTCGTAGACTTCGAGTACCAATTGATCGCCGGGCTGCCATTCGACCTGAAACGGCCGGTGGGGCCATCCCGCGACTAGCTCGTCCTTGCCCACGACGGCCAGCCGCTCGCCGTACGCCTTCGCATCCCAAAGTGTTGTATCGCGGCCCCCCTGGTCGAGTCGCTTCACGCTGGCCTGGATGTCGACGGTGTGCCCCGGCCTGAAGAGTTTCTGGTCGAGCTGGACCTGGGTGATTGTGACCTGATAAGTGCCCGGTTGGCGAAATGTATCGCGCGGCTTCAAGGCGTCGACAACCTCTGTAACCAGCGAGTCGTCGTGCTCGGTCTCCTCGACGTTGGCCGACTTGCCTGTGATCAAGGTCCACAGGGCCAGCAGTCGGGGATCGTCCTGGAATGCCCAGCCACCTACCCCTGCCCCGCCGCCGCTGATGATCACCCCCAAGTACATGAGCCTACGTACGAGCGAAGGACCCTGTTTCTTCCGTGCCTTGGTCATGTCTCTCTTTCCCTGATTGTGAGCGCGGAGCACTACCGGCGCGGCCGTTCATCGGCCGAGCTGGAAGCGTTTCGCCCGTATCCATTCGCAATCGATCGAGACGAGGCGCGCACGATCCGACACGATCATCGCGCCGGACCCGATCTTGGGCTTCCCAAACAGGTGGACGTGAATTGAGTTGACGAAAGGAAGCGGCAACTTTTTAGCAAAGAACCGAAATCAGTCAAGGCGAATCGGTTGACATCCAAAGTGGTACTGGCCGAACCAAGCTGAGTTCTGACTCCATTTTAATCCATAGATATAATTTTACAAAATAATTTAATAGTTTATATATAAATTCACAAATGGAAAGACGGGGCAGTTTTCTTAGCTCGAAAGGCGACGTCGGTGCACGTATAATGACGGAGGCGTTTTGTGTTGAAGCATGCGTGGGGCGCGGCCGGAAATGACTCGTAGTCAAGAATCCTCTCCAACAGCCGGAGCTCACCGCGCACGATCGACAATTTATGTGTTGCTGACCATCGGTGTGGCGGCTGCTCTCTGGAAGATATCGCCAGCGCGAGGTCCCGCGGGCAGTCGAGCTGTCGTGGCATCCGATCGAAGCGCAATCCAGCACGTGCGGTACGTGGGGGATGAAGCCTGCGTGCGCTGCCACTCGAATCTCGTCGCTAGCTACCGCAAGCACTCGATGGGCCGTTCGCTTACTCCCGTCGACCAATCCCCCAAGGTCATCGGTGATACTGCGGACGACAGGAATCGATTCGAGGCCCAGGGATTCGAATACTCGGTCGAGCGACGGGATGGACGTGTGTTCCACCGGAAGACTCGTCGCGATCAGCATGGACGCGTGATCGCGCAGGCCGACGGCGAGATACGTTTTACGCTCGGCTCTGGTAGCAGAGGTCTGTCATTCCTGATTGACCGCGACGGCTATCTATTCCAATCGCCGATTGCCTGGTATGCCCAAACATGCGAAATGGGATCTCGCGCCATGGACTAAAAACCGTACCGACCAATTTGAACGGCCGATCAACCGTGAGTGCTTGTTTTGCCATGCCAACCGGGTGGAGCACGTCGCCGGAACCGAAAACCGCTACCGCGAGCCCGTGTTCCAGGGCCATGCGATCGGTTGCGAGCGATGCCATGGGCCCGGTGAGCGCCACATCGCGCAGGGCGTCGCGCCCAATCAAACCGAGCCGAACATCATCAATCCCCGCAAGCTTGAGCCTGCACTACGCGAAGATGTCTGCCAGCAGTGCCACTTGATCGGCAAGGAACGCGTGGTACCGGCCGGCCGTGACCTGTTCGATTATCGACCGGGTCTACCCCTTTACCAGTTTCTGACTGTCTTTGTCGACCCGCCCGAGCGATCCGACGAACACCGCAACGGCGATCAAGTCGAGCAGATGTATCAAAGTCGGTGCTTTCGCGCGAGCGAGGGCGCGCTCGGTTGTATCTCCTGCCACGACCCACACAGCCTACCCCCGCCCGAGCAGAAAGTGGCCTACTTTCGGGCGCGTTGCCTGGAATGCCATGACGACCGACCGTGTCGCGTGCCGCCCAGCATTCGCCAGGCGCAGAGCCCGGCCGACAATTGCATCGGCTGCCACATGCCTCGAGCGCCGGTCACCGACATATCGCATGTTAGCATGACGATCCATAGCATCCCCCGCACTCTTGATGCTGGCAAGAATTTGCCCTCTTCAACAGGCAATCCGCCTGCGCCCGATGGCACGCGCCTCGTGCCATTCCACTTCGATCGGATGAAACCAGCGGAGCGGAGCGGTGTGAGAAGAGACTTGGGAGTAATCTTGGCCGAGATGAAGGGAGGGGCGGGTGCCGCGAATGCTCTTCCACTATTGGAGGAGGCGATCGCAACGCGTCCGGATGATCTTCATGCGCGTGAGGCACTCGCAAATGTTCTGGGAACAATTCGAGGCCGCGAGGCTGAAGCATCGGCGATTCTCGATCGCGTCTTGACTTTGCAGCCGGAACGGGAGTCTGCTCTCGTGGCCGCGGCCGTGCTCGCGGCACGACAATCGCAGCCGGAGAATTCAATCGCATATATAGAGCGCGCCGTCGCAATCAATCCCTGGAATTCGTTCTACCACGCGACGGTGGCCCATCAGCTCGCCAAAATGGGACGGTGGCAAGAAGCAGAAAAAGCCTGCCGCGAAGCACTCCGCATCAACCCCTTCAATATTGTGTCGCGTTCAATATTGATTGAATGCGCGTTCCGTATGGGTTCGCCGCAACAGGCTCGCGCCGAGTTAGATAATCTTCTTGAGTTACACCCGCCGAATCGCGATGACCTGCTTCGCTGGTTCGCGTCATTGCGTTGAACTTCTGACGGGACCATTCAAACCTTGTCGCTCCGCCTCTGCCTCGTTCATATCAGGGAACTTCGGGAGCAATGAATCGCGACCAAGCCTCGGCCTGACGGGCGTGGCCAAGCGTCTTGTAGAGTTCGGCCAAGCGTGCGAATACCGGCGGAGGTTCCGTCATTGCGGCGCCCACGGATGCCAGGGCGTCGTTTAATGCTGCGCGAAGTTCAACGTTGGCTGCGGCCAATGTCTGAGATTGCTGCCGATGCCGACCAGCTTGTTCCCGGTCTCCGAGCCGTTCGGCGAGCTGGGCCATCTGATCGTGGCACTCGACATCACCAGGCTCCAACTCCAGCGACTTTTCAAACGCAGAGGCGGCCTGTCTCCATTTCTGCTCGTGAACGCACACCATCCCACGGTATTTCCAGCACATTCCGTCGTGATCGGCGGCCGGTGGTAAGTGCTCCACAGCCGAGGCAAGGCCCTCGAAATCGTTTTGAGCCATGAGGATCGCCAACCGATCGCGCCAGAAGCGAATATCGTTGGGCCGCCCTTTGAGACAAGCCAGAATCTCGCGAGACGCCAAAGCTGGTTGCCCGCGCGACTGCTCGGCGAGGGCCAAGGCGCGTCGGGCTTCCCAATCGTCGGGCGTGGAATCGACGAACCGGCGGAGGACCATGGCAGCGCCTTCGGGCGTGTCGCGCTCCAGTTCAAGGCGCAGCAACTTCGCCACAAAAAACTGGCGGCCGGCTGTGTCCTCAGCCATGCCGTAACGCCTCCAAAGGACCTCGCTGGCCTCGTCGTCCCGCCGTTCGAGAACGTAGAGTTTCGTCAGTTCGAGTGCTGCGGCAGTGACGCGCGGCGCAGGGACTGGATGGAGCGGGTCGTCTGCGAGAGCTGCCTTCCAAGCAGCTTCCGCATCGCGCACGCGATCGGCCTTGAGATAGCTCTGGCCCTCGGCGAAGAGGATTTCTCCCTTGGTGGGCCACCACAGCGGCACAGTATGCAATTGGTCCGCGGAGCCGAGAAAATCGCCTTTTGCAGCCAAGGCTCGGCTCAGAAGTATCCGAGCCTCGCCGTGGTGAGGAGATCGTCGCAACCACCGCCGTGCCTCCCTTTCGGCATCAGCCAGCCGGCTTTGATCGATCCAACCCGAAATCGTGGTAAGCGAATCAAGCGGCCGGTTGTCCCAGCTCCACCAAACGTTCAGACCGAGCAAGGCGACGGTCAAGATCCAAAAGCAAAGCTTACCAATCCAGCCACGCCCGTTGATGCGAACTCGACGCGGCGCGAACGTCGAACGGTCTTGTAAAATGACTTCACTCACCATAGCGAGGAACTTTATAACCCCTTGGAAAAGCGGCAAGAACGGGAAATTCGCGCAAATGTATTATAGCAAGACCATGCCTCTAAGTCGCACTCGACTTGATAAACGTTCCGACTGTAAACTGCGCTATAGGACGGTGCCGCTCCCTCCGCACGCGCAGCGGCACAGCCCCGCAACGGACCACGCGGAAAGGCACGAGAACGATGGCGGGCCTATCTCCCGAATCCGATCGACCGCTTCTGACCCGCCGGCGCATTCTACACGCTGCGGCCGGGGCTGGAATCGCAGCGGCCTTCAGCGGCGGGTCAGGCTGTACGCGTGCTCCGAACGAGCCAGAAAAACTGCTCGGCGTGATACCTTTCGCAGACCAGCCCGGTGACTTGTCGAATACCATTTCCGGAAAAGGGCTCGATGGTCGCTTGGCGCTGGACTTGTCGGCCCTCACTTCCAACAGCCTGATCACGCCCAACGATCGCTTCTATGTACGGACCTGCGAGCCGGATCAGCTCGACCTGCAAACGCCGTGGAAGATAAGGCTCCATGGCATGGTGAAGTCTCCAAGGGAATTCACGCTCGACGACCTTCAGCCAGCGGCTGAAGACCAAGGAACGCATCTAATGGAGTGCGCGGGCAATCCTCGAACCTATCAGTTCGGACTGCTAAGCGCAGCCAACTGGTCGGGGATCCCACTTCCCGCCGTCATTGATCGGGGGACGCCACTGTCAAACGATTCGCTCGTTCTCATCTCGGGCTTTGACCAGCATTTAGAAACTTCCGAGCAATCAATGAGCGGCGCAAGCTGGATCTTCACCCGCCAGCAGCTCGAGTCGAGCGGGGCCTTTCTAGCGACCAAGATGAATGGAGAGCCGCTTTCTCCTGTCCACGGATTTCCGTTTCGTCTAGTCGTACCTGGCTGGTACGGATGCACATGCATTAAATGGGTTAATGAGATTGCCCTAATCGATGATGCCGCTCCGGCGACGTCTCAGATGCGCGAATTCGCACAGCGGACTCATCAGACCGGTTTTCCAAAATTGGCACGCGATTTTCAACCGGCGACAATCGACCTGGCCGCGATGCCGGTGCGAGTCGAGAAATGGCTTAAGGGCGCACGGCTCGAGTATCGCGTGGTTGGAATTCTGTGGGGAGGTAGTCGGCGTACTTCCGCGCTCGAGATTCGATTCAATCGCGATATGAAATATGTCCCCGTCGAGAGCTGCCATCACCAAACAAATAGAACCTGGACTTTGTGGACGCACACCTGGCGACCGAAAGTCGCCGGCCAGTACTGGATCCAATTGCACGTCGGCGATCCAAGTATCCCCACCCGTCGTCTGGACGCGGGCTATTATGCGCAAGGTGATCCTGACCGAGTTGTAGCGATCGGACCGAGCGCTCATTGAGTTGTTGCTCTGCATCGAGCCACGTCTTTCTTTGTAGTTCACTTCCTCGGGCGCGGTGGCCGGAGCCTGACGAGCGTCTGCTGCCCGTTCCGTTGCTTGGAGCCTTTGGAGCGCAATCTGGCTTCGCGGGTTGTTTGGGTCGTCGCGGAGAACCAGGCGATGCCACGCGAATGCTTCCTCGGGCAGGCCCATTCGCTCGCGGAGATCGGCAATTTCCTGGTACAGGTCGGAGTGCGGCTCGGTCCCAAGCGTCTTGACGGCGTTCGCCCGAATGTAGAGCGGGCGTACCTCTTGGCTTGCCGAAAGCCGGGCGTGGTAAGCGCGCTCGTGCTGTTCGGCTTCCTGGACTTCACCAATTTGCCGCAGCGCGCGAATGAAACGATATTCGACCCGCTGATCGCGCGGAGCCGCACTCACGGCGCGTCGGTACGCTGCAACCGCCTCTTTCGTCTCGCCGCGTTCCTGTGCAGCCCGTGCTTGAAACTTGGCAAATCGCGACGACACAGCCAGAGCTGACGGCAGTCGTTCGGTCGCTTGAACCAGCCGAGACAGCGGCTCAGCGCCTACCTGGTTCGCGTCGTCCAGGCCCGTGAGCCAGGCCTCCCAGGCGTCCGCGAGTTCGGGATGGTGCTCTTTGGTCGTTTCCAAAATCCGTAGACCCCGATCGGTTTTCCCGTCGCGGACTAAAGCCAAGCCCAAAGCAATATTGCCGTGAACGTCGCCTGGATTCTGCTGCACTCTCGGCTCGAACCACTGCACGATCGAGGCCGGCGCCGGCGGTTGGGCATCTTGCCGCACCAACTCAAGCAACAATTGAACGCGATCGTGTGGATCGGGCTCGACTTCAAAAAGCGTGAGCGCCAGGTGCCGGCTCTCTTCGTTGCGACCTTCAATGTAGTACAGATCCAACAGAGACCAGCCCGCCACTGGAATCGTTGGCTCCAACAAGAGAGCCTCGTTCCATGATGCCTCCGCCTGGTCGAACTGCGAGAGGTAGTATTCCGCCTTTCCCTGACAGAGCTTTACCGACGCAGCCATCTTACGGTTTTCGGGACGGACGAGGCGAAGATTGGCCAGCACCTTCAATACGGATTCAGGGTCTGGCGTATTTCCGGTCGGCGCATTATTTTCCGCCAGCCCGAGCTGGATCTGTGCCAATAAAAGTGTGCCAGCGTTGCTTTGGGGATACTCCTTCAAATAGGCACGCACGCGCTCCTCTGCGGCATCGAGGTGTCGTTGCTCGGCCAAAGCAAGTGCTGGCGCGAGACTCGGCCTGGGACGGAACACCAACCAGAGGCAAGAGCCCAGTGCGATGACCGTGACTGCGATCAAGAAAACCCGTCTGTTGTTTCGCCGCCTAAGTCTCATCATTTTTTCGCCTCACGGGTTGGAGCAGATGTCTCGGTTATTGGCTCGCGAAGCCGGTGCGTTTGCGCGAGAGCGGGACGGTCCAACGTTGTGTGTGCACCGCCCGGCCAGAAAATGTCGACGCGGTCAACGGCTTCGGCCGAACCGAGACCCACCAAAATCCGAGGATCATTGGCTGAAATATAGCTACCGCCCCCTTTGAGCTGGCGGTGAATGACCCGGCCGCCTAAGTGGACTTCCACGACTGCGCCAATCGCGGGACGCCGCGACCATTGGCTCAATAACTCAAGGCATATCCACGATCGGCGGGGCGATTCGTTGTAAAGAATCGCAGGATGTCCGTCCATTATGTTGATGACCGCGTCGATGGCGCCGTCGTTGTTGAGATCGCCAAAGGCCGCGCCGCGCACGACATGACCCACGCCGAAAAACGGGCCGGGGTCGTCAACCAGTCGAAATCGTCCGTCTCCCTGGTTGCGCCAAACTTTGGCAGGCTCGGCCTGCGGTGCATTCATCGCGAGTTGGTCGAGATTGTCGTCAACGTGCCCGTTGACCGTCAGGATATCTGGCCAGCCGTCACTATCAAGGTCGGCAAGGGCACAGCCCCAACCCACATCAGGCATGCTGTCCTTGACGATTCCGGCCCACGAGCTAATGTCCTGAAAGTTCCGCCCATCAAGGTTGCGATAGAGCGTGTCGTAGTCGTCATGAAAATGAGTTACCACGAGCTCGGGCAATCCGTCACCGTTGACATCCTCGGCGTCAACGCCCATGCCCGCTTGATAGTAACCTGACTCAGAGGCCGCCGCACCGGATGTTTCGGTGAGGTCTTCGAACGTGCCGTCGCGTTTATTGACAAACAGAAAATGAGGGCTCATATCGTTAGCAACGTAGAGGTCGATCCATCCATCACGATTCAGGTCGGCGGCGACTACGCCTAAGCCCCGCCCATCGCGGCGGAGGATTCCGGCCGCTTGCGTAACATCGTCGAACGTGCCGTTGCCGCGATTCCTGAGCAGGAAATGGCGCACGGGAGTCAAGAGCAGTGGCGAACAATAGGTTCGGACCTTCTTGTTGGCATCGCCACAAATCTGGTGCGGTCCCTCCTCGGTCCATTGTCCGTAGCACGTGACATAAATATCCAGATCTCCATCGCGATCGTAGTCGAACATCGCAGCCCCTGAAGACCAGGGAGCGCATTGCAGCCCGGAGTCCTTGCTGCCATCCCGGAACGTGCCATCGCCATTATTCAAATACAGGAGGTTGGGACCAAAGTTGGTGAGAAACAGATCCTCGTGGCCGTTGCCGTCGACATCGCCAACGGCAACGCCATGGTTGAAACCCTGAAACCCGACACCAGCTCGTGCCGTGACGTCTTCGAAGGTGCCATTTGTCTTATTGCGGTAGAGTCGATTCCCACGCGACGTGGTTGGTGCGCTTAAGGGGAGGTTGCGGGTGGTCGCGAAATAGAGATCCATCCACCCGTCACCATCGTAGTCAAACATAGCCACACCGCTACCGTTGGCAGTTGGGTAGAGTTTGTCGCGACTGTTACCGCTGCAATGTACGAAGTCGATCCCGGAAGCGGCCGAACCATCACGGAATCGGATCGTTGCAGCCCCGGTGGAAGCGACCTTGGCACGAGGGACTGTAACGGCTGTTGGTCCGCGCAAATGAGGCGTGGCCTTAGCGCTAACGTCGAGGCGGGAACTAACGGCGGGCGATGAGCGGAGTCGTTCGCTTTTCACCACGTCGCGCGCTGCAGAAATCGCGTGGGGTTTGCATGCCGTGACTTGCGTCATCGCTAACAACATTGTGATGAGCGAAAACAATCGGCGAGACATCTTCGTGAGACGCATGTAACAGGCTCTCTTCAGGCCGATGGATTCGCCGGCGCTTCCGCGCTGCCCCGACGTTCGGCCGACCTCTTTTTAATGAGATCAGCCGCGCGCCGATATCGCTCGGCTTCATCACGTTGGCCCAGCCGGCCGTGCGCCAAGCTAAGACTATAGACAGGTTGGTACGCCCCAGGCGCCAGCCGCGCGGCACGCTCCAAGAGCGGGATGGCTTCGCGGACTTGACCACGAGTCAGTGCAAGCCGCCCGAGGTCCAGCCAAACAATCGGCAGATCGGGATCCCAGTCACGCACCTTGTGCCAGCATTGCTCGGCCTCTTCGAGCATCGAATCCCGATAGTAAGCTTGACCCAACAAGGTCATCAAGGTCGCGTTATTTTCTCGGCTCAAGGCATGGCTCAGGTAACGACGGGCGTCAACATGGCGCCCGACAGCAATGAGATCCCTGCCAAAACTGTTCCAGAACTGATGCTGCGGATTAAGCGGCATCAGTCCGCAGGTCTGGGTCTAACTGCCA
Organism: uncultured Isosphaeraceae bacterium; assembly: GCA_963850935.1. GTDB lineage: Bacteria > Planctomycetota > Planctomycetia > Isosphaerales > Isosphaeraceae > CAWFRS01. The sequence continues at coordinate 194,314 of CAWKNT010000011.1, forward strand.
GCACTCGCTCGAAACGCCGCGACGGCCAATTCGGGCTCACCGAGATCATGATTGATGACGCCCGTCAGCGTGTATCCGATCACTTCCCCCGCCGGGATTTGGATCAGCCTCTCGGCCAATCGCATTGCCTCGTTGCGCATTCCCTGACTGATAAGCACTCCGGCCTCGCGTCTGAGTGCCAAGACATCATCGGGTCGGCGCTCGAAGATTTCGTGGTAGGCCGCAATGGCTTTTTCGCGCTGGTTGCCGCGGACCAGCCCAAATGCTCTCACATGCAGTTCATCCAAAGACAATGGCCGGCACGGCCGTAATGACGTTCAGCCTCTGCGGCAAAATCGAGCCGGCTCAGGCAAAGGGCAGCCAGTCGGGAAGCTCGACTACTGGGCGCCCAACAGTCAAGCCGATCACAAGCACGACGGAGCGAAGTGACAACATCGGATTTCGCGTACGCCGCTTCGGCCTCGGCAACCGCTTCCGGCCGGACCGAGCGCCAAGCCGTCAACGTCAGAAGCGCGATCACAGTCGTTCGACTTGCAATCAAACTCCAACGCCGCATCAAACTGATCACCGATTCAAATGAGAGAGCCGGACAACCCCCGCTGGGGGTGGCCGGCCCTATCTCAGCACGGCTTATCGCATCACAATCCCGCCATGTCGATTGTCTCACGTCCGTTAGGAGTCGCGATCGCATACCAAATCTGGGGGGAAATCGCACTCTTGATGAATCGCACAGATCCGTCCGCGAATAGCGAGTTGATGCCTCCCGGATGATACGATGAGGCAGCGACCATCGTGAGGGTTCCCGTCCCCTGGCCGATATTGGAATACCAGCACGAATTCCGATTCGGCAACTGGGTGTGAGAGTAAGACTGGCCGGGGCCATAGAATCCACCAATCACCCTTCCACGTCCATTGCGACGCGTTGGGCGTCTGATTCTGGCAATCCTGAGCATAAGCATAGTCAGGATAGGGCTGACTCGCCTGGTTTGGAGATATGGTGCCCGTGTACGTCGTTGACGTATCCGTGATCGTGAACACGTTGCCCAGAGTGGAGCTGCCGGCAGGAGCGGGCGGTTGAATCCCGGTTCCTTTCTGCCATTCACTGACCATGACGGTCTTGCTCGTTCCATCGACGAAACTATTGTAGGAAATCAACTTGTTCCGCCTGGAGTGTAGTGATGATCGAGCCGGTGCTGGTCGGCGGCGCCCCATAGCCGTTCACGAGCCATATGGAATAAGTGGGGAAGTAGGCAACGCCGTTCATCGCTCCCGATGCCCCGCTGGTGCCATAAGGATTGAGACCGATATTGATCGGGTAATTGGACCGCCCTATGCTGTGATATGTGCCTCCAGGATAGTAAACGATTCCGCCCAGGCTGCCTGGTGCCGAGTCGGACGGACAAAGCAAGCTTTGGATCGTATTAAAGGAAGCCGTGGCATTCATGATGCCGTACAAGTTGCAATTCTCATTGGAACCGTTGGAACTGCACGCGCAGGCACCCGGCCCCCAGCGTGCGCCGACCTGGAAGTTGATGTCGTTGTAGATGTCGGTAGCCTCCAGGTAAGGCGCGATACGCGACATGTATGAGAAATCTTGCATGATTGCCACGGCTGCCGGCGGAAACCCGTCGGAATTTGACGTCGCATAATTCGCAAGTGCAAGACCGATTTGTTTCATGTTATTGGCGCACTGCGCCCGTCGCGCTGCTTCCCGAGCGGCCTGAACTGCGGGCAATAGCAAAGCGATCAACACGCCAATAATTGCGATCACGACGAGCAGCTCGATCAATGTGAAACCGCGCTGTCTTCTACACATCAGCTTTCCCTCCAGGAGGTAAAAAAAAGAAAGAGACTTCGCTGCAATTTGCATGCCGAAAAGGCTCAAGACCAATGAGCGATTGCCAGGCAATAAGGCAATTCACCAGCTATTTCGTCGACTTTTTTGCTTTTGCCGCCGCCTTGGCGGCGTTGGCGCGTTCGAGATCCTGTTTTTGCCATTCCGCCTGGCTCACAGGAGGAGGGCCTGCTGCCCCCTCAGGAGCGGTTTTGAGCGGTTCACCACCACTACATCCGATGACGGGTAGGCTTAACCCTAGCGTCAACCCTGCGAGCAGGGCTCTCCGACTGAACAACTGCATCTAGAAATCCCTCCCAGTAACTGGATGGCACTCTGGCTTCACGCAAACGCAACGGGTCGTGAAACTTCCGCTGCGCTCATTTCAAGGTCATCCTGCAGTTTAGCGCAGGATCGCGAGCGCCATCCCGCGAAAATCCTCAAGCTTAAGAGGCGGCTCCCGACACCACATCGTCTCGTGAAGATTTCAGCAGTAATGGCTCTGAGTACCTCCTGCCCCTGTGCAGATTGCACGCGCTCGCCCAAATCAAACCGTGTGCCGGATTCTCGCCAACCGTTGACCTGCCGCCCTCTCAGGCAGCACGACCACGGCCGCTAAGTAGTCCTTCAACCTGCGAGGCTTGCTTGCAGAATCCTTTTGCCACGATCGGGAAGGGGGGAGGGGGAACGATTCCTTGTGTTGCGATCCGCTCAACACACCTCCTTTCACGATTGAAGACGACACACCGTCAAAAAAAGAGCACAACTGCGGCGCCCTGAACCTACGAAGCACGACTTTTTGAACAAGGCGGCGGGCATTTGAACTAACCACAAGCGGTGTGTATCGTGGCGAGTTTGAGTCCTCGCATTCGCATCATTGGGTGCCGACTTGAATCTCCCGCATCAGCCGCTTGACACGTTCAATCGCGAATCACGCACAATTATTTAACGTGCCTTTAGCGCACAAAAGACCCGTCATGCCTGCCACTTTCGAGCGACAGGCACTACTACCCGAATCGGAAATCCGCCGCTAGCAGCGAGCCGTCGTTCGCCGACCCGCTCCCACGGAACACCTCAAAACATATTGTGCCTGCCAACGATTTATACCGTTGACATCCACATCGCAGCGTATTTACCGCAGCAATGTTATTACAGCAATGAGCCAATCACGAACGCCTTATCAGGCTCGGGATTGGCTAACCAGCACGTTTTAAACGCCGGTGACCTAGGTGTATACTGATATTTACCTCCGATGCCGACCTCGACTACGATGGGATTAGGGGATCCTATGCCAGATGTCAGAACTCGTCAAGGGGCTTTGCGAAAAGAAATCAGGAAATTAGAGGTTCAACGCGCTTGACGAAACACATATATTGCTTCGACCGACGCATTTAAGCGCACCCATCCACCGTCAAGAATAGAGATTGGAAACTCCTGCTCCATGTGATTTTGGGTCTTTTTCCCTATATTTTTCGGTCGCGAGCAAGACTGCAGATTCCGGAATATCGTAACGGGTGTGTTTGCCCATGCGTCCTCATGCTAACATCTTCTTAGGGTATCCAAACCCGTGGCCGCCTCAATAGCGCGACACTACACGCGACAACCGCGCCGTTTCGTTCGAAAAATTGGCGATGTTTGCAATTCTGGTTATATATACTAGCGACATCGCCACGCGGATTGGCAGCAGAAATCTGTTATCCAAAACATTCTTTACAAGGCCGTAAGACATGCAATCACTGTGCCATCTCGTGCCGCGGTAATTCCGCGGCCACTCGTTATCTTAATTGGCGCAAATCAATTTGCGGGACAGACGCAATAGTGTTAGTTTGGTCGATGACGGTACGGTGACAGCGGTTGGACGATTCTCTAAATGCCCTTGCACGATCCAGGGAGGGCGAGCCGTGGCGCAATCCGGCTCGGACGGAAGTCCTCCCGAAATCACGCAAGGCCGTTTAGCCCGTGCACCAATCGTGGCGAGTTTTTTGGGGGTAGGCGATCATGCCCTCCGTGTCACGAATCATCCTGGCTGGATCTTGTTGTGCCGCAATCGCTCTGGTCGCGGGCGCTTGGATCAAGAGCTCAGATCGGCACATAAGGACGCCTAAGCATGGTGATGGCAAGAGTGCTGGCGCAAGTTTATCTGCGGATGGCACGCACCCAAATACTTTTCCTGATCCCAATGCACCTGGGACGACGGCTCGGGTTGTGGTGCGCAGGAGCGAATTCGACGGCGACATGTTCGACACGGCTGTGCCTTTCATGGGTCCGATTCGCGACGCGAGATCGCTAGACGATCTTCGCGAAAGCAGGCGAGGTCGAGGGCGCCGGGGTATCGCTGCCTTGCGGGCTCGATTTAGTCAGCTCCCCCTGGAACCCCCTCTCAAGCTTGACGAGGTCCGCAATGCGATCAAACTGGCGCGGTCCATTGGCCTATTGTATATGCACGAGGGAAAGCTAACTGACGCCGCATCGTGGCTCGATCGAGCGCTGCAAATGAGCCGACGGCCCGACTGTTCGCCGGAAATCGCGGCTAACTTTCACGCACAGCTCGGCATCGCGTCCTTGAGACGCGGCGAAATCGAAAACTGCCTTGAGTGCCTGGGCCCGTCGAGCTGCATCTTCCCCCTCGATCCGTTGGCGATCCATACCGAACAATCCGGCTCGCGCGAAGCAGTAAGACAATTTGCGAGCTATCTGGAATGGGCACCCGGCGACCTGCGGGTCCGCTGGCTCTTGAACCTCGCCTACATGACGCTCGGTGAGTACCCCGAAAAAGTGCCACGCCAATATCTCGTCCCACTGGAACCATATCGATCGCCGCTCGACGTGGGTCGTTTCGAAAATGTCGCGTCGCGAGTCGGATTAGGATCGCGCGGTCCCAATTTGGCAGGTGGCAGCATATTCGACGATTTCAACGGCGACGGTCTTCCCGATCTTTTCACCACCTCGGTGGATGACGACTTCGGCGCCTCACTGTTCATCAACCGCAACGATGGCACGTTTCAAGAGTCCGCGACCGCCGCAGGATTGAGTCAGCAGGTATTTGCTCTCAACCTCGCTCGCGCCGATTTCGACAACGATGGAAACCCCGATGTTGTGCTCCTACGGGGTGCCTGGGAGAAACCTGCGCGGCTCTCGCTGCTTCGAAACAAGGGGAGTGGCGTGTTTGAAGACGTGACCGAGAAGAGCGGTCTGGGGCAACCCATCTCGTCGGAGTCGGCCGTGTGGGGAGATTACGATAATGACGGGCTGGTGGATCTGTTTGTCTGCGGAGAGTATCACCGCGACAAGCCGGACCAAAGCCACCGTGCCCGCCTGTATCACAACCAGGGCAACGGTACCTTCAAGGATGTGGCCGCCGCAGCCGGAATTGTCAATGATAATATCGCTAAGGGTTCGGCTTGGGGCGACTATGACGATGACGGCCGCATAGACCTCTTTGTCTCTAACTACGACGGATCTTGCCGGCTGTACCACAACGACGGCAACGGCGGCTTCCGCGACGTCGCGTACGAACTTGGGGTCATCGGTCCACCGCAGAATCACTCATTCTCCTGCTGGTTTTGGGACTTTGACAACGACGGCAGTCTCGACCTCTTTGTCAACGACTATAACGCCGGCCTGGCCGACGTTGTGGCCAGTTACATGGGTTTGAAGCCGAAAGACTGCGGCCACCCGGCCGTTTACCGCAATATCGGCAAAGATGGATTTCGGGACGTGAGCACAGAGGTCGGACTTGACCGGCCGATCGCAGCGATGGGCGCCAATTTCGGCGACATCGATAATGACGGCTTCCTCGACGCCTACTTCGGGACTGGCTGGATGTCATATTCGGGGCTAGTGCCCAATATCATGCTCAAAAACGTGGAGGGTCGTCAGTTCGTGGACATCACCGACTCGTCGCGAACTGGCCACCTCCAGAAAGGACATGGAATTTCCTTCGCCGACTGGGACAGCGATGGCGACCTGGACCTGTTTGCTGTCTTGGGCGGCGGTGTGCCAGGCGACCAGGCGTTCAACGTTCTGTTCCAAAACCCAGGGCAAAACCGCCACTGGCTCAAGGTCAAGCTCGTCGGCACAAAGACTAACCGATCGGCTCTGGGGGCAAGGATTCGAGCCGACCTCAAAGGGGCCGATGGCAAGGCGCGGTCGATTTACCGGACAATCGGAAATAACGGTAGCTTCGGCGGCAACAGCCTGGTCGAGTCGATCGGTCTGGCCGACGCCACCAGCGTTGCCAAGCTTACGGTCACCTGGCCGACCAGCAAGACGATCCAGACGTTTCGCGATGTTGCCGGCGATCAGGCCATCGAGATAACGGAGGGTTCCGACTCATTCAAAATTGTTACCCACCCACCGATCGCACTTCCCCGCGCGGCCCGCTGACTCTTTCATTTAGATTTTCAGTCGTGCGAGTTGTTGGCACTGTATCCGGCACGACTGTTGGCAGCGAGAATGTCTTGCCAATCATAATCATATAAGTTGCAATTTCGACCTTCGGTTGCAACCGCCGGTAGCCAGACGTCGGGGCTTAGCTGTTCCAGTTTTCTGATGGAGCTCAAGTAGTCTTGAGCGGAATCTTTCGAAGGAGAGAGATTCCGGATCAACTCATTCCAGGTTTCTATCGTCACCCGAATGGGAATCCGCCCAGAGAACAGAACATTCTTTCCGGCCCAACGCAACCAGTAGGCTACCGGTGCGATACCTCGCCCCGGCACTGATATCGGTGACACTTTCAACGAATATTCAGAGGAAAACTGTTCCACCGGTAAGACGACTGCGCCGGCAGGAAGGGACTGTCTAATGCGATCCACCCCTTGGGCCGAGGCAAATACCCGCGCGTGACAACGCTGTACAATCTCGCTCAGCCCTGCGGTGGCTTCGGTGCCGCACGATGTGAGCAAGACGGCGGTCGGCTGCGCCGGCTCGAGGCCGAGTTGGCGAAGGCGCGCTTCCAAGAACTCGCTGAGTCCGGGGCCGCCCGGCGCGTCCACGAGAAAGAACTGCGATGCGATGAAGAAACCGTAAATGGCCGCGCCGTCAAAGTCCCCCAGGTAGTACAAGTCTGATAGTAGTTTCTTGGGGTTGCCGTCAAGAAAGTCGGCGCCGTCAGCCCTGAATCGGGCGAGGAGTGTTTCCATATCACGAATGCCCTGGTCCAGAAGCTGTTCCCAGGCCTTCTGCGATAATCGTGGACTTTGCGGCGCGGTGTCGTCGCGCGGATGACCGGGCAACACAAGGTCGGGAACCGGCAGCGCTCGCAGCGCACGCAACGACGACAGGTAGTTGGACGCGTCGCCCCTGTACCGGGGGGGTAGATAGGCTGAATACGTACCGAGAGGCCTCATGAATTCCGAGTGCGATCCGGGATCGCCACGTAAGCTCGAGATCACATCGCCCGCGAAAAGCACGCGGAGGCCTGAGCGTTCCACAAGATAACAAATGCTACCGGGAGTATGCCCAGGCGTTGCAAGCGCCGAGATACGTACGTCGCCAAAACTCAATGACTCTCCACCATCCAACTCGACATCGACGGTCGTTGGGTGTGGCCTGTCGTTGGGCCGATAGAAAACACTGAAAAACGCGTCGCGTGGCCCACCGGCTCGCAGGACCGACGCATCGCCCTTGCCGGCGTAGACCTTTGCCCCCAGCGCTGTCCTCAAGTGCTCGGCTCCTCCTGAATGATCGCCATGAGCATGGGTCAACAAAATCGCACAGACTCGTCGCCAATCGAGCCCGAGCCGGTGAAGCTGCGATTTGAGTGCAGTGGCGTACTCCTGTAGGCCCGAGTCGATGAGGACCAGTCCCTGCGAAGTTTCGACCGCATAGGCTGCCCCGAGCTCCAGTCCGCCGAGCAAGTAGATCCCCGGGGTAATCATCATCGCCTTCGGTCGCAAGAGCGGAACGCGATCGGCAGGAAAGCGAGAGGGACGATAGAAGTTGAACGCGACAGCGGCGACGGCCGCGGCGATCAAGATTAAAAGGCTCCGCGTGCACCACGCGCGTAACCGCTTATGTCTTGGGAGAAACGTCCGCATTTCGACCCTTCACCGATGCGGCTGCCGTCCTGGCGCGCGCCTTTTCCGCTGTAGCTGGCTTCGCCTCGACCCTGAGGTTTTCATTCCGGCTTCGGGATCGGCTTCCAGTTGAGCGGCCGGTACGACACGTCGAACTCCGTAATCTCGATCGCCTGATCCGCGGCAACGTCGCGGAAGACCTGCGTCGTCCCGCTGGTCGGCCAGTGGATCTCCAGGAGCGCGACCCGGTCGGCCGTGGCCAGGCCGACGGTCTGTTGCAGGGGGTTGGCCCCGAAGCTGCTGCCCGAGGACACGAGCCGGTGGACCGTCAGGGGCTTCTCCCCGGCCGTGACAACTTTGATACGGGCACCCAGGGCTGCGCGGTTAGTCTTCTTGCCGATGAGCTTCACGGTCAGCCAGTGATTTCCCTGGCCGGGATTTTGAAAGAGGATGTTGTGATATTTGTCGCCGTTGACGGCTCCGCCCATCTCAACGAACAGATCGACGTCACCATCGCGGTCATAGTCGCCGCAGGCCACGCCATGGCCCTTCTGGAGGTGACCAGTGCCGGAGGACGTGGAGATATCGGCAAACCGTTCGCCGCCTACATTCTTGAACATGCGGTTGGGTACCAGGGCGTGCAGGGGCGGCCCACCGGTGCCCAGGTACATGTCGAGGAAACCGTCGTTGTCGAAATCACCATAGTTACTTCCCATGGTGGTGAAGACCTGATCCAGACCTGTTTGCCGGGTCACGTTTTCGAAGCCGTTGCCTTTCAAGTTCCGAAATAGCCTGTTGGAATGACAGCTATGCGGTAGACCCATCATGCCCTTGACGACATCGCTGACTGAGCGCTCGTAGCAGGTCGCGAAGATGTCGAGCCAGCCGTCATTATCGTAGTCCCAGGTCCAGCACGAAAAGCCGATGGAGGGCCCATCGATGCTCATGGAAAGAGTGACATCGGTGAAGGTGCCGTCGCGATTGTTGCGATAAAGAATTGCGGTGCCTTCCAGGTTATTCTGGAACAGGTCGGGGTAACCGTCGTTGTCGAAATCGATCCAGGTGCACCCCTTGCAAAAGCGTGGGGATTGACCGCGCACCCCGGCCTGGGCCGCGACCTCCTCGAAGGTCCCATTTCCCTTGTTGTGATAAAGGCGCTGAAACTGTTTCTCGCAACCGACGAACAGGTCGACCCAGCCGTCGTTATCGTAATCGGCCCAGGCCGCGGCGTTGGAATTGTGCGGGTCTAACAAGTTGGCCTCCTTGGTGACGTCGGTGAAGCCGCCAGCTCCGTTATTGCGTAAGAGAGTAGGCCGAACCGGATAGGTGAGCCAAGCCCCGCGGGCGATGTAGATATCCAGGCGACCGTCGTTGTCGTAGTCGGCTTGGTAGCAGACCAGCCCACCGAGCTGGTCGGTCACTCCAGCCTCCTTGCTGCGGTCCTCGAAGGTCGAATCCCCCTTGTTGCGGTAATAGGACGTCGGTTGAGTCGAGTCGTATGAGCTGACGACCAGGTCGAGGAGACCGTCATTGTCAAAATCCTCCAGGATCGCGCCGCCGGCCTGATTAAAGCGGTTGACTCGCGCAGACTGGCCGACATCGCGGAACTTGCCGATGTCGAACTCGGAGTGGAAGAAAGGCTCCAGGTTGAGCCGGTACTTGGAATCGACCTTGTCCGGATACTCGCCGAGGGTCATGTGTGCGATGTTGAGCAGGTACTCAACTTCCAGGTCGTCGGGGTACTGTTCGAGATACTGGGTAAAGTGCTTAATCGCCAGACGCGAACCGGTCTGATTCGTGTGAACGGCGGCCGGTGAGATGGGGAGGATGCAAGAACTTTCTCCTCGACACATGATGCAATTGTCGTTCTCTCCCCTGCGTAGCGCGGTCACACCCTGGAAGAAAAGCAGATTGCCCATCGCGTGCACCGCGAGCTTGTCGTCGCTCGCGACCTTTGACCGCAACTCTTCCAAGACCTGGTAGGCCTTCTCCGCTTCACCCTCACAATTCAAGAAGGTCGCTTTAACGAACATTAATGGTATATGTTCACCTTTCTTCTGATCGGCCTTGGCCAGTTCCCCGTCGATAAACTCGACTTCTCGGTAGCCCAATCGGTGCCAGACTTTGCTGATTTCCTCAAGCGACGCATCCGGCTTCCATTGCTGCACGACCTTGGGGAAATAAGCGAAACCGCTGGTATCCGCATTCGGCCAACGCGGCTCGAACGCCTGGGTTGAAACGCTGGAACGTCGCGACACCCGCGCCGAACCGGCGACCCGGCCGCTGACGTCAGCGCTGCCGAGACCCCTGTACAACCTCGATGCACCCACCAAGAGCGGCATTGCCACTGCAAGGGCCGCGAGCGCCGCCCAAAGCGCGACGGAAGTGAGAACAGCTCGACGAGTTCTCATAATTTAAGGCCTTGAAAAACGTCTTGGTTGTGCGCGTTGCATCAAAGGACGCACCGATCAATCGTTGTTCCGTTTGCGTCTTTTCGTGAGATCTCCAGTATGCGTGATAAGTCACTCCGAGGGGAGGGAGACCATTCGCGACGCGGGCGATGGCGTGCGTCCTTGCAGCAAAGCACGCTCCCGTACGCGTGCTCATTACTTCGCGGGACGCTCGAAGCCGGAAAACCACTTAGCGATCCGACGGCTGTGCGGCGCGGCGGACGCTCAAATGATTGGCGACCAACAGGGCGCCGGCCGCGACGCACAATGCGACGGCCAGGTGTGCCAAGGCCCGCGGCATCATCTCCCTGGCCATGGGCCGAAAAGTCTGCGCCAGCGGGAACAGGACTGCGCCGCCGAATTCGTAGATTGAGGTCCCCACGCATGCGCCCAAGATGCCCCCGATCAGTGCTCGGGCCATCCGCGCTCCGCCGCCCAAGCCGATGCCAAGCGCGAGCCCGGCCGCGGCCCCTACGGCCAGCCAGATGCCGCCATGAGTCTCCAGGGCCAGGGCCAAGTCGTTATTTTGGTCCGCGTCAGGGAAGGCGGCGCGCGTGGCGTGATAGATCGGCAGCAGAACAGTTGTCATTCCGGCGCCCGCCGCGCCGCCCACGACCATGCCGACAATGCCTGCCGCGATCGCCGCGCCCGGTGATCGCCGAGCAAGTCCGCCTGCGACGCCGAGCGTTAAACCGAGAATCATCCCCAGCCCGCCGTACGAAACCGCCGCACTCCGGTCGCGGGAGACGCCCATACGGCGCTCGAATTCGATCGCGATCCGCGTACCCCTGATCTCCGGGGGGTATTCAGTCGAAATCGGAAACATTTTCGGGGCTACCTCGCCTATACCGAAGCCGGCAAGCCCCGCCAGGAGCCCGGCTGAGAGGACCAGCAACCAGCATCGGCCCGAAGATGGCGGCGCATCGCCTGGCCCCGCGGATGATGCGTTGGTCAGTGTCGGTTGCACAGGCGGCGGCGAGCTCTCTGACGCCGCCGAAGATGTCGGGGATCGATCATCATGTAACGACATTGGCTGGATCCCTTGATAGAGGTCGACGGTCAGGACGGATCGGGCAGCATGAGCCGGCGCTTGCGAATCACGCCGAATGCGCAGTCAGTGATCGATCAGAGTGAATCCCCCCCGTTCCCCAACCGGGCGACCGCCGCAAGACTGACTTCGTTCTTGGGGTCGTTCGCCAACACCAATCGGTGCCATGCGCTGGCCTCCTCTGGCAACTGCATGTGCTCGCGCGCCAGGGCGATCCGCTGGTAGAGGTGTTGGTGGGGACCAGTCCCCAGGTCCCGGGTCGCCACAGCCTGGTCGAAGAGCGGACGTAGCTCCTGTATGGCCGTCTCCCGGCTGTGAACGCGCTCTTCGATTCGAGCGGCCTCGGCTGTCTCGCCCACATGCCGCAGCGCTCGACTGAGACGGTATTCGACAACACGATTATAGGGCTCGTCCGCTCGGGCACGGCGGAAGAGGTCGACGGCCTCCTTCCAGCGATTCGCATCCTGAGCGATCCTGGCCCTGTGCTTCAATAGCCGGGGCGCCACAGAGACGGCCGCTGGCAGGCGCTCGAGTTCCTCCTCCATGGAATCCACTTGGCCCGACTCATCGAGGCCCGTCAGGAGCCCGTTCCAGGCTTCGACGCGATCCGGGTGGGTTTGCACAACCCGGCGGAGCTGCTCGATTCCCATTTCGACCTTGTTGGCACGGATTAGCGCCAAGCCCATAGCCACGCCAGAATAAAGGTCGCCGGGATTGTGCCGGAGCACTGGTTCCAGTATTTTCTCGATCGAGGCAGGTGCAGGGGTACGCACGTCTCGCCGCAGCAACTCCAAGAGTAACGACGCGCGATCATGGGTATCGGGCTCGACCCGGTAGAGTCGCAGCACCAGGCGACGGGACTCTTCCTCCCTCCCCTGGACGTAGTAGAGCGTCAGGAGATTCCAACCCGCCTCGGGCGCGGTCGGGTCGATTTCCAGCGCCTGGAGCCAGGCAGCCTCGGCCTCATCGAATCGCATCAGGCGATTCAGGGCGTCGCCTCGACAAAGATGGAAGACGACAGCCATCGACGGATTCTGGGGGCGAACCCGATCGAGGTGATCCAGCGCCTCCTGCCCGGATGGCGACGGACCACGTTTCGACGGTTCCGAAGGAGGGTCCGGTCGCTTGAGGATGATCTGGGCCAAGAGCAGGTGCGCCGCCGAGGCGTCGGGATCTGCCGCCAGGCGGGCACGCACCTTGGCCTCAGCCTCTGCCAACCTGCCCGCGCCGGCCAGCCCGATCGCTTCGTCCAGCGACGAACTCGACCGCAAAGACTGCCGGGCGCCCCAACCCAACCCGCCGACACCCAAGGCCAACGTCAGCGCGGTCAAGACGTGGCGGATGATCGGCTTCCGCCCCGAGCGACTGGTGGAACTCATTTTGGCCGTCCCCGATTGGTCGCGGAGGGAGCGTCGCTGCCGACGGGCCCGTCTGGTTCGACGACCCGGTGAGTACGGCCAAGCGCGGGGTCGGTCAGCGTCGTACTCAGGCCGCTGGGCCAACGGACCTCGACCCGCTCCACTCGATCGGCCTTCCCCAAACCTACCAGCACCCTCGGGTCGTTGGTCGATGCATAGCTCCCACCACCCTTGACCTGACGATGCAGGACGCGACCGCTGGCATGGACCGCGACAGCCGTACCGATCGCCGATCGGTTGGACCTGGTACCGACGAGCTCCAGGCGGATCCAGTGGGCGGGTGGCGACTCGTTTAACAATATGGCCGGCAGGCTACCGAGCCGGCTGATGGCGACATCGATATCTCCGTCGTTATCCAGGTCGCCAAACGCGGCGCCGCGCGGCGTGACCAACGTCAAAAAACGGCCCGGCGTCCGTCACCAGTTTGAACCGGCCTCGCCCGCGGTTGCGCCAGATCTTGGCCCGTTGCGCGAATTCGCCGTCACGGCCGATCAGTGCCAGATTGTCATATACGTGGCCGTTGACTGTGAACATGTCTGGCCAGCCGTCGTTGTCGAGGTCTGCGAGGGCACAGCCCCAGCCGACGTCGACCATGCTATCCCGCACGATGCCCGACGACGCGCTTACATCCTCAAAGTTGCGACCGTCGGTCGTGCGATGAATGGTGTTGTATTCCCCGTCAAAGTTGGTGACGAATAGTTCTGGGAAACCGTCCTCGTCCAGGTCCTCGACGTCTACACCCATCCCACCCTGGACTTGTCCCGACTCCGTGACCGCGGCGCCGGAGGTATCGGTCACGTCCTCGAATGTCCCGTCGCCTCGATTGAGGAAGAGAAAATGAGGGCACATATCGTTGGCGACATAAAGGTCAACTCGCCCGTCGCGATTGACGTCGGCGGCCACGACACCCATGCCGCGCCCGTCGCGGCGCAGCACACCGGCTCGCTGTGTCACGTCCTCGAAAGTCCCATCACCACGGTTACGGAAAAGAAAGTGCTGCGCGGGTGGAACCATTGTGGGCGAACAGTAGATCCGCACACCTTTGGCTTGATCGCCGCAAAACGGGTGCGGCTCGTCGAAGACCCAGTGGCCGTAGCACGAGACGTAGAGGTCGAGCCGGCCGTCGCTGTCAAAGTCGAGGAATGCCGCCGCGGTCGACCAGGATCGGCACTCTGCTCCAAAGTCTCGGGCGGTGCGAAACGTGCCGTCCCCATTGTTGAGATACAGCACGTTCGGCCCATAGTTGGTCAAGTAAAGGTCCGGGTAGCCGTTGTTGTCGACATCGCCGACCGCGACGCCGTGGCAGAAACCCCGAAAGCCGACGCCGGCGCGATCGGTGACGTCGTCAAACGATCCGTCTCCCCGATTGCGATATAACTTGTTGCCCTCTGAGGTTGTTGGGGCATCCAGCGGAAGATTGCGAGTCGTGGCAAAATAGAGGTCGAGCCGGCCGTCGCCATCGTAGTCAAACATGGCAACGCCCGAGCCATTGGCGGTGGGATAGTGTTTGTCACGAGTATTGCCGCTGACGTGGGTGAATGCGATACCAGCGGAGCGCTCGACTTCTCGGAACCGGATCGGCGAACTTCCTTCTCCAGCTGTCGAGGCCGGCGCCACATGCTTCGCCGTAGTTGGCGATGGTTGAGGCGAAATTGCCGCGCCGCCGGCTTTGATCGCAGGCGGCACGGCCAGGTCGCGCGCAGAGATCGCCGGCTCGTAACCGCAGCCGGCGACATGTACCAGAGCCAGGCCGACCAAGTACGCTACAGAAAACGATCGAAACAGAGCCCGGCTGACTACGCCCGTCATGGGCAATCTCCTGGCGGACGATCTCTGCAGAGCGGCACGAGATCCGCCGGACGAACCCTTTCACGACGATTCGTATTCGTCGCGGTCGGTGCGCCCGGCGGGCCCTCAAGACTTCACCGGTAGACGCAAATCAGTACGCGTCTGCGCTGATGACCTCACCACCATTGATTGTCCCGAGTCCCGCCCAGGTAATGGGATTGACCGAGCTCTTGATGAACCGTACCGATCCGTCGCAGAACGCGACGTTCGCACCCCCAGGATGCCGCGAAGACGCGGCGATTACGTTCGTAATTGCGGACCAGGGCCGTCCGAGGCTCCCTCCTGTGGAGGGATCCAGATAAAAACACGACTTCCGGTTGGGAGTGGTGGTGTGGCTGTAGGGGAATAGGTCGGCGAGCCACCAGTCGCCTTTCCACGTGTAAGAATTGCTAGATTGAACAGCCCTATCGCAACCGGCCGCCTGCTGGAAGTCGTTATTGAGCAGGCCGGCGAAGGCATTCTCGCCAAGTGTCGACCTGTAGATCAGGCCGAGTCCGGCCGGACATGTCGCGGGCGTATTGCTGCCATTGCCCCTGATGTATTCGCTGAAGGCGGCAGTGTTGCTCGTGCCGTCGGTCAAAAGGGCGAGGTCCCGGGGGATTTCATACGAGCCGCCCACCAGCGGACCAGTATAAGTGGAGGACATTTCGGGATACGCGCCGGCACTCGGGTTGTTAGCCATGCCTCTCGCGGCCGAGGGACAGTAGACCACGCCGGTATTGACCCCGCTGGCACCGCGGAACACATTGGTGCCACAGTTTGACGGATAGTTGAATCGGCCGACCAACTGCTGCGGCCCTCCCTGATAGTAGATGAAGTAGGTCAGGTTGGCCAGATCGGTATCCGACGGACAAAGGAAGCTCGTGATCTGGTTGCCGGCAGCAGATGCATTGATCATCCCGAACTGGTCGCAGTCGGCGGTCGACCCGTTCATGTTGCCGATGTTATCGGCGCCGGAGGCACCCCACCGCGGGGCGACATTGAAGTTGATCGAGTTGTAGATCGAGTTCTGCTCCAAAAACGGCAGCATCCGCGCCAGCGGGCTGTACGTCTGGGCCGTGTTCATCCCGTTCACCGGCGAATACATGACGTACATCGTCGGCAGCACTTGGTTCGAGCTGAGGTAATTATGGGCGGCCAGCCCGATCTGTTTGAGGTTGTTGGTACACTGCGCGCGACGGGCCGCTTCCCGCGCCGATTGTACTGCGGGCAACAGCAGGGCGATAAGGACAGCGATGATAGCGATCACGACCAAGAGTTCGATGAGGGTAAACCCTCGACGACGAATCAATGACATGAAAAGACTCCCGATTGCTGAAAGAAAAAAAATCCACCGATCACGAGCTGACTCTCGCCTTTACGTGACCGGCTTTCACGTCGGAAAAAACGCGCGATTCCCGTGGGCCGAACGCCAGTTGTAGCGGCAACGACCGGATTCGCTATTCAAGAGACAGACCGTAAAACCCTTCATCACTGAAAGACCTCGAGTCGTTTACTTTGGAGCCTCGGCGGGTGCCGGTGTCGCAGCAGGCGGTGCTGCTGCCTTGCCACCCTTGGCCGCTGCTGCTCGTTGCTTTGCTGCCTCGTTGTCCTTCAGGACTTTTTCGCCGTAGGACTTGTACACCGGAGCGTTTTCTGCACCTGGGGCTCTGGTATTCGCAACGCCCTCTTCGTTGGTGGTCGCCGGGCCGCACCCGGACGCGAGCAGTGTACCCAGCCCCAACAGCGCCATCGCTCGAATTGTTCTCGTCATCAACTCCTCCAAGGAACAAAGTGCAACAGTCCGACGATGGTCGTCGCTCTGGCCTTCATGAGTCTGTAGAAGTGATTGCTACGACACGTCGTTCTGCCGAAAGCCGGCACGCTCAGCCGGTGCCGATTAGGTATTGCAACAGTCGAACCGTGAAGCACACACGCCAGCGTGAAAACACCGAACGGTCAACCGACACACAAGTTTTACAGCCGCAGGCGAACGCCAATTTCAGATGAGAACGCACGGTTTCGGCAATATGCAATGGGTGCATTGTTAAGATATGCTCCGACGCTTGTCAAGAAAAAAATTTCTGGACATTTACATTATCTGCTCTTTGCCGAGAGCCAAACATGTTGCGTACATACAAACGAAATATTTAGTAGATAGTTTCGCACAAGTTGAATAAGAGGTAACGATTGCCATGCCGACGTTACGGAGATAGAGTCGAGTCGTGAAGCTCGACGCCAATACCGGACGACGGTTGGGACGAATTTGCGGAGGTCGGAGTCATTCCGAAACACCAATGTCAGCATGTCGTGCAGCGTCCACCACGTTGCGGCGGCCTGGTATTGGAGCAATTCGATTTCTGCTTGTTCTGCTAGGGATCGTTGGTTTATCGGCCGGCGGAGCGTGGTTCTTGACTGACACCGGCCGAATTGATCGGCCGGCCTCGATCGCGCCGCGACGGGCGATTTCGCGAACGGACGAGGTCACGGCGCGGTCGCAGTCAAATCCGGTGGCTCAGCCGCGCATTCCGCTCTACTCCGAGGACTGGACCGAAGACAGTGGTCAGGGGCTGGCCGTCCGCGCCTCGAGGCCAATCACCGACCCGCAGTCGCTCGAGCAGATCCGGACCTCGGACGAGGGACGTGGCCACAGGGGGATCGAAGAATTGCGGCACGAGCTGGCTGCCGTCGATCGCCGGACTCCGGCTGGCCGGGCGCAGGTGATGCAGCTTGAAATCTTCCTCGGGCTCCTCCACATGTCGGTCGGCGAGTTCACCGACGCCGATAGCCGATTTGCAGCGGCGCAGGCGGCTGATCCCAATTGCCCTCTGGACCTGCTGGCGAACATCGAGGCCTTGCGCGGGGTCGCGGCCCTGCGCCGCGGCGAGACCGAAAACTGCGTCGCGTGCTGCAACGGCTCGAGCTGCATCTTTCCGCTGGCGCCGGCGGCGGTTCATCAGAGCCCCTCCGGCTCGCGCGAGGCGGTCCGCCGCTTTACCACCTATCTCGAGCAGCGACCCCAAGATCTGGGCGTCCAGTGGCTCTTGAACGTCGCCTGCATGACCTTGGGTGACTATCCCGACCGGGTGCCAAGCCAATACTTGATCCCGCTCGGGCCGTTCCAGTCCGACGGCGGCGTAGGGCGGCTGGAGAACGTTGCCGAACGCGTCGGTTTGAGCGCGCGGCGCGAACATGTCCGGAGGATGCATTGTCGACGACTTCACCGGCGACGGGCTGTTTGACGTTTTTTATTCAACCAAGGATGCCACGCAAGGCTGCGCCTCTTTTTGTCAACCGCGGAGACGGAACTTTCGAGGATCGTTCCGCCCGCGCTGGTCTATTAGCCCAAGTCGGCGCTTTGAATTGTAATCACGCCGACTACGACAACGATGGCGATCTGGATGTGCTGCTCTTGCGCGGCGGCTGGGAGGCCCCTCGGCGCCTCTCGTTGCTGCGCAATGAGGGGGATGGCCGGTTCACCGACGTAACCGTCGCCGCCGCCGTGTGGGAGCCGATCGCCTCCCAGGCCGCCGCCTGGGCCGACTTCGATTGCGACGGCCGTGTCGACTTTTATATCGCCGGCGAATACCAGCCCAAAAACCCCGACCCGCGCAATCGCGGAAAGCTCTACCGCAACAATGGCGACGGCACTTTCACCGACGTTGCCCTCAAAGCCGGCGTCCAAAACGATCGCTGGGCCAAAGGCGTCGCGTGGGGCGATTACGACGACGACGGCCGCCCCGACCTGTTCATCTCGAACCTGGGACAGGCCAATCGTCTGTACCGCAACAAAGGCGACGGCACCTTCGCCGACGTCGCAGAGTTGCTGGGCGTCACAGAGCCGGATTACAGCTTTTCCTGCTGGTTCTGGGACTACGACAATGACGGCCGGCTGGACATCTTTGTCACTGGCTCCCACGCAACCCTCGGTGAGATCATTCTGAGCCAACTGGGGCGCCCCACTGGCGGCGAACGTCCACGGTTGTACCATAACGACGGAGACCGATTCACCGACGTCACGCGGGAAATCGGCCTGGACCGGGTTTGGCTGCCGATGGGGTCGAATTTCGGCGACATCGATAACGACGGTTTCCTCGATTTTTACCTGGGCACCGGCAGCCCGCCGTATTCCTATGTCGTACCCAATGTCCTCATGCACAATGTCGGCGGCCGCCGGTTCGAGGACGTGACCATCGCGTCGGGCACTGGACATCTTCAGAAAGGGCACGGAATCTCGTTCGCCGACTGGGACCGCGATGGCGACCAAGACCTGTTCCTCGAGTCCGGCGGCGCGGTGCCCGGGGACAAGGCGCACAACGTCCTCTTCCAAAACCCTGGCCACGGCAATCGCTGGCTGAGCTTGCGCTTGGTCGGCACGCGGTCCAACCGTGCCGCGATCGGCGCCCGGCTACGTGTGGGTGTTTCTGGACCCGACGGCCGGCGATTCGTACATTACGTGATCGGCGGCGGATCGAGCTTTGGCAACAACCCGCTGGCGCCTACCATTGGCCTCGGCCGCGCCGCCACCATCGACGAGGTAGAAATCATCTGGCCGGACGGCGGCACGCGCCAGACGGTGCGCAACCTGCCGCTCGACCGGGCCGTCGAGATTACCGAGGGACAGAACGGCTTCCGCGTCCTCGACTGGGCGCGGGTTTTGCGGTGATGAGCACGTCGAAAGCATGAATGCCTATGAAATCTAGCGCCAAGGGTGAGCGCGGGCGACCTTCGGGCAGCCATTCCGGCGGGGTCGTGAGACCCGCGCCGAACTCCAAAATCTTGGTCGCTCGCTCGCGGATAGGAACGACGGGACGGCGAGGTTGGCGCTTACGCCGGCGGTTTGCAATCGCCACCATCGGCCTTCTTGTCGCCGGACTGCTGGCCGCATTCGGCTGGTCCGAGTTCTATCCTCAGGCACTTACCGAGGCCGATAAGGCGTACCGGCACAACGATCTCGAGACGACCATCCGTATCGCGCAAGGCCACCTTGCAAGCCGGCCGTTCAGCCGGCATGCGGCTCTGTTGGTGGCTCGGTGCTTGAGCCGGCTTGGCCAGCCCGATGAGGCCGAGCCTTATTTCCAGCGAGCCGGCTCTCTTGACCTGGAAGACCGGCACATTCGCGCTTTGGCCCTGGTCGTGAACAACCGCCGCGAGCCGGCGATCCAGGCCTATCGCGAAATTCTGTGCGCTGGCCTCACGATGTACTCGCCTTGAGCCGGATGGCCGCGGTCTTAATCTCTGAAAGCCGCTGGCCCGAAACCTTGGATGCAGCCAAGCAGTTGATCAATCTCCCTGGCGGCGGCGTATTGGGCCACTCTCTTGCCGGTGTCGTCTACCACAACACGTTCGACTCCGAGCTTGCTGTCTTCGAGTTTGATACGGTGCTTGAGCTCGATCCCGAGCTCAAACGGATGCCGCTGAAGCCCCGCTCGATGTTCTGGCTCCAATACGGCCATGGCCTCCTCAAGGTTGCCCGCACAGCCGACGCGCGTCGTGCTCTCGACAAAGCGCTTGGCGATGGCGATGACGCCAAGGTCGCCGATCTCGTAGGCCAGTCCTACTACCTCGATGGAGCGTTCGATGACGCCGAGCGTTGCTGGCGGCAGGCGATTTCATTGGACGAGACGCGCTTCGGCGCCTGGTGGCGGCTTGGCAAGCTCGAACTTCAGCAGGGCCGGCCGAAGGAGGCAATTGAGCCGCTACGTCGCGCGGTTGAACTTCAGCCGAAGGCGATCGGTCCGCTTTACACCCTCAGCCTCGCTTACCGCGGTGTGGGCCAAACGGCGGAGTCCGATCGGATTGGAGAGCGAATCAATCGCCTACGTGGTCATGGGCCGACCGAGGTTCCCTCGTCACGCTCCCTTGAGGAATAACGCACATCCATGCGACGCATTCGGAGGCGAGGGCGATGGCTGGGGATTTTGGGGCTGGCGACGCTGTCGGTCGCCGTTGGTCTCTGGTACGCCAGGGCTCGGTCAACTGCTGATCCCATCGCCCGCGGTTTGGCCGCGTACTCGAGCGGCGATTGGGAAGAGGCCGCTCGGCTGGCACGGGAACGGCTGAAAACGGTCGGCGATGATCCTTCCGGTCTACGGCTCATGGCGCGAGCCTCGGCGCAAATGGGTCGTGATTCCTCCGCTGTATCGCTGTTTCATCGTCTCGGATCAAAGGCCATGTCGGCCGAGGATCACTATCTCCTGGGCCTCGCTTTGACGCGCAGCGGCAACGGCCGCGCCGGGCTTGAGGTCTGGGAGCTGGCACGAGCCGCCGATCCCAATCATACCGACACGCTCCTGGCACTAACCAGAGCGTATCTCGCATCCAAAAAGCTCGCCGCCGCTGCTGAAACCGGGCAACTTCTCGTATCCCGACCGGGGTGGGCGGCCCGGGGTAACAGGCTGCTCGGCGCGATCCAGTTTGAATTGAACGACCCGATCGGAGCGATCGGGTTCTGGCAGCGATCACTCGAGCTGGTCCAAGTCGAACATGACAATGCCCCGTCGTCGACCGTGCTGCACAAGGAGCTTGCGCGAGCCCTGCTGCAAGTACGGCGACCTGCAGAAGCTCGAGATCACCTGAAAATCGTCCTGGCTCAGGCGCCACGCCCGAGATCCATTGGCTCCTCAGCCGTGCATATCTACAGGAAGGGTTGATCAGCAAAGCCCTGGCCGCCTGGACGCAGTCCGGGTCGTTCCGCGATGAAAACCCGTTGCTCGCCGAGCCCGCTCCGTTTGTCGGTACCGCAGCATGCACCGAATGTCATCGCACGATCCACACCGCGCAGCAAAGCTCGCGTCACGCCAGGTCTTTTTTTCGGGCATCTGAACTGGGGAATCTTGAACTTCCTCCCACGGCGAATCCCGAACCTGGCCGACCTGAAGTCACACACACGATTCGCAGGACTGGGACAGACGGACTGGAACAGGAAACACGCGCCAATGGGAAGGTCTTTCACGCGATCGTCGACTATGCTTTTGGGTCCGGAGACCGTGGACTGACGCTCGTGGGCCGCGACGACAACGGACAGGCTCGCGAGTTGCGGCTCTCTTATTTTCGCAACGAGACGCGGTTGTTCTGGGATGTCACATCCGGCCATCCACTCCACCCATCGGACCTGACAGAATACCTTGGCCAGACCTTGACCGCAGATGAATTCCGCCAATGCTTCCTCTGTCACGTTACCAACCAGCGAGCGACCGCGCTCGCCTCTGGGCCAGAAGCAGCCGATCGAGGCATCGGCTGCGAAAAGTGCCACGGACCGGGCGGTAACCACCTGCAGGCAGTCGCCGCCAAGTTTCCCGACCTGTCGATTGCTCGCCCCACCATGGCGTCGGGGTCGGCCGTCGTCAAACTATGTGCCCAGTGCCACAGCCCACCCGGCAAGACTGTTTCGTTCGACGACCCCGGTTCCGTCCGCTTTCAGGGAACAACGTTGACCTGGAGCCGGTGCTTTACCAAAAGCGGAGACGCGCTCGACTGCGTGACTTGCCACGACCCACATCGAAATGTCACTACATCACTCGAACCATTACGAGTCGAAGTGTCTATCGTGTCATTCGGGCGACGATCACAGAAATGTGACATTTGACAACAGAAAACGCAAGCCTCTGGCCGAAACTGCAGTGCCAACCAAGTGTCCTGTGAACCCGACGGCCGGCTGTATCGGTTGTCACATGCCGGCTGTCAAAAACGTCGTTCCCCACTCGATCTTTACCGACCACTTCATACGAGTCCACCACGAGTGATCGAATGTTCCCTTCGTCGATGGTTGGACTGGAACGCCGGGTGAGAAATCGATGTCAGGAATTACGGCCGTCAAGCGACTCATCAACATGAAACGTGAACCCGGCGAGCGATCGACGGACAGCGGCCGATGAATGACGATCGGGTTGCCGAGCCAGAATGCTGGGTCGACCGGCACGGCGACGTGCTTTATCGCTATGCGCTATTGCGACTTCGTTCCGCTGACCGAGCCGCGGACGTCGTTCAGGAAACGTTCGTGGAAGCGCTTCGTGCCCGGGCGTCATTCGCGGGAAAATCAAGCGAGCGGACATGGTTGATCGGTATCTTGCGGCACAAGATCATCGACCAGGTCCGCCGGGTTGGCACGCGCTCCAGGCGGTTCGAACGGCGTGCCGCTCGACGCGGCTCTTGAGCTTGAGTTTGACCAGCGCGGCCGGTGGCGGACCGGACCGTCGGCGTGGAACTGTGATCCCAGCCACAGTGTGGAGATACGCGAGTTTTGGGAAGTCTTTGGCGGATGTCTGGCGAAATTGCCCAAGGGGATCGCCGAGGCCTTCTTCATGCGCGAGCTCGATGGGATGACTGCGGCAGAGATTCAAGAGGTGCTTGGAATCTCGCCAGCCAATTTCTGGAAGCGTCTGCATCGCGCGCGTCTGCTCTTGCGGCAATGTCTCGAATCGGGCTGGTTTGGCCTGCGGACGAAGCCGTCCTCCCCTTCCCCGAAAGGTTCGCTCAAGCTATGAGCCGTTTGCGGAGCCTGTGGCGACTCCTGAACCTGCCTTGTGAGGGAATGTCGCGCCTCGCGTCGGAGTCGCTCGACCGCGACTTAGGAGCGATGGAACGCTTGGCTCTGCGCACACACGTGCTCTACTGCGCGGCCTGCCGGCGGTACATGAGCCAGTTGAAGATGATCCGTGAAACGTTTGGGCGATTGCGCGGACGACTCGAAACCGAAGATCCCCTACCCGGCCCAAGCCTACCGGAGAACACACGCGAGAGGATCAAGCGAGCTCTTGAGAAACAGTCAAAGCGCTGGTGAACAGACAACGCGCAAACTTGCTGTTGCCCCAAACCGATCCCGGCAGCCGATAGACCGTTTGCGACGCGAGCGATGCCTTGCCTTGGCCCGGAAAAACCGGTCTCATATGGCCTTGGCCGACGATGAGCGAGTGCACGCGCAACCTATTCGCACCTCTGTATTGGGATCAGGAGCACCGGATCGTGACCGAGAGCGCACTCGAGGCGGCCCAAGGTCTTCAGCTTCGCGGGAAGACTGCGGAGGCCGAGGCTGTCTATCGAGAGCTCTTGGCCAAACAGCCCGATAACCTCACTGCGCTCGAGGGTCTCGGTGTCCTGGCTTTTCAGCAGGGCCGAATCGAGGAAGCGGCGGCGTATTTCGCGCGCGGGACGGCGATCGCTCCCGAGTCGGACCGCTTTCACGCCAACCTGGGCGAAACCCTCCGCACCATGAAGCGGTTTGATCAGGCCCTCTTTCACTTGCGCAAGTCTGCGGCGCTTGATCCGAACGGGGTCCAGGCATGGAATAGCCTCGGACTTCTGGCATCTGATCTCGGACGCAACGCCGCCGCCCTCCACGCCTTTCGCGAGGCCATTCGGCTGCGCCCGCGGTTTGTTTATGCTCGTATCAATCTTGCGAAAACTCTGCTGGTCCTGGGCCAGCCGCAGAAGGCAGCCGAAGAGCTGCGCACGGCGATCTCGATCGAGCCCAACAACCCGCTGGCCCTCTCGAATCTGGGACGTCTGCTGAGCGAGATGGGCGACCCGGCCCTGCTGGCGGAGGCCGAAAATGTCTGTCGCCGCGCCATGGAGCTAGCACGCGACACGGCCCCTCTTGCGTCCACGCTCGCGAAGGTACTCATTCGACTCGGCCGACCGAGTGAGGCAAAAATTCTGGAAGACCGAGCATTGCTGCTCCACGCGGCCGCACTCCCCTCTCCCGCGGATTTGGAACGCGCTACCGGCCAGCACACCGCGCCAGCCGATGGATCGACAGAATCGGCGTCACCGACAAACTCATCCCGAGCTCACAACCTGCACAGCCAAGGCTTGGCACTCCAGACCGCAGGGAGGCTTGCAGAAGCCGAAGCGTGTCTGCACGAGGCACTCGTACTCGATCCAAACCTGGCCGAGTCCTGGTCTGCACTTGCCGAGATCCAAGCAGACCGCGGCGATTTCGAGCAGTCAAATCGCTCGGCACGTGCCGCGCTGGCGATTCGCCCCGACGTGGCCGAGGCACACTTGCGCTTGGCAACGAACGCCCAGGGCGACCTCGCCCAAGACGATGTCGAGGCGATCGAGCAGGCGCTCTCTAGCCAATCAATCTCAAATGACGACCGTGCATTCCTCTGCTTCGCGCTCGCGGCCGTGATGCACCATCGCGGACTTTTTGACCAGGCCGCGCTCCACTACGACGACGCCAACCTGCACCAGTCCGCCGGCAAGTTCGCTCGAGGTCTCGCGTATGACCCCGACGATCATGCCCAACTCATCGATGGGATCATTGCCTGTTACACACGCGAATTCCTGGCACAAAGGCTCGACTGGGGCATATTCGACTGCAGACCGGTGTTCGTTGTCGGGTTTCCGCGCTCGGGAACAACGCTTACCGAGCAGATCCTTGCGTCGCACCGGCAGATTCACGGCGCCGGCGAACTGCACGACATCAACACGATATCACGATCTTTAAATGAATATATCGATATGCCGTGGGCCGGCCCGCTCGAAACGGCTCGCCTGCTTCAACCGGACTCGGCTAAAGCTGCGGCCCGTCGCTACCTGGACCGGCTGGATGCGGTTGCGCCTAAGACAGCCACACGTGTGGTTGACAAGATGCCGGACAACCTCAATCACCTGGGGCTGATTGCCGTGCTCTTACCCGAGGCAAGGGTCATTCTGTGCAGGCGCGATCCCCGAGACATCGCCCTTTCCTGTTGGCAAACCGGCTTCCGGGCATGCCCGTGGAACAATGACTGGGACTATATCGCCCGGCGGATCGCCGACTACCAGCGCATGCTCAGGCATTGGGAAAAGCATTGGCCGCTCGCCACGTTTGATCTCTCTTACGAGGCGCTGGTCGCCGACCTGGAGCGACACGCTCGACTTCTGATAGACTTCGTCGGTCTCGACTGGGATCCGGCCTGCCTTAGTTTTCATTCGAACCCCCGGGTCGTGCGAACGCCGAGTCGTGTGCAGGTTCGGCAACCCATCCATTCGCGGTCGGTGGGCCGATGGCGACTTTACGAGGCGAGTCTAAAGCCGATGTTCGAGGCCTTCGAACGCCATGGAGTCGAGCTGGTCGATGACAACTGATGTACTCCACTGGCCAGGCGGAAACAGGTGGGTTGGGACGTCGGCTGCAAGCCCGATTTTGTAGCACGGGCGTTCGATGCCGGGGCCACCAGACCCCGGCCACAATCCTCCGACCGCCTACGGCCGCGGATCACGGTCGGAAGCCAGCCAGCGGCGTCGGCGCCGACCCCTCACGAATTAGGTAGCCAGTATCGGCCGCAAGTGGACCGAAGTGATCCAACCGCCCGGAGGGCCAGACCACTTCGAGCGTGTCAACCACGGTGGCACCTCCTAGTCCAAAATGGAGCCTTGGGTCGCACGCCGACTGGTAGCTCCCCCCGCCAAACCGCCAGCGAACCTGGCGCCGTTTGCCTGTCACAACGCTCACTCGGGCGCCTACCGCGTCGCGGTTTGACGTTGTTCCTTCCAGATGAAGGGTCAGGGAGTGGCCCCTGTCCGTCCGGTTGTGAAAGTAGGCCAACGGCACGTCTTGTGCCGTGACGAGCAGATCGACGCGGCCGTCGTTGTCCAGATCACCCGCCGCGAGGCCACGAGCGACCCTCAAGACTTGCCAGGGAGGGCCCGCACGGTCACTGACGTCGGTGAGTTTTCCCCTCGCTGCCGACCAACAGCTGTGCGGCCATGGCGTACGGAATCTCGGGACGGAAGTCGTCAACGTGACCGTTGGCGATGGCGACATCGAGGTGTCCATCGTTGTTGACATCGACGAACGCCGTGCCGAACCCGAGCTGATAGCGAGTCGGAACCGCTAACCCGGCCTGCCCGGTATGGTCGGTGAAGACACCACCCCCCAGGTTGTGGTAGTAGGTCATCGACTCGTTATAGAAGTTGGTGACACCCAGATCGGGTCGTCCGTCGCCGTCGAGATCGCCGCAGGCAACACCCATGCCCGCCTGGAAGCCGCCGTCGCCGTTGGCGGATAGGCCGGACATCTGAGCACATTCCTCGAATTTCAGGGCGCCCTGGCCACGGAAGAAGTAATTAGGCGACTGGTCGTTGGCCACGAAAAGGTCCATCCGCCCGTCGTCGTCGAGGTCGGTGGCGACCACCCCCAAGCCTCGGCCGTGGGCGTCGTTGATCCCAGCGTGATCTGTCACATCGAGAAACCGGCCGCCATCGTTGCGAAACAGATGATCCGGCAAGTGGCCGAACCGCTGTGGTGCACAGTGTCTTTTTTTCTTTTTCTTGTCGTCGACGCAGATCTGCGGGTGCTCGGTATCCCACTTCAAGTAATGGCAGACGTACAGGTCCAGGTCACCGTCCCCGTCGAGGTCGGCAAAGGCCGCCGAGGTCGGCCAGTCGCGGTCTCCATCCAGACCTGCCGCCGTGGTCACATCCCGAAAAGTCCCGTCACCTTGGTTGCGGTACAGGGCGTAGGCGCGCCAGCGCGTGATGAAAAGGTCGGGATGGCCATCGTTGTCATAATCCCCGACGGCCACTCCGTGGCCGTAGCCCTGCCGAGATTGGCGATGCCGGCCGCGGCTGTCGCATCCTCGAATGTGCCGTCCCCCCGGTTGCGAAATAGCAGGTCGCCGGAGTTGGGTTTGGCCGCGACTTCGTGCTCATCGTTCGCGAGCGCTGATCCGTTGTCAGAGGGAGGAAACGGGCCGCCCTGGACAAGATAGGCGTCGAGCCAGCCGTCGCCGTCGTAGTCGAGTAGGCCGACGCCGCCACTCATGGTCTCGGGCAGTTGCTTAGAGGGGGTGGCGCCGTTGTCGAAACGGAAACAAAGCCCAGAGACCAGAGCGTCGTCACTAAAGGCCGGTACGGTCGAGAACCGCCCAAGTGATCGCGTTCGGTGCGTCGCTGGAGCTGGACCGAGCTCGGCGAGGAGACCAGCGAGCGTCAGCCCGGCACGGGGAACCCTCGTTCCTTCCAATCGCGTCCGGGCCTCGCGGGCCTCGCGATCACTGGGCGAGCGCTCGCCTACCACGGACCAAAGCGAGCGGGCCTCGAACCACCGGCCCAGTACCTCCGCCAGGCGCACCATCTCAACGCAATGTTGGACTGCCACGGCACTGGGTTCGGTCACAAGTGATTCATAGTCGATTTTGGCCCGGTCTAGCTCGGCCTTTCGCGCTCGTAGCCGGGCAGCGCTCTCGGGCCGACCTGTCAGTAGTTCGAGCTCCGCCAGCCGCTCCACGGCCTTAGCCTGGCCGGGCGCTCGTTCCAGCAGCTGTTCGAGCGTCTGCCGCTCCCGGTTGTGGTCGCCGGATTTCGCTGCGAACCAGGCGCGCAAGGTGAGGACCTCCTCCGGCGCGACGCCGTCGGAGGGCAGATGGCCAATCGCCTCCCGAGCAAGAGCCTCGTCGCCGGTCGCGAGGGCCAGGTCCAGCCTGCTCTTCCAGACCGCGGCGTCGCGCGGGCGTCGGAGCAAGCAGTCGTCGAGCCAGTTCCGGGCTCTGGCAAACTCGCCCGTGCGGACGGCGAGGTTCGCTCGTCCAAGCCAGATCCGGTCGTCATCCGGCGAGTGAAGGGCCGCCTCTTCCAGAGTGGGCCGGATCTTCTCGATCGGTAACGGGTTGATCGACTCGAGAAACGCGAGCTGTCGGAGCAAGCTGAACCGGTCGGGGTAACTGTCCCAGCCGTGCTGGACCAGGGACCTCGCCTCGGCGAACCTCCCCTCAAGATTGAAGAGGGCAAACAGCGTCTCGCGCACTTCAATGGCGTGGTTGCCTTTGGCACGAAGGGCGGCGGGGAGAAGCTCTTCGGCCGCCGCGAACCGGTCGCGCTTCATTAACAGTCGGACGCGGAGCATGGCGGCGTCTCCGGCAAACGGCGAATCGGCCGGCACGCGCGACCAGGCGGCGTCCGCTTCGTCGGTACGACCAAGGGCTTGCTCGCAGGCACCTAACAGGAACGTCATTTCCCCTTCCTTGGGCCACCGCGCCACCGACTCGGCCAGCAACCGCCGAGCCTTGACGGGTGAGCCGGACCCGATCAAGGCCTTGGCCCGCTCGAGGCTCGCGTGATAGCGCCAGGTGTCGACCACGCGTGCCGTTGCCCATGTGGCAACGACCAGCGCCACGCATACGATCGATACCAATGGGCGCCGGCGCATTCAACTCTCCTGACGGACCGCAGACAGGCCTTTTTCCAGTTGCGAGCGATCTGTCTGCCGGCGATGAAAAGCCTCAACTCTGCGCCTCGTCTTCTCGATCACCAGCTCGGTTAATTCGAGATATGCTTGTTCGTTTGCGTTCTGCGCTCATTCCATTCGTCGAAATCCAGGATATGGATCGACCCGTTGTCGAGAAGCTCCATGCCCGTCGAGACCTGAACGCGGCGTTCGATCTCGCTGATGGGGGCTTCATCGCAAGTGGGTATGTTCCACAAGTGGGCGGTGTTTTCTTGGCCCCCGGAAAGGACCGTGCGGCCATCCGGGCTGATGGCCACGAACCAGACCTGGTTTTCGTGCTGGAAAGCAGGGCCGATGGGCTTGCCCGTCGCCTTGTCCCAGAGCTGGGCGGTCCGGTCATAGCTGCCAGTCAGGACGGTTCGGCCGTCGCGGCTGATGGCAAGCGCTCGCAGCGATCCATCGTGTCGCAACGGCGGAGCGATCGCCAGCCCGGTTTGGGCGTCCCAGAGACGTGCCACGCGATCCCAGCCACCAGTGATCACCGTACGCCCATCGGGGCTAAAGGCAGCGACTGAGACCGGACCGTCGTGCTGGAGGGGCTCGAGTCGAAGCCGCCCCGAGGCAACGTCCCAGATCCGGGCTTTCATGTCGTCGCTACCTGTCAAGACCGTGTTGCCGTCGGGGCTGAAAGCCACGGCGATCACCCGTCCCTGGTGCCGCAACGGCGAACCCAGGAGCCTGCCATCCGCTGCGGTCCATAATCGAGCTGTCATATCCTCGCTCCCGGTGACGATCAATCGGCCGTCGGGGCTGAAGGCGACGGCCTGAACCCAACCGTCATGTACCAAGGGCGGCCCCAGCGGACTACCCGTGGCGGCGCTCCAGATGCGGGCCGTCTTGTCGCCACTGCCGGTGACCACGCGATCTCCGCAGGGACTGTATGCCAGTGTCTTGATGGCGTTCTGATGGCGCAGCGGGGGGCAGATTGGCTCGCCGGTGAGAGCGTTCCAGAGCCGGGCCGTATTATCCCAGCCTGCCGCTCAAGACGGTGCGCCCGTCGGGACTAAAAGCAATGGCTTCGACCTTGCCCTCGTGTCGCAGCGGGGGTCCCTTGGGCTCGCCAGTTGCGGCGTTCCACAATCGTGCGGTCGCGTCTTCGCTGGCGGTCAGAACGGTGCGGCCGTCCGGGCTAAACAGCACCGATCGGATGAAGCCTTGATGCGTGAACGAGCGGCCGGAAGATTGCGGCGAGTTCGCGAAGCAGCGCGGTATTGTCAAAGCCGGCGGTCAGAATGGCGCGGCCGTCGGGGCTGAAGGCCACGGACGAGACGGTATGCCGGTGGCGGAATGGCGGACCGATCGGCTTTTCCTTGTCGATCGACCAGAGCCGGGCATCGCCGTCGACGGAACCGGTAAGAACCGTGTTGCCGTCCGGGCCAAAGGCGACGGCGTGGACGCAATGCTGGTGGCGCAGGGGCTGGCCGATCGGTTTGCAGGTTTCGCGGTCCCAAAGGCGCGCAGTTCGGTCGTAGCAGCCGGTCAGGATCGTCCGTCCGTCTGGACTAAAGGCGACAGACGAGACCCAGTCTCGATGGGTCAAGCGGCGTGCCGACGGGCGCCCCGGTAGCGGCTTCCCAGAGCCGGGCTGTCTTATCCCAGCTTCCCGTGAGGACGGTACGGCCATCAGGGCTAAAGGCCGCCGAGTCGATCAATTCCTCATGAATCATCGGCCGCCCGATCGGCTGCCCCGGTGATGACGTTCCAGAGCCGGGCCGAACGGTCGACGCTGCCGGTCAAGACAACCTGGCCATCCGGGCTGAAATGCCACGCCCAGCACAGCGTTTTTGTGGCGGAACTCGGTGGTTTTGGCTGCGCCGGTTGTGACATCCCAGAGTCGGGCGACAGTGTCATCACATCCGGTCAGCAAGGTGCGGCCATCCGGGCTGAACGCGATGGCGCCAACTTTCGATGCGTGGACCAGCGGCGGCCCGATGGTCTCACCGGTTGCAGCCGCACGGAACCTGACCGTGTTGTCTTGACCCGCGATCGCGATCATGCGGCCGTCGGGGCTATAGGCAACGGCGTGGATCGGACCAGGGTGCTCGCAACGAACCTTGAGAGGATAGAGCCGCGGCCGCCAAGCCGCGATGTTGAGCCGGAATGCGTCGCTCGAGGTCGGCGTCGTGCGCGACCGACGCATTTTTGAGACCGCGGACCAGCCAAAGCATTCCCTGGGCCACGTCGCCCTGCTCGCCCAAAGTTTGACCGTGCTCGTAGGCCAGGTGGGATGCCTGCTGATCAACCTGCCGTTGACGTGACGAAACCTCCTGCAACAACTCACCCAGCCGGTGGGCCGCCCGGTAGTGATGGACGGCCAGGCTAATCGACAAACCGATCGTCGTCGTGATCGCCAGGACGGCCAGGATCACCGCGACGGCCAGGGCCTTCTTGCGGCGAAACCACCGCCACAGTCGCTCGCCTGTCGATACGGGTCGAGCCTTGACAGGTTCCAGTTGAAGGAACCGCGCAAGGTCGAGGGCGAGGTCGAGTGCCGTTCCATAGCGACGCTGAGGGCTCTTTTCCAAGCACTTGAGACAGATCGTCTCGAGATCGCGCGGAACGTTCGGGCGGAGGCGCGAGGGGGGCACAGGCTCTTCGTTCAAGACCTGAATCACGGTCTCGAGGGGCGTCTCGGCACGAAATGGCGGTCGTCCGGTCAACAACTCGTACAAGATCGCTCCCAGACTGTAAATGTCGACCGCCGCGGTCGCCTTGGTCGGCGCCGAACTTCGGGACGATCGGGTTCGTTCCCGCACAGCCTGCTCGGGCGCCATGTAGCTGGGCGTCCCCATGAACTGCTCGGTCAAGGTCGGGATGGCGTCATCGTCATCGAGCCTTTTCGCCAGCCCGAAATCGGTGATCTTCGGCTCACCGGCTGCGGTCAAGAGCACGTTGGCCGGTTTCAGATCGCGATGGATAATCCCCAGGCAGTGGGCCTCGTGAATGGCCCGTGCCAAGATCGCCACAATCTGTGCCGAACGAATTGCCGATTGAGGGGTCGCATCAATGTGACGGGCCAGACTGTCACCTT
The DNA here is from genome assembly GCA_963850935.1 of uncultured Isosphaeraceae bacterium. GTDB lineage: Bacteria > Planctomycetota > Planctomycetia > Isosphaerales > Isosphaeraceae > CAWFRS01. The sequence continues at coordinate 226,151 of CAWKNT010000011.1, forward strand.
CCACGTACTCGAGCGCCAGGTAGGGCCGCCCTTCGTGTTCGCCGATTTCGTGGATCTGGACGATGTTGGGATGCTGGAGGCGGGCGATCGCCTCGGCCTCGCGGCGGAAGCGGTCGAGCTCTCTGGGTGCGGCGTAGTTGCCAGCCAAGAGCATTTTCAGCGCGATCGGCCGATCGAGCCTGCGCTGATGGGCTTTGTAAACGATTCCCATGCCGCCGCGGCCCCGCTCTTCGAGAATTTCGTAGCCAGCCGGGGCCAACCGGTCGGACAAATCCTGAGCGGTCTCCGGATCGAAAAACGGCGAATCCGATCGCGACGGATCGACCATAGAGCGCACCGTGACGGGCGGATCACACTTGAGGGCGTTCAAGAAGTCGTCGTCGACTTCGGTCTGATCCCACAAGCCGTGTGCCCAGCGGTGACATTTTAGCCGGCCGGATATCTGCGTCAGTCAACCGCTCCAGTGACTCCTGGCAATGTGGACATTTCTCCACATGATCGCCAATCGAGTCTTCTTGCGAGTCTGCAAGTTCATCGGCCAGCAGCCGGCGGAGTTGATCCGGAGATGGACACGTCTTCAACATTAGGCGTTCTCCGGGTCAAAGTGGCTCGGTCACTATCTGGATCATCTCCCTCAAGGCGGCGGATCTCCTCTCGAAGCATTCGTTGAACCTTGCTCTTGGCCTTGAAGACCGTGGCAACCTTGATCCCGAGCCGCTCGGCGACCGCCGCGCCGGCCAGCCCGTCCATGGCGGTGAGCCGAAAAGCCTCCCATGTATGGGGCTCGACTCTTAAACGAACCCGAACGATCGCCACGTCAAGCAGCTCGTGGTCAAACTGCTCGTTCAAGAGTTCCATCAGGTCGTCGCGTGCCTCGATGGATTCGAGCCATTCGGTTTCGTTCCGGTCCCCGCCGCCTACCAAAACCAGGCGACGGCGCGCCACCAAGTCACTCCACGTATGGTGGGTCAGCGTTCGTAGCCACCCTCGAAAGCTGAGATCCGGGTCGTAGTTAAACGTTTTCATCTTGAGGCAGAGCGATGCCAGGACGGCCTGAGTCACATCCTTGGCATCTGCATCTTGCAGGTGCCAGCGGCGACACCAGCCGTAAATTGTGGCGCCATAGCGATCGACAAACTCGCTCCAGGCGTCCTGGTCCGTGGGTTGATGACGCAATCGGCCCAGCAACGAGGCGCTGGTCTTTTCAAGAGCGTCCCTCATGGGTTATTACCCCCCGAGGAAGAGAGACTTGACACTCATCTCATGCTTTTGGAAACGAGAGCACCCAAATCCGTCTACCGCAATCACCAGAGTCTCCGATCCAAGTCTATCAGGCGAACGATCGATCAACCGGTCGATGCGACCGAAGAAGGACATGTTGAACCAAACCATGGTACCGCTCTATGGTCGTTCTAGACCAGATACTGCCGCGAAGATACCTCTCTCTGTCGCCATCATTCGAGGTCGGAAACGACGGCATTCGATCGGAGGAGCCCGCGTGTGAGACCCCCATGTTCGCGTGGCTTACGAACAGCATTGTTCGATTTTTCGCCTGCGACAGGGAATGGCTGTCAGGTTTCGAATGACCAGAACGTACTGATCCAATAGGGGTGCTCCTGCATTCCAGGCGTAACCGTGCCTGGTTGCCGCGTGGAGAGCCTCAGTCGCGCTCGGCAGTCCGCGCTTTGATCGCTGGCAAGTCATTCGGTCAATTTGCTCGTGGTTTTGGTCGTGGTGCAAATCCAGCCCAGGTTGGCCGGCCGGTCTGTACCGCTGCGCGGTCTGATGCGCTCGAAAGCAGCTGGGGCCGCGCCGCGAGCGAGAGCCCGGTTCGCCGCGCAGAGCGACGGCTGCGCTGCGACAGCCCCCGAACCGGCGGAAACTCTGTGTCGAATCGATAGATCGAATCGAGAAGGAGGTAAGCGTGCCAAGAAAACATTCAATAATGGCTCTTCGAGGCATTTTGGCCGTTTTCGTGAGTAACGCGGTCATGGTTTGCGGCTGCGGAGGATCCGGTGGCGACGGCACCGCCGCGGCAAATACTGAAGAGGGGAAGCGATACAACGCGTTACAGCAACTGGGAAAAGGGCATTCAAAGCAGGAGCTCGCCGCCTACAAGAAACAAGCCCTCGCGGAGATCGCTCAGAAGAAAAAAGAGGCTGGGGGTAAATGAGCAATTGCGGGTAGGCCGCTCCTCGTGTGGTTGACGAAGTTCAGCAGACCGAACAATCCGGTCACCGATAAGCAATCGTCATAGATTCCCAACGCGAACGAGCTTTTCAACTTCGCGACAAGGCGTCTTTTGAGACGTCGCGAAGTGCGCGAGGGTCGCAAGAAAATGGGCCGGTCCGCCATTGGCCGGTATCTTCTCAATTGTCATTCGCACGTCCTCATTTCGTATCGTCCGATCCTCATTGTTCAGGAGAAATTGCCGTGGATTCACCTGCGCGACGTCAGGCTTTTACACTGATCGAGTTACTGGTCGTTATCGCTATCATCGCGGTATTGATTGCCCTGCTCTTGCCGGCGGTCCAGTCTGCGCGAGGCAGCCCGCAGAATTCAATGCACAAACAACCTCAAGCAAATCGGCCTGGGTCTGCACAACTATCACTCGTCGATCAACAGCTTCCCCTTGGGCCGCGCTTGTACGGGAGCGGGCGCCGGAAACTATCCAAACTGTGGTGTTTGGGACGGATTCAGCCCACAGGCGCTCATTCTCGGCTACATGGAGCAAACACCGCTCTATAACACCATTAACTATAACTTGAGCTGCACGCAGCCAGCTAATTCCACGGCGGTCGTCAGCAAGGTTAACTCGTTCCTGTGTCCCTCCGACCCCAACGCGGGAACGTCGAGATTCTCGGGGTCTTGGCAGGCCCAGGGGGCGAACGGCGAGAGCGATTTCACGAACATCAACAGCTACTCGGCCTCCATGGGTACAACCTACGTCCCGGACGAAAACGGTCAGTTGGGCAACCCTGGGTCTGGCACCTCACCATCAAGTACCGGCCTCTTTTCCTATTCGTTTGTTTATGGGATCCAGTCCTGTACGGACGGGACCTCCAACACCGTGGCGTTCGCCGAGGCCCTGGTGGGAGCTCCGCCATTCACGCCCGTCCGCGGTAATGGCGTGGGAGGCGCGGGGGCAGCCCACAGTGGAATAGTTCCCCGATCATTGATGTTTACGGCAATGTGGCACAAGTGATGGCCGACCTGCAGGGATGCAACGCAGCCTGGATAAGCGCTCAAGACATCTACAACACGCGCGGCTACCTCTGGGCCATGGGGAGCAACGGCTTGACGATGTTCAACACCATTGTCCCGCCTAACTCCAAGCAATATCCCTGGAACGAGTGTGGTTTTATCGGGTCTGGGACCGGTGGTGTTCCGAGCTGGCCGAACGCCGCCAACGGGATGAATTTCGCCAATGCGTCTTCGTCTAGCTATCACCCCGGCGGCGCCAACGTCATGTTCGGCGACGGCAGTGTCAGATTCATCAAGGACTCGATCGCCATGACCATCTGGTGGGGACTCGGTACTCGCAATGGTGGCGAGGTGATCAGCTCTGACTCATACTGATTCAGCTCCGTTCGATACAAACGGCGCTGTCTCGTCGGGTCGATTGTTATTCGGCACCGGGCCGATCTTGTCCCGTCCGCGCCAGCCAGTGGCGGGTCATGGCGGCCATGGTGAGCCCCTGCACAAGTATGGAATTGACCACAACAACGTAAGTCGTGGTCAGGATCGCGCTGCGCCCGGGTGTGTCGTTTGAAAGCGATAGGGCCAGGGCCACCGAGATTCCCCCGCAGTCCGCCCCAGGTCAGAATGGGCACCATCGACGGCTCGAATGACTCCCAACGCCGCAAGATCCAGACTGGCAGGCCTACCGACACCATTCGAGCCGCCAAAACGATGATAACGGCCAAGAGCCCGGCGGCCAGGTACTTGGCGGAGTATGTCAATACCATCACCTCCAGCCCGATCAGCACGAAGAGGATTGCATTCAAGAATTCATCGATGAGCCCCCAAAATAGATCGAGATTCTCGATGGTTCTGGGCGACATGGCAAAGCTGCGACCGTGGTTGCCGATCAAGAGACCGGCAACGACCATGGCAATCGGTCCCGAGACGTGCAATGCCTCTGCAAGCGCATAGCCCCCCGCCACCAAGGCAAGCGAGAGGAGAATCTCAACCTGGTAGTCGTCGACGGACTTGAGCAGCCGATACACGAGTAGCCCAACCGCCAATCCCAAGACCGCCCCGCCGGCTGCCTCACGCGCGAAAAGGGTCGCGAGATGCGCCGCATCAAGGGCGCGCCCGCCTTCGGCAACCTCGAGCAAGCCAGCAAAAACGACCACGCCGACTCCATCGTTGAACAGCGATTCTCCTGCGATTTGAACCTCGAGCTGCTTCGGCGCTCCGGCCTGCTTGACCAATGCCAGTACCGATATCGGGTCGGTCGGCGAGATCAGCGCTCCAAACAATAAACAATCGATTGGCCGTAGCGGATTGCCGAGCGCGGCGAACACCCCCCAGAAGAGGGTGGCGACGATCACGATCGAGATCACTACGCCGAACGTGGCCATGATCGCGATCGGCCACTTGTGATCGTTCAGGTCGCCGATGTCAACGTGCAATGCGCCGGCGAAGAGCAGAAAACCGAGCATTCCGTGCAAGAGTGCTTCGCCAAACTCGAACTGCTGGACAATGGCTTGCGCCTGCTGTCCCAGGGACGGGACCAAGAAGCCGAGCACGACCACACCGACGGAAAAGGCCAGTGACAGCACCATGAGGCCGATAGTGGCAGGAAGCCGCAGCCAGCGAACGTTCATATAACTGAAAATGGCCGCCAGCACGATTAAGATCGCGACGAGATCAAACAGCCGCATTCCCGCTCCAGCTTGAAGGGTTCGCGCTAGTCTTTTTACCGATCGCAGGGTCCATCGTCGCATTAGCAGCGACGACTCGCGATCGACATGAGATTCTACCGTTGAACCGGTCGCGCACAGTCATCAAGCCCGTCGAGTTGACGCTTGTCTCGTAGCGTCCGATCATTTCGCTCGCACGCGACAATTTGCGCCATGCGGCGCTGCGTCACGAGCGGTGCGCGGGCTGTCAGTTGGGTGCCTTGGACCGTGATCGGAGCTCGTCGACCGAATTCTCGTCTGAATTGGCAGATTTCTCAGGCGTTTCTTCGACAGGTGACGGAGTGGTGGTGGCCGATGGCCTTGGTTCGTCGACCGACCGATTTCCGTTCGCAATCTCGTCTTCAGTTATTCGTCTGGCCGTCCGAACAGGTGGGGCATCGCGTTCATCCTCGAGACCGGCCGGCGCCTGTGTCTGATCGCCAGGTTTGCGCAGGCCCATGCGCTCGACGTAATTGACGAAATGCCGGACTGGGGGTGATGACCAGATCCTGGGCACGGGTTGATACGCCTCGTTCCACTGCAATGCCCACGACGTCTTCACCTGCTCTTCGGCCCAGGCGACCGTCTTGATCTGGTCCAGTGCGTATTTTTGAACGCCCGCGGTCGCGAACGCGGCGATCAGCGTCCCCTTGGCCGCACCCATCAAGAAGCCGGCAAACTGGTCGTTGCGACCAGCTTGGGAAATACCAGGAATCTCGGGGCGGCGAGTCATCCTGATGATCAGCGACGCCGCACCGACCAATACTACGTAGCTGACCGCGGCAGATACCCACCATAAGAGCCGGTCAACCAGCTCCGGTTGAATCGAAGGCAAATAGGGCAGGACATGAGGTTTCGTGTAATCTCGCACTGGTTCCGCCAGATACACGCATGCAATGACGCCGCCGAGCCGCACGGCCTGGCTGACGAAGCCCTGAAACCAGCCGCGAAAGGCGGCAATCAGGATGATGACACCCAAGGTTAGGTCCAGGCCCATCGTTAGCTCCCTCGCGGCATGGTGTGATATTCGTAGATTCGCGTGCCGTTGCCATTTCTTCGCCGAAAATCGTCTGGCGTATCGCCTGGATCGGCTGGATGCATGTTGCAACTTGAATTAAAGCGGGAGACGATTGAGCGCTGCCTGACCGAGACACAAAGGCGGACACGGCCGCGGGAAGAATAAGTTTTATCGCGATACGCGAGGGAACTTCGCTTGGCGAGAAAACCGACTGATTTTCGCGGTTCCAGTGCGCCGTCAAAATAGGTAGTCTGTAGATGCCAATTGAAACGAAGGTCGAAAGTGTTGACGTTGGAACAGCTTTTGTCGGTGGTCCCTTGATTCCTTGGGGTATTGTGGTAAGTGTGGTGAGAACGCTGGTTTCTCGCCTCGATCGATTCTTTTCTTTGAGACACTTGTACAAAAACACCAGAGAGGCCCGCGTGCGGGACCGGCCCCTGATGTGGTAAACTACTCCGATTCGGTACGGTTCCCGTTCTCGCCAGGAGTTTAACCCCGATGTCTCAAGGTCCTCGCCGTCATCTCCGCCTAGAAAATGTTGACGGAGTGACCGTTGTCAGTTTCGTTGAATCCAAGATCGTGACCGAGGAAAACATCCAAGAGGTGGGCGACCAGCTTTACAGCTTGGTGGAGGACGAAGGTCACAAAAACCTCCTGCTGAACTTCGGCAATGTTCAGTACCTTTCGAGTGCCGCGCTCGGCAAGCTGATCAACCTCAAGAAAAAGGTGGCAGCGGTCAAAGGCAAGCTGAAGCTTTGCTGCATTCACCCTGACCTGCTCGAGGTTTTCCGCATCACCCGGCTCGACCAAGTCTTTGAGATTTACGCCGACGAGCAGGCTGCTCTCGACAAGTTCTGATCGCTCTGCGCCAGGCTTCGGCTCGCAGACTTTTCTTCCCGAGGATCAGACCGGTCTCATTGAATGATTCGCTGACACCGATGATGCAGCAGTATCGCGAGCTGAAGGCCCGCGATCCTGATGCGCTCTTGCTGTTTCGCATGGGGGATTTTACGAGATATTCGGCGAAGATGCCGAACGCGCGTCGGCACTGCTTGGGCCTGACGTTGACCTCGCGCGACAAGGGGCCAGACGCGCGTGCCGATGGCGGGTTTTCCGCACCCCGCCCTTGATACCTACCTGGCCAAGATCGTCCAGGCAGGCCTGCGCGCGGCCGTTTGCGAGCAGGTCGAAGATTCGCGCGAGGCCAAGGGGTTGGTCAAGCGCGACGTCGTCCGGATCGTCACGCCCGGCACGCTGACCGATGACGAGCTGCTCGATCCCCGGACGGCCAATTACCTGGCGGCGGTCGTCGAGGCCGGGGGAAAACTGGGGCTGGCGTGGGTCGAGCTGTCGACGGGTCGGTTTTCGCTGACGGGACTGATGCGGCACGAGCTGATGGACGAGCTCGCACGGCTCAACCCGGCCGAGATCTTGATCTCCGAGCTGAGCCATCGACGCTCCATGGGCTCGCGCGCTGCGAAGCCAATCCGGGATGGCGCTCACGGTTCGCCCCTCTTGGGACTTCCAGCCCGAGCAGGCCCGCTCGACGCTCTTTGAGCAGTTCAAGACGAAGACCCTGGCCGGGTTCGGCATTGACGACCGCAGCGTCGAGGTGCAGGCGGCCGGGGCACTCATGGCTTATCTGCGCGAGACGCAGAAAACGTCGCTGGGGCATATCACCCGCCTGATTCCCTATCGCCGGGCCGACACGCTGGCACTCGACGAGATGACCCGGCGCAGCCTCGAGCTGGTCCGCACCCTGCGCGAAGGCAAGCGCGAGGGTTCGCTACTGAGCGTGATCGACTGCTCGGCGACTCCGATGGGTGCGCGGCTCTTGTCGCGAATGGCTCACGTCTCCCCTGACTTCGACCGAATTGATCGCCGAACGGCTCGAGGCGGTCGAGGAGCTGTATCAACCAGTCGGCCCTGCGCGGCGATCTGAGGAGCCTGCTGGGCCAGTCGTACGACCTGGAGCGGCTGGCCGGGCGGATCGGAACCGGCCGGGCGACGCCGCGCGACCTGGTCGCCCTGGCCAAGACACTCGGCATTCTGCCCAAGCTCAAGGCCCGGCTCACCGCAAGGGTCTCGAAGCGGCTCAACCAGCTCGAGGGGGCCCTCGAGCTCTGCCCCGAGATCCGGGCGGAGATCGAGGCGGCCCTCGTGGACGATCCGCCGCTGGCCGTCAAGGAAGGGGGCTTGATCCGCGACGGTTATCACGCCGGCCTGGACGAGCTGCGCGGCCACGCCAAGGGAGGCAAGTCGTGGATCGCCAAGTTTCAGGCCGAGCAGGTCAGGCGCACGGGCATCACCAGCCTCAAAGTGGGATTCAACAAGGTTTTCGGTTACTACATCGAGATCACCCACGCCCAGGCCCAGGCCCGCGGTGCGAGCATTCCCGAGGATTACATCCGCAAGCAGACAGTCAAGAACGCCGAGCGGTACATCACGCCGGAGCTGAAGGAGCACGAGGAGAAAGTCCTCCGCGCCGAGGAACGGGCACACGAGCTGGAGTACGAGCTATTCACGACACTGCGCGACCGAGTGTCGGCCGAGGCCCCGCGGTTGATTCAGGCCGGCGCGGTCCTCGCCCAGCTCGACGTGTTTTCGTCGCTGGCCGAGCTGGCCGCCCGGCACGGCTACTGCCGCCCCGAGATCGTCGCCGAGCCGGTCTTCGAGATCGAAGCGGGCCGCCATCCGGTGCTCGATGCTCGTCCTCGCGCCCGGCGACTTCGTCCCCAACGACATCCAGCTCGGCGGCGACAAAGGCTCGATCCTCCTGATCACCGGCCCCAACATGGCCGGCAAGAGCACCTACATCCGGCAGGTGGCTTTGATCGCGATCCTGGCCCATCTGGGTAGCTTTGTCCCGCGCGGCGGGCCCGGATCGGCATCGTCGACCGGCTGTTCGCCCGCGTGGGCGCGACCGACGACTTGAGCCGCAGCCAGAGCACCTTCATGGTCGAGATGTCCGAGACGGCCAATATCCTCAATAACGCCTCGCCCAGCAGCCTGGTGATCCTCGACGAGATCGGCCGGGGAACCAGCACTTTCGACGGCATCTCGCTGGCGTGGGCCATCACCGAGCACATCCACGACGCGATCGGCTGCCGGACCCTGTTCGCCACCCACTACCACGAGCTGGTCGAGCTGGAAAAGACCAAGCCGCGCCTGCGAAATGCCAACGTGGCCGTGCGCGAAAGAGAGGGCGAGATCGTCTTCCTCTACCAGATCGTGCCGGGCGGGGCCGACCAGAGCTATGGCATCCACGTCGCCCGGCTGGCGGGCGTGCCCGCGCCGGTCTTGGAGCGGGCCCGTGAGATCTCAAGTTTCTCGAGAAGCAGCATGGGCCCGATCCCGGCTTGCCCGAAGGGCCGATCCGCACGCAAGGTCAAGACGGGCCGTGCCCTGACGGGAAGCCTGTTCGCGGCACTGCCGGACCCGCTCTTGGTCGAGCTGAAACAGATCGATACGACGAGCTTGACTCCGGAACGAGCGGTCGAGCTGGTCAGGCGGCTGCGCGAGCTGGCGGGCTGACTCGAAATTCCGGTCGGCAGAGAACGCCGGCGGTTCCCGCTTACCGTCGTGACTGCGAGCTCTCTGGGATGGATCGCGGCGCTCTTACGCCGGCTTGTCCGAATCTTGTCGCGTGAGTACGCTGACATTCAGGGAGGTGATCGATGTTTGGCGACGGGTCGCTGACATTCCGCGAGTTTATTATGCGTGAACCATTGCCGCTGGCGACGATTCACGACGCCGTCCTCGAATTCCTGCGGGGGCGGACGGACGCCGTTCTCTTTGGTGCGCACGCCGTAAATGCGTATGTCGAAGAATCGCGGATGACTCAGGACGTCGACATACTTTCGCCTAAGGCGCCTGAACTTGCCGAGGAACTGCGCGTTCATCTTGCGGAGAAATTCCAGATTGCGATTCGGATCCGTACAGTCGCCGATGGAAAGGGCCATCTTTTGTATCAGATTCGCAAACCTAAAAATCGCCATCTCGTGGATGTTCGAGCCGTAGATGGCCTTCCCGCTCATCAGGTGATCGAGAAGATTCTGGTGATTCCGCCGGCGAATTTGATCGGCCAGAAGGTTCAAAGCATGGTCAGCCGGTCGGGGACCGCCAAACGAATAACGGATTTGGCCGACATTCATCGTCTGCTGTTGGCTTTCCCGGAGTTGACGGCGACGGACGGCTCAGTCGCCGAGCGCCTGCGAGCCGCAGGCGCGGACGAGCCCGCGTTTAATGCCTGGCGAAATATTGTCGCTCACGAGATCGTCGCCGACGATGATGAAGATGGGTATTGACCCGACAATGGTATAGCGGTACCAAGGCTTTTGGAACAGCCGCCCTGACTTGTCCGGTCTTATGAACTGCCAATGGAAACCACGATCGCGAACCAGCTCGAAGAACTCGAAGCGCAATGGCGGTTGCGCGAAGGCCAATGGCGGTACAAAATCGGTCGCCTCCGGCTCGGCGTCGAACCGCTCGACGAACAACTCTTGCGTTATCGGCGCGTCACGTGGGCGCTCACCGTGGTTCCATCGCTGCTCGGTTTGATTTTTCTCACCCTCTTCGGCGTCTTCGGCCGTCCCGATATCGGGCTTGTCTTCGTGTTGATCATCCTGCGCCGATCGTGGTGGGCGCCTGGGTCGACTATATCTTGTTGGCCAGTCGAGCGCGGCGCTACCTGGCCGAACGGGAGGAATATCTTCGTCGCAAAGCACAAATTGAAGCTGCAACGGCAGAAGCAAAAGCGACCTCGGGGCAAGCCTGAGTTTGCCCCGAACTCGCTACTCGTTTATGGACGTTCACAGGTAAGATCCGCACTTCAACCAATTCTTACGACCAGGCGGGAGCTTCGCACGCGCCGGCGCCGACGAGCTCAAGTCGTCGGCATCATCTTCGTAGTCGGCGATCCTGGCCGTCGGTCCATTCCTGGGCGTCGACAACCGACGCTTCGAGCGCACGCTTCAGCCGCTTGCGAGCGGTGTGCAGCCGGCGCTTGACGGTTCCGATCGGGACGTCGAGCATCTCGGCGATCTCGATCAACGAGTGGCCGCGGATGTAGAAGGCATCCAGGGCCTCGCGATCCAGCGACTTGAGCCTGCCCGAGCGCGTCCCGAAGCCGCTCGGCTCGCTCGCGGCTGATCAACTGATCGAGCGGCTCGTCGCCCCCCTCGTAGGCCCCCTCGAGCACGCCGGTCTCGACACTCGCCGGGGCCACCCGGCGAGTCGCGCGGTTGATCGCCATGCGCACGGCGACCTGCCGCAGCCAACCCGCGAACCTCTCGGGCTCGCGGAGCTGGTCGATGCGCTGCGAGCACGTGCAGGAAGACCTCCTGCGTAAGCTCAAGCGCGTCGCTCGGATTGCCCAACCGCCGCAGGGCGATCGCGTAAACCGTCGGCTGGAACTGCTCGACCAGCGCGCCAAACGCCTCTCGGTCACCTCGCTGCGCTCGCCGGACCACGATCGCCAGATCGGCCCACCGGCTGTTCTCCAGGTCGAGAACGCTCGAAGTACATGAACACGTGACCCACCTTCCCCGCATGCCGGGGTTCTCCCGATTCCCGCCTCCGCGCTATCGCGGCTTTTCGTGCCGCGAGCTATGGGGATGAAACCGGGCGACATCATGATCGTCTATTCGCTCGGAGCCGAAGCTGACCGCACGTGCGACCTGACGTTTTCCGGAGAAGTCATATTCCAGGAAACGGGACGCAGGGTCGCATCCGTGTGCGGGCAGACGGCACGGCGACCAATGAGACGGCGCGTGCGCGGTGGCCAGATCGAGACCAAGCGATAGAACAGTGTTCGATCTGGGCCAGCCGTGCGAAACCGATGGGGCGAATCCGTTTTCGTCTTCAGCGGATGCCCGTGTGCATCACCGAGATCGTTGCGGTTCCCTGCTGGGAACCCTGAGAGTCGCGATGCCACGGACGTCTGAATCAGGCGAACGGAATCGGGCGATCGGTGCTCACTTTCCAGAAGTTGCGGACATCGCGCGCGGCCGCCGGTCTGGCGGCTCGCCTCGCGGTGCGCTTCAAACCGGGTATCCCAGCCGACTTCAAACCGTGGGCGCGACTTGCAACCGCTCGCGCCGTGGTAGCGCCATTCCCCGCGGAGGGAACAATCGTTCCGAACCTGGGATCACGGATCTAGCACGCAACGTTCACGTCGCCCGACGAGGTCTGCCGGCCTCGGATCGGATATCGACGCAAACATCAACCGCGACGTCACCTTGCGGTAATGTCACGCAACTCAACTGGCCGTTGTTGCTGCTGGAAAAATGAGCCTCGGAATGGCTGGAATCGCATATCTCGGTTTGGGAATCGAAGATACGACATACCACACCATCCTCTCGCGCATGACGTCATGATGGGAGTGACGGATGCGCAGGGTTTGATCGCCATCGTTGACGCTCGCGTTAGCCGCGAGCGACCGCGTCCCGAGATTCAGCCCGTTGGAAAGTGCCAAGGCCGACAGCGTCAGGTTCGTGCGGTTCACAACATGGCGAGACCCTCACATCCGCCGCGGAAAGGGCGGGGTCACGAGGTGAGGCAACAGCGCTTATGAGCATGAATGCTCGGCTGTTGCATCACGGGGATTAGGGACGATTTCGAGCGTCCCTCGATCAGGTACCGAGTCATGGGGTCCGTTCGGGCTCCCGAGACCTCGATGCGACCGGGCAACACACCCGGTCTTTCAATTCACACGTTCGATTCGAACTACCAACACGGTGACGTCGGGACCGAGTCATGCGATCTCGATCGAGGCGCCACCGTGTCCGGCAGTACGGTGTATAGACATCTTATCGAGAGTTCGTGTTCGCGCAAAATCGGAAAAAATCGGAATTTCGTGCCGAGACTGCGCGTCGTGCGCTGTGCGATGGTCACGTATTTCCCCTGGTGGACGACGTCAAACCCTTGTTCCAGCAACAGGTTATAGAAAACGGATTCCGTTCCGGATGAAGAGCCAGCGAAACTCAGGGTCCGAGCTCGGGAAACTTCTTGGGCAGGTTGGCGTCGAGCTCACAGCCGTAGATCTGGCGTCGCGACGAGAGTGGCGCGGAGACCTCGTAGTCCGACCATGACGGCGTCGTTGTCCCCGACCTGCCTGGATCCAGACCCAGATCTGCTCGGCCTCGTCGCGATCGATCAGCACAGGGGCACGCGCGAGCCGATCGGTGACGTCGCGAAGCCCCAGGCCACAGATCACGGCCGAGCACACCCACACGATCGCCAGACCAAGGCGCGGCCGCCGCGTCGCGGCAGTAGCCAGTTCGCCAAGTCGGGCATAGCCGATCAAGCCCGGCCGCCAGCACGATGGCGGCCATCGGCATCACGTAACGGACGGCGTGCCATTCCGAAGTCGAGAGCAGCCGCATCGCCCACTTGCTCGCTGCACGGCCCCCAGATCCAGGGCAAGGCGAGAATCGCGACCCGAGGCACCAGACACGCCAGGACGGCCCAGGCCCCCATTCCCACCAGAAGCGTTTCGAGCGAGGTAGCCAGCGGCTTCCGGGAACGACGCCTTGGGGCCCAAGAACTGATCGATGAACGACGTCTGGACGTGCTGGGGCCGACCATGATTCTCAGATAGCCGAAGAAGCCGAACGACCAGCCAGACGAGCCCGATCAAGAAAACTGTCCGCCGCCAGCGAAGGGTCTTGGTCGAGCGGTTCCGGGTTCGCGCGACGGCAAGAACGCGAACGTCGCGACCATGACGGCGTATTCTTGCCGGCAGGCGAGCATCCCGGCGATCCCGACCGCGGCCCAAGCCGGCCGAGCGGCTCCGCACCCCCTGCACCGCCCAGAGCACGAACGGCGCCGGCGAGCTGCAGCTCACGAAAATCGTTCCAGACGAGCGGCCAGAACAAGCGGCGTCAAGGGAACAAGCGCAGCCGCGGAAACAGCGACCGCGCTCCGACCGCGTTTCGGAGCGCACCAGCGTATAGGCCGCGGGGACCACCCACCAGAACATCACATTCTGGATCACCAGCAGTACGACCGGACCAGGATGCAAGCGGTAAAACGGCACGAGCGCCAGCCGGATCGGAGCGAGGTAATTCATCTTCCAGATCGACGGACCTTCCTGGGCGTACGCCGCGATGGGACGGACCGTCGATCGTGCCGTCACCCTGCGTCAGCGACCAGAACCACTGGTTGTAATAAGCCAGGTCCCACGACCAGCCGCTGTGCAGCTCGTGATATTGGCGGAGCGCCTGAGATGTCGAAACCGCGGTCAACAGGGCGGTCAGGGTAACGACCGAGATCCAGCTCAGCCAGGGAACGGAATTCATGCCTTGGCTTGACCGAATTCCTAATCTTGAATCGTAAAGACTCATCCCAAATTCACCACTAATTCAAGTGCGAGCGGCACTGTCGAGCTGGCATCACAACGTGCGTTCGGCGGGCGAATTCACCGCGTTCCGTGGCGGTTCGCCCAGCAAGACCCGTCTTGCTTCCTCCGCGGTTTTGGTGCGCAGCTCGATGTAGCCCTCAACGCTGTAAAACGCCGTGTGTGGCGTTAGCAGAATGTTCGGGATGGCTGCGCAGCCGCTCGTTTTCGAGCGGCTCGCTTTCGACAACGTCGAGTGCGGCGGATGCGATATGGCCGGAGTCGAGGGCCTCCAGAAGGGCTTTCTCGTCGACCAGCGGGCCGCGGGCGGTGTTGATGAGCACGGCTCCCGGGCGCATCAAGCCCAGCGTCCGCTCGTTGATCATGTGATTGGTCGTCGAATCCAGATAACAATGGAGGCTGACAAAATGGCTCTGTTCCAGCAATTCTTCGAGCTGGAACACGCGGCGGATGCCCAGCGCCTTGTCCATACCTTGCCGCAGATATGGGTCGTAAAATACGACATCAAGCCCCAGCGACCTGAGCGCGGAGGGCCGTCGCCGTGCCGATCCGACCGCAGCCGACCACGCCGAACGTTTTGCCCCGGAGCCGGGGAGCACCCACTGCCGTCCGGTAGTCCCACGTCCCAGCGCGGATCGCCTTATGCGAGGGGACGAGCCGGCGCACGGTCGCTAACAGAAGCATGATCGCGTGGTCGGCGACTTCCTCGGTGCCATAATCGGGCACATTGCACACGATCACGCCGTGTCTCGTGGCCGCCTCGAGGTCGACGTTGTTGTAGCCGACGCCGGCACGGACCACGCATCGGCAGCGCGGTGCGCGAGAAACTTTGCTCGCCCAGGATCGATATTGCGTGAAAAAGCAAGATGGCATCGGCCTCGGGCAGGTAATTGGCAAGCTCCGTCTCATCCTTGGCGTTCGCTATGACGATCCGCGCGATGTCATCGAGAACTGCCGATTCAATCGAAGTCTCATCGAGGAAATCGGCGATCAATACCGTGAATCGATCACTCATTGAACACTCCTGCCGATTGGCCGGCACCAGTTGCAAGCAGTTCCGCCCCGTCGCGCCTCGGACGGAGGTTCGGCCACGCCAGCACGACGTTCGGATCGGCGAGTGCGAAGACGGCATCCGGGCCGGAACGACTGGTCACGCGCAAAAGTTCCGGCCAGTTGCGAACCGGCGCCAGTTCGGCGACCAAAGGCCGCTCCGGCGCAACTTCGGCGACGTCGTCGAGTGGCACGTACCAGGGCTCGTCGCTGTATTCCGCTGGAAAGAACCAGAGTCGACAATTGGTCAGGGCGAGCGATCCGGGTTTCCACATCCATCCCGTGCAGCGCCGCGCAGCGCACTGGCAATAATTCTCTCACTGGCGGTCAAGTGAAATGATCCTCCTGATAAGTCAGCCGCTGGGCGCAGCCAGTAACTCAAGAGCGGTCGGACAATCAATCGGACGACCAGCATCGCCAACAATGTGATCGCGCCGCCAGCGATGATCGCGAGCTCCAAGGAGCGCGGCGTTGCCCTGCCAGCAAAAAGAAACACGAGCACGCGGTGTCCAGGCGCTCGCATCGGCAATCGCTGGACCCGCTGCCACACGATCATCTCGAACACGAAGAAAAAGAGCAGGAACAACCGCCAATACAGCCAGCGTGCGTCGATATCCAGTTGCTTGCTCGCCGGCCACATCGCAATTAACCTTATCCTTCGGTTGACGCCGGCAGAAACCCCTTGGTCCCAGACGACCGGCCGGGTAGTTTCAAACCAGTTGTTTGAGTGCGTGCCATAACCAGGCTTACGCGATCGATCCATTCTCCTATAGTCGTCCCAGTGAGGGAAGCATAAGGATGCCACGAATCAAGCAGATGCTCAGCGAGGGCAAATTGGTCCGGGTCTTCGGGATGGGGCAGCTTTTGTCTCCCAAACTGATCGAAATTCTGGGCGAACATGGTGAGTTCGACGCTCTCTGGCTCGACTTCGAGCATGCCGGGCTCACAATGAAAGAAATCGAGCTCGCAACCATGGCGGCCCGAAGCTACGGCATCGATCACTTCGTACGGCTGCCGGCGACCGACTACGCGACGGTCATGCGGCCCCTCGAGGCGGGAGCCGGCGGAGTGATGATCAGCATGGTCCGGTCGCCCGCGGATGCCGAGCAGGCGGTGCGATGGGCCAAGTTTTGGCCGCGCGGCGAGCGTGGTTTGAACGGTGGCAACCGCGATGGCAGGTTTGGCTTGACGCCGATCGCCGAATACACGGCGCGGGCCAACGCCGAAACCTTTATCGGAGTCCAGATCGAGACCGCCGGGGCACTCGCGTCGTTCAGAGAAATCGCGGCCGTGCCCGACGTCGATCTGCTTGTTTGTCGGCCCATCCGACCTGAGCCAGGTACTGGGCGTGACCGGCGATTTCGACCATCCCAAGTGCATGAATGCGATTGAAACCATTGCGCGCGCGTGCGCCGATGCCAAGAAGCCCTGGGGCATTTTCAGTCGCGGACCTGAGTATCGTGACCAAGATGCAAAGCTGGGGATGCCAGTTATTTGTTCTCGCCGCCGACCTTCACGTCGTGCACGCAGGTATTCGTGCGATCAAGGAGCGCTACGCCACGTTCTTCCCCCGCGGTTGATTGACCGGGTTTTCATCACGCGTGACATTCGTGGGCTGACGATCGGCGGCGAGGCGGCAATTCCGGTCGGCGTCATCTGCGAGGCGGAGCCGCGTCTTGCAGGTTGAAGTCTTTGCTACGATTCTGTTCGATCGCAAGAACACGCCGGTCGTCACGCGGCGGTAGAGCACGGACCGGTATTGTTCCGGGACTTCCGTTGCGATCCAGTGCCGGGCCACCTCGGCCAGTCCACGCCTTCCTTGCGATTCCGCGACGGCCCCGAGAGCGACCAATGCCTGCGATCGGTCAGGGTAAAGCAGACGCAAGCTCGGGCGTCTGCAAAGCGGCCGGTCGAGATCAGGCTGTCGACCAGGAACCCCACCAACACGCCCCGCAGACCCTCTTGCTGGACCGATGCGACGGCCCGAGCGGCTGCTTCGTAAGGGGCTGAGGCACGTTCGCTCAGCTCTTTTTGGTTCTTTCGGCACATCGATTCGGCCAGGAGCAGCATGGCCTCGGCACGCGACTCGCCATTGTTCGATTCCGCGAGCAAGCTCGACGCCTCGTGCATACTGCTCGGAATCGGCGGCAGCAAGTGCGATCCGCACCATGGCGCGATACTTCCAGATCAAGCCGGTCAATCTTCTTGGCGTCCTCGAACGAATCAATCAGGATCTCATCGGCCAGCTTCTTGTACGCGGCTTTGGTCGCCTGCGCCTGGCGGGCCTGCTCGTCAAGATTCGGTCGCTTTGCATCTTTCGTCTGGTCGTCGGCGGCCGCTCGATCTGCGAGCGATCCAAACTCGGCAGCGGTTGCGTAATCATTGGCGATAGTCGCACTGCCGGACGCCTCGCTCTCGGCTACCTTATAGAGCATCTCGTTGCGGTACGTCGGATTGTCGATGATCGAGGCGAGATAGACCGCACGTCGCCATTCGAGGCGGGCCAACCGAACCAGAACAAAGGCATCGAGCTTTTTAGGAAGCGGTTCCGGGCCCGCCACGTCGGGCTCGATCCGTGCGAGCTTTTCCAGCGGTTCACGTCCCACGCGCAACAGGCCATCGGTCAAAAAAGTCAGCGAAGTGACGATCGCGATCAACCGCTGGTCGCGCACAAGCGGGATCGTGACCTCGGACGTTGCGGTGATGGCTTCTTCGAGCGTCTTGATGGGCCAAGGACCACTGCGGTGGATTGCTGGCGATCGCGCCGTTGGCGATCCGCTGCAAGTGCAAGGCTGCGCTCGTCCGGAGTCGCGATCATCCGCGCGTTCTTGAGAAGCTCGGCCGTGATGCGGTACGGGTGCTTCGCTGTCGACGCCCGTTCCGGATTGTTCCATCGTCATGAACGGAATCAAGTAACGGATCGTTGGGAAAAGTCACGTCGACCCCCGGTCCGAACGACGTTGGGGGCTGGCGCCGCGATCCCGAGAGAGGTGGTAGAGGACGGCCACGCATCCCGGCTCCGGCCGGACCCGGTCCCACACCCGAAAGCGAACCGGACTGGTTGCGCTGAACGCCCGAAAACCCGCCCGCGCCTGTGCCCGCTCCGCTGCCCGACGAGAGGCCCGGCCCGCTCGTCATCTGGGCATACGCCATCGAGTTCGATACAGAGAGCAATTACGAAGACGAAAGCCGCTCTCTTCGTGGTGCCATCTATTGTGCTCAACATGCGGCTGATCTCCCGACCTGCTAGAGGTCCGGCCTTCGATCGCGAACTGAAGACCGGAGCGGCAGGCACGCCCCGGACCGCGAACCGGAATCCGATCGCATCGCGTACCCGAAGCATGCCTCTGAGATCGGCTTGCGGTCAAATATCATCGCTGGAACCCGGAGAGGTCCTACCGAAAATGCGCTTGGGGTTGTCAATGAGGATCAGCTTTGCCAGTCGCAATGCCTCGTCGATCGACCAGCCCCGGCCTCTATTCGCCTCTTCGCTCGAGAACATCCGCCAGAATCCGTCGGTACATGTTGAATTTGGGCAGGATGAATTCGAGCTTGTACGCATCTGAATAATATCCCAGGAGCTTGACTTTGGGCAAAGCCTGCACCCGCGCCCGCAGGTCGGCAGCGATAAACGCTGGCACGTTGGAGTACCACCAGTGCCCCATCGGTAGCACGTTGGGAAAGATCCATGCGTAGGCCACGAGCTCTGCGCCAGCGTCGGGAGCCAGGGTCGAAACGGGAAACGTGACATTGCCGAAATGATTGAACAGCTCTCGGTAATCATAGAGGCTGACCCGGCGATCGAACAGATCGCGCCCGCCGGCAACGCCCGCAGGATAGACGTTGCGAACCGGTCCGATCATGAGATCAAACGGCATCCGAAACTCGGCGCAAAACTCGGCGAGCATCCAGAAAACGCCCGCTCGCACCTCTTCGTGCTCGTCAGGACGTAGATCCATACCATGAATTGCCTTGCGAATGGGTGTGACCGCGCGCCGCGGCGACGCCCGCCGAGGAGCAAAGTCCGGCGGCAAACTGATCGCGCACGCACGCGCCCCGCGCTTGACGAAGCGGTCGAACAAACCGCCGATGGCTTCGCGTCAGGCTTGCCCAATCCTGCACGTCGACATTCGACGCGGCCCGCAAACGACTCGACCGTTTTCGGGTCGTGCAATTTCAAGACCAGGTCGTCAGTCCGCAGGCATGGCACGTACGCCGCTGGTGTCCCAGCCGTCCAGCGTGTCGTCGAACTCGTTGGTGAGAAACACGGCTTCGAGCTGCTGGTCTTCCAGACCTCGCGGTCCCATTCCGCGCCGTCGCGCTGGTGGTGGCAGCGATCCAGAAGCTCGCCGATGTTCTCGGGCGTGATCCGATCGTGTGGAAACCTATGGAATGTGCGTGCGATCTCCAGCAACCACGAATACTGGACGGTCGAGTCGATGCGATCGAGCTGCGCCGACCAGATTCTGGACTCGCACCTCGGGATCCAGGTCCGGTGAGACCAGCTCGGCGGGCATTCCGGCGGAATGGGCGAGCTCGGTGTAGTAGTGGTACCCCAGTGATCTCATCGAAATGCCGCGCGGCCGGCCGGCGCGGATCGATGTGGGTGTGCGGGTCGTAGATCGGCCACCGCGAGATCTCGTCGAAGAGTTCGCGGGCCGCTGAATTTGGTTGGGAATGAAGAGCCGGCATGATCCATCCTGCAATTGGCTTTGTCGAGCGGCGTTTCCGCACGCCGTCAGAACCAGCCTACAGTGCACCGCCTATTGCCTTCAATCGGCTTCGTTTAGTCATAGTCTCACTGACAGTCGATAGCGCGCGTACTCCGCACAGTTTGAAATCGGCTTCGTTCGGCAAGTTTTCGCGTACCCGCCGACTCGTCACGCTTCGCGCCGCCCGCTGTCGACAAAACACTGACCAAGGACCAAGGACCTAGGTCTTACAGCTAATGAACAAGGACCAAGGACCAAGTACCGAAGACCAAGGACCAGCTTGAAACGGTTGAAACGGACGTAGCGGTTTTGCAGCTACAAAATGGCAGCAGATGGCAGTAGATGGCAGTTTTTGGGAAGGCTTCCCAGCCGTCCCGTCCCACGCAACGCGTTCGACAATGAGTTTTTTGGACAGCGAACGTATCGGCGGATCGACGCTCGGTATCTTGCCATTTCGCTGTTCGTTCGGGCATTCGAGATAGCCACGGTGACATGATGATCGTCAGTGAATCGTCAGCGCACACAATCCCCTGTGTCTAGATACAATATACGGGCCTTTGCAGATTTCATTAATGCACCTATTGTCCTATGCGCACCGATCCTGGTCGCGGGCTTAGGTGCGGATAGGACTTATGAATATCTCAAAAATTTAATTTTGGAAATATTCGTGAGCACAATAATCATGCGAACGCAGACAAGCTGGCCTTTGTACGCGCCAACCTTTGAACCGGCGAGACGAGCGTTAAGCGGGCCTTGGCGCAACGCAGAGCGCCGAACAACACGTCTATGCCGGGACGAAACAGGCGGTTATTCATTCGGTAACGCTCGATTACCGAGGTCTACAAGCCATGAGGCTGCCACGCTTGCGATTGAGCTGGATCATGATCGGTGTGACGTTCGTCGCACTCCACCTGATGTTAATTAAGACGACGATGGGTTTCCTAATCCCCCAACAATTGGTCATAGGTGGACTGCCCATGGCAGCCATTCTGACGATCGGTCAGGTTGAGCTTCGCACCCGTCGGGATATCCGGCTCTTTGTCGTTGGCTTCGAGGTTTTCGGATCGGTGGCGCTGGCGGTGTACATTGTGCTTGTCCTTTTTTTCGATCGAGCCACAATACTGCCCTACTCTGAGTTATTCTTCAAGCCGATTAAAGACATGTTCAGATGGCATCAGCCCGTCGTCTTTTTTGCGATCGTCTACCCTGTCGCAGTTGCCATAACAGTGTTGCCGCAGGTGCTCTTTGCAGCGGGTGGCGGGTGGCGGCTGGCTTTTGACATGATACAAAATCGACATCACGCGGCGACTGCGTGCGCAAGGTACGGAGCGTGCATCGACCAATTGAGTGCGCGATCGTGATGCGAAGTCTCTGGGTGAACAGCAACGCGGATACTGTACACATTCACAGCAATTCTCGCAAGTTCGATCCAAACACGTTCTCAAAAATCACCATAATGGCCGGTTGAGTTCGGGCAGGGAGGGCGACTAGGCTGATGTATGCGTTGCATGTCCTAGCAGCCTCATGTCCTAGCAGCCTCGTCCTAGCAGCCTACTTGTTACTCGTTCACGCTGAAGGTCGTCAGCCGAAATCAATTGACATCAACGTTAGCCGCGATTTGATAGGTGCTTCTGCACCAAGAGAGCAAGGCGTCAACCCGAATACCTTCCAGCGACGAATCCTGGTTACGCGGAGTCCGTGATGGCGATCGTTCATTTTTTTCCCAATGCGATTGCCCGCTCGCTGATCGATAATTTGGGAACGCGTGCCACAGGACGAGCAGAATGGAGGGATTCGTCTGCATCCGCGGCGGGGGATTGTAGGCTCTACCCTGCCCGTTCGCGCGGCCTTTGTATCGTTTTAGCGATCATGCTCGGTGTCTCGGATGTGCTCGCGGCAGGCTTAGTAGAGCGCCAGTCGCCGACGACCTCCGCGGTGAAAACGACGGCCCGGGAGCCCGTAACGGTCGGAAATTCAAATCCCGGCGCCAGCGAGCAGCTCCGCTTAGTTGGGGAGCGTCTCCGACCGAGCCTTGTTATGCTGGCATGTCCTTTTGGTGGGTTCGGATCTGGCTTTGTCATCTCGCGGAGGCATCGTCTCGTCGCAACTGCGGCCCACGCCGCTGACTTGTTCTCGCACGGGCTAGAGTCTTTTGCTATCCTTGACGGCACAGCGTCAGCCCTAAAGGTCAAGCGCGTCTGGTATCACCCTGGCACCCTCCGGGTGATGGACGAAGGGCTCCACGTCAGGTCGTTTGAGCCCGGAGATGGTTTGATCTCCAATCGCGGCCCCGACGTGGCAGTTCTCGAACTCTCGGATGACGGGCATGTGCTGCCCCTTGAACTGGAGCTTGCCGGCGATGAGATGCTCAGAATGCTCGGAGGCCGACCCGCCGGTCTGTTGGGGTACCCGGGCAGTATCGAAGTTCCCGAGGTCACGCAACGTCCAGTCGCATCAGCAAGTTTTTGTGTGTCTCAAATCGGGAAAATGACCAGCCAGTTCCAGTCCGAGGACGTCCCCTTCGAACAGCGCCAATTGGTCTTTTTCCGCGGCGCCCTTGGAGACGGGGCGAGCGGTTCTCCGCTTTTTCTTACAAGTGGCCAAGTCGCGGCAGTTTACGTTGCCGGCCCCGATGTTCTTGCATCCGAGCAAGGCTTTCGGCAATGCGCTTTTCGCGTCGATTGTCTTCGGGAATTGCTTACCTATCACCGGCTCGGCATTTATTCAGATCGCACAGGCGACAAGCCTCGCACGGGTTGGGGTCCAGACCCTCACTTGCGTGAGTTTCGGAAAGCCGTTTCGCTCGTTCGCGACGCGAAGAGGCTCCGCAGTCGTGAAGAATACAGCAACGCCGCGGTTCGGTGCTCAGAGGCGATCGCTCTAGCGCCGCAATACGGCGGCGCGTTCATCGAACGGAGCAAGGACCGTCTTTACCTCCTCGGCAACCAATGGAACAAGCTCACGCCCCAGGACATGTCGAGTTACCAAGACGCGGCTTTTCGCGACTCCTATCACTGCCTCGAGATGTTCCCAGAATGGAACTACGCCCGCTTGATACACACGCAGAACTCGATCTATACGGCTGTTCTCCGTCCTGAACCTTCGTGGTTCCAGCCGGTGATTGAAGACATGAACAAGATGCTCGGGGATAATCCGGGCCTCGACCCCCTGACTCCCTGGGAGCGAAGCTTCGCGATAAATTGCCGTGCACAGTGTCACGTTTTTCTTGGCCAGGCCGAAAGTGGCAGTCTAGATTACGCGGAGTCCATTAGACTCGCACCAGATGAGCCACGGTGGTATGTTAACCGTGCAGACTTTTGGAACAAGAACGGACGTCCGGATCTCGCCAAAGCAGACCTCTTGCGGGCCGAGCTCATCCGGGACAGACGAAAAGCCCTACCGTCGCATGGCGAAGAATAAACGCAGTAAGGACGTGCACAGCGGATGGTAGTCACGCGGGCAGTAAGGGGCAATGCTCGATAACGGGCATCGTGTGTCGCGATCGCGACTTGGCCGCCCGAGGCGGAAACATTCGCCTCTTGCATCGGACTGGCCCATCGTCCTACCACACTTGGGCGACAAACGGGTCAAGCTCCAGTAGCAAGTACAGATGATTACCCATTCCCGAGAAAACACCGACGGCTACAGGAAAGACCCACGCACGTTCCTCAAGCCGGTTCTCGAGCCACTGGTCGCGCAGTTGATTTCCTTGCCTACGAGGAACGCGCCGCAAACACCGCGCGTGACACAATGGAGCTGCGCAGGAATCCCAAGATCCAACGCTTGAACATCGCGGGAAATCGAGAGTCGAAAGATCCCGGAATTGGCGAACGGGTTGAACGGTTTCTGAAGTTCGTCTTCAAACGCGTTCAAGAACAAGCTCAGTCCTAGAGACACATCGAACCCTCCGGCCAATTGGTCGAAAGGTATGTTTTATGCGCCCGGTCGCAACCCGATCCGCTCCCCGTCACCAGAGACGACCGCGCAACTCGCTTCCATTGACTCGGTTGCGTTCTTGGATCAGCGGATAGGCCCTCCGGTGGCCATATTTTTGGCTTAACTCGCATTCTCTCGAAGGAACAATCGTTCCTTGCTGGCCTGTAATAGTCCCGCCACGAAATAGCCGTTTGCTTCGCACCGATCAAAATCGGCGGGCAGATCTTCCTCTAGGCACGCGCCGACTACCTCCTCGGGCCGAATTCTAGGACAGCCGATCTCTTGCTCGATCAGACTCGCCTGGACAGGGTAGTTGGGTCGCATACTTTCGACTAGAAAGCGCTGCCTGACTAAATCCTTCTGCCTTGATGGCCACCCAGATCCATCCAGAATAGGATTTGCAGAAGAACTGAACACGTGGACGACGAATGTTGCGCAAGTCAATCCGGTTGCCGTTTCTCCCAGAACTAGCTCGCCGGTATCCGGATCGAACCGCGTTCCTGGATCATAGCGAAGATTGTACGGAATCTGGCGGTGCCGAGCATTTGCTTTATAGATTCGGCGACAATAACCCGCTAACGCGACCGCGTCATCCCGTTGAAGATTTGGCGCGACACAAATGTGCCCATCGTGGGCAAACGCGCGATCTTCGTCGACGCTAGCACAGTGCCCCAAACCAGCAAGATGCAGCCGCCGCGGGCGCCCATCGGAAGATCGATAAATTATGGCAGCATGCGGACCGGTTAGCAGCACGGTGGCGACAAATATGTCGTTCGAATCTCTGTTAAGTACCCTTCGGTAGTTGGTGGCCATCTAGCGGTACTTTCCGAGTAAACTCTCGGCCACCGTTTCGCCTCGCTCTTTTGCTATTTTTGCCAGAGCAGCATCTATAAACTCTTTTCGGGACGGTAGGTACTGTTTTGCCCGTCGAGTCGCCATCAAAAATGAAATTATGAGTGATGGCAAAAGCTTATTGACATTAGCTTGTTTTAACGTGTCCTCGCATACTTCGAGGTTTCCGGCAAGCAGATTGTCATCCATAAAGTCGCAGACAACATCAATCGCGTTGTGCTCGTCGTTTTCCTCCAACATCCGATAAATACGGTTGAGCACTTCAGCAATTTTCATAATTCCTACTTCATCGGTGCCCATCTCGTCACTCGCTTCCATCCCTTTGGCAGGGATCGTTGTTCGCACGGCGTGTTTTGTTGGTCAGCCTCCTTGGCAGTATTGACGCGATTGGTGATATCCCTCGCAGGATCGAACACCCGAAGGTACGCTTGCTTTACGCGATACTCAGTATTACTTGTCGGGCCTGATTCCGTACGCGCTGTTGAAGCACTGCTGCCAGGCCAAAGCCACACGGCAGATTGCGCTCTCATTTGGCGTCTCCCGCAACGAGAACATCCTCGGCAATTTCGATTAATTCATTCAGCACGTCGGGCAGACGTTGGCGTGAACAAACCGTCGCAGCCGTTGCTATCGTGTTGATGTCGAATTCTGCGCCACCAGATAATTCTTCTCGCCGGAAGCCTCCGACAAAACTGTCAATCCCTCATTGGTAAGTCGAAAAGTCTGTCGGACCGATTCTAGGATACTCCAACGCGCAAATCGGTTTAATTGCTTGGACGCCACAACAGTTGATTGGCGAAAACGATTTGCTTGATAACTAAAATCTGAAACAATGCCTTCGTCAACAACAAAGCCAACATACTGTGACGCCAACTCACGTGCATCCGCCAAGGTCGAGACGGTCCGCACCGCGTCGAGTCCCCAGGCCATTCTCAGGGGATCGGGACAGCGTTCCAGCCATGATTTCATTAGGACGCGAAAATCATCAATTCGCTCGGCTAATGAGATAAGACCGCGCGGCTACGTAATCTGGGCCTTGCAGACCAGCAAGTAGCCAGTCGACCCGGTCATGTAGCGCCTGCAAATGCATGGTGAATAATGCGGTTGACCTAGGTCCTGCAACGACAATTTCCTTTGTTTTCGACTTCGTAAGGCTTGTTTCTGGCTCTTCGCCTGTCGCTATACGCCATTCATCCGCAAATCTCGAAAGATCCTCTAGCTCACTTCGGGCATGAAAACAGACAAGACTTTTCTCATCGCAAAGCCGATGAGAAAAGTCTCTTGGACGAAGCGTCTCGCCGCGGGAGCGGGGGAGCGAGGCACAGCGAATGGTCGTGGTGGGCTCGCTGAGGGTCGTTGATGGGGGTTGGGACGGCAGTGTGAGTGAGAAATCGCTCGCGAAGCGCGCAGCATTTGAGAAGCCGCGCTCTCTTTGGTTGGAAAACGCGGCGCAAGGTGTCGCCATCGGAACTTCAGCTTACCTGCCCGCCAGTGTTACGGTATGCCGAAACGCCGGTACTCGCCGAGGAACCGCGTGCGGCAACTGCCGCATTGGGGACATCGCGGCTGAGCCGCGCCGTGATCCGACACCTCGTCGATCGGTCGATCGGTCAGTTCCAACATATGGCTCAATGCCTCCGAGAGGCTTGCCATCCTGGGCGGTTGGGCGGTGTCGGCCGGCGTCGCCAGGATCAAAAGCACCCAGGCACGATTGGACTCGCCTCGCTTCGAGGGGTGCCATAGCCCGTAGTATCGGACCTTGTGAAAACCTCGCGGCAGGACGTGCTGAAGGAAGCGCCTGAGGAACTCAACGCCCGGTAGCCGCTCGGTGCGCCAGCCGTTGGCATTGCGATCTTTCCAGCGGAAAGTCACATGGGATTGGTCCATGCCGAGAATCCGTGCGTTGCTGATCGCTGTCCGAAAGACATACCGCGACAGATAGCTCAGCACCGCGTCGTTTCCGCGGCCGTAGTGCTTGCAGAAGGAGACCCACTCCCGGTGCCAGACGCTTGCCGGGATTTCCGCGAAGATGGTCGGTGCCTTGGCCTTCAAGGCCGCGCGAAACTGCGCGGCGATCTTGCGGGAGAGGACGGCGACCGGCACGAGGAATTCTCCCCGAGCCGGTTCCCAGTGCTTGCCATCGGCAGTGATCCCACCACCGGTCAATCAGCAGGTGGACATGGGGGTGATAGCCCAACTGGCCGTTCCAGGTGTGGAGCACCGACAGCATGCCGGGAAGTGCCGCCGAGGTGGCGTTTGTGGGCACAGAGGTCCTTGACCGCTGTAGCCGAGACCTGCATCAGCAGGCCGTACAGCAACTTCTGGTTGCGACGGAACGCCGCGCGCAACTCCTTTGGCACGGTCACGACGGCGTGAAAATAGTCGCAGGGCAAGAGATCGGCTTGACGCTCTTTTAGCCACTGCCTGGTCTGGCTTCCATGGCATTTGGGGCACGCCCGATTTCGGCAGCAGTGGTAGCGCCAGAACGTGTCATGGCAATCATCGCAGCGGTAGCAGCCGTCCCCCAGTTCTTCCGTGCAGCAGGCGGCGATGTCCGAAAGTGCCCTCTTCTGCGAGGGCATCATCCAATGGCCGTACTGGGAAATGTACCGGGGGCCGAATCGGCGGACGATGTCCGCCAATTCGACGTCCGCCTTCGGTGGGCAAACGCTGGGATCAACCATGGCTGGGCCTCCTTCCCTCGAAGAGGCCGTCGGTGGTCTGGCACAGCAGTTTACGGAGTTGGTCCCGCAATGGATCTGGTAAGATGGGTGTAGATCTCGGTGGATCGCAGGCTCGAATGCCCGAGCAGGATCTGGATGATGCGGATGTCCACACCCCGCTGGAGTATGTGCGTGGCAAAGCTGTGACGCAACGAGTGCGGCCGGAAATCGGAGTTAAAGCCGCAGGCGTTGCGCGCCTGAATGAACGCGGCCCGTGCGGTCGCATCGGGCAGGTGGGTCACCGGGCGCCGACTGGGAAAGAGCCACCGCCGGCTGCGGTGGGTCTTCCAGACTGTCGCGGAGCATCTGGAGGATCGATTCGGTCAGCGGGAGAATACGCTCTTTGTTTCCCTTACCGATGACGCGTAGAACCATCTGCTTGGAGTCGACCGCGGAAACAGGCAGCGTGACCGCCTCGGTGATGCGCAGGCCATAGGCGTAGATGAGCGTGAAACAGCCGCGATAGATGGGCTTTTCCAGGGTGGCGATCAGGCGGCGGCAGTCCTCGTCACTACGGACATCGGGCAACCGCTGCCGGCGTGGCCTGCGGACTTTTTTTTGGTGAACAGAGGCCAGTCGTAGCCGAGTGTATTGATGTAGAAGAACTTGAGCCCGAAGAAGATCGGCTCGAAGGTTCCCTTGGCCACGCCCAACTCATCGCGGACGTAAAGGATGTAGTCCTCGACGTTCCGTTCGCTGAGGTGATCGGGCGAGATCATGTAGTAAGCGGCTAGTTGGCGAACAGCCCGCAGATACTCGCGTCGGGTGCCTTCGACCAACCCGGCGAGGTGCATGTCCCGGCTCATGCGGCTTCTGAGTTTTGACATCGTGATACCCTTTCATGCGTGGGAGCAACGAAAACCCGGCCATAGCGGCCGGAAATCCAAGGGTATCAGACCACAGTCTTCCGATGGTCAACCTTCCAGTTCGCACATTCCACCCAGACAGCTCCCCCGATCACGCGGCGAAGCCGCTTCGTCCAAGTGGTTAATCGCAACAAGTTTCCGTGCCAGACGGAAAGATCAGGGCGTGAACCGATCTCGCGGTTCATGTTGCCTCCGCCTTGGTACATTCGTCACGGCACAAATGGACGTGCACCAGAGACATGCTAAACGCTGCATTTGCATCGGCGTCTGCAAGAGCATACGTCCAAAACATACTTCACGCCGGTTCACTGAGAGATCCGGTGACACGGAATCGCCGCAAATTTTTCCGCGCCGATTCAACAAAATCCACTCAGTCAGCATAATCGCCACCTGGCTGACATGCCACTCTCAATGGGGGGTGAAGTTGCTCAAACGTGAAATACTTCATCTACGGCTGGACGCCTGCTACCTGTTGTGCTACCAATACCAACGAGAATTCCATAACAATTGCGCTGCCACGCTGTTACGCCGAGCAATCTGCAGATACTATATCCGCTGCTCCCGGTTACGCCTGCGTTTGCTTGGGCGGCAGGGCGACGCGGTTCGGGAATCCCGCCAGCAGGTCGCGAGACGCTTCGCACGCTGCTGTGAAAGCTGTAAAAGCTGTAAGGACATGCATGGCAGACGGTAGAAGCGCGAGGGAGTTCGCAGCTGCCCAAGGTGTTCGGCGATTTCTACGAACTCAACGCGCGGTGCGATTGAATACAGGGAAGTGGGCAGTAATGACAGGGCAGTAAGGATATGCACTGCGACCCAACGAAAGTCACCGCCGCCCAAGGTGCTCGGCAGTTTCTTTGAGTGAAAGCGCGCAATGCGATTGGATACAAGCGCACAATGCGGCGGCGCACTGCCTTGACGTGCTCTGAGGTAGGTTCGAGCAGACTCCTGGCGTGGGATCAATCGCGCGTGTCGAGGTTCAACTGAGTGTTTTCAGATATGCAAAAAGCCGCGACATTTCCGGGCGTCGGCAATGCAGTTGGCCGGCGGCAATTCGATCCGATTCATTAGCCCGT
>CAWKNT010000012.1:0-287319 GCA_963850935.1 uncultured Isosphaeraceae bacterium
ATCCGTCACGGTCGCCCTTTCAAGCTCTGAAAGAGCAAACGCGCGTATCGAGCTATGGTTGTTATTTTGCAATGCAAAAAACGCCTGGCGTCGTACTTCCAGTCGGTGTCTGGCACAGGTCCAAGAGGCGTGCATCAAAAACCGGAAGCGGTTGATGCGAAAACACTTTGAGCAAGTTTGCAATGACAGTCACGTCGTGCGAGTTCCGGAGATGCTCCAAGACAAGCTCCAACTGGCCATCGTTTGCCTGTATGCCCCATCCCCTGTATGAGTAGGAAGGATCGCCATCAGATTGGGCGTCCGAAATGATGTCGGCAACCGTGATTTTTCGCATGCTGTCTCTGTACGATTGGAGTTGCGCTTGCCCGTCGTCTGCTAACTTCTCCTGAAGCCAGCCTGCGCTAAACGTGCGGAATGCCGGATCGGCCGATTGTTGCAGTAGATTGGTAACCCGTTCTTCGCCCCAACGTTCGACGGCCTCCGCGACAAGGATACCGTCATCCCATTCCCATTCTCGCTGTGCCAGATCCTTGCCTCGTAATCGCGCGGCGAAGAGGAAGGCACTCTCACCGTCAAGCTCTATGATCGCCGACTCTGCTGCCAGACGGCACTCGAGTATGGGCCTCTCTTCGACGATCTCGTACAGCCTTTTGCGAAACGTTTCGTCTCCCGTCACGGCGAAGCACGAAGCGAGTTCACAAAGCTGCTCGGCGTTGCGGTCATCCGATAAAGCATAGAGGGCATGAAGAATCGGCACCCGAAAGCGGTCCACTGCGTCGACGGCTTGAACCATTTTCCAGAGCCATTGCCCACGCATCTCTTCGAGTTGCGTGTCGTATCGTCCGTCTCGAAGGCACGCCTGCAAAAGTGGATCGTCATCGAGCACTCCCCTCACCGCCCATTGCATCGCGCGGCCAAGACCCTTTTTCAAGGCATCTCGCTGCTGATCGAGCGAGGGGGTCGCAGGGGGCGAAAAATCCGTAAATTGCACAATCGAGTCCTTTCAACATTCTGACCATTCATCGGTCGGATTGATGCGTCAAACAATCGCGATAATAATCGATCGTCGATTGGAAAACATCATGGTAGCGAATGCCTGGTCGTGTACTTTGCGTACGGCCGGCGGCACAGCCTTTTGGCCTCTGTGACGTGCTTGTCGATTCCTGCCATCAACTTGACGACAACGAAGTCTTCGTCGAGCGTCGCGTGCTGGTCTTCAATCCAGCGGGCCAATCGAAAGCACGGGCTACACCGCGGCCCGCCTTCAATCACCTAGACGCGGCTCGTCTGCACTGCCTTCAATTCGTGTACGTGACGCCGAGCCGACGACGACCGCGCCGTCGCCGCGACGTTATAAGCCACGCGATAGAGCCATGACGTCAGCGACTGTCGTCCTCGGATCGACCGGTCCTTGAGCGCCAAAATGAGGAACGTGGCGTGAAAGGCCGGTCTCACCGTCTCAAAAAAAGAAAACCGGAAAAAAGTGAGATTGGAATCCTCCCCAAGTGCAGAATGAAGGGTGAACAGTCCGTCAACGTGCGGAGGCGCATGCTCGTGAGCCGATACGCGGGGGTCATCCTCGGCCAGCTGGATCAGGTCTTCAACCACGGGACAATCGTGGGTCTCGATGACGACAAGCTACTGAAGCGGTTTGTCGTTGAGCGCGACGAGGTGGCATTTGCCGCCCTCGTGGCGCGGCATGGGCGCATGGTGCTGGGCGTATGCCGGCGGATCCTCCACGATGAGCATGACGTCGAGGATGCGTTTCAGGCGACGTTTCTGGTACTGATCAACCGCGCGAAGGCGATCCGCGACGGTGGTCTATTGGGTCACTGGATCTATGGGGTCGCCCACCGCGTTGCAGTCCGGGCCCGAGCCAACGCAGCCCGGCGCTACGTTCGCGAACAAACCTTGACCGCAGCCGAATCCGGGGTCGTGCAGCCGCAGTCCCCCGAGGGCGAGCGGCGCGAGTTGCTGGCAGTTCTGGATGAAGAACTGGCCCGTCTGCCCGACCTGTTACGGGCCCCCTTGGTGCTCTGCTATTTGGAAGGGTTGACCCATGACGAAGCTGCCCGCCGGCTGCGCTGGCCGGTCGGGACGGTCCGCAGCAGGCTGGCCCGGGCGCGAACAAAGTGCGCCACCGACTTGGTCGCCGAGGGCTTACGGCCGACGACGCGGCTCTGACTGCTGGGCTGGCATCGCAGCAAGCTTCTTCGCTCCTCGTCGACACGACGGTGCGTCTATCCCTAGGATTCACCAAACAACTTGCGACGGCGTCCGTCCTAGACTCGTCCACAGCGTCCGTCCTCGCCAAAGGGGTTCTCCACGCCATGATGATCTCGAAACTGATAACAATCGGTGCGGTGTCGCTTGTCTGCGTCATCGGTTTGGGCGGAATAAAGACCTTTGCATTCCAGTCGGGAGGCGGCGGCGGAGCGTCGGCGCGGCCGCCGCCAGAGCCCCGGCGACGGCCGAGACCCACGACCAGGCTTTGGAACGGTCGATGGCCAAAATCCAAAACGACCTCGCCGAATCGGCCCGCATCAACGCGGCACTGCAGAAGGAGCTCAACGACCTGCGGGCCGAGCTGGAGTCAGTGCGCCGGCTTGGCTCGCAACCGGACGCGAGAAAAGTTAGCCGGCCAGGATCCAATCCGGGAGCCACCGCGAGTACTGTTGCCTCGCCAGGCAACTCGGCGACGGCGGGGTCCGCATCGGCTGGCGGACCCACGGGGAGATTCGATCGCGGCATGGGGGGCATCGGTGACACGATGCACGGGAGGGGCATGGGCGCGACAGGAGTCGTCTTTAGAGGTGGCATGGGCGGCATCGGGAGTGGCACAGCCCCCAAGAATCAGGCACGCTACATTCAAGGCGGTCAGCTCATCGTCGTTTCTTCGCCCGAGGGAGACACGGTCACCGCCTACAGCTTTGAGACAGGCAAGGCCAAGTCTGTCCGGCTCGCCAAAGGTAAGGACGCCAAACTTGAGGTGCGGCCCGTCGTGACCCAGGGGGGGCTCGTGGCACTCTATCTGAAGGGCCCGAAGGTCACCCGTATCGCGGCATTTAGCCCTGCTGACGGTAATTGGCATGCGCAAGACCTGCGCGAGCCCACGGACCAGGCAGTACCGACCATCAGCAATACCTTGGTCGCCTACGTCATCGGCCGCCGGGTCTATGCGTTCAATTGGAAAGCACAGGGCTGGGGTGTGCTGGAATTGCCTGAGGGGGCAGCAGTCACGCCGTCCGTGGATAATGACGCGATCACTTGCGATCACAATGGCCACCTATACGTTTTCAGCGTCAAGGGCAGCGGTTGGGAGGACATTGACACTCGAGCCGTCGGTGATGACCAAGACGGCGAGAGCGCCGGGAAGTAAAAAAAGAGGTCCGCTGGCGCCCGATCCCGCATAGTAGTGTCGGCTGCACCAAATTCCCGTGCGAGACCGACCAAGATGGTAAATGGACAACTTCCCTCCGCATTACGGCAATTGCGCACCCTGTTTGCGGCTGGGACAGCAACCGGGCTAACGGATAGTGAGCTTCTCGAGCGTTACGCCACCAAGCGCACTTTTTCAGCCGAAGCGGCGGTTGCAGCGGAAACGGCCTTCGAAGCCTTGGTGGATCGCCACGGACCGATGGTTTGGGGAATTTGCCAGCGGGTGCTTGGCGATGCCCACGAGGCGGAGGACGCGTTTCAGGCGACGTTCCTCATTCTCGTCCGCAAGGCCGGAACGGTACGGGTTGACGGGTCCCTCGGCCGATGGCTCTATGGGGTCGCCCTGCGCGTCGCGCGGCGGGCGCGGTCAGAGGCGCTACGACGCGGATCCGGAATTGCTCGAAGCCCGATCTCGTCATCCGACGATCCGGTCGGCGAGATGGAACTCAGGGACCTGCGTAGAACCGTGGGTGAAGAGCTCGACCGTCTGCCGGCGAAGTATCGTTGCCCGCTCGAGCTGTGCCACCTCCAGGGAATGACATACGTCCAGGCGGCCCGGCAGCTCAACGTGCCGACGGCGACTGTGAAGAGTCGGCTGGTGAAAGGCCGGCTCAGATTGCGGCAGCGGCTGGCTCGGCGGGGCGTTGCTCCAGGCGCAATTGGGGTAACTGCGGCGCTGACTCGCAAAGCCCGGGCTGCCTTTCCTCGCGAGCTTGCCCATTCCACGGTCCGATCCGCAACGTCATGCGCTACCGGTGCGTTGCCGGCAGCGGTCGGAGATCTTGCTGAAGGAGTACTGAAGATGATGATGTGGGAGCAGCTCAGGTTGGTCATCATAGGCGCCTTTGTCGCGGTCGGCCTGACGGCTGAGGGTCTTTCACAGCAGGCCCCCAAGAATCGTTTACTCGGATTGCCGCAGGCGCGGACAAAGGCGCAACCGGCCGAAAAGCCGAACGCGAAGCCCTCGGCCGACCCTCGATGGTTGAAGAGCCTGCCCAACGGCGCGACCGTCGAGGTCGTCGGAATTTCCTCTCACCCGTCCGGTCCTGACACGTGGTGGCGTCCAGACGGAACGCCGTTACGAGAGCCGCCGTGCGACCCGTCCAATACCAAAATCAGATCGGACGATAACGCGGTCATTCGGGCAATTGCCGTGCGCGTGATAAATATTCCCTTCGGAGCGGATCATGGCTGGTGGATCAACGAAGCCAACGGAGGATCTCACGCGCAGGCCAGGCGCGACGGCAAGCCCGTGGCGGATATGAGCGAGGCTGTCAGCCCGTTTCCGGCCGGAACGCAAGCTTGCACGCTCCGCTTCAAAGTCGCGGCAGGTCCCTGGAGCACCGTCCAGACCTGGGGAACAAGTCCCGGCGCGGTCGGCCAGGTGGACGCAAGCTTCATTTTCGGTGACTCGATCGCCACCAGGAAGGGAACTTCGTTATCGGTCACTCATAACATCCAGAACATGTCGGTTCGGCTCGTCGCGATCGACGCCAACGGCAAGGAACACCCGGCGACGGTCCGTTCGGGCAGCGGCGTGAAGGACGTTCAACAGATTGTGGTCGAGTTCGATCTGGTCCCCGAAGAAATCAAGGAATACTGGGTACAGTCCAGGCCGTACGAAACTGTCGAGGTGCCGGGTATCGGTCTGAATCGCCAGCCCTGAAAGCACCCTATCCCTTTCTCGGTGAAAACACAGGATAGAAGCAACAACCTAGCAGCCACATCCTCACCAATTGTTGACTGTTCGATACGGGAACTTACAGTTCATATCTCGATCCGACTGACAAATTGAGCGATCAACTCCGCCGAGACTTGAGCGATGTTCAAACGAGCCACCGGACGACGATAATCGCATTCTGGTCGGTGGCAACGATGGAATGCGCTGGGCTGGCGTGCGCCCAGACGCCAAAGGCACTTGAGAACAACCCTCTTGACGCCATGAGCGTGACTGGAGAACGGTTGCCGGCCCCGGAACAGTTCGACCGGGAAATGATCGCCTTCATGCGCCGGTACAAGTTGACCTGGGATCGTCCGATAACGTTAATATCGAGATCAGTGAAGATGGCAGAGCTCGCGTGGTACACTGACAGAAGTCGAATGCTGAGGCTTGCCGAAGGTCCGACGGAGGCTGATCGTAAATGCCGCTTTGCAGCACACGAACCGAGTATGTCTGGACGATGGTCATTGGCTGTCTTTGGATACTCGGTTCCTTGGGATGGAATGAGGCTCGAGCTGAGCAGCCCGTGAACTTCGACCGCGAGATCCGCCCGATACTGTCGGAGCACTGCTTCGCTTGCCACGGACCAGACAAGCAGGCGAGGAAAGCGGACCTACGGCTTGACAAGAGGGAAGATGTCCTCCGGGTTCGTGAAGGCATCGCAGTGATCGTTCCCGCGAAAGTTGAAGAAAGCGAGCTTGTCCGGCGAGTCGCCTCTGCCGACCCCGACGAAGTGATGCCGCCGCCGAAATTCAAGAAGCGGCTGAACTCGCAACAGATCGATCGCCTGCGTCAGTGGGTTGCCGAGGGGGCCAAATGGGAGGGGCATTGGTCCCTTACGTTGCCGGCTCGAGTTCCGGCGCCGCCGGTGAAGGATCAAGAACTGGCCACAGAAACCCGATCGATCACTTCGTGCTGGCTCGCCTGGAGCGCGAGGGACTGCGTCCGTCGCCCGAGGCGGAGCGAGCCGTCCTTGATACGCCGCGTCAGCCTCGACCTGATCGGTCTGCCCCCGACACCCGCTGAGGTGGATGCGTTCGAGAACGACCGCGGACCCGACGCCTACGAACGGCTGGTGAACCGGCTGCTCGCGTCGCCCCATTATGGGGAACGCCAGGCCCGGCCCTGGCTCGACCTGGCGCGTTACGCCGACACCAACGGTTACGAGAAAGACGGTGGCCGCTCGATCTGGCCCTATCGCGATTGGGTGATCCGCGCCTTCAATCAGGACATGCCGTTCGATCAATTCACGATCGAGCAACTTGCCGGCGACCTCGTCCCAAAGGCGACGACCGAAGAGCGTATCGCGACCGGATTCCATCGCAACACGATGATCAATGGCGAGGGCGGGACCGATGATGAGGAATTCCGCGTCGCGGCGGTTGTCGATCGCGTCAACACTACGATGGCGGTCTGGATGGGAACAACCTTCGCGTGTGCCCAGTGCCATGACCACAAGTACGATCCATTCACACAGCAGGAGTATTTCCAGCTCTTCGCATTCTTCAACAACACGGCCGATGGCGGTTCGAGCGCCGCGCCCGTGCTTGCCTGTCCCGACAGCCGCGCAGGCTGCCAAACAAGATGAAATTCGCGCCGAGCTGGCCAAGTTGCAAGCCGAGCTCGATCAGGCGACCGCGGGCCAGCGACCCGAACAAAGTTGAAGCCACTCCAGGATAAGATCGCTGAGTTGAAGCGGCACGCCGACGCGATTCAGCCGGCGACGACGATGGTGATGGAAGAGCTCGCCAAGCCCCGTGAGACGCATGTCCTGATTCGCGGCAGCCATAATGTCAAGGGCGCATTGGTCTCGCCCGGCGTACCCAGTTGCCTGCATCCGCTCTCCGCGGGTCAGCCGGCCAATCGCCTGGCCCTGGCGCGGTGGCTGGTCGATTCGCGCAATCCACTGATGGGCCGCGTGATCATGAACCGAATGTGGGCCCAGCTTTTCGGCCGAGGGCATCGTGGAGACAAGCGAGGACTTCGGAGTTCAGGGCGAGCCTCCCAGCCATCCCGAGCTGCTCGATTGGTTGGCCACCGAGTTTTTCGAGCAACGGTTGAGTTTGAAGGCAATGCAGCGGCTGATCGTGACGTCGGCAACCTATCGCCAGTCGTCGCGCGTCACCCCTCTTCGGCTCGAGAAAGACCCCTACAATCGCTTGTTCTCACGGGGACCGCGTTTCCGCATGGAGGCCGAGATGGTTCGAGACCAGGCTCTCGCCATCAGTGGACTCCTCAAGCAAACGATCGGCGGACCCAGCGTCTTCCCCTACCAACCTGAAGGCATCTGGTTTGCCCCGTACAGCGGCGATCGTTGGATCGAGAGCCGCGGTGGAAATCAGTATCGACGTGGTCTCTACACGTTCTGGCGGCGTTCTGCTCCCTATCCCTCGTTCATTGCCTTCGACGCTCCTAGCCGTGAGGTTTGCACCGAGCGGCGGTCGCGAACCAACACGCCCCTTCAGGCACTGGCAACGCTCAATGATCCCGCCTTCGTCGAGCCCGCGGCCGCGCTCGCCATACCGCATTGTGAGCGAATCGAAGGGAACGGTCGCGGATCGTGTGCATTATGGGTTCCGGCTGGTGCTTGCTCGCAAACCCGCTGCCGCCGAGCTGGCCCATCTGGTTGAACTCTATCGCGAAAACCTGGAACGATACCGGGGCGACCCGACCGCGGCCAAAGCAATGGCCGGCCGGGGCGTTATCGCGGTCTCCAGTGCTGGCTGCGCTGGCGAATCTAAATATGCAGAGCTCGCCGCCTGGACTGTGGTCGCAAACGTGCTCCTGAATCTCGACGAAACCCTGACCAAGGGTTGAACCAGCGCAGAGCGATCCGGTGCGGAATAAGAGCCGACGCAAGTCCCAAAAGTCTACCGGGAGTCAAACGATGAGCACGGGGGAAGAAATTCTCAAGATGAGGACCCGGCGGCAGCTCTTCAAAGATTCCGTGGCCGGTCTGGGCACGATCGCACTGGCCTCGCTCTTGAACGACAAACTGTTCGCCGCGCCGGCAGGTCATGATTCGGCCGATCCTCTTGGTCCCAAGGCGCCGCACTTTAAGCCGCGTGCCAAGAACGTCATTTACCTGCACATGGCGGGCGCCCCGTCGACGATCGACATGTTTGACTATAAGCCCAAGCTCAACGAGCTGAACGGCCAGGTCTGCCCCGATTCGTACGTCCGGGGCCAGCAGTTCGCGTTTTTGAAGGGTCCCCCCAAGCTTCTGGGGTGTCCCCATAAATTTGCACCGCGCGGTGAGTCGGGCCAGGTGATGTCGGAAGTAGTGCCGCACCTGGCGACTGTCGCTGACGATATCGCGGTCATTCGCTCGATGTACACGGACCAGTTCAATCACGCGCCGGCGCAGTTGTTCATCCACACTGGCTCGGCACGCCTGGGACGGCCCAGCATAGGCTCATGGCTGTCGTACGGGCTGGGGAGTGAGTGTCGCGATCTGCCGAGCTTCGTCGTCCTCGTCTCAGGTACTGCGGCACCGGACGGGGGGACCTCGCTCTGGGGCAGCGCCTTTTTGCCAACAGTCCATCAGGGTGTGCAACTGCGTTCAGCGGGCGATCCGGTGCTTTTCCTGTCGAATCCCGCCGGAATGACCCGAGAGCAGCGCCGGCGATCAATCGACAAGATCCAGGCGCTCAATCAGCTCCATCTCGATTCCGTGGGCGATCCGGAGATTATCACACGGATTGCACAGTACGAAATGGCGTACAAGATGCAGTCGAGCGTGCCGGAGCTCATGGACATCACGAAAGAGCCTCATCACATTCACGAGGCCTATGGAACAGAACCAGGAGAAAAATCCTTCGCCAACAACTGCTTGCTTGCTCGCAGACTCGTGGAGAGCGGCGTTCGCTTTGTCCAGCTCTACCACTGGGGCTGGGATCAGCATGGCAACGACAAGTCCAACGATATCCGCTACGGGCTGGTTGATCGCTGCCGGGAAACAGACCGGCCCATAGCCGCCCTGATCAAGGATCTCAAGCAGCGCGGTCTACTCGACGAGACGCTGATCGTGTGGGGCGGCGAGTTCGGGCGTACGCCGATGAACGAGGAACGCAACGGCTCGAAATGGCTGGGACGCGACCACAACCAGCACGCCTTCACGATCTGGATGGCCGGAGGAGGCGTGAAGCGCGGCATTTCCTACGGCGCCACCGACGATCTCGGCTATCATGCCGTCGAAAACCGGATGCACGTCCACGATCTCCAGGCAACCATCCTCCACGCGATGGGGCTAGACCACACTCGGTTAACCTACCGCTTCCAGGGTCGCGACTTCCGGCTGACAGACGTCCATGGAAACGTCGTCAAAGAGTTGCTCGCTTGATGACGGATCAGGCTGCTGCACTCTTGGTCAATACAATCGAGCCAGGATGAGTCTCTCCCCATTTGTGGAGATGTCGGTCATCCATGTTACATTGAATCATGACGGGGAGCCGACCGATGCGAGACAGCTAGTTATTAATATAACATGTGGATTGATTTCTGTCGTACTCGCGGCGGCGCCATTGCATTCGCAGTCGATCCCCAAGGAACGGCAGATCACGCATCGTGAGCAATCGCTAACGCCATACGACCCGTTTTCGGCGGACGAACTTTTCAAGCGGATCAAGATCCCCCCATCCCCACCCTTGACCCCAGCTGAGGCGCTCAAATCGTTCCAGGTCGCGCCTGGTTTTCGCATCGAGTGTGTCGCCGCCGAGCCATTGGTCGTCAATCCGGTGATGTTTGAATTCGATCCCGACGGGCGCATCTGGGCTGTCGAAATGCGCGGGTACATGCGTGACCTGGAAGGCTCCGACGAAGGGGCTCCCATCGGCAGGGTCGTCGTGCTGGAAGATACCGACGGCGACCGCTTGATGGATCGTTCGACCGTGTTCCTCGAAAAGCTGGTAATGCCACGGACCTTGTCGTTTGTCGCGGGTGGCGTGCTCGTCGCGGAACCTCCCAACCTCTGGTTCTGCCGTGACTCCAACGGCGATCTGAAATGCGATGAAAAGCGGTCTGGTCGGCAAATACGGCCGACCGGGAAACCCCCAACACACTGAAAACGGCCTCTTCCACGCGCTCGACAACTGGATGTACAGCGCTGATTGCTCATGCCGGCATAAATTCATCGATGGCAAGCTAATCCAGGAGCCGCTCGCTCGTCGCGGCCAGTGGGGCGTGGCCCAGGACGACTACGGCCGACTTTTCTATAATTATGAGAATTCATCTCTGCACGCCGATCTGATCCCCGAAGGATACACGCGACGCAACCGTCATTTCATGCCAGAGACCGGTCGTCAAAATTCCAATTCCGGACTGAACGTAAACGTGGCCCAAGACGCCCACGAGGTCTATCCTATTCGCGTCAACCCGGGAATCACGCTCGGAGGCACCGAATTGCGAGAGGACGGCCGGCTGCGGACGTTCACGATCGCCTGCGGGCCGTCGATTTATCGCGGCGATCAGTTTCCAGCCGCGTTTTACGGCGGGGCCGTCATCCCCGAGGCCGGCGGGAACTTGGTGCGCTTCGACCTGCTTGCCAGCGACGGGGTGCATCTTGCGGCTCGCAATGCCTTCGACCAGCGCGAGTGGATTGCGTCCACCGATGAGCGATTTCGGCCGGTGTGCAGTCGCACCGGGCCGGATGGTGCCGTCTATATCTGCGATATGTATCGGGGCATTATCGAGCATGTGATCTTCATGATGCCCTACTTGCGGAACCAGATTTTGTTGCGCGGGCTCGAAAAGCCGTATGACGGGGGGCGAATCTATCGAATTATGCATGAAGGTAAGCCGCTCGGTCCGGCGCCACGGATGTCCAGCGCTACTTCGCCGCAGCTAGTCAAGTGGCTCTCTCATCCCAACGGTTGGTGGCGCGATACGGCGCAACGGTTGTTGGTCGAGCGCAAGGCGGTCGACATGACCGAACCGATGCGCAAGCTGGCCGCGACTGTCGGAAACAGACTGGGACGGTTGCACGCCCTGTGGACTCTCGAAGGGATCGGCCGCCTCGATTGGCCAACCGTCAAAGCCGCGATGGCGGCCGACGATGCGATGGTGCGAGCGACCGCGATTCGCTTAAGCGAGCGCTTTCGCGATCCCGCAGACCGCACAGCGATTTTCGACCAGATTAATCAGTGTTTTGCCGATAAGCGGCCGATGGTACAGCTGCAAATGTTGCTGACCCTCGGCGAGATTCGAGAATCCGAACCGGCTGAACGAGAAATGGCGAAGATCCTCGGTCGCTGGCCCGACAAGATCTTCCTCGCAGCTGCCGCCAGCGGGTTCAACGGTCGCGAACTCGAAATGCTGACGCACCTGGTCGAGTCGGCCAAATGGACCGCCGACCACGAACGGCAGTGTGGTGCGATCGAAACACTCGCGATGTGCATTGTCGACGAGCGCAAGTCGACCCGTGTCGAACGATTGCTTGCGCTGGCGGCAGACCGTGCAACCGACAAGGTCTGGATCACCGACTCGATCGTCGCGGGCGTCTTGAATTCAGACCTCAGTCGAAGTCGGTGGCCCGAACCGATCGTACTTACCGAACGCCCGCGATTGCTAAGCGTAAGCCCCTCGTCGACTGACGCGCTGGTGCGGATCGTCACGTGGCCGGGCGATGTCACTGTCCGTCACCGAAAGCCGGTGCTGCCGCCGCTTACGCCCGCCCAGGAAAAGCGACTTGCGCTCGGCGAGGCGGTCTACAATGTCACGTGCATCGCCTGTCACAAGGAAGACGGGCGCGGCCAATCCGGGCAGGCGCCGCCACTCGTCGACTCGGAGTGGATCAACGGGCCATACGACCGCCTCGCCCGCATCGTGCTCCACGGAATCGAAGGACCGGTGAAGGTGAACGGTGATGAATGGAATTTGAGAATGCCGGCCCTCGGCAATAGCCCTGTGCTGAATGACGAACGTCTCGCCGCAGTGCTCTCATACGTGCGCCGCGAATGGGACAATTACGGATCGGCTATCGAGCCAGATCAGATCGCGCAGGTTCGTCGATCGACGCCCGATCGCGCGACGCCGTGGACGGTCGTGGAACTGCTCGACCCATCGACGGCCGCTCTCACGTCGGCTGTCGCGAAAAGCGACCTGTTGGAGGCATATCGCGGTTTACTCGCGGCCGGAGACGCCGAGAAGGGGAGATTTCTATTCCACTCCAACCGTGAGATTCGTTGCAACGCATGTCACACAGTCGGCAACCTGGGCGGCGGGTTCGTCGGCCCCGACCTGACCGAAATCGGCAAACGTGCGAATCGGGAGTATCTGCTCGAATCGCTGATCGATCCCAGCGCCAAGATCGTCAAGGGATTCGAGACGCTCGTCATTGTCACCGACGACGGCAGGATTTTTTCCGGGACATTCGTTGCCGACGACGGTCGCACTCTGGTGATCGCACCCCCCGCGGGTGGAAAGGTTGAGGTTGCGGTCCACAAGATCGCCGAGCGGATTGGATCGCCGGTCTCCAGCATGCCTCCCATGGGCAAGACGTTCACGCCGCAGCAAATTGCCGATCTGGTGGCCTATCTGGGATCGCTCAAGCCGGCACCAGCGGCAGGCGAACTGAGAAAGCCATGAGGGCTTTTTTATCAGTGTTGCCTCAAGCCTTGCCAAAAGGTCACCGTGAGTCTACGCTCTGGCAAAGGAGGCACTCATGGATCGCAGAACATTCCTGGCGGCTGCCGCAGTTCTGACCGGCAAAAGCCCAAAACCGACATCGGCGGCCGATGGCGGCAAGCCGGTGCGACCAACACCGCTTCGTGCCAGTTTTTCGGGTCCGGCATGTTACGACGATAAAGAGCTATTCGAGCTAAAGGACGTTCTGCAAAAGCGGGCGCCGTTCCGCTGGTATGGATCGGGCAAACAGCCCCCAATGAAGGTGCTCACGTTTGAAAAAGAATTGGCCGCGAGGATGCAAACAAGGTTTGCCCTGGCAGTCACCTCGGGCACGGCCGCCCTTACCACAGCCTTGGCCGCGCTCGGCATTGGGCCGGGTGATGAGGTTATTCTGCCCGCGCTGAGCTGGTACTCTTGCTTCAACTCGATCGTCATACACGGCACTCTCCCCGTGTTCGCCGAGGTGGACGAGTCGCTCAACGTCGACCCGGTTGATCTTGAAGCAAAGATCACGCCGCAAACGAAAGTGATCATGGTCGTCCACGCACTGGGCAATCCAG
Source organism: uncultured Isosphaeraceae bacterium (assembly GCA_963850935.1). GTDB lineage: Bacteria > Planctomycetota > Planctomycetia > Isosphaerales > Isosphaeraceae > CAWFRS01. The sequence continues at coordinate 13,342 of CAWKNT010000012.1, forward strand.
CCGATATGCACGCGATCATGGCCTTGGCTCGCCGACGTGGCATCAAAGTGCTCGAGGACAGCGCTCAGAGCCTCGGCGGCAGCTACAAGGGCAAGCCCTTGGGGTCGATTGGTGATATCGGCATTTACAGTTTCCAGATGTCCAAAACGATCAGCTCCGGCGAAGGCGGTGCTGTGGTCACAAACGATCCGCTGTTGTTTGAGCGGGCGTCACGCTACCACGACCTGGGGCTGCTCCGCCCGCCGCATGAGAAAATTCTGGGAGAGGCCGCTGTCAAAGGGATGATCGGCAGCCAATATCGAATGAGCGAGTTTACCGGCGGCGTGCTCCTGGCTCAGCTCAAGAAGCTCGATACGATCGTTGGATCCTTGCGGACCCACGCAAATCGGGTATACGAGGGACTCTCCGATGTGCCCAGATTGAACATACGCCATCGACCCGACCCCGCAGGCGATATCGGCAGCGGAATCTGGCTCGGTTTCCATTCGCCAGTGGAGCGCGACATGTTCCTGACCGCGATGCGCGGTGAAAACGTGCCGGCAGGGCCGCCTGGAGCGGTGGCACTCGTGCCGCTGCATCCGGCCGTCGAGCAAAAGCTCACCGTTCACCCTCACTGGCCATCTTTTGTGAGTGAGCGCGGCCGATCGATGCGCTGTGGCGAGGAGTGTTGTCCCAAAACGATCGCCCTTCAGCGCCGTTTCGCGGGCGTTCCACTCGATCCGAAGTACGCTCGCCACGATATCGACGACATCGTGACTGCCATCCGCAAGGTCATTCCGACGATTATTCGATCCTGATTGCAAAGAGAAAGGCACTCCACACTTTGCTGCAATGCCTTTTATTGTTTCAACGAGTCACGACTGGATAGGGATCCAAATCTCGAACCCGCCCAAACCAGTCAGCGGATTGAACTCTGGACCGTATCGCTCGAACGACGGCGCCGCAACGACCTGACAGCCCGAATCGGGAATTCCTGGGGGTTTCCGCAGGGAGGCGCTGACGATGCTTCAAGTCACGGAGGACTCTCCCTTCCAAAACATAGTAGTCGCCTTCCTCCGAACTCACCGGAATGTACCAGCCGGCAGGCCGTATAGATCTACCATGGAATGTGCGGATGCCGCTCGCATCGGGCTGGGTTTCGACTTCGGTGATTGTCAGAATCTGGCGGGCGCTGACAATGCGCCGGTCCACGGCCGGTCGGCTCACGTAGTATCCCCACATCTCCTGGTTGAACCTGAAAGCGGCGAGCAGGGGAAGAAGCAGCGTCTCGATGGCCGCGACGCCAAGGCCCATCGTCGGATTGATGGCCTAACGGCGCAATTGGCAATCAGCGCGGCGATCCCGAATGGCACGAGTGCGACTAGTGCCGTCGCGGACACGCGAAACACCGCGAGCAGAATTGCCACGAGGACGCCCGCAACCATGAGGCCGGCAATTGTGAATCGAGGCGGTCGCATGGTTTCTTTTTATGGCCCCGCGTTCACAACAGTCGGCTCGCTCCGCGCCCGCAATTCCGTGAGGTGCTGCTGCAACATCGCCAGGTGCAGGCGCAGATGGTAAAACTCCTCCATGTAGCTCAGCGGGACATCCACGTAAGCCACCTGGTGCTCGATGTCTTTCAAGCGGGCGAGTTCCTGGTCCAGCTCGGGGCCCGACAGGCCGGCGACCAGTCTCTGGTCGATTTCCCGCAGGTCCGAATACCAGAGGTAGATCTTGCGCCTGGTTCGCCAGCGCATCAGCGGCGGAGCGGCCCGAACAAGCGGCATCATCAGCATGACCAGCGGGATGAGCATCACCTTGGCCCGATCGACCAGCGAGGCCAGCCAGAACGGGAGCAGCCGCTGCAGCACGGGCTGGCCGGACTTGTAAAAGCGCTTCGCGTCCTCACTGACGGGGAAGTCGCAATACGATTCGGCGGGGAACTCGCCAGGGTCGGAAAGCTCGTCTCCCTTGCCGTGGATGCGCGTGGCGGTCATCGAGCAGGAGCGGGACCAGGGCGGGGTGGAAATCCTTGCGAACGACCAGCATGGCCGTCGGCGCCAGCAGGACGACGTCCTGGCCTGGGATGTTCTGGCCCAGGTTCACCAATCCCGCCGGCACGGTGACCGGGGCCAGGAATCGGAATCGGCGATGATAGGCCTCGTGCTGGTCGAAGCTCAGCAGGTTCACACTGCGATCGTTCAGGAGGCCCTGGATGTAATCGGCCTCGAAGGCGGCGACGAAGAACGCGGCATCCAGCTCTCCCTTCTGCAAGGCCTTGGCCGCGGCGGCGACGTTCTCCTGGACCAGCACGGCCCGCGCGTTTTCCTTGGAGGCTCTGGATTCGATCAGGCCGTTGACGGCGAGCAACTGCATGGCGATGGCGTGGGTACCGCTGCCCGTCGGACCGACACCGATGCGTTTGCCCGCGAGCTGACTGAGGCGCTCGAGCCGCTTGTCGCCGCGGTAGAAGACCCACAAGGGCTCGCGGTACAGGCTGCCCAGGGCATAAAAGTGCTCTACATCCTCGGGGCTGGCCACGCCGCTCTGAACGATGGCGACCGCCACGCCCGAGTCTTCCTGCCCCAGCAGGCGCAGGTTCTCCACCGAGCCCGCCGTCTCGCGCACCTCGACGGACAGGCCCTCCTTTCGCAGTTCCTCGGCGTATTTCTGGGCATAGCGGATAATAGGCCCCGTTCGGGCCGCCACTCGCGATGACGATCTTGCGGGGCGGCGGCGGCTCGACGAACATCATGTATGTCGCGATCAGCGCCGCCAAGCTAAAAACCGCGATCCAGATCCAAACAACAAGCGCCCGCTTGGCCCTACGGCGCCGGCGCCTGGGAGGAGTCACTTTTGACCCGGATGAAAACGACACAACCCGATCTCCTCTACGTCGATGCCGTGACGGCCGGCGGATTAGCGCTTCGCGATTCACCTTCGTCTGAAACTATCGTACTGCCGCCAGTGATCAGTCGGCAGTAGAAGGTGCGTCAACTGGGTCTTGACTTTAAGTGGCCACATCGCGGAGATCGGCTTGAGCCAGATCTCTTAAGAGATGATCGCATGAAAAGAGCAAAGACCTCAACCGTTAGATCGTCGCGTAGCGCGCAGAGACGATAGAATCGGTTGGAACTGGGTTGTCGGTGTGGGCACCGAGATATCCGGTGCCGCCGCGATCATACATAGACGGCCGATCCGCTTCGGAGTTGGGGTGAATGCAATCCTCGCGACGCGCTTTCTTGGGTGGGACTGGTTCGGCGCTCGTGCTTGGCAAATCGGTTTGGGCCTCAGAGCGAAGGCTAAAAATCGCGGCCCTCACCACGATTTTCTACAAGTACTCGCATTCCGAGCACATTATCGATCGCTTCCTGGAGGGATACGGCTGGGAGGGCCAGCATCATCGCCCGCCGATGGATGTCGTCTCGCTCTATGTCGAACAAGTGGGTGCTAACGACCTCAGTCGAGAACGGGCCAAGCGGCACCCGGAGATGAAGATCTATCCGACCATCGCGGAAGCACTGACTTTAGGTCAAAGTAAACTGGCGGTCGACGGCGTTTTGCTCATCGGCGAACACGGTCGATACCGTCGTAACGAGAAGGGGCAGACTCTCTATCCCCGCTATGAGTACTTCAAGCAAGTTGTCGACATCTATCGTGCCAGCGGCAAGACGGCACTCTTTTTAACGACAAGCATTTGTCGTGGAGCTGGGACCACGCCCAAGAAATGGTGAACACCGCCAAGTCGATGGGATTTGGGCTGATGGCCGGTTCTTCCCTCCCCGTAACCCGGCGCCAGCCGGCCATCGACCTTCCTCTGGGCGCTCTAGTCGAGGAAGCCGTGGGCATCTATATTGGCGGCATCGACGTCAACGACATTCACGTGATCGAAGCTCTTCAGTCAATCGTGGAGCGTCGGCGCGGCGGCGAGACGGGAGTGCGCACGGTTCAGGCGCTGCGAGGTGAAGCGTTCTGGAAAGCGCTCGAAAGCGGTTCGTGGGACGCGGGAGGTTGGGACCCGAACCTGCTCGAAGCCTGCCTGTGCCGAAGCAATCAGCTCACTTCGCCTCGAGCAACCTACAGCCACGCGCTGCCGACCAACGACGATCTTCGCCGCCTCGCTCCGAATTCGTATGCCTATCGGTTTGAATATGCAGATGGACTGAAAGTCAGCATCATCCAATTTCCGTCAGGTGGCGGTGGCGGCGGTGGGCGTGGCGGAGCCGTCGTGCGCGATTGCACCGTCGCTGCTCGCCTCAAAGGGAACGAAATCTTTTCCGTGCTGTTCTATCTGCCCTATTACAGCATGCGAAACTTCTTCAACCCATTTGTCCATCATATCGAAAGCCTTTTCCTCACAGGCAAGTCCCCATATCCGATCGAGCGGACCCTGCTCACGACCGGCATGACTGCGAGTGGCGTCGAGTCGCTGTACCAGAAACAGAAACGGCTCGAAACGCCCCACCTCGCCGTTCGGTATCAACCCACTACGGAATCCACATTCTGGAGATCATGAATGCTTTCCCGACGCAGCTTTCTTGGAGCCGCAAGCACGCTCCCGTTTGTGGGGTCCGTGGTTTCTGGTCAGAATCCGGAACGCAAGAAGATCGCGATCATCGCGACTGTCTGGACGTACCAATCGCATGCCCAGCACATGGGCGATCGCTTCTTGGTCGGTTATCCACGCCACGGCAAGTGGCACAAACCGCCCATCGACGTCGTCTCTCTCTACGTGGACCAGACTCCCGATGGCGATCTCAGCTCTAAACGAGCGGCAGAGCACGGTTTCACGATTTTTAAGACGATCGCCGAAGCCCTGCGCCGCGGCGGTGACAGACTGGCCGTCGATGGCGTCGTGATCATCGGCGAGCATGGAAACTACCCACATAACAAGAAAGGGCAGATCCTCTATCCGCGGTACGAGTTTTTCCGACAAGTCGTTGAGGTATTCGACAAGGACGGTCGCGCGGTCCCTGTCTACAACGACAAACACCTGTCCTACAGTGCCGAAAAAGCTGCGCTGATGGTCGCCGAGTCGAAGCGGCTGCACTTCGCGTTTCTGGCAGGATCATCGTTGCCCGTCACGTGGCGACTGCCTGCCGTAGAAATCCCCTATGACGCGGTGATTGAAGACGCGCTCATGGTTGGCGTCGGCCAGTCAGATCCGATGGACTACCACGCGCTCGAGGCGATGCAGTGCATGGTCGAGCGGCGAAAGGGAGGTGAATCGGGCATCAAGTCGGTGCAACTGATCGAGGGGGATGCCGTCTGGAAGGCCGGTGACGAAGGAGTGTGGTCGCGGCGACTGTTGGAAGCCGCACTTTCGCGGAGCGACTCGCTCCAGGGGCTTTCCGCACTTGACTCTCGAACCCAAGATTTGGCCAGTAACGGAGAGCTACCTCGCCTGGTCAAAAATCCGTCCGCGTATTTGATCGAACGAACCGATGGTCTGCAGACAACCCTGCTCATGCTCAATGGCGCACTGCAAGACTTCACGTTCGCGGCTCGACTCGAGGGCGGAGAAATCCTGTCGACGCAGTTCTTCCTGCCGCCGACTCCCAATGTCACCTATTCGGCGTGCCTGGTCGCTCAGATCGAGGAAATGCTCCTAACGGGCAAAGCTCCTTACCCCGTCGAGCGCACCCAAATCACCAGCGCGATGCTCGACCGCTTGCTAGATTCCAAGGTCAACGATCATCGACGTCTTGAGACCCCGGATCTCAAGATTCAGTATCGTGCTCCGCGCGAGTCGCATTTCGGCGGGTAGGGCCTCAGCGGCTAAACCGTGAGTGCAAACGGCAGGCAAAGGCGGAATAATCGGATGCGTAAGCAGTTATTTCACGATTGCTTTGCGATGAAGGCGGTTCATGGGCGGCGCGAGTTTCTGGCCGCGATGGCCTACACATCGATCCTGGGCGCATTCGCCGGCGTGCAACGCGCTGCGGCAAAATTCGCCGACGGCCAACGACACAACCGGTTGTTGTTTACTTCACAAGGCAAGACGGCCCTCGTAAACGCCGATGGAACCGGCCTCAAGTACTTTGATTTCGACAAACCCGGCCAGGCAAGCTGGCAACCTGGTGGAACTTTCCCCGACGGACGCCGAGTGATCTTCTTGAGCATGGAGCCGCGTCGCGACGGTCCCGGCCGGCCGTTCGACGAATATTACACGCAGACTCCAACGCATCTTTGGATCCACGACCTCGAGAGCGGTTCTTTCGAGGAAATCTGCACCAAGGACCGACTGGCTCCATTCGTGACGCCGGCCCTCTTGCTGGCCAACGACCGAATACTCGTGCAAGTTGTGCGAAACAAGGTCGGCCAGATCTTCAACGTTCGACTCGACGGGAGCGACGCACGAGAATTCACTCACGCCGGCGAAGGGCTCCCCTATGGCCTCTCGTTGAGCCCGGACGGCCAGCGTGTCTCATTCCATCTCGCGAGTCCACAGGGTTACCAGGTATGGACCAGCGACACCGACGGGAAAAACCGAGTGCGCATCGCGGCCCAGCCGGGGCACCTTTATTTCGGCACGTGCTGGTCACCGGATGGGCGCAGGATTCTCTACGTCGACTGCCACTACGGTGAGGATCCCGGGCATGACTGGGCTGACGTATGCGTCGGTCGAGCCGACGGCAGCGAGCACCGAGTGCTCACCAGCGGCCAATCGATGTGGTTCGCGGCAACTTATGGCGGCCCGACGACTCGGGGAGGTGGATCGAACGTCCCGGCATGGACGCGTGATGGCTCCATTCTCTTTCCTCGGCGCCTCCCCGGATCCAAGGTGCCCTGGGAATACCAGCCACACCGACCGGATGTGGACCATTTCAACCGTGATTACAAGCCCGAACTCGTCCGGGGAGGCAGCGAGATTTGCAAGCTCAATTTACGTGACGGACGCGTCGCCGTTCTGACGCATAATGACCCGCCGGTCTGGGACTTCCGCGCGAGCGAGTCGCCCGACGGCAAGTTCGTTGCGTTCTGTCGGGCGAGAACCGGCGAGCCGCCTGCCATCTGGGTGATAGATGCGGACGGCAAGAACCCTCGCGTCATAACGCGAGGGCTCGATGACCGAGGTGCGGATCACCCGCGCTGGTTTTGACAATCAGACCGGGACCTTATCGACGACGACTTCGATCATAGCGTCGCCGGCCGCTACGGCCTCGGTCCCGGCCGGTTCGACCTGCCCGCTCAGCCCACATAATACTCATCGCCATACGCGTTGCCGCTGAAGACGTTTCCCGTCACGCTGTTTTGATCGGACAAGACGGCCACAATTCCGAACGCGCCGCTATTCTCAATGTCGTTGTAGTCCACAGCGTTGCCCGACGTGTCGTTCAAATAAACGCCGTAATCGAGGTTGCCCAGGTTCAGCGTGCCGGCGAGATTGGTCCCGATCTCGTTATAGTTGATCCAGTTGTTAGTCGACGTGCCATCGATTTCGACCCCGATGAAATTACCCCCGATCACGCAGTAACCCACCCATGTCGCCGTCGCCCCGTCCGAGATTCGCACGCCGTCGCCATCGTTGCTGAAGGATTCGCCCGGGAGGGTGACGATCGCGTTGCCGGCGGCGTTCACGCCGATAGGGTCGACCCCTCCGCTCTTCTGCCCATCACGGTTCAACAGCCGAGAAATCGAAATCCTTAGGTCTCGGAGACGGGCTGGAAAGCGGCTGTGAGTCGCCCAAGCGTTTTTGCCAGCCACAAAGGAGATCGTTCAAAAGATCACGCTCGCGGGCGTGTTTCGGATCATTCGCAAGGTCGTGCAATTCACCGGGGTCACTCGCAAGATCGAAAAGCTGCGAGGTGTTGATCTGCCGGTAAACGATCAACTTCCAGCGCTCATTGCGGACCGCCCTCTGGACGTCGGTATATGCGGTGAAGATCGATTCGTAGACCGACTTTTGGCGACCAGCCAGAATCGGGCCAAGGCTGCGGCCTTCGCTCGCGTCGGGGCCTGGTACATTGGCGAGGTCGCCCCGCGTCGGGAAGATATCGAGCAGGTAGCACAATGCCGCGATCCTTTTTCCTTGTGGGATACCAGGACCGGCAATGATGAGCGGCGAATTCATCGAGTGTTCGTAGAGGTTTTGCTTGCCGAAGAGCCCATGGCTGCCAATGGCCAGGCCGTGATCGCTGGCGAAAACGATCAGGGTGTTGTCGATTCGGCCGCTCGCGTCGAGTGCGGCGATTATGCGTCCGAACTGCTGGTCGAGGAACTCGATTGAGGCGTAATAGTCTGCCAGGTGCCGGCGCACGACTTCGGGGGTCCGCGGCCACGGAGCGAGTTTCTCGTCGCGAATCACCATCTCGCCATTGTCGAACGGGTGCTGAGGCAGAAAATTCGCTGGGAGAGGCGGCTGATGTGCGTTGTACCACTCGTGAAATGAAGGTAGGGCTATACGTGGATCGTGCGGTGCATTGAACGCGACGTAGCATCGAGATTCCTCAGATCCCGCCTGATCGAGAATGCACCGGAGCTGGGCCAACGTGCTGCAAGTGGCGGAAAATCAGCTCTACTTCCGCACGCGAAAGACCGAGGTCGACTGCGATTTCGCGTTCATCGGCCCCCGAGCGCAACAGTTGTTCGACGCGATCGGCAAATTCCCGCAAACGCCCAGAAAGCGGAGGATTGGTAACGTAATAACGATGCGTTTGCCAGGGATCGCCAAAGTCGATGAATTCTGGGTCGAACCAGTATTCCCGCCCCTCATGCCGCAAGAGTCCGAGAAACCATTCCTCGAAACAACGGGCAATGATCCGTGGAGGACTCTGGGAGGCATCGTCGCCCGACGTAAAGATTGGACAGCCTGCGCCCGGCAAATGGTATCCCAGGTCAATGCAGACCGTCTGGAGGTTGGGGTTGCCCAGCTCAAACCAGCTCTCTGGCTGAACGATCATATCGGGAACGCGCAAACGGAATCATGGGACCGATCGCGGAAATTGGATGGATCAACGGGCCGGCGCCAAATAGCCCATTGGAGAGCATGAGCCAGGCACGCAGTCCGGGCGGCAAATGATAGGCGTGCCGATCTTCCCAGTCGGCAATGACTCGGGGATCCGCACCGGGCCGGCAGCATTCTTTGCCCGCCGTCAGTCCGCGCACATACACCGCTGGATCAGGCGCGAAGCGGACGTCGATCCCCCCCCAATCCATCCAGCAGCTCACCAGCTCCTCGAGCGGAGCGGCCATCGTACATCCCTTCACGCCGGAGTCGCGATGCACTCGGATGTTTCCACCCGACCGAAGAGAGTCACCGCGCTCGCATCCTCGACCACGACCCGCACGAATTGTCCGATCAGCCTCTCAGTGCCAGAGAACACCGCGATCCGGTCGCATGCCGTTCGTCCGGTCAACTGGTCGACTCCATCCCAACCGTCGCGACGCGCTGTCTTGCGACTCGCGCCCTCGACTAATACCACAACCGTCCGCCCGACCCAGCGGAGGTTATCCTCCAGGCTAATCGCATTCTGCAATGCCAAGAGCTCGCTGTTCCGCCGCTTTTTGACCTCCTCAAGCACATCGTCACGGTAAAGCCCGTCAGCCTTGGTCCCCTGCCGGGGACTATATTTGAAGATAAAACTGTTCTTGAACCGAGACCGTTTAACCAGCCCGACTGTCCGTTCGTACGAAGCGTCGTCTTCGCCGCAAAATCCTACAATAAAATCACTCGACACCGCCACGTCCGGTATTGTTTCACGAATCCGGGCGAGCATGTTTTCGTAAAACTCTACCGTGTACATGCGCTTCATTCGCTTCAAGATCAGATTACAGCCGCTCTGTGCTGGCACGTGGAGGTAGCGGCTGACCTTGGGCAAATCGCGCACCGACTCGATTAAATCATCGCTCATGTCGTTGGGAAAATTAGTAACGAACTTGATCCGCTCGATACCCTCGATGTTGTGAATTCGTTCAAGGAGGTCCGAAAGGCGGCAGAATCGTCCATCACCTTCTTTGTAGCGGTAGCTATTGACTGTCTGGCCCAGTAACGTAATTTCCTTGACCCCTTGGCTGGCCAGCAACCGTGCTTCGGCGACGATCGCGGCGGGCGGGCGGCTCTGCTCGGGACCGCGCACTGCCGGGACAATGCAGTATGTGCAAAATTTGTCGCAGCCCATCATCACACGTATGAAGGCTTGGAACGGGCTGGGCCGCATCGCCGGCTCGCGGTCTGCATCGTAGTTCACAAAGCTCGCGGTGACGACCTCGAGCGAACCGTCGGTTCGAGCGCGGCTCACGGCGAGCTGGGCTGGCTCATGATCGCGTGCCTTTGCCAAAAGCTCGGGAATCTTCGCGAGCTGGCCAGGTCCGACGACCATGTCAACGTGCGGTGCCCGCCGAAAAATCGTCTCTTGATCCTTCTGGGCCATACAGCCCAGCACTCCGATCTTCACGCCAGGCCGCGCATCCTTCAGGCGTTTGATCCGTCCCAAAGCGCTATAGATCTTGTCTTCCGCGTGCTGGCGCACCGAACAAGTATTGTAGAAGATGGCATCGGCCTGACTGAGGTCGTCTGTGAGCTCGTATCCTTCATTTCGCAGTTTGGCCACAACCAGTTCGCTGTCGAGAAAGTTCATCTGGCAGCCGACCGTCTCGATGTACAGCTTCTTGCCGGGGGGCATGGTCGGTTGATCGGCCATAAGTGCGGCTCCGCGACGATCTCAAGCTCAAAATCGGATTGTAACAAAGAGCAAACGAACTGAATACCACTTCTGATCGACCGTATATCGACCGATCCACTCACCGGTGGCATTCGTCAAACAAGAGAGGATGGGAAGACCCTCCGGCCAATGCTTCTTAAGGACGACGTACAAAATCGCCGAAACTAGGCTGAGCCGAGCACTTTAGCTGGTTCATATCGGTCTTTCGTGCTACAAGCAGACGATGAATTGACCAACTCTCCTGTATTTTGCCTAGCCTTTGCCTATGAAGATCCTTGCCGTCCATCCCGGCTCGCTGATGTACTCCAAGATATTCTTGCGGCTCGAGCCACTCGGCATCGAGCTGATCGCGGCGGCTGCGCGGCGGGCGGGGCACGACGTGCGACTTTTGGATCTGCAAGTCGAGCCGGAACGAAACTACCGTCGGGCGCTCGCCGAATGGCGTCCCGACGCGGTCGCTATATCATGCAACTATCTGGCCAACGTACCTGAGGTCATCGAGCTTGCCAAAGCAGTCGGCCGGCTACAGCCGAACGCCTTTGTGTTCGCCGGCGGCCACAGCGCGTCGTTTATCGCGCGCGAACTGCTCGATCATGCCGATGGTGCGATCGACTGCGTGCTCAAGGGAGAATGCGAGTCTTCAATCGGCCGATTGCTCGAGGCCGCCCTATCCGGCGACCGTCGCGACCTGCTGGAAGTGCCTGGTGTCATTGCTGCGGAGGGGAGCGGACCGCCTGCTGTCTACGTCAAGAGCCTCGACGACCTGGTGGCCGCGCGCGACCTCTTGCACCATCGCCGCAAATACTTCATCGGCGTTCTCGATCCGTGTGCGTCGATCGAGTTCAGCCGGGGCTGCCCCTGGGATTGCTCGTTCTGTAGCGCCTGGACGTTCTACGGACGCAGCTACCGCATCAAGAGCCCAGGCGCAGCCGTGGCCGAGCTGAAACAGATCAAGGAGCCCGGGGTATTCATCGTCGATGACGTGGCCTTCATCCAGGCCGAGCATGGCATGGCCATCGGCCAGGCGATCGCGAAGGAAGGGATCAAAAAGCAGTATTACCTGGAAACCCGCGGCGACGTGCTGTTGCGCAACAAAGAAGTCTTTCGCTTCTGGAAAACAATCGGTCTTCAGTACATCTTCCTGGGAGTCGAAGCTCTCGACGAAGAGGGCTTGAAACGTCATCGCAAACGCGTGAGCGTCTCCAAAAACTTCGAGGCGCTCGAGTTCGCGCGATCGTTGGGAGTCATGGTCGCAATCAATATCATCGCCGATCCTGACTGGGATCGCCGTCAGTTCGAGGTGATCCGCCAGTGGTGCCTGGAGATCCCCGAAATCGTGAATCTAAGTGTCAATACCCCATACCCCGGAACCGAAAGCTGGCTGACGGAAGCACGCCGGCTCATCACGCACGATTATCGGCTCTTTGACATCCAGCACGCGGTCTTGCCGACGCGGCTGAGTTTGCCCGATTTTTATCAAGAGCTGGTGAATACCCAGCAGGTCTTGAATCGAAAACACCTGGGCTGGCGGGCAGTGAGGTCGCTCTTGGGAATCCTCGCCGGCAACCTGGCGCGGGGGCAGACGAATACCCTCAAAATGCTGTGGAAATTCAACAGCGTCTACGATCCGCGGCTGCAACTCGCCGATCACTTGCAGCCCGTCCGTTACGAACTATCGCCTCCGCCTGAACCGAAGGAAGTTGTGGACGCCAGGTCGATCTATGTCCACCCGTCCAATGGCCACCGCAGCCTGGTGCTCGACGAAGCGACCCAGTCCTTCGTAAACCAGACGCGGTTCAAAGCCGAGCGGACAATTGGCGACTAGTCTTTGACCAAAGCCGTGCCGCATCCGAAAAAGTCGTCGTTGGACGTAATACGACCGAACGTTGGCCATTTCATGGGGAGGCGTTTTCGGCGCCTCATCACCTCTAAGCCGACGACGGACGGCCTGTTCAATGCGCTCGCGGAGGGCCGCGGGCATCGCGTCGAGCTCTTCTCTAGACAACTTGCCGTTGTTGTCCTTGTCGAAGGGGCCAAGCCGGTCTTTGAACCGATCAGGGTTTGGTAAGCCGTCTCCGGTGCGCTGGCCGCCCAGCAAACGGCGGAGACCGGCTCCGCCGAGCCCCTCGCCACCTGCGAGGGCCGCACCCAGCCCATTGCCGCGCATTGCTACGATTTTGCGCCGATCAGCCGGGTTGTCGGTCACCACCTGAACTCCCAACAAACACATTTCGTCGGTCGTCTGCTCGCCCCAGCGCACTCGTTTGGGTGGATTACTCGGGTTCCGGGGATTATCGGCGGAGTTATCGTAATACGCGTCGAGCCTGATCACAGTTCCCTTGGGGAGCACGACGGGTGTACGAAATTGATACTGCCCCTGCCAGTTGAAGTCCCAATCCTTGATCCAGATTAATGGCACAGCCTTGCCGTCGGTCGTCTCCGCAACGACCTTCATTTCTATGCCGATGTAGTGCATATGCGGCGTGATGCCGATCGCCCGCGCGTTGACGGGTAAAGGAGCGCTTTCTGGCCTGACGTGCCAGCGAGTCTCCCCCGCTGGAATGTCAAGATTTCGGCTTCGAACGGCGATCCCGGTGACGATTGACTTGACCGGTTTGTTCGTGAAATAAATGCCGACTGTCGACTGGTCGGTCTCGGGCTTGCCGTCGGGGTGGTAATGGATCTGGAGGACAAGGTCGCTCCCCTTGCGCAGCAGCCTGCCGACGCCATCGGGAAGGCACCTCGGCATGGCCCCCGGCACCCAGCCCCCGAGTCCGCCGGTGGGCAAGATGCCAGGGCCGCCAAAGCTGGCATAGCCAGGGGCTGGATCGGCCTCGTCTTTCTTCCGGGCCATGCCCGTGCTATCGAGAAAAAGCAAGGCATGGTGCACGATCTTGCGGTTGCCGGGTCGAAATTCGACAGCGGCGACTGTTTTGTCACCATTGATCGGGATCGGAATCACGAAGCAGCGATAGGTGTCTCGACCGTCCGCAGGAACACGGAACGACTCGGCAACCTTCAGGACGAGGTCGGGAGTGCCAAGCTGCCATCCCTCCGGGAATTTTGGAGACGGAGGTAGATCCTTGGGATCTCCTTCAAGCGCGCCATCTTCGGCCCAGTGCGCGATTGTCTGGATATCCGCATCGCTTAAGCGCCGCTCGTCATGAAACTCTCCGAAGCCGGGCTCCGCCTTCCACGGAGGCATACGCCGTTCGCTGGTGATAAGGGCCAGGTCAGTTGCCCGCCTGGAAGCGTCTTTATATGTCAGGAGCGAGAATGGTCCAACCTCGCCAGGCCGATGGCAGCCGGCGCAGTTTTTCCAGAGAATCGGCGCGACGTGCTTGTTGTACGTCGGTCCCGCCGCTCGTACGGGGACGAAACCCGCGGTTGCCGATAGCAAAAGCACCAACAGACTTTGCCGCACGATGGGACCCCTCCCCAAGGACGATCACCACAAGACCGATTACATGAGTACAAACCGGCACATTCCATTTGCCCGACGGCCGAATTACGGTTGGGTTTCTCGCCGCCCGCTCGCACCGAGGCGCTCGCGCAGCATTTGCAACTTCAGCCATACACTTAATGGAACACTTCAGACATCAGTTGGTATCGCCATGACACGGTGTTTCCGGGCCGCCCACGGTCCTGATGGCCGAATAGGCTCGATCGATTGGCCCGTCGATTATCACCATGGCTCACATTTTCCCTCGCGGTGACAGCACTTATGCGAATATGCCAAGCTCAGTTTAGGGATATCCGTCCTGAGCGGCGCAGCCTTTCCCGGGATTGACGGCTACTTAACTTGAGGAGGACGACGGAGCGCCTGGTCTTTTGCCCGATCGGAACCGACGGCAGCCCGATTTCATGGAGTGCAAGCGCTTCGAGAATGGCGTCGCTCTTCGATTCATCCCAGAATGAACAGCGATCATTCCACCTCGCCGTCAAGTCAATCGCGTGCGCGACTCGTACGAGCTCGTGCCCTCGTTGCTCTGTTGTGAACTGAATGACGAGGCTAGGGCGCCGGGCCAGCTCCCATTGCCGCGGTGTGCGTCGCACGGCCGTTTAGCCCGGATTATTCAAACTTCGCCCAACAAAGAGACCTCGGTTGACGTATAAGGTGTTGATACAAGACACTTTACACGTCAGTACCGAGGTCTTCTATGAGTTTACAGTCTGTTCCGCTGTTGTCACTTGATTTCTTTCCCTCTCGGCCGGTTCACGTCGAGATTTCTGCCGCACCTCTCTCGAGCGACGCCGGGCTGTTGCCGATCCGTCAGTTCGATGGGCAGATCCGGCTCACCGAGCAGTTCGCCGCCGCGATCGAGGACAGGCGGGACCCCGTCTTCACGCAGCAGCCGGTGCTGAGCATGGTTCGGCAGCGGATCTACGGTATCCTCGCCGACTACGAGGACCAGAACGATCACGATACTCTGCGTTCGGACCCCATCTTCAAAATGATCGCGGATCGTCTGCCGGATGATCCCGATCTGGCCAGTCAACCCACGCTCTCGCGGTTTGAGAACGCCGTCTCGATCGCCGACTTGTGGCGGCTGAGGGATGTCCTGGTCGACGAGTTCATCCAGTCGTTCGAGACTCCGCCGGGGCACATCACTCTCGATCTCGACGCCTTCGACGATCCCGCGCACGGCGATCAGCAATTGATCATGTTTCACGGATACTATGAGCAGTATCAATACCTGCCGATTGTCATCACGTGCGCCGAGAACGACATGGTGCTTTTGGTTGGCCTGCGCCACGGCACCTGCTCGGCGACTCTCGGGGTGGACAACGACCTGCGGTATCTGGTGGGGCGGCTGCGTGCCGTCTGGCCCGACGTGCATATCCACGTGCGGGCTGACAGCGGCTTCGGCGTGCCCTTGATGTATAACGTCTGTCAGGAGCTACGGCTGTCCTACACCTTTGGCATCGGCATGAATTCGCGACTCCGCGACCTCAGCGATGAGCTGCTCAAGCAGGCGGTCAAGGACTTTGAGCAGACCAAGAAGCCACAACGGCTCTTCCTCGCGGTCCGCTATAAGGCTGGGAGCTGGACGGCAGATCAGCCGATCGTTATCAAGGTTGAAGTACACGCCCAGGGAACCAACCGTCGGGCTGTGGTTACGAACCGGCCGGGGTGGCAGGCCATGCCGTCGGCGATTTACGAGGAGTACGCCGAGCGGGGCGAGAGCGAGAACCGAAACAAGGAACTGAAGCGGGAATTGCAAGCCGATCGCCTCAGCGACCACCGGTTTATGGCAAACTATTTTCGATTATATCTTCATGCGGCTGCATTAAACCTGCTGGTGCGGCTCCGGCATGCTGTCGTCTTGTCGCCTCCGACGACCGCCGAACTGGGACTGCCGGCCGAGCTGCCGACCGCCGCGATCGACGTACCGCACCGTAAGCGATTCTTCAACCGGCGCCGCGTACGCGACCCTCTGGGAGAAGGATTCGCCTGTACTTGGCGGACTCGGTTGATCAAAGTCGCCGCCGAGGTGATCACCCGCGCCCGGCGTGTGATCGTGCGGCTTTCAGCGAGCTGGCCGCACCTGGACCACTTCTTGAAGGTGAGTCAGGTCGTGACCCGGCTGATACATGCCCCGCCGCCGGGGTAAAGTCGGCGTACGGTTAGCGAAGTAGGCAGGAAAACCAGGGACCTTTCACGACACGGGTAGGGGGTGGTGCGCGCCTCGCCGGCGCTTGCACGCCCGGACTCGCCACTGAAGATTCAAATCTCTGACTGCATGAATGGGTGCGAATAATCCGGGTTAGCCTCTTTGAATCGCAGCTCCAGCATCGCGAAGATGAACGGCACCACACAGACCATGAAGAGCCAGACGAAGAATTCGATCACGGTCGTTTCCCTCCGACGGCACGATCTGGTGAAGGTGATTACGCTCCGACGAGTCGGTAACTCCTGTGCCTTTACTTTCGCCGATCCCGTCTTACTTATTGACGATGTGTTCGGGCTCAATACGCCCGACGAGGGCCGCGTGCCGGACGATCGTCGAATCGATACTCTACTCCACTCCGTTCTCCTCTTCCTCTTTAATCGCCCAGCCGGCGTCCGGGGCAGGATTGGCCTCGGGCTCCTGGCCCGAACTGTGACGGGCTGAGCGTTCGGCTCGATCCTTGGGCGATTCCTTGACGAGCAGCGTGTAGATCACTGGCAGCACAAAGAGCGTGGCCGGCTCGCCGGCCAGCAGGCCGCCCAGGATCGCCCGGGCCAGCGGGGCGTTGGCTTCGCTGCCGCGTTCGATCGCCAGGGCGCCGGGAATCAAGGCGAAGAAGGCCGCCAGGGCCGTCATGGTGATCGGCCGGACGCGTAAGCTGGCCGCCTTGCGGATCGCCTCGAACGGCGTCAGCCCTTCATGCCGGCGCAGCTCCTGGGCGTAGTCGGTCATCAAGACCGAGTTGGCCACCTTGATGCCGACGATGAAGATGAAACCCAGCAGCGACTGCACGTTGACCGCCGAGCCCGTGAAGTAGAGCGCCGGCATGATGCCGACCAGGCACAGCGGCACGATCGACATGACCGTCAGCGGCACCACGAACGATTTATCCAGGCCGACCATCAGGAAATAGATCAAGAGCGAGGCCAGCGTCAGCCCGACGGCCAGGCTGCTGAACGTGTCCTTCATGCGCAGGTATTCGCCCGAGAGCACGATCTGTCGAGCCGGGCAGCCGTTTCTTTTCCTTGCTATCAGGGTCATAGGGAGACCACTTGCCGGGCTCGATCGACCTCGCCGAACTTGTTCAGGACCTGCGTGACGTCGTCCGAGACGTGCCCCAGGTCGCGGCCGTAAACGCCCATCGTCAGCTCGATCGTGGGCTGAATGTTGTAGTGGGTGACTTCCGTCGGCACGGTGTTCAGCTCGATCGAGACGACGTTGCGCATCGGGATCACGTGCTTGGGCATGTCCGGCCGATTGGTCGTGATCGGGATGTCCATCAACGTTTCGATCGACTTGATGTCATTCTCGTAATACTGGACGCCCACGAAGTACTGATTCTTGCTCTTGGGGTCGATCCAGAAATTGTGCTTGTTGAACTGGATGCTCGAGTTGAACGCCGCGACGACGTTGCTCATCACGTCATCCTGCGTCAGCCCCAGCTCGGCCGCCTTGGCCCGGTCGACCTTGATCACATACTGGGGATAATTGAGCCGCTGAATGACCCGCGCGTCGACGACTCCGTCGATCTTCTTGACCTCGTTCTTGATCGCGGTCGCGATCTTGTGAGCGACCTTCTCGTTCTTGCCGGTCACCCGGATGCTGATCGGCGTCGACCGGCCTTCGTTCATCGCCGAGCGGACCATGCCGCCGGCATCAAACGCAAACTCGAGGTCGCCGAACCGATCGTCCTTGTTGAACGCGGTCCGAAGAATGTGGACATATTCCTGGGCCGATTTCGACCGTTCCTCGGTCAACTGGATCTTGACCACGGCATCCATCGGTCCGGCGTTCAGCGTGTAGGCGGCCGACCAGTCGGAGGTGACGCCGATTTCGGAGAGAACGAGCTGGAGGTCTTCCTCCTCGATCGTCTCGCGAACGAAATCTTCGACCGCCTTGATCCGTTTCTCGGTCTCTTCGATGCGCAGGCCGCTGGGGGCCCGGACGTACATCTCGAACGCGCCGGCATCGACTTCGGGAAAGAAATCGCGGCGCAGGATCGGCCAGAAGACCAGGATGGTCGCCACCAGAAGCCCGTAGCCGACGCCGATCGTGAGGAACGGGTGGCGAAGCACGAAATCGAGGCCCTTGACGTAATACTCGATCCCTTCGTCGATCATCTGCTGCCAGCGAGCGAACGCCCGGCTGATCATCCCGGGCCGGCGTGCCGGGCCGTTGCCGTTGCCGTTGATTTGAAAGGTTTCCGGCTCGGTGCTCGTGCGGTGGACGAGGTCGGGGCCGTGGCCGTGGCCACCGCCGTGACCGTGTTCGCCGTCTGAGCTCGGCGCGTGGCCGCCGTGCGCTTTCAGCCAGAAAGCGCTGCACGCGGGCACCAGGGTTCGCGACAGAAAGTAGGCGGCGATCATCGAAAACGCCACGGCCATCGCCATCGGCTTGAACAGGAACTGCCCCAGCCCCGGCGTGAACACCAGGGGGGCGAGCACCAGGAACGTGCAGAGCGTCGAGACCAGCTCGGGCATGGCGACCTCGCTGGCCCCCAGGAACGCCGCTTCGTGGGGCGTCGCGCCCAGGCCCAGATGCCGGTGGGTGTTTTCCAGGCAGATGATGGCGCTGTCGATCATCGGGACCGATCGCCAGCGTCATGCCGGCCAAGGTCATCACGTTGATCGTCTGGCCCGCGAAATAGAGGGCCGCCGACGACGCCATGATCGAGATCGGCAAGGTCATGATCGCGATGGCCGTCATCCGCATTTCGCCCAGGAACATCAGGATGACCAGCGAGCAGAGGATGGCGCCCAAAACCCCTTCCTGAACCAGCGCCTTGATCGAGCTGCGGACGTAGACCGATTGGTCCATGACCAGCTTGAGGCTGATCCCCGAGCGAGTCAGCCGCTCTTCAAAATTCTTGAGCGAGTCGCCCAGTTTGCTGACGACTCCCAGCGTGCTCGCGCCTAACTGGCGATACACCGGGATGTAGACTTCGCGCTTGCCGTTGACGCGGACGACGTTGGTCTGGATGTAGTTGGCGTCCCTGGGGGTCGCGACGTCGCGCAGGTAGACCGCGCGGCCGTTCTCGTATCGCAAGGGAATGTCGCCCATGTCGTCGATTTTCTCATACATCGAGTTGGAGTCGAGGACGTAGTCGAGATCGCCGAACTTGCCGTCGCCGCTGGGCAAGAACACGTTGGACGCATCGAGGGCATTCATGACGTCCAGCGGCGAGAACCCGCGTGCCTGCATCTTCTGGCGGTCGAGATAGGCCATGACCGCCCGGATCTTGCCGCCAAAGACCACCGGGGCGACCGCGCCCGGAATCGACATGATCATATTGCGAACTTCATAGCGGCCCACGTCGTAGAGAACCGACTCGTTATTGGCCGGGTCCGGGCTGTCGACCGCCACGACGCAGACGGGGGTCATGGCGGTGGGGTCAAACGGCAGCACGACCGGCGGCAGCGTGCCGGGCGGCAGGTTGGGAATCACCGCGAGCGACAACGAATTGACCTGCGTCAAGGCCCCGTTGGGATCGACGTCGCCCTGAAAATAATTGCGGACGATGCTGGCGCCGATGATCGACCGCGACTCTTGCCGCGAAGTGCCGTTGGCCTGGCCGGTCCATCGTTCCATCCGGTTGCTGATGTCGTTGGCGATGCTGTTGGCCGACATGCCGCCGTAAAAGGTCAGCGTCTGTACCGCCGGGCTCTTGAAGACCGGCAAGATGTCGATCGGGATCTGCGTCAGGCTCAAGCCGCCCAGCAAGATGAACGTGAGCGACATGACGGTGACGGCATAAGGATTACCCAGCGACGCTCGAATCAACCCATTCATGAGTGAATTCCCCTAAATCAATGAGACTCAGCTGCCACGCGCGGATCCTGATCGCGGACCTCGGCCGAAACGACCGAGGCGCAGGATTTTGCGTTGATTCAAAAGAATCGTCCGGTGCGGTCCGATCTAGCAGCGTAGCGGGTGCACGAGGCAGCTCAAGGTGGCGTGGCCCGTGTCAGAGAAGGCCGGCGCCAGGCGTCGTGAGGTGAGTCTTACCGTACGCCAGGCGAAGCGAGCTGGGCCTCGCGTGCGCTCCGGGTGCAAACGCGAGCGGATCGCACGGAACCGGCTCGCATGCTGACGAGTCGAATTCGTTGCTGTGACCGGGGCAGCAACGACGACGAATGGCTGCCAGGATCGCCTTGGGTCGTCAATGCGTAGTGCGCCCGCACCGGGACGATCGAAACCGAGAGCCCCAGCAAGGCAAGAATCAGAATTCGGAGCAGGCGTGATTTCATGGAATGGATTGAAACTCGCGTTCGTCCCGAAGACGGTTGATGACGATAACCTTATGTTAACCTGCGCCTCGATCTGTGTCAACCATCATGCCCGATCTGGTCAGTATTATCGTCAAGTTCACCAAATTCTCTGGACGATGTCTTGCGATGAGCCGGCGAATCGGGACGCCACGATCTCGTTCGATCGGAGCCAGGAGGCCATGGTGGAGAGGATCAGGAAGATCGTCCACATGCACGCTTGCGACCTGTCATCGGCGTCGTGGTGGATGGCCCATACGGCGGGCTGGGCACAGATGACTCCCGCGTCGCCGTCGCGGCCTCTTGACAGCACCTCTGCTCTGCCGCTCGAGCGCCGCCCCCGAGCCACTCCCCGGCGCAGCCGCCACGGCCAAGCGGTATCACGAGGCATCGCCTCACCCCCGGCCTCGCCCGCCTCGATCTTGAAGTCAGAGGTCCAGCCGATCGACCTGACGACGGCGCTCAATCTGGCGGGCGTGCAGAACCCCGAGCTCAACATCGCTCGCACGCGTATTCTCGAGGCAGCCGCCTATGCGGCAGCTCGCGGCCGCCTATTTCCTACCCTCCATCAATCCCGGCATGAATTACGACTCTCATACCGGCAACCTCCAGCAATCCGACGGCAACATCCTCTCGGTCAACCGATCCGCCGTCTATGTCGGCGCGGGAGCCAACGCGGTCGCGGCCGGCACGGTCAACAATCCCGGGCGTGTTTCTCGCCGAAAATATCGGCCAGGGGATTTTCGCGTATCTGGCGGCCAGACAGACCGTCCGCCAGCGCGAATTCAGACGACCGTCGCGGTGCGTAACCAGGTATTTCTGCGAGTGACCTGGGCATACAGCGAACTGCTGCGCGCCGAAGCCCGCCGCGCGGCCCAGCTGCAGGCTCGCGAAGAAGCACGCCTGATCGCAAAACTCACCGCCGATTATGCTAAGGCCGGGCAGGGCCGCGAGGCTGACGCCAATCGAGCGGCCACCCAGTTGGCCCGCCGCGAGGGCTATATCCAGGCGGCCGAGGGCGAGGTACTCACCGCGTCGGCCATGCTTTGCCGGATCTTGAATCTCGATCCCTCGATTCGCCTGCATCCGACCGACGCCTGTCGTGGTCCCTCATCCGCTCGTACCCGATCCGATACCCGTGGCCGAGCTGATCGCGCTCGGGCTTGCTCCACCGACCCGAGCTGGCTGCGCAGCGCGCGGCCATCCAGGCAGCCCTGATGAATCTGGACGGGGCGAAGATCCTGCCGTTCTCACCGACGACGCTGGTCGGCTTCAGCGCGGGCGGCTTTGCGCGGCGGCAGCAATCTGGTCCGGCCGATCTTCGGCGGGATGAGCGGCCGCGAACGATCTCGACGCCATCATGTACTGGACAATCCAAAACCTGGGAGTCGGCAATATCGCCCTCATTCGCCTGGCCGACGCACAGCTCAAGGTCACTCAGTTCCAGCAAATCGAAATCCTCAATCAAGTCCGAGCGGACATCGCCGAAGCCTATGCCAGCACCCACGCCCGCTATGATCAGATCGGCACTTACGAAGACGCGGTCCGATCGGGTTATCTCGCCTACCATGAAGACCTGGATCGGACGCTATCGATGGGGGGCGATCGCCCACGCGACGTGCTGCCGATCGAGCTCTTGAACAGCTTCGACTTGCTGGCCAACGCCCGCGTCGAATACATCGACGCGATCGTCGACTATAACCGCGCCCAGTTCGCCATGTACGTGGCTTTGGGCCAGCCCCCCGCCAATTCGCTGGCGCGTCCGGTCCCCGTCGAGGGCGTAGTTCCGACCAATGTCCCCGCCACCACGAGATGAGTCCGTGACGAAACTCTGAAGGAGGAAGGAATCGTCCATGGGCTTGATACCCGCCAGATATCCACGGGCCAATTGCTCTCGAGTATTCGTCGGGCGTCTCCGATCGGTCATCCCCGTCGTTCTCGCCGTATTCACCGGCTGCGCGGCCGAAGACGCGTCCCGAGCTCTTGAACACATCTACCCCTTAACAGCGGCCGAGCGAAAGGTCGCGGTTCAGCCGAGTGCAGTGACCGCTTCCGATCCGGCTCGCCTGATTCCCGCCACAACGCGGTCGAACTTGAAGCCCGTTTACGCGGCACCCACTGCGGCCTCGCCGAACGCGCCCCCATCGCCGGCGGCCTCAGCTCATGCCGCTCTCGATTCGAACGTAATACCGGTCGCGAATCAGGCGCAGCTCCTGGTACCCAGTCCAAACGTCATACCGCCGCCGACCGGAACTTACCCCATCGACCTGGCAACGGCTCTACGGCTGGCGGATGTCTCCAATCCGACGATCGCTGCCGCGCGCACAATGATCCTCGAGGCACTTGCGCTCCAATTGTCGGCACGGACTCTGCTGTTGCCTTCGTTGAACGCCGGGGCCAGTTATCACGGCCATAATGGACAGCTCCAAAGATCGTCGGGAAAGATGATCAATGTA
The DNA here is from genome assembly GCA_963850935.1 of uncultured Isosphaeraceae bacterium. Classification (GTDB taxonomy): domain Bacteria; phylum Planctomycetota; class Planctomycetia; order Isosphaerales; family Isosphaeraceae; genus CAWFRS01. The sequence goes on from CAWKNT010000012.1 coordinate 36,378, forward strand.
TCGCTCCAATCTTTGTATCTGGGTGCCGGTGCCAACACGATCGTGGCTGGTACAGTCAACATTCCCGGTGTCAACATTTACAGCCCGCTTACCGATGCCTGGTTTGAGCCGTTGGCCGCGCGACAGCGACTCGCCGGGGCGCGATTCGGTGCCCAGGCGACCTCGTATGACATTTTGCGCGACGTCGCCGTGCTCCATCTGGAGCTACTTGGCAACCAATCCGTACTTGAGTATCAGCGCATTTCGGAAACCGAGTTTTATGAGGTGTACCGGCTCACGAAAAACTACGCTGACGCCGGCGAAGGTCGCGAGGCCGACGCGCACCGGGCATTGTCACAGTGGAAACGGCGTCGAGCCCTTGTGCAGAAAGCCGAGGAAGACCTGGCCGTGACGGCGGCGAGGCTCGCCAATCGCCTCAATCTCGACCCGTCTGTGCGGCTCGAGCCGATCGGCGGTCCGCTTGTTCCCCTCACGCTCGTTCCAATTGACACGCCACAGCAGGAGCTGCTCCAGGTCGCGTTGCGGCAGCGTCCCGACATTGCGGCCCGGACGGCGGCCATCGGTGAAGCGGAGGCACACTTTAAACAGGAAGTCGGCCGGCCCTTGCTGCCAACCCTCTGGCTAGGATTCAGCGGTGGTGCTTTCGGCGGCGGAAGCAATATCACCCCTCCCTTGATGGGCAATTTCGCCAGCCGTACGGATTTTGATGTCGATGTTTTCTGGACCCTCATGAATTTTGGAGCCGGCAATTACGCGCTCATCAAGCAACGGCAGGCCCAGGTCGGCCAGGCGACTGCCGAGCGATTTCGCACGATCAACCGCGCTCGTGACGAGGTCAGCGCGTCGCTTGCCGAAGCTCGAGCCGCACAGAACGAAATCGACATCGCCCGAGGAGCGCTGGCGTCTGCAGAGCTTTCCTACACGGAGGACCTGGACCGGACCAAGTTCCGAGGCGGCGAGAAGCCACGTGATGTCCTGCCCATCGAACTGCTCAATAGTCTGGACTTGCTCGCGAAAGCGCGCGTGAATCTCGTGCGGGCCCTGGTGCGTTACGATCAGTCGCAGTACCGCCTCTGGGTCTCTCTGGGCGCTCCGCCGCCACTGGGTAATGACTGATTGACAGAAGGTCTTCCCGTTCCTGCTGGCGGCTTGCGAATACGCGGCACGCGCGGCGCTAATCGTTACGTGCATGCCCCCTTCCCGTACATGGGCGACAGCCGGGCTGCGCGGTGGGCATGACACCGTGATCGCACGCGAGATGGCCGAGAGCCGGATGGATAGGCACCAACGAGCCGAGGCACTGCCCGCCGAGACGGCTATCAGATATCGGCACGGGCCAGGCCTATTCAACGAGCCATGGCCGGGAGGACACGACGATCCCTCTTCTGGCAAATGAGCATCTTGGCCAGATCTCGCCCGTACCGTTCGCCCTCGCGACGTGCGACAGAGTTATTTGAGCTTCGACCGAGGCGCCGCATAGGGAATCCAGAACACCGGGTACGAGCGGATGAGCTGCTGGCCATAGGGGTCGATGATCAGGAAGTTGTAGGTATTGACTCCCTGCGTGTTCCTTTCAGTAACTGTAAAGTTGCCGTTGGCATCGGTTGCAACGGCACCTCCATCCCACTTGTAAAAGCCGTTGCTGTTATCCTCGAGGACGATGCTGCCAGGCATGGTGTGTCCTTGGATCGTCACATTTTGCTTGAAGGTCGACCCACCAGAATTCTTGGACGCAGCGAATTGGGCCTGGTCGGCTGGTAGCAAGTTCATCACAAGCTGCAACGGGACTTTCGGGGTCAGCGGAGGCATGTTTTGCATCAATGCCTTGGCATCAATCTGATTGACGATGCCATCCTGGTTGAAATCGGCGGCGAGATTGTAATTGGGATCGCCCGGTACCGTCTCGTAGGCGGCTGCGAAGGGCTGCAAATCAGCCTGAGTGACCGTGCCGTCGCCATTGACATCGCCCACCAGAGTCGTGTCGACCAGGTACGCTCCTATCGAACGGTGTTGGCCGGACACGAGGATCGTCAGCGGGCCTGGCTGACTCACCTTGACGAATGCGGCCGCCTGGCCCGAATCGCGTCCGGCCACATAGGGACGGCCCTGCTTGAGGGGCAGTGGCTGCCCGTTGCTCCCCGTAACGGCCACGATTCGGGGTGCAACCGAACTTCCCGGTTGGGGTTGGACGAAAATGGCAAAGAGCGTCGACGATTTGCCTTCACTCAGGTTCTTGGGCGCCACGGCAACGGAAGCTGCCGTGACCTGTCCAGGCGCGCTCACGGTCCCGAGGCTCGTCCCAATCGAGTTCGCTGGTATCGCCGTACTCAGTTGCAGCCGGCCTTCGAGCCGTTCGGGCTCAGGCCGGATATCGCGCCGCCGTTTTAACGACATAGACCATCCTCCATGACGGCACTTTGAGCCAAAAACCGGATCTCGACATCCTTTTCTTATTCGGCAGGTATCGGTTCATCGATTGAATAACCGTCGCATCGAAAACCAAATGGGCGTAATCATTGTCCTCCCTCCGGCGAGGTTTTATGGCTCGACTCCGGAGCAACCGCCTCCACCTGCACAAGCGTTCCGTCCGCGATTGACGGGTCGGGCTGGAGAATGACCTGGTCGTTCTCAGCAAGGCCATGCACGATTTCGGCGCGCAGTCCCGTATCCATGCCGACCTTGACGTTCACCCGCTTGATTTTGCCGTCCTTCACCACGATCACGGCCCCATCCCCCTTGCCGTTGCGGTCGATCAAACACGACGACGGAACGGTCAAATTCTTGACGACCTTCTCAAGGAGAATATCAGCCCGGCCAAACATGCCGTCACGCAAGATGCCATCGGCATTATCGAGGTCGATTTCCACGCGCATTAACCGATCATTGAGTGTTTCGGATTCCGCGGTGCGGTCGACCTTGCCGTGAAAGACCCTTCCTGCGTACGCATCCAATGTCACGGTCGCCGGATCACCGACATGGCAGTAGGGGACATCTCGGTCGGGAACCGGGACGATCGTGCGCATCTTGGCGGTCATCGCGACGGTAAGTAACGGTTCGCTTCCCCCACCTTGGTCGGCGGCGCGGACGAACGACCCAGGGTGTACAGCCTCGCCGCGGAAAATGACGACTCCGTCGTAGGGCGACTCGATGCGCGTATATTGAACGAACACTTTGGCCATCTGGAGGTTGGCTGCTGCGACTTGCACCTGAGCCTCGGCCGCCTTCAAATCCGCTTTGGCCTTCTCAACCTTTGCCTCGGCCTCGGCAAGCAATGCTGCGGCAGTCTCGATTCCCGCCTGGGCGGCAAGCACACCAGCCTCGGCCCCATGGTACTCGTCAAGCTGCTCGTCCTTGAGCCGTTCCTCGACCGACTTGCGATCGACGAGTTCCGAGATCCGCTCGTATTCTTTTCTTCGATAGTCGCGCTTGGCAATCTGTTGATCCAATGTCGCCTTGGCCTCGTTTTGTTTGGCCTTCGCCGCTTGAACGGATGCATTGGCGGTTAAGATGCTAGCTTTGGCCTGGGCAACTGCGGCCTTCGAATGTTCGAGACCTGCCTCTGTTTGAATGACAGCGACATCGCGTTCGGGATCATAGATTTCCGCCAGCAGGTCCCCTTTCTTGACTTTGCTACCGCGGTCAACCTTGAGCGTTTTGATGAAGCCAGACACCTTGGTATACAAGGGCGCGAACTCGAATGCCCGGATGGTCCCCGGCTGGCTCGTCACGCGCTCCATCCCACCTCGCTCGGGCTTGATGACCTGCACCTTGACCAGATTGTTTTTCTCGTGCCCGCCGTGGTGGGCATTCGCTTTGTCGCCTACTTTTGGCTGCTGGTTTCCGTAGGCCATGAGCCAGAGCCCACCCGCCCCGCCAATCGTAAGCACGACGACGATCAGGCCCAGCCAACCCCGAATAGCCGTTCGATGCGATCGTACACGCGTGCGGTCGTCCGGATTACTCCCGGTGATTGGCTCGTCTCTAACTGCGATCCGGTCGCTCGTCATGCAACCACCCCCAAAGCTTGGAAAGGTTCTCTTGCGCGTTCCGCCAGCGAAGCTCTCTGAAAGTTCCGATAACCGCCCAACACTTTTGATCGTAGAGGCCACAGCCAGAATGGTCAATCGTCGACGACGAAGAGAACTGACTTCAACATGTGGTTAAAATCGTCGATCGCCTTGTCATTCGGGTTGGGCAGTTGGTAGATGACGGGAGGTGGTGAGACTTCGCCTGAAGCCAGTCGGAAACGCAATCGCGGCATGCAATCGCTTGGAATAAGGATCCGATAGTGCCGAATTAGCGGCCCAGGCGGTGATGCCGTCGTCAGCCTCTGTGAGCGAGAACGGCCACTTACACTCATTTGGTCGCTGGCGGCGGCCCTTGGCCCACGGCAGGCAGGAAGGCCGGACGCATCGTATCGACCGGGAGAATCTCACCGGGTGTCCGCACCGCGGCGACGGTTTGGGCTGGGTAGCCAAGGGCATGAAACAGGTCGAACTGCGCCCGGTTGTACTCGGCCACTGTCATGAAATATTGCTCAAAGGCCACGTACAAGAGCTGAAGGGCGTAGACCGTTTCCTGCGGCCGGTTGATCAGGACCAGGAGGTTGCCGAAACGCTTGGTTTGCCCCAGGCCCTCAAACTGTCCGTTAAAGGTGATGAGGCCCGTGCGCAGCGCACGATCGGCGCGCTGGACCCGCGCGGCCGCGGACTGGACTCGCGCCAGTGCGCGATTCACGTCTGCCGCCGCCATGTCCTGGGCGTTATAGAGCTCGGTTATGGCCAGCGATTGCTGCCCGCGTTGACCCTTGATCCGCGCGAGGTTGCCGATTCCGAAACTCTCGAGCTGCCACATGAGCTGAATGCTGACGTCGTCGCGACCCGCCCACTGGTTCAAGTTGTTGTTGGCACCCAGGGCGAAGATCCCGCCCTGGATCAGCATGCCGCCCGGGCTCTGGAACCCGGTGAGATAAATGCTGGGTAGGAACATGCGTCCCTTCTCGCGGCGGACCGCGACCTCAGCCGCCTTGACGAGGGCCCGGCGCGAGGCGAGTTCAGGCCGATTGGCCATGGCGACCATCATCAGGTCCTCAAGCGGGCGGGCGGGGTCGATGAGGGTAATTTGGAGGTGGTCTTGCTCCAGCGGATCGACGACCGCACGCGGGTCGAGACGCAGGACCTGTGACAGGTCGGCGCTGCGGACACGCCACTGCTGCCGCGCTGAGACGCTCCGCTGCTCGAGGTCGGCCACCATGTTCCGTGCCCGCTCGACCTCAAAGGGAGGCACCAAGTCGCGGCTCAAGGTCGCGATTCGCTCGAGCAAGTCTCGCCCCCGCTCCACGCAATAGAGGGCACCGACGTATTTTCCCCGATGCTGGTGTACCAGGAAGTAGGCGTCGGCGGTCTGAAGCAGCGCGTCGTTCTTTGCCGCCTGGACGTCAAAGTGGCGGGAATTCAGCACCTGCCGCGCCCGCATCGGTTCAAAAATGGCATCCGTCGTGGCGATGATCCCGTAAAGGGCGCCCCCGGTGTAGAAATAATTGGTGCTCACCGCCGTCAAGATGCCCTTGTTGAAGTCGGGGCCGCCGCCGTCGTGGCGAAGATAGTCGGCTCCGAAGTTGATTCCAGGGATCCAAAGGACCTTAGCCCGCGTCAAATCGGCCTCGGCGGCCCACACGCTCGCCTGCGCTGAGGCGACGATCAATGGCCGTGCGTCTGAGAGCTTAAGTGCCGTAGCCAGATTCATGGGAAAGCGGAAGTCGGAGGGCTCAAACGGTGCGGACTTGAGCTTCATGTTGGTCGCCAACGGCGAAGGTTGTTTGATTCTCGAATCGTCGGCGTCCGAAGTTTGGGCCGGGCCCAGCGCTGGCGGGACCACGGGCAGGACGTCTTGAACCTCTTGGCCCGCTGCATTGTTTGAGGTCAAAGAGGCAGTTGATTGCGGCGTACGGGATAGCGCCTGCTGGCCGGCGTGTTTTCACCGGAAATGCTCGCGGAGGCGGCGGAGGCAGGGTCTGGCCGCTCTGTTTCATGAAGCGTTCGATGACGGGGGAAACTGTCGACGCTGGCACGTCGCGAGCCGCCGACCCGGGTGAACTGGCTGTCGCGTCAACCGTGGGCGGGGTGGGTTGGTCCGCGAGCGCTCCGTGCACGACCCAAAAAAGCATTGAGATCACGATCAGAGCGAATGGCGAGGGAGATCGTGGCATTGTTTCGGATCCCACTCCATTCACGTTCGGCCCGGGGACCGGTCCCAATAGCTGGCGTTCATCGAGTCGCCGGGGGCGGCCCATTGCCCACCGGGGGTAGGAACGTCGGCCGTGTCGTATCCACCGGCTGGACCTCGCCAGGCGGCTGCACGTACGCGACCTCCCGTGCAGGATAGCCCAGCGCGTGGAAAAGCTCGAACTGCGCCCGGTTGTACTCGGCCACTGTCGTGAAGTACTCGTCGAACGCCGTATTCAAGAGCTGGACAGCGTAAACCGCTTCCTGCGGCCGGGTGATCAGGACGAGCACATTGCCAAAGCGGCTCACTTCCTGCAGTCCCTCGAAGTTGCCGTTGACGGTGATAATGCCCGTGCGGAGGGCGCGATCGGCGAAGGCGACCCGCGCAGCCGCCGACTGCACGTTGGCCAGGGCTCTCGTTACGTCCGCCACCACCATATCTTGAACCCTGAATAAGTCGATGATGGCCTGCGACTGCCGGGCGCGTTGCCCCTTGATCATCGCGAGATTGCCAAGCCCAACGCTCTCAAGCTGCCAGAGAGGCTGAATGCTGAAATCATCACGGCCCACCCACTGGTTCATGCTGCTATTGGGGCCGAAGCCGAACACTCCGGCTTGGAGCAGTTCGTAAGGGGTCTGGAAGCCGTTGAGCACGACGTTGGGGATGACCATGCGTCCCTTTTCCCGGCGGATCGCCATCTCGGCGGCTTTCACGAGCGCCTGGCGCGAGGAAAGCTCGGGCCGGTTTGCCATGGCGATCGGCATCAATTCCTCGAGCTGGCGGCCGGGGTCGATCAGAGTGATCTGGAGGTGATCGTGCTCCACCGGCTCAACCACGGCGCGGGGGTCGAGCCGAAGAACCTGCGTGAGATTGGCGCTTTGAACCCGCCATTGCTGCCGCGCCGAGACAGCCCGCTGCTCGAGATCAGCAAGCATGTTCCGGGCCCGGTCGACCTCGACCTGCGGCACGAGGTCGCGGCTCATCGTCGCAATCCGCTCGACCAGTTCGCCCGCTCGCTTGACACAGTAGAGCGTACCGGCGTACATCCCCCGATTCTGATGCACGAGGAAATACGCATCGGCGGTTCGGAGCAGTGCATCATTTTTGGCCGATTGCACGTCAAATTGGCGGGAGTTCAACACCTGCCGCGCCACGAGGGGCTGGTAGATCGCATCGGCCGTATAAATGATCCCGAATGGCGTCCCGGTCAAACCGGCACCGGCGTAAAAGAAATTGGTGCTGACCGCAGTCAAGATGCCCTTGTTGAAGTCGGGTCCGCCGCCGTCGTGGCGGATGTAGTCAAAGCCGATGTTGAGGGTAGGTATCCAGAGAACCTTGGCCCGTGTCAGATCGGCCTCTGCGACCCACACGCCGGCCTGGGCGGCGGCTACGATCAGCGGCCGAGCGTCGGAGAGCCGGAGAGCGGTAGCGAGATTTATCGGGAAGCGATGGTCCGTCGCAAGCGGCTTCGGAGCCTTCAGGTTTGCTCCCGTGTCCAGCGGGCTCGGCCCCGTCGAATCGGCGTCGGACGTCGGCCGACGGGTCGCCGGTGCAGATTCCGGTAATGACGGTCGCTGGCCCCCCTGCACGGGCACGGAGGCAAGACCCGGCACTGACCCCGGGGTTTGCCCCCCTTTTGCGCCCGGACCCCCCAACGACGCGCCGGCGAGCGAAGACGACGGCACCCCGCCCGTCTGGCCCGCGCAAGGCAAGCCCACAGCCGACACGCAAACCGTCGCGACCCACATCCATGAACGCACGGATTGCTCCATCAGTTCGATCGTAGCGGGATCTATTGACCCGCGAACCGATCAGAATGCCGGCCGGCCAACATTGTCGAATTGATAGGTTTATCGGTCTGGTGCGGCCGTGAGGATCATTCGAGTTTTGCCGGCCAGAGATTGCGTGCCGGACATTGATCAAGGCTTTGCGCGCTCTTGCCTGCCTTGCGCCGCCGTGAGTTGCTGGCGCCACTTGAGCGCTTTGTCGGTTTGCCCCCAGGAACCATATAGCTTTATCAGGCGTTCGAGTGCCCGCGTGAACCGGACCTTATCTCGATCGGGGATTTGGTCTTTGTGGAGCTTGAGGCCTTCGTAGCCCGACGTCAAGAGGGGCTCGGCCTCGGCGAATTTTCCCTGGTCCGCAAGTGCGTCCCCCAGCATCGACATCGCATCGTAAGTGGACCAATCGTCGGGTTGTGTCTTCTGGCGGATCGTCAAGCATGCCCGGAGCTTCAGCTCGGCCTGAGCGGGTTTCTTTTCCAAAAGCAGCATCGCTCCGCGAATCTCAAGTGCCGCGGCATACGTCGGAGAATTTGGGTTGCGGTCGAACAGGCGCGCCGCGTCGGCAGGCCGGCCGGCGAGGCGGTAGGTCACCGCGAGCTGATTGCGGCAGGCGGCCGTCTCTGCGTGGTCGTCGCCTTGAAGAGCCTCACGCAACGTAAAAGCTCGCTCGTACTCTTCGATGGCCTTGGGAGCGTCGCCCAGGCTCAGATACGCCCAGCCCAGCATCTCGCGGACCGACGCCTCGGATAGCGGCCGATCCGCGAACGCCTCGGCCACTCGTGCGTCCGTCATGTCGACGGCCTTGCGCAAAGAAATGTCCTTGCCCTGTCCACCCGCCCAAAAGGCCGCCGCCAGCGACGTATCCCCGGGCCGGCCCGCCGTTAACAAGTTTTTCTTGAAGAACGACAGGACCGCCTTCATGTCGTTTTCGGCCTGTCTCGCCGCATTCTCGGCATCCTGGGCAGCACGGACCTCATTGAGCGCGGCATGCCACGCCGCCTCGACCTGCGCGAGCTGAGCTGTGCCCGAGTCGTCTTGCGACGAGTCAGATCCTTTGCCCGAATCAGATCCGTTGCTGGCGTCGGAGCGCTTGCTGGAAACGTCTTCCTTGCCTCGATTCGATTCGTGGCTGGCATCCGATCCCTGGCTAGAATTTTCGCCTTTACTCGTATTGGAGCTCTTTCCCTTGCTCGAACCAGAGCTCTTGCTCGACCCTTTACTCGACGATTTCTCGCTTCCGGATCCGCCAGACCCGGCGAAGTGCCAGTAAGCCGCGGCGGCGCCCACGCTGAAGATCAGGGCCACGACGGCGGGAAGCACCCAGAAGCGCACGATCGGGGATTCGACAACCGAACTGGCACCGGACTTGGCTCGCTCGCTCATCGATTCGTCGCCATGGTCATCCTGGTCCTGGTCCTGGTCTCGGCCCGGCGAGCCGTTGTCCGTTTGCCTGTCATCTTGTTGGGTTTTTCGCGAGGCGCTCTTTTCCTCGACCGCTTGCGTTGCCATGTTGTTACTCCCCAGATGTGTTCGCCATGATGCACTGTACGGACACACGTGCCGGCGGCGATTTCAGGCGTTTGCTACTGCGTCCCCGAGGCCTCGGATGTCGTACCAGAGGATTCTGCCCCTTTAGGCGGAGGAGTAGCGGTCACCCGCACGCGAGCGCCGTCGGTGAGCGTCGATAGCTTGCTCCCAATCAGTACCTGTTCCGAGACTTCTACAGGTATCCAGTGCTCCTGGGTGGCCGATTTCGACTTTTCATAGCGGTTGGTAATTTCGATCCACTCGGCCTCGCGCACACCGGTTTGAACTTCGGTGCGGCGGGCGCGGCCGCTCTCATACCGCCAGATGAACGACTTGCCCCCGGCGTGGGTATACGCAGCTTTGGGCAACGCACGCACAGCCGGGCGCTCGACGATCACCTCGCCATAAGCGTACATTCCCGGCAGCATCTGGCTTTCGGCATTGGGCAGGTCGATCTCGGCGCGCATCGTGCGGCTTTTCGTGTTGAGCGCCCATGAAAGGCGAGTCACTGTGGCCGGCAGCCACTCGTCACGATATGCCCAGAGTTTGACCCGGGCATTTGACCCGATATGGATGTAGTTGGCGTCGCGCTCGGGAACATCGACATAGATCCGCACAATATCGGTCCGATCGACCACGTAAATGGGCGCAGCCTTTTCGCCGGGTGAAAGGTGGGGCGCGCGGATCTCTGCCGTGGGGTCGCCCGTACTGGGCAAGACGAAATCCCACGTATTCGCATTCCGCGCAACAATGATTCCGTCGTACGGTGCGAGCAACTTGAGATAACCCACCCAAGCTTCGAGCCGTTTGGCCTCACTCTCCGCGACGCCCAGATCGGCCCGGGCGACCGCCACGTTTACCTTGGCTCGCGAGAGTTTCGCCTCGGCGGCCAGCAACTCGGCCTCGGCTTTGACGATAGCTGCCTTGGCTGCGTCACGCGCGGCCATGCTCGCTTTCCATTGATTGGTTGACTCGAGGAGGATCTGGGGATCGACCACCGTTCTCCGGACTTCGCGCGAGAGCCGCTGGACCTGGATATCCCACCGATTGACCTGCGCTTCGTACTTTGCCAGGATAGACTTTGCCTCCTCCAGTCGAGCCTTCGCGGCCTTGACCTCGGCGTCGTCGACCTGAACGTTTTCCTGGGCGAACCGTACGCGCTCGGCGTCATACTCAACGGTCGCCTTTTTGGTCTGCCACATTTCGCGCAGCTCCGGTACAAAGAGCTCCGCGAGCACGTCTCCCTTCTGAACCTTGTCGCCGATATCGACGTTCCATTTTTCGATAAACGCTGTCAGCTTGGGATAAATCGACGTTCGCTCATAGCTTTGTGTGAAGCTCGGCTGCCCGACCACGCGCACGATCTTTCGTAGTTCGGGATGTACCACGTGCAAGAGCGGCGGCTCGGAGACGCTCGGTGCCGTCTTTTCTTCTTCACCGCAGCCGAACACCCCGACCGCAAGCGCCGTTGCGAGGCAACGCGCCAGCACGTGCATGGGAAGAAAACGCTTTTCGAGATGACGCCAAACTGATATACCCAACGCCGATCTCCTCGATTGCCACCCGCGAAGCCCCCCGGTGATCTTTGTTCTGGGCCGGGCCTCGTTTAGATTCAGTGTGAGCCCTCGTGTTGATCGTCACTGTTTTCGCCGCGCGAGTCTTCGCCTTCGCTCCCTCCATCGCCGCCGCCCAGTTCGGGGTCGTAATGCGTGCTCTGAGGGTTGCCCGGGTAGAGCGAGGGGGAGCGGGCTTCTTGCTTGCCGATCACGACCGCGAAAATCGACGGCAGGATCAAAAGCGTCGCGAAGGTCGACATGATGAGGCCGCCGATGACCGCACGTCCCAGCGGTGCCTCCATCTGGCTGCCTCGCTCGAGCGCCAGCGCCATCGGCACCATGCCGACGGTCATGGCGCACGCGGTCATCAAGATCGGCCGCAGCCGCTCGGTCGCACCCACCAAGGCTGCCTCGACCGACGACTTGCCCGCCTTCCAGTGCTCATCCATGAAGGTCACCATCATGACCGAGTTCGACACGGATACTCCCAGGCACATGATCGACCCCATGAACGATTCGATATTGAGCGTGGTATTGGTGAAGAACAGAATCACGACGATCCCGGCAAGCACTCCCGGCACCGCTCCCACGGAAGCGATGGCCAGACGGAACGACTGAAAATAGGCCGTCAAGAGCACGAGGATCACAAACACGGCCACGCCCAGACCGATCCCCAATGCCTCGAGCATTTTGGTCATCGGCGGAAGCTGTCCCTGTTCCTCGACCCGCACGCCACGCGGCGGGTCGCCGACGTCAGCCACAGCCTTGCGAACCTGTTTCGCCGCCCGCCCCATGTCTTCGCCTTCCACGTTGGCCACGACCGTGATAAAGCGCTGAGACATATCGCGGTCGTATTCGCCCGGGCGCACGCTCTCGTGAACCTGGCCGTCCTTGAGCACGTCGCGCACCATGAGCGGCACGTCGGGGTTGACCGATTCAAGCGGCAACTCTTCGATGTCTTCTGGCTTTTCCATGCGCAAAGGCGGTACCTGTATCTGCACCAGGTAGTCAAAACCCGTCTTATCGTTGATCCAGTAGTTAAGGTTGGTAAAGCGAGTCGATGCCGTCGCCATGACGAGAGCGCGCTTGAGGTGTTCGGGAGTGATTCCGATTAATCCCGCCAGCTCGCGGTCGAAATTGACTTCGACCGTCGGATAGTCGAGCGTCTGGTCGTACCCGACGTCGCGGAGATGAGGATTGCGCTTGAGCGCGGCCTCGACTTTTTCTGCATGCGCTCGAACCAGGTCGTAATCGGTTCCGATCAGCCGGACCGCGATGGGCTTCGATTCGCCGAAGCTCATCACCTGGCTGATGATGTCGCCCGGCTCGAAACCGAACGTGCATTTCTCGGCGCGGTCTTGCGCTTCTTCCTTCGTGACGCCGCTTCCGCCACCCCCCTGCTCCAGCCGGTTGGCCAACCACGGAATAATCCGCTCGGGAAGTACCTCGCGGAGCCGCTCGCGAAACTCGTCGAGCTTGATTCCACTATCTTCCTTGAGCTTGACGCGCAGCCAGCCGTCGTCCGGTCCACGCATGAAGAGCACCATGTTGTCGATGCCGAAATTGGGAGCGACCTGACCGACAAATCCCATCGTGATGGAAATATTATCGTGCCCAGCCTCATGCTCGATTTCTTGCAGGCATTTCAGGCCCATTTCACGTGTGAGCTCGTAGCTTGACCCCGGCGGCGGCCGGAAGCGGAGCACAAACTCTCCCTGATCGATCTGGGGGAACAACTCCGTCCCCACCTCGAGGCCCATGATGCCCAGGACCAGGAAGCAGGCGATCAAATAGATCGCAACGACGAGCCCCCGCAAATGAATAAACCACTCCACGGCCGAATGATAGCCGTTGTTGATTCGCTGAAATACACCGGGCTCTTTGTCGGCCCCCTCATCTTCCTTCTTCTTGTGTTTGAGCAGATAAACGCTCATGATCGGCACGAACGTGCTCGACAGCAAATATGACGAAATCATCGCGAATCCGACCGCCAGCGTGAGGGGCATGAACAGCGATCGGAGCGGGTCTTTCATGACGAACGCCGGGATAAACACCGACAAGATGCAGAGCAACGCCAGAAAGCGTGGAACCGCCGTCGCATTGGCGGCGTTGAGCACCGCGGAGGCAATGTTTTGGGTTTGTTCCATCTGCACGTGCGTGTTTTCGATCGTCACCGTGGCCTCATCGACCAGAATGCCGATCGCCAGAGCCATCCCGCCTAGCGACATGATGTTGATCGTATTTTGAGTTACCCACAGCCCGAAAAGCGATCCGGTCAGAGCCAGCGGTATGTTGCACACAACCACGAGCACGCTGCGCGGATCGCGCAAAAACAAGAGGATCATGATGCCGGTCAAGCACGCACCGATCGCCCCTTCGGTCGCAACGCTCTCGACCGCGTGCACCACGGTTGGCGACTCGTCGAATTCAAAGCTGATCTTCACATCCGAGGGAACAGCGCTGCGGAAGATTTCCATCGACTTGTGCACGTCGGCCACCACGGTCAAGGTCGAACCGGTGTCTTTCTTGATGATCGGCAGGTGAATGGCTTTTTCACCGTTGACGAGTGCATAGCCGTAAGTGATGTCGGTGTCGTCCTGAATGGTGGCCACGTCGCGGAGGTAAACGTTCCAACCGAGCTTGAGTGGGATGTCACCCAGGCGCTGAATGTCGACCACGGTCGCGTTGTTGTGCACAATCGGCATTTGATCTTTGACATAGATGTTGCCGGAGGGAATGACGACGTTGCCGGTCTTCAAGGCATCGACGACGTCTTGCGGGTTCAAGTTGTATTCGAGGAGTTTCCTCGGATCGACGTTGATGACGATTGACCGCATGTTCGGGCCAAACGGCGAGATCGCGACCGTGCCGGGCACATTTTTCTGCACGAGCGGCCGTATAATGTTTTGCGCGTAGTCGCCCATGGCCCCCAGTGAGGTCTTGTTGCCTTCGCTCACGAATACCAGGTAACCGATCGGAACACTGCCGGCGTCCATGCGCATGATCATGGGAGGCAACGACCCCGGCGGCATCCACGCCATGGCCCTGTCTGACATGGCCACGACCTCGGCGATCGCCTCGCCCATCTGGGTGTCGGGGAAGAAGCTTAGCTCGACCAGGCCGACTTGCTGGACGTTCCGCGACTTGATGTCTTTGACGCCGTCGACATATTGAAAGTAAAGCTCAAGCTCATTGACGATAAACCCCTCGATCTGGTCGGGGCTCATGCCAATAAAATCAAAGAATATATACACCTTCGGCGTATTCAACGACGGAAAAATGTCGACGCGCATCTGGGAGTAGGAGAGTATCCCCAGGCTGATCAGGCTGACGATGACCATGAGCGTCGTGATCGGGTGATCCATCGCGAGCACGCTCGGATTCGCGGAACTCCCCTTCTTCGCGGATTGCTCAGCCACGGTTCTTAGCTCCTCGAATAGGCCATCACTGAGTCCGACTTGCGCTCAGCGATCGCCGGCGGAGCGCATTTAACCAGGCCTTCCCTTCGGCCGGACCCCGCGTGGCGAGCGTTGAGTCGACCACCCCCGAGGATGGAGTGCCCGCGCGCTCACATTCGATGCCCCGCTCGGCGAGATCCTTGGCCTCATCGTTCCAGTCGCCGCTTGCCAGGCCGACCGCCAGCGCCGCGAAGTACCAGACGCGGGCGTCCCCGGCCAGCGTGGCCTCGAGCCGCTGGAACTCCCTTCGTGCCGAATCGTATTGCCCCTGCTCGAGTAAACGCAGCCCCTGCTCGAGCGTGTCAGTCTGCGCCGACGATTGCTGGTTTACGACGGGCAACGGCTCGGAGGGGTTGATTGCCTCCGACTTTTCCACCAGTCCCTTGCTTATGCTCGGCGTGGAAGAGTCGAGCCGGGATCGCAGGACTTGAATTTCGCGCTGGAGGATTTCGAGACGGCTGCCGTGCTGGAGAACCTTCTCGCCGACCGTCGCCAGCTTGTCCAGTTCGTGGAAAATCTCACCGATTTCCATTTGGAGGCTCTTTATGATCGGGGGTGTTTCGTCGTTCGGCCGCACGATGCGATCGACCCGCTCGCCCAGGCGGTCGACACGTACCATCAGATCGACGAGCTGCTGGTTGAGCGTACCGATCTCCTTGGCCGGGATGAGCGCGACCTTTGTGCCGGCCCCCGACTGACCTTCGCCAGACTCGTTACTTCCCTGCTGCGACTCGCCACCACTCGAGCTTTTCGAAGACTTGCTCGACCCCGACTTGCTGTCGCTCTGGCCTTTTTCCTGCTCGCCTGAGTTCTTGCCGCCACCTGCGAAATAGGAGTACCCAAATGCTCCAACCAGCCCACACACCGTCGCAATGCCTGCTGTCATGAGCAGACTCTTCATCAGGGACGGCTGCTTTTGGTTCTGTTGACCGCGCCGTTGGTCGTCGCCGTCTTTTTTTTGGTCGTGCGCTTGTCCCCGGTCTTTCTTTTGTCCGCTACCGCCGTCTTGCGTATTTTCGCTCTTGCGCTTCTGATCGCCGCTGGCTTGGCCTTTCTTGCTGCTACCATCTTTTCCTTCGGCATCCCCCTCGTCTTTGCGGTTCTGATCGCCGCCTTGCTTCTTTTGGTCGTCCGTCGCCCCGCCGCTATGTCCCTTTTCGCCGCTTTTGTCCGCTTGCGATTGATTGCCTTTATTGGACCGGTCGCCGGCCTTATCACCGTCTTGCCGCTGGCCCCCAGGACGTGACTCGCGGTCTTCGTGCACCACCTTCCGGACCCCTACGACATAGAGCGGATTAGGCTCGTGTGCCTGAGTTGTCTGGATGCTGAGTGTCGAATCCGGATGGATCTTCCAGTCGGACGTGTGCTCGACGCTACTCTCGATGGCGGGATCGCTCGTAGTGATCGTGATCGGATCGGCAGAGTCGCGACCGCGGTTTTCGGATTCGTCAATTCCACTCTGATCATCACCGTGATGCTGAGACTCGTCGCGCGCCATGGGGCGAGCTCCTTTCGCAGCGGGCGTGTGTGCTCGCAGCGCCCTGCGGTGTTAAATCCAAGTATCCTCCTTCGTTGCTGGCAAATCGCGTGCCGAAATTCTGCCGCAGTCTCAGAACCGGGCGAAGCGCCAGCGATATGCTTCACGCCCATAACGGCATGCGAGAAAGCCGACCAGCCCGCCGGCCGCTCCTACCAATAAAAGGACCCACGGATGTAGGGATCCGGCTCGTCCCGCGCTCGGCACAACGAGTGACGAGCGGCGCTCTGATTCGGCGCGGCGCGGGCGCGGCCGCGCGGCTGCGGCGCCGATACCGGGCGGCGGACGGCGCCGTTCTCCGCTTCTCGACGCCGCCGTTCCCGCCGCCGCCGATCAGCCGGGTCGAATTCCGCAGTTGTGATGGCGATCGTCGCTTCCGGGTGCTGCGGCTGTTCGACTCGGGCGCGGGCGGCCGATTCAACCGCCGGGTCGATTGTGGTCAAGGTCGTCGTCGCTAGCGGTAGCGCCTGCACTGCTTTCCCATATCGCAAGCCGGATCGGACTTGCGAGGAGAAAACTTCTCCGCGTTTGAAGTCATGTCAGCGCGTTCGGAATCGCACGTGTTGTTCATGGGAGGAATATCCTTCTTGCTTACCGCGCACCTCGCTTCTTGATGGAGAAAATGCAATCGGCGCGCCGCGGACTGTCAAGAGGTGCAGCAACCGCCGTGAATTGGCATCTGAATTGCGTCGCCAAATTGGACCGGCGTCCCATCATTTTTTTTACTAACACAGAGATCGGGACTGAAATCTTGAGGACGCTGCCATCTCTCGCGATCTTGCCGTTGGCACTCGCAGTCGCTGTGTTCACAGGGGCACCTCAGTCGCAAGCCGTCGGCAAAGACGACCTCGGGCCGCGCGACCGGGATGAACTCTTGAGGTATGCCCGGGACACGTGGCGATCCGTGGCCGAAATGGCTGCAGGCGACCCGTTACCGGCCGACGGTCTACTGCGGCAATCCGACGGATCGTGGAAACCGTCGCAGAAAACCACGCCGACCGACATCGGCGCGTATTTGTGGAGCACACTGGCCGCCGAACACCTGCAAATAATCGGAAAAAGTGAAACCGAGCGCCGCATGAAACAAACGCTGGAGGCACTCAAGCGGCCTCAGCGAATTCACGGTTTCTTTTGCGATAAGATCGACCCGTCCACATGTGCGGTAGTGCGTGTGTCGCCCACAGATGGCTCGCCGCAACCATTGATCGTGTCCTGCGTCGACAATGGCTGGCTGGCGGTGGGGTTGATCATGGTCCGCAATTCCTGTCCTGCGCTGCGAGCCGAGGCGGACGAGCTGGTCAACGCGATGGAATTCAGTTTTTTCTATGTTCCCTACGACGATGCCGACCCGGTCAATCATCCCGGTCAGGTTCATGGTCCATATCACCTCGACCAACAGAGTTTCGGCGGCTTCCAAAAGTTGCTCAATACCGAGCAACGAATCTACAGCTATATCGGTATCGCCCGCGGGCAGCTTCCCGCGGAGTTGTACTATCGGCTCGGACGGACGCTAAAGCCCGGCGAGGAAAAGCAACGGCAAACGCCAATGGGAGCCACGCGCACTTACTTGAACGTCCCGGTCTTCGAAGGGAACTATACCTACCGCGGCATGCGGATTGTACCAAGCTGGGGTGGAAGCATGTTCGAGGCCCTGATGGCCACCCTTTATAACGATCACGGCTTCCTCGACTCGGTTAATGTTTCGAATGGCAAGCTTGCAAGCGCGGTCTTGATGCTCGATCAAGGGATGATCATGGCGGCGATCGCCAATGCTCTGGCCGACGACGCAATGCGTCGGGCGTTCGTCGACGAACGAATAGAAAAGAAGCTTGCCCCTCTCATTGGCATGGAAGAGTTTACGGCTGGCCGTGCGCCCGGCACTGGCCACACATCCACGCACTTGTCAATTCCTCCAAGGTCGCCTCACTAACGAGCATTCTTTCGCACATCCGTACCGGGCCGGTCGTCATCTCTCGACGATCTCAAGATCGACTTTGAGTCCGCCTACTGAGCAATCGCCAACAAACACCTGAAACATGCCGGGCTCGACCACGAACTGCATCTGCGCATCGTAGAAGCCAAGGCTTTGGGCTTCGAGGACAAAGCGAACAGTCCTTTTCTCGCCGGG
Source organism: uncultured Isosphaeraceae bacterium (assembly GCA_963850935.1). GTDB lineage: Bacteria > Planctomycetota > Planctomycetia > Isosphaerales > Isosphaeraceae > CAWFRS01. The sequence goes on from CAWKNT010000012.1 coordinate 54,593, forward strand.
ATTGAGGCTCACACGCTCAAAGCCCTTTAGTTCGCGAACGGGGCGTGCGACGCTCGCCGCCACGTCCCGGACGTAGAGCTGAACGACCTCATCGCCCGCCCGTTCGCCCACGTTGCGAACATCGACCGTTACCGTCACGCGCCCATCCGCGGCCATCCGCGGCGCGTTGAGTTTCAAGTTGTCGAATGCGAACTTCGTATAGCTCAGCCCGTGGCCGAAGGGGAATAGCGGCGTGACCGGACAGTCGATGTATTTCGACGTGTACCTCGAATTAGTTGCCGGCCGGCCGGTGTTAAGGTGATTATAATAAATCGGTATCTGGCCAACGACGCGGGGAAACGTGACTGGCAGCTTGGCTCCCGGGTTGACGTCACCGAAGAGCACGTCGGCGATCGCGTTGCCCCCCTCTGTGCCCGGCAGCCACGCTTCGAGAATCGCCGGCACGTGCTCAGCGATCCAGCCGATCGTCAGCGGCCGTCCGTTAATCAGCACGACCACGGTCGGAGTGCCGGTGGAGCAAACCGCTTCGACCAGCTGCTCCTGGCGGCCGGAGAGATCGAGCGAAGTTCGCGACGAAGCCTCGCCCGTCATGGACGCCGATTCGCCCACGGCGACGATGGCGATATCCGAATCGCGTGCGAGCCGAACCGCTTCGTCGAGACCCGCTGTTGAGTCTCCCTCGACATCGCAACCTTTGGCGAAGTCGACTCGGGTCGAGCCACCGGTCGCCGCGATCTTAGACCGCATGCCGGCCAAGAGGGTCACAACGTCGTCATCCTTGCCGTCGCCTCGCCAGTGCCCCAGCGCGGCGGCCCGATCATCCGCGAGTGGGCCAAGCACGGCGATCGACCGTAAATCTTTTCGAAGCGGCAACGTCGATCGATCGTTTCTTAGAAGCACGATCGAACGCCCCGCGATTTCGCGGGCGGCCGCCACGTGCTCGGGGCTCAAGAGCTCCTTGCGCTCACGCTCGTCGTCGCTGTAAGGATGATCGAAGAGGCCTAGCTGAAACTTGAGGCGCAAAACACGCCGGACTGCTTCATCGATCCGTGCCTGTGAAACCTTGCCGTCATCGACGAGGCTCACGCCGTACCTGTTGATCTCATCACTTTCTTCCTCCATGTCGATTCCTGCGAGCAAGGCCAGGCGGGCTGCCTCACTTTCGTCGGCCGCACGGCCGTGCGCAACGAGTTGCCTAACAGCCCTGTAATCGCTCACGATCACGCCGTCGAATCGCCACTCACCGCGCAGGATTTCGCCGATCGTAAATCGATTGGCCGTGGCGGGGATGCCATTGACAGTGTTGAGCGAAGTCATAAAGGTTGCGACGCCGGCATCAAGGGCCGCGCGGAACGGCGGAAAGTAGAGTTCTCGAAGAGCCCGCTCGGAGACATCGACCGAGCTGTACTCGCGCCCCGCTTCCACTGCGCCGTAGGCAACCCAGTGCTTGGCACAAGCCGCGACATGCTCCGCAGAGCCAATTCTCTCCCCCTGGAACCCACGCACACGTGCCCTGGCCATCGCCGATCCCAGAAAGGGGTCTTCGCCGGATCCCTCGACGATTCTGCCCCACCGCGGATCTCGGGTCACGGCGAGCATCGGTGCAAATACCCATCGCACCCCAGCAGCCGATGCTTCCGACGCCGCAATCCGAGTCGACCGTTCAGCCACGGCCGTATCCCAACTGCTGGCCTCGGCCAGCGGCGCTGGGAATATCGTCCGATAACCGTGGATCACGTCAAAGGCGAACAGGATCGGGATTCGTGACTTCGATTGCTCGACAGCGACGCGCTGGAATTCGTTCGTGTTCTTTACGCCGAGCACCCCAAACAACGAGCCGATCCGGCCGTGCCGAACCATGTCGAGTGTGCTCTTTCGCGGCTGGCCGGTCGTCGGATCGAGACCAATCTGCTGAAGCTGGCCCAGCTTTTCCTCCAGCGACATGTTCGCCATCAACGAATCGATCCGTCGATCCGACGCTGCGCCGTGAGAATCAAACTCAAAGACCGCAGTTATTCCGACTGCCACTAACATCGCGATAGTGGAATTCATGGTTCCTATCTCTAAGACTGACATCCGATGAATGGATCGCCTGTGGCGTTGCCTCGATAGGGCCCTCGTTGTAATTCACGACATGCAACGGGCGTACCAGCACATCCCGCGCGATCGGCAACAAATGCGAGCCAGGGGCTGAGCTCGTCGTAGGCGTCCATGAGAATTCGAGGAAAAAAGGAGCGAAAGTTGCGGGTTGTGAGCTGTAAAACGATCGTCCGCAAGTTCAGGAAGTTGGCAGACTCATGAGAGAAATCATCGGATGGGGTAGCGCCTCGTGCTACTTCCGACTTTCGGTTTACAGTCCTACAAGCAGTGGCAAAACCGCCACGAGCATGCGACCGCGTCGACCCTCTGGTTTTTTGTCCTGGCTCTGGTTGGAGTTACCGGACAGGTGATCTATAGCTGGATGTTGGGCAACAAGGTGTACTTCGTACTCAACGCCTGCCTTGTGGTAACCAACGTTCTCGGCCTCGGATTGGCGCTCCACCGGCGGGCTATCACCGGCAACGAATCCCATCCAGTCGCAACGAGCGGCGCGGTGCGCGACGATGGTACGTGAGCGAAGACTTCTGGGCGAACCACCCGGAGAACGGCAATCGGAAAGCAATTACTTGAACTTCGACCCATGAGCGGCGAACGGGAACCAGAATACCGGGTACGTGCAGATAAGCTGCTGGCCGCAGGAATCGATTGATCAGGAAATTGTAGGTATTGACGATGCCATGCTCGTTGAAGTCGGCAGCGATATCGTTGCCCTCGTTCTGCGCGTAGCTAGTGAAAACGCTGCTAATCACAAAGCATCGCTTTCGATGTTAGGAACCGGAGCAGGAATCGTCAATCGTCGGTGATGGCCCTCAAATAATCCAAGAAACCCTAAGACCGCTGGGAAAAGCACGCTCGTTCTCGGTATGATCTGGTGATCTCATGCAATCGAAATCAGCGCGGCTGCTTCCGCACTGCAGCGCGGGATTGCAGTTATCAGTCGAGGAAACGTACTCTGACGTCAATCGCTGTCGATGAACTCGCCGAGGAGTCTGATCCATGGCCATGACCGACTATCAATACATCACTTACAAAAACGTCGACGGAGTCGCCGTTGTCAACTTCTTGGAAACTGTGTCAATGTTCGAGGGTGATAAGGTCAAAGGTGTTTCCGAAGAGCTGATCGACCTGATCGAATCCAAGCGATTTACGAAGATGCTGCTAAATCTCTCTAACGCACACTTCGTATCGAGCGCGATGCTCGCCCACCTGGTCAAGTTGCACCGAAAGGCTCAGGAGGCCAAGGGGAAGATCCGCCTCTGCTGCCTGCGGCCCGTGATCCAGGATGCATTCAAGGTAAGCAACTTCGATAAGATCTTTGAGATCTTTGCCGACGAAGCGACCGCGTTAAAGAAGTTTTGAGGATCGGCCGTGCATCGCTGCACCGTTTCGCAACTGAACCGAGCGTTTTATCGTCGCGCTCGGCCTGGGATGTCGTTTCAATCGTGCATCGCTCCAATTCCGAGGCTGATAAGAACGGCGGCTGGCGACGTCTTGTGAATCGAGCCACTAATTCTGCGGTCAGAAGAAGATCTGAAACCGCATCCAGTATTGATCGCTGGACGAATGAAAACGCTCCGGGGCGAAGAGAACTTCGTTGCCGAAACCGGCGTGCTGCCAGCCGAGATACACTTTGATATACTGAGTCCAGTACCAGTTGACCCCGGCATCGACGGTGTAGAGCTGGTTGGTCCACAGATTGGGATCGGCCAGGCCGGCAGTGAAGACCTGGCGGCCAATATTGAGGTAGTTGTATCGGGCAGCCAGCTCGATCGCGCCCAGCCCGCGTTTGCCTGGTCGGAGGTCAAAGTTACGAAGCGGCTTGACGACACCGCGACTGCTCACGGTCTCGCCAGTCAAGAAATAACCCGCCATGACGTAGAAGCTCTCGACCGGGATGCGGGTCTGGTTCGACTGATTCACTAGGGCGTAACTATCGAAACCGCTCTGCCACTCGCCGACGAACGAGAGATTGCCGGTAATAGTACGCCATGTGCAACGACCAGAAAGCGCGAAGCCCCGACTCATTCACGTTTTTGTTGAAGGCCAGAAACTCGGGCCCGATGGCCAAGTTGCCGGTGGTGGCGACGTTGGTCCGGAAGACCTGCGGGACAGGAGTGTTCTGTTCGAGGCCCGTGTCTGTCGATCCGCCGATGTTGAAGTTCTCCAGCCAGTGGTCGGTCCAGGTTGCCGAACGGACGGAAATTGACCAGACCAGTGAAGTCCTTGAAGTCATTGGAGTCGACGTAGCCGTTGCGCGTGCCGTTGACGATCGCTGCAGCGTAGTCGAACCGGTTGTCGAACAGTCTGGCCCCAGGCCATCAGGCCGATGTCGCGGTTGAGGCCGAAGTTATTGAAGAAGAGCGACCGTTCGGGCGTGATGAAACCGTTGATTGGCAAGCCGTAGAACTCGTAGGTAAACGGTGTCTTGTAGCGACCAATCTTGAACTGCAGACGCGGGTCGAAATTGACGTTCAGGAACACATCGAGGATGTTCAGATTGTCGATACCTTCGGCAATCGAGACATAATACTCGAACGGCTTGGTGAGGCGGCCGCTGAAGATGAACCACTGCCGTGGGATCAAGAACGTGCTCGTGACCGGCACCTGTTGACCCTGCGTGTAGAAGCGACCGTCGATCTGGGTGAGGTCGTGGAACTGAAGTTGAAATTCTTCGTCCTTGGTTTGAAGCTGGAACCCGGGCCCGAAGATTGCCGCTGATGGGAAGATTGGGCGAAACGCCTGGCATGTTAAACCTTGTCGTCCGGCGCGATTCCAAAGGACCGCGCGCCGCCGCTGATCCTCCCTCGGCCGAACTGGCGTCCTGCGGACCAGTGCCGGCGGAGCGATCGGCCTCCAGCGGGAACGAATCCAACGGCTCGATTTCCCGATCAATCGGCCTGGGCACTGGCGGCATCGTCGTCGACATCGAGGTCGTAAGCTGCTCGACCCGATTAGACAGTTCTCGGACCATCGTTCTGAGCTCGCGAACTTCATCCTCCAATTCGTCCTCACGCGAACGCGTCGCCTTCGCCGCTGCCTTCACGACTCCGACGGCGGTTGGGACGACCGGCTCGGGAGCCGGAGTCGACGGCTGCTGAGCTTGGGCAGCGAGACAATATAAGGCGATCGAAAATCCCATTAGGACCGGTAATGTCAATCGCATATGAATTTTCATATTTGAACAGCCTTGTTCAAATCGCGATTAACCATTGCACGCGGTTTATGCGGTGATCGACTGGGAACGGTATCCCGTCGGCACGCTCATCGCACTACGACCACTGCACGTACCCTTCAAACTTATTATTGACATAAATCGACTTGGACGGGATGACCGTGTTGGCGGGAAATGTCGAGCTCATGAGATAGGCGCCCGGATCCGACGGATGAATTTGAGCCGAGCGACGTCTGGTTGATGACGGCTCCTGCCCCGATTTTGGCGTTGTCGCCGATCTTGGCGTTGACTCCCGGTCCACTCAGGATCACGGCGCCGTTGCCGGCACGGAAGTTTTTGCCAATGGTGAGCTGGCCGCCCAGCGGTGAATTGATCGTCACGCGGCGGCCGGTGTGAGCGATCGAGCCGATCACGATCGGCTGCCCTTGGTCGGCGCGGATGGCGTTGGCTCGACCCAGGTGCGAGCGCCGCCTGTGCGGCCCGCATGTCGATCTGCACTCCTCCGGTGATCCGCGCAGGAAAGTTGCTCAAGATCGAGCCGACCAGTCGCTGACGCGGCGACAAAAATTCGGGCTCGCTCTTGGCCGGCTCGAACGAAACCGCCGACGACCCTGGCTGTTGATTAGCCCCCAGAATCGCGGCCAGGTCGCCGTTGTTGATCCCGGATAGTACCGGACTGGCGCCCGGGCTGGCACCAGTGGCCGAGTTTCCCTGGTAAAGCGCAATGTAGCCGGCCGCGAGCGATTTATTCTCCGAGAGATTCTTGGTGATCGTCGCGAGACTCGACGCCGTAACGGGCACGACCATCCCCAACTTGGGGTTCGAGGCCTCGGCGTCGGTCGTGACATTGGCGCCGGGAAGAACCATGTAACCCGTGGGAACAATAACACCCGGCCCGACACGAGCCAGCGGGGAGACGATCACCCCGGGCTCGATAGTGGCCCCGTCGATCACTGCGTTGGCGCCGATCGAGACCGGTTTGCTTGAATCGGCATAGGAACCGATCGTGCTCGGCCCGATAACCTTTGCCCCAAAACCAATCACGACCGAGTTGCCGATCAGAACCTCGGATGCCTGAAAACCGCGGCCGCTGCTGGCAACGATCGAGGCATTATCAAGCACATCGGAACCGTTGCCGATCTTGATCGCCCCACGGGTCCCATCGAGCGTGGCATAATGGTCCGATGAACTCTTGATACCCGAGGACGATTGAGTCGCCATTGTCGATCGAGACCGTCGGGTCGATGAATGACGCTTTCTTGGCTGGAGTGGCGAATGGCATGACGGGCGTGTTGGGACGGACCGCCTGGTATCCCGCCGGGTTTTCGAGTAATGGCGAAATCATGGCCGAGGCGCTCAAGAGCAAGCGATCGTCGAGCCGCTCGATCGACAAGCGAATGCCTCGCGCACCATCGCCTCAGTCGCATTACCCGGTTCATCGTGCCACACCAATCGAATTTCCACGAGGATCAATGCGACATCGCCCGGTCCAAATCCGGAACGACGCGCTGCGGCACGGCTCGCCCTTTCTGGACCTGGCTTTCCTCGGTCGATCCCTCGTGATATTCGGCGTCGGTGTTGACCTTCCAGGTATCGAATTGTCCCAGGCCCAGAATGTTGCGCGCGGCCAGAAGCGCGGTCATCATCGAGTGGTCTTGGTTATTATACTTGTGCATGCCGTTGCGGCCGGCCAGCTCGAGGTTGGCGAGTGTCTTTCAGCCAGCCGCGAATCACTCCGACGTGAGCCTGGTAGTCGTCGTCGTAGACCGGATAAGCCTTGGGCATGCGGACGACGCAGCCGTCGATGACCGCGGACGGCGGAGACCAGGCCGATCGAGTCGATCTCCCGGCGCCCAAGGGCCAGCAGGTCGGCGTCCGACATCGTCCACAAGTCATCCCCCTCGAAGCAGAAATACTCGAGGCCCAGGCTGGTCTTGCTCGGGTCGGGCACGAGGTCGGGCGACCAGTTCTTGAAGTTCTGGATCCGCCCGACTCGCACCTGGGGCTCGTGGATATAGATCCAGTTGTCGGGAAACGTCTCCGCCCGGTCGACGATCAAGACGACGGTCAGGAAATCGCGATACTTGAGCGATTCGGCCGCGTGGATGACCTCGGCCGGGGCCGACGGCTTCATGGCGCGGATCAGGTCGCGGATCGGCAGCGTCGAGAGGAAATGGCGGCCCTGATAGCGGGTCTGCCGGCCTTCGTGGTCACGGGTCAGGAACGAGGTCACCACTCTACCGTCGTGCTCGACCTCGACGACGCGGCGGTCAAGCTGGACCGATCCCGCCCTGGGCGCGAATCCGGTCGCGAGCCACTTCCCACATCTGGCCCGGCCCCAGTCGCGGATAATGAAATTCATCGATCAAGAGTCTTGATGATCTCGGCCTTGTCTCGACCGAAAACGGCCGAACAAGGCCGACGTGACAGCCCGCACCAGGTCCAGGTCCTTGATCCGCTGAGCCGCCCAGTCGGCCGAAATGGTCGAGGTCGGCATTCCCCAGACCTTCTCGGTGTACGACTTGAAAAAAGTCTCGAAGAGCACACGGCCGAAGCGGTTGACGACCCAGTCCTCGACACTCCGTTCGGGCTTGATCGGTGCGAGCTTTGCCTTGATGTAGGTCGCGCCGATCCGCAGTGATCGCAGGAAGCCAAGCTTCCAAAGCGCATCGACGGGTTTGAGCGGGTAGTCAAAGAACTTGCGATCGTAGTAGATGCGGCGTGAGCCGCGATCGCTTGAGAAACTCTTCGCCCAGGATCTCGCGCCAGAGCTGGTTGACCTCATCGCTTTTCGAGAAGAATCGGTGGCCGCCGATGTCGAATCGATATCCTTTGTACTGGTCGGTCCGGCTGATTCCGCCGACCAGGCGCGGGTCGGATTCGAGCACGACGCACGACTTGCCGTGCTTTGCTGAGCTCATAGGCGGCGGTCAGCCCGCGGGCCCGCCGCCGGCGATGACGGTCTCGTGGGCCGCCACGATCGCGACGGTTTCGGGATCATCAACCCGCGTCCAGCGATGCGGAATGAGTCCGGGGCGTAACGTCTCTGACTTGTGGCCGCTCCCTGCCCATGACCGACTCCTCATCCTGAGAGGTCGACGACCCTCAGCTGGCCTTGCACACTGCGACGCTGCCGATCGCACTCTATTCATCCATCGGCTGCCGCGGGCTCGCGAGTTTTGGCATAAATCCGCCCGGGGGTCAACGCCGATCATATTCGGCATGGCCATGTCGCACTTGACGTCACGGGCCTCGATTCTCAAAATGACCGAGCCAAATGAAGCGATTTGAACCGCCGGCCGCCTTGGAGGGCGGCTCCCACAGGGAAGTGGGAGCGGAACTGGCCCCGATGTGGCTCAAGAAGAGTGTCGTTTGCTGGAAACCAGGGAGGGTCCAGAATGACTTATGAACAGTGCCAGGCGATTCTTGACGATATCCGTCGGCGCCAGGGGACGGAACGTCCCATGGTGCAAGTGACTTGCGGACCGTCGGTGCTACGCGGACGGGTCAATTATTCCGCAAGCGGCCTGGCCGGCCGGCGCAATCCGAACTCGCCGTACGGAGTTCTCGTTCTCGAAGAAATGGGCCTGTCTCGCCGACCTGCCTCTTTTGTGCAGATTGCCAATATTCCCGAGGACGGTCTGTTAAGCCTCGATCCGGCGTGAGTCAAGGCTTCCCGGGCGACGATTGCGCCGCGGCAGCAGTGACGCTGATCCCGGCACAATGCCGTTTTTTCACTTCGTGCTTTTTAATCACTCGCGCATTCGCCCGATTCTCGCCCATAAGTGGTTAAGCCGTTTGTATTTACGTCGCGAAAACCGATTTTATTCAATTGCATCGCTCACGAACTTGCGGGCTCACGACCGCCAGGCAAGGAGACGATGACTGATTCTGAGGTCCGCGGCCAGCGATTCAAACGCATGGCGAAGCGGCGCGTCCATAACCTGCGCTTCAAACAACTCGCTGACGGCCGTCAAAAACCTGTTCTGGAACTGCCAAAGGTCAGGCGCGGCGCCCAACAGCCTGGCGGCCGCGAGCAGCAGCTTGGCCCGCGCCACAATTTCGACCAGGTCGGCGTTCGGACGGATCTCTTCGAGCGAGCGCGCGACGGCATCGGCGATCGACAGCTCCAGTCGTCCGCGCTCTCGCTCGTACCCCCACCCCTGCCCTCGTTCGTGAAGCTGCTCGATCGCATCCAAAGACGCCGATTCACCGCATGCCAGTCGGTTGATCGCCTCCGCGAGGTGCAGGTCGAGGAACGTCGAAGCGGCTGCACGCATCGGTTTGGGGATCGGATAGTTCAACTGGCCCAGACGGCTGAGGACTTCCTCGTCTTGATTGGCCAAAAGAGTCGAATGACCGCTCGTAATCGGCAAAGCGGTCCTCAAGCACAATGCCGATGATCCGCCGCTGCTCGTCGCGAAACAGATCGTCGAGCCGGTGCGAGCGCCCGGGAAACTCACGCGCAACCAGACTGGTGATGTCGGCGAGTGAACCGGTCTTGTAGGCTTGTAGCAACCGCGGCTTTGAGCGACTCGAACGACTCGGGCCCGCACGCCGAACTCGAGGCAAAGAACGGCATGGAAATCGAGTCCGCCGTAGTGAATGACCACAAACCGGGCCTCGGCCTCGTTCCAAGTCCGAAGCGATCGCGCCTGTAGCCGTCCCATGGCGAGATGGCCTTTGCCTCTCGTTCGGACTTCTTTTTCGAGCGTTTCAAGCTCGAATGAATAAACTCGCTGGCGGCGACCGTCGACCGGAGGCTGATAAATCAGGCTGATGGCATGGTGGGCCAGCACGCGCTCGAGGTCGACGACACCCGGCCGCACCAACTGCTCCCAAACTCCACGCCCGTCGCCGAAGCTTCGAGCACATTGCTCGGCGCCTGTTCGAGATCGGCTGTGAAACTCGATCCTCGAGGTCGCGGCCAAATGGCCTCGCCAGGTCAATGGCCCGGCGGCGTATTGCAAGCACTGGATCGTCTCGATCCCGCTGATCTCGTCGTGAAACCAGCCGCACGACGTGAACATCAACATGGCATCGGTCTGCATTTCGAGCAGACGAAGCGCCGCCACCGATCTGCGCCGTGTCGAGGTCGGGATGGCCGTGCCGCGCGAGGAACGACGCGATCGCATCGTCGTCTTCGCGATTGAGGATGACGTCGATGTAGGCATTGCGGGCCGCCCAGGGGTCGGGGAAGCACTCGCGTCCCCGCGTGCGGAACACGTGGTCGAGCTGCGCCTTGAGCCCGTCGAGCGCCTGGCGGAGCGGGCCGCGCCACCGCTGGTTCCACTCGCCGCGCGTCCGGCAGCCGCAGTCCGACCGCCAGCGCTCGATGCCGTGGACACAGCTCCACGAGCTGTTTTCGTGAATCTCGACCTCCCACTCGGGCGGGTGCAGCTCGAGGAATTCGCCGTAATTGGTAAGCCGAATTTCCGGGTCATCGGCCAGACGGTCAAGCAGTAGGCCAGCGCCATGTCGCCGTGGGCGTGATGGTGGCCGTACGACTCGCCGTCGGTGGCGATGTGCATGAGCTGGGCGTGCTCGCGGCGATCGTCAAACCCCTGCGACAAACGATCGAGGAACCGCTGGCCGTCATCGAGCAGCCGCTCGAACGCGACCTGGTGCGAGACGATGGCATCCAGAAAGAACAGCGCGATCGAACGGCCCGACGGCAAACGGCACTAGATACGCACGCGACGGGTCGATCCCGCCGGGCAGCTCGTGCCAGCTGCGTTGTTCCCAGCTTCGCGCCAGCGCTGCGCTTGCCGCGGAGCCAGGATCGTAAACTTGATGCCGGCCGCGGCAAGCACTTCAAGCGACTCGATGTCGACGGCCGTCTCCGCCAGCCACATTCCCTCGGGCTCGCGGCCGAATCGATGGCGGAAATCGGCGATGCCCCAGGCGACCTGCGTCTCCTTGTCGTGGCTGCTCGCCAGCGGCATGATCACGTGGTTGTAGACCTGCGCCAGCGCATTGCCGTGGCCCCCGCACCGCGCCCGGCTCAGCTGATCGGCCTCGACGATGCCCTCGGTGGACTTCTGGTGCGTGCGCGAGCCATCCACGGACAAGAGCGTCGGCCCGAAATTGAAGCTCATCCAGGCATAATTGTTCAAGATCTGGATGATCCGGCCGTCATGATCGAGCAGCCGCGCAGCGAGTGTTGGGTGCATAGCATTCGCGGGTGATCCGCTCGTTCCAGTCGTGGAAGGGAGCTGCCGAGTCTTCGACCTCGACCGCACCCAGCCAGGGATTCTCGCGGGGCGGTTGGTAGAAATGTCCATGAATACAGATATATCGGGGATAGTCCATACTTTGGTGTTTTCTCCATTGGCGGCGGTCCGCATGCACACTCGAAAAAAGAGTACGATTAGGATCAAGATTAAGATTATGAAGATGATTAAGAGTGCGATGAAGATTAAGAGTAGGATCAAATGGTGATGCGCCGCTTAAGTCCTAATCTTACTCGTGCTCTTGCTCCTAATCCTCTTCCTAATCCTAATCTTCATCTTACTCTTTCTCTTGTGAGCGAGCCGCTCGTGCGGGTGCCGCTCAACGATGCCCCACCATGGGCAAATCCTCGACTATCGACTCGGCCAATCCTTCGCCCTCCAGTGACTTGACACGCAAACGGCCGCCCGCCTGCGAATGCGTCGCACGGATCATTCCGAGCCCCACAGCAGCATTTCGCACCGGGGAGAACGCGGCCGACGTGACCACTCCGACCCGTTTACCGTCGTGCTCGAGCACCGAGCCGGGCTCGGGACTGGCCGATCCCGGCTCGAACAACAAGCCCCTTCAACACCTGGTTGACGTGCCCAATCGCATCGATACGAGCGACGGTCTCCTGCCCCAGATAGCACCCCTTGACGAAACTGATCGCGCGATCGTCGCGTCCGAATTCTTGCGGCAGGTTTTTATCGGTAACCTCCTTGCCGAATACCGGCGTGCCCGCCTCGATGCGCAGCACGTCGAAACTCGCGGCGTCAAACTCGATCAGGCCGAGATCTCTGCCGTGCTTCATGAGGCTGTCTTTGATCGCCGCGGCCGCGGCCAGCTCGCCGATCACGGTCAACCCCCGCGGCAAGGCCGGCGACTCGCGCATCAAACGCACCGGCATGCCCGCCGATTTCGCTGGTGACGTGAGCGTACTCGGTCTCCTCAGGCAGCCGGGCCGCGGCGCGCTGTTGCCAGCTCGATGGCTTCGGGTCCAAACAGGTGCAACTCAAAGGTCGACGCGCTCAGATCGTCGATCGACACGTCGTCGAACACGCCGTACTTCCGAAAATGCGGCAAGGCGAGATCTGCGCCGCCCGGATCGGCCCGCGCGATGATGCGGTCGTCGGCCGCCAGAATGATCATGTAGCCGATCGTTTTTCCCTGGGGACTGGTGACAAACGCTTCGCAGCCGCGGCCAACCGCCATGCGCTTGATCTCGTTCGTCGTCAGGTTGTGAAGGAATTTGGCCCGATCCGGTCCGGTAATCTCGAGCCGGACGCGATCGGACCGGTCGACAATACCGACATGAGCCGCCACCGCTTCAAATTCACTTCGAGTCATCATTGTATTAGCCCTCGTCTTCTGAACTCACCAGCGCCAGGTGCGCTCGGCCTGGCTGACGAAAGAGCACGAGCCGCTCTTGGCGACCAGGCGGCGGGCCTGTTCGGGATTCTCGAGCGCGACTATCGACAGGTCATCGAGCACGTCGGCATCCAGTCCGCTCAGGACGAACACGATCTGCCCACGCGAGTGCCCGTGCCAGCCGGTGGGCAGCCAGGAAGTCGTCGTTCCCCTCATGGCCGCGCAGGGCGGCCGCTCTCTGCTTCGGGTCGTCGGTATCAATCAGGGTCTGAAGCGACGGGCCAATGTCTCCCTCGGCTCGCGATAAGGCCACGATCTTGCCACCATGCTGGACCAAGGCACAGCCGTCGCCAGATCCCTTCGGCGAGGTCGTCGATCGTCGTTTTGTGACCCGGCCCGCCGATTCCGACTACGACCAACTCCGGCGCGAATCGGCGTCGAGCTTCCAGGATCGATCGAGCGCGGCGATTCCCCGCTCGCGGACCGCGGTTTCCTTGCCGACAACAAACGCCGAAGGTCCGGCAAAGCCCGGCACGACCCCCACGTGGAATTGGCTCCGAGCAGCCAGCTCACCTCGAATGACTCGTCGAGATCGGCGCGAGCCCGCGCACCTGCCCGCCCCTCGGGCTCGTTCGGCAACCGCTCGCGAAGAGCTTCGATCGTTTCGCGTTCGCTCAAATCGGGGAAAAGAACGCTCCACGGGCCCGCGGTGGCCCATGATCGGGTCATAACCCAGTCGTCCCACGGGAATGACCACGTCGGCGTCGGTCAACAGCCGGTTCAGATAAATGCGCCGGCCTTCTTTGGTCGCGGCGAGATAAGCCAGCTGGCTGCGATCCCTGGGGTCATGAACGACCAGCTGAGGCGCCTGGAATCGTCGCGCTATCCGCGACGGCAATTTCAGCCGTGGGCAGAAGCACCGTAAGACCGTCGGGCTCGACACCAGCGTCCCGCAGAGTCTGCCCGAGCACTTCGAGATATCGGCCCGGGATGCGCGATCGAGGAGTCCATGGCGATGACGACTCGATCGCCTGGCACAATCATCTGGCGGAGAGGAGGGAATTCCCAGGGCGTTTCGAGGGCATCGCGCAGCGCTTCGATCGCTTGCGGTGGCTCCAGCCCAACGGGCGCACTCCAGGTTGCGACAACGCACTCGTCTGGAAGCTCGAAGTCCAGCCGTTCGTCCTGAAAATTGACCGATACATGCATCATCCAGTCCATCGAGCGGCAGACGCGCCCTCGCGATTCCGATCGGCTGCTTTGAGGGATGCTGCCTCCGACTGATCTACCTTGGCACGAGTGTATGATAGGTCGACCGCAGAGGTAGAACAAGCAGGGTGATGCACGCTCCGGCCCGTCCGTTTGTGCCGACCGAATCGGTTTTCCGGGCGAATAATGGCCGTCGCAGCTCGAAAAAACGTGAATGGTTTAAATCGCCCAAAAGTGCGTCATCGCCGTCATCAACTTGCGTGCGTATTGCTAAGTCGCTATGCACCAGCAATTTAAGGTCTCGCGCCCGATCCACGTTTGATTCCCGTGTTCGTCATCGTTCGTCATCGGTCGTCATCGCGCTGAGCGACCGTTGGCGCTCACCGCCGTCAGCTTGCGGACTTCCATTCGCCGACAGCTAACCAGCGTGCGCTCGGGCTCTGCCGCTTGAGTCGATTGGCGCGAATGCAACGATTCGCCCGGCCTTTAGGTTCGCTCGAATGTGACGGATAGGCCAAACATCCGCAATTGGGGAGCGATGCGGCGCAGTTCTGCGGAAGCAACAACCGGGGTCGTGGGCCAGCCGGGCGTCGTCAGTGAGCAATAGCCTGTGTAGCCCGCGATCAGTTCGAGCAACTGAGTCAGCGTCCCCTTCCACGGTCCGTGCTACTTGGCGAGGCTCAGCAAGGCTTGGGCAAGGGGAGATTCTTCCAGCATCACGGAGTTTACTGCGTGCCGATTGGCACGATAGGCCGTCACGAATGTCCCCGGTGCCCAGCCGGCCCCTTGGGCGGATGCTTCGCCCCAGCGGGTAAAGTCAGCCATGCGCTCGAGCTCGGCCAGCTTGTCCGTGGGCCGCAGCCGCATGCCGGTCACGACCGCGTCCAATAGACCTCCCAGAATCCGCGGGTAGTCGAGCGTGAACTCGGCCCATAGATCTTCTTCGCACCGGTGGTGTGACGGCACGATTGAACGCAGCTGGAGAAAGATGCTGCGGTCGATCACGTCGGGGCGCCGGACGATGTCGTCGATGCTAGTCAAGATGAGGGGTCGATGCGCACTCCAGACGACCTCGTCATGGTTGGTGAATAGCCCACGGGTCGAGATGCCGCCGCCTGTCACCAGCCGGCACAGACCGTTCGAGAGCCAATCGGGCATGGCGCTCAAATTGTCGTACGCGTGAGCCCAGCCGTGCAGCGCCGCCACCCATCAGGTCGCGATGGTCTTTGGGCTCAGCGCGGAGGGGGGTGCTGTGCGGATCTACCAAGAGCTTGCAGATACGGGCCAGCCTACTCTTCGCTGAACCTTGCTCGCCATTGATGACCAATATCGGATGTGGGCCCGCGGGACGCAGCGCGGCTGTCAGCCAGCCGATCAAGAGCGGCATATCGGCGGGCTCGACGTTGACATATTTTCGCAAGAGGCCAATCGAGCCATCGCGGGCCGGTTCCGGCAGCGCCCGCTGCCCGGCCGCTCGCCGAAAATGAACGCCAGGCCGATTCACGACGTGCCACCCGGTTGCCTGAATCTCGATCGCGCGCCAGGTGGAATCACCCAGATCGAGGAAGAGCGACGAACCCAACTTGTTACACCCCGCACGGACAAAATCGGCTTCGGCCGTCCCCGCGATGTCGGCGTGGGTGGCCAGCGAGCGGATGGTCGTTGCCAGCGATGCCGACGATGGCAGCCGCCCCCGCTGACTCATAATAGTTCCGCGTCAACCACCGCACGACCTCTGGCGATTCCAACGCATGACACTCGTGGTGGCCGTTGACGGCGATCGATACGGAGTACGGCCCTTCAGGCCGGCGGAACGGCCGGGCACCCGCGGCGATCTGCAGCAATTTCTCGGTCGCGCGCGTTTTTCGTTGGCGCTGCTCGTCGCCGGCGACGAACCTGCCGAGTTTTGCTCGGGCCCCGAGTCTGCAACTGCTTCGGCCAGTGCGAATTCGGGCAATGAAGACTCTTGGTCCGAGCCGTTCCGGATGTCGATCGCCTCGCGCTCTTCAACGACGGCTTCGGTTTGCGGCGATAGAATTGTCTTTTCCGTTTCGGGTTCAGTATTGCGCGATGGGGTCGCGTTGTCGTCGGGCTCTGGTGCTGGAACGGCTAACGCGGCCGCCGTGATGTCCTCGTCTTCGGCCAGCGCTGACGCATTCGGTACCGCCACGTCTGCGTGCATGCTCAAAACGACGGTGTCGGCCACCAGTGACGCGCAATCGGCGGGCAAAGTCTCTCGGAAAAAAGACTTTATTGCCGGCCACAAGGAAAATCGTCGGGCCAGTCGTGTCTTGGCAGCCGATTGACAATATCTGGCAACGCTTTAGAATCGAGTGCAAGGAGACAGTTCGATGGAAACCATGAACATCGCCCTGCCCGAATCACTGAAACACTTCGTGCAGGAACGCGTTGCCGAAGGCGGATACAGCAGCGTCAGCGAATATGTAAGAGAACTTATCCGCACCGATCAGAAACGCAAGGTCGAGGAACGGATCGACACCCTCCTCCTCGAAGGACTGGATTCCGGTGAGCCAATCCCTGTGACCAAGGATTATTGGGACGAAAAGAAAAGAAAGCTGGCCGAACGGCTTGGCAAGTCGATCAGTCCACACTGACGGCGCAAGTCCGCGTCCTTCCTGCCGCCGAGCGCGACATCGACGGGCACGCCGAATATCTTTTGCGAGCAGCCAGCCTGGAAACGGCCCTTCGCTTCTACGACTCCGCCTCCAGTGCTTTCGAGCAACTCGCACGCACGCCAGGCATGGGCGAGCAGCGAATCTCTTCAAATCCTCAGCTCGCCGGATTACGTGTCTTGCGGATCGACGGATTTACCTTCTATAGGCCCGTAGAAGGCGGGATCGAAGTCGTTCGCGTCCTGCACGGAGCACGCGACATCGACGCGATAATCGAATCCGAGTCCCAGCCGTAGCGAACGAACGGCTCCGCGGCGGAATCCGTAGAGCATGGCCCGAATGGGAAACTTGATCTCGTAAAAGTACTCGGGCAGTACAATCGCAGGCTGGCGGCTCTTGGAGCTGATGGTGGCGGCGATCAAATCCGTATACGCGTCGCAGAAATAGGCGTCGAGTCCGCCGACGGCGAACATCCACGCGCCGCGGAGTAGGTCCGAGCGGAGCAACTGCTCTGCGGCGATTCCTCGCGGAAGTGGATCCGCATGCGCTACAATGGCTTTGGCCCGCGCAATGTCTTCCTGGCAATGGTGAAGGGCCGTGGCCGGCAAAGGGGGCTCCGAGGAGGACCGTGTCGCACGACCGGTCGGTCACTGCGCGTAGCGAAGCTGTTCCTCGTTATAGTGAATTGCGTTCGCTTCTTCGTCATACCAGACGTTGCGATCTTCGGGAAACACGACATTCCAGAGATCCACAGTCTCTTCCGGCAGGAGCCCGTGGCGGATGTGCTCAACAATGTCGCGAGCGAGTGGCGCGGTGGGCGTGGTCCGTTCCGGGAACATCTCGGCGTAGATTTCCACCAGCTCGTCGGCCCTGGCAATCTTCTCGGTTGCTTCGGCCATGGTCACTGCCGGCATGGTTGACCTTGCCGATTTACGTCACATCGATCGATTAACGCCTCACCTATTTTAGCCCCGTTGTGTTTCGGTGCCAATCCCGGCATGTAGCCGTAGGCTCGGCGTCCGAGCGCTCAGAGGCAGAATCCTTAAACCTATCCAAACGGCGCAACCATCCTTCATTTCAACAGCTTCTCCGCCTCCTTAAGTGACAAGGAACGCTCGCGTAAACGCGACTCGAGCGTTTGACGAAACTTCGGGTTGTGTTCGAGCAGACGATCGATCAGGTCATCGTCCTCTTCCAGCGGCACAAGTTGAAACGACGGCGCGCCGTTGACAGTCACGATCACCGGCTCGTCATGACAAATACGGCCGTATCGGCTCAGGTTCGCCTTGGCCTCACTCAGTGGGATGACTTTCATGATGGGCCGTAAACTCCTCTCCTCTGACAATCAGTGAATTGCCTCGTTTTTCACCCACCAAAACAATCGTGACTTCCCGCGCATCCTCGTCGATATTGAAGAGGACGCGGTACTTTCCAAAAAGGCGAATCTCTCGCTGGGCGACTGGATTGGGACGAAGGGTCTTGACGTTTCGGTTCTCTGTGGTCGGATCATCTCCGAGCCGTGATGCCGCTTCTCTGAGCAGTGTCCGCCCGTCCTTCTTGCCGAACCATCGCAGGTCCTCAATCACAGATTCCTTGAGGGCGACCGTCCAATTGATACCGTCAAGGTAACGCCGACCAGAATTTTGGTCAACGCGCGCCGCGGGCGAGGACTGAATTTTCCGACCGATCTTTACGCACGGCTCGGCGTCGCGGCGCATCATCCCGATGAGGTATTTCTCGAACTTCTCGACTCGGCTGTCGATAAGTTCTGCGCGGCGACGAGATTGCAAAGGCAGGCGCTCAAACAACCGCCAATGACGGCGGAGCAATTTCTCGCGAAGTTAGCGGCGGTCGGTTTGCCAAAGACCGTAAATCGTTTGTCAAAGTACGCCGATCGGCTGTGACCCGAGTTCGAGGCGGCGAGCTAAATTCGTCTCTTTTTCGACCGTCGGGCGCGCTGGCGGCCACTTGAGCGATGACCAGCAGAATCCTTAAACCGATCCAATCCTCGCATGAGCCGCTCATTTCAACAGCTTCTCCGCATCCTTGAGTGACAACGAACGCTCGCGCAAAGGCGACTCGAGCGTCCGGCGAAACTTCGGATTATATTCGAGCAGCCGATCGATCAGGTCTTCGCCCTCTTCCAGCGGCACAAGTTGAAACGACGGCACACCATTGACCGTCACGATGACAGGCTCGTCGTGACAGAGATGACCGTATCGGCTGAGGTTCGCCTTGGCGTCACTCAGTGGGATTACTTTCATTATGGGCTGTGAACTCCTCTTTTCTGACAACAAGTGATTTGCCGCGCTTTTCGCTTCAAATTAAGGCAGACCAGAATCTTGATCGACGTGGACCGCGAGTCCAGAGTGAATCCTTCCGCTCCCACTTTTGGCATCGCTCGGCGTTGCCGCCCGACATATAGATGGGATGTTTCTCAAAGTTCTCAGCTCTGCGGTCGATGAGTTTTGCGCGGTGCGGAGATTGCAGAAGCAGGCGCCTGAGCAACCGCCGATGACGATGGAGCAATTACTCGAGAAGTTATAACAGCGGTCGGTTTGTCGCAGACCGCAGGTCCACGACACCCCCGGGAAGTCCGGTTTTCTTCAGGCGTCTTGGTGCCCTACGGGCCCATTTTCCAAAAAGCTGCGTGGTTCTTCTTGACAGGGTCTTGCCTACAGAGATAGTCTGAAGTGGCTGACACGTGTAGTCAGATTGTCCGATTGAGGGAAAGATTCGTCGATGGCCCGCAGCCGCGAGACGATCGGCCGCAAGGAAATGCAGGTGCTGCAATACGTAGCAGACTACCAGCCGGTCTCGGTGCGCGAGGTGGCCAACCACGTTGCGGCCACCTCCGGCAAGGCCCGGACGACCGTGCTGACGGTCATGGAACGCCTAAGGCAGAAGGGTTATCTGATCCGTCGCAAGAAGGGCGGAATCTACCAATACAGCCCGAGGCAATCGCAGGCCGAGGTGCTCCAGAGCCTCGTGGCGGACTTCGTCCGCGATGCCCTCGGAGGTTCCGTCTCGCCGTTCGTGGCCTACCTGGCCGAGGACGCGGACCTGGACGACGAGCAATTGAAAGAGTTGCGCCGTTTGGTCGCCGATCTGGAATCTCGGCGTACGTGAGGTAGTGATGGGATCGACGATCGCGACACTCAATGAGCTGGCTGCCTCTTGGTCCGCCTCTATCCTGAGAGCGACCTGGCAGGGGGCTCTGGCGATCATGGCAGCCGGGATTCTTATCCGGTGCGGGCCGGGGCTACCACCCCGAGTGGCCTGCTGGGTCTGGCGAATGGTCGACCTGAAGCTGGTGGTGGCTCTACTTTGGGCTACTCCGCTGTTGCTGCCCCTGCTGCGGGCGACGGCTCCGCTGGAGCCACGTCCCCACATAAGCGCTCGTGCTCCCGATCTTCCCCAGGGTGGGATCGTCGACTGGGAGCCGAGCACGTTCCTGGCACGAGGCCCCGCGGCAACCACCACTTTTCATCGACCGAGTCCCACTGCCGTCCTGCTTTTGCTCTGGCTGTCCGGGGTCGTCGGGGCAGCAGTCATGGCGGGAAGGGAGGGGTTTGCCGTCATCCGTCTGCGACGGTCATGCGGGCTGATCGATCGGCCTGAGCTGCGAGACGCCATGATCGAGCTGGCCCGCGTGTTCGGTCTGCGGAGCGTCCCCGAACTGAGGGCCGGGCCGACCGTGGCCAGGCCGATGGTCGTCGGCGCGCTGCGGCCGACGATCCTGCTGCCCGTCAAAATGCTCGCTGACCTTCGATCGACCGTGGCGATCCGGCCGATCCTGGCCCATGAGCTGGCCCACTTCTGGCGTCGCGACCTCTGGTGGAGCGGCCTGACTGGGCTGGTGAGGGCGATCTTCTTCTTCCACCCGCTCGTCTGGCTCGCCCACCGCGAGTCCCACCTGGCTCGCGAAGCCGCCTGCGACGCCTTGGCCTTGTGGGCTTCGGGCGTGCGGCGCTCGGAGTACGGACGGATCCTCCTGGACATCGCCACCGGGAACGTGGAGCGAACCCCCTGGTGGGCAGCGACCCTTGGCATAGCTGGCTCGGCCGGCTCCCTCAAACGGAGGCTCATTGCGATGAAGACGATCCAGCAACCATCCCGCAGACGGCTCCTGTCCTGGGCCATTGCCCTGCTGGCTGTCGGTGCCGTCGGGATCATCCCCTGGAAACTCGTTCCCCGCGAGGTTCCCGCCAAGGAGCCGCCCCCAGTCCTACCCGGGAAGGAACCCGCCCCAGCCGGCCATGAGGAGCAAGCGCCAGCCGAATGGTACAGCCGCCTCAATGTTGTCGAGGCACGCGTCGGGGTCGCTCAGGCCCAGCGAAAGGTCGCCCAGGATCTCCTCAGGCAGGCCGAGGCCGAGGCCGTAGCGGCCGCCGCCGAGCGGGAATACCGGTGGGATCAGCACGACCGGATCGTGCAGTTCGAGAAGACGATGCCGAGTGGCGTCGAGCGTCGGCTGATCGACGAGGAAGAGGAGCGATACAGGCTCGCGCAGGCCGCGGAGCGCGTGGCGGAGTTGAAGACCATCGTCTCCCGCGCCTCTTTGGATGCTGTCACGGCAGCGGTCCGCGAGGCACAGGCTCAACGCGACATCACCCGTGCCCAGGAGGCTCGAAGCAACGCCGCGGCGGGGGGCGCCCCGACGCCGACTCCGAGAATGATCTGAAGGCAGCGCGGGCCCGTCTCCGCAAGGCGCGCCTCGATCGCGCCCGCTCTGAGCGCCAGGCCGCCAGCGCGGAGGTTGACCGGGCGGAGGCCGACCAGAAGAAGGCGAAGGCGACCGTTGAATTGTTGACCAGGGTAGTCGAGCGGCTCCGGCAACTGGTCGCACGACAGGCGATCCCGCAGAGATCGGTCGACGAGCAGGAGCAGGCCCTGTCTGAGGCCCGGAACGCCGAACGGGATGCCGAGGCCGCGATTGGACTTGCCCGCGCCCAGCTGAAGGCCGCCGGTGCTCGCCTCAAAGCCGCCGATGGCGAGGTCCGCACGATCGACCATCCCCCCGTCTTCCCGCCTCGCCTCGCCCCACGCTGAGTCGATCAGCGAGACGGCCCGGGCCACCCGACCGATCGAGTCCGAGGTCGCCGCCGAGTAATGGAACCGGATCAGCAAGCTTTACGCATCACTTACCACCGGGAGACGAACAGCAGGACTAAGCCACCCAGCAATCCTTCTACGCCTGTCAGATGATGCGCGTCCAGGTACTTGCGCGACACCGAGGTCACGCCCCTCTGAGACCTCAAAGCGACTCCAGCCAATTGATGAGATCCTGACCTGCGCAACGGAAGATGAGACGCTGATCGCCAGACGGTGCCGGTGCGGATTTATCCAGCGTCTGGCGCTTCATTTCCAAGTCGAGCATTAGATATTTATTTACTGTAGTTATGCTCATGTGCCCAGCCAGTTCGCGATGGTGCTGAGATCGACGCCGGATCTGAGGAGATGAATCGCCGTGCAATGTTGCATGCTGTGCGGATGGAGCCGCTTGTTTTTCAGGGAGTTCAAGTTCTGCGCCGAGTTCCGAACGCGCTTCTGCGGCTTGCAGACAGCCAAATTTCTCATGAGACCGTCCAGGGCTTTCAGACAGCCAAGTTTCTCGGGCTTTCAGGTTTTCAGACAGACAAGTTTCTCGGGGCCCGACACTTCGCCGCTGGTTGGCCGACCATGGATCGTACGCCTTGAAGATTTAATGCCCAGGAGCCCTCCGGATTGCCGAGTTTTCGTTAGTCTTTTGGCCCGTCCTCCGGTAACATGACAGCATGGAACCGACTCTAAGTCAGACCGAAGACTGTCCCTCGATGACTGGCGTCCTGCCCATCATCCGCGAGCACATCGTCTCGACGCCCGACACGTGCGGTGGCAAGCCCCGCATCGCCGGGAGCCGCATCAGGATCAAGGACGTCGTTGTCTGGCATGACCGTCAGGGGATGACGCCGAGCGAAATCGTCTCGAAGTGGCCCCACCTGACCCTGGCTTCGATTTACGCCGCCCTCGCGTACTACCACGACCACCGCGAGGAGATTAACTCCGACCTAGCGGCCGACGAGACGTGGTACGAGGAGCAGAAGGCCAAGAGCCCGTCGCTTCTCCAAGAGAAGCTCAAGAAAGTCAAGGCAACGGATGCCACGAACGATTCGCTTCCGTCTTGACGAAGACGTGGATCCGGCGATAGCCGAGGGGCTTCGCAGGCGGGGCGTTGATGTTACGACCACCCCGGAGGTTGGGCTTCTCGGTGCCCCCGACCCGATTCAGCTTGGCCACGCCCACGCGGAAGGCCGCGTCCTCTTTACCCACGACGACGACCACTTGAGGCTTAACGCCCAAGGAGTCGAGCACTCCGGCATCGCCTACTGCCACCGCATAAGACGAAACATCGGCGAAATCATCGACGGCCTAGCTCTTATCTGGGAGCTTTGCGAGCCTGCCGAGATGGTAAACCGAGTGGAATATCTTTGATTATCAAAGGGATTACTGCCAATTCCCCCGCTGGCCGCGCGCTCGGCACTTCGCGGCCACCGTTTGCACCGGCGGCTTTTTGTGTTTCATCTTCTCGACTCCTTCCCGGAGAGCCAACCTGATTGTCGGCGTCCGAATGGGCGCAGGCAAACGCACCGTATCGTAGCGTTGCGGAAAAACCGCCAATTCTCGCTTCAAACCGGACCATCCCCAGGGGCTTCCATGGAAACGTCGCCGGCCGATGACGGGAATGCCTCCGGAGCGGTGACGCGCGTGTTCGATGCCTTCCGGCGGGGTGAGGCGCGGGCGGCCGACCAGCTTTTGCCTCTGGTATACGACGAGCTGCGCCGGCTGGCCGCCGCCCGGCTCGCGCGGGAAGCCCCTGGCCAGACGCTTCAGCCCACAGCCCTGGTCCACGAGGCGTATCTCCGGGTGCTGGGGCCCGATCCGGCCCGTCCCTGGGACGGAACGGCCCATTTCTACGCCGCGGCGGCCGAGGCCATGCGACGCATCCTGATCGACCGCGCCCGCGATCGTAAGCGGCTCAAGCGGGGCGGCGGCCGCAACCGCAGCCGTCACGACCTCGAAGGACTCATCGCCGAGGACGCCTCGCCCGACGACCTCATCGACCTCGACGAGGCCCTGGGCCGACTCGCGCTGATCGACGCCCGGGGGGCCGAATTGGTCAGGCTGCGCCTTTACGCCGGACTGTCGCTCGACGAGGCCGCAGCGGCCTTGGGCGTGGTCCGCCGTACCGCCGAGCGCGACTGGGCATTCGCCCGGGCCTGGCTGTTCCGGCAGCTCGCTACGCCGGGTGGCGCTTGAGTCACTTGCATGATTCCGGAAGGGAGCGAATCGCCGATCTGCGCCAGTCTTAAAGGTCGACTCGCCGGGAGGCTCGTCCTTGCGAGGAATTCCACTCTTACCGAACTATCCTTATCGGACCTTTAACCCGGACGGAACATCTCTCTTCATGGGAATCTTAGCCAGTACCGATCCGCCCTCTCGCGAACCCCGGAGGCTGGAGCGATGCCACCGTCTCAATATGACCTGAAAGCCGTGTTCCTGGGCGCCCTCGACCGGGCCGAGGGCGCCGAGCGCGCCGCCTATCTCGACGACGCCTGCCGGGGTGGGCGAGGGACTAGCCCTTGCGCTTGGCGATCAGAAGAATAAGACAGGCACAGCAAAGCCATTCCGCTCGGCTGGGGTGAGCTCATCCGATCGCGCCGGCGATTCTTAAAGACTGGCAAAGTAGACCATGTTGATAGACGTATTGGGAGGACGTGCGGTGCTCATATGCCCCGACACTGCTTGATCCGAAATCCGCTCCACGATGTCTAGCGCCACTTTAATTTGCCGCCGCCGGTGCTGTACGGTCGTCCGCTGCTCCGCGCATCCGGTAATCTCCGAAGAACCCTCGACCGGATCGTCTTGCGGCACCAGATCGGCGGTCGCCCTTCAGTTGCCCGCCCAATCGACGTCATGGCCTTGATCCCCAAGCTGATCGGCCACCTTGCCCCAAACGTAAGTATTGTGCAGAAGTCTCTTGACGTCGCAATCTCGTGATCGCGCTCGGTCGTCATCAGCTCGATACATTCATGGCCGACATGCAGCCGAGCGTAAAGCAGGCAGGCGCGAATATCCTCGGGTTCAAGCCCGGTCCTTTCTTCTTTTGCCTGACAGTTCGGCAGCAGCGCCTTTTTTCACGTATCGCAGCTATCCGTCTTGGCCTTCGTTACGGAGTGCACGTCAACCTTGCACCGCAACGCATCCGCGACGTATTTCTTGCCGTCAAAAACGATCGACTTCCGCGCTACGGCGGCGAGCGCATCGAACGCGGCTGACTGCAGACGCGTACGCTGAACGGTCCAGGCAATCAATCATGGCACACTTTCAATCGCCCGGGCCTCTGCGAGCAAGTACTCGGCTTCAAGCCGGAAATATTTCGCCTTGAGCGAATCGGACGTCCGAAAATTTCCCGCTTTGGCTTGCTCTACTGCAATTTTCTCAACCCGCCTTGCTCGTTCCACGTGCGCTTGAATCGCGGCACGCTTGTCAGCCATCGTAGGGCTGAGACGCAGCTGCGCTTCCATCCAATGACGCGACCAAACCGAGATGTCGTCTGTAAATGGGACATTCGTTTGCTGAATTTGTGTAAGCTCTTCCTCGAAGATTTGTCGAGCCGTCGCCAGGCGGGCTTCGACGATCGCTCTGATCACTGGGTTTGCCGGCGTCATGTCTGTCAGCGTTGTCTGCCCGGACTGTCCGTTCCTTTGGCCTGCACCGCCGCGCTTCGGTTGCTGAGCGAGCAACCCGGCACCGACAGGAATTAGCCCGACGGTGACTAGCGTCACGGCGACGACGTTGAGCTTGTTCATATTAGCGCCTCCTGGAAAATCACATTCGAATGCGAGAGCCAGCGGGCGGGCGCGTGTGGTGCACCGCGGATTCCTTCGCCCGCCCACAGACTCAACAAGAGTGGAGAAGGAGTATTCCTTCGTAACGATTCCAGAGTTGCTTCTGGTTCTTTTCCTGTGCACACACTCCGCCGTTACCCACCCCGCGCCCGGTCGAGCTGTCACAAGCTGATCATGCAGATCGTGTGCCGTGTTTTGAGCTTTAGCCGCCGGAAGTTGCAAGGACAAAGTTGCAAAAGTTGCAAGGACACGCAAACGATGATCCGAGATCGTCCGCTGCGTGGTCTTACTCTCTTCGTCTACTGACAACTTCGATTGGCCGGTTGGTGCAGGCGGTGATATTTCAAGTATGCTGAACCTGAACGAAGGACAGGCGCGGCGAACGCGGAACGCGCATGGACAGCAACGGCAATCCGCGTCTTGGTCCCAGCATTTGGCAATTTCGGCATGCGAGTACCAGGCCCGCCGGGAAACCGAGGGCAGCGGGAGGGGCTGCCGATCACAACGCGATGGCAACGGCCGATGGCATTGCCCGTGATTGCGGTGCGCGTCAATATTTCCAAAATAAAATTTTGGAAATATACTTAAACCCCATCAGCATTATCACGTGCGACCCGAAAGGGCGCGCAAGCAGATGTAGGTGCATTCACGAAATCCGCAAACGCGGGTATATTGTATACGAAGCCTTTAGAGAAAGTGCGCACCGACGATTGTCGTTTCGATAACGAGACCATGAACTGCCACCTGCAGGCATTGCGGCCACAGATCGGTCCCCCTTCTTCCCGCCAAGGGACGACAGGCGCTTCAGCCGCACACGGGTCCGGATATTTGGCCGGCTCCAAGCTCGAGTCAATTGAGTAGCGCGGGGGGACGGCTCGGGACCCTGCCCAAAAACTGCCACCTACTGCCATCTACTGCCATTTTGTAGCCGCATAACCGTGACACCCGTTTCAACCGTTCGATTGCTCGCTTTTCCGCCGAGGGAATGCAGGTCAGCTTGGGGCCGGATTGAGAACCGCGTGCGGGGCAAAGGGGAGCCTCTGCGGAATGCTGCCATCCAGTGCCGCTTGTCTCGACTGGAGAATCGATTGCAAAGGTCCACGGCATCAGGGCGTGTGCGAAAGGCGGACAACTGATCAACTTCGGCCGAAATAGAGAGCGTGCCGAACGAACCAAAAGCTGTTGAGGCATTCCGGCACCATACCTATCTTCTGGATCCGGGAGCACCATAACTACCCTCTGATGGCCGCTCGGGGATCCCGACTGCATGAACTCGTAATTCTCGAAAACGAACCTTACAATCAAGAACTCGGCATTTCATGCTCCGCGCTCGGGCTTGCCTCGGGTATGGTCCGAGCGCACCGCTCCCATGTCCGGACGTGTGGCTTGGGCATCCGGATGAGTGGTCCGATCTTCATGATCCTCAGGGGTACGGTGGTGGGGCAAGTCTCCTTTGAAGCTCCGCCGCCAATATGGGCCGCTCAGCGTCTGCCAAACCGGGTGCCCCTCTCCCCCGGCGTCGCCGTGCTGCTGGCCATCTCGTTTGGCCTCTGCGGCGGCTATCTCGATCTGCTGTTCATGCTCTTCAGGAAGTTCTGTTGGGATCAAGAGGGGTTTGTTCGAAGTGGGAGGGATTTCCCCTGGACCGTTCCGCTCGCCCATACGCTTTTGTTGCTGATCCCAGGCGTGGCGATCGCTGCCATAAGCCGCCTTCGGCCGAGGTTCGCCACGATGCGCGCGGCGGCGTGGCTGTTCGCGGTGCTCGCAATCTGGGCGGCCCTGCTGAGGCTGCCGCTCTACGGGGCCTGCACCTTTGTCCTTGCCGTCGGGCTGGGTCGGCCAATCAGCGCTGCAGTCGCGAGCCGCGCCTGGCGTGCGGCGACGGTGGGCTACACGCTCGCTGGGCTACTCTTCTTACTCGGTTTCCTAGGGGCTTTTTCATCGGGACGGCAGGCAATCCGAGAACACCTCGCGGTGGCTGGATTGCCGCCACCACCGACGGCTGCCCGCAACGTCGTCTTGATCGTCTGGGACACGGTGCGTGCCTATAACCTGAGCCCCTACGGCTACCCGCGGAACACCACTCCCAACTTGGCGCGGTGGCGCGCGAGGGCGTCTTGTATAACCTCGCCATCACACCAGCTCCATGGACGTACCCCTCGCATAGCTGCTTCTTCACCGGCCGATGGCCTTTCCAGCTCAATTCCCAATGGAAGATTTCGCTTGATACCGCGGCTCCGACTCTTGCGGAGAACCTGGCCGCGCGGGGCTATCAAACCGCAGGGTTCGCGGCGAATACGACCTACTGCAGTTACGAGACCGGATTGGACCGCGGCTTCGCCCATTACGAGGATTTCCCAATGAGTTCGCGCTCGTTCCTCGGTCGCACAGTCCCCGGGTCGTGGATGCTAATGAACATGCTTTTTCGCGGCCGCTTTCATCAGATGAAGTGGATCGGCCTCCAATCCCGTGGTGCGTACGAGACCAACGACG
This sequence comes from uncultured Isosphaeraceae bacterium, assembly GCA_963850935.1. Classification (GTDB taxonomy): domain Bacteria; phylum Planctomycetota; class Planctomycetia; order Isosphaerales; family Isosphaeraceae; genus CAWFRS01. The sequence goes on from CAWKNT010000012.1 coordinate 82,672, forward strand.
CTTTCCTCGACTGGCTGCGGCAACGGCGGACGGATCGTCCCTTCTTCGCATTTCTGAACTATTTCGATGCCCACGGGCCGTACGTACCTCCGCCGGGATTTGAGGGCCGCTTCGGGATCCGGCCCAAGCCGCCGCGGGATTACGAATTTCTGTTCAGTATTATGAACATGCAGAGTAGCTCGATAGTTGAACGGGACATCCTCCTCGCCCGCGACTGCTACGACGATTGCATCGCTTTCCTCGATGAACAACTTGGTCGATTGCTCGACCAGCTACGGCGACAAGGACTCCTCGACAACACAGTGGTGATCATTACCTCGGACCACGGAGAAGCGTTCGGCGACCATGGCCACTTCGGCCATGGCCCGGGCCTCTACCTCGAGGAGATCGGCGTTCCGCTGGTGATCCTCGCTCCGGGCGCCCCGGCAGGCCGAGTGGTGGAGAGTCCTGTCAGCCTGCGCGACTTGCCTGCAACCGTGGTCGACCTGCTGGGGATTTCGGCGGGCTCGCCGTTCCCAGGCCGCTCGTTGGCGGCCTACTGGCAAAGCACTCCCGGGAAAGTGCCGCAGGGAATCACCACCCCAGCCCTCTCGGAGCAGGTGAGCGCGACCGAGTTTCAACATAAGCCTGAGAGCGACCGCGGGCCCATTCGGTTCCGGATGTCTCTTGTTGCCTCCGGCCATCATTACTTCCGGGATGGCATTGGGACCGAGGCGCTCTACGATTTGAGGAGTGATCCGTTCGAGCGGGTCAATCTGATAGGCTCTTCGGACGGCAACCAATTCGTGGGGGCCTTCCGGAAAATGCTCGTCGAGGTGCTGACCGACAACCCAGGTTCGATCGAGGTAGATAAGGCCTACCTGGAGGCTTACAAGCAAGGGCTCAAGGCTCTCATCCCAGAGAGCTCCCCGCGTCGGGTCGCCGCCGGCGATTGAATCGCGATCAATCTTGTTTGGGCAACGTCTCAAACGGCCTGATGACCGATTTTCGGGCGAGAAGCCGCGATCGACTCTGTTTTAATAAATACTTACAACGGAAGATCGTTGACGCCGAACGCGTGAGGGAATATTATCCACGTCGCTATCACATGTGTCCTATGTCCGCCTCCGCTCCACAAGGTAAACTTTCTCGAGACTACCTCGGCAGGGAGGGAGGAAAGTGCAGAGATCCGTTCCCAGCCCACCTGAATGGCCTGGCGCAGCTTCGTCCTGGCGCTCGTCCTAGGGCTGGGCTTCGCCGTGTTCGAGGCTGGCTGCAACGCCAGGGCCACGCAGGGCCCGCCGGCCAAGGGCAGTCGGGCAAATGCGGAAATTGGAGCGGATTTCTAGAGTTGTCAGCGACGAACAGTTCTTTTATACAAGTTTTCTTATTCTTACTTGAGAAATGCCCGACCTCGTTCGAGCCGAGTGCCGTCTAACAGGGACGGCTCATGCTTGTGCCCTGGTCATGCGACGTATGTTTTTCTGGGGAAAGAGCGATGCAATTGAGACGGACATTCTGCGCGGCGGGTTTGCTCTACGGCCTTGGGTTGGGAGCGCTCGGGGTCTCGGGCGGCTGCGGCGAGTCGTCGACCGGGACGCGGGACGAGTTAAGCGGGCAACTCAAAGAACAATCTGTGGCCCACGGCAAAAGGATGCAGGAGTTTTATGCCGCCAAAAAGGCGGCAAAGAAGGGGCAGGCGCGGTAATCGTTCAGCGGGCCGTGCTTGCGACCGCGGGCGCGGCCGCGGGGGTGTTCGTCGTTCGATTGTTCTGATATCTCTTTTCGGAGATCTTTATATGAACAAGTGTAGAAATCGCGGCTTTACTCTGATCGAGCTCCTGGTCGTCATCGCCATCATCGCGGTGCTGATCGCCTTGCTGTTGCCGGCCGTCCAGTCCGCGCGCGAGGCGGCGCGGCGGGCGCAGTGCCTGAACAACCTCAAGCAAATCGGGCTGGCCGCGCAGAATTACCACCAGGCGATCGGGACGTTCCCCATGGGCAACGGGGTAAACTATGTTGCCACAAGCGCCAGCTCGGGCTATCAAACGTCCTGGGGCACGTGGGGCTGCATGGCCTTGATGCTCCCCTTCCTCGAGCAGCAGACGACATATAACGCGGCCAACTTCAATTGGGACCCATGGTGGCAGTCATACAACTCGCAATGGGACGGTACTCCGGTCAATAAGACGGTGTTCCGCACCAACCTCAGCACGTTTATGTGCCCCTCCGATGCCTTGTGGGCCAGGAACATCTGCAATAACAACTATGCGGGCTCTATGGGCACGACGACCGCCGTTAGCACTGGCGACCCCGGCACCTCCACGGGGATCTTCGCAACGTCAACAACGTATTCCATCGCCAACGTCACCGACGGCACGTCGAACACGATCGCCTTCGCCGAGTGGCTGGTCGGTGACGAGAGCAGCCCCAATATGCCCATCCCTTACCGCGCCAGCCTCACTCCAAGCTCAACCATGGCCGGCAATACAGCCAGCTACGGGACCAATGTCGGGTATTACGACGCCAATACCAGTGTCGCCAATGTGATCGCGGATCTCCAGACTTGCAGCACGAATTTCGTGGCCGGCAACTCCGCCGTAAACTCCGATCAAGACAAGGGCTATACCTGGACATGTGGCTCACCAGGAATCTCGCTCGTCAACACCATCGTGCCCCCGACTTCGACTCAGTACAAATGGTCAGCCTGCCGGTTTGGTTGCGTAGGCTGCGGCGCCGACTTCGGCCAGTACACCAATGCCTGTAGCAACCACCCTGGCGGCGCCAACGCGGCGATGGCCGACGGCAGCGCCAGGTTCATTAAGAGCAGTATCGCGATGAATATATGGTGGGCCTTGGGGACCAAGGCCAACGGCGAGGTCATCAGTTCCGACTCCTATTGAATTCGGCCCCGGCCCCTGAAAGGTAGCGCCAGGGAATGGGTGGGGCATGATGGCATCGGACGCCGGTCCCACGCCGCTCCGGCAAGGGCCCGGCGTCCTCTATTATGATAAGAAGAGGATGGCTTAGACCCATGTCACAAATCGCAGCCGATCCGCCGCCCGGCGCGTCGGTCGCCGTGGGGTTGGCCACCAGCGGGCAGTTGCCGCGGGTGCGCGTTTGGGCCCTGGCCCTCACCGCCGGGGTGATCGCAGGATTCGCCTCGTGGCTGATCGGCGAGACCATCCACGGACGATTCGCGCCGCCGGACGGCAGGACTGGTGTTCGCCTCTCACCTACTCAGATCAAATCGCTAAGGACAGCCAGGAATGCCGCAGAAGCGTTCGAGGCGACAATCGCGTTCGGAGCGCTGGGCGCGGTCTTGGGTTTGGCCCTCGGTTTGGCCGGCGGCTGTGCCCGGAGGTCCGCCCAGGGGGCCTTGATCGCAGCGATCGCCGGAACAATCTTTGGGGGCGCCGCCGGCGCCATCGTTCCCCGCGTCATCCTGCCGATCTATTATTGGCTGCACAATCCGGATCGCGATGACCTGATGCTCGCGGTCTTGACCCACGGTGGGAATTGGTGTGTCATCGGTGCTGCGGCGGGTGCCGCATTCGGTATCGGGCTCGGTGGTCGGGGCCGCACGCTCCGCGCCCTGCTCGGAGGCCTGCTCGGCGCCACCGCCGGAGCGTTGGTCTATGAGATTGTCGGCGCCCTCGCGTTCCCGCTCGATGGGACTTCCGAGCCAGTTTCAGCGACATGGGTCACGCGCCTGTTCGCCCGGCTCGCGGTGGCGATCCTTGCCTCCGCCGGCGCGGCGATAGGCGGCCTGGGCACTGCCAAGGGAGCAATCGAGCCTCGAGCCTGAAGACCATGCGACGTCGCCTGTTGATTGTGGTGATCGGCCTGGGGCTCGCCGCAGCGGCGTGGTTTGCGGTCGGGGCATGGCAGTTCCGGACGGAGCTTTGGCAAGCGAGGCGCGAGTTAGCCGCGCGACGTGTCAGTCAGGCCAAAGCGCGGCTGGACCGGCTGGCCGAGCGTTGGCCCGGTCAAGGCGAAGTCGAGTATTGGCTCGGCGTGTGTGAGAGGGCTGCCGGCCATACGGATGCCGCATTGGCGGCGTGGGGCCGTGTTTCCGAAACGGCCCCGGTGGCCCGGCTCGCGGCGCTTGAACGCGGCCGACTGGCGCTCGAGAGCTACCACTACGCACTCGCTGAGTCGTGCCTCGAGCGCACAATCCCCGGGGAGGGCGAAATCGGCGACGATGCGCGGCGGATCTTGGGACGGCTTCACACGGTGACCGGCCGGCACGAGGATTACAGGCGCTACTTGCGCCGCGAGGTCGAGCGCGAGCCGGATCCCACCGCAAACTTGCGCACCCTTTGGCAGATCGACGCCATGCCGTATCCGGTTGAGCGGAGTCGCCGGGAACTCGAGCGTGCCCGACAAGTCGCCCCCGACGACGACCGCGTCTGGCTCGCTCTGGCCGACCTGGCAACACGTACCGGGCGTTTCGAGGAGGCCGAAGAATGGCTCATGCGCTGCGAGCGTGCCCGGCCCGACGACCGTGCCGTCTGGCGCGCCCGGCTCGACTGGGCTCAGGCGGCCGAGCGGCCTGACGAAGTGGTTCGGGCGGCGCGCCATTTGCCCGTGTCGCTATTTTCGCAGGTGCGCGTGCTGGAGCTGCGCGCCTGGATGGCCGCGCTGAGTGGCGACCGCCAGGCCGAGCGCACGGCTCTCGAGTCGAAAATTGGCCTCGAAGCGGCCGATTCCGCGGGCATCGAGCGACTGGCCGACCTTGCCGCTCAGGACGGCCAGCGGGAGCAATTGGCCGAACTGCGGCGCCGCAAGGCCGCCATCGACGCCGCGCGCGTGCGCTATCAGGCGCTTGTCGGCGCCCCCGACCTGACGACGCACATCCCCGAGCTTGCCCGCGCCGCCGAGGCCAGCGGCCGGCGGTTCGACGCCACGGCATGGTGGGCCCTCGCAGCCCGGCGCGATCGATCCATCGCAGCCGAGGCCAAAGCCGCGCTCGCTCGGTTGTCCACGGCCGAGCCAGCGCCCGAGCACGGCGAGAGGCGCTGGCCGACCTGCTCGGGCCGTTCCGGCCGCGGGGGAGAGCGGAGACCGCGGTCACCGGCACTTTGGACATTCCCGCGTTCACCGACGACGCCGAGCGGCGCGGACTTGCCTTCACCTTCGACAACGGACACAGCGAGCAATACCAGCTCCCTGAAACCTTCGGTGGTGGAGTGGCCGTCTTGGACTTCGACGGCGATGGATGGCTCGACGTCTATGCTGTCGGAGGCGGACCGTTCCCGCCCCCACAGGGCCCCGCATGCTTCGGCGACCGCCTCTTCCGCAACCGCGGCGACGGTCAGTTCGATGACGTCACCTCCAGGTCGGGACTGGGGGAACTGAAGGGCGGCTACGGGTTCGGGGTCGCCGTGGGCGACTTTGACAACGACGGCCACCCCGACATTTTCGTCACGCGATGGCGGTGCTATGCCCTTTATCACAACCTGGGCGACGGCCGCTTCGAGGATGTCACCGCGAGCACCGGCCTGGGCGGCGACCGGGATTGGCCCACGTCGGCAGCCTGGGCCGACCTGGACAACGATGGCGATTTGGACCTCTATGTCTGCCACTACCTGAAATGGGACGCAGTCGACCCGCTGCTCTGCGACACGCGGGTGGCCGCCAGAACGGGTATTGCGACCCGCGCTTGCTGCCCCCGCTCCCGGATCACGTCTTTCGAAACGACGCCGGCCGGTTCGTCGACGTTACCACGGAGGCGGGAATCGTCGACCGCGACGGACGCGGCCTGGGGGTTGTCGCGGCCGACCTCGATGACGACGGCAGGGTCGACCTGTTCGTGGCCAACGACACGACGGCCAACTTTTTCTTCCGCAACGAGGGCGGCTTCCGATTCACTGAGGAGGGACTGGAGTCGGGCCTGGCGGCCAGCGCCAGCGGCGGCAACCTGGCAGGGATGGGCGTGGCCTGTGGAGACTTCGATGGCGACGGCCGGCGCGACCTGGCCGTCACCAATTATTTGGGCGAATCGACCACGCTCTATCACAACCACGGCGAGGGTCGGTTCAGCGACCGGGCAGCCGCGGCCGCGCTCGCCGCGCCGACCCGGTTCGTGCTCGGCTTCGGGCTGGCCGCGCTCGATGCCAACAACGACGGGCACCTCGACCTGGCTCAGGCCAACGGCCATGTCGACGACTACCGCCCCGCGGTCCCCTACCTGATGCCCGCGCAGCTCTTCCTCGGCGACGGTGCGGGCAAACTCGTCGATGTCTCCGATCGCGCCGGGATGCCCTGGCGACGTCCCCGGCTGGGGCGCGGACTGGCCGTCGGCGATCTGGACAACGACGGCCGATCCGATGTGTTGATCGTCGCGCAGAATGCCCCGCTGGCGCTGCTGCACAATCAGTCCGCGTCGCCAAACCATTTCGTCACGCTCGCCCTCGAGGGGACCGCCTCGAATCACGACGCTGTCGGAGCGCGGGTGGCCGTGACCGTCTCGGGTAAAACCCAGGTGGCCATGCGGTTTGGCGGAGGAAGCTATCTCTCTGCGAGCGACCACCGCCTTCACTTCGGCCTGGGACCGGCCCAGAAGGTCGATCGCGTCGAAGTCACGTGGCCGACGGGTCGCCGCGATTGCTATCAAGGCCTTGCGGCGGACGCCGGGTATCGCCTGCGCGAGGGCGACCCCGCCCCCAAGCCACTCCCCGGCTTCGCGTCTTCTACCGCCAAGCGTTGATTGCTCATCCGTAATTCATTGGCACAAGACCATGCGAGTGCGAGGAAAGCCCTCTTTTCCGGGAACCGAAGCGTTGAGCGCGAGGTCTTGCGGCAACTGGATTGGACCAGAAAGCCCGACGTGGAGTAAGCTGGATGATTCTGAGAGAACGCAAGATCGGTGTGGCTTTACGGCTGCGGAGGACGACCTCGTGAGGAAGACGAGCCAGTGGTCCGCGGTCTTCTGTTGTACGATCGCGGCTGCGGTTGCGGTCGTCTCGGGCTGCGACTCGGCCGCGACCGACCGCTCCGGCAAGGACACGGGTTCGGCCCCGTCAGCCGGCTCCGGTCTGACCGAGGGCGGTTCGGAGTTGGGCGATCTACCCTCCGCCGTCGAGCCCATGATCGTGGGCGGCCGTCCGGACGACGACGTAGATCAGTCCGACGTGCTGTCGGAGCAAACCGAGCCGAGCCCATTCCGCTTCGCCGAGATCGCCAGGAACGCCGGCATCGACTTCGTCCACTTCTCGGGCATGACTGCGGCGAAGCATCAGCCCACCGCACACGGATCCGGCGTCGCTGTCTTTGACTACGACAACGACGGCAAGCTCGACCTCTACTTCGCCACCGCCACGCTACTCCCCCTGGGGACCGCCCAAAAGGGCCCCAACCGGCTGTTCAGGAACCTGGGAGGCAACAAGTTTCAGGACGTGACCGAAAGCGCGGGGCTCGGGTTCGTGGGGTTTTGCCACGGGATCGTCGTCGGTGACATCGACAACGACGACGATCCTGACGTCTTTCTCTGTAATTACGGAGCAAACGTTCTCTTCATGAACAATGGCGACGGGACTTTCCGCGACATCAGCAAGTCGGCCGGCATCGACCGACCAGACTGGTCCTCCGGGGGAGCGTTCCTCGACTACGACAACGACGGCGACCTCGACCTCTACGTCGCCAACTACGGCATCTGGAAGCTCCCCGAGGACGACAAGTTCTGTGGCCGACTCGAGCCAAAAAGGATCCGGCGCTACTGCTCGCCGAACGTCATCCGCCCGGCCCAGCACCAGCTCTACCGCAACAATGGCGACCTCACCTTCACCGACGTCTACGACCGAGCCATCCTCACCATCGACCCTGAGACCAAAAAGCCCAGGCCCAGATGTGACGGCCGCGGATTTGCGGCCGTCACAGCCGACTTGAACGGCGATGGCCTGATCGACATCTATGTTGCTAACGACGTATGCCCGAATTTCCTTTTTCTCAACAGGGGCGACGGCACCTTCGACGACGCCACCGAGTCGTCCGGCGCGGCCTATGACGACAAGGGCCGGGCGCAGTCGGGTATGGGCGTCGACGCCGAGGATGTCAACGGCGACGGCCTGCCCGATCTGTTCGCGACCAACTTCACCAACGAGTACAACACCCTCCACATCAACCTGATGAGCGGTCTGTTCATGGATGCGACCCCGTTCTACGGGCTCGCCGCCGATACCACGCCGTTCGTCGGCTGGGGAACCGCACTGGCCGACTTCGATAACGACGGCTGGCCCGACAACTTCGTCGCCAACGGCCACGTCGACGACAATCGCCAGCAGTTCGGGCAAAATTCCGAGTACGCGGAGCCCCCCTTGCTCTTTCTCAATCTGAAGGGGAAGCGCTTCCGACTGGCGACCAAGGGCGCGGGACCATACTTTGAAACCAAGCATTTGGGCCGCGGCGCGGCGTTCGGCGACATCGACAATGACGGCGACATCGACATCGTCGTCAATCACAAGGATGGCGCTCCCGCCCTGCTGCGCAATGACACCACGTCTGACAACCATTGGATCCGCCTCGAGCTCAAAGGGGACCAAGAGCAACCACGACGCAATTGGCACCCGCGTTGAGATCGAGGTCGGCGGCCGGACGATCTACCGTCAGCGCAAAGGCGGTTACAGCCTCATGTCATCCAACGACCCCCGCCTCCTGATCGGCGTCGGCCCCAACGCCGAGGTGGATAAGATCACGCTGCGCTGGCCTTCGGGTATGCTGAGCGTGCTCGAACACCTCAAGACGGATCGGTCGTACAAGATCGAGGAGCCGACGCGGGCAACCGCCATGAGCGTCCGCGGTCCGATCGATCATGCCCGATGACGCGTTGTGGGGTCGGGGCCATGGCCAAGTCGAACCAGCGAAAGATTCGTTCGCGACCGCGGCGCTGGGTCGCCGCCGCCGTGATCGTGGGCACAGTGCGCTGGGGGCGTGGGGGGCCTGGTCACGAATTGGAGCGGACCCGGCGCGGATTCGGCAGGAGACCGAAGCCGACCTCAAGGCCGGGCGGTACGAGCACGCCGCGGCCGCGCTGGCAAGGCTCAGCAACCTTACCGCGCGCGACTACTTCGTTAAGGCCCAGGTGGCGAAGGCGCTGCGCCACCCCGACGAAGCGCTCGCTGCCCTCGCCACGATCCCGGACGACGACCCCGCTGCCCCCCAGGCGCGCCTGCTGGCCGGCCAGATCGAGTTGCGAAGGGACCGCGCCCAGCGAGCCGTGGCGGCACTATTGGCCGCGGTCGCACTGGACCCAACACTTGTGCAGGCGCACCGGACACTTGTCTACATCGACGGGATACTGCTGCGTCGCCGCGAGCTCAACGAACACTTCCAAGCCCTGGCGAGGCTGGCGCCGATGAACTTCCACGAGGTGTTTTCCTGGTGCCTGACCCGCAACACCGTCTGGGAGCCGCAAGAGCGTGCCCGGGTCTTGAAGAGGTTCGTTGCGGCGGACCCGGACGACCCCTGGTCGCGCACGGCCCTGGCCGAGACCCTTCGCCAGGCCGGCCGAAGAGATGAGGCGGCCAACGTGCTAGCCGGCCTCCCCGAGTCGGACCCGGACGCCCGCTTCGTGCGCGCCCGGATCGCCCTCGACCGGGGCAACGACCGGGTCGCCGAGGCAATCCTCGCGGAGGGGCCGGCCGATCATCCCGAACTGGCACGGCTCCGCGGCCAGTTCGCCCTGGCGCATGGCAACGCGAGTGCCGCCGTGCGGCATTTCCGCGCCGCTTACGCCGCCCTACCGGACGACCGCGACACTGTCTTCGGCCTCGGCACCGCGCTGGCCTTGGTTGGCGACCACGCCGCCGCCCCATTGCTCCGCGACGCGAAAGCCTACGACACTCTCGGGTGCGCTCTTGACCCGCGCGGCCGACCCCGCCAACCGTAACGACCCGGCCCTTTTGCGTGCCCTCGGGGCTGCGTGCGAGTCGGTCCGGCGCCTCCCGGAGGCCCGCGCGTGGTATAACCTGGCAATCCAGGCCGATCCACTCGACGCGGAGGCCCAAAAGGCCCTTTATCGGCTGCGAACTCCGGCAGCGCCGCCCAGCGCCGACGCCGCGCCGCGTGCTGATGGGCAGCGCTCGGCAGGATACGAACAGTGAGTTGACATGGATCGTATCGTTCTAGAGGTCGTTAATTTGTTCTGCACCGGTATATTCGCCGGCATGGAGTTCATAGTTTGCTTCGGCGTGCGTGCGCCCCTCAATGTTCTGGACGAACAGCCGCACATCCAGGTACGTCAAGCAGTGATAAGGAGATTGCGTGTACTGGTGCCCGCTGCGTTTGTGCCAAGGCCATATCAGTGGTTGGGGTGGCGGTTGTGGAAGGCACCGCTCCCGGCTCGGTTTGCCGGTGTGCGGGAGTGCTTGCCGTGGTCATCTGGACCTTGGCCACATTCCACGGCACCGTCCCCATTAACGTGGCCGTGCTCACCTGGCGGCCCGACGCCCCACCCGAGAATTGGAAGGGGATAATCAAACGGTGGCAGCGGCTGGATACGGTTCGCACCTGGGCGGCGCTCACGGCATTTGCGTGCTTCTTGACAGCCGTGGCGTTGCAACTGCCTGCGACTCCGGCCAGGCATTAGTCGCTTAGCGATTGAAGCGTTGTGGCACGAGCGGACCGACCGTGAGACGGTCCAGCGCCGGCGCATCCGCTCGAGCGTCGGCACTGCGGCCGGATCGCCCGCGAGGTTATGCTGTTCTTTAGCGTCCGCGCGCAAGTGGAACAGCTCCTCACGTTGCTCCTCCTCATGGCGGATGTAGGACCAGTCCTCTTCGATCACGGCTCCAAGCGGCCAGCGCTTCTTGGGCAGACCGGCGGAATCGCGATTGCTCCCGTCATTGGGGAGCACTTCGGCAAGCGCGGGATCGGAGGATGCACGCGCTCTCTTTGCCGCCGTCTCCTTCGCGTTCCAAAACCGCGCCAGCGAGGACCCGGGAAAGGGAGAGCCGGCCTTGAAACCGAGCACGTCGACGATCGTCGCAGCGACGTCGCGCAGACTCACCGTTTCCCTTACAACTTGCTTCGGCGCGCTGCCCCCCGGGGGAATGATCAGAAGTGGAACGCGCAGCTCGGTCTGATAGAGGCTGGAACCGTGGCAGAAAACCCCCGCATGCTCGCCGAAGCTTTCGCCATGGTCCGACGTAATCACCAGCCACGTTCGCTCGAGCAGACCGCGCTCATCGAGTTCGTCGTACAAGCTTCCAAGTTGCTCGTCGAGGTCGGCGATGCAGTCGTCATAAGCATCGGCGGCAGACGCCAGGTCCTCCCGCGAGACACGAGTCTTGTCCACACTCCGCCAATACTGGATCAGTACGTCTCGGTGGGTGCCAGTCGGATCGACCCCGAAACGGCGGAGCCTTCCCGGCGGAAGCCGATAGGGGGCATGCGCGTCGACATAATTCAAAAAGGCGAGAAACGGCCGCTCCGGCTGCGTTCGCTGCGAGAGCCAGTCGAGGAACTCGCGATTGACCACCGCGGCTCCCTTACGATTGTTGACGAACAACCGCCTGAGGCGTGCCACAGCGGGTTGCAACGGAGCGAATTCCAGCCGATCCTGCAGCAAATACACGAGCATGTCGATCCCCAGCAACGCGCGCTCGACCAGGACGGCCGTCTTCGAGGCAGTGAGCTCCGGAAAGAAGTAATCCTCGTAAAAGGTAAAGCCGCGCCAGGCCGGAATCGCTACCACAATACCTAGAGTTGGCGACGAAGCCGGCCGTCGCGTAGCCCCGGGCCCCGAGGAACTCAGCCAGCGTCGGTCGTGTCTCGTCAAGTGGAGTGAGCCAACCAACCGAAAGCTCGTGGTGCCATCGTCCTGTAAACAGTGTCGCGTGTGACGGCAAGGTCCATGACGAGGGCGCCATCGCGGAGTCGAAGCGAATGGCCCGCAGGGCAAGCTCCTCCAAGGTCGTACTGGTAGCGCGGTCATAGCCATAAAGACTCAGGTGGCCCGCCGCGACTGTGTCGAGCACGATCAAGATGACATTGGCAGAACCCGGCGGGGGTAAGGGCCGCGCGCGGCGAGCGCTTGCTTCCATCGGTCGCGAAGCCAGGGCGAGGCGCCCAGGATCAGCACAATGCCGAGCACCAACGGGAAACTGACTTGGACGAACCGTCGGAAAGCACGGGCGTTCCCCTCGCAGAGCGGAACCAGCCGTGCCGCGGTCCCCAGTGCCAGGACGAACCAAGCTAGCCAGTAGATCTGGGGAAGGGCGACCAAGAGGATGGGCAGGAACGTGAGTGCGCACAAAAGGCGCGCCACCACCCAGCGACCGCGGCGCTGCCACGCCAAACTTATGATACAACCGACGCATCCCAGCGCCAGGAACAGGCACAGGTTCGTGACCGGGATCAGCCACAGGAAGTAGCGGGTCATCGCATAAAGTTGATTGGGATCGAACACCTGCTTGCGAAGCACAATCGTGCCCACCTCGAAGATGCCCGCAACCAGCCCGCACCAAGCCGACAAGCAAAAAAGTGAGACGAGTCCCCGCCGGTTCGCCGCCGGATCCGGGGGCGAGTCTACCGTTCCGGTCTCGCTGGAGTAGGCGGTCCGATCGATCATCGTGGTCCGGGGTGTGCGAGGATTCTCGGACGAGGACGGGACATGCGCGGCGGGAGAACTGCGTGAAAGAATATCAGGCCGAGCGAGAACCCGCAATCAAAAGGCGGTCGCCTACCACGTGCGCGCTAATTATCATGCAAGCAGGGACACTGCCGAGACGAGCCTGAGCGGGTCATCTGATTCTCAATTCAGGGCTCGCCACTCGAGGGTGAGCCGGCGCCCGCTGGCCCCGCGTGTTTCTGCTGCTCGTACCACTGCTGCCACGCCTCGCGGCTGGCGGGGTAAAAGCGGAGCAGGACCTCGAGCTCGGCGTCGGCCCTGTCGGGCTCATGGGATTGCAGGTAGCACTGGACCAAGAGCGACCGTGCCTCAACCAACTCGGGGTCGAGTCGGATCGCTTCGCGGCAAGCCGCCGCGGCCCCGGCCCAGTCCCCGGCCTGGGAGCAGACCCTGGCCAATCCAAGGCGATAATCCGAGCGCCAAGGGCTGACCGCGATCGTCTTTTGCAACGTCGCGCGCCAGATCGAACCGCTTGAGCCCGCGCAGCGCGAGGGCCGAGTAAGAGAGGGTCCATTCGCGACCCGGTTGGATGCGGAGTATCCGTTCGAATACGGCGAGCGCGTCGCCGGGACCGCGGAGAACCCCGAGCACGTACCCGAGTGAATCCCCGGCAGACAGGTCGTCGGGAAGATCGCGGACGGCCGCCTCTAGCAAGGGAAGCGCCTGGGTCGCGGCGAGCCTCGTCAATTCGGCGTCCGCGTGCCAGCGACGGGCCACCGTTTCCAGGGCCACGCCGAGGTCGCGCGCGGCGTCTCGCCGTTCCTCCTCTGTCATCAGCGCCCAGTGATACTCCTCTGGAACGAGCTCTCCCGGCATTCGGGGCGCTTCCCGCTGTTTCTCGCGCAGCGCGCCGACGCCGGAAGCGCCGCGCTGGATCCGATGGTCGGTCGCCGCGACGTGGACGATCGTGGTGTTCGAGCGCGGCATGTGGCACGCGATGCAATCCTCGCCACGCCCCCGGGCTTGCCGCTCGGCCAGTGGCAGGGCGCAACCCTTTTTTTCGTGGCATTCGAGACAGCGCTCGCGGAAGTAGGCAGCCTTGATCGATGGCGCGGGCAGCCGGTGCGGGTCGTGGCAGGAGATGCAGCCGAGTTGGCCTTGGCTCGCGCGGAAGCAGCGGCTCGATTCCAACTGCTCGACTTGCCCAGCCACCTCGAGCTTGTCCTGGTTGCCGTTCTTCTGGACGAAAACAGCCAAGAAACGGTGCAAGGGTAGGCCTGGGCGGAAGTCGAAGAAGTCACGGCCCGCCCGGGGGAAGCGGAACAAGCCTTGCAGATGGCATTGCTGGCAGACCGAGTCCCTCAGCGCGGGGGCGAGTTTGGCCGGATTGACAATGGTCAAGTCGGGCTCGGTTGACAGCCCACCCCCCTTCACGTGCAGCGCGCCCGGGCCGTGGCAGCGTTCGCACCCGATGGCGTGGCCCTCGAAGATCGGCGGTTCGTAGCGGTTCAACGTCTCGGCCACGTGGTGCAATTGGTTCGTGTGGCAGAACAGGCACTCGGGCTCGATGATGCGCTCGAAGTTCGGGCACGGGTTGAGCTCCCCGAAGCTGGGGGAGATGTCCCAGCGACCCTTCTGGGCGAACCACGTGATCGGCGACTGGAAGAGGAAGCCATCACGCTCGATCAGGTAAGAAGTGCCGCGCGTGCCCGAGCCGAGCGCGAAGCGGACCTCGGCCTCGATTTCGGCCAGCACGCTTCCCTCCGAGTCGCGTCGAGTCGCCTTGTGGAACATGCGCCCGTCGCGGCGCTCGACGGTGTAATGCAACCCCCTATACTCGAACGGGACTCCCGTAGCGGCGGTGGTCGGCGGGCCTTCCCCCGCGCTGCCGACCGGCGCGAGCGATCGACCCATAGGATGTGACCGGTAAACACGGGAGATCTCTCGGTGGCAGCGTATGCAAGCCGCGTCCCCGACATACGCGACCCCAGGGCGAGCGTTCTGAAACGGCGTGCCGGCGTATACGCCCTGAGCGTCGGTCGAGCTGCTAAAGGTCTTCGCGCTCGAGGCGCCGTTCCTCCGCGGCCAGGTCCAGACGGCCCACGCGATTCCGATCACGAGCAATGCCACGACCGCGAGAGCAGCCCGACGGTGGGTAATGCGGCGGGGTAACGCGGGATGGATGGGTTCGTTCACAGCTCATTCCGAAGGGAATTCTGGCTCGGGGTCGCCGCTGCCACGCGCGGCCGCGATTATAGCGCGCCCTTTTCTCTGCCCACAACTGACACGCATCGCCGCATTTGGGCGATCGACGTTCTCGGCGTCACTCACCTCTGTGCGAGCGTCCGCCTTGCTCCGTGCCGTGGTCTTGACCGCCGCGCTGGCAGTGGACATCGAGCGGATCAACTTCGTCGACGCATTGCGCTGGCACACGACGGCAAGATTCGCGCGATCGCGTTCTGTACCGACGGCAAGTTGATGGCGACCGCCAGCCACGACTGGACGATCAAGATCTGGGATGCGGCTTAGATGCGCCTTAGAGGTGGGCCGATCAGCGGACCGCAAGCTTGTGGATAGCCAGGCACTCGCCGAACAGCCGGTCATTTCCCTGGCCTACTCTGATTCTGGCGCTGCCCCAGGGCGTTCCAGCGAAGCCTTCAGTACCGCCGGGAAAACGCCCGAGGTGGCCTGGTACGTCGCTTCCAGCGGACAGTTCACATAGTACTCGGGCGTGAGAAAAATCGGTCGGTCAGGAAGTATATCGCCGACAGCCACGGGCTCGATATATGCAACGAATCGAGATCCGATCGGCTTTTCGGGCGTAATTGGCGGCCTCAGAACGAATGACGAATCGCGCATTGGGCGGGGCAACGCCGACTGCCATTGCCGACAACGAGTGCGGGCGGCGGGTTGGGCCAATTCAAGGGCAACAACGTCGGATTCCGGTCCGCCTGTGATCTGCTCGGCGAGCGCGACAAACCCGGGTGGCAGCCGCCCAGAATTCAATGCCGCTGCCAGGTTCGCCGTCCAGGATTGATGAAAATGATGAAATCTGTTGGCGCGAACGCGAGTCCAGTCGTGAATCGGCATGGCAACTCCTCCGTTCGATATTGTTCTCTAACCGGTCAGATCTTGACAAAGATCTTCTGGCGGTACATCCAAAAGCAAACCAGCCAGAATACGAGCAGCGTGGCCAAAGATCGGACGAGTGGACCACAAGGACCGGCGAAAATATAGGGGCCAAAATGGGTGCGTACCGTCGACGCAACGAAAGGCTTCATGAGCTGGGCCATGAGATAGATGGCGATGGAGTTCATGCCGACAACGACCAGGGGAAACGACAATCGCCGGAGGCCGGCGACGTCGATCACGGCGTAGAACGCCGCCAGCATCCAGCACGCGTACCCGGCCGAGTAGATTGTCCAGGATGGCGTCCAGATTCGCTTGACAATCGGGCAAATCGAGGCATCCATGATAAGCCCCAGCGACACGCCAACGGCGCCGGCCAGCAACAAGGCCCGAAGCTTTGCCATCGGTTCTCGACCTGAACGAAGCAACTCCCCGGCCAGCACACCGAAGATCATGGTCGCCATCGACGGGATGAAATTGAGGGTTGCATAGCCCCCCTCATTGAAGACGAACGAACGTCCGGGCGGTTGAGGGAACAGGTTCAAGAACAATCGGTCGAAGGCGGCAGCGACGTTGGCATTCATGTTCCAGTGACCGAAGAAGCCCGTCATGATGATCGACGAGTCGCGGACGCCAAATTCGGAGAACGGGAATCCCGAGCCGGGCAGTGGATACAGGGCGAACAGCAGCCAGTCTGCGACCATTATCAAGATAGCGGCGGCGAGCTGGACGGCCGGCGGTCGATTGAGCAGCAAGAAGACGAACGAATAACCCAAGCCGATCTGGCCGAGCACGTTGACGAACGAGTAATGCGTGTATCGGCTGCCATTCGACGCCAGGAAGACCGCGAGTAGAACCAGAACCGCCGAGCGGACCAGGGCGTGCCCGAGCATCCGCGACCAAGGCTCGCCCCGGGCGGTTCGGCTGGCGAAGGAGAAGGGCATCGCCACGCCGACCATGAACATGAAAGATGGCTGGATCATGTCCCAAAACACACCCCCGCGCCATGCGACGTGGTCGAGCTGATGGCGAAGACCATTGAGGATGTGTGAGGGGACATCGTTGCCGTGATCGACAAAACCCGCAAGAGCACCGGCACCCCCCGACGCCATTGCCAGCATGACGAAACCCCGGTAGGCGTCGAGCGAACGGAGGCGCGTCGACTTGACGTCAAGTTCGGGTTGCATGAGTTCAGCCCTCGCGTTTTAATTTCATCATGACGCGATCTCAACCGTGGCGGGCCGTCTGCGCGTCTCCCAATTCTAAGCCCACGGCTGCAGAAAGACACGCACTGAGGCGGGGGGCATCGTGGCAAGAATCATGCTGAAAATCGTTCAAGCATGTTGCTTCTGATACACAAAGTGGTGAGCGTCATGAAATTTTACAATATGTAAAATAACGAAAGCAATTGGAGAGCGACCTGTCTGATAAGGAGTCGCCTCGATCGATTCATTTCTATTTTAGCGTGCTTGGCATTGCCATCGTGGTGCCTGGGACGCTGAGAAATCCCAGAGAGAGCGCTTGGTATTGCCATTTTGGGCAATGCCGTCGATGGAGAAATGGACGGATGCTGCGGCAGCCTTCTGTACTCGCGGTGCACATTGCGGAAGAATACACGGGCACTTGCCCTCTCCTCCTTAGACGGTAGAACTGCCTGGCGCCACCGCGTCTCTCGGATATTGAGATACGAAGGTATGAGTACTCGCACTCGCTCCATCAGTGTTGGCGCACTCCTCGTCGCGTCTGCGATCCAGGGGGCGACCCCTGACCCGTTTGATCTCGCATCGGCGCGGGCATTGGCACTGCTCTACACCATCGTCGTCGGTTCCGACCCGTTCGATGGAGGCGACGAATGGGTGATTCAAGTGTGCGCACCGAATTCGGACACGAACGAAGTGGTCAGGTGCAGGTCGAAGGTCCGCGTTTCGGACGCGGGCTTTGTCCCGACCGCTTCGGCACCGTGGACAAACGCGTGCTCTGCCCGCCGGCTCGCATTCTTGCCGGGCAAGTTCATCTGCCTCAATGATTTGAACCTTTGGCTCTGCCGACTCATTTGCTGACTTCTCCTCTCGAGGTTTCTGCGATCTCGAGCGTCCATTTGAACTCTGCGTCTGGGCGCCGGCACACCTCCCTCTTTGGCCAACCCTGACGCCACGAGAAACTCGGCAGGCGCTCAAGTCCCGTATCGGGTTGAGCGTTCTCGCCGCCACCGATGTTGCTGTTTCTCATCATCCTTTTGATCGCAATTATCCCGGGCTTTATTGAATTGACGACAACCAATGAACGAACATACTGCCACTGCCCGCGTTCGCTTCGCGGACGCAACGCCCGACATCGACAATCATCATCCAGACATGGTGCAGGAACCATTCTTCCTGGTCGGCTGCACGCGATCGGGCACCACGCTCACGCGACTGATGCTCGATCACCACCCTTTGCTCGCTTTTTTCTTCGAATTTGAATACGCGGTCGAGAAGATGCCGGATCACGAGGGTTGGCCGGATCTGCACGAGTACCGCGAGTTCCTCAGGCAGGACCGCATCTTTCAGGCGGCCAAAGTTGTCATCGATGCAGAGTTGGATTATCCACGCCTCATCGACAGCTTTTTGCGACAGAAGCAGGATCGGGACGGTAAACCCCTGGTCGGAGCGACGGTCCATCATCATTTCGACCGTTTGCTGCGTATCTGGCCCGATGCGCGATTCATCCATATTGTACGCGACGGGCGCGACGTGGCTCGCTCGTCGATCGAGATGGGCTGGGCCGGAAACATTTACACGGCAGTCGAGCGCTGGATCGAGGCAGAGCTGCTTTGGTCGAAGGTCCGTTCGCAATTGCCGGCCGATCGCTCGATTGAGATCCGGTACGAGGCGTTGGTCAGCGCGCCGCAAACTACGTTGACGCGGGTCTGCGAGTTCTTGGGTGTTCCCTACGATTCGGCGATGCTGGATTACCCCGCACACACGACGTATGGCCCACCGTCGCCGAAGGCAGCTGGCCAGTGGAAATCCAAACTGTCGCCGAACGAGGTCCGCCTAGCGGAGGCACGCATTGGAGACATGCTCATCGAGCGTGGCTACGAGCTCAGCGGCTATCCACCGCTAGAGGTTAGCCCGGCGATGGCAAGGCGGCTTCAAATCCATAGTCGTTACAACTGTTTGAAGTTCCGACGGAAGCGGTTTGGGACCGGCCTTGTCCTGGCCGACTGGGTCACGCGGAGGTGCGGTCCGCGTTCGATGCAGCGCCGCGTGAAAGAACGGATCAACGCCATCGAAACCAAGTATCTCAAGTAGTTCGTGCCGCTGCGGTGACCCTTTCGCGTAATATACGATGCCGACAGAGAGGCGATCGTCGAAAGGAGACATAAAGTCGAGCACGAGGTCGACTGGGTCATTGCCGAAGCGGACGAGGCGCTGAACCGGCGCTGGCCTTCGACTATATCACCGGATTCCAAGACGCGGCCACGCCGTTGCGACCGTCGTGTGCACGGGCGTGTTACCGCTGCGCACGGCCATCGTGCTGGCCGCGCTGTTGAATTTCGGCGGCGCCTTGATAGGCACGGCGTTAGCCGGGACGATCGCCAGGGGCTCATTGAGCCTCTGCGCGGTCACCCAGGTCGTCGTACTGTCAGCGCTTTTAGGGGCGACCCTTTGGAAACTTCTCACCGGTACCTCGGCATTCCCTCAACCTCGTCCCACGCCCTGGTCGGCGGCCCGATCGGTTCCGCGTTAGCCGACGTCGCGGGACGCGCAATCCGGTTTGACGGACTCTCAAGGTAATTGAGAGCTTGGTCATTAGCCCGCTTGCGGGATTCGCCATCAAATGCGGACCATATGGCCATTTATTCTGACTATCCCTGTCATCGCGGGGATCGCATCGGCCTGCTATCAGCTTCTTCGTCTGGTCCTTGGAGGGTAAATCGCTCGCCGACGGCTGTCTTTCCAAACTGTCTTTCACCCTGTTCCCGACGTTCCAATTTCATTTAAATATTTTAACGTGCTGTGCTATTGTTCGATCGAGGTCGTCCCCCGAGTTTGGATCAATCACTGAGTTTGTCTCGAATCCAGGCACCAATGACAACGACTGCCAAGATCGCAAATGGAAGAACGATTTTGCGCGTCCAGTTGAGATACTTAACCGGAGACGACGAGGTCAGATCGAGCACGTAAAGGATCACTATCGGCGGCAGAAACGTCGCTGCCAGCATTGCTAATAGCGGTACTCGGGTCCGGCGTGTCCGGGCGCAACATGGCCTCTGATGCGACGAAGCCACACGTCGTAGGCGGTCGAGTCAACAACCGGATCTGGCGTCTTCGCGGCGCTGTTCCTGTGAGGTGCTTGCGCGGACCTGTATGCGTCAGCCATCAGTGGCGGACGCCGATCCAGCTCCGCAAGGATTCGCTCGTATGCGGCGCGAATCCGAATAAATGCGGCATCGTCCCCGCCGCGATCAGGATGTACGGAGGGGAGCATGGCACGGAAGGCAAGTTTGGCCTCGTCGCGGGTACAACCTTTCGGTACACCGAGAGTGACGTACGGATCCATGGCCAGTCACTGCCTTTCCGAAACAGCGCGAGGAGGATCTCGGGAGCACTCTTTAACAGTTCGAGCGGCGCCTCGGACGTTGAGAGAAACCAGAACGATGTCCGTTGGATTATCGTAGCGATGAGTCTGAGTCGCAAGGCGCGGCTTTGGTTGAGACGCTAATGGTTTTCGCTAATGCAAGCGTTCTATCTAATCGAACTTGGCCGAGATCTTGGAGCAATAGATTCTCTCTCGCCCACTGCTCGGCACTCATAACCTCGATGCCTTGCTGGGCATCAAACGTCTTGCCAACTTCCCACGAGCCCCCCCTGCCCTCAGCGAACACCACCCGGTACTTCTTGATCGGATTATTCGGGTCTTTGGCCAGTTCGTCCTTCAAGAAGGGCACACTCCATTCCAGCCGCCGCACCTTCCAGTCGAGGACGGAGTCAACGATGTCCGCCAATCGCTCGTAGGTGACAGTGTCACTGGCCGTATATACGACAGTGTTGACGATCCGTGGTTCGGCAAAGACGATTTCCGCCGTCATACGGCCGATTTCCTTGGGCGGAGAGGTCGGTCGCGGAGTCGGCGACGAGGTCGCCCGGGAGAGATTTGACGCCTAAGGAATCGAGTTCGGTGATGTCCCGTTGTTTGCTGGGTTCGGGGGATGTGATTGTCGAGCGACGAAGGAGAACGGTGAGCGTAGTGCCGGGAGATGCGGCGGCGCGTCTAGCTAGACTGCGAAGAATCTCCATGCCGAGGTCACCGGCGCCCAGGACGAGGATGGGAGCACATTTTGACATTGTTTTGGCCGTCGAACTGGAGTTTTATAGTTACGTTCTGAGCAGGGGTTCGGCAGCAGGAAACGGCACCGGATCATTGTCGCACCCGATTTGGCCGCGCTTCAAAGGGAAATGTCATGGAATACACAACACTGGGCAATACGGGCCTCCTGGTTTCAAAACTCTGCTTTGGAACCATGACCTTCGGGGACGGCCGAGGGATCTTCAAGGCCATCGGCGCTCAGGGGCAGGCCGAGGCCGACGCGCTGGTCAAGACATCGATGGACGCGCGGCATCAACTTCTTTGATACGGCGGACGTCTATACCGAGGGTGAAAGCGAAAAGATCCTCGGGCAGTCACTGAAGAACCTCAAAATCGCGCGCAAGGACGTCGTCATCGCGACCAAGGTTTACGGGCGCGTCGGCCCGGGGCGCAACGACGTCGGGGCCTCGCGCGGACACATCATGGACGGCGTGGAGGCGAGTCTCCGCCGGCTACAGACCGACCACATCGACCTGTACCAGATCCATGCCAACGATTCCGTGACCCCGGTCGAGGAAACGCTCCGCGCTCTCGACACGCTCGTGCAGCAAGGGAAGGTCCGCTACATCGGCTGCTCCAACTGGCAAGCGTGGAAGATCGCCAAGGCCCTCGGCATCTCCGAGTTCAAGAACCTGGCCCGATTCGACACGCTTCAGGCCTACTACTCGATCGCCGGCCGCGATCTCGAACGGGAAATCGTTCCGCTGATGGAATCCGAGAAGGTCGGCCTGCTCGTCTGGAGTCCGCTGGCCGGCGGCTTGCTTTCCGGCAAATTCAGCCGGACTAACCAGAAGCCGGCGGATTCGCGCCGCACCGAATTCGACTTTCCCATCGTGGACAAGGAGCGGACCTGGAAGATCCTCGACGCGATCGCACCGATCGCGAAGGCCCACGGCTTGTAGCGCGGCCCGGGTCTCTCTCGCCTGGCTGCTGGCCAAGCCCGTCGTCACGTCGATCATCATCGGGGCCAAACGGCTCGACCAGTTGGCCGACAACCTTGCGGCCGTGGAACTCAAGCTCACTCAGGACGAGATCAAGCAGCTCGACGAGGTCAGTGCCCTGCCGCCGGAATACCCCGGTTGGATGCTGCCGTTTCAGGGAGCCGATCGGCAAGATCCGACCAAAGCTCGATTCGGGAGATCATCCTCCTGATGAAGCGAAGACCTCAGTGGTAACTCACACTTACGTTCGATGATGTCGCCATGGACCCGGTAGAGAAGCCCGGCCTCCATTTGTACAATACGGCTTGCTCGGTGCTTTCACGAGGATTCGGCGAATATGTTCAATCGCGATGATGGATCCCGGGAGAATGGCAGATTCGATCGAACATTCGGAATCAGCACGTTCCCGAAGTCGTCCAGGGGATGCCGTGGTTTGTACTGACCGCAACCTGCTATTCGGGATCGTGGCTCTGCAGTTGAGCTTCATCTCTCGCGATGCCTTGATTGCAGGGATGAACGCCTGGGTGCTGGCAAAACATCGTGCACTGGGCCGGATCCTGGTCGAGCAGGGAGCCTTGGCACCATCGCGGCACGAACTGCTCGAGCGCCTGGTCGACGAGCATCTGGCGATCTCCGACCTTGAGACCGAACGGAGTTTGGCCGCCGCCAATGGCCTGGCGGCCGTTCTGGGCGAGCAGTCAGCACAGTCCGGGCTCGACGTCGAGCCGACCCTGAGCAGGGGCGAACCTTCGGGGTCAGCCACGATGGACATTGTCGACGCGACGCAGAATTATGCCGGGAATCCCGGCAGCGTCCTAATGCGATTCAGCGTGCTCAGGCCCTATGCCAGAGGAGGCCTCGGGCAGGTGTCCGTCGCGATGGATTACGAGCTGAACCGCGAGGTCGCACTTAAGGAGATCCGCCCGGAGCACGCCGATCACCCCGAAAGCCGTTCTCGCTTCCTGCTTGAGGGAGAAGTTACTGGGCGGCTCGAGCATCCCGGCGTCGTCCCCGTCTACGGAATGGGAAAAGACGCCCGGGGCCGGCCGTTCTACGCGATGCGGTTCGTCAAGGGACAGAGCCTCAAGGAGGCAATTCAGCGTTTCCACAAGGGCGGGAACGGCACGCGGCGGAATCGGGGCGAGTGGAACCGGGGCCTGCGGGCGCTTTTGAACCGGTTCGTCGCCGTTTGCAACGTGGTGTCGTATGCGCACAGTCGCGGCGTGGTGCACCGCGACTTGAAGCCATCGAACGTCCTTCTGGGCCCTTATGGGGAGACCTTGGTCGTCGACTGGGGCCTGGCAAAGGTCATCGGCCGCGATGCGACTACAGTCCGGGCCACCATGGCCGAGGCGACCTTGCGGCCAGCGTCCGCATCCGGCTCGAGCGAGACCCTGCCCGGTCTGGCGCTCGGGACACCGGCCTACATGAGCCCTGAGCAGGCCGAGGGGAGGCTCGATGACGTCAGCCACCTCAGCGACGTGTACAGTCTGGGAGCGACGCTCTATACCCTGCTTACGGGTCGACTGCCGTTCAACGACCCGGAAATCGACGTCGTGCTGCGCCGGGTTCGCAACGGCGAGTTCGTACCGCCAAGCCGGGTCAACCGTCGCGTTCCGGCCGGGTTAGAGGCGATCTGCCGGAAGGCGATGGCCTTGAGTCCCGAGGGCCGCTACGCGACGGCGCAGGCTTTGGCCGATGACCTCGAACATTGGCTAGCTGACGAGCCAGTTTCTGTCTGCCGGGAGCCGCTGTCGACCCGGCTGACTCGCTGGGGTCGGCGCAACCGCACCCTGGCGACGGGGCTCGGGGTCCTGCTTGTGACCGCCGTGGCCGGCCTCAGCGTGGGGACAATCCTCTTGGGTCAGGCCAACGAGCGGACGGAACGTCAGGCGAGGTTCGCAAACCAGCAGCGCCAGCTCGCCGAGACCAAGAGCCGCGAGGCCAGCGAAAAAGCCCAGGCGCTGGGGCACCAACTTTACATCCACCGCGTCAATCTGGCCCAACGGGAGGCCGTCAATGATATCGCGGTCGCCGATCGGTTGCTGGGCCAGTGTCCTCCTTCTTCTCGCGGCTGGGAATGGCACTATATCCAGCGTCTGTGCAATCTCGAAAGCCGCACGTTCCGTGGGCACACGCGCTCAGTCAATGCGGTGGCCTTCAGCCCCGACGGTCGGCTGGTAGTCTCCGGCGCCGGCGAACGTTACAACGGTGCCCTGATGACACACGATGCCGAGCTCACTCTGTGGGATGCGCAGAGCGGCCAAGCCCTCCGCCATCTCGTGGGGCTCAAGGGAGCCGTCAACAGCGTGGCGTTCAGCCCCGACGGCAGACTCATCGCCGTGGGAGGCGGATATCGACGATCCACTGAAATCTGGGACGGCCATCTGTCGGTCTGGGACGCCGAGTCAGGCGTCCGGCGGTATGACCGCCTCGACACCTACAACAACCTCCTCAGCGTCGCCTTCAGTCCCGACGGCCGGTTGATCGCCGCGGGATATGGGCGATACAGCTCGAAAGATCCGGGGCGAGTCAAACTCTGGGAGACCGCCGAGGGCAAGGAGCTGCACGTGATCCTCGCACCCCCCGGCGGCGTCAACAGCGTGGCGTTTCGCCCCGACGGACGCCAGCTTGCCCTGGCGTGCTCTGATGTTGTGGAGCTTTGGGAGGTGGATCCGCCCAGCAAAATGCACGAGCTCCGCGGACATTCGAGCTGGATTTACGCCGTTGCGTTCAGCCCGGACGGCACCCGACTGGCCACCGGGGGTTGGGACAAAACACTGAAAATCTGGGACACGGCCAATGGCAAGCTGCTGCTGAGCGGCGACGGACACAACAGTTTTATCACCGGGGTCGGTTTCAGTCCCGATGGACGGCGGGTTGTCTCTTCCAGCGAGGACTGCACCGTCATGGTGTGGGACGCGGCCACATGCCGGCCGATCTCCACGCGCCGCGGCCATTCGTGGGCCATTACTGGTGTGGCGTTTAGCCCCGACGGCACGAGGGTCGCGAGCGGCAGCGCGGATAAGCTAGTGAAGCTCTGGGACGTGTCCGCCGAATACCCGATCGCCTTTCGCGACCACAAGGGGTGGGTCACTAGCCTCGCGTTTGCCCCCGATGGCCGGCGCATTGTGTCCGGCTCCGGCGATCGAACCCTGATGCTCTGGGACTCCGTGACGGGCCGACGGCTCCAGACTCTTGCGAAGCATGTCGAATGGATCACGGCTGTGGCGTTCAGCTCCGATGGCCAATTCGTCGCTTCGAGCGGGCTGGATCATTCCATCTTCGTCTGGAACCCCGCTGATGGGCAGGTGATCGACACCCTGAGCTTTGACACGGGCTTTCCAAGCTGCGTGGCCTTCAGCCCCGACAGCCGCCGGCTCGCAGTCGGCAGCGGAGTTCCCAGCAGCCAGCCGCTCGACCTGCCCAGAATCGTTCAGATCTACGAAGTTCCCGGCGGGAGGGAGCTGTTGACCTATAAGGGGCATTCCAGTGGGGTATTGGGTCTGGCGTTCAGTCCCAATGGGAAGACAGTCGCCTCGGTCGGCGGCGCCTGGCGTACGAGGACCGGCGAGGCCAAGCTCTGGGAAGCCGCGACTGGCCGAGATATCCATACGCTGGTCGGCCACACCGACATTATCACGAATGTCGCCTTCAGCCCGGATGGAACCCGCCTGGCGACGAGCAGCTACGACATGACAGCAAAGGTCTGGGACGTGGCGACGGGCCGGCTTCTGCACACGCTGAGCGGCCATAGTCAGCCCCTCGAATGCCTGGCGTTCAGTCGCGACGGGACCCGCCTGGTCACCGGCAGCCTAGATACAGTCGTCAAGTTGTGGGACGTGGCGACCGGTGATGAGATCCTGACCCTCCGCGGCCACTCTGCTGGGGTCGTCAGCCTGTGCTTCAGCCCTGATGGCCAGAAACTCGTTTCTGGCAGCATCGATTGGACCGCGCGCGTTTGGGACGCTACCCCGCTCGATGCTCCCTCCGGAAGTGATCGGGAGGGGTACGGTGAATCGCGCTGAACTCGATTCTGCTATGCTCCGAGCGTCGTCCCAGTTGCTCAGAGAGAAGGGATGCATCAGCTTTGTCGACGTTCTGATGCACATGGGCAAGTTGACCAAGGAAGCCCACGAGTCGTGGCGCATGAGACGGATACCGTATCTGGAATGCGCGATCAGACTCAATCTCAGCCAGCTCAGCCACCTGTCGCGTGCCCTCCGGCAAAATGCCGTCAAGGTACGGCTCCAACCGCGGAAGACGGCTTACGTATTCTGGGGGAAGGGACCAAAACAACCGCTCCGGTTCAGCAAATCCGGACACCCACGCATCGAAGAGGCTTATGCGACGCATTTCGTGAAACGCCGACAGAGCGTGAACGACAAGCCATTCGGTCCCGATTTGCACCAGGCATCGCCTAACTCGCCGAACCAGGACATGCTCAAGCCGGATTGTGCCGCTCATCTCGGGTCCTTCTGATACCGGCTAGAACAGGCTTTCTTGGTCCTCTTAAACAAAGTGCGTTTCCTGCCGCGCTTGTTACGTTCGTTCGCAGTTTTTTGAAAGAGTTGCAACCAGCGGCGCGCCTCGTCACATTACTTGCATCGAACGGATGCTCGTGAAGGCCGAGGGCCAAATTCATGAAAACAAGGAAAGATGCCGTCGTCCTGCGGCAGTTGAGTACGCTCTTCAACGTCGGGGCGATCCGGGAGCTTACGGACGGGCAACTGCTCGAGCGCTTTTCGACCAGCCGAGGCGAGGCTGCCGAATTAGCTTTCGAGGCTCTGGTCGAGCGCCATGGCGAGATGGTTTTGCGCGTTTGCCGCGCCCAGCTTGGCAACCCGCACGACACCCAGGACGCCTTTCAAGCGACGTTCCTGATTTTGGTTCAGAAAGCCCGCAGCCTCTGGATTCGGGATTCCCTCGGCCCTTGGCTTCATCAAGTTGCCATTCGCACGGCATCGTGTGCTCGCGCAGCGGCTACCCGGCGGCGGAGGCACGAACGACGCGTGGCGGGGATGGTGGCATGCGTCGAGGAGCGAAAAGAGTTGCTCGGCACCGAAATTGAAAAGGTGCTGCATGAAGAGATCAACCGGCTTCCCGACCGCTATCGCGTGCCGATCGTGCTTTGCGACCTTGAGGGCTTTTCTTGCGAGGAGGCGGCGCGGCGAATGGGCCGGCCCGTCGGAACGGTCAAGAGCTGGCGCTTTCGCGGGCGTGAGCGGCTGCGCCACCGGCTGACACGGCTTGGCCTGTCACCGTCGGTCGGACTGGTTGCAACGCTGGCTGGTGACGTCGGCCGCGCGGGGATACCCAAGCCAAACACAGTCGAAACAGCCCAACTCGCGTCTCGGGTTTTTACTCATTGGTTGTCCGCCGGAGAGGTCCCGGCGTCGGTGCGCACGCTGGTCAATGGAGTGCTGAAAACCATGCTTGTCGGCAAATTACGGACGGCTGTGGCCGCGGTCTTGGCGTTGGGGTTTCTCACGGGCGGTCTCGGGTCGGTTGCGTGGGTCGTCGCGCAGGATTCAAACAGCGTGGCCAATGACGTCAACACCGATATAACGACTCCTCCACCTTTCGTTAATGCTTCCCGGAGGACCGCGCTGGGCCTCAAGGAATCGGACGAAATCTGGTCACTGACCCTACGCCAAGCCATCGGGATCGGCCTCGACAACTCCAAGACGGTTCGTCTGATCTCGTTCGCAGGCAATGGAACGCCGTTCAAAGTCTCCCCACGGAACGCTGTCGTGGACGCAGAGCGGTTCAAATCCGCGCTAATGACGGAGGTGAGCTCGATCGAGCAACAGTATTGGAATTTGCTCCAGGCGCACACCCATCTTTGGGCGGCCGATCGGGCCACCGCCATCGCCCAAGACGTTCACAAAAAGGAACAGGCCGAGCTGAAGGTTGGCCGCGGGACTATCGCCGACGTCGCCGAGGCGGCTCAGCGACTCGAACAGCTCAATCTCGACCTCGTGACGCGGACCTCCGACGTGATCACGACCGAGCGCACGCTCCGCGACCTCCTCGGCCTGCCGCCCGCGGACGGTCGGCGGGTCTTGCCCGTGACGGCGGCCACCAAAGCGCGGCTCGACCCGGATTGGGAAGAATGCAGAACAGCGATGCTCGCGAATCAACCAGATATCGCGCGATCCCGGGCGATCGTCACGGCGGCCGAACGCGACGTGAGCGGCGATGGCCTGACCCGGCTCGAGCGGACCAAGGCGTACCACCAAGAGGTCATCGATCAGGCGACGCAATCGCTTCGCCGCCTTTTCTCAGAAGTCGACGCGAATTACCGGCAGTTTACGACGGCGTCGCGGCTCAGGGACGCTGCGGCCAGACGTCTGGACGCTCAGCATCGCCATTTTGAGGAGGGCCGGATCACGATTGATCGTTTCCTTGACAGCGTGCACTTGTACGCCACTGCCGTCAACACGGAAGCCCAGTACAAGACGGCCTACAACCAGTCGATCGTCGCGATGGAATGCGCGAAAGGAACTCTTCTGGAGCACGAGCAGATCACCGTGGTCGCGGGCCCGAAATCGACAGTGGCTGTGGTTACCGCGCCAGGCAACGCGACAATGCCCGAGTTTTTCGAGGCCCGCACCGCGACGCGGCCCCCAACCGCGTCCATGCCAACGGCGCCGCCACCGCTTCAGCCCGCGGCTCCAATTGCGAGCCCGCCGATGGCCCGGCTCGCCGGTGCCGAAGTCGAGCCGAAGGACTCGACCACCAATGCCGACTCTGGCGGCAAAAGCTTCTCGTTCGAGATCGCCATCAAGATTGGCTCTCAGCCGGTCGAGATCCGGGGCTCGTTCGCCATTGCACCGGTTCGATCGATTGATGCCCGGAAGTAATCGCCGTTATGACCTGGCGAGGCGCTGTGCCGCGTTGCTCGCGGGTGGCAAACTGCTTCATCATGTTCTCTCGACCTTCGTTCTGGTGAATCGTTGATTCGGCAGTTCCATAAGCTTGACGGATCGGACGCTTGGATGATTCTGCTGGCGTCGGGCCGCCGTTTTGCGGTATGGTGAAGATAAGCTGGCACTTACTCGCAGTTGGGCCGAGTGCTGCCGCGTTAGGTCGTGGTCTCGCCGAACTCCTTCCTGTACATCGCCAACGATTCCTCAAATGGGCGTAGTGCACGTACGAACAAGCGCGTGGTTGGCCGCGGCCGCTCTGGTGCTGGCATCGCTCGCCATATTGCCGATGGTCGGCGTTGCAGCGGAGGGTTCGCCAGTTGATTACGCCAGTCAGGTCAAGCCGATCCTGACCCGTCATTGCGTGTCGTGCCATGGAGCGACCAAGCCCAAAGGCGGGCTTCGGCTCGACACCGCCGCCGCGGCGCTTCTGGGGGGTGACAGCGGGCCAGTCGTGCTTGCAGGCCGTGGCGAGGAGAGCCCGATCGTTGCGGCCGTACGTGGCAAAGGTGATATCGAGCGCATGCCCTTGAAACGGCCGCCGTTGCCCGATGCCGAGATCAAGCTACTGCGAGACTGGATCGACCAGGGGCCCAAGGCGATCGCTGGCGAGCGGCCCGGTATTGCCCCCAACCAGTCGCACTGGGCGTTCATCCCACCGAAAAGGCCGGTCGTCCCAGAGGTCTCTAAGCCCGGCTGGGCGCGGAATCCGATCGACCGCTTCATTTTGGCCCGGCTCGAACGGGCCGGGCTGGCTCCCGCGCCGAAGCCGACCGCACGACCTTGCTGCGCCGCTTGAACCTTGACTTGATCGGCTTGCCCCCCTCGCCCGGGGACGTAGACGCCTTCCTGACCGGCCAGACGGACGATGTTGATGATGATCGCACAGTCCTCCGGCTGTTGGCCTCGCCTCACTTCGGCGAGCGGTGGGCCCGCCCCTGGCTCGACGTCGCTCGCTATGCCGATTCCAACGGTTACAGCATCGACGCCCCGCGCTCGATCTGGAAGTACCGCGAATGGGTCATCGCCGCTCTCAACGCCGACATGCGGTTCGACGAGTTCGCGATTGACCAGCTCGCCGGGGACCTCCGGCCCGGCGATCCACGGGCGCGCGCGTCGCTACTGGTTTTCACCGTAATACCCCGATCAATCAAGAAGGGGGAATCGATGTCGAACAGTTTCGCGTCGAGGCAGTCGTCGACCGGGTCAATACCACGGGCACAGTCTTCCTCGGCCTGACGATCGGTTGTTGCCAGTGTCACGACCACAAGTATGATCCGATCTCCCAGCGCGAGTACTACCAGCTTTACGCCTTCTTCAACAATGTCGACGAGCCGGAACTCGAGATCGCCGCGCCTGCAGACCTCGCAAGGCGGCAGCAGGTCCGCGACCGCATCGATGAGTTTCACCGTACGCTTGCGGCGCGGTATCCAGACCTGGATGACTACGAACGCAAATGGGAGGGGACGCTCACACTGGAGTTCACTCAGGCCCAGGACCCTCTGGTCCGAGTGGCATTCGATTTGCCGCGTGAGAAACGGTCTCCAACTCAGCGTCGCGCCCTCGTCGAGCTGATGATGGCCCGCGACCCGACCTTCCGGGTCGAGTTCGCGGAACTGAAGAAACTGCGCACCGCCGAGCCCAAGTTTGTGACGACGATGGTCGTGCAGGAACGATCGGGTAGTCCGCGTCCGACACATGTGCATTTGGGCGGGGACTTCACTCGCAAGGGCGAACAGGTCCAGCCGGGTGTTCCCAGCGTCCTGCCTCCTTTAGCGAACGCGAGCGCGGGCGATCCGGCCGATCGAATGGATCTTGCCCGTTGGCTGGTCGATCGTCGCAACCCACTGACGGCTCGCGTGGTGGCCAACCGCATCTGGCAAGCCTATTTCGGCCGCGGACTGGTCGAGACCGACAACGACTTTGGCACACAAGGCTCGGCCCCCAGTCATCCCGAGTTGCTCGATTGGCTGGCCTGCGAGCTGATGGATTGTAATTGGAGCCAGAAGGCAATCCATCGGCTGATCGTAAGCTCGGCGACCTACCGCCAGTCGTCGCGATTGCGTCCGGAAGGGCAGACGATCGATCCGGACAATCGTTTACTGTGGCGGCAAGCCCGCCTCCGCCTGGACGCCGAGCTGATCCGCGACGCTGCCCTGACGGCCAGCGATCTCTTGACGCCTGTTCTCGGAGGCCCCAGCGTCTTCCCTCCCCAGCCCGAGGGTGTCATGACCTTGGGTCAGATGAAACGCCCGTGGCAGGCCGATTCCGGCCCGAATCGTTATCGCCGCGGCCTCTATACCTTCTTCTGGCGAGCCACGCCGCACCCGTTCTTGACGACCTTCGACGCGCCCTTCGGCATACAGACCTGCACGCACCGGTTCCGTTCCAACACGCCGTTACAGGCTCTGACGATGCTCAACGACCCGGCGCTAGTCGAGTTCGCCGAAGGACTGGCGGAGCGGATATTGAGCGAGCGGCCGGACCCAGCCTCGGACCGCGACCGGCTCCGGCATGGGATCATGCTTTGTCTCGGCCGGCCGGCGGCCGACAGCGAGCTGGACAAGCTCGAGAACCTGCTGGCACAGGAACGCGTGGATGGTTTGGGCCCGGAGCCGCTGGGCGCCGGTCCGGCGGCCAATCGGCCGCCCGGCGACGGAGTACTCTCGCCTCTCGCGCCCTGGGTCACCGTGGCCCGCGTGTTGCTCAACCTCGATGAGTTCGTGACCCGCGAATAAACCTGTTCGCAATGGCAACCGGGGGCTCTTGGCCATGTCCAGCGACTCCGATAGACGACGATCGATCGATCACGTCCTCTGCCACCAAACCCGGCGCCACTTTTTCGCCGACTGCGGCGTGGGGCTGGGGACAATGGCGCTGGCCTCACTCTTGCGTGGCCAGCTGGCGGAAGCCGCGATAGCGGAGCTTGACGGCAATCTGGCTCGCGCGCCCGATTCCGGCGAGGCGACCCCCCGAGGTTCCAATCCCCTGGCCCCTCGCCCGGGCCACCTGCCCGCGCGCGCCAAGAGCGTCATCTATCTTTTCATGGCCGGCGGTCCAAGTCAGCTCGAGCTGTTCGACTATAAGCCCCAGCTCCAAAAATACAGCGGTCAGCCGATCCCGGACTCGTTCATTCAAGGACGCCGGTTCGCGTTTATGGATTTATTCACGGAGAAGCATCCCAAGCTGTTGGGGACAACCCGCAAGTTCGCCAGGCACGGCCAGTCGGGGGCATGGATGTCGGCGCTGTTGCCGCGGCTGGCCGACGTGGCCGACGACCTGGCGATCGTCAAATCGGTCGCAACCGACGTGTTCAACCATGCGCCGGCAAAGCTTTTTGCCAACACCGGGACAGTGCAGTTCGGCCGGCCCAGCATAGGCTCTTGGGTCACGTACGGCATCGGCAGCGAGTCAGCCGACCTACCAGGCTTCGTGGTGCTTCAATCAGGCCCGCGCGGGCCGCGAGGCGGAGCGGTCAACTGGGGAAGCGGCTTTCTCCCGTCGTCGTACCAGGGGGTGCCGCTACGGGCCGGCGGCGAGCCGATCTTGAACTTGAGCACGCCGGACGGGATCTCGCCGCGCCGGCAGCGCCGGACAATTGAGACGATCGCCGCCTTAAACCATGCGCGGCTGGACGTGACCGCCGACCCCGAGATCGCCACGCGGATCGCCGCCTACGAGGTGGCGTACCGCATGCAGTCGAGCGCTCCGGAACTGATCGACCTGGGCTCGGAGACACCCGTAACTCTTAGATCGTACGGCGCCGAGCCCGGTAAGGCGTCGTTCGCCAACAACTGCTTGCTGGCCCGTCGGCTGGTCGAGCGGGGTGTGCGGTTCGTTCAGCTCTATCACACCGACTGGGACCACCATGGCGTCCCAGGCCAGACCTTGACCCGCGACCTTGACCAGGTTTGCCGCGACATTGACCAGCCGTGCGCGGCCTTGATCAAGGATCTGAAAGCGCGGGGTCTGCTCGAATCCACTCTGGTCGTCTGGGGAGGCGAATTCGGCCGCACACCGATGGGGGAAATCCGCGAAACTGTGGGCCGCAATCATCATATCGATGCCATGACGATGTGGCTGGCAGGAGGAGGGGTCAAGCCAGGATTGACCTTGGGCGAGACCGACGAGTTCGGGTTTGCCCCTGTCGCCGACCGCGTTCACGTACACGACATGCAGGCGACCATTCTACGCTTGCTTGGCCTTGAGCACACCAAGCTGACTTTCCGGTTCCAGGGCCGCGACTTCCGGCTGACTGATGTCGAAGGGAAGGTCGTGACCAAGCTGCTTGCCTGAATCCGATGCTCGATGAGCCCGAAGGGGACGGTTGTGCGACGGTCGGAATTACTTTTTGATTTTCGCCGGACCGCCAAGCCGATTGCTCTGGCGGTGGCTGTCGTGGCATTGGCCGCGGTTTGTGCGGTCTTACCCGAAGTGTTTGCGACACTATCGCATTCGACCCAAGAAGCATTAGCGGAAAGGTTCCTCTGGTCGATACTGATCGTCTACTGGGTCTCGCTCGGACTGGCCGTTATTGGTGGGGGCGTGTTGACCATCGTGATCGTCAGGGCCCGTCGCAACGGCATCGGCCAGCCTACCGCAGCCCGGCTGCTGCTGCTTTGCGCGTCCTCGCTGCTTTGCATAGGGATCCTTGAGGCCGCCAGCGCGCTCTGGCTGGCATGGGCGCACCGATTTCCCAACTTGCCGACGCGGTTTACGGTCTCGCCCAGCGACGAGCTCCACGTCGCTGTGATCGGCGGGTCGAGTGCACGCGGCCAACCTTACCAGGAATGGCTTTCGATCGGCCGGATCGTAGCCTGGAAACTCCAGACGTCGCTGCCTGGCCGCAGAGTGGTCGCCGACGTGCTCGCCAGGGAGGGGGCGACGCTCGAGGAGATGCACCAGAAGCTAGAGCGGATCGAGCGCCGGCCGGACGTGTTGATCATCTTCACCGGCCATAACGAGTTCCAGGCCCGTTTCCCTTGGGACCAGGACGGGGACCGACCTGGCGGGCTTTTGCCCTATGCGCTCAAGTTCGTGATGCAAGATGGCCTCGGCTCACGCTTGTCCCGGTGTGTGTCCGAGGCATTCGACAAATATCGGCTGATGGCTCCTCCGAAAATCGTCCAGCGCGGACCGATCGAGCCGCCGATCGTGCGATACGCTGAGTCCGAGCGAATCCTCGACGAATTTGGCCGGCGGCTCGAAGACATTGTGTCTTGGTGTGAGCGGATTGGAACCGTGCCGGTGCTGTTAATTCCCGCCGACAACCAGTCGGGATACGAGCCGAACCGCTCGGTCTTGCCGGTTTCGGTTTCGCAAGAGGAGCGCCGAGCGTTTGCCCGAGACTGGCTCGCGGCCCGCTCGGCCGAGTCAGATCCTGGGCCGGCCATGGCTCGCTACCGCGCGCTGATCGCCAGGCAGCCCGGGTTCGCCGAGGCCCATTTCCGCCTCGCCCGGCTTCTGGAGCGGTCGGGCAACTATCCCGAAGCCGCCCGCGATTATCGTCTGGCAAGGGACTTGGACGGGTTTCCCCAGCGCTGCCAGACCTCGTTCCGCGACGCCTATCGGCGTGTGGCGGAGCGGCACGCCTGCATCTTGATCGATGGCTCAGCCGAGCTGCGGGCACTCAGCCCACACGGCATACTGGGCGATCTCATGATCAACGACGGGCACCACCCGTCGCTCTGCGGTCACATCGCACTGGCAGAGGCGGTACTCCGCGAGCTCCGCGGCCGTCAGGCCTTCGGATGGTCTCATGGAACAGCCCCAGCGATCGACGCGGCCGAGTGTGCATCGCATTTCGGAATCGACGACCAGGCCTGGGCCAAGATCTGCTCGAACGTGGCGATGTTCTACACCATCACTGCAGCCATCCGACATGAAGCCTCGGAACGTCGTCAAAAGGCTGAGCTGTACCTCAACGCCGCCGCGCAAATCGCCGCCGGGATGCACCCCAGCGACCTGGGCATCCCCGGCATTGGTGTGCCTGCCTTGTCTCACTCGAGCGAGGCGCCGCACAACGATCACGAGGGCGAGGCAGCCCCGAGTCCCGCTCCGTCCGCTGCGTCCAGTGCCGGCCGTCCGAGGGCACGCGGGTCTTCCGGCCAGGCCGAGCAGACCACGGCAGCCACGAAAGCGCACCCGACGAGGAACGAGGGGAGCCCGAGGATGTCCTCCACGTAGTTCCGATAGTATGTCGATCCATCCTCGACGGTGAGGAAATAAATCTCGAATGCACCGAGCCATCCAAAATAGCACGTGGTCGCAATGGCGCGGCCGATTCGACACCTGCCAACCTCCCAATAGCGTACGGCCCACGCGGCGCCGAGCGCGAACGGGACCATCTGATACTGCGGGAAACCCGTGTGGTAAAACAGGGTCGTCGTCGTTACCGCGACCACGCAGGCCGACTCGATTTCCGGGTGACGGATCCGGTACCACGACCACACACGCAGCAGGGCGACAAACATGATGATGGGCGCCAGGTAATCCACGTTTGTACGGTATGTAACCCAGAGGAGTGGAGAATACCGGCCGCGGAGAAACCGGAAAACTGAGAGGCAGTTTGATCTCCGGGTGGCGGCAAAGGTCAGAGGCGCGAGCGTTGACTCGCCCCAGAGGTAGTAGCTCAGTCCCATGCCAAGGGCGATTGTTGCCACAGCCGCGAAAAGGAACCGCCAGCGGATTCGGCCGCGATCGAGGGCAAGGAAAGGGATCAGCACCACCGGGAAAAACTTGAGCAAGGCGCCTAGCGCCAGGAAAATCGCCGAAAGGACACCTTTACCCCTCCCGCTCGTGCGAATCGCGCCGAGGCAAAACAGAGCAACCAAGATATCAAAATGTCCCCGAATCGCGATTTCGACCCATGGGAATGGGTTCCAGAACAGGGCCGTCAATACGACCAACCGCGTACAGCTGAGTCGACGGCTCGCTGCGAATTCCTTGATCTGCCAGACAGAGAACAGGATATATGCGTAAGCGAACAAAAGTTTGGGTGCGAGGGGATTGACCCATTCCAAGACCGCCAACACATTGAACAATGGCCCGTAAGCGTTCAGTGGCACTCGGCCATTTATCCCAAAGACCATGAACCAGGGGTCATGGCCCTGACAGACCTCGTACCACATATTGAGGTAGAAGAAATAGTCGTGAATAGGCCCATAGTAGAGCGTGACGGCGAGGAAAAGCAGCGAGATACAAATAAGCAACAGGTTGGTCTGGCGGTCCGTCGGGACGTCGTTCGAGCATCGCCCTAAAGTGGACCGCAGGCTGTATCGCCGGAGGAACAAGACGATCGTCAGATGGAGGACTAGCGCGAGCAGGACCGCCCCCGAGAACTCGCGCCAGCGGCCGACTATGTCTCGGGGGATGAACGGCGAGGCAAAACTCTCGACGTAATGCTTCACGGCCGAGACAATGCGACCCGGTTCTTCCGAGGTCAAAAGCGGCCGGACGACCGAGCCGGCGAACACCGCCCAACCCAACGCGAGCGAGCCGTAAAGTGCAACCAGCGAGTACAGCTGGCGGCGATCGTTCTGAACCTTCATCAGATGCTTGATCTGCTAAACAAGGTAACAGGGGGTTCGCAGTTCGATTTGCATTCTTGCCCGAGGCTGGCGACGTTTCAAGCTGCGACCGATCCGGCTAACATGGGCCCACCGGCGACGTGGGCCTATAAGTCGCGGATGATGAGTTGTGTTCGGTGCCTTAATGGCTTCGACTGCACGCGATCACGTGTCGCCATAGAACACGAGTCGAACCGCGGTGGTAGCTCACCGGCGAGGCCAGACAGACGTGCATCGCAACGACTATGGCGTTGAACAAAATAACCTCGGTTCTTTTTTGGCGGTCGTGACGATCTTATCATCTGGCATCGTCTAAGGGGCAGGTAAGTACCCCGGACCGCACGCCGAGCTTCCTCACACCCTAGGTTCACCGAGCCAAACTTGGAGCTTCCTCAAATGAGCGCTCAACGCGTGATTGCTGATAGTTGCCCGCAAGCCGCGCAACTTCAGCTTTTGCTTCAGATCGTTGACGAGTCTTATGGCCGCAAAGCCTGGCATGGGCCGAACCTGCGCGGCTCCATCCGCGGTCTGACGGCCGTCCAGACGGCTTGGAGGCCTCGATCCGATCGCCATTCGATCGCCGAGATCGTCGTTCACGCGGCATACTGGAAATACGTTGTTCGGCGACGACTGCGCGATGAGAAGCGCGGGTCGTTTGTGCTCAAGGGGAGCAACTGGTTTGCGCTGCCAGCCTCTATCTCGACCTCGAATTGGAGGGATTTTGTCACGTTCCTCGACGACGAGCACCGCGCGCTTCGCGAGGCTATCGCAGCCTTTCCGCCCGGACGGCTCGACGATATTCCCAAGGGGGGGAAGGTCCGCTACTCGACCTTGATTCACGGGATAGCGATGCACGACGTCTATCATGCCGGCCAGATCCAGTTTCTCAAGCGACTACAAATACCGAAGTCGACAACGACAGCGCGAGTGACGGGGACGTCATGACTCGCCGCCGGCCCCGGTCATTTCCACGCTGAGCCTCCAGAGCCGCTCCCACGCCGCCTGATCGCGCGACTGAGGTGAACTGTCGACCGGCTTTTCCTTGACGAAATAACGGCCCGACATCCCATCGACCTCAGGCGATGAGGCGACATAAATCGACGTCCGAGCCCCTTTTTCGGGCGTCATGGCGACGATGTTGGCGACCGATCGGATCAACCATCCGGCTGGAGCATCATTGAACACCTGCAGGAAGTTGGTGTTCACGAAGCCGGGATGAAGGCTGTTGACGGTTACGCCCGATCCTGGAAGCCGCCGCGCCAACTCGTATGTAAACATGATGTTGGCGAGCTTCGACTGCTTGTAGGCTTGCCATCCGCTATATTTTTGGCTGAATTGAACATCGTCGAAATTTATGACGGCCCCCTTATGAGCATCGGAAGCCACATTGACGATCCGCGCCGGAGCTGAATTCTTGATCAGCGGCAAGAGGAGATTTGTGAGTGTGAAATAGGAAAGGTGATTGAGAGCGAACGTCCTTTCAATACCATCGGCGCTCTCGCTACGTTTCCAGTACATCGCGCCGGCATTGTTGAGCAAAACATCAAGACGAGGATACCGTTCGCGTACCAAGCCGGCGAGCCGGCGCACCTCGGAGAGAGACGACAGGTCAGCCACCAATGAATCGACCCGGTCGGCTCCGGTTGCAGTACGAACCAAGGCCTGCGTAGCGGCGCATCGCTCGGACGATCGACCTACAACGACAACGTGCGCGCTGCGCCGGCAAAGCTCGGTGGCGGCGACCTGACCGATGCCTGCTGTCGCTCCCGTGACCAGGCAAACTTTGCCCTGCATCAAAACCTCATGCGCCGGCGCGGCGCTCATGACAAAGGATCGCGGTGCGCGGCCGCGAGTGAGAATGCCGGCACGCACACCGCAATATACTCGGCACCTTCGTCTTGTGGTGTGCTATATCGCACCCATTCGCCACGCTTGACCACGACTGCTTGTCCAGCGGCGACATCGAGCACCCCTGCCTGATGCTCGACACGCAATAAGCCTGTCAGCACGACGGTGTATTCATCGAACTCAGGCGTCTGGCCAGGCTCGACCCAGCCTCCGGGGCTGCGCATGTGCGCAATACTCACCCCGGTGTCGCCCGTATTCACGCGGCCCACGAACTCATCGATCAACTTCGGCTTGTTACCGGCCGCCTCGACGCGGGTCGGCTGTGCAATCAGAGTCGGCATGATTGATAGGGCACTCGAGGTTCTGGGATCGACACAAGTCACCCGATGCTAAGGGCGCAATCCCGCGCGGTCAATGGCCTGCCGTGGGTGACATTCTCATCATTTTTGAACTGCTTCAACTGGCGGCTCAATTCATGACGTTGACGGTGCGAAGTGAACGTCCAGGTCTATCGATCGCAAATCTTGGATGCCATAATCGACTGATCACGAGCGTCGAGCGGCGGGGCCAAGATTCCCCCCCTTTTTTACGTGCCAAATCGAAATCTTGCCCCGCGAGCGATTGGCCGGAGGGTGAGACGTGGAGTGACCGACCGGCCCGGGTGCCTTTGACTTGCCCTCTTTGTCTCGCCCACTTGAGAAATGAACCCCAATGCTGGGAAAGCTGGCGCTACCCGAAATCCGAGAGCTCATCGAAACCCATGACGACGATACCCTGCACGAGGTCGTCAACCGCTGGCATTCCGCCGATCTCGCCGAGCTTGTCAACGCGTTACCCACGAGCGAGCAAGTGCATGTCTTGCGGCTGATCAAGCCAAGGCTGGCCGCGGAGGCTTTCGCTTATCTCGATCTCGACGCTCAGCAGGATGTTCTCAAATCACTTTCCGAGGAAGAGTCCAAGTATATCTTGAATGAAATGGCGCCCGACGACCGGACGGCGCTCCTCGCCGAATTGCCCCCCGACCACGCTGAGCGACTGATCGATCTGCTCGATCCCGACCAACGGGCCATTGCGCGCGCGCTGCTCAACTACGGCGAAGACAGCGTAGGCCGACTGATGACGCCCGACTACGTGGTTGTCCGCAAGGAATGGACAATGCGGCACGTGCTCGACCACATCCGCGCCCACGGCCGCGACAGCGAAACACTAAACGTCATTTACATCGTCGACGATCAGAACAAACTGATCGACGATCTACGAATCCGCGAGATTCTGCTCGCTCCACTCCACACGCATGTCGCCGACGTCATGGACAACAAGTTCGTCAGTCTGGCCGTGACCGAAGATAAGAAGAAGGCCGTCGAAGTCTTCCGAAAATACGACCGGATCGCGCTGCCAGTCGTCGATTCGCAAGGCCGGTTGGCGGGAATCGTGACTTTGGACGACGTGATCGATGTTGCCGAGGAAGAAGCAACCCGCGAGATTCAAAGATTCGGCGGTTTGGAGGCACTCGATGATCCTTACATGAGCACATCATTGCCGGCCATGGTGCGCAAGCGGGCAACCTGGCTGGTCATCTTGTTCGTCGGTGAGATGCTGACCGCGACAGCCATGGGCTTTTTTGAAAAGCAGATTGAACGCGCGGTCGTCCTGGCCCTCTTCGTCCCACTTATCATATCGAGTGGCGGAAACTCGGGCTCGCAGGCCGCCACGCTCATCATTCGCGCCCTAGCCTTAGGCGAAGTCCGACTCGGCGATTGGTGGCGCGTGATGCGCCGTGAGCTCATCGCCGGTTTGCTACTGGGTACGATACTCGCCTCGATCGGTTTCATCCGGATCGCCGCCTGGAACGCCGTCTCCAACCTGTATGGTCCCCACTGGTTCCTGGTCGGCTTAACCGTGAGCTTCTCGTTGATCGGCGTCGTGCTTTGGGGGACCTTAACCGGGTCGATGCTCCCTTTTCTGCTACGATCGATGGGATTTGACCCAGCCACATCGTCGGCCCCGTTCGTTGCAACTCTGGTCGACGTCACTGGTCTGATCATCTACTTCACCGTAGCGATCATGCTCTTACATGGTACATTGCTCTGAGCCTGCCTTCATCGTTATGGCAAACCAAACTTGCCAATATCAGCGCACGCGCGCGAGATGCTTTCGGACCACCAAGGTTCGGTTATGTTCTGCGCGTCAAAAGAACGATTGCATCCATGACTAATGCGTAGTGAGTTTCATTGAGCTGGCCAACACAAAAGCGATCCTTATCAACTCCGATGGGCCCGCGTTAAAGCGGCGTGCGCAGAAGATTTATAAGCGCCAATGCCGCACGATGCGAGCTTCTCTACTTCTTCCTCATTAAGCCTGATCAAGGAATCGCTCTTTCGCCCACGCGGGCGGGCCGCGTTGAAAAGAAACGACACGCATCGCGACTTTGTTGAATTTGGTTCACTTGTCGCCTATAAAGGTGCTGATGTTCGGCGGGAGGATTGGCATTAGCCGTAAGGTAAACTCTCCCATGATGATCCGATGTCCGAATTGTGAGCGACTCGGTAAGTTTCCCGATCATCTTGGATCAATTGCGGAATTTGAGGTGTCGTCGGTGCGGCAGGCGGTTCTCGACCATCCCACGCGCTGCCAAAGAAGAACTCGCGCTGGCTCCGCCGCTATTTGAAGCGTCTGCGGCTGCTCAAAGCTTCGGCAGCTTCGCTCGATTTTCGGCCATAACCCGGACATCACAGGTCGACGACCCGGATGATGCGTCGCTGCAGGCCGTCAAACCTGACGATTCACAATATGAGCTGCCGATCGTGACCGACGTCGACCTCGAAGACTCACAGGTCGAGATTCCTGTATTCGCCCCCACCCGTTCGTCTGCGGACGATCAATCGCCCGTCATCGACGACGATCGACCAAGCATCGTCCTGTCGCTGTCAACCCCGTGGCCGTATCGTTTCGTCAATACTTGGGGCCGTTACCATTTCGCGGTTGCAATCGGGTTCTGCACGTTTTCACTGGTGGTACTTGGCTTTTTTCTGGCGAGAGAGGTACTCGGCGGCCAAACAATCGGTGTGTCTGTCACCTTGCTGATCGTAGGTTGCGTCGGCATGATCGCTTTCTTGTTGCTTTCCCTTACCGTGACCGCTCTCAACGTATTGCTGGCCGATCTGGCCAAAAACGTTCGGCGCTTACGGATTCAGTCGGAGCCGAAGTCGCGGGTCGTCGGTGACTGACGGAAAACGATTTCTTTCTATGGAACTGGATCGTAGGTCGCCACTTGCAAGGCGACCGCGTTGAACGGCTGCTCCGCGGCAATAATTGCGATTGTTATTCTATCGACCACCGCGCCCCATCAGGAAAAAACGAACTCAGAGACGCGAACGCGAATGAGTCTCTGAAGCCGCTCGCCCATCGAGAGAAATGCAGCCAAGTCCTGCCCGCTGGGATCTTCGATGTCTCCTTCAGGGTCAAGGCGTCGGACCTTCGACTCCGCCGCCGGGAACAGGCTGACGACGTTCCTGCATTGATCTTCTGTCATACAGAAAATACTCTCGGCCTGTTCGACAAGCTCAGCCGTGATCAACTGCGAAGAATGCTCATGCGGCGCTACGCCGAGCTCTTGTAGCGTGCTCTGTGCGGCTGCAGAGAGCGGTCGACCTTTTTCGGCGGTCAAGCCGGCGCTAATTGCCCGAACTGAGGCCGCGTCGAACTGCTCACGTGGAATGCCGAGGCGGCGGAGGATCTCGTCATTGCAAAGGGCCTGGGCCATCGGCGATCGGCTGGTATTGCCGGCGCAGACGAACAAAATGATGCGATGTGCCAGCTCGCGCACCGCACGCCGATTGCCCTGGATCGTCGAGACCATGAGGATCGCCAAGGCGGTGAGGATGATTCCTGCCGCGGCGAGCTGGTAGCCGCTCGGTCGTTGCAGGCCGAGGACGAGCGTCAAGCCGACCGACGCGAAAATTCCCGAGAGCAGGCTGGAGCAACGGTTCAGCGGGATGCAGTATGTGTTCTCACGATGGTCCAGGTATATCCCAGTTCCGAACACGTAAAGGCAGCCATAGAGAACGCCGATCAACAGTGCCGGAAAGACGAGCGGACCTGCGAAAAAGGTGGTGAAACCCGCACGTAGCTCTAGCGAAATCTCACCCCGGCCGATCAGCGCGAATAACGCCGGGATGCCGGTAAGGGCTACTGCGGCGACTAGAGTCTCTTCGTGGAAGTATCGCTGGTTGCTTGCCGAATTCTTGGACTTGGCGATGCTCGTCATGATGGGAATGCGAATTGCATAGCCGACCAAGTAAGCCGCTACGTTCAGTCCGGCGACGAGCGTCATTTGATAGCTGCCCACGTCGGCAAACGCGAGGGCGAGCGCGAGAAAGCTAAAGCCGAGGGCGACCCAAGAGACGATGTCAACCGGCCGCCTGAAAAAGGTATCGACGATCGGTGCAAGGATCAGAACACCGCCGCGCATGAGCAGCAGGGCAAACAAAATCGAGATACCGACAAACGTGTAGTTCAGCGTTGTGGCGGCAATCATGACTGCCGTCGCCACACCCGAGATCAGCGTCTGCGTGCGGACTACGGGAACCATCCGTCCGGCCACGTGGCGACGGTCGTAGAACCGCCAGCCTCGGCCCAAGAAGACGAAAATAAGCAAGACCACGGTGGTGGCGACGGTGGTGGCAGGCAGGAGCAGAAATCCCGAAACCGGGCCAATCATTCCGGGCAAAAGGCCGAGGGAGAGGGTCTTGGTGAGCGCACTGTACGGGATGTAAAAAGCGAAGTAACCGAAGGCCAAAAGCCAGATCCGCCACGGGTCATACGTTCGGGATGTAGGCATGTGGAACCTCACTCAGTCCGCTGAACCTTGAATGGTCGCGTCGCCACGGGTTGGGCTCGGTGGGGGGTTAAAAAACGAGGCATCGTGGGCCTGGCCCAAAATTTCACGACCAATTGTCGCCAAGACATGGTCAGAGTTGTCGTGAAGGACGTAAAACGAAAGGTCGCGGTAGATCCGTTCCAACGGACTGGGCCGGATCAGCCCGCGGGCCCCGCAGGCATGCAGCGCTTGCTGCACTGTGTCGGTCGCCCACTCCTCGAGCAAATAGCGCGCGCGGTTGCCCGCCCTTTGCGCCTCTGGCTTCCGGTCCGTCTGCCATAGGTCCGCGACTCGACGGAGCCAGAGGTGCGAACTCTCCAGATTGAGCGACATTCTCGCGATCCTGTGCTGGACATACGGATCGGCCTCTCTGCCTTGGGAGTGAATGTACTGTAGCGCGTATTCGTAGGCGCCTTCTGCACCGCCAAGGAATGTCGCGCCATAGTGGGGGCTAAAGCGAGTCTGCCAACCTTCGCTCACATACTGACCGGGTTCGCCAATCCGGTTCTCTTCGGGGATGAACGTGTGGTCGAAGCGCACGAGATAGCTCACCGTGGCTCGCATTCCGATGGGGTCCCACCACGATTCGTCAAAGCGGACGCTTGGGTCCGCGAGGTCACAGGCGAGAAGCAATAAACCATCGACCGCGCTAGAGTGACGGCGCCCCCGGGGCCGTGAGTATTCACCAACAGAATCGCCCATCGAGCGCTTCGAGCGCTCGTCGCGAATACCTTTGTTCCACTGACGAGATAGCCACCTTTAACTGATTGTATCGTTGTGCCGAACCCGGTCTTTTGACCGGGGATACGCGCCTGCGGCTCACCGCTCCACGCTGCCCATATTTCACCTCGATCGACGATTCCCCGGAACCACCGGCTCTTTTGATCCTCATCACCCAGTCCGCCTATCAACATCTGTGAATTGACATGTCCTTCCCAGCAGCGGGCAAGAGACATGTCGGCCTTGGCCAGTTCCTTGGTCATCATCCACAGAGTATAGAGGCCTGCACCAACACCCAACCCAAGACCACCGTATGACCGAGGTGCAACAGGCGCGTGCAACCCTGCGCGGAATAGATCGGCGAAATCCTCGGCCGGGAACGTCGCATCCCGATCATAGCTATGCGCTCGAGAGGCGAACGTCTCGCGAGCCAGATTTGCCACACGTTCGATGAACTTGCGGTCCGTTCTCTCTATATGCGTAGACATGAGCACGTATAAGTCCAAATTTGACAGAACAATCGCCGAAGAAAAATTCCCCTTAATTTATCGAGAGCTGGGCATCACCGTCAGCCCAAGCCTATCGGCAAAAAGACCGGACGGCGGCGCGAGCCGGGTCATGCGTGCAAATTGTCGCTCGACCTGGGCGCGGAGAACCTCTCGACCTTCGACGACATTCACCCCGCGAGTCCGAGCCGCAGCCACCAGCGCGGTTGTGCGCGGGGCGTAGACCAGATCCACGACGACTGCGTGCCGTTCCAATCGATCGATTTCAAAGGGTAAATCATCGTCGTCTAAACCCACTGGCGTCGCGTTAACGACGAGATCATAGCCCGCGACCGAGAATCCCGACAGCGATTTGAATGGCAGTGCGAGCAACCGTGATGCGCGCTCGCCGCGTTCCCGGCA
Organism: uncultured Isosphaeraceae bacterium; assembly: GCA_963850935.1. Taxonomy (GTDB): domain Bacteria; phylum Planctomycetota; class Planctomycetia; order Isosphaerales; family Isosphaeraceae; genus CAWFRS01. The sequence goes on from CAWKNT010000012.1 coordinate 127,496, forward strand.
ACGGTTCACGAGCGTCACGGTTGCCCCCAATTTGCTCAGTGCCCCGGCAATTGCTCGCCCAGAACCTCCGCACCCCACGACGGCGGCCCGTCGCCCCACGATCGACCGCCGCTCGACGTTGGCAAGTACGCCGATGGGATCAGTCGTCGTTACGGCCCACGATGAACCTCGCCGGAATAAGAGATTCCCCGATGCAGCCCGTAAAACCGCCCGACTGCGAATGGTCGCCACCTCTAGAGCGCTTCCCTTATTCGGCGAGGCGACAGTCAAGCCCTGGATCGACATTCCGATCTGGTCGAGTGCTCGGCTCTCTACGAATTCGCGCCAGAACTCCGTGAGCGATTCCACCCGAAACGGCAGGAACAATCCGGGATACGCGAGAGCGCGATAGGCGGCATTGTGCAGGCTTGGGGAGAGGGATTTCGAGGCGGAGGACCCGACGATCCCGCAGATGCGGTCGACGCCCCGCAGCACCGGCAGTCCAAAGTCACGGATCATGTGCGCCGGATTTGGACCATAGCACGATCTACATCCGCCGTCGACGCTGCCGACAAACACAAAAGGGGCGCCCAAGCGGGCGGCGGCCACACGGCTCCAAAGCCCCACCTCGCCGTCGGCGTAAGCTGTGACGTCATTCCGCTCTGTCGAATAGAGGAACGACAGGGGCGCCAGCCCATCGCCGGCGCGTCGGGCATCGCTAACCAGGAGATACGATCGCGCAGCGATCCCTGAGAGCCGGCGGAAACGCGACATCAAATCCGACGCCGACGCCGCTCTACCCCTGCAGCAAATCAGCCGCCGCTGGGGGGGAATCGCTGCGAGTACGTCCCCGCCTATGTCCCGCTCGGCATCCAACTCGATGAGCTCGTAGTTTTCCGATGCTGCCGCGATCAATCGACTGCTTCGATTCAGGCCGTCCCCACCGTGGTTCGCGCCTGGTCGCTCTCCGCTTCCCAAACTGTATAGGAGCTCACCGCCGAAATCTTGGCGGAGCAGCCTGGGAGGAATGTCGCCGATTCGATCGGCCCGTACCTGCAACCAGGAAACTTCTCGCGGCAGGAGCCGAAGAATGCCGGCCTTCGCCGCAGCGTGCTCATCGAGCGTTGCGACGAGTGCAACCGAGGTCGCCGGACTGGACTCTTGACATGGAGGCGGCTGAATTTCATTCATATTTTCTAAATTCAGCCCTCCTCTCATGACAATTTCCCTTGCTCGTCAGGACGAGCGACCGCCTTCATTCAGGCGCTGGCGCAAGCGCCCGTGTGTACCACACCATCTCGTCGATGAATGGTCCGAGACGATCGCTAAGCCTAAAGTCACGCAGACCGCCGCGTTCGTCGAATGCCTCATCAACCCGCGAGACGGGGAGTGTTGCCGGAATCGGTACTCCCCCCATCGCCAGACACACCAGACGCAATTGCGCGAGGCAATTGAGCCCACCGAACCCGCCGGACGTGACTGTAACGATACCGATAGGCTTGCGGCGGAAAACCCCGGCCACGAGGTAGTCGAGCGCGTTCTTGAGGGCTCCCGGGTAGCCATTCTTGTACTCAGGAGCGACGATCAAGAGCCCGTCGGCCCGAGTCAGCTTTGCACTGAATTCTGTCAGGCCAGATGGCGGAGAGTCGGTATCACCAAGGCGGTAGCGCATCACAGGAAGATCGACTTCGGCCAGATCGATCAGCGAAGTGTCGATCTCGCCTCGGGTCTCGAGCTCGCTGACGAGCAATTGCGCTACGCGCACACTTCGCCGGCCCGCGCGGGTCGTCCCGAGGAGCACCGGGATAAAGTGCTTCGCTTCGTCAGGCATTGCTATCGCCTCGAGGGCACCCGTTCCGGATCCACGTCTGGATCAATGTGCGATGCGAGGCCGAGAGATCCCGCGTCACCGGCATAAAAGCGGGATCATCGATTGGCAGCGAGATGACCTCGAGGAGCTCAGATGATCTGCTCACGACCGTTTGAAAATCGGAGAGGTCGAGCTGCTGCTTCATCGCTGGGTAGAGTACCGCATACTGATTGAGCACGGGCTGAACGTCGACCCATGTGGGTTGGTCGACTGCCGGTTCCTGATTGAACACCAATACGCTGAACGCCGCCCCACTCGATGCCGAGATTTGCCCCCAGCGTTCCCAAGGTCCACCGAGGAAGTAGACCTGACTGTCAATAGACGAGCGGCGGCCGGGCAGAGGCTGGGGCGGGCTGGCGGAGATCACAATCGAGGCCTGACCCGAGGAAAGCGTCGTCACGTTGGTCGGGAACGCGACTCCACTCTGCGGCGAATTGCCGCCGTCGAGTCCGGGGTCGTCGAAGCCGATCGGCAAATTCAGCCCCGCCAGTGGCTTGCCGAACTGCCTGGCATAGAGCGTGACCGATCCCGACTCGCCCGGGTTGAGGCGAAGCGAGAAAGGCTCGACGTTGACGTATCGGCCGTCCGCGGCCTCAATCAGCAACGGCGTCGTACTACCCACGGCAACGAGTCCGAGTGGATTATTCTCCAATTGACTAGCCTGGTCGGGCGTGATTTTAACTTCACATATTCCCGAGTTGATCTTATACGCCTGGCTCGAGACATCGACCGGCGTGGCAAGAGCAACCGGTCCTTGTTGAGTGAGAATGACAGCGCTCAGCTTCGACGGACCCGACACTTCACCCCCCGCGATTTGGAGCGGGATCGAATTGCCGACGTCGATTACGACGCGGTCCCCTGTCCGCGAGACCTGGAACGGTGCGGGCCAATAGAGTGAATTGGGTGCGGGAAGCAGCCGCCGGCCCATCACGAATTGTACGGGCTCGCCCGCGATGCAAGGTCCGATTGTCCCCGCGAGCCGCCCCTGGTTAAATGTCGGACTCGTCGGCTGGCCGTCGTAAGCGTCGCAGTTGAACTTGATGGAAAGGCGATCGGGGCTGGCGCTGTACAATTCCTGGAGCGACGCGGATTGTTCGAGACCCGACCATTTGAGATCCGTGAGGACGGACTGCCATACCGCACTGGCTGCGCCGTCGTCCTGAGCAGTAGGAACTCGGCCGAACCACAGATCGCGCAGCTCGGCCATAGCCATTTTGCCTGAGACCCCGCCTTGACCACTCGGCAGGGCCAGCGTGATGACCACCCCAAAGAGCTGCGTGATCGACTGTTGATCGGGGTCGAGGTCGACGATCTTGGCCACTTTCGTGGGCGGGCTGTGCGGAGTTGTGACGGTCGCCTGAGTAATCGGGTCGCCGGCACCGGGCGATACCACTGTGCCATCCGTTCCCGTCGCAGAACTGACGTTGCAATCGACGAATCGGAAAAAGGCCGACCCGTTAGGGTTCCAGGAGAGGATAAGCGGCGGCGTCAGGCTAAAGTTGCTCAGAGTGTTGTTGATCGTGGATGGGTTGGCGAAGAACTTGCCGAAGAAATGGAGCCGAGGCGCGTCTAGATAGCTCATTCTGGAGCTCCCAAACTGTTAGCCCACCGACCACGAAAGGAAATCTAGCCGACTGCGACCGTTGTCTCTGGCCTATTCGACAGGGCTACAAGGATCGACGGCGCTCGTAGACAATTTCTCGCCTCTGAGTCGAGCTGCGCATCGGAGCTGGCAAAGCCTTCACTAGGAATTGTGCGAGATGGAGCAATAGACTGACTCCGCGAATTGCAAATGTCAAATAAAATATGTGAAACTCTCCGAGATCCCGATAACTGCAATCGAAATGCCACAGTGGGCCGCGTATGGACTACGGAGAACTTATCGAGTTTTCTGGCTAACAGACGTCATCCACGTGCGGCGCGACCGTACGGCACACGAAGTTTATGGCTTTACGAAGGTTGCAAATCTGTCCGGCGCTTTTTCGAGATTTCTTTTGCTCCGGCCCATGGGTCTCGCTATAGTTACGTCAGTAAGCAAAGTCAACAACTTACTCACAAATGTTTTCACGCGTTAATTCTAACGAAAGCTCGACGACCAATTCAAAGGTGACTCGAGGCTTTTTTGCCAATTGTTCGTCAACCAGATGGCCGTCAGGCGTATGGGGCCGCGGTGCCGATCCGTGAAGGTGTCCCGGCTTGAGCCGAATTAATTTCGGGGCAGCTTAGGAAAACTTGATAGTCGTCTTAAATGTGACTTCGTAGCGGGAAAGACAATTACCGCGTTGAAGCCCAAGCCGGGGTGTTGACCGAGTCTTTCCGACCCGGTGTCGAACATCGGTGCGACAGACCTATCGATTGCGGTGGCAGCGATAAACGTGACGAACCTCGGAAAGCGGCGGAGGAACCTATGAGAAAATCAGGCACTGTTTCGGGCCCGCAGAGGTTCTCGGCGGTTCTCCAGGCGGGTCTGATTCTGATGGCCCTCGGGAGCCGCGAGGCCTTGGCCGCGGCCATAGAAATCGACGGCAATATCGTTGCCGGCACGCCGACTTGGGTTGTCAACGGCATGAAGGCGTTGGGCGTGAAAGTAAACCCCGGTGATACGATCACATGGAAGGCCCAGACCGGCACTCACGGAGTCGTCTTTCCAACCCAGGCCGAAGCCGAGGCGTTTCTCACGTTCCAGACCGGCGGCGGGCTACCGGCTCTCGCGCCGATCGTAGTTCAGGGCCAGAGCGTCTGGGGCAACTCGCCGCAGCCGCAGGGGACACTATTGGCCCAGACGACCGTCAAGGCAACCGTCGCACCGGGCACAATCCTCACGTTCTTTTGCAGCCAGCACGGCCCCAACATGAACGGCTCGTTAACCGCAGGAGGTGCTGTCACGCCTCCCCCGCCCACCAAGTTGCCGCCTACCACGTCGACAGACAATAGCCCGCGCAACCCCGGCGGCCTAGACGACCCACGGATCAAGCGCGTCGTACGGGCGGAGGTCGTGGCGCTCGATCAGGCTTTTCTGTGCAATCGCCTCGGGGCCGCGATGCCCCAGGGCATGATCTTCGCCTTGAAGCGGGACGTGGTCAGCAGTCAGAACCCCCAGGAGATGCCGAGTGCCGGCTGTGTCACCCTACGGCCAGGCAAGCGGGCCCGGCCGATCGTCCTCCGCGCAAATGTGGGCGACTGCCTGGAGATCACCTTCACGAACCTGCTCTGCCCGATCCCGAGATTCTTCACTCCCCCAGTGGAGCAGCCGGTGACCCGCGAGGCGGGCGTCCACGTCGCAGGGCTTGAGCTTGTGGGCGCAATCAACTCTGACGCCTCTTATGTCGGACTAAACCTCAACAGCCTGACTCCGCGCGGCCGCGCCGTGCGGGCCGGGCGAGTCGAAAATCTACCGCTTCTTCGCCCGCAGGGAGGGGACCTTCCTGCTCACCAGCACCGCGGCCGACATCGCCGCCGGCGTGGACGCCGGCCAGCTCACCGCGGGACTCTTCGGCTCGGTGATCGTCGAGCCGGAAGAAGCGGAGTGGTACCGCAGCCAGGTTACGCAGAAGGACTTGGCGCTCGCGTCCGGGCCGAATAAGGGATCGCACGGGCATCCGATTGTTGACTACGAGGCCCTCTACCCGCCTGGCACGACATACGAAGACCTCTCCCCCGACGGGATTCCAAAGGCCCAGCAAACGCCGATCCCCAAGGACACGCCGATCCTCAAGATGACACGAGTCGTGATCGGACACGACGGCAAGCCTGAGACCAGCCCCACCGGCAAGGCGGTCGTCGAGCTGGTCCACTCCGACCTCACAGCGATCATTACCGGACCGAAACGTGGCCTCCTACCGGACCAGGGACTACGGCCCAATCCCGTCTATCCTGATGCCCTCCAGCCCTATCGCGAGTTCTCGATCCATTATCACGACGCGCCAACCGTCGTGCAGGCGTTCACGGCGTTCAATGACCCCGCGGGGACTGACCGCCTCACCTATGTCCTTTCGGCAGGGCGCGATATCTTCGCGATCAACTACGGTCTGGCTGGCATCGGCGCCGAAATATGGGCCAACCGGATCAAGGTTGGGCCGATGGCGCGGAGCGCCGAGTCCAAGTTCGAGGAGTTCTTTTTGAGCGCCTGGGTGGTGGGCGATCCAGCGATGATCGTGGACAGGCCGGCGAATCAGTTCGAGCTGCCCAAGCCAGCGATGTGCGGCTCAACGACGCCCGTCGACCCATTTCCGACCAAAGACCCAGACCCGAACAAGCCGGGACCGGTGGCGACCAAGGCATTCTATCCGGATGACCCGTCGAACGTCTATCACAGCTATCTGAACGACCACGTTCGGTTCCGCATCAACCACGCGGGCGGCAACATCACCCACGTCCATCACCTGCACGCCCACCAGTGGCTCCGCACACCGGAAAGCGACGAGAGCCTGCTTCTGGACAGTCAGACAATCACCCCGGGCGACGGCTTCACCCAGGATATCATCTATGGCAGCGGCAATCGCAACTTGACCGTGGGTGACTCGATCTTTCACTGCCATTTTTACCCGCACTTCGCCGAGGGAATGTGGTCACTTTGGCGGAGCCACGACGTCTTCGAGGCCGGCACGAAGCTCGAACCCGACGGCCGCCCGGCCGCGCAGCGCGGGCCCTCCCCGACGGTGAGATCGAGCGCGGCACACCCATCCCAGCAGTCGTCCCGATTCCGTCGCTGCCGATGGCGCCCATGCCCGCGGCGGTCGAGATTGTCAAAGAGAACGATCCAAATGGCAATTTTTCCGGGTACAAGGCTGTGCTGGTCGATAAAAGTAGTCAGGAAAACCCCGGTTATCCGTTCTTCATTCCGGGCGTTGGCGGTCGACGGGCGCCACACCCGCCTTTAGACTTCGCCGTCGAGAACGGCGTGACCCTCGACGGAGGTCTGCCGCGGCACCTTATTCTAAACGTCCCGAACCCGGCTACGGACGTGTACGAAAAGCACAACGCTTTCGACTTTACCAAGGAACTCGACTCCGCCATCGCGGTGAAACTTCCAGAGGATGGTACCGCGGAGGAGAAGGTCGCGATGACCTACCACGAGAAGGGTTCCCATCCGACCGATTTGCCCGACGGTGGTACCGGTGTGTTCCGCACCAACGGTAGGCCGCGGCTTCCCGGGCGCCTTACGCCGATCCCGCCGGAGGCCCGTACACCAAAACCGGGGAGGTCGGGAAAACAATCGTGTATAAGGCCGCCGACATCCAGCTCGACGTAGTCTTCAGCAAGTTGGGTTGGCACTTCCCGCAGCAGCGTATCCTTAGCCTCTGGGGCGACGTCAAGGCAACGCTCGATGGCACTCGGCGCCCCGAGCCCTTCTTTTTCCGGGCCGATAGCGGCGATGTCGTCGAGTACTGGCAGGCAAACCTGGTACCCAGCGTCTACGAGCTCGACGACTTCCAGGTGCGCACGCCGACCGACATCATCGGCCAGCACATCCACCTCGTGAAGTTCGACGTCACGAGCTCCGACGGCGGCGCCAACGGTTTCAATTACGAGGATGGCACTTTCAGCCCCGACGAAGTTCGAGAGCGCATCGACGCCATCAATAAGACGGGCGGCCTGCACGGGCCCGGACCTATGCCGGTAACACTGACCGCCAAACCGATCCCATTTTTCGGACCGGGCAACGCGATTGTCAACGATTTAGGGAAGAAGGTTAACGCGTGGGACGGCGCCCAGGTCACCATCCAAAGATGGTTCGCAGACCCGATCACAGACAGTCCCGACCCGCCGAAAAAGTCTCGCGACCGGACGTTGCGCACCGTGTTTACGCACGACCATTTAAGCCCCTCGACCCACCAGCAAGCCGGGCTATACGCCGGGCTGCTGGTCGAGCCGCGCGACGCCTCCTGGAAAGACTCGTCCACCGGCGCACTCCTCGGCACTCGCGATGCCGCTCCTTACGACCCAAACACCGGCAAGCCCACTCACGACGGCGGCCCGACGAGCTGGCAGGCAATCATCGCCTATAAAGATGATTACGGCGATCGAAGCTATCGTGAATTTGCCCTGGAGCTGCAGGACTCGTCGCTTGCGTACTTGAGCGACAGCCCGTCGACGAAGAAAAACTACACACGGTATATTCCCGACGTTCCTCCCGCGAACCTCCTTCCTTGGGGCTGGATGAGCTTCGACCCGATTCACAGGACTCAGCCCAAGTCCATCAATTCGCCAAGCATGCCAAATGGCGGCCCATTCCAGCCGGCGCTCATCACGACCGGGCCTGAGCCGGGAATTCGCACGGTCAACTACCGCAGCGAGCCGGCCACGGAGCGTTATCTAGATGGCGCTGGTAATGTCATCAAGGACCCATCGCATGTGTTCGCGTCGATCTCGCGGGGCGACCCGTTACTGGATCGTCAACCCCCGCAGGGCGTCGCGATTTCGGGGGGATCGCCATTCAAGTTCTCGGCACCATTTGTGGGTGCAGGCGATTTTGACCCCTACACGCCGTTGCTCCGAGCGTACGAGAACGACGACGTGCAGGTGCGAGTTCTGATTGGCGCGCATTTCCTGCCGCACGCGTTCAACTTGCATGGGCTTAAGTGGCTCAACGAGGCGACTGACACCAACTCGGGATATCGTAAGCACTCAGGTGATGTCGATATCCGAGCACTTCGAGATGCTCTTCCGGCTGCCCCCGACGCCTGCTAAACCGTCGTCACAGTCGGACGTGGGAGCGCCGCCGGCCGCCGACTACCTCTACCTCGCCAGCTCTGACACCCTCGGCCTCAATAACGGTGCCTGGGGCATTTTGCGCAGCTACCACGGCAAGGCGGATGGCCTGCATGCGATCCCCACTAACGAGGCGATGGCTGCCCCCGACGCCGCCGCGGCCAACGTCCAAAAGTTCCTGGACGACCTCGTAGTCAAGGGCAAGGTCCAGAATTACGAGGTCTATGCCGTGGCGCTCGCAACCGCGAACCCGTCCATTGGCGGCCTTGTGTACTACGACCGTGCTGCCGTAAAGCTCACCGATCCAGACGCCATGGTTTATGTCCTGGCGAAAGACTACGATCCGATGACCAACACGGTCCGTTCCTCGTACATCCCCGAGCCTCTGGTCCTCCGCGCTAACGCGGGTGATGTGATCCAGGTAACGCTGCATAACCGGATCAAAGTCAGGCCCGGATCGACGCTCATCCCCCACCAACGCGCCGGCATGCACGCGCAACTCGTCTCTTATGACGTAACGACGTCCGACGGATTCAACGCCGGGAACAACCCCGATCAGACAGCGGACGCCGACCCTTCCTCGATCAACTATCGATGGTACGCCGGCAATTTTATGATCGATGGCAAGGGGGGCGTCACCGGCCAGCCGGTCGAGTTCGGGGCGATCGGCCTGTCCCCGGCGGACCCCTTTTTCCAGGTCCAGCACGGCCTGTTTGGTGCGCTGGTGGTCGAGCCTGAGGAGTCGAAGTGGCAAGATGACATCGACAGTCCGGCGCAGGCCACTGTCACGCTCAAAGATGGCACGCAATTCCGCGAGTTTGTCCTGGCGATACAGGATGGCGTCAGCCTCGAGCCGAGTTCGCCGACCAATCAGGCGTTCAACTACAAAGCTGAGCCGATCTCTCTGCGGGTCCCCACCTCTCCTCCAAACGGCGACTACAACCGGATCAATATCGCCAATATACTGTCGGATTTGGCCTTCCCATCGACGTCGGACCCGCAGACGCCAATCTTTCATGCCCCGCAGGGCCTGCCCGTTCGGTTCCGGATCATTCATCCGGGTGGCACGTCGTATACTCCGATGGTCGTCCACGGCCACCACTGGAAGTGGCGGCCGTTGCGCATGGGAACCGATTCGCGCGTCCTCGGCGAAGACAGTCCATCGTTATGGCTCGGGTGCCTGAACGCGACCCCGCCGAACTCGCAATTCAACCTGTTGATCGAGAACGCCAGCGGCGCGAGCCGGGCCACGCCGGGTGCCCCAATCGGCATCGCGGGCGACTACCTTTACCGGGGCTTTCAGAGCGGCGAGCTTGCAAACGGCCTCTGGGGAGTCTTCCGCGTCGGACAGAGGGACAAGGACGACCTGACCGTCCAAGCCACCCAGGATGGCAACGGACTCACGGTTACGGGACGGGTCTGGAAGAAGCTCAACTCGCCCGATTTTGCCAATACGGTCACTCTTTTCTCGGTGACCGGCGTCCAACTGGCGCAGGCACCGATCGACGCTCTGACCGGCCAATTTACGCTCGTTGCGAACGCAGTCGCGCCGACCGGCGTTTACAGCTTGCAGTCCTCAGCCGGTGGTTCTGCTCGCATCGAGGTCCGTGTTTCTGGGCCCATTGTGACCCCGCCGTCTCCGCATGCTGCAGTCGTGGTGACGCCAAAGGCCATCGACAATCGTGTCGATGACGCCAGACGTTTCCTGCCGCAAAATATGCCGAGTCGTGCGGTCCGACGGCAACGATGAATCCGATTCTCCGCGCCGGGGTCGACCCGGCGCGGAAGCATCGCCAGAATATGTCCCATGACGCACCGCCGAAAAAAGATATCGCCCGCCGTCGGCCTGAACATCATACTGGTAAGCCTCGTCGCGATTTTCGGCTGCGATGTGGCGACGCCCGCCGGCTCTGGGCCGCCACGTCATGACGCGGTAGCCCTCCCCTCGCAGGACGCGACCGGTGCAATTCAAGCTGACGCTGTCGTTCGTCCGAAGCCGGGACCTAGCGCCAATATCACGAGCACCAGGGCGTCCGTATCGCCTTCGAGATGCTTCCAGTCAGACTGGACCCCGACCGGCCCGCCGGTGAGTTCCGCGACGGCGATGATGTTTCTTTTCGATTCACTCTGACCGACGCCTCCAGTGGAATCGGCCTGGCTAACACTCATCCCGCGGCCTGGCTGGCCGCTCGTGTCGCGGACGAGCCGCGCGACGCCCTCAGCGCCGCTAAGGTGATCGCCCGATTCGTTCGTGGCGAACGCCTTTTCCGCCCGGCCCTCGACTTGAACGTATTCTACGTTTTAACGATGAATGACGACGCCAGCGTCACCGTCGTCGACCCGCTTTTCGGATTTGGCAACACGCGACTGCTGGCCTTGATACCACTCAAAGGGAACGCCGAGGATTGGGCACTCTCTGGCGACCAAGACCGCCTCTACATCGCCACCCCATCATCGGACCGGATCACCGTCGTCGACACATCCAGATGGGCTGAGGTCGCCTCAATCGCACCGGTTCCCCGGGCCAGCCGGTTAGCCTTGCAGCCTGACGGTCATTACCTCTGGGCGGCGTACGTCGAACCGGACATTGGGTCTGGCGTCGCCGTGATTGAAACCGCTGGTTCCAAGCTCGTCTGCTCGATCCCGACCGGTCGAGGGGCGCACGAAATCGCTTTCGACCGTGACGGCTTGCTCGCTTTTGTTGCCAACCGCGGCGATGGTACGGTGTCCGTGATCAACACAACAGCCTTGAAGAAAGTCGTCGACATACCGACAGGTAAAGGTCCCGTGTCGATCGCCAATTCGCCGGCCTCGCACATGCTTTACACAACGCATGAGGGAGACGGTACCATCGCGGTACTCGACCCGAAGTCGTTAGCCGTGATCCACCGCATTCAGGCCGAACCGGGGCTTGGACAAATCCGATTCGCGCCGGGGGGCCGGCTTGGATTTGCGGTGAATCCCAAGGCAAACCTGGTGCACATCATCGACGCCGCGACGGGCAGGATCGTCCAGACGGCCGACACCGACTCGGAGCCCGACGGTGTGAGCTTTGCCGGCCGCTTAGCCTACGTCCACCATCGCGCCTCGGCCACTGTTCGGGTAATCCCGATCGACGCTCTCGGCGGGGAGGGGAAACCCGTCGCTGTGGTCGATTTTCCCGGTGGTCGTAACGCCCCAAACGGGCGGGGCGCCATCCCCAGCCTCGCGGAAACGATCGTCCCGGCTTCAGGAGAAAGCGCCGTATTGGTAGCGAACCCGGCCGACAAGACGATCTATTTCTATAAAGAAGGCATGGCCGCTCCGATGGGGAGCTTCAGCAACTACAACCGGATGCCCCGCGCGGTGCTCACCGTCGACCGCAGCCTACGCGAGCGTCGACCGGGCGTGTATGAGACGGTTGGCCGTCTTACTGCAGCCGGCGAATTCAACCTTGCATTCCTGCTCGATAGCCCGCGGATCACACATTACTTCGATGTCTCGGTCAAGCCCGACCCGAATAAGCTGAAAGCTTCCCAGTCCGCAATCGCGGTCGAGGTACTCTCCGGGGCATCCGCCCTGGTCGCCGGCGAGACCGCCCGAATCCGGTTCCGAATTGTCGACCGTTCGACAGGAGCTGCAAGGGGCGGCATGAAGGATTTAATGGTGCTCGCCTTTTCTCCGCCGAGCTGGCAACGGCGTCTTCCGGGCCGAGCAGGAGTCCGGCGAGGGAAAATACGTGATCGAGCTGACGCCGTCGCGGCCCGGCGCCTATTATCTTTATGCCGAGTCGCCTGGCGCCGGCGCCCGTCTTAACCAACACTGGTTCCTCACGCTCAACGTGAAACCGAAGGAGGCCGTCCGATGAAAGTAATGACCGGCTCGCCCTGGCACCGAGCTTGGTGTTCCGCAGTGAATGGCCTGATCTTGGCCGTGGCGGGCTGCAGTGGCGACGTCGGCGGGCATAAAGCACATTCTCTTGTCAGTGCAAACACCCGAATCACGGTCAAAAACGACGACGGCGGCATAACCAAGTCCGGTACCGTTACCTGTTGTATATCTCCGTCGGTAACGGATACGGCGATGCCCGCGTCTGCCGCCACGCGAAAAATCGTAATTCCTGATGTCACGGTTGTCGACCAAGACGGCCGCGAAGTCCGCTTTTACAGTGACCTTGTCAAGGGGCGGGTCGCCGCGATTAACTTCGTGTTTACTTCGTGCAAGGCAGCCTGCCCGCTGCTCGGTGCGGGATTCTCGAAATTTCAGGAGACGCTGGGAGACCGTCTCGGCAATGAGGTGTCGTTGATTTCTATTAGCGTCGATCCGGTTGTAGATCGGCCCGGGCGACTCAAGGAGTGGTCTGCTCATTTCGGGGCCCGGCCGGGGTGGAGCTTGGTAACGGCCGCCGAGGGACGCAAGGCCGAGCTCGACATGCTTTTGAAAGCCCTTCAGGTTTACACACCTGAGAAAACGGATCACGCTCAGAGCGTCCTCGTTGTCGACGGCGATAGCCTAGAGGGCCGCACCAGTCGCAGGCTCGCGGCGCTTGATGAGCTGGAGGCGATGGTCGGTGACGCGCTCCGGGTCCGCGGCGGCTTGAAGTACTTTACCGACACCGTCCTCATCGATCAGAACGGTCAGCGATTTCGCTTTTACAGCGACCTCGTTAAGGGGAAAGTGGTGATCATCAACGCGTTTTTCACCGCTTGTAAAGGAAGCTGCCCGGTAATGAGCGGCAGCCTCGCCAAGCTGCAGGAACACTTGGGTGACCGACTCGGTAAGGAGATTGTCATCCTCTCCATGACCGTCGACCCCGCCGTCGATAACTTGGAAGAACTCGCCAGGTATGCGAAGCGTTGCGGTGCCCGCGCCGGTTGGCACTTCCTCACTGGCACGAAGGAAGATCTCGCTCGGGTCGAACGTAAGCTGGGCCAATATGCTGAGAACCGTGAAGCGCACGCGTCGATCATGATCGTCGGCAACGAGTCTTCAGGGCTCTGGATCAAACACAAGGATCCTGCCGACGCCGATGGCTTGTATCATAAGGTGGAAGAAGCGCTGGCCAGTTTCAGCGGGCGCTAGTCGTTTGCCTTCTGCGCCTGGCCATTCGGACTAAATTCGCGGACTAGCGCACGCAGCAGCGCGAGAAAATGCCGGTGACGACGTGGACGATTGTACTGACGTGAGCATGTTGCCACACCCACGCGCGGTTGTCTTCACTGTCCTCGTTACGTTGGGTGGCGTGAGCGGCTGTCAGCCTCACACCGATCGCAGCCCTGGGGCCGTTCTGCACAGAGGCGCTGATTTGGAAACGCCGACTGTTGCGGCAGCGGATCCTTCTGATCAGGTGAGCCGTGGCCGGGAGATCTATCAAGACGGGTCCAGCCCGTCCGGACAACAGATCACTGCGGTTGTCAACGGGGGCGGCGAAGTGCCCGCTTCGCTCGTCGCGTGCGCGAACTGCCATGGGCGCGATGGCCGTGGCGTGCCAGAGGGAAACCTCATCCCGCCCGACTTAACTTGGTCGGCTCTTACCAAGCCATATGATACGGTGCGCCGCGACGGTCGCACGAGGCCTCCATACTCGGACGTTCTCATCACGCGAGCGATCACTTTAGGGGTTGATTCAGCAGGTGCCACGCTGAACTCAGGGATGCCACGCTATCGTTTGTCGCTCAATGACTGTGCAGACCTTGTCGCTTACCTCAAGCGGCTCGGCCACGATTCCTACCCAGGGTTGACCGGCTCAGACTTGCGTCTCGGCGCTCTCCTACCCGCCGATGCCGGCGCCTCGAGTGCTTCCCTTCGCGATCATCAACACGTATTTCGAGCAACTGAACCGATGGGGGGGAATTTATCATCGCCGTATTTCTGTGCGGTTCGTCGAGATGCCTCACGCGGTCGATGGCAGTCGCGCGGTACTGGAGTCCTTTCTAGGTTCCGAACCGCCGGTATTCGCCTTGTTCTCATTGGATTTGGATGGCATCGATTCCTCACCCGCCAACCTGGCTGAGCGGTGGCGAATTCCGCTTGTCGCAATGTGCGCTTCCGGCGCCGACTATTCTTCAACCGGGCGATGGGCCTTTTCCGCGCTTGCAGATACGGTCGACCAAGTCTTAGCGCTCGCGCGTGTGGCCCAGGCGGACTCTCCGGTTGGTACGCCTATCGGAATTGTCCATGGTGTCGATCCGACCCAAGTCGCTCTCGCTCGTGCAATTGCCGATCGCTTCGCCGGCACCAAAGTCGCCACTTTTGATCTCAACGTGAGCGGCAACGTCGAGGAGGCTCAAGACCTGCGAGAGGCCGCAACCATTGTGATGCTCGGCCCAGCCGGACGGATGAAGGGATGGCTCTCTGCTCTCGCCGGCCGAGACAGATTGCCGCGTGTGATTGTCCCGGGTGCGCTAGCCGATCCCGACATCGTCGACGCGCCCCGAACTTGGGACGGTCGGATCGCGGTGGCGTTCCCTATCGACCCCACTGATCGATCTGCCGAAATGACGGGATCCTATCGCGCTAAACCATCTGTCGCGGCAGGTCGGTCGACCTAGCCCAGGGCAGCTCACCGCTACTGCCGTCGCCGACCTCCTAGTCGAGGCTCTCAAGCGTGCCGGACGCGATCTCGACCGCGACCGGTTGGTCGCTGCGCTCGAGGGCTTCCGCGAATTTCGGACGGGGTTGCTCCCGCCCGTAACCTTTGGCCCCAACCGACGTGTGGGCGCACCGCGGGTTTACGTGGTGGCAGTCGACCTCGCGTCCCATCGATTCGTCCCCACTGGTAGCATACCGATCGAACACGCTGAGGCGGTAAGACAGATCCCACGATAATGGCGCCATATCAATCAAAACGGGCTGAAGAAATCCCATTTTGGCTCCCATGACATTTCCTTCTTGAAGTACCTATCTTCGGCCCTTCGGAGTGACGCATCTTTGTCGTCCGAAGTCAGTCCGAGCGGCAAGTTCCGTCCGCCGCGCTGGCTGGCGTACTCTGCGCGAAGCCCGACGTCGATTTCGGCGTACTTTCGATGAGTCAGCACAAATTTGATCACTTTATCTACCGCAGGCCAGCCACAGTCATTGAAGCCGACGATTCCTCCCACTGAGAGCATCTTGTCCACAAACCACCAGTCCAAAAGCGCGTAGTCAAATGTATGCCAACCGTCGAGGTATGCGAAGTCAATCCTGAGGCCGGACGACAGCAGACGAGGTAGCACATGATAATCGTAATCTTCTACGAACTCGTGCCATTCGCTTAACCCTGCCCGGGCCACCGCATAAAGACCACAACCGCTCCAGTCGGTAGATTGATCCGGGTCGATGGAAATGAGCTTGCCGGGTTGACCACCGTCTCGCAACGCCGCGAGTATGGCAAGTGTAGACACACCAAAAGCCATCCCCACCTCCAGCGCGATTATTGGACGTGCCCGGAGGACCGTTTCATAAAGCGCGACGGCGTACGTTAGAGGAATGTTGGAGTGAATCGGGATCTGGATCCCCTCGTCAGTGAGCGCGAATTGGCTTTCGAGCATCTCCTTGAGGACCGGGCATCGATCAAGCACGATCGTCATACGTGCGACAAGTCAGGAAAACTCGCGGATGTCCCGCATTCTCCCCGACAGGGCCCCCAGTTGCCTGCTTGAAAACAAACCGATCTCAAAAAAAACTATTGAGCAATGTCACGAGGCGTTTATCGCCGTAAAGCGCGCGGATCGACATGCAATTCTCCGCACACCGTCGCACCGTGATTATAGTCGAGCCGAAAGTTGGCGGCCGAAAGAAATATTACGATCAGACACGTGGCATCATTCGGGAAGCAAACGCCACGATCCGCAGTCCGCACCGCACGGCAATCGCAAAAACATCAAGTGCTTGCTGCGGCCGAATCCGACGTTTGACCGAGTGCGTTCTGGATTCATCTCAATGGATAATGGGAAAATAAGAAGGAGCTTTCACAACAGAACGCATTGTCACATGTTTGTACGAACCATTTATATCGCATTTGTTTATGGTTGGAGCTTTCGCACCGATGAGCTCGGTCGTGTCCATCTCGTGCCTTGGACGCTTTGGACGATTCGGCAATCAGTTGTTTCAGTATGCGGTGACGCGCAAGTACGCGGAATTGCACGGTGCGCGCCTTGAGACGCCGGCCTGGGTCGGTCAACGGCTTTTTTACATCGACGATCCTCCCATCTCAAGCCCATTGCCGAAGATGCCGCTGGACCACCTTCCCTGGGGACGGGCAAACGTTGACTTGTTCGGCTTCTTTCAGTTTCAGCAGGCCGTGGATCACCTTTCGGTCAGCGAACTTCGGCGGTGGTTCACATTCCGCCCGGAATTGGTTGCGCTATTCGAGCGGCCGAATCCGTACTACATCGCAGCCAATCTGCGGCGCGGCGACTACCTCGAACTTGAGCACATATTCGCGATCGTTACCAAGCAATCCTACGTTAACGCATGCGCGAAATACGGGCTCGACGTGGGTGCGATGGTCTGGGTGTGTGAAGAATCGAGGCCGCACAATCCCGTCTACGACGATCGTAATCTCGGGTTTTTGGCCGATTTCTTCACCGTGATGTACGCCGACGTGGTCCTGAGGGCAAACTCCACTTTCAGTTGGTGGGCCGCGCTGCTGGGCCACTGCCGGGTGTTCAGCCCGCTGGTAGAAGATCGCACAGGTTATCAGACCGTCGAGTTCGTCGAAGGGAACTGGCCACGAATCTGTGACCCTCAGAACACAAGCACTCTCGTCACCGATCTGCATATCCGTGAATGAACGTCAGGCCGCCTAAAATGCAGCGACAATCTTCTCGAGGCGCTCGCACTCTTCAGCGCTCATCCACTCGTCCGCCTTTCCAGCGAGGTTCTTGAATTCCGATCGATAGCGCCGCTGAATCCTCGTCCAATCGGCCGCGTTTTTCCAGTTCCCAGCAATATAATAAACCGCCGCGACGGCGTAGGCGCAAAAGTAGTTCACCCATCGCTCAGCGACGATCGGCAGGAGTTCGTTCGCGCTTGAATTGTACAGCTCAGGGTTGCAGCGATGGAGTACCTCCGGCCCTTGGAGGTGAACCGCCCTTGGGCTATACGTGATCCTCGTCTTTTCCACGAGCGCAATACAAGGTGAACTCGTCCATCGTGTCAGCATGGTCGTACTGTCCCAACGAAATCGTGCCGCCCGCCAGATTGTTCCAGTATTCTTTATATTTTGCAATGAACCAGTTGGCGTGTCCGGAGAAATCGATCCCAAAACTGACGGCTCTTTGTACTAACGGACCGTCAAGGAGGATGCTTCCCTCCCAAACCCTTGAGTGACAAAAGCTGTCGTTAATCATGACAGAATGGTATTTATCAAGCACAGGCAGGTGGCTGCGTATTTCTTTAGGGGCTGGTAACGGATCGTCTTTGATCGTTTGGTAAAACCAAATGTCTTGTTCCATGAACAGAAACCACTCAGGTTCAATTTCATATTGCCGGATCAGCCTTGGAAACTCCTTCCAGAACGGAATAAACGTCCGAGTGTTATCGCATTCGCCAAAGTCGATGTACGTGACTCGATTGTCGTTTTCAAGCTTGTATTTACTAATAAAGCGTGAACTTGTTACGATATAATGATGGTCTTCTTGCGAAAGCGCCCACTTCAGATTACGCGCGTGAAGGCTTATACCGTCGGGGAAATGGCCGAGCATTGTGACTGAGGCTATTCGCACGCCGATGCCTTCCACAATCTCCTATAGTCCGCCATCGCGTAACCCACCACATGGGTCGACACCAGACCGGCAGAGCGCGTGCGGAAGGATCACAAGCGTTCCCGCCGCCTCGGAGAGTTGGTTTCGTTCGATGATCGCCGCGTAATAGTTTCGATCCTGGCGCCAGACCGGCTCCCAAGCGGGGATCGCCAGCGACCGGCGCACCAGCACGGTCGGTGTGCCGTAAGTTTCGTTTGTTTCGCCGTGGCGTATCATGTGGCACTTGACCATTTGAACCGCCGGCGACCGCCGAAAAACACGCACGAAGGATTCGAGGTAATCGGGCTCTAGCTCGTCGTCGTCATCGAGGAAACCGACCAGGTCGCCGGTCGCATGCGGGAGGGCCTTGTTGCGCGTACGCGGCGCTGGCCACCTCCCGCGAATCAATGACGATGATGCGCGAATCTCTGAAACGATAATTGTCTCCGTGATTATCAGACACGATCAGTTCCCAGTGCGGATACGTCTGCGTCTGGAGAGACGTGATTGCAATTCGGATGCAATGGGACCGATTGTACGTAGGCATGATGATTGAAACTTTCAAGACTTGATCAACCATCAAACGGCTCCTTGACGCGGTGAATTGCGGATAAATCACGAACGGCGAACGCCGACGGCACTTAGGGGTCTGAGCGCCCAGTCTCCTAGTCCACTAGCGGCCATAAGTGATGACTTGGCGAGTTGCATCCGGCCAGCCTTTATCGCCTCGAAATCCGACCACCAGGCCAGATTGCGGGCGATCCGAATCGGATTGCTCATTCCGGTCTCTGGCGCATTCGTTAAGGACTCCCAGCGGTCGCGGCGAATGTAAAGAAACCGGTCGACATTTCGCAGGGGTAGATGAAAGAACGCCCGGAGCATAAGCTGCGTGTCGTTACCGAAGACGCAGTCAGTCGAGAAACCACCAACGCGATCGAAATCGGCGGTCGGTACCATTGTCGTCGGGTGGAGCTGAGGATGCTTCGGCTCGACCGCCAGTGCTGCGGTGACGTCAAGCGGGAACCGGACTGCCCTGACTTCTCGGTCATCCTCATCGTACCGGAGCTCGTGGCTGCCGACGAGTGCCGGCGCGCTCCGCGCCATTTCCGAGACGAGCCAATGGAATCGGTCACAGGTGGAGTGGTCGTCCGAATCGTGAAACACGATATAGCGCTCGCATGTGACGGACGCCAAGGCCTGTCGAATGACATACGGGCCGACGGGAGCGTGCGAGCCAGCATAGAACTTTGCGCGAGGAAACGACGTTGCCATTGCACGGTAAACCTCGAGCTCGTCGAATTCGACGTCCAGGCCAACGCGCACAACCTCGGGCGCCGGATCGGACGCGCTCAGTCCGGTGAGCGCTGCTTCGAGGAACTCGGGCGGGCCGCGGTGTGCCATCAGCACCGCTGTCGAACAAAGGCTCCGCGGTGACTCTTCGCGGGACCATGGAGCTAAATCCACTGCCTTTGACGGACATTCGCGGCGATGACCCCGACGTTGGCTCCGTGGATCACAGACCAGAGCGCCCAGTAACAGAGTGTCTCGAGTTTCAAATCCGCCGGGGCGACCGCGGCCGATCGCAGCAACGCGGCGGGCCCGATAAAAAAGCGCACTGGCCCATGGTTGATGCCGGTGACAGAGGGCGGTGCACCCGGTGGTACGACCAACGTCAACAGTCCTGGCCGCACCAGCCCCTCGCTAACCGCAAGGGTGAGAGCGTCGATGTCCTGAATGGTTATCGCCGGATCGAGTACGACGAGCGTCTCGGCGGAAGCGGCCGCCAGCTGAGCCAACGACTCGGTGGCCCCACAGGTCGTGGCGTTTTCGTGTGACAATGTCACGATGAGCCAGCCGCCGGGCTGACAAGACTTTAGGGCAGTCAGGACTTCTGATGTTCGCGATGCGCGCGACCAACGGTAAGGAGCCATGGGTCAGCTTCAACTCCTACGCGAGATGTCTGTGCTGGAAACACCAAGATAGGGCCCGAGTCTGCGACGAACCGCGTCGGCCGGAATCTCACGTCCCACCTGGATGACCGTGAAATAGAACGAGCCGTATTCGTCGAAACACGCGGCGGGATCCCATTCGCTCCAGTCCTCGGCCGACCAAACGCAATTGTCATAGAGAAACCATTCCCCCGGAAAGTACTCTCGGTCCTCAAGTCCGAATGCCTCAAGAAACGTAAAGTAGAGCTGGCCCAGCGCCCAACCGCGGTGGTTCAGTAGAAACGTTGGCCACGAAGCACCCTCACCCAATCGTGCCTTTGCCTGATCTGCCAGGTACTCGATCATTTCGGCGACCGCGCTTGCTCAGCAAGTAGGGAAGCGTTCCGTGGTACCAGCCGGATCGTTTCACGCCGAGAATGTTTTCGGCCTGCTCGTACCGATCGGCGTATTCAGCGAGGATAGTTCGAGCGTAGAACGCCTTATTGCCGCGGAAGAGGTCTGCCGTCCGGAACTTGCGGACAGAAACGACGTCGGCACTCAAGTCAAAGCAGAAATCGCCTTCAGTGCAAGCGACCAGAGCGAGTCGTGCAACCTGTCGTCTCACTCCCGGCGGGACGTCCTGGAGGTCTGAGAGCTCGGGAACTAGCGATGATTCGGGCACCACCTCGCACCCTGGACCGTCGACGACGCGTGAGGCCATCACAGTTGCGACGTCCGCGTCCGGTACAGCCACTCTCAACGTGCCAAATGGAGCGCCCGTGAGTGCGATTGACTCGCGCAAGAACGCAAACCTTTCAATCTCTTCCGCGCGAAGGCTGAGCACACCGTCCAATCGTTCGGCGCGTCGTTCTGAAGGGAATGTATCGGCCCCATCGTTTAACGCCATCGGGCGCCGCCCCAGGTAATGACGGAAAACGCGCAGAAAGAGTGCGTGACGGTTTGGCTCGTTACTCCAGTCACCTGACAGATCAAGCGCGACATTATACGTCGAATGCATGTGCCGCGCAAGCTCGACAAGCAGCGGCGGACCATGGGGGTGATACTGAAAGAAGCCGCTCGCCTGAAAACCGCGCTCATAAATGGGATGAAAACCGACGAGGTTCGCCTCGATTACCCGGAACCGGCCATCGGCTAGGCGGGCAATGTCCCAAGCGTAGAGCGACTCTCCCACGAGAGCGTCGGGCAAGCGCGCCAAGATCGACGTGACGTACGCGTTAACCTCGTCACGCCCTTCTGGCACCGGGAATGGTCCGTATCGGTCGAAGGTCATTCCGATCAACACGTGATCCTCAAGGCTGTGGACGCGATACTCGCGGTTAATCGCGATTCGCTCTTGGACCAGCCATGTTTCCTCGGCGGGTAACTCGCAGCGCGGCAGCGCGCGATCCCGAATCAACCGGTGAAGCACATCGTGCGTGGCCTCAGCTTCGCCAAAGTCGCCCGAAAGATGGCCAAGTGCCTCCTTGGCGAAAAGCCGGCCCGCGAGCAGGGCGTCGATCAGTGGCGTCGCAAGACCCCGGCGCACCAATCCGTCAACTCCCCATGAGGCTGCGAACTCACGCCCGAGATAGTGGTTAAATACCCTCGCCTGTACGAGCTTGTGCTCGAGCCGCCAATTGAACTTACGGTGCTCGTCGAACCCTAACGCGTTGCACAAGGCGCGTACCGCGTAAACTCCGAACGAGCCGGTGATCTCGCTCCTTAGTGGGTCGTCCACATTGAGCCGGGCAACCACGGTTTCCCGAAACGGTGAACGACGACGCGGAAGTTGAACCGCGTTGATCTTGGAGACAAGGTCGTCGAGCCACGAACGCTCATCGTCCGCTAGGCCGAAATCGTTATTAGGGGTGAATTCAACGCACGTGTCTCCCCGAAAAAGTGCGACCAGCCACCGTCGCCCGTCGTCCTCATCGAAAATTTCCGATTCAAGCCACCGGCGTCGCGCCCAGCGCAATAGCCTCACTTCATCGATTGGGTTGTGCCTATTGACAACTTCGGGACCGGATGGCCATTCGAATGGCACCGCGACGATGAGATCCCCGAGGTGGAGCAGCTTCCGTAGAAACGGGCCTGGATGCGGAACACGATTTAGCGTGTCAATACAGAAGACCAGGTCGATCGGCTCTTCCACTTCGACAGTTAAGAAGTCGTCCCGAGGGCCTTCCCGGCGGGTAGCCGCCAAACCACGAGCAATGTCGATCACCTTGCAAGACGCAATCCATTCGATCGACTTCATAAACGACGGATCTCGCGCCCCCAGAACCAATGCACGCGTCGCCGTTGATCTGTGTACTCGCGCCAGACGATTGGCGATTTGGTAGCAGCGATCGCCAGCGCACGAAGGTCGGTGGCTTTCCTTCGACTGGCTGCTATCATGTTGCTCGTCGTGGACCACTGCTCGCGACCCTCAAGCACCCCGCTGAATTTCGCCGCCGCCGCCGCCGCCGCCCGTCGCGGGTAGCTCGCCCGGTTAAGCCGCAAACTGAGTTAGGTCACGTTCATGGAAAAACTCGCCTGCATCACTACCTATTTCAATCCTGTCGGCTACCGCACTCGGACCCAAAACTTCGCGGTATTCGCCGAGTCGCTCGAGGCGCAGGGGGTCAAACTTCTTACTGTGGAAGTGGCTTTTGATGACGACCCATTCGAGCTCGCCGCATCCCCGTCGGTCATTCAACTGCGGGGCCGGAGCCGGCTCTGGATGAAGGAACGACTCATTAACGCCGCGGTAGCCAGGTTGCCGGACTGCTACACCGCGTTCGCATGGCTTGACGGCGACCTGCTTTTTGACGACCACTCTTGGTTTGGGCGCGTGGCCGAGCGTCTCGAGTGCAATGACATCGTACAGCTCTTTGAGCGCGTGGTGCACCTGCCACCAGGGCACCGCCTTTTTCAGGGCGACCATGTGGGAGAAGACCCCGGCCTCGTCGCGCAGGCAATGCAAACACCCAACTGGCTCGCCCGGCGGCGGGCGGGTCAACTGCCGTTTGCCGTTCCAGGCTACGCTTGGGCGGCGAGGCGATCTCTCTTCAGCGACGTCGGCCTTTACGACCGTTCGATCCTCGGAAACGGCGATGCGGTCCTTGCCGACTGTATGTTCGGCTCCTTCGGTATCTACCATTACACATCCAAACTCACCGGTGCGATGGCCGATGACATGGACGAGTGGCGTTGCCGAGCATTTACCGGCCGACAGGTGCGGACCGGATACCTGCCGACGACGGTGTATCACCTCTGGCATGGGTCGTTTGACGATCGGCGTTACTGCTCGAAGGATGAAATTCTTTTGCGGCACGACTTCGATCCCCGTAGCGATCTGGTACTTGAGGGCGACCTTTACGAATGGGCATCCGACAAGCCGGCGTTGCACGCCGAGGTGGCAGCCTATTTCGCCTCCCGACGCGAGGACGGCGAGTGAAGCAGGCGCCCCCCCTCCCTCAGGCGCTCTGCGCTTGCCACCCGTCAGCGATTGAACCCTCTGGTGGGAACTCGCGAATGTCGAAATGCCCGCGATCGTCTGAACCGCGGGCCAAGACAACCTCATGATGCGCTCGTTGTTGCGAGACGTCGGGCGTGGTGTAGCGAATCGCGAACCCGATGCGCGGACCGTCCGAACGATTTGGACCCGAGCCGTGCACGATGTCTACGTGATGGAACGACATCTCGCCAGCCGCAAGCTGCACGTCCACAGCGTGCGACTCGTCCAGCTCGGCCGTGACTTGCAGTCCGGTCCCGAGCAGATTGTCTTTCTCGGGCCGCATCGAGTGTTCCAATCGCATCCGCCGGTGGGACCCTGGGATCGCCCGCAAGCAGCCGTTTTCGCAAGTGCTCTCGCTGAGCGCCACCCACGCCGATGCAAGGCGCGGAACGTCCAGGATCCAGTTGTAGCCATCCTGGTGCCAAGAGACGAACTCGGGACTATGCGGGCACTTGAAAAATGCAGTAGTCGAATGTACCAGCAGATTGGGCCCGAGCAGGTCCTCCACGGCATCCAGGATAGGAGGGTGAATCACCAGATCGTACGCCCAGCGGAAACATAGGTGCCATTGCCCAAAGCGCTCGGGTCGGCGATTCTCACCAAGCTGGGCGGTCACCGCGTCGAAACCCGCGCGAAACGCGGCCAAGGCACTCGGCTCGAGCGCATGCACCGGGAATAGTATCCCATCCTCTTCGTATTGGGCGATCTGCGCAGTAGAGAGCATTTGCCCCATCACACGCTCTCCTGCTTCATAGCCACGATAATGTCCTGCGAGCTTCGGCCGCTGTCGCGACCGCACCAGTAACCGTAATGAATCTGTCCGATAATCTTCAATCGGTGCGTGCGATAAAGATCGACGATGTGGGCCTCGTCGTACGCGATGCTTCCGCCCGGGCCCGGTTCATGCTGGCGATAAGGGCCGTACGAGTACTGGAAGTCGATAAAGGAATTCTCCCCGCTCATCAACCGGACAGATACTTCGTTCAATAAAAAATAAGTGATCAGACACCGGCCATCCGGATGCATCACCCGGCGAACTTCCGACAGGTAATTTTCCATGTCGGCTGGGAGCATATGAGTGAACACGGATCGGGCGTATACGAGATCAAATTCATCGTCCGCGTATGGGAAGCGAAAGGTGCGAGCATCGATTCGGCCGGACTGGCGATAGGTCTGATTACGCAAGTCAATCCATGTGAACTGGAAATTCGGAAACTGCGGGGTGATTGTGCGGGCGGCCCATTCAACACCGTTGGGTACAGCGTCAATTCCTGTGTAACTTCCTGCCGGTGAAAGAAACGACAAAAGCCCAGCCGCGAGCGGCGCGAACCCACAACCGACATCGAGAATCTTGCTATCCGGTGACAGCGCGGCAAGCGTGCGACAGTGTCGGCTGTACTCCTCCGCGATCTCTTGGTACTTATCCACGCGGATGCCGTAGTCCAGCTCCGGCGGTGGCGCCAACGTCTTGTCGATCATGATTACTCCGGTGTGCGCTTCATTTGAATTCAAGTTCGCATGTCTAATGATTTGTCGAATTTTTCCGCGGCTTCCTCTCTCGCTTCAAAAGGAGCCGTTACGTCAATGGCGTCCGCGCGGGCGTTTGGGTCTGAGCCTGCGCTTCGCTCGGCCCTTCGGATGATTGGTAGTATTGCGCTGCCAAAGAATTCCATGCTGCTAACCTTGGGCCAGCCCGAAAAGATAAATTGCGTGACGCCCGCTCGCTTGTATTCCAGGATCGCTGCTGCAACTTCTTCGAACGAGCCAACTAGGGCGACGGCTGCCGCGCCATGTGTTCGGATTGCGCCTGTCCAGAGCGTTGGCTCGAGCCATTCGTCGGCAGCGCGAATGTATAGATCGTTCATCGAGACAGAGTCGCTGCGGTTGACAAAGCTGCGCTCGACTTTGCGTTCTGAATCGCCACCTCCCAGTCGCTCGACGAGTTCGCTGGCGGCGGCCACTGCCTCGTCGCGTGTCGGCCGCGCGATCATTGACATTCGCAAGCCGACCTCGATTCCGTGGTCCAGCACTCCCGCGGTTGCGCGGCGCACGTTTTCTACAGTGTCACCCAGCCGCATCCAACACGTACCACGTGACAAGGCAAGTTTTCGCGCCGGATCAGAGTTGCCGGCGATGTAGATTTCGGGATGTCGACGAACCGGAGAAACGAACGGGGTATTCAGGTTGGATTTCTCGATTCGATAGTGGGCGCCGGAGAAATTGATGTCGCGTTCGCCGCGCCAGAACGCATGACAGATTGCGAGAAATTCGTCGGTCCGCTCGTAGCGAGCGTCGTGATCGAGGAAGTCGCCGTACGCTCGCTGCTCTTCGGGCGAGTGCCCAGCGACGATGTTCAAGGAAAATCGGCCATCGATAAGGGCGGAGAGCGTGTTGAGCTGCTGGACGAACGCGACTGGTGATATCAGACCCGAGCGATATGCGACGATGAAGGTGATGTCGTCGACAAGCATGCCAATTGCGGCGGAAAGCAGAATCGGGTCGGCCTTGGCATAGCCGAAATCGACCAAGAGCGAGTCGATACCAGAGGCAAGCGCGCGGCGACAGAACTCGGCTTGAGCATCGAGATCGGGAAGGCTGATTTCGACCAATCGATTTTGGGTACCGCGTGGTACTCCGTCGGTCTCGCCCCCCTGGAGCATCCGCCAATGAAATCGCAATGGTTTTGTGGCCAGCGATGCACTTCCATTTCGCTCGAGTTCGCCGCAGCTCATTTCTATGCCTTTCGGACAGCGCAACCCTCAAAGAATTCGTCGGCGCCGGATGACGTGCCCAGGAATCGTGCTGCGAACTCGGTCGCGAATCCGCATTCCCGGAGTAGGCCGGGGAATTGGGCGTAGATCTCTATGTCGACTATGCGGTGAACCTCAGGTTCGCAGTGAAACAACGGCGCCGTTAGCGATCGCGAGTCTGACTCGTGTCGGGGGAAAACGAACGGCTTCCTCTCGTTTTGGCGGATGTCATTTGTTAATTCACGCAGCATGCCGGGTTTGGCCATACAATCATGGTCGATGAAGAAATATGAGCCCTCCGACACACGATGCTTGATGAGCCAATTCATTCCCGCTCGGCCGCGGCTGCCTCCTCCCGCACGCGGATCAAGGGAAGAACAAAACGCGCAAAGCCCTCCATCTCTTCGGCGTCTGGCCAGCCCATGAAGAGGAATTGCGTGACTCCGGCATCGCGATACGCCCATAAGGCGTCGGCGACCTCATCGGGCGACCCAACAATCGCCACCGACGGCGCCCCCAAGTAAGGCACAGCCCCAGTCCAAAGGTAAGGGGTGAGCCAAGGCGAGTCGCTTGTTTCGGCGAGGTCGAGCATCGACGTGAAAGCGACAGAATCGGACTTCTGGCGAAAAGCAGCGTGCGTCTGCCTCGGGCGTGAGCCCAGAAGTTCGAGCATGGTCTCGGTCGCTGCAATTGCTTCCTCGTGTGTTGGCCGCACCAGTAGCGAAACAAGAAGTCCAACGTCCGTGCCGTGCGCGGTCAACCTCTCAACTTCTGGCTTCATCCGATCGGGCGCCTCGGGTAGGCGGAGGAGGCAGGATGCGTGCCGCGCGGCCAAGTCGGCGGCCTGGGGCGAGTTACCTCCAAGAAAAATTTCCGGTCCGACCCTCTCGCGCAATCCGAACCGCGTATTCAGCCGAGCGTTCTGGATCCGATAATACTTGCCCTCGAACGACACCGGCCCGTCTGCCGTCCATAGGGACCGACAAACGGAGAGGAACTCGTCCGTCCGCGCGTAACGTTCGTCATGTGCGAGAAAGTCACCATAGCCGCGCTGTTCATCAGGAGTGTGGCCAGCGACAACGTTGAGTGCAATCCGCCCGCCTGTCACAGCCGCGACCGAGTTCACCTGCTGCACAAACGCCGTCGGCGAGCCAAGCCCAGAGCGGACGGCCACCAGAAACGTGATCCGTTCCGTCATCATTCCGAGGGCCGTCGCCAATACGATCGGATCGGGCCTGTGAAAACCGAACGCCGTCAGAACGGTCTCGATCCCGCACCGCTCTGCCAGCCGGCAGAAAGCCGCGAGAGCCTTGAGATCGGGCACACCCGACTGCATATCGCGGGGCAGCGCTCCCCGCATCGGCTCGGCCGCTGATGACATGCTCCAGTGGAAACGAAGTCGCTTCGCCATCGGAGCCTCACTAGCAACGCCGATCGATCTTAAAAAAAAACTCGCGGTCGAAGTAGTTCACACGCCGGCTGCCGTCTTTAACCTTCCGGAATATCGCCAGCACCAATACGCCCTGCTTAATCCATCCGTGCATACAAACGCTTGTGTCAGTAAGCTCGTAGTTAGCCATGACCTTTTCTGACATCGTGGCAGCATCGTCATCAACGAAGACCTGGGCTGGCACCTCAAGGCGGTCTGACGGCGTCCCGCCACCAAGGCGCAAGGTTAGACCTCCATCCCTCGCGATAAAGTCGACTTCGGGCATCCCGGTCGACTTCGCATTGGTGTTGCGCCACGTGCCGACGTACGGCGTGCCAGTTTCCGATTCCAGCCCTTGGGACATATGAACCCTCATGATAGCGCAACCGGCCCCTGGGATCTGCGGAAGAACTCCCGAGCGAATTCGCCGCGCCGTCCATCGACGTAGCTCGTCATGCTGGCGATGATGAGCAAACCTTTACTGAGGTTCGCGTGCAGTTGGACCTTCATGGACGGTCGATCGTACGACGCTGTGAAGGCCACGCCGGCATTCATATCGGGTGACGCAGCGTAGATCGCATCGGCAGGAACTGCCCCCCAATCCGAGAGTCCCGCGCCATCAAGGGAGGCGATCCGCACGCATAGTCGACCGTCCACTGTGTCGACGACCGCCTGCGCGATACCCTGAGTAGGGGTGTCGGTGCGAACCCACGTCCCCTCCAAGTCCGTCGTGCCGATTTGACCGAAGCCGGAAATGTTAAATTCCTGCATATTCGCGTGCGACGAATTTACCATGACTTGAGCCTCGGGCACATCGAGTTAGCTCGTTTTCGGGCAATATAGAGCGCTCAATGAAACGCTCAGTTGGCCGGCGCAACCGTGCCGGCTCAATCTGCGTCACTGGAAATGGGCTTCACGAGCCGACTGTATCGCGGGCACTAAAAGCGCGATCAGAACGGCAACAAGTGCAATCACTACCAGCATCTCGAACAGCGTGAATCCGCGCCGTCGCATCGGGACACCCTCGAGAAGAGCCAGGCCGGCTTTCGTTCGGGATAATGAGCGCGATTAATGTCTTACACCAATGGGCAGAGTGAGAATTGAACTCACGACACACGGATTTTCAGTCCGTTGCTCTACCAACTGAGCTATCTGCCCGCTCAATTATGTACGTATGTCACATTAACTTGCTCGGCTCTGGCTGTCAACGGGTTGCCATGTTGGCGTTGCCGCCAGCAGCCCGCGAGTCTTTTTGACAAGTGTGGGCATATATTGTCTTAAAAACGACAGGCAGAGTTCTCAGTTGTCGCTCCGTGTCGTAGGTTCAACAAAAATGACTACCTCACCAAAGGACCGTCCGGCGATGAGAACCTGCTGACGAGCTGGGACATGCAGCCTTCGCGCACTTTTGAGTATGGCTCAAATGGCTCAGAGTACGAGTCCGAGGCTCGTTCCCCATCGATGCGCCTGCCGCTTGCGCGGCTCTTGCAGCTGTTGATGATTCTCCAATCAGAGCGCTTTCCTAACGCACGCCGGCTTGCGGATGTGTGCGCCGTCAGCCGGCGGACAATCTATCGTGATCTGGCGATCCTCGAGGCCGCTGGAATCGCGGTTCTGTACCATCCCGAACGTCAAGGCTACCAGCTCGACCGCGACTACTGGCTCCAGCCGACGCGACTGGAAGATAACGAGGCGTTGTCCCTCTTGATCATGAGCCGCATCGGATGCGCTCGAATCCCCGTCGGACTGTTGCGGCATGCTCGCAGCGGGCTGGTCAAGGTCGTTCAGGCACTTCCCGCCGAACTTCGCAGCCGAATCACGAACAGCAGCGAGCTGATTGCGCTCGACGCGCCGGCACTCGACCTCGATCCCGAGCGTCAGGCAATTCACGAGACTATCTTACGCGCTCTGTCGCAGCGGCGGCGACTTGCTTTGTGGTATCGCCAGCATGGACTAGGCGCGATTGTGGCGACCAAACTTAGCCTCTTCCGTTTGGCCTGGATTCGCAGCCAATGGTGTCTGGTCGGCCATTCGTCGGCCGAACGCGAAATCCGTGTGTTCCAGATCCCGTGTATCGAGCGGCTTGAGCTGACGGATGAACCCTATGCGATCCCTCCGCGATTCAGGCTCGAGCGCTTTCTGGCCAAACCCCGCCGCCGTGACACCGAGCAAGAATACGACGTCCTGCTCCGATTCTTGGCAAACGTTGCCCTCACGCTGAGAGACACTCCTGGTCGGCCCGGTCAGAGAATTCTGCCTGGCCCCGACGGCGCAATCGAACTATCGTTCAAGGTCAAGAATCTTGACGACGTCGTGTTGTACGTGATCGGCTTTGGCGACCAGGTCGAAGTGATCGAACCCGAGCCACTGCGGCTTGCAGTCAGGGCTCAAGCGGAGCGGATCGCACACATCCACTCTTCTCGGTAAGAGAATCGATTCAACACTACCGCCGAGCTGCCAGCGGCCTGCATGGCACGCGGTCGCAAAGGCCGGAAACGCTCACTGGACTTTCTACATCGCTTGCATAGCGTGCGCGCCTCGATTACGATGGTGTCCTGTGAGCTTCCGATGCTGTTTTGCTCGCCGCAGGCACCTTAGTAAAGCAGTATTTAACAAGAAGTTAAGGCGCAAGACGTGTTTTAGGGCGCATAGCTCAGACGGCTAGAGCGCACCCCTGATAAGGGTGAGGTCCGAGGTTCGAATCCTCGTGCGCCCAGTTGCCTTAAGGTACGCGGAAACATATATTTAGAGCGTACCTGCTGGTCCAAACGTGCGGCGCGTGCACTCCGGGATTGGCAGTAGTATCACGGTAGTACCGTGCATGCAATTGCCCCGGATGGAGTTACGTCCGTGCCACGCAAAAAATCCGTTCCTTCCTATCGCTTGCATCGCGGATCAGGGCAAGCCGTCGTGCTCGTCAACGGCCGCGATGTGTATCTCGGAGTGCATGGAACGCCCGAGAGCAAGACGAAGTATCAAGACATCGTGCGTCGACTTATGGCCGATCAGGCCAAAGTCGAGATGGAACACACCACGAAATGGTACACCGACATCACGCTGGCCGAACTGGCTGCTCAGTACCTGAGACATGTGCGAGCTTACTACGTCAAGGACGGCAAGCCCACCAGCCAGCAGGCCGGGATCAAAGCGATTATCGACATCGTCTTGGCCAAGTACACATACCTTGAAGCCGCAAAGTTTGGTCCGCTCGCGCTGAGAGAATGCCGCGATGAATTCGTAAAGCGTGGATTCGTCCGCACGGAAATCAATCGCCGCATCCAGATCATCCGCCGACTGTTCAAATGGGCAGTAGCTCAAGAGCTGATCCCCGCTGAAGTTCTCGTTGCCCTGCAATCTGTCGCTGGCTTACGACGGGGCAAGACAACGGCGCCGGAGCGACGTCGGATAAAACCCGTTCCCGAAGCATTCCTCGATGCCGTCGTACCCCATTTATCACCCCAAGTCGTCACAATGAGCAAGCTGCAACTCTTGACCGGCATGAGACCGGGTGAAGTCGTCGTGATGCGGACGATTGACATCAACATGTCGGGCGATGTTTGGGAATATTGTCCCGAGCACCACAAACTGGAACACGAAGACATCGAGCGAGTAATCATGATCGGCCCCAAGGCTCAGGAAGTGTTGAAGCCTTGGCTCAAGGCCGACGTGCAAGCGTACCTGTTCGCACCTAAAGAGGCCGTCGAAGCGACATGGGCGGCTCACTCGACATGCTGGGCGGAACGTCGGAAAACAAGTCCCGACGTGACGGACAAATCCGATACTGCCAAGTCAATCTGGCGTGACGTCAGAAGCCGACGCACGAGCGGGACAGACATGCAGACTGCTAAACGCCGAAAGTCCCGCCGACCGCCGGGCGACCGGTACACGGTTGTCAGTTACCGCCGGGCCATTCACCGCGCGTGTGACGTGGTCGGCATCGATCGCTGGAGCCCGAACCGACTGCGCCACACTGCCGCGACGAGAGTCAGGCGTGAGATGGGTATTGACGTAGCCAGGGCGTTGCTGGGTCACTCGGACGCGGACACGACAACAATATATGCCGAACGTGATCTAGAGTTGGCGCGACAAGCGATGGAAAAACTTGGCTGACGAACGCACTACATGATTGAAAACGCAACCAGCCGGGAGCCATCGAGGCCCCGGCTTTTTGTTTGCGCTGATCACGCTGGGAAGGTTGGGACTCGTCACCGTCGACACCATTCGATACCATGCCGGCAACAGCCTAGCGTTCCCGGGTGCCGATTCGCCAGCAGCATGGGCACGAAGGGGCGAGCGAACGTAGTCGCGTCGGCGTCTCGGAACGCTGGTGTTGAGGTGAGGTGCAAACCCTCCTGAACCCACCGAAAACGTCACGTC
Source organism: uncultured Isosphaeraceae bacterium (assembly GCA_963850935.1). Classification (GTDB taxonomy): domain Bacteria; phylum Planctomycetota; class Planctomycetia; order Isosphaerales; family Isosphaeraceae; genus CAWFRS01. The sequence goes on from CAWKNT010000012.1 coordinate 159,743, forward strand.
CCGTGTCGAGCTAGTCGAGGTCCCGCGGATCGCCGACGAACTTATGCTAGGAACTAAAGTGCCGGGCAAAACGGGCCAAGGAAGACAAGAAATGGGCGAACCTAACCGGCGCAAGCCTAGAGTGTCGCTTTCCAAGACCAAGATCCAAGAAGGCATCAGTGCCCAACTATTCTCCATCTGCCAAGGGATCACCAGCGACGGGGTAATATCCAAGGATGAAATCGTCGCCCTAGGGCTGTGGCTGCGCGACAACCGAGACGCCGATCTGCCCGGAATTGCCTTCCTATCCGAGACGCTCAACCGGATCATAGCGGATGGCGTGGTCACCAAGCACGAGCGGCGTGAGCTGTTCGAGGCCATCGAGAAAGTCTTGCCGCCCGAAGCACGCAAGATTGCCAAAAACGCTCGTCGCGCCGTTGAAGCCCAGCGCAAGGCAGATGCTGTGGCTGCTCGTCGCGACTTGGAAGCCAAGCGCAAGGCAGATAAGGCAGATGCTGCGGCTGCTAAAAAAGAGCAGCGGAACCAAGAACTGGCAGCACAAAAACGACGACAGCCCGAAGACGAGTTCGATTTCATGGTGGCAGGGGTCAGCTTCGACGGACGACACCGCCTAATCGAGCAACACCTGAACGTGGGTGATCGGGTCAAGCTCCTGCAAGAGCCCGACAATCCGCACGGCGATACCGCTGTTGCTGTCACTCTAACCAACGGCAAGAAGATTGGATACGTACCGCACGGCGACTCCGAAGACGTGTCGAGCTGCATTGATGCGTATAATTACTATGTAGCCACTGTCGACAAAATCATAGGAATACACTTCCCGGTGCCAGTCATCGTAGTACAGTTCTACCGGCCCGACCAACTGGCCGACATTGCTGATCTCAATGTTGATCTCGATTTACAAACACAGCCCACTGCAACGCTGGCCAAGGCATCGCCTACTTTCTTGCGGTCACTTTTCCGCTGGCTGTTTCCGCGATTAGTTGAGCAAAGCAGATCGTCCCCGGCGAAGCCACCAGTAGCCGAGACCCATCGGTATCGCGATCGCGACCACAATGAGCGTCGAAGGCTCCGGGGCGGCCACAATTAGGATCGAACTCACTGCATAAACCGAAAAGGCGTCTTTTTGGAACGTCGGTTCGTATTGAGTCCACTGTCCATCCGTAGTTGTGCTGATGCCAATTTCCGCATCGACCGGAAATGATTGAGCGGTCCCGAGCTGGTAATCGGGAGAGCCAAACCCGTTGAAGTTGGTGCCCGTCCAAACGTAAGACGACTGATAGTTGCCAAATTCGTTCACATCAGGCGCCGCGAGGAGATAGCCCGACGCTTGCCACAAATTCGCTCCATTTGAAGCAATTTCCACACCATCGACCCGATAAATCGGCGCGTTCGAGCTTGCCGACAGTCGACTGGAATCATTGGCGTCTACTGTTGGCGTCGAGACGATGGCCTGCCATGTAACAGACTGGCCGTCGATGAAGTTGAGCCCGGCGGCAGTCGCGGCGGCTGAAACGAACGAATCGTAATAGGAGACGTCTGACGACGTCCCCTGCGTCGTGGTGCTTGTAACGAACATGAGCCGGTACTGATCACCGGGGCTCAGACCTTGCGGAATCAAAGAAAGGTCCGCTCGGCACGTCGAGCCGATCGCAAACCAGACTGCGGAACTAGCCAGCATCAACCGCGTCAGGTGGGTTCCCATTTTCAGTTGTTCCTTGGGACGTTTCTTCGTCCAGTCGGATGGCTTACTGTTCAGAGCGTCGGGCACAGCCCTCGTTGATCGAGTCGTATCGATCACCTCCGGTTTATCTCCCCTTCGTCGGGAATCGGCTGATCGTCAATGGCTTCATGGTATCACGACGGGAATGCCATGCAATGGCCTCGATTGCCGGTCGTTGGGCGAGCGTGCATACTCAGGGCATCCTGACGACCGGTCCGCCCTTCCCTTTTCTGGTAAGACGCATTAACTCAGCCACGACATCGTATTCGCGAATTCCGGCCACTAATGGACTGCCAGCACGCCACGAAATCCAGCATAGCGCCGCAGCGACCACGAGCAGCGTGGCGATTGCCCACTCTTTTAAGCCGGGTTTCTTCTGCCGGCGCGGCATTTTCCATCCTCTAACCACGGCGTCTTTTCAACAAAACGGCGATTCCGCCGGTGGCCAAGATCCCGAGCGCGGTCAACGCAGACGATGGTTCGGGGGCTAGCACCGCTGGCTCAATTGTCCCCATCGTAAGGGACGTAATCTGGTAATCGAGCGGCGTCGAAGGGGCGAATTCCAGCGAGGTTACTGGGGTTAGCGACGGGTCCGAGACTGTGATCGTCGTTGTACCGGGGAAACCTATGGTCGTAGAAATCGTCTCGTCGAGGACCTTGTAGACACCAGAGAATCCGACAACCTCAAACGACGTTGCACCGGCGCGATCAGCGCCCAAGGCTGCGATCGTGACGGTATCCCCATCAGGAATGAACGAGGTGCCAACGTGTATTTGAACGAACCAAGCCGTACCGTAAGGTGCGTATATTGCATCCACCCCAGTGTAGAAGGGGTCTCCCGCTGCGATCGTGATGAATCCAGACGGGTCGTTCGTTTGCGGCGGATCAGTGACATCCCATCCTTGGCTCGAATAGGTGGAGAGGCTCTGCGCGTCGGCCAATCCGGAGAAGTTGATCGTTACTTCTGCCGCGCACTCGGGAATTGCTGTGGCCAGCGCAATGATCCCCGGAATCAGTCGTCGAAACTTGATCGCCATCAGTTCGCCCTCCCCAGCATCGGGAATCGGCAGTCCATGGCTTAAGCATACCAGAGAGCGCGAGGCATGCAATTGCCTGGTTTGACATTTTTTACGGAGTCGCTCGCCGTCCGCGGCGTCCTACTTGTGCCCGGAGATGCTACACTTTGGCAGAAGTGCCGCCAAGCGATTTAGATCCTCGCGCGAGAGGTATTTGTTCGGGAGGGTCATTTCTTTTAGGTTCGGCAAACCGCGCAATGCGATCAGACTGCGAGTGTCAAACCCTCCCCCGCCAAGCGACACCTTTTCTAACCCACCGAAGTATCCCAAATCGTTGATATCGGCGTCTGAGGTCGTATGGAGTATCACATTGCTCACCTCGTAGCCGTATCGCCAACCGAGCCATCGAACCCACGCGGGATACCGTTGGTTGGAAAAGCTCTGAATCCAGGTCGGTCCAAGCGGTTGATGGATGACGATGCCTTTTTTGTCCCAACCGGTCCATAACGCCGATGATGTGCAGTTCGCGGCTGACGAAGGCCAGAAGCAGGGCAACTAAGGGGATGAAAACTATCAGGAACGTTTGCAGCCGAAAGCGCAAGCGGCTGAGAATTGGAGCCATAGTGTGTTCCTTTAAGGCATCATTCGCTTCCTAGCATCTTGAAGCCGCCGATCCCCAATGATTCGATGGTATCAAGCTGGAGATCGCAAACAAGAGACGTTGAATGACGGCGGAGGCGTCGGTTCATGTGGTGGACACCAAACGGCGAACGAGCATTAAAAGGCGCTGAGTGGCGACTTTTCCGCGAGGGTCTTGACATCAGCTGGGACTGGGTCGAAGAAGGCATCCGTGCGAATGAACCAGACATGTTCCCTTTCGACGTTGAAGCGTTCGACATCCTTCAACCGAACCAGAGACTCGCTCTCTTATGTGAAGTCGCAAGTGCGTTGCGCGACAAGATTCAACCTCACCCCGAGCTTACCGCGCACAACGAGGCAACCATCGCGGCAGTTTTCAGCAACCTCGCTACTCAGGTTGCGCTGGAGATTAATGCAGTCCAAGAGGGCCAGCCGTACGACGATCCGACGGGCACGCGACAACTTGTTCTCGCCGCTTATCATCACGTAGTCAAGCAAGTCGACACCGCCGACCCAGTCGCGAATTCTCCCACCGCGGATACTCAATCGTCCGCCACCGCGCCGACGGACAATGAAAATGGATCAGAAGACGATGACGATGACGGTAAAACCTGGACCCTTCCTGCTGTTGACTCGAACAACATGGAAGATTGGCAGTTTTTGTTAGATTTCCTGGCCAATCAGATACTTTGGGACGATGGCGACTACGAGAACGCCGATGACTTCGTGGATAAAGACCCTCGCGCTAGCGCTGCTCTAAAGGAAATGATGGGTATCGATCAAGACTACTTCACCGCGGTAGCACCCGACCCGACAGACACGGAGCTGGCCGCGATACGAAAACAGCTACGAAAGCTCTGCCGGAGACGGAAACCGAAGCGAGGCAAGTAGATGTCCAGCTAAGACGATCGAATCACAGCGCAAGACGCTGTTGGAAGAAATGTGACTCGCCCTACTTCCCGCTCTCGTCAATCATCGTGGATAAAATCATTCATCAGTCGTGCGCGCTCTTCGCGTGGGACCAACCGCACGGCCCCACGACTGTTGAGGATGACGGCGGGAATCTCAAACCACTCGAACTTCTCGATCTCTGACTGGTCTTCGATTTTCACAAACTTGTCAGACCCATCTACCGAAACTTCATCAGCTACGGCCTCTCTTGCCATCGGCGTCAACTCTTCCTCAGATATGTCAAGCAATAGCTCCATGAGTGCAAGCCTCGATCGTTCGCCCCAAGGATCGAGGTCGCGCGAGAACCAGACCCCGCCTTCCTCGCTGTCGCGGAAGCCACTGGAGAGGATTGCGCTCGCGGCCTCGTTGTCGGTTAAATGAAATAGGCGGATCACGTCTTCTCCCCCTCCGACTTAAATTCTTCGATCGTGTCCGATCTCCGCTAAATCTCCGGCGGCGCCCCGTGGCCGTTTCGCTCAGACCATTCCGCGATCACTTCATCGCTTTGGCGGCGGCTCAAATCCCTTAGTTTTCGCATAAGCCTCCAACGCGTCATCGATCAGGTCAACCATATCAGAGCGGTTAGCGTCCGCAAACCTCGCGAGCCAGTCTTTCCATTCTTCGCGACCCCGAATGCCTAGAACGTGAGTTCGCGGCCCTTCGTCTGACGGAGGACGCCCCGGCTTCGCCACAGGCTTTTTCTTTGCCATCGGCCCTTCCTTCAACATTACGGTCGTCAACATTGCGCTCCACCTAATCCGTTGTAACAAAAAAGGCACGATGGTCCTACGTTTATTCTAGGTACGGCACCAGTCCTGTCAACTACGGCGTAGCTACGAAAATTATTTAGTTAGCGTATTGACATCGTATATACGGTAACTACAATGTAGGTGTCGGGTCGAGAAACACTGAAACAAAGGAACCGAAGATGAGCAACGCGACCGCAAACCTGACCGAGACCCAATCCGCAGCCAAGAACGACCTGACGAATCTGCATGAGCGAGCACTACAGTTTGCGGCCGATGTGGCGCGGCAAGCCAAGCTGGTCTCATCGTACGACGACCAGTTCATCCAGGACGGCTATCACCTGTTCCTCGTGAATGCGGATCTCATCCGTCTCACGAGCGAGCTGGAGCGAATGAAAGCCGCTGTAGGCAAATGAAGTAAGTGTGGCGGGGAAGCGGTCTGATACACCGCCCCCCGCCGAGTTTACCCCGATCCCCCGAAAAGAGACAGGAGTACATCAATGATCGCATCGACAACTCGGCAAGTCAAGATCGACCGCACCTCCTACCGCCGCAACGCGACACCGTTTGGCTTCGGCATCTTCCCGCCGGAGTCACCCGCCGCACCGCTGCCACCGATCCGACCGTCCGAGCTGATGGCGCAGATCAAAGACGATCTTGCTCGCATCGCAGTACTTCAACAGCGCCAGCAGGCCTTGGTGGAGTCACTCAGAAACCCGTTGCCGCCGGTTTGCGGTGGCAGTCCCGAACCAACTGACAAAGACCTCGATGCCCTCTACGAAGAGTGCGCATACCTCGATCGCATCGCGTTCATACATCGCGACCCCGAAGATCAGCTCATCTGATGATACCGCACCGCCCGTGGGCATCGGCTCACGGGCTTTCTCTCAGGCTTTACGGGGGAGCACCAATGGTGCGCTTTTACCGGCAGCGACGCGATCGATTCCAGTCCGACAGAGAACTTGACCGCAGGATCGCAGCGGCTGAACAACGGCGCGTGGAAGAGCAACGCGCATTCGACGCGATGATCGAGGACCGACTCGCGGCGCGAACCCCAGAACAAGTCGAACGCGACGACGCTGAGCTGGCGCGGATCGCTGCCGATAGAGCTGCCTACAACGAGCGCAATCAGGCGTGGCTCGAAGCGAAACGGCTTGAACGAATGAGCCCGAATTGGACCGGGGGCACGTAATAATGCCCGACGATCCTCGCAAAGCACCGTTGGACGACCGGCGAGTCCACAACTTGAAGGCCGAACTCCGCTACATCATAGCGCGAATCATCTCGGGGAGCGGCGACGCGGATTATATCCGGCGAGTCCTCGAAGCGATTCGCGGGACGGACCCCGCCGAGAACAACGAAGAAGTCTAGGAACCAAGCCCTGCGATCACGGCCGGGGCGCAGGGCGCACAACATCCGGCCAAATTACTTACGACTTTTCGATCTTGAAAGGAAGTACATCATGACTGCAACAGCGACGAAGACGAGAACCGCGCCGGCCAAATCGGCCCACAAAAACGGCACTACAGCCGAATGCAACGATCCTCCGTTGAAGGCAAAAACCGGCATCATCCGCTGGGGTAAACGCGACGGCGATTTTTGCTGTGGTCAGGAAATAGTTGTGTGCAGTTGGTCCACATGGGAGACGTTGGAGAAGTCGACCGACGAATTCCTGCGATGGGGTACGCTACGTCTCGGTGATACGGTAGTGGCCGTCGCGCCCCACAGTTACGTCCCAAGATATGCACAGGACGCCGAGTACGAAAAAGCAGGGAAAGTCCGAGACGAGCGGTGGGCTGCTGCTCTGCGACGCCTTGGAGCCAGGATGCCTGAAGTCGACGCGCAATACGATCTTGGCCTCACGGCGATTCTGGCCGAAATCGCGGTCTTAGGGATCAGTTTCGAAGAGGCTATCAGGCGCTTATCCAGTCCCGACGCGACGACCGAGAAATTCAGGACTGCCAAACAGATCGTTGATGAAGTCCGCAAGGTCCAGGCGCAACACGTGGCTCGCGACTTCTTGGCCAAACAAGCCTGACGGAGTCAACGGCCGTTGACCACTCGCCCGCGCTGTCCAGCTTCGGTTTGGCGGCGCGGGCTGTTTCGCTCGAAGGTTCACGAGAGAGATCGAAGATGTCTTGACGGGACACTTTCAACCAGTTCGGGGCGGCGGATTTCTCGTCGTCAAAGAGCGTTTCGAGCTGATTTGGGTACGATTATCAAAAAAGGGTTGGTGCACGCAAAAACTCCTCTTGACTCAAAATGACATTCCACTCTAGTCGATTCAGAGGTCGCCGCCGGTGAGCGATAAAAACAGAGGCGTTGTGGCGACCAAGAACTGCTCTAGTATTCGGGAAACATTCCGGCATCGTGGAGTTGTATTTGTGTGCCGACGTTCTTTCGATGCTTTTGGAGATGCGTTTGCTCGATGATCTCGCATCCAATATTGTCGGGGAGAGCAGAAACGGTGTTTCCGATTTCAGCAGCAGGGTAACAGGAGTTGCGTCAGTGAAAAGAGGGAAGAGCCTCACCCGTGGCAGGAATGGCGGCTGCTCCCTCTCTGAACCCTTTTCGGAGTCCTAATCTTGAGTAACACAAGTGGCGTTGTGCGCCAACCCATGCCAGGCACGGATGCCCTGGAAGAGATCTCAAAGGAACTTGCCGAGTACATTCCCCTAACGGCATTGGCGAGACGACTCGGCTGGAATCTTGCTCGTCTACATAGAGCCAGGCTGACCGAGCAACTGGAGTGCACGAAGATTCTCGGGCGATGGAGCACGACGCCGGCAGCGGTACGTGCCATGCTCGCGAAGTCTAGGGCGGCCAACGTCGCCGCCAAGCAGCAATCAGGGATGCGCACCGAATCGGCCCGGCGAAGTGCCGCCGATGAGGCGATGTTGGAGATCCAAGCTCTGACTAGCTAGACGTCAGCCGCAATCTAGGAACGAGTCTATTTTCACTGTGATCCCGCGCCTATCGCTGTTCGGGTTTGGGATCTTTGTACGCGCTGAACAGCACCGCAACGATAAAGGGATACGAAAATGACGGAATGCGACTTACCGCACGGAGCCTTATTCGGCCGGCTGCACGACAAGGAACTGCACAACGAAATTCGGACGGCAGAAATCGTCCGAGGAGTTACCGCTCAAACAGGGGCGGATGCCGGAGTTTTCTACGGAATCGCCCGACTGCGCCGAATCGTTAGGCGACAAACTGGTGAAGCCGCCAAGGTCCTTAAGATCCCAATCGACCCGGAAACCGACGACCCCGAGGTGCTTGTAGCGCTTGTGAAAACAATCAAAGGCGCGTGCTGTCACCAGGACGAGAACCAATAGGAACCGAGAGCACACGGGACGACTCCGAGCAGGCCAGCTCGTAGTCAAGCGGATCGGGTTGGTCGCCGAGTTCCTCGCCTCGACCGTAGCCCGATCCGGCCCGTCATTTAGCGAGGGCAGCATGGAAGTACAGCAGCAGTTAGAGATGTCGGTGGACAGTGAACTTTTTGTCGGCTGGTACTGGTGTGCGTCGTGTTGCGCGACCAGCTATCGGCTCGCTGGAAGTCAGTGTGAGAAGTGTTTACGCAAGCCGGCTGTGCAGCTTCAGTTTAGAAAACCAGCGTCACAGACCAAGCGTCGTAGCGATGGCAAACCTCGTGATCTGACTCCCGAAGAGAATTCATGTGAAGCTTGGGAAGACCGAGGGAGGCGTTGGAAGTCAGCGGCAGATAAAGGCTCGCCGATCGGGAACGCGAGAATTGCGAGAAGGTCCGACTTACAAAGAGAATTCTTGACCACACCCAAACTATGCCATGTCCCGTTTACTTCAAACCACCTCGGGCCGATAGCCTTCTGTCAATCGACGCTCCGCTCATTCTCAGGCGAACCTGGCGAGCAGTTTGCTATTACTCGGGTGACCCCAAATGCAAAGGCGAAACTTCTCCGCGCCGCAACCAGTATGGTCAGCACCGGTTCTGTGACTCCTGTCGGGCTCGCATAAAAAACGGCCCCAAAGGAACACGACCCGCCGTCAAGGCTGGGGTCTGCTACGACGGTGAGACCCATCTCAAAACAAGGTACATGTGCTTGGGATGTCAAATTGAACCGGTCAAGCGTAACAGACGGTTTTGTGACGTTTGCCGAAATCAACTCCGAACGCCGAATGCGCCTACACTCGATACGAACGAGTTCCTGGATCGGAAACGCAATTGGTCGACAACATTTCGCTCTGCTGAAGAAAAGAACCACGACGACCATATCCGGCGACGCAATCTAGATAGATATCGCTCCCAAGGACGTCCCGGCTTCAGGCCGATCGACTTCGACCGCCTACCTGACTCATGCCGTCGCTTTGCAAACCACGATGACGATGGCGTAGATCAGGAACCCGTCGATCGCCGGCTATTAAACAAGTTCCGGATCAATAAACGTTTGCCACCCATTTATCCAATATCTAATGCGCCAACCACGTCAGATGAGGAAAACGTCCATGCCTAACGATAACGAGCCAAAGCTGCCGTCGATGCGGCTTCCAACCCACGAAGAATTCTGTCTCGGAATTTGGTGGAGTCATCAAATGAGCGGACAAACGCCGCCGCCCGTCAAGCACATTGCCGCCATGGTTGGATGTGACCGAAAATATGCCTATAGGATCTTAGGACCACTTGAGAATATGCGTAAAGAAGCGGCGAAAGTGGGATAACGTCTGAGCGCGCTGAGACGCGGTGCGCGACAGCGCAATTTTGTTTCCCCCTTGATCTACAGCATATTATGCAATTCTGATGCCATAAAAAAGCGACATCGCATGTATATATAGAGAGAGCAGTATTACGTCGCATTGTCCAGTATTGAGGGCCAACCAAGGGGGAGTCATGACAACGGAGCCGCCTAACGTGCAAAGGATTCTCGGGCGACCGGAAGTTGCCGCAATGTTCGGGACTTCGACAAAGACCATCGACCGCTTGATAAAGCTGGGCAGGTTCCCCGCGCCAGACGTTGTACTCAGCCGCAAGACTGTGCGCTGGTCGGCGGCTTGTATCGACCGGTTCTTAGGGGCACACAACTAATGTAACGCAACTAGGAGAGAGGGCTCACGCAAAGAAATGCCCCGAGGCGCGGGAACACCTAGGGGCGGCTTTTTGCGACGGCTTAAGGAAAGTTTATGCACAAGGATAATAGAGTTACCAGGACGGAATGTCAACATAAGTCTGGGAAAAATGAGCGCCACCATGCTTATCGTGTGGCAGCAAATCAACGTACGTTCTTCCAGCAGATCGACTGAATAAGTATCCGATCGCACGTTGTCGTGCATGTAAGGCATGGAGATATTTGCCTTACGAGCGACCAGAGCGGAAAGGCGGTGCGCGATGATCGCCATTCCTCAACCTAATGGATCGGTGAGAACCAATGGCCATACCGATTCGGCGAAGATCCGCCATTCAGCCAGTCATCCGTGTCCCGTCTGCGGTGGACAAGAGGATGAGCGCGTAGAAACGGAAAGCGGTGTTTCGGATTCACGGTCGACGGCTGGTGCCATTGCACCCGCGAAGAATATGCAGGGAACGCTAAATTCCATGCCGGAAGTTCTACCTACAGCCACATCCTTCAAGGCCCATGCCTGTGCGGGAAGGAACACGGTGCGACAGTCACAGCGTTGACACGGACGAACGGAAAGGCCAAGCGCAAGAGGCTGCCTCGTGTCTATCCGACCCTGGACGCCGCCGGCGACGCGGCGGGCAAACATGTAGCGACGGAATCGAAGAGCTCGGTGGTAAGCCGTCGGTTCTCGATCTATCAGAATCTCGACAGTACGGCGCACATGGCGGTCGCCCGTTACGACCTGGAGAATGGCAAGAAGAGTTACCGGCCATTCCATCCCAGTGGCGCAGGTTGGTCGTTAGGCGACCCGTCCGGCAAGCTTCCTCTATACAAAGCGCCGGCGCTCGCGTCTGCCATGCGGGTCTTCTTCTTCGAGGGCGAGAAATGCGCTGACATTGGGTGCCGACTTGGGCTTGTCTGCACCACGACGGCTCACGGCGCCATGAGTCCTCATAAGAGCGACCTGAGCCAGCTGGCTGGCGCGAACGAAGTCGTCATTGTGCGCGACTATGATGCCGATGGTGAAAAGTACGAGACCGCGATCTGCCAATTGCTGGACGTCGTTAAGCCTCGTCCTGCAATTAAACTGCTGCGGTTACAGTTGGAAAATACGGGTGACGACCTAGAACAGTGGGTTGAGACGAGGCCCGACACTTGGACCGACGAGGATTGTCGGCGTGAATTAGATAGACTCGCCGACGAGGCTCCAGAGTGGACACCAACGACGCAGGCGTTATCAAATAATCAACCGCCAGGCGACACCGGATCGGCCGATGCGTCAAGTCGAGGACTTTCACGCTTTGTGCGCACCGATCGAGGAAATGCCGAGAGACTGGTTGCTTATCACGGCCGCGACTTCCGGCACTGCGGCCCGTGGAAAAAGTTCATGGTGTGGGACGAGTGTCGGTGGAAACTTGACGACTCGGGCGAGGTATGTCGCCGCGCAAAATCCACTGCTCGCTCGATTCTCCGTGAGGCGGCTGACTCCACGGACGATGACGAGCGGAAAGAACTCGCGGTTTGGTGGAAGGCGAGCGAGTCAAGGCGAGGACTAGAAGCGATGATCGCGCTGCCGCGTCCGAGGTAGGAATTCCAATTCTGCCGGACGGGCTCAATTCCAACCCTTGGCTATTGAATACGAAGAACGGGACGATCGACCTTAAATCTGGACAACTCCGTTCTCACAATCGCAACGACCTGATTTCCAGTTTGGTTCCAGTATCGTTTGACCAAGATGCGCTTTGTCCGCTCTGGGAAAAAACGTTGCTGCGGATCTTTGACGAGAATCTCGGCATGATCCGTTTTTGGCAACGACTGTGCGGCTTGTCCTTAACTGGAGTCGTGGACGAGCAGATCCTCCCGATCCTCTACGGCAGTGGCGCAAACGGCAAGAGCACGATACTGAACGTGTTGCTCGAAATGCTCGGTCAGGACTATAGCCTGATGGCGCCGCCTGGAATTCTCCTAATGAAAGGCGGCGAGAGTCACCCAACCGAGAGGGCGGCCTTATACGGAAAACGGCTGGTCGTCGACGTAGAGTCAGCCGAGGGCGCACGCCTGAACGAGAATCTGGTCAAGCAACTCACGGGTGGCGATCGCATTCAAGCACGGCGGATGCGTGAGGATTTTTGGGAATTCGCTCCGACCCATAAACTGATGCTTTGCACAAATCATCGTCCGGAAATCAAAGAAACGAAAAACGCTATTTGGCGCCGCATCAAGTTGATCCCTTTCACCGTCACGATTCCAGAGTCCGAGCAGGTGAAGGATTTGGCGAAGCGCTCCCCGCGGATACACCGGAATTCTGGCCTGGTGCGTTCGCGGATGCCTCGATTGGCAGCGAGATGGCCTCGCGATCCCTTCGGAAGTGTCCGATGCGACGGCCGAGTACCGTGCTGAACAGGATGTTCTCGCCGCGTTTCTGACAGATGAGTGCACCGTAAACCCGAACCTAACCGCAAAATCGTCCCAACTTTACCAGCGGTATACTAGGTGGACGGAAGGATGCGGCGAAAGCCCTATCACCAAAAAGACATTCGGGTTGGCGATGACCGACGCGGTTTCGAGCGATACACAAACAACGGAACCCACTATCGCGGCTTAGGGTTACGTGCTGGCGACAATGACCAGTATAATAAGCCATATTGAAACATGTTTCGCATAAGGGCGGAACCTACGGAAGGATGCGGAACCAGTTTTCCATATGACGGAGCCACGTAACGCGCACGTGGATTATGCCGAAAAACCCTTCCGTACCCTTCCGTTGGTTCCGTTCTTATGTGGCTTATGTGTTCGGTCATCTCGCAAAAGATTCTCGCTACCCGCCAACGGGACCTCCGTCAACCGTCAAATCCGCCGTCGCCATTTGCTCGATGTGCGCGAATCATCGTGAATGATAACTGGCGTCGGCTACAATGGAACGGCTCCGGCTTATTCTGCTCCGCTTAGTTAGAATGACGAGTTCAAGTTGTAGGTCGGGAGCCAACATCGTCGAAGAAACTGTATGGCTACGAGATGACATAACGGTGACTTGGAGTTCGTCAGCATTCCGCACCTTTTACTTCTGCGGCGAAAATCAGTGCTATCCGGCCGCAATTAGCTTGGTAGGAACCTTACATGATCGACTTAGATGATATTGAGCGAAAGGCCCAAGCATTTCGCGACTTCAAAGCCCGTGCGACGAATGGTAAATGGCTCATAGGCGAATGGGAGGGACGGTGCACAAAACATGAATTCGGCAAGCACCCCGGATTGCACGATGCAAAGGCTCCGTGTGAGATAACAATGGTACTAAACGCCGACGGCGACCAATCGGCACATATTTCAACGTCAGATTACATCCTAATTGTTGGCTCCAATGAAGAAGGGCCGATTTTATCACCCCATGATGCCGAGTTTATCGTGCATGCAAGAAATTCGGATTTGGACGGCGATATTTTGTCGCTAGTGGCCGAATTACGAGCTTTGCGGCCCACTCTGAACAACTCATAAAGTTTTTTCTTGTGATCACTTTATTTATTGAACTGCTGCTTTAAGCCACTGCATGAAGTTGCGGGCTGCGTCCAATGCCTCGCCAAATTCGGTCTCAGTCGTGCCAGTGTTGCCACGATGGGTGATGCCATTCCTTCTCTTGTACACTTTGGTGTCCCAATCGGAATGCTCGTTCGTAAGTTTGGCGTCTTTGTTTGTTAAGTTCTTTACACGTCGCATCAAATCACTTACATTTTCACCGGCAATCACATCTTCAGTTAGAGCCTGGCACTTATTTCGAGTGTCGTATAAGGTCATTGTTCCGTTCGCTCGATACTTGGCGATAAGCAGTTGCTGCAGATAAACCTCAAACGCGGTTTCGAGATATACAATTGCAAGGTCGTGTTCTTCATAATTTGAGCTCTGCATCTGAGCGTCCGCAATGAGGATTTCGTATATCTCTGGTGGCTTACCACTTCTGAGACGAGTCTCAAAGTTTAGTACATCTGATTGTGAAACTTGCACACTGTAGTACCCACTAAGACGCGGGTGTTGAACCGACCGCTGTTGATCCGGATTAGAAAAAGCGCCCTCACTCTTTGTCTCCGTGAACTCATAGTCAACTGCTTTGGCAACGAATACCACCTCTGGCATGAGCGCTCCATGAGTTCTCAAAAAGAATCTTGGGGTTGTGAGCGTGATCAAGATAATCAACAGCGCTCCGATTAGGATAATCTATAGGATCTCGCTGCCCCAGTGTTGTCACCTGAGCGTCGGCGTTCCCATCGTCCAGGGTCTCGCACCGTTGAGAGGCTGAGGGGGCTCAGCTCAGGCTCGACAAGAGGAACCGCCCCTCCCGCCTTCGCCCTCGCACCGCCCGGTCTGGGTGAGGGCGATGCGAGGGCGAAGGCGGGAGGGGCTAAGGCCAACCACTTTGGGCAGTCAAGGAGATCAGGGCGGACTCCGCCATTCAAAATCGCGATCTCCGGCGCCAGCCCTGTGCGGTGCCGATGGATTGCGTCCGCCTCCGGCGGGCTCCGCACGCATTGACTGCAACGCTGGCGAACGACCGTTCCGTTCCCTCTCAACTCCCTATAGGGAATGGGAACGGTCGCTCACCATCAATCCCGGAGTTGCCAACCAGCAGGCGTGCGGCCAAGCCGGCCTGCTCGCTCCAGGGACTCCAGTGCTTCGCCCAGGCGCTCGTTCTTGACGCCAAGCGAATCACGCAGCTTCGCTCGTGTCACGGTCGCGCCCCCGCTCAGAAGGTCCAGCACGCGCTCTTCGAGACTGCGCTGCTTGCCGTCGCTGGCGAGCTTTGTCGAGCCGCCCCGCAGTTCTCCGACGACCTCCAGATGGGTTGTCTTTTCATCGGTCGCGACCAGTTCCAGATACACCGACGACGCCGCCGGCGCGGCCCGGTGCTCGCTTGAAAGCACCAGGTGTTCCCTGGTTCGGCGGAGATACAAGTTCGAGTCGCCGAAGGCGTGGATATCACTCGAACCGCGTAATCCCTGACCGGCGGCAACTCCCCCTGCGGCGTTCTTTCGCGTGTGATGCACCAAGAGTACCGAGAGATCGAACTGCCGCTGCAGCGACCGAAAGTACGCCAGCAACTCGGCGACTTCGCCGGCGTGATTCTCGTCGATGCCGTGGAGTCTCACCAATGGATCCAGCACCAGCAACCGAGGCCGAAGCCGCCTGGTTGTCTCACGGAGCCGCGTGCGATCGCGATCGCAATCGAGCCGCAGCACCGGCGCGGTGATCACGTGGATCTCCACCGACCCGAGCTCGAGGCCACGATGCCGGGCCATTCCCTCGATGCGCTCGCGCACGACCAGCAGTGCGTCCTCGGCCAGGTAGACCAGGACCGGCCCCGGCTGCGGCACGGCGTACTTACCCAAGCACGCCGTGCCGGTGGCCACAGAGAGAGCCATGTCCAGCCCCAGCCATGTCTTGGCGCACTTGGGGGCACCGCCGATCACACCCACCGAACTGGCGCCCCAGAGCTCATCCACCAGCCAGCGCTGGGTGCTCGGCTCACTGGAGATGTCGCCCACACGCACCACCAGAAACAAGTTATCTGCATTCATATGCATCTTCACACCTTCGCTTTCTTCTTGAACGCGGGACGTGAAGCCTTCTGCTGGTAGAGCTCCAGGTAACACTTCTCGTCGAGCATTGCGACCTCCTGCGACATGCCGTAGGCCAACAGGTCGTTCCCCATATTCATCAGGAGGCGGTAGTTGCCCGAGCTGTGATCGACCAGCGTGTCCAAGAGCTCGGCCGTCATCAGCGAGGCGTTGCCGGCCTTCGATAGCGCGTGCTGGAGCAATTCCAGCAGCTCGTCGCGCGTGGCGGGCTCGGTGACAAGACGGGTACGGATCCGACTCCCCAATGGGATCAGGTCTTCGTGCCGGAGTAGTTCGACGAGCCGGCCGTCTCCCGAGAGAATCACGGTCAAGAGCGACATGGCGTCGAAGTCGGCACTGGAGAGAATCCGCAGTTCAGAAAGGACGTCCGGGCCCATCTCCTGCACTTCGTCGATCAAGAGCACCGGGCGGATCCGTGAGGAGGCCACGTGCGCTTTCCAGCGCTCGCGCAGTGCCTTGAATCCGCACCAGCGATTGTGCGGCACGAGCTTCACCGCGAAGATGTCCCCCAGCTCCCGATAAAAGTCGGGGCTTTTCGACTGGGGCCGTTCGATCACACCGACCGTGACATCGCGCACCGCGGACAGCCGCCCGGCGACGATCCGCAGTGCCACCGATTTGCCGGTGCCCGACTCACCCGTGACGAGCGCGAATCCCCCCTCCTGGACCAACTGTTCGACACGCCAGGCGAAATGCTCGATCTTGGGCGTCGCCAAGAGCGCTTCGCCGGGGAGCTCGGGGGAAAACGGATTCCATTTGAGCCCGTAGAGGGCCAGGAGATTCTTGCTGCTCATGATGATTCTCCGTTGTCTTCTTTTGATGTCTTGGGCAAATAGGCCGGTGGCATGCCCGTGGCCGAGTACTCTTGCAAGATCTGTTTCAAGAGAGGCGGCAGCTCGCCCGGGGCACGCCGCCGATCCAGAGGCGGTGCATCGGTGCTGCCAGGCTCGACGACGGCCCGGCGGCCATCGGCGTTGGCGGTTTTGTCGAGGGGATAGATGGCAGCCAGAATGGTCCCATTGTGGTCGTCGACGAGGTCGACGCGGCCGAGGTCCCAGCGAGCGTAGCGCACGGTCACTGCGTGGAAGTGACGGTATCTCGCTGGAATCTCGAAGCGTACGCCTTCGACCGAGATCGTCCCATCGCTGCGCCGCTGAATTCGCTTGGTCTCCAGGCGAAACGCGTCGCGGAGCGATTCGCTTTTGGGGCTATCGCGGAGCACGCTCGGTGCCCGCTTGAAGCGCTCGACTGGCGTGCATGAAGTCTCACGGTGTAGGGCGCGGTTGTACTCGATTTCCATCCACGCTAAGGTCGCCTGGTTCAAGAACTCGAGCGTTAACTCGACCGCGCCGTCGAGCATGTTCAAGAGCCTCCCCTCAAGGGTCCCCCAGAAGGCTTCTTGCTTGCCGTTCTGATAAGGGCTGTACGGCAGGGTTCGCTCGTGGACGATTCCGAGGCGCAACAGACCCTCTGTGACTTCCTCGGCCACCATTGCCGAGCCGTTGTCGGTCAACAGGGCACGCGGCAGGCCCCGCTTCTGGATCGCCTGGGAGAGTCCGTGGACCAGATCTTCCGCGGTCTCGGAGAGGTACCACTGCACGTGGCAGCACAGCCGCGAGTGATCGTCGAGGATGCCCAGGGCGATGGGGCGCAACCACCGGCCGCCGGCAGTAAGCACCTTCTTCGAAACCATGGTGGAAATCGAGGTGCCACAGCGCCCCGACGTACTGGGCTTCGTAACTGCGAACCTCGCGCGTCTGTCGCCTTCGTTCGGCGTGGGCCTCGCCAGGGCGAGTGTGCGGCACAATCACAGACTTCTTCAGCAGACCGTGGGTCTGCATGTAGCGCTTGACCGTGGAATAAGAGGGGAGCCGCCCCAGTGAGGGATTGGCGTTCACCAGCGCGGCGAGGTTGTCGTAGTGCAGTTGGAAGCTCCAGCCCGGGTGATCACAGTACTGGAGATGAAGTCGCTCAGTGAGGGCCGGCGCCAAGGAGATCTTGCCGCGGTCCTTGCGTACGGCACGGCGTAAGGCACTCACGGGATCGTCGCGTTGGCGCCGCGCCGTGTAATACCAGCTAGCAATCGTGCTGGGCGCAAGACGGATATCGCGCCCGGTCACGGGATGCGACCAGGTCTTCTCGGCAAGGGAGCGGATCGTCGTCTGAAGCGCTCCGCGCAGGGGGAGAGCTCAAGAGCGAGCCCACCACGGAGAATCGAAAACGCGCCCAAAGGGCGCCGGTCGAACTGGGGGTCGATTGGATCATCACGCCTCCTCATGAATGGGATGAAGGGACTGCGACGATCCGTTTTCACCGACCAAGAAGCGTGGGCGAAGAGCATCTTCTGCGGATCGGAAGCGATCATGGCGAGACCTTGATTTGCAGGCCCCCGGGAACCGTGATGGGCGAGAGGAACCGCAAGAGGTGCGTCCACCCTTCGCACGGCGGATGACGGCGGAGGAAGATGTCGACCAGCGAGTAGGGCAGGCAGACGATCTCGCCGAGGGTGATGAAACCGGCGCGTGCAACCTTCCAAAAGGGTGTTTGTGGGAAGTGTTCGCGCCAGAAGGTCTGCCAGCGGGTGATTGTGCTTTCGTCGGCGCCGAAGCGTGTGGAAAGCTCGCGGACGCGGCGTGGTGAGGGTCCCTGCCGCATGGCGCTGATCAGGATGACGATCGCGCCCAAGTAGACCTTACGCCCGAGGAACCGCACCGACGGCGGTGTGACTCGCTTCCTGCAGCCATCACGATCGCAGCAGAAGCTGAATCTCAGGCATTCTTGCTCGGGTAGCCGAACTGGAGTGCCGCGTGGCTTGCGAAGGTAGTTGGCGGAGTGGAGGCGTCCGCCACAAGGGCACGCTTTCTTCCGAGTTTCCTCTGCGAGATCTTGATCGACAGCCAAAAGAAACGACCAGAACCTGGCGGTCCGAGGCAGATCGTGATACATGGTCGAGTACTCCGCGCTTGTGGTAAACCACGGAGTACACCCCTCGGGAAGCTTGATCCAGTGATCAGGCTCTTAGAGGGGAATTTTCTTGATTGCCAGAGCGATCTCGCTCAGGAACGGCGGATTTCGCCTTGATTATCTTGCCCACGCACAGGTTGCGACACGAAAATGATTCAAAACAAGCATTAGATGCTTTTGCGCTTTCGCTACAGCCGCTGCATTGTCGAAGGGTTCTAGGATGCTATTACGCTCAAATATTATTTCCATAGAAGAATACAGGAAATGATTAATAATGCCACCTCTATAGGTGTGACCCGCGCCTGTGACCGACCATTCGAGTACAGTGATTGGTATTCCAGTAGGCGTGTCTTCGAGCCGTGCGAAATCCGTTGGACTCTTTTGCCAGTCGTATTCGCCCGCGACGTAACAATTGACTTTGGAACCGCTTCGCTGAGTGATTCTTAAACCAATAAGATCTGGGTCGCGAAACGTGAAATAATCGACCGTAATCCCAAGGTTTACGCTTAGCGGAAATGTGACTGAATAAAGCATATAAACTCCGGATACTATTGCTTTGGTGCTAGCTCACAGTAATTCTAAACGACGCGGCATCAACGTCAGCTTCTAGACGATGGGGAGCCGATCTAGGAGGCGCAACTTCATTATTTTGACAGACAGCATCACGCCGCAAGTGCATAATTATTTCGGCAGACAGAACTTCTGGACGGAGTGCGAATGAAGAAGTCCTAAACCCGATTTTGTCCCGCAAGAGCTACGCTTATGTCAGATCCGAAACCCCCTCTAAACCTCCATGCGCTCGCAGGAGGTAGATACCGACTCGAACTCGATGAGTCAGCCAGAATCGACAGATCTCAAGAGCCAAAAGACTGGTGTATCCAAATTCCATGCAAGCATGGACATATTGGAGTGCACAGCGACAAAGAGCTACGGGCCTATTGCAAAGCAACTCGCTTGTTCGCGCGACTGACGGACATCACATCGGCACGCGTGATTCAGGAAGGCGACAAGGAAATCGCAATTGCGTTCCATCCCACGCACCTCGACGAGGTGGCCGAGCTGCTCAAGGCCAGACGCAAGCGGGTCGTCACCGAAGAAGAACTCCAGCGGCTAGCTTCGATTGGATTCAAGGCCGCCGCGCCCACACTGGAAGCAAGATAACCGCCCCGTCCTGCGATCGCCGACGATCAGCCCGATGGATTCCACGTCGAACCGTTCCAAACGCTCTCAGGACGTTCTGGGAGCCAGTTTACCCACATCACGGAGTTCGCACTCATGGATGCAGTGTCGTCTGCCCCGCGCGTTTTGTACTCAGGGCGACGGTGGCGAGATCAAGTTCTCATCTTCAGTCGGTTACCAAAGACCGCGATTGGCGGCTCACTCAGGTGTGCCACTTGCAATTCGCCACTCGACGGCGAGCTGCCACCAAGAAAGAAAACCGAGCCATCGGTGAGTTGTCTCGCGCTATGTTCGCGCTGCTGCCCGAATCACGTCTGACCCTCGACCCACTACCCGATTTCAGGAGTTCACAACGATGGCTGAAAAGCGACAACTTCGCCCAGCGAAGCCCGGTAATTCCGGATCATTACGGCGTCAGCGCCCTGGAACGCCAGACGTTCGGCCGATTACTTGCCCCGCCGCAGGTTTTTCGTACACCGACGGAGCGATCGGCCCGCAAATCAAGGCCACTGGCGGAAATTGCGGCAACCCCCCTGGCCACACGCACATTGTGCCCCCGCCGAAGACCCGAGGTACCGGTAAACCACCCGCCGAACTCGATCGAGCACCGAATGGGTCAAACAACCAGAACGGTGGACTCATCCCGAATGCGCCGGCGAATCCCGATAGCCCAATTGCACCACGGAGTTAATCAATGCAAGAACCCCGAGAGCCTCTAGATATTCGCCACCTTGCTGGCGATCGCTACAAAGTTGCCTACGACCCATCGGTCAAAGTCGATCGTGTTCATCAGTCGGATGTCCGATTTTACACGATCAGGTGCAAGCACGGCACCGTCAGCACACATTCGGATCGAGAGCTATCGGCTTACTGCACGTCCCGCAAATTGTTCGGACGGTTAGCAACTATCCCAACGGCACGGATCGTGTGCGAGGAACCCAGCGAAGTAACAATCGCATTCAGCCCCGAGCAACTTCCCGAAGTGTGCGGCCTGTTAAAAGCACGTCCAATCAGGACACACGCTTAATCGCATAAAGGACTTCATCATGCCCAACGCCCCACAACCCAAAAAAGTCCCGGTTCTTTTCGACAAAAGACCAACATCCGGACGCGGCTCTAAATTCATTAAGCCAGAGTCCGGATACCGAAACACAATGCCTAATATTTCGACAGAAACCGGGGACAGACACCCCGCCTTTACGGTGAGTTTCCCGGAAGGCCGCGCAAAGGAACAAGTAGGCAGCACGATCGTCCCGCCATCGGCCTCGCCGGGCAGAACTTCACGAACGCACTCGGCCCCGATCCGAGACCATCAGCGCCGATAAATTACATCGCCTCATCCAAGTCTCAGCCGAAGTAACCAGGAATAGGAATACGATTATGTCCACAGATCAGAATGCAGAATTCGCCAAATTAGCTGCCGAGATTAGGCAGGCAAACGACGCAACCGTCGCTGCGATCCGAGCCGACAAGCAGCGGCTAGAATCCCAGATTGGCCAATCCGAGCTAAGCAAGGCAATCGCGGAACACGGAATCAGCGGGCCTCGTGCCGAACAATTGTCGCACCTTTGGCGCGTACCAGGTCGTAGTCGATAACGCAGGCGATATCACAAGCGTTCGCACCCGCGATTACCGACCTGTCAAAGATTTTGTTGCCACTGAGCTGGCGAAAGATACATACAGCCATTTCCGACCAGCGCCGCCATCGACTCCAGGTAACCCCGTAAATCGGCCGGCTCCAGCGGCACCGGAAGTTCCTGATCAGCCCCGGTCGCTAGGCGAAGCATTTATCGCCAACTTCCAAATGCAACAGCGGGCTCGCGAAGCTGGGAGGGTCAGCGCCGATCCGCGTTTGGACCCGTCCCGAGCTGTGGGGCTCAGAAAAAACAACGCCAACGGTCCGACCATTGGCGGTCTATTACCTGGTTGGTCCGCACCTCATCATTAATCGATCACGAATACGTCCAAGAATACGTCGACGGCGGGCACCGCGATTTGGACAGTTGCGGGCACTTCCGTCGGCAACCACACATCACGTTAATGGAAGATGCTATGAGTACGACAGATACTACGCAGTTCGAGACCATCCACAGCAATATCGTTCTTCGCGTCGAACGCAATCCGTCGAACCAGGACCGCAAACGGTACACTTCTGGCGATGTCGCGAAATTGCAAGACGGACGACTCATTGCCCGCTCGATCAGCCATGATATTAGTGGGTCAGTGTTATTGCACTACGGGGATTACAATCCCGCCACTCCTCACCAAACCCTCCTCGACCCCTCAGGCTGGAAACCCGACAGCTTCTTTCAGGAAACGCTCGCCGAACTGCGCCGAGAACCCGGACTTCACGAATGCAATCCATTGCCCGACGATCCGATCATCTCCGAGTTTTGTCGACTGTATCCGCCGGTTGCCGCGCACATCGGCCTTAGCGCGACCGAAAGTGCCCCAGGCTTGTTCGGGATCGGCAAATTTATGGTGCCGCGGTACAGCATCGAGCGAATCGACAAAAAGCCCGCGCGAGACGGCATGGATGGCTGGAGATATCTAAGCACGTTGCACAGATCCGGCGACTACGGAATTCTTGGAAAGCACAACGCTGATCCTCTTACCGCTGAAGAGCAGTTTATGCTGGGCACGCTGTCCATCACCAGATGTAATGATGAAGCGATACGTTCTCAATCGGGCTGCGTGCGCTCCGCGTATGAAGTGCCAGCGTTCGGGACCGTTAGCTTGTTAACGATCTTGGCAGGACAAGCAACGCGCACGCTTGGGTTCCGAGGGTCGTTCTGATCATGGCCGACTTGAACAGCCGCAAGGCCAGAGCAACGCTGCATGACCTTGTTTTTCTTCATCTCATCCTAGTACGCACATGGTTGCAAGGTTTGACGTATGCCAGGTGGACGACGGAACAGAAATCTGGTGGAAGCGTTAGCGCTCCACATGGCGGCTGGCGGTAGTGTCGCCAAGTTTGCCGAAAAAGAGTCGATCTCGAAGAGGACTTGCTACGGCTGGACGAAAGAGCCGACGTTCAAGGATCGCGTAGTGCACTACAGAGCCCGAATCACGGACGCAATCATCGGCCAGCTTGCGAGAGAAGGCAAATCAGCCGTCAAGCGTATTGGGACGCTGGCTCGCAAAGCCGACAACGAAGGCGTGCGCTTAGCGGCAAATCGGGCGATCCTTGCGGACCTAATCAACGTTACCAACTTCGCTGCGAGCACGACGGAACTACGTGACTTAAGAGCGAAGATTGAAGCCATGATGGATAAGAAAAATGCGAGCAGAACTGGCAAAACTTCGCGAACAGATCCAGCATCTTGAGGCCGATCAAGCCATCGAAGACGTGGACCCAGAGCGATTCGATTGGTATGCGGAGTCTTGTTCTTGTGGCTTGCCCGCAGGCGAGTGCCGTATTCACCCGCGTGCTCGTGAAAATCAACGACCGCCAACCGGAGAATGGTCCACCTATTTGGCAACTTGCGGAAGAGGTTGGGGCAAAACTAGATCTGCCGTCGAATGGTGCAGGTGGATGATCGAGACGGGCCAGTCGAGACGTTTCGCAATCGTCGGCTCAACTGCGGCGGACTGTCGCGACGTATTGATCGAGGGAGAATCTGGACTGCTTTCAGTGTGTCCCCCGTGGTTCTACCCAAAATACGAAGCGTCGAAAAAAAGACTAACGTTCCCGAATGGCGGAATCGTCACTACGTATTCAGCCGCAGAGCCAGACCGGCTGCGCGGACCGCAGCACGATGCCGCGCTATGTGACGAAATAGCGGCTTGGGAAGAGCCCAGCACATACGACATGCTTCTGTTCGGCCTACGGCTAGGCCGCAACCCCAAGACCATGATCGCCACGACGCCACGACCAACGAAGTTGATCAAGCGGCTGCTTTCCGATCCGAAGACGACTCTGGTTAGGGGATCAACATACGAGAATCGCAACAATTTGGCGCCAACATTTTTTGACAACGTCATTTCCACATATTCCGGGACACGTTTAGGCCGCCAGGAAATAGACGCGGAAGTGCTCGAAGTAGGAGAATCCGCCTGGTTTCAGAATTTCTGCGACGAACGCAACGTGTCGACGCTCGCCGAGTTCATGCCTGGGAAAATGGTCTACTGTTCGGTCGACGCAGGCGTTTCTCGATACACCGGCGCCGTGTTCGGTCAATATCGGAACGTCGGTGTGAACCGCCCAATGGTTACGATCTTCGGCGATTTTCTCTCGGTTGATCAGACCAGCGAGGAAAACGCGATTGCGATCCGTGAACTGGGCTTGAGACTTCCGTGTGAAGGCCACATCGACGCCCTTAAGCTAGATCCCGCGGCAAACGCGCGAAGCGGAAATGGCCCAGCAGCGACAGGCGAATACGAACGTGTCTGGGGCAGCAGGATCGTGTCGACGTGGCCTCAGCATCGCGTAATCGACGGCTTAGACCAGCTTGAGATCTTGATCGGCGGACCCAATCGCGAGCCGGAATTAATTATTCATCCGCGGTGTGCCCGATTAATCGAGGCGCTCAAGACGTACAAGCACAACGAAAAGCGCGGCGAGGTAATGGATGAGCCATGCCCCGTACAACATCCCGCGGAAGATTTGACCGACGCTTTGCGAGGTCTGATTCGATTCCTGATGCCAGAGGGTCACCGGCCCAAGCCAATACTAAGGAATGTTCACTTCACCGCGCTACGCTACTAAACTGAGGACCCAATGCAAGATTCAAAAGCCTACGCGAAAAGCATCGACCGGTTAAGAGAGTTCCTGATCCGTTCAGTCGGCTTGGCCGTGCTGGAGTTTCCCGAGAAACTCAACCCAAAGAGCGAATTCGCCAAGATGGGACCGACAACTTGGGAAAACCACAAACTGAAGGGCTTGGCTGAAACTCTCGACGTGGTTTTGGAAGAGTTCACGGCGATCCAATTAAGCCTTGGACTGTCCCGCTACGATGCGCACCGCGTTTCCAGGGACGGCCAGTCGGAGCCCAAGCCCGCACGCAAGACGACCACCAAGCAACCCAGAAAGGCAAAGCCATGACCACCGACACGGAAGCCTTGTACCGCATTCTGCAAATCGAATTCCCCGAGGATTTGGGGCAGGTGATTCCGAAGATCTCACCACCGAAACGACGCATACCTGACCAGAACATCGAGATCTATTTGTTCGGTAGCACTCTGCCCCGTCCCGTACTGCACGCGAGGGTAACCTCATGGCTTCTCTAACGGCGGGCGCAGCGTCATTGATTTCGGTCGGTCGACATTCGATTACGGTTGTTTCGAGCGAAGCCAGTGGAGGGGTGGCGCCCTATTCCTACCAGTGGCAATACCAGTGGCCCCGTGGTTCGGACACGTGGGTCCGCGCCGCCGGTCCGGGCACGACAACCTTGTCGGCGACCATCGTGGGCTTGGGGCCTGCGGCGAAATACAACGTGAGACTTCAATTCACCGATAGCACGTCAGACGTCGTCGTCTCCAACGTTCTCACTGTGACCACGAAAGCCTTGGGGTGGTATTCCGGAATGTCCGCTAGGCGACCTGACCGCAACTGGGAAGGACCCAACAATGCCCGTTGATATTTTCGCAGCCGACAAATCGAATCCACTCCTGACAGTCGATTCTCTTATCGGGGCAGACCTTCGCAATCTCGATCAAGTGCCACGCCCTCTGCCCGCGGCGCCTGCCGTTGTAGGCCGCTGGCCCTCATTCGAGTACTTTTCGGAGCAACCATAATGCCCATGTTCAGCAACATCGACGACGTCGCTCGATGGCTCGATTCTGTCGTTGCCGACTTCACTTTCGACTTACCGGGCGACCGAGGCACCATTGGCGAGGATTCAGCGCACGCAATCGCGGATGGAATCCAAGAGCGAAGTTACAACAAGCAAATGGGAGCCAGCGAGCCGTGGCCTGAGAACTCCGAGCCGTACCGCACCGAGAAGGATGAAAAGTACGACACCGACAAGACCAACTATCGAACGAAACAGATGCTCTCGGATGAGAGTCTGACGGCGAATCTCGGATCGATCGATGAAGGCAACACTTTCGTGATGCAATACGGAACCGGAACCGCGCCGACGACTAGCCCGACTGGACACATCAGCGATCAAGACAAGCTCGTGACTGACACCGAGAAGGCAGCGTATGCCCACGAACAAGGGCGACCGTTCTTTCAACTTGACGACAAAATAGCCACTGAACGGGTAATGCCGGTTGTGGCAGAAGGTCTGAGTAAGTACCTCCAAAAGCGGGCCGACGAATAATTGCCGCGCCGTGCTTGGAGCAGCATTGCGTGGTCCCCGTCGTCAGAGATCGCATTCTCTCTGGCGGCGGGTTTTCAATCACCAAGGAAGGAATCACACTTGCGCGAAACTACGATCCGTTGCAACCGCTGTGGCGAGACGATCACCGCCAGCTTCAGCGTGTTGAAGTTTGTCGCTGGCGAACTGTACGCGAAGAACGATGAAGACCTCGATTTCTGCCACGCATGCAGCGGAGATTTCAAAGACTGGCTCAAACCGACCAAGTTCGAGTTGACATCATCTTCGGCGAGCACAACCGATTAAAAACCGACCAACGTCGTAGCGTACGGAAGAATCACTATTATCCGTAGAAAGGTTTGATGGAGCTGCGTATCTTTAGCTCTATCGACGCCAAATCAGTGGCTTTTGAGCCTAGCTCAGGCCAGAGAAGGCCAATCCACATATCCTCTATAGGGGCCAAACGCTTCCAGGATTGGCATTGCTCGCATGCCACGGCATCCGCGCCAAGCTGGGTCGTTCTCCCAACGTCAATCACTGTCATAGGTTCTTTGGGGCCGCCGAGCGTCACCACGTACAGGCCCTCTGCGCGGGTCCGAACTCTGCATCCGAACTTGACTCAACGGCACGAACGAAAAAGGACAATCCGCGATGTTAACAATTACAGGATTGGTCAATGTCGACCTCCATTCGACGTATCAGCGATTCACGCGGACCGAACTCATAACGCTCCGCGAACGAGCAAGGTTTTGGGCAAAGACGCCTGGACTCTGCGAGGACTGGGCACGCGCATTTTGGGTCCCTTGTCGACTCCGCAGACCGCCTTGACGCCATGGTGGCGCGTACGGTAATCGTAGTCTCGACGCACGCGGCGCAACGGAGTCCGCTGAATCCCCGGAAATTGCTGAGCCAGTCGGGATCGACCATTCGACGTATCCCGAGTCGCCCGCACTATTAGCATAACCGCATTGCTGCGACTTGACTGCACCGAGTTGATCGACTGCACCTGTAGACGTCTCTGTGCCCAGGGCGCCATGCCGATTCGCAGTGCCATCGACAAGGCACCGTGGTAATCGAACAGACGACTGAACGAGCCTGTATCTTTGAGGGCCACCGAGATAGAATTCAGATGAGCAGGTTTCGGAATTATCTCGGGCCGGCTCATGAATTTCCGAATAATCAGCGCGGTGACGAATATCGAGCTGATTGCAAGAGGTCGCGAGATTCGATGCTTAAGGGAACTTGTTCGACTTTATAAGGGGACTGGGTGGCGGAAACTCAAGGGCGTCGCCAGAGTAAGGCTCAAAAGCGGGAGTATCAGGCGTGCCGAAATCCACTGGTATGAAGCGAACGGCGTCGAGCGGCAGAGGATCAAAATCAAACGGTTTGTTGACTAAGAAGATGAACGTCGCGAAGGAAACGAAATCCACTGAAACCCATGTGAATCTCGCGCTCGCAATGAAAGCGGATGGCGCGGACATTCGACGCGGACGGTATTATCGCGTGCTTTCGGATGAGAAGGCAAAAGCGGAAGGATACTTGCGCGTAGTGGATCGGTCGGGTGAGGACTATCTCTATCCGGCATCCCATTTCCGCCTGTGCCGTGTCCGACTGAGCCAGCTCAGGAACTTTCTAGCGGGCGGCTAGCGCATCTCAATCTCATATCGCTCAGACCTTCGCGCCCAAAGATCCGATCGAACCCCGCCGAGTGCCACTGGCCCCGGCGGGTTTTTTTCATGCGCCACTACGCCCCACCTCCCGTCCTGCTGGCAATTGTCTGCCACCCTGACCCCAGAGCGACCGACGGTGCGGACGCGCCAGCGAGGCGTATACAGGCTTCCCCAAGTGGCTAGGAGTGCACGCCAAAAACGCCGACTACTGCCACTACTGTCCAACGCCACGAAATACTGTAATTCAACGATAGAGAGACTACCGTTTTGCACGGAAATGATAGGTATTGCAGCTCGCGCACCAGCGCGTTATAGTCGTTCCGGCGTTGAGTTTATGTCATACGGAGTGAACGCCCAGTCACCCCTGATAAGGGTGAGGTCCGAGGTTCGAATCCTCGTGCGCCGATTCAAGTTCATTCATCGTCGTCGTCGGATTCATCGACCTCGACATCGGCTTCCTCTTCTTCTTCGATTTCTTCCTCATCTTCCACCGGAGCTTCCACGACGACGGCGGCGGCTTTGCTGCGTGAGGCTTTGGGTGGTGGCGTGGCAACTCGTGGCAGCGACGCGCCGATTCCGGGGGCGTCCTCGGGCATCGCCTCTTTGGTGCGCTGCACGAAATGTGTGCCTTTGCCCTTGGCGGTCAATTCCGCGGCCCTGGCTTCAGCCGCTTCTTTCTGCGAGTAGTCGAATGTGCCAACCGGCTTGAACGCGTCGTTCAGAACAACCCACACAATGCGCATCCGCGCCGCCGGCTTGGCCGATCGAGAGGATTTCGCCTTCGACTTGGGAGCTGCCTTGGGCTTCTTTTTCGGCTTCTTTTCTACAACCTCGTCATCGTCCAATTCCTCGACGACTTCGTCGGTCTCGTCTTCCATCGGATCAAGCGGTTCGGCGGCTTCCCTCTGACGCCGCAGGTCCAATCGATTCAGCGGTTTCCCAGCCATGAAACCGTCCTTCGCGTGCTATTGGCCGTACTTAATAGTCCGATCCCAGTGTCGCTTTCCCATCCCCCTTCGGAGGGGACGTGAGAGAGCAGTTGACACGACAAGCCCTTATCCTAATCCAGGATCGGCGATTTGACCAGGGTATGAGGCGACATCGATTCGGAATGGGATGCACCGCCTCTCCAGACTCGCGTCCTTGAGGACGACGGAACGTCAGTCGGCTCGCAACCGCTACGGTGCGCCAGAAAGGCAGCGATCAGGTCCAAAAGGTCCAAAGGGTGATATGGCTTGCTCAGGAATTGCTCGACATTCATCGTCAGCAAGGCACTAATGTGGCTGTCGAGAATCGCAGCGCTACAAATGATAACGGCCTGCGTCGGCTGCTGGCTCTTGATCGAGCGGCAGACATCGACCCCGCTCAGGATGGGCAGGTTGAGGTCGAGTAAGACCAGGTCAAACGGCCCGCGAGCCGCGAAAAACTCGACGCCCTCGGATCCGTCAGCAGCTTCGACGACCTCGTATCCTTCCGCGCAAAAACTGGGCGATCAGGCCGCGAAGGACATGCTCGTCCTCAACCAGCAAGAGCTTCCCTGCCCGTATTGCACCCATGGCCTTCTCCTGATCCCAAGAGGGTCCATCCTTGTTCCCCATCCCATTTCCGCTTGGCAACGAGCGGTCGCAGCCACGTCAGGATCGGCCGCGTAGTCCCATGTGGACAACACGCGCTGGCGGGGCATACTATCGTCAGCAGCCAGGCACGTCCACTCGAATTCTGCGGTCGGCGGATGGCACTTGCCAGTCCTTATGAATTCGGGGCAAAATGCATCTCTGCGAAGCCAGAGAATGCCCGAAGCGCGTTGAAAAACCTGGGCGAGATAAATGGGGCGTGTAGGGATCGATGATTCGTTCAATTGGACGGCTCAAGTGCATCGTGGGAGGTCTGACCTTCCTGATCGTGGCTTTAGTGGTGCTCGGAAGTTACTTTTTCCAGCGCGCGACCGACAGTGTTCACTTCTCGTTCGATCGGGTGCCGCTCTTGGGTCCTTCCGCGATTACGGTCGTGCCGGGGCTTCACCTCCTGGGCGCGCTGGCTCCCGGCGCGGCTTACGCAATCGAGACGTCCGAGGGTCTGGTCCTCGTTGATTCCGGCATCGAGAGCGATGCGAATGCTCTCAAGTCGCAGTTGGCCACGCTGGGGCTCGATTGGAAGCGTCTGTGCGCTGTCTTGCTCACGCACGCCCACGGCGACCATTGTGGAGGTGCTGAACACTTGCGAACTTTGACGGGAGCAAAGGTCTATGCCGGCCAGGGCGATGCGAGCGTTCTGAGAGCAGGCATGCCACGCGAGGCTTTCTTCAGCAACTTCCACGTTCCCAACGCCACATGCCATCCGACCACTATCGACGTCGAACTGAAGGGAGGTGAATCGATCGCCTTTGGTGACGTCCGGTTTCGAGCCGTCGCTACGCCAGGCCACACACCAGGCAGCGTTTGCTATTTGATGGAGCGAGCGAACCTTCGCGTGCTGTTTGCGGGCGATGTCATCTCGATGCTCTTGGGCGATGAGAAGCCCCGACCCCATATGCGCGATCCGTTGGGCATCTATTCGGCCTATCTGGCGCCTCGCTACCGCGGCGATGCCAAAACCTACATCGCCTCCCTGCACGAACTGCGGGCATTGCCAGTCCCTGACCTTGTGCTGCCCGGCCACCCGGGCTCAGACCCAACACCCCAGAGCCCTCGCCTCTCGCAAGCACGCTGGGAAGCAATGCTCGACGAGGGCATTTGCGATCTCAAAGAACTGTTGACGCGCTATGAGGCCGACGGAGCCAACTTCTTGGACGGAGAACCGAAACGGCTCCTGCCGGAACTCTACTACCTGGGAGATTTCCAGAACGCGGCAGTTTATGGCTTTTTCGTCGCGTCAAAGTTCTTCCTCATCGATGCGCCAGGTGGACCTGGTCTGGTGGAATTCTTGAACACCCGTCTCCGCCAACTCGGCCGCCAGCCGGTAGCCCCAATCGCGGTCTTACTGACGTCGTGCGGCGCATTTGAGACGGCTGCGCTCAAGGAAGTTGTCCAGGCATACCACCCCCAGATTTTCGCCTCCGCCCTCGGGCTACAGGGCATCAAGGAATGCTGTCCCGAGGGAACGGCCGTGCTGTCAGCCGAGCAATTGCCCGATCGTGGTTGGTTCAAGATCAAGGCGATTCCGCTCAGGGGACCTGGCCTGGCACCGATCGCCTTTGAAGTTTCATGGGCCGATAAAACCGTCCTTTTCTCCGGACGGGTTCCGATCAAAATCAACTTCGGGAACTGGGCTAAGCTGGAATCGGAGTTCTCGAAATCGAAAGAGGCGAAGCTAAATTATGTAATTTCCGTCGATAAACTGGGTGACTTGAAGCCGGACCTCTGGCTGCCAGCAGTTCCCACCGATGGCCAGAACGCAAATTTATATGATAACGAGTGGCAGGATATTATCGCAGATAATTATACTTTACGCGGCCCTACGTGAGAGCCGTAGCCATGCTTTGCGAATGCCGCTCTTGGGGACTGTGCCCGCCAGATCACTGCGCTAGGGGTATGTATTGGACGATTTAGACGACAGGGTAGCCCCATCCGACAGCGGAAGTGAGTGCGTTTGCGGGCGAACCAGCTCGGGCCGAGCCGCCCGGAGCTTTGCCAGACTCTCGCTGGCTGGCTGAAAGTTTGGGTCAAGCGCCAGCGCCGCCATGAAGCATCGGCTGGCAAGCAGTGCCATTCCCGACTCCCAAGCCACCTGTCCCATCGACCAAAGAAGCTTGGGATCTTCGGGATGGCTGGCGATCTCCTGAGCCAAATGATTCATCAGTCTTGCGCGTTCTTGAGCCCGGTCGCGGTTGGCTAGCGTTGCGGCCGCGCGCTGGCTTAACCCCAGCCGAATCTCGATTCTCAACAACAAATTGAGCGCGTCCATATCGTTTGGTTCGCATTCCGCGGCCCGTTCCGCATCGGGCAAGGCCTGTTCGAGTTGCCCTCGCGCGACCCGAGACTGCGCACGAGCCAGCAGCGCCTGGAGGTTTCGAGCGTCGCGGTTCAGGGCTTGATTCGCCAGTGACAGCGCCTCATCGAGTCGGTTCGCCCAATACGCCGCGCGCGCGGCCAAACCCAGTACAGCCGGGTCGTCCGGATACTTCTGGAGCGCCTTGGCCGCCGAGGGCCATGCACGTTCAGGTCGGACGCTTTTTGATTCTGCGCCGACCAAGCCGATCAACGCTTCGCGATGAGACGGATCCAGGCCGACTGCCTTCTCGTAGACGCGGACCGCCCTCGATACATCGCCGCGGTCGCTAAGCACCTTGGCCATCGCGAGCCACACGCCGAACTCCCGAGGCCGAAGCCGTGCGGCTAGCTCAAGCAACTCAAGTCCACGTTTGGCGTTACCGAAACCGAGATTCAAATCGGCGAGCGTCACGGCCGTGTCGAATTGATTCGGCTGCAGTTTGAGCGCGCGCTCGAGAGCCAGCCGAGCTCCTTGGAACTGCCTCATTTGGAGCATCGCCAGGCCGGCGACGGTCATCGCTTCGCCAGCGCCGGGTGCCTCGTTCCGAACCGCCAAAACGGCTTGCAGCGCCAGGTCGGGCCGCCTCTGCGCGAGATAGGCACGCCCTCGCGCCACTTCGTCCCAGTGTCCGACCACCAAGAGCCGATGCGACTGTATCCACCACAGACATCCTAATGCCAGGACGGTCAGCCCGGCGACAACGGTGGCGATCCATCGACGGCGGGAAACGGCAACGCGCCTGCCAAACATCGCCTCACCTGGCTCGGCCAGTTCCGGAGACGGCTCATGGGCTGGTTCGCGAGCAACCACGCCCCGATCAGCCTCGTTCTGCGAAGGCGTTCCCATTTCGCTCACGTTTCGAACCCATGCATGGATACCGCGCGAATGGGGGGGCCAGCCCGATCAATGAATAGCACCGTTTTATTGAACAGTCGGACCAGCGCTGCGGTTTGGTAAAACTTGAAATGTCTTTCGCGCGTCTTGGCGGTTTTTGTCGCGAGGCTCAATAACCAGATAACTCTGATCGGCCGCGAGCTGCTCCGCAGTCGTCAGTGCTCCACTAGGCCAGCGAATGGACACCTTGCGAGCGATGCTTTCCTGTCCCAACCCGAACAATAGCCGAGGGTCGTGTGCGGATTCAAGGCTAGCGCCCCCTTTGCGCTGGCGGACGAGCGTTCGTCCCTCTAGTTCAATTGTAACGAGTGCTCCCACAGCATCTCGATTGCTGGTCGTGCCGACTAAGGACAGGCGAATCCAGTGATTGCCGGTCTTGGAGTCGTTGCGCAAGAGAGCCGGGGCGCCGTCCTTGTGATTGACCACGATATCGATGTCGCCGTCGTTGTCCAAATCGCCGAATGCGGCTCCGCGGCCGACGTGGTCGGAATCAAAATAGGGACCGGCATCGCGCGTCGCCAGGCGAAATCGAGTTCCTGCCAAATTGCGATGCAGCAAGGCAGGGTTAGCATAAGCGACATTTTGGCCCAGGAGAGGGAGGTTGTTATCCACGTGGCCATTGGATACGAAGCTGTCTGGCCATCCGTCATTGTCGAAATCCGCGAGGGCGCAGCCCCAGCCGACCCAAAGAACGCTATCGCCCGCCATGCCACTGGTGGGCGTTTGGTCCTCGAAATAACCGGCGCCGCGGTTTCGATAGAAAGAGAGGCGTTCGCCGGCAAAGTTCGTGACTAGCAGGTCGGGCAGGCCGTCGCCGTCGACGTCTTCGGCATCGACTCCCATCCCAGCTCGGGTCGCGCCATGCGAGTCGTAGCCGGCGCCTGAGACCTCGGTGACGTCATCGAAAGTGCCGTCGCCCCGATTGAGAAAAACGAAGTTCGGGCACATGTCGTTGGCGACGTAGAGATCAATGCGGCCGTCCCGATTCAAGTCTGTTGCGACCACCCCAAACCCTCGGCCATCGGTCCGGCCGATGCCGGCTGCTACGGTGACGTCCGTGAAGGTCCGATCCCCGTTGTTCCTGTAGAGGAAGTGCCTAGCCGGCGTAATCGATTTGGGCGAGCAGTAGGTACGGATCTTGGACTCGCTCGAACGATTCTGACCGCGGTTCAACGTACAGAACCGATCGTCATCAGGGAGCTTCCAGTGGCCATAATTCGTCACGTAGAGATCGAGATCCCCATCATTGTCGTAGTCGAGGAAAGCCCCGCCGCTGGCCCAATTGAAGCATCCAACCCCTGCGTCGTTGGTGATGTCTTTGAACGTGCCGTTGCCGTTATTCAGGAAGAGCACGTTTGGGCCGTAATTGCAGAGAAAGACGTCCTGGTCGCCATCGTTGTCGATGTCGCCGACCACGATGCCATGGCAAAAGCCCGCGAATCCAAGACCCGATGCCTCGGTCACGTCTTCAAATCGGTCGTTGCCCCGATTGCGATAGAGCCGGTTCGGTTCGGTTCGGGCCGTGCCGAGCGGTAGCAGCGTCGCGGTTGCAAAGTACAGGTCGAGTTTGCCGTCGTTATCATAGTCGAAGATGGCCACGCCCGAGCCATT
Source organism: uncultured Isosphaeraceae bacterium (assembly GCA_963850935.1). Taxonomy (GTDB): domain Bacteria; phylum Planctomycetota; class Planctomycetia; order Isosphaerales; family Isosphaeraceae; genus CAWFRS01. The sequence goes on from CAWKNT010000012.1 coordinate 194,106, forward strand.
GGCGGTTGGGAAGTGTCTGTCCTTGGTCATTCCGGAAAAGTGCACGAAGTCGATGCCGGCTCGTTGCGCGATCTCGGTAAACCGAAAGGGACTGGGCGCCTGCGGTTGAGCCGGATTTGTCCGTGTCGCGACGAGGTCCGTGCCAGAGACGCCCCCGATGCTCACAATAGTCAGGTTGTCGTCCGACGGCGCAAATCGAGAGGCCAAGACCCGCTCGTAGAGGGAGACGGTCCCGCAACTGAGGAGAACGAGTGCAAGCAACGCCATGAGTCGGAACGGGCCGCGCGCACCGGCTCGTGACGCCGCACCTGGGATTGACCCACGCGCGGCAGATAGTGAACTTTGACGCCGATTCCGGACCGATTGAATCCAGCTCATTGCCCATCCTTCGCGCTCTAGGATCAAGATCAGGGAGAAGTGACGGACGCGGGGGAAGAGATTCCGACCTCGGGAACAAATAATGTCGCGCGGTCCGGAGACCGAGTCGCCTCGGGCTCGGCTTCCCGAAGCGCGGTCAAGCTCGTGCGGGCCTGCTGGAAATTCGGATCGAGGGCGAGCGCCGCCTCGAAGCATCGGCACGCGAGCAGGAACGAGCCTCCGTCCCAGGCGGTTTGTCCCAGCCTCCAGACGAGTTCCGGATCATCGGGACGGTCGCTGATCTCCTCGTTCAAGCGATTCATGAGTGCAACTCGATCCTGGGCCCGCGCTCGCTCAGCCTGAACGCGAGCCACTTGGTCCGCTCGACCCATCTTTGAATTGATTAACTGGAGTAATTGAAGCGCTCCCACGTTGTTGGGCTGGGCACTTCGGACGCGTTCCGCATCAGGCAAGGCCTCTTCCCATTGCGACTTGAACACGCGAGCCTTCGCACGTGTCATCAGGGCGTCGACGTTCTTGGAATCCCGGCCGAGCGCACGATCCGCAGCCGCAATAGCTTCGTCCAATCGATTCGCGTCGAATGCGCAGCGCGGCGAAACCCAACACTTTAGGATCATCGGGGTCCTTCGCAAGAGCCTTGGTCACCCACGGCTGCGCAAGATCGGTCTGGCTGTTACTTATCAAGCAGCCGATCAGCCCAATCAAGGCATCGCGATTCTCGGGGTCCAAATCGACCGCTCTCTCATAAGCATCGATCGCTTTGGGCAAGTCACCGAGATCATTCAAAACTTTGCCCATTGTGAGCCAGATTCGAAGCTCTTTTGGCCGAAGCCGAGCTGCCATTTCAAGGACTTCGATTCCGCGCTGCCCGTTCCCCAGGCCGAAGTCAAGTTCAGCAAGCGTTATGGCTGCATCGAATTGTTTTGGCTCAAGCTTGATCGCGCGTTCAAGAGCCAGCCGCGCTCCGCGATACTCGCCCAACCGCAGTAAGGCAAACCCCGCCACAGTCATGGACTCACCCGAACCGGGCGCGTCGTCCCGGATTGAGTTGACTTCTCGCAACGCAAGGTCGGGCCGACCCCGGCGCAAAGCGTCGCGTCCGCGCACGACGGCAGCCCAATGTCCGTCGGCTGTGTTCGGATGCGATACGTGCCACAATGGCCAACCCAACACGAAAACCGCAGACACCACGATCGCGGAACCAAGGACTCCCCTGATTAGCCGTGGCTTTCTGGATACGGCGGGTACGGACCGGCACCCCGCTAGTGCGGTTTGCGACGGCGCAGCTAATTCGCCGCCAACAACCATCGTCCGCTCTTCCGCTTCAATCAGGTCGCTCCCAGGAAGGGCCGGGACACAATTCATCGATGCCCTAAAGCCTCTAAATCCCGCGTGAATTGCCAATCCCGCAGAAACTTGCTTGTAGACAGCTTTCTTACAAGCATCAGCAATCTGATGCTTTGGTTAGATTTCACATTGAACACGCGTGTAATCGCGCATCCTAATGAGAACGCAAGGAGACCACACACTCCTACCGATAGGGTGGCGGCCTCCTTACAAGTGCTTCGATTGTTTTCTTCGCGATTGGCAACCTGTGGCAGTTGCGAATCGCTATGGGGTTCAAGCCTCCGACAACACCTAATGTTAGTATTGGTCGGAAGAAATGACCTCCCCGCCGGCCTTGCTGCCCAAGCCCCACACAATATTCATCATCGTACTCGATTTGAGGAATCGGACAGACCCATCGGCCATGGCAATGTTGCCACCACCGGGATGGAAGCTGCTCAATCCATACATGCCGTCACAGTCCAAGTCGCCAAACCAACTACACGTACGGCAGTTGGGATATTGGGGATTGGGGGCAAGCAGGGTGTTGCCCAAGCTGTAGCCGAACATGCCCTGGTCCCAGGCTTTGGCCGATACAGCTCATGTTGTACTTCCAGCCGCTTCCCGTTGTGATTGACTTTGGTGCGGTGGCGGCACAGCTATTCAGCCAACCCAAGAACGAAATTCAACTGCGCACCGGCCCAGGGGGCATTAACCGAGATGCTTCGGGGGAATGTAATCCCCGCCGGTGGCCCGTTAATAACGTCTTGCGGGATCGACAGTTTTGCGCAGTTGAAATCGCCCGTTCGCCATTCGCCGAAGGCAATCGTGTTGGATGTGCCATCAGTAATGTCGCGGAGCGAGATTGCCGGGGCTTGGCCACCCACCCAAGTGCCGCCATAGATGTACGGATTGAAATCGTACGCGAAAAGACCCGGGAGGTTGTGAATTCGATCGCCAGTCGACTGAGCCGCCGACCGAGGCGAAGTAATTATTGCCTGGCGGCTTGAGATTATTGCAGCACGCAATAGTGCCCCTGGGAAGAGGCGAAGACGGACACAGGAAGCTGGCGATTCGGGTGCCATAATCGACGTGTTGGCCTTGAAGCCACTGTACCGATTCGACAAATTGAAGTTGATCGCGTTGTACAGAGCTCCCTGCTCCAGGTATGGGAACATCTGCGACTGCGGGCTCCAGCATCCCCAGGTGTCACTGCCCGACGCTTTTTTGTCGTAGCAGACGACCAAAACTACACCGGGTAAACGTGGGGAATCGCGTCGACGGATGACAAATAATTGTGAAGTGCGAGGCCGAGTTGCTTCATATTGTTGGTGCACTGCGCACGACGGGCTGCTTCCCGCGCCGACTGCACGGCCGGCAGCAACAGCGCGATCAAAACTGCGATGATGGCGATCACAACCAGTAGCTCAATCAACGTGAAACCGCGACCGTTTGGTCGTGACCTAGCTCTTCCCGATCGTTCGAACATTTGGACCCCCTGAGTTGTCTGAAATTCAAAATGAAATAGAAAAACCCTAACTACCGAGTACCGCGAGAACCGGTGAAAACGCCTCTCCAAAAACAAATCAGCGAACAAAGGAAAAAATGGAGAATCTCAATGAGACATTTTTTCACCAATTCTTCGGTTTCGTCCAACAAACTGACCGACCGTGGTGACACGGCCCGAACGCAGCCTTCCTCCCATTGTTGAGGTTTCTCACGACGCTTCGTCGCTACCGATCTCGAGCGACGTCACACTGGTCTTTTCCGATCGATCACCTCCCATAATGCAAACCCGGCACGGTAGACATTCGATCACATTCCGCGCCGCAGCATTCTATTTGGCGCCTGTCTTTGTTCAGGCCGCTCGGATCGTGCCCGATCCCCGATGAGCGTCCTTTGTGGGAATACTGGGTCCGCTTGTCTTTGAAGTCTTTGGGTGGTGGCTCGAACATCATATCCACCTTTTTCAGTGGAATGTTCTCTTCGCTGCTACAGCCACTCAGCAAGGCACCGCCGACTACCAAACCAAGAGGAATCAGTAATTGGCGGAAAATGGACGTGACCACGCGAACCCCTCCCCGGGATAGATGATTAAAACGCTGCGCTTTCGGACAATATGCGAACGAAATCGACTTTCGCTTCCGGACACTCGAGATAGATAACGGATGAAGGAAGCCGCAGTAGGCAAGCTTGCGCACGTGGAAGGTGCCAACCCGAGAGTTCCCGGCCATTGGTTTTCTGCGATTACACCGAGATCCCGCTTATCATAATTCCCACTGTTCGCCTTGACAATAGCCTTGGAGCTTTTTCGTGTCTCTTAATCTTTGAGTGTTTACAGGATTCGTCAACTGAGGGTCTAAGCTGATCATAACACCATCTTGATGGCCGTCGGCGTTCTTCATTGCAGCCGTCATTCCGATACTACCGGATAGGTATGAATCGCGCGCACTGGCAGAGAGTTTTACAAATGTCGGCGCGGCGCTTGATGGCTTAAGTTCCAATTGACAACATCCCTCACCTGATAGACTGGAACGGCTAACGCGCAGCGAGTTTAATATCGGCTCGCGGACCGTTCTCATTCATGCGGAGGGGATACAATCATGTCAGTGGTTCCGGATTCGCACGACCCCAATTCGCAGGGGAGTTTGACCCCGCCAGTCGCCGCGGCGCAGCTGCGCCGGCAACTCTTGATGTCCAGTCGGTCATGGCAGATATTCCCCGTCTACAATCGCTTGCGTATGCACTCGTGATGGCGCTGGCAGCCGGATTTCTCGCCTGGTACATCGGCGAGAAGACTCTTGGCTTTTACGAAGTCCCGGCGACGCCCCAGGGCCGGGGCGATTTCACGGCTCTGAACCGGGAAACTCGCATCGTCCTTCAAAAAAACACCGCGATCGCCTATGGAACATTCGGCGCACTACTCGGGCTGTTGTGTGGTGCGGCGGGTGGTGCGTTTCGCCGGTCCATCACCAGCGGTGTGAATGCTGCTCTGGCAGGCCTCCTTCTTGGCGGAATCGGAGGGGCCCTTGTGAGTTACGCGCTGACCCCTATTTTTATTCGATTTTTCAGTGATGAGGCTGGGTCTTTGATGCTTTCGTTCGGGATTCGGTGTTGCATCTGGGGGGTCGTCGGCTTAACGGCCGGGCTGGCGCTCGGATGGGGATGGCGAGGCTTACGAGGCATTACCCCGGTACTGACAGCCGGTATGGCCGGCGCCGTGTGCGGGACCATCGCTTTCGAGGTTGTCAATGCTGTGCTTTTTCCAGCGGAACGCGATGATGCGATCATCCCGAGCTCGATCCAGGCGCGTCTCTTGTCGTATCTTTTCGTGTCGGTCGGCGCGGCGATTGGCGCAGTCCTTGCCGCACGACGTCGATCTTGGTCAGCGGACCAGAACGCCCATGCGCCCTCGTAACCCATCATTGGTCGTGAGCGATCCGATCGCGGACGCGGATGTAGTGATCGGTCTTGAGGGAATGCGTCGATTGCTGCCAGGCGCTCGGCATGTGGCACTCGATGCATCCCTTGGTAGGCTCGACCGGGCAGACCGAGCTTTTTTTTCGCGGAGTTGGCTTCTTGGAGGGGAGTGAGGAAGCGTCTGAGATCGCCGCTGGCTGGCCATCGGCCACTTCGTCCCCCAAAGGTTTGGCGAGGGAATTCTGACGAAAAGAAGCAGACGCGCTCTTGGCCACGGGATCGGCACTATGACAGGCGAGACACTTTGCATCTTGGCTGGCTGACGTAGACCTGCCATGGGCGTGCGGATCATGGCAGGTCATGCAGCCTAGATTTCCCTCGCTCTCGATGTAACACCTGCTCCAGGTTAGTGCCAGTGATTGGAAGCGGTACCAGACAGGGTCGGTTCGGGGAGCTGAGATCACGCTGGTGTCGTGGAGATCATGGCACTGGCCGCATGTCTTATTCGCCGCCAAAACTGGCATCCGGCCAGGATTGAGGATGGCGAGGTCTGCGAATCCAGCTTCTGCCGCAGCGATATGATGACCGCCCGGTCCGTGGCATCGCTCACAACCGATCGACAGGTCCTTGGCCTCTGGGCCCTTCTCGTCCAGAACGGCGCGGAAATTGGTCGTGTGGCAGAACAAACAGCGCTGCACTCCGTCTCCTTCCAGCAACGTGGTGCCCAGATATTCGTGCGGGTCAGGCGGCTGCGGCGGCAACCCGGTCGACAGGTCCCAACCTGATCCGCGGGGCGAATTAAAATGAGAGATTCGGAGCATTCGCGACCCGCCCTTTTCATCGCGAGCGACGAAAGTCATGAAGTGATCGCGTGACCCAAAGGCGTAATTGATCACCGCGCGCTGCACCTCGTCGCCCGCTTTGGTCTCGATGGTGAGCGCTCCGTCCCGCCGTTTGAACTCATGAGTGACTTCGGGATTGCCCGGATCAGGTATCGGGTTTGGTGGAAGTACGAGCTTGTCCAGGTCGCGGGGACGGGAAAACGTCGTGGCGTGTGTGCTCGCGATCACGGACCGGTAAATCTCGGAATGGCAGGCGGCGCAGCGAGCGGCACCCAGATAAGGGGCGGGCTCAAATGCGTGTGGTTGCATGGCGAGAAAAGAAGCACTCGGCTCGATAAGGGGGGCGGCACGTTCCCAATCATGCTCCTGGATGTAGGAGCGGGAAAGCAGCCAAGTGGCTTCGGCGTCCGGTTCGTGGGCAATGACGTTCATGAGCAACCGGCGGGCATCCGCGGGGCGCCTGGTTTCGAGCAAAGAACGGGCTTGGAGCAACCGGAGCGGGCGTACCGGCCTGGGAGCGGCGATGCGGCCTTCTGGATCGAGCTCGAAGAATCGGTTCAACGCCTGAGCGGCACCAGCGGGATCGTGCAGCGCTGCTCGTGCCCTGCCAAGGAGCAAGAGTCCGCGAGCTTCCCAGCCCGGCTGTTGTGCCAAGCGTTTGGCCGCTACCTCGGCCGCGCTTTCCCGGTCGTTCTGCATGTAAAGCTCGAAAAGGGCGTTGAGCGTTTCCGGGTGATCGGGGTTCGCGAGCCGTCCCTTTTCAAACGTCTTGAAGGCAAGATCAACCTTGCCAGTTCGCATCAAGGACCGGCCCAGAAGAAAGAGATCTTCGGTGTCCATGTCCTCGAGAATCAGCCGGGAGTAGATTGCGATCGCCGCCTGGTCCCGGTCTTGTTGGGCCGCCGCGCGGGCCGCCATTTGGGCGGCCTTGGGGTCGTCGGGAACCTCCTTGAGTCGTTGACGGGCCAGGAGCTCGGTCCCCTTCCAGTCTTGACGTGCATAGGCGGCCCTCGCTTCGGCTGCGAGATCGGGAACCATCCGCGACTTGCCCCAGAGAATCGCGGCGCCGCCTCCAATCAGAATCACCGTGGCGGTCACGATGGCCAATAGACGAGGGTTTCGCCTGACGAAGCGACGCATGCCTTCGGTGCTCCCCCCCGGGCGGAGGCTCCGATCTTGAGTCGGCGAAGTCCACTCGGATACAAGTCATATTATCTCTGGCCGCAAACGATCACAACTCGGATCGGTGTGGCGACGGTAGACGAACGTATCGGCGATCGACGGCTGCCAGTACAAGGATCACAGACTTCTCGGCCGCACGACGCCGAATTTAGCGTGTCCGGATTGTCACGCCGCTCGGGGATTCTGCGGTGCCAGGCCGTCCCAGATTCTTTCGGAGCACGACCCAATCAAGATCGGATTGATCGTCGATGATCGTGTTCCCATATCGAAGCAAGAAGTTGGCCGTGACGAGATCGATCTTCCCGTCGCCATCGAAGTCGCCGAGATCGCAGGTGGAGTAGTTGCAGGTCGCGGTTTCGAGGGAGTGGCGAACAAATCGGCCCGGCGCGGTTTGCTCCAGGACGACCATCGCATCCAGGTCTCGCTCGCGGCTGAGTCGACGATAGAAGTCCCCCGGAAGGAAACAGACGGCGACGATGTCGAGATCGCCATCTAGATCGAGGTCAGCTGCGACGGCGCGATGAACACCGTAAAGCGAGGTCAGGGGATGGCACACGAATGGGAAAGAACCGCGATTTTCCAGCCATTGGACGCCGTGATAGGGTCTGAGCATCTGGGCGTCCATCGAGTCGCCGTTGGTCAAAAGGACGTCCAAGTCGCCGTCGCCATCGAGGTCGATAAGTTGAATCCCGGTCGAACCAAATGCGGGATGCCGTGCGTCGTGGATGACCTCGGGACGGAACCGATGGTCGCCCGTATTTAAGAACGCCACAACCGTCTCGTGTTCCTGGCTTAAGAGGGCCACGAAGTCGGGCCGGCCGTCACCATTGAGATCGGCCACCGGCACGTGAATTGTGCCGTGGCGCGGGTCGATTTTCGAGGGAACGAAGACCGGCCGGCTGGGGTCGATCGTACGGTTGTCTAACAGCAGAATCCGCCCGATTTTCAACCATCCAAACTCGGCAGCGACCAGGTCGAGGTCGCCGTCGCCGTCAAAGTCCGCGGCTTGGGCGTCGGCGACACGTCCAAGCCCAGCGGCCAGAGTGATCGGCGTGAACGATCCGTCGGCCACCCCTTTGAGCCAGACGACACTGCCGACGTGATCGTCGGTCGCCATTGCGGCCCCCAGGTTGGCGACAACGAGATCTTTGATCCCGTCGCGGTTCAGGTCGACGACCTCGGCATGCGCGGGATGAGAAACGGCAGCCGACACGATCCGCAGCTCCGCCGCTGGCTCGTACGGTTTCAGCAGCAAGACCAGCCCGTTCACCATGTCGCACGCCAACACGTCGAGTTTTCGCTCGTCCGATAGGTGCACAAACCGGACGTTGGCCACACCCGGCAACGGGAACGGTAGCGGCGGCCGATAGCCGGTTTGCTGAAACCGCACCGGCAATTCGTGGGGCGGGACCGTCCGTTCGAGCACCGGAAGTGACTCAGGTGCGCGACGCTGATAGTAGGCGACCACGCTGGCAAAGGACGGAGCGTCTGCCGGGACCGAATCTTCCCGGAGAAATCGGAAACCGCGATCAACTTCGCGCGGCCAATCGCGTTTTGAGAAGAGCTCTGGCGGTGGCAAGGCGTGGCACTTGGCGCAGGTCCGCTCGACCTGGTCGCGGCTCGCCTCCACTGCGATCGATGCCGATGTCAGGTCAGCTAGCCACAATCCCGGTCCAGGGTTCGATTCCCCTTTCTTCCAGGTCAACAACGTCACGACGGTCACCACGGATAGCAACAATAACAACATCATCAGACGCATTGACTGCATTCTTTCAAGCGCTATCGCCGGCATTAGATTCATATATTTTTATAATCCAATATATCGTTGAGCCCTTTCTTAGGCATCCTGTAGGTCATCCGCCGTCCATGCACGCGCGGATAGGGCGGATAGCCGCGTCACGATCGGACGTCTCTATTTCAATTCCGCGTCACAACGAGCTAAACTGAGCCCGAATTCTTTGAGATCTGTGTTGAATTCCTTCGGTTTTTGGGCCCAAGATTCGCTAAGCTGCCGCACTTTAGTAAATAGAGGTCAAGGGTTTCTGGCGAAGCAGAAACCCTGTGCGCGACTCTGCGCACATGACTCCGAACTATTAAAGTGTTAGCAACAATTCTGCTTCACTCTGGCTCAAGCGCCTATCCAAGACCTCAGGGTTGGTAACTGTTAAGCGTCTCGCCGTTGGGCTCATGTGTGCAGCAAATTGGTCTGGTCCGCTGGGTCTCGCCCGAAGTTGCTTGCACACTTATAATGAGCGTATTCGGCATTTGAACCGCTTTTTGGGCGGTCGAACTGAGCCGGCGTACTCTGCATTGCCAATCGACTGCCCGGATTCATACCTCATAAGAGCGCAAAGGGTGTCCGATGACTCAACAACCGAGCCCGAACGATCATCGTATCGTCTCAAAAGTATTGATCGGATTGATCCTGATCGCTGCAATTGCAATCATGACTTTGGTCGGCGTTTCCCGCGGAATTGTCGCTGATCCCGCCAATTCTGCCGGTGCGGCAGGTGCCAAAAAACCTGTCGCAAAACCGCATAGAGAGGCATACGAACCGCGTCGTCCCCTCGACTCTGACGGCTTCTTCAACGTTCTCGCCCATGTTCCAGAGTGGAACTCCGATGCCTCGTTGAAGGAAATTGGCGAAATCTTTCGGGCGCCGGCTACAAGAATATCGAGGTAGTTGATCGCGGTCTTTCTGACCCTAGCAAAACTGATGAGCAGAGGCTTACGCTGTTTATCTCTAAAGCGATACTTTTCAACTATGAAGGAGAGCCGAACCGCGCGTATGAGGTTCTCGAGCAGGCGCGCCCTTGGGTCGAAAAAAAAGTGAAATTGGCCGAAGAGGGTCTATATACCGTTATTTTTTTCCAGGGAGTGACTGCACTGCGCCGGGGCGAAACCGACAATTGCATTATGTGCCGAGGAGAAAAGTCGTGCATCCTTCCCCTCGCACCGGCTGCTGTCCACACCAATCCCACTGGTTCCCGCCTGGCGATCCGTCATTTTACTGAGTACCTCGAGCGGTTCCCTGACGACCTCCACGTCCGCTGGTTGCTCAATTTGGCTCATATGACGCTGGGAGAGTACCCGCACGAGCGTCGATTCCAGGTATTTAGTCACGCTGGATCGCTATCTCAATTCCGAATTCGACATCGGCAAGTTCCGAGACATTGGCCACCTTGTGGGTGTCAATCGCTTGAACATGGCCGGCGGCGGGGTCATGGAAGATTTCGACAACGACGGACTGCTCGATCTCGCGACGACCAGCTTTGACCCCAACGAACATATGGCGTTCTACAAAAACCTGGGTAATGGCACCTTTGAAGACCGCAGCCGTTCGGCCGGACTGACCGACCAGCTTGGTGGCAAGACTTGCGTGCAGACAGACTACAACAACGACGGCCTCATGGATTTGTTCATTTCACGGGGCGCTTGGTTTCCATATCCGATCCGGCCGTCGTTGCTGCGGAATAACGGCGACGGCACGTTCAGCGACGTCACAGAGGCAGCGGGACTTAAGAACCCCGCTCGATCCACTTACGGGGCCTGGGCTGATTACGACAATGACGGCTGGCTCGATGTCTTCATTCTCTGTGAGAACCACCCCAACCGCTTGTATCGCAACCGAGGAAACGGGACCTTCGAGGAAGTCGCCGCCAAGGCAGGTGTCCAGGGAGACGGACAATTCCTGTGCAAAGGTGCCAACTGGATCGATTTCGACAACGATGATTATCCGGACTTGTTCGTCGACTATTTGAAAGGCGACGCTCACTTATATCATAACGATCGCAATGGTGCCTTCACCGACGTCACGAAATCCATGGGAATAGACGGGCCGCGGAAAGGATTTTCGTGCTGGGCCTGGGACTATGACAACGATGGATGGCTCGACATCTTTGCCACGTGTTACGACTATACAGTCGAAGACGCGATCTACGGATTGCAGGGCAAGCCGCACAGCCGATTATCCAACAGGCTCTTCCACAATTTGAATGGCAAAGGCTTCGAAAACAAGACCAAGGACGCCGGTTTGGATATGGTCTTTGTGACCATGGGATCGAATTTTGGCGACTTCGACAACGACGGTTTTCTCGATATGTACCTCGGGACCGGAGACCCTGATCTGGCCACGCTGATCCCTAACCGCATGTTCAAGAATGTCGGTGGTCAACGGTTCGCTGAAATTACCGCGTCCGCGGGCACCGGCCACCTGCAGAAGGGGCACTCTGTGTCGTGCGCCGACTGGGACCGCGACGGCAACATCGACGTGTTCATCGAGATGGGTGGAGCGATCACCGGCGATAAATACCACAATATTCTCTTTCAAAACCCTGGGCACAAGAACGACTGGCTGACCGTGAAACTGATTGGCCAAAAGTCCAACCGGGCAGCCATCGGCGCCCGGATCAAGGTCGTCACGGCGGGGGAACACCCCTTGACGATCCACCGGCACGTCTCATCTGGCAGCAGTTGGGGGGCAAATCCTCTCCAGCAGACAATTGGGCTGGCCAAGGCAGATCGGGTTGCACTCCTGGAGATCCATTGGCCAACCAGCGGGACGACGCAGGTGTTTCGGGACATCGCCGCCAGACAAGCGATTGAAATTACGGAGTTCGCAAACGAATACCGGACGCTTGACTGGAAGCCCATTCCAGTCCCGAAATGAGCCGCGATGTCAGATCAGGGATTGAATCGTTCCGGTGTCAACGGTCCGGCCGTGAGCCGGCCCAGGGTTGATCGCATCCGTTCCAGCGTCGGCAGCACAGAGCGGTCGCTCGCGAGGTCGTGCAGCTCGTGGGCGTCCTCGCGCACGCGGTATAGTTCCTCCGCGACCTTTCCTTCACGTCGGATATAAGACCAGTCCCCCCGGTCAGAGCGGCAATCGGCCATCGCGGAGTATAGGACCATCGGAAGGGATCCGGGCCGAATAGCCCCATCGGAACCAGTTCCGAAAGCACGTCCTCTGAAGCCATCAGGTTTGGCGATCCCGACACTGACGCGTCCCAGAAACGGGCCAACGAATTTCCAGGGAAAGGGGAAGCGGAAGAAAAGCCGAGCAGATCGACGATCGTCGCCGGCAGGTCCCGCAGGCTCGCTGGCTCGGTAACGACACGTGGTGATGGGCCACCCGCCGGCGGAATGATCACCATGGGAACATGGAGTTGCGTTTGGTAGAGACTCGTCCCGTGCCAGAACACGCCGGGTTTCTCGCCGAAACTTTCGCCGTGATCCGACGTGATCAACACCCATGTCCGCTCGAGAACAGCGCGGCGACTGAGTTCGTCGATCAATCGGCCGAGCTGCTCATCGAGCTCTGCGACGCAATCGTCATAACCGTCGAGAGCGAAGGCTATCTGTCGGGCGGAAGGTCCGGTCTTGATCAGCCCCATCCAATTGTGGATCACCATCGCCTCACGATTGCTGCGTGGCCTGACTCCAAATCGGTGAATGCCTGTCGGCGGAACCTCATAAGGAAAGTGTGCATCAAAGTAATTCAGGAACGCAAAGAACGGCCGCTCCGGTTGTCGTCGTGAGGACAGCCAATCGAGAAACTCACGATTGAGGACGGCGGCCTCTTTTCGGTTGGTCTTCAGGTGCCAAGTGATGGGTTTCACCGCCGGCCCCAGAAGATCAATATTCAACCGATCTCTGAGAAACTCGTCAATCGCCTCCAGCCCGCTGAGCGGCCGATCGAAAAGCGCAGCCATCGACAGAAACGAGAGTCGTTCGAACACGTAGTCTTGATACTTGGTGAAGCCTCGGTCCAATCCGGAATCGGACGCACAATACGAATAGTTGGCGATGAAGCCGGCCGTCGCGTAACCCTGCGACCCCAAAAACTCAGCCAGAGTAGGATGCGACCGGTCGAGCGGCGTAAAAAACCCAGGTGAAAGATCGTGTGGCCATCGACCAGTAAACATACTAGCATGCGATGGCAGCGTCCACGAGCAGGTCGCCACCACTCGATCGAAGCGAATGCCTCGTTCCGCCGATCTCGTCGATCGTAGGGCTGGTGGGACGATTGTAGCCATAAAGGCTCAGATGAGTCGCTGCCGACCGTGTCCAGCACGATCAAGAGGACGTTTGGGGAACCCGGCGGCGGAGGCGTCCGCGCCTCCTCTCGCCACAGTTTGAGCGCGTCGATGCCCCATAACGTCGCCGCAATGAACGGAACGCTACACGCGACGAAGGGAAAGCTGACCCGGACCAGTCTTTGAAAACCGGTGGCACGCCGCTCAAGCGCCGGGACCAACCTTGCGGCGACACCCAGCGCGATGAGAAAGCCGGCGGGACCAAGTAATCCGATTCGAAACCGCCCAGATCGGTGGAAGCACGGTCAGCACGCAAAGAGCCCGAATGGCGAGCCAACGACCTGCGAGGCCACCAACGCCAAACAACCACGTGACAACATGATGCCAACGCAGAGGAAGATGAATAGATTGATGAGCGGGATGATCCACACGAAATGACGGCTCATCCAGTACAGACGATTGAAATCGAGCAGTTGCTTGCGCAGGATGATCACCCCGACCTCAAGCAGGCCAGACACGAGCCCGCACCATGCCAATAGAATCAAGAATAAAAGCGGTTTTGGTCGATGCGCGACGAGATCCTGAGACAGCGATGTGGCCTCCTCGAAGATGGCCATCCAACGTTTCCTCGGCGTTGTTCGGCCTCGATCAGCATTTAGGTGCTGGATCATCGCATGCTGACAGGGCTCGCGTCAGGTGTCAAGTCGCGCGGTTCGGGTTGTTGACAGCTCATTTAATCGGACACAATAGCTGGGAGTGGCAAACGATCGGTGCGTCCGAGACAGGGATCCGCTGGAGAGCCGGTAATGAGCGGAAAAACATCGCAGCGAATGCCCGTGCTGTTGCTTTTCCTCGTCATCGGGGGGGCCTGCTTTGGTAGCTGGAAATGGTGGGATTTCCATCACCATCGGCAGACGATGGCGGAGATTGAGAGCGAGATTGTGAGCGGACTGCATGGAAGCGCGGCGCGGAAGCTGACGTCGATCTTGGCGCGGCAACCAAATTCGGCTGAGGCCTTGTACCTGCTGGGAACCTGGGAATTGGCGCGGGGACGGCCGGACGCAGCTTCAGAGGTCTGGGCCCGCGTCCCGCGCGGTTCGTTTTGCGCTCCGCAAGCGATCGAGGCAAGCGTGCAGGCCCAGATCGGACTCGGGCGGCTCGCTGAAGCGGAACGGATCTTCAACAAAGCACGGGACGATCCTCGGATCGCAGCGATCCAATTTGTCCCTATTGCTGGTGCCGGTCTTCAGTCAACAAGGTCGCCTGGAAGAAGCTTTGCGAATGATCGAGTCGTGTTGGGAGGCGTTGAACCGGGTGGCCGACGGCAATTCAGAGCTGGCCATCAATCTTGTTCGGTCACACGTCGACCTCCGACGGAGAACCGTCTCGATCAGGTAGCCGGGCAAGCTCTCGAGCGGGCCTCGCGGTTCGCGCCTGACGACGACCGGATCTGGCTGGCAAAAGCCAACCTGGCGATTCGAGCCGGCTCGAACGACGAGGCCGAACGCTTGATTGACGCGTGCCTAGGTCGGCGTCCGGAAGATCCGCCAGCGTGGCATGCCCGGTTGAGACTGGGCGGTCGCGACGAATCGCGTCGCAGAGGCACGGGAGGCGTTAGAGCATCTGCCCGCGAATCTCTCGACGCCAGCACGGATTCACACTTTGACGGCCTGGTTCGCCGCCCGACGCGGTGATGTCGAGTCGGAACGCCGAGCGCTCGAACGCTTGATCGCGGCCGATCCAGCTGACTTTGTCGCTCTCGACCGGCTCGCGCTACTCGCAGAACAGAACGGCCAGCCGGACCGCGCCGCTTGGCTCCGTCGCGAAAAAACCGGAATCGAGAGGATGCTAGCGCGATACGACCGACTTTACGTGCGTCATCAACCGAAACGCGACGCCGCGGAGATGGCCTCGCTGGCGGAGAAGCTTGGCCAACGGTTCGAGGCCACAGCCTTCCTGACTTTGGCGGTCGCAGTCGACCCCGACCGACACGACCTTCGGAGCGGGCTCGACAGGCTCAAAGCGCGCGTCGACACGCTCCAAGGGCGCGGACGTACCCTGGCCGATCTACTCGCATCATCAGACAAATGATGAACCAACAACGCCGGCCTCGGGAGTCAACGCATGCGCCGCGCCGTTTTGCCTCTTTTGGGTCTGGGCTGCTTCTTGGTGTTGGTCTTGGTCTGCTACCGTCCGGTACTGTTTGAGAATGGCCAATTCGCCAACCGCGACGCGGCGGGTTTTTATTATCCCCTCTACCTGCGAGTTCAACAGGAGTGGCACGCTGGTCGCTGGCCGCTCTGGGATCCCGCAATGAACGGCGGGGCGCCACTTCTAGGCACTCCTATGGCCGCCGTATTCTATCCCGGCAAGGTGCTGTACGCGCTGTTCCCCTACCCATGGGCCGCCCGGCTCTATGTGATCGCCCATACGCCCATCGCGTTCTTGGGAACGATGGCGCTCGCGCGGTCATTTGGTTTGAGCTAGGTCATCGTTTCGCCCTGGGCATGCTGGCGATGAGCCTCGTCGGGTTGACATTGGCGCTCGTGGCCCGTGCTCCGGTCGTCGACTACCTCGCCGGCCGAGTTCCGCCCGCCACGGGATTCGCCCCTAACGACGTTGCTGGCGCGTGGGCCGAAACGCAACAGGCGTTTGCTCAGGGCATCGTCGTGTTCGCGGTTGCGATTGCCTTGATTCACTTGGCCCCGCGGCGACCGCGCACCGCCGTGCGCTCGCCCTGTTGTTCCTGACCGCAGACCTTGAATTTGCCAACGCCCGGCTGATCTGGACGGTGCCCCAGAGGGACTTCGACGCGCCACCAGACGCCGCTCGTTTGATCTCGGCAGCCGACGCTCCACCCGTCTCCGGATCCTTTTCGAATCCACCGGATGACAGTATGGCACCCCGAACAGTTCGCCACCGCCGGCCGGGCCGAGCCCTATCGTGAGTGGCTCGCGTGGGAGCGTGAAACGCTGCAACCTCTGCACGGATTACCGATGGGGCTTGAATACTGCGATGTCGATTGGGCCATGGACCTCGCTGATCATGCTGCCTTGTTCGACCCTAGAGCGATGCCCATCCCCGCGACGACGGCACAGATCTTGCGCATCCCGGCAGGCCAGCCGCTGCAATATTTTCCGAGACGGAGCTACGACCTCTGGGTGCGCTACTTCTTCCTGCCTGCCGCACCCGAATGGGCGAGCCGAACTCGCGGCTTTGCATCGTTCCTCGACAACACCGAGCTGATTTATCCAAGCTCTGAAGTTCTCTACAAAGCGCAATCCGGAGATGGACGAGAGCCTTCGGCGCTGCGCCAGGACTGGCAGCTTCGCCACAACAAGGCCGCCTACCCCCGCGCCTGGATTGTCCATCATGCGCGGCTCCGCACTCCTGCCTCAAATGCAGCTAAACGCGCTGAATACACAAGGACGCTGACCTTCATGAACGATCCGATCTGGAGTGAGCGTGGCCAAACCGTCCTGGACCTGCGCATGGTTGCCCTGATCGAGACCGATACCAAGGACGCATTGAAGCAGTTTATCTCCCCCGCGCCGGTTGGGCCTTCGGAGTCGGTTGTGGTTACGAAGTACAAGCCGCAGCGGGTGGAGCTTGTGGCCCGCTCGACCGACCGGGCCTGGTCATTCTGGCAGACACGTATTATCCGGGCTGGAAATTGTCGATCGACGGTACACGCGCACCGATATTTCGTGCCAATCGCATGATGCGCGGAGCGGCCGTGCCGGCGGGGAGGCACTTGATGGTCTATACGTACGAGCCAGAATCCGTTTTGGTCGGCGCAATCACTTCCATGGCTGGTTCGACCGCCCTGCTGGCCCTCACCTGGTGGTCCCGCCGGTTCGATGCCGCGTTCCCGAGTGTCGCGTGATTGAAATGCTCTGTGCATTACCCGCGTTAAGATCGATCACAGGGGATCACGTCAGATTGGACTCACGTCAATGCAGTTGCCTACAACGCCGAGCTCGACCAGATCATGCTGACCGTGCCGCATTCAATGAGTTTTGGATCATCGACGACAGCACTACGTCGGCCGAGGAGCGGGCCATACCGGCGGCCGCACCGGCAAGGGGGGCGATCTCCTCTACCGTTGGGGGAACCCCCGGGCATTTCGCGTTGGCACCAAGTTAGATCAGCAGCTATTCGCGCCGCATGATGCGCACTGGATCCCGCGTGACCGACCTGCAGAGGGACATGTCCTGGTTTTCAACAACGGCCTGGGCCGGCCCGGAGACGATTATTCGTCGGTGGACGAGATGGTCATACCGGTCGACGACCTGGGTCGATACGTTCGTGAGCCAGGAGGTGCTTACGGACCGAAAGAACCCGCCTGGCGGTTCACCGCACACAGAAAACAGGACTTCTTCGCTGCGTTCATGTCCGGCGCCCAGCGACTCCCCAATGGAAACACGCTCGTCTGTGATGGAATGACGGGCACGATATTCGAAGTCACCGTAGATCGGCAGGCGGTGTGGGAATACACTGTCCCTGCGACGATCGGGCTCAAGACGGGGAAGTTAGGGCTGGGAGTTCGCAAGTCGGGAGTATTCCGCGCCTATCGGTATGGGGAGCGCTACGCGGGTCTGGCTGGAAAGGATCTGCGGCCGCGATAATGAGTGCGGCTTTTATCAGGCCAAGTATTCGCATTCCCAGGGCATGACGCGTGAGCGCGATGACAGCAGCGGATCCGCACTTCTCGGCGACCATATCCGCTCCGGTGGGCAAATTCGAGCCTCGGCTGCGACCACTCGACATCCTGGTGCTGTCAGCGTGGTGCGGGCTCGCCAGCGGCCTGCTCGAGGTCGCGGCACGCATTGTCGGAACGACGTACTTTGCATCCATGAAGATGTACGGGCTGAGCCGGCATTTCATCTGGCTGGCCCCATTGTCCAGCATGCTATTCTTTTGCGTGATCGGCTTCGTCTTGGCTCGGTTGGCTGCGAAGCGCTGGTCGCGATTCGGACGATGGTTAGGACCGCGGCTCATCGGATTCTTGGCGATCTTGCCCGTGCTAATCCTCTTGGTTCCGCGCATTTATCCGGCGGCTTGGGCGGTCCTCGCGTTCGGGTCGGCACTGCGCCTGGCGTCGTTTCTGGAACTTCACCAGACTTGCCTGCGCCGGCGGCTGCTTATCAGCTTCCCTGTACTCTTGGGCATGGCTTTGGTTCTTGGCGGATGGGTCGGCGCTAGGGATTGGCTTGCAAGGTCGCGCGAGTCCGGCCGCCCATTACCGCCCGGCGATCCGCCGAATGTTTTGTTCATCACACTAGATACCGTGGGGGCCAAGCATCTGAGTCTTTACGGTTACGGGCGACCCACATCACCCGTGCTTGAGCGGCTAGCTTGGTCCGGCATTCGTTTTGACCAGGCCCGCGCGTCGGCACCCTGGACCCTCCCCTCGCACGCGACGATGTTCACTGGTCGCTGGCATCATGATTTGAACGTCGATTGGACCACTCCACTCGACAAGACGTATCGAACCCTGGCAGAACACCTCGGGGCACGCGGCTATGCGACGGCAGGATTCGTCGCCAACTTGTTTTCGTGCGCCTACGATAGCGGTTTGAACCGCGGCTTTACCCACTATGAGGATTATGTCCTCGAATACCTTGTGCCCTTTCGGACTGCGTGGCTGGTTGATCATTCCACGCGGCTCTTATCCGAAATCGTGAAGCTGGTGGGTCCTGCCTTTGGCGAGTTTGCCTACCGCGTCCTTGCGCATCTTCCTCCCTATCTCGACGGGTTTCGAAAAAAGGATGCTGCATCGATCAATCGCAGCTTCCTCGACTGGCTGTCAGAGCGACGTCAGCCCGAGCGCCCATTCTTCGCCTTGCTGAACTATTTCGACGCTCACATGCCGTACGTACTCCCCACCGGGGCCGAATATCGCTTCGGGCTCAAGCCCCGCAAACCGGCTGATTTCGTGTTTCTCGGGACATACTGGGAACTCGTCGACAAGCTCACGTTGCGGCCGGTTTATCGAGCCCTCGGGTATGACTCGTACGACAACTGCGTGGCATACCTGGACGAGCGGTTAGGCGAATTGATCGATGAATTGCAACGTCGCGGGATACTCGATCACACGCTCCTGATCGTGACGTCCGACCACGGCGAAGGATTCGGGGAGCACAATCTATTCGAGCATGGCGAGAGCCTCTATCGACAAGAGATTCATGTGCCGTTATTGATCGTCACGCCCATGAGATCGCGGCAAACGGGTATCGTGCGCGAGCCAGTGAGTCTGCGCGATCTACCCGCGACAATTCTTGACCTCGTCCACCTGAGCGATGAATCGCCGTTCCCGGGGCGCTCGCTGGCGAACCTCTGGCGTCACACTTCGCCTGAGGGTGGCACCCTTGCCACCGATGGGGTCATTTCCGAGCTGCCGAAACCCAATCCCACTGATCCGAATCGCGGCCGGTCACCAGCACGGCGAGGGCCCTTGATCTCGCTGGCCGAAGGAGATTATGTGTACATACGCAACCAGAGAGACGGGGCCGAGGAACTCTATAACGAGCAGGAAGACTCAGCAGAAATGCACGACCTTAGCCGGGTCGACGCCATGCGGCTTGTTCTGGAGCGTCTCCGTGGCCGTCTCAACAAGTTACGGTAACCCCACGGTTTTCGACAATCGGCGCCGATCCTTCGAGCCGTTACCCTATCTCACGCTGCCGCTGCCGGAAGGTGCTGAATATCCTGTGATTTGGTCGACACGGCTCCGGAGTTTCTCCAGGACAGGCCGCATCGGTTCCAACCTGGCCCTGTCGTCGAACTCATGGGGATCGTCATGCTCGTTGAAGAGTTGCTCGCTGCCGTCGCCTTTGTTGCGGATGTAAACGTAACCGCCCTCTGCAAGTGAGATGAGCGGTCCTCGGGCAGCAGGCGATCGTCCCTGGTTGGGATTTGAAGGATTAGGGGCCGTCAGTTCCGACACGACGAGGGCATGGTCGCTGGACGATCGAACATCGCGCGATTTGGAATCGCGCCAAAATCTGGCCAGCGACTCTCCGGGGAAGGGTGATCCTTTTCCCTGACCCAGAATGTCAACGATCGTTGCGGGCAATTCGCGCAGGCTGACGGATTCGCTAACAACCCCCGATGAATTCAGTCCTGCCGGGGGAACGATCAGCAAGGGCACCCGGATCTCGGTACGGTACAGGCTCTCTCCATGGTTGAATAAACTGTGTTCACCGAAGCCCTCCCCATGATCCGAGGTCACCACGATCATTGTCCGATCGAGCAGCCCACGACGCTGCAGTTCGTCGAACAGAATACCAAGTTGCACGTCGAGGTATAGAAGACAGTCGTCGTAGCAATCGCGAGCCAGCGTGATACAGGACTGAGGCAGCTTTGTTTTGTCCAAGACGTCCCACCACTCATAGACGGCCCGGTATTCGTTTTGCGTCGCGGAATAGGTCACGAAACGAGGCAACGCGCCTTCTGGCAAGATGTACGGGGCGTGAGCGTCAAACAAATTGAGGAAGGCGAAGAAAGGGCGATTGGTATCTCGTCTATCGGTCAACCAGGTGAGGAATGCGCGGCTGATCGAGGCCGCATCCTTACGTTTATCGATCAGAAACCATCGATCTATCAAGTTCCGGAACGGACGCAGCGGGACGATGTCAAAATAGCTGATCCCCTCGCGAATCATCGTGGTGATTTGTTCAACCAGGATAGAAGTCCGCAGAGGCCCCAATTTCGCCAGGACGTAGTCTTCGTAATGAGTAAAGCCACGGGCCAGTCCTGATTCTTGCGGCAATAGGCGACGTTGGAGACAAAACCCGCGGTGGCATAGCCGTGTGCCCCGACGTATTCGCCGAGCATTGGCAGATTTCCGCGGAGCGGAGTGTTCCACTGCACACCGACATCGTGCGGCCAGTGACCCGTGAACATGCTCGCGTGCGAAGCTAGGGTCCAGGGCGCTGTCGCACGGGCATTATCGAAGCGAATTCCTCGCTTCGCGAGTCGCTCGAGATTGGGAGTCGTCGGGCGTTGGTAACCGTAAAGGCTAAGACGGTCCGCCCGCACCGTGTCAAGCACGATGAAAAGGACGTTGGGCGCGCTTGACGGCGGCAACGGGCGGCCTGACTCGCGCCCGCTGGAGCCAATCCCGGCCGAAGACGAAACCGGCGAGCGCAAAGACCAGACCGAGCATAACTGGAAAGCTCCAAACGAGCCAGGTTCGTAACGCCGTTCGATGCCGCCCGAAGATGGGGACCAGAGACACGGCAAATCCGGCTGACACGAGTAACCATGCCGAGGTATAAACCCGGGGTTGCGCCGCGATCAGCACCGGCAGGATCGTACAGACGCAAATCAAGCGCGGGCCAATCCAACCTGTCGCACGCGGTGCGAGCTTAGTGGCCGCTGCCAAGACGAGGCCGATTACCATGAAGAACGCGAGATTCGAGAGGGGACTCAACCAGATGAAGTGATGGCTTACCAAGTAGAGCCGTTGGCTGGGCTCGATTGCCCTGCAAACCACCCTCGTTCCGACCTCGAGGAGTCCAGCGGCGAGACCGCTCCATGCCGATAGAAAGAGCAAGTCACGCGCCCCTATCGGTTGCCGGGTGACACGGGCCTGTGTTGATTTCGACGACAGCATCATTTGATCCGGGGAAGAGTACGCGTTCACGACGAGTGGCGCCAATCGGACTTTGCGGCGGGGCCTCCGTGCGGGCACGGAGGCACTCACTTTGTCAGCTCGCGGTCTCAGGGTTTCGATCTCAAGTGCTCGGCATGTTCGCGAAAGCGTTTCAGGACGGGCTGCAGTTCCTCGACACCCGCCTGATTGTGTAATTCGTCGGGATCGTCTTGTTCGTTGAATAATTCCTCTGCTCCATCTCTCTGATTGCGGATGTAGACGTATGCACCGTCGGCAAGAGAGATGAGCGGGCCCCGCCGGGCCGGCGATCGCCCTTTACTCGGGTCGGTTGGATTGGGACTGGTCAGTTCGGAGATCACTCCATCGACTTTAACCGCACCCGGATCAGATGAAGATTTCCGCCACAGGTCGGCCAGAGACGGTCCGGGAAATGGCGAGTTTGGCCCCAGGCCGACGAGATCGACGATTGTCGCCGGCAAATTCCGAAGGCTGACGAACTCGTTCACAACCCCTTGACGGCGGCTGGCTGCTGGCGGCACGATCACAAGCGCTACGCCGATCTCGGGCCGGTAGAGACTTTCGCCATGGTCGAACAGATCATGTTCGCCTAATCCTTCGCCATGATCGGAAGTCACGATCACGAGCGTCCGATCGAGTTCGCCGCGGCGTTGCAATTCCTCGAACAACTCGCCCAATTGTCCGTCCAGGTAAAAGAGACAATTATCGTAGGCATCTCGTGCCAAGGTTTGTTCGTAGAGGGATAATTCTTGCTTATTCGCGTCTCTCCAACCGTAGAGCACCCTGGCATCCGCCAAGCCCTGCGGCCGCAGGCCGAAGCGGTGCTCGGCAATCGTGGGAGATACATACGGTTCGTGGGCATCGAAGTAATTCAGGAAAGCAAAGAAGGGACGCAATGGCTCTCGTCGTCGCGATAGCCATTCCAGGAATTTCTGATTGATCGCATGAGCGCTGATTCGATCTCGGTCGAGGCCTCCGCCCAGCACGATGTCCTGGAGGGCGAGTGACGGACCGCCATCAAATGGTTGGCCGTAGTTCCAGGCCAGTCGGAACACCGCTTGGTAGACGACATCGACCGCGTAAGCTGTCCGAGCGGCAGTGATCAGCCCGAGCTCGTAATCTTCAAAATGAGTGAAGCCGCGGTCGATGCCGGTGTCATACGAACAGTAATAGGTATTGGCAGCGAAACCCGCGGTTGCATAGCCATGAGATCCCAGGTACTCCGCGAGGGTGGGGAACTTCGCACGTAGCGGTGTATTCCATTCCACACCGATCTCGTGGGGCCAGCGGCCCGTAAACATACTCGCGTGCGACGGTAGGGTCCAGGGCGCGGTGGCGCGCACCTTGTCGAAGCGAATCCCCAGCTTCGCCAACTGCTCCAACTTCGGAGTGTTGGCGCGACGATAGCCGTATAGGCTCAGACGATCGGCCCGCACCGTGTCCATTACGATCAAAAGCACGTTGGGGGAATCGGCGGGCGGCAAAGGACGCCTGGCTTCGCGCCGCTCCTTGACCCAGTCGCCCGCGAGCACCGACGCCGCGATGACCATGACTAATCCCAGGGAACCAGCGAAACTCCACAGCAACCGCCGCCTTAACCCGATTGCGCGCCTCTCAAGTAAGGGAACGAAACGCGACGCGATTCCTAATGCCAGGATCAACCACGCTTCAGCATAAATCTGACGACCGGCAACCATCATGGCCGGCACGAGGGCACAACCGACAATCAGACGTTTACTGAGCCAACCTCCTGGACGGGGCCAGAGCCAGGTTACCGCGGCCAAGAAGAGCCCCATCGCCACAAATAGCAGCAAATAGGTCAACGGGGCGAGCCAAACGAAGTGCCGGCTAACCTTGTAAAGCCCATCGCTGGGGCTGATCCACCGGTATAAGATGCGCGTGCCCACCTCGAGGAACCCAGCCAGCAGACCGCAACAGGCTGCCAGAAGCAGTACGTCGCGGCGCCCATTCGCCCAGGCGGCAACGATGGCGCGGGCGCGCGGCGGTCGCTTTCCTATCCGCTGAACTCGGCCTTCTTGTTCGTTGTATTCCCACCGAATCGACCCATGGCGAGAAAGGATTCTCGATCGAGGGAATCCGAGCGATCGCCCACCGGCCAGAGATTAGCTAATATAACATTCCCTGCCTGGGACGGCAGCAAAGAGCCGCCTGGTGACTCAACCCTCCGTGTATGGCACGGTGCGTTGCCGACTCTGTTCGCCGCATAATAAGCCGCAGGAACCGCCGATGGACAAGCTCGTTTGGTTGAGGGCTAATTCGGAGTAAGTATGTCGAGGTTGGGCACGGGAGGGGGATTCGACAAAGAAAATTCGCCCTCCCTTCGAACCCTGATCCAGTGATCGCTGAAGCGAATGCGCTGGCCTGCATCCACCTGCGGCATGTGGCATTCCACACATCGCTCCCGCGGAGAAGTTGGACAAGCGACCACGGCCGGTACGCGGCCGGTAGGCGTTGCGCTCAGGCGATCTATGCCGTGGCATTCGAGGCATTTCGCATCGTACGAAGCGCGGTCAGCCGAGGCGCGGGAGTGGGGGTCATGGCAGGTGACGCAGCTGAGTGCCCCCGCGCTCTGAGAATAGCACTTCGACTGCATCAGCCCGACCGGTTGAAACCGCGCCAGAAAGGGATTGTCCGGACGGATCTGCCCCGGTTGGGCGCTGGAAGGGTGCCGGTGGCACGCGCCGCACAATGTCATGAGTGAGTCGGCGGTGAACCGATCTGGGCCGAACGGCAGTAAGAGATCCGGTTCCGCCGAGCCCCGCCGCGCCGCCAGTACATGTCGCCGGCCCGGGCCGTGACACCGCTCGCACGACACGTTCGGGATCATCGATTCCTCGTCTAGCTTATCGTCGCCATGGGCAGACATCTGTGTCGAGTGGCAGCGTATGCACTTGCGGGACTGCTTCGCCGCCAGTTGATTGCCGTAGGGCGTGAACTCAGGGCCTCGCGAATGAATGTCCTGGCTGGGCGTGATCGCCAGCGCCGCCTCCTTGGCGTAGTAGGTCAGCCGGTGTTCGAGTACCGACGGGATCGCAGAATCGAGCACATTGACGAACGTCGTTGCGTGATGGCCGGAGCCGAAGGCGTAATCTACCACCCACCGTTGAGATTGACCCGCCGCCGTGCGCTCGATTTGGAGGCGTCCATCTCGGAGTCGATAGCTCCAGGCGACGTCGCCGACTTCCGGATCGGTGACGGTCTGTCCATCTAATCGCCGAGAAAGCGCGAGCCGTCCCGCGGGTAACAGAGTGGAGGCATGCCCCGACCGGGAGTGGAGAGCCGCTTCCGCCGGGTGGCACTCGTGCAAACTCGCGGGCCCGCATAGGGGTCACCGGGGAACCTTCCTTTTTCCGGGAATGGCCGGTCCACGGTCAGCAGCGGAACGGCGCTTGTGCGTGGCGCCACAGACTCGGTTCTATTCGCCGAAACCGCCAACCAAATCGCGGCCCCTCCAAGGGCCGCCAGACTCAGTCCCAGAATCACTTTCGGCCGACGCGACCGACCTCCGACGAGACGAGGCGAAGAATCGGAACCGGACCTATCCCCGCTTGCCATCGATCAGCCCATTCTTAATCTCGCCAACTCGTACACCTGATCGCAGCGACGGTTCGCGCGTGCCAAAACGATTTCGGACGACCCGGAACCGAATTCTATCGTGGAAAACAGCACGTTGCCAGGCGGGCATGCTTCAGACTTCGGGGCGGATTGCGTGAGCCGCAATGACCGAAGGCGCTTGGGTGGCGGGGCGGCGATCGACGCCCAAAACCTGGCAAAGGTACGCGATCGCGACGTGCTTGGTCACATTTAGGCCCACAATACCCCAGAACGCTCCGAGGCGGAAAAGCCAGAAGTTGAGCGCGATGCAAGCCACCAGGCCCAGCATGGTCGCCACTGTCAATTGAAACGCAGGTCGTCGCATGAATGTTATTATGGACCGGCGGATGTAGTGCGAAAAGAGGAGGATCGGCATGAAGAAGGCCGTTCCCGTCGCGGTAACGAAACTCGCCCGTGAAGTGCTCGCCGCCCGGCAAGACTTTATGGCCCCTGACGCCCCTGCTGCCGTGATCGCTGAGTGCCCACTGGCGTAAGCGGGTTTCACGGTTTACCATAGGCCGCGAAGGTTCCAATGCCACGATCGGTCGTGGCTTGATTTGGGTTCCGCGTCCCCGAGATACTTGTACCGCGGAGTGGTCGTGCCGAAACGTTCGCAGATCGAATACAAGCCGGCGCGTGCCGTTTCGACGCGTTTAATTCATCCACCCACGAACGATTCATCATGACGAATGCGACAATCACGCGCCCCGAGTGGAGCACGGTGATCGACCCTGTTCTCCAGAAAGAGCTCGAGCAACACGTTCTGGTCACGAACTGGGACAAGCTTCTGGGGATCGTCGACACGGTCTACAACTGGGGACGGCGGTCGGCCTTGTGGCCGCTGGGTTTCGGGTTGGCCTGCTGTGCCATCGAGATGATCTGCACGGCATCGAGCCGGTTCGACATCGCCCGGTTTGGCGCCGAGGTTTTCCGCGGCTCGCCCCGCCAGGCCGATTTGATGATCGTCTCGGGCACCGTGACCAAGACGATGATGCCGATGATCGCCCGGCTCTACGACCAGATGCCCGAGCCCAAGTACGTGATCGCGATGGGCGCATGCGCACTCGGGCGGCGGCCCGTTCAAAGAAGGCTACAACGTCGTCTCGGGTGTCGACAAGTATATCCCCGTGGATGTTTATATTCCCGGCTGCCCGCCGACGCCGCAGGCGCTCTTGAACGGCCTGATCATGCTTCAGAAGAAGATCGACGGCGAGCGACTGGAGATTCCCGCACTGGGCAAACACGGCTTCTCGCCTTGGTATGGCAACGAGGTCGAGCGCGATATTCCCATACCGGTGCTCGGCCCGGACTTGATCGACCTGCGCACCGTCGAGATCGCCGCCGAGAAGACGGCGATGGGCCTGCTCGACCAGCACGAAGCCGGGCTCGACAAGCCGGCCAAGATCCCCGCCCCGCAGCCCGAACCGGAAGCCGAAGCCGCCCCGTCCGAGCCGGCGGCCGCGGCGCCCAAGGCGATGAGCAAGATCGACATGATCCGCGCCAAGGCGCGGGGCGAGGCCGTCCCCGACGGCGCCGGCCCCCGCTCCGGCCGCCGAAGCCAAGCCGGCACCGGCCGCCAAGGCCGGGAAGAAGGTCAAGCGGGCTGAGGCCCGGCCCACGCTCGTCTGGCTCGGCGACGCCAAGCTCAAAGAGCTGGCCGAACGATCAACACCGAGGTCGGCGCCGGAACGGTCTCGATCGTCCAGGCCGGACTCCTGGTCAAGACCGACAAGCTGATCGACGTCGCTCTCTTCCTCCGCGACAAAAACCCGATCAAGTACGATTATCTCGCCAGCCTGCAGAGCGTGCACTACGAAGACTGCATCGAGGTCAACTATCAGCTCGACAGCACCGCCAAGCCCGGTACGGTGATCGAGCTGCGCGTTCGAACCGCCGAGGCCGAGGGCCAGGGCGAAGTCCCCTCTCTCTATCACGTGTATCGCGGAGCCGACTTCCAGGAGCGCGAAGTCTACGACATGATGGGCGTCCGCTTTAAGGGACACCCCGAGCTCTGCCGCATCCTGATGTGGGAAGGGTATGCCTACTACCCGCTGCGCAAGGACTTTCTCGAGCCGTACTACGAGGGACCGACGAAGGTCTTTGCCAGCCGCGTCGACGAGGGGCTCGGCCAGCATTTTCGCGCCGAGGAGGTCAACCCGTACGGCACCAACATGAAGGTTCCCCAAGACTTCAAGAATTGGGCCAGCCTCTCCAGCAGCGACGATCCCAAGGCGATCGGCCTCTTGCCGGGCGGCGTCGAGATCGAAGAGCTCGGCACCGACCAGTTCGTCGTCAGCATGGGGCCGCAACACCCCAGCACGCACGGGGTCTTCCGGATCAACCTGCGGCTGGACGGCGAGACGATCGTCGGACTGAAGCCGGTCATGGGCTACATGCACCGCAACCATGAGAAGATCGGCGAGCGGAACACGTTCCTCATGAACTTCCCGTTCACCGACCGGCTCGACTACCTGACGAGCATGGGGAACAACTTCGGCTACGCGCTGGCCGTCGAGCAGCTCATGGGGGATGACGCCAAACCACCCGAGCGGGCCGAGTATATCCGCGTGATCATGGCCGAGCTGACGCGGATCGCCAGCCACATGTGGTCGATCGGCTTCTTGCTCAACGACCTGGGGGCGTTCTTCACGCCGGCTCTTTACTGCCATCGAGGAGCGCGAGCTGATCCTCGACCTGTTCGAGTGGGCGGCCGGCAGCCGGATGATGTGCAATTACTTCCGGTTCGGCGGGGTCGCCTTCGACCTGCCGCCGGGATGGATCGAGCGCTGCCGCGGGATCGTCAACGATCGCATCGACAAGAAGATCGACGAGCTCGACCGCTATCTTTCGCTGAACGAGATCGTGCTCGACCGCTGCAAGGGCGTCGGCGATCTTGACCCGCGAGCAGGCGATCAACTACTCGACCGCCGGCCCGGTGCTGCGGGCCTCGGGCGTCGCCGTACGACATCCGCCGCGCCGCCCCTTACAGCATCTACGACCGCTTCGATTTCAAGGTGATCGATCGGCGAAAACGGCGACCTTTACGATCGATATTACGTCCGTCTGCAAGAGATGCGCGAGAGTGCCCGCATCTTGAAGCAGGCGGTTCGCGATATTCCCGACGGCCCGATCCTGCCCGGCAAGAAGAGCTACCAGATCAAGGTCCCCGCGGGCGAAGCGTATTCGCGGGTCGAAAATCCCAAGGGAGAGCTCGGCTACTACGTCGTGGCCGACGGCAGCCCGACGGCGTACCGCTACCACGTGCGCAGCCCGAGCTTCATCAACCTGACCGCGCTCGAGGCGATGTGCATGGGCCACACGATCGCCGACGTCGTCGGCATCCTGGGGAGCCTCGACATCGTGCTGGGCGAGGTCGACCGGTAATCGGGAGCGAATGGCGAACGAACGTGGCGACGTCGACCTTGCACGAGCTGATAAACGAATCTGACGGGAGTGGCCGACATGGAAAAAAAGGGGCGGATGAAATGAGCATCGGTGCGGGAGTCATCAGGGGGCACCTGATCACGCTCAGGCGGTTCTTGCTCACGTTCTGGCGCGATTTCCGCCTGGGCCAGGGCCTGACCCGGCGCGGCGGCGGCACGCAGCTACTCGACTTTTTCCGCGGCCCGAAGCGCGGCAAGGAGCCGACGATCCAGCAGGATTTCAAGACCGTCGGCCTCTTCACAGTCGAGTATCCCGACGAGCGGCTGCCGGTCTACGAGCGGTTTCGCGTCTTGCCGGTCCTGATCTACGACACCGAGGACGGCAACGTGCGCTGCACGTCGTGCAATATCTGCGCGAAGGTCTGCCCGCCGCAGTGCATCTGGATGAGCCAGGCCAAGAGCCCCAAGGGGACCGTCGTGCCGCTGCCCGAGGACTTTTATATCGACATGGACGTCTGCATGAACTGCGGTCTGTGCTCGGAGTATTGCCCGTTCGACGCGATCAAGATGGACCACAATTTCGAGCTGTCGAACTACGAGCGGCACCAGACGCACATTTTCAACCTGCAGGACCTGCTGGTCTCGAGCGAGTTCTACGCCAAGACCCACCCCGAGGCCTGGAACAGCGCCGACGAGGTCACCGAGCGGAACAAGGTGGCCAAGAAGAAAGACCAGCGGCTGCAAAAGGCGCTGGCCGCCACCAAGCCCGCCGCCGCCAAGCCCGCGCCGCCAAGCCCGTGACCGCCTGAGATTTCCAGGGTCTTGCCGGCGCCGTCGACGCCACTATTAAGATGATCGCTCCCCACGAAACCACCGAGAGCTTTTCGACGATGATCCCCTCCCCCGATAAGCCGCAGTATCCGCCCGGAACGCGACTCCGGATCACTCAGTACGTGCGCGTCGGCCATCGCCGGTGGCTGACGCAGGTCGAGGGCGTGGTCGTGCACGAGAGCCGCCGGCCGGTCGGCGGCATCGAGATGGGGGGCAAGGCCTCGTACTGCCATCAGAAGACCCTGCGACTGAAGCGCGATGACGGCGAGCTGACCGAGGTCGCCGTCGACCAGGAGACCCAGGTGGAGACGATCGCGCAGCCCGCTTCGTAACTGATCGGACGCCGCCCGCGGTCGACGGGGATCGCGGACTGGGATCGTCTATCGATCCGGACCAGAACGCTCTGCGGAGAATCCGAGCTCAAAATGGTCATTTACAATTACATCTTCGTCGGATTGCTTCTTCTCGTCGCGATCGTTTTCGGCCTGGCGCCGATCGTCGTCGAGCGATTGATCGCCCCTCGCAAGCGATCGCTGGCCAAGGGCGACACCTACGAGTGCGGCGTGAAGACCTACGGCGAAACCTGGGTACGCTTTCGCATTCAGTATTACATCTACGCCTTGATGTTCGTGGTCTTCGACATCGAAACGGTGTTCCTGTTTCCGTGGGCGGTCAGCTACGGCGGACTGGGGACGTTCGCCTTGATCGAGATGGTCGTGTTCCTGGTGATGCTCGCGGTCGGCCTGATTTACGCCTGGGCCAAGGGCGTCTTGCGGTGGGTCTGATCGAGCGATCGTTGGCGGACGCGGCACGCGAAGCTGGCCGGGCAGACTGACTGCCACCAACGTTCAGCCTTGTTTGTTTCACGATGGAGGGATGACTGGCGGTGAATATCGCGACAGCTTGGTGGGAGTCCGCGGTCCTGGCCCAGTCACAGTCACCACTGGTCGAGCTGGACACGTGGATGTAGATTCGCTGGGCGCTCTGGCTCCTGGTCGGCTTCTTCGGCGTCTTTCCCGGCATCGTGGCCTACATGGTCTGGCTCGAGCGGAAGGTGGCCGCCCGGTTCCAGGACCGGATCGGGCCCAACCGGGTCGGGCCGCTGGGCCTGCTCCAGCCGATCGCCGACGCGATCAAGCTGATCACCAAGGAAGACCTGGTCCCGCGCAACGCCGATCAGATTGGTTCACCTGGCCGCGCCGGTGCTGGTGATCGTCTCGGCGTTTCTGGTCATCGCGGTGATCCCGTTCGCGATCAACATGGCGCCGGTGAATCTGCCGTCGGGCATGGTTTACTTGATCGCGGTCTCGAGCATCAGTCCGCTGGGATCTTCCTGGCGGGCTGGTCGAGCCGCAACAAATACTCGCTGCTGGGGGCCATGCGGTCGGTCGCTCAGCTCGTCTCGTACGAGGTCCCCCAGGTGCTCTCGACGATTCCGATCGTGCTCTGGGCCGGCAGCCTGAGCCTGGTGACCGTCTTCGACAGGCAGCTCGAGTTCGGCTGGTGGATCTTCTCGCCGCCGGGCCTGCTGGCGTTCATCATCCTGCTGATCGCCAGCATCGCCGAGGTCAACCGCACGCCGTTCGACCTGCCCGAGGCCGAGTCGGAGATCATCGCCGGCTATCATACCGAGTACTCCGGCATGCGGTTCGGCCTGTTCTTCCTGGCCGAGTACCTGAGCGTGTTCGCCGTCAGTTGCCTGGCGACGGCCTTGTTCCTGGGGGGCGGCACGCCGATCCCGTTCGTGGAATTTCCCACGAACTTTCTGGGTGAGACGACGTTCTCGTATATTCTGGTCGATCTGATCCTGATCCCGGTTTTCATGGGCAAGGTGCTGTTCTTCATCTTCCTGATGTTCTGGATCAGGGTGACCCTGCCTCGCATGCGGGTGGACCGGCTGATGAATTTCGCCTGGAAGTATCTGGTGCCGCTGGCGATCGTCAATATCCTGGCGGCCGGCGTCTGGTACGAGATCGTGATCCGCCCGGGCTCGTTGTTCTTGCGGAACTGGATCTGGGGAACGGTCTGGACGTCGCTTGATCCTGATTCCCGCGGTCTGGCTGGTCTTCTGGCTGAATCGCCGCACGGCCGCGAGTGCACCGCTGGGGTCGCAATGGCCGACGGTGGGCCCGATGCGGCCGGAGTGGACGTCCTTGCGGCCGATCCAGCGCTGAGTGGAAGCCGTGCGCGAGTCTGGAATCTGGAATCCTGAGTTGAACGGAATTCACCCTGTTGGAGTCGCAAACGTGATCCAGGTCTTGTTCGTGGTGATCGCGGCGGTGGGGCTGGCCGCGGCCCTGGGGACCATACTGGCGCGGAACCTGGTCCGGGCGGCGCTCTACCTGGTCGCGTTCTTCTTCACGGTCGCCTGCCAGTTCGTGCTGCTGGAAGCCGAGTTCCTGGCCGCCCTCCAGGTGCTGGTCTATATCGGCGCCGTCGCGATCATCCTGATGTTCGGGATCATGCTGACCCGCAATATCCAGGGGGACGATCCGGCGAGCACGCCTTCGGCGTGGCAGCTTCCCGGGCTGGTGGCGGGCCTGGGCGTTTTTCTGGTTCTGGCATTCGGGATCACGTATCAGCAAGGGATCGGCACCCGGCCGTCGTGGGCGACGACGAACGTGCGGCCCGCAGATCGACCGGGGCGACATCACTCTCGCCGCGGTCGCAGGCGGTCAACAACATGGCCAAGGTCGTGGGGGACGAGCTGATGACGCGTTACGTGATCGCCTTCGAGACGGCCGGGCTGCTCCTGACGGTCGCCCTGGTCGGGGCGATCGCGATCGCCCATCGCGAGGAAGCCGAGCCGGCGCCGCGCACGCGGAGCCCGAGACCGCGCGGCGAACCGGCCTCCGCGGCCGGTGCGCGGGTCGCCGCAGGCTGCGGTCGCAGTCTGCGTCGTCACCGGCGGCGCCCAGGTTCATTGATTTCACGACCGTGGTGCGCGCGGCGGTCCGGCGATCGTGCCTGGTCGACGATCGAAGAGTTGGTTTGAACGCGAAAGAGCTGATGCGATGCATAACGACATTCCACTGACCTGGTTCCTCTATTTCGCCGCGGCCTCGTTCGCGATCGGCCTGGCGGGCGTGCTGGTGCGACGCAACGCCATCGCCGTGTTGATGGCCATCGAGATCATGCTCAATGCCGCCAACATCAACCTGGTGGCCTTCTGGCGTTACGGACCCGAGCGGCCCGACGCCGGGCCCCTGGCGGGCGTCATCCTGGCCATCATGGTCCTCACCGTCGCCGCGGCCGAGGTCGCCGTCGGCATCGGCTTGATCTTGCTCTGCTACCGGCGCTGGCATTCGGCGGATGTGGATCGTTACGACAGCATGGCGGGGTAGATGGCTAGCCACTTGCTCGACAGTAACGACGCTATACCGACAACTCGGAACACCCATGACCCTGGACTTCCGCGACGTTTTCTTCCTGGCCCCCGAGATCGTCTTGACGGTCTGGGGGCTCGTGGTCCTGCTCGTGGATCTGGGCTTGGCTCGCCGGCTGACTCCGACAGCTCGGCGACGGACGATCGGCTGGCTGGCGCTGGCCGGTGTGGCGGATCGCGCTGGCGGCGGCCGTGATCGTTTGTTTCGTGCCACTGATCGGTGCGAGCTTATCCCCAGGATGAAAATTCCTGGCTCAGCCCGCAGGATCGTCGTCGTACTTCAGCGACGCCGATCCCGTGATCTTCTTCGGCACGCTGGCCGGGACATCCAGACGGCATTCTTCAATATCCTGTACGTCGTCTTGCTGGGTCTGATCCTCGGGCTGTCGATGAGCTGGTCGTTCACCGAGGAATGGGGCGAGTATTTCGCGCTCATGTTCTGGGCCACGGTCGGCATGATGCTGCTCACGGCGTCGGAAGAGCTGGTCACGTTATTCTTGACGCTCGAGACGATGACGATCTGCCTGTATCTGAGCACGGCCATGGAGAAAACGAAACGCCGATCGGCGGAGGGGGGCCTCAAGTATTTCGTCTACGGATCGGTCTCGTCGGCGCTTTTCCTGTTTGGGCTGAGCTCGTTTACGGCATGACGGGGACGACGTCGTTTGATGGAATTCGGAAGGTCCTGGCCGATTCCGGAACGACGGGCTTGGCGGACAACGTCGCCGGCGCCACGGCGATCCTGCTCTTGCTGGTGGGCTTCGGCTTCAAGGTCGCGGCGGTCCCGTTCCATCAATGGGCGCCTGACGCTTATGAAGGGGCGCCGGCGCCGGTGACGGCGTGGATCGCGACCGGCTCGAAGCTCGCCAGCTTCGTGGCGTTCATGAAGGTGTTTCTGCACGCACTGCTCCCGTGGTCGAGCCCGACGACGAGCATCATGGGGCCGGGCTGGATCGGCATCATCGCGATCATCTCGGCCGTCACGATGACCTACGGCAACTTCGCCGCGCTGGCCCAGAGGAATCTCAAGCGGATGCTGGCCTACTCGTCGATCGCCCATGCCGGCTACATCTTGGTCGGCGTGGCGGCCGTCAGCATCTCGATGAAGGGACCGAGCGCGGCCGGCGTCGGTGCTGTATTACCTGATCGTTTATGCATTCGCCAACGTCGGCGCATTCGCCGTCGCCGCCTGGCTGGCCCGCGACCTGGACAGCGACAACATCGACGACTTGAACGGCCTCGGTTATCAAGAGCCGCTGTTGGCGACGTGTATCCTGATTCTCATGCTTTCACTGATCGGCATTCCGCCGCTGGCCGGGTTTCTTCGGCAAGCTCTACGTCTTCATGGAAGCGCTCAACCAGACGCAACGAGTCTCAAAAGGTCACCTTGATCTGGCTGGTGGCGCTGGGGCTCATGAACTCGGTGGTCTCGGCGTTTTATTACGTGCGCGTCCTCAAGGCGATGTTTCTGCGCGAGCCCGGCACCAAGACGGCTGGCCCCGCCCGACCGAGGGATCTCCATGCCGATCGTGCTGGGAACCGTCGTCGTGGTGGTCTTCGGCTTGATGCCCGCCTCGCTGATGAGCGTGATGCAGGCCGCCGCCGTGCCGATGTTGACGAGTCCGATCAAGCATTGCACTCGGCGGAGCACACGTCGGCGATCGAGACC
Organism: uncultured Isosphaeraceae bacterium; assembly: GCA_963850935.1. GTDB lineage: Bacteria > Planctomycetota > Planctomycetia > Isosphaerales > Isosphaeraceae > CAWFRS01. Next base: position 228,810 of record CAWKNT010000012.1, read on the forward strand.
GGGCGTCTCAGAACCGAGCAGCAAGCCGCGTTCCACAGCGTCCCGATACAGTGACGAACAGCAGAAAGCCGATGACGCGCCGAACGCAGGGCGTCTGGCAAAAGGCAAGTGCCAAGCAAAGGGCGAACGCGCGTCAACGACCAAGAAGCAACGCCGCGTCGAGCAAGAGGCAAGCGACGTCGGCCCAAGTCAGAGTCGGACTCAGACCGGACTGACGACGAATGCGATCGCTGCGCAGCCGCACTTTCGGTCGATCACGAGCACGAATCAAGAACCGCCCCCGAACCGACACGAGACGCCACGGCCATGGCCATCATCAACACCTTTCAGAAGTGCCTGGATAGCCCTTACCTGTTCGAGGACAAGGAAGCGCCCAACCGGATCGTCGACTTGCTCGCCAAAGCCGGCGATCGACTCGATGCCGCGGTCAACATCCACACCACCGGGCAGGGCGATCCGGCCGACGTCGTCTTCCTGAGCTACGAGGCGATGTTTAGTTGCGTTCGGGCCCTGGTTTACGCCAAGGGCTATCGCGAGTTCGGCCTGCGCTGCCTGTTACTCGCGTGCGATGGCCTCTACGTCCGCACCGGCCAGCTCGATGCCGAGCATCTGCGCAAGTTCGAGCAGGCCCAGCGGCTCAAGATGTCGCCCGCCGAGGCCGTCGAGGCCTCATCCGCGTTCGTCAAGCGAACGCTGGAGTTGCTGGGACAATAGCCACCGAACATGAGGTCACAGGTTGTGCAGGCCACCTGCGCAACCTCGCACGTCGGTGCGCAGCCGGGCTCGCACGAGGCTGCGTATGGCCACGTGGGGGCGCGGGCCACCCCCACATGACCACGCACGTAAGTGCGTGGATCGTACGGGGCGAAAGCCCTCCATCTCGGGCGTAAGCCCGATCGGAGCCGCGCGGAAGACCCGCTGCTGATCGCACGTCTTACGTGCGCGGTTCGAGGTTCCCCGTTTGAACCCACGGTCTGACGACCGTGGTCACGTGCCGCCGTCTGACGATCGCGGTCACATCCCACGGCCCGATGACGACCCCGATCACTTTATTTACTCGGCCTGCTCCAATCACGGTTGAGCAGCCGCATCTTTCGCGGCATTCACGTCCGCCTTCTCCGCTTCGTCACCCTGCGGGCGAATCAGCTCGAAATAGCGCCGGATCGTCTGGCGATGGCCCAGCGGAATCGGCTCGGAATTGAGGGCAGCCTCAGTCATGCGGCGGTATTTCTGATACTGCTCGCGGTAGGTTCGCGCAGCGGTTTGCCGGCCTTCGGGCATATGGGTCGACTCGGTTTCCGAGTCCCCTTCCCCCATCTGTCCTTCGATCTGTTCGCGCTTCCGGGCGGAATCGAGCTTGGTCTTATCACCGTCGGTGTTGCCGCTGATGCCCATGCTCCAGTTGCTGGTAGGGCTTCTCCGACTTCTTGCGCAAGCGAAGCTTGGCGCGTGCTATTCTTGTCGCAGTTGCTCTTGCACTCGCTCGAGACTTCATGCGTCGCAAGCGTTAACAAGTCGCTGATCCGTTTCCGGCGTCCCTGGCTGCGGGCGAGGTTGCCTAGCTTTTTGCAGGCACCCTGGGCGGTCGCTTCGTCGTCGAGTGACTCGGCGAGCTCGGTCGTGGCGGTGGACAACTCGGTCAGCCCGCCATCTTCCATTGCCTTGGCGGCCTGGGCCAGCTTTTCCTTAAGGGTCTTGGTTTCTTTACGGTCAAACTTCGGCTCGGCTTTTTCCAGTTGTTCGGCGGCCTTGTCGTACTTGCCTTGCTGCAGAGCCTGCCCTGCCCCTTCCAGAGCCTGGGTCGAGGCCATGGCCTCGCCGAGCGACTGCATTTGGGCATCGACCAGCCCGACGTTGAACTGGGCTTGCTGAGCCGTGATCGCCGCCTGCATCTCCGAGAGTTTGGCGAGCGCTTCCTTGGTATCAACTCCCGGCAGCTTCATGTCCTGGATCGACTCGCTCAGCTTCTGCACTAACTCTTTCAGCTTGATGTCGTTGTCCTTCTTGGCAGCCTCATTCAGCTCTTCCACGCTATCTTCGGCGTCTTCTGCGGCTGCCAGTACGGCCTCGAGCGGCGCAGCCGGCTCTGCCTTGACAATCCCAGCCCGGGGCCAGAGCAAGAGCACAAGCGCGAGCGCCATCGCGGCCACCGCGTACGGCAACACGGCCGGCAGCTTAAACGGAGCCACCTGGCGAGGGTCGAGCAGGGCCAGGTGCTCCTCGGCGTCAGCCACCTGCAGCGCGAAGAGCGCCGACGACTTGCCACGGCGAATGAAGTCGACCGCAGAGAGCGCACGATCCTTGAGCCCGTATTGGCGATCGACCGCCGCTGCCGCGAGCCGAGCGGATCGGCCGCGCACCAGACCCACGATCGCACCCAGCGCCGGACCCGCCACCGCGATCAAGGCAGCCCAGAGCCACCATCGGCTCGCGCCGGTTATCCCGGCCCCTTGCCAACGCACCAATCCCAGCCCAACGCCCACGAGCGAACTGGCCAGCAGGCCAACGGCGGCGGACCGCATGATCTCCAGACCGAGTTGCCGCCGGCGAACCGGCTCCAGCTTTTCCAGGATCCGCTCGCTCATGACTTCTGCTCCCTTTTTCCTGCCGGATCACCTGGACCGGCGAATAACGACAGAGCCGAACTCGGAAAGGCACGACGATTGTACGATCAAACAGCCCGCGTGGAAAGCGAAATCTGCCGCCGCCGCGGAAAAAGCAGCGTCAGGTCGATGCGACGTAAGGCCACATCCAACACGAATAAGAGCACTGCGGCGGTAGCCAGATACGGCCAAAGCGGCACAGCCCGCGGCGCAGTCTGCTCGGGCACATCGAAAACCGACTCGGGCCTTACTTCAAACCGTCCCCCCGAGGCGCCGGCGATTGACTTCAAAAGATCAGCATTGGCCGGCCGCAGCCGCAGCTCATCGGGATAACCGACGGCCAATCCGCGTGTCTGGCGGCCTAAAAGCTGGTTATCCCGGGTCTGACTGAACATCAACTGGTACGACCCTGGCTGGGCCGTATCGAACTCGGCCTGGTACCGCCCGGGCGCGACCTGCGCCATTTCGATCTTGCTAGTCGCGAGCCTGGGGTCGACCAACGTGAGCTCGGTCGTCGCCCGGTTCAAGAACTTGCCCGACGGTTCGATGGCGTCGAGTGCAACAACCGCCTTGCGGCCGGCACGTTCGACTTGCACGAGCGTCCCCTTGGTTTCGGCCCGTCGCAGCGAGTGACGGACCACCTGGGCCCAGAATTGGCCAAACTGGGGCCAGCTCAGCCACTCCGCGGCCCACCGCGCCTTGGCGTCCGATGTGAACGCCGCCGTCATCCCCAGCCCATAGCGCCACCACGCCAAAAGCGGATCACCAGCTTCAGTCGCCAGGATAACTTCCGCCGTCGGTTTCGGCCTGGTGACCACATATCCAAGGAGGAACGGTGCCTCGTCGAGCCGGATTTCACTCAACACCTGGGTTGAGCGCACGATCGTCGGCGCAAATGGCTGCTCATTGATGGCCGACTTGCTCGCCGTGACCGTCTCCTTCGCAAAAATTTGGGGGACCTGGGCCGGATCGTCGGCCACATAAAACCGCCCGCTCCCCAACCGTGCGATCTCTTCCAACAGCGACTGATCGGCGTCACCCCCCATCGCCACCGTCGAACAGGTGATGCGGTCAGCGGCCATCGCCTGGGCAATGCCTTCAAAATCGCCCGGCGCCGAGATGCCGTCGGTCAAAATGATCACGTGCTTGAGTTTGGCAACGGCCCCTCGCAACGTTTCGTGCGCTTCCTCCATAGCAGGAGCCATCACCGTACCGCCTCCTGCTTCCAGTGCCGCAATGCGGTCGAGCACAAAGCCCTTATCGGAACATGGGTGCAATTCGCTGACCCAAAAGTTCTCGCCTTCGAAGGCGAGCACGCCGACCTTATCGCTCGGCCCCATCAGCTCGACGGCAGCGCACGCGGCCTCCTTGGCCATCTCGATCTTCTCGCCTCCCATCGAGCCTGACTTATCGATCACCAGCATCATTGCCAGGCTCGGCTTTTCTTTTTCCTTTTCAAAATCGCTGCGGACCGGCAGGATCTCTTCCAGGCTGGACTTGTAATAGCCCCCCAAACCGAATGACTGGTCTCCGCCTAGCATGATCAGGCCGCCTCCCAGGTCTTGCACGTACGTCCGGGCCACTTCCATCTGGCGGAGAGAGAGAGCGGTGGCCGGTACGTTTGAAAGCATGAGGAGATCGTAGTTTTGCAGCTCGGCCAGGTTGTCGGGAACGCCGCGAGGCGGGCGGACGTCGACCTGCATGTTTTGCTCTTCGAGCGCCCAGGTCAAATGCTTGGCCTGGTCCGGGTCGCTGTCGACCAACAGCACCCGCGGCTTGCCGGCGGCGGACACCAGCCCGAACTCGCTGTTGTTGTCCAAGAGCGTGTCTTTGTAACCCTTCAACCGGGCCGTGATCGGTGTCAATCCCCCCTGGTCGATCGTTTGCTTCAAGACAATCCGGTTTTCGCCTTTCTTGAGCGCGACCGGCTGGCCGGCGACCTTGATGTCGCCTCGGTAGACCTCGAGCTGTCCCTGGTTGTCGTCGTGGTTGCTGTCGATCAAGACCTCGACATTGAACGGCTCCCCCTGGAGCACCTGCGCAGGCGCAGTCACGGCGGAGAGTTGGACTTCGGGGTCATCACGGACCGGCAGGGTGGATGTGAATACATCAACCTTGCCGTTGAGCGACGCCGCCACCTTGAGCGCGTCGCCATTGGTGGGATTGCCGTCCGATAAAAGCACGATACGCGGCACGTAAAACGGCGGAATCGCCGCAGCAGCCACCTGGAGCGCCGCCGCGACGTCCGTCCCCTTGCGGTCGAGACCTCGTGCGTCTTCCGGCTCGGCCGCGGCTGTGCCGGCGGCCGGTTCTTTCTTGGGAGCTGCAACCTTTGCTGCTTTGATAGCCGCGATGGCCTCGTTACCACTGCGAACGATGCCGGGCTCGCTCGCAAACGGGAGTACCGCGAAACGGTTCGAGCCGGCATGGTCAGCAGCCTTGGTCAGAAAGTCGTCGATCGCACGGTTGCCCTGGTCGCCGATGCTGGCGCTTCTATCCAGCGCAAAAACAACGAACAGCTCCCGGGTCGGCCGCACCAGGGAGAGGCCAGCGAGCGCCAGAGCTAAGAGGACCACGATGGCACCGCGCAGCCAGAGCGACAAGACTCGCTGCCAGCGGGCGAAATCGACCAAAGTGCGATAGAAGTAATAAACCAAGACCGGTAGCGCGGCCATGCCCAGGAGCCACCAGGGGCGCGTCAGCTCAAGCTGGAAATCGAATGCCATCGGCAAAGTGGCCATCAGTCGATCCACCTCCGCTGATAGAGGTACCACTCCCAGCACGTGAGCACGAAGGCCGACGCCAGCAGGTAATACCAGATCGGCCGGACGGCGAACCCCGCGGCCAAGCCGGGCCGGCGTTCGGGGGGCTCGACTGCCGGACGCAGGTCGCTTTCCCGCCGATCGGCCAGGTTGCATGCCAGCTCGGCGACCATGTCACGGGGATCGACCGCATCCTTTTTTTCTTGGGAGAGAAGCAGGCCGCTTGCCGAGCGCCTCAGTACGCCGCCAGACTCCGACATGGTCGAGTGGGCCGACTGTCACCTTGGCCGCGCCCGAGGGCACAACGATCGGGGTTTCGACACCGTCGGGCCTCTTTACCACATAACGAGACTCACCGCTTTTGTCTGCCGGAAGTTCGACCTCGGCAACCGAGCCCGCCGCCAGCGCCTCGCGCAATTCGCCCTTGGTACCGCCGAACCAGTTGAGCAAGTTCGTCATCATGATCGGAAAGGCCGTTTGGAGCGGCAGGTCGCTCTTTTCCAGGTTGACGGTCAGCAAAACAACCTTCCCCTGCCGCGCCGCTTCCGGACGCTCGAGCACCGCATACAGGGCGTCTCCCGAGGCCGACTCGGCCAACACCTTACCCGGCACCTTGAGGGCCAATTTGCGGGCCTCGGGCATGAGCACATTGTCGAGCCGGATATGGAGCATGAGCGGCGAATCTTTGTCTTGCTTGGCGACGACGGGGTTCAAGACTGTCTCGCCGAGATCCCAGAGCGGACCGGAGCTCTCCGGCTCGATCACCAATACGTGACCGGGCGGCAAACTTTCGGCGACCTTGCGATCAAAGACCGTGATCGGCCCAGCGGCGTCTGTCGCTGGGGTTCCAAACGCGGGCGGCTTGCCATCGCGCGGAACCTTGACGATTTCAAGATCGATCAGCGGAATCGCCTCGAAAACCTTTTCCAGGAACAAATTGCCGGGCGTGACCAGGGTCACCTTTTGGCGAGCTCGACGGGGCAGGATCGCCCACGCTGAGTTATCGGCCAGGAAGCTATCGCCCCGATCGATCGACGCACGTAGCCGGCCTCCGTCCGCCGATGTCTTCTCGAAGACTCGCACCGACTTTTCACCGGCAGCGAGCGTAAGCGGAACCACATCGATCGGGTTGTCGTCGAGATCCAGCTCGAGCCGGCAGGAAACTGGCTCATCCGAGGCATTCGCGACCTCGACCAAGATCTCGTAACCGATCGGGTCGAGCAAGCTTCGCCGCGCCTGCAACCGGGTAATCCCCACGTTGCCTGTCTTCTTCCCCACGTTGACGATTTCGACGTCCTCCTGGCGAAAGAGATCAGCCGCTTGATCGAATCCGCAGTCGGAGAGCACAACAACGCGGCGGATTTTCTCAGAGCCGGATAAGAGTCGGCGCGCCAGGGCAACCGCCTCTGTGACCCGCGTCGGGCCATCGGCCGGCGCGATCGAGGCGAGGGCGGCGCGGAGCGTGCGCTGATGGTCGGTCGGTCCGCAGGCGACGCGCGGCTGTGCCCCCGCGGCAATGATCGCCAGTTCATCTCCGAGCCGCATTCCCTCGATCAGACCCTCGGCCGCCGCCTTGGCCGCGTCCAATCGGGTTGGTGAAACGTCGAGGGCGTTCATGCTCGCGGAGTTGTCCACTACGACCACCGTCCGCCGGGCGCGGGCTTGCTGCCACCGAAAGATCGGATCGGCCAGCGCCAAGACCAAAAGGCACAGAAACGCGAGCTGCAAGAGCAATGAGAGCAGGTGTCGTAACCGCTGCCAGAGCGACCGGCGTTTCTTCTCTTCAAAGATTTGCTGCCAGAAAAGGAGCGTCGACACCGGCACGCGCCGCAATCGAATCTTGAGAATGTAGAAAACGACGATCGGCACTGCCAGACCGGCCAGGAGCAGCGCTGCGGGATTGATCAGGTTCATACCACCGCTCCCGCCGCCCGCATCATGCGCAAGAGCAGCTCATCGAAGGGAATATCCGTCGCGGAGCGCGTGCCGCCAATCCCATACGTGTTGCAATATCGGCCAACCGACTCGATGAAATCGGCAAAGATCTTGCGATATTGTCGTAGGTTTCGTTCGGTGATCGTCACTTTTTGAATCGTGCCGGTTTCCACATCCACCAGCTCGACGTCTCCCTTGACCTGGGGCTCGGCCTCGCGGCGGTCGAAGATCTGAACGATATGCGGCTCGTACCGATGGTGCCGCAACAGGTCCATTCCTCCTTGAAAGCCGTTGGGATCGAACAAATCGCTGATCACGACTGCCAAACCTCGCCGCTGCCCACGGTGGACGAAATTGCGTACAACCCGGCCCAGGTCGGTCATGCTCCCCTGCGGCTCGAGCGCTTCCAAGAACTTGAGCAACGACAGGATACGCGACTTGCCCCGCGTCAGCGGAAAATCGGCGACGATATCGCCGGCAAAGGCCACCACCGCCACCCGGTCCAGATCGGCAAGAGCGATGTAGGCCAAGGCCGCCGCGACCTGCCGGGCATAGTCAAACTTGACCGGCTCGCCATAGGCCATGCTTCTCGAGCTATCGAGAAGGATATAAACATGCAAGTCTTCTTCTTCCTGGAACCGCTTGAGCAAGAGTTCGTCATGCCGGGCAAAGACGTTCCAGTCGAGATAGCGCAAGTCGTCGCCCAAGGTGTACTCGCGATGATCGGCAAATTCGATGCCCCCGCCGAGCTGCATCGTGCGCCGCTGTGCCAAAAGCTGCCCGCGGAAGACCCTGCGCGATACTAGCGACAGGTATTCCAGCTTCTTCAGGAAGTCGGAGTCGAATAATGGCATCGCTAAGCCGCAACCGCCGCCACTTCCACCGAACGGAGAATATCATCAATAATCTCGTCGGCCTGAACGTTTTCTGCCTGGCCTTCGAAGTTGAGAATCAGCCGATGCCGCAGTGCGGGATGAGCGCAGGCGCAGATCGTCGCGAGATACATGGTAGCGATGATCGAGAATGGCCCGGATCTTGGCCCCCAAAATCAGCGCCTGGGCCCCGCGGGCTCGATCCGTAGCGGACAAAGCGACGCGTCTTGTCGCTGGCGAGAGCGTTTTCAGGATGGGTGGCCAGGATGAGTGCGACCCCGTAGCGCCGTAAATCGTCGGCGATTGGGATCTGACGGGCGAGATGAGAGAGCTCGACGATTCGTTGCCCGTCGAAGATCTGCCCAGCCGAAGGAGCGGTGGCCTCGGTCGTGCGGTCGAGGATCGTCTCGAGTTCCTCAGCCGACGGGAACTTGACGAGTAGCTTGAAAAAGAACCGGTCGAGCTGGGCTTCGGGAAGCGGATACGTCCCCTCCATCTCGAGCGGGTTTTGGGTGGCAAGCACAAAAAACGGCGGCGCCAGCCGGTGCGTGGTGCCAGCCACGGTCACCGACCGCTCCTGCATCGCCTCGAGCAAAGCCGACTGGGTCTTGGGAGTGGCACGATTGATTTCATCAGCCAAGAGCAAGTTGGCGAAGATCGGACCACGCTGAAACTCGAAGCGACGCCCCCCCTCAGGTGAGTCGAGCATGATATTGGTGCCGATCAGGTCGGCCGGCATCAAGTCGGGCGTAAACTGGATGCGCTGAAATTTCAGGCTCAGACTATCTGCCAGGGTCCGCACCAGGAGGGTTTTCCCCAATCCTGGAACCCCCTCCAGGAGTACATGGCCACCGGCGATCAAAGCGGTCAACGTGTCGTCGACGATATCGGATAGCCCCACGATCACCTTGCCGACCTCGCGGCGCAGCGCTTCAAAATCCGCGCGGAATTGGTCGAGTTGCGCCTTTACCTCGTCAGGAGTACTCGCCTGTGTCATGCGCAGGGTTCCTCACATGGTTGTTTGGCGTTAGAGCACAAGGGAACGTCGTACCCGACTCCGTCATCATTCCCTTAAGTTCCTTAAGCGTCGGCCGCGGTGCCACCGGCCGGAATACCCAGTGAAATGCGCCGATCTCTGACAATGGTAAAAAGAATACCCCAGCGGTCATTCGTGAGCAACCTAATAATCTAGGTGACGCCCGAAATCGCGGTTGCTGCGACGGGACTCGTCCACACCTTACGTGAGAACCACGCAGGAATTCGGGAAATCGAAGTTGAACATCCGGCCAGACTTGGCGACACTCTTCTTTTGTCCATAAACGGAAACAGAGGAGGGTCGTCGAATGGCGCAAGGTGCGGAACATCGATTTGCCAATCCGTGGAAGATCGATGATGCCCTGGAAACGTACAGCGTTCGCCACTGGGGCAAGGATTATTTCGGCATCAACGCCAAGGGGCACGTCACGGTTCATCCCAACAAGGATCCCGGCCAGTCGATCGACCTGAAGGAGCTGGTCGATCAGCTCCAGGAGCGCGGCATTCAATTGCCGATCTTGCTGCGCTTCACCGACATCCTCCGCCATCGCGTCGGCGAGATCCACGACGCCTTCCGCACGGCCATCCGCGAGTACGACTACCAGGGCAACTATTGCTGCGTCTATCCGATCAAGGTCAACCAGCAGCGGCACGTCGTCGAGGAGATCCTCGATTTCGGCAAGCCGTTCCATTTCGGCCTCGAGGCCGGCTCCAAGCCCGAGCTGCTGGCCGTGCTCGCCCTGACCGAAGGCGCCGACACGCCCATCATCTGCAACGGCTTCAAGGACGACGAATTCATCAAGATGACCGTGCTCGCCCGCAAGATCGGCAAGCAGATCATCCCGGTCGTCGAGAAGTTCACCGAGCTCGAGTCGATCGTCCGCCACAGCCAGGAGCTGAACGTCCGGCCGACGATCGGCGTGCGCGTCAAGCTGGCGACCCGCGGCGCCGGCCGCTGGAAGTCGAGCGCCGGCTTTCGCTCCAAGTTCGGCCTGACCCTGACCGAAGTCCTCGAGGCCCTCGAGTACCTCAAGCAGCGCGACATGGCCGATTGCCTTCAGCTGGTGCACTTCCACCTCGGCAGCCAGATCACCAACATCCGCAACATCAAGGCGGCCCTGACCGAAGCGGCCCGGGTCTACGTCGAGCTGTTCCGCGTCGGGGCCGGGCGTCAAGTACCTCGACGTCGGCGGCGGCCTCGGCATCGACTACGACGGCTCGCAGACCGACTTCGAGTCGTCGGTCAACTACACGCTGCAGGAATACGCCAACGACGTCGTCTTCCGCATCAAGAGCGTCTGCGACGAGGCCGAGGTCCCGCACCCGACGATCATCTCCGAATCGGGCCGGGCGGTGGTCGCCTACCACAGCGTGCTGGTCTTCGACGTGCTCGGCGTCTCCAACTTCGACCGCTACCAGGCGCCGCCGGAGATCCCCGACGATGCGCCGCAGCCGATCACCGACCTGTTCGGCATCCACCGCGACCTCTCCAAGAAGAACTACCTGGAGAGCTACCACGACGCCCTGCAGGCGGTGGACGAGGCCATGAACCTGTTCAACCTCGGCCACCTGACGATCGAGCACCGGGCGCTGGCCGAACGGCTCTTCTGGGCGGTCTGCAACAAGCTCCTGAACATGGTCCGCGAGCTCGACTACGTGCCCGAGGAGCTGCAGGGCCTGGAAGCCCTGCTGTCGGACACCTACTTCTGCAACTTCTCGATCTTCCAGTCGATGCCCGATAGCTGGGCGATCAAGCAGCTCTTCCCGATCATGCCGATCCATCGGCTGAACGAGAAGCCGATCGCGGCGGGCGGTGCTGGGCGACATCACCTGCGACTCGGACGGCAAGATCGACCAGTTCATCGACCTGCGCGACGTGCGCAACACGCTGGAGCTGCACCCGTTCGACGGCCAGCCCTATTACCTGGGCGCGTTCCTGCTCGGGGCCTACCAGGAGATCCTCGGCGACCTGCACAACCTCTTCGGCGACACCAACGCCGTCCACGTCAGCCTCGACGAAGACGGCGAGGTCGAACTTGAACGACGTCGTCAAGGGCGACACGGTCCGCGAAGTGCTGCATTACGTGCAGTACTCGGCCGACAAGCTGATCAACAGCATGCGCAAGGACGTCGAGCGAGCCGTCCGCGCCGGCAAGATCACGCTCGAAGACGCCCGGCAGCTCGTGCACTTTTACGAGTCGGGGATGGAAGGGTATACGTATATGGAATGAATGGATATTTGTCTCCGTCTCTGATGACATGGCCTGACCCGCAGGGCCAGCGGTGTCGGCTGCCGGGATCAGGCCGAGAGGGCCGGTGCCTGGGGATGTCGATGGCGGTGCCCGCCATGTTATTGAGGTAAAAAAAATGAGAGGTGCTACATTCCCCCCTCAGCCCACCAGTTTCAAGGCGGCGTCACGGGCCACGTCGGCTGCGTCCGGCTTTCCCTGGATCGCGGCCGTCACGATCGCTCCTTCCACGAGCAGGGTCACTGCGGGTGCGACCTTGGCCGCCTCGTTCCGACCGACTGTTCGATGAGACCGCGCAGGAACTCACCGAAGCGCTGCTTGTATCCACGGACAAACTCGGTGCCGGCATGGGCCGGATCAGCCAGTTCGATCGCAGCGTTTTGGAAGGCACATCCCCGGAACCCCGGCGACTCGAACCAGTCCTTTAGTGCGGCGAAGAACGCCCGCAACGGACTCTGCGCCTTTCGACCGTGCCGCGCCATCGCCGAGCGGAAATACTCGGACACGCATCCTCCCGGTGCTTCAGAACGGCCAGAATCAGGTCGTCCTTGGACTGGAAGTGCGTGTACAGGGTCATCTTGGCGACGTTGGCCTCGGCAATGATGCGGTCGATACCTACGGCCCGAACACCTTCCTCGTAGAACAGCCGGTCGGCTGTCTCCAGGATCCGCTCCCTTGCCGCCAGAGGTTTTGGCTCGTATTTGTCCCATGATCAAATAATACAGACAGGTCTGTTTAGTGTCCAGCCCCTGGCGTGCTGCGATGAAGTCAATTGTCGTCGGGCTAGCCGCAATACCGTTCGTTAAGTAATAACCACAGTCTCGGCAAAGGTTTTCTTCAAGGGCGTTCGGCGGCGATGTTCCGGACGTTTCTTGGCGAACTTGGACATCTTGCGTTTGACCACGCGGGGGTTGACTCGGTTGCGGCGTGGCTCCAGGCGCTCGTGTGCCATCTCCGCCAGCAGCAGTTGATACCATCGGTCCAGACCGTGCGGCGTGATGCTGTCGCACTCCGGCAAGCGCGCTTGCAGAATTTGCAGGCAACCCGTGAACGACAACCGATCCACGTCGAGGTTCTCCTGCTGGGCCGCCTCCAGCATCAGGGCTCGCACTACGAAGTGGCCAAGCGACAAGGCATACAACTCCTGCTCCACACCCGCGGGTGTCTGGCTGCGCAAGTGGGTAGGCTTGGACGGGCGACGCGGATCCTGGTGCGTCTTTTGCTCGTCGAAGACCAGTTCTTCTTCCCAACGCTCATGGTAGTAACACGCCAGTTCCATCGCTGGGAATCGCGTGTGATCGAACAAGTTGGTCACCAAACGATGGTTTCGCCATGGCCGGTCCGCTCCGGGTCATCCAGCGTGTACTCGATCACCCGCACGACGATGCCGTCGCGGTCCCGGTCTCGATCGCGAGGCGACGGATAAATCTTGGCCAGGAACGAGCCATCCGGCAACCGTTGGATCGGCCGCAGGATCAGGTTGCCTTTGAGACGAATCAGGAGTTTGATGCCCCGCGCATCCAGTTTTTTCCAATGTGCGTAGCTGAAAAAGCCGCGATCTTCCAGCAGCAAGGCGTCGGCCGGAAGGTGGTCCCAGAGTTGCTCGACCAGTTTTTGTTCGCTGTCGTGGTAGCCGCCAACGGCCATGGCAACTTCGACGTGCGTACCCAGTTCCACCAGGCTGACCTTGCGGACTTGCGGGAAGGCGCTGTCGCCGCGGCCGCCGCTGCTCCGGCCAAAGTGCGCGTCGTTAGCCGGCGTGTCAGGCACGTCCAGAACAGTGCCGTCGATGCCCATCAAGCGCAGGTCGTGATAAAAGCCGCCCAGCGTCTGCGGGGTGGCCAGCGGTTTGACCACCAAGTCAAAGACGCGCCGGACCGGTTCCACAGCCAAGCGCTGTCGCGCCTCGCACAGGTTGCTACGCGAGGGCGTTTTGTCCTCGGCCTCATACGCCGCGCGTGTTTGAAGACCTGACGAATGGGCAGATCGGTGAGCACGCCCATGGCCAGCACAACCCAGAGCATGACACGGTGCGACAACCGACAGGCCCGTTGCTCGGCCCGGCCCGTGTCCAACAGAGCTTGTTCTATAACCGCCGGCGAGATAACCTTGCTCAAGCCCGCCAGACGATCCACAACAGTGAGCGCATCCGGTGTCGAATTCTGGCAGCTTCCTTGCCGCGTCATAGTCATAGCCTCCTTGAAACCTGGGTCCTAGACACACACAAGGTTACAGGAGGCTATGACTTGCGCTAAGACGAACGGTATTGGGGCTAGCCCCCGTATGCGCGAGCATCGGCCTCCTATTGGTGCCAGGCATCCAAAGTGCGGCCCTAAATTATCGGTAGTGCCCGGACGATTGGTTGCAACGGATTTCCCCGCCTTTTGGGCATCTTTTTCTTTCGTATTTCGTGCACGCCCGGCTTTTGTAAGCAATGATCAAATCCAGAGTCATTTGACATGTTCTGAGCTCGTAGGCGTCCTGGTTCTCTTGGCGGCGACTGCCATTTGATCCTCGCAAACGAATTGTCCTGCTCCGTTGGCAAGGCCGCTCTTGTCGAAACCGATATCGCCGACGCGTGTGTGGATCACGACTCGCATTCGCACGGCCCATCAGGTAAGGCAGGCATGTTGGTGACGTATCGGTCGCACGTGCCGGCCTTGCCCACGGAAAGGTGGCGGCGAAGGACCGCACGACTTTAGAGAATCACTGCAAAAACGGGCTGAAAAAATCGCCATAGGTAGTGTTGCACAAATAGTTTGTGGATGGAAACTGATTTTGCGAAACGAACCCAACGCGATTGAGCGCCTGTCTCCCAGTGAAAGATTGCCATTCGTCCGAGATCCGAGAGCTGCGACCTTAAAAGGACGAGGAAACAACCGTGGTGTTGGGCAAGAACCAGCACCTCGTTGGCCGAGACACTGTTGAACCGACACTTTTTTTACGAGCGACGGAGCAGCACAATTGTGAACGGTCAGAAAAAGCGGTCTACCTGGATCACTGGTGATAGCCACTCGGGCTGAACGCAATACCGGCGGTCACTGTTGAGTGAAGATCAGCCGCTGCATTCCGGGATCGGGCGTAGCGCCGGCCGCGTCCAATATGTTTGACGACGGAATTCGGACCGGCTATCTTGCGTCTGGAGGCCTTGACAATCGTCATAGCGACCAAGCGCCGGGAAACCAGCATCCAGACGGGAAAATCTGGGTCCAACCGCATGGTTTCAAACGCTCTCCTTTCTTCAGAGGCTTGAATCGCCCGGTCGTCTACTAGCCGTCGCTCCTCGCTTCTTGGGGATCCAACCATGTCCGAGCACCTGGGATTGGCTCGTCGGCTCTGGTTTTTGGGTATCATGGTTTATCTGTTCGCCGCGCCGATAGCGTCGCACGCAGGGCAAGCCCCTGTCGCTGGCGAACCCCCGGCCGACCCGGCCGCCGCCGAAGAGGCCCGCGAGCAGCGCGGCATGGAACGCTTCCTCTCTCTCCTCGAGAAAAACCCCCGCCGCGGCACCGCTCTCGACCGCGTCTACGGATATCACGTCGAGCGCGGCACTCTCGACACCTTCATCAAGTCATACCAGGACCGCGTCGCCAAAAATCCCAAGGATGGCACCGGCTGGCTGATCCTTGGGCTCCTGGAAGGTCAACGCGGCCAGGATGCCGCCGCCGTCAAGGCACTAGAGCAAGCCGAGACCACGCGTCCCGATGACCCCCTGCCCCCTTATTATCTGGGACAAGCTCTCGTTCTGGTCGGTCAACCCGAACAGGCCGCGGGCGCCTTTGAGCGCGCCTTGGGTCGAAAGCCCGCCCGCAACGACCTCCTCGAAATCTTCCAGGCCCTGGGCCGCGTCTACGAACGCACCCAGAAATCCGACCAGGCCCTCCAGGTCTGGAACCGCCTCGAAGCCCTCTTCCCCAACGACCCACGCGTCGGAGAGCAGATCGCATCCGCCCTCGCCGAGGAAAACCAGCCCGCCGCCGCTCTGCCTCGCTATGAAGAGCTCGCCAAAAAAGCCGCCGACCCCTTCCGCCAGGTTCAGCTCGCCATGCAGGCCGCCGACCTGAAGGTCCGACTCGGACGCACCGACCAAGCCCTCCGCGACTTCGAGACCATGCTGGGAAAACTCCGCCCCGATAGCTGGCTCCATCGCGAAGTCCGCCGCAAGATCGAAGAAGTCTTCCTCCGTAATGACGATCAGCCCGGCCTGGTTACCTATTACGAACGCTGGACCAAGAAAGAGCCCGAGGACATCGAGGCCCTCGTTCGCCTGGGACGCACTCTGGCCAGCATGGGACGCGCCGCCGAGGCCCTCCCCTGGTACGAAAAAGCCATCAAGCTCGCCCCCACCCGACGCGACCTCCGCCTCGCCTTGATCTCTCAGCTCGCCAGCGATCAAAAGTTCGCCGAGGCCGCCGCCCAGTACGAAGCCCTCGATCAGGCCGAGCCCAATAACCCCGACACACTCAGAGACTGGGGCGCCCTTGTCCTCCGCGACACCGCCAAACCCGCTCCCGAGCGCAAGGCCGCTGCCGCCGCCATCTGGAAGAAGATGCTCATCGCGAAAGCCAACGACCCGGTCAGCACCGCTCAGGTCGCCGACCTGTTGCGCCAGGCCGAATTGACCGACGATGCACTGGCCCTCTACAGAAAGGCTGCCGAACTGGCTCCGGCCAATCCTCAATATCACGAATATATCGGTGAATACCTCCATAACTTGAAGCGGCCCGATGACGCCAAGGCCGCCTGGGCCAAGATCGCCGACGGCACCAACAAGAACGCCAAGAACCTGGCACGCCTGGCTGAAGTCTTCGCGGGCTTCGGCTATCTGAAAGAGTCGATCGCCCCGCTCACCGAGGCGGTCAAGCTCGACGCCGACAACTTCGATTACCACCTCAAGCTGGCGGACTATCTGCACCGGCTCGAACGCTATGATGACTCGGAGACTGAGCTGACCGCCGCGCGGAAGTTTGCCGAGAAAGACGAACAAAAAGACGCCGTTCTCGAAGCACGAGTCAAGAATGATCAGGCCGCCGACCGCGTGGCGATGCG
Source organism: uncultured Isosphaeraceae bacterium (assembly GCA_963850935.1). GTDB lineage: Bacteria > Planctomycetota > Planctomycetia > Isosphaerales > Isosphaeraceae > CAWFRS01. Next base: position 245,315 of record CAWKNT010000012.1, read on the forward strand.
GGTCGCAGTCGCTCACCAAAGAGCTCGAGGGTGCCAAGACTCCGACTGCCGAACAATGGGACATCCTGGCTCGCTATCTCGAGGCTGACGGCAAACTGCCTGAGGCCGTGCGCACGGCCGAAAAAGCCATCCAGGTCGAGCCGCGGTCGATCCCCGCTTGGACGTTGGTGGCGCGGGTGCGTGAGTCGGCCGGCAACCTGGGTGATGCGGCCGACGGTCTGCGACGGTTGGCTGACATCGATCGTCGCAACCGCACCGAGCACTTGACCGGTATCGCCAAACTTGAGACCCGGTTAGGACGCACCGAAGCAGCAATCAAGGCCGGCCGCGACCTCCTGGCCGCTGCGCCAGGGAATCCCGAAAGCTACGAGTTTTTTGCCCAACTCTGCTTCCAGCTTGGTCGGTCTGAGGAGGGTCTTGACGCACTCCGTCGCGCCGTGCGTGTCAATCCTAACGATACCAAGATCACGCTCACGCTCGCCGAGACTCTGGCCGGTCAGTATCGGACGGACGAGGCCATCGAGATGTACTGGCGCACCTTTGACAAGGCCGACGACCTGGATGGTAAGCTGAGCACCGTCAGCCGCCTTACCGACCTCTACCTCCAGCGCAACCAGTTCGACCGATTGCTGACCAGGTTGCAACACCAGGAGCGCGATGCACGGCCGGGCGCTGGCCAACCGCAGCAGCGCGACGTCGCCATCTGTACGGCCCAGGCCTACGCCGCTTCCGGCGATCTCGGGAGCGCCCGCACCGAGCTCGAGCGTCTCCTGGCCACCAACACGCGCGACACGCAGTTACTCCAGCAGCTCTCGAAGCTGGCCGAGGAAGAAGGGGACTTAGAAAGCGCCGCTCGGTATCAGAAACAGTTGGTCGAACTGGCCCCCAGCGACGACGGCTCGACCCGTCTGGGCCAGCTTTATGCACGCTATGGCGAGCTCGAGGAAGCCCAGGCAGTGTGGTCGAAGATGGCCTCCGGCAAGAGCGACGCACACCGGATCTTCGGTGCGATCGACAGTCTGCTGGCCAATCACAAGCCGCAACCGGTGATGGAGATCACCGAGTCGATGATTCGCAACGACCCACGCGACTGGGAAGCTCTCTATCGTCAGGCGCTCGCACTGCGTGATCTCGACAAACCCGCCGAGGCAGCGCAGCGGTTTGAGGCCTTGCTGCAACTGAACGTAGGCGACGACGAGAAGAGCGCGATCGCCAAGAGCCGCAGCCGCGATCCCAAGCTCCAGGCCGCGAGCGCCCGCCCTTCGGCCTTCAATCGCCAGAACCTCTTGCCGCTGGAACAGCGCATCGGCCAGATCGACATGATTCGCATGGCGTGCAACCTGGAAAGCCGCATGTATTATTCGCTCAGCATGCAAAACACCGTTTGGGCGCCGCCCGACTTCGGCCAGGCGCGGATGGCGACACTGGGCTGGCTCTTTTCGCAAGCGCAGAAAAAGGGGCCAGCAGAGGGGGACGAATTCGTCTCCAAAATCAAGAAGGCCGGTCAAAAGACGCCGCCGGACGTCCGCGCCCTCTGGGATTCGTTTTATCTTGGCTTGATCCGCTACGACAATGCAACGGTTTACGAGGCCGGCAAAGGCCTGAGCAAAGCCGCCCCGAACGATCCCTTAGCGCTCTGGGCTTATCTCTATTCGATTGGCGGCCGCCAGACCGGCTTGGGGCAGCAATACTACGTCAACCAGGGTGAGGAGCAAAAGGACACGACGCCTCCGCTGGAAAGGGACGAACTGGAACACGTGCTGGCCAGCTACCGCTCGCTCAAAGTTCGCCGCCCCGAGTTGGTCCAGGCTCAGATCCTCCAGCACGTCTTCAAAGAGCTGAAACGAGCCAAGCGCGTCGAAGAGGAAGAAAGGCTTTATCGCGACGCGATCACCAGCGCCACGCAACTGGCGCAGATCGCCGGCGTATTCGGTCTGGCGGCCGAGCGAGGCGACGTCGACGGTTTGGTCCAACTCTTCGACCGTTTTGAGCGGCTTCAAACAGGCCGGAGCACACAATACTACAATTCCGGAACGTTTTACTTTAATGGGCCGGGCACGGCACTCGGCCAAGGCATGAGCGTGCGGGCTGACCAGAAGGCGCATGGCGACGTGCTCAAGCTGTTAGACCACGAGCTGGCCGCCGTTCGCCGTAAGCAGGAACGGCAGTCGCCAGGCGCAGCGCGGGCCGCCAGGGCACGCTACTCCGCCCGGGGCTCATCGCGCCAATACCAGATCTGGGTGGGCAAATCCACGCGCTATATGCAGATCTCCTTCCCGCTCCCCAACGAGTTTTTTGACGACACGACGATCCAGCTCTTGCGCACCAGCTTTGAGCTTTTCAAGCGCGACGACATCCTTTCTGATTTGGTCACACATTTCCGCCAGCAGGCCGATAGCGCCCCCACGCCGACCGACGCGGTCTACCCTCGGCTCGCCCTTGCGGCCATCCTCTGGTGGAACGACGACAAGGATGACGCTATCGCCGAGTTCACCAAGGTGGCAGAAGCATCCAAGACCGAATCGGATTTGCGCTTGGACCTGGCGGAGCTCTTGGAACAGCAAGGCGAGCGGTCTGATGCGCTGGCCATAGCGGATTCGGTTCAGCCGCTCGACAACGCCACCATGAAGCGGCGCGAGGAGATTGCACTGCGGCTCTCGGTTTTAGCCGGCGACCTCGACCGCGCGCCAGGCGGCAGAGCGACTCTTTGGCCTGCGGCTCGATACTGACACCCAGGTGCGCCTAGCCGGGCAGATGCAGCAGCTCGGACTTCAAGAACTCGCCGACGCCGTGCTCGGCCGGGCTCGCCGCCGTGCCGGCAACAAGGCCGCCGCGCTGGTTGGCTTGATGCTCCAGTACCAGCGTCAGGGGAAACTCGATGTCGCGGTGCAGGTGGCAACACAAATTCTGCGCTCGACGACGGCGACGCGCCAGAGCAATCCCAACGTCTACTATGCCGAGGATCCCGACGCCAGCCGCACTGCCGCCGTGGGCGTCCTGGCTCGTTCCGGCCGCTTGCCCCAGTTGATCGACCGCGCCAGCGAGCAGCTCAAAAAGACCCCCAACTCGATCCAGATTCACCAGGCACTGGCCGACTATTACAAGGCTTCGAGCCAGCGCGACAAGGCACGGGAAGAACTCGCCAAGATCGTCGCGCTGCGGCCTGACGATACGCAGCTGCGCTACCAGATCGCCCAGCAGTTCGTGCAGGAAGGCCAGGCCGCGCTCGCCCTGGACCACTACAAGATCATCCTCAAGCGCAATCCGTCCTTGGTCGGTCGCAATTTCTACCAGGTACAGTCAGCCTTTCAGCAGGCAAAAAAGTCGGATGAGCTCTTGAGCCTGCTCGAGGATATCGACCTCCGGCAGCTTGGCCAGTCGTATTACGTCTGCAACTTGATCAGCAACATGTTCAATGACGAAAAACTGCGCGATCGGATGCTCTCGCTCTTCAAGAAAGCCTGGGCCGCTTTTCCCGAGGAGCGATCATATATGCTCCAGTACATTCGGGGGAACGATTTCTGGCAAATGCCCGAGATGTACGACTATGCCCGCGACGTGATCATTCCCAAGCCAACGACATTCATGCCGGCCACACAATGGACTGCGTTCGCCCAGGTGATCTCATACGGCGCCGACGGGCGGATGACCTCGGTTGTGTCGCAGCTGTTGGATCTGGCCACCTCGCAAGGCAAGCTCGATGAGCTTGCCTCCCAAATCGAGGCGGCCAAGAAGGAGATGCCGACCTGGAAAGCAGGAACCCTGCTGGCGGCGCTTGTCCAATCCCGGTTCGGTCGCGCCCAGGAAGCGGAGGCTCTGGTTCGCAAATTCTTCGCCGACAGCAAAGAAGAATCTATTTCCGCCAACGTCTTCTGGTTGATCGGCCTTGAGCTCGAAAACCATGCATCGACCCGCGATCTGGCCATCGAGTCGTATGAGATGTCGCTCAAACGCGATGACGATGATTCATACAATCGCCGCAATTTCGGCGGGCCAGCGAAGCGATTGGTCATTCTCTTTGCGCGTGACAATCGATTGGAAGATGCTCGTCGCGTCGTGCTTGCATTCGCGACCAAGGATATCAACCTCAACGGAGGTTACCCCGACGAGTACGTCCAGCAAATGAAGATGCAGGCCCTGGGGATGGCAGCCGACCAGCTCCGGGAGCTTGGGTTCGCCGCCGATGCCGTGCCGCTTTACAGCCAGACGGCGGCAATTGCCCGCGAGATAGCCCCGAATTCACCCAACTACATCGGCAACCTCGAGATGCTCGTCAAAAAATATCGCGACGGGCTCACCACCGCTCTTGAGGACATCAAGCCCGAAGACCTGACCACAACAGTGACACGCATGATCAAGTCCTCGCAGCATGTCGATTCGCCGAAGACCGCAGATGCCGACGGCGCCGACAGGAAGAGCACAACGGCCAAACCGGCGGGCAACAAGCCCGACCAGTTTCTCGATCTGATGGTGATGGTCCATCCGCGCGAGCTCGACAAGGCGGCCGTGCGGAGCCTGCTGGCAGACGCGGTCGATGCTCCCGCGCCAAGCCGACCGACACGACTGCAACGGCTGCCTCTCAGAAAGGCCGGGAAGAACTGACCGCCTCGCTCGACGCGGCGCCAATCAAAACCCCGACGATCTCTCACTGGCGATCGCCGATGCCTTGCTCGCATTGGCTGGCGACGACCCCTCGCGTATCGACGCGGCCGCTCTCCGGCTCAATCAGCTCGTGGACAAGTCACCGCTGGACCAGCTTGCCGAAGGCGTTCGGGCCAACGCCCGACAGCGCACTCAGGCCGCGCGCAGATCCCGCTCTGGTTTGTTGCTCGCGCTTGCTGGAAGCGGAAAGACACGGTCAAATTGCCGGGCTTTGCCGACAAGCTGGCCGCGCGTGCTCGCGACGCGGCCCGTCGCCAGACCGAAAACGCGGCACTCCTGGCCATGATCCGCGAAGAGGGAGAGTTGGCGCTAAAACGCGGCGACCGCAAGGCGGCCGAGGCCGCGTGGAGCCAAATGCTCGAGCTCGTGGTAGAGCCCGCCGACCGCAAGGCCAAGAAACCAAGAATTCCGGCGACCCCGCCAGCCGGCGTAGCGCCCGTACCGGCCGCCAGTGTACCGCCGGCTAACACCACCTCAATGGCGCCGGTGTCGCAGCAATCACGTGTGCGTTTGGCTTCGTATCAGCCTCCCGCGCAAAAGGCAGCACGCAAGGCCGTCACTCCCGGAGCTGCGCGGGGCCCGGCAGCACCGCGCAACAATTTGCCGATCCTGACCCTCGACCGTTTCGAGCAGGCAATGCAGATCGCCCGTCTGGCCGCGGAACACGACCTGTCCGAATTGAGCACGCGGGCCGTGCGCGATGCGCTACGTGCCGGCCCCCCAGTCGTGCCCACCAACCCCAACGAAACGCGCCGCGTCGTCCGGATGCGAGGGGTCGTCGACGACGGCCCCGTCGACCAGGCCTCGCCCCGCGTCGTCGCCAACTTGATTGAGCTCGAGCGTATCTGGCAAAAGCACAAGATGCCCGCCGAGTCCGTTTACCAGGCGCTGCGCGACGCGGTGTTGCCCGCGACACGGCCCAGCGAGATTTTTCTGTACGCTCCGCCTCTTTCGAGCACGGCGTTGCGCCGGCCTCAGAGCGTCGGGGCCCTACTGGCAATCGCGGCTGTGCACGCCGGCAAGGTCGACGACCTGAAAGCGGCCATCGCCGCGCGCCAAGGCCAGGTACTGGCCGACCTGCCGGCCAAGGTATTATCGGCTCAGCTCGCATTGGCCGGCACCGATTCGGCCCAGAGCGTCGCCGCAATCAAGACCATTTCCACGCGTCTCAAAACCGACACGTCGCGGGCGACGGCCGAGCTGGCGTGTCACGCCGCCCTGCCGGCCCTAGGTCGTCACGAGCCCGCGCTGGCGGGGGCCGCGCTCGACGTCCTCGACACTTGCGTCAAAGGCCTGGAAACCTCGGGCCAGCCTGAACCTTTGGGAACGCTCTTGCTCGTGCTGGCACGCCGACAGTTTCAACTGGGAGATGCGCCGGGCGGCCGAAAACGACTCGAGGCCTACCTGGAGGCAATGGAAAAAAACACCGTTCGCTACGCCGGCGACTATCCGTTGTACCTCCGCAAGCAACAGCTCGAGCGCATCGCGGCCGAGTACGCCCGCGCCGGGCTCTGGACTGACGCTCTGGCATCGCTGGCCCGATTCGTCGACGCTCCGGCGTATTCCTATGGCGACCCTCCCGTCGACGATGTGCTCGTGCGGCTGTTGCGCCAGATTGAGGCCAGTCCGGCGAAAGAGCGGTACCAGATTCTGCACGATTGGACGATGCCGGCCCAAGACCGCCGCGTCGCGCGCATCTTGACCTCGCTGGCGGCCGGCGACATGGCGCCCGAGGCGTTTTCCCAGGTAGGTTCTGACAACAAGCGTCCCGGCACGCCGGGTTTTTCCTCAGCCGACACCGGCGGGATGGTGAGCACGGCCTCGGCCTTGATCGAGGCCGCTCGCCAGGCGGGGGCTCTCGATCAGCTTGGCCAGGAAGCAGCAGCAGCAGCCGAATTGAAAGCTGATCGGAAGGTCGAGAACGCGGAAATTCTGTTTTTGTTGATCGAGCTAGCGCGCGGCAACGCCGGCAAGATCACTCCGCGAATCGAGGCTCGATTGGCCGAAGTTACGAAGGAAAACGAAGCCCACGTCGCGGCCTCGGCGCCGCGTGCACCGGGAGCTTCCACCGCACCTGTCGTCCGCTCGGTTTCGAACCGGCCTGACAGGATCCTCTTCCCGTGGTCCGACAGCTTGCTCGCAAGCGCGGCCCTGCGGACCAGCGATCCAGCAATCGCCAGCCTCGGGATGCGCCTGGCCCTCGCGCTTGAAGAACGAGCCAAGATGGTTAACGATCCGGCCGTGCTGGCGCACATTCGTGGCGAGCTGGCCCAGGCACGGGCTCGCCAGGCCCTCGCGCCGGCAACGGCAAACTCGATCAATCTGGCAAGCTGGCACCCGGTCTCTTCGCGCTATAGCTACCAGCGTCGCACCGGCCCAGCTCGGCGACGTGGATTGCTCAGGAAGGGCATATCGCCCACCTGACTGGTCCATCGGCGGATTATCTTTTGCTCGATTATCCGCTCACCGGCACCTACGAGTTTAGCTGCCAGGCCTACACGGGGCCTTGGGCTAACTCGCTCTTGACTCATGGCGGACTCGTCATCGAACCATTTTTGGCCGCAGGGATGGGAGGCTCGCGGATTTTCCCAGTCGGGCAGAGCGAATCACTTCCCATTTCATGGCGTCTTAACCGCGAGGGGGGGTTCAACCGCATGACGGTCCAGGCCAGCCCAGAGAAAGTTCGCTACCTGGTCAATGGTCATCTGTTTTATGAAGACGACAACCCCAGCCCCACCAGCCCGTGGCTTGGTTTATTCACCTACCAAGACAAGCATTCGGTCTGGCGGGAACTCGCGATCACAGGCAAGCCTGTCGTTCCGCGCCAGGTCAAGCTCACTCACGGCGACCGCCTAGAGGGGTGGATTAGTGCCTTCTATGGTGAATCCCAGCCCGCCCGCCGCACCGAGCACAAAACCGACCAGTACGGCAATGTCACGATGGTTTCCGCTGGCGGCGGGATGGTTGGGCGGATGGGGTCGGGGATCAAGCGTGCCAAGAAGACGCCCAAAGCCCCGATCAATCTCGACGATTACGATTGGGCCGCCCGCGAGGGAGTGATCTACGGCCGCCGTGTGTTTGCCAATGTGACGCCGACGCGGCAAAACGTCATTGACAGTGCGACGGCCGGTACCGAGGCCGACCAGAGCGTTATCTCTTACTTCCGGCCGCTTCAGAACGGCGATGTGCTCACGTACGATTTCCTTTACGAGCCCGGTCAAATCGTTGTGCACCCTGCGGTGGGGCGTATCGCATTTCTGCTCGAGCCCGACGGCATCAAGATTCACTGGATGACGGAAGGAGGCAGGGATCTTTCGGGCTTGGCCGCGGATAATGCGGTGGTCGAGCCGGCCAACCGCCGAGGGCCTGCCGCGCTCCCACTGAAATCCGGCCAGTGGAATTCCGTCCGACTTGTGATCGATGGGGCACAAGGTCACCGTTGAACTCAACGGCCAAGCCGTTTACGAACGACTGCTCGAATCGTCCGTAGGCCGTGAGTTCGGCTTGTTCCATTTCAAGGACCAGACGGCCGCACAGGCGCGCAACGTCGTGCTCAAGGGCCGGTGGCCGGAAACGCTCGACAAATCCCAGCTGGCTGGCCTATTGGTTCCGGACCCCGCCGGCTCCAACACCGACGCAGATCGCCAAGCTCGCCACATCTTGATTGGCGAGTCAATCTTCTCGCTCGAGGCCGGCGACCTGCTCGAACGAGCAAGCAAGCTCCGAGGCAACGAGGCATACGCGCAACTCAGCTCTTGGGTGCTCCCGTCGCCGGATCATCCCGTGCTGCGGCTTGCCGGTGACTTCAGCCCGTCATTCCCGGCGTCAGGATCCGGCGCCAACGGCGATGATGGAGATGCCAATCACAAGTTCCGTTTGCAGGCGGGCGGCGAGTTAAACGCGCCGGCACTCGCGCTCGTCAACGCGGCGAAGTCCCTGGCAAAACTCGACGAATTGGCGGCGCACATCACGGCGATCAAGCCGGATGGAGGCGGCCCGGCCGCGTCCAACGAGCGGGCCAAGCTCGCGTTCACGGGCTTGATTGCGATCGCCCGCGGCGACGACGCTTCTGCCGCGCAGGCCATGAAAGCTGGTAAGCCGCTTCTGTCCAAACTCTCGGCCGACGCGCCGGAGAGCGTGCGTTGGCCCGAACTGGTGCTGGCCGCCAAAGCAATTCAGCGGCCGTCGCTCCGTCAGCCGGCGATCGAGCTGCTGGACGTCATGGCCGACCAGGCAAAACAGAAAAAGACCACTCAGACCGAGCACAAGCTCGCGAGCGGGCTTTGGACCCACCAAATCAGCAACATCCGAGCCCGAGCGATGCTCTTGATCGAAGCCGAAAAGTCGGGTGCGGGCAGCGCCACTCGCCTTCGGAACCGACCCTGGCACGTCCCAGTGGACGCAGGTTACTCAGACTCGGGCCGAGACCCGTGGCACGGGCGAGCCCATTGCTCATTGGGGCGTGGCCGCCGACCAGTTGACTCACCTTCCAGGCCACGAGATTGACCTCATGTACCTGGCTATCCCGTTGCGCGGCGATTTTCAGGTCGACTGCGAACTGACTGGCTCGCCAGATCGCAAGATCCGGTTACAGTACGGCGGTTTGGCCATCGGTCCGAGCGCCGATTTGAAGCACGTCGAGCGCGCGCAGTTCGGCCGGCCGGTGGGGGAACTCTCGATCAATCCACCGCTCGAAAAACCGGCCGAGTGGTTTCCTTACCGCCTCGTAGTCAAAGGGGGACGGATGACGGCTTTTATTAATGGACGCAAGGTTCACGATGCTCCCGCGCCGCCTGACGTCGACCCCTGGGTGGCTTTCTTGACACAGGACATCCAGGCGGGGGCTGCGCGTAAATTCAAGATCGCAGGCAATCCGACGATCCCCGAAAAACTCAAACTGTCCGCCCTCCCCGATCTCGGTGGTTGGCTGGCGGCCGAATACGGCGACTCGGTCATCGGCGACAACCCCGACTGGGACAAGCGCGGAGAGGAGATTACCGGCCGAGTTATCGAGGATGATATCACGGGCAGCAAGCAGGAAAGCGTACTGCGCTACCATCGCACTCTGGTCGAGGACGGCCGGATCGCCTACGAGTTTTACTACGACCCGGGAAAGGTCATGGTGCACCCCGCACTCGACCGGCTGGCGTTTCTGCTCGAGCCCGACGGCGTGAAGGTCCACCGGCTGACCGACGGCGCCTACGAACGCAGCGGCCTGACTGCTGATAATGCGCGTGACGAACCGGAATGCCGCCGTGGCCCGGCGTCAATTCCGTTGAAACCAGCGGCCTGGAATCAGCTCATCCTCAGCGTGACCGGCGACAAGGTCGCGCTCGAGCTCAACGGCCAGACAAGTTTTCGACCGGCCGATCGAGCCGGTAAATCAGCGCACATTCGGCTTGTTTCACTACGCCGACGAGACGCAAGTACGCGTTCGTAATGTGACGTATCAAGGCAACTGGTCGCGTTCGGTGCCGGCCAGTCTCAAGGGACATGACAACCAATAGCCGCGAGGACAAGCCAAAATGGCCGCTTACAGCGCATCCGCTCCGCGACAGTTTCGGCTGCAGCTGACGTTGCGCCAGACCATGAAGCTTGTGGTCCTCGCGGCCGTAGCGTCGGCTTGTCTGGCGGTCGGTGTCGAACATGGAGCAATGTTCCCACAAGCATGGTTTGGTGTCGTGATGACCGAAGCGGTGGTCATCCCGCTCGTGCTGGCAGTCGTCGCGTTCCCGCTGGTTCGGCAAGGCCCGCTCAAAGATTGGCTGATCCTGCGCACTGCTCTTCGCAGCAATCGCGATGGCCTGGACCGACGCCTTTATCTACCTGGTCCGCGCAATCTTGCTCTACTACAGAGGTCGGCATTTCTACCAGTTTCCCTGGGTCACTACGGCTACGGAAGTAATCCTATTACCCGGAATTCTGACATGGTTGTTCTGGACCTGCTTGCCAGGCAAGTGCCCGAACTGTCGGCGATTCAGGCTAATTCGCTATTCAAACGGACGCTTGCTCTCGGGACTACTTGACACAAATGCTCATAAATGCATACGTTGCGCACGCTCTTATCAGAAGCGCGATGGCAGCTGGGAACTAATATCAAGGACATGATCAAGAATATGCCGATACTCAGACAAATCTCTCAGCTCGGCCATCCAGTGCTGCGGACTCCCGTCGAGGCAGTGGACTTTCCGGTTCCAGAGTCAATCCGATCGCTTATCGCCGACATGCTCGTTACGCTTCGCGATGCCAACGGAGTGGGAATCGCGGCCCCTCAGGTCTATGAGTCGAAGGCGATCTTCATTGTGGCATCCCGGCCCAACCCTCGATACCCCACCGCGCCGCTCATGGATCCGGAAGTCGTGATCAACCCCGAGGTTCTCGAGCGGTCGACGGCGATCGTCAAAGACTGGGAGGGCTGTCTCAGCATCCCCGGCATTCGCGGCGAAGTGCCCCGGCACAAGGAAATCAAGGTCCGCTATCAGTCGGTCGAGGGGCAATCGGTCGAGCGCGAGTTGGGCGACTTCGTTGCGAGGATTTTCCAGCATGAATACGATCATCTCCACGGTATCGTCTTCCTTGATCGACTGGACAGCCCGCGCGATCTGGTCACGGAAAAGGAGTTTCAAAGGCTAATGGCGACTTGAGCCTTGAAGCGCAGACCGCGTGCAATCACACGCAGCATTTTTCGTTCTTCTACGGCCTCGTTGTTGGTCGAGTCCATTATTCCCTGCGGTGCTACTCTTGATAGCGAAATCGCGTCCCTGCGGGAAAGGTCAGTCCGAAAACCTCGGTAAGGGTCGCCAGCACGGCATCGTCGTCGGGCAGAATTCGGGTGTTCGTTTGATTGGCTGATTCTTCGATGAGCTCGCGGTTTCGGAGCGTAATGCGTGTCTCGCTGTTTTGGCGTTGCACTACAAGAGTTTGCACAAACGGCGAGTGCGGATATGTGGACGTGAAATGGTTGGCCACGACATAGTCTATATGGCACTGCGGTTCCTGCGTAAATGCATAGAGATCAAACCAGCCGCCGGCGTGAAGCGACTGGAGAACGTGTACGGCGCCCTCGTTTCGTACCCGGAAAATCCTCCCAAACTGTCGGGATAGGGCGGGATCCAGAATGGGGACTGGATAGAGAAGTCCCTCACCACCAAAGCCGACGTCGGCCAGCCACGGCTGACCATCCAAATTGACGGAGAGAAGCATGTGTGACCTGGGCCGGATGGCCGTCGAGCCAAAGCGGACTCGGGCCGCAAGCCGCGTCACTTCAAATCCCAGCGAGTCGAGCACCGCACAAAAGAGGGTATTATGTTCAAAACAATAGCCGCCGCGGCGGCTCGCGACCAGCTTCGATTGGAGGGTATCCAGCTCGAGCGAGATCTCGCGACCGAGCAAGACGTCCAGATTCTCAAACGGGATAACTGTCGCGTGGGCGAAGTGCAACCCCTGAAGCGTCGCGAGCGAAAAATCAAGACGGCCCGTGTAACCGATGCGAGCCAGGTACGCCTCGAGATCAATAACTGGCTCGGTCGGTTTGCCTTCCTGCGAATTCGTCATGACTGAGACCTTGGGCGTACAGTGGGGCCATTGGCTACGCGATTTTGCAAGCCTCGTCGAATTCGAGCCTCGGATTCCGCGGATGAAGCCCGGCCGGGTCGCCATAACCGAGATTGAGCAAGAAATTGGATTTGTAACGCCCGTCAGGGAAAAACTCCGCGTCGACGTTCGCGTTGTCGAACCCGGACATCGGGCCGCAATCCAAGCCCAATGCGCGTGCCGCCATGATCAAATACGCACCTTGAAGCGTGGCGTTGCGGAAGGCGTGGGTGCGAGTGAATTCGTCTTTGCCCGGAGCCGTGAAGAGATCAGCAAACTTCGGGCTTTGGGGAAAAAGCCGTGGAATAAATTGGTAGAACTGCAAGTCGTAGGCGACGATGGCGCAGACTGGCGCGGCCATGGTTTTGTCAACGTTTCCGGGCATGAGCGCCGGCTTGAGTCGCTCTTTCGCTTCGGGCGATCGCACGAATACGACATGCATCGGGCAGGTGTTGGCAGAGGTTGGACCCATCTTGGCCAAATCGTATACTCTGCGTAACAGCTCATCGTCTACTGGCCGGGGGAGCCACGCGGAATGCGTCCGGGCGTCGCGAAAAATTACGTCGAGGGCGCTATCGGTGACGGCGTTCGCCATACAGAATTCTCCGGCAACAGTTTGAAAAAGAAAAAAGCCAATCAGAGTCGGGAATGCGACATTCTACCCTATTTTCGATCAAATCGCGTCTGGCCGCCGACGGCTACGCGCCCCTGTTGACGGAACGAGCATCGACATGAGTACCGCGCTGGAAAACGAAATCACAACACTCGGAAGGGCGCCCGAACTGGTCTCGCGCTGCGCACGAGTTTTGATAGCGGCCGCACACGCCCGCTGGAATATCGGCTGGAGCAACTCGCCGGCTTGGCCAGGTTTCTCTCGGAATGTGAAACGGAAATTGAGTTGGCGATCCACCGCGACCTCGGCAGGCCTGCGCTCGAAGTTTATTCCTCGGAAGATCGCGTTCGTCACCAGTGAGCTGACCCTTGTCCGTAAGAAGCTCGCGTCGTGGACGAAACCAGAGCGAGTGCCGACGTCGCTGGTCGGCCAGCCCGGCAAGAGCCGGATTTATCGCGAACCGCTGGGCGTCGTATTGATCATCGGGCCATGGAACTATCCGCTCCAGCTCGTACTGGTGCCTCTTCTGGGTGCGATTGCGGCAGGCAATTGTGCGATCGTCAAGCCAAGCGAGGTCGCGCCGGCGACAGCCGAGCTACTGGCCGCGCGGCTCAACGACTATATCGATCCCCAATGCGCGCAAGTCGTCATGGGGGGCGTTGCCGAAACGACCGAACTGCTCGCCCAGCGGTTCGATCACATCTTTTACACGGGCAACGGTTCGATCGGCCGCATTGTCATGGAAGCCGCCGCCAAGAACCTGACACCCGTCACGCTCGAGCTCGGCGGCAAGAGCCCGTGCGTTGTCGACCGTCAAACAGATTTGCCCGTCGCCGCGCGGCGCATCGTCTGGGGAAAGTACTACAATGCCGGGCAGACATGCGTCGCGCCCGACTACGTTCTGGTTCACCAGGCCGTCCACGAGGCTCTCTTGACGCATATGCGGGAAACCGTTCGCGACTTTTTCGGCGGCGATCCACGTTCAAGTTCTGACTACGGCCGCATCGTCAACACCCGACACCACCGGAGGCTGATGAATCTGCTCCCCGGGAGCGGCGCGGTATTCGCCGGTGGCGATGCCGACGAAAATGATCGTTACATCGCCCCGACGATCCTGCGCGATGTGCCGCCGGATTCCGCTGTGATGGCCGACGAAATCTTCGGGCCGATTCTACCGGTGTTGGAGGTGCGGGATATCGAACATGCAATCTCGTTCGTCAACCAAAGGCCCAAGCCGCTTGCCTTGTATCTGTTCTCAAACGACCCGCTGGTTCAACAAACGGTCATCGAGCGCACTTCCTCGGGAGGTGTCACGGTCAATCACACCTTGATCCATCTGGCGATTCCCTCCCTTCCCTTTGGCGGCATTGGACCAAGTGGCATGGGGGCCTATCACGGTCGTTCCACATTCGAAACGTTCAGCCACAAGAAGTCGGTCCTGGTAAAGCCGACGTGGTTCGATCCGTCGATCTTTTATCCACCGTACACCGATTTCAAGAAGAAGTGCATTCGCACGTTGCTCTGAGAGTTCAGCGAGCAAATCGGTGAAACCACTCGCGGAAACACGTGCCGCAAGGACCTCCTGATGGAAAGCTGTTACCAGCCAATCGAGAACTATGGTATCATCGGCAACATGCGCACCGCCGCTCTGGTGGGCATGGACGGATCGATCGACTGGCTTTGCTTGCCGCACTTCGATTCGCCCAGCGTGTTCGCGGCGATCCTCGACGACCGCAAGGGGGGCCGGTTCCGGATCGCGCCCGCGCGCGATCACCTGCGCCGCAAGCAGTATTACTGGCCCGGCACCAACATCCTGATCACGCGGTTTCTTCCACGCCGACGGCGTGGGCGAAGTCGAAGATTACATGCCCGTGGGCGCAAAGCGCGCCGGATGAGCTGATCCGGCGGGTGCGGATGGTGCGCGGCGAGTTTCACATTCCGGCTCGAGTGCCGTCCCGCTTTTGACTATGCCCGCGCCACCACGAGACCCACGTCACCGAGCATGGCGTGCGGTTCGACGGGCCGGGCATCTCGCTCGGCCTGGCCGCTCGAGTGCTGCCACTGCACATCGACGGCGCCGGCGTGATCGCCGAGTTCACTCTCAGGAGGGAGAGGAAATGCCACATTCGTGCTGCGGCACGTCGGCCGCCGCGGACGGCCATGGGCCCGCCCCCGGTCCGCGGACAGGCCGAAGAACTGTTTCGCGAGACGGTCGCCTACTGGCGGCGCTGGCTGTCGCAGTGTACCTACACGGGCCGCTGGCGCGAAATGGTCGAGCGGTCGGCGCTCACGCTCAAGCTCCTGTCGTTCGAGCCGACCGGAGCGATCGTCGCGGCGCCGACGTGCAGCCTGCCCGAGTCGATCGGCGGCCCGACGGAACTGGGACTACCGCTATACCTGGATCCGCGACGCCGCGTTCACGCTCTACAGCCTTGAGCGCATCGGCTTCACCGAGGAAGCCGTCCGATTCAAAGACTGGCTCAAGGACCGCTGGCAGCCTGCCGACGGCCGAGGCACCGGACCGTTGCAGCCGATCTACGGCATCGACGGCCGGGCTGACCTCACCGAGCAGACGCTCGACCACCTGGAGGGCTATCGCGGCTCGCGCCCGGTCCGTATCGGCAACGGTGCCCATCAGCAGTTGCAACTGGATATCTACGGCGAGCTGATGGACGCGGTGTATCTGCACAACAAGTACGTCGAACCCATCGGCTATGACGGCTGGACGCGACTGCGGCAACTATCTGGACTGGCTGTGCGACAACTGGCGCCGCGATGACGAGAGCATCTGGGAGGTCCGCGGCGGTCCGCGGCAATTCGTCTATCTCGAAATTCATGTGCTGGGTCGCGCTCGATCGCGGCCTGCGACTCGCCGACAAGCGGTCGTTCCCCGCCGACCGCTCGCGCTGGCTGGCGGTTCGCGACGAGATTTACGAGGAAGTCATGACACAAGGCTGGAACGCCAGCCGCAAGTCGTTCACGCAGTCCTTCGGTTCCGACGCGCTCGACGCATCGAGCTTGCTGATGCCGCTCGTCTTCTTCATGGCCCCGAACGATCCCGCGTATGCTCAGCACCATCGACGCGATTCGCCGGCCGCTCGACCAGGGAGGCCTGACCGCCAACGGTCTGGTCTACCGCTACGATCCCGCCGCCGCCCCCGACGGCCTGCCAGGCCGCGAAGGGACTTTCAACATGTGTTCGTTCTGGCTGGTCGAAGCCCTCACCCGCGCCGGCCGCACCGAACCCGCTCGGCTGGAAGACGCCCGACTGCTCTTCGAGCAAATGCTCGGCTATTCCAACCACCTCGGCCTCTATGCCGAACAGACCAGTGTCAGCGGCGAGGCGCTGGGCAACTTCCCCCAGGCGTTCACCCACCTGGGCCTGATCAGCGCGGCGTTCAATCTCGACCGTGCACTTGCGGGTACTACGCGCCCTAGCTAGCCCGGCAATGCAGCGATCTTGATTCGCGCCTTGTAACTATCGGACTGAAATCACCCGTCGATCTCGGGCCGCTCATTCGATTGCGGCCCATGCGACTTCGAACCTATCGATCCGGGCTAGACCCGGTTAGCGTGCTCTTCGTGGCACTCGCCTTCCCGCTTGTCCGTCCAGCAACGTCTTGGCGATTTCGAGCGCGACTCGATTGAAATCCTCTGGCCCGCTCGGCACCTCGGCAAACATGGGTTGTTTCTTCCCGGGATGAGACCGAACTTGCTGCGCGACCAGGTCGAACACGCCGTAGACAACCCGCGTATCATTCGCGGGGGGAAGTTTCAGCTCGCGTGACACGTCAAAGGCCGTGATGGCGGCATTCAAAAATACGGCTGACTCGACGAGTAATTCGCGATAGTCGGACTCGCGCGCGACCTTCTTGCCGCCAACTCGGTCGAGCGCACTCGCTGCTCCTCGGACCGCGGTGTGAATTCGATCGACAAGAGACCGCAACGCGTGAGTGAACGCGATCTCGGCATAATTTTTGGGCGCCAGATAAGATTCAACGGCCGCAGTAACTGCGCCGCAAGACGAGTGACCGAGAACGACGAGCAACTTCAGGCTTGCGCCCAGATTATTCACTGCGTAGTCTATGCTGCCCAGGCACTCGACACCCAAAACATTGCCTGCAACGCGAATGATAAATAGAGCATTGGGTAATTGATCGAAGATCCGTTCGATTGGGACACGCGCGTCTGAACAGCCGAGTACAAGGGCAAACGGAGCCTGTATTTGCGCAGTTCCGGACAGCCCCGGCAGGCCCAGCGACAGTGGATTGGCCGGAATTACGATCCGCTTTGGGGCTGGTCCGCCGAGAAGTTCGCGGTGCACCTGCGTGACGATGGTCGCGTAGCGATTATGTCCTCGCGCGAGGTGTTCTATTGCCTGGTCCGCGTCGTTGATCGGTCGATGGTCGACCGGCTCAAACTGGTCATAACGGTAAACGACATCCATTGGCTTGCCTCGACTTCCTTATTGCTCGGCAGGTTACACGTTTGACTGGGCGAAGCATTGCGCGAGCATTCATGACCTAGTCGCGACTGTTAGGGCAGACGATCAATCATCTGATCGATCGCGGAGCCTATTCGATCAGACCATCTGTCCCATTTCAACTGAGGCAAATCAAATTGGCCGGACCCGCATCGATAATTGTCTTGACAGTGACCGCGTCGGGCGGGGTAATCGCATCTTGAGAACTTTATTGAAGGCCACGGCCCGTAGGCCGCAGCGCCGTCGACAATACCACCGGAGCTTCCGGCAATGCTTCCTTTCCTACGAGACCTGATGGCTCACTCTGAATGGGCCAACGCGGTGTTTTTCCACGCCTGGCATGATTCGCCGGCCCGCGACGACGAGGACATGCGTCGTCGCCTCAGCCACTTGACCGGCGTGCAGCTCGGGTTCTTGGCAATGTTCAACAATCAGGAACCCGGAGGACCAAAACCTGGGCCGCCCCTGAGTTTCGACGAGCTGAAGACGCGAGCTGAGACTGGGCACGCGGGCTTGCGCGATCTGCTCGCAACAATGCCGCCGGAAAGGCTATTACAAACGATTCACGTCCCGTGGTTTCCTGCCCCCCCTTGTGTAATCACGATCACCGAAGCCCTCGTGCAGGTTGCAATGCACTCCCAGCACCATCGCGGTCAGTGCATGACCAAGCTCAAAGAATTAGGCGGCGAGCCCAAAAATGTCGACTGGATCATCTGGCTGTGGAAAAAGAAGCCGGTGGCACGATGGAGCTGAGCTAATCGGCTTCGGAGTCGGTTCCGTTCAATCGTTCGTAAATAGTGCTGGTGCGGCGAAACGGCGTGATCGCGTGACTGCGCAAAGTCTCACGAAAGAGAGAACCATGGCCGAGGATCACTATCTCGAAGACTTCGCTGTGGGCCAGACGTTCCAGGGCGGTTCCGTCAAGATCGATACGGAACAGATCAAGGTATTTGCTTCTCAGTATGATCCTCAACCGTTTCATCTCGACGAGAAGGCCGCCGCCGCAACCTTCTTCGGCGGGCTGGTCGCGAGTGGCTGGCACACCGCCGCGCTGACGATGCGTATGATTGTCGACAGCGACCTGAAAATTGCTGGTGGACTGATCGGAGCGGTGCCGAGGAGCTCAGGTGGCCTCGGCCGGTGCGGCCAGGCGACACGCTGCACATTGTGTCCGAGGTGCTCGAAGTCAGGCCATCCAAGTCGCGCCGGAACAAGGAATAATCAAGGTCCGCACCCAGACCATGAATCAAGCAGACGAGCCGGTCATGATTTTTGTCGCCAACATGATCGTGCCGCGTCGTCCAGCGTAGCCGCTATTTATGTGAGAATTGGGTTTATGACGGCGGAGCGCGGCCGGCCCAACCACGCCGCGACAAGCAGGGCCCAGCCGAAGATTTGCAGGCCGACGCCCAAGCGCAGACCAACGGGATGAATTCGCAGCTCGAGGTCACCGGTCGCGTCCGCCCGCGCGGAAAAAGGGACCATCATCTCGGCGCACCCTAGTCCTGCGAATGCCGGACGGCCGTTGCACCACCACCAGGATCCGGGATTCTGGTTGATAAAGACCTCCTCGCCCGGGTCGACGTGGAAGACGAGGCGATTTGGACTCCAGTATACGGGTTCGATACGACCTCGAGCCGTCCAGGACTCGCCCGGATAGTCTTGATGTTCTCTCCCTCGGCGCAGTGTTGGCGCATCGCGGCGGTAGCCCAACATTGGCTCATATCCCTCAATTATGCCGTAACCTCGCATGACGCATGCGTAGCCGAGTCCAGACGTCACATTGACGATTTCTCGAATTGGCGGTCCCGGGAATAATCGTGTGTCCGGTCGAATGCTGAACGCCAGCGGCAGTTGTTCATGGGCAAGGGCCACGAAGTCGACGCCGATGGCGACGACGAGGAGCGCCGCCAAGGCGCTCACGAACTTCTTGGGAGAACCGCGCAAACGGGCCACGCCACTGCCAGCCGCCAGACCCACGCCCAGCAGGGCGACGTACCGCCAGCGGGTCACGACGTGGGCCGAAGCAAAGAAAGGCCAGCTCTTGAGCCAGTAACTGGGGTGATACCATTGCACCGAGCCAATTGCCAACCATCCTGTGATGAGCGTCATCGTATGCCACCAGCGCCATCCCCGTGCCAGGCTCGCGAGCGCAAGCAATACCACAGCGGGACCGACATAGCTATTCAGTTCAATAAACGTAGCCCAGTGCCGCCCGGGTAGCACTTCCGACCAGTGGGGCAAGGGGCGGGTGAGTAGGTAATGGGGCACCGCAAATAGTGACTCGTCCCAGTACGTGATCTGTTCTCGTTTGTCGTCCGCCAAGACGAAAAGGACAGGGATTAGGTGCCATCCGCACACGCCGAGAAACACGCCGACAGCTGCCAGAGTATGCACGATCAGCCGCTTGCGGCCCCCCTGAGGCTGAACACGGAACGCTCGCACCCAGATCAAGCCCGCCAACAGGCCGCCGTAAAAGGTGATGTACTGGATGCCGTTCAATATCGCGAAGGCCATCCAGCCGCCTAGCCCGATCCCATCGACGAATCGATCGCCGATGCGGAACGCGTGGTAAGCGAGCCACGGGAGGCTGCAATAACTCATGACGATGATATAGCCCTGTGTCATATTGACGATCACTCCGCCATTCAAGCCGTAAATCAACGCCACGGCCGCGGCCGACCAGGGCTCGCGAAACCAGAGCCAGGCGAGCCGGTTGGCTCCCTCGACCGCAATGAGCACGCAAAAGATCGCCGCGAGGCGCAGGCCCAACGACGTGCCGAGGGCCAGTACGAGCGGAGTGGCGATCGAGACGGTGCCGATCTGGGGCTCGGCCGCCAGCGGAAATCCGCCGCGGGACCATGGGTTCCACCATGGGAATTGCCCCCAAATGAGAATCGTGCGCCGTAAGGCCTCGAATTTATCGAGAACGAAGTCCCAGTCGGCAAACCCGAGCCCGTCGGGATTTTCCATGATCGGGATTATGAGCGAGATCACCGCCAGCCGAAGCGTCCAGCAGATCCGCCGCGATGTGGCCGTCTCGAAAACTGAAGTTTCGATGCTAGACCCGAGCGGCCACGAATCCGTCGGTCGTACTTGAAACAGTCGCCTTAGCCCGTACGCGAAAACGACGACGAGCAGTGTCTCGCCAGTAAACCAGCGAATACGCGAGGGAATATCGCCGTAAATTACTACGGCGACATCGTAGGCCAACGGTAAGAGAAATGCGACGAAGCAAACGATGACAAGCAACAAGAGTGGCCGATATGAACTCGGGTGATACCACGGGCGCAGAATCTCGAGCGCGTAGCACCTTCCGTCGCTTGGAATCGAACATGCGAGCAGCCCCAGGCGCAGCCGTTCCGCGTCAGAGTTGAGCCAAACTGATGAAACAGGAAACGGCGTCGCGACGACCGAAACTACCTGCCTTCGACCTGGACCTCAATCCCGTCTGGGTCGGGGAAGTAAACCCGGTTGTCCTCGCGCCGGGGCTTCAGTCCGGCGGCTTTCAGTTTCTCCTCGGCTTGATCAGCGGCGTACCCACGTATGGAGTAACAATAGTGGTTCAGACCAGGCTTGTCTCCCTTGAACAGCGTCAGGAAAAAGCCGTCGCCGCCGCCGAGAAAACAATTGTCCTCGCCACCGTCGCGCATGACCTTGAGCCCCAGGTGTTTGATGTAGAAGTCGCGGGATCGGGGCACACTACTGACATTCAAGGCGATATGATTTAGATCCGTCGCTTGGAACGTACTGTTATCGCCCTGGTTGGCCTCGGCGGCGCGGGATACCAGCGCAAGAGCGGCCCCGAGCCCCATGAGTCGAGAAACAAGCTGACGACGGGACAGCTGACCTTGCTCGAAGTCCTGAACGATGATTTCGGCGATATCGGGTTGCATGGTGAGCCTCATCTTGTGGTGCATGGATCAAGCTGGATACGAATACGACCGTGGTCAATCCAAGATTGGCGTGCTATCGCGGATTCTAGTCGCTTGCGTGTTTCAAGAAAACAGCGGGGCGATCACTTCGCCCTGGTTCAGTTGGAGCGGCCGATTTTGCATGTCGCGGATCTCGCAAGCTGGTTCCACCCCCAACGCCGTGTAGATTGTGGCACCGATGTCGGAGGGTCGAATAGGACGGGTCACGCACGACGCGGCCAGACGGTCGGTCTGCCCGATCACTTGCCCGCCACGAACGCCCGCGCCGGCAACGACTGCGCAAAATGCCTTGGTCCAGTGGTCGCGGCCAGCGTCATTATTTATTTGCGGCGTCCGACCGAATTCGCCGACGGCGATGAGCAAAACGTCGTCCAGCAAGCCGGAGGCCTCAAGGTCATCGAGTAAGGTCGAGAAAGCGCGGTCAAACGGAACTGTTAACCTTCGCTGCGCGGGCCTCATTGTTCGTGTGAAAATCCCACTGCGCCCGAATCCCCATATTGGCCTGGATCATCGGGATCCCCGCCTGGATGAGCCGCCTGGCCAACAGGAGCGTCTGTCCGAAGATGTGACGGCCGTAACGGTCTCGAAGCTTCGGATCCTCGCGTCGCAGGTCAAAGGCGTTGGCCAGGCGTCCCGAATCGAGAAGTTGATAGGCTTGGCTGCGCTGAGTGTCGAACCGTCTGGCGGTCAGTTCGTCGGCCCCGATCCGGCGCCAGTCGTCGAATCGTTCCAGGAGCCTGCGCCGGCCGTTGAGGCGAGTACCCGCGGCGCCGACCGAGAGCCCCACCTTCTCTGGTCCAAACGCGGCGTCGGTCGGGTTGGAATCAATCAACCAGGGGTCGTATCGTGGTCCCAGTAAACCGGCATCGCTTCCCAGGTTGGGTATGGGATTGGGGATCACCATGCCACTGGGAATGCCGTCCGAATTAGGCCTGAGATACCTGAGCGCGCCGGAGTAACAGGGCCACACCTTGTGCGCATCAGAATCCGCAACACCGGGAGGCAATAAGTCCGTGCCCGACAGGATCAGTGGGGTCGCAAGCTCGTGTGACGCGTTGGGAAGTTCGGGGTAGGCCATTGATCGTATGACGGCAAACCGATCGGCGCGAGCCGCCATTTCCGGTAAGAGCTCGGCGAAGCGAACACCGACAAGCTTGGTCTCGATCGAACCAAATGGGCCACGGACCTCGGCCGGGGCATCGGGCTTGGGGTCAAAGGTGTCGAGCTGGCACGGACCACCGGTCAGAAACATCAGCAAGACCGACTTCGCCTTGGGCACTGGCATCAACCGCGCAGTGGCCTTCGCAGAATTCGCGTTGAGAAACGCAGTAAGACCCATCCCGATCAGGCTAGAATATCCGATTTGGAGAATCTCGCGTCGGCGCAAACCTGCTTGCGCATGATCGGCGAGGGAGCCTGTTTTTATCTTTCGCACCATACCGTCCTCGTTCGCGCCTGGAGGAACTCGTGAACATCCAATCGTTGCGTTCCGACTGGACCTGATCGAATCAAGGGCTGAGTGAGAAGGCCGGAATCCTGCGGATGGACTTCTCTTTTACCAGAAATCGACCTGAACCGCTCAACTCAAAATCCGAATTCGTGCTGCAATTGTGGCGGCGATTTCGGCGTCACCACATGCTCGAACACCGCTCCTTCGGGTTTCGATGGGATCGCCCACGAGATGCTCATGGTTTACACCGGGCTGCGGCCCGAGTATCTTCCGGTCACGATGTCCCCCGCGCGAAGTGGTCGTGGTACTCCCTCGGAGCGATCAACATGCGGAATCCACTCGGAGACCGGTCATTGCTGGCCCTGTTGCTGGCGGTTGCACTCGCCGGGTCGAGCAAGGCGCAGGGGACGCGGGATACCACCACGTATCGGCGCTTCAAGGCGGCGCTCGACGCGATCCCGGCGATCGATACGCACGACCATCTCATGCCATTCGACCGTTTGCTTGCGGTCCGCGAAACCGATCGCGGCAAAGGCGTTAACCTCGCCGGGCTCTGGCAAAACAGCTACTACACCTGGAACCACCAGCTCGAGCCGTGGACACCCGGGATGAAGTTCGACGCCTGGTGGCAAAAGGCCAAGCACGACTTCGACGACTCGCGAGCGGCGAGCTTTTACCGCTATCAGCTCCCCGCCTTCACCGACTTGTACGGCGTGGACTTTGAAACTCTGACCGACGCACAGGCCCGCGAGCTGGACGACCGCATCTTCGCGAATTACAAAGACTCTACCTGGCTGCAAAAGGTCGTCACCGAGCGCGCAAACATCGAGCTCATGTTCAACGATCCCTACTGGGATCGGTTCGGATTCAGCACCGACTACCCGTTCGGCGTCCTCGTGCTGAACGTCACAACGCTGGTGGCCGGCTTTCATCCCTCGGAGTTCAAAGAGCCGGCTGACGATCCGTACGCCTTCGCGGTCAGAGAGGGGATGTCCATTAGATCGCTCGACGACTATCTAAAGTTGCTCGATCGCCTGTTTGTCAAGGCCAAAGAGAAGGGTGCGGTTTGCCTGAAGACGACGCTCGCCTACAAGCGGACGCTTCAATTCGAGAACGTGCCGGCAGAGCGGGCCGCCCAGGTTTTCGGGCGCCCGCGGTCCGAACTTTCGGTCGAGCAGGTGAAGGGGTTTGAAGACTTCATCATGTGGCGGCTCGTCGAATTGAGTGCCCGCCACGAAATGCCGTTTCAGATTCATACCGGCCAGGCGCGGATCCAGGGCTCCAACCCGATGCTCCTGGTTGACTTGATCGAGGGCAATCCAAAGACGAAGTTCATTCTGTTTCATGGCGGATTTCCGTGGGTGGGCGAGACGGGCGTCATCCTGATGAGGCATGGCCGGCACGTCTGGCTGGACTCGGTTTGGATGCCGACGCTCAGCTACGAGACCGCCAAGCGGGCTTTCCACGAATGGCTCGACGTGATGCCGTCGAGCCGGATCATGTGGGGGGCTGACGCCAACCACGCCGAGGGAATCTACGGCGCCACTGAGATGACTCGTCGCTGCCTGGCCGAGGTCCTGGCCGAGCGCGTCGACCGAGGAGACCTGCGCGAAGGGCACGCCTTGCGCATCGGGCGGCAGATCCTCCGCGAAAATGCGCTATCCCTTTTTCCCCAACTCGAAAGGCGGCTTTGGAAGCATAAGGAAGCAGTTCCCGCGGCTCAGCTTCCGACGTCGCAGTGACGATTCGTTCCGCCGTCGGAAAATGCTGTCAAGCGCCTTAGATTCGAGACGTCCGCGACGAAGCTGGTCCTCAATGAGCGTCGTCCTTATCGCGACACAAACCTCCGGATGAAGGCCTGACTTGCACACTGAGCTTTCTCGTTCCGGATGCCAGATGACACAATTCCGAGAATCGATCAAAAAGGGAGCAGGATTAGCCAGCTGACGGAGAGCCCGATCATGAAGCCCTTCATCCCGTTAGCTCCGGATTCGGCTCGCTTGCCGCGCTTGGCCCGCAGATTCTCCCTGCTCGATGCGATGGCCCTCATCGCGGCTACGGCCGCTGGCCTCGCGATCGATCGCGTCTTTTTGTCCGATATGCGGGGTTGGGACGGGGCTGTCCTGAAGCATTTCCGCGACCTGATCGCCGCTGGGATCATTCTCTCGGTTCCCTTGGCCGCGATGACGTGAGAAAAGCCGGAGGAATTGTTGCGGCACCATGCTACGGCATCACGAGCGAGCGGGCGGCAACTTTTCGATGCGATCTGGGATTCAGAATCTCCCTTCATCTCGTGCTCCGCAATCGACCGGTCGTCGCCGAGCAATGGTCCGACGACGAGATCGCCCTGCGATGGCGAAGGGTTTTCCCGCCCCGCGACGATACCACGGGTGAGCCAGTCGAGCCCACGGAGCGGGACCTGGCCATGCTCATGGCAAACCCCGAACGGCTGCTGGAACTGCGCAAGCGTCTCAGCAACTTGTCATGGTTCATGAGATGTTTGTGCGAGAAAACTGGGCGGAATCGGTGCGCGGCTTCGGTCGGCTGTTGAAGCAGGCGGCGGGGCGATCGAGCTCGCTTGTCGATGCCGCGGCACGCTGCTCGAGGCGCTGGTTCCAGGGCAAGGAGGCGGCCCGAATGGACTTTCTCTATGCCACCGGCTCTCGGCGCCGAGACATCAACAACATCTCCACGACGCTTTAGCCTGAAGAGTTGATGGGTGTATGAATTCTTGGCCAAATCGGCACGGCGATAACACTTTAGGGCCACCTTGATCACGAGCCCACCGAGCAACGGCTGGCGGCGCACTGCCCGATCTTTCCGCTTCGCTTCTGGATGGTCAACGCTGCAAGGAACGCTCTCTTGCCCAGCTGCTAGGCGAAAACCTGGAACCACCCCGGTCATCGGCCACGGGCCGCTGAACCAACCGCCGAATTGGTAGAATACTTAAGTCGCCGACAACCACTCGAGCCCACCATGGGTGTGACGAATGCGTCTCAACGCAGGAATGAAATTGGCGCACTACCAGATCCTCGCGCCGCTCGGTGCCGGAGGGATGGGCGAGGTATATCGTGCCCGGGATGGGCGTCTCGATCGGGACGTGGCCATCAAAGTGCTGCCGGAACGCCTTGCGGACACAGCTGAGGCCCTTGCACGATTCCAGCGCGAGGCCAAGTTGCTTGCGGCCGTTTCTCACCCAAACCTCGTCGCCATCTTCGACGTGGGCACAGACCACGGCATCTGCTTCGCGGTCATGGAATTCCTGGCCGGGGAAACACTGCGCGAACTCCTAGACCGGGGCACGCTACCGCTGGCGCGCGTTCTGGAAATTGGGGCCGCGGTTGCCGAGGGGCTGGCTGCAGCACACGCACACGGCGTCATTCACCGTGATCTGAAACCGGCAAACATTTTTCTGAGCGCGAGTGGGCAAGTCAAGATCCTCGATTTTGGCCTGGCGCGCTTCGCTAGTCCCGAGCCTCTGGGGTCGACAGCGGATTACCTCACGGAAGCCGGCCGGGTCATGGGCACCGCGGGCTACATGTCCCCGGAGCAGGCAAAGCGGCGACATCCCCGACGAACGCGGCGACATCTTCGCGTTGGGCTGCGTTCTCTACGAAATGGCGACTGGCCGCCGTGCTTTTCCGGGCGACACCGCGGCCGAGGTCCTGGCTGCGGTCCTTCGCGATCAGCCAGCAGAGATGGAGGCGTTCGGCACACGATTCCCCGCCGAACTGAAACAACTGGTAGCCCGGTGCCTCGCCAAGCGGCCCGATGATCGCGTTCGGTCGGTCAACGACGTGGCCATTGCGCTCAAAAAGGTGGTCGCGAGCGACGGACACACGGCCGCCTCCGCGTCAGGGGCCCTGACCCGACCGTGCGTGGCCGTTCTGCCGTTGCAGAATTACTCTGTCACCAAGAGCGAGACCGACTACTTCGTGGACGGCATGACGGACGTGCTCATCGCCGAGCTTGCGAAGAATCGCGCCTTGCGGGTCGTGTCGCGGACCACGGTGATGCATTTCAAGGATAGCCGAAGCCCGCTTCGACACATCGCGCGACTTGGGAGCGGACGTGATCGTCGAAGGTTCGGTGCTTCTGGCCGGCTCCTCCGTTCGGATCACCGCCCAGTTGATCCGCGCCGACACGGATGAGCACCTCTGGGCCGAGTCCTATCAGCGGGAACTGCGCGACGTCCTCGTCCTACAAAGCGAGGTCGCCCAGACAATCGCCCAGGAGATCAAGAAGGTGCTCTTCGACGAAGTATATCGCAGTGAGTCGCGTCGCGTCTTGGCGACGCTGATTCGCCTGCTTGGCGACTTCGACCTTGCGGAAGAGGCGATGCAAGAGGCGTTCGCGGCGGCTGTCGAGCAATGGCCGCGTGAAGGCGTCCCTTCCAATCCTCGGGCGTGGCTCATTTCGACGGGCCGAATGAAGGGGATCGATGCGGTTCGTCGTCGCGCTCGGCTGGACGCGTCGTTGAACGATGTTGCTCGCCGCCTCGAGGGGGTCGTCGGCGTCAACGCGGCGCGCGACGATCAGGACATCGAAGACGATCGCCTCCGCTTGATCTTCACGTGTTGCCATCCGGCCCTGCCCCAGAGCACACAGGTCGCGCTGACTTTGCGGGAAGTCTGCGGGCTGACAACCGAAGAGATAGCCAGGGCGCTGCTCACATCACCGTCCACCGTGGCCCAGCGCATCGTGCGCGGTAAGGCGAAGATCCGCGATGCCGGGATCCCGTACCAAGTCCCGTCGGTAGCCGACTTGCAGGAACGATTGGCCAGTGTGCTGCAGGTGACCTATCTCGTGTTCAACGAAGGCTACGCCGCGTCGTCTGGCGCGTCGCTGACCCGCCACGACCTGAGCGACGAAGCCATTCGGCTGGGGCGATTGATTGTTGAACTGCTCCCTGACAGCGAGGCACTCGGGCTTCTCGCCCTGATGCTCCTCCAGGAATCGCGCCGCGATGCGCGTACTTCGTCGACGGGAGATATCATCTTGCTCGAAGAGCAGGATCGTTCACTATGGGACCAGGCGCAAATCCGAGAAGGTAAGTCGCAGCTTGAGCGGGCCTTGGCCATGGCGCCGGTTGGTCCGTACACGATCCAAGCCGCGATCGCGGCGGTTCATGCGGATGCGGCGAACGCCGCCGCCACGGACTGGCATCAGATCGTCGAGCTGTACGATGCACTCCTGCGAATCGAGCCGTCGCCCGTCGTGGCCTTGAACCAAGCGGTCGCCGTCGCCATGCGCGACGGCCCCGAAGCGGGGCTAGACCTGATCGACGACATCCTGGCTAATGGCGATTTGGCCGACTACCACCTGGCTCACGCGGCCCGCGCCGATTTGTGCCGTCGGTTGGGAAGAACGAGCCGATGCCCGCGAATCCTACGAACTGGCATTGGCTTTGGCAAAACAGGAACCGGAACGCCGTTTCCTTCACAACCGTCTTCAGGAACTGAATTGAGACCCAATGATGCGATTCATGGCGATTGTCAAGGCCAGCAAGGCGGCTGACTGGTGCCCAAGCGGGCCCTCGGAAAAAACAATTCTGGTCTTGTTGTCGATTGTGGCTCCCCCCGAACGACTATTGGGTGTGAGCACCGGAGCGAAGACCGACTTGCCCGTCGAAACCGCCGGGATGGTCGTTCTGCAAACCAAAAGGAGATGCAACGATGCGATTCATGATGCTGGTGAAAGCCACCAAGGACTTCGAAGCGGGCGTTTTGCCGGACGAGAAGCTCCTGTCGGAGATGGCCAAGTGGACCGAGGAGCTGGTCAAGGCCGGCACGCGGCTCGAGGCCGGCAGGCTCCAGCCGAGCTCGCAGGGCGCCCGCGTCCGTTACGCCAACGGGAAGTTCACGGTGACCGACGGACCCTTCGCCGAGACGAAGGAGTTGATCGCCGGCTTCTGTTTGATCCAGGCGGAATCGACGGATGAAGCCATCGAATGGACCAAGCGCGTCCCGTTCGAGGATGGCGAGATCGAGCTTCGCCCGCTGTACGAACTGTGCGACTTCCCGGTCGACGCCGCAGAGAAGCCCGACGGTTGGCGGGGGCAAGAGGAGCAGCTCCGCGCCGCGCCGCCGGCCCGGAAGCCCGGAACAATTCGGTACATGGGCATTCTCAAGGCCGACAAGGATACGGAGGCGGGCGTTCTCCCGGACGAGAAGTCCCTGGCGACCATGGGAGCATTCATGGAGGAAGGGGTCAAGTCCGGCGTGTTCCTCTCGGGCGAGGGGCTGCAGCCGAGCTCGAAGGGCGCGCATGTCCGGTTCACCGGAAGCAAGCGCATGGTGACCGACGGACCCTTCGCGGAAACGAAGGAGCTGGTCGCCGGCTATGCGATCCTCCAGTTCGCCTCGAAGGCCGAGGCGATCGAGTGGACCAAGCGCTTCGTGCAGGTTGACGCCCCGCTGCGCCTGGGCGGAGAGAGCGAATGCGAGATCCGTCCCTTCTTCGAGTTCGAGGACTTCGGTCCGAGCGAGGCGGTCGAACACTTTCGCAAGGTGGGAGTAGTGACGAGGGAGTAGTCATCGCGATCGCTGCCGATCCATGAGAAGGCCCGAACTGCTCCGTCCCCAATGAGCCATCCCCTTGTTCCGGCGTGACAGAGTGGAGATCATCGAGGGGTCTCCGTTCTTGAAGGACCATTCCCATTGAATGGTCACCAACAGATTGCCCTGGCCATGATCTTGCAGGATGACGTCCATGAGAACGCAACTTTCTCTCGTCGCCCTTCTGTCGGTCTCGCTCGCGACCGTGGTCCATGCCGATGACTGGCAGCCGGAGCCTGGTTTCAAGAGCCTGTTCAACGGCCGAGACCTCACCGGTTGGTGCTTCCGCGCCAAGGTGGACCGTAACGTCCTCCAGGGTCGGCGACGTCACCGAGAAGTTCGACGGCAAGACCGAGTCCAGCGATGCAGGGCGGTACTCGGCCCGGGAGGGCATCCTCACCGTCAACTTCCCCAAGGGCCAGGAGCGGCTCATCGCCCAGCTTTACACCGTGGAAGAGTTTCCCAAGGACTTCATCCTCAAGCTCGAGTTCCGCGCCAGCGTCAATGCCGACAGCGGCATTTTCATCCGCAAGCCGCAACTCCAGTGCCGCGACTACCGTGTGGCCGGCCCCTACAAGGGTCTGAAGAAATACAAGCCGCAGGACTGGAACCAGATCGAGGTCGTGGTCAAGGGCGGGCGTGGCCCGTTGCACCTGCAACGGCGAAGTCCTGGAATCCGAGCTCAAGGTGCCGGAAACCGGCCCCATCGGTCTCGAGGGCGACCGCGGCCAGATGGAGTACCGTCGCATCCAGATCAAGTAGACCGTGGTTGGGCCTTGCGCGAAGATGTGGCAAGGATCGATCCCGAGCACTTGGTCTTCGTCGATGAGGATGTGTTCTGATCTGGACTCGACTTCAGCTTTACGCGCCGAGTCGGCGATCCGCACCTTGGAAGCGGCCGAGTCGCGTCGCGGATCATCACCTGCCGTCGTCGAGTCCGGACCTGTCGGGGATCGTGGCGTGTGTCGGCCTTTGGTGCCTGTCAGCCTGCTGCCTCCACACCGCTCGAATTGGCGTCACAAGCCAGGCTAATTGCGACAGCCGTCGCGGACACTGTCTTCGGCTTCGAGCCGTTCGCCGATTCCGGTCCAATCTCTGACGTTGCCGCCCCAGTCGACGCTCCGCGGCGTCTGCATGTGAGGGCGTCCGACCAGGGGTTCCTGCCCATCCGGGTCGATCATTATTTCATGCTGCTAGATTGGACGGGGCGGGAACTCCGCGCGGACAAGCGCGGAGCGATTCCAGAGCACCTGGCCCCAATCGTGGAGCGGTTGGGCCTCAATCAATCTAACTGGGTGGAAACGGTGCGCGGCTTCGGTCGGCTGTTCAAGCAGGCGGCGGGGCGATCGAGCTTGCTTGTCGATGCCGAGGCACGCTGCTCGAGGCGCTGGTTCCAGGGCAAGGAGGCGGCCCGAATGGCCTTTCTGTAGGCCGCCGGCTCTCAACGCTGAGACATTAACAGACTTCTCCATGACGCTCTAGCTTGAAGAGCTGAGCCGCCTGGTGTCCCAACTCGCGGCCCGGGGCCGTCTCGACGGCGCGAATCGTTCGACTTCGGAACGAATCGCCTCCCGGCGTCCGCCCCGCGGTATCCGGCCCCAACTGGATTTCTGGGTACGGTGATACCGATCGCGAATTCAACCCCCGGGGCCGAATTCGGCAACAGTATCCATTGCTACTCACTCCCCAGCCTGCATAGGCACCGGGCTTCTTGAAGATCGATTGGA
The DNA here is from genome assembly GCA_963850935.1 of uncultured Isosphaeraceae bacterium. Taxonomy (GTDB): domain Bacteria; phylum Planctomycetota; class Planctomycetia; order Isosphaerales; family Isosphaeraceae; genus CAWFRS01. The sequence goes on from CAWKNT010000012.1 coordinate 276,335, forward strand.
GGTCCGGCTTCGGTTCGCGGACTCCAGTCCATCACGGTCGCAGTAACAGCGGACCCTTGATCTCGACGGCCGCCTAGCTCTTCGCATGAGCCACTGTCTGAAGCGGGAGCGCAGCGAGCGCTATAGCCAGTCGGCTCCATGACGTGGTTCGGCGAAACCCCCTTCTGAACCTTGTCGCGCTTCAATCAGATACAAGTCAAGGAGCGTTTCCCGGCTCTCGGCTTTCTGGTGGTGATGAAGTGGAGAGCAAGAAACGATTTGCCGCTAATAGTGCCACAAAGGCCAGAACGCTCAAGAGGATGTCCAGAACAGCCAAATCAGGTTTGAGCATCTTCCGTGCGACGACAAACCCGAGTAATTCCAGAATTGCTCTCAGCTCATGTGTGACGAGAGTGCGGACGAGTTCTACGCCGATCACCAGCAACAGCACGCGGTAGATCAACTCATAAAACGTCTCCGTCAGTCGCCAATCCATGGCTGCCACAGTTTGCGTGCTGCACAGACCGAACACGAGAACCCCGCCCAAGATTACCAGGGCGAGTACTCGCTCGATCCATACCGCTACCGTTTTGTAGTAGCTCGATATTCGATTACTCGCATCCATAGTAGAGATTAGCGTATTGTCAGCATACCCATTCCCACTTATTGTTGAAAGCGCCAAACGACCAAGCTCGGGGTACCGGCACGCCGAGGGAAAGCCTCATGTTACCAGAAAGGGCCGCAGTGGGCCGGGTCCGCTACAGCGTGAGGTTCGAGTTAGCTGCTAGCGCGGCAGTTTGGCTCTCAGGGAATTCCGAGGAATTCAGCCCGTGGGCAACTGATCGCGTCGCGGTTTCCGTCCCCGTGGGCAACGAATCGCGTCGCGGTTTCCGTCCCTGATCATCCGAAATAACTTGTTCCTAGTGTCCCTGGCCATAAGTAATGCCTGAAATTCGAGGGCCGCTGCTATGCTGGAAGCTGAGTCGTCTTTCAGCAAGGAGCTCAGCCCATGCGTGGCCGAAAACCGCGTCCGATCGAGATCGCTCCTGACGATCTACCGCTCCTCCAACAAATCGCTTGCAGCCAGACGCGGCCCTGGTATCAGGTCCGGCGCTCCCGCATTCTCTTGGGGATCTTGCACGGAGCCCGGACCGAACACCTAGCCTTCTTGACACAGTGTGATGAATCGACCGTTCGTCGCACCTGCCGCCGCTACGAACGCCTGGGGCTATCCGGCGTCCTGGACTCACCCACGCGGTCGGGACGCCCGATCGTGATTTCCCCCCCTGCAACGTGCCCAGATCGTCGAACTCGCCTGCTTGGAGCCCGTGGCCAAGGGCCTACACATTACCCACTGGACCAGCGAAGATTTGGCCCGACAGGCTGTCGCCGACGGTATTGTGCCAGCCGTCAGCGGGCGGACTGTCCGCCGGATCTTGCACGACGTCGACTTGCAACCTCATCGGACTCGCTTCTGGAGGACGGCTCGCCTGGATGCTCAGTTCAAGCAGCGGGCTGAGAAGGTCCTCTGGTGCTACGCCAATGCTGACCGCCTGGTAAAGCAGGGTTATTGTGTGATCTGCACCGATGAGATACCGAACCATCAGGTTCTGGAACGCCACCCGATTCGTCGCTCGATCCCCGGATCGATCGAACATCGGGAGTTCGAATACACTCGGCATGGGACAGTCAACATTCTGAACTTCCTGATCGTTCACAGCGGCCTGATGGAGGCGACGTGCATCGAAACGAAGGACGCAATGCACTATATCGAAGAACTGAAGAGATTCCGGAGTCGCCATCATCACCTGCGAGGCGTGTACTTGATTCACGACGGCGATCCCAGCCACACAGCAAGGCTCACGCAAGAATATCTGCGGTCCTGTCGCGGGTGGTGGCATCCCCGGTTCACACCAGCCCATGCGTCCTGGCTCGACCAGGCCGAGATCCTCAACAACGCCTTCGGCTACCACTACCTGAGGCGAGGATCGTGGAGGAATCGGGAGGAGTTCATCGCCCATATTGCCGCCTCGTGGCCGGAGTACAACGAACGCTATGCCCATCCGTTTGAATGGACCTGGACGAATCAGAAAATGCGCCGATGGTTTGCAGAACACGCTCGATGAATTTCGGGCATTACTTATGGCCAGAGACACTAGGTGCCCGTCGTGCGGGGGTGATTCCGACGTGGCGCACTTCCGGCTCTGCTTTCATCGATACCTCCGCTGGCTAACGCCTAAGATCAGCGACCCAACCCGGCGACAACTTGTAAAGTGTCGTTACTAGATCACCCTTGCCACATTTGACCTCAGGCGACCTTCAAGTGTCTGCGGCGTCTATAAATGGGTCGAGTCACGTAACTCCGCACTGTTCATAATGAGAAGAACGCTACCCACGCCATAACTACCACCAACCCCATGACGAGAATAGCGGCGTTGATGACGCGGACACGTGAGAGGACGCCGTAATACCATGGTCGGGGGTCGGTGGGTGGTAACCGGGTAAGAAAGAGGTCAACCTGGGCGAATTGGCTTGACCACCAGAGTTTCGCGCAATCGTCGAGGCCGTGCCGTGAAAGCATCGGCAGAACTTTCGTGAAGTACAGATAATTCCATACGACGGCGTACGCCATTCCAAAGATCCACGCGCACGCGGTGACAAAGATGAGGATTTGCTCCACGTGTCTGGCAGCTCCAAAAACTTGGACCGGTTCGCCGGCATCGTCAGTTCTTGGTTCTGGATCGCCCGTTATACACCATGCCATCGTCCCGCGCCCGAACGTCCGCGCCAATTATGAATCACCCTTTACGGCTCGGGCAGGGGCCTGCACTTTCATTGGGTTGAGCCGACTTACGGGGACGCCCCCTCCGGTGGTGCTGGATCCCGCTCCCCGCGGAGCTAGGGGTAACGGGCAGCCTGCCGGTACCTGCGGGCCATCGCCGCATGGTAGCCAACTGCCGGAGCCACGATCTCTACAAACCTGCGGCCATCGTCGAAGAAAGCCTCCATATCTCCCGTGCACGCCGATCGATAGCCAAGCGAGCTCCGGGATGAGGCACTGCGATGATGGCGGGCCGGCGGACGTCGCTGATGAGGGAGCCCGCGGCGGGGCCGCCGGATTTCTATTTGGTCTCGGCGACTGGCGGTTCCTTCGCCGGATCGACCCCCGCCTCGGCCAAGAGCTGGTCCGCCTCCAGCCGATAGTATTTGACCTTGAACGCCTCAGCGGGCTGGATCGTCGCCCCGGCCTCGGTGGATCGACGGATCTGCCGCTCGAGCGAGATCATCCGATTCCGATGCTCGCGGATCGCGTCGAGGTGCGCCCCGGGGGTGTCGGCCAGCCGCAAGCGATCCTCCATCAGCCGTCGCGACCAGGCGGGTATCCGATCCCCCATGTTCGGTTCGGCCCTCGGATCGAAGCCGAACAAGTCTAACTCCCGATTGATGATCTCGCGAGCCGTCTCGATGCGGGCTTCCAGCAACGCCCGCCCCTGTCGAGGTGAAGGGGCTCCGGCGACGGCTTGAGCCTTTGGCGCGTCCGGTTTGGCGGGTTCCTTCTGCCTCTGGGCGAAGGCCAGTACCCCGGCGGTACCGCCGCCGAGGAGCACCAAGGCCCACGCGAGAGTTTTCGATCGAGCGAACAACATGGTCCTCATCTCCTTCTCTGCCAGGGTAGCGACTGCGGCCGGGACCACCCCAGCCGCCGCCATCGAGCCGAGCGCCTGACCCGGGACGTGCCGGAGGGCGCCTTGCACGGTGCTCTGCACGAGCGCTACCGACGTCAGATCGATCAACGGTCTCTGCCCCGCGAGGACGACCGCAGGGGCCATCCCGCGTCGGGTCTAACCGTTCGCGCAACCGCTCCCGCCCCCGCGCTAGACGGCTGCGGACCGTCCCGTCGGGCCAGCCGAGCTGACGGGCTGCCTGCTCCTGCGTCAACCCCTCCAGGTCACAGAGGACCACCGCCGTGCGGTACTTCTCCGGCAGACGAACCAATTCCTCATGGAGGATGGCGTCGCGATCATCCCACCCTGGATCAACAGTGGCGGGCGCCGCCCGTTCGGCGGCCGTCCGCTCATGGGCTCGCTGTCGGGACGCGTCCGTGCGGGCGCAGTAGGCGACACGACGCGCGACCGACAGGAGCCATGGTCCCAGCGAGCCGCGGACCCAAAGTCCTCCAGCCTTGCGGGCCAGGACAAGGAAGGTTGCCTGGAACGCATCCTCGGCCGCGTGCGGATCGCGGAGAATCGCACGGCACGCCCGGAAGACCATCGGGCCATGCCGCCTCACCAGGACCGTGAAGGCCAGCTCGGCGGCCATCGGGTCGCGATCCGCAAATAGCTGGAGGAGCTGCCGGTCGGTCTGCTCTCCGATCACGCCACCATCGAAGAGCGCCTCGATGTTCTGGAGAAAGGACCGCTGACCATCCTTCATTCATTGCCACCCTCGGGACGGTTTTTCTTGACCTCTGCTGATAATGGGCTTGGGGAGGACGATTGCTCCCACTTTTTCCGAACAGAGGAGAAATCATGGCAATCGGGCCGGATGGCCAGGAGGACATGCACGTCGGCATGGCGAGCTTTCCACATCCCGCATCGTCCCGCGCCCGACCGTCCGCGCCAACTATGGATCAGGCTATACGCCAAATGGGGCTACGTGAATGGTCGTCCGACCCGCGGAGCCGACCCTCAATCTTTCGCCCTCTATGATTCCAGCCTGCGACTTACGTCCCAGACGATGCCGGAGCCGCGGTCAAATCCGGTGAATAGCCGAACGCCATCCGGCGAAGACGCCATCACGGTGGCCCGGCCGTCGCCCGGTTCGATTGTAAGGATCTGACCGCCAGTTTCGACGTCATATAACCGGATGGTATCCTCGCCGACGTCATGGATGTCGTCCCGAAGGTCCGAGGTCGCCAGCGTGGAGGTGGTCTGGAGGTGGTCAGACGTAGTAACAAGTCATTTCGGATGATCAGATCGGTCCAACTCCTCCTCCAGGCTTCTCAACTGCCTTCGAAGTTTCGCATCGGTCGCTAGCCAGGCGTCGAAACGTCGCGTCAGGTTCGGCACACTCTCCGCTCGCGACAGCCCGAGCAGTCCCGCTAGCTCCGTGTTGGTCGCCATCGTCCGACTCCGCGCCAGGTAGACCAATGCCGCTCGCGCCGGAGCCCGGGTAACTCGACCACGCCCACGCTGCCGGGTGTTCTACGGTTCCCGCTCGGACCGGGTTGAGGTGGACGTAGCGGGTCACTTTCCAGACGTAGGTCTCGTCTTCCACCAACTCGGTCCGATAGCGACCCTGAAAACATGGCCGGAGAATCGGTGGCGCCGCGACCAGGCATTCGCGTAGCCTGACAGAAACGACTGCATGCCCCGGCTCAGGTTGGGTTCAGGCGTCTTGAGCACGACGTGTAGGTGGTTGGACATGAGGGCGAAGGCAAAGACACGCCACGAGCAGCGAATAGCGGCCTTACCGAGCTATTCCTGCAGCCGTTCCCGGTCCACGTCATCGCTTACGATGTCCTCGCGGCCATTGCCGCGGGCCATCAGGTGGTAGATCGCGCCGGGGTACTGGAGACGTAAGCGTCGGGGCATACCTTCTATTCTAACATACTCGTTGACGGTTGGCAAGAAAAAAACTTGATCCTAGGTCTGACCCCCTGGAAGAAAAAAACTTGATCCTAGGTCTGACCCCCTGGAAGATCCTGACCCCCTGGAAGATCCGCGACGTCGGCGGCCCGGTGATGCTCATTCGGTACAATCTCTACCCATCGGCCACGATCAATTTGAACGTGGCACCAGGCGTCAGCTCGGGCCAGGCGATCCAGGCGATGGATCGACTGGTCGAGACCAACTTACCCCAGGCCATGCGATCCGAATGGACCGAGCTGGCCCTCTTGCAGCAGCAGACGGGATCGACGGCGATGTTCGCGTTCACGCTGGCAGTCGTGCTGGTGTTTCTGGTCCTGGCGGCGCAATACGAAAGCTGGTCGCTGCCTCTGGCAGTGATCCTGGTCGTGCCGATGTGCTTGCTGTGCTCGACTGTCGGCGTGAACATCGCGCGAATGGATATCAACATCTTCACCCAGGTCGGGTTCATCGTCCTGGTCGGCCTGGCCTGCAAGAATGCAATCTTGATCGTCGAATTCGCCAAGGCGCAGCGAGAGAGCGGCTCGACACGCGAGAACGCCACGCTCGAGGCCTGCCAGCTTCGATTGCGGCCGATCATGATGACATCGCTCGCCTTCATCCTGGGCGTGGTTCCGCTGGTTCTTTCCCAGGCGCAGGCGCGGAAATGCGGAAAACCCTCGGTACGGCCGTCTTCAGCGGCATGCTGGGCGTGACCCTGTTTGGGATATTCTTGACCCCTGTCTTTTACTTTGTGATCCAGTGGGTCAGCGATAAGCGAGCTACATCACGACCGGCCGACGATTCTGAAGATGGATCTGACGACGATAATGGCGTCGACGGGACCAGCCGTGGTGAAGAGGTTGGCGCGACCACTACCGATCGCGCCGAAGCCCAAGGCAATGGCATCGCGCACGCCGCGTCGCATGTCGCCCATTGATGGCTCGGACAAACCTGGCAGCGAGGACACTGCGAGCGCAGTACCGGCGGGCTCCTCGGCGCTGCACGTGGTCTTGGTTGAACCGGAAATCGCGCTCAACACGGGATCGATCGGCCGGACGTGTGTCGCAGCCGGCGCGATGCTCTGGTTGGTGCGACCCTTGGGTTTCCGTCTCGACGACCGTCACGTGCGTCGTGCCGGCCTCGATTACTGGGAGCATCTGAATTGGCGCGTCGTCGATCGCCTGGACGATGTTGTGGCTGCGCTGGGGCGTGACCGACTATGGTCGTTCAGCACCAAGGCGACTCCGCATATACCGATGCGCGTTACCAGTCAGGCGACGCGCTGGTCTTTGGCCCCGAGAGCCGCGGTCTTCCCGAGCACTGGTTAAAAGGTTGTGGTGAGCGAGCCCTGCGGATCCCGATGCGTCCGGCGGCCCGGAGCTTGAATCTCGCAAATGCCGTGGCCGTCGCTGTTTTCGAGGCGGTTCGGCAACTGGGCGGACCGGATTGAGGCACGTGAGCAAACAGAACCCCGACAGCCCCGGGCGCGGAGAATCTCGATCGTACGATCTACGACGACCCTTACTCAACGGTTTAATTGATGCCAGGGCGTAGCCCGGTAAAATGCGAACGCCCTGCCCGCTCGCTCCGTCCCCAAGTCTCATCCAGCGCAGTCTGATCCCAGACTGGTCTCCTTTTTTCCTAAATGATCTCCCTTTTGTGCCCGTCGTTCGGTCGCCTCCGCGTGGCTTCTTCCTTTAAGCGGTTACGGTGTCAGTAGCACGTTCCCCCGACCGCCCAGCGCCGTCTCCATCTCCGGATCGCCGCCAGTACACGCCCGCCCAATCGATCGGCCGAATCGGATCGTTGATCCCGCGCTGGGCCCGGAAGTCGTGGACCGCCTGCCGGCAGCCGGCCACGTTGCCGTAGTCGTCGACGATCACATAGCCTCCGGCCGACAGCCGATCGTAGAGGCATTCGAGTGTCTGGATCGTCGACTCATACAGGTCGCCATCCAGCCGCAACACGGCAAGCCGCTCGATTGGCGCATTCGGCAATGTGTCGCGGAACCAGCCCTTGAGGAACCGGACCTGATCGTCGAGCAAACCGTAGCGCCGAAAGTTGTCCTGCACCCGCTCCAGTGTGACCGCCAGCTGCGGAAATTTATGCAACGTGTCCCCCTGGTCGTGCGGATAACGGACAGCGTCTGGAGGCGGAAGTCCGGCAAACGAGTCGGCAACCCAGACCGTGCGGTCGACTACCTCGTGGACTTTGAGGATAGCCCGCATCAAGATCGTCGTCCCGCCGCGCCAGGCGCCGGTCTCGATCAGGTCGCCCGGAACTCTGTCGGCCAGGACGTTTTCAACGCATTCCTTAACATTGGCCAGCCGCTTTAGTCCGATCATCGTGTGTGCCCGCGCCGGCCAGTCGAGCCCTTCGGCCCGGACCGGCTCGTCGAAGTCGTCGTAGAGCCAGTCGGTAAGCGACTTCATCATCAAGTCGAGGTACAAGTCGCGCGCGGTGCTCATTGAATTGATCCCAGTTCAACGGCAATGGCAGTCGCCGCCGCCTCGTCATCATCCGCGCCATCATCTGTCTGTTCCGTTTCACACGGCCGAACCAAAAGCGTCCAGCCGGCGAGATTGCCGCGGTATTCATGCACTTCCCACAGGCCCGTGGCGGCCAGCTCGTTGATGATCGGGCCCAAGCGGAAACCTGGGTGATGGCTATTACAAACGGCAATGGACCGGCACCGCCCCGCATAATTTGCCAGCCACCGTCGAGCGTCATCTTCGCGGAGCGGATCGGTATCCACGAGCAGCAAGTCAATCCGCTCCCACTGGCCAACAACTTCCAGCGGGTCTGCCTGGATAAATGTGAATCGCTCATCGCGCACGTCGTGCCGCTCCAGCACGTCGACCCCCCAGACGCGCCCGTCAACGACCGCTGCCGCCTTGAGCAAAGCGCGGGTGCAATGGCCAAAGCGAACGCCTAACTCGACGATGACCGTCGCACGCAGCGACTCGACCCAGCGCTCCGCAAAGGCGCATATGGGTCAAAGTCGTCCGTTCCGCAAGCCGGCACCGTCTTCCGCCGCGACCCAGTAACGATCCACGGCGAAGTGTGGGAATTGCTTCGAGTCACGGGCGGAGCCGGCCTAATCTCGCGCACGCGGTCCAGCTTCGCCAGCGCCTCGCGATCACCGGGGCATTCGGCCAGCACCTCGCGCCAGAGTTTCTCGGTCTCGGCATGATCACCTCGTTCGGCGGCCAGTGCCGCCAAGTTGCGCCGGGTTAAATGCCCATAAATGCCTTGATCAACGCTGCAAAACTGATCTGGCCGTTTGCAGTGTAAGATCCGCCGCCAGCATTGCTCGGCCTCGCCCGATTCGCCCCGATGCCGGTGCACCACCGCCTTGCGGAACCACAGTTCCGCATCACCGGGGTCAAGCTTGAGGCCCTCGGCACAGGTGTGTAGCGCCGCCTGCGATTCGCCAAGCATCTGGTGCGCCCGCGCGATTAAGGCATAGAGCTTACGCACAATCGAATCGGTCGGCGCCGACAATTTCAGGCTGCGTTCAAGATAACGAAGGGCGTCGTTCCAATCCTTTCGCTCGCCAGCGATCGACCCCAGATTGAACAGCGTAAACGGATCGTCGGGCCGAGCTTCTAACTCTTGCATGAGGATCCGCGTGTCGCGGTCAAGCTTTCGCGCCCGCAGCTCCTGGTCGACGTAACCCGTATGCCGCACGGTCAAATCGGTCCATTCGACAGGTATATTCGCCCTGCGCAGGGCGGGCAGAATCTGTTCGTGCACCCGATAGGTCCAGCGGATCCCTTCCCGGAGCGGAAACAGCCGGATATGGTCGACCACCGTGTCGCCGCCTGTTCCGTCGGGACTGGGATCGCACGCCAGCGCACGACGTACGCGACCTCTTGGCCTTTTCGCAATCGCTTGAGAATCTCTTCGAGCTTTTGTCGCTGGGCAGGATCGACGACATCGTCTGCGTCGAGCCAAAAGGCATAATCCCCCGTGGCCCGCGCCAGTGCGGCATTGCGTGCGGCGGCGAAATCATCGACCCATACAAAATCAAAGACGCGTGCCCCAAACGACCGGGCGATCTCGGCCGTGCGGTCGGTGCTGCCGGTATCGACGACAACGATCTCATCGAACACCCCGCGCACGGATTGGAGACAGGCGGAAAGGTTTTTTCCTCGTCCCTAACAATCATGGTGAGGCTGACTCTGGCCCTGCGGTCGGTGGCGCCGGCCTCGCTTATTCCGACAGGAGGAGATCTGTCCACAGATTTCCGGATTTACGCAGATAAGAAATCGGCGACTCGACCGGGGGAACGATTCGCGAATTGGAACGAGAATTGATGACTGGCTCGCTCTGATTAGACAGATCGCCTGGAATCGCAAAGTTTAGATCTGAATCTGCGTTAATCTGCGTAATCTGTGGACGAAATTCTTCGCGTCGATCCATCGGCGGATTCGCGGTAAAGGGCGTCAGCGCAACGCGTCTGCCGTTAGTTCTGGCCAATCCCCACTTAACCGCGAATCGTCCAGCGTTCTCATTCAGCAGCTTTCGGCATCAATGCCATTGCCCGCAAAGGTCCGGCTGCCGAAGTGGTGCACGAACAGATCGTGCGCGACCGCGAGCTCGAATCCCGCCCGGCACGCCCGTTCCGCCAGATCGTCATCATCGAAGAACCCCAATCCAAACCGTTCATCAGCCCACCGATCGCGTCATAAACAGCCCGTTTCATGAGCAAGCAGAATCCCGACAGCTTGGGAACAGTGAACCACTGCCCACGATGTTCATCGCGATAATACCGCGCAAACCGATGCATCTCGCCGATGTCGCGATAGGGCACGTTCTCAACAAGTTGCGGAGGCGCCGCAAGTTGGACATGGGGCCGACCAGCCAATCGTCCCCTTGTGAAGGGGGCCAGGGGGGGTGGTCAGCGAAGTGACGAGGCTACAGCGAGATCAAGGGGACGGGGGCTGGCCAGCGACTACCAGCCACAGCGAGATCAAAGTGATGGGGATGGTCAGCGAGCTTCCAGCCACCGGATCGGAAATCACGTCATCAAAATTAATGTCCGTTACGTTCGACTTGCCAATCAGGGCGTCCAACGTTTCGTCCGCGCACCCACCCGTCCCGTTTTTTCTTGCTCTTCCTTGGCGATCTTCGCCCTTGGCGGTCAGTCCGTTTTGTACTTCGCGATCCTGGCGGTCGTGAGGGCAACAAGCTGGTCCAGCCACGCATCGGTAACGACAACATCGTTATTGAGTAACACGAGGTATTCCCCGCGTGCCTGCTGGAGTCCTTGATTGATCGCGGCGGGGAAGCCTCGATTTTCTCGATTAGAAATCACGGTGACCGGGCGGCCGCGGCATCCTGCACGCCGCTCAGATACGCAGCCGTACCGTC
>CAWKNT010000013.1:0-211802 GCA_963850935.1 uncultured Isosphaeraceae bacterium
GGATGAAGTGGCCCGGGCGCTGAAGAAGTAGGGCCGAATCTTCTATGCCCTGGTGACGGAAACAGACGGGACGAAACGATCTGGCCCGATTTTCGCGATATTTTCCGCGCTTTATTGCGAGACCGGTTGATCGGCCTTGGCTTGGTCCGCGTCGGTTAGTTGGTGTTGCGGATCTCGACGGCGCGGGCGTGCCATCGATCGGCGTCATCGTTGCGCCTCATCTGCCGGAGTAAGACGGCGTATTTTTCAGCAGTTTCCGCCAGATCGACGTTTGCGGCGGGCGTGTTGCGCTCGCGGGCTATTGCTCCTACGAGAATTGCGATCGATCGCACGTAGAGGCTTTCGGCTTCGGTGTATTTCGCTTGTGCGATAAAAACGATCGCAAGTTGATCGAGAACGGCGATGCTATTGATATGGTCGCGCCCAAAACGCTTTTCTTGAAGTGCGAGCGATCGCAGATGAAGTTGCTCAGCCTCAGCATAAATCTTCCGCGCGGATTGGATCCGGCCGAGGACATAGAGACACTGAAAAACGGCGTCAGGCCTGGCCCGCCTGTCGGCGTCGCGGACCGAGAGGGCCCATCTGGCCAGCGGCTCGGCCTCGTCGTACCGTTGCTGATGATAGAGCACCTGGGCGAGGTCGCAATAGCTCGCGGCCATGATCCGGCGCGTGTCGGGCAGATAGGGCCGGATATCCCTGATGGCCAGGTTGAGTCGTTCCACGGCGCGGTAGTAGTCGCCATTCTGAAAACTTTTCGCGGCTTCTTGCTGGTGAACCATCCAGTCGCTTAACGTGCACAGGTGGATTGATTGCGCGAGAGCTGGGGAAGCTGGCGCGAGAAATAAAACGACGGCAAGACAATGATTCAGCCAGCCGCGGCGACTCATGTCTGAACCCTCGAACACTCCCAATCTGTGCCTGCGCGATGTGCTTGTCCTGACTCTATGGTTGCAATCACCTCATGTTCTTTTCAAGTCGGAAATGAGGTCGATCGCGAACGTCTCTACGTCCGCGGGCACGTCGACCGTTCGACAGACATGGTTGGGCGAAACGAGAACGTTGAGCGGCGCCCCTTCGCCGATTTCGCCGACACCCATGCGACCCCATGCGACGAACGGCCTCCGGTAGCCGGGCGCGCAAGTAAGGCAGGTCCTTTCCTTGATGGGACGTTCGCCGCGTCGTGCGGCCACGGCATTGGCCCTCAGTCGTCGGTCCTCTCCTCAAGTATGAGAGACAGCGGACGACCGGGTACATCCGATTTTTTTCCCGATTCTTGAACGCACCTCCCCTTCCTGGATCAGTATCCTGGAGGAGGGTCCACGGAGACTCGGGGAGGACTACCCGGATGGACAGGAAAACAGCCAGGAGCGTCTTGCGCGAGATCCCGACGCTTTACACCTCGGCACGCTGGGCGGGCTAACCGACTCCCAGTTGCTGGATCGGTTTCTCACCCGCGGTGGCGACGCCGAGGACGCGTTCGCGGCCCTGATGCATCGCCACGGGGCCACGGTCCGGGCGTCTACCGCGCATGTCGCCGGCATCGCATGATGCCGAGGACGCCTTCCAGGCGACGTTCGTCGTCCTGGCGCGGCGGGCCGCTCGATCGGCCGCCGCGAGCAACTGGGGAGCTGGCTCTATGGCGTCGCGGTCCGGACCGCCAAGGAGGCCCGGCGTGGGTGCGCCAACGCGATGGAGAGGCGGATGATGAACGTCTCCACGTTGAGTCGGAACCGCCGGAGAACCGGAACGACCTCATCCTCTCTCCTGGACGAGGAGCTGAGCCGCCTGCCGGAGCGTTATCGGGCAGCCCTGGTCGCCTGCGAGCTAGTCGCCCGCAAAGATTTGGCGGCAACCCCGATCCGACGCCTCCTTGAAGTGGTTTTCAATTCCCCTTTTTCGCAGGTCCTCCAGCCACCGCTCGATGCGAGGCTGTTAGAGTCGCCGCCGGAATTGACTTGGCACGACGGCACGACCGAGTATATCCGCCGCAACTCTCCGCTGATCACTGGCGACGTCATCGACTTGGTCGAGAAGGAGGTGAGCATCCTGGGCGTCCTCGTTGGTGGCCAATTCTGCCTGCTCCAGTGGCTACGCCGCCGATTCCGCCGGCGACGCGAGCGCAGCTTCGAGGCGTATATCCTTCAAGTCGCGCGAGTGGAGCGCCGGCGCTGGATCTATCGAGGGCGCCGACCCTCAACCTCGCGGCGTTGTTGCAGCTCCAAGAGGAACTAACCCAAATCAAGGGTGAGGCCCTCGAGCGGTTCGCCGACGGGCAACTCGGTGGCGAGGAACTCATGTCTGGGTTCCTCGTTCACGCCAGCGACGCCCGCGACTTCCTCATGCGACTGATTTTGCACCAGCGCGACCATCTGGAGGACCAAGCGCGGCGCAGCACCGGCCGGCCGACGTGCTCTGGAACGAGGCGGTCGGCGAACGGACCCACATGGCATTGGAGACCGGAGTCGTCGATGGCCGAGACTTCGTCCCAGGCCAAAATCGGCCGGCTAACTGATTGAGAGATCTTTTAGCTGGCAGAAACGCCCGTACGCGCTGACCGCACTGGACGACGTCAACCGCGGAAGACGATCGTCAAGCCCGCCGTCCATCAGGTCGAGCGGGCTGTTTGCTGCGCTCTTTGACATGGTGAGGTCTTTACCGAAAAAACATGCCCTGCACTCTGGGTTATCACTTCTCGGGAGTATCATTGTCAGACACAAGGATCTTTGTTGAACGATAGCTTGGGTTTTCCCCTCTCCCCACCCCTGACGACGCTGTCGAGGGTGGATCCGCGCCGACCGACCACTGTGTCGTGCGGGCTGTATGCACGCGCTACCTTTTGTGTTCCGCACCCGCAACTGCAACGTCCTAGGTTGCAATTAACTCGACCAACGGAGCCAGGCGGATTGTAAGGTGCTCGGTCGGGCGAAGTGATAACGCTCACCTAAAGCATTTGGGCGTTGATCGCTATAAAACCCCGCCAGCCGGGGCAGCCCGAGCGCTCGGGCTGGCCTCGGCAAGTAACACGATCGAGCCCGCCGCTCTTACGCGCCATGCTGGCGAGTCAGACGCGCATCCCGTGAATCACCCGGCTTTGAGTGCCGGTCCTGTTTCCAGGCTTGCCATAGCATTCTGTCGGCCACTCTTAAGCCAATCGTTGAACCGGTCCGTACACAATGCGGCACAAATCAATCGGCTCGTCGTGTAGTGTGGCAAGTTGCCCTTGCTTGGCTTCGATGATCGTGTGACCTCCCAGGATCGTGTCACCGCAACGGTTGCAATGTATTTGCGTGGTCCTGCTCATGCTTCCCCACCCGAATCTGAAACTTACGCCGAGCACACATTGCTCCCACACATCTTGCACTTTGGCCATCCAGCCAGTTATTCGTCCCTCACAATGTTTTTCTCTTTACCTGAATTATAGGCCCAAATGATGGCATGATCTGCCGTCGCTGAAGATTCATCCATGTTTCATCATTTCTTCTTTGGATACAAATCCGCTTGGATCCACGCTTTCGCACTCCGGCAACAACTGCCCCGCCGCTGATTTCGGTATTCGCCATGCGCCGCTCCCTTGTCCGCTGTGTTAATAATTTGAAGGATCAAAATGAACTGAACCCAGCCACGACGGATAGGCCTTGAGTGCCCGGCTGGGTCGGTACGTTGGCATAGACAAGTCTTATCATGCACTTGCCGGCGTGCTCTCAAACCCCGTCTGCCGGGGCGACAGCCCCTCTGTCCGCCCCGGCCAATTTCCGGCCGCTAACGTCTGGACATGTACAGACTGTGCTGGCATTCTGTGCGCGATGATCAAACTTGTGATATCTGGTGGCCAAACTGGCGCCGACCAAGCCGGCTGGAGAGCCGCGGCAGGCTTGCGGTATATCGGCATCCCGACAGTCTGGCACCCCTCGCCCTCGCCGCACTTCCATGCAATCGCAAAGCTCTTCTACCTGGCGGAAGAGCGAAGCTCGTGATCGACGGCTCGATCTACTCGAAGACTCGGCTCTTCCGTGCGCCGAACTCCAGGCACCCGAAGACGGGGCTCTTCAAGCGCCGGCTCACGCTCGACGAACTCACGCACCTGAAAGCCGAAGCCGTTGGAGCTGGCGCGACAGCCCGAGCCCTTCGAGATTCCCACCGGGCCGGCACTTTGCCTGAGCGCGGCCGACGATTGGGCGAAAGCTCGTCGGGTCGTCGAGCGCCAGGCGGAACGAATTCGGGCACCCCGCGCCGGCAATGTCGAGATCAGCGCGTTCCTGAAACGGTTCATCCGCGACGGCGAGGTTGAACCCGATCGCCGGGCCGTCTCGACGTTTCGAGCCGCGGCCGAACTCGGCGAGCTTTACGAAGCTCACGGCTTCGACGCCCTGGCTCACGCCCTGCTCGCCGAAGCCGCCCTCGACTCGGGGCTGACCCCGAGCGAGGCGAGCGCCAGATCGATTGCGGTCTGGCTCACGGCCGACGACAAAGGAAGGGGGCGCGGCATGAGCGAGGCACGCTATCAATCGACCGCCGACCTGCTCGACGCCTGGCGCGACGACGTTCTCAGCGGGAAGCCGCCGACCCTCTATCCGGTCGGCACGGGCGAGCTTGCCAGGATCGAGATCGGGCCGGGACTCGTTACGCTCATCGGCGGGGCACCGGGGGCCGGGAAGACCGCCTTGACGATGCAATGGGTGCTCGACGCCCTGAGCGCACGCCGAGCCTGAAGGCGCTGGTGCTCAACGTCGAGATGAGCCCGAGCACGCTGCTCGACCGCCAGCTTGCCCGGCTCGCCGACATCGACCTGACTCACTCATCCGACACCGGCGGCTCACGGCCGAGCACGCCGAAGCGATCGAGCGGGGCATGGAAGCCCTCGACGAGCCTCGCCGACCGGCTCGCCTTCGTTCGCCCGCCGTTCGACCTGGGGAACGTCGCCGCATCGGCCGACGCCTTCGACGCCGGTCTGATCGTGCTCGACTATATCCAGCGGATCGGCGCGCCAGGCGAGCACGACGACCGCCGCGGGGCGGTCGATGAGACGATGGACTATCTCCGCCAATTCGCCGACGCCGGGGTTGCGATCATCGTCGTCGCCGCCCTGGCTCGCTCGAAGGACGCGAAGGGGCGGTCGAGCTACACCGACGGGCTGAGCCTGGCGAGCTTTCGCGAAACGAGCGAGCTTGAATACGGGGCCGACGACGCCTTCATCCTGGCACCGGCCGACGACGACAAGAGCGAAGGGGAGGCCCTTCCCGTGTTGTCTTGAAGCACCTGAAGAGCCGGCACGGCGAGACGAAGGACATCGCCCTGACCTTCGACCGCAAAGCGCCAGCGGTTCACGCCGGCGCCGCCAGCCGAGCCCGCAACGCGGGCCGAGAAGGGCAAGCTCCAGGCGGCTCTTCGCGCTCTCTGGGACAAAGACGAGCCGGCTCAGACGACGGCGAGGTTGACTGATAAATTCCGACAGCATGAGGGGCATGATTACCAATAGATCAGAAATCTGGAATAAGCCCCTGATGTAGCGTATCAGCGGCGAGTGATGGTGGCTCTGAACCTACGGCAGAGGAAACCGCCAATTAGGGCGAAGGCCACTTGCGACCAGCCGAGCATCACGACGCTGCCGAAACATAATATCGGGATGAAAACGAACGGACGGTCCCGCCCGACGGTTTGTTCCAGGACGCGGATAAATGACAAAAGGTAGGGATTCACCAGCCCGCGGGGACGCCAACTTAACAACGCGACGTAGAGGGCCAACGCCATCGCACCGAATGCCTCAAACCCCAGGAGGAACGGGCTGCTTCCAACAACTTTGTAGTCCGATCAGTAAGCCTACCGCCAGAACGTTCGCCATCGGCAGGGCACCCAATAACAAGAAGATGCCAAAGTCACCCGTTCCGGAACCAAGGATTGCTCCTTATCGCGGCAAAGTCGAGTGCGGCGATGGCGACGGCGACCATGATCCAGCCGATTCGGAAACGGGGTGCTTTCACGGCAACCTCTTGGATGCGAAAAGCCCGCCCATACGTCCAGTTCGGGCGGAAGTCGGGGCAAAACAGCGTGATCTCAGGCCCGTGGCTCCGGAAAAACTCCTCACAATGATCTTATTCCGGGTTTCTGATCCATTGCTAGTCGCGGCACCATGACGACCGCAACTCGGAAATCCTCGAGACGTGAATCTCGGCTCCGCTTCGAGCTACTGAACGTCTTCGTCGATTCCGGCATGGCGAATCTGAGTCGGGCGGAGCTAGCGGTCTGGCTGATCCTCTATCGCGACACGAAACGCGACGGGACGGCTCTAATGTCGCTCGACGAACTGGCTCGGCGAGGGGGCATGAATCGACAAACGGCGAGCCGAGCGGTCGGCCGACTGGCCCGCCGCAAGATGCTTCGAGTGCTACGTCGCGGGGGGTTGAAATGAATTGCGGTCCTTCGATATATCGCGTCTTCCCTTTTCCTATGGAGTGAACACTTCGACTGTTGGCACCGCGGAGGTTAGAACCTCATGAGGGTGCCGAACTTTTACATCGTCAAAGGGAGAAGTTACCGGTACATCGAGATAGATCAGTGATGAAATGAACCAGCAGGGCACAATTCGATAGCAACGACCTGACATGCGCGTCAAAAGAGATAAAAGAGGCATATTAGGAGCAGAATATGGGACACTGTTGGGGAGATTTCAGCCGTGTTTCAACCTAGCTCGTTCGCTAATGTTTTTCGGCTCGAATCACACCATCGCGTCGCCATCGGGTCGAAGAAGACGCGGGTATCTAGGCTCTCACGTCGACGTGCGAAGCCTCCTGTTTTGGAATCGCTGGAAAGCCGGGCGATGCTCTCAACGATCGTAGTGTCGAGCACCGGTGTCCCTGGCAATGGCACGCTACGTGCCGCGATCGAGCAGGCCAACCTTGACGAACTGCCCAGGACACGATCACGTTCGCCCCTGGGGTCGCGGGCACGATCACCCTTTCGACCGCCCTGCCGGACCTGTCCGCCGGAATGAACATCGTCGGCCCAGGACCGTCCTTGTTGACTGTGGCCGATGGGGGCTTCTCCGGCATCTTCACCGTGTCACCCGGGGCCCGTGTCGCCATATCGGGCCTGACCATTACCGGTGGATTCAGCGGGGCAAAGATCGACAATTTGGGTGCGCGAACGATCGCCAACGACGTAATCGGCGGCAACTCCGGTGGCTCCGGCGGGATCGATAACTCCGGCATGCTGTCGATCACTGATTCCACGATTAGTCACGTCTTGCTGAATTCGCGGCGTCCCTCCCTGGCGCAGGCGGCGGGATCGACAACTCCGGCACATTGTCGATCACTGATTCCACGATTAGTGACAATTTGGCCGTACCTGGGGAGTCCACTGCTGGCGAACTTCCTAGTTACGGTGGCGGGATCATCAATACCGGCACGATGTTGGTTACCGACTCCACATTCACCGGCAACTCTGCATCCTTCGGGGGAGGAATCGAGAATTCCGGGGCCCTGATGGTCACCTCCTCAACCTTCAACGGGAACACCGCCTCTGGGTGCGTCGGGGGGGATAAGGAGGGTCCTTCGGTGCCCGGTCAGGGTGGCGGCATCGACAATTCCGGCACCCTATCAATAACTTACTCCACGTTCAGCGGCAACTCGGCTTCCTTGGGGGGAGGGATCGACAACTCCGACAAAGCGTCGATCGTCGACACGATCGTGGCCGGCAATTCAACGAGCGGCAGTGCCGCCAGCGACATTGGAGGCGACGTCATGGGGTCGTACAACCTGATCGGGCCAGGCGGCTCGGGGCGGGATTAGCGGTGGCCAGGACGGCAACATCGTATTGAACAGCCTCACCGGGCTCGGACTGTCGCCCTTGGGAGACTACGGCGGTCCCACGCAAACGATGGCCCCGCTTCCCGGCAGCCCCGCCATCGACGCCGGAATTACTGTTTCCGGCGTGACCACCGATCAGCGGGGGATCACCAGGCCCCAGGGGAGCGCCCCCACATCGGCGCCTTTGAGTCCCGCGGCTTCATCCTTGCCGTTGTTAGCGGTGGCAAGACCAGAGCACGCCGGTCGGCTCGGCCTTCCCCGTTCCCTTGGTCGTCGCTGTGGTTAGCCCCTTCGGCGAGCCGGTCGCGGGCGGCCTCGTTGACTTTCGCCCCGCCCGTGACTGGCGCCGCGGCCGACTTCGACAGCCAACCCCGCTGATCATCGGCAGCTGACGGTCAGGCAGGCGCCCACCGCATCGGCGAATGGTTTCAGCGGTAACTATTCTGTCACCGCCGCGGCCAGTGCTCGGCGGCACCGTCGCGTTCGCGTTGACCAATAAGGCGGATCCGAGGGTCGTCAGTTTGCGGCGCTTCGGGGTTCATTAATACCCGACCCGACTGGTGCTGACCTTCAGCGAGCCGATGACGCCACCCCGGCGGACAACCTTGCCAATTACCGCCTCGCCGCGGCAGTGCCCGGACCATTGATACGGGGTCAAGGACGGCCGCACCATCCGTATCCGTCGTGCCCTTTACGATGCCGTCTCAACCAGACGGTCACGCTCTGGCCAATCCGCAGCCTGCCGTTGCGTCGGACCTCTGCTCACGGTCGAGGGGACTCCCCCGGGCGGATTGACGAACGCTTCGGGGACCTTCCTCAACGGTGCCGGTACCGGCCAACCAGGCAGCGACTATATCGGGATCGTCAACCGGAGTTCGCTGGCCGGCCAAACCGGTCGGCACTGAGTGCCGAGGCACGTCCGCGAGGAGGGTAGGTGTTCCTAGCGAGAGCGAGAGCGGTCGGCCGACTGGCTCGCCGCAAGATGCTTCAGGTTATCCGGCGCGGCGGGTTGGCTGCGGACCTTCGACCTATCGTGTCTTCCCGTTTCCGATGGGACAAGAAGAATGATCCCTCATGCGGTGAGAAACTGAGCGGCGCTATGATGGTGAGCGAGGAAGGAACCGACGAGCCGACAACGGCCAATTTTTTGGAGGCGATAACGTGTACGACGAGTCAATCCTACGTCCATCGAAGAGCCACCTGCGTCTCAGCCTGCGGACGCTGATCGTCGTGGTCTTGGTGCTCGGCGTCTGGATGGGCTGGACAGTGCGTAATGCGGGAATCCATGCGCGATGCCGTGTCGGCGATCCAAAAAGCCCGTGGAGGCGTTTCGTACGATTGGCAGTGGGGGAACGGACGCCTCAAGCGGGGTGCTAGGCCGTTGTGGCCAAAATGGCTGTTGGATCGCGTCAGCGTGGACTACTTCCGGAACGTTGTTGCAGTCGGCGACATCCATGCGACCGGTCGGACATGATCCACGTCGGGAATTTGGCCCGGGCCTCGGTAGTACTCCACCTAGCCAACTACACAGCACGGCGAAGCGTTTTTTGAGACCAAATGCCGTGCAAGACCCAACCGAACCAAGAGGAAGTACGTATTGATCTTGCGCTGCATTGGTCTCAAAAAACGCTTCGCCGTGCTGTGTAGTTGGCTAGGTGGAGTACTTCAAGGCCGGGCCAAATTCCCGACGTGGATCATGTCCGACCGGTCGTATGGATGTCGCCGACTGCAACAACGTTCCGGAAGTAGTCCACGCTGACGCGATCCGACAGCCATTTTGGCCACAACGGCCTAGCACCCCGCTTGAGGCGTCCGTTCCCCCACTGCCAATGGTACGAAACGCCTCCACGGGCTTTTTGGATCGTTGACACGGCATCGCGTGGATTCCCGCATTACGCACTGTCCAGCCCTCCAGACGCCGAGCACCAAGACCACGACGATCAGCGTCCGCAGGCTGAGACGCAGGTGGCTCTTCGATGGACGTAGGATTGACTCGTCGTACACGTTATCGCCTCCAAAAAATTGGCCGTTGTCGGCTCGTCGGTTCCTTCCTCGCTCACCATCATAGCGCCGCTCAGTTTCTCACCGCATGAGGGATCATTCTTCTTGTCCCATCGGAAACGGGAAGACACGATAGGTCGAAGGTCCGCAGCCAACCCGCCGCGCCGGATAACCTGAAGCATCTTGCGGCGAGCCAGTCGGCCGACCGCTCTCGCTCTCGCTAGGAACACCTACCCTCCTCGCGGACGTGCCTCGGCGCTTAGTGCCGACCGGTTTGGCCGGCCAGCGACTTCCGATTGACGATCCCCATGTAGTCGCTGCCCGGTTGGCCCGTGCCGGCGCCGTCGAGGAACGTCCCCGAAGCGTTCGTCAATCCACCCGGGGGAGTCCCCACGACTGTGAGCAAGAAGGTCCGACGCAACGGCAGCCTGCGGATTGGCCAGAGCGTGACCGTCTGTGAGACGGCATCGTAAAGGGCACGACGGATACGGATGGCGCGGCCGCCCTTGACCCCGGATCGAGGTCCGGGACGGCCGCGACCAGGCGGTAATTGGCAAGGTTGTCCGCCTGGGCGGCGTCCATCGGCTCGCTGAAGGTCAGCACCAGAAGGGTCGGGTGTTCATGAAAGCCAAAACGCCGCAGGCTCACGACCCTCGGGTCAGCCACATTGGTCAACGCGAACGCGACGGTGCCGGCGCCAATCGCCCCAGCGGTGACAGAATAGTACCGCTGTAACCGTTGGCCGAAGCGGCTAGACTGGCCTGGTCACTGGCGTCGATAATCGCGGGGTTGGCGTCGAAGTGGGCCGCGGCGCCCGTCACAGGCGCGGCGAAAGTCACGAGGCCGCCCGCGACCGGCTCGCCAAACGGGCTAACCACTGAGACGACCAAGGGAACGGGAAAGGCCGAGCCGCTTGGCGTGCTTTGGTCTCCCCCGCTAACAACGGCAAGAATGAAGCCGCGGGATTCGAAGGCGCCGATGTCGGGGCCTCCCATGCGGCCTGGTGATTCCCCGCTGATCGGTGGCGACACTGGAGACAGTAATTCCAGCGTCGATGGCGAGGCTGCCCGGAAGCAGGGCCATGGTTTGCGTGGGACCGCCGTAGTCTCCCAAGGGCGACAGTCCGAGCCCGGTGAGGCTGTTCAATACGATGTTGCCGTCCTGGCCACCGCTGATCCCGCCCGAGCCGCCTGGCCCGATCAGGTTGTACGACCCCATGACGTCGCCTCCAATGTCGCTGGCGGCGCTGCCGCTCGTTGAATTGCCGGCCACGATCGTGTCGACGATCGACGCTTTGTCGGAGATGTCGATCCCTCCCCCCAAGGAAGCCGAGTTGCCGCTGAACGTGGAGTAAGTTATTGATAGGGTGCCGGAATTGTCGATGCCGCCACCCTGACCGGGCACCGAAGGACCCTCCTTATCCCCCCCGACGCGCCCAGAGGCGGTGTTCCCGTTGAAGGTTGAGGAGGTGACCGTCAGGGCCCCGGAATTCTCGATTCCTCCCCCGAAGGATGCAGAGTTGCCGGTGAATGTGGAGTCGGTAACCGACATCGTGCCGGTATTGATGATCCCGCCACCGTAACTAGGAAGTTCGCCAGCAGTGGACTCCCCAGGTACGGCCAAATTGTCACTAATCGTGGAATCAGTGATCGACAATGTGCCGGAGTTGTCGATCCCGCCGCCTGCGCCAGGGAGGGACGCCGCAAATTCGGCAACATTGTGACTAATCGTGGAATCAGTGATCGACAGCATGCCGGAGTTATCGATCCCGCCGGAGCCGCCGGAGTTGCCGCCGATAACGTCGTTGGCGATCGTTAACGCGGCCAAATTGTCGATCTTTGCCCCGCTGAATCCACCGGTAATGGTCAGGCCCGATATGGCGACACGGGCCCCGGGTGACACGGTGAAGATGCCGGAGAAGCCCCCATCGGCCACAGTCAACGAGGACGGTCCTGGGCCGACGATGTTCATTCCGGCGGACAGGTCCGGCAGGGCGGTCGAAAGGGTGATCGTGCCCGCGACCGAGGGGGCGAACGTGATCGTGTCCTGGGCAGCGTCGAGGTTGGCCTGCTCGATCGCTGCACGTAGCGTGCCATGGCCAGTATCGCCGGTGTTAGACACTACGATCGTTGAGAGCATCGCCCGGCTTTCCAGCGATTCCAAAACAGGAGGCTTCGCACGTCGACGTGAGAGCCTCGATCCCCGCGTCTTCTTCGACCCGATGGCGACGCGATGGTGTGATTCGAGCCGAAAAACATTAGCGAACGAGCTAGGTTGAAACACGGCTGAAATCTCCCCAACAGTGTCCCATATTCTGCTCCTAATATGCCTCTTTTATCTCTTTTGACGTGCATGTCAGGTCGTTGCTATCGAATTGTGCCCTGCTGGTTCATTTCATCACTGATCTATCTCGATGTACCGGTAACTTCTCCCTTTGACGATGTAAAAGTTCGGCACCCTCATGAGGTTCTAACCTCCGCGGTGCCAACAGTCGAAGTGTTCACTCCATAGGAAACGGGAAGACGCGATAGGTCGAAGGTCCGCAATTCAACCCCCCGCGACGAAGCACTCGAAGCATCTTGCGGCGAGCCAGTCGGCCGACCGCTCGGCTTGCCGTTTGTCGATTCATGCCCCCTCGCCGAGCCAGGTCGTCGAGCGACGCTCGGGCGGTCCCGTCTCGTTTCGTGTCACGATAGAGGATCAGCCAGACCGCCAGCTCCGCCCGGCTCAGGTCGCCATGCCGGAATCGACGAAGACGTTCAGTAGCTCGAAGCGAAGCCGAGATTCACGTCTCGAGGATTTCCGAGTTGCGGTCGTCATGGTGGCGCGACTAGCAATGGAACAGAAACCTGGAATAAGATCATTGTCGAGGAGTTTTTCCGGAGCCACGGGCCTGAGATCACGCTGTTTTGCCCCGACTTCCGCCCGAACTGGACGTATGGGCGGGCTTCCGCATCCAAGAGGTTGCCGTGAAAGCACCCCGTTTCCGAATCGCCTGGCTCATGGTCGCCGTCGCCATCGCCGCACTCGACTTCGCGGCGATACGGAGCAATCCTTGGTTCCGGAACGGGTGACTTTGGTATCTTCTTGTTATTGGGTGCCCTGCCGATGGCGAACGTTCTGGCGGTCGGCATACTGATCGGTCAACGGCGTCCTGGAAGCCGCCCGTTCCTCCTGGGGTTTGAGGCATTCGGTGCGATGGCGTTGGCCCTCTACGTCGCGTTGTTAAGTTGGCCGTCCCCGACGGGCTGGTGAATCCCTACCTTTCGCCATTTATCCGCGTCCTGGAACAAACCGTCGGGCGGGACCGTCCGTTCGTTTTCATCCCGATCTTATGTCTTCGGCAGCGTCGTCATGCTCGGCTGGCCGCAAGTGGCCTTCGCCCTGATTGGCGGTTTCCTCTGCCGTAGGTTCAAGAGTCACCATCACTCGCCGCTGATACGCTACATCAGGGGCTTATTCCAGATTTCTGATCTATTGGTAATCATGCCCCTCATGCTGTCGGAATTTATCAGTCAACCTCGCCGTCGTCTTGAGCCGGCGAAGTCCGATCCCAAAGAACGCGAAGAGCCACCTGAAGCTTCCGCTTCTCGGTTCGCGTTGTGAGCTCAGATGGCGGCGCCGGCGTAAACCGCTATCTATTGCGATCGAAGGCCAAAGCGATATCCCGCGTCTCGCCCTGCCGACTCTTCTGGTGCTTCAGGACAACACGGGAAGATGCTTCCCCTTCGCTTTTGTTGTCATCACCCGGCGCCAGAATGAAGGCGTCGTCGGCCCCGTATTTAAGCTCGCTTGTTTCGCGGAAGCTCGCCAGGCTCAGCCCTTCGTTATAACTCGACCGCCCCTTCGCATCTTTCGAGCGAGCGAGCGCGGCGACGACGATGATCGCAACCCCAGCGTCGGCAAATTTCCGGAGATAGTCCATCGTCGCATCGACCGCCTCGCGGCGGTCTCCGTTCTCGCCTGGAGCTCGCACCCATTGAATGTAATCGATCAGAATCAGACCGGCGTCGAACGCGTCGGCCGTATGCGCGACGTTGGCCAAGTCGAACGGCGGGCGAACGAAGGCGAGCCGGTCGGCAACGCTCTCCAGGGCCTCCATGCCCCGCTCGATCGAGCCGGCGTGCTCGGCCGTGAGCCGTCGATGCCTGATGAGCGAGCAATCGATGCCGGCGAGCCGCGCAAGCTGGCGGTCGAGAAGCGTGTTCGGGCTCATCTCGACTTTGAGCATCAGTGTCTTCAGGCTCGGCGTCGCGCTCAGGGCGTCGAGCACTCATTGCAACGTGAGCGCGGTCTTTCCGGCCCCCCGTGCTCCGCCGATCAGCGTGACGATTCCCGCTCCGATTTCGATCCTGGCAAGCTCGCCAGTACCGACCGGATAGAGGGTCGGCGGCTTTCCGCTCAGAACGTCGTCGCGCCAGGGGTCGAGCAGGTCGGCCGCGGATTGATACTGTGCTTCACTCATGCCGCGCCACCTTCCTTCGCTCGTCGGCAGTGAGCCAGACCGCAAGCAATCTGCCGAGCCGCTTCGTTCGGGCTCAACCCCGAATCGAGGGCGCTTTCGGCGAGCAGGGCGTGAGCCAGGGCGTCGAAACCGTGAGCTTCGTGAATCTCGGCGAGTTCGGCCGCGGCGCGAAAGGTCGAAACGGCTCGACGGGCGGGCTCAAGCTCGCCGTCGCGGATGAACCTTTTCAGAAACGCGCTCATCTCGACGTTGCCTGCTCGGGGTGCACGAATGCGTTCCGCCTGACGCTCGACAACTCGGCGGGCTTTCTCCCAATCGTCGGCCGCACGCACGCACAGTGCCGCCCCGCTGGGAATCTTGAAGAGCTCGGGATTTCGTGCCAGTTGGCGAACGGCTTCGACTTTCAAGTGAGTGAGTTCGTCGAGCGTGAGCCGGCGTTTGAAGAGTCCGGTCTTCGGATGCCTGGAGTTTGGCGCACGGAAGAGCCACGTCTTCGAGTAGATCAAGCCATCGATTGCGAGCTTTGCCTCTTCCGCCAGGTAAAGAAGAGATTGGCGACGGTATTGAATTGCGGCGCGGGCTCGGGATGCCAGACGGTCGGGATGCCGATATACCGCAAGCCTGCGCGGCTCTCCAGCCGGCTTGGTCGGCGCCAGTTTGGCCACCAGATATCACAAGTTTGATCATAGCGCACAGAATGCCAGCACAGTCTGTACATGTCCAGACGTTAGCGGCCGGAAATTGGCCGGGGCGGACAGAGGGGCTGTCGCCCCGGCAGACGGGGTTTGAGAGCACGCCGGCAAGTGCATGATAAGACTTGTCTATGCCAACGTACCGACCCAGCCGGGCACTCAAGGCCTATCCGTCGTGGCTGGGTTCAGTTCATTTTGATCCTTCAAATTATTAACACAGCGGACAAGGGAGCGGCGCATGGCGAATACCGAAATCAGCGGCGGGGCAGTTGTTGCCGGAGTGCGAAAGCGTGGATCCAAGCGGATTTGTATCCAAAGAAGAAATGATGAAACATGGATGAATCTTCAGCGACGGCAGATCATGCCATCATTTGGGCCTATAATTCAGGTAAAGAGAAAAACATTGTGAGGGACGAATAACTGGCTGGATGGCCAAAGTGCAAGATGTGTGGGAGCAATGTGTGCTCGGCGTAAGTTTCAGATTCGGGTGGGGAAGCATGAGCAGGACCACGCAAATACATTGCAACCGTTGCGGTGACACGATCCTGGGAGGTCACACGATCATCGAAGCCAAGCAAGGGCAACTTGCCACACTACACGACGAGCCGATTGATTTGTGCGCATCGTGTACGGACCGGTTCAACGATTGGCTTAAGAGTGGCCGACAGAATGCTATGGCAAGCCTGGAAACAGGACCGGCACTCAAAGCCGGGTGATTCACGGGATGCGCGTCTGACTCGCCAGCATGGCGCGTAAGAGCGGCGGGCTCGATCGTGTTACTTGCCGAGGCCAGCCCGAGCGCTCGGGCTGCCCCGGCTGGCGGGGTTTTATAGCGATCAACGCCCAAATGCTTTAGGTGAGCGTTATCACTTCGCCCGACCGAGCACCTTACAATCCGCCTGGCTCCGTTGGTCGAGTTAATTGCAACCTAGGACGTTGCAGTTGCGGGTGCGGAACACAAAAGGTAGCGCGTGCATACAGCCCGCACGACACAGTGGTCGGTGGGCGCGGATCCACCCTCGACAGCGTCGTCAGGGGTGGGGAGAGGGGAAAACCCAAGCTATCGTTCAACAAAGATCCTTGTGTCTGACAATGATACTCCCGAGAAGTGATAACCCAGAGTGCAGGGCATGTTTTTTCGGTAAAGACCTCACCATGTCAAAGAGCGCAGCAAACAGCCCGCTCGACCTGATGGACGGCGGGCTTGACGATCGTCTTCCGCGGTTGACGTCGTCCAGTGCGGTCAGCGCGTACGGGCGTTTCTGCCAGCTAAAAGATCTCTCAATCAGTTAGCCGGCCGATTTTGGCCTGGGACGAAGTCTCGGCCATCGACGACTCCGGTCTCCAATGCCATGTGGGTCCGTTCGCCGACCGCCTCGTTCCAGAGCACGTCGGCCGGCCGGTGCTGCGCCGGCGCTTGGTCCTCCAGATGGTCGCGCTGGTGCAAAATCAGTCGCATGAGGAAGTCGCGGGCGTCGCTGGCGTGAACGAGGAACCCAGACATGAGTTCCTCGCCACCGAGTTGCCCGTCGGCGAACCGCTCGAGGGCCTCACCCTTGATTTGGGTTAGTTCCTCTTGGAGCTGCAACAACGCCGCGAGGTTGAGGGTCGGCGCCCTCGATAGATCCAGCGCCGGCGCTCCACTCGCGCGACTTGAAGGATATACGCCTCGAAGCTGCGCTCGCGTCGCCGGCGGAATCGGCGGCGTAGCCACTGGAGCAGGCAGAATTGGCCACCAACGAGGACGCCCAGGATGCTCACCTCCTTCTCGACCAAGTCGATGACGTCGCCAGTGATCAGCGGAGAGTTGCGGCGGATATACTCGGTCGTGCCGTCGTGCCAAGTCAATTCCGGCGGCGACTCTAACAGCCTCGCATCGAGCGGTGGCTGGAGGACCTGCGAAAAAGGGGAATTGAAAACCACTTCAAGGAGGCGTCGGATCGGGGTTGCCGCCAAATCTTTGCGGGCGACTAGCTCGCAGGCGAGCAAGGCGGACTGATAACGTTCCGGCAGACGGCTCAGCTCCTCGTTGAGGACAAGGACGAGGTCGTCCCGGTCCCCCGGAGGGTCCGACTCAAACCTGGAGACATTCATCAACTGCCTCTCGATCGCTCGCTGGCGCAGCCCGGCGCCTGGCCTCCTTGGCCGTCCGGACCGCGACACCGTAGAGCCAGCTCGCAAGTTGTTCGCGCCGTCCGATCGATGCCGCGCGCCGCGCCAGGACGAGGAATGTCGCCTGGAATGCGTCCTCGGCATCAGGGGATGCCGGCAACATGCGCCGACAAACGCCCTGGACAGTTGGCCCGTGGCGATGCATCAGGGCCGCAAACGCGTCCTCGGCATCGTCGCCACTCCGGGCGAGGAACCGATCGAGCAACTGGGAGTCGGTCAGGCCGCTCAGCGTGCCGTAAGCGTAAAGCGTCCGGATCTCGCGCAGGACGCCCCTGGCCGGTTTGATGTCCATTCGGATAGTCCTCCCCGAGTCTCCGTTTAACGCTCCTCCAGGATACTGATCACGAGGGGGATGGCGCGTTCAAGAATCGGAAAAAAAATCGGATGTACCCGGTCGTCCGCTGTCTCTCATACTTGAGGAGAGGACCGACGACTGAGGGCCAATGCCGTGGCCGCACGACGCGGCGAACGTCCCATCAAGGAAAGGACCTGCCTTACTTGCGCGCCCGGCTACCGGAGGCCGTTCGTCGCATGGGGTCGCATGGGTGTCGGCGAAATCGGCGAAGGGGCGCCGCTCAACGTTCTCGTTTCGCCCAACCATGTCTGTCGAACGGTCGACGTGCCCGCGGACGTAGAGACGTTCGCGATCGACCTCATTTCCGACTTGAAAAGAACATGAGGTGATTGCAACCATAGAGTCAGGACAAGCACATCGCGCAGGCACAGATTGGGAGTGTTCGAGGGTTCAGACATGAGTCGCCGCGGCTGGCTGAATCATTGTCTTGCCGTCGTTTTATTTCTCGCGCCAGCTTCCCCAGCTCTCGCGCAATCAATCCACCTGTGCACGTTAAGCGACTGGATGGTTCACCAGCAAGAAGCCGCGAAAAGTTTTCAGAATGGCGACTACTACCGCGCCGTGGAACGACTCAACCTGGCCATCAGGGATATCCGGCCCTATCTGCCCGACACGCGCCGGATCATGGCCGCGAGCTATTGCGACCTCGCCCAGGTGCTCTATCATCAGCAACGGTACGACGAGGCCGAGCCGCTGGCCAGATGGGCCCTCTCGGTCCGCGACGCCGACAGGCGGGCCAGGCCTGACGCCGTTTTTCAGTGTCTCTATGTCCTCGGCCGGATCCAATCCGCGCGGAAGATTTATGCTGAGGCTGAGCAACTTCATCTGCGATCGCTCGCACTTCAAGAAAAGCGTTTTGGGCGCGACCATATCAATAGCATCGCCGTTCTCGATCAACTTGCGATCGTTTTTATCGCACAAGCGAAATACACCGAAGCCGAAAGCCTCTACGTGCGATCGATCGCAATTCTCGTAGGAGCAATAGCCCGCGAGCGCAACACGCCCGCCGCAAACGTCGATCTGGCGGAAACTGCTGAAAAATACGCCGTCTTACTCCGGCAGATGAGGCGCAACGATGACGCCGATCGATGGCACGCCCGCGCCGTCGAGATCCGCAACACCAACTAACCGACGCGGACCAAGCCAAGGCCGATCAACCGGTCTCGCAATAAAGCGCGGAAAATATCGCGAAAATCGGGCCAGATCGTTTCGTCCCGTCTGTTTCCGTCACCAGGGCATAGAAGATTCGGCCCTACTTCTTGAGCGCCCGGGCCACTTCATCCTTGAACTGCGTCATCCAGAGCCGGCTAGGGTTGCCATCGCCGCTCACCAGGATCTTGCCGTCGGGGCCGATCAGAAACGTCGCTGGTAGATGCTCAACCCCATAGTCCTTGATCACCGGGCTCGTTGACCACTGGCCGAGGAATCCCAGGGTCCCGGGCAAGCCGACCTCCGCCGCCAGGCGCCTCGATTCGGATGGTTCGGCATCGGGGATCAGGTTGAGAATGGCGAACCGCTCGCCCTCATAAATCTTCGCCACATCCTTGAGATAGGGGATCTGGAACAGCGACTGATCTTTCCACGGCGCCCAGAAGTTGAGCAGGACGAGTTTCCCCCGGTAATCGGCCAGCTTCAGCCGTTTGCCGTCGAGCGTGGTGAACTCGATCGGAGCCGCGACATCGCCCTCAGAGAGCGGTTTCGGCAATCGCTGACTCAGGGTGACTGTCCCCAAGTCGAACGGCTCATCACTCCTCCCGCCAGGCATCTCCGGGACGGTGAAGAAATGCTCCAGGTTAGCGATACGTCGACCGGACGCGGCGTTGAGCTCGAACACGGCGCGGTTAGTGAGCCAGGTGGTCAGCCGGTATGTTCCGGCGGGCACATCATCAACCCGAAACGAGCCGTCTTCAGTGACCTTCAGGCCCAACTGGACAAATTGAGCCTGGTACGCGATGTTTCCTGGAGTCCGGCTCGCGTTGAACATCCCTTGCAACACATCGTCGCTCTTGAGCACTTCGGGCGGGAAATAGCTCATCGGCTTGTTGCTTTCGATTCGGAACGCGAGGCCTTCCGAGAGGTCTAGAGGCGGCCGAGATCGGACGGCGGGGCGATGCGGCCGATCACGGGACGCCCACGCCCGCCCAGAGTCACCCGCGTCGTCTGGCCGGCATCGACGGCGACAATCCGGTTCCCGTGACTCGAAACCTGCTTCCCATCTTTTTCGAGCCCATAGAACAGCAAAATATTCCCGGAGAAGATCTGTCGAAATGCAAAATGGCCCTCGGTGTCGGTCTGGACCTTGTCCGACACGCCGAAGCCGGGCTGATTAGAGTTGCGCAGGTCGGCTGTATGGGCCGCTACGAAGTAGCCGGCTCCCGGCTTCGATCCGATGAACAGTTGCCCCTCGATCCGTCCCCAGGGCTGGGCTGTCAGCTCGTGGCCCGCTTCCAACTCAGGCTTGGTTGCCCGGGCGTAGTAGGCATCCGTGAAGGCCAGGATTTCGTACGGCGCGTCCGTGGGCGGGAAAGTAAACCTGCCGTCCGGCCCGGTCGTGACGATCATGAGCTGATCGGCATTGACGACTTGCCCATGGTCAATCGATACCCACCGACCATGACGCTGTCCAGCAATCGAATCGACGGTCGACATCACCACCTGAGCGCTGGCCAGGGGTTTGCGGTCGGGATCGCGGACAACGCCCGATGGGCCACTGGCGCGCGTCGTCGTCAGCTTCTTCAAGTCGACATCGAGATTGACACGACCTTCGCTGCTCTGGATCGTCCGCGAGACGAGCGGATCGTAGCCGGCCGAAGTAATCCGCAGCTTGAAGGACGTCGAGTTGGTGGCGTCTATATCGGCGGAGACGCGGCCCTGATGCACAAACATCCGATCGTCGTGCACCCATTGGGCGACCTCGCCCGTCTGGGTGTCAACAGTTCCCCTCTCGATCACGACGAGCCCGCTCGGCGCCTTCCCAGTGATTCCGTCGCGCACGCGGCCCGCGATCCGGAGCGATGGAGATAGAGTGAAGACGACCTCGTTTGATGCGGCAGCGACCTCCCTGAAGTTAATCCCCTGATAGCCGGTCTTGGCGACGTTCAGCTTGATTGGATCCGAAGGGGCATCGTCCCAGCGGAAGCGACCGTCTTGAGCGCTCAAGAGAAAGACGCCCAGGCAGCGATATCCGCGCCAGGTGTCGACGTTTACGAATGCGCCTTCAATCGGCTTGCCTTGGAGATCGACGACCCGCCCCTGCAGCACTCGCCCCGGCTCCAGGCGGAGTTCGATCGGCGTGGTCGTCTGCCTGGCCTTCACCGTCACCAAGCCGGGGGAGCGGCCTTTGGCTTTGGCCAGTACCGCAAGCTTGCCAGCACGAGCATGAGCGAAGTGGAAAAGACCCTGGCTGTCGCTATGAGTCTTGGGTATGTCGGAATTGAACTGTTGCTCATCCTCGACCCAGGCGACTTCGGCGTTAGCGATCGGCCGGCCCCGGTCGTCCACGACTTTGCCGCGCAGCTCGACACCCCGTTCCATCACCTGCAGGTCGGTCTGATTCCGTAAACGGTCCAATTCCTGCGAGGGGGGCTTGTCGCGATCGCTCGGGCTCCCGAACGTCCTGGGGTGACGGTCGCCGTCGGCGAGGAAGTCCGGGTGTGAGAGATAGAGATAGATGAAACTCATCTCGCGCAGGCTGCTGTTGCGCCATCGGCCCTGCGCATCGGTCGTCGAGCGGACATGGTAGCAGAGCTCGTGCGGCTCTTTCTTCTCCTTGAGGTAGCCCCAGAGCTCGACAAGCACTCCCGGAATCGGCTTGCCTTCCGGATCCTTCACGATCCCCCCATAAGTTACCTCGCCGGGCAAAAGCCTGATGGTGAACTGCTCGGGAATCACACCATCTTCATGGCCCTTTCCCCAATTGAACCTCTGCTGGACGTAACCGTCCTTCCAGACGTCGACCGCAACCCGGTCGGGGAAGAGCTCGGTCGACCGCGGGACTCGCACGCGCCCCTGGTCGTTGGTCGTAAGATTGTCCTCGCGGAAATCGATCCAGTTCAGGACAGCGGCGCCGGCGAGGGGTTTGTTTGTCTTGGCGTCGACGACGGTTAGCTCGATGGCATCGGGCACGGGATGCTGGGCCGGATCTGCGGGCTTCGCCGGCTGATCCGGTTTAAGCTCGGACTTCGTGGTTTGAGCGACGATCTCGGCCCGCGTTGACTCTTGTCCGAATTCGATGGCGCCGACGAGGCCGGCGATCGCGACCACGACGGCCGTCGTCGTCCATCTCGCCCGTCGGTCCAGTCGGCAGGATTCCCGGCCTTCCATTTGCTCGATCTGGTCGAGGCGGCGGGCTAAGCGTGGCGATTGGGCCATAGCCAATCCGAGACTCAACACGTTCCGTTGCCCTGGTTGCTGTCCGAGCAATCTGGACGCGATCGCGAGGAGGGCCGCGCGGTAGCCCTGTGAACTACCCAAGGCATGTACGCAGAGCTCGTCGCAGGCCTGCTCGCGCACGCTGTGGATCAGCCGACCGGCCAACCAGATAAGCGGCTGCGGCCAGTACACGACCCGCGCAAGCTTGCAGGCGACGTTCCAGGCAAAATCCCCGCGCCGGATGTGGCACAGTTCGTGGATCAGCACGGCGTCAATCAGGCGCGAGTCGCTCGTCTCAGCCAGGAACCGAGGCACGAGGATCGACGGCCGCAGCCAACTGAACGCCACCGGCACGTTCACATGGTCAGACCGGCCCAGTGTGACCGGACGATCGATGCCGAGCGAAGCCCTCCAGCGTTCGAGTCCCTCACGCCAGACCCGGGTATCAACGGCAATGCTTCGCCGCCGCAGGCGCGCCAGCGCCGCGAGCGACACGAGCAGCCGCACCGCCAAGACGGTTACCCCGAGGCAGTAGACAATCACGACGGCGAGCCCAAAGGAACCGAGAACCAGCATTCCGGTTGGCCCACGCGCGGGAATCGCGATCGGCGTCGATTCGCTCGCGGACTGGCGAACGGCCCGTCGTCCGCCCGATTGGGGGACGGCCTCGCCGGTGTTCGGGGAAAGCCGATAAGAATCCCGGAAATATTCGAGCCCGGACCCCGATCGAGCCGCCTGAAGAAGCAATGCCTTCTGGGAACGAGGGACGAGATCCGGACGAGCGCTGGCGAACGGCCGCGCGATCATCTCGCTCTCGAGCCGCCAGATTCCACCGACTCGCCACCGAGGCGACAAAGCCACTACCGCGGGGAGGACGAGCAACGCGGCAAGGGATGCATTCCATAGCGCCGACCGGGCGAGCACTCGACGGTGCCCAAGGATCGCGTGGATCCCGATGGCCAGCACGAGGAGGACCGTGGACTTGATTGACACATCCAGCCCAAAGGCGATCGCCTGGCGGACTATTGCGGATTCGAGATCGAGAACATCGCTCATTTTTGGCCTCCTCGCCGGCGTCGGCCGCGGTCGGTCCCGGTCTCGGTTTTCGGTCGCGACGCGGTTTTCCGGAGTGCATCAAGTTGTTCGGGAGTGATCCATTCGTCCTCGATCAGGCGGAGGACCAGGTCCTCGGCCGAGCCGCCGAAGAGTCGGGCCAGGACGCAGCGCAGCGCGCTGCGCTGCGCCTTCTGCCGCGGGACCGCCGCGCGGTAGAGATAGGCCTTCCCCCGGAACTCGTGCGCGACGTACCCTTTCCGCTCGAGGACGCGCAGCAGCGTCCGCACGGTCGAGTCGTGCGAGGAACCGCTCAACCCCTCGCGCACCTGCTCGGCGGTCGCCGCGCCCAGGTCCCAGAGGACGTCCATGATCTCTGATTCGCGTCCGGTCAACGTCTCCGATGTTCGCCGAGGCATTTCCAATGCACCTCCCCTGATGCGAATGAATTAACAGTTCGCTGGCAGTATAAGCGCCACCAAAATTGTTTTCAAGCCATACTGTGAAAGAATTAACGGGAGGGTGAAACACGGTCGGGACGACTTGCCACACAGAGCAGGAACACCACGAGCTGCTGCAGGGAACGTCAACAAACTGACTCGCACGGGCTAGAAGTGCCGGGCAACTAGCGCGTCGCGGTACTGATAGTTATATAAATATGACATATCTAACACTCATCACGAATTCCGGATGTCGCAATCCTAAGTTCCCACGCGCCCTTCACGTCAGTGCGGTAAATTTCTTGCTTCAGGTCGGCGTGGACGGGAAACGGCATGATGCCAGGCTTTTCGCTGGGGAGACCTGACGGATTGTGTCACAGAGTCACGGACACACTGGCTATGATGCGAGGAATTGGTTGATGAGAGCAGCGGTGTCATCAGGGTTCTCTTCCGGGAAGAAATGGCCGCCTTTCATCGCGAGTCCTTTTACGCGCGGAGCCCATTGACGCCAAATGCCCAGCGGACCGCCGTCTTTTGCATAGAAAGTGTCGAGCGGACCACCCTCGGCCCAGAGATGCAGCATCGGGCATTCGATTCGCTTGGAAGCCTCCTTGTCAGCGCGATCATGTTCGACATCGATCGTGGCTGCGGCTCGATATTCCTCACAGATTGCATGAACGCGGGCAGGATCGCGATAGGTGGAAACGTATTCCTCGAGAATCTCGGGGCCAAAAGAACCCTGTCCGAAAGGGTTAGAGAAGACCGCCTTCGGAGCGCCGAGTAAATAGCTCTCCGGTAGCGGCTGTTTCTGCGACAACAGCATCCAGGGCCAATACGTCTGAGCAAACCGCGCATCCGACCGGCTCCAAGCTTCCAGAATTGGAATCACGTCGAACACTGCGAGACGCTCCACGCTCTTCGGATGATCCAAGGCCATCCGATAGGCGACGCGTCCTCCGCGATCGTGGCCGATCAGCGTGAAGGTTGGAAAGCCGAGTTTGACCATCGCATCGACCAGTTCCTTTGCCATTGCGCGCTTGGAATAAGGAAAGTGGTCGTCCGCCGAAGCGGGAATTCCGCTTCGACCGTAGCCGCGCAGGTCGACGCAGACCACGGTGTGATTTCCGGCAAGCTTAGGCGCAAAGAATCGCCACATCAGGCTTGTTCGCGGAAAGCCGTGTACCATCAGGATCGCAGCACCTTGTCCATAACGGCGATAAAACACCTTGTTTCCGGCGACGTCGATCTCTTCGGTCTTGAATGATGCCGAGCCACTCGACGTGAAGCCACTTGAAGTGTGACGCTGCGCAGTTAGCAAGCCGCGCAAACGGACCTCCCACGAGTGAGCCGACCGCCGCGGCTGCGAGAAACGTGCGGCGTTCCATACAGCGCTCCCATATTTGATGACCGAACAGCTCACTGTCCAAAAGCCCGAGCGGAATCGCAGCGCAATTCAATTTAACGAAGGCCCGTTCGCGACGGGAGCTCAAATCGTGGAGCACGCGGGCATTCAGCCCAACCTGTGCCACTCTTGGTGGTCGGGATGTTGCCCCGCTGGCTTTGTCCTGGCAGACTGAGTAACTGACGAACGTTCCTCTTCGATCCGCAACCCGCCAGGAACCCAGCCATGAGACGAAGCGCAGTGATTCTTGCCGTATTCGCCCTTCTTGGGGTGAGTGCGCCGGCACGCGGCCAGACCCCGGCAGAATACATGCAGACGGCCGCATTTGCGGCTGCCCACCAAAACCCGGATGGCGGCTTCGCGGCCAAGCCCGGTCAGCCCTCAACCTTGGGCGCGACCAACTCAGGGCTCAGGGTGCTCAAGCACGTCGGTGGCTCGGTTCCCGATATTCTGGGCTGCATCAAGTATGTCAAGTCGTGCCGCGACTCGAGCGGCGGGTTTGCGCCGATGCCAGGGGGTAAGCCCGACGTCATCACCACGGCCATCGGTTTGATGGCCGCGTCGGAGCTCAAGATCGCCGATCAGAGAATGATCAAGGAGGCGAGCGATTATCTGGGCAAAAATGCGAAGCGGTTTGAGGAAGTCCGGCTGGCGATCGCGGGACTCGAGGCCGTGAAGGCCACGTCGCCCGATTTCCCGCGGTGGCGCGAAGAGCTCCAGAAGATGCGAAACGCCGAGGGGACGTGGGGTGAAGGGCCGGCGCAGGCATTCGCCACCGGAGGAGCGGGCGCGGCGGTCTTGCGCATGGGGATGAAGCTCGACAAGCGCGACGCGGTCATCGCGGCGCTCAAGGCCGGCCAGCGGCCTGAAGGGGGCTGGGCCAAGGACTGCGGTCCTCCGGACCTCGGGTCAACCTATCGCGTCATGCGGGCACTTTTCATGCTCCATGAAAAGCCCGACGTCGAGCGATTGCTCTCGTTCATCGCCCGATGCCGCCAATCCGACGGCAGCTACGCGAGCAAGCCTGGAGGCACTGGCGATCTGGCGGGCAGCTACACGGCCACGATCGTGATGTACTGGCTGCGGCAGCTCTCGAGCTTGCCTCCAGTGGTCGAGACCGTCGGCTTTACTCCGCTCATTAACGGGAAGGGGCTGGCCGGCTGGGAGGGAGACATGCGGTTCTGGTCGGTCAAGGATCGGGTTTTGTTCGGCCGTTCGCCCGGTCTCGATCATAATGAATTCCTGTCGACAACAGGCTCCTACGGCGATTTCAACCTGTCGCTCTACTTCCGCGTGGTGGATGGCAAGGGAAATAGTGGCGTCCAATTTCGCAGCATTCGGATTCCCAATCACGAGATGTCGGGCTACCAGGCTGACTTCGGCGACGGCTACTGGGGCTCACTCTACGACGAGTCGCGCCGCAACAAGGTGCTGGTGGCGGCCAGTAACGAGGCGCTGGAGGCACTCAACAAGACGGACTGGAACCATTACGTGATCCGTGCGATGGGTGACAAGATCGAGCTCTACATCAACGGCAAGAAATCGGTCGATTACCGCGAGCCGGACGCTTCAGTTGCGCGATCGGGATTGCTGGCGGTGCAGATCCATGCCGGCGGTCCGATGGAAGTTCAATTCAAGGACGCGATGATTCAGCCGCTGCCGATCCCGACCGCCGGCAACTCGACCCAGCCGGGCTTTCACCTGCGGACGCTCAAGACCGACCAGGGGGAGCGGAAGTACGCGATCTATGTGCCCGAGGGTTATGACGGCAACAAAGTGTTTCCGGTGATTCTCTTCCTGCACGGCGCGGGCGAGCGGGGTGAGGATGGCATTCAGCCCACTCAGGCCGGCATCGGCCCTGCGATTTTCAATCGCCCGCACGGACTGCCCGCGATCGTGGTGTTTCCCCAGGCGCGGCGGACCTGGGCCGCCGGATCGGACGACATCAATGCCGCCATCAAGGCTTTAGACGAAGTCATGCTTACCTACGCTGTTGACCCGCAGCGCGTGGTCTTGACCGGCCTATCGATGGGTGGCCGCGGGAGCTGGGAGCTGGCTGCGGCTCATCCTGAGCGATTCGCGGCCGTCGTGCCGATCTGCGGGCCTGGTCATCCCGACCAAGCCGCCAAGTATAAATCTCTGCCCGTGTGGTCGTTTTGCGGCGACGCCGACCGCGACCAGACTGTGACCGGCATGCGGGCGATGGTCGAAGCAATCGCTCACGAAGGTGCCAAGCCCAAGATCACCGAGTACCGAGGCGTCGGCCATGTCAGCTGGGATCGCGTATACAACGACCCCGAGGTGATCGAGTGGATGTTTGCCCAGCGCAAGCCGTGATTAACAGACGTTTTAGGAGCCAAGTTTTGATGAACAACGCAGTGTCGGCAGACACGAAAGCCAAGAGATCCACGAGGGCGAGGCTCGCCCTCGTGGGCTGCTGGTGGGTCTTTTGTGGATCAGCGATCGCCGCCCAGCAGACGCCCACGGATGGGGACAGAACGCTGGGCTCAGTTGTCGTTGACGAAGCGCGTGTTTTTCAATCGAGCGCTGTCGAGGCGGCACGCAAGGAATTGCTGCGAATCGAGCGCGATTCCGGTGTAGCGACGGTGATCGAGACCGTCGCATCGCTCAAAGGCACGCCGATTGCCGAGGCGGCCGGGATGGCCGCACGCAAGTCGGGAATCCATGGTATTTTCGTCTTGATCGCGAAGAATGAGCACAAGATCGAGATCCTGGTCTCGAGCAAGTTCCGCCAG
Organism: uncultured Isosphaeraceae bacterium; assembly: GCA_963850935.1. Taxonomy (GTDB): domain Bacteria; phylum Planctomycetota; class Planctomycetia; order Isosphaerales; family Isosphaeraceae; genus CAWFRS01. The sequence goes on from CAWKNT010000013.1 coordinate 27,510, forward strand.
GCGCTGCCAGAACCAGCACGGCAGCGGATCCAGGACGGCTTTATCGAGGGCTTCAAGCGACGTGATTTTGACGAGGGCTTGAAGCATGGTGTCGCAGCGATTGGCAAGGAAGTCGCTTCCATTCAGAGGGAGGGGCGTCTTCCTCGGACGACCACAGCCGCCGCATTGATGGAATTTATCCCTGCAAGCTCCGCGGGCTCGATTGGCGCTTCGCCACTGGTGGTACGCAACCAGGTGCGTCTTGGCCTTGCAGGTGCGCGGGCGGTCGTTGGCGGCGCCGAGTCGAAGGCACAGTCACTGGGGTTAAAGGTGAATATCGCGGTGGTCGACGACGGCGGGCATCTGCTGGCATTTGAGCGGATGGATGGTGCCAGGCCGGCTAGCGGGTACACGGCCATCACCAAGGCGACTGCCGCCGCGACGTTCCGTCAGCCGACTGGGCCGCTCGCCGCCGGTGCAACGCCGGCCGATCCGCTCTTGAATCTGAGCCTCCAAAACGCAGCGCTGGCGAGCGGCGGCAAGATCACTGCACTCAAAGGGGGCGTGCCGATCGTGGTTGACGGGCAGGTCATCGGGGCCGTCGGAATCGGCGGCGGCACCGGCGAGCAAGACGCCCAGGTCGCCGGCGCCGGCACACAGGCCTTTCTCGATCAGCTCACGCACTCGGAGCAGAAAGCCAAGGCGACAACAGCCGTCGAGAAGTCCGAATAGGCCGTCACGGGTTGACTTCGATGCCGGACCAGCGGCCCTCGTGGTCGCGGTGGTATTCCCAGCGGTTTTGCGGCGTGCCGTTTAACTCCAAGTGATCGACGTCGAGGGGATCAAGGACGATCAGCGCAAAATGAGGCAACGGTTCCAGGGGGTCAGGATGTTCAATCGGGAACGGAACGCGGGTATCGCGCGGCAGCCCTGGCGCCGGCCAGGTAAAGCTGGTACGCGTCGCTTCCGGCAAATCTCGCCAGGTCTGGCGGCGGGCAGCGGCGAGGGTCGCGTCACCGCTGTCCTCGCCAATCAGCCTGATCGTGCCGCCGATCCGGAATTGCTCGTGCGTCACGGGAAAGTACCAGCAGAGCTCGGCGCGGGGCGACGCGGCCAGCTCGGCCAGCTTGCGCGTGCGACTGTCCGTGGTAAAGGTCAATTGATGCGTCTCGTGCAAGAACCCCCGAAATACGAGCGTGCGATTCGCGGGGCGGCCGTCAGCGCGCACGGTAGCCATATGCACGAATCGCGCATTGGGCGCCTGCCGGTTCTGATAAAGCGCAAGGACGAGGGACGATCTCCAAAGTGTTTGCGGCATTTGCTCATTCTGGCCGCTGGAATCCGCTCGCGAAAGACCAACCGGCCGGTTTCGATCGAGATCGACGTTTGCACGGATGTGGCCGTCACGATCAGCCGGCAGGCGTTTTTCGCGGCGCGAGCTCTCAGCGCAGATATGCGCAACGCACACAGATCCAGGGCTTGCTCTGGCAGTTGGACCGTGAAGGGCGGCGGAGACACACGCGGTGAACACCGAGCGGACTCGACATCGCGTGTTGGTCGCCGACGACAATGTCGATGCGGCGGAGACCCTGGGGATGCTGCTGCGGCTCGCGGGTCAAGACGTTGTCGTTGTGCACGGCGGCGTCGCCGCCATCGAGCAGGCGCTGGCGAGCGCGCCGGAAATACTGGTGCTGGATATCGGCATGCCGGACCTGGACGGATACGAGGTCTGCCGGCGGCTGCGTCAAGAGCCGCTGACCCAGAACGCGGTGTTGATCGCTGTGACGGGCTGGGGCCAGGATGCCGACCGGATGCGTTCGCGGGAAGCGGGATTCGACCATCATCTCGTCAAGCCGGTGGAATGGAGCACGCTTGAAAAGCTGCTCGCCGGCCTGGATCAACGATCAGAACCAGAGGCCAAGGTATGAGAGTGAGAGGCTCGCATCGAGCGATCGTGATGTTGGTTATGGCCGCCGGCTTGGGATCAGCGACGGAGCGTCTGGCTCGATCGACCGCCAGCGCCCAGGAGCAGGCGTCGCCTGCGGCACCCATCCCCCACGGCCAGGACCAGCCCCCCAACCCGCCGCGCACTCCTCTCGAAGCGGTTCGGGCCATGACAGTTCCACCCGGTTTTCAAGTCGAGGTTGTCGCCGCCGAGCCCGATATCGTCAATCCGGTCGCGATGACATTTGATGAACGGGGAAAGATCTGGATCACCGAGAGTCTCGAGTATCCCCGCCGGCGGCCCGGACCGGGTCGCGACCGGGTCAAGGTAATCGAGGATTCCGACGGCGACGGCAAGGCTGACCGGTTTACTGTCTTTGCCGATGGTCTCAATATTCCTTCAGGAATCGCCGTCGGCCATGGTGGCGTGTGGGTCGCCAACGCGCCTGACATTCTGTTTCTCGAAGATCGCGACGGCGACGGCGCGGCCGACACTCGCCATGTGGTCGCGACCGGTTTTGGCCGGAGCGACACTCACGAGCTGCCCAATTCGCTGACGTGGGGTCCGGACGGCTGGCTCTATGGCTGGAACGGAGTTTTCAACCCCTGCAAGGTCGCCTCCAAGAACGGCAAGACGTATGAGTTCACCTGCGCCATCTTTCGCATCCATCCCAAGACGCGCGTATTCGAAGTCTGGTGCGAAGGCACGAGTAACCCCTGGGGCATCGCGATCGACCCCGAAGGCTCGTTCTTCGCCAGCGCCTGCGTGATCGACCACCTCTGGCACTTGGTCGAGACAGGCTATTACATCCGCCAGGGGGGACCCTATCCCCCGTTTACCTGGCCGATTGAGTCAATCGTCGAGCACCACCACCAGAAAGCCGCCTACTGCGGCGTCCATTACTTCGACAGCCCCGCCTATCCGCCCGAATATCGCGGCCGGCTATATATGGGAAATATTCATGGCAACGGCGTGAACGTCGACACACTGGATCGGAATGGCTCTTCGTATATGGGCAAGCGCGCGCCCGATTTTCTGCGGGCCAACGATTCCTGGTTTATGCCAGTGGCCCAGAAGACCGGACCGGATGGGTGCCTGTACGTCCTCGACTGGTACGACCGCTACCACTGCTATCAAGACGCGAACAGAGATCCCGCCGGGATCGATCGGCTCAAAGGGCGGCTCTACAGGATCAGATACAACGACACGCCGCGTCGAACCGGTTTCGACCTTGCAAGAGCAAGCGACGAACAGCTGATCGCGCTCTTGGGCAGTCCCAACGTCTACGATCGCGATATCGCGCAGCGGCTGTTAACGGAACGAGGATCAGCATCCGTGCGCGGCAAGGTCGAAGCCGTCGTACTGAACGAGGAGAACTCACGAAGGGCTCGGATGCACGGGCTATGGGCACTGATCGGGATGGGTGCGCTCGAGCCCGGTTTTCACTTGAGGCTATTGGCATACAACGATGCGGCTTTCCGCGCATGGGCCGTGCGTGCGGCCGGAAACATGGGAAAAGTGGAGACAAGGGCGAGGGATAGGGTCGTCGCACTGGCCCGGGATTCGAGCCCTGACGTGCGCCTGCAAGTGGCAATCGCGGCCAAGAAAATCGAGGGGATTGATCCGCTGCCCTTATTGCTCGAAGTTTTGCGGTTCACTCAGGGTGACTGGCTCATTCCGCGCATTGTCTGGCAAAACCTGCAGCCGCTCGTGGAAGACCGGCAAGACGAGCTGGCGCGCTGGCTGGAGCCATTTCGCAGCAAGGAAATCGGGTTTAGCCCGTTGGTTCCCCACGTGATCGAGCGGCTACTGGCCAGTCCCAAGGCAGACGCCAGGATCGCAGCGCGATTGCTGTACGCATCAAGCCAGGAAGACACAACACGCGAAGCCCTCGATCTGTTGGCCGAAGGATTTCGTGAGCGGAGCATGCCAGCGGAGCTGAACGCAAATTTGCGCATGGAACTTTCAATCGTACTACACGAGCTGGCCGGGGGCCGCGATGACCCTCTCGCCGCCGACTATTCGGTGCTCGCGGCGTATTGTGGCGACCGCGAGAGCCTCGAGAACTGCGCGTCGGATAGCTCAATCGAGCTCATTCGACGCGGACGCTAGGCTACGAGCGCTGGATGCCATCCTGTTTCTCGAACGGCCGGCATCGGTTCGTTCCCTGGTCGAGAAGATCCTGACCGAAAAAGACAGTCCAGACTCGGCTGGTTTTCGGGGTAAGGTGCTCAACTCGCTCGGGCGTCTAGATGACCCGGCGCTTGCGCCGATCATGCTAGGGGCGTTTGCCAGCCTGCCGGCTGAACTGAAACCACGCGTCATCGAGCTTTTGACTGAGCGTTCTGCATGGAGCAAGGGCTTGCTGGTGGAGATTGAGGCGAAGAAAATCCCCAGCTCGACCTTGAACGTTAATCAGCTCCGTCGGTTGCAGAAGAACAAGGATCCCGAGATCGCGGACCGTGTGAAAAAGATCTGGGGCACGATCCGCGAGGGCCGCAATCCGGATCGAGAGCGGCTGGTCGCGCGGATGAAAAACCTCATCCATTCCCGCGCGGGCGATCCGGTGGCGGGGCATGCCGTTTTCAACAAGCTCTGTGCACAATGCCACAAGATTTACGGTGAAGGGCAAGATGTCGGGCCCGACATCACCTCAAGCGGCCGCAATGACTTCGATCAGCTCCTGTCTAACGTCTTCGATCCCAGCCTCGTGATCGGGCCGGGCTACCAGGCAACGACGATCGCGACCGCCGATGGTCGCGTCTTGACCGGTTTGCTTGCGGAAGCGGGGCTTGAGCGGGTCGTGCTCAAGATCCAGGGTGGCAAGATCGAAACGATTCCTCGCAGTCAGATCGACGAGATGAAAACCAGTAGTCTCTCGCTGATGCCCGAGGAAATTGAGAAACAGTTTATGCCCCAAGAGATCGTCGACCTCTTCGCGTTCCTGTGCCTCGATAAGCCGCCGACCGATGCCGGCGCCAGGCCGCTCGCCGGCGCCGGACCGCTATTGCCGCCATCAAAATGACCTGGCTCTCTCATCGACTGAGATGTGCCGCGATGCAAGCGCTACGCAAGAAGTCCGGCTAGAACGGTCTTCCAACGAATCGTCGTCCCAATACCGCACGAATGAACGGTTGGGAATATGGATTCGTGAAAGTCTGCAGGTTCGTTAGCAAGCGCTCAAGAATGCATGTGCCGGAAGTGGATCCGTCATTTTGCAGTGGAAAAGGCTTGTATTCGCGGAATAGTTCGCTCTAAACGAATAGAACTTTGATATGACAATTCGTTGCGCACCAGCACAATTCGAATATTTTGGCATAAATTTCGCGGCTTGTTCGTCACAACCACAAGATCGCCTATATTGCTTTACAAAGGGGCTGAAGTCTTGGCTGCTGCTCGTGTTTTGGACCGGCGACAATGGTGCAATCGCGCCCGCTCGCTTGTTCGCAGAGGGGGCGCCGCCGCGACATTCGTCTGTCGATCGAAACGGTACTAGGATTGCCTTGATGAAGCGTGCGCTCGATATTGCCCTGGCTTTGCATTCCCAGGGGCGGCTCTCGGAGGCCGAGATCCAGTATCGCCGGGTCTTGCAGCGCGAGCCGCATGCGGTCGATGCGCTGCGGGGATTGGGTGCACTGGCCTACCAGCACGGTCGTGTTGATGAGGCGGTTGTGTTGTTCGCTCGAGGTGTCGCGATTCGCCCTCATGAAGCCGATTTTCACGCCAATCTGGCCGAATCCCTCAGGATCTTGCAGCGGCAGGATGAGGCGATAGAGCATGCCCGTAACGCACTTGCAATCGACCCCAAGCTTGCCGATGCGTGGAACACGATGGGCCTCCTGGCACACGATCAAGGCCGGTTCCATGACGCTGTGTCGGCATACCGCGAGGCAATTCGGCTCAGGCCGGAATATGCGCCAGCCCAGATCAACCTGGGCAGCTCGCTGCTGGCGATGGGGCGTCTTGACGATGCCGCAGAGTCGCTGCGCCAGGCACTGCGGCTCGATCCGGACAACGCAGCGGCGCTTACCAATCTTGGACAAGTTCTCATTGAGAAGGGGGACCTCGAGCATCTGGATCAGGCTGAAGCGCTATGCCAGTGCGCTTTGACCGTGGCCCCCGGGCTCGCACAAGCGATGAACAGCCTGGGAAATGTGAAGCGCCTGCAAGGCCGGCTTGACGAGGCGCTATCGTACTACCACAACGCTTTGGAGATGAATCCGCGCCAGGCGACTCCTTGTCACAATATCGGCAAACTGTGCCAGCAACGTGGTCGTTTTGAAGAGGCAGCCAGTTGGTTTGAACGTGCTCAGGCCCTTGAGGATAACCCGACCCAATACCACAACAATCTGGGCAGCCTGTGGGCCGATCGACGGCAATTTGACGAGTCGGCGCGATCGTATCGTCGGGCCCTCGCATCTAACCCCACTTCAACCGAAGCTCATCAAGGTGTGGGCGATGCTCTGCTGGAGGATGGCCAGCTCGATCTTGCCGAGACTTATTTCCGCGAGGCTCTGAGGATTGACCCGTCTCTGCCCCGGCCATGGATCTCGCTGGCGCGACTTCTCGCCGAACGTGGTGAGCCCTCGCGGTCGTGCCAGGCAGCCCGTCAAGCGCTGGCTCGCCGTCCCACGCTCTCCGATGCCTATGTTCATTTGGCCAATAAACTGCGATCGCAAATGCCGGAGGAAGATATCCAGATAATGGAGGAGATGCTCAACCAGAACTATCTTTCCGACGACGCGGCGAGTTTGCTGTATTTCGGTTTGGGGGGAGTTTACGACGCGCGAGGCAATCACGCGCTGGCCGCCGCGCGGTTCCAGGCGGCCAACGCGTTGCAGGCTGCCGCGCGTGCCGCACGGGGCCAGGTCGAAGACACGGCGCGGCACGATCAATTTATCGAACGGATCGTCGCGACGTTCGCGCCCGGTCTCCTTGCCGGCAAAGGCGGCTGGGGCAACCCCGACCAGAGGCCGGTGTTTGTCGTTGGGCTACCGCGATCGGGAACCACCTTGGTCGAGCAGATCCTCGCTTCCCACCCACAAATCTACGGGGCGGGCGAGCTGCCCGATCTCCGAAACTTGTTCAGTTCGCTTCCCGAGCTCGCCTGTATGCCCTGGGCGGACCCGTTCGACGCACTGCAAGCGCTTGATGGCGCGACAGCCAATCGGGCGGCCCATCGTTACATTGCGAGTTTGAATCGTTTGGCGCCAGCCGATGCCGCCCGTGTCGTCGACAAGATGCCCGATAACATCGAGTTGCTCGGGTTGATCGCGTTACTCTTGCCAAACGCTCGTGTTGTCGTCTGCCATCGAGATCTACGTGACGTTGCGATTTCCTGCTGGCAGACGCCGTTTGCATCGATCCTCTGGGCCAACGATTACGAGCAGCTGGCCGCGAGAATTGCGAGTTTTCAGCGAATTCTCGACTACTGGAAGATGACAAAGCCTCTCGAGTGGCTCGACATATCGTATGAGAAACTTACTGGCGACATCGATGGGCAATGCCGCCGACTCATCGACTATGTGGGGCTCGAATGGAATCCGGACTGTCTTGAATTCCATACGAACAACCGCGTGGTGCGGACCGCCAGCATGGTGCAGGTCCGTCAGCCCATCTATTCTCATTCAGTCGGTCGCTGGAAGAGGTACGCGCATCTGATTCAACCACTTTTCGAGGCACTGGAACGGTATGGAGTCAGGCCTTACTCATGAAAGCTTGTGGGTCTGTCATGGGTTGGATTACCGTCTTCCGACACACAGCGAGCTCGGCCAATCCATATCAAGGCGCGATGGATTTGGTCGATCGTCTCGGCGAGCGTCGAGGTCCCGGCGGTCAAGCCGACCGTCGCGAAGTCTCTGGAACCAGGCGGGATCGAGGTCGGCGGCCGACTTGCACGTGAACGGCGGGCTTGCCGCTCTTCGCGGCACCGAGCAACCAGCTCGCGCGTGTTGTTCGAGTGTCGCCCGCCGACGACCACGACGGCGTCGACTCGCTCGAGCAGCTCGTCGAGGGCGTGTTGGTGTTCCTTGGTCGGCAAGCAAACCGTATCGATGAATTTGATCTCCGCCGCAGGGTTCTGCGCAGCGATGGCGCTGCGAATCGCCGCGACGCGCCGGTCCGTGGCGGTCGTCTGGCAGACAATTCCCAGCGCGAGCGGACGGATAAGCCGTCACTTCATCGGCCGATTCGATCACATCGAAGCTGTCGAGATCTTCGGTAATTCCGTCGACCTCGACGTGTCCCCGGCGGCCGATCACCAGCACATGATAGCCTTCGCGCTCGCAGCATACCGCGCTGCGTGATGCACGCGAGTCACCAGGGGACAGGTCGTGTCGACGAGCCGCTTGCCGGCGGACTCGAGCCGCTGCGCTCTCGATCGCTGATCCCATGCGCCGTGATCAGGACCGAATGGCGTCTCTGGCAACGATCTCGCCCGGTCTGGCTCATCCTGCAGTGCGAACCCCTGCGATTCGAGCCGCGACTGCACGATTTCGTTGTGGACGAGTTGCCCGTGGATCGTGACCGCGCGCGGCTCGCTGATCCCGTCGATCACGGCGAGGGCATCCCGCACTCCGAAGCACATCCCCAGATACGTCCGCTCGAATCACACGCATGTCCACCTCCTTCCGGCGCCGTGTACCTTGAGCAGCGTCGCGATTCGATCTGCGCAAGTGTGGTCGTCGTCTTCGCCAATTGCTTGGCGATACAAAGTCAATTACATACGAGTGCTTGGCCGGCACGTGAGCGTCCCGGCGATCGATGTTTCAGGCGGGGGACCAGCCGTCGGCGAGATTGACCTTGGTGGTGGGCGCCGGATCGTCATCGCGAGCGGCGGTCATCGCGTCGTGGACGACGGTTTCGAGGACGTTGATATATTCAAAGAACCGGCGGCGGCCTTCGTCGGTGATCCGGCAGAGCGTCTGGGGACGGTTCTTGTGAAATCCCTTCCAGATCTCGACCAGGCCGGCTTCGTTCAAGACCTGGAGATGCCGGCTCAGGTTGCCGTCGGTGAGGTGGCACATTTCCTTGAGGTCGGAGAAGACAACGCCGCGCGGCTGCGAGACCAGCGAGGTCATGATGCCGAGCCGGGCCTTTTCGTGGAACACGCGCTCCAGCCCATCGTAGGCGAACCGGCCATTGGATTCGGCCGATTTGGCTTTAGGCTTGAGCCATGATCGCGCTCCAGTGTGCGATAAAGCACGGCGGCGGCCAGCAATTGGCCGGCTCCAAACGGCAGACCCATCGCCCAGGGAGAAAACGCCGCGTCTCCGTGCGGCAGGGCCAGGACAGACAGGCCGGTCCCCAGATAAAAGACGGCCACCCAGAACGTCGGCCGGGGCAAGCAATCGGCACGAAGCGAAGATCCCCAGGCTGTAGAAGATCTGCCAGAGCCCCGGCAGCATCCACAGGCTCTCCGGCGCGGCCCGCACCAGCACGACCGTCACCAGCGCTCCGCCGATCAAGCACGGGCAGAATTGCTCGATTGCCAGCCAGGTCAGATCGCGGGTCATCGGCGAGGCCGAATTGCGCGCGCGGATCATCATCTCCAGGCCAGCCGCCAAGCCGCTCACGACAGCGGCACCAATCCATAAGCCCCAGATATGGGCCGACTTGCGACGGCCGGGTCGGAGATCGTAACCGCCTGGATCACCGCCGCAAGCACCGCGACACCGCCCGAAAAGGCCACCGGCATCGCCCGGTAACCCCGAAAGACCTCGGTCCGGGCGAGTTGCAGCCGGATCTCGGTGATCTGTGTCAACGCGTCACGCAATTCCATCAGTGTTCACCTCGTTGCGTGCCACATGTCGGGAGATCAATTAGAGCCGCAATGCGACGCGATTCTACGGGTTGTCACCACGTTCACTTTATATCGTAAAGCTTCGTCGCGAAGTGTCAAGGTGGCGATCCTGCAAGTGGAACTTGCTCGTGCGAGTGATTGTGTGACGCCGAGTTACGTGCCAGCGATTCCGATGGAGTGCGATTTCTCGCGTGCCAATGCGATGTCTCGGTTAGAATCAGCGCGCTTGCGGGTCACCAGATTGCCACCGATGCGTTGATGAGGATCTCACCGGCCGCGTGTGTCGACTTTTCCCTGTCAACCTCGGCCTGAGCAACCCGCGTATAGGACCGGATTTCGCCCGAATATGGGATATTTTGAGATCCTGATCATCGCGGGTCTGATCTTGATCAACGGCTTTTTCGTCACGGTCGAGTTCGCCCTGGTCAAGGTGCGGGCGACCCAGATCGAGCAGCTCGCCGAACAGGGCAACTGGGCCGCCAAGCTGACCGAGCAAGGCGCTCGATCGTCTCGATTTCTATCTTTCGGCTTCCCAGATCGGAATCACCGTCGCCAGCCTCGCGCTGGGACGGGCCATGCACGACTGGGTTGAGCCGCTGGTTGAATCGGCGTTCCTCGGCATGGGAATCCGCGCGACCCCCGATCGTCGATCTTCGGCATCTCGATCCCCACCGTGACTATTCGCGGCCCTTTCGCTGGTGACGTTCCTGCACATGGCGCTGGGCGAGCAAGCCCCCAAGAGCCTGGCGATCCGTGCTCCCAGGCTTCTGGTGCTCTTGACTGCTCCGCCGCTGGTCATCCTGTCGTACGTCTTCTCGCCGGTGATCTGGCTCTTGAACAAGGCGAGCAACCTGACGCTCGTGGTTGCTGGGCCTGGGTCAGACGAGCACGGACGGAGCTGGCCCACAGCGAAGAAGAGCTGCGGCTCATCGTCGCCGAAAGCGTGGCCGGCGGCCACCTCTCGCGCAACGAGCGGATGATGATCGAAAACGTCCTGAACCTGGAAGAGAAAACCGCCCGGCGCGTGATGGTCCCGCGGCCCGACATCGTCTATCTGAGCCTGGCTCGGCCGCTGGAGGACAACCTCCGCCTGGCCCGCCAGGCGGGCCACACGCGATTTCCGCTCTGCGAGGACGACCTGTCGACCGTGATCGGCATGATCCACGTCAAGGATATCTTCCGGTCCGGGGCGTATCAAAACGGCCGGACCGAGCTGCGCCAGCTCGCGCGCAAAGTCCCGTTTCTGCCCGTCACCCTGCGGCTCGACCAGCTCTTGCTCGAGTTTCAGCGCAACCGCGTTCATCTGGCCATGCTGCTGGACGAGTACGGCAGCGTCGTCGGCATGGTCGACCCTCGAAAACGTGCTCGAAGAGCTGGTCGGCCCGATCCAGGATGAATTCGACCGCGAGACGCCGCCGATCACGCCGCTGGGCGACAACGTCTACGAGGTCGACGCCTCGTGCCCGCTCGACGTCCTGGCCGAGACCTGCGGCCTGGAGATTCCCGAGACCGACGCCGAGACGGTCGGCGGCTTGGTCCTCGACCTGCTCGGCCGCCTGGCCAAGCCGGGCGACAGCGTCACGATCAACGGCTATCGCCTGACGGTCCTCCGGGCCGATCCCACGCGGATCCGCAAGATCCGCCTCGAGCCGATCGGCACCGAGGCGGCGTCAACTCGAATCCACAGACCCGGCGCCAAAGATTGAGAAATCGCTGAGAATGAGCATCTGAAGCTTTGGGTCGCTCGTTCGCACGCGGCAACCGCTCGAATCAAGTGCGCTGCGCGATCGCCGGCGATGCCTTCCGGCGTCTCGGACGACTGATAGTCGAACCAGCGCGGGTCGAAGTCGATCCGCCGTTTCTGCCGCATGGCGATATTGCTCGTGAGCGCGATCACGGCGTCGGCCAGGGCGACCTCGCCGCGGCAGCGCGGCTGGTGGTCTTTGTCGGCGTGATAGTCCGATGAATTGCCGTGGCGGACGCAGTAGGCGAAGTGCTCGAGCTCTTCGCGATAGCCGCGCGACGGATCGGCCGTGGCCAGGCCACCCAGGGCCGCCGCGGCGGTCGGGCCGGCCGTGCTCGGGCTGGTCTCCAGCGCCGGCTTCTTGCCCTGCGCTTCGAGCGTGACGCTCGTGCTCTTCGACAAGGCCGGGCTGCCGGCCTCCTTGAACAGCAGGATCTCTTTCTCCTGGCTCACGATCATCGTCCCCTTCGAGCCCATGACCTGCTCGCCGTAGCCGTCGAACGAATTGGTGTTGATCGACGAATAGGTCACGACGACCCGGTCTTTCTCGCCCGTGCCCGGGAACTCGAAGACGGTGAAGACGTGGTCGTCGACCTCGCGGCCGTCGGTGTAGAAGAACGTGCCGCCGATGCCGGTGACCGCCAGCGGGTGCTTCTTGCCCAGGAAGATCGAACAGGCGTCGAGCTGGTGGCTCCCCAGCTCGGCCATCAAGCCGGCGCCGGTGCGGTTGTAAAGCCGCCAGTTGATCAGCTCGTCGAGGCTGTTGTAGCCGTATTTCTTGTAGTCGATGTTCTTGTCCAAGCTCGTTATGGATTCGCTTCCAACTATCGCGATAGACGAGCTTCCCTTCCTCGTCGTGAACGATATTCGGCCAGCCCGGTCTTGGGGTCGTAGATCGGGTTGCCGTTCTTGTCCTTGGCGACAAGCGGCTGGGCGTTGTTGCGGTGCCAGAGGGCCCGGATGTGGCGAATGTCGCCGAGCACGTCGTTCTGGACCAGGTAATTGGCGTTGTCGTAGAGCACGGAATAATGCCGCTGGTGGCCGACGGCCAGCAGCCGGTTGGTCTTGCGGGCGACCTGGCACATCTCCTTGCATTCGGCGACCGAGTGGCCCATCAGCTTTTCGGTGAAGACGTGCTTGCCTTTGTTCATCGCCTCGATCGCCACCGGCGCGTGCAGCCAGAGCGGCAGCGCGATCACGATCATCTCGACGTCGGGGTCGGCGTACATTTCTTCCTTGGTGGCATAGTGCTTCAGCTTCTTGACGTCGGCGGAGCTGTAGTCTTTGTGGTTGGAGAATTCCTTGACGGCCCGCTCTTGCTGCGACGGCCGGATGTCGCAGATAGCCGATGAAATCGAGATACTCGCGGTTGTGCGAGCGGATCATCGCCTGGCAGCCTTCGTCGCCGGTGCCGATGATGGCCGCCCGGACGGCCGACTTTCCCTTCATGTCCTCGTAGCCGAAGTAAAAGGCCCCCAGGGCCGGCGCGGCGGCGGCCGCCTTGAGCAGGTCGCGCCGCGAAACTCCCAGCGCCCGATTGGCGTTCTCGCGTCCCAGCACGCGCTCTTCCGGTGTCAAGTTGGTCATCCGTCGCTCCTTGTGTAAATGTGAAAGTTGTCTGTTGTCTGAGTGTAGTGTCCGTGCAGCAATCGTGAAGCCGACCGTCGAATTCGTGCTGCTGCCTGACGGCACCGCGGCTGCTCAGCGTTGGCGACGGCCTCGCAGCCAGCCGTCGCCGGCGACGCGCACCGAAGAAGAGGGCGTCGAGGCCGACCCAGTGACCGCTGGGTGTGGTGGCGATCACCAGGCAGGCGATCAACTCGATCAGGTTCTTGCTCACGATCAAGTAATGCCCCTCGGCCTTCGGGTTGGCGGCAGGCCGGGCCAGGGGGGCATCGAAAGATAGATCATCGCCAGGAACGCCGCGGCCGACAGGGCCGCCAGCGGAGTCAGAAAGCCGGCGATCAGGCAGAACCCGATCGCGACAGGCCGATACATCGTCAGCGCGTTGAGCACGTCGAGACTGGTCCAACGGACCGGCAGAGCGGCGCGCCAGAGCTTCGCCCGCAGCGAGCTCGGAATCGAGGCCGGCTTTTGTCGAGCCAGTCGAACATCGCATTCCCTCGTCGCGCCCGCCGCCTTGACCTGGTCGGGCGTCGCGAGCTTGGCGACCGCCTCGCGCAACGCTTTCTCTGGACGACCAGCGGCTGGATCAACGAGCGGCGGTCGGCATCCACGCTCCGGCGTGCGTCCCAGCTCGCTCTTTCTGGTACGAGAGTGCATCCGGGTCGTGCTCGGTCGCCAGCATCTGACCAAGGTCGTGATAGTATTTCTCTGATTTTCTCGACGTTCTCGGGGTCGTCAAACCAGTAATCGGCCCATTGCAGGCTCTCGTCCAGGATCTTCTGGGCCTTGTCGCGCTGCTCCGGCGTGAAACCGTAATGGTCGGCGATCCAGCTCACGTCGTCTTTCCATGACGCCTTCAGACGCGCCGGGTCGAGCATCGCCAGGCTGTTCACGTCCGGCAACATTCCCCGAAAATACGACCCGAACGGCCCGGTCGCGTTCCGCAGGTAGATCTCGGCCGAGAACGGTTCTTTGCCGGTCACACGGTCGACTTCGACCTTCTCGCACCCCTCGTAAAGGAAATGCCAGCCGATCGCGATCCGGAGCAAGACGATGAAGAATGCCGCCAGAAAGCCAGGATAGTATCGCGACATCACGCTCGAGTGCCTCGAGGTTGTGCGAATGCCAGTGCGGACCACCGTAACTTCAATTTACCGTGTTTTCCGCCGCGACGAAATCGTGCTCACTCAGGCCGAAAACGAGCAATCGCGGTAGACGCCTGTCGAGGTCTGTTCTCGACGATGACCACGCCGATCTCGGGATGCTGGCGCGACGTAGACGCGCGGCGGCCTCGCGGACCGAGCAGATAAAAGGCCGTCGAAAGGGCATCGGCCAGGGCCGCGGTGGGGGCCAGGACCGTCACGCTGGCCGGGCCCAAGGCCGGCTCGCCGGACCGCGGGTCGATCAAGTGGCCGTAGACTCGGCCGTCGACGACGAACTGCTGAAACGCCGCCCCCGAGGTCCCCAGCCCTCGATTCCGCAGCCGCAGCGTGCCCAGCGGCGTCTCCGGCTCGAACGGATTCCGAAGCGCGATCTCCCAGCGGCCGCCAAGCTGACCCGGCGGCGAGCCCAAGAGCGTAAAGACTCGACTGGCCGCCGTGCACCAGGGCCGACGTGGGCCACCAGTGCGCTCGCGAATCACGTCGACCGCGCGGTCGATCGCGTAGCCCTTGCCGATACTCCCCAGGTTGATCCGAACGCCTTCGCGGTCGAAGGCGACCGTGCGACGCTCGGGATCGAGCCGAAGGTGATGCCAGCCGGTGCGAGCCCGTGCATCGGCCAGTGCCATCTCGTCGGGAACGCGCTTCGGGCCTTTCACAAACCCCCAGGCCTCGGAAAGAGCCCCGGCCGTCACGTCGTAGGCACCGCCGGTCTCCCGGCTGAGGGCGACCGCCATCTCGAGCAGCCCGAACAGCCCGCGCTCGACCTCGACCGGGCCCTAAGTGGGCCGTCGCATTCAGCCGGCTGACCTCCGAATCGTCGCGGTAAACCGTCAACTGGGCTTCCAGCGCGTTCGATCAAGTCCAGAGCCGCGGCAAGCCAGGTCGACCGCGCCGGGCGTGCCGGCCGGCAGGCGCACCTCGAAATACGACCCCATCGCCGGGCGATGAGCCCGGATCAGGTCGTAACGGCCGACGTCACCGTCAGATCCGTGTTGGAACCCAGTCCGAGGGACCTTATTGCGGCGGAGACGCAGAAGATCGCGGCGATTCACGCCGGTACGGGGGGCTTTCACGCAAGCGACTCGCACGTTTCCAGGGGCAGGGGAGGAAGAATCACACCGGCGGCCGCTGGCCGGTGCCCGGACCCGCGGGCCGGTAAGTACTTTGGATCAGTATACCCGACGCCAATACCGCGAAAAGAGGTCAAGTGGCCAATCTCGAACCGACTTCTCGGTTTAATCGCGCTGACGCCGACATCTCATCCCTCAAAAAACGGACTTGGTTGCGCGAACGTAACCTAAGCTGGTGGTAGACCAAAACGTCAACGGCAGACAGGGCGAACAGCTTTTATGACCATCAAATGGGCTCGCGACAGCCGGCTTGATTCCGGGACCGGTCGACGTGGTCTTTCTGTCGTGCTGGGCACGCTCTTGATCGGCGGCCGTCATGCGCTGCTCAACGATCCGGGAACGCCCTGGCACCTGCGGCTGGGCCGCGAGATCCTCGCCACCGGAGACGTGCCGCGCTTCGACACGTTGACGTTCACGCACGAACACGCGTCGTGGGTCGACCAGTCATGGGCGTTTGACGTCTTGCTCGCGCTCGTTGGTCGACACGTGGGGCTGGTCCGCGGCGATCGGCCTGGCGTCTCTCGGTCTGGCCGCGCTTTATGCCGCCATGGCCCGCGGCTTGATTCGCGACGGCACATCGCCGGTCGTCGCGGTCGTTGTTGCTCTGTTCGCCACCGCGATCGGCGCGATCCATTTCCTGATTCGGCCGCACCTCTTCACGTTTGCGTTCGTCTACCTGACGCTCCGGGCCTGCCAGAAGCAACACCAGCGGGGAGGCTGGGCGGTCGCGGCAGTGCCCGCTTTACACGGCCGTGCTGGCCAACCTGCACGGCGGCTTCGTGGCGCTGCCGGTGATCGTGGCGACGGCCGCGCTCGGCCACGCCATATCCGGAGCACTGGGATAGCGCGCGACGGTGGAACCTGGTCAAGTTTGGGCTGGCGATCCTGGCGTGCGGCGTTGCCGGCCTGGCCAACCCGTATGGCTTCGGGCTCTATCGCCACGTCGGCCACTTACTCGTTTCGAGCGGCGTGACCAGCTTGATCATCGAGTATCAATCCGGCACCGTTCGGCAAGCCCGAGGCCGAGGTGCTCGAGTGGGTGCTCCTGGCCTTGGTCGGCTTGCCGGTCGTGTCGGCGCGGCGGATCGACCGATACACAGTGACGCACGTCCTGGTGTGGCTGCACCTGGCGCTCACGTCGATCCGCAACGCCCCGCTCTTTGCCCTGGCGGCGGCGCCGGCCCTGGCGACGCTCTTGGACGGCCTGCCGCTCGCGATGCGGAAATCATGGAAGCGCGATGACCGATCCGTCGATCTGGCCGTCGGCGGCGACGCTCAGCGTGCTCTTGCTGCTCGTGAGCGGCGTCAACCTGGGCGGCTTCAACCACAAAAAATGGCCGTTTGCCGCGCTCGACACCCTCAATCGTCAACCGACCGCCGTACGACTCTTTCACGAACAGGATTGGGGCGGCCTGATCGCGGCCGAGTGCCAGCCGGCCCGGCGGACGTACCTCGACGACCGATTCGAGATTTCGGCAAGGAGGCGATCCTCGAATATGTCGACGTCTTGTCCGGCGGCCCGGTCTGGGACACGGTCCGCGACCGCGACAAGATCGAGATGGTCTGGCTGCGTCCCGATCGCGGGCTGGCGAAAAGACTGCTCAAGGAACCGGGATGGGAGGTGCTCTATCGCGATAAGGTCTCGATCCTGTTCCGGCACGGGCCGGCGAGCCGGCTCACCGCGCGGTAGCTGACACGGTTGCTCAGAACGATTTGAAACTAACCGGGCTTCCGATCTTTATTTGCCCGCAGCTTTGCTCGAACAAATGCGATTAGTTCATCAGGCAACTTGATCGTCCAATTATTCGCGTGATCAGGGCGCACCTCGAAGCCCATCGCAATATTTGCCCACGATTGCTCGGAGATGACGAGACCTTGCTGATTCATTTGCATACGGCCTCCGATGTTTCGCGCTTTCTTGAAATCATACTCGGTGGGAGGCTCGTCAAGAATTTCATAAGTCCAATTTATCCCCCACGGGTTGCAACGGGCAAGCATCTCGAATTGCTGCCGCTCGGCATTGCCACCTGAGCCATCGATCGGACGCAGAACGATCAGTTCGAATAGCCTGTACGTGCCCCGTTCCAGTTCAAGCGGCTCCGCCGATTCATTGACGGTTCGGACGTGGCTTGTCAATATGTCGGCGCGGAGTGCGTGTTCCGAAGCGGTTGCCCACAGGAAGAGGCGCCGCGGGTCGAGGATCTCCCGTAACTCTGCGCCAGGCCCGCAAACGACGGACCGAGTAAAAGTGCTCCATGACGTCCCCTCAAACTGGAGCCCATCGAAGTTGAATTGCGCATCAACGACCAACCGCTCCTTATCGAGGTCGGCGGGCCAGTTGCAACCGATTCGAACGGGCACAGATGAGAGTGCCTTCCTGGGGAAGACGATCAGCTTCTTGATATTGCTGCCAGGGTCGACGCTCAATTGCCCAGATCCATTCGGCGATCCATGCTTTCTGTTTCTGGAAAGGCTGTACGAGTAGGTACCGGGATGAAGCAAGCCGAAATCGGCAACGCCCGACTCGTCGGTCGTCCGATCGATCGTCGAATTGCGGTCTTCGGTCCGCTGCAGACTGATCGACCACCCCCCCGCGGGAGGACCTCCCGTCGAATCCTCGGTCAGCTTGATCGTGACCGGGTTCCAGTCGGGAGAGCGCGGGCTCCGGATCGCGTCGGACATCTCGCCCAACGTTTTCATCATATCTTTGCTCAAACTCTGCGACTGAGCCAATGCAGCGGCATACTGCCGATTCGCTTCCAGCGATTCAGCGGCTACACGACTGGATTGGATCCACACTATTCCCACCAGCGACAGACTCGCGATTGCCACCAATAAGCAGGTTACAATCACAACTCGTTGCGCCATGATCTTCCCCTTCATCGCATCGAACCAAAGCCGGCGCGCCACGGCCGCCGGATCGCCAAACCGCTCCAGAACTCGCTGCATTGCGAGCTGAGAATTTACGCCGCGCAAGAGTTCGCGGTTGTACGCACACGCAAGGTGATCAGCTAACTCATCGACGATGTCTTGCCGAAGACCAACAGGTTCGTCATCTCGGGGTTGAGGCAACAACGTTAAGAGCGTGTCGCGAAAGTCCATGGGATCTTAATTCATCCATTGCCGGGAGCAACGAGGGCTGCTGGCTTCGGCTTGGCCGTTCGGTCGACCTTGAGCGCCTCACGTACGGCTTTGATCAGTTCCTCCGGCAGGGGAATCGTCCACTCGTTCACCTGGCCTAATCGTGCCTCAAAGCCAAGGTCCACTTTGTCCCAGAACTGCACGGGCAGTTCGGCAGTCCGAGCAACTTCGTGCCATGCGAGCCACCCGTCATTGTGATTGTTCCCTCTGCCTGCCATGCCTCCTCCCATCCCACCAAAGCCAGGCCCACTAAATGTTGAGTTGGCCGTCTCCAAATCCTTACTTGTCGGAGGCCCTCCACGATATTGAATGCCTTCGCCTATCCTCACAGCACCGCCGCGAATTTGAACGGCTGGCCCGACACCGTAGACAGAACTGCCCACGAGGACCTCGAAACGCCTTCGCCCAGCCTCGACATCTGGGGAGCGAGTCGGACGCAAGACGATCAATCGGTCCAGTCCGTAAATTCCTGCTTCCCACTTCAGTTCGCGCGGCTCCGGCGATTCCGTCGGAAGTTTCACTTCGCGAAGGTCCTCCGCCATGATGTCGGCCCACACGTTTTGGTTCGGCTCTATTACGATCCCGCGCTCCGAATCAGATTTGCAAACGGTCCAAAAGAATAGCCCTCGGCGATCGAGAATATTCGCCAACATCATCCCTGGACCGCATAGTACGGAACGGACAGCCGCACGCACCTGCGGCTGGTTCATCATCCATTGCGGAATCACTTTTTGTCGCGGCAGTCGAGGCCACGGGGAATCTCCAAGCACCCATGACAGACCCGGTTCGAGCTTGCGGTATCGAAAGGCGAAAGGCGCATGAATTGTTAGCTGTTCTTTTTCGAGGTCGGCCGGCCATGACCATCGCACCCGCACTTGGACTCGGTCTGGCGCAATCTTGGGACAGACGATCAACTTCTCGACTTTGGATCCCGGCGCGACATTGAGTTGACCGGTTGTACTAAAGTAGCCCGTGTCCCACCTCTTGGTAATTTGGAATCTGTAGTCACCAGGCGGAACCGCGCCAAAGTCTGCAATGCCCGACGAATCCGAGTTCCGATAGATTGCCCTGGCCATTGCAACACCTCCTCCCATGCCGGGCATTCCCCCGCCCATGCCACCCATCCCGCCCCTTCCCGCAGGCTGGGCGACGGTGCCTTGAGCGAGGATGGCCGGCGGGAGAACCAGTCGTAATTGGCGCCGCGCTGACGTTGGTCGACAGGGTGACGAGGTCGTTGACCGTTGGATCGAACGTGCCCAAACCGGCTCCCCCGAAGTTCCCCTCCATGCGAGCAAGTGCGAGGGAAAAGCCTTCCGCGGGCGGTCCGTCAACTTTCTCTTCGACTAGCTTGAATACCACCGGATTCCATTCCGTTGAAACCGGGTGCAACACGGCTTCGGTCATTTCGCGCATTTGTGTCAGCATTTGTTGATTCGCGGCCTGACTTTGGGCCAAGGCGTCGGACATGCGCCGATTGAGTTCGATCGCTTCTATGGCGGCGCGGTCCCTTATTCGCCGTTCGTGATTCATCCACTGCCACGCGAGCCCAACTGTCGCGGTGCAGGCCAGTATTATCACCAGACATGTCGCAATCAGCACTCGTTGAGCCATGATTCGCCCCTTCATCGCATCGAACCAAAGCCGGCGTGCCACGGCCGCCGGATCGCCGAACCGCTCCAGCACGCGCTGCCTCGCGAGAACGGAATTCGCTCCGTGCAAAAGCTCGCGGTTGTACGCGCACGTAAGGTGATCACCCAGCTCATCGAGGATGTCTTGCCGCAGTGTCGGCGGCTCGTCATCGCGGACGGGAGGCAAGAGGGCAGAGAGTGTGTCGTGAAAGTCCATGGGCGGTTGCAATTCGTCCGCGGGAACGGGCCGGATCACTTTTGCGTTCGGGCGCTGCAGCGAGGTCAGAAACCCGCACCCGAACACAGAGTATTCGCGTAACCCGATCACGTACCCGCCGTACCAACTCGGTTGGTCCCGAGCACACCATTGACGCCGGCCGCAAAGCTCAGCCACGACTTCTTGCGCAGCCAGTTCAACGCGACCGGCCTCTGTCAGCTCGTAATACTTCCGTCGGCGGCCATCGGCCTCCCGCCAGAACGACCGCAACAGCTTTTGCCGCTCGAGTCGATGCAAGGCAGGGTAAAGTGAGCCTTCCTTCAACTCGAAGTGGCCGTTGGACCGCTCTGCCACCGTCTGGGCCATCTCGTAGCCGTACGTTTGTCCCTGGGCGGCCACCTCGAGAATCAACATCTCAACGGCACTACCGAGAAATTTCGAGTCCATACCTCGACCTCCTATGCATCGCTACTTAATACATAGAGAGTCGAGGTATCATTGTCAAGTCCACCGTGAAATCGTCGTGGCATTACAGAGCAAGTGCGGGTACTCCGGTAGAGAACGGAATCCCTGGTCGCCTAAGCCCTTAAAACAGACAACCCCTCGTTCGCGCCGAACGATAAACTCTTCATGTGCGTAGCAACTCTAACGGGTTGCATGATATGCGGATTCCTGTTAAGTTACCTGTAGTCGTCTTGAAACTCCTCGCTCAAGGTTGGATATGGCCCACGTCCTCCGCTCACCATACGGATGGCGGATTCTGTGCGCGGCAATCGCCGCGTCGATGCCAGCAATGGCTGGCGCATCGGCGGACAGGGCGTTATCGAGTCCCCAGTCTGCCGCGGTTCATGGCACGACCGTCTGTGGCTCAAATGCCGCCGCGGAGAGCGTTCCGGCTGCCGCCAGTGAACGGAATGTTCGGGCTGCTCAGCGATCCGCACTCAATGCGCAACATTTTTGCTTTGGACCACACACCTCTGCTTGTACGTGCCACGGCAAGCCCATGGCTACCCCTACGCTTGATGCAAGCCGCCTGCTTCTCAAAGGCTCACAAGCCCAAGCTGGAACGGCTGGTCGGGTTGCGCTGCACGCCCGCATGCGCGTAACGCGATTGCAGAACGGCTCGATCCTTTGTTGTCGCGAGCGTCCCCATGCCCACATCGTGCCCGCGTCATTAAATGGTAGCGACGACACGGCGTCCGACGGTGACGAAGATTCCGACGACGACGATTCGCAGGACGACCAGAACGGCAACGACGACTCGGACTCGAATTTCGTCTCGTGGAACCCCGCGACGGTTCTCTACCTGGGCGCCCCCGCACGAAAATCCACGTTGTCGTGGATCATCCCCTCCTTTCCCCTCTTCTTAGTCTTGCAGCAGCTTCGTTGTTGATCTCGACGACGTAGTTTCTCGAGCAATTAGAATCGAGTTGCTGCCGCCGGCACGCCTTCGATGCGGTTCGCGTTGGGCTAGCTTGGCACTGTTCGGAGGCGCTGCACATTCTGTCGCCCGCTCATGATGCGTACTTGCACCTTGGGCGTGCCGATCCTTGGTCAAGCCATTTTTTGTCATCTTCACCATACTCCGGGCGGGCGTAGCGACGTTGCCGTTCGGATGATGGTTTCCACAGCCACAACGAATGAGCCACATGCGCATGGCGCGGCTCTCCGGTCTCATTCCAATCACCAATACATCTTGATTTACATCGTGCGGTGGTGATCGACCGTACAAAAAGTCTGGGAAAGGAAAGCGATGAACACGGCAACGGCCGCTCCAACCGATAGCCAAACCAGCCCGCAGGTTGACCACGAAATTGACCACGAAATGGAACATGCGGCGCGCGCTCGTCTCAGAATGGGCTGGGGGCAAAGAGCAGTCGTGGCACTGCTCTTGACGATCGTCATTGTCCCGCCGCTCGCGGGTTTTTACAGCTACTTTTCGGGCGTCCCGCTCCATTTGCTCGCAGGCCAGAAAGACGACGATGCGAAGGAATCCGGCGGCTCGACCGGGTCCACCGGCATTGCCCTCATTCCAGGCCAAGCGCACACACTGGAGGTCTCTGACGAGGTCGCCCTGACGTTGGGCATCCGCAAAGGCGATAAGGATTCGGTCGCCATCGCACAAACGCCGAATACGATGAAACCGCTCGTGCTCCCCGGTTCCACGGCGCTCGATCCCACTCGCCTTGCTCGCATCCGCGCTCGGTTTGCTCCAGCCCGAGTCGTCGAGATCGCCCAGGTCCAGGACCCTTTCCGCAAGGCCGGACGAACGGAATTCCGCGAGCTAAGACAAGGCGACAACGTGTCAAAGGGAGATCTGCTGGGGGTTTTCTACAGTCTGGACGTGGGTTCCAAGAAGAACGATCTCCTGGATGCCTTCGTGCAGCTGGAGCTGGACCAGCACATTCTCGACAACGCCCAAGAACCACAGGCAAGCGGTGCCGGACGTCTTCATGCTCAATGCCGAGCGTGCCGTGCAGGGAGACCGTAACGCCGTCAACCGGGCCATCAACAACCTCAATCTGTGGGAAATCCCCCAGGACGAGATCGACGCTCTTCAAGCCGAGGCCGAGAAGATCTGTTCCGACAAAAACGCGTGGTTCAAGACTCCGGAGGGCCGGTGGGTGATGCGCGAGAAACAAGCCCATGGCGGCAAGGTTGATCCTCACAAGGAAGCCGAAAACCCCTGGGGCCGAGTGACCTTGCGGGCGCCATTCGACGGCGTCGTCGTTGAACGCAACCTTCACGTGGACGAGATGGTCGTGGACAACACGGTCAATTTGTTTCAGATCGCCGACGTGAGCCGGCTGCTGGTTCTCGCCAACTGCCCCGAGGATGCACTGCCGACCTTGGAGGCCCTGAGCCAGAACGAAAGGAAGTGGACCGTGCAAACGGTGGGCGGCAACTTCGGTCGCGGGACTTTCGGGAACGATCGACGAAATCGGCTACGTGATCGACCCCAATCAGCACACGGCGATCATCAAGGGCTATGTCGACAATCCCGGGACGGCATATCCGGGCGGGCCAATACGTCACCGCCACGGTGCAATCCCGCCGCCGGACGACGTGGTCGAGATTCCCGTCGATGCGCTGGTGGACGACGGCAGGCAGAGCTTGGTGTTCGTGCAGCCCGACCCGGCCAAGCGGCAGTTCACGATGCGGCGCGTCCACGTGACGCATCGGTTCGACCCACGGTGTTCGTGCGAGCACGCCGATCCCCAAGGAAGAGCAATTAACTGCCCAGGAGGCGGAAGAGGGCCTCTTGCCGAAAGAGCCCCTGCGGCCGGGCGAGCGCGTCCTCCTGGCCGGGGCGGTGGAGCTCAAACGGGTTGTGATCGACCTCGAGTCGCGGCCCCAGGAGCAAGCCGACCGACCGCCTCGCCAGGGCGAAACCGCGATCGGCGCAGGACCTCGAGTCGCGACCGGAGCCGAAGCCGAAAGCCGGCAAGGGCTAACGAATCGAGGACCGATCGTGCATCGATCTCGCGATTCTTCGGAAGGATTCGATGGTTCGCAAGCTCATCGCCTGGTCGCTCGATAATCCGCTGGCCGTCATCCTGGGCGCCCTCTTCCTGGCGATGGTCGGCTTTATTCCTTCATGCACGTCAACGTCGAAGCCTACCCCGACCCGGCGCCGGCCATCGTCGAGGTGCATCGCGCTGTTCCCCGGCGCGTCGGCCGAGGAGGTGGAGCGGCAGGTCACCATCCCGCTGGAGGTGACGTTCGCCGGCATGCCCGGCTTGAAGAAGATCAACAGCAAGTCGCTCTTCGGCCTGAGCCGACCTCAAGATGACCTGGCACTACGGCAGCGAGTACACCTACTAGACGGCTCGGCAGGAAGTGATCAACCGCATGGCGACGATGTCCCAGCCGCTGCCCGCCAACGTGACTCCGGCGATCTCGCCCGAGTCGCCCACCGGCGAAATCTTCCGCTATATCCTGAAGGTCCCCAAGGATGCTTCCGGCAAAGAAATCTACACGCTCAACGACATCAAGGCGATGCAGGACTGGGTGCTGGAGCGCGAGTTCCGACGGGTGCCGCGGGTCGTGGACCTCACCAGCTTCGGCGGCACGGTGCGGCGCTACGAGGTGCAGCCCGATCCCGACCGCCTCCGCCGCTACGGCATCACGCTGGCCCAGCTCCAGGCGACGCTGACCAACGCCAACGCCACCGTGGGCGGCGACTACGTCACCCAGGGCCAGGTCGCCATGACGGTGCGGAGCGTCGGCCTGTTCGGCGGCGGCCTGGACCCGGTGAACAAGGTGCTGGGGATGAAGAGCCCGTCCGCCGCCGCCGCGATGCTCCGCGCCGAGGAAGCTGCGCCGGATCCACGAAATCCGCAGCCTGGTCATCACCTCGGTCAACAACCAGCCGATCCGCATCGAGGACGTCGTCGAAGGGGGACGGCTGCTCCCAGGGCAGTTGCCCGGCGAACAGGGCGTGGTCGTCAGCAACCATGACGCGGCTGGGGCGGGTCGGTTATTACAGTGCCGACCACGAGCGGCCGTCGGGCTCGACCCTGACCCTCAAAGACGTCGGCCACGACGAAGACGACAAGGTGACAGTGCATCGTGCTCATGTGGAAGGACGCGGATACGATGCCCGCCCTGAAGGACATCAAGGCCAAGGTCGAGGAGATCAACGATCCCGCATCCGGCCGGTTGTTGCCGGGGACGAAGATCGAGCCCTACTACGACCGCACCGACTTGCTTCACCTCACCACCGAGACCGTGACCGAAAACCTGTGCCTCGGCGTCGCGCTGGTCGTCGCGATCCTGTTCATGTTCGTGAACAACATCCGGACCGCGATCATTGTCGCCATCAACATCCCGCTGGCGCTCTTGTTCGCCTTCACGGTGCTTTACCTCCGCGGCAAGTCGGCAAACCTGCTTTCGATCGGGGCGGTCGATTTCGGCATCATCGTCGATTCGTCGGTCGTCGTGGTCGAGAACATCTACCGCAACCTGGCCTCGGGCAACTATCCCGACTTGCCGCTCAAGGAGCGGATCAAGCTCTTCGTGCACGAGATCGACCATGCGCTTTTGTTTTCCATCCTGATCATGGTGTGCGCCTTCGTGCCGCTGTTTGCCATGTCCGGCGCCGGAGGGACAGCTCTTCCGGCCGATGGCGCAGACCTACGCCTTCTCTCTGGCGGGCGCCCTGGTGCTGTCCATGACGCTGTCTCCGGTGTTGTGCATGCTGCTCTTCAAGAATTTCAAGCCGGTCCAGGAGAACATGCTCGTCCGTGCCCTCAAGTTCCGCTACTTGTGGCAAGCTCAAGCTCTGCCTCAGGTATCCCAAGACGACCTGTGCCGTGATGGCCTTCTTGATCGGCGGCACCGCTTGCTTGATCCCGCAGATCGGCCGCGAGTTCATGCCCGAGCTGGAGGAGGGGAACCTGTGGCTCCGCGGCATCGGCGAGCTCAACATGAACCTGGAGCACTCAGGTGGACATCGCCAAGCAGGCGCGGGCCATCATGGCCGGCTATCCCGAGGTGGAGTCGATCATCACCCAGAGCGGCCGGCCCGACGACGGCACCGACACCGAGGGCTATTACAGCGGCGAGTACTTCGTGCCGCTGCGGCACCAGGAAGACTGGCCCAAGGTGGTGCCGGCGACCGGCTGGCGGCGGTGGTCTTTGGCCCTATGCGCGCGCGGACCAAACGCGAGCTCGTCAATGCGATGAACGCCGACCTGGAGCGCAACATTCCCGGCGTGATGTGGAACTTTTCGCAGAACATCCGCGACAACGTGCTGGAAGCGATGTCCGGGGTCAAGGGCGACAATTCGATCAAGATCTTCGGCCCGGACATCGACAAGTTGGAGCTGCTGGCCGACAAGGCCAAGCACATCCTGCAGGACATCCAGGGCGTCGCCAACGTGGGCATCTTCCACGTCCGCGGCGCGACGCACCTGCAGTTCCGCGTCGATCCGCTCAAGTGCCAGAAGTGGGGCGTGACGACGGCGGACGTCAACAACGTCGTCACCAGCGCCATGGCCGCCCAGCCCCAGACCACCATGGTCGAAGGCGAGAAGCGATTCGATATCGCCATCCGCTGGCCCAAGTGGCGGCGGAACGACGAGACGTCGATCCTCGACATCCCGGTGGACATCATCAACAACCAGGTGGTCCTGCCGCAGGGCTCGGGCTTCACGCCCAACGCGGCCGGCAACGCCTTGCCGCCTCCCGCCGTCGGCGGCAGCCTGGCCGACACGTCCAACCCGATATCGAGCACCCCGCGACTCCGGCTCCGCGACCTGGTCACGCCGGTGGACAAGAACCTCGACCCGGAGCCCAACGGCTCGTTCATCGACGCCGGCGCCTCGACCATCTACCGCGAGAACGGCCACCGCATGATCGCCATCAAGTTCAGCGTCCGCGGCCGCGACCTGGGCAGCGCCGTCGACGAGGCCAGAGTGAAAACCAAAGACCTCTTCCAGGTGCCCTACTATCCGGTCTGGAGCGGCGAGTTCGAGCAGATGGAGGAAGCCAACGGCCGGCTCATGTGGATCATCCCGTTGTCGCTCGGCCTCATCTTCATCCTGCTGTACGTGGCGTTCCGCTCGTTCCTGGACACGATCGTGATCTTCAGCAACGTCTTCGACGTGGCGGTGGGCGGCATCTGGTCGCTGTACTTGACGGGAACCAACTTCAGTGTCTCGGCGGCTGTCGGCTTCGTCTCGCTCTTCGGGATCGCCATCATGGAGGGCCTGCTGCTGATCTCGTATTTCAACGCCCTGCGCGCCAGGGGCTGCCGGTGCAGGAGGCCGATCATTCAGGGCTCGCTAAGCGAGTGCGGCCGGTGATGATCACCGCGATGACGGCCATCCTGGGGCTCTTGCCCGCGGCCGTGTCGACGAAGATGGCGTGCCAAACGGCGCAGCCACTGGCCATCGTCGTGGTCGGCGGCATGACCATGACACTCTTCCTCGACCGCTACCTGATGCCGGTGCTCTACAGCTTCTACGGTCACCGCGAGCCGCCGGCAGGAGGCGGCGGGATGGCCCATTGATCCGGGACTGAGCCTCACTCGTTCCCATTCCGCGTGCCGCGACCGGCCGCACCTACGAGGACCTGACCATGGCTGGTATCCAGACGATCCTGCATCCGACCGATTTCTCGGAAAACTCCCGGTATGCGTTTCAGACGGCCTGCGCGTTGGCCCGGGACTACCATGCGACTTGCTCGTTCTTCACGTCATGATGCCCTCGGTGTCCCCGCTGCGTGGATGCAGCCGCTGCCCGATCCGCTCCGGTCCGCCGAATCCCAGGGCTCTGGCGGAATTGCCCTGGCCCCAACCGTCGGACCCGCAGATTCGCGTGGATCACGGTTGGCTGAAGGAGACCCCGCCGAAGAGATCCTTCGCCTGGCCGAGCCGCTGCGTGCGACCTGGTCGTGATGGGCACTCACGGCAGGACCGGGCTGGGACGGTTCTTGACCGGCAGCGTGGCGGAAGAGGTCTTGCGCAAGCGCCCTGCCCGGTGCTGGTGGTCAAAACTCCGCTCCGGGCAACGCCGGATGCTGAGGCGAAACGACCGCGAATCCCGGCGAAAAGATTGACGTGCGGCCTCTCGGGAAGGCGCTGGCCTCGGCCCACACGCGGACGCTCGTGCGCACCGCCGCGGTGGAAGTCGTGCGCCTGATCGTCCGGGCGGGCGAGGAAATCCCCCAGCACAGCCAACGGCGAATTGATCCTTCATTGCCTGGAGGGGCGGGTGGCCTTCACCGCCCTCGGCGAAGCAGATGCTCGAAGCCGGTCAGATCTTTATCTACCAGCGGGCGAGCCACACGCACTCAACGGGATCGAGGATGCTTCTCTTCTGTTGACAATCGTCGCCCCGAAACCCTGAGGGGCTTTACCCCATTCACGTCATTACCGGGTCTTAATCATGCTCGAAAAGATGATCAGCGGCGGCGAGACCGGCGCAAACCAGGCAGCGTGGCGGGCCGCCAAAGCGTTTGGCGTCGCCGCCGGCGGTTGGATGCGCCAAGGGGTTCCTTACCGAAGACGGGCCACATCCCGAGTTTGCCGAACAATTTGGCGCGGCGGAGTTGCCTACGGACAGCGAGCTGCTCGCACCGAACAGAACGTCCAGGACTCCGACGCGACCATTTGGTTTGGCCAGACGACAACCGCGTGCGCCACGCGACGGTCGCGGCGTGTCAGCGGTTCGGCAAGCCGTGTATGCTGGTTTACCCGGCGCGGCGTTCGAGCCGTCGCACGTCGCCACATGGATCATCGAAAACACGATCAGGACGTTGAACGTGGCCGGCAACCTCGAGCAGAGGAACAGGGAATCGGCGATCGGGTGGAACGGTTCCTCGGCCAGGTCCTGCAGCAGCTCGGGCACGAACCAGCCTGATCTCGGACACAAGGTCGAGGTCCAGTCAATTCTTTCCGGTTGCTCTCGCCTCGAGCGGCGAGAGCCACGGCCGGATCGCTCGGGCCGAGCGTCGGCGCCGCCGTCAATGCCGCCATCGCCGCGGTGCCTAAGCCGGATTTCCTCAAGATCGAACCCGAATTGCCGATAGCCGGGTGTAGGCACGACGGCAAGGAGGCAAGACGAATGGGACGAAATGAGACAGAACGGCGACAAGGCAGTCCGTCAGACGAACGACGGCTCGGCGGCAAGTGCCAGAACTGTCAAGGTCACTCTCCATCTCACCGTCGGGACGGCACAGCGTCTCGGCGTCGAGTCGGCGATGCGGCGGATCTCTCAGTCGGCCATCGCCGAGGAAGTTCTCGCGGGTTACCTGAGCCGCTGGCAGCTCCCGGCCGTGGCGGATTCGGATCGGCTCGAAGCGGGCTGAGTCATGGAGACCTTGCGATGTCGAAACGCTTGAGAGTGATGGTCTGTGTCAGTCTGCTCGTGAGCGGCTGCCGCACGCCGCCCCTGCCGGCGATTGACGAGTACGTCGCCGACGTCGTCACTCGATCCGATTGACGTGGCGCCGCCCCCCGTGCAAGGCCGGGGCACGACGCCCGGGCCGGGGGTGCGGCCCGACGGAGTGCGACGCCCACCGCCGGGTGCGCGGCGCCGCAAACCCCGCGACGACGGGCCGGCCATTGACGCCGCGCCGCCGCCGGTTGCCGCGACTCCGATCCAAGCTGAGTCGGCTGGCCTGCGACGCAGCCCGACCACGTCATTCGAACCTCTTCTGACCCCGGCCGACCGAAGCGCCCGGCGCAAAAAGGAGTTCGACCGGATGAAACGTCATTCGGGCCTCGCTCACGCAGGCCGAGCGGGCCGAGCCTGGCCTGGCTACGCAGCCGCCAGGCGAAGTTTGAGCTGACGATTCCGAAGGCGGTCCCGGGGTCGGAGGCGCCGCTGGTCACCCTGCCCGCCGACCGGTCGGAGCGGCCCGCCGCCGTCGCGCGGCTCTTTCCGGCACTGCCCCCGCTGCCCGATGAGCCCGTGGCGCAGCCCGGGCCCGGACGGCCGTCCCTACACGCTGGCGGACTTCCAACGACTCGCGGCCGAAAACAACCCCGGACTGCGGCAGGCGGCCTCCGACGTCGAGGCGGCCAGGGGCGCTCATGATCCAGGCTGGCCTCTATCCCAACCCGACGTCGGCTACGAGACCAATCCCAACGCCAACAACACGGGCTCGGCGTCCAGGGGGCTTTCGTCGATCAAGTGATCAAGACAGGGGGTAAGCTGACCATCGCGGTCGCGGCGGCGCGGATGGCCATGATCGTCGCGGAGCTGGCCTTAAAGCAGACTCGCTACGCACTGGCCACCACGATCCGCGGCGACTTCTACACTCTCTTGGTCGCCAAGGAAACGGTCCGCGTCAACAGAGGCCTTGCCCACTTCACCGACGAGATTTTCCGGCTCCAAGCCGACCTGCTGGGGGGCGGGTTCGCCGCCAGCCACGAGCCGACGGCCCTGCGGTCCCAGGCTTTCATCGTTCGCCTCGCCTACAGGCAATCCATTGCCAACTACATCTATGCCTGGAAGCAGCTTGTCGCGGACATGGGCCTGCGGCAGTTGCCGCTGACCGCCGTCGAAGGGCAGGTCGATCGGCTGATCCCGTACTATGACTACGACGAGGTCCTGGCTTACGTCCTCCACAATCACACGAACGTCCTCACTGCCCGCGCCAACCTGGATCAGGCGCGGTACGACCTCAAGCTCGCCCGGGTCACTCCCGGTGCCCGACGTCGACGTCGCGTGCGCGACCTCTTTAAAGAGCACAGATTCAGCCGTTCCAGAACTACTTCATGTTCCAGTGTCGGGATCCCGTTTCCGATCTGGGACAGGAACCAGGGCAACATCATAAACGCCTCCGCCGCCATGGTTCGAGCCGTCGAAGGACCGCACGCGGCTGAGGTGACCCTGACCACAAACCTGGCCACGGCCTATGCCACTTACAAGAACAACCTGTTCGCGATGGACTATTACCGCCGTAACATCCTGCCCGATCAGGTCCGCTATTACCGGGGCGTCTTTGAACGGCGGCGGATCGACCCGGACGCGGCGTTCGGTGACCTGGTGCAAGCCCAGCAGATCCTCGTCGCCGAAGTGACCGCCTACCTGGGGATCCTGGGTTCACTCTGGACTTCGGTCGTGGGCGTCGCCGACTTTCTCCAGACCGACGATCTGTACCAACTCGGTAAGCCGCTGGCGCTGCCGGAACTGCCCGATCTGGAGACGCTGCACGCCTGGCCATGTCCTCACCCTCTCCCAAGGCCCGGCAGGCCGAGTCAAGCCGTTCCGACTCCGGTCCCACACGCGGAGCTCCGACCGCTCGCGCTGCCGAACGCGCCACCAACGCCGCACCGCGGAGCGACAAGCCGGCGGAGAAATCGGTGTCCGTCCCCATGACGCGCATGACGAATCCAGGCCAGCCGGCCCGCGACCCCGACCAAGAGGTGCCCGTTCCCAACCGACCTTACTCGCTCCGACTTCCATGAAGGCCGGCGGGAACAGTTCGATAAGCTCCTGGGACATGACGAGCCGTCCTTCGGCGGTTCGACTTCCGCGGCGGCCCCGCCCGATGTGCAAGCGGTCGGACCTCTCACGCCGACTCCTTCGCAGCGCTCGAGCGCGACAAGCTTAGTGGGAGGTGCAAGATGAACAAGATCACACATCTGCTGCTGGTCGGCGCCGCGGTTTTCGCACTCTGCGACGTCGGGGCTTCGCAGGAGACTCCCCCGCGGCCCCCGGCCGCCGACTCCGCCGCCGTGGATACGATCGCCGAGCGCTGTCCTTGCGCAAGAGAGCCTGCCGGCGGCCTTGCCAGGCAGTCCAGACTTCGGCGTTGGCGCGGGGGTCTTGGAGGCGCTGCCACGGCCGCCCGACATCCCTCGTTCACTGTTCGGACCGGAAAAGCCCCCCGTCGACGGGGGCAGTCGATCGATGGACCGTATTTCGTCCCCGACCCGCTCCTCGATCCCTCTTTCTTTCCGTCGCCGGGCTGGTTTGCCGGGGCGGAGGTTCAGATCGTCAAGCCGCACCTGATCCCGAATTGATCGGCAGCACGGTGCCCGGCCATTACGTACTAGTTTACCCGAATAGCAGCCCGATCGGCGCGAACGCGACCGAACTTGAATATTCCGCCGCGCCACTGGACTGGACAGCGTCTCCCCGCGTTTTCGCGGGTTACCGCCTTCCCGCTGGGTTTCGGCGAATTCATGGTCGCGTACCGGCACCTGGGAACCACGGGCAGCCGGGACGTCGCCGGAGACAACCGGGCCTGTCAGTAATTTAGCAGCCGGTTCGCCTTCGACATGCTCGACCTCGACTACAACAGCCGCGAGCTTTCCCTCTGGCCCCAGTGGGACATGAAATGGACGGTCGGGCTGCGTAACATGTTTCTGTTCTATTGCCTACAGGGGCCCAGCCATTCGACCAGGCGGCCGCCGGCAGCGGGATCCTCTTCGCGCGAGCGTCCAACAACCTCTGGGGCATCGGTCCGCATGCCGCACTGGAGCTGAACCGTCGCCTGGGGGATTCCGGGTTCTCGCTGTATATGCGGGCAGATTCCGGCGCTGGCTTCAGCAAGGTCTTCGATCAGTGGAACACGGTGTCGTCGACGCTCGGCGCCGAATGGCCGGCCGCTGCCCGGCCAGACAAACAGCTTTGGCAATCAGATGATACCGCAGATCAACGGCAGGGCGGGTCTGAGCTGGAAGCCCTCACCGACCAGCGGCATACGTGCATTCGTTGGCTACCAGTACGAGGTTTTTTGGGATCTCAATCGGCTTCCCCAGATTAATAGTACCCCGTACGCCCCGCCCTCGCTCGGCCAGTACTGGAGTCAAGGTATCGTCCTCCAAGGTACTATTAACTGGTAAATTGTGGCATTTGGCTGTTCAGGAGCTTATGGCATCTGGCCCATGATACGTGAACCGCGAGTCATTTGCGCAGTCGGAATCGTGACTGTAGCGGCCTGGACCGCTACAGCCGGCGAAGTGCTTCGGGTCATGGGATGATTCACGCGTCAACGGGTCACAGCGTGGCGGGCGGCATGAAGCCCGTCGGCTGCTATCCGGAACATATGGGCATTTTTTTTCCAACTGCGGCGGTGCACCAGACCTTGGCAGGTCTCGCAGGAGAACCGGGACCAGGTCCTGCGTACCAGGGCATGCCCTTGCGTGGCGTGGTAGTGGGCGGACCAGAGCAAATGATCGCAAGTCACCGGGTCGGTCCACAGATTCACCCGGTCGCACACGTCGCGGTGCGGGTCGAACCTGGGGAGACCGTCATTGCGCAGCCAACCGTTCCGGGAAACACGGAAAGGGACCACGGGAGCGCGGCGACAGCGCAGGCGAATCCTCATAGCGCCGACCCATTGCGGCCGCATCCTCCGGGCGTTTTCGGCCCGGGTCGTGCGTGTCCGGACGGTCTGGGCCAGGGCTGCCCGGCCCAGGCCGGCAGCCTCGTCTTCCGTGATGAAACCGGTTGTTGGGCTGCGTGATTTCCGCGATCACTTACCCTTTTCCATATCGAATGCGCACTTTCACAGAAACCTCCGCGCAAACCTGCCCTGAGAGTTAGGCCGAAGTTCCAGGGCCGTTTAGCGGGATTCCCCTTAGCGGCCAATGGCTTATGTTAATCTGGACTTCCTGTTTCTGGCTACATTTTGATCAACCGTAGCGCCTCCGCCTGCAACGCGTCGGTGTCCGTCACCTGGTAAAAGGTCGTCTGCTTGGGATCAGCAGTTACCACACAGGTATTGCGAGAACGTGTTCCCAGATGAGCCAGCAACGTTCGAAAGCTCTGGACCGGCAGACCGTCTGGCGTCAGGTGCGTCTTCTTCTTCAGGCGTGCCGACGGCGAGGCTTGGGCAGGCAGCACTGGGTCGCGACGCTGTCGGTCCACGGCCAGCTCTTCATCCTCGAAGAGCAGCGGTTCCCACGCCTGCCGCAGGTGCCATTCCACGTAGAAGGCAAGCACGCAGAGAAAGATATGCGCCCGCACTCGCTCGGCCGTGCGGTGGTAAATCGGGCGCACCAGAAGATCGATCCCCTTGAGACATCGGAACGACTGCTCCACCAGAGCCAGCCGTTTGTAGGACCGCACGCCGTCGGCAGCGGTCAATCGCTCGGCCGGCTCGCTGGTCCGGATCACGTAGATCCCATCCAGAGTCTCCTCTTTCTGGATCGCATCATTCTTGCGTGCCCATCCCAGGTGTCCGTCACGGATCGTCAGAGTGAAATGTTTAGCCATCTTGTAATGATTGATAATCTTGCCGGCCCTCACACCGATGTCGGCCGCGGTCTCGGTACGCCCCACGCTCGCTGCCAGTGCTTCCAATTCGGCCTGCGTGGCCGCCAGCAGTTCCTGACGCTTGTGCCGACGCTGCTCGGCCAGCTGTCGGTTGTAGCAGGCCACCAATCGTTCGCCGGGGAATTCCGGAGAGCTGATCTCCCCCAGGCGCTCGGCTTCCAAATCCTTTTTGACCAGATGGCCGTCGGCCAGCAGGCGGCGGATCGCGCCGCTGCGCAACGCCGAGATCCAGCCCAGGCCGGGGTGTTTCTTAAGCACGTCGATCTGAGTTTGGGTGAGCATGCCACGATCGCCAACCAGCACTACTCGCGACAGGCCGAACCGCTTCGCGAGCGCCTCCACCTGATCCGGGACGGTCTTGGGGTCTGCGGTGTTGCCGGGATAGACCTGCACGGCGACCGGCCGGCCGTCGGCATCGGTGAGCACGCCATAGACGATGATCGGGCAACCGGTCTTGCCATCGCGGTCGTAGCCGAAGCGAGCCAGCGGACAGGTCTTCCCCTCGTAGTAGCTGCTGGTGACGTCGTAGAGCACCAGCGCCCCTCGCCGAGATGTCTTTGGGCGAGCCGTTTTTCGATCGCTCCCTGCCGCTTCAAGAGCCAATCCATGGCCTCGTAAAGGTGATCCTCGGTAGCGTAGGCGACCTCCAGCTCCTCGGCCAAGGTGGTGCCGTGCCAGTGTCGGGTGTGAGCCAGCTTGGAGCTGGGGAAGAGGAGGCGTTCGGCGATCATGGCGATCACCAGGTCACGCTGTGGCGACGGCTTGGACGCGATGAGTTCGTCGATTCCGAGTTTGCGGATCATTGTGAGGACTGCTTCCACATGCCCGTGCGGACGTGTGCATGTGATGCGGAAAGCCTCAGCTGCAGGGACGAAGGTCTCGCCCTTGAGGGAGCGTTTGATGATCTCGATGACGTGCGCGGGAAGATGGGAGAGGTTGCCGAGGGTCTCATGAGTGACGGTCTTTCCCTTGCGAATGGACCGTCGGAGCAGATGGGTGACGTAGGTCTTTCCCTTGTAGACCCTCGTGGTCGTGGCCACGTGTACGCCGCCGCGTCGTGCTGGCATGCGGCTATATTCTAGATGGCGATCAATATGTCAAGAGGACTTCCGGGATTTTTAGTGGCTACATTTGCCAGCCAAAATCGTGGTTAATCGCTGATTGGCGTGGGAGTTAAGTCAAAAACGGCTCGGGAACTTCGGGTTAGGCACGCGGACCACGACGGGAACCATGCCGCTGGAGCGATCGGCGACTTTCCCGATAAAGGCAACTTTCCCCGTCGCGATCGTGTTGGCATTGCCGTCAAGCCAAACATCGGCCGGTTGGCCCACAACGACCTGATCTGCTTGACCCGGCCACAGCTCGCAACGGACGTCAAGCTCGCTCAGGTCGACGATTTCTCCCCAGATCAAAGTCCCCGGCCAAGTCACCGTTCCTGGGCTCACGTCCAGCCAGGCGATTTCGCCATCGATGGCAGCTGTGACGGTATACAACTTGAGTTCGCTCTGGGCGAGCGAAAGCTCGGCTTCAGCGGCAAGCATCTGCGCTTCGTTACTCAAGGCAATGGCGCTAAACTCGTTGAACGTCGTACCGGGGAGCGCCCCTGTGTGTTGTGATTTCTCGGCTAGGTCGAGGTTCCGACGGCTAAACCGGCTTTCGCCTCGATGCTCTTTAGCTCCTTCTCCCTGCCCGAATCTTGGCCTGCGGCTCGAGATCGAAGAGCTTGATCAGCGCCTGGCCTTTCGTCACCCGGTCGCCCGAGGCGACGAGGACCTTGACGACGGGACGCAAGATCGCGGACGCGATGATTCCCCTGCGGGCCAGCAAGCAGCGCGTCCGCCCCGGGACCTCCAGCGAAGTGGCCGGCTTTTGCGCCTCGAGTGGGGCCGTCGGCCTCTGCCTCTGCTCGAGCCGTTGGCGCCAGCGACTTCCCTAAAGCCGGTGGTTCCGGCAGATCAGTTGTGGTAGGCGGGCTGTCGGCAGGCGCGGGCAACTCACAACCCGCCGAACCCGTAATAAAAAGACTACATATTATTAATCGCAATATACTCATTAGTTGTCCTCCGCGCTGTTGAACGATGTCTTGCTTATTGTACAAGCGTGTCGGCCTTCTAAACGAAGAATCCGCGCGGCGAGGTCGACTGCGGCTCGATCCACAAATCTCCGTATTCTTGATCCAATGAGGTGTCTCGACCGATGATCAGCACCGCCGGCGGCCTGATGTCGAGGCTCTTTCGCGGATCCACTGCCAGCAGTGCAGCTGACGAAGCTCAGTGTGGCCGCCTTCATCCTGGACGATCTCGATCGGCAGGTGCTGGACTCGATTATCGTACCTGTCGACTACGCTGTCTCGCTGGAAACGTCACTGCCGAGAAATCGACGCGGGAAAATTCACTTTAATGGTCTGGCGGAATCAGCGGGGGCTGGCCGATGGCGCGTTTGAGCTGGAACTGGGCACGATTGTAGTACAACACGGAATCGAGATAATCGAGCCTGCCCTGTGCCAGAGCTTGGATGGGCTGCAAGACCTCGATAGGCCGAACGGCTTTTGGAAGTTCGGCTCCCTGGCGAATTGCAATGAAATTAAGCCTGAGCGACTCGATGGCTTCGACCAAAGTCTCTCGGGCATCTTCGATCTGGCGGGCGGCCGCCAAACGCGTCTCAAACGCGGCCACGATGTCGGCACCAACCTGAGTTTGGACGCGTGTCTTTTCCAGGTTGGAGATTTCTAGCTCGGCAGCCCGGCGGCGCATGATGGCTACATCGGTAAAACCAAAATTTTGTAGCTCCCAGTACATGCCGACCTCGGCGTCGCCCCGGGCTCCAAAGTTGCCGAAAAACGTGTTTGCGCCGCCCCCCAGCCCACCACCGGCGTAAGTCATGAATACGGACGGGATAAACGGTCGAAGCCGTGCCTGCTGGCGCCGAATCGCGGCCGCTTGAACTAAGGCCTGTGCGTTCGCGAGCTCGGGACGATTCTCAGCCCCTTGAGGACCAGGTCATCGAGCGGAACTTCGTCCGGGATCAGGTGGATAATGCACTCCGGGGGCTCGACGGGCACCATGACGACTTTGGGATCAAGCACCAAAATGCGGATCAAGTTGGCGGAGGCGACGAGCAGCTGGCCGCTGGCAAGCTGAGAGTCGCGGCGACGCCGTTTGACCTCCGTCAACGCACGGCGATGATCGGCTTCGAGCCCTTGTCCCAGTTTGGCGTACGCGCTCGTGATCGCTGCAAGCGACTCGGCGTTGGCGGCAGCCTCACGTGCAATCGCCAGCCGCCCGGTCGCGCCCTGGAGGTCGAAGTAGGCTTGTGCGACTTCCAGCAGCGCATCGTTAATCGAGGTGCGGAGGCCAGCCTGGTTGGCGGTGAGGTCGCGTCGCGCCGCCATAGGTATGAAAATGGCGTCAGAGATCCGCACCGTCGACGTCATGCCGTTGACGGATGGGATTCCGGTGCCCGGCGGAGGCCCTTGAATTGTATTCGGCAGCGCGGCAGTCGCTCCCAGGAACAACGCGCTGCGGCTGATCGTCTGCACCTGGCCGGTGACCGTCTGGATCTGGCCGTCGGACCTATACCAGCTTGGTCCGTAAAAGAGCGACGGCAACCAAAGCGCCCGCGCGGCCATCAGGTCGGCCGCGGCCGCAAAGATCTGCTGCCGGGCGACTGCGATATCAAGGTCACGAGCTCCAGCGAGTCTCAGTGCGTTGGCCAGATCAATTGGTTCGACCACCCTCCCGGGGATCAGTTCGGTGTCGACAGGCATACGCGGCGGCGACGGCGGGGTGGCGCGAGTGTCGATCGGTTTGTTACTAGCATCGGTCGCTTTACCCATGTCTTGTAGGGCGGGGATATCAGGGACGGTAGGAGTGCCTCTCAATTCGTGCTGGCTTTCCTGCTTTCCCTGGCCGTTCGATGCGGTCCGCCGAATCGACGGATCCTTGAGCATGAACCGCTTGGGGAGCGGAATCGAATCGCTGGAGCTTGCCCCTGGCTGATCGGGTGCGGGTGTTTGGCCTGAGGCGTAACCTACCGCGAGCGACGAGGCCACGACGGCTGTTAGCGATGCCGAAAACAGGCGTGCCGCGAACGACTCGCCGTCGAAATACCCACCCATTAACAAGACCCTCCTGGCCTTGCGCGGCGCTTCATTCGCTTGCACACTGCCAATGTCGGCTATCGTTAAGTATTCGGTCGCCTGAGGCACTGCTCTGAAAAGTCACGATCGTTTCAGCTTCAGACGAGCGTCCTGTTCTGGCCCACATCGGGCCGCTCGATCCGCGCCAACGTTCCTCATTCCTTTCGTCCATCCGCTCGTTGGGCTGCATCTCCGCCAGTTAAGTTTTTTCTTATCTTTTCGCAATTCGTTTGGCCGTAAGCGATTGTGAAGATATTGTGAAGATTGCTGTTCAATGTGGGCCGTCCAAGGCTAGACATCATGTCAGACGCGGCGAGAATAGTTATTGCGATAACGAATCAACGGCGGAACCGTAAATTCTGAAGCCGAAAAGCTTTCACTCTCATACTCGGGAGGCCGAGACCGGTGCCCCCTCGAACGAATACCGCCGCACGGCGGCCACGATGGCGGCGAATGGTTGGCGTTGTGCTCGGCGTCGCGGCGGCCGCGTTCGTGATTTGGCTCGTGCGCGGCGGTTCGCCATCCAAGGCAGTCGGATCGGGACTAGACGCGGAGTCGATTCAGCAGCGCACTCCGAGCCTCACCGTCGTCCATCCCAAACCAGGGGGCATTCCGCGGACGATCCAGCAGCCAGCGATTATGCATGCATTTGAGTCGGTCGACCTCTATGCGATGATCTCGGGCTATCTGAAGACTCAGACGGTCGACATCGGGTCAGTCATCAAGAAGGGCGAGGTGCTCGCCGAGATCAACGTGCCGCGAGGCATGCGAAGGCTTATGAAGAGGCGGCAGCGCTGGTAGCGCAGGCAAAGGCGCAAATCAACCAGGCCGAAGCGCGGATCAAGGTGGCGCAGGCGCAGCGAGAAGCCGCGGCCGCCGCTGGAAAAGGTGGCCGAAGCCGATCTGGAGCGGCTCACTGCCCGGCGGCAGTTCGCCGAGAAGCAATACGCGCGGGTCAACGGGCTGGTTGCCGAGCACGCGATTGACGCCAAGCTGCGCCGACGAGCAGACGAGCGACCTCGCGGCGGCGGTCGCCGCCGAGCGGACCGGTTCGGCGGAAATCTTGAGTGCCAAGGCAAAGCTACTGGCTGCTGATGCCGCCATCGACCAGGCTCAGGCCGACGCCGCAGAGGCCAAGGCCAATCTCGGAGTGGCACAGGCGCGGCTGGAGCGGTCGAACGCCAATCTCGAATACGCCAAGATCATCGCCCCGTTCGACGGAGTCGTGACCCACCGCACATTTCATTTGGGGGCCCTCATCCGCTCGGCCGACCGAGGGGGGACAGCAGCCATTATTCACGGTCAAGCGAACCGACTTGATGCGCGTCGTCGTCTTGGTCCCGGACAGCGATGTGGTCTTGACCAAGGTGGGCGATAAGGCCGTGGTCAGCGTTGATGCGCTCGGCGGCCGATCTTTCACAGGGACACTGGCTCGGATCGCCCGGGCCGAGGATGCCGAGCGCATGATGCGCGTCGAGATCGATCTGCCCAATCCCGATGACGTGCTTTGTGACGGCATGTACGGCAAGGCCATCGATCAGCCTGGAGCAAGATGCCAAGACCCTGGCCGTGCCGGCGGCCTGCGTCGTCGAGCACAGCGGGCGATCCGGCGGGGTTGTATACGTCGTCCGCGACGGCATCGTCCGGCGCACCCAGGTCAAGCTGGGCGGCGACAACGGCACCTACGCCGAGATCCGCTCCGGGATCAAGCCCGACGATTCGGTTGTACTTCCCTCCGGAACGCCCCTTGAAGACGGGATGCGCGTCACGGTCAGCGAAGCGACCGCGTCCTGATCGGCAGACCGCGTACTTCCGACTGTATCCGCATCTCTGTCAGCATACGATGTTCTTGGCTTGGGAACAGATCGATCGATGGATGGCCTGATTCACGCTTCCTTGAAGAACCCCATCGCCGTGACGGTGATGGTGCTGTCGCTGGTCGTCCTGGGCGGCCTGGCGGCCTATTCGATTCCGATCGACATCCTGCCGGTCTTCAAGAGCCCGGCGGTGCAGACGCTGGTTTTTTACAGCGGGATGCCGGCCGCCAGCATCGAGAAGAACATCACGGCTCGCCTCGAGCGCGGGGTGGGCCAGGCATCGGGCGGGCGGCGGCTGGAATCGCGGTCGATCGTCGGCATCAGCATCGTCCGCGATTACTTCCGCAGCAACGTCGACCGCAGCGGTGCGATGACCGAGGTCAATTCGCTGGCCGGCTGGGAATATCCGACGATGCCGCCGGGCACTCTGCCGCCGGTCGTCCTGCCGTATGATCCGACCAGCGTGACGCCGGTTTGCCTGGTGGCCCTCGACAGCGCGACCCAGAACGAGGCGACCCTTTTCGACGTCGGGCGGTACGAGGTTCGGCCGCAGATCATGTCGCAGCCGGGCGCGATCGCGCCGCTGGTCTACGGCGGCAAGGTCCGCGCGGTCATGATGTATCTCGACCGCGTCAAGCTCCAGGCCCGCCACCTTTCGCCGATGGACGTGATGAAGGCCGTCGATGAATACAACGTCTTTCTCCCACCGGCAGCGCCAAGTTCGGCACAACCGACTATGCCATCGACAGCAATTCGATGTTCGACGTTGTCGGCCGGATGGGGGAGATTCCGCTGCACAACGAGCATGGCAACGCCACGTTCTTGCGCGACGTGGCGACCCCCAAGGACGCCAACTTCATCCAGACCAACGTGGTGCGGGTCAACGGCAAGCGCCAGGTCTACGTGCCCGTCTTCCGCCAGCTCGGCTCGAGCACGCTCGACGTGGTCAAGAATCTCAAAGGGGCGATCGATAAGATCCAGGCGCGGCTGACTCGTCCCGGAATCGACCTGAAGGTGGTTCTCGACCAGTCGGTCTACGTGCAGCCATTCGATCGAGAGCCTGGTGGAAGAAGGGGTGCTGGGCGCGGTTCTCTGCTCGCTGGTGATCCTGTTGTTCCTGGGCGAATGGAAGATGACGGTCATCGCCGTGTTGACGATCCCGATCGCGGTCCTGGCGTCGCTGATCGGCCTTTATGCGTCGGGCAACACGATCAACGTCATGACGCTGGCCGGCTTATCGCTGGCGATCGGGCCGATGGTCGATAGCGCCATCATCTGCCTGGAAAACACCCACCGGCACCTGGGCCTGGGCGCCACGCCCGAGGAGGCCGCGTTCCGCGGTGCGAGCGAGGTGGCGGTGCCGGAGCTGGTCGCCAGCCTTTGCACGCTCTTGGTGCTGGCCCCGCTGGCTTTGATGCCCGGGCTGGGCGAGTTCCTCTACCGGCCGATGGCGGCGGGCGTGGCCTTCGCGATGATCTCGGCCTACTTCCTGTCGCGGACGTTCGTGCCGTCGCGGTCGGCACGCTGGCTCAAGCGCACGAGCAAACGGGCACGGACACGAGACCGGAAATGGCAACGAGCACGATCATCATGATCCGCTCGGGGTCACGCCGGCCGCCGAAGATCGGCGGGCTGCTCGCCGCGGCCTGGTGCGGAGCCTTTTCGCGCGGTGGGAAGCCTTGATCGAAGCCGGGATCGGCTGGTACGTCCGCCAGCTCAATCGCGTGATGAACTATCGACTCACCGTGGTGCTGGTCGCGGTCGGGCTGCTGGTGGCGACGCTGGGCGGGCTGGGCACGCGGTTGCGCCGCGAGTTCTTCCCCGAGGTCGATTCCGGCGCGTTCGAGATCTATGTCCGGGCGGCCAGCGGCACCCGCATCGAAGAAACCGAGAAACGAATCGCCAAGGTCGAGGAGTTCGTCCGCAAGACAATTGGCGAGGACCTCGCAGATCATCATCTCCGAGCTCGGGGTCGTCGCCGACCTGTCGGCCGCCTACACGCCCAACGCCGGCCCGATGGATGCGGTCGTCAAGGTTCAGCTCAAGCACGAACGCGAGCATTCCGCCCAGGAATATGTCGAGCAGCTCCGCACCGGACTTGCGCAGGATCCGAGTTTCAGCGACCTGGAGTTTGCCTTCGACGCCGGCGGCATGATCCGCTCGGCCATGAATGAAGGCAAGTCGTCGCCGATCAACATCCGCCTCTCGGCCAAGAACCTGCCCCAGGCCCGCGCGATCGCCGAGATCGATCAAACGCGAGATCGTCCGGATCGACGGCGTGGTCGACGCCCGGATCATCCAGCGGCTCGACTACCCGGAATACATCATCGACGTCGACCGTGCCAAGGTGGCCGACCTCAAGCTGAACCAGACCGAGGTCATGAAAAACGTGGTGGCGGCGCTCAACTCGAGCATCCAGTTTCACAAGAAGAACTTCTGGATCGACCCGGTGAGCAAGAATCAGTACTTCGTCGGCGTCCAGTATTTCGAGGAAGACATCGACTCGGTCGAGACGCTGCTCGACGTGCCGATCACCGGGTTCGGCCAGGACAAGCCGATCCCGCTGCGGAATATCGCCACCCTGCGCAGGTCGACCGTGCCCACGGAAATCACCCACAACAATCTGCAGTCGACGATCGATCTGACGATGGGCGTCTCGGGCCGCGACCTGGGTCACGTGGCCGACGACGTGGCCCGCGTGGTCGCCCGCTTCGGCGTGCCCCAGCCGGATGGGTCGTGGATTCCCTACGATCCCCGACGATCATTCCGCCAACCGCAAGGTGATCAAGGGAGCCATGATCGAGCTGTCCGGCGAGTACTCGCGCATGCAGGAGACTTTCCGCAGCCTGGGCTTCGGGCTGATCCTGGCGACGCTGCTCATCTACTTCTTGATGGCGGCGCTCTTCAAGTCGTATGTGACTCCGCTCGTGATCCTGTTCGCCGTGCCGCTGGGTTTGGTCGGCGTGGTGACGATGCTTTATCTCACGAACACGGCCATCAACGTTCAGTCGCTCTTGGGTGTGATCTTCATGGTCGGCATCGTGGTTTCCAACACGGTTCTGCTGGTCGACTTCGCCCAGAACCTGCGTGTCGAGGAAGGGCTGGCGCCCGACGCAGGCGATCCGCAAGGCGGCCTCGATCCGCGCCCGGCCGGTCTTGATGACCGCCCTGGCGGCCTTTTTCGCCCTGATTCCGATGGCAGTTGCGCTTCGAACGAGGGAGCGAGGCCAACGCACCCTTGGGCCGGGCCGTCATCGGCGGGATTCTGGCCGGTTTGATCACGACGCTGAT
Source organism: uncultured Isosphaeraceae bacterium (assembly GCA_963850935.1). Taxonomy (GTDB): domain Bacteria; phylum Planctomycetota; class Planctomycetia; order Isosphaerales; family Isosphaeraceae; genus CAWFRS01. The sequence continues at coordinate 70,869 of CAWKNT010000013.1, forward strand.
TGTAGTGCCTGCACTTTACTCGCTCGTCGTGCGGGATGGGCCAGCAACCGGCGCGGCTTACGACTGATCGAATCACGACGCAAGTAATGACGCGGAGCCACGGTAGTACCCGAAATGGCACTTAAGGTTGACGGCCCGGGGAATTGCGACCATACTCCCGGCTCGCTGAAACTCTCTGGGTCAGTCGGAGCGACCGCCGGCGCATTCCGGTCCGCCGAAAGGCCTTTGCATTTGACCTGTTCGTGCCGCCAGTGCGCCTCCGGTAGATCTGCTCAACCTCCAGCCAACCAGGACATGGATCGTCATGCGTCAGGCCGTCAGGACGATGGTCGCAATTCCTTTGTTGGCATCCTTTTCGGTCGTTCAAGCGGCCGACAAGAGAATCGATGCCTCCGGGACGATTGCCCAGGCACAGCGGCTGATCGAGGCCAAAGATTACTCGCCGGCCGTCGTTCTTCTGGAAGACCTACTGGCCGAAGCCGAACCGAAAGAACGACCTCCAATTCTGGATCTACTTCGGAAGTCGTACACAGTGATGACACGCGACGCGCAAGCTGCGGGCCGCGACCGGGAGGCTGCTCACTATCGAGACAACTTGGCGATCATCGAGCACTGTCGCGATGTCGCCGCCCCAGCCAAGCCGGCTGATCCAAAGCCCGCCAAGCCGGCCGCTCCTGGGCCGATCTCGGATCGCGGCACGAGCGCGAGCAGGACGCCGGCGGCGCAGCCGGAACCGCATTCACGAAGTGATTCAATCACCGGTTCCGTTCAAGACTCACCTCCGTCGGCTCCGGCTGCCGCGGCGCGATTCTTGAGCCGCCGAGCGCCCAATAGAAGAAGATTTTCAAGTGTTGCCGCAGGCGCCAGCCAAACCAACTTCGCCCGTTGCGGGCCCGGCCGCCTCGCCTCCTGCGGGCCCGTCTACCGAGCCCAATCTGCCCCCGTTGACGAGCGGTGAGCCGCCACGCAATGAGGCGGATCCGGTCGTCACGGTTCCGATCCGACAGGAAGCGAAAGGCTCGGCTGATCCTTCAGGTACCCGCGCAGGTGCTCGCGAGCTTCCTCCCGCGAAACTCACCACCGAAGTGGCCGGACCATCAATTGCGGACGGCGATCGGCTGTTCGCATCCGGTCGATACGAAGACGCGGGTCGTTGCTATGCGGCGCTTGCCGCTCAAAACCGGTTGCCCGCCCATCGCCAGGCCCACTGGGCGTATTGCCGAATGGTGGACGTCGTGCGCAGGATCAACGCCCGGCCAAAAACGACAGGCGAGTGGGACGAAATCGAGGCCGAAATCGTCAAGATCCAGCGAATAACGCCCAATAACTGGTACGGCGAGTACCTGCACAACAAGGTTGCCGAAGTCCGCCGTGGCGGGCGTGCGAACGCAAAACAAGTCTGACAGCGTGGTCGTGCGGGGAAGACCGGCCGACGACAGCCAGAACAACTCCGATCCCGAACCTCGCCGCTTGTCGCGTCTCTTCGGGAAATCGCGTGCCGCGACGCCTGCGCCAGCACAAGCTGCCGACGTGTCGGTGGCGAACAATCCGGAGCTGCCCCTCAATCTACCACAGTCATCACCGAATCCAGGGCTCGCCGTCCGTACGGGGCGGCCGCGCCGACCTCGATTCGACGGGCACCGAAGGCGCGGACCGATCATCGCCCCGTTCCGACCCGGCCTTTCAGCTCGCTGTTGCTCAGGATGTCCCAGATAACACAACTCCATGGCAAGTTCTACGAAACCCCCAATTTCCGGATCTTCCACCAGAATGCTCGCCTGGCCGAGGCGGCCGGGACAGCCGCCGAGGCGGTCCGCGCGGCCCAGGCAAAGCGCTGGGCAAGTCCGGCCTTGCAACGGCCGTGGACGCCCCCGTGCGACCTTTACCTCTACCCCACGGGCAAAGTCTTCGCCCGGGAAACCAAGCAACCCGAAACCTCGCCCGGCTTCTCGACCATGATGTGCAACGGCAATCGAGTCGTCGCCCGCCGCATGAACTTGCGGGCCGACCATCCGCATGCTCGTTGACCGCGATCCTGCCGCATGAGGTGACCCACGTCGTTCTGGCCGATCTCTTCACCGACTCAGCAGATTCCGCGCTGGGCCGACGAGGGAATCGCCGTCCTGGCCGAGCCGCACGCCGAGCAAGCAGATCCGCGCGGCCGAGCTGCAAGAGCCGCTCGAAGCCGGCCGGGTCTTCGACCTGCGCAAGCTGATGGCCATGGACTACCCCGACGCCAAGGACTGGAGCCTCTACTACGCCCAGAGCGTATCGTTGACTCGCTTCCTGGTCGAACAGGGGCCACCCGAACAGTTCGTCCAGTTCGTCCAGAATTCGCAGCGCGACGGGATCGAGGGTGCCCTGCGCGGCACTTATGGAATCGGCGGATTCGCCGAGCTTCAAGAACGATGGACGAAGTATGCGCGCCAGCAGCTCGCACCGGTCAAGGAGGCCAGTCGCGACCCGCGTGCTCAACCGGCGGGACCGCGAGCTCAAATGACTCGGCCCGAATGCGACCATCGCCAGCACGACGATCCCCAGTAAGACCAGGTAGACCGAGAAGTACCAGATTCGGCCCGATCGCACGATCCTGGTCAGCCAGATGATCGCGAAATAACCGACCACGCCCGCGAGGATGGTGGCCGCGATCGCCGGGCCGACGCGGTCTGGAGACAGGCTGGTCGGGTCGACATGCCTCATCTCCCACACGGCCGCCCCGAGAATGGCCGGCACGGCGATCAGCAAGCTGAAGCCGACGGCCCAGGTTCGCGACAGCCCCAAGGCCAGCGCGGCCGCGATCGTCAGCCCGCTCCGGCTGACTCCCGGCAACGGGGCGAACATCTGGGCCAGGCCGATCAAGAGGGCGTCGAGCCAGGTCGTCTCCGCCGGTCCCTTCGTGCCCGTCCCGCCGCTCAGCCACGCGGTCAGCAGCAAGACCGCGGCCGTGATCAAGAAACCAACCCCGGCAAACGCGATCCCCTCGAACGTCTTTTCGATCATTTTCTTGAGAAAGAGTGCGAGCGGAATCAGCGGAGAGGTCGCGACGGCGGCCAGCAACCCCACGCGCACGACCTCGGGGCGGCGAAACCCGGCCGGCGACGTCGTCGGCACCCAGCAGTCCGCGCAAGCCCTGGGCGATGGCCCCGCGATAATGGACCAGGATCGCGGCCGTCGTCCCCAGGTGGAGGATCACGTCGAAGAACAGGTTTTCCTTGCCGGTCTTGGTGACACCCGTCAGCCAGGCGAAGAGATTCTGCGTGAGCAGCAGGTGGCCGTCGCTCGAGACGGGCAAGAATTCGGTGATCCCCTGCACGACGCCCAGAACCAGTGATTCCAGCCATTCCATCAATGTGTGCCAGCCTCGAATAATGATTTGGCAACTGCGAATCAAGGCACGACGTCATGCCTCGCCGCGCAGCTTGGGAAATGCGATCCAGACGTAGGAAAAGCCGCTATAAAGCGTGAGCGCGACGGCCAGCCAGGTGAGGACGTCGCGGACCCAGAGCAAGGCCGACAGGCGGAGCGGGCTCGAGGCCCAGACAGAAAAGCACGGCCGAGATCGACAGGCACTGGACGACGGTCTTGAGCTTGCCCGCCATCCGAGCCCCGAAGGCCTGCCCCTGGCCTTCCAGGTGGCTGCGCAAACCTTGAATCAAGAGCTCGCGGACGACGATGGCCGTGACCATCCAGGGCATGACTCCGGTGCCGGGAATCGTGGCCAGGTAGATGTAACAGCCCGAAACGATCACCTTGTCGATCAAGGGGTCGAGCTGGCGGCCGATCGGCGTGTCTTGCTTCAGGAGCCGGGCGAAGTAACCATCGAGTGCGTCGGTCACCGCGGCGATCACGAACAGACGCCAGTGCCCAGAAATAGAACTCGTATTCGATCAGAAGCGAACACGCAGACCGCCAGCGCGAGCCGGCTGACGGTCAAGCGTGTTCGGGACGTTCCAGAACCTCCGGGTCGCCGGTGCGACCATCGCGAATCGGTCCTCGGCTCGGCTCATGAGAGAAACCCGACTCGCTGGGATGACAGAGAGGCCTGACAAGGCCGCGAAGGCCGGCATTCACGGCGGAATGCGATCGCCTACATGCCATCGAGGATCGCCAGCGCCGACTGCGGCTTGCGCCGGGGTCGAGGCCGGGCCTTGCGCTTTTTCGGGGGCGATGTCGACACCGGCCGGGCAATCAAGTCGTGCTCTTGCGGCACCCACGATCTCGCACTCGACCAGGTCTCCGGGCTTGAAGCTGCGCGCCTCTGACCCAGGTGTTGCCGTCGACGTCGGGAGCGTCGGCGTAGGTCCGGCCCAGCCACATGTTCTTGCCTTCGGGAGCCGGAGCGTCGATCAGCACATCCAGGGTTCGGCCGACCTGGGTCTGGTTGAACGCGAAGGCGATCGGCTGCTGCACGCTCATCAGTCGCGCCTTGCGCTCCGTCCTTGACCTCGATCCGGCAGGTGGTCCGGCAGCTTGGCCGCCGGCGTGTCGGGCTCGAACGAGTAGGTGAACGCGCCGAGACGCTCGAACCTGGTCGCCGCGACGAACTCTTCCAGCTCCGTGAACTCGGCCTCGGTCTCGCCGGGAAAGCCCACGATCATGGTCGTGCGCAACACCAAGCCCGGGAATGGTGTCCCGCAGGCGGGCGATGATCGTCTCGGTCTCGTGGCGGTTGTGCCGCCGATTCATCTGCTTGAGCATCCGGTCGTTGATGTGCTGAAGCGGCATGTCCAGATACGGGATGATCTTCTGATTAGTGGCCCAGCACGTCGTAAAGCTCGTCGGTGAAAAACTGGGGATAGCAGTAGAGGATGCGAATCCAGTCGATCCCCTCGACCTGGTCGATTTCCTTCAAGAGCTCGGCCAGCCGGGGCCGGCCATAGAGGTCGAGGCCGTAGTAGGTCATGTCCTGGGCGACCAGGATCAGCTCGCGGACGCCGTCTGCGGCCAGCTCTTCGGCCTCGGCGACCACCATCTCGATCGGCTTGGTGACATGCTTGCCGCGCATGAACGGAATCGCGCAAAACGTGCAGAACCGGTCGCACCCTTCCGAGACCTTGAGGTAAGCGAGGTGGCGGGGCGTGATTCTCAGCCGGGCGCGGTCGTCCTGGGCCTGGACCGGGGCGGGCCGGAACAGTCTGCGCTGTTCGTTCAAACCGCCCAGCAGCCGGTCGGCCACGCGAGCGATCTCGTCGCGGCCGAAGACGCCGACCACGTGGTCGACATCGGGAAACTGCTCGAGCAGTGACTCTTTCTGCCGCTCGGCCAGGCAGCCGGCGACGATCACCCCCCTGACCGTGACCCGACCGTTTGCGCTCGAGCATCTCCTCGATCACGCCGATCGATTCCCGCCGGGCGGCGTCGATGAACCCGCAGGTGTTGATGATCACCAGGTCGGACGGCTGCGAATCGGGCACCAGGGCATATCCGTCCTGGCCCAAGCAGCCCGAGCATCCGCTCGGAGTCGACCAGGTTTTTCGAGCAGCCCAGGCTGACAAACGAAATCGTAGGTGTCTTCGGCATGGAACCTTCCGGCCAGTGTCCGGGACAAGCAGGTGTCGACATCCTGAAGGAAAGAGCCGCCAGCGACCGAGGCCGACTCGCGGTCGGAAGTACTCATTGTGATCGATTGACGCATTTCACGCCAGTAGCGGGGCGAAGCCGCGTCTGCACAATGTGTGAGATATGCGTGTTGCATACGCTGTTGGGCGCACGATTTACGGGATTATTCACCGTCGGCGAGCCTACCCATTCCACCTGGGACACTTGCGACCGACGTTGCCCTCGGTATAGTTAATTGTTCAGGCGCCCGTAGCTCAACGGATAGAGTCGCGGACTTCGAATCCGAAGGTTGTAGGTTCGAATCCTACCGGTGCGCTTGCCTACCAAAGACTTACAGCGACCTTGAGTCAATTCAGTGGACAGGCAGTCCTGAATTGTTCACAGCGCAAGTGCTTGTGGAGAACGACGGCGGACGAAGTCGCCTTTTTCCGCATACAGATTGCCGGCCCTTCATCGTGCTCTCACCAATCCATCACCGAGCCATCGTCGGCGTCATAAGCCTCCCTGCTCCTCCAGGCATGGCCGATTTGTGAGGCCATGGCGTTGTCGTCGAGCTCAATTCCGAGGCCTGGACCAGTGGGAAGGTCGAGGTAGCCGTTCTTGACCTCGAAGGGCTTTTTCAAATAGCCCTTGCCCAAGCTCACTTGCTCCTGGCAGAGGAAATTGGGGATTGAAGCGGCTATTTGCACACCCGCGGCTAGTGAGATCGGTCCCAGAGGATTGTGAGGTGCGACGGCGGCGTAGTACGCCTCAGCCATTCCTGCGATCAGCCGGACCTCCGTAATTCCACCGGCGTGGCAGAGGTCGGGCTGGAGGATTGTCGCGGCCCGCTTTTCTAACACCTCGCGAAATCCCCATTTGGTGAAAACGCGTTCGCCCGTCGCGATTGGCAAGTGAGTGCCCCGCGCGAGCTCGGCCATGACATCGTGATTTTGGGCCTGGCAGGGCTCCTCGATGAACATCGGCTGGTAAGGCTCGAGCGCCTTGATCAAGAGCTTGGCGGTGGCCGGGCTGATCGCGCCGTGGAAGTCGATCGCAATGTCGACGTCGTCGCCCGCTGCTTTGCGCAGCTCGGAGAACTTGTCGGCAGCGTATCGGACCTCAGCCGGTGTCTCGACATACCGCGCGGTCGGCGGCTGGCCGGATTGGTCTTGAAGGCGGTGAAGCCTTGCGTCATTCCCCGCTTGATTGCGTCAGCGCTATGCGCATGAGCGTAAACGCGCACTCGTCGCCTTGTAGGGCCTCCCAGCAGTTCGTACACCGGCACACCCAGCGCCTTGCCCTTTATGTCCCACAAGGCCATGTCAACACCGCTCAAGGCGCTGGTGAGAACGGGGCCGCCGCGGTAAAAGGCGTGGCGGTAGATCGCCTGCCAGTGATGAACCACTTGACGTGGGTCTTTGCCCTTAAGGTATGGCTCAATCTCATGCACCGCGGCCGCGACGGTCTCTGCCCGCCCCTCGACGATCGGCTCACCCAGCCCGACGATTCCAGCATTGGTATGAATCTTCAAGAACAACCACCGCGGTTTGACGAACAAGGTTTCCAGCTTCGTGATCCGAAGAGGATCCTTGGCGGCGATCGGTACATCCTTAGCGGCGCTGGTCTGAGCCACCGCTTCGATTCGATCAAGCGCGGCCAAGCCTATTGCTCCGATGGATCCAGCGACGACATGGCGGCGGTTGATGAGTCCCGATTCAGGCTTTGGTGTTTTCATCGTCGTCAAGTCCTCAAGTGGGGATCGAAACTGTTCGAGCTCGATCTGGCACTTTCCTATCGCGGATTACCAAATCCGCAACAATAAGGGGCGGGGCGTAATGGTGGGATGCTCCCCGACTATCTTCGGAGTCAGCCGCGGTCGGGTCAAGTCGCGTGAGCCGACACACGGACCGATCGAGTCAGGCGATTGCCGTTTCGTGGACTCACACTGGTGAGCGGAATTGCGGAGGCCGGTTCGGCAGTGCGCAGCTGGCCCTACCGTGCGACGCGCAAGTTTTCAAACATGTAGAGCCCGCTTTTGCCTGGACATACGAGGTCGAGGTCGCCGTCGCGGTCGATGTCGATGGGGGTCAATTGCAACCCCGTGCCGGCCGTTCCGGTGGGGAAGTCTCTGAGCGCGAGGCGATTCGCCCCCTTCTCGGGTGCGTTTCGGGCCGGTTCCCCCTGGAAGATCACGTGCCTGGTCCAGCTTTTCGCGTCTGGGTCGAATGCGTACCATGCGATCACCGAGCCGTCAGTGGCCCCGGGCTCGATCTCGTGGGCATAGACGCGCTTACCGGTCACCAGTTCGTGGGCCCTGCCGTCGCCGTCGATGTCGGCCCACGTCAACGCATGCACTGAGGCCACTGACTTATCAATTGGCAGCTTGGTCCATGTCCGATCACCCTCTGTGTTTTTCGCCTGCTTGAGCCAGAAGAGTCCGTAGTCGTGCCCCATGCCATACACCACGTCGGCAAACCCATCGCCGTCGACATCGCGCGCAGGATCTGGATGCCGGTCGCCCCCAGTTGCCAATCAGGGTGCCAGGCCCACGAGTCGCGGGAGGGATCCGCTGGGGCCTCGAACCAGCCCTTGAGCGTAAGCAGGTCGATGCGGCCGTCACCGTTGACATCTCCCGAGCCAACCCCGTGTCCGGCCGCTGCTGCGCCCAAGTCGTGCTTTTTGAGCTCGACCCCGAAACCCCCATCCTTCTTCACCACCTCGTACCAGACGACCACGTTGACCGTGTTGGGCAAGAGATCGGGCACGCCGTCACCTGAGAGATCGACCATCCACGATGCCTCGATGTTTCCGGGGACGTCGACTTCGTGATACATCCAGGGCGAGCCGGGTTTACCCGGGTTTTCGACCCATCCCACGTTTCGTCCAAAATACGAACACGTGAGATAGTCGACGTGGCCGTCGCCATTAACGTCGAGGGGGTGGGTGGCGAAGTCGTTGTAATAGGTGCCGACGCGAGCGACTTCGCGCACCGGATACGGCTGCCAGTCAGGGCGCCGATACCAGGTGTCGCCCGACACGATATCGAGCTTGCCGTCATTGTCGACATCGAAAACACCGGCCGCTTCAAACTCACTCTTGCCGTTGATCGTGTGCTGCTTCCAGCGTGGTTCATCTGCCTGGCTGGATGCAGCGAGTAACGAGAAGAAAAGTGACAAGCCGGCCAGTGCAATTTGCGATCGATTCATGGTGTCTCTCCGCCTTTCGAGAACAAATCCGAGCGCCAGCCTTGGTACGCGATAACGCGCGATTCAAACGCTCGGTAGCGTCCAGGGCGTGCGGTATTCCTTGGTGAGGTACTTGTTGGCTTCGGTGTGGTTGGTGATCCGTTCGGCGCCGGCATCCCAGGTAAGTTTTTCATCGGTCCAGAGCGAGATATTGCCCAGGTTGCCGACGGACGTCAGGCGGTGGCCGTACCCAAAGTGACACGAGCACTGGGCGCGCGACTTGATGGCATTCAGCCACTCGCGGTGATGGCCCACAGATCGGGGCAGACTAGGCTCGGGTTCGTCGATTTTCCGGTCCTTCTCGGCAATGATCGTGTACGTGGAATAGTCTGCGACCAGCGTGGCATCGGTCCCCTGGAACATGATCCCGAGCTTTTTGTTTTCGAGCCCGTGGGTGCTGGCATCGGTGTGGCTCCAGATCATGAGGAACTTTTGATCGCCCTTCCGATACTCGTAGGTAACTTCGAGGGTGTCGGGCACCTCGGCGTTGTCCGCGAGGGCGTACCGGCCGCCCGTTGCCGAGATGGTGTGAGGCGCATCGACGTCCATCGCCCAGTGGACCAGGTCGACGATGTGACAGCAAAAATCGGTGAGGATGCCGCCGCCGTAGTCCCAGAAGTACCGCCAGTTGAACGTGAAACGGTTGGCATTGAACGCACGGGACGGAGCCGGTCCCAGCCAGAAGTCGTAATCGCAGCCGGTTGGCGGAGGGCCGTCTTCGGGACGTCCCAGGCCGCTGCGGTCGGCGGCCAGCCAGACCCGGGTTTTGGTGATTTTTCCCAGGACACCCGAACGAATGATCTCCACCACTCGGTGGTAGTTTTCGCCGGCGTGGATCAAGTTGCCCATTTGCGTGACGCGCTTGTACTTTTCCGCGGCCTGGACCATGGCCCGGCCTTCCTGGATTCGGTGCGCCAGCGGTTTCTCGCAGTAGACGTCCTTGCCGGCCTGGCAGGCCAGGATCGTGGGTATTGCATGCCAGTGATCGGGGGTGGCAATCACCACCGCGTCGACGTCGTTACGGTCCAGCACTCTGCGAAAATCACCGTAAATTTCGGCCTTTCCGCCAGCTTCTCCTCGGGCGCGGAGCAGGTGCGGCTCGTACACGTCGCACACGGCCGCTATTTCGACGTCCGGGAACTTGCTGAAATTCGTTGAGCAGCCCGGTCCCCATGCCGCCGACGCCGATGAAACCCAGAACGATCTTATCCGTAGCCGCGACTGACTTCGGCGCGGCCTTGGGCTCGTCGCCGCGCGAGACTGTCGTTATGCCTGGCACGCCGGCCGTATTGGGCGATTCGGCCTGAGCCGCGGCGAATGCCGAAGCGGCCAGGAATTCGCGCCGAGTCCAATTGTGCATTTGACCTCCGTTTTTCCCGGGCGGGCTCGTCTGCAAATATCTAGCCTTCATCGGGGATCGAAAACCGGAAGTCAAGCCCCACCGGCGATTTTCGATCATCGTTTCCTCCGCTTGACGAAAATCCCAAATGCATCGTCGGGCCGGCCGATTCGGATTTGTCGCTTTACATGAGATTGAGATTCGATGTTGCCGCAGGTCAGGGACGTGACACTTGAGCGCGTCCAACATACAATACGCCCTTCGATCCTCTCCCAACCTGAATGCATGCTCGTATAGCCTTGCATCCGACCTTTCCGTTCGTCGCGTCTGCTCACGCAATCTGGAGACCCGCACCTATGCCTCGATTTCTGGGGATGACCCTTGTCACGGGCCTGATCTGCGCATTGCCGGTCGCTGCGTCTATGCGCAAGAGCCTCCGCGATCTGCGCCGCCTCCCAACCGGCAGCGAAGGCCGCGACCAAGAGCGCGGCGACCTCGACCGACCCGATCGAACGGATCAAGGAAGAAGGGCTCAAGCGGTCGCAAGTGATGGCGACCTTGAGCTACCTGACTGACGTGATCGGGCCGCGGCTCACCGGTTCGCCCAACATGAAGCGGGCGAACGAGTGGACGCGCGACAAGCTGGCCGCGTGGGGATTGGCCAACGCCCATCTCGAGGCGTGGGGTCCGTTCGGCCGCGGCTGGACGCTCAAGCGGTTCTCGGCGCAGGTCATCGAGCCGCAGTGCATCCCCTTGATCGGCTTCCCCAAGGCGTGGTCTCCCGGCACCGACGGCACGCTGGACGCGCCGGTGGTCTACTTCGACGCCAAAACCGAGGCCGATTTCGCTTCTTAAAAGGGAAACTGAAAGGTGCCGATCGTGTTGACGAGCCCGACTCGCGAGGTCGCCGCTCGCTTGGAACCGCTGGCGAACCGCAAGACCGATTCCGAGCTGCTCGCCCTGGCCGATGCGGCCGAGCCCAGTCGCGACGGCGGCGACGGTTCAATGGTCGCCCCGAACACCGGCGAGCCGCGGATGGAGCGGCAGCCGCGAAGGCCGCATCGCCAGTTGCCCGGCCGAGGACAGCCGCGGCGGCGCTTCAACTCGCCGAATGCGCTCAGATGGAGCTACAGCGCAAGAAGAACCAGTTCCTGGCCGACGAAGGCGGCCATGCTGGTCGAACCCAGCACCCAGGGCGACGGCGGCACATTCTTCGTCCATCGGCGACGTGCCAGGCGCTCCCCTGCCCATACCAGGTCAAACTGGCGGTCGAGTCAACGCCATACGACAAGGACGCACCCAAGATACGTTCCCCAGGTCGTTCTGGCCAAGGAACACTACAACCGGCTGGTCCGAATGTGCGAACAGGGCGAGAAGCTCAAGATGGCCGTCGACCTCTCGGTCCAGTTCCACGACGAGGACCTGATGGCGTACAACACGGTCGCCGAGATCCCGGCACCGACCTCAAAGACGAGATCGTCATGCTGGGCGGCCACATGGACTCGTGGCACAGCGGCACCGGCGCCACCGACAACGGGGCCGGCGTCTCGGTGGCCATGGAGGCCGTCCGCATCCTCCAGGCGCTCAACCTGAAGCCGCGGCGGACCGATCCGCATCGCCCTCTGGAGCGGCGAGGAAGAGGGTCTGTTGGGCTCGCGTGCTTTTGTCAAGGAGCATTTCGGCAAGACCCCGTCCAACAACATGTTCGGGCCAGCGCCTCGACCCGCCACTTCCGCAGCAGTCTCCACAGGTAACGGCAATGGCAACGGCGGGCCCGCCAGCTCCCAAGTATCGTCCGAGTCGTCGTCCAAGCCGGAATTCGACAAGTTCTCGGCCTATTTCAACCTCGACAACGGCACCGGCAAGATCCGCGGCGTTTACATGCAGGGCAACGAAGCCGTCCGGCCGATCTTCCGCAAGTGGCTCCAGCCGTTCCGCGAAATGGGAGCGACCACGCTGACGATCTCCAATACCGGCGGCACCGACCATCAGTCGTTCGACGGCATCGGCCTGCCCGGCTTCCAGTTCATTCAAGACGAAATCGAGTACGACACGCGCACTCACCACTCCAACCAGGATGTCTTCGACCGAATCCAGGCCGACGACATGAAGCAGGCCGCGGTCATCATGGCTGCTTTCGTTTACAATGCGGCCACGATCGATCAAAAGCTGCCGCGCAAGCCCGCGCCCAACACCGAATCGGCGACCGCCGCCCGCGGCGTGCGGCCGCCGCTCCATGATCGTCGGTTGCATCGAAACTGGATCGTATAGTCGTATGCAGACATCGCTCTTTTTTTCCCACCTTCGGTCGCTTCGCTAGCGAGAAAGTGGAATTGAGAACAGGAGAGCAGGAGATAGCGGTTTTCTCTACTTTCACCTGCTCTACTGTTCACATTCCCAAAAATCTCTTCGATTCACGTCGTCTCTGATCCCAACCACCGCACGGCATTGGTGATGATCTTGAGCGGGATCGTTTCTTTGTACACGGGATACGTCTCGTGCCCAGGCCGGAAGTAAAAAACCCGGCCCCGACCAAGCCTCCAGATCGCGCCGCTCCGAAACCACTCACCTGAGGCCCAACGTTCTTCCAGGATGACTTCATCCGGCTCCGGCACGTGAAACGGCTCGTTGTACATCTCGGTCTGGGAGATCTCAAATTCACGAGGTATCCCGATCACGATCGGGTGGTCCGGCCGAAGCACCTTCACGTGACTCGGCTTGCCGTCCTCGCGGTAGCTCGGGAAACAACAGTAAGGCAGATTGACCGAGGCCTTGACGGCGCCGTCGGGAAACTTGCACCACGTGGCATAGGGCGTGAGTCGCGACTCGTTCGTGGGCGTCGTGTACCGCTTGGGCGGTGGTACGTAGCTGATATCGACTTTGGCGATGCCGTCGGCTCGAATCTGTTCGCCTACGTCCAACCGCGTCCGCTCGTTCATGGCTTCGACAAAGGGGGTCGACCAATGTGCCGAATAAAGCGCGACCAGTGAGAGCTTTCCGGCCTTGATCTTCTCGACGATCGACAGGCCGACCTCGGGCTTGATCTCGGCTTGCCGTACATGGCCCCACCAGATCAAAACATGACAGTCATCCAAAACTCCCTCCGCCAGCCCTTGGCCGGGATCACCGAGGCCGACCGACTTTACCGCGACGCCGGATTGCGCCCGCAAATGCTCGGCGATCGCGTTGCCGAGGAAGTTGGCATAGGCTTGTTTCTGCGCCGGCTGCCGCTCGTCCCACACCACGACCTTGATAGGTCCGTCGTCTGCCGATAGTGCGGGCTCATTCAGGTTTCGAGCTTCCGCCGGCGACGATGAGAGCAACGATGTACTGGATGCGATGAGGGAGGATACCTTCAAGAAGTCGCGTCGCGTATTGGGTGTATGCACAGAGATCTCCAGTCCGAAGGAGCCGCGGAACTAAGTTGTCAATCCATCTCGTCGCTGTTGTTGAACGCCACTGCACGATGAAAGACGTCGAATCTCAGATGAAGACACTCTCATAAAGGAAATACAACTCCGCCGATTCGCCGCCAAGACACTGCGGTCTCGCGCTCAAAACTTCGCACCTTCCAGTCGAAGTCTTATCGTCTTTATCTCAAATGGACCAAGATCAAGCCGTATGCCGTCATCCACGGTTTTCAACGGGGCGCCCTGGTCTTCCATCAAGTTTGCCTCGTGCGCCGCAAGCACGCGAGCCCTGAGCTTGATCGTCACGCCCGCAGCCGGCCGGCCTGAGGCCTCGTAGATCCGCAGGGCCACGTCGCCATCGCGGGTCGGTTTCAACGACGAGACGACGACGTTGGGATTGGAAACGTCCAGCAGCCCCCACCGGTTGGGCAGGGCACCCGGGTGCAGGAGCACGTTGCGGCATATCAAGGGATGATTGAGCTCCAGCCCGTCGCGAAAGACGCCTGCCTCGCCGCCAGTCGCCGGCGTGGGGAACCAGGGCGTACTGCATGGTCCGCTCCTGGCCCAGTTGAAATCCCGAGTCTGACGACATCCCCGGCTCGTAGCCGCCGCCAAACCCATAGGCGCCCAGCGTGTGGGCACGCAAGCAGCGAGACCATCATGGTGCCGTCGGTGACGACGTTGCCGGGCAGGCCGATATTGAGCAGCGCAAGCCCGCGACGGCCGTCGCTGTGGTCGACCCAGTTCTGAGCGGGGAACTCGATGGCGACCGGGCGGTCCGATCGATCCGAACGGGATCTCATGCGTGCTCTTGCCCTGCTTTGATCGTCGTCGGGAAGAGTGCCTGGTAGCGGACATACTTCTCCTGATTGATCAGCCTCGTCGTGATCTCGATCCGGCGCAGGTCGGCGTAAATCCGCACGGTCGTCGCGAACCGACCCGAGCCGAACGGCCGTGCGACTCGCAGCTCGGAGAAGACCGGACCGTTGATCACGGTTCCCGGCTCGCCCTTTCCCTCGTCGCTGAAGACCGCATGGCCGCGGCTCGGGCACCTTCTGATGCGTCGTCATGGCGACCCGGCTGCCGCCATCCAGGCCTTTGTAGAGCTCCCAGAGGTCGCCCCGGTCTTGCTCGCGCGCCACGACGTTGCCAGGCCCGGAGAAGACCTCCCAGTCGCCGTCCTTGACGCGCAGGCTGGTGATCGCCCCCGTCGCGCCGATCGAGAGCGACGCGGTAGTGCTCATTCTCGAGCTCGACACGTGAGCCCGCCGTGCCAGCGGCTGGGCCGAACGTTCGATCGAGCCTTGGTTATCAGCGTCACCGATGCCGCAGCGAGACGTGATACGTCGAATATCCCAATGCCGGCACATCGTCGGCGATGAACGCGACGCGAGCCGTCTTGAGACCGCCGTCGGCGTAACGGGTCGATTCGAGGATCTGAAACGGCACTGGGCACCGTTTGAGTCCGGTCAAGACAATCGCCTGCCGCGCCTCCCTTCGCCGAAGCCGACATTCGCAACTCGGCGATGTCAGAGCGCGGCCAGCCCAGCGTATTGAACACGACCGACGGCGCACCCGGCCCGCGCGTATCGATCTTGGAGGTGAGCACGTCCCACTTCGCGTCGATGATCGCCTCGGCCCGGCGTTTGGCGAACTCGTAGCTGCGAATCGTGTCTTCATAGACGTGGTCGGTCATGACGCCCGAGGCCAGGTCGTGCGTCTGGTTGAAGAGGACCGGCTCCCAGCCGGCCCAGATCCCGTCCAGGTCGGCGGGCGAGCCGAGCCAGGCCGCCAGCACGCTCAACTTTTCGGCGGTGAGCAACTGCTCTTCCATCAGCCGCATCCAGGCCTTGAGCTCGATCCGGCTGCTGTAGATTCCCTGAAAGATCGGGTTCAGCTCTCCCTTCCAGACCGGGCCGGTCGGTGCGCCCGGCGATGGCCGCCTCGAAGTCGGCGGGCACGGCCATTCGCATCGTGAAGGGGCGCTTGCGGGTCGCGGTTGAACTCTTCGATCCGCGGCGTCAAGCTGATCTTCGGGCTCGGCGACATCGGGACCCGACAGACCGACCCGGTCCGGCCCATGCGAATTCGGCGACAGCATGTTGAACCGCTTGACTGCGCGAATGCCTTGAACTTGCCTTCGCGTCATGCGGCGATCCATACATGATGCGCGTAGCTGTGGGGCAGATAAATCGAGGCGATCCGGGTGCCGTCGATCCCTTCCCAGAAAAACTCGGACGGGGAAATCTTGACGCGGAACACCCCGCACGAACCAGAAGGTCTTGAACCCGCCCTTCGCGAGCAATTGCGGCAACTGGGCGTGGTGGCCGAACGTGTCGATCAGCCAGCCGGACGTGACGTCGACACCGAGCTTGTCGCGATAGTAGCCCTTGCCATATTGCATCTGGCGAATGAAAGTCTCGCCGCCCGGCATGTTGTCGTCGGGCATGACGTCGAGCGCACCGGCCAGTTGCAGCCTGTCCTTCCGCGATGAACCGGCGAAAATCGGCCTCTTCGGCCGGATAGCGCTCCAGAAACGGTCGCACGTAGGCGACCTGGTCGAGCGTGAAGCGATAGCCGGGCTGCTCTCTCAATAGCCGCATCGCCTTGAGGATATTGGGCAGGCCCATCTCCAGATATTCTTCGCGGGTCTTGAAGACCGCCCCTTCCCAGTGGGTGTGCGGGATGACCCAGAACGTCGGCTTTCGCACCGTCTGCGGCTCGTCGGCACTTGTAGGCGTCGACCCGAGCAGGCCGCAGCACGCGATGAAGAGACAGATCCGCAGATTCATCAAGAGGGCTCCGTCATGGGGGAGATCATGGTGTTTGCCCGGTGCCAGTGACACAGTGACACTGAATGTAACGCGCTGCTCGGCCGGCGTATCGATCGTGGCGTCGAGCCAGAGAGTTTGGCCGTCCTACGCGTAGCGCTTTTCGTCAAGCGACCGGCCCGCCAGCGTCACATCCATCTCGCCACGCGGGGCATGCATCAGCTCAACGACGGGGTTGATGCAGACGGGGCCTGGCTTGATCGTGATCTGAATGTCATGGGATGAGACGTCTAATGATTCAACGGTGGAAGCGTCTGTCGTTCCTGGAGCAGCACGAGAAGGACGGATCTGGGGCTGCAATGTCCTTGAAGTCGATTCTCCGGTCTTGGGACAAACGGCAGTCGATGGCGACATTCCACCGAGGCCATTCTTCACCCCACTCGCCGCTCTGAGCCCCGGGGCCGAGGCTGGCCGGCCTGTCCTCGATGGCCACGGATTCCAACGGTTGTAGCGGTTTTGTGGCTGCAAATGGCAGTAGATGGCAGTAGATGGCAGTTTTTGGGAAGGTCTCCGGCTGCCTCGCTCCGCGCAACGCGATCGACAACGAGTTGTTTAGGTGGCTGAAATAGCCCAACGTCACACAAAGCGTTAACTCGGCATCGCCGCCACGGGCTCGCCTGCGTTGAGTCCCGAGGCGAACGTATTGGCGGGTCGGTCCAAGGAATCGAGCCAGGCTGCGGCCCGTTCACGGTTTCGAGAGGGCCGCGGCGGCAAATATGACCATCGTCGATCAATTGTTGCGCGCAGGTTTCCGCGCAGCCTCCATATACAATATACGGGCTTTTGCAGATTTCGTTAATGCACCTACGCCCGTACGCGCCAATCCTGATCGCGAGTGTAAATGCTGATAAGACTTATGAATATTTCCGAAATTTTATTTTGGTAATATTAGCGCACACAGCAATCGGCTGGGCTTGATCGCGTTGCGGTGCATGCCCTTCGGCCTCTTCAAAATCGGCCTCCTCGGCACGATAGCGCTCCGAGAACGGTCGTACGTAGGCAACCTGGTCGAGCGTGAAGTGATAGCCGGGCTGCTCTCTCAACAGGCGCATCGCGTGGAGGATATTGGGCAAGCCCATCTCGAGATATTCTTCGCGTGTCTTGAAGACTGCCCCTTCCCAGTGGGTGTGCGGGATCACCCAGAAAGTCGGCTTGCGCGCCTTCGGCGGCTCGTCGGCAATTGCGGGCATTGACCCGAGCAGGCCGCAGCACGCGGTGAAGAGATAGTTCCGCAGATTCATCGAGAGGGCTCCGTCATGGGGGAAATCATGGTGTTTGCCCGGCGCCCGTGACACTGAATGTAACGCGCAGCTCGGTCGGGGAATCGATTGTGGCATCGAGCCAGAGAGTACGGCCGTCCCACGCATAGCGCTTTTCGTCAACCGGCCGGCCCGCCAGCGTCAAATGCAGCTCCCCGCGCGGGGCATGCATCAGCTCGAAAACCGGGTTGATGCAGACGGGGCCTGGCTTAATCGTGATCTGAATGTCATGGGATGAGACGTCCAGCCGGATCGCGCGGCGCTCGGAGACATACCCAGGCACGTCGATCTGGGCGCCGCGCACCTCGAGCGACGGAGGATTCGCGAAGCTCTTGGCCCAGCCAACTAGCCGCGTGTCGTCCGTGTCGCTCATGCCGATCAACCAAGCCCACCGCCGCACGGTCATGGGCCGCGATCGGCCAAGCGTGTCCAGCGTTGTCAGCTCAGACGTAGCGAGCGGTGTGGGCCGCCTGCCCGCCCAGCTCATCACGCTGTTATGGCACGGAGTGAAATGAATCCGGTCGTCGATTGCATTACCCGTCGAGTTCCCCGCGCCAGCGGCCAGTGGCTCCCCCAGTAGCACGGCGTGACCATCTGGCCGCCATCAAAGAACGGGCCGAAGACGATCGCCGGCAACCGGGTTTCGTTCGGACTGAAATAGATCGCCGCCAGTTTCTCGTCTTTGCTGAGACGCAAGCGATAGATTGCCGGCACGTCGCCGTTTTCACGGTCGCGCTTGGCGGTGTCGTTGTTGGTCGGATTGGGAAAACGAAAGAGACGTTTCCTGCCGTCAAGGTACAGCGCATCGACCGGATCGTCGGGCAACACCGCAAAGGGATACGCACCCTGGGGCGTCAAGATAATGAACTCGCTCAACTCGTAGTCATTCTTGCGGTCCGCCGTCAGGGTGACGACGCGGGTTCCCAATCCATCCGGATAGAAGTAGTAATCCTCGATGGCCGAGTCGCCCCACACCTTGTAATTGAAATCGGTCGATTGGTAACGCCAACGCACATGGACGCGGGCCGAGGTGGACTCGACGATCTCGACACTGCTGTACCGCAGTTCCTTGTCCATCAAAGGCTCAACGCAATCGACGGCACCTTGCGGCTGAGAGATGATCTCGGCCCACTCATAGCAGGCGCCGGTATTATGAAGGCCCGCCCAGAACGGGATATAGCTGGACCCGCGCCAGAAGACGAACCTCGCCCCGTTCGGCAGCCACACGACGACGTCGCGGAGCTCTGGTTTCCAGCCGTTGGCGTAATTCATCTCGGAAAACTTGCCAGTTCCGGGCTCGCGCACCGAGATCGCTGCGTCGTATCGTAACCGCTCATATGTCGCTCCAAACGCCGGATGGCGCGGCGGACTGTGAACGAGCATGACTGGGATTTCTTTCTTCCAGAGAACACGGCCTGCGCCGTCATCCAGGACGACCTCGAGGAAATCGCGCTCTTCCGTTCGCGGAGCTATCGGCAGCTTGATATGGAGCTGCGTCCGCACTCCTTCACGAAGTGGAACCTGCGTCGTCGCCATCGTCGCCGGCACGGACTTGAACCAATTTTTGAGCTGGGCTCGCGGCAAGTCGCGCGTCCGGCTGATCGCGGCGAACTCGAGAACGCGCGCTGATCCGGACCCAAGAGCAGCCAGCCCGAAGGAACAAGAATCGTGCCGAGATCGACGGGGTTCTTGACGGTGTCGGGAACAGCGATCGCGTCTGCCTCGAGTTCGGGAACACGGACCGACTGCCGGGCCAACTCGATCGGCTTTTCGCCTGGCTTCGCGACGCCCGAAAGCAGCAGTTCGTCTGGACACCCCTCGATTGCCACGCGCACCGTATACGGAGCGGCGCCTGGGAAATGGACCGCCGCGCGTTGGATTTCCTTGCCTTTTGACAAGGCCGTGAGCGTGCATCTGACCGTCCCGGGGTTCTCGCTGGACTCGACGATGACTTCGACCCGCCGGCCGACACGATCGAGCCCGAATGGCGGGCGCCAGGGATGCCCACTGTCGAGCCGCATCTGAAACGAGGGCGCTGCCGCGATCGAGGGTCGGCATGTGGTGAACAGCACGACGACGATCCACGCGCACGTGAGCAGAAGCGCATTGTTGTGTTTAATTGTTACGCGGCTCATGGATGGCTCTCTTGCTTAAAATCCGCGACCGCCAATACGCGAACAATGAGGAAACCAGGAAACCAGGAACTGCCCAAACCTGCCTTCTCCTGCCTTCCTGCGTTCCTCATTTGGCCCCGTCCTCATTCGGCTGAACGGTTACCGATTTTCGACTCTTTGCTCTTCGCAAGCCAGAGTCTGCAAGCCGCTTGTGGTCGGCGTCGACGCACGCGAAGTTGGATTCCTTTTGTCAGAATTCGTTGATGCCCGGCATCAAGGTCTCGTGGCGGCCGATCGAAATCGGCTCGTTTGGTGATTTTCTTACGGGCATCACCAGGCCGTATATCCTTCATCTGTCGTTCAAATTGCCTACTGTCTACTGCCTACTGCCCACTGCCCCCTGCCGACTACTGCGTCATTTGCATTTTAAACTTATATGTTGATTCAATTCGCGCTCCAGAGTCGGCCGCGATCGTCACGACTGCTCCAGCAAGAACGTCGTGAGTTTGCCGCACAATTGCCACCCGACCCGTTGTGGCACGGGCTTCCAGCGCATGTTCGGGGAACCCACGGGCAAGATGCTCGTGCCACGAGTGGGGACGCCATTATGGTCCTGCCTGGGCAAACTGATCGCGCACCTGTTTCCGTCCCGCGTCCCTGTTTTCGTCCCTACGGAAGGAACAAAAACGACGATGCGTGGTCTGTGGTCAACCGCTGCGGATCGGAGCGGAAGACTTGCATGTCCACCATCGCATCTGGCGCAGCCGAGGCGGTCCGGGCACGGCCGACAGCCTGGAGTTGTTGCATGTCAACTGTCATCGGCAGATCCATGTGCAAGAACGACTGACAAAAGCGGCCCCGTCCTGCGAGGGGCGTTCGTGATGGCCTGAGCTGCATGGAGGGAAACTTTCACGTGCAGTTCTGACGGGAGGGGGTGGCGGCAACGTCACCTCCTTACCCGGCCCCTGAGAGAGCAATCCCCCAAGGGGGCCCGCCCCGGGGCTTGCGTGCACCAGGGCGTCCCGGTTACTCCTCCCCGGCCACACGCAGCTCCTCTGTGATCAATGCGATGTGGTCTGGCAACGAGCCGCGGGTCCAGCCCCGATCTCGCAGTGAGCGGGCAAGTGCCAGTCCACGCTCGAGGTGAGCAATCGCCGCGTCACGCTGGCCGGACAGCCGTGCCGCCTGACCCAAGTAGTAGTACACGATGTACAGCCCGCCCTGGTCGGAAAGGTTTGCTGGATCACGTGCCACCAGCTCCTCCTTGATCTCCAGCGACTCCGTCAAGACGTTCAGCGCCACCCCGTGATCCTCTTGCTTCACGTTGATCCGGCCCACGTTGGTGAGCGCAATCGACAGGTCGCGCCGGTGGGCGAGGCTCTCCGGATCGCGCTCCCGGAGCTTCAGCCAGATGTCCCCGCGCACGTGAAGTCTTTGAAGGCCTCCGCGTAACGCACCTGCTGCTCGTTGATCCGACCCACGTGCCCGAGCGCAATCGCCAGGTCGCGCTGGTGGGCGGTGTTCGTCGGATCACGCTCCGCCAGCTTCTTCTTGATTTCCAGCGACTGCGTGAAGACGTTCAGCGCCGCCCCGTAATCGCCCTGCTCCTCCATGATCCGGCCCACGTCGTTTAGCGCAATCGACAGGTCGCGCTCGTAGGAGAGGTTTGCTCGATCAAGCCTCACCAGCTCCTCCCTGATCTCCCGGGACCGTGTGAAGTCGTCGAGCACTTCCGCGAAATGCTTCTCCCTCTCCTTGACCCGGCCGACGATCGCGATCGCAGTCGCGTGTTTGCGCTGGTGGGCGAGGTTCGCTGGATCGTCCGCCACGAGCGAGCCCGCCTCGGTCACTGCCTCCGTCCCGGCCAGAAGGGCTTCGGGTAACGCGCCCAGACCCAAGAGAGTCGAAGCGCGGGTCGAGAGCGCCTCGACCAGAGCCAGACGGGTCTCGAGTGCCTCCTCGCGGGCCCGGGCGGCCCGGGCTTCGGTGAGGGCGGCGCGGGCCTCGGCGTCCGCGTCGGACCACCGGCCCTCGTCCTGGCGCATCTCCGCAAGCACGCGGCGGAGACGGCTGCGGACCAGGGGGGACGGCACCGGGAGGTCGAGAGCGCCGAGGATAGCCATCACATGGGGCGCGGTGGCGCGGCGCTCGGGGAGGACGTGGAGGTCGACGTGCTCGATGGTGTCCGGACGCACGAAATCAGCCTCGACGAGGCCGAGCGCGAGCGCGGCCCGAGCGGGGGCGGAGCCGTCGCGTCGCTGCCAGATCCGGCCCACCTCCTGCCCCACGCGGTGGATCGACAGGCCGCGCTGGAGCCCGGTGGGAGGCTCGGCCAGGCAGAAGTCGTAGAGCGGCAGGAGCAGGCGGCGGGGATCGCGCTCCACTTCCGAGCGCTGCTCCGGCGGCAGGCTCGCAAGGGCAGCCGGTGGCCAGGGCCGGTTGACCAGGCGCTCGGGAATCGGGTCGGGGGCCAGCCAGCATAGCGCATCGAACACCCATGCGGAGGTGGGCGGGAGTTCGGCGTACGATGTGCGCAACGTCACGGCCACGGTGTACGGGTATCCGGTGCGCGCAGGATCGAAGTAGGGGTCATCCAGCAGTTCCGCACGGCGTCCCTGCCAGGCCGCGACGTAGGCGGCGAAGGAGTCGCTGTACTTACAGATGTGGACCGCGGCCTGAGTCAGCATCAGCGCGTGCCCATCGAGCTCCTCGGCCAGGATCCTCGCCTGGGCACGGTCGGCCGCCGACCCGGCGGGGTCGGCGCGGCGCTTCCCCGAAGTGGCTTCCAGGAGGTATTCAATGGCATGCTCCAGCGGAAGGCGGTCCAGAGCCAGGGCGGTGACGTAGTTCGGCCAGTCTTTGATACGACCAGTGACGATGACGCAGCCGTGATGCAGCTTGCCGAGCAAGTTCTCGACGGCGGCGAAGCTGGCCTCGTCATCCACGTTGTCGACCAGAAGGAGCCAGCCCCGATTGGTGGGATCGTCCAGCCAGTCGAGCGCGGCCCGGTAGCGCGCGTCGAGGTCTGAGTCCCGGGGCAGCCGCATTTTGCCGGTAAGATCGGCCAGGCTGCTGGTCAGGTTTTCCGGTGTGGTGGCGGTGACCATCAACAGTGCCGAGTGCTCGCGGGCGAATTTGTGGGCGTACTCGATCGCGAGCCGGCTCTTGCCGAGCCCACCCATGCCCCAGAGGGCCACGCAGATGGCGTCGACCCCCCCCTTGCGGTCGGCACACAGGGCCGCGCGGATTCGCACCAGCCACTCGTCACGCCCCTTGAACAGCCTAGGCCTCAGTCTCGGCGGCACGTTGATCGGGATGATCCGCGGCGGCAACAGCTCCTGTAGCTTGCCGCGGAGCAGAGCAAGGCAGAGCTTGGCCCTGCTGGCGAACGTAATGTCGGGGAAGCGATCCAGTTTCTTCAGCGCGGCCAGATGGGCCTGTTGGCACATGCGATGCGCCTCGGCACTGGCGGCGTCGGGTACGGTTTTGTCACGGACCGCCTTCGGTGCCGGGACGGCAATGAAGAGCCTCCTGCCATGATAGATGGCCAGCCAAGCCTCCCACTGCGTGTAGGTGACCGTGGCGAGTGTTGCCTCGTCGAGGCCGACCCTCAATGGAAGGTCTTCGTATTTCTCCAGGATCGACCGGCGGCTCGCCTCGGAGGGGACGGCGCCGCTCTGGTCCCCTATCAGGTGGATGACCGCGTCGCATTTCTGGATGTACTTATCGAGCTTTAGCAGGGTGGGCTCGCCGTACGGGACCAACGTCTTTTGGGTCTCGATCGTTACGCTGGGGCGGGCCAGGTTTTTCGAGAGGGCATCGCGGTAGGACCCGAACTCGTCCGTGACGGCCGATATGAAGAAGTTGGCGTGCCTGGACATCGAGGCGCCCTCGCGGTGGACGGTGGCCAATCGCGGCCGCGGCTGTTGGATCAAGTAGAGCAGGGACGGCTGAGGAAAGCACGAAATCTGTCAAATCACTCTCGCGAATTCCTCCGATGACTCTCTTGCGTTACGCGCCGGCTCCTGGTCGAAACCCGTTTTGGAGAACGCATTTTAGTCAAGACCGGCGTGCCCGGGAAAGGCGTGGCTATCTTGGGTAACGAGGAAGGTTTTGGCGTCATGCGCTGGGCCGCACCCGCCAGTGCACGGCATGGTTCAAAAGCGGGTAACACGTCCGGCACACTAACCCAACGCGCAAGCGAGGGGAAACCGAACCCCCGCTTGCGCTTCGGGTTGGTATGGTCTTCTGGCGACTCCCAAGCATGTTACCTGAAACGTAGCCAAATTGAACCATGCCCAGGGCACGGCTTTTCAGCGGCAGAACCGGACGCCAATGTTGAAAAAAGTATTCACACGGGATCGCGTGCGGAACAACCTGGCAATCCACCGAATCTATCGCAAGCGCTTATCCCTAAATCACTTGAGGAGTGTCTGGCGACAGATGACTGCATGCAACCATTTGAGTAGGATGGCCCGTTTCGGCGGCGTCTTGGTCACGTGCGCGGCCAGTAAGAATAATCGGTAGTACAACGGCATGAACTATTCGTTGACTCGATGTTAGACTTGATATACTATTAGATGAGGTGATCCAGGATGGAACAGATATTGGTGTTGAAGGTCACTTGAGCGAGCGACGGAGCGGTGCTGCATATCGAGGTGTAGGAAAACGAAAACGGTTCCCGCGAGGAGGGACTGACGGTGGGGGTCTTGAAATTCCAAAACGGCACAACGCACAAAATGAATGCGTGCAGCCACGCACACAGTCACGCCTCTTCAAGCCGGTCCGTAGTCCTCGTGCCGGCTCGTGATCGAATGGGTTGATCGCGTTTCGGGCCTGCACCTGTTCGCCGGCGAAAGTCTCGGCCAGACGGCGGGATCCGCCGCGACTTCGGACCTCTCCGGCCCGTTGGTCGACGACGGGCTACAATCGTCTCCGGGGCACCTGGCTTATTTCGACGAGTCTTGTGCCGGCAGCTTCTGACCCTAAGCAAATCAGCTCAGGGGCGTTTCGCTCGGGGACGCCCGTAACGGTCTTGCGCCTGCTCCACGACGGAGCGGCTTCCATTTTGTGAAACTGACGCGACACCAGGCGGGGGGCGGAATGGGCATGTGGCGCAGCATCCAGCGCACTTCAACAGGAGGTTCGGTCCGAAGCCTTCGCGGCCGCGCCTCGCCCGCCAGCGCCGCCGGTGGTCGCTCGTGCTCGAACCATTGGAGAACCGCGCACTGCTTTCGAGCAGCCTCGTGGTACCGTCGTCGCTCCTGCCGGCCCTGGACGCGAAGGCAAATGATCACGCGTTTCACTGCATTTCCATCCAGACGGACCTCGTCTCCCCCCTGGTCGCGGCCGATCGCGAGGAACATGGCGACCGCATCGTGACATCCCCCACTCCTGTCGTGCCCTCCAACGAATCGTTTGCGCTCGAGATCGCGGCGACTTCACTCACCGACGGGACCAACGCGGCCCATGATGGCACTCCGCTCACCTTCACCACCCACGTTTCGGCCGATGAGCCGATCCATCCTGGCACGGGTACGTTCCTCGTCGTTCCGGCGGGGGCCGCGAGGCGCTGTTTGAGCCCGTGCCGGTCAGCATCAACTTGGCAATCGCCCCGGGCACGATGACCTACGGCGAACCGCTGACCTTCGGCGTCGCCAGCGGCCTGACGCTCACCATGAGCGGGGTCATGAGCGGCAATGCGACCACGCCTAGCGACCTCTACACGGTCGCCGCCGGCAAGCTGGTCCTGGACGGCACGGGCGCCAACGCGGGCGGCAGCACGTTCACCGTCGCTCAGGGTCCGGTGATCCTCGCCATGACGGCTGCCGTCGGCGCCTCGTCATCGGCAACTTCAGCAACAATAACGATTTGCCGGACGTCGTGAACGTCGCGACCAGAAACAATCAGTTCACCAACTCCGCGAACGTGACGGTCAACGGCTCCGGCACGATGAATTCTTTCGGCGCACTCTGCCACGATAGGCTCCCTCACTCTCAACGGAGGCACGGTGAACGGCCTGGCCGCCACGGGCACCACCACGACCCTGGGCAGCAACGTGGTCGCGGTCTCGGCCTCGACCCCCACGGGTGTGGTGTCCTCGACGATCAGCGGCAACCTCGCCGTGGGCGCCGCCGCCCGGACGTTTACTGTCAACGACGCCTTCGTGGCGAGCCAGACGGCCACGGCGACGGTCACGCCCACCTCCGGCGGCGGCACCATCACCTCGGCCACCGCGACGATCTCCGGCGGCGCGGTCACCGGCATCACCATCACCGGCGCCCAGGACTTCACCTCGGCCCCGACGATCACGATCGCGCCGCCGATCATGACGGCCACGGCCAAAGCGGTCGTCACGAGTGGGAGCGTCACCAGCTTCAACCTCACCAACCGCGGCGGCGCGGGCTACGTGACCGGCCCCAGCGTGACGGCGCCGGTCGTCACGATCACCGGCGGCGGCGACTCGGGCGCTCGGCGCACGCCGTCGTCGACAAGCGTAGCGGCACGGCATCGGTTAGCCTCACCTCGACCCCGCCGGCCCTCCCGCCTGGTAACCCCACCTTGACCGTCATCTACAGCGCCGAAACCGGTCACGCCGCAAGCACGTCAACGTCGGTCAAGAACGCGACGACGCTCTCGACCAGGCTCACCTCGAAGCACGGCCAGTTCATCCTGACGGTGCTGAACAACGAGCAACCCGTCCAGCAGTTTACCCTGGAAGCTCCGCCGACCATCCGGTGGCGCGACGTCAACGCGGACGGGATCGACGATCTGGTGATCAGCATCAAGGAGGGGACGAAACCGGTGGTAGTCGCCGCGTTCAGCGGGGCCGACGCCACTCGGCTTGTGTAACCACGCGATGTCGTCCAGGCGAGGCCGATGTGCAAGCAATGGGCCATCGCTCCCGCCGCCACAGCTACTCCAAGCGGAGCCGGCGTCAGGAGGGGATGCTGACCTTCCTGGCCCAAGACGCTGAGACACGGGGCTTCTGCTACGCCAATGGGGAACTGCGCAAGCTCAAACCTGCAGGGACATGCAGAGTAGTAGTGCTCACCGCCGCGTGATCGTGCCTCGGCTCAAGTCCGTCGCCCAGGGCTCAGTAATGAACTCGGCCGGTTTCTTCGCCGCGTCGCGGTCGGGAGTCATCGGTGGCACGCCGGCTTCGGACCACCCGGACCGTACTTCGTCCGCAGGGGCCGCAAAGGCTCCCCGACCGTCGCGATCCGAGAACCCTTCTCGCCTTGCCGGGGCGCCACCTCACGAGGCCGGGCAGCCCCCCACGTTCGGCACGCGCCTCTGGCCCAGACCGGCCGCCACGGCGCGGAGACGCGCGCGGCGGGTGGCGAAGAACCGCCCCAGGAGTTGGCCCTGGCTCAGCTTCTTCAGCAGTGCCTGCCACTGATCGGCACTGCTGCCCAGACGCTCGAGAATCCCGGCCACTTCCCGCGACAGCGTGGCCTTCCCCTCTTTCTTCTGCCGGCACAGATCGACGGCCACGGCACGCTGATTGTCACCAACCCTTTTTCGTCTGCCGCCTTTCCGGCCGAGTGCTCTCGCGGCTGCCAGCCCCGCGTACGTCCGTTCGCGGATCAGGTAACGTTCAAACTTCGCGAGCCCCGAAGATATGAAACACCAGCTTGCCGCACGGTGTGGTCGTATCGATGGATTCGGTGACGCTCTGGAATCCGATGTCTTCATCGGATGCGGCGCCAACAGTCCTAGCGCTGGATTGCGGTTGTCTGGCCCGGTAGTCTGTCTGAAGGCCTCAAGTAGCCGGAAATTCCGAATTGGTCCTGGCCCGACGTTCGTGGTGTGATAATCTGACGAGTATAAACCAGAGCCCAATCGGGACAGCGGGCATAGTTGGTCCAGGCGATTTTATGTCGGATGAACGTTCATGGGCGTGCGAGAAAGTCTCATCTGTCGACCACGAGAGTCCAGCGGGAGCGTTTCGGCAAACCGGTTCGACTTCCAGCGCGACTGGGCGCTCTGTCGGCTGTTCGAGTTGCAGGAGAGCGGGACGGATTACGTGCTCGTGATGGAGCACCATGACGACATCGTGTTGCTCGATTCAAGCGATGCGCCGACCGCGGTCGATTGCTATCAGGTGAAGACGGCCGATTCGCACTGGAGCATCAAAGATCTACTGCGCCAAAAGTCTGGAAAAACGGGAAAGGCGAACTCGATCGTCGGGAAGATGTACGCGAACTGCATTATCTTTGACGCGGAAACGCATCCGTCAACTTCGTCAGCAACTATGCCTACAAGGTCAAGCTCAAATGCGGAACCAAGAGCGAGAGACAGGAGACGATCACCCTCTGTGAACTCGAAGCCTCTGTAGCGAACGAGGTCGTGGACCAGATCATGTCAGAGCACTCGCTCACCATTCCGCCGGATTTCCTGAACCTCGCACGGCTGATCGTGACGAGCCTGAGTCTCGACGACCACGCCGACCACGCCAAGGGGAAACTCGTCGCGTTTATCGAACGCGAAAGGCCGGGGGCTGCTCTCGCCGTAGGCCCGCTCTACAAGACGCTCTATGAGGAACTCAGGCGGAGGGCCAATTACGAGAAACAGGGTCTCGATTACGACGGGATTCTGAAGCACAAGTCAATCTCACGCAATGATTTCACGCAAATCATGGCGCGGGTGCCCGAGGTGAAGAAGATCGAGAACGACTGGCCGACCATAAATGCTCAGTTATCCGGGGAGGGCTTGAACTTCCTCGAATTGAAGGAAATCTGGGATTGTTGCCGGAAGTACGAGATCGAGCGAATGAACCGGCGAAACAGAGTTATCCTGGCCCTGCGTGACGTTTTGAGGAAATCATTAGTTCTACTGTATCTCGGGCTTGACGAATTTTAACAGGTTGTGTGACATCCTCTTCGGTCACGGAGGTCTCTATGGAGGATGGATGTCATGGACCGACGATTCGAATGGCGGTTTGACGAGATGATGGAGCAAGCCGAGGTTTCTCCCGAGCTGCTCAAGGATCTGTTGCCTCGGGTGCGTCTTTTCCTCGAGCCTTTCTTGCAGAGCTTGTCGGGATCCTCGAAAAAGCAGCATGCTCTGGAGTACACGACGGGCTTGATGTCCGGACTGAAGCACAAAACTGGCGAGGGAATTGCCTACCTGTACGACCAAGACCGACAGGGAATTCAGAAGTTCGTCGGACAAACAGCTTGGGATCATCAACCTCTGCTGCGCACCCTCGCGGTTCAGGTCGGCATAGAGTTGGGCGAAGCGGAAGGAGTGATCGTGTTCGACCCCTCGGCGTTTCCCAAGAAAGGCGATAAATCGGTTGGCGTCGCCAAGCAATGGTGCGGTCGTCTCGGCAAAATTGAGAACTGCCAGGTCGGGGTCTATATGGCATACGTCACACGGAAGGAACATGCGATCGTTAATACACGTTTGTATCTTCCGAAAGCATGGGCCAAGGACCTTCGGCGTCGCAAGGAAGCCGGCGTGCCCCGATCGATCAAGTTTCGTACTCGCCATCAACTGGCGTTGGAGATGTTGGAGGAATGCGGAGGGGTACTGCCACACATGTGGATCGCGGGTGATGACGAAATGGGCCGTCCCTCTGGTTTTCGGCTGGAATTGCGTAACCTCGGCAAGCGGTATCTGCTGGCGGTCCCCTCGAACACGCTGATTCGCGACCTCGACGCACCACCGCCGGAGTACTCGGGACGAGGACCACGTCCCCGGAGTCCTTTCATACGAGTAGATGCTTGGTGCAAAAAGCTGCCTGAGGATGCCTGGACCACGATTGATGTACGTGACGGGGAGAAAGGGCCGCTGGTGATCCAAGCCGTGAAGATTCGGGTTCAGGCACGGACCGAGACCGGTGGTACCGGTCCGGACGAGCTGTTGTTTGTGACTCGAGAACGCCAAGCGGATAACACCTACAAGCTTGATTACTATTTGTCCAATGCGGACGCCCAGGTGCCGCTGGAGGAATTCGCCAGGGTGACCAAGGCGGCTCATCGGGTCGAGGAGTGTATCGAGCGAGCCAAAGGGGAAGCGGGCTTGTCGGACTATCAGGTGAGGAACTGGATAGGCTGGCATCATCACCAAACCCTGTCGCTGATAGCCGCGTGGTTCCTGAACAAGGAGACGCGGCGGGGAAAAAATACAGACCCCCGCGCTGACGTTTCCACAACTGCGGCAGTTGATCGCCGGCCTGATCGACGCCTACCTGCAGACGAATCTGAACGTTTCCCTTTGCCGCCGGAGCACGCGTTGGTTACAGCGCAACGAACAAGCACGCTTTTACCGTTATCGTTCACGTAACATCTTACCGCCATTGAAGAACCAGCT
The DNA here is from genome assembly GCA_963850935.1 of uncultured Isosphaeraceae bacterium. Classification (GTDB taxonomy): domain Bacteria; phylum Planctomycetota; class Planctomycetia; order Isosphaerales; family Isosphaeraceae; genus CAWFRS01. Next base: position 100,928 of record CAWKNT010000013.1, read on the forward strand.
CAGAAATTGAAGACACAGTAGAATTAGAAAGGATCAGGACGGAAAGGTCGCCGGCGAGGCTCTCCGAAGCGCTCGACGTCTGCGTGTCGCAGGCGCGTACCATGCGGGACGCCGGAGCGAGTATCTACAGCAACCCATATATTAAGGCGATGGCCTTGTACGAATTTTATGAATACTGACAATTATAAAATATTGATCAGAAACCTGCGGAAGATGACGTATGCCAAGCTTCGTTTTAAAAAGGCTGACCCTGCTCTCCCTGAAGGAAAAACGCGGGAGAAGGTTCTCCTTTCACCCAAAGACGACAGTCGTCAAGGGTGACAACGACACTGGCAAGTCGTCACTTTTGAAAAGCATCTACCGCTGCTTCGGTGCCGAACCTGTGCGCACTCACGAGAAATGGAAGGATGCGCGGGTGATTGCCCTTCTGAGCTTTACGGTGGACGGTAAGCTATTCCATGCGCTTCAGAACCACACCCGCTATAGCTTCTTCGACGGGTACCGCGATTACCTCGAATCGTTCGACTCGGTGACAAACGGGGTCGCCCCATACTTTGCAAGGATGTTCGGGTTCGGCCTCAAGCTGCCGACGCGCCAGAACGACCTGATAGTCCCGCCGCCGGCCTACCTCTTGTTACCCTTCTACGTAGACCAGGACGCTGGATGGAAAAATAGCTGGTCGTCGTTCGCGAAGCTCGATCAGTTCGCGAACTGGAAGAAGGATCTTGCGGAATACCATGCCGGCATAAAGCCGAACGAGTACTACCGCGCCAAGGGAACCCTAGAGGTCCTGACGGAAAAACTACAACCCCTCGCAGACAAGCGCGCGACGCTCCGGTCGATCCTGCTCGAACTTGAGGAGCGGCTGAAGGGCGCCACGTTCGACGTGGATATCGAGGAGTACCGGCAGGAAGTCAGGGAACTTCTGGTACTTGGAGAGAAGCTCAAGCAGCGAGAAGAGCAACTCCGAGATGAATTGGTGAAGCACTATTCTGCAAAAACCGTCATAGAAAGCGCAGATCCATATCGCCAACAGCACGCTGAATGAGCTACAAGCCGATATCGAATACGTCGCAAAACATGAACTTGAAAATCACGTCGATTGTCCTATGTGCGGCACGACTTATGCGAATTCGTTCGAGGATCGGCTGGCCATTGCCCAGGACGAGGATCGGTGCCACGAGCTATTGAGCCAGCTCCGCGACGATCTCACCGCGACCGACAAAATGATCGAAGGAACCAATGAACTTTTCACGAAGGCCAAGACTGAATTCGCCAGGGTCACAGAGATCCTGAACATGAAGCGGGGAAAGCTCCAACTGAAGGACCTCATCGAGAGCGAAGGCAAGAAGGAAGTGCAGCGTATCATCCGCGGAGACATCGCGGAGGTCGAGCGCCAGATCGCCGAGGTTGAAGGGCAGATCGCTGGGGTCAAGGTGGAGATGGAGCGGTACGACGACGCGCAGCGGAGAAAGTCGATCACGAAGCGGTTTCGCGAGTTGATGCGCGATTTCTTATCTGATGTTGAAGTTCATACACTTAATCATAACAAATTATTTGTATATTCTATTATCTCAGAAACCGGGAGCGATTTGCCGCGGCGCTTCTGGCCTACTACTACAGCATCCTACATCTCATGAAAGAACACTCGACGGCCGCCTTCTGCCCGATCATCATTGACTCGCCGAACCAACAGGATCAAGACTTCGTCAACCTCAAGAAGATGCTCGGATTCATCCGGGACAAGAGACCGAAATTCTCGCAACTGGTCCTCGGGTTGGTTGATGACTGCGGAATTGAATTTGATGGGGACGTGATCGAGCTGACCGATAAGTACCAATTGCTCCGGAGAGACGGTTACGCGGATATCGCGGAGGACGTCAGAGAGCTTCTGGACAAATGTCGTGCGGCGGACTTCGAGCAGTGATTCCAAACGAGGTTGTAAGGACACGCAAGGCGAATAAGGCTGTGAGGACACGCAAACGCGAATAACGGGTTGTAAGGACACACAAAGCGAACTGTATTAGAGCGACGGAGTTCGCGGCTACTCCACGCGGCCGGCGATTGCTTCGGTGAAAGCGCACGATGCGTCTGCATTCAAGCGCCACTGCAGCCGCGCACCGCCCTTCGACGTGAGGCTGTGGCTGTTGGCTGTGAAGGATGTATGGACACGCAACGCCAATGGTATTAGAGCGACGGAGGTCGTGGCTACTCCACGCGGTCGGCGATTGCTTCCGGTGAAAGCGCGCAATGCGCCTGAATACAAGCGCGCAGTGCAGCCGCGCACCGCGCTTCGACGTGAACGGCGCGGGATAGAGCGGACTTGCCCGCGTGACATTACAAGCTGGTGCCGCGGTTCAATCACCCGGTCATAGAAATGCGCAAGGGTGGCCGAACTTTCACCCTGCGGCAATGCGATTGGCCGGCATCAATTCGATGCGATTGAATGTCATGTCAGCGAGCCGGCAAGCCAGCTAGGTTTACCGGGCGCCTCATGCGGAAGAATCCTGATCGTCGACGACGGGCTGCGACAGGCCTTCACACAATCCTGTTTCACTGGTATCGATGATCTAATCATCCGTTATCTTCTGTGTTCGACATTCCCAAGCAATATCGTGATGCAATTTGCGCTTCCAGAGACACCCGTGCTCGTCACGATTGCTACAGCGAGAAAATCGCAAGTTTGCACCAGAATTGGCGACGGCCACGTTGTGGCACGGACTTCCAGCTCGTGTTCGGGGAACCCACGGGCAACATGCCCACGCCACTATAGGGCTAGTCAGTAGCGGTCGAACAGAGAACCGGTGTGAGAGCTATTGCGGCGCCAGGTCATCCAACTCGTCGGCAGTACGTAGGGATTTCTTCCCCCCTTCGGCCGCGAGGGCGGTCGGATGTCGACGACCTTCAGCGCCACGTGCAGCTTGTGAGCATTACGAGAGAGCACTACGCCAGGAACCGTTGACCCCGCAACGCGGAGGCTGAGCTTCCAGGCCATGGGTGATCAGCATTACTGTCGACGGCGCTTTGCAGCGCCTGAGTCGGCGTCACATGGCTACGTCGGTGTGTCGGACCCGGCGCGTACGGGACTGCTGACTCCTTCGCCATCGATAATGAGAATCAGCTGCTGCTGGGCTGCAACGACGTTCGAACTATTATGATCAATCCCCACGTTTTGAACCGCGATGGACGAGGCGTCCGTAGCCCCACCGATCTCCTGGCTCGCCGGCATGGCGTGCGCTCGACGGAAACAGCCTATCACGCAGGAGGACCCGTGATCGGTTCTCTCGAAGCTCTGCCGCGCTCAAATTGCGAGTGTTGCATAGACTGAGGCCACGGTAGGCGATCGGTTCACCGCCCGCGAAAAAGTCTGCGCAGGTAAGGGTCTTGTTCGGCGAAGGGCTCCTTTGGCGCAAGGATCTTTCCGGTAACACCCTGCTGCACCAGCCACTCAGGCGCATCAAAAACCGCGGTGAATTTGAAGCGCATCAGCTCCGCTGGGTCTGGTTTCACTTCCAGAAATTCGCCCTCTTCTACTGCATGCACCGCACCCTTAACATTGAGAGGGTTAAGCAACATCTGAAGAAGCCGCTCATCATTGGCGGCGAAGACGACCGGATGTTCGGGTCTTGCAGCCGATATCACCCAGTCGGACCGGGGTACCAGGCCGTAAGCCGAAGGGCGCTCATGCATCAGGTTCGCCCAGCTCGCTGAAGGCTTATTGTCCGTGATCCATGACCACGGCAGGACCAGGCGAGAGCAATAATCAAAAAATGACCCATTTTCCTTGAGAAACCAGCTCACACCATAAGAGAGAGGCGGGTACAATTCGCGCAGGTATCCCAGATAGATTTCGTTGATAAGTTGGTAAGTGGAATCGAACGCCAGAGACCTGACCGCAACGACATCACTTGTTTCTGCGTCACACGGGAAAGCGGATCGCGGTGCGAGATTGATGATACAAAAACCGTCAGGAAGTGTTTTCCGGCCGAGGTAACTGGTTCTGTTGCCATCGTGGTGGGTACTGGCTACCCCCCTGCCTTCAAACCGGAGTGTTCGCAGATCTTCAAACCAGCGGTAATAGTCCCGGTAGAGGAAATGAGGCGGGACGGTCATTCTGACGCGGTCCAGTTCCCCGACAAACACCTTAACTCCCTCCTCATAATTCTCGCCCCGTAAATCTTGATATTGCACACACGCCAGGTTCATCGGAACGGCGTCGATCCACTGTTCGCCCACGGCCCAGACGGCGTATATCGGGATCTTCTTCACTTCGGCGAGTAGTACTTCGCTTCGGCAGTAAGGAGACTGCCGCGAGGCAGGTGAGGCGACGAAAAGCAGGGCAAAGCTCTGGTCGATCGCGTTACGGACGGCGGCTTCCCAGTCAGCGGTCCCTGGGGTTAGGCACTCCAAGTACACCCACAGCTCGACCCCTTGTCGGCGCAAGTCCGCCACGAGGCGGTCGACGAAACCCTTATCGGTCGAGGAATGACTGATGAAGAGCCGTTTGAGCGTGTCGATGACTGGCATGATGGGCCTCAGTGCGAATCGACGGCAGCCGCCCCAATTGGATCAGGTGTACGTGGTGGCACCCGCGGAACCTGCCGCGCACGAGTTCCCGTGCGCGCGTGCACTTCGGGATTCCCGATCATACCGCCGCGGCGGATTCGAAAATATGGCTGCACTACCTGCGTGGTTTTGCCGAGGCCGTCTGTTATCTCGTACGGCCCCCTCGGCTGGCGGGGTTTTGGGACAACCTGACCCGCCGATTCGGCGCTTGGCTGGCAACCAACGTGAGCGTTCGGAAGCAGTTCAGGCGACCCGGGGAAAAGTTGGATGAGCCGGGGAAATCCGTAATAACTTGAAACTTGGCCTGACCCCCTGGATGACCCCCTGGAGGAATGACTCGAGCGACCAGCGCCCAGTCACGAGCAGACCACGAAAGACGGTCTCCTCGACCCGGTCGATCGGCTGTTGCTCATTGGCGGCGTGCTGAAGGTATTCGACCAAGCTCCAGAAGGTTTTGAGTCCTTGGTCGATGTTCATCGAGCAAGCCCGCTGCTCGGGTGTCGAAGGGAGATCAAACTTGACCGCGACAGCATTGGGAGTGAGCATGATTCTGGCTCGTCTTCAATGGGGTGTGTGCCGGGACTTACGACATCCTGGAACATACCTCATGAGGAGGGCCACCTTGTAGGCCGACTTCTCCGAGGACCGCGTCCTAAACCATTGACCAACAAGTACCTGAGCCTTCGAACTTAAAGCGGACGCGCGTAGTTACACCCAATTGGTTAATGCGTCATTGTCATGGAAGTCTCCTGCGACCGGAATCACTAGTACTATACGTATTTACATTATTGTTCACGATGTCCATTTATCAGGCGTTTTCAAAAATCACCATCTCGACCGGTTGAGCTGGCGTCGACACAGTAGATAGGCTAGCGGATGTGTTGCCTTGCAGCCTATGAAAGTAGCACCATGGCTGGCGGCGCGCTCCAGCGTTGAAATAGGCATCGCGCCGAACAAGCCGCGACAGCGTTCCCCAGCGCCTGGTAGAAAGAGACTCAAATGGATCTGAATGCTGCGCTCAAGAGCGTTAAGGACTTTCTTGGTAACCTGGAATTTGCGCCTGACGCAGCTGACTACACATTGAGCTGGCTAGTTTTTACTCAGAAGGACCAGGGGATAACGCTCAGCGGGGATGAGAGAAAGGCTTACTTTCATTGCTTGGATAATCTTGTTGGAGCTCTCACAAAAAGTGACTTGTTTAGCCGATCAGGGGTCGAATCACTTCTTCAAAAATCGGTGCTCCTAGCCGCGCGATCTGGAACAGGTACGGAGCGGCTATCAGAGGGGGCAATCAGTAGTGCGGTAAATTGGCTGAGATCATCGTTACAGCAATCACCGAAGTCGTACTTTGTCTATCTCCCGGTCGTTGGCCTTGACCCTGAGTGCTTACCAGTTGACGTTGGCAAACTCACATTTCTGCGAAACGACAGCGAAACCTTCGGGTTGGTTAAGGGATACGTTGCCAGCAGGTTCGACCACGATGACGGGGGTACGATCAAGCGAGATTGGTCTGCTCCCCAAAAATTGGTCCAGCCGAAATGGGAGTCTCTGGGTAGAGTAACTCCTGGAGGGACCCATGAGCAGGCGAAGGAACGCCGACGAGGTCGCGCGATTGCTACGCGAAGCCGACCGCGATCTGGCCAAAGGACTGACAGTCTCGGACTTTTGTCGTAAGCACGGCATTGCCGAGACGACTTACTATCGTTGGCGACAGCGACACGCTCCCGGCCAGGTCGATAACGATCGCCGATGCCGGGAACTGGAGCTCGAGGTCGATCGCCTCAAGAGGCTGGTGGCCGAGCTGCTCCTGGACAAAACGATGCTGCAGGACATCGCAAAAAAAAAGTGGTGAGCCCTGACCAGCAACGGGCCGCCGCCGATTACCTGGACGAGCGGTATGAAGTATCCCAGCGGCGGATCAGCCGCGTCATGGGCCGGTCCCGATCGGGCCTGCGATACCGTCGCAAGCGTAGGCCTGACGAACCTGTGTTGAACCGGGAGATCAAACGCTTGGCGCGGCGGTATCCCCGTTTCGGATACCGTCGAGCACATGCCGTGTTGGTCCGGCGTGGATGGTCAGTCAATGTCAAACGGGTGAGGCGGCTCTGGAACAGCCTGGGACTGAGGAGGCCCGTGAGGCTGAGAAAACCCCGAAAATTAGGCCCTAAGCCGGGGGTAAGTGCCAATAGTTGCGTCCAGCAACCGGCGCGGTTCAAGAACGACATCTGGACATGCGACTTCGTCCACGACCGAACGGCAGAGGGTCGTTCTCTCAAGTGGCTAACCCTGGTGGACGAATATACTCGGGAGTGCTTGGTCTTGCATGCGGCAGGGGCGCTCACGGGGGCCGATGTTCGGCGGATCATGGCCCGCGTGATTGGACATCGCGGGGCGCCGACCCGCATAAGGAGCGATAATGGATCTGAATTCATTTGCGCGGCGTTAGTGGACTGGCTGCCGGGAGTGGGGGCGAAGTCAATCCCGGTAGCCGCGGCAAGCCCATGGGAGAATGGATATATAGAAGCATTTCACAGTCGATTGCGCGACGAGTTCCTGGAGAGGGTGGAATTCGAGACGGTAGCGGACGCTCGGGAGAAAGGCAAGTGGTTCCGCCGGTACTACAATGCGGTCCGGCCGCACAGTTCGTTGGACTACGCGACGCCCAAAGAGTTCAGCTCGTCCTGTGACGATAGGAGAACAGGCCACTGAGTTATCATATAAATTAACAAAAGCATGTACGATCGCTCAACGAACTCCCATTTCAAGTGGACCAAAAAATGGGGAGCAGCCCAAGATCTGAACGAAGGGATAAGCAACTATTTTCGGAATAGAGCGGTAGTTCGCGTGAACGTAAAAGCTGGAGACAATAAGCATGCCGAGGATAAAGCTATGTCTGTCTCTCGCAACTCGATCGACGCAATCAATTTTTTCGCCGATTTACTCGTGTGCGTGGGCAAGATAATCAAGGCGAAATCCGCCGTTCCTGAGCGAGATCGCTCTGGCAATCAAGAAAATTCCCCTCGAAGAGCCTGATCACTGGATCAAGCTTCCCGAGGGGTGTACTCCGTGGTTTACCACAAGCGCGGAGTACTCGACCATGTATCACGATCTGCCTCGGACCGCCAGGTTCTGGTCGTTTCTTTTGGCTGTCGATCAAGATCTCGCAGAGGAAACTCGGAAGAAAGCGTGCCCTTGTGGCGGACGCCTCCACTCCGCCAACTACCTTCGCAAGCCACGCGGCACTCCAGTTCGGCTACCCGAGCAAGAATGCCTGAGATTCAGCTTCTGCTGCGATCGTGATGGCTGCAGGAAGCGAGTCACACCGCCGTCGGTGCGGTTCCTCGGGCGTAAGGTCTACTTCGGCGCGATCGTCATCCTGATCAGCGCCATGCGGCAGGGACCCTCACCACGCCGCGTCCGCGAGCTTTCCACACGCTTCGGCGCCGACGAAAGCACAATCACCCGCTGGCAGACCTTCTGGCGCGAACACTTCCCACAAACACCCTTTTGGAAGGTTGCACGCGCCGGTTTCATCACCCTCGGCGAGATCGTCTGCCTGCCCTACTCGCTGGTCGACATCTTCCTCCGCCGTCATCCGCCGTGCGAAGGGTGGACGCACCTCTTGCGGTTCCTCTCGCCCATCACGGTTCCCGGGGGCCTGCAAATCAAGGTCTCGCCATGATCGCTTCCGATCCGCAGAAGATGCTCTTCGCCCACGCTTCTTGGTCGGTGAAAACGGATCGTCGCAGTCCCTTCATCCCATTCATGAGGAGGCGTGATGATCCAATCGACCCCCAGTTCGACCGGCGCCCTTTGGGCGCGTTTTCGATTCTCCGTGGTGGGCTCGCTCTTGAGCTCTCCCCCTGCGCGGAGCGCTTCAGACGACGATCCGCTCCCTTGCCGAGAAGACCTGGTCGCATCCCGTGACCGGGCGCGATATCCGTCTTGCGCCCAGCACGATTGCTAGCTGGTATTACACGGCGCGGCGCCAACGCGACGATCCCGTGAGTGCCTTACGCCGTGCCGTACGCAAGGACCGCGGCAAGATCTCCTTGGCGCCGGCCCTCACTGAGCGACTTCATCTCCAGTACTGTGATCACCCGGGCTGGAGCTTCCAACTGCACTACGACAACCTCGCCGCGCTGGTGAACGCCAATCCCTCACTGGGGCGGCTCCCCTCTTATTCCACGGTCAAGCGCTACATGCAGACCCACGGTCTGCTGAAGAAGTCTGTGATTGTGCCGCACACTCGCCCTGGCGAGGCCCACGCCGAACGAAGGCGACAGACGCGCGAGGTTCGCAGTTACGAAGCCCAGTACGTCGGGGCGCTGTGGCACCTCGATTTCCACCATGGTTCGAAGAAGGTGCTTACTGCCGGCGGCCGGTGGTTGCGCCCCATCGCCCTGGGCATCCTCGACGATCACTCGCGGCTGTGCTGCCACGTGCAGTGGTACCTCTCCGAGACCGCGGAAGATCTGGTCCACGGACTCTCCCAGGCGATCCAGAAGCGGGGCCTGCCGCGTGCCCTGTTGACCGACAACGGCTCGGCAATGGTGGCCGAGGAAGTCACAGAGGGTCTGTTGCGCCTCGGAATCGTCCACGAGCGAACCCTGCCGTACAGCCCTTATCAGAACGGCAAGCAAGAAGCCTTCTGGGGGACCCTTGAGGGGAGGCTCTTGAACATGCTCGACGGCGCGGTCGAGTTAACGCTCGAGTTCTTGAACCAGGCGACCTTAGCGTGGATGGAAATCGAGTACAACCGCGCCCTACACCGTGAGACTTCATGCACGCCAGTCGAGCGCTTCAAGCGGGCACCGAGCGTGCTCCGCGATAGCCCCAAAAGCGAATCGCTCCGCGACGCGTTTCGCCTGGAGACCAAGCGAATTCAGCGGCGCAGCGATGGGACGATCTCGGTCGAAGGCGTACGCTTCGAGATTCCAGCGAGATACCGTCACTTCCACGCAGTGACCGTGCGCTACGCTCGCTGGGACCTCGGCCGCGTCGACCTCGTCGACGACCACAATGGGACCATTCTGGCTGCCATCTATCCCCTCGACAAAACCGCCAACGCCGATGGCCGCCGGGCCGTCGTCGAGCCTGGCAGCACCGATGCACCGCCTCTGGATCGGCGGCGTGCCCCGGGCGAGCTGCCGCCTCTCTTGAAACAGATCTTGCAAGAGTACTCGGCCACGGGCATGCCACCGGCCTATTTGCCCAAGACATCAAAAGAAGACAACGGAGAATCATCATGAGCAGCAAGAATCTCCTGGCCCTCTACGGGCTCAAATGGAATCCGTTTTCCCCCGAGCTCCCCGGCGAAGCGCTCTTGGCGACGCCCAAGATCGAGCATTTCGCCTGGCGTGTCGAACAGTTGGTCCAGGAGGGGGGATTCGCGCTCGTCACGGGTGAGTCGGGCACCGGCAAATCGGTGGCACTGCGGATCGTCGCCGGGCGGCTGTCCGCGGTGCGCGATGTCACGGTCGGTGTGATCGAACGGCCCCAGTCGAAAAGCCCCGACTTTTATCGGGAGCTGGGGGACATCTTCGCGGTGAAGCTCGTGCCGCACAATCGCTGGTGCGGATTCAAGGCACTGCGCGAGCGCTGGAAAGCGCACGTGGCCTCCTCACGGATCCGCCCGGTGCTCTTGATCGACGAAGCGCAGGAGATGGGCCCGGACGTCCTTTCTGAACTGCGGATTCTCTCCAGTGCCGACTTCGACGCCATGTCGCTCTTGACCGTGATTCTCTCGGGAGACGGCCGGCTCGTCGAACTACTCCGGCACGAAGACCTGATCCCATTGGGGAGTCGGATCCGTACCCGTCTTGTCACCGAGCCCGCCACGCGCGACGAGCTGCTGGAATTGCTCCAGCACGCGCTATCGAAGGCCGGCAACGCCTCGCTGATGACGGCCGAGCTCTTGGACACGCTGGTCGATCACAGCTCGGGCAACTACCGCCTCCTGATGAATATGGGGAACGACCTGTTGGCCTACGGCATGTCGCAGGAGGTCGCAATGCTCGACGAGAAGTGTTACCTGGAGCTCTACCAGCAGAAGGCTTCACGTCCCGCGTTCAAGAAGAAAGCGAAGGTGTGAAGATGCATATGAATGCAGATAACTCGTTTCTGGTGGTGCGTGTGGGCGACATCTCCAGTGAGCCGAGCACCCAGCGCTGGCTGGTGGATGAGCTCTGGGGCGCCAGTTCGGTGGGTGTGATCGGCGGTGCCCCCAAGTGCGCCAAGACATGGCTGGGGCTGGACATGGCTCTCTCTGTGGCCACCGGCACGGCGTGCTTGGGTAAGTACGCCGTGCCGCAGCCGGGGCCGGTCCTGGTCTACCTGGCCGAGGACGCACTGCTGGTCGTGCGCGAGCGCATCGAGGGAATGGCCCGGCATCGTGGCCTCGAGCTCGGGTCGGTGGAGATCCACGTGATCACCGCGCCGGTGCTGCGGCTCGATTGCGATCGCGATCGCACGCGGCTCCGTGAGACAACCAGGCGGCTTCGGCCTCGGTTGCTGGTGCTGGATCCATTGGTGAGACTCCACGGCATCGACGAGAATCACGCCGGCGAAGTCGCCGAGTTGCTGGCGTACTTTCGGTCGCTGCAGCGGCAGTTCGATCTCTCGGTACTCTTGGTGCATCACACGCGAAAGAACGCCGCAGGGGGAGTTGCCGCCGGTCAGGGATTACGCGGTTCGAGTGATATCCACGCCTTCGGCGACTCGAACTTGTATCTCCGCCGAACCAGGGAACACCTGGTGCTTTCAAGCGAGCACCGGGCCGCGCCGGCGGCGTCGTCGGTGTATCTGGAACTGGTCGCGACCGATGAAAAGACAACCCATCTGGAGGTCGTCGGAGAACTGCGGGGCGGCTCGACAAAGCTCGCCAGCGACGGCAAGCAGCGCAGTCTCGAAGAGCGCGTGCTGGACCTTCTGAGCGGGGGCGCGACCGTGACACGAGCGAAGCTGCGTGATTCGCTTGGCGTCAAGAATCGAGCGCCTGGGCGAAGCGCTGGAATCCCTGGAGCGAGCTGGTCGGCTTGGCCGCACGCCTGCTGGTTGGCAACTCCGGGATTGATGGTGAGCGACCGTTCCCATTCCCTATAGGGAGTTGAGAGGGAACGGAACGGTCGTTCGCCAGCGTTGCAGTCAATGCGTGCGGAGCCCGCCGGAGGCGGACGCAATCCATCGGCACCGCACAGGGCTGGCGCCGGAGATCGCGATTTTGAATGGCGGAGTCCGCCCTGATCTCCTTGACTGCCCAAAGTGGTTGGCCTTAGCCCCTCCCGCCTTCGCCCTCGCATCGCCCTCACCCAGACCGGGCGGTGCGAGGGCGAAGGCGGGAGGGGCGGTTCCTCTTGTCGAGCCTGAGCTGAGCCCCCTCAGCCTCTCAACGGTGCGCGAGACCCTGGACGATGGGAACGCCGACGCTCAGGTGACAACACTGGGGCAGCGAGATCCTATAGATTATCCTAATCGGAGCGCCGTTGATTATCTTGATCACGCTCAACTCGCAGGCCAAGGCATGAAAGCACGCGTGTCATTGGTAGGAGAAGGGAATGAAGTCGTTGAGCCGGGTGACCGTAAGACCAGTGAAGCGGGTGTAATCGGACTGAGAGAAAAAGCTAATGGTTCTGAAGAATGTTTCACCCTGGATGGCAAAGAGTTCGCAGAATGGAATTTGGAACGGAGGCCCATAGGTCCATTGATCGGACTTTCATTACCAGGACATCGCCATGGCGTATTGGCGGAAGTATTTGCGCGTGTATCGGAAATACTTGCGAAAGACAACGCGTCATCGCTTGAGAAGCGGATCTTGTCCGCGGTTCAATGGGCTGGTCGTGCAACCGTTGACGTTCGGAATGAAGAGGCTTTCTTGCTGTATATGATCTCCTTAGAAAGCTTAGTTCTAGGAGGAAAGAACGCCGCGGAGCTTACATTTCGCCTCAGACTAAGAGCGTCGCATTTGATAGGACGCACGTTGCAATCTCGCAAGATAGTACGCGATCGGCTTAAGGATCTATATGCCACTCGATCAAATATTGTGCATTCTGGTCGGTTTTTCGTGACTGAACGTGAATTGCTTGAGGCACGAGAGTACACAAAAAGAGCGTTGCTGGCGGTCTTGTACGCGAAACCCTTCTGTGACATGGGCTCCGAAGATCAGTTGGAACTTTGGTTCGAAGACCGGCTCATGGATAACGCGGATGATAGGGTAGGGAACACCAGCAACGCTGTGGACCCCGAAGCGGTTGCGCCATCGCCTGGATTAGACGCAACGCCGCAGTGATTGTTGTTCGGGCGAGGAATGCAAAGGCGCCGAAATCTTGTTTGGAGGTCAGCAGGAAGGTGTCAATTTCGTGAATTCGGGAAATACGGAAATCAGTATTCACCGAACCCTGTGTGGGTGGATGGCAGACGAAGGCGCGTTGGCGCGGTTGAAGCGCTGCGGCTGGGGGATGTGCAGCATTTCTTTCAGTGAATCGCCGGCGGCGTTGATGTCTCCGGCGTCGGGGACGTAAGGGGCTGTAGGGATACGCAGCGCAGTAGGATGTAAGGACACGCAACGCGAATGGTATTAGAGCGACGGGGGTCGCGGCTACCCCACGCGGTCGGCGATTGCTTCGGGTCAAAGCACGCGATGCAGCTGAATACAAGTGCGCAGTGCAGCCGCGCACCGCGGTTCGACGTCAACGGCGCGGGATAGAGCAGACTTGCCCGCTTGACATTACAAGCTGGTGCCGAGGTTCAATGACCCGGTCATAGAAATGCGCAAGGAGCGGCCGAACGTTGACCCTGCGGCAATGCGATTGGCCGGCATCAATTCGATGCGATTGAATGTCATGTCAGCGGGCCGGCCAGCCAGCTAGGTTTACCAGGCGCTTCATGCCGAGGCGCTCGGAAATCTCCCGCAGTTTGGCACGAGTGGTCGGAAAGAACCGGCCCAGCAGCCGACCGTCACGCAGCTTCTCCATCCGTTTCTGCCAGTATTGAGCACTGCATCCGAGCCGCTCGAAGATTCCGGCCAGCTCTGCCGAGATCGAAGCTTTGCCCTGGCGAAAGAGTCGGCGACTGTAATCGACGAGTTGGACGTAGCTCCCCAGCGAGAAGCTTTGCAACATGCCTTCGCGGGTCGAATCCAACCCACGGCGGTCTTCGATCGGACAAAGCCACAGAGAATCTTCTAGACCGGCCGCGACACGCGATCCGGCAACGCTGCAATCTTTCGCCGCTTCCAGTCGAGCCGTCGCATCTTGAGCCTCGACGTGTTCCAATCGCTGCTTGATCGACGTGTACGAGTTTTCTCCGGAGTTTTCGCGACCTGGGCGGCCACCGGGTTTAGATTGATGGAGCGCCTGCCCGGAACCGTTGAACGAATTCGTCGCCTTCTTGGATCTCCCGGTCCACCTGGTCTCGGTGGTCATAGTAATAGGCTAACGCCGCATGTACGTCCGACAGTGTGATTGTGGGATATTCTGAGACGATATCGTCTGGGCTCATACCCATTCGCTCATGCCAAATGGCGACATCTGACACCGTAATACGGTGCCCAGCGATTCGCGGCTTTCCGCCTCGGATTCCAGGTGTACTTAGAATGCGTTGGCCAAGGCTTTGGCCTAACATCGACGATTGCGTTTCGGAGTTCTGGTTCGCCGTCGGTTCCATGTTGATCATTGTATTACAGGCAGTTGTTGTTTGTCTCCATTGATCGCCGATTTCGAGGACACCCACGCCACACTATCAGCTCTATCCACCGTGCCAAGCTGTGAGCGGCTCGGATTTCTAGGACACCCACGCCACACTATCAGCTCTATCCACCGTGCCAAGCTGTGAGCGGCTCGCGTTCTTGCTTGGCTAAGAAGGTCATTACCGCAAGGAGTGGCTCAGAACCGGCTCGAGGATCTTTTTGCTTCGCCGTTTCTTCTCGTCCACTCGCGCCAAGCTGTGGGAGATCGGCGAACGCCTCGGTTTACGGCACCTGGTCAATCTGACGGGTTGTCCGATTTGATGATGCGTCCCTGGTTCCTGATTGGCATCGACCTCTCAGCAGCGGATCACCTTGCGTCCGCACGCGAGCATAATACTCTTCCAATGACGTCTCGCGACTTCCCAAGCCTGGTCTCGAGCCGCGCGGGACCCGCCCCTGTGAGAACCCGCTTCGACTGCCTGAGGCACGGCGGCCAACCTCCGGCGAGTCGTATAAATCGAGGTGTGGTCCGTCCGAACCTACCCACGGTTTCAGTGCCCTCGCGCTACGAAGTTCTGGGCACTGTGCGTACCAAGCTTTGCATGTCCTTGTCGTTTGCTGCTTTCAAGCCTGGACCCCAGGACCGGGATAGGGAATGCCAGCGCGTTCCAGTCGCTGCTGGAGGCTCTTCAGCTCCAGCGTAGTCTGGCTGAGCGTTTCCTCGGCGCGCCTGCGGTACGTCACGTCGGTGAAACAGGCCACAACTCCGGCCGGCGTTGTCCCATCCGGACGGAACACCGGTTGAGATTCTACGGACAGCCAGCTCAAGGTGCCGTCCGGCCCCCGCACGCCGGTGATCACGTTCGAGCAGGGCTGGCCCGTGCGCAACGTGACTATTGGGGGACAGGCCTCGGCGGGGAAGGGAGAGCCATCTTCGCGGAACGCACACCACTGCGGCTCAAGTAGGGCCCCGGTCCTCGACTCTTCCACCGAGAGTCCCAGAATGCGCTGGGCACTAGCGTTGCATGCGCGAATCCTGCCGTCAGCGTCGAGAACCAGAATGCCGTCCTGCATCGCGCCGATTACCGAGCGGTAGCGATGCTCGCTCTCCTGCAAAGCAATCTCCGCCTGCTTCCGCCGGCTGATGTCACGAAAGACGCCAAATACGCCGATCGTGGTCCCGTCCTGGTCGCGCAGCGGCATCTTGGTTGTTGAGAGCCAGCCTTCACGGCCGCCTGGCCAGGTGATCTTCTCGTCTTCCTCAACCAGCGGCGTCCCTGTCCGCATGATTTCCGCGTCGTCCGCCTTGGTGCGCTCGGCGTTCTGTTTCGCGAAGAAGTCAAAATGGGTCTTGCCGACGACCTGCGCCGGGTCGTCGAGGCCGAGCAGATCAGTTGTCGCCTTGTTGACGCGCATGAAACGGCCGGCTGCGTCTTTGAAGTAAATCGCGTCCGGCAGATTATCCATGAGCGTGTTAAGCAAGTAGCGCTCGCGGGCCAGCTCTTGCTCGGACTGTTTGCGTGGCGTGATGTCTTCGAGTGAGCCGGCCACGCGATACGCTTTGCCGTCGGCGTCGCGAAGTGCCACACCCCTGGCGCGAACCCATCGATAGCAACCATCTTTGCGAAGCATACGATATTCCAACTCGAAATGATCAGCCAAACCCTCGATGTGATCCTCTAGCGCGGCTCTCCACCGCTCGTGATCATCGGGATTAACGCGTTCCAGTTCGTCGGGCCGCATGGATAACTCGTGCTCGTCGTAACCGAACATGTCTCTCATGCGCGGCGACCACCAGACCTGATTCGTCACGAGATCCCAGTCCCACAGGCCGTCTTGCGACCCTTGCACCGCCAGCTCAAACCGTTCGCGGCTCTTGCGCAGCTCCTCTTCGGTGCGCAGCCGCTCGGTGACATCCCAGAAGATGCCCTGGATCCCGATCGGTTTACCGTCGGGGTCGAAGAGCGGAGTTTTCATGACTTGAACATAAAATCTCTCGCCCTTGGTCGTCACGTGTTCCTCGACGATGTCGAGAACCTGGCCGCTGTCGAGGACTGCTCTGTCGTCACGGCGATACTTCTCGGCGAACTCGCGGGGAAAGAAGTCGAAGTCGGTTTTGCCAACGAATTCTTCGAGCGGGATACCGATGTCGGCGCAAAACTTCTGATTGGCAAATGTAAAACGTCCGTCCAAATCCTTGCGGACGACACAGCACGGCAAGCATTCCACCAGCGAGTGGTACAGCGCCTCCGACTCACGAAGTGCCTCCTCGGCCTTGCGCCGCTCAAACTCCTGCCATCCTTGGACCGCGAGCGCCAGCTCGGCAGCCGCGGGCGGCCGGTCCGCTGGGTGCTTGGCCAAAGCCCGCAAGCAGACGGCCTCCAGTACCGCCGGTACATCGGCCCACAGCTGTCGGGGCGCTGCTGGTGCTTCCTCGCGCACCTTGCGGAGCACTTCCTGCGTGCTGTTGCCGGCGAAGGGTGATGCTCCGGTCAGGATCTCGTACAGGATTGCGCCCAGCCCATAGACGTCGGTGCGTTGGTCGATCACATCAAGCCGGCCATCGGCCTGCTCTGGCGCCATATACGCCGGTGTACCCAGTGCCTGGCCAGGAATCGTGTAGCCGCTGTCGGCGCCGACCTCATCGATAACGACCGCGGAAGCGTGCTCCTCGTCTTGCGACCGGCTCAACAGCTTGGCCAGGCCCCAGTCGAGCACGACAGCTTCGCCGAAATCACCTATGATCACATTCTGACCCTTGAGATCGCGGTGGATGACGCCGCGCGAGTGCGCGTAGGCTACCGTGTTACAGACTGTCACAAACGCATTGAGAATCGCCGGCAGCTCAAGCGCATCGGCCTGGCCCGCCAACCGCTTGTCGTGGTAGTCGCGTGCGGCGGCGCTCAAGGTGCGACCTTTGACAAAGCGCATCGTGTAAAACGGCTGCTGGCCCTCTCGCGCGGACCAGCTCGTAAACCGGAATGATGCCGGGATGTTCGAGCTGGCCGGTAATCTGCGCCTCCTGAAGAAAGCGCGCCCTAAAGTGGCGTGCGCCGTGCGCTCGGGCCGCAATTCCTTGAGAGCCACGTCCCGCCCCAGGTCGTGGTCGTGAGCCAGCCAAACACGACCGATGCCGCCAGTCGCGTGCAAGCGCAGCCGGCGATAGCGCTCCGTTTGCATTGGAATGTGGTCGGTGGTCGCAAGCTGCGACTGCGCTGCGAGTGGCCCTCCCGAGAGTGAGCGCTGGATGTCGTCGTCGGCAAGGGCGGCAAGAGAGCGTTTGATGTCGTCATCAAGGGTGGCGAGGCTCGCGTGGACATTGCCGCCGTGCTTCTGGAGCCTCCGCTCCAGCAGATACTCAAGATGGACGCGGTCGGCCGCCTCAATCCAGCCTCGCTCAATGAGGAGATCCGCGAGACATTCGTTCTTCCGAGTAGTCCAGAGCAGGCACGCCTCAATAAACTGCGGCGCGTCAATCAAATCCGCCTGCAAAGCGAGCACACCAAACAGAAGGTTGCGGTCCGCATCCACGACAGTTGACCTGAGAGTTGCCGAAGCTAATTTAGAAGTGCGACGCCTCGTACGCTCCCGTGGCGAGGATCGGACGTGATTGTTGGCGTCGAACTCTTGGCCACGGCGAAGCAACATGAAGCGCCCTTCAGCATGCCGCATGCCGAGAATAGCGGCCCGAAAGCAAATTAGCAATCTTCCGGTTAGACCACTGATAGAGCCATGTGCCCAACCCGATAGCGTTGGCACCGGCCAACCGACCGAGGAACTACATGAACTCCCGGCATCCTTGCCCCGTTCTTGGATTCGCTCGATAGCGTCTCCTTCGGTTTGAGCTGGATGAAAGATACACTCGCTTTGCGCGAAGTTATCGCCGCCAGTTATCGGTGAACCGAACTAGCAAAAGGTAAGATCGTCGTGCTCAGACGCGAGGTCCCGACGGTCGGCATGCTGATCAAGTTTCCGGGTCGGGAGGGGAACGTCGACTGGGTCAGCAGGCGATTAACGCCAAGGTTGTATAGCGCAGGCAAGCTCGCGGTCGATTGCGAAAGGCAGAACGTGCCTTCCAAGACCTGGCGCACTATTTTCGTTGCGGCCCGTGCGTTGTTTTGCGGCTGCAGCCGACTATCGGGGCCGTATGCCGGCGCGGACGTTGGCGATCGCGCCGATCAAAGCACCCGTGCGCCCGAGATCGTCCGATTTGACGGGTTCGAGGACGATTGGAAAAACTGATGTCATCTCGCGCTGCACTGATAGACTTCAAAGGACCTTTATCATCGCCAAAGAAGAGCGGACTCATCGTCCTTCTTCTCACTGTCATTATCATGAACGTAAGTGGATTCGTTCCGCTGGGAAGCGTCGGGCTCGTCGCCTCCGGTTGTTTACTCGCGGCAGCCGTAGTATTCCGCGACTACGAAGTGATTTCCGCCGTTTTACTGTCGTTTCTGGTCGGTTTCCTTCCCCTCCTGTTACCGAAAACATTGTTCGAGGTTCCGGCGACGGGTTTTCTGCTTCCTTTTAGTTTTACAGCTACCGTATTGCTGCTTCTCCCCTTTACTTGGGGCCGCGCCTCTTTTTCGTGGGTGCGGATCGGAAAGTCGGATGGTGTCACCCGAGCTCTCGTCTTGCTCACGTCGATCCTAGCTTCCCTGGCTCTTATCGGGTGGGCCTTCTGGACGGACAACCTGGGGGACGGCGAGAAGATGATGGCGTCGCTCGCTGTTTATCCAAACTGGGCCATCGTGGTTGTCGGTATTCCGGCATTGGCGCTCGTTAACGCATTTGCGGAAGAAGTCGTTTATCGGGGGGTGTTGCAAGAGGCGCTGCACCATGTGATTGGAAGCGCCATTTGTGTCGTTACGCTTCAGGCTTCAGCGTTCGCCGCTGCTCATGTCTTGTTGGGTTTCCCTAACGGACGTTTGGGATATCTCATGGTCTTCGTCTACGGGACGATGCTGGGTTATTTACGGGTCCGCTCCAAGGGAATGCTGGCCCCTTATCTCACCCATGTGTTGGCTGACCTGACGATCGGCTACTTTCTGTGCTTTCATCGGTTGGGTGGAAAATGAACGAACGTTCAGCCAGCCGTGGATCCGGGGACACCATGGCATTTTGGGCTGCAGAATTTGGCCTGCCCCGGTGAATGGCCTGACCCCCTGGATGCCGGTTTCATCGCCGACCTCCCTGATCCTCACCGCGAGAAAGCCCCGGCACCCTTACGAATTCCTTTCTCTTCGGCATCCTTGGTCAGCCGGATCGTCTTTTCGAGGACCTGGCCCGGATGCACCGTGATTTTCTCCGAGTAGATCTCCGAACCGAAGGAGTGGCGGATGGTAAAGGTATATTCGCCCTCCGGCAGTTCGGCCAGTCGGAATCGTCCCTGCTGTCCGCCGTCGACCGGCGCGGTCATGCTGTCGCCGGACGACCCGACCAGGCCGACATAGGCATCTTTCAGCGGAGCCCCGCCGGAATCGCGGACCTCACCGGCGAGAACGGCCTCGGTCTGGAGCGGGACGAGCAGCTCGCTGCGGCCGTCGCGCCAGCCCAGCCGCCTGCGGCCGAAACCCGGAGCCTGAACCAGCACCGTCGCCTCGCCGCAGGCGAGGACGGGGAAATCCGCCCATCCCTGCTCGTCTGTCCGGCCACGGGTCATGTCCTCCCACGACGCATCGTGATAGCCCCACGAGAACTGCCGATCCAGGCCGGGATCGCCATTGACCAGCGTCACGCGCACGTTCGGTATCCCGGGAGCATCGTCGCCTGCCCCAACCGCCCGCACCTTGAGGTGGTGGGGCGGCCCCAGCCGGATTGTGAGCGCGTCGGCCGGCGGGAGGTGCGTCAGGGTCGTCGAGGTGACCCGATCCGAAACTCCCTCGCCATAGCCGTCGGCCACCGCGGAGATGCGATGAAGCCGGTCCGCCTCCAGCTCAGTGATCACGAAGACCCCGTCGTCCGACGTGAAGGTGATGCCAATCCCACAGTAGCCGGCGAAATATCCTCCGAATTTGTCACCGGGCTGCCGCTCATGCGGCGCGTTGACAAAGATGCGGAAGTTGCGCACCGGCTTGCCGTCCCGGTCGACGACGCGGCCGCGGACCATCCCGCCGGAGTGCATCTCGACCTCGTTCTCGGCGCCGCCCAAGTTGAGCGGCTGATTGTGCAGTCCGATCAGGCCGTCGCCGCGGAAGTCGAACTGAACACCGGATTTCGGCAGGTCCTTGAGCGCGAATCGGCCCTGGGCGTCGGTCGTCGCCGACCGCTCATCAAGCCAGCCGGAACGGCCGAACCTTCGGTCGTTCGCCGGAACCGTCGGCACGACGGAGATCCCCTCAAGCGGTCGCCGGTGTCGTCGACGACTCGCCCCTGGGCGGTTTCGCCCGGTTCCAACGTGACTGCGATGTCGCGATTCCCGCCGCTCGCGACCGAAGGAAAGGCCGGTGCGCTGTCGCCGAGAGCGATCACCGCCAGGACGCCGTTCTCGTCGGGCACGCCGGTAAGGCGAAATCGCCCCTCGCCGTCGGTCTGCGTTTCCGGGCTACTCGAATGCCTCACCACACCCCAACGGACGGTGGCCCTCGCTGCGGGCCGGCCGTCAGGCAACGTCACGGTTCCCGTGACATTGCGGCGTGGCTCGGGTTGCGCAGGTGCTCCGGCCGTCCGCTGACCGCCATTCGCCGGAGCGGGCGAGAGGCGGAAATTGAGCTCAAGCGGCGCCGAGCCGGCAGCCACAATCAGGTTGTCCTTCTGCTCACCGCGATAACCGTGGGCCCCGGCCGAAAGGCGCGTTGGGCGGTCGAAGACCTTCCCGTCCCAGGCGTATCGCCCGTCAGGATCGCAGCGATCCCAGTTCGCAGTGCCGGAGAAGGTATTGCCCGAGGTGCTGTACCCGACGTACGCGCCGGGTATGGGCTTGCCGTGTTCGTCGGTGACACGGCCGAAGATTCGCCCGGCCCGGGGAATCCTGAGCTCAAGCTCGGCCGCGGTCCGCAAGGTCATGTCGAAGAGAATACGACGGCGCTCTCTGCCGGGGGCCACGACATACGCTTCGTGGTAACGCGGCGAGATCCCAGCGAACTCGAAGCGTCCCAGCCGGTTCGCCTTCAATTCCACGGCGTTGTCGACGATGAAGCGGCCTCCGGCAATCGGCCGGCCGGTCTCGGACTCGATCAGCCGGCCTCGCAGCCACCCGCGTTCGCGCAGGCAAATGGTGACCGGCCCAGCGTCACGGCCCGCCAGGATGGTCGGTATGGCATGCTGGTCGATCTCGCCGGTCCAGCCATCATAACACGCCCACACGTACCATCTCCCGGGCTTGACTTCGAGCGCGAAGCGCCCCGAGTCGTCGGTCTGGGTCTCGCGGGGGGCGAGCGGACCGGCTGCGAACAATTCGGCGGCCCACACGGTAGCCCGGCCGACCGGCTCTCGTGCCTTGTTGAGTATCGTTCCGCGTAGCGTCTCCGCCCCGGCAGGCGGCGTCACGACAAGCGCCAAGAGGACCCAGGCTCCCGCCATCCACTCCGGTCGCACGCTCATCCGGTTTTCGTTCATGGTGATCGCCCCTCCACCCATGACCCGGCTACTTGGCAACACACCGACAACTGTAACAATCGCGGCCGCCGAGAAACAACCGCTACGACCCACAAGCCGGTCATGCGATCGCCCGCGCCGGATGCGCAGGGAACGGCCGAACTTTCACCCTGCGGCAATGCGATTCGCCGGCATCAATTCGATGCGAGTGAATGTCATGTCAACGGGGCGGCCAGCCAGCCACGCCACATTAGCCACGCATTGGGGCGAGCGATCGAAAAGAAGCGTTTCCTCTCCTCGGCGACGATCGTTACAATCACAGCGTCGACACCACCGCTTGGAACTCTGCCAAGGGAACCGACAACTCGATGCTCCGCCCATATCGCTTGTTACTCGTCGTTATCGCGCTCAACTTCCCCAAAGCGGCCAGGGCCGGGGATCTGATTCCCCAACGCAAGGCCGATAGTTCCTTGATCGGGCCAACTCTTGAGTGGAAGCAGGCAACGCCGTCGCCATTTGCGCGTGTTGAGTCACCGGCGGCCGTAGTGAAGGGCTATTTTTACTTGTTCGGCGGATTTACCGATGATCTGAATGCCTCGAACCGGGTCGACGTCTACGATCCGGCGACGGACACCTGGAACCGGAAGAAAGACATGCCGGTGGGCCTCACGCACCTAAACGCGGTCGTCGATGGGGATCACATTTGGTTGGCGGGCGGTTTTAAGGGAAAACACCCCGGGCCTCTCACCGACGAAGTGTGGAAGTACGATATCGCTTCTGATAGCTGGGCACCTGGGCCACGGTTGCCACAACCGCGTGCAGGGGGCGGCCTGGCTGTGCTCGAACACAGGCTTCATTACTTCGGCGGCTACTTGGCTGATCGCGAAAAGAATACGGGCGATCATTGGAGTCTCGCGATCGAAGAGGGAAAAGACTGGCAGCGCGAACCGGACTTGCCCGACCCACGAGGCCATCTGGCCGCGGCTGTCCTCGAAAACAAGATTTACGCGTTAGGCGGCGATCATGGCCACGATGTGACGCAGATTGATGTGAGCTCGTGCCACCGGTTTGATCCTACAACGAAGAAATGGAGCGCGATCGCAAGCCTCCCGGATGGCAGGAGCCACTTTGAATCGAGCACGATCATCCATAAGGGCCGGATACTGATCGTAGGCGGGCGTTGCAATAGCTCTCAGCCGCCACGAAACGTCGTGGACGACATGCTCGAGTATGAACCCCAAACGGATCGATGGCTCTTCGTCGGCAAAATGCCGGAGAAGCTGCTGGCTCCCGCGGCCGCGATCATTTCTGGGCGCCTCGTTGTCACCGGCGGTGGCCTGGGTAACCCCCGTCCATTGACGGCCGCCACGAGAATTGCGGCGTTTCCAGCCGGCGAATGACCAAATCGACCGATGCGCCGACCGGATGAATCGGATAGAATCCGTCGGTGAGTTCGATCCCAGCTACGACATCAAACCACGAGGGTTTGTTATGGCCAGACCCAATTTCATCGAGCTACCCACGCGCGACCTCGCCGCGAGCCAATTCTTTTTCGAGAACGTTTTTGGCATGAAAATGACCGGCTTCGGGCCATCCTACGCCTGCACGCTGACGGGGGACGTGGATGTCGGGCTTCAAGCGGACCAGGCGGAGGCGTCTAAGGCCCCGCTACCGGTTATCGAGGTGAAGGATTTAGAGGCGACGCTTGCTGCTGTCACCGCTGCAGGTGCGGCGGTCACGAAACCGATATTCAGTTTCCCCGGCGGCCGGCGCTTCCAATTCCTCGACCCGAGTGGCAATGAACTGGCGGCGATGCAGGTGGATTCGGCCTGACTATGCCACGGACCCGAACTGCTTGGAACGCGCACGGTGAAGTCGTTGGTATCGAGCAATATTTTCATTTCAGCTATTGCTTTATGCGTTCCTTTTTCACGAGATCAGGCAGGTAATACGCATGGTCCCGAGCACCCAGCCGAATCCGTAAGACGAATCTTTAAGGTCCTCGACCGGGAAGGAGACCGTGACTGCCCGCCCATCGTTCAGCCGCGCAGACGTAGCGAGCACCAAGAACGGCGATAAGGTAGGTGGATGATGATATCTCATAGCGGGAGGCAGGAACTGGTGGCGCAGGAACTGTGCCATTTTTTCCGTGAAGAATAAGATTTAGTAGTCGGTGCAGAAAGGAAGGACCATCATCTGGCGTCGCGAGGCAAATTGTGATATATGATCGAGCATTCCTTAGTCCTAACAAAATCACGGATGACGCGGGAGGCTCGATCAGGTCATCAGACTCTCCGAGGTAATTTTTCTTGGCAGCCGCAGCAAATCGCTCATAAATCGCCGGATTCACCTCGGTTACCTAGGCCATGCACACGCCGAACTCTGCACGATGCGGGCACACACTCGTGGGTTCGTGCTCGTGCGGCTGATGGAGCGGCGCTCTTACGATCTCGTATCAATGTCGTCTCGGCTTTAAATTTATTAGTCAATCTTGCATTCGTTTTCAATATTTTCTTCGTTCGTCACAGAATCAACTTCGTCTCGTAATGCAGGTTGGCCAGTTGGCGACCGCTCGGCAATCGTGCTGCAATCATATCATAATTATAACCTTTTATTCGTTGGTCGCCATCACGCAAGTGGCGCCGTACCCGTGCCGAGGGGTCGTGCCTTTCTGCACCGTGCCACTTTGGTAGAGCTGTCAGCCGGAACTACAGCTGCCGCTCTTTCCTCTGGCTTAGCTTCGAAAACTGACGCCATGATGCTACCGCTCGACAAGCTGCTCGATCGGCTGTGCGACGGCGACGCGGCGGCCGCCGAGCAGGTCTTCGTCGAATTCGAGCCCTATCTGCGCATGGCAATCCGGCGGCAGTTGCGGGGGCGGCTCCGGCACAAGTTCGATTCCGCCGATATCCTCCAGTCAGTTTGGGTCGACCTGCTGCGTGGCTTTCGCGAACGAGGCTGGCGCTTCGTTGACGCCGATCAGTTGCGGGGTTTTCTCTTTGTCGCCACGCGCAACCGATTGATCGACCGGTCTCGCAAGTATCAAAACGCGTCGCGTGAAGAGTCCCTCGGCGAGGACGAACGCCCTGGCGAGCTGGTCTCGTCGCAGCCGCGTCCGAGCGAGATGGTTCAGGCCGACGATCTATGGAATCGGTTGCTGGCGAGCTGCCCTCCCGAGCACCGCCCAGTGCTCTACCTGCGCCGAGACGGCCATTCTCTCGCCGAGATTGCCGCGCGCACCGGCCTGCATCGCGACAGCGTCCGGCGGATTCTCCGCACTCTCGCCGGCACCGTCGCTTTCGCGCAATCGGGGTCAACTCACGCAGCGAGAGGCGCTCCGTCGTGAAACCGTCTAGAGACCACGCGACCGATCTTGGCTCCTTCACGCCAGATGCCGCCCTCGCACTGGTGGGGGTGCTGGTCGAGGAAATGATCGAGCGCTGGCGCCAGGGGGAGCACATCCTGCCCGAGGCTTATCTCGACCGGTTTCCCGGCCTAACCGAACATCCCGAAGTCGCCGCAGAGCTGATCTACGAGGAAGTCAATCTCCGCTCCGAATACGGCCTCGATGTGCCGACAGAGCACGTGCTCGAGCGATTCGCGCAGTGGCGGCCTCAGCTCGAAGTACTCTTCGATTGCCATCGCATCCTGTCGCACCGGCCGGCCCCACGATTTCCCCGGGCCGGTGATGTCATCGACGACTTCCGTCTCCTGACCAAGCTCGGCAGCGGGCGGCTGAGCCGCGTCTTTCTGGCGAGCCAGATGTTGCTGGCCGACCGCCATGTCGTTTTGAAATTCACGCCGTGGGATACCCTAGAGTATCTGACCCTGGCGCGCTTGCAGCATCCTCACATCGTCCCACTCTACTCTGTCCACAACCACCCGAATTGCGGGTTGCGCTCACTGTGCATGCCGTATCACGGTGGCGCGGTTCTGTCGCGGCTCTTCGCCTTGATGAGACCAACTCCACATGCAAAGCGCACAGCGCAAACGTTGCTCGATGCCCTATATCGAGCCGAGGCGCAAGCCCGACCGGCCGGGCCGCCAGACCGAATCGTCCAGCCCGCGTCCGCGCACGGTTCCTACGTTCAAGCCGTGTGCTGGATCGGCGCTTGCCTGGCCGACGCTCTTCACTATGCTCATGAGCGAAACCTCGTCCACCTCGACATCAAGCCATCCAACGTGCTCATGGCCGCCAACGGGCAGCCGATGCTCCTGGATTTCCACCTTGCAGGAGAGCCGTTCGGCCCCGGCCGCCAAAGACCCTATGATTTCGGCGGGACGCCCGGTTACATGTCGCCCGAACACAGAGATGCTTTGCAAGCGATCCGGGAAAGCCGCCCAATCGAGCGACCCATCGACGCACGTTCTGACGTTTATTCACTGGGTGTCGCCCTCTATGAGGCTCTCACGGGAGAGTCGACTGCCAAGGGCGACGACGTGAAATCGGTGCGCCGCCATAACGCCAGCGTGACTACCTCCCTGGACGACTGCATTACAGCTTGCCTGGCCGATGACCCAGCCCGCCGGCACCGAGACGCCTCGGCACTCTCGGCGCTACTTCGGCAGCACGCGGGGGACTGCGTTCTCGGAACGCATTAATAGTCTTCAAAGATTTCGCGCCCGCTTCGACGCCGAGTTTCCGTTGAGCCTCTTGCTTGGGGGCTCCTATAGGCTCCTGCTTCCTCTGCGGCATTCACCTTTCGAATAGCTCGTTCACCGACGCGCAAAACGGGATCGAGCATCGCCCCATCTACCGAACAAGGACGGCACTCATGAATGCGATTGTGAGAATGATGACAGTGCGCAAACCGATTTCCGCCGCCCTCGTCGGGGTGGCCGTACTCGTGTTCGTCGTGTTTGCCCTGGGGTTCGGCAACAGCCCCACCTTCGGTGATCCGTTCTCGGGGCTCTCGACAATGTTGCAGACCGAGTTCACCGCCGGCCGGCAAAATTTCGCGTCGGTGGACACGGTGGCCGGCGGCTTGGGGCCGGTCTACAACAACGTCTCCTGCGTGAGCTGCCACTCCACGCCTGCCGCTGGTGGCGGGAGTACCACGCTTGAGACGCGATACGGGACGGTTACCGGCGGCGTCTTTAATCCGCTCGCTCAGTACGGTGGTTCGCTCATCCATTCCCAGGGAATCGGCCTCTTCAACGGGGTCGACTTCGTCGGAGAAATCGTCCCTCAGTCGCCCGCGGTTCCTGGCGGCCCGGCGACGATCGTCGCCGGCCGGCGAACTACTCCACTTTTCGGCCTCGGGTTGGTCGGCGCCGTACCCAATTCAACCTTCCAACACATTGCCGATCTCGAGCAGCAATTCACGCCCCAGACCGCGGGCCGTGTCAACATCGTCAGCGACGTCTTCGCCGACGGGGAATCCCCCCAGCAGTTCGCGGGCCGGTTTGGGTGGAAGTGTCAGCACGGCACGCTGTTCGGTTTCGCCGGCGACGCGTACTTGAACGAGATGGGGATCACCACGCCTTTATTCCCGAACGAAAACTGTCCCCAGGATCCGACTCAAGCTTACCTTGCGAACTGCGCGCTCCTCGAAGCCAACCCGGCATCGAGCAACCCGAACGAGCCGGACAATGACGACCTCACGCAATTCACCGAATTCATCACGTTGCTCGCACCTCCGCCCCAGTTGCCCTTGACCTCCAGGGCCAAGCTCGGGGCCGTAACATTTGCGCAGATCGGCTGTGCCAACTGCCACCTTCCGGCGTTGACCACCGGATCGAACTCGATCCCGGAGCTAAACGAGGTCACGTTCTTCCCGTTCTCCGACTTCTTGCTCCACGATATGGGTAGCCTGGGAGACGGCATCGCTCAGTCGGGAGCCGGCCAGACGGAGATGAGGACGGCACCGCTCTGGGGAGTTCGCGTCATCACGAGTTTCCTCCACGACGGCCGGGCGAGTACGCTCTCCGCGGCGATCCTCGCCCATGCCGGCCAAGGCCAGGCGGCTCGTAACAATTTCGCCAACCTCAGCGCAACGGCCCAAGCCAACCTGATCGCCTTCCTGAATTCGCTGTGAAATCTCTCGATGATCCAGGGGGTAAAACGTAGGGCGGGAGAAGTTGCGGAGCCGGCAACCCGCCGGGTCCACGACCACAATCGCTCGCGACCATTTCCCGACGATCGTCGTATCGCTAGGACACACACCGCATTGCGAGGTTTATCCACTTGTCGACAGCGTTCCAACAGGCGGAAATGGCGATTTTTGAAGGCTCGCCCGAAAATCGATCTTGCAAGTTCTACGGTGAATGTGTGCAGTATCACACGCGCCACACGAGATCGCCCCCTGACTCTTCGCCGTGGAGCGAACATATGTCCATTCCGAAGATCTTGACTCGGTTTTCCCTTGGCGTGCTTCTTGGCTGGATTGCCTCTGCACCCATCGGCGCTCAAACGAACGCGTCTTCGCCTGCCCATACCGATTCCTTGGGCTACAACTTGCCCCCGGAAAACATCTTGTCCGTCATGCGCTCGCCCTCCCCGCCCGTCCCCCTCGTAAGCCCGACCGATGAGACCATTCTCCTCGTCTCTTGGCAGGACTATCCCTCCATCGCTCGCGTGGCTACGCCTTTCCTGCGCCTCGCTGGTGTTCGGGTCGAGCCCAAGAATCACAGCAAGCACGATACTCGCGGCGGCTACGGCATTACTCCCTGCGCCACAGGCTTTGAACTGGTTCGAGTCGCCGATGGCAAGCAAACTCCCGTCCCGCTTCCCACCGGCATGTGTCCCGGGAATCCCGTCTGGGCCGCCGACGGGAAGCACTTCGCCTTCGTCAACATTGCTTCCGATTCCGTCCAGCTCTGGATTGGCGACGCCAGTACCGGCAGCGTGAAACAGGTTCCCGGCGTCCATCTCAACCCCATGTTCAACGAAGAAATGCAATGGATGCCCGATCAGAAAACCCTTCTCGTCAAGCTCGTGCCCGAATCCAACGACAGCCCACCGCAAGAGGTAAATGAGCTCTCCGGTCCGAGTATCCAGGAAACCAACGGGCAAAAAGGCCAGAGCAGTACCTACGAAGCTCGCGACACCCTCGGCAGTGCACGCGACGAGAACCTTTTCGATTACTTCGCGCTCTCGCAACTCGCTTTCGTCGATTCCGCCACCCTCACCGTCACGCCCTTCGGTAAGCCCGCCAATTACAAATCACTCGATCCCGCCCCGGACGGACACCACATCCTCGTAACGACCATTCACAAGCCTTACTCCTATCTCGTAACCTACGATCGCTTCCCCAAGGAAGTCGAAGTTTGGGACACCTCCGACCGCTCGAACGTTACCGTTCACACCATCGCCTCGCTTCCGATGGCCGATCGCGTTCCCATTCGCGGCGTTCCCACAGGTCCACGCGATTTTTCCTGGCGTTCCACCGAGCCCGCGACACTGATCTGGGCCGAAGCCCTCGACGGCGGCGACTGGAACGTCAGCGTCCCCAATCGCGACAAGATTCTCCTTCAGAAAGCGCCCTTCACTTCTCCGGCCGCTGAAATCGGGCGCACCGAACAGCGTTACGCCGGCTTCAAGTGGAGCGAGCAACCGAGCATTGCTCTATTGGGTGAATACGACGAGAACCGCCATTGGACCCGCACCTTTATCATGGATGTCGACAATCCCCAAGCGAAGCCCCGGCTGCTCTGGGATTTATCCGAGGATGAGCATTACAAGAACCCCGGCTATCCGGTTTACCGCCAACTCTCTAACGGTGCGCGGGTCATCCGCCAGGACGCCGATTCCATCTTCCTCTCCGGGATCGGCTCCTCGCCTGACGGTGATCGCCCCTTCCTCGATCAACTCAATCTCAAAACCCTGAAAACAGAACGTCTCTTCCGCAGCGATAAGAATTGCTTCGAGCGTTTCCTTTCCTTCACCGGACCCGGTGCGAAAACCTTCCTCACCTGGCATCAATCCCCAACCGATCCGCCGAACGCCTTTACGCGCACCCTCGGCCCATCTCGCGATGCGCCCGACGGCGAAGCCGTCTTCACTTCCACCGCCGTCGCCTTGACCCGCATCCCGGACCCCACTCCCGAAGTGCGCGCCATCAAGAAGCGCCTCGTCACCTACAAGCGCGCCGACGGTTTGGACTTGTCCTTCACCCTTTACACTCCACCCGGCTACCAGGAGGGCACGCGGCTCCCCACCATTCTTTATGCCTATCCGCTCGATTACGCCCAGGCCTCGGTTGCCGGCCAGGTTGTCGGCTCCCAGGAAACCTTCACCCGCTTGCGCGCGTATCGCCTTCTCTTGCTCGCCGGTTATGCCATCATCGACAACGCTTCGTTCCCGATCGTCGGTGATCCCAAGAAAGCCTACGACACCTACCTCGAGCAACTCGTCGCCGATGCCAAGGCCGCTGTCGATGAAGGCGTGCGCCTCGGCGTGGTCGACCCCAACCGCATCGGTGTCACCGGTCACAGCCACGGCGCCTTGATGACCGTGAATCTCGTCGCTCATTCCGATCTCTTCCGCGCCGGTGTCGCCACTAGCGGCTCCTACAACAAAACGCTCACGCCCTTCGGTTTCCAGAACGAGCGTCGCAGCGTTTGGGAAGCCACCGACGTGTACCTGAAAGTCTCCCCGTTCTTCTACGCCGACAAATTGAAGACGCCGATTCTCATCATGCACGGCACCGAGGACGCCAACCCCGGCACCACTCCGTTGCAATCCACGAAGCTCTACGAAGCCGTTCGCGGCAACGGCGGCACCGCCCGCTTGGTAATGCTCCCCCACGAGCCGCACCGGTATACCGCCATGGAGTCCAATGAGCAGGAGGTCTACGAGATGCTCCGCTGGTTCGACACCTACGTAAAGAACGCTCAGCCCGTCAACGCGCGAGGTATCGGAGTGCAAGCAACTTCGAGTAAAAATAGTTGACGCGGTACAGGGGACGCGTGAAGTACTGCGTCGGCTGCAACCAAGCAATTTGCGGTTCGCTGTCCGGCCCAAACCGGACGGAGAACTTCGATGCCGTCGCTTGCGTCATCGCTTCGATGTCGTCAGCTCCGGGCCGCTTTCCGGCACCGACGCAGTTGGTCTGAGGCCACAATTCCACCGCGTTTTGCTGTCGTCGGCGCAAAGAAGACCCGCGCCGAGCTGGTGGTGCGGGTCGCCGGGACCACGCGCCCCGACTTCATGGGGTGGGCGGTGAGGGCTACCGCCTCTCGCGCCACCAGCGGGTGGCCACGACGCCGACGCCGAGGGCCAAGAGGCTGAGCGTCGAAGGCTCGGAGACGGACACTACGGCGACGTCGTCGATCACGAAGGCGCCGCCTGAGACCATGTCCTCGTAGTCCCGCTCCATGGCGAAACCGAGTTTCCATCCATCGCCTCCGTAGAATCATCTAAAAAAAGCGCCGTCGGATGGTCAAACATTCTGAAGATTTTTCTCCGATGACGCTGCCCGATGAACAAGGGGGCGCCTGGGGAACTTCACCCTCCGGGCTTGCCCGTTCCAGACCAAAGCGGTGTAAGTTGCCGCGGCTGGAGGGCCGTGCCGGGCATTGAGAGGAGGCGGCCCGCGGTGTGGTCCCGGTTTGATCGGTTCTACGGCCCAGTCCGCAAGCCTGTTCGCGTCGGGCGGGGGACGGACGCAGAGCCGCTCTCTTCTTTCGCGATCTTTCTGTCCGCCTGCCGGCCGATCCTCTGAACGTCAAGGCGTCGAAGGCCGTGATTGTCGCACCACTCCTGCAACGCGTCCTCGGTCGTCATTCCGCCGGGCAAGTCGGCCAAGCCCAGGTTCCACCATCCCGTCGGGAAGCAACCGGAGATGCCATTAATCGTCGGGACGCCCGTCTCCATCGCCGCCCACATCGCGTCCAGGTGGATATAGTAGAAGTGATCGCCGTCGCTCACAGGCAGGTAATAAAACGAACCGGCGCGTCGGTCGACCTGTCGGGCGACTTCGGCGATGCGGCGACGACTGACGTCGCGGTCGTAGGTCTCGCTCGTCCCCGTCTGCTCCGTCAGGCACACCAAGGCCAGGCACCAAGCAGCCGCTTCCCACCGGCCGCGGTCGAGCCGCTCGACCAGCAAGGCGAGACCGAGCGCTACAGGGACGAGGAGCACGAGGATCACTCGCGACGGCGTTCGGATCGCCGCCGAGCCTGGGATGTAGGGCGAGAGGGCCAGCCACAGCGAATTCGTCCCGTAGAGTAGGATCACGATGGGTAGCGCGACCGCGACGATCGTGAACACTGCGCGGGAGCCGGGCCGGAATCGCCGATCGCCGGAAGCCGCCCAGCCGAAAAACGCCCCCAGGGCGGCCTGCCAGAAAATCCAGGGCCGGTTTTCGACCGACAGCAGGGCCGTCGCCGCAAGCCACAGGCCGAGCGTTGCGATCGCCACATCGATTCGCCGTCCACGCGCGAAGTACGCCGCCAGGGCGCCGATCGCCGCGAAGAATCCTGCCGTCAGCGCCGCGGCCGCCAGGGGCAGCGCATGAAGGACGAGCGCCGCCAGGACCGCCCCCGGGGCCGTCATAGCGCTCGGCCGCCCACGTCGATACCAAATCCGGACGATGCAGAGCGCGATCGTCGCAAATGTCAGAGATCGGACGACATCGTTGAATGGCGGGCAGGCCAGAAGGACGGCCGTCGCCAGGACGACCGTCGCCCCGCCGCTTTCGGTCCAATCCGGCTCGCGGCAGACGCACCCCAGAGCAAAGCAGACGGCGGCGGCGGCGATGTAGACGATCTCGACGCGCGGGACGAACGTCATCGCCGCCACGGTGAAGAGCGTCGCCGCGAGGGCCACGCGACCCAGAGGGTTGTGACGTCCCAGATAGAGGCCGATGCCGCAGGCCGCGGTCGTCGCGAAACCGAGCCCCAGTCGGAGCTCGTTGGTGAACGGCGTTCCCTGGACCGGCCAGCGACGATCGATCCAGCCCCACCACCAGTTAACCTCGCCGGTGTTCCACCACGACCAGTTCGACGGGTGACTGTAATGCTGCGCGTTGTTGAAGCGGAGGCCGACTTCTCGGGCCACGGGCAGGTAGTGCACGAGGAACGGGACCATCGCGACCGCGGCGACCGTCGCCCCCAGGGCGGCGGCCCACCAGTCACGTCGCACCAGGGCGACGACCCGCCCGCGCGATGAGCGGAGGATCAGGGCCGCAACGGTCGCGACCGCCATACCGACGCCGAAGAACCAGCCGAGATAATAGCTGCCGTAGAATTGGGCCGTAACGGCCAGGCCGAACGCCGTCCACCACGACACACGCGCGGCGAGGCGGGCGTTCTCGTCTCGAACGATCCGGCAGAGCGCGTAGAGGGCGAGGAGCAGGTAGAAGGACGGCAGCAGTTGAGGACGTCCCAGTTGATTGACGCGCGGCGAGCCGAAAGCGATCAACCCGGCCGCGGCCGTCGTCGCCGGTGCGCCGAAGCCCAGGCCACGGCTGAACAGCAGTACGCCCGCTGCGTAGTTCAAGACGGTCGTCGCGACCATCCAGATCCCGAAAGCCGTGTCGGGGGGAAAGCCGGCCATCCGCAGGGGCCAGTAGAACGGCCCATAGCTGAGCATCGAGTCCGAGTACGCCATGACGTTCGCAACGGGGTGGAAGAACGGCACGTCCCAAAATCGCTCGTGGCGCGGGGCCCGCGAGACCCACAACCACCCGTGTTCCATGAAGTAATTGATGAGCCGGGTGTCCGCCAAGTCGGTCTGAATCCGGCCGAATCCCGAGAGGATCATCGGATGGTGGACGGCCATAACGCCGAGAATTCCCACCGACGCCATCAGCATGGGCCGCCAGATCCGGGCCGCGGCGTCGAAGGGCGACGCACCGTTTCGCGAGACGTCGCACCTCGGCCGAATCCCGTTCATCACGATATTCTCATAAAACATGAAGTGGAATCGGCCGGCTATCTTAGCCTCTGAATTCCTTCGGGGCAATCGTGCAGACCCCTGTGCCGCGTCTCACGAATCCGGGTCTGTGATGTGCTAGGGCCCGCGGCATGCGCAGAGCGCGTGACATTACAAGCTAGTGCCGCCGTTCAATAGAAGTTACGCCATCGAGGCGACCGACCAAAAACAAGCGTTTCCTCTCCTCGGCATCCTTGCGGTCATCATACGTACTCATTGACGACCTAATCTCTGACCTCGGAGCCCCTGGCCGAGGAACCGCACGGTCGTTTATCGGAGCGGTTTTCTTTCGGGACCGGTCGATGCAAGCTGATTGAATAGATCAGGCAGGAAGCAAACAACCTCGCGCCTTCAGCGTGTCGTGTCGTGGAGTTGTGATTCTCTTGCATCAGCTGTGGCAACGTCTGGTGCCCCAACCGAACTATCTTTCGACGGAGGAAAACCAATGGCTACGGGTAGTACAACACTTGCGTTTCGAACGGCTCCAGGTGCGGTGAGCATTCCGGTCGGTCAGACCAAGCAACTTGGGATCGTGGACGTTCACTCCTTCGAGCGGATCAGGGTCGTGGCCGACGAGCGGGTCGGCTCTGCCAGCAACGTCGTGATCAGGCTTACGATAACCGAGGGGAATGAATTGGTGGCACAACTCGATACGTTGACTCTCGCTCCCCACTCTCAGATCACCCAGGTTTATGAGGTACCCGCGACGAAACTCACCGTCTTCGCCGACGCGGTCGGCGGAGGGTCGGGGGAGGCCTCTGTTGACGTGCTCATATATGGATATAGCGAATGATCGAAAACGTGGCCGATCAGAGTCAGGAGGCGTGATCGGCTGACCCCAACTCGGCGCCCGGCCGCCAGGTTTGGTAGGCCGGGGCCGATGACGTCGGGCTCATGGCAATCGATCGACCCGAGATCGATGACCAGAGAGCGGAGATCTTCTTGGAATCTGCAGGTCCGACACATTGGGTTAAGCATGATTGGCGCGGGCTGTCGGGCGCGGGACGATGTCGGGAAGTGGAAAGGGCGTTCCAGTGGATCAAGTTTGCAGAGTCGACGAGGATCAGACCGAACTTTTTGAGCGGCGACCTGCCATTGAATCATCCCGTGTTGTGAAATTGTCACGCGTTTTGACGGCGTGTCCCGTGCCGTCGTGGCCTTCCTCTCTTGGTAATTGGATCGACCTGTACCGGGAGATTACGTTATGGGCGTGGTCAGCAGCCATCCGACCGACAGGACCATGTACCTTTACGGGCTTGGCGAGCTCGACAATATCTCGTCGCGGTCGGTGATCAAACATCTGGAAGTCTGTGCTACCTGCCAGCGCCG
Organism: uncultured Isosphaeraceae bacterium; assembly: GCA_963850935.1. Lineage (GTDB taxonomy): Bacteria > Planctomycetota > Planctomycetia > Isosphaerales > Isosphaeraceae > CAWFRS01. The sequence continues at coordinate 135,922 of CAWKNT010000013.1, forward strand.
ATTGGCCGAGTTGTCGTTGGACCGTTTCCGCGACCAATCTCGCGGCAGCCAGGTGCAGCCGGATGAGTCGGCGGCGGGCTCGGCGCCCGGGTCCACATCGACAACCGACCGCCGCCGCGTGGCTTCGGTCTTGCCACCGTTCACGGATACCGTGCCGCCGGGGCTCGCCGATCATCCCGATTACGAGGTCGTCCGTGAGTTGGGACGCGGTGGAATGGGGGTGGTCTACCTTGCACAAAACAAGCTCATGGGGCGTCCGGAGGTTCTCAAGGTCGTCGGCGGGCAGTTACTCGAACAGCCAGGCGTACGCGAGCGGTTCCTCCGCGAGGTCCAGTCGGCGGCCAAGCTACAACACAAGAATATCGTCACCGCCTACTCGGCCATGAGGCTCGGCGCGAACATCGTCCTTGCCATGGAATACGTCGAGGGTGACGACTTGGCCAAGGTCGTGAAGTCCTACGGCCGGTTACCTGTGGCAAACGCATGTTACGTTATCTACCAGGCCGCGCTCGGCTTGCAGCACGCCCACGAGCGCGGCATGGTCCACCGCGACATCAAGCCCGCGAACCTGATCCTTGCCCGCGAGGGGACGATGGCGGTCGTCAAGGTGCTCGACTTCGGCCTGGCCAAGTTGGCCAGCGAAGGCCAGTCTGACAGCGGCCTGACCCGTGAGGGCCAGATGATGGGCACGCCCGATTTCATCGCCCCCGAACAGATCCGCAACACCCAGTCGGCCGACATCCGCGCCGACATCTACAGCCTCGGCTGCACCTTCTACTACCTCTTGACTGGGGGACCGCCGTTTCACAGCGAGCACGTCTGGGACGTTTACCAGGCCCACTTTTCGATGAACGCAGGACCGCTGAACCTGGTTCGCCCCGACGTCCCGGTCGAGTTGGCTGCACTGGTCGCGAAGATGATGGCAAAGGCGCCGGCACCGATTCCAGACGCCCGCGGAGGTGGCGCAGGCAATAACGCCTTTCATCCAAAAGGCGCTCGCGGGCGGTGGGCTATCGAATGCGTCGGTGTCTCAGGCAGTACCACTGGGGGCGCGTAGCGAATCGGGTAAAGTTCGCCCGATGCCGGCAAAGTCGGCGACGGCCACCACGTCAGTGTCGTCGCCAGAGATCAAGAACCAGGCAGCAACGACAGCCCAAGAGCCTTCTTGGGAGACCCTGATCAAGTTCAAGGAGACCGAAACCTTGAGGGAACCTGCCCCCGCGGCAAGGCGATCAGAAGTGCCGTGGTTGTGGGCGGCGGCTGCGGTGGCCGTACTGCTTGGATTGGCCGGCGCCTGGGCCCTGGCCATCATGGTCAAGCCTCCAAAGGGAATGATTGTGCTGGAGAACGTCCCGGAGAATGCCGTTGTCGAGGTCGACGGTGACGGGATCAGGGTTATGCCCGCAGTCGACCAGACTGTCACGCTCGAAACAAACGCCGGCAAACACGTCGTGGTTGTCAAACGCGGCAGCGACCTCTTATTGGCGGAGCGAGTCACGCTCGAAACGGGCAAGAAACTCAAGCTCACTCTGCGCACAGTAAGGCCCACCGGAAAACATATCTCGCATCATTCGGCGAGGTGAACTGCGCTCGAGCGTATTCTGCGCTATGCTCAGTACGTGGCGTGTAATCACCGCACTTCTCGGATCACGATCCCTAGGACACGGATCGCTGGGACAAGCACCGCGTCGCCAGGTCTATCCACCGTGCTGACACCGTTCCGTCACGCGGAAATGGCGATTCTTGACGACGCGTACGCAAATCGATCTTGCAAGGCACACTGTGAAGGCGTGCAGTTATCTGTGCTCACCGCAGGAGACGTCTTATAATTATCGCGCACTCAAATTAGTTGATGCGAGTCTGACTCGCTCCGTCGAACACCACCGGAGAGCTCGTCACACCCGTCATCCGATGCAGCACGTGCTCCGCCAGCTACGCACAGCGCTCGAACGCTTGACGCTGAGCCCGCTCCTTCCCGGCCGGTTTCAACTTTGAACCCCGAAGCGCTCAGCCGTCGGGCGCCGGGCGCGATTTCGAGCACGGTTTGCCGTCATTGCTTTCGAGTGATCACCTCGAGGCGCACCCGTAATCGCTCGAGTGCATCGAAATAACGCGGATACAACACCACGTCCGTTCGCTCGAGCGGATCGGTGTCGAGATGGTACATCTCTTCAACACCGTCGCCACGGCGAATGTAATGCAGTCCCTCCGAAATCAGCGACTTCATCGGCCCTTTCGATACTGGTTCTCGCCCCTGGTTCGTGAGGAATGGTGGTTTGTCCGTCTCCATGAGGACCTGTCCAACCTGCGATTGACCAACCAAGTTTGATTCGGTCCAGAACCGGTCGAGCGACTTACCCGGAAACGGGGAATTCTTGTCGTGTCCCACCAGGCTCGCAATGGTCGCGGGCAAGTCGCGCAAACTCGCCGGCTCACTGATCATTCGACCCCGCGGCGCTCGGCCTGGGTCAACAATGACGAGCGGAACATTCACCAACTGGCGATACAAGCTACACCCATGAAAAAACAGGCCATGATCGCCGAGATGCTCGCCATGATCGGACGCAACGATGACCAGCGTGTCGTCGAGCACCCCACGCTTCGCAAGCTCGTCCAGCAAAATTCCCAGTTGCTTGTCGAGGTAGAAGACCGAGTCGTCGTAAATGTCGATCGCCATTTGAATGTGTTGATGGGCCAACGTGGTTTTGTCAAACTTCTCCCACGACTGGAGAATCGCATGATCCACGTAGGAGATCGGCCGGAGTCCAAAAGCCGGAATAGATCGGTCCGGCACTTCGTACGGTGAGTGAGCATCATTGTAATTCAAGAACGCAAAGAACGGGCGGCTGCGACCTTGTCGCGAGTCGAGCCATTTCAAAAATGACCGGTCGATTATCTCCGCGTTCTTGGCATGTTCTTTCGAATGCGGAATCACGTCAAAGCCATCGCCGACGAACCTCTTTAGCAACAGGTTGAGCACATAGGCCTCGGTAACCCAGTCGACCCGGTTGCCGAGCCCGACGTAACGAGTGAAAACATCCCACGGCGTGATCGGATAATCATCATAGTGCGCAAACCCCCTTGCGAGGCCGGTCTCACGGCTACAATAGTCGAGATTTGCCACAAAACCGGCTGTGTCATACCCGTTGGAACTCAGAAACTCGGCGACGGTTGGGTACGTTGCATCTAGCGGCTCGAGCCAGTTGGCACTCAATTCATGAGCCCACCGCCCGGTGAACATGCTGCTATGCGATGCGAGAGTCCATGGAGCCGCCGCGAAAGCGCGATCGAACCGAACGCCTTGGCGTGCCAGCCGATCGAGGTTCGGCGACGTCAGGCGCCCGTATCCATAAAGACTCAGATTATTGGTCCGTACCGTGTCCCAGACGATCAGCAACACGTTCCGGCCGGTCGTCGGGGCGGACGGCAGCAGCGCTTTCACCTTGCGTTCAGACCACACTCGTTCGCCGAACCATATCAAGATGAGGCTGAGTAAGCCGCCCGCTAGAAGCGGCGTGGTTCGCCGCACGAGCCAACCAAACGAATTGCAACGACGCCCCCCTCCCCCTGCCCACCGCCCAGCTTGAACGGCCACCCCCGCTGACAGCAATATGGCCGACCATGGAGCGAGCGGCAACCTCGCTGTGGCATTCAGAATGCCGATGAAGGTCAGCATCGCGACCGCAACACGCAGGAAACCCGCACCGCGCCACATTAATCCAGTTACAGCCAGAAATAGCCCGGAAACCACGATCAGAACCGTATCTCCTGCCGGAATTAGCCAGAAAAAATGGTCGCCCAGTCGAAAGAAGCGGTCGCCAGTCAAGTGCTGCTTCAGGATCAACACGCCAAGGTCCAGAAAACCGCCCACCAATCCAATCCATAAAGCGATCAATAACACAGTGCCTGGTACCGACCATGCTACCAATGAGCCCTTTCCAGTTCTGTTGATCTCATCCGCAACACCCGCCGGTTCATTCGACCCCATACGCAATCTCATCCTCTTACCCATGAATGCAGACGATTTCGCCAAGGCACCTGCAACGTCAATCCTGGCACAATCGCTGGAAATCTTAGCAGAGCGTCTGGCGGAAATCAGCTCACCAGAATTCCCCGACGAACGGCTGGTGGCTTGCTACAACCCACAGTTGGCCGAGCAACGACGACAGAAGCGTCAGGAATTGCTGGCGGCCGCTGAGGCCGAGTTGGAAGCATCGCTGCGAGCGTGGCTCGACGCTCGAAAAAGCCCGAGACGGCGGCCGAAATCGGCGTGACGGCGGGCAAGATCGTCAATCAGTACGCGGGGGTTGAAACCGCGTGGCATCCTCGACAAGATCGGATGCTGGAGAGTGAACCAATCGACAATCAGGACCGGCTCGTCCTGGAAGGAATCGCCCCGATGGAATCGACACCGACCAAAACCGCGGCTCGGCGGCCGCCTGGCCCGGTGCCCCTATCCCCGATGGGAGCGGTTCTGCTGGCGGTCTTGTTCGGCCTCTGCGGGGGCTATCTCGATCTGGGAGTGATCGTCTTCAAGAAAATCTGTTTGAATCCCGAGCGGTCGTTTCGATGTGCGAGAGATTTCCCATGGACGGTCCCCGTGAGCCACGCGGTCTTGTTAATGATCCCCGGAGTGGTGGTGGGAGCCGTGAACCGACTCCGGCCGAAGCTCGTTCTCGCTCGAGGCGGCGGCGTGGCTGTTCGCAACGCTCGCGATCTGGTCGGCGCTGTTGAGAATGCCGATGTACGGCGCCTGCAGCTTGGTCATGGCGGCGGGCCTGGCCCGGCTGATCTCTCACAGGGTCGTCGCCCAGGGCTTGTACTTGTGGCCGATGCGATCGATCCGCGGCGGTGATCCTCGGCCCATTGATTGTGCTGGCGGCCCTCTCGACGGGTCGGCGGGCGGTCAATGAGTCCCGCGCGTTGGCCGCACTGGCGCCAGCGCCTCCCGGCGCCCGTAACGTCGTGTTGATCGTATGGGATACCGTCCGCGCCTCTTACCTGAGCCTCTACGGATATCAACGAGACACCACACCCAGCCTGGCGGCGTGGGCACGCAAGGGGGTCCGTTACGAACGAGCCATGGCGCCCGCCCCCTGGACGTTTCCATCGCATAGCTCGTTCTTCACTGGCCAGTGGCCGTTCCGGCTCAATTCTCAGTGGCAGTACACGCTCGATGCCTCGCATTCGACGTTGGCCGAATACTTGAGCTCGCGGGGCTATCAGACCACCGCGTTCGTGGCGAACATCGATAGTTGCAATTACGAAACCGGACTGGATCGGGGCTTCGCCCATTACGAGGATTTCGCGCTGACACCGCGATCCCTCGTGAGTCGCTCGGTTGGCGGCAAGTGGATCCTCGAAAACCTCCTGAGTTTCGGCGACTACTACGAGCGGAAGTGGATCGGCCTCCAGTCCCGCGGTGCGCGCGAGATCAACGCCGCCTTTCTCGATTGGCTCAGCCGTCGGCGGAGAGATCGGCCCTTTTTTGCCTTCCTGAATTACTTTGACGCCCACGCGCCATACATACCCCCAACGGGAAATGTGGGACGCTTCGGAATCCGGCCCACGACCCCGGCCGATTACCAGGTCCTCGTGGATTTCACGCTGACGAATAAGAATGAGGTGTCGAAACGAAACGTGCGGATGGCCCGCGACTGCTACCACGACTGCGTCGCTTTTCTCGATGAACAACTCGGCCGCCTGCTCGACGAGCTGCAAGGTCAGGGGCTTCTCGGCAACACCGACGTGATCATCACCTCGGACCATGGCGAAGAGTTCGGCGAGCATGCCTTTTTCGGCCACGCACACAACACCAACCTCGATGCGATCGGTGTTCCGCTCGTGATCCTCTCCCCGCGCACCCGCGGGCCGAGTGGTATACGACCCTGTCAGCCTCCGCGATTTGCCGGCGACTGTGGTCGAGCTTTTGGGCCTGGCGGACGGCTCACCGTTCCCGGGCGCCTCATTGACAGCCTACTGGGACCAGGGACCCGGGCAGCTTCCGGAGAGCACCAGCCCCGCCCTTACCGAGCAGGCCGAAGCAGCCGCATTCCAACCCCAGCCGCGACCCAGTCGCGAGCACCCAGGTCTCCAGATGTCGCTGGTGGCCGCGGGCCATCACTACATAAGGCATGGTATGGGGCTCGAGCAGCTCTATGATCTGAGGGTCGATCCGTCCGAGCGGATAAACCTCATGGCTTCCAGCATCGGCGGCCATCGCGTGGGTGCGTTCCGCAAGATGCTCCTCGAGGTGCTCACCGATAACCCCGGCTCGGCCGAGGTGGAAAAGGCCTACCTCGAGCCGTACAGGAAATGGCTCGAAGATCTCGTTCAGGATCGTTCGGAACCAGTCGCGACAACCACCCCTTAAATGCTCTGGCACGATCTCGTGAGGGCGAGCCTCCCGGCGAGCCACGGCGCCATCCGTCTCGGACGGAGCTTCGCCCTCCCGGAATCACGAGAGGCCGTTTAGCAGCGGGGTCGCTTTCTCTCGCGAACCACACATAACCCCACTGTCAGGCGCGATCAGACCCGTCGCGGCGGCAATATAAGGAACCTGCTATTTTTTGCTTGACATCCGACGCAGCCACAGGGATATTCTTGTGATCGCCGTGGAAACTTCATGGTGGAATTGATCCGAATCTACAAATCCGGCCGCTTGCTCTCCAATCGGCCGACTTCAATCGATCGCTGTCAGTTTCTAGGCAGAGATTCCGCTCGCCCGAAAACCGGTCTCTTAATCAGTTAAGTCGATTCGATCTTTTACCTCGACAGTCGAGCGCACGTTCGGACGTAAGCCGCCGAGTGGGCCCGGGCACGCGTGCGGTCATCCAATGTCGTGAGCGTGGTTTGGGGACTTCGGAATCCACTATGATTGGCGAAACAATGACACTGCGGGCTCGATCGTCGGGCCCTGTTCCCGGTGCGTCGTGTTAAGATTCTTTTTTCTGAGTGTGAGTTTATACGAGGAGATTCATTGATGCGTCGGCGTGGTTTCACCTTGATCGAACTTCTCGTCGTGATCGCCATCATCGCGGTGCTGATCGCGCTGTTGTTGCCGGCAGTCCAGGCCGCCCGCGAGGCTGCCCGCCGTATCCAGTGCACCAACAACATGAAGCAAATCGGCCTCGCCCTTCACAACTACCACGAGGTCCACAACGTGTTCGCCATGGGCTGCTCGAGCGGCGCCTACAATCCCCCCGGCACGTGGTGGAGTGTCAAGCAGAATCTGGGCCCTCTCGCGCTCATGCTACCGTTCCTCGAGCAGACACCGGTCTACAACTCGATCAATTTCAATTTCGGAGCTGATGAGTTTGAGCCAATCGCTAGTCGCTCGCTGACCGCCAGCATCCAAGCGACCGCGACTAACACGAGCATGAAAGCCTTCCAGTGCCCTTCCGACCCGCTCGCGGGAGCGCCGGATTATCAAGGCACGACCAACACCACCAATTATTACGCTTCCGTCGGCACGACGATGTACTGGTCGCAGCTCGGGACGACGTTTTCTAATTCCGTGCCAAGTGTCAATATGCCGAGCACGGGGCTGTTCACCTTGCAAGCGTCGTACGGCATGCAAAATTGCACGGATGGGTCCTCGAACACCATCGCATTTGGTGAGGCCGCGTGTCGGCTCACAGACCGCCCAGCTCGGTCAGAAGTTTGTCGGCGTTGTGAATGTCACAGCACTCGTACCGTACGAAACCTATGATGCGTCGACCAACCTTAACAACACGTTGGCCGCCATTCAGGCTTGCCAGACCGCGTGGCAAACAGGGACCGGCGGCAGCGCTGACGAGCAACGCGGTGATAACTGGTCGCACGGGTCGATGGCGATTAGTTTGTTTAACACGATCGCAACGCCTAACTTGTACAACGGCTCGTTCGCCTATTGCGGTAGCATCGGCTCCGGCGGGCGGTCGGACCTCAGCAACTCGGATAGCTGGCATCCGGGCGGCGTGAACGTGACTGTTCGCCGACGGCAGCGTCCGATTCGTTAAGAACTCAATCAATATCCGGACCTGGATGGCATTGGGTACCAAGGCCAACGGCGAAGTCATCAGCTCCGACAGCTATTGATCGACTGCCAGCACGAAGGCGGCATGCGAATCTGAGCGGGTCGCGCTGATGACCTGAAGATGAGCAGGCGGACGATGTTGCGGAAGCTGCCGCCTTCCAAATCGCATTGCGTGATTTTGGGAGGGTGAGGCTCGAGGCTCACCCTCCCACGATTGTTAATGTGGATTTAGCCGGGGCGCTGGCGCTCAATAAGACTGTCGATGGTAGACTCGAAGCCTCAATGGGTCTGACGGCGACCAGGGGTTGTAGTCAACAATGCAAGCTATTGTGGTCCCCGGCTGGTTGTTCCCGGCCATTGCTTTTGGTTCCGCATTGTTCGGCGGTGCTGACGTATCCGCAGCGCCGCAGGATGCCAAGGTCCCGTTGGCGGCCGTCGACTACTTCAAGGACGTCCGGCCGATTCTGGAGACGCGGTGCTACGGTTGCCATGGGCCGAAGAAACAGAAGGCCGACCTTCGCCTCGACAAAAAGGCGGCGGCCTTCGGTGAGGCCAGCGACGGCCTCAAAGTCATCCGGCCCGGGCGCAGTGCGGAGAGCGAGCTCTTCCGCCGTGTGACGAGCGACGACCCGGAAGAGCGGATGCCCCCGGAGGAGGAGCCGCTGACCCCCGACCAGATCGGCACCCTGCGGGCCTGGATCGACCGAGGGGCCGGGTGGCCCGACAATCCGTCAGGCAGGGAGCGAGATGTCGGAAGTCACTGGGCCTTCCGGCCGCCCCACCGCCCGTCCGAGCCCGACGGTCCGAAACACGCGTTGGGCTCGGAACCCGATCGACCGGTTCATCCTCGCCCGCCTCGAGGCCGAGGGCCTCTCGCCCTCGCCCGAGGCGGATAAGGCCACGCTGCTCCGCCGCCTCAGTCTCGACTTGATCGGCCTGCCACCCTCGGTCGAGGAGGTCGACGCCTTCGTGGCTGATACGACGGCGGACGCCTGGACGACGGCCGTCGATCGCCTGCTGGCCTCGCCCCACTACGGCGAGCGCTGGGGACGCCACTGGCTCGACGCCGCCCGCTACGCCGACTCCGACGGCTACGAGAAGGACAAGTCGCGCTTCGTCTGGTTCTATCGCGACTGGGTGGTCAACGCCCTCAACCGCGACCTGCCCTACGACCGGTTCATCATCGAGCAGATCGCCGGCGACCAGTTGCCGGGCGCCACGCAGGACCAGGTCGTCGCCACCGGCTTCCTCCGCAACTCGATGATCAACGAGGAAGGCGGCATCGACCCCGAGCAATTCCGCATGGAAGCCATGTTCGACCGCATGGACGCCATCGGCAAGAGCGTTCTCGGCCTGACGATCCAGTGCGCCCAGTGCCATTCGCACAAGTACGACCCGATCACGCAGGAGGAGTACTACCGGCTCTTCGCCTTCCTGAACAACGATCACGAAGCCCAGCCCGTCGTCTACACGCCCGACAGCTCTGAGGAAGGTCGCCAGCCTGTCGCGGCAGATCCAGGAAATCGAGGCCGGCCTGCGGCATACCACCTCCGACTGGCGGCGCCGGCTGGCGGAGTGGGAGGAGACGGTCAAGGACGATCCAGCCGCAGTGGGTCGTCGTCACGCCCATCCAGGTGAGCGAGGCCGACACGCGGTTCATCCCCCAGGAGGACGGCTCGCTGCTGGCCCAGGGCTATGCCCCGGCGAAATTTACGTACGTCTTCGAGGCAACGACCGATCTCCCCGAGATCAACGCCTTCCGGCTCGAGCTGTTCACCGACCCGAACCTGCCCGCCAACGGCCCCGGACGGTCGTTCAAGGGCACCTGTACTCTGACCGAGTTCGAGGTCGAGGCCGCCGACGCCAGGGCGCCGGAGAAGAAGAGCCCGGTCAAGCTGGTCAAGGCGACGGCCGACTTCGCGAATCGAGGACCGCGACCTGGAGCCAGCGTTCGACGACAAGTCGGGCCGCAAGCGGGTCACCGGCCAGGTCGAATTCGCCATCGACGGCAAAGGCGACACCGCCTGGGGCATCGACGCCGGCCCCGGCCGTCGCAACACGGACCGTAAGGCGGTCTTCGTCGCCGACAAAAACATCGCCTTCCCCACCGGCACGGTCCTGACGTTCCGCCTCGTGAGCCAGCACGGCGGCTGGAACAACAACGACCACCAGCAAAGCAACCTCGGCCGGTTCCGCCTGAGCGTGACCGCGGCCAAGGACGCGGTCGCCGACCCGCTCCCCAAGAGAGTGCGCGAGATCCTGGCCATCCCGGCCGCCCGGCGGTCGCCGGCCCAGGAGGCCGTCGTATTCGCCTACTGGCGGACGATCGTCCCCGAATTCAAAGAGGCCAACGAGCAGGATCGACGCCCTCTACAAACAATGGCCCGAGGGGACGACCGCGCTGACCTTAATGGCTCGCGAGCAGGGCCGCACGACCGGCGATGCTCAAGCGGGGCGACTGGCTCAAGCCCGGCAAGGAGGTCTCGGCCGGCGTGCCCGCCTTCCTGCACCCGCTTCCGGAGGGTTACGAGCCGACGCGGCTGACGTTGGCGCGGTGGCTGGTCGACCGGAGGTCGCCGACGACGGCGCGGGCGTTCGTCAACCGGGTCTGGCAGGCGTATTTCGGCACGGGTCTGGTGAGCACGAGTGAGGACCTGGGCACGCAGAGCGAGAGGCCATCGCATCCCGAGCTGCTGGACTGGCTGGCCTGCGAATTCATGGACCAGCGGCTGGAGCATGAAGGCGATGCACCGGCTGATCGTCGGCTCGGCGACCTACCGCCAGAGCAGCCGGGGCACGCCCGGGCTCTACGCGCGCGACCCGTACAACCGGCTGCTGGCCCGAGGCCCTCGGTTCCGGGTCGAGGCGGAGATCGTTCGCGACATCGCGCTGGCGTCCAGCGGGCTGCTCAACCCGAAGCTGGGCGGGCCCAGCGTCTATGCCCCCGCGCCCGGCTTCCTCTTCCTACCCCCCGCGAGCTATGCCCCCTTCCCCTGGAAGGAGGAGACCGGCCCTGACCGGTACCGCCGCGCCGTCTACACCTTCCGCCGGCGGTCGACGCCCTACCCGATGCTCGCGACTTTCGACGCGCCCAACGGCGACTCCTCGTGCGTTCGCCGCCTGAGGTCGAACACCCCGTTGCAGGCCCTGACGACGCTCAACGAGACGTTATTCGTCGAGTGCGCGCGGGCCCTGGCGCGGCGGGCTCTGGAGGAGGGCGGCCGGACCGACCTGGAACGGGTCACCTACGCCTTCCGCCGCGTCCTGGGCCGGGCACCGACCGACGAAGAGCGAACCGTGCTGCTCGAGCTGCTGGCAGCACAGGTGAGACGGATCGCCGAGGGCCGGGTGAACCCGCGCGAGCTTGCCGCCGGCACCGACCAATGCCCCGACCTGCGCTCCGAGCGCCTCGCTCGCCGAGCTGGGAGCCTACACCGTCTTATCCCGGGTGCTGCTGAACCTCGACGAGACGATCACAAAGGAATGAGCCATGCTGCGCCTCAGCCGCCAGCAACAAATTCTAAACGAACTCCGGACCGACATCACCCGCCGCTGGTTCTTCAAGGAATGCGGCGTGGGCCTGGGCACCATGGCGCTCGCACCAGTTGCTGGGCGGGTATGCCCCCGCCGGATCGACGGCTCCGGCCGGCCCGCTCGTACCCAGATCGCCGCACTTCAGTCCCAGGGCCAAGAGCGTCATTTACCTGTTCATGGCCGGCGGGCCCAGCCAGCTCGAGCTCTTCGACCACAAGCCCGAGCTGGCGAAGTGGGGCGGCAAGCTTCCCCCGCCCGGGCTGCTGCAAGGCTATCGCGCGGCGTTCATCTCCCCCAGCGCAACGCTGCTGGGGCCCAAGTTCACCTTCGGTAAGCATGGGCCTCCGGTGCAGAGATTTCGGAGCTGCTTCCCCACCTGGCCGGGGTGGCTGACGACATCGCCATCGTGAAATCCATGCATACCGATGCGTTCAACCACGCTCCGGCGCAGATCTTCATGAACACCGGTTCGCAGCAGTTCGGCCGGCCCAGCATGGGCGCCTGGGCGACCTACGGGCTGGGCAGCGAGTCGCAGGACCTCCCTGCGTACGTCGTCTTCAGCACTGGCACCAAGGGCACGAGCGGCGGCTCATCCAACTGGGGCTGCGGCTTCCTCCCCTCGGTCTACCAGGGCGTCCCGTTCCGGAACACGGGCGACCCGGTCCTCTATCTCTCCAACCCGCCCGGGTTCGACATGCAGACCCAGCGCGACTCGCTCGACGCCATTCAGCCGGTTGAACAGGGTTCGACTGCGGTTAGTCGGCGATCCCGAGATCGCCACCCGGATCAACTCGTTCGAGATGGCGTACCGCATGCAAACGAGTGCGCCCGAGCTGATGGACATCTCGCGGGAATCGCAGGAGACTCTGGACCTGTACGGCGCCGAGCCGGGCAAGACCTCGTTCGCCAGCAGTTGCCTGCTCGCCCGCCGGCTGGTCGAGCGTGGCGTCCGCTTCGTGCAGATCTTCCACGAGGCGTGGGACCACCACGGCGACCTGGTATCCGGGCTGAAGGCCGAGTGCCGTAAGACCGACCGGGCCAGCGCGGCCCTGGTCAAGGACCTGAAGCGGCGCGGGCTGCTGGACGACACGCTGGTCATCTGGGGAGGCGAGTTCGGCCGCACCCCAATGGTCCAGGGAGGCAATGACGGCCGCGACCACCACCCCAACTGCTTCACGATGTGGCTCGCCGGCGGCGGCGTGAAACCAGGCGTAACGCTCGGGCGCTCGGACGAACTTGGCTTCAACGCCGTCGAGGATCGGTCCACGTGCACGACCTGCACGCCACGATCCTGCACCTGCTCGGCTTCGACCACACCAAGCTGACCTACCGCTTCCAGGGCCGCGACTTCCGGCTGACCGACGTCAGCGGCGAGGTTGTCCGCAAGCTCGTGACGTGAATCATGTGGCGTCTCTCGGTGCGACTTGTACGCGGCGGCGTCGGCATAAACGTCAAAGAACCTGAGCTTGGATGGATTGTCCGTTTCCGCAGCAGAGCAGATCGCCAGAACGCCCGGCTCAACACGGACGGATGCCTGCATCTCTTCCTTGACTGACGCCTTGTAATTCTCCAGTCGAGCAGGAAAGATTTCGAGTTCGGCGATGCGAACATATGGCACGCGGGATTCCTCCGCGATGACGATCCCGCTCAGCGATAATGCAAGCGACCCGGCACCGATTGTCAAGAGCTGTCTCAAGTTCATTGTTCTCGTGCTATAAGAGACCAATGCGCCTACACGATTATGCACCCCGGCCCGCGCACATCAGATGGCTCCTCGATTCTGACCCGGCCGTCCGTTGGCAGGTCATGAGGGATCTCACCGGTGAGGCTCCCAATGCGATTGCAGCCGAGCGGTCGCGCGTTGCAACCGAAGGCTGGGGAGCCCAACTTCTCGCCCTCCAATCTCCTGCCGGCAACTGGGGTGGGCCGAAGTGGGACCTTACTACCCTTTACAGTCTCGTCGTCTTGAAGGACCTCGGTCTCGACCCAGCCAGCAAGGAGGCTCGCAAAATGATCGACCGCGTTAACAAGCGGCTCGTGTTTAAGTGGCTCAACAACCGACCTTACCTGCACGGCGAAACGGAACCGTGCATCAACGGCAGGATCCTCAGAATCGGTTCGTATTTCAAGGAACCGAACGACGCACTGGCCAATCAACTCCTGGGCGAGCAGCTCGAAGATGGCGGCTGGAACTGCGAAGCACCCAAAAGCCGGCGCTCTTCGTTCCATACCACCATCTGCGTGCTCGAAGGACTGCTCGAATACGAACGAGCAGGCCGCAAATCGGCGGCCATCACGAGGGCCCGCAAAAGGGCCGAAAACTATCTGCTCGAGCGCCGCATGTTCCGTTCGCTTCGAATTAACGCTGGTTGCAGTTGCAGCGCGGGCCGGCGGGCTCGCCTACATGGTCCCCGCATCTGAACAGCCCGATGGAGAGGCCGCCCCCGATGTTCGTAGACAAAATCCCCTCCGGATACAGCGACTGGAGGTTGATCTCCGTCGCCCACGAAGAAGGCAACCTTCACAGTTTAGGTGCCATTTTGGGCAACGATTTAGCGATCAAGGCCTACCGCGAAGGGCAGCTTCCGTTCCCGGACGGCACAATCATTGCGGCTTTGCACTGGCGTCACGTCCCGTCGGAGGAAAACAATAAGATCTTTGGACGTTCCCAATCTTTCGTTGCCGGGCCCCCCACGAACGTTCAGTTAATGGTGAAGGACTCAACGAAATATGCCTCCACGGGCGGCTGGGGGTTCGGTCATTTCAACGAGCGCGACGGCAAACCCGCCGAAAGCGCGGCGCTCCAAACGTGCTTTCCCTGCCACCAGGCTATCAAAGCTCGCGACCTTGTCTTCACCCGTTACTCGCCTTAATGCCAAGAGTCGTAGGACAAACTTGAATTGCGCACTCGATTGGTACGATCTCGGATCACAGACACCGCCTACCCCAAAAGGAGGTCTCCATGACCACTCGATCTCTCGGGCTGCTGTACGTCTTCAGGTCTCGGATGATTGTCGCGGCGACTTTGCTACTGGCGTTTGCGGCTACTCCCACGTCGGGCTCACAACCGAAAATCGGAACGCGAGCCGGAGGCGAAATCTTGGCGAATGATGAAACCGCCTCAGGTCGTTCGTCCGTACAACTGACTGCGGGCACGACTCCAACTTTTGCTTGGCCAGCCAGCGTCAGTGCCGACAATCGTCGCTTCCTCGATCAGAAAGGCAATGTGTATTTGCTCAAAACCATGTCCTCGTGGGCAATGGCACAGAACTGCACCAATGCCGAAATCACCAAGGCTCTCGAAGGTTTGAAAGCGCTCGGTTTCAATGCCGTGACCGTCTCGCCGTTCGGGGTCCACATGAACGACAGCTTCGGCGACAGGTACAAGAACAAGGCCGGGCAACGTTTCTTTACCGGTGCACCGTATGCTTCATCGTTCGGCCCGGCGTGGTCTTCGATGGACTGGATCATGTCAGAAGCCACCAGGCTCGAATTGACCGTGGTGTTTTCATTTTTCATGAGCTGGGCCAATACCGGCACCGCTGCGGATTTGGCCAACGCTGGGACGACGAATGCTTACAACTTTGGAAAAACTGTGGCAACTCGCTATGCCGGTTTTCCGAACATCGTCTGGCATGTGATGGGTGATTTCCGGTGGTCCTACAATCAAGGTCCAGGGCCGGGACTCGATGCCATTTACCATGGCATCATAGGATGCCGAAGGGACCACCCACAGGCTGAATATCGCCGAGCCGGCCAATGGCTCGACGTCGTTCGATCAATTCATTTCGCAAGAAGGCGTCAACGGTTACCAATGGTTCAAACAGAGCTCCGACACCGTGTACGACTACGGCAGCAATTCTGTCGAGCAGTTTGATAAAGTCTTCAACCGAGCCGGCGCCAAGACCTATCCGGTCGTCGATATTGAGCCGCCGTATGTCAACGCCCCGCATTACAAAGACCAGCAAAACCAGGAGCTGCGCGAACGCAACTATGCGACGTTCATCCGCGGTGGCGCCGGCATCAACTTTGGCCACGAGAAGTGGTGGCCGTTTGGCGTCACCGGCCTGTTTGATGGTGGGCCGGACTGGATGAACATCATCACCGAACCGCCGCAACTATGTGCCAAATACGCGTGGGCACTTCTCGATACCTACGTCCAAGACAGTTCCTGGACGCCTGATAACGGAACATTCCTGAAAATCGGCCTCGGCAGCGGTGACGACAAGGCTGCATCGGGATACTCAAGATTGGCAGCGGTCGTCTATTTCCCAACCCGTCGCGAAATAGCGGTTGATACCAAAGCGATTACCGGCGGGCAGAACGTTAGACTCCGCTGGTATGATCCGACGAACGGAACGTATACGGTCATTTCGGCTTCCGAGCCAAAGATTTCCAGCCGGTCGGTTTCATACCCTTCTGCCCACAAAGACGGCGCCAACGATTGGGTTCTAGTGGTCGACGGAGTGTGAGCGGGCATGCGCACAAACGCGCGGCTGACGGTCGAATTGCCCGCGCCGCAACCATCGCGTGGCATGTCGATAACGTCCGCGCGCTCGCGCGTGCTCGGAAAACGAGGGCAGCAGGGAGTCGCGCTCCCTGCTGCCACGGAATGCCGATCAATAGCGGTAATGGTCGGACTTGAAGGGGCCTTCCTTGGGGACGTGGATGTAGGCGGCCTGTTCTGGCGTCAGTTCGGTTAACTCGACGTTCAGTTTCTTCAACTGCAAGCGAGCCACGTGCTCGTCGAGCTTCTTGGGCAGGACGTAGACGCCGACAGGGTACTTAGCGTTATGCTGCCACAATTCGATCTGGGCCAAAACCTGGTTGGCGAAGGACGAACTCATCACGTACGAAGGGTGGCCGGTGCCGCAGCCGAGGTTAACCAGGCGCCCCTTGGCGAGCAGGATGATCCGCTTCCGATCGGGGAAGATGATGTGATCGACCTGCGGCTTGATCTCCTCCCAAGGGTAATCTTCCAGTGACGCCACGTCGATCTCGTTATCGAAATGACCAATGTTGCAGACGATGGCCTGATTCTTCATTTTCGCCATATGCGCATGCGTAATGACCTTGTAGTTACCTGTGGCCGTCACGAAGATGTCGGCCTTGTCGCAGGCGTAGTCCATGGTGACGACGCGGTAGCCTTCCATGGCGGCCTGCAACGCGCAGATTGGGTCGATTTCGGTGATCCACACCTGAGCAGAGAGGGCGCGCAGGGCCTGGGCCGAACCTTTACCCACATCGCCGTAGCCGGCGACGACGGCGATCTTACCAGCGACCATCACGTCGGTGGCGCGCTTGATGCCGTCCACCAGCGACTCGCGGCAGCCATAGAGGTTGTCGAATTTGGATTTGGTGACGGAGTCGTTGACGTTGATGGCGGGGAATTTCAGTTCGCCACGCTTATGCATCTGATAGAGGCGGTGAACGCCAGTGGTAGTCTCCTCGGTGACACCCTTTACGGCGGCGAGGTTTTTGGCGTACCAGCCGGGCTGCGAGGCGATGCGGTTCTTGATGGCCGCATAAAGGATGCGCTCCTCCTCACTGGTGGGCTTGTCGAGGACGTGGATATCCACTTCGGCACGGGCGCCGAGGTGAAGTAGCAAGGTCGCATCTCCGCCATCGTCGAGGATCATGTTCGAGTGCCCACCGTCGGCCCACTCGAAGATTTTGTGAGTGTATTCCCAGTACGCGTCGAGGGACTCACCCTTGTAGGCAAAGACGGGAGTACCGGCGGCAGCGATTGCGGCAGCGGCATGATCCTGGGTTGAGAAGATGTTGCACGACGCCCAGCGCACCTCGGCGCCGAGGGCCTTGAGCGTCTCAATCAACACGGCTGTCTGGATGGTCATATGGAGCGAGCCGGTGATGCGTGCGCCTTTCAAAGGCTGCGCGCGGCGTACTCCTCGCGGATCGCCATGAGGCCGGGCATTTCGGTTTCGGCGATGGCAATCTCGCGGCGGCCCCAGGGGGCAAGTGAAATGTCGGCAACGTGGTAGTCGGTGAAAGTAGCAGGCTTTTGCGAAACGGTACTCACGTTCAAAGTCTCCTAAAACGATGAACGGGCGCCGTTGCACAGTGATAATCCACCCCAGCGAGCCTGGCAGGAACGCCCATGCGTGCCGTCGCAGCGCCCCTCGACGAGATGGCGATGAGTAGTTGACCTTTAGGCAAGGCTCCGTGGCAGAACCATTCTCTGAGCCACTTTATTAAAGCAAAAAGAGCCGATCGTAGGCAAGGTGAAGAAAGACGGAGTCTCGCGTCCCGCCGTCTTGTTCGGCGAAGCTGCTCTTGACGAAGTTCAGCACCTTTGGTAGGGGCACCACCGAACCACAGCAGCTGCGTCGTCACGCCTCCGCTGAGAGCCAGCCTTAGATTCTTGTCGAAGATCGTTGTTCAATCGTGGAGCCTTTAGCGCCATCGCGTGGGTGCCCTTAACCGGCCGAGTCTCGCCGGTGACCGCTACCAACAACGAGGGAGGGCATGTCGCCCCAACTGCCGGATCGCTAAACTAAATAGGTGGCGCAGTCGCACGCGAGAGCGGAAGATATCCGGCTATGGCAGCCACGCAGTAAGTGTGCGCAACAGCGGGGCTTTTTTTATGCCCCACGAGCCCCAAACGCGGCTTACCCGTCAGTTCACCAGAGTAATCCGATTCAGCCGCTCGACGGCGGCGATCCAATGATGAACATGAGTGTTCCTGCAGCTCTTGACGGAGCTGGCCGACGACCTGAGCTACGGTATCGTCACCTTGCGCACGCGGGCAGCGTGCCAAACGGCAGAGGAAGCCCTGAGGCGAGCACACGAAGAGCTCGAACGCCGGGTCGAGGAGCGCACCGCTGAGCTGTATCGTGCCAATACACTGCTGATTCGGGAGGTCGCCGACCGCGAGCGAGCCAAGGCTGCGCTGCGAACTTCGGAACGGCTATACCGCCAGCTCACGGAAGGGATCCTTGAAGCGATCGTCGTGGCCGACGAGCGGGGCCGGATCAAGTTGTTCAACCCCGCCGCCCAACGGGCCTTTGGCTACGCGGAGCACGAGGTCCTTGGCCAACCCCTGAGTCTCCTGTTGCCTCAGGAAGACCGGGAGGCCCACGAGCAAGCGCTACGAGATTACGGGGAGACACCGAAGGCTCGCAGCTTCGGTCCGACGACCGCGCAGCATGGCCGGCGGAAGGGTGGTGAGGTATTCCCCATTGAGCTCTCGCTCTCGGCGATCGATCTACCCGAGGGGATCGTCTTTCTGGGCGCGATCCACGACCTGACTGAGCGCCGGCGGATGCAGGCGACGATCGTTCAAACGGAGAAGCTTGCCTCGCTGGGACTGCTCAGCGCCGGGGTAGCGCACGAGATTAACAATCCACTGGCCTACGTCGCCAACAACTTGGCAGTTCTCGAGCGCGATTGCCGTGCCCTCTCGGGACTGCTGGAGTCTTACGAGCAGGCCCATCCGAAGCTGGTGGCGGCCTGCCCCGAGGTTGCCGAACGGATTGACCAGATCAGTGAGGCGATCGACCTGCCTTATGTCCGCTCGAACCTGGAGCGGTTGGTAAGCAGCACACGGAAAGGGGTCAAGCGCATCTCCGGCATCGTAGAGAACCTGCGGAGCTTCGCCCGGCTTGATCAAGCCGCCATCGATCGAGTGGACCTCCAGCAGGCGATCACCTCCAGTCTGGAGCTAATCCGGAGCCAGTTGGAGCAGCGCCAGATCACGGTCGAGCAGCAGGTGGGTGGGGTGCTTCCAGTCGTCTGTGCCCCTGCCCAGATCAACCAGGTGGTCCTGAATCTCCTGGTCAACGCCATGCAGGCGATTGAGGCCACGGGGCGCGTCTCCGGGCGGATCAAAATCGAGACTCAGGCGCAGGGCGACGAGGTGATTCTCGAGGTGACAGACGACGGAGGCGGCATCCCGGAGGAGATATTGCCGCGGATCTTCGACCCGTTCTTCACGACCAAGCCGGTCGGCCAGGGGACGGGCCTGGGGTTGGCGATCAGCCACGGGATCATCGTCGACCACGGCGGGCGGATCGAGGTCGAGAGCACGCCCGGCCGAGGAAGCCGCTTCCGTGTGTTCCTACCGGTCGGGGGGAAACGAGAGGGCTGGGGGAAGGCGGGCCAATCCGTGGACGCTGATGATGCACGATGATCCGGAGATCAGCAACCGGCCTCCAAACGCCATACAAGCAAAGCGCAGGCTCACGATCGATCCAGGTTCCAACTTGATCGTGGCAACGCCGCGGTGAGGATCGCCAAGACACTCACCAGATCGCTGGGTCTGCCCCTTCCGACCGGATCCAGGCAAACGCGTCACCTATATCCTCCAGGATCCGGTTGGTCCCCGCAGGTGAACCGATGGATCTCCCTGCATCGGGTGAGCAGGAGACATTCTGATTCCCGACTTCGGAGTTCATGCGCTCTGGCGGCCTGCCTTACTGTCGATTCTGCAGTTTCACGTGCAGGTCGCTGGCATCAGGCGTGATCTTTTGCGTCCACTCCCCGCTTTCTGCCTGGACCCGCAGCCAGATTTCCTTATTGGGGACCTTTTGAAGGTGAAAGCGACCTTGAGCGTCGGTGTTCGTCACGATGCGCCCCAGGTCGTGGACCGAGACGGCGGCGTCTGAAACCGGACGCCCATGCTCATCGACAACGCGTCCGGACAGTTCTCCAGTCGCGGGGGATAAACGCAGAGTTGGCAGCTCGATGTCGTCTGGTTTATCGGTTGCCACACGATCGGACCAGACTCCAGAGTAACCGGGTTTGTTGATTTAGACCGCCACATGGCTGCTCTGCAGAATTCCGGTGATTTCGAACTCTCCGTTGACGTCGGTCAGTGGCGGTTTCTCGCGCGAGTTTGCCTTCGGCGTCCGTCGTCGTCTCGACTCGCGGTTCGCCCATGTGGATCACCTTGGCATTTTCGACGGCAAAACCATCGTAGTCACGCACGATGCCGCCCAGATCTTGGTCGGGGGGCCCGACTCGTAGATCGGGAAGAATCCGTGGCTCTATGCGGTCGAGTGACATCCAGTCGCTCTCTGCCCCTCCGGTGCCGGGCTTCTCGATGCGGACCTGAATCCGGTCCCCTATTCGAGCATGTTTGATTTCGAAGTGCCCGTCGGTCCCAGTTGTGTACTCGAGCCCCCACGGAAACGCCTGCTCGTTCCCGTAAATCTGGCGCGCTACGCGCACACGCGCACCCTCAACAGCTTTTCCTGCCTGGTCGACTAACCTTCCACGCACGGGCGCGGGCACTTCCGGGATCAGTTCGACTGCGAGGTTCGGCATTCGCTCACGAACCACGAAATCAGCCGAGCGGGCCGCCGCGTATCCATCGGCATCGATCAACAGAAACGACGAGCGGCCATCTTGGTCGCGGGGGAACTGAATCTCATTTCCGGTGCTCGAGAGGGCGACCCATTGTGAGGGATGTCGTCTGCTGGATCTCCGGCGGCGCCTCCCGCGCGAATCGCAAGCAACAGTGCAAGCGAATGATCCGCCACATTGATAGCCCCCACCACAGCAAAGTACCTCCGCCCCACACAACCGCAACAAAGAGCAGCGGGCTGACGCTAGTTGTACCGACGCGACGCCAAGCGTCTGGTCGTGCGTCGCTTTCCGACGCAAGGTCCGGGGCCGGGTGATCGAGGAAGCCATCGGGTTGCACCGGGCTAAAGGACTGCGTTTCGACCGTGCGGCTGAGTTGCAGAGTGAACGCCGTGCTCATCGCGATCAGAGTTCGGGCTGAGAATTTCGGTTCGGCGCCGATTTCACCGCGATCATCGACGGCGAGGCGAATGAATCGAAAGCGCGGGTCGCCGCGGAGCACGAGGCCAAAAGGTTTAATTGCCACGCAGCGTCTCTGCTTTCCACAGATAGACGTCGAACTCGCCCAGCTCAGTATCAACCACGATCTGCCCGTCCGGCTTGACGTCGGCCATCCGATGCGCGACCGAAATGACACGTGCGCCAGCCGGCAACTTCCGGAGTTGCGGCAACAATTTGGCGTTAAGGCGCGGCAGCAGGTAGAGCGTGACGATGGTCGGCCCTTTGCTCAGGTCGAGCGTGAAGATGTCGCGTTGTTCAATCGTGACCAGCCGCTCTACGCCGTGCTTGCGCACGTTGGCGAGCGAATCCTTGACGCGTTCGGGATCGATGTCGAAACCGCGCGCCTTGCAGGCGTACTCCTTGGCCGCCGTCACCGGGATGCGTCCGTCGCCGCAGCCGAGGTCCCAGATCACGTCCTTACTGGTTACCTTGGCCATCCGCAAGAGCGCATCGACCACCTTCTGGGGCGTTGGCTCATATTCGACGTCGGTTATGGGCCGTTTGCCCGGCTCGCGCAGGTCGATCGATTCAAAGTCGCCCGGCCGAACGTCGATCCGGCGTGTGACAGTTCGCGGCCCGTTTGGGCCGAGAATAATCGCCTTGATGGTGTAGATGTACTTGCCCGCCGGCAGCGGCGGCGACACGAAGCGGCGCATCAGCCCCTTGGAGCTCGTCTCCTGACCCTCGATAAACAGCCGGGCGTCCTCCGGCAGATAGACCTCGACCGTGACGGTCTTTCGATAATCCTGCGCGAACGTGCCGTCCGGGATCACGTACGCAAAAAAGGCCGCCGCCAGAAGCAGGTTGCGCCACATGGAAACACCTCTTCTGTTTATCTGGGGGCTCGACGCATCGGGTGAAGTATAATTGGCGCGCAGTCTCCGGCGCGGGACGATGTCGGGCAGTGGAAAGGGCGTTCCAGGCAATCAAACTTGCAGAGTCGACGAGGATCGGACCGAGCGTTTTGAGTGGCAACCTCCCATTGTATCATCCGCCGCTGTGAAATTGTTTTGAGTTTTGACGGCATATCCCGTGCTGTCGTGGCCTTCCTCTCTTGGTAAATGGAACGACCTCTACCGGGAGATCGCGTTATGGGCGTGGTCAGCAGCCATCCGACCGACAAGACCATGTGCCTTTACGGGCTTGGCGAGCTCGACGATATCTCGTCGCGGTCGGTAAGCAAGCACCTGGAAGGCTGCGCCACCTGCCAACGCCGGTTGGCCAAGCTGTCGTCGGACCGCTTCCGCGAACGATCTCGCGGCAGCCATGGGCAGCCGGATCAGCCGGCTCCGGGCTCGGCTCGCAGGTCTACATCGACGACCCACCGCCGCCCAGCGGCCTTCGGTATTGCCACCTCTGACGGATACCGTGCCGCCGGGGCTTGCCGATCATCCCGATTACGAGATCGTCCGTGAGTTGGGACGCGGTGGCATGGGGGTGGTCTACCTTGCACAGAACAAGCTCATGGGGCGTCCGGAGGTT
Organism: uncultured Isosphaeraceae bacterium; assembly: GCA_963850935.1. Classification (GTDB taxonomy): domain Bacteria; phylum Planctomycetota; class Planctomycetia; order Isosphaerales; family Isosphaeraceae; genus CAWFRS01. The sequence continues at coordinate 158,780 of CAWKNT010000013.1, forward strand.
CTCAAGGTCGTCGGCGGCCAGTTACTCGAACAGCCAGGAGTACGCGAGCGGTTCCTCCGCGAGGTCCAGTCGGCGGCCAAGCTACAACACAAGAATATCGTCACCGCCTACTCGGCCATGAGGCTCGGCGCGAACATCGTCCTTGCCATGGAATACGTCGAGGGTGACGACTTGGCCAAGGTCGTGAAGTCCTACGGACGGTTGCCTGTGGCAAACGCATGTTACGTTATCTATCAGGCCGCGCTCGGCTTGCAGCACGCTCACGAGCGCGGCATGGTCCACCGCGACATCAAGCCCGCGAACCTGATCCTTGCCCGCGAGGGGACGATGGCGGTCGTCAAGGTGCTCGACTTCGGCCTGGCCAAGTTGGCCAGCGAAGGCCAGTCTGACAGCGGCCTGACCCGTGAGGGCCAGATGATGGGCACGCCCGATTTCATCGCCCCCGAACAGATCCGCAACACCCAGTCGGCCGACATCCGCGCCGACATCTACAGCCTCGGCTGCACCTTCTACTACCTCTTGACTGGGGGACCGCCGTTTCACAGCGAGCACGTCTGGGACGTTTACCAGGCCCACTTTTCGATGAACGCAGGACCGCTGAACCTGGTTCGCCCCGACGTCCCGGTCGAGTTGGCAGCGCCGGTCGCAAAGATGATGGCATAGGCGCCGGCGCGTCGATTTCAGACGCCCGCAGAGGTGGCAGAGGCAATACTGCCTTTCATCCAGAAGGCGGTGGCGGGCGGTGGGCTATCGAATGCGTCGATGTCTCAGGTCGTACCACACGGGGGCGCCAGCGAATCGGGTGAAGTTCGCCCGATGCCGGCAAAGTCGGCGACGGCCACCACGTCAGTGTCGTCGCCAGAGATCAAGAACCAGGCAGCAACGACAGCCCCAGAGCCTTCTTGGGAGAGCCTGATCAAGTTCAAGGAGACCGAAGCCTTGAGGAAACCTGCCATCGCGGCAAAGCGATTAAAAGCGCCGTGGTTGTGGGCGGGGGCTGTCGGGGCCATACTGCTTGGATTGGCCGGCGTCTTGGACCTAGTTATCATGGCCAAGCCTCCAATGGGAGTGATTTTGCTGGAGAACGTCCCGGAGAATGCCGTTGTCGAGGTCGACGGTGACAGGATCAGGGCTATCCCCGCAGTCGAACAGCTTGTCACGCTCGAAACAAACGCCGGCAAACATGTCGTGGTTGTCAAACGCGGCAGCGACGTGTTGTTAGCGGAGCGCGTCACGCTCGAAACGGCCAAGAAGCTCAAGCTCAAACTGCGGCCTGTAACGCCCACCGAAAAGAAGATCTCGCATCCTTTGGCGAGGTGAGCAGCCCACTTCGTGTCTTTACGCCTCGGCACCCAGGTTAGCTCTTCGAACCGTTCAAACGCAACCACGGTCGGAGGACGCGGTGGAGGGGAACAGCGGTGGGATGAGCACGTGAAGTAGCGATGAGTTCGCGAGTCTGAAGGTGTGCCAAAGCGGTCTGGGCTGCACTCCGGGACAGGCCGGTGGCGCTCGCGATCGACTGATGAGAGAGTCGAACCGACCAGTTCACATCCTTGGATGCGTGGCGATAGAGGTAGAGATAAACAATAAACGATGACAAGCGTCTGTCGTGCCCCACGAGGTCCGGCAAGAGACTGTCCACCAAGTAGGCGTCGACGTTCAACTGTGTCATGAAGGCCTATATTAATAATTGGTATAGTGCCAGACAACGCGTGTTGTAAAAAATGTCGCCGTGCCACTTCTGACCGGAGAAATCCGCCCGTATAGTTGCGACAGTGCATTTCCGCAGCAACGAGTCACCTGGACGAAAGGCGAGCCATGATCAGAAGGATGAAATTCACCAGTATTCCCGTTCGCGATCAGGACCGTGCGCTGAACTTCTATGTAAACACACTTGGATTTATACTTCAAACGGATCAGCCGATGGGACCGGGGCTTCGCTGGATCGAAGTTCGGCCTCCCAAAGGCGAGACGGGCATCGCGCTGTTCACCCCGCCCGGCCTTGAGGATCGGATCGGAACGTTCACGGGAATATCTTTCGACTGCGACGATGTACAAAAGACATTCGAGGAACTCAGCGCCAATGGGGTTGAGTTCGCGAAGCCCCCGAAAAAGGAGTCATGGGGCGTGGCGGCGATCATGAAAGACTCGGAAGGGAATCAAATCGTGCTGTCAACTTCGCACTGATTTAAGAAGGGTCTAATCGTTGGGAATGCTGCGAATCAGAGATTCTATGTCGTCATCCGTGAGATTCTGGACTGTGGTCTTCAGCATCTTTCGCAAATGCTGGGCACCTTCAAAGCTTCCGGAAGGGTCGCCGATGTTGCCGAGCGGGCCAATACTGTTGATCAGCTCTTTGCCATCGGAATCGAGAATCGCGTGGCATGGCACTCCATGGCCGTCGAACTTCAGTGCGGCACTTAGCTCTCGTCCTTTCAAATCGCGGAAATCATCGAACTTGAACAGGACGTAGTCCTTGGCCAGCAACTCTCGCTTCGAATCGAGCCAACGCGAAAAACTGAAGCACGGGGCGCAGCGAGTTTGCCCGACGCGTACCCAGAGTCGGCGATGTGATCGTTTAGCTTCCGCGAGTGCCGCTTCGTAGCTCGCTTTTGCATCGCGCCGCGGGGGCAGATGCGCCTTGAGGAAAGCCGCCACATCCTTCGCGGCAGCCTGGTCGTTGCTGAGATTCAGTCTGAGGCGGCCTAACTCCTTGCCATCCCCGTTGATCGCGGTCAAAAAGAGTGAATTTGTCTCGGGGAACGGCCAGTTGTGGGCGACAAAGTACTCCCGCCGATCCGGTAATTCTGCGGCTTCTGGCCCATTGATGACTCGCGGGAGGTAAGAATAGATGTCATCGGGCTCTGCGTCAGGCTTGTCGTCGGTCTCTTCGGGATCCAATATGTGGATCTTAGTGAAGGGAGCCGCGATATCGCCGGCTCCGGACACAATGACCAGAGCATGAATTCCCGCAAGACGACAGTCACGCAGTGTGTTCGACATCTCCAACTCAAGCGGCTGTTTCGCGCGACGCACCTTTCTCACTGGAACTAATACGGATAATCTCCGGAGGACGTTCTTGTCCGGGTTCAAAGTATATTTGTCTGTGACCCGCCGACTCCGTTTCACCGGGTCGGGTGAACCATATCGAGAGTTCCATGCGCTGCGGAGCCTTCGGAATCACGAAGTAGCCCGCCTGATCAGTGATCGCGTTGCGATCGCGGAAGAGCTCGGCGTATTGCTTGCTAAAATCCGGCGTTCCAGGTGGATACTCGCGAGCGCGATCAACCAGCCTGGCGATCATTCGGACCGTTACGCCAGGGAGGGGCTGACCCTGTGAGCCCAGAACGTGCCCTTCGTAGCGAATCGTCGGATGCACGGGAATCTCGATCACACCTGCGCGAACATCGACGACCCCACATCCAAAAAACTCCTCGTTGGGCGATGTTGCCAGAATGCTGACGCGGCCGGCGATGATGCCTGTGGAAAAGCGGCCCTCTGCATCCGATGTCACGGTGGCTGTGTCTTGTGACTCGCCATCCATCCCGGCGATCGTCACGGTCGTATTGCTAAGATCTGTAGCCACTCGATTAGGCAGGACGAGCTTCCCGGTGATCGTTTGCTTGTCCGCATACTGTCGATGAAGGTCGATCTTGGCGGGCTTTCCCTCGATGATCTGGACGGTCTTTTCCAGATTCCAATCTCCTTCAGTGACTCGAACCTTGAGCTCACCGGCGGCCACGGGTGCAACAAACCGGCCACTTTCATCTGTCTTGCCCCAGAATCTTCGACCGATGAGGCGATTGTGCGGTGTTTCGAGGTAGACCCAGGCGTTCCGCATCGGTTGCTGATCGCGCCCCTTCGTGACGTGGACTTCGACAGGCACGCCCTTTGTCAGGGCGGGTTCCGGTCTCCGGACGGTGGCACTCGTTGAGAGAACGACGACGCCGTCCCATATCCTGCTCACCAGTTCGCAATCATTTACGAAGACACTGTATTGACTACCCGGCAAGACGCTGTACTCTGAATTGGCCATTGGCGTCGCAACGCGCGTAGAGAACGTCCGCCCTGTGCTCCTCTTCACCCTGGTGGCTCCAGAATTCGACCAACAATCCCGATACGTCGGTCGTGAAGCCAGACAATTGTCCTGTTATCGCGACACGCTCGTTCGTACGGGAAGGGGCGACTTCTAATTGCCGTGCTCCATCCAACGCTCGCGTTGGCTTTCCAGCTTTCATTTCGCGCCAAGGACTGTTTTCAGCGACACTGACGAAGAGCCGGTCCGTGGGCCAGTTGGGTACCCAGGCGAAGACCGCTTCGCCGTTTGCGCTCGTGGTCTGACACGATGTCGGGTTGGCGCCGACAAACATCTCACCGCGTGCTCCCGTGGCCGCCGCGAATCGGAGCGGGACATTTGCGACGGGTTGCCGCCGTGAATCGACCACTCGCACACGCAACGGGGCACCACGACTGATTTCGATATGGAAGTCGGTGCCGTACTGATCCTTGGTGGGTTTGCGAGCTGCATGCAAACCACCAATTCTGTGATCGTCGGTCCACGCGGAGATGAGGAAAACGGTTTCGTCATGCGCGATCTTCAGTTCGGCAACGCCGTCCGACCGGGTTATGGCCAAGTATTTGTACGAACCTGCCTCGACCTGAACATGAGAGCCGGCGACGGCCGTTTGGCCATCCGTGACCTTGACTTGTATGACCTTGGCCGGAACCAGAGTGACTCTTTTGGGAGCGGCGCATTCGCTGCGAAGTGTATGGCTCCCCATATTTAGTGAAGCCTGCAATTTCCAGTCAGGACTTCGGATCAGAATGCCGGGCGGGTTGATTTTCGTGCCGGTCGTTCTGATCTCGAATTGTCCCTCGATTATCGTGGCGCTGACTACATCGCTGCCGTCATACTCGGGTGATTGTTCTAATACCGCGTCTTCTGCCACGGAACCATTGGGCAAAAAGACCGTGCCCCTCATTGTAAGGACGAGACCCTCGGTCACGGTGACCTGCTTGTCTGCCACAAGAGCGGCGGCGGCTATCGTTGGCTCGGAGTCGGGCTTTGTCGTTGCTGCGGGAGGGGGGCTTTCCTCTGGTCGTGCCGCTAAAGGAGACGCTGTTCCCTGCTCGTTCGCGTCTACCGACGTGGGACTGAAAGCCGCGAGGAGACTTACAACGGGTACTCCCACCAGCAGGATTGTCGCCAGAGCCGGCCATGAGACCCGCACCGCCAACGGCTTCGACAGATCCAGCAAGGCCCGCACACGTTGTCCGACATCGCTACTGCGGGCCATGGCGGCTCCCAGATCGAAGCCTTGCAATACTTCCGATGGGCGGTGGCGATCTCCACCAGGTAACGGGCGTAGACAAGTCGATCGCCGATCGCGATCGCAGCGGCTTCGTCACAGGCCAGCTCAGCGAGCCGGCTCAATTGACGCTTGGTCCACCAACTGACGGGGTGAAACCAGTAGACCAGCGTCACCAGTTCCGCGACCAAACTCATTTGAATATCGCCTCGGCGAAGGTGAGAAAGCTCGTGCGAGAAGACGGCTGCGCGTTTGGCAGCGGTCCACTCCCTCCAAGAGCGAGGCAGTAGAATGCAAGGCCGCCACCAGCCGACGACAACGGGGCATTCAATTTGTTCGCTCTCGCGAACGACCGTGCCGGTGGGAAAGAAACGATCCGTGACCAAAAGAGCGGCTCGCTGAATCCGCACCGCCCGAAACACAGCAATCAACAACCGTACAAGCATGACACCAATACCTGCAAGCCATACCAGCGATCCGAGCAGGAATAACGATGACCGACGGAGGAACGATTGACGATGGCTGGAGGCGAAAGGCGATGCCTGCCGGCCACCCAGTTCAAATGAGGTGGTTCCAAATGTCGGATTGGCGCTTCTCACGTCGGTAATCCTGGCGCCCGGCAATGGAACGCTCCGCAAATCTTGCCGGAGATTATTCGGTGATCGATCGAGAAAGTCCGTGCTTCGGTCGGCCAACGCTCCTGATCCGCGATCGGCGAATGCCGCCTGACTTTGGAAAGCATGGGCATTGACCGCTGGACTTCCAAACCGCCATATCCCCCGCGGCAGCGACCAGGATGGTCCTGCATGAGCCAGGACTGGAAGCATCGCCAATGCCAGCAGCACGACGGTCCAGACGCGATGCTCAGCATGAACCGACATCCCCCGCAACGTGCGAGTCACCAAGCATCGCCAGTGCCCACAGCAAAATCGCCTTGAGCGAAGCATCAAAGAGCATGAACACGATCTGCGTTGAAATGCGTTCCAGCATGGTCGTTCTCCTTGATTGCCGTGAAATCAGCAACCGAGGCCTTTGAGAGCAGGGAACGTCGTAGCCTGTTTGGTCATCAAAGTGGACGAACACTCGCGCATATGGTGCAGTGGTAACTCCGGTTCCCGCTGACACACCCCTCTTCAAATGGGTCGCTTCCGCTTTTTCTCCTTACTCTCAATCTCTGCGGCGAGTTCCCTGAGTTCTTCCGCAGAAATCATGCGATCGTCTGCCATTCCAATCAGCAGGCTCGGTAACGATCCCTCACAAAATCGCTCAACCACCCGACGCACAGCCTGATTCGCCATTTCCGATGGCTTTAACTTCGGCCGATAGACAAACGTCCGGCCTTCCGTGGTGTGTTCCAGTATCCCCTTGGCTTCAATCCGTCGCAGGAGTGTTCTGACCGTGGCATCTTTAAGTTCATGCTTACCCCGGAGTGCCTCGCGAACATCTTCAGCCCGTGCGGCTCCGAGACGCCAGATCACGTCCATGATCTCGTCTTCTAGTGGACTGAGGACCGACTCAACGCGTTTTCGTTTTGCCACGATCGCTCCCTGTTTTCCATCTGTGTGTGACAATTAGTAACATTGCGGGATGTCGCTGTCAAGTCCCGCACTAGACTTTGTTCGTTCGCGACTCCCACCCCTATATACCGGGGTTGACGCCATCCGCCGGCTCGGTAAATTTGCCGAACCAAATTTGCAAAACCAAACGCCATGCGATCAAGGAGGGCCAACGATGGGACGGCCGACGACGAAGGACCTGACGGAACGGGAGCTGGAGGTGATGCACGTCTTCTGGTCGAGCGGCGAGTTGACTGCCGCAGGAGCGCGCGACCGACTCGCAACAACGGGCCTGAATCGGACGTACACAACGATCGCAAACCTGGTGCGTGGGCTCAGCGACAAGGGCTTCCTCCACCAGCTCAATACCGAGCGACCGTTCGTGTACCGGGCGGTGCGCTCGTTCGAGGACGTCTCGGGGCGGCTCCTCGGTGACCTGGTCCAGCGCGTCTTTCGTGGTTCTCGGGCGCAGCTCCTGTGCCGGCTCGTCGACCAGCGCAAGCTCTCGAAAGAGGAACGTGGCATCCTCGAACAGATTCTGAAGGAGGAAGACCGATGAACGACGTCGGATTGACGCTGGCGTGGCTCTTCGTGCAGGTAGCTATTTTCCTAACGCCGGCTATGGTGCTGAATGTTCTGGCGTCGCGCCGCGGGCCGGCCGCCGGTGCCTGGGTCGCGGTCTTGAGCCTCGGATTCGTTGTTGTTTTGAACGTCGCGGCGTTTGTGCCTCGGGTTAGGTGGAATGACAAGACTCCTGTGTCGGAATTCGCACAGCCCGCGATCGCGCGTGAGAACAACACCGCACAGAATGCCGCGTCGAGTTTTCTAGGCCCCGAGGTTATTCAGCCGGCTGCCAGACCAAGCCGGACGCCCGACTGGTTGGGGTTGGCCTGGGATCGGCTCGGGCGCGGCGCGGCCGAGCCGGCGGTGCGGGTCCGACCGCGGGCGAGCACCCTGGCCGCCGTCGCATTGGCCGGGACAGCCGCCGGCCTCTTCCGCCTGACGATCGGGCTCTACGCGGTCGCCCGCAGCTGCCGACGTGGGCGCCGGGTCGACGACCCGGGGTTGACGGGCCTGCTCGAGGAACTGCGATGGGCGATGGAGTGTCGCCAGCCCGTGGCAATCCGCGAGGTGCCCGACCTGGCCACACCAGCCACGGCGGGCCGGCGCCGGCCGGTGCTCTTGCTCCCGGACGACTGGCGAATATGGTCCACCGCCGAGCGTCGGGCGGTCCTTGCGCACGAGCTGGCTCATATTGTCCGCGGTGATTACACGACGGGTCTGCTGGCCCGGCTCGCCGTTGTGCTGAATTTCTACCACCCGCTCGTGCGGTTTATGGCTGGCCGGCTCCAGCTGCAACAGGAGCAGGCGGCCGATGCGATGAGTGCTCAGTTCGCGGGAGGTAGGGCGCGCTACCTCTTGGCGTTATCGAGCCTCGCATTGAGACAAGATGGACGGTCCCCACGTTGGCCGGCAAGGGCGTTCCTCCCGCGCGCGGGACCCTGATCAGGAGGATCGCGATGTTACGGGATGAATCCAATGCAAAGCTGTTCGACCGGCCGTTGTCGAGTGCGCGGCGAACGCTCACGTTCTTCGGACTGGTTGGCCTAACGATTGGCGTGGCGACGCTCCGTGGCCCGGCTCGTGGGTCCGATGACACCAAGTCGCCTGCGGTTAAGTCGGAGGTGGTAGCCCTACTGTCCCACAAACCGTTGAACTCTTTCGTAACGCCTTACGTTCGCGAGGGCAGGGATGGCATGGTCGTGATCCGTCCAGCGGCGGCTTTCCGCCACAATGGGATGGATCGGCTGCTCGCGTTTTTCCACAGAGAACTGGGCGAAGTTCTCGCCATGTGCGCGAAGCAGCTCAAGGTCGATGCCTCCCGGCCGCAGTTCTTGAAAGTCCACTGCCAGGATATCGAGTGGTTTACCGCCGGCATCGGCTTCGATCAGTCTCCCCCAAAGGTCCAAGCGGAAAAGCATCCCTCCCCGCGCGGCGCAGTGCGCGAGCCAATGCACAGGATCAACTTCGGCACTCTGGCGATCCGGATGATTGCCCCGTTCGACTGGCTGGCGTTCCTTCGCCAGTGGCAATGTGAATGCGAAGAGGTCCGCGCGAATGGCCACGCGTACTACAGGATTACGGGGAAGCCCACACAGGTTCTCGGTTTGAACCCGTGCGTGTTCATGCCCGACGACCGGACGATCGTCTTCGATGAGGAACACGTGATCCGGAGGATCGCCGCCGGCGACGATACCGCACTGCCGGCCTATGTCCGCGGTAAGGAATGGGAGCGCGCGAGCCGCGGGCTCGTTGCGATTGCTATCAATAACCGCAACGACACATTCGCAACACACTACGATCTCGGCAGGCCGGATGACGCCGTGGTGCTGTCATTATTCAAGGGACTCGACACCTGGATCATCGGCGTCGCCGACGCCGACGCGATCGTCCTGCGAGCCGACGGAACCTGCCGCAACCGCGATGCCAGCGAGGCGGTTAGCCGATCACTCGATTCGCTGATCAAGCTGGGCCGCCAGTCTCTCGAACACGTTGAATTAAGGACGCCCGATCCGTTCGGGGTTCATGAGCTTAGCTCTCGTATGGTCAGGGCGCTGCTGGCCGGCATTCGCGCTGAGCAGACCAACAACGCAATCACCGTCCATGCCCAGAACTTCGGATCGCTCGCCGACTTCGCCGCGATCGTCGACGGCGAAGCGCAAGAATCGAAAGCCCGCGTCGCGGCCGGGAACGGTGCCAATAACTCGGTGAAGAAGTAGGACAAAGTGTCAGATTCGAAGGGTTTGATCGAGGCGGTGCTCAATCCTCGATCACACCCGATTCGAACAATCGTCGCAATTGTCTTCGCTCAAGTTCGCGGGTATGTATGGAAACAAGGTGGAGTATGCTGGAATCAAGGCTCGAACCGATCGCAGTCGTCGCATGCGGACGGCGCTTGGAGTGGAGACACCATGATTAAGACAAGGTCATTGCGGGGGTCAATGCTTGGCTCGCGTTTCGCTGATCGCGGGAATGTCGGTACTCTTGATGGCACTTTCGAGTGCCTACGCGGAGCAGTTCGTGCTCTTTGACGTCACATTCACGTATACAAAGGCGGACGCGGACAACTCCAGGCCGAGCAAGTCGCACTACTACGTGCGCGGCAAAGACCTCAACCCCAACCGACCGCGCGACTGGACGGCGCCCGTGGATTATCGCAATGGCACGGTCCACATTCGGGCAGAGATTATCGAGAAGCCAGAGGGTGGTGAACCGACAACGTGGACACTTTGCTACATTCCGAACAAAGGCCAGAAGAATGGCTACGGCTGCACGGGCACCAGCATTTTCCGCGAAAAAGGAGTGTACGAGCGGGACGTGTCGATGAAGTCGTTCTGGGAAAACGACTCGATCGTCTGGTCCGAAGGCATCAAACAAATGGATCTGGTGATCAAGGACAACAGCGGTGGTGGCGGCCATGCGCACAAGCGCAAGGATCACGAGAAATTCTTTCCGACGAAAGGTGCGCATCACCATGGTCCAGGTGTCGGCCGGTTCGACGTACGATCCCAGCCTGGTTCCTAACCTTCCGGCTGTGCCGAAAGCCTCGGGTGCGAAACCAAAAAATGGCAAGACGCCCCCCGCCGCCAAAGCCGCTTCCACGAACACGACAACGTCCGCCTTGCCCGTCACGAAACGGGAGATTGATTGCTGCGGTGGTTGAACGATCTGGAATGACTACCAATCGAATTGTTGTCAATCCACGACGAGCCCGCGCGGCCGCAGTGATTCGAGCTCGGTCCGGCCGGTACGCGTCTTCAAGCACCGGCGCGAATGGAACGGGCACGTCGGCCGAGGCGACGCGCACGACCGGCGCCAGCAAACTTTCGCCAAAGCGTTCCGTGACACCCGCGGCAATCTCGGCGCTCACGCCACCGGTTTTCGGGCCCTCTTCCACCACGACGACCCGACCCGTTTTCCGAACCGATTCGCCGATCGTCGTGTAGTCGATGGGAGATAGGCTACGAACGTCGATGACCTCGGCGTCGATCCCATGCGCGGCGAGATCATCGGCGGCCTGGCGCGCAAAATGAACCATCAAAAGCCAGGCAAGGATGGTCACGTGCGACCCCGCGCGACGAACGACAGCGCGGTCCAGTGGAACTGTGTAGTCTTCGTCGGGAATCTCGCTGGTGGCGTCGACGGCTCCAGGCTCCGTGCGTGCGCCCTTCGAGCCATAGAGGAGCTTGTGCTCGAAGATTAGCACCGGGTTGTCGTCACGCACTGCCGACTTGAGGATCCCCTTGGCGTCGTAGGCGGTTGAGACCGCAACGACCTTGATCCCAGGCACTCCCGTGAAGTAGCGTTCCATGCTCTGGGCGTGCTGCGCCCTCGGCCGGTGGCCCCGATGGGTGCCCGCATGACGAGCGGGACATTGATCGTACCGCCGGACATGTAGCGCAGCTTCGCCGCGTTGTTGACAATCTGGTCCATGGCCAGAAAGAGAAAGTCGCCGTACTGCACATCGACAATCGGCCGCATCCCCATGATGGCCGCGCCGACGGCAGCGCCAAAGAAACCGAGCTCCGCGATCGGCGTGTTGAGTATCCGGTCGGGGAATTCCTGCTCCAACCCCAGTGTGACGGTGAACGCACCTCCCCATCCGCCGGGCACTCCGATATCCTCGCCCATGCAGAAAACAGCGCGGTCGCGACGCATTTCTTCAGCGATACCTTCGCGCAGAGCTTCGGCGATGCTGAGCTGTTTCATGTTGCGTCGCCGGCGGGCGAAGTTTCGATCGTCATCATTCTCGCAAGAAATCTTCCAAGTCTCCGTGAGCAACATCTTTGTCAGGCAAAGACGTCCGTCGCAAGCTCGTCGAGAGAAGGCAATGGTTGGCGACGAGCCACCTCGACGGCCGTTTGAAATGCCTGCCGGGATTGGCTGCAGACTGCTTCGAGTTCCGCTTGCTCGACGAGCCCGCGTTCGAGTAATTGCCGGCCGAGCCGTTCGATCGGATCGCTGCCGAGCCAATGCTGCGCGTTCGTCCGCGGGCTGGTAATGGCAGGCGTCGCGGCGGGAATGCCCGGTGCGGCGATAGGTTAATAGTTCGAGCAACACGGGTCCGCGGCCGCGCGGCAGGCGTCCACAGCTGTTCGGGTGGCTTCGTAGACGGCAACCACATCATTGCCGTCGACTTGCTCTCCCTTGATCCCGTAGGCGGCAGCGCGATCGGCGATCCGCGGGTTTTTCATCACAACGTCGACGCGGGTCGATGCACCATAAAGGTTGTTTTCACAAACAAAAACGGCCGGCAAGTCCCAGATGGCCGCGAGATTAATCCCCTCGTGAAACGCTCCCTCAGCCACGGCACCGTCGCCGAAGAAACAGGCGATAACCCTCTTGCTTTTTTGCATCTTGAGCGCCAGCGCCATTCCGGCAGCGAGTGGAATACCGCCCCCTACGATGGCGATGCCTGGCACCATCCCCTTTTCCATGTTCCCCACGTGCATTGAGCCCCCTTTGCCGCCACAGCACCCGGTGGCTGCTCCAAAAAGCTCGAAAAGGAGCTCCTCGGGCGAGAGTCCCTTGGCCAGCGCGTGGCCATGGCCCCGGAAGGTGGACGTGATGAAGTCGCCCGGCTCGAGGGCCGCGCAAACGCCCACGGCCGTCGCCTCCTGGCCCTGACACTGATGGATCGTGCCAGGCATCGCGCCCTCAAGGAACAGGAACTTGACCCCCTCCTCAAACTCACGAATCAACACCATCCGCTGGTAGAGGTCGAGGAGGAATTCGCGCGTATATTCGGCGGTCGGTTTAAGCGCGGTCGAATCGGCATGAGCTTGGCGATTGCGCTCAAAGAACGAGACGCGAGCATCGGTAGGCAGAGCCGTGATCACCTCGGCCTCGCGCCGGACGATGAGGGGCGTGCCGGCTCCCGAAATTACGTGAGGATTATTCGCAAGCTGGCTCTCTTGTCGGGCCGTCTCTGGCTCCTGCAAGTCGCCCTTGACGGCGAACGTAGCGATCTCTTGGCCCGACGCGGCCTCACCACCTGGCGGAATGTGAATCGACTGAAGTATCCCTGACACAGCCGACTCCAGCTCCATGATCGACTTGTCCGTCTCGACTTCCAGAAGAGGCTGGCCACGCTCGATCATCTGACCGACTTCGACCAGCCATCTGAGCACCTTCACCATATCGTCGACAGCGCCCAGTGCGGGCATTCGCATCACGACGTTCATCGGAACGGGCCCTATTTACTATGGTTGCGAGCCATTCTTCTGACCAAATGAAGTCGCGTCGACCGCGAAGTTGCCACTGCGATGCCAAGTTTTCCAGGAATCCGATCGACGCTCCATAGAAAATCGCGCCTCCTATCGGGTCGAAGAACCGGAGTACGTCTGGGAAACGAGGGCCGGCTTCGCTCAACTACGTGTAACTTGTGCCCATGAGAAAGGCACCGACGACAATCGCGACGCCCAAGCGCTTGGTCTTCCTCTGCGTTTTCACGACGGCTGCTTTCTCGAGCGTCGAAGTGGCTCATCATTGCGCTTCAATCTACCTCAAGTTCGATGCATCACCTGACCGATCCATCGTCAGTGGCAAGTTCCTGCGTGGCGTGTTCGGCGTCGGTCATGGCGTTCCTCGCACGGCTCTGCCGCTGCAGCCCAGCAAGTCGATACGTTCCAGGACGGCATCGCGGACGGCTCGTCGGCCGGCTACCATGACGTCTTCGGGCCCGCCGATCCCTAGCAGACGGTGGGGATCGACACAGTCGCGGTCAAGCGCCGCGCGAATTGCTTTCAGGTATCGCTGCTTCAAATAGGTGCCGAAATTCACCTTGGCCACGCCCAACCCAATCGCCGCACGGAGCGATTCCGGCGCAATACCTGTGCCGCCGTGAAGGACAAGCGGTACCGGCACTCGGCGGTGGATGCGCTCGAGCAATGCCAAGTCCAACTCTCCCTCGCCACTCGTCCGGACGTGAATGTTGCCGGCACTGACGGCCAGAAGATCGACGCCGGTGGTGGCGACAAAATCCGCGGCAGCGGCAGGATCAGTGGAATTTCCGCCCCGAGACGGACGATCACCACCGGCCGAGCCACACGGAAGCTCGCCCAGCTCGGCTTCGACGGCGACTCCTCGGGCGTGGGCCATGTTCGTGATCGCCGCCACGCGAGAAATGTAATCTGCGAGCGGTGCGCCGGGATCGGCCAGCATCACCAGGTTAAAGCCCGCCCCAATCGCCTCGACGACCCAGTCATCGCGCGGGCATTCGTTGAAGATCAAGGCACAAGGCACGGATGACGACTCTACGGCGGCTCGACCCAGAGCCGCGTAAAGCGCAAGCCGTTCGGGCGATTCGCGCGGAGTCGACAGGAATGCGCCGTTGAAACCCAGGATAATCGGTGAAGACGCGTGTTCGGCGGCGTCGACGACTCCCTGCAACGATTCGAGGTTCCAGCTCTCGAAATAGCCGATGGCATAGCCATTCTCGACGGCGAGCCGGATCAAGGGGCCGATCGGTTCTAATGGCATTCACCGGCCTCCACGATACCAAACAGCGGCGCCGCCGTGAAATCGCGGAACTCGCGATCGTCAACTACGATTTTTGATCATTCACGTGTGGATATGCTCTTCTTTGGTCCAATACCCTGATTGAGCCAGACGTCGAGCCTGGGCGTATCGCGGGTGTATGGCTTCATGACGATATCCAGGTCTCCATCGCCATCGAGATCAGCCACACGAGACTCGTGGTTGTCGAGTCCTATACCGAGCAAAGTCTTGTGGAACCGTCCCTGGCCGTCGCCATAGAAGATCCAAGTCCGAGCGCCGGGATTGTCTGGTCGGAGAGCATATTCGGTCCACTGAGCCATTTCGGCACAGAAAATATCGAGATGTCCGTCCTGGTCAATATCGGCAAGTTCGAGGCTATGTCCATGGACCACGTTTTCGATCAAAAGATCGTGGCCGACCCAATCGCCGCGGCGCCATTCAAACCATTTTAGAGATCCGATCGAGTCTCCCGCGGCGAACACAACCTCGGGCGGACCCCCCTCGACAATCTGGCCGGCCTGCACGCGAGTTGAGAGCAAGCCCTTGTCGATCAACACAGGTTGATATTGTGAGCTTCTTTCAAGAAACTTGAACCAGTAACCGCCGCCGATCAGGTCGGGTTTGCCGTCACAATCAACGTCGGCCTTGGCCAGTCCCTCGGCCGGCCCGATCGTGGCAATCGTTAAGCCCACCCAGGGCTCTGCCTTTTTCGCGTCGCGCGGGAACTTGGCGAGAAAAAGGGTATCGGACTTTTGCACCCAGAAAGCGAGCTGAAGATCGCCTTTATTGCAGAACTCGCCAATGATCTGGTCATGATGCATGGTGCCGCCGGCGCTCTTGATCTCTCGTCGCACCCATGGTTTGTCGGCAGCGTAAACCGGGTACGGGTTTTCCCACCAGTACAATTTCGAGCCGGAATGATCGTCTCCGAACACGAGATCCAGGTCGCCATCGCCATCAATGTCGGCGTAGGCACCACCGGCCTCGATCTCGAGGCCACGGTCGATCGGGTAGACCCTCCAGCCCGCATTTCCGCGTTGATACCAAACTATGCGCGACGCGGCAGTGCGGCTGGCGATCACGATGTCGTTCAGGCCGTCCTTGTCGATGTCGAGCACCCGGCATCCCGTTTGTTGTTTCGACTTTCCGGGGGAAGGCAAATCGCCGGTCTTGCTGGATAATTGCTTCCACCGGGGATATTCCTGCCCGTCGGCGTGCGCCGCGACCAAGATCAAGCCGACCAGGGGAAGGAGCGTAATTCTCACTGTCTGCCTCTCGACAATCGACCATGGGTCGTGAATGTGCATGTAGCATAATTCGGTTGACCAAATTTAAACCGGAAGAGCGGGCTTTTTCAATTGCGCGGAAATGCGGCGACACCCCTCCCGATCACTTCCGAGCTGAGATTGATCGGGGCGTCGATCACGACAGGCTGGCAAACCCGCTCAGGTTGCCGCTTCACTCTTCTTAAGGCGGGAGGCCGTCTGGGCTGCTTCGGAGCCGAGCCAGGAGACCTTGCTGGGGTCATCCTCAAAGCGATTCACGCCAATCGTCCTGATCGCATCATCGTCCACTTTCAACAACGGCGTATAGCGCGGGTGCTGCCCTGCCGTGTATGGGTCGTTGCGAGCCGCGTTGTAGCAGCAAATCAATGACCATCGGGGCTTGTCAGATCGATTCGCATCGGACCGGTGCAGCAGGTTACAGTGGAAGAACATCACGTCGCCCGGCTCGAGCTCGCAATAAACCAGTTCCAGCCGTCTGGCAGCTTCGTTCACCCGCTCCATGTCGGCGCCGGCCTGGTCGCCGGCGAGCGAGTGCTCGACGCGACCCATCACGTGTGAGCCCTTCAGCACTTGCAGGCAGCCGTTTTCACGAGTCGCCGGATCAACGGCGATCGTAACGCTGGTCAGCAGCGGAAACAGCACGCCGAAGTGATACCAGTAGCCGTAGTCTTGGTGCCATGCCCAGGCGCCACCGACTTTGGCGTCTTTCAGAATCATCTTGGAATGGTAATGATACACTTCCCCTTCGAGGATCTTCTCCGCCGAGTCGACGGTCCGCCGGCAGCGGGCGAACATGCCGTAGATGTTGTCACCTGGGTGGTTCCAGAGCGAGAGCCGGACGGTTCCGCCTTCACCGTCGGCCCGTCCGAAAGATCGTTTGTCGAGTTCGGTGTCGGAGATGGCGGACCGGTGGAGAAGCTCAATTTCATCTCGCCCGAACATACCCCGCGCGATTATGTATCCGTCGCGATGATAGCTGGCTACCTGCTCGTCGCTAAGAATATTGCTCATGATGGCACCACTTTCCCTTGAATTCGCCGATCCGCTTAAGTCGCTCAATCAACGGGCTCTTCGCTGTTTTACGTGCCCGTCCCGCGCCGGAATTTCCGTCGGTAAGAGCTGGGGGACTCACCGGTTTCTCGCCGGAAGCTGGTGCTCAAATACTCCACATAGGAGAAGCCCGCGCGGTCGGCGATATCGGTCAACGACAGGTCGGTCTCGGCGAGCAGCTGCTTGACGCGCTGCATGCGCACGGCAGTGATCGCGTCCAGGATCGTCTGTCCCAGCTCCTTGCGGAACAATCGCTGGAGCACGCTGCGTGAGACTGCTCAGGTGCTCGAGCACGTCGTCGACGCCAATCCCGTCGCAGGCGTGATTCGCGGATAAATCGCATCGCACTGGCAAGGCACGGATTGGCGATCGCCGTCACGTCGGATGACTGCCTGGTGGCGACGCTCAAGGGGGGAATCGACCGCAGCATTTCGGTGGCCGTGTGGCCTTTCATCATCTGGTCGAGCAGAGCCCGCCGATTCATAGCCGACCCGATACGCGTCGGGGATCACGCTCGAAAGTGGTGGATACGCCAGCAGGCAGACGAGCTCTTCGTTATCGACGCCGACGACCGCGACTTCCTCGGGTACGGCCACTCCCGTGCGCCGACATGCGTCGAGCATCTGGATCCCGCGGATATCGTTGCCGGCCATGATCCCCAGCGGCTTGGGCAATCTCTTGACCCACTGGGCGACCCCCTCGATCTCATCTTCCCAGGAAGCTTGCTGATGGCTCCAGGAGACGCGGCGAGCGGGCAGGCCCTCGTGAACCTGATGGCCGGCCGCGCAGGACGTGGTTGGTGAACGACTCCTGGCGGCGCACCGACCATTCGAACACAGGAAAGCCGAAGTAGGCAAAATGACGGAAGCCACGATCGATCAGATGGTCCGCGGCGAACCGGGCGATGGCCGCGTGGTCGCTGTGGATCTGCGGCAGCCCAAGTCCGCGCACCTGATCGTTCAAATCGACGGTCGGCACGCCGGTCTTCGCGCAGCTTGCGAGCGCTCTGCGGGGTGGATGCGCGGGCGATGATCCCATCGCCTTCCCAGCGCTCGAGCCAGGGGGCGCCGGGTCTTGCAACGAGCGCTGCTCGATGTAGACGGTCCAGGGCCCGTGTTCGCGCACATATTGCGAAATGCCGCTCAAGATCGCCCGCCCGTAAGCGGTCGACGTTTCGACGATCAGTGCAACGTGGGGAAGAGCAAATGGGCGGCGCCTTCGATTTTCGGCCATCGTCTTAGGTCCGTAATCCGGTTTTAGATTGGTTAGTGTGACTGCGCGCCGAAGGATAGCAGCATCTGACCGGATCGTGCAAATCGGCGCGAGTCAGCGTTGGGGGAGCCTGTTCCAGTTTATGACAGCTAGTACCGCTCCGATACCAATTATAGGCGACGAGAGCCAGATTTTCAGCGCTCGAGCACCTGACCGAAAGTTATAAGAAAAAAACCCAAAATTTCATGGACCCAGACTTTGCAGCCCGTATGCTCAAGCCTGATGGTCGTGGCAACGTCAGCGGCGCGCTTGCGGCGGATGAGAAATCCGCTCAGGTCGGTTCGGCGTTTGACTTGGGTCGGCTACAATTCGCGACTGAGCAGTTCGTACGTGCGTCGTGCAACGGCGATTGCCTGGTCAGTGCGCGCCCGCTGGATTTGATTTCGTTCACGAAGATTGCAAGGGCTTTAGCAAAGGCATCGCACTCTGATGTCGGCGCGCGTTGCTTCGGACCGTCAGATCGGTTGCACGGTCTCCAAAAAATCTGAGTCATATCTGAATCGCAGGAGATTTCCATGCAAAAACGTCTTCGTCTGGGGTTTCACGCTCATCGAGCTGTTGGTGGTGATCGCGATCATCGCCGTCTTGATCGCTCTCTTGTTGCCCGCCGTGCAAGCAGCGCGCGAAGCGGCTCGCCGCGCCCAATGCACCAACAACCTCAAGCAGATCGGCCTCGCCCTGCACAACTACCACACGTCGATGGACACGTTTCCCGATGGCAGTCTCGAAGAACCCACTCTGGGGGCCTGGCGACACCGACTCTCAGTGGGGTTACGGCCGCTGGATCGGCTGGAGTGCCCAGGCGCTCTTGCTGGGCTACATGGAGCAAAACCCGCTTTACAACGCGGCCAATTTCGCCCTCGGGCCCAGGTGCCAGCGGAGGGATGATTGGAAGCTATCCCAATAGCACGATTTATAACACCGTGATCAACTCCTTTCTCTGCCCCTCCGATCCCAACGCGGATTTCGATCGCAGCAACAGCTACTTCGCGAGCATCGGCTCGACCACCTACGAGAGCCCCATTCACACCTCAGGGATGTTTGCGGTCTGGAACTGCCTTCGGCATACGCGACTGCACCGACGGTTCATCCAACACCATCGCCTTCGCCGAGTCGCTGACCGGCCAGGATAACGCCGGCTTCGGGCTCGGCAGTCAGCAGAACACCGCGGGGGGCACCCAATACCGGGGCAACATGACAACCACCGCCACCAATCCGGGCACAGGCGGGCAGGGTGCCGACGACCCCTCCGGTTATTACGGTACGTCATGCCAGTTTCTGTACGCTTCGGCTAACGCCGCCGCGGTGCTTCAAGGCCTGCAAAATTGCGCTGCGGGGTGGAACTCGCCGACTCCGACGTATTCGTCGATGCGCGGTTTCTGCTGGGCGGACGCTAACGGCGGCTGGACATATTGCAACATCATCCAGACGCCGAACCGCGACTCGATCTTCCCCGGCGGGGGCTGCCGGTTCGGCAGCGGCGGCGACGGCATCGACAGCTCGTTCAGCTACGCTGTCTCGAGCAATCACCCGGGCGGGGCGAATGTCCTTATGACCGACGGCAGCGTCCATTTCATCAAGGACAGCGTGAGCCGCCTTACTTGGTGGGCCCTTGGAACACGCAATGGTGGCGAAGTTATCAGCTCCGATAGTTACTAAAAAGCTCAAGAACCGGCTGAGGGCGTGGCGGGTAGAGCCCTGTCCGCCCCCTTGCCGAGGGAGGCTCGATGACGCTTTTCGATCAGACCGGAAGACCCGCCGTGCCGCTTCTAGGCATCGCCATGTTGGCCGGTCTTCTCATGCTTGGCGGGTGCTCTGACTCGACAACAGGCTCAGCTTACGGATCCGGGGACAAGAGAAACGACCCCGCCCTCAAGGCGTCGCAGGAAAAGTCGATGGAGATCTACAAGTCGAAGGCGCACGCGATCAAGGGAAATCGCGATTGGCGGGAAGCGGCGGTCTTGAACACGTCGTCGTCATCCAAGCGCCCCTGGTAAGGAGGGCCTGGCGGCTCCGCGGGCCGAGAATGGCGTGACTGAGGAGGTGGGTCGATGGGTCTTCGTGTCGCTCTCGGTTGCAGTCTGGCTAGGTCGGCGGTCGCTGCCCTAGTTGTGGCCGCCCTGGCTGGGGCGTGCGCATTCGTCTTTCGACCCGTAGTGCGATCCAGACCGTCTCTGGCGGTCGGTCGGCGACGATCTCCGCACGGGACGGTTCGACCGCGCCGAGTCAACGATGCGGCGCCTCGTCGAACTGCGTCCGCCGACGGAAGACGACTGGTTCATGATGGCCCAGGCTCGCGAAGGCCGCGGGGCGGACGCCAGAGACCCTCGTCGCTCTGGCCCACGTGCCCGACGATCACCCGAAGGCCGCGCAGGCCCGCCTCTGGGAAGGACAACTCGAATTGCGCCGCCAGCGGGCTCGAGCGGCAGAGGCGTCGTTGCGGCGAGCGATCGCAATCAACCCTGCGCTCGTCTCGGCCCGAAAAGAGCTCGTCTATCTCTACGGCATGCAGAGACGGTGTCATGAGCTATCCGCCGAGTTCGCCGCCCTCGCCGAGGCGGCTGCCATGAGCTTCGACCAAGTGTCACTCTGGTGCTTGATCGGAACCGCGCCGTGGGATCCGTTAGAAGTTCGGCCCATCCTCGCGGCGTTCGTGCAAGCCGACCCTCATGACCGGGAGTCGCGGCTGGCGCTGGCGGAAGCATACGGCAGCCTCGGACAGTATGAGGACGTCGAGGCGGTGGTCAAACACCTACCGGCGACGGACCCCGGCGCCCGGGCAATCCTCGCCCGCATCGCCTTCGACCGCGGCGATGCCGCGGCCGTCGAATCGTTGTGGCGAACGGCCCGGATGACCACCCGATCCTCCAGTTTTACCGCGGTCAGCTTGCTCTTCTCCACCGGAATCTCGCCGCGGCCGTTAGCCACTTCCGCAGGTGGACGGCCGGCGACCCCCATGATCGCGCCAGGTTATACATGCTCGGCGATGCGCTCGTCAAATCCGGGAATCCTGCTGAGGGACAACGTTATTTACAAGGCCGCCCGAGACCATGAGATTCTTTACAAACTTCTCGATCGCGCATCAACCGAGGACGGACGAAAGAGTTTGAGCCTTCTCAAAGAGCTTGGCGCCGCCTACCAGCGCGTCGGCCTCATCCCCGAAGCCAAGGCTTGGTACAAACTCGCCCTCGCTCGAGACCCCATCGACTCGGGCGTTCAAGTCGCTCTTTACCACCTCCGCCGCGACCAGCGACAAACGGATAAGGGACGCGTGAACGCGCTTCCGGCAAGTGAGGACTGTTCCGTCAGTCCATCCGGTTAGCGAAAATGACGCCGGGGACGGTGGCGTCATCACCGATCCAGGCAATATCTTCTACTTGTGCGAGCTGCTTCATGAATGCATTGCTCTTCTCCGCCCTGATGAGTCTGCTAGGTACGGACGCAGCGGTTGTCCAGCCGGAGGCGCCGCGAGTCCTCGTTTTTTCCAAGACCACCGGCTATCGTCACGACTCGATCGCGGCTGGACTTGCGGCAGTTCGGGCGGTGGCGACCGACGGAGGTTTTGCGGTCGACGCCACGGAAGACGCTGCTGCTTTTTCGCCGGAAAACCTGACGCGATACGCCGCCGTACTGTTCCTCAACAGTTCGGGCGAAGTGTTCGACGAAAAACAGAAAGCCGCGTTTCAGGGCTTCATCCGCGGCGGCGGCGGGCTTGCGGCGGTGCATCAAGGAGTCACGACTCTCGACAAGTGGCCGTGGTACGTCGCTTTGGTCGGCGGCGTGAAATTCGCGGGGCACCCGAATCCGCAGCAAGCGACATGTCCAGTGCGAGATCCGCGACCATCCCGCCACCAAAGAGCTGCCCGAGTCATGCAGCTTGGACCGAGGAGTGGTACAACTTCGAGCCCAATCCCCGCCCCCGGACCCACGTCTTGATCACGGTGGACGAGGCGTCATACAAGGGGGGGAAGATGGGAAAGGACCACCCCATCTCCTGGTATCACGCGGCTGAAGGTGGACGGGTCTGGTGCACGGCGCTTGGGCACACCAAGGAAGGCTACGCCCTGCCGTTCTTCCGTAAGCACTTGCTGGGGGGCATCCGCTACGCCGCGGGGCTCGCGCCGGCGGGCACCTCCGACGCGAAGGCCGATATCGGGCGGCTGGATCCGCAGGCGCGGCGTTTCTTGAAAATGGGAAGAAAGCTGGTGCGGCGGGCTTTGAGACGATGCCGGTCGATGAAGCTCGCAAAGCGTTTGTTGGTATGGTTGCGCTGGCCGGACCAGCCGGAGAATGTCGCGAAGATCGAGGATCGCAGCGTGCCCGGCGGCCCGCGCGTCCGGGTCTACACCCCGGCGGGACCGTGCCCCAAGCCCGCCTTGGTCTACTTTCACGGCGGCGGCTGGGTCCTGGGCGCGCCCGAGACGATCGACGTCCCCTGCCGCCGGCTGGCCAACGCGTCGGGGTGCGTGGTTGTCTCGGTCGACTACCGCCTGGCACCGGAGCACCATTTCCCCACACCGCTCGATGACTGTTACACGGCGACCCGCTACGTCGCAGAGCATGCCGCCGAGTTGGGAGTCGACTCCCGTCGGATCGCTGTCGGCGGCGACAGCGCGGGAGGCAACCTGGCGGCGGCCGTCACGCTCTTGGCACGCGACCGGGGCGGCCCGGCATTGGCGTTTCAGCTCTTGATCTACCCGGTGACCAACCACGCATTCGACACGCCGTCGTACCAGGCATTTGGTCGAGACTTCGGGCTGTCCGAAGCGGCGATGCGCTGGTTCTGGACACAGTATCTGGCTCGCCCTGAGGACGGCGATAACCCGCTGGCTTCGCCGCTTAAGGCCGACCTGCGCGGTTTGCCGCCGGCGCTGGTGATCACGGCCGAGTTTGACCCGCTACGCGACGAGGGAGAGGCCTACGCCGCCCGCCTCCGCGCGGCTGGTGTGCATGTGCAAGCCAGACGCTACGACGGACAGCTTCACGGCTTCTTCCAGATGGGCGGCGTCATGGACAAAGGGAACAAGGCCATCGACGACTCCGCGGCGGCGCTCTGCGCTGCCCTCCTTGATCCCGATCGAGCGACAACGTCTTCGCTCGATCGCAAGGCGTATGCCCGTTATGCCAGCGAACATCGCGGTGATCCGGGGCGCGGCCGTGCACTTTTTTTCGACCTCAAGAGGGCCGGCTGCGTTCGGTGCCATCGGTCGCGCGGCGAAGGGGGCGACATCGGGCCAGATCTCTCGGATGTGGGCGGCAAGTATGAGCGAGCTCTGTTGATCGAATCGGTGCTCGACCCGTCGCGGCAGATCGTCGAAGGCTACCGGCCGACGGTCGTCGCCACCGCCGACGGTCGGGTGCTCTCGGGAATCGTTAAAGGGGAGTCCGCTCACGACCTGACGCTGGTCGACGCCGATGGTCACCAGCAGGTTGTCCGCAAGTCGGAGATCGAAAAACGGGCGGCTTGCGATACATCACTGATGCCCGATGGCTTGACCGCCGGGCTCACGCCGAGCGATTTCGCCGATCTGATCGCCTATCTGGAGGGACTCCGATCCGCCGGACAGGGCACGCCCGGCAGCGGCAGCCACGGGCCGATCACTTTGCCTCACGGCTTTCGCAGTGAACGGGTCGCAGCGGGCATCACCGGCGCAACCGCCCTTACCATCGCCGCCGACGGCCGAGTCTTCGTCTGCGAGCAGGCTGGGAATCTGCGGGTGGTCAAAGACGGAACCCTTTTGCCCGCGCCTTTTCTGTCGGTGGAGGTGGACAGCCACTGGGAGCGCGGGCTGATCGGCGTGACTCTCGACCCTGACTTCGCCCGACAATTCGTTTGTCTACGTCTGCTACGTGATGCCGCGACCCTTTGTCCATCACCGAATCAGCCGCTTCACGGCCCGGGGCGATGTCGCCATGGCCGGCAGCGAGGTCGTACTTTTCGAAGGGGACGACCAGGCCAAGCTCGGCGGCGATGTACCCGCCGGCCACCAAGGAGGCGCGATCCATTTCGGCAACGACGGCAAGCTCTACGTCGCCTTGGGCGACCAGACGGCCGGCACACCGGCGCAAGTGCTGACGACACTTCAGGGCAAACTGCTGCGGCTCAATCCCGACGGATCGATTCCCGACGACAATCCGTTCTATCGAACAGCCCACGGCAAGTACCGGGCGATCTGGGCGCTGGGCTTACGCAACCCGTTCACCTTTGCCGTGCAGCCGGGAACCGGCCGGATCTTGATCAACGACGTGGGAAACTCGACCTGGGAAGAAATTAACGAGGGATAAGCGGTGCCAACTACGGCTGGCCCGAGACCGAAGGCCCGACCGCCGACCGGCGGTTCCATGCGCCGGTCCACCATTACTCCGTCGCCTCGATCGCCGGCGGCGCGTTCTGTCCGTCCGGCAAATCGGCCGGCTTTCCGCCCCGCTATCAAGGCAAGTATTTTTTCATGGATTTCGTGCGGGGCTGGATCAACGCCCTCGACCCCGATCATCCGGAGTTGGTGGAGACATTTGCCACCGGCCTGACGCGGCCGGTCGACCTGGCATTCGGCCCTGACGATTCATTGTACGTCTTGCTGCGCGATGCCTGGGTCGTCGACGGCAACTTCCGCCCGGGCACTGGCTCGCTCATGCGAATACGGCCTGAATCAGCCGGCGATAGTCTGGCGTCAAGTCGCAAGTACGCGTCTCGGACACGATCATCCACGGCGATATGGATTGCTTCAAGGTCGAGACCCCGACGGCGACGTACGTCTACGGCAAGCGAGGGGCGGGCTTTGCCAGCATCATCGACAAAGACGGACACGACTGGGTTTCCTATCGGCCTGGCGGCAATTCGCGCGGCGAGTATCGGGGTCTGCCCAAGTGCGGCCAGCCAACAAAGTACTTTCATTGCGGCTACGGCTATGGCCAGTACCAGACCGACAACCCTTTCTCGAGCCGCGTAACAGTGCGGGACGCTGACCACGCCCGCATCGAGTCGGAGACGCGCGACGGCAAGTCGGCCTGCCGCTGGGACTTTTACCCGGACCATGCCACCTTTACGCTCCTACGAATTGATCTGCCGACGTTCTGGTTTCTCTACGAGGGCACACCCGGGGGCAAGCTGGACCCCGAGCGAGATTTTGTCATCCATCCCGACGGCCAGAAGACGACACTCGACCAACCCTGGTCGCAAGTGGTGCCCTGGGTTTGCTTTGGTGCCGCCGAAACTCCAGTCGGCTTCGTGTGCGTCAATCACCAGGAGCCCGAGCCGCATGAATCCGATTCATATGTCTCATGGCCCTTCAAGAAAGACCCTGACGGCTCTTTTCACGAGATGACCGTCTTCGGCTTCGGTCGCAAGGGTCATGAAAAGCTGGTCCAGCACATCGCCGATCTAACCCGCCTGCCCGCTCGTTACAGCATCGCCTTCGTCGACCGGGCCGAATACAGCGCTGCCAAATCGACCAGCGAGCGGCTTCGTGGGATGCGACAGTGACCAATGACGTGGGCCATCGCGGCATACCAACACATTTCTTACAATAATAAGCTAACAGATCTCGTAACAACTTGCGATTGCCATGCTGATTGCCTTCATTCCGCCGAGTCAGGAACGCTTGGCAACGTCAGATCAACCTCCTGAGCCTCTTGAAGGATCGTCGTCCAGCCGGGTGTGTAGCCATTCTTCCCAACCGAAAGCCTGAACGGCCCCGGCGGAAGACCCTTCAACCGAAACAAGCCAATCCGATCAGTTGCCCCGGACACCAGCCATCGACCTGATGGTTCCTCGCAAGCAGCAATATTTTGACGGGATCATTGTCTGTCCCCGTGGCGGACTGCCCTCCCTGACTGATCCTAGCCCAGCCCAGGTCACGATCGCTGGTGTGCGCGTGCAGCTCCGTCGCGCGGGAGCGTGCGTCAACAAGGACTCGGCACCGCCCCTCGTCATTAGTTCGATATTCGCGTATCTCGGAGTTGAGGTCTAATTCGAAGACCTGGACCGTCGCGTTCGGAACTCCCTCTCCCTTTGAATTGATCACCAACACGGTCGCGACCTCGGCCTTCCGTGTGGGAACGATCGGCTT
This sequence comes from uncultured Isosphaeraceae bacterium, assembly GCA_963850935.1. GTDB lineage: Bacteria > Planctomycetota > Planctomycetia > Isosphaerales > Isosphaeraceae > CAWFRS01. The sequence continues at coordinate 184,882 of CAWKNT010000013.1, forward strand.
TTCCGGCTCGGCATCCCGTGGCGTCGACGTCCTCAACCCGAATGGCCGGTTCGGTTCCAACCTTTGGGCGGCCAAAACGACCGCGCCCAGCGCCGAGAGGCCAACAAAGATCGCCGCCGTGATCAGAACGACCCGTGCAATCTGCATGCCCCATAAAGTGCTGAGTGCCCAGGAAAGGGCAGTTTCCGAAACCATACACATCGGTGATCGGCCAGCGCCAAACTGAAGCATCGCTTCAACTGTCTTGCTCGCAAGCGGTGGAGGTACGAGCGAACGCGCCGCATGGTGGGAACTCGATGACTCATCCGACCCAAGGCCGCGCCGGGTCAGGCGGTGGGACAGTCGTTCCCGTCCCCGGCCAAGTCGGCTCTTCACAAGAACGTAGCTTGAAACGCGTTTTCGGAGTCGTGCTCGTCGCGTAGCTGCGAGCGACAGACTCGCAGAACCATCGCCCCATACCGTACTACCAAAGCCTGGAACGCCAGTTCGGCCGTCTCATCCGCGCGACTCGTGAACAGGTCTAACAGTTCGCCGTCAGACAGCGCGCCGAAGGCACCGACGTGGTAAAGGGTTTCAATACCCTGCCGCAGCGCGCCTTGTTCATTCTTCCCCAAGGTTTCGGTCCTCCGACAGCGTGTGTTGACTCCCGTAGTGTACGGGCAGAGGCTCTCGGATCCGAGTTTTTGGGAATTCTTCAAAAGTTCTGATCGGATCGATAAGGAACCGCCCAATCCGTCATTTGCCCGACTAACCGCGCACGAATCCCGTCAAATGTCAAGTCCGGCATTAAGGACGCTGCTCTGCCGCGTGCTCAACCGCCATTCCCAAGGCCGAGTCTGACGGATTAATCAAGATCTCGTTGTCTATCTGGATCGTCGGCATCACCCGCTTGCCGTTATTCAAATCCGCAATGTAGGCGTTCAGCTCGGGCGACTCATCGACATCCTTGAACTCGTAAGCTATCTGGCGCTCGTCGAGAAAACGCATCGCACGAATCGTGTCACCGCAGCCCTTCGATCCGTAGACAGCGACATTTGGCTGTTTCATCGTTCTCGCTCACAAAAGCCATTGGAGAAACGTGCGCACAAATGCGAAGCGCAAGCTCAACCGAGAGATGCACCGCGGCACCATCATGCGCCCAATCGCACCCGTGATTCGATTGGGATCAATTGCGGCACGGCGTCCGTCTCGATGGTGTCGCATATCAGGCTGGCGACCATCCATCGCAGCGGAACGCGCAGCACACGCGCCTGTGCTTGCAGGACATCGAGCAGTTCATCGGAAAGAGTCACAACGATTTCAGGACAGACTTGCATGGTTCACCTCCGAGTGGTTAGCCGATGCAACTCACGTGCCGATCCCGCGCGGCGAAGGCAATTCGCTTGTCGGCCAATTGGGAATGACTTGCAAGTCGATCGCGAGAATTACGGACGCAATTCGTGATGTGCCTTCGGGAGCTCGATGCCGCGTCGCGAACGTGATGCAGGAAACAACATTGGACCGCGCAAGGATTGCGGTTTTTTCGAAGCGTTAAGCACCGAGTCCGTTTGCTCGTAAATGGGATTCCTCAGTCCAATCGCTGCTGCGGCCTCGACATTGAAGTGAAACAGTTCTTGATCGTTCGGGCGATTGTTGCGATACCACGCGACCGCCTTGTCGTACCACTCGCGTGCTTGGTTGACATTTCCTCTTTTGACGTCCACCAAGGCCAAGAAAAACCAGTCGAAACTGTCTCCGGCATTCCGCAATTCGAGCGACTTTTCGAGTGCCTTCTTCGCATCGTCCAGTTCGCCGGCGCGATAACACGCCACGCCGAGTGTGTTCCAGAAGTTGCCCTGCTGCGGCTCGACTTCGACCGCGCACCGCGCGAGCCGAAGCGCTTCCGGCGGGTCGCGCAGCTCGGCGTCAGGACACGTCGCCAGCAACCAGGCCAGGTTGTTGTTTGCTTCTGCGATCAATGAGGAATATCCGCGGGCCATGGAATTCAAGGGAACGGATTCCAGATCGCTGATCAACCGAAAATACGCGTCTTTCGCGTCCAAAAACCGGCCGTGCTGGGTGCTGGCAAAAGCCAGCGCCATCCTCGACTGGAGGAATTGCAGCCGCCGCTCATCTTTCGTCGGCTTGTACACGGCGGCTGGGCCGTGAATCCGTCGTAGGTCGTTTCTGATGACGAATTCGCGAAACAATCTCGAATCATCGAGCAGACCGAGATAGGTCGCCCATACGGGCAGCCGGACGAATAACAACATGAAACCGAACGAAATGTAAGTGGCCAGACGTCCAATTCGAGCCCGCCGTACCAACTCGCTATTGCTCGCCTCAGGCGTTGCGCCGCACCACGTTGAATTGGTGAAAGAGCAAGAGAGCACGAAGTGCGGTCACAAGCTCGATCAACAGCTGAATCGTCCCCATGAGAATCAGGGCGACATCCGACACGTGAGGATTGAGCAATGCCCGTCGCGTCAACGAGAATGAGCCGACAATAAATTCGCTCCCTCGCGTGTACATACGTTCGGTAGTTAGTTCCAGAATCCCTCCGAGCGAGAGTATCAACAGCGTCACGCCGGCCGCGAGCAACAATTGCGGCCAGCGGGTGCGGCGTAACGCGATCCCCAAGACCAACGGCCATACGATGCACAGCGCGACGATCGGCGAATTCTCGTCGGCGAATCGGCTTAACGTACTTGGCGTAAGAGGCCCCTGGCGAAACAAATCGACAAACGCAGTCAGGTAATTAGCGAAAGCGCAGACGATTCGGATCGTCCCGATCACCATTAACCAGGAACAAAGCGCGATCAGCCGCTCGTGGATCGTCGTCGACGCACGATCGCGCTGGCGGTTGACATTTGAGTGACGATCATCCCCCATCGCCGGGACGAGCTCCATGAGTCACTCCTTTTAGAGGATATCAACCCCGCATTTTTCGATGAAAACCAAGACGTCGGCGTGAGGGTAGAACAAGCTCATCGACCGTCATTCTCGGACCAATCGACGGCGTCACGCGCCGCTTATCTTATAACCAGTTTCCCAAAGAGTTCAATCGCGAGGTAGTGCCTGCGAAGATTGCATCGACCCAATTTCTCAGGCGAGATTCGAGCCGCACCGGCCGAGCTCAAGGGAAAGGAGCGGTGTGCTTCGGGCACTGGATCGGAGGGGGCGGATCGCACAAGAATTTGGTACACTTGCAACATCCGTGAGCGGCTTCTGAAAATAGAAGCCTCGAAAATCCACCCGGTTACCGATTTCTCTTCGCTCTCGGTTGGCTCGAGCGACTCGGCAAATTCGTGCATGGCATCACAACTAATTCACAAGACCTCGCACGCTCGCACGGAACAATCGGGCCGCCGACCACGACGGTTGCTGCCTTCGCTTGGCTGGCGCGCCTGGACGTGCCTGGTTGGTCTGGCGCTCATCGCGGTGCCGCTGGTCTACTGGGGCTTGCGGCAGAATCGGACAGACCAACAGAGCCTAGAATTGCTCTGGCAGCGAGCGGAGAATGACCTCGCGGCCGGTCGGTTTGAGAGTGTGGAAGCGGCTCTGAAGCAACTCGAATGGTCGCGTCTGCCCACGCCGCTCGACTGGTTCCTCCGTGCCCAGCTCGCGATCGCGCAAAGAGGATGATAAGGCACTGGAATATCTTGCTCGCGTTCCCGACGAGCATTACATGGCCCCCCAGGCGCGAATGATTTGCGGTCAAATCGAGTTGCGGCGCAATCGGGTCCGGCTGGCAGAGGAATGGTTTAGAACCGCAATCAAACTCCATCCAGCCTTGATCCAGGCGCACCGGGAACTGATTTACATCTATGGCATGCAGCTCCGCAGAGCCGAGCTGAATTCGGAATTCATGGCGCTCTCGCGACTGACAGAACTGACCTTCGACAATGCGTTTCATTGGGGATTGCTACGAAACAACTCATGGGAGCCGGGCAAGGCCATCGAATCGCTCGCGGATTACGTCGCTGCGGACCCACTCGATCGATGGTCGCGGCTGGCGGTCGCGGAAAACTATCGCAGGATGGGCTGTTTCGACGACGCGGTGTCGGCAATCACCGCCCTTCCCGGTGACGACATGGAGGCGATTGCACTCAGGGGCCGAATCGCGCTCGACCGCCAAGACCTCGAAGAGGCCGGGCGGCAGCTCGCGCTGGGCCCTCGCGATCAACCGCTCCTGGCAAGACTTCGCGGGACGCTTGCTCTGGGAAGAAAGGACGTTGCCGAGGCGCTGGCCAACTTCCGAATCGCCTACGCCGCGGACCCGGAGAATCGCGAGGCACTCTTCGGCCTTATCGCTGCTCTCGAGCTTTCTCATGATGACAAGGCCGCTGAGCCGCTGCGCGAACGTGCTCGCGGCTATGACCGGTTAAACAGCCTGATTCAGCGCGCTGCCGTGGGCCAAGCCCGCAGAGACCCCAACTTGATGCGCCAGATCGGCGCAGCCTGTGCGGCCCTCGGGCGCAAAGCAGAGGCCCGAGCCTGGTACAAGTTGGCGATCGGTCTTGATCCGCTCGACGCCGTTGCACAGCAAGCTTTGTTTCGCTTGAACGATCCGAAGGAAAACACTCCCCAGCCACCACCCATCCTCCCCAATCATGACGAGCCAGACTCGTACTAAGCATTACTCGGCACGATTTATGGAGCCTGAATGGAACAAGAGAGTTCAACCGAGATGTCGATGCCGGATTGTTCCGCTACAGTTTCATTCTATGTCCTGACGGCTCTTTCGCTCTGGTTTGGATGGGGAATTCGCGGAAATTTCGGGCATGAATACGGCGCCATGATGCCCGGTGCACTTGCGGCCATGGCCTCCGTGCTACTGTCGGGACGTAACGATTGGCATCGCCGAATCGTTTATTTCGCCATGTTCGGCGCGCTCGGTTGGTCATTCGGCGGCAGTATTTCCTACATGCAGGTCGTCGCGTACACGCACTCAGGAGATTCGGCGAGCGTGCTGTATGGATTCGCCTGCCTGTTCGTGATCGGCTTTCTCTGGGCTGCCCTGGGAGGTGCGGGAACTGCCTTGCCGGCCGTTGTGGAAGAAGAGTTTTTGAGCGCGCTCTTTCTACCGATGGGCGCCGTCTTTCTTCTCTGGTGGCTACAAGGTGTGGCCATCGAGCCGTGGCTCAAACAGCATGGCTTCGAGCTTTTCTGGTATGACACCGACTGGTTGGCGGCGACACTGGCCTTGATCGCGGCACTATCAGTTTGGACTGCCAGGCGCAGTCTTGACCTCGCCAATTCGCTGGTGTTGCATCTCGCCGCCGGCTGGTGGGTAGGCTTCGCCGTCTTCGTATTAACGCTGCGGCTGCACATGACTCCCCCGCGCGGCGACAACTGGGCTGGGTGTCTGGGTATGACCGCGTCGCTGCTGTGGTATTGCCGTCACAACGGGCTTCAGGAGCTGGCCCGGGCCGCCCTTTCGAGCGGTTTCATAGGCGGGATCGGCTTCGCGGCGGCATCGATGCTCAAGCTGGTCGAGGTGACAAGCGGTTATCAGACGAACTGGCACAGCATCCTCGAACAGACGACTGGACTTTTTAATGGCATCGGGATCGCCGTCGTCGTGGCGGCATTGGCGCGTCGAACGCCATCGGTCGCCGACTTACCCGACCGGAGGCCGTGGACCGAGCCCTGGGCGCTTGGGTTTGTCATGCTGGGCATCACTTACCTCAATTTGCGGAAAAACGTGGCTCAGTGGGTCGACACCAAGTCGATGCCGGCCGAGATGGCCGGCTTTTCGGCGTGGGCGTGGTTCAACTGGGCATACGCCGCGCTAGCTTTAACGCTCATCGTGCTGTGGATGCGGCACACGAGGCGTCCGCTGGCGATCATTCCGCCAACCTGGTATGGCAAGGGACAGTTTCTCTATCTCTGGCTGCTTTGGTGGCTGGTCGCCGGCAATTTCGAGCGTGCACTGGTGGCCTTCAGACCTGAGCGACTCGTGACCGAAGGCGTCCTTTATCTGGTCGCGCTGGCTTGTACGCTCGTGCTGCTCTCGGCGTCGAGCCCGACGGGTGAGACAACGGCGCGGGAAACCTGGACTACAGACAGGCACCGGCGATCGCCGTTTGCCGGCGTCATCGCCGTCGGTTTGACCGCGGCTACTCTGTCGATCTTCGCGGACTGGCTCATCGTACGGGCGATCTACGGCGACCGATTCGCCGGGCACGCCAGGTTACACACGCGTTTTCGAACTACTGCGACGACCAACGCGCCGGAAAACCGTTGACGCGTTCGCAGCTCTTGCCCGCCAAGCGGCTGGACGGGCTCGAATCACGCGAAAGCGAACGTCGAGCTCGGTCAAGCACCGACAAGAGACGACCACGCAGGTTCCTTGCATGTCGCCCATCCGTCCGAAGCTGCGGCTCTAGCGTCCGGCGGATGCATCGAACTGACTGATCCGATACGAATCGCTCGAGGTCGTCGGCCAACTCGGCAGCGGAATCATGGCGGTCACGCGGATTTCGCGCCATGGCTTTCATGACGATCGCTTCCAAGTCCGCGGGGAATTGCGGATCGAGCACGCTCGGCGGAATCGGCTCTGCTCTCGCCATGAAGTGGGCGAGGGCGGGCAAAGCCAGATCTTCGGGAATCCGGAACGGCCGATCCAGCGTAAGCGCCTCGCAAAGCGTTACCCCCAGCGAATAGATATCGCACTTGATCTCGTCGGCACTGAGCCGCAGTAATCGTTCGGGCACCATGTACAACGGAGTGCCTGCGCCATCGCGCATCTGCTCGGCCGTGGCGACGTCAAGGTCGCGACCCAGGCCGAAGTCACAAAGGTAGACCGTTTCAACCCGCAGGTTATCGAGGAGAATGTTCGCTGGTTTGACGTCGCGGTGGACGATTCGCTGTTCGTGCACGCTCGCCAGGGCACGGGCGGCCTTCGCGAGGGTCCGTGTCATGCCGGCCAGATAATCGTTGTCAGACATCGTCACAAATTTGTGCACGTTGCGCGTGTCATCGCCGGAGAGATACGCTCGCCGCCATCGAATGACGTCTCGAAGCGCAGTCCCATCCACGTAGGGCAAAGCCATGTAGTGATACCCATCGATTTCGTTAAGCTCGAGCACCGTGAGCAGCGACGGCCCGACGAGCCAGCCCCCTCGTTCGGCCTCGTGGCGGAACTGGGCCTTGCGCGCTGGGTTGTTCGCCAGACTTGGCTTCAAGATTTTCAAGGCCACCAGTTCCTCGATCGGTTCGCGCCGCAGAGCTTTCCACACGTCGCCTTCCGCGCCGCGACCCAGCCAATCCAAGAGCCGATAAGGGCCGAGCTCGCGCCCGACCCTCGGAAGAGAGCGATCTTGGGTGCACTGAAGCGCCGGATCGGAGTCCGGCTCGGATCGATCGCGGCGGCTCTTTGCTGTTGCGCATCCGGACCAATGTGTCCACGACGACCTGTTTGAGCCCGCGGACCTTGCCCGTACTGATCGCGCTTTTCATCGCCGCGCGGCATCGCTCTTCGTTGGGTTTCGGCTGCGGCTGCGGTATCTGGGCTGCGATCATGGAACTCACCCGTTGATTTCGAGTCGGACTCTGGATACGCCGCCATCCGCAACGGAATGAACTCCGGCGCAGGGACTCTCCAGCTTGCCGCCTCGGACGCGTTTAAGGTCGATGTGTCAACAAGGACCGAAGTGTGAGGAGGTCGCCCTCCACTCAACGCTAGGCCAGGTCCCGCCGGTGCGCGAAACAAACGGTGATGTCGACAAGAAACAACATGGTTGGTGATGCCAGTCGAGTTTGCTGGCAGTCCACGCTCGATCGGCTGCTTGATCTCGATCGGCGACGCGCTCATTCCGGCGTCTTTTTCGCTAACGACGCCTTGCTTGACACGTGGCTTTGAATAGGTGCATGATGGTCCGGGCTCTGGTGCGCCTGGGTCGACGGGCCAGGGCATTCGCCGCGAGGCCGGCGCTCGATTGCCTTACAACTGGTCGATGGGCGGGACGGCATGAACGACGACAATCAAGATCTGTACGCCCTTCCTGCTCGATGCCATCAAAGAGCCGCCCCACAAGCTTACCGCCGCGATCCAGCAGATCGGGCCTGGGCTGATCCTGGCCGCCTCGATCGTGGGAACCGGAGAGCTGATCAATACAACCAGCCTGGGGGCCAAGGCCGGATTCAGCCTGCTGTGGCTGATCCTGCTTTCGTGCGTCATCAAGGTGTTCGTTCAGGTTGAGCTCGGGCGTTACGCGATCACGCACGGCAAGACGACGCTCGGCGGCATTCGACTCGCTACCCGGCCCCCGGCTCGGCGTTTCGTGGTTATGCTGGCTCTGGCTCTTGATGATGCTGACAACGCAGGCGCAGATCGCCGCGATGGAAGGGACCGTCGGCCAGGCGGCCCACATGGCATTTCCGGGTGTCTCGCAATGGGTCGCCGGCGTCGGCGGCGGGTTGGTCGCGTCGTGGGAGTCGTATCTCGCGAACCACCAGGAGCATTTCTGGGCGGCCGTCACCACGGTCGCCGCTGTCGCGCTTTTACTTTCCGGCGGATACCGGCGGCTGGAGCGAATCACGACGTTCCTGGTGGCGGCGGTCACGCTCTTTACCGTGGCGAGCGTCCTCGATCTTGCAGTGGACCAAATTCCGCATCACCTTGCCCGATATTGAAAGTGGGTTTCGAACTGGCAGTTCCCTCGGCCGCGGTGGCGCTGGCGTTTTCGGCGTTCGGGATCACCGGTGTCGGTGCATCCGAGCTCTTCGCCTATCCATACTGGTGCATCGAGAAAGGTTATGCGCGCTACACCGGAGCAGCGCAGTCAAGACGACGCCTGGGCTCACCGCGCGCGGGGCTGGACGCGCGTGATGCAGCTCGACGCCTGGTTCAGCATGGTGGTCTTCACGGTGGCGACTGTCGCGTTTTATTTTCTGGGCGCCGCCGTCCTTCATCCGCAGGGCCTGGACCCCAAGGGGCCGGAGATGATCCCGACCCTTTCGCGGATGTATTTGCAACCGCTGGAAGGAACGCCGCTTGGCATCCCTTCGCCCCTTCACGCACGTCGGCTTTCTGCTGGGGGCCTGGGCCGTCCTGTTCAAGACGCTCTACGTCGCCACTGCCGCCAACAGCCGGATGACGGCCGATTTCTTGAGCCGGCTCGGTATCCTGGGCGGGTTTAATTCCGCACAACGCGAGTCGGGTCGTCAAGCTCTTCTGCGTGATCTATCCGACGCTTGCGCTGGGCTCTATTACGCGTTTCGCGAGCCGCAAGCCTTGATCAAGGCCGGCGGCATCGCCCAGGCGCTCATGCTTCCCTTCATCGCCGGCGCAACGATTTACCTGCGCCGACGCGATGCCGACCCCCGCGTCGGCCCAGCGATTCCTTAGCGATTCTCTGACCTGGATCGCCTTCTTCGCGATCACGGCGAGTGGCCGCTCTACAGCATGTTCGATCAGGTCAAGGGCGTGTTCGTTCAAGCCAGAGTAGAGTACAATCAGGCTCGTCGCTAATCGCGGACCGATCGATGGCTCGGTGAACTCGCGATGTTCTCGCACACTGAGCTTGGTTATTTATCAAATGTGGAGCCATTCTGTGATTCGCGCCTTGCTTGGCCGCCCGCTACTGTGACGTTTGCCGCGGTCGTGCTCCTTCTTGTGGCGCTGGCGATCTCGGGAAAGCGAGTGAGCTACGAGCAGTCGATCAATTCGTTCTTCGCCGACGACGATCCGTACATGGCGGTCTATCAGCAAGCGGCCAAGACGTTCGGCGATGACAACTTCGTCTTCCTGGTGTACGACGACCCGGCTCTGCTGTCGCCCGCAGGGGATGGACCGGGTTACCGAGCTGGCGGCCGCGGTCGCGCCCGATCGGATCCCGGCCGTGCAGCGCGTCGAATCACTCGACGCGATGCCGCTTCTCTGGTCGATCGACGACGCGCTCTGGCGCTCGACCGTCTGCCCAAGCTGGCACGCAACCTGGCGCTCAATGCCGCCAAGCGGGCCGTCAAGAACGTCGACTTGAAGACGAATGCGATGACGGTGGCCGGAGCCGTGCGGGCCGCAACAGGCGACCACCCGGCGCTGGCCGCGCTCAAGGACCGTCTGACCAGGCATCCGCTGTTCCTGGGCACACTGATCGACGCGACCGGCACGACAACCGCGGTGGTCGCCCGGCTGAAAAAGACTCATCAGCACAACGTGATCGAAACGGTTGCCGATATGCGGCGGATCGCCGACGAGTTCGCCGCGCGGCATCATCTCAGCCGGCCGGCGGTCGTCGGCCCGCCGGTTCTTTTGTCCGACGGGTTCGCTGCGATCGAGGTCGACGGCCGCCGCCTGGCGGTCGTCGGCATGATCTTGATCGGCGTGGTGACCCTATCGGCCGTTCAGAGCCTCTGGTGGGCGATCGTGCCGATGCTCGCCGGCTGGGTGGTCTGGCTGGCCACCGAGGCGATCCTGGCGACTTTCAATATCAAGCTTTCGCTCTCGGGCGGCCCGCTGGTCGCCCAGATCATCGTGCTGACGATGCCCGCGGCCAGCCATCTGGCGATCCACTTTCGCGATGAGCGCCGCCGCGAGGCCGACCCGCGCCAGGCGGCCCGCTCCACGCTGGCAGCGGTCGCCGCGCCGATCGTCTGGACGGCGATCACCGGCGCGATCGGCTACGGCGCACTCGTCACCAGCGACGTTGTGCCGATCCAGCAATTCGGCGCGATCCTGGCCACGTGCACGTTCGTCGCGGCGATCCTGGTCATGCTGATCTCGCCGATCGCCATGCTGCCGCCGTTTCGCCTGGAAATCCCCGTCCGCCACGGGTCGCACTCGCCGGTGGCCGGATTGATGAACCGGCTGATCCTCACGGGTTTACCGCCATCCCGGCGCGATCGTCCTGGCCGTTTTCGCCATCGTCCTGCCGCTGGCCGTCGGCATGTTTCGTCTCAGCTACGAAACCAACTATATCAATCTGTTTCGGCCCGAAACCCGCGTCGTCAATGATTACCACACCGTCGAATCCAGGCTCGGCGGCATCGGCTTGGTCGAGCTGGTCGTACCCGTGGGTAAGTCGCTTTCGCCGGACACACTGCATGACCTCAAAGCGGTGGAGGATCGTATTCAGGCAGATCCCGGTCAGCCGACCCGAATGCGATCGCCCAGGTGCTCTCGCTGGCGACAGTGCTCGATCCGGACGGACGACTGGCCGCACTGCCCGACAGAGCGACAGGACCGCACTGCTCGCCGACAAGCTCGAGCTGATCGCGGCCTCGCCGCAAGAATGAATTGCTTGCGCAGCTTCTGGAACACCGACGCGGGCCAGACGCGGATCTTGATCCGCATGAAGGAGCAAATGCCGGCTCCTGACAAGTCGCGGATCTTTCGCGAAGCGACCGCGGCCGGCGCCGAGACGTTCGGCCCGACCACGTACTTGACCGGTCTCTCATTCCTGATGACCCGGACGACCGAGGCGATCATCGCCACCCAGTGGGGGACCTTTCTCTGGTCGGCGATCGGCATCCTGCTGATGCTGACACTGGCGTTTCGCAGCTTGATCCTCGCCGTGCTGGCCATCATGCCGACGCTCTTGTCGGTTGCCCTGGTGCTGGGACTGATGGGCTGGCTCAAGATCCAGCTCGACATGGCCACCGCCCTGGTGGCGAGCGTCGCCCTGGGGCTTTCGGTCGACGACACATTTCACTGCCTGCTGCAGTTCCACCGCCAGCAGAAGAACCGGTTTCGGCAACGGCTCTTCGAGAGCTACCGCGTGAGCGGTCCGGGCGTCGTACTCTCCAGCGTGGCCGTGGCCATCGGCTTCGCCGCGCTGCGGGCCAGCGAGTTCGAGCCATTCGTCAACTTCGGGACCATGGTCGGCATCGCCACCGCCGGCAGCACGCTGGGGAATCTAGTCTTGCTACCGGCGTGCTTCGCGCTGGGCGAGCGGTGGCGGCGGAGCAAGAGTCCGCGCCATCGGCGGATGGTCGCGGCGCGGGTTTGAGGGCGAGCGGGTGCGCCGTTCGTCAATCGTGTCAACCCTTGGATGAAAACAGAGCCTCCGCTCGGCGCTCGATTTCCTCGGCCGATACATCCTCGATGTGCGTCGCTACGTGCCAGTAGTGACCAAAGGGATCTTCGAGGCCGCCGGCTCTGTCACCGTAGAACTGGTCTTCGATCGGCCGCACGAGCTTTGCACCGGCGTCGACCGCTCGCTTCGCTGTCGCGTCAACGTCCTCCACATAGAGCATCATTCTTACTGGCGAACCACCAAAAGCACGCGGCGCTCGCGAACCCATCTGCGGGGCCTCGTCGGCCAGCATGATCCGCGAATCGTTGATCATGAGCTCCGCATGCCCCACTTTGCCGTCAGGGCCTGACAGGCGCATCAGTTCGATCGCCCCGAACACCTTCTGATAAAACGCGATGGCGCTGGCCGCGCCCTCGACGATCAGATAAGGGGTAATCGCCTGGTATCCGTCGGGAATGGGTTTCACGGTGCGCGACATCATCTGTGCCTTTCGCTAAACGGGAAGTTGGCGCAAACGTCAGATGCACATCGTGCTATCGTGAATCTCCTGGTAACCCGTTTCAACCCCTTTCCCCGCGCTGTGTGCGTTAGCCGCCATTCACCGTGTCGGCTGGGCAGTCGGTGGCGCAGCGCTCGAACCTTCCGACCGAGCGGGCTTTCCGTCCATGAACCGATTGCAACCGCTATTTCCTGAAACTCGCAGCCGGAACGGCTGGAGCTTTTCGTCGATACACAAGCCCATCGTATTATTAGCGACATGCGAATCCGGCTCGATCTGCCACCATTTGCAGTCCTTGCACAACCCCCATTCAGACTCGCTCATCGCTGGTTGCTCCCAAATGCCTGACTGATTTTCCGTCGACGCGAGAATCAGAAGAATTCAAATTCTGTGCCGAATCGAGTGAATCCCGATGGCGGTCTGCCGAAAACGGCTCTCATGGAGCCGCGCGGTTGGAGAGGCCCGCGCGATGTGGGCGACTGACGATTGTTGCAGGCTGTAGTTGCTCTGGGCATAGATCACGGCAACTATGGGATAGGAGGTTCTCGGCGGGACATTGAGGCGACGGCCGTGCCATTACCAAAGGCGCGAATCACCTTGCGGACGATGATGGCCACCGTTTTCGTGGTCAGCGTTCTGCTGGCGATCATGATTCATTGGATTCGGTATGAGCGGATCAAAGCCATGGTGATCAATCAAGAAATAACACTCAACGTGGCCGAGGTAAACGTCCTCAATGCCGCACTCGCTCACGAAAACGCGGAGTTGGCCGCGATCGAGTTCGTCAAGAACAACGAAAGTTTGAGTGACCATAAAATGACTTCCGCCGAGGCAAACGGCGAGGATCGGTTGCTCCAATCGTTGAGCAGACAGGTCGAGTTGACGAATACGAGGCGACGGGAATTGAAAGCTGTCTGGGGATATGAGCGGTTGAAGCTAAAGCGACTCAAGTGGGAAATCGAACACATTTGGACGTTCTGGCCAAGTGGTTTGTTTTTGGGGGGCACGACCGAACGGAAATGGAATCTTTCCGAACAAGAAGCAGCTGAGATTGACGCGAGACTAAAGCATTTTGGGATGCCGGCGATTGAATGAAACGTTCAAAATTTAGTGTCTCAAATAGAAACAGAACTTAGCTATCCCTTATCAATTCATGACATGAATAAACTGTCGTATTCTCTGGCCCGATGAACGGCTTACAAGCCCCAGACGTCAGCGACCATGTCTGGCTCATACCCTATCGAGGCTCGCTCGTGCGCCCAATCGATCAGTCGGCGCACGGCATCGGTGCAGAGTTGATCCGGTTCCGGAGTGATGCCGACTCGTCCCAGGTCGAGTCGATCGGCATCCCAGCAAGTTTGAAGAGTGACGTCGCCCTCGGTGAGGCCGTCCGTGTGCAACCGGCAAGCTTCAAAAAGAAGCTTGAAGTCGGCATCGTCCAGATCGATTAGCTTTCCTCGCAACTTCCTGGCATATCTGGCCCCGCGGTGGCCGTGACCCAAATCGCGATCCTCGTTCACGCGCCGCGAATCATGAAACAGCGCGAAGAGGGTGACGACATCGACGTTTGCTCCCGTTTCAGATGCGAGTCGCTGGCCGTTTTCCAGCACGCGCGCCCAGTGGACAACGCCGTGAAAGCCTCGCAGTGGCAGCGCGTAATTCTCGAGAATTTCGTGAATGATGGTAGCCGTGGCTAACGAAGATATCATCAAGTTCTCCGCGCACAACGGCCGGATCGTAAAGAGGATCATGAGCAGGATCAGGATCAAGATCAGGACCAAAAAGGCTAGTCGGCGAATTGAATCGTGCTCGTGGTCCCCTCGAATTCCTCATCCTGATCTTGATCCTGATCTTGATCTTGATCCTGATCTTACTTTTACTCTATCGCATCATCGCATTCCCAAACCTTCGAGGAGAAACGCCAAATCAATCTCGGGATAAACCGGATACGAATCGAGCAGGTTCTTGACGCGGGTATGCGCCTGGCTGCGGATGGTCTCGTCGAGCGTGTACTTCGTCTTGTCGACCGCACCGGATTTGGTCTTGCCCGGTTTGATGTTCTTGAGCACCAGGGCGACCACCGACGCGATCTCGTCCATCTCGGCTTTGCCCATCCCCAGCGTGGTCGACGGCGGCGGCTCCGAACCGCAGACCGCTCGTGTACCACGGGCCGTTGGGGTCGAACGGGATCGGGTTGCGATTGAGGGTGATCCCGCACCGCCGGACAGCGTCTTCGGCCTGGCGGCCCGTGATGCCGTGGGTCGAAGCGACGTCGAGGACCAGCAGGTGGTTGTCGGTCCCGCCGGTAAGGACGTTCAGCCCCTCGCGCACGAACGCTTCGCCCAGGGCCCGGGCATTGGCGACGATCTGGTGGGCGTACGTCGTGAACTCCGGCCGGAGTGCCTCGGTGAACGCGACGGCCTTGGCCGCCATCACGTGCGGCAGCGGCCCGCCCAGCACCAGCGGGCAGCCGCGGTCGACATGCTCTTTGAGCTCGTCGGTGCAAAGCACCAGGCCGCCGCGCGGCCCGCGCAGGGTTTTGTGCGTCGTCGTCGTCACGACATGCGCATGGGGAATCGGGATTGAAATCTCCCTGCAAAACCTTGCCCGCGACCAGTCCGGCGAAGTGGGCCATGTCGACCATGAACAAACGCACCGACTCGGTCGGCGATCTCGCGCATCCGGGCGTAGTTGATGTTGCGCGAATAAGCACTGAAGCCGGCCAGCAGGATCAGCGGCTTCACCTCGAGGGCCTGTTTCTCGATCGCGTCGTAGTCAAGCAGGAATGTCTTGCGATCGACGGTATAGCCATGAGCCTCGAACATCTTCCCAGATGAATTGAGCCGGTAGCCATGGGTGAGGTGGCCCCCCGAGGCCAGATCCATGCCCAGCAGGCGCTGATTGCCCAGCGCCTGGCGGACCGGCACTCCATTGCTTCGACCGTCAACTTGTACCAGTCCGCCGGGACAAGATGCTTCCGGGCTCTCGGCGCCGAGGATCTTGGCCATCTCGGGCAGCTCGACCCGGGCGCGGAAGATCGCCCAGAACGCCACGAGATTGGCGTCGGCGCCGCTATGCGGCTGCGCATACGCGTGCGCCGCGCCGAACAGCTCGCGCGCCCGCAGATTGGCCAGATCCTCGATCGAGTCGACATTGTCGCAGCCGGCATAGAACCGGTGATGAGGAATGCCTTCGGCGTACTTGTCGGTCGAGAGATTGGCCATCGCGCACTGGGTCGCCAGCGACGAAAAATTCTCACTGGCGATCATCTTGATATTGCTGCCGCTGGTCGGCGAGCTCTTGCACGATCGACTTCGCCACATCGGGAGCAACCCGGGCCACGCACTCGAGGTTGGCCAGATAGGCCAGGAAACCGGGCGCGATCGCCGCGGGGTCTTTGGTCTTCAAGTACCTTTCGATCAGGGAATTCGGCATGAGTGGGCTCGAGTGTGTAAGGATCGAGTGCGCAGGAAAATCGGTCTGCCCGGGGAAAGACCAAGACGTTCCAGGGGCCAGGGATCGATTGGCTGTGCGGCCTTGGGACCGTCGTTATAATGTGCCACGGGAGCTTCTGAATTGTAACGGCTGGCAACGATCTGGCTCAAGGCAAGCCGCGGGGTAGCAGCTAATGGCACTCGAGTTTACACCGGCAAAAACGCGGATCGGCTGGATTGGCACCGGGGTGATGGGCGATCGATGTGCGGCCATCTGATCGCGGCCGGGTACAAGGCGACGGTCTACAACCGCACCGCCGAAAAAGGCCAGGCCGCTGGTGGAGCAGGGGGCCAAGCTCGCCGATTCGCCCCGAGCGGTCGCCCAAGAGTCCGACGTGGTTTTCACGATCGTCGGCTACCCGCGCGACGTGCGCGAGGTGACTCTGGGCGCCCAACGGCACGCTCGCTGCCGCCAAGGCCGGCGACCGTCTTGGTCGACATGACGACGAGCGAGCCGGCGCTGGCGATCGAGATCGACCAGGCGGCGCAGGGCCAAAGGAAGTGCACGCCGTCGACGCGCCGGTGTCCGGCGGCGACGTCGGCGCGCAGAGGCCCGGCTATCGATCATGATCGGCGGCGAAAAAGATGTCGTCGATGCGCTGCAGGCCTCTCTTCGAGACGATGGGCAAGACGATCGTCCATCAAGGACCCGCCGGCGCGGGCCAGCACACCAAGATGGTCAACCAGATCTTGATCGCCTCCAACATGATCGGCGTCTGCGAGGCTTTGCTTTATGCATTCAAGGCCGGCCTCGACCTGAATACTGTCCTCCAGAGCGTCTCCAGCGGTGCGGCCGGCTCGTGGAGCCTGATCTAACCTCGGCCCCCGCGTAATCGCCGGCAACTTCGAGCCGGGATTTTTTGTCGAGCATTTCCTCAAGGACATGGGGATCGCGCTGGCCGAATCGCGGCGCATGAAGCTCAGCCTGCCGGGATTGGCCCTGGCCGAGCAGCTCTACCTGGCTGTGCAAGCCCAAGGGTACGGGCGTAAAGGGACGCAGGCACTGGCGCTGGCGCTTTCCAGTCTCTCGGCTGTCGACTGGAAAAAGTAGGCAGGCAAACGAGAATCTCGGCCGCCTGGACCTTGAGCACTTAGCGCTTTTCCGTATACAATCTAGGTTTTGGCTTCGAGCCGATACGGAATGCTCGTTTGACCCTCCGTGCATTGTTTCGTCATCGATCCTCAGAGGAGAACGCATGGCCAGCCGTAGACGAGGTAAAGGACGCCGCAAGGTTGGCGCAAGAGCGCCGGATGCGCAGCCGGATCAGACATAGGAAGAAATGACGCAAATTGTCCGGCCGCTGTTAGTTAAAGCCTCCATAGCCATTCCGATCCGTGTCAGCTCGTGCGTGCCGACGTGCCTTGGAATAAGCGGACTTCTCGGTCGGAGCTGCCTGTACATTCCGTGCTGAAGATTCTCGTTCCGTTTTGCGACTTGCGAGCGGGACGAGTACTCCCCTCGGGTGATTTGGCGATCGACCATATTGTTTGGTGATCGGCTGCGCGCTGCGTATGATGTAAAAGTAGGGATTCCATCTTTCTCCACCGGGGCTGGAGCAGGCCATGGACCATCGTCCTTCGGTAGAGCTGCTCGAATCGATCCATTTTTTCCCGGGCGTCTACAAGATCAAGGCGATCGGCGTGACCGACGACGACTTTGAATCGCGCGTGGTCAACGCCGTTTGTGAACATCTGCCGGCCCGGTCAGACCTGGATTATTCGGTTCGGATCACGCCAGGCGGGCGACACGTCGCCTTGACGCTCGACATTACTGTGCAGATCCGCGGAGCAAGTACGGGCCATCTATGGCGAAATCCGCGACGTGAAGGGCCTGACCCTCCTCTTTTGATTGGCGTCTTGCGACCTGGGCATGGCCGGGTTGACCGGACCCAGGTTTGGCGCGTACAGTAAATGGCCAGGTCGGGAGAGAAGAGTCTCGCTGGCATCTAGGTAGTTCATCCTTCAGCCTTGGGTTCGATGACAGACGCGTCTCTTGCACCGCAATGGATCGACGTGTCGCAGGCCGACGACCTCCGCGACGTCATCCATCGCGCCGTCGCCTGTTTAGCGCAGGGTGGCGTCGTGGGGCTGGCGACGGAAACGGTCTACGCCTTAGCGGCCTGCGCCCTGAGTGCCAGCAGCGTGGCCCGGGTGCGCGGGCTGCGGCGCACCGAGCTGAACCGACCCTTGACGCTGCTCTTGAAAGGTCCCGAGGAGGTCACCGACTGGGTACCAGGGATCTCGCAAGTGGGGCGCCGGATGGCCTGGAGGCTGTGGCCTGGACCGGCGACGCTGGTTTTCGCGCGGCATATGGCCGACGGCCTCTATGCGCGCTTGCCGGCGGAAGCGCGGTCGCTGATTTCGCCTGACGGCGACGTCGCGTTGCGCAGCCCGGCGCACCCGATCGTCCGTGAAGTCCTCCGGCTGCTGCCGGCGCCCCTGGTGGTCTCGATGGTCTCCACTCCCGAGCATCCTATTCCCTCGACGGCCGAGTCACTGCGGGGATTGTCCGGGCTGGACATGGTCGTCGACGCAGGACCTACGCATTATCAGAACTTCGCGACTGTGGTACGCATCGATGAGGATCGCTGGAGTATCGAGCGTCAGGGCGTGATTGACGCAGCCACACTCGCGGAAACTTCGAGCGTTATTATCCTTTTTGTTTGTACGGGCAACACTTGCCGCAGTCCGATGGCCGAAGCCATCTGTAAACTCCTGTTAGCAAAGCGCCTGGGCTGCCCGCTGGCAGAGCTTGATCGCCGCGGATTTGTGGTGCGCTCCGCGGGCGTGGCAGCGACCAATGGCGTACCTGCCGCCGCCCATGCCGTCGACATCATCCGTGCACTCGGCGGTTCGCTTGAAAATCATCGAAGCCGCAAGATCGCCACGAGCCTCGTGCGCCAGGCCGACTGTATTTTCGCGATGACGGCCGACCACCTCGACGATTTGCTCCGTGCCATGCCCGAAGTCGAGCCCCGGGCGTTTCTGCTGGACCCCGCCGGCGGCGACGTGGCTGACCCCGTCGGCTGCGACCACGAGACCTATCGTCGCACCGCCCAGATGATTGAGAATATGCTGATTAAACGCCTGGATGAGTTGGGAGTCTGAGCCAACGAAGGCATCTCGACCCGTGGATCCAAATTCGTCTCCGGCAAACACGCTTGTTTGTCGACGCCTCGCGGAGGCCTGTGGCGATTTCGCGAGAAACTGCAATCTTCATCCTGATGCTAATTCGGTGTCCCATTCAGCTTCGCCAGCGCCTCCCGATCCCCCGGGCACTCGGCCAGCACTTCACGCCACAGCCGATCGCTCTCGCCATGATCACCTCGTTCGGCGGCCAGCACGGCCAGGTTGCGCCGGGTTAAATGCCCATAAATGCCTTGATCGACGCTGCAAAACTGATTGGGCCGCTTGCAGTGTAAGATCCGCCGCCAGCACTCTTCGGCCTCGCCCGATTCGCCCCGATGCCGGTGCACCACCGCCTTGCGAAACCATAATTCCGCATCGCCGGGGTCGAGCTTGAGCCCCTCGGCACAGGTCTGTAGCGCCGCCTGCGGTTCGCCCAGCATCTGGTGCGCCCGCGCGATTAACGCATAGAGCTTACGCACGATCGAATCGCTCGGCACCGACAATTTCAGGCTGCGCTCAAGATAGCGAAGAGCGGCGTTCCAATCCTTACGCTCGCCGGCGATCGACCCCAGGTTGAAGAGTGTAAACGGATCATGAGGCCGAGCCTCCAGCTCTTGCATGAGGATCCGCGTGTCGCGGTCAAGCTTTCTCGACCGCAGGGCCTGGTCGATGTAGCCCGTATGCCGCACGGCCAAATCGGTCCATTCGACGGGTATATTTGCCCTGCGCAGGGCGGGCAGAATCTGTTCGTGCACCCGATAGGTCCAGCGGATCCCTTCCCGGAGCGGAAACAGCCGGATATGGTCGACAACCGTGTCGCCACCTGTTCCATCTGGGCTGGGATAGCACGCACAGCGCACCACGTACGCGACATCTTGACCCTTTCGCAATCGCTTGTCATGGTTAACGACACACTCGCCCTCTCGCCAAGGTCTATCGAGGGGATGTCATCCAGGAAAGAAGATCTCACGCCAAGCCGCAAAGCCGCAAAGGACGATGACGGGACCGCTTCGGCAGAGACCTGAGCCACGTGCACGACGTCGCTTTGTCCAGACTCAAACAAAT
This sequence comes from uncultured Isosphaeraceae bacterium, assembly GCA_963850935.1. Taxonomy (GTDB): domain Bacteria; phylum Planctomycetota; class Planctomycetia; order Isosphaerales; family Isosphaeraceae; genus CAWFRS01. Next base: position 205,032 of record CAWKNT010000013.1, read on the forward strand.
GTTTATTCTTTGCGGTCTTTGCGGCTTTGCGTGAGATCTCTTTTTGATCCGAACCAGGACCCATCAAGGTCCCTGCGTTAGCTGCTGGCGATCCCCTCCAGGGCTGAAGCGAGACCCGCGTGCCGTTAGCCCCCTTCAAGCCCCACTTGGCCGCGAATCGTCCGGCGTTCTGATCCAGCAGCTTTTCGGCATCAATGCCATTGCCGGCAAACGTCCGGCTGCCGAAGTGGTGCACGAACAGATCATGGGCGACCGCCAGCTCAAATCCCGCCCGCCGCGCCCGCTCGGCGAGATCGTCGTCATCAAAGAATCCCAATCCAAACCGTTCATCGAGCCCACCGATCGCCTCGTAAACGGCCCGCTTCATGAGCAAGCAAAATCCCGACAGCTTCGGCGCGGTGAACCACTGCCCGCGATGCTGGTCGCGCCAGTTCGCGGCAAAGCGATGCATCTCGCCGATGTCGCGATAGGGCACATTCTCGACAAGTTGCGGGGGTGCGGCATAATTGGACATGGGGCCAACGATGCTGGGAGTAGTAGGCAGTAGGCAGTAGGCAGTAGGCAGTGACGACGAAGAGCTCGCCGCCGGCTCTGGCTCGATCGTCAATGGCGCACCCGGTGTCGTGGTCGCCGAGCTTCCAGCGAACGGATCGGAAGTCACATCATCAAAATCAATGATTGTGACATTCGGCCTTTGTCGAATGGCCCGCCAACTTTCGTCCGCGCAATAACTTTTCCCAGTTCGCCCTCTCGCATTCTTGGCGTTCTTGCGCCCGTGGCGGTTAAACCCAATACCGTTCGTCAAGTAATAACCACAGTCTCGGCAAAGGTTTTCTTCAAGGGCGTTCGGCGTCGATGTTCCGAACGTTTCTTGGCGAACTTGGACATCTTGCGTTTGACCACGCGGGGGTTGACTCGGTTGCGGCGTGGCTCGAGGCGCTCTTGTGCCATCTCCGCCAGCAGCAGTCGATACCATCGGTTCAGACCGTGCGGAGTGATGCTGTCGCACTCTGGTAACCGCGCCTGCAGAATTTGCAGGCAACCCGTAAACGATAACCGGTCCACATCGAGGCTCTCCTGCTGGGCCGCCTCCAGCATCAGCGCTCGCACTACGAAGTGACCAAGCGACAAGGCGTATAACTCCTGCTCCACACCCGCAGGTGTCTGGCTGCGCAGGTGCGTAGGCTTGGACGGGCGCCGCGGATCCTGATGCGTCTTCTGCTCGTCGAAGACCAGTTCTTCTTCCCAACGCTCATGGTAGTAACACGCCAGTTCAAACGCTGGGAATCGCGTGTGATCGAACAAGTTGGTCGCCAAACGATGGGTTTCGCCATGGCCGGTCCGCTCCGGGTCATTCAGCGTGTACTCGATCACCCGCACGACGATGCCGTCGCGGTCCCGGTCTCGATCGCGAGGCGACGGATAAATCTTGGCCAGGAACGAGCCATCCGGCAACCGTTGGATCGGCCGCAGGATCAGGTTACCTTTGAGACGAGCGAGGAGTTTGGTGCCGCGCGCGTCCAGTTTTTTCCAGTGTGCGTAGCTGAAAAAGCCGCGATCTTCCACCAGCAAGGCGTCGGCCGGAAGGTGGTCCCAGAGTTGCTCGGCCAGTTTTTGTTCGCTGTCGTGGTAGCCGCCAACGGCCATGGCAATTTCGACATGCGTACCCAGTTCCACCAGGCTGACCTTGCGGACTTGCGGGAAGGCGCTGTCGCCACGGCCACCACTGCTCCGGCCAAAGTGCGCGTCGTTAGCCGGCGTGTCAGGCACGTCCAGAACAGTGCCGTCGATGCCCATCAAGCGTAGGTCGTGATAGAAGCCGCCCAGCGTCTGCGGGGTGGCCAGCGGTTTGACCACCAAGTCAAAGACGCGTCGGACCGGTTCCACAGCCAAGCGCTGTCGCGCCTCGCACAGGTTGCTACGCGAGGGTGTTTTGTCCTCAGGCCTCATACGCCGAGCGTGTTTGAAGACCTGACGAATGGGCAGATCCGTGAGCACGCCCATGGCCAACACAATCCAGAGCGTGACACGATGCGACAACCGACAGGCGCGTTGCTCGGCCCGGCCCGTGTCCAACAAAGCTTGTTCTATAACCGCCGGCGAGATAACCTTGCTCAAGCCCGCCAGACGATCCACAACAGCGAGCGCATCCGGCGTCGAATTCTGGCAGCTTCCTTGCCGCGTCATTGTCATAGCCTCCTTCAAACCTGGGTCCTAGACACCCTCAAGGTTACAGGAGGCTATGACTTGCGTGAAGACGAACGGTATTGCGGTTAAACCATCTTTTTTCGCGATCTTGGCGGTGGTGAGGGCAACAAGTTGGTCCAGCCAAGCATCAGTGACGACAACGTCGTTATTGAGCAACACGAGGTATTCCCCGCGTGCTTGTTGCAGTCCCTGATTGATCGCGGCGGGGAAGCCTCGATTTTCTCGATTGGAAATCACGGTAACAGGCACGGCCGCGGCATCCTGCACGCCGCTCAGATACGCAGCCGTACCGTCGCTCGATCCGTTATCGATAACGATCAATTCCCATGGCGGTCGCGTGTAGTGCCGCAGCGCGCTGATGCACTGGCGGGTAAAATCAAGCTGGCTCCAGCAGGGGATAATAATGGACACGAGCCCACCAAAGTTGTTGCGAGTCATAGCTGTGACGCTCCACCGCGAAAGTCAAGGCATCGCTCGACGGAAATCAATGCGGACAAAAAATACGGGAAAGACGTTCACCACAGAGGCACAGAGAATCCAGAGAAATATTACAAATAATTTATTACTAGTAGCATATACATATCACTAATACAAAGTCCATGATTGCTCCCGTAGCGCTGACGTGCCAATTTGCAATCGTTCAGCGGAATTCCGGAACTGCCAATACGCGAACAATAAGGAAACAAGGAAACCAGGAACTGCCCCGTCTTGCGTTCTCCTGGCTTCCTGGGTTCCTCATTCGGTCCCGTCCTCAATCGGCTGAATGGTCACGCCAATTTAAATGTTTTTCTCTGTGCCCTCTGTGTCTCTGTGGTAACTTGTATTTATATTGCGTTTGTACTAATCGAATTTCCGCCCAAACTGGTCCGCGACGTCGAAGTCCGCTCTAGCCCCGCTTCGGTCGAGCCGTCACGTGGTAAGGTGTGAGCAATTGATCGAAGTCCCTCCGTGGTCGCATTTCCGAGAACATGCACGATCCCTCCGCGGTCGATGATCGCACACGGTGTCGCGACCGGCAGCCGGTGCCTCCATTTCCGGGCGAATACTTGAGCGCTAGCGAAAAACGCCTCCGGCAATCCAACGCTGCGCGAATGATGATGACACAGCGCGCCCAATGCCACCACGGCCAGCCTTTGTTCGCTTGCCTGCAGGCAGATATCGGCTCCATACAGATGGAATCCAAGTTCAGGATCGAATCGCAGGCCGGAGTCCCGTCGGACGATCAGCAGCAGCTCGTCAAGTGTTGCGACCCGTGCGGGCAGCTCCGGCCCGTCGCGGAGCATCCGGCCGCGGTCAACGACCCAGCCAACGCGCTCGGCGGCCAGCGGCTGTGATTGATCGCAGAGCGTGATCACCTCGCCGACGCCGTAGACCCCCGCAACACCGATCGGCCCAAACCGTCGCTCTGCCTGATCGAGTTGTTCTAAGACGCATCGGTCCCATCCCGCCGGGAGCCATACATCCTGATGAACGCACACGACCCATTCTGTCTCGGACCGCGCAATGCCGATGTTGAGCCCATCCGCAGCGCTCGGGCAATTCTTGACCACCACGACCTGGTGCGGCGAGTGGGACGCTAAACAGGGCGAGGCCAAGAGATTCGTCTCGAGTGTTTTGTCATTCGAGGCGCATGCGACAAACGACAACAATGAGGTCGCGGCTGTCATCTGCTGGGATCTCCTTCTTCACCGCGAAGAAGCTAAAAGCGAGAAGGGAAGAGGCAGTCAATCAGAAGAACGTGCTTCCCGTAAAGGAAAGCACAAAGCGGACCAGATGATCGATGAGTGCTGGGGCGTTCGTCGCCTTTCCTGCGCTCTTCGCGTCTACGTGGTGAATCTCTTTCCACGACGTCGACCTCGTCAGGCAGGGCAAGTCCACGATCTCGTCGGAGTTGGCCGGGATCCTCGAGCGGCTGGGTTCCAGCGCTCAGAGCTGGCAGGCCCGGCTCGAGAAGCTCCGTGACGTTCGTCTGCTGGGCAGTTTCTTTGTGACCATTCGTGCCAAGCTGCGGGAGGTCGCCGAGCGTTTCGGAATGCGGCGCCCCGTGAACGTGACGGGCTATCCTGCCAGATGACGAGAAACCGAATCACATCGAATTGCCGCCAGCGTAATGCTTCACGGCAGTGCGAAAATGCGTTCGCTCTCGTACATATCTAAGAGAACTCCGTTGAATCACATCGCACGCGCTTAATCCCACGCGATTCAGCCTGCTCAGACCTTTCGCCGCGCACGTCGAGATTCTTTGGGCCGCCTCAATGCGCACCTGTGTTCAGCCATATTCCGCACATTGACTCGACGAATCGCCCAATATCTCAAGCGGCGGCGAATTCCTCCGCGTTTACACCGTCCGCTCTGCATGTCCTTGCTGCCGAACTGCCAATACGCGAACAATAAGGAAACAAGGAAACCAGGAACTGCCCAGTTTTGCGTTCTCCTGGCTTCCTGGGTTCCTCATTCGGTCCCGTCCTCAATCGGCTGAATGGTCACGCCAATTTAAATGTTTTTCTCTGTGCCCTCTGTGTCTCTGTGGTAACTTGTATTTATATTGCGTTTGTACTAATCGAATTTCCGCCCAACCTGGTCCGCGACGTCGAAGTCCGCTCTAGCCCCGCTTCGGTCAAGCCGTCACGTGGTAAGGTGTGAGCAATTGATCGAAGTCCCTCCGTGGTCGCATTTCCTAGGACATGCACAATTCCTCCGCGGTCGATGATCGCACACGGTGTGGCGACCGGCAGCCGGTGCCTCCATTTCTGGGCTAACACTTGAGCGCTGGCGAAAAACGCCTGCGGCAATCCGACGCTGGCGAATTATGATGACACAGCGCCGCCAACGCCACCACGGCCAGCCCTTGTTCGCTTGCCTGCAGGCAGATATCAGCTCCATAGAGGTGGAATCCCAGATCAGGGTGGAATCGAAGGCCGGAATCACGTTTCACGATCAGCAGTAGCTCATCAAGTGTTGCGACCCGTGCGGGCAGCTCCGGCCCGTCGCGGAGTGCCCGGCCGCGGTCAACGACCCAGCCAACGCGCCCGGCGGCCAGCGGCTGTGATTGATCGCAGAGCGTGATCACCTCGCCGAGACCGTAAACCCCCGCGACCCCGATCGGCCCAAACCGTCGCTCGGCTTCGTCGAGTTGTTCTAAAACGCATCGGTCCCATCCCGCCGGCAGCCACACATCTTGATGAACCCAGACGACCCATTCCGTCTCCGCTCGTGTAATGCCGATATTGAGCCCGTCCGCGGCGCTCGGGCAGTTCCTGATTGCGACGACCTGGTGCGCCAAGTCGGGCGCTAAACAAGGTGAGGCGAGGAGGTTTGTCCGGAGCGTGGCGCCGTTCGAGGCACAGGTGACGAATGACAGCGGCGATGTACCAGCGGTCATCTGCTGGGATCTCCCCTGCCCGACAGTAGAGCCAATCAGCTTTGGCGAATAGCGGGTGTATGGTAGCGGACTCATCTTGGAACAGAAGGAAACGAAGAAAACAAAGAAATGCAAAAGGTTGAATACGTCGATTAGGTCAGTGGCACTTTGGGCATGCCGACAGTTGGTGTTCCTCCCGATGGTCGATGCGATCCGGTGCAGTACGGCGATGGCGAATATGTCACTGGCTTGGCGCCCCCTGACTTTGGCTCGATTGTGTAGACGATTTTGAGTTTCGCCTATTTGGTCTAGCCGCTGCTTCAGGCCGTGCGCTCACACTTCGTTGCCTTCGTTTCCTTCTGTTCGAGCCTTGTTTGCATGGGTAATGACAAGCCTCAAGATTCCATCAACTCAATATCTTGGTCGAAAAACTGCAAGAGCGGCTCGGAATGAAGCGTCCGGTCAACGTGGCGGGTTGTTCCGTGCAATTACGGGCGCCCTGTCCTTACTGCCCACTGCCCGGTATTCAATCGCACCGCGCTTTGAGTTCGTAGAAATCGCCGAACACCTTGGGCAGCTGCGAACTCCCTCGCGCTTCTACCGTCTGCCATGCATGTCCTTACAGCTCAAAAACCAAAAACAAAGGCAGACACCGCGAAGCCGCCAAAGGCAGACACCGCGAAGCCGCCAGACACCGCGAAGCCGCCAAAAAACAAAGGCAGACACCGCGAAGCCGCCAAAGGCAGACACCGCGAAGCCGCCAAAACAAAGGCAGACACCGCGAAGCCGCCGACACCGCGAAGCCGCCATTACAGCTCAAAAACCAAAAACAAAGGCAGACACCGCGAAGCCGCCAGACACCGCGAAGCCGCCACGAGACACCGCGAAGCCCGACGCTCAGGAACGGCGGATTTCGCCCCGATTATCTTGCCCACGCACAATACCCACTGAAGATCAACACCTTACACGGTTCACGGCGCACGCAGTGGACGTCCTTACTGCCCGCTGCCCTGTATTCAATCGCACCGCGCTTTGAGTTCGTAGAAATCGCCGAACACCTTGGGCAGCTGCGAACTCCCTCCGCTTCTACCGTCTGCCATGCATGTCCTTACAGCTCAACAACCAAAAACAAAGGCAGACACCGCGAAGCCGCATGTCCTTACAGCTCAACAACCAAAAACAAAGGCAGACACCGCGAAGCC
>CAWKNT010000014.1:0-204774 GCA_963850935.1 uncultured Isosphaeraceae bacterium
ATTCTCCGTGGTGGGCTCGCTCTTGAGCTCTCCCCCTGCCGCAAAGCGCCTCAGACGACGATCCGCTCCCTTGCCAAGGAAACCTGGTCGCATCCCGTGACCCGGCACGAATCCGTCTTGCGCCCGGCACGATTGCTAGCTGGTATACAGGCGCATCACCAACGCGACGATCCCGTGAGTGCCTTACGCCGTGCCGTACGCAAGGACCGCGGCAAGATCTCCTTGGCGCCGGCCCTCACTGAGCGACTTCATCTCCAGTACGGTGATCACCCGGGCTGGAGCTTCCAACTGCACTACGACAACCTCGCCGCGCTGGTGAACGCAATCCCTCACTGGGCGGCTCCCCTCATTCCACGGTCAAGCATACATGCGACCCACGGTCTGCTGAAGAAGTCTGTGATTGTGCCGCACACTCGCCCTGGCGAGGCCCGCCGAACGAAGGCGACAGACGCGCGAGGTTCGCAGTTACGAAGCCGAGTACGTCGGGGCGCTGTGGCACCTCGATTTCCACCACGGTTCGAGAAGGATCTCCTGCCGGCGGCCGGTGGCTGCACCCCATCGCCCTGGGCATCCTCGACGACCACTCGCGGCTGTGCTGCCACGTGCAGTGGTACCTCTCCGAGACCGCGGAAGATCTGGTCCACGGACTCTCCCAGGCGATCCAGAAGCGGGGCCTGCCGCGTGCCCTGTTGACCGACAACGGCTCGGCAATGGTGGCCGAGGAAGTCACAGAGGGTCTGTTGCGCTCGGAATCGTCCACGAGCGAACCCTGCCGTACAGCCCTTATCAGAACGGCAAGCAAGAGGCCTTCTGGGGGACGCTTGAGGGGAGGCTCTTGAACATGCTCGACGGCGCGGTCGAGCTGACGCTCGAGTTCTTGAACCAGGCGACCTAGGCGTGGATGGAAATCGAGTACAACCGCGCCCTGCACCGTGAGACTTCATGCGCGCCGGTCGAGCGCTTCAAGCGGGCACCGAGCGTGCTCCGCGATAGCCCCAAAAGCGAATCGCTCCGCGACGCGTTTCGCCTGGAGACCAAGCGAATTCAGCGGCGCAGCGATGGGACGATCTCGGTCGAAGGCGTACGCTTCGAGATTCCAGCGAGATACCGTCACTTCCATGCAGTGACCGTGCGCTACGCTCGCTGGGACCTCGGCCGCGTCGACCTGGTCGACGAGCACAATGGGACCATTCTGGCTGCCATCTATCCCCTCGACAAAACCGCCAACGCCGATGGCCGCCGGGCCGTCGTCGAACCTGGCAGCATCGATGCACCGCCTCTGGACCAGCGGCGTGCCCCGGGCGAGCTGCCGCCTCTTTTGAAACAGATCTTGCAAGAGTACTCGGCCACGGGCATGCCACCGGCCTATTTGCCCAAGACATCCCCAGAAGACAACGGAGAATCATCATGAGCAGCAAGAATCTACTGGCCCTCTACGGGCTCAAATGGAATCCGTTTTCCCCCGAGCTCCCCGGCGAAGCGCTCTGGCGACGCCCAAGATCGAGCATTTCGCCTGGCGTGTCGAACAGTTGGTCCAGGAGGGGGGATTCGCGCTCGTCACGGGTGAGTCGGGCACCGGCAAATCGGTGGCACTGCGGATCGTCGCCGGGCGGCTGTCCGCGGTGCGCGATGTCACGGTCGGTGTGATCGAAAGGCCCCAGTCGAAAAGCCCCGACTTCTATCGGGAGCTGGGGGACATCTTCGCGGTGAAGCTCGCGCCGCACAATCGCTGGTGCGGATTCAAGGCACTGCGCGAGCGCTGGAAAGCGCACGTGGCCTCCTCACGGATCCGCCCGGTGCTCTTGATCGACGAAGCGCAGGAGATGGGCCCGGACGTCCTTTCTGAACTGCGGATTCTCTCCAGTGCCGACTTCGACGCCATGTCGCTCTTGACCGTGATTCTCTCGGGAGACGGCCGGCTCGTCGAACTACTCCGGCACGAAGACCTGATCCCATTGGGGAGTCGGATCCGTACCCGTCTTGTCACCGAGCCCGCCACGCGCGACGAGCTGCTGGAATTGCTCCAGCACGCGCTATCGAAGGCCGGCAACGCCTCGCTGATGACGGCCGAGCTCTTGGACACGCTGGTCGATCACAGCTCGGGCAACTACCGCCTCCTGATGAATATGGGGAACGACCTGTTGGCCTACGGCATGTCGCAGGAGGTCGCAATGCTCGACGAGAAGTGTTACCTGGAGCTCTACCAGCAGAAGGCTTCACGTCCCGCGTTCAAGAAGAAAGCGAAGGTGTGAAGATGCATATGAATGCAGATAACTCGTTTCTGGTGGTGCGCGTGGGCGACATCTCCAGTGAGCCGAGCACCCAGCGCTGGCTGGTGGATGAGCTCTGGGGCGCCAGTTCGGTGGGTGTGATCGGCGGTGCCCCCAAGTGCGCCAAGACATGGCTGGGGCTGGACATGGCTCTCTCTGTGGCCACCGGCACGGCGTGCTTGGGTAAGTACGCCGTGCCGCAGCCGGGGCCGGTCCTGGTCTACCTGGCCGAGGACGCACTGCTGGTCGTGCGCGAGCGCATCGAGGGAATGGCCCGGCATCGTGGCCTCGAGCTCGGGTCGGTGGAGATCCACGTGATCACCGCGCCGGTGCTGCGGCTCGATTGCGATCGCGATCGCACGCGGCTCCGTGAGACAACCAGGCGGCTTCGGCCTCGGTTGCTGGTGCTGGATCCATTGGTGAGACTCCACGGCATCGACGAGAATCACGCCGGCGAAGTCGCCGAGTTGCTGGCGTACTTTCGGTCGCTGCAGCGGCAGTTCGATCTCTCGGTACTCTTGGTGCATCACACGCGAAAGAACGCCGCAGGGGGAGTTGCCGCCGGTCAGGGATTACGCGGTTCGAGTGATATCCACGCCTTCGGCGACTCGAACTTGTATCTCCGCCGAACCAGGGAACACCTGGTGCTTTCGAGCGAGCACCGGGCCGCGCCGGCGGCGTCGTCGGTGTATCTGGAACTGGTCGCGACCGATGAAAAGACAACCCATCTGGAGGTCGTCGGAGAACTGCGGGGCGGCTCGACAAAGCTCGCCAGCGACGGCAAGCAGCGCAGTCTCGAAGAGCGCGTGCTGGACCTTCTGAGTGGGGGCGCGACCGTGACACGAGCGAAGCTGCGTGATTCGCTTGGCGTCAAGAACGAGCGCCTGGGCGAAGCACTGGAGTCCCTGGAGCGAGCAGGCCGGCTTGGCCGCACGCCTGCTGGTTGGCAACTCCGGGATTGATGGTGAGCGACCGTTCCCATTCCCTATAGGGAGTTGAGAGGGAACGGAACGGTCGTTCGCCAGCGTTGCAGTCAATGCGTGCGGAGCCCGCCGGAGGCGGACGCAATCCATCGGCACCGCACAGGGCTGGCGCCGGAGATCGCGATTTTGAATGGCGGAGTCCGCCCTGATCTCCTTGACTGCCCAAAGTGGTTGGCCTTAGCCCCTCCCGCCTTCGCCCTCGCATCGCCCTCACCCAGACCGGGCGGTGCGAGGGCGAAGGCGGGAGGGGCGGTTCCTCTTGTCGAGCCTGAGCTGAGCCCCCTCAGCCTCTCAACGGCGCGCAAGACCCTGGACGATGGGAACGCCGACGCTCAGGTGACAACACTGGGGCAGCGAGATCCTATAGATTATCCTAATCGGAGCGCTGTTGATTATCTTGATCACGCTCACCACTGCAATTCTCCTGGTGTTAAGGCTTCAATGGGGCCACGCTGATCACAGCGTGGAAGACGCGAAGAGATTGAGCGGCCGTAGCCAAAATCAGGCTTCAATGGGGCCACGCTGATCACAGCGTGGAAGACCCCGAACGCGGGCCATTCACATCACGGTATCGGCCCGCTTCAATGGGGCCACGCTGATCACAGCGTGGAAGACACGGCGGAGCAGTCGCTGGTCAATTCCACCGCTCTGCGGCTTCAATGGGGCCACGCTGATCACAGCGTGGAAGACCTTGATCGCCAGCGCCGCAAGTGAAACCGACTGTCCAAGCTTCAATGGGGCCACGCTGATCACAGCGTGGAAGACCTATTTTTCGACCGCGCTTGTCTACGCCGCGACGTCTGGCTTCAATGGGGCCACGCTGATCACAGCGTGGAAGACGGCGGAGGAGCCATCCGGCTTCGGTGCGCAAATTCGTGCTTCAATGGGGCCACGCTGATCACAGCGTGGAAGACTCGGCCAGTGGGCTGGCGATGTCATCGGTATGAGTGGCTTCAATGGGGCCACGCTGATCACAGCGTGGAAGACTTTCTTGACTTCGCTGGCCTACCAAGGTCGGACCAAGCTTCAATGGGGCCACGCTGATCACAGCGTGGAAGACGTGCAATCCTTCAGTAACGCCGTCGTCGGTCTCATGGCTTCAATGGGGCCACGCTGATCACAGCGTGGAAGACGATTGTCGGCAGTAGACGCTCGCTCGAAAGAGGCTCCGGCTTCAATGGGGCCACGCTGATCACAGCGTGGAAGACACTCGAAGAAGCGGCGGGCGATATCTGTGCAATGCGCGCTTCAATGGGGCCACGCTGATCACAGCGTGGAAGACCCGGCAGATTTGGGCCACGACAGACGCATCATTGCCAGGCTTCAATGGGGCCACGCTGATCACAGCGTGGAAGACACCGTGTGCGACCGTCCTGGATCGCCCGCTACACCAGGCTTCAATGGGGCCACGCTGATCACAGCGTGGAAGACGCCGAGCAGGGCGCGGCCTGAAAACGCGATCTCCATTATGCTTCAATGGGGCCACGCTGATGCACAGCGTGGAAGACCTCCGAGCTCACGGACACGTGGGCGATGCCATCTAGCTTCAATGGGGCCACGCTGATCACAGCGTGGAAGACGACATCTACGTCGTCACTCGCGGTATGATCTGAGTGGCTTCAATGGGGCCACGCTGATCACAGCGTGGAAGACGTAAGCCGGCCGATCGTCGCAGCTCGACGAGATACTGCGCTTCAATGGGGCCACGCTGATCACAGCGTGGAAGACGCTATTCAGATCGCCGATGATCGATGCCGACGAACCGCCGCTTCAATGGGGCCACGCTGATCACAGCGTGGAAGACTGGCTTCAGCCGACATGACTGCGATGCACTCGGCCAGGCTTCAATGGGGCCACGCTGATGCACAGCGTGGAAGACCGTCGTCGACGCGACGCTCTGAGGCATCGCGTGACATGGCTTCAATGGGGCCACGCTGATGCACAGCGTGGAAGACGTCGCAATCGACGATCTTGACGTCGGCTGGTCACGCTGCTTCAATGGGGCCACGCTGATGCACAGCGTGGAAGACGCGGACCGATCACCACGTAACCGCACGGTGTGCGATGCTTCAATGGGGCCACGCTGATGCACAGCGTGGAAGACGTCCAGAATCCGAGCGCACTGATCCACCTCCACTGGAGCTTCAATGGGGCCACGCTGATCACAGCGTGGAAGACAGGCGGACTATCGGATCCGGCGATCTCGCCATAGTCCCAGCTTCAATGGGGCCACGCTGATCACAGCGTGGAAGACATTCGCGAATCCACTGCGCCAGCATCGGCATCAGCACCGCTTCAATGGGGCCACGCTGATCACAGCGTGGAAGACGCTCGGCCCGTGCTCTGGCGCCGATGAATCCGCCGGCGCTTCAATGGGGCCACGCTGATCACAGCGTGGAAGACTCGAGCTGTATCGAGCGTCGGCTCGACGCGCTCGACAGGCTTCAATGGGGCCACGCTGATCACAGCGTGGAAGACTGTCGGTCGCTGCGGAGTCGTTGCCCTCTGCCGGCGAGCTTCAATGGGGCCACGCTGATCACAGCGTGGAAGACATCCGGCGTGTTCGCGGCGGTCGGGCCGCTTGACGAAGCTTCAATGGGGCCACGCTGATCACAGCGTGGAAGACATCCGATGATCGCCGCAGATTCGCGCGGATCTCATGGTGGCTTCAATGGGGCCACGCTGATCACAGCGTGGAAGACTCAACGAGCACCTCAACCCGATGCCGATCGCCCAGCTTCAATGGGGCCACGCTGATCACAGCGTGGAAGACGCCTGTCTATCTGTTGCTGCCTGAGCGATCAGCTCCAGCTTCAATGGGGCCACGCTGATCACAGCGTGGAAGACGATCGGCGATCCAGGTGCCGGCCACGCCGGGGCCGTGCTTCAATGGGGCCACGCTGATCACAGCGTGGAAGACGCGCTGACCGTCGCGGTCGTTGCGGTACCCTGGACCCGCTTCAATGGGGCCACGCTGATCACAGCGTGGAAGACTTCGTCGCCACCGTGCGTTCATGCGGCGCACGAACTGCGCTTCAATGGGGCCACGCTGATCACAGCGTGGAAGACGGCCGACCGCCGAAGAACGCACACGAGTGCTGGTCGAGCTTCAATGGGGCCACGCTGATCACAGCGTGGAAGACCGATCATCGCCGGGCACTTCGATCTCCAGTCGACACGCTTCAATGGGGCCACGCTGAGCACAGCGTGGAAGACGGCGCAGTCTGGCCGCGATGACGATGCCGAGTACATAGCTTCAATGGGGCCACGCTGATCACAGCGTGGAAGACTTCAACGAGCTCGCGAAAGCGGCGCGGGCGAAGGAGCTTCAATGGGGCCACGCTGATCACAGCGTGGAAGACGATGCTGCCGACGTCTCCGCTTCCGACACCCATTACGCTTCAATGGGGCCACGCTGAGCACAGCGTGGAAGACCGCAACAAGACGCGTCGCAGCTCTCGGTCCACTCTGTGCTTCAATGGGGCCACGCTGAGCACAGCGTGGAAGACGCCGCTCTCAAATCGATCCGGCGACAGCTCCGTATAACGCTTCAATGGGGCCACGCTGATCACAGCGTGGAAGACAGCCCCCCTCGGGGACACTTGCAGAATAGCGGTTTGCATGATGTTCCGCGAGAGCCTGCCGCGAGCCGGGACTCCCGCGAATTGACGCTCGGCTTCGGCCGTCTGACCGAAGTTCTTCGTTCGCAAGCGTTTCCGATCCGCGAGTGGGGGGCTCGTTCATTCTTTCTCATAACCACCGAATTGCCAAAGGGCTTAGGTCGAGAAGCGTTCAAAACTCCCATTTCACGACAATACCACTCGCGACGGGTTTTTGCGCAAAAAAAGACGGAAGGAGGAGCGAGCAGCCGGCAGCAATGGGTACGGCGACTCATATGCACGGGTTTCTCTCTAATAATACGATCCACGGATCCCAATTATTCGGGAAGGAACAGCCCGAGGCCAAAGTGGCACGAGTGTCCCAGAGCGATCGGGCCGGCGACGGGCTGCGGAAAACGCAGACGGAAGAGCCCACGCGGCCGGCGCGCGCCATCGTCGCCCGGTTTTCGACGGGTCAGTCGAAATTGCAGTGGCCGGAGGGATGAGTGAGCGCCCACAAGGTCGAGCGGTTCGATCTCCACGTCGGCGTGAGGAAAGCCCCGTCGCTCGAGTTCTTCGCGCAATACCTGCTTGACAAATTGCGCCGCCCATCCGGCGCCTCAAAGAATTCACGAGGGTCGCGCTTCCGGCCCCGGCGCTTCATGTGGCGTGTGACGATGAATGGCGTGGCGGCGACCCACACGGCCGAATTGCCCAGGAGGGGCGTACGAAAGTCGTGCCCGTTGCCCAAGCCGATCAAAAGCAAACGGAGTGGATCACCGTCGCCGAACGGCAGGCTTCTGAGCCTGTCGATGGCCAGGCGTTCCAGGGAATTGAGGCCCATCGGCGCGTGAACCGTTAGGTGGTCGAGTCGGCCGTCGCCGTCTTCATCCGCAGGCAAGAAGAAGGCATGGACGTGGCCGGTCCGTGCCCGGCCCAGTTCATCTTTGCCCCAAAAAGCGGGGGAAAGCGGCCAGATGCCGGCGTCAGCCAAGCTGGGACTGCCGCGCCGCGTGATGTATTTGCACGTCGACAATAGCGAGCGGCGCGCCTGCTCAGCCAGGACCAGGGTCTCGGTGAGCAAAGGAAGCGGGCTACGCCCCTGAGCTACATCAACAACGAACCGCGCTACGGTGTACATTTTTGGATCCCCACGAGGAACTCGTCCGGCCACTCTAGGCGCGAAACAGTTGGCCGGGCGATTGTAGGTGACCCACTTCGAACCTGGTGGATCGCTCCACCTTTCCTGCTGCATGTCAGCGGTCTCCGCAAGTATGTTCCACAGCGGGCTTGGTCTGATCACCTTCCTATCTTTGTATTGCCAATTGTTCCAGGTTTCGGGATCCGCTACGAGCATGCGCGCTATGTCGCGTTCGGGCTGGACGGATCCAGGTGAGCAATTCACGCACGTCGGATCGAAATCCACGGGCAGCTCGGCGATTGACCACGACTCGGCTCGGCCGAAATAACCAAGTCGAGATACAACTAGATCCAGCGCCGTCCGCGCCTGCGGAGATAAGTGCCGACCGGGCCAATGGAACACAACATCCGCAACCGGATCGATCGAGACGAAGGCGTCGAATACCTTCGTGCGGTCCCCCTCGTCCGGATGCCGCAGAGGCATGTAGTGCCGGGTATGTGCCAGTGTGACAGGCGGCAGGTAGAACTGCGGTGGCTCAGCGGCCAAGTCTGCAAGAATCGAGGGTATTGCCTGTTCGACCAGCGGAACATCCGCGAGCTTTCGCTTCCAGGTGGCGGCGAGCGCGCGCATCAATCGCCATGGTGAGGGCGGCCACTCTGGGAGGCCTTCGTTGACGTGGTGTCCCCATGGTGTGGCGTGGAAGCGGCCGGCCGGAAATCGAATAGAGATGGAGATAGGCATAGTCAATCTCCATCGTCATCATCGGGATCGTCATCGTTCTTCGCTTCGCCGGCCGTCTTAATGGACTTGAGGGCCCTGTCGATTGCCTTGTTCAACTTGTCATTCTGGCCATAGACGCCCTTAAGCTTGGCGGCCTGCGCTTCATCGAGCGATTGACTGATAACCAGATACAGCTTGGCCTTTTTTCCCTCGCCGTCGGATTTTTGCCCGACCAGACCGTCCAAGTCAGGAGGCAACTTAGGATGCGTCATTCCCTTGGGCAGACTGATGTCCCCTGACGCCTTTACCTTGGCCTCGTACGTGACAGCGGTGATGGCCGGTTCGGCGAAGAGGTTCGATCTCTTGCACGCGGCTATGGCAGAGGTGAGCACGTCCGCGACCGCTCGTTCGTCCGGCAGGTCGAAACCGCTCGGTGCCTTGACCTCAATTTTTCCGACGAGATCGAGGTCGCAGGCAGTCCGCAGTCGGAGGCCGCTTTTAAGGAAGCGGTGTATTTTGAAGAGAGCGAGGGCAATCAAGAACGTTTCAGCCTCAGGGCCCAGACCGTATCCATGCAACAGGGCCAAATCCAGGTTGAAGTAGGACCGGAGCTGTCGTGCGGAGAATTCTGTGCGGTGAAAAGGCACGTTCCCGAACCCCCGTGATGTGTCTCCGGAGGGGTCCACGTGATCATTCTTCACACCCCCACTCGCGGCGTCCAGTACTTCAACTGCCTCAACGAATCCCGACAGCAGCCGGGACATCCGAAGCCGGCCACCGGCGAGCTCGGATTTTGCGAGGAAGATGCCATGTAGAACCGCGTTCGCGTCTAACTTGAAGACGATCCGTGCGAGCTTGCGAGGATCCACGGGCCCCTTCTCCATACCGGCGACATCCTTCTTGAGCATGTCAAGCACCTCAGCGTCCTTGCCCTCCAGGATATAGGGCGAGTTGATCCGATGGGCCTCAAGGATGGAGTTGGTGAGGTGCGAGCCGTCGACTCGGTTCACCTGGATGTAAGGCATCCCGTCCAGTTCGGGCACGAGCGCGCTGGCTCCCGCATCCCAGCACGCAGATTCCAACCTGTTGGCCACGGACTGCGGGGATTCGACGAGCAGCATTTCGACAGTGGTTCCGTTACGGTAGGCCTTGTATCGGGCCGGGCCGAGGTCGGCGAAGCCGGTCGGTTGAAACCGATCCCCCTGTATCGGCTTGAGCTGGGCTTCGAGCAAAAGTCGAGGGGCGTCCTTCAGTGCGGCGAAAAGATCAGACATGGCGGTTCTCCTCATGCAAGGGTTTCCACGGCCGGGCGACGGAGTACCTGATCGGCCAGACTGGTTACTGACCGTCTCGAAATTGGAAAGAGCAGAGATGCGAGCAACCGAACTGAAGAGACGCCGCTGGCCGACCATTCGGTGTCACGGCGTGAGCCATCGGCGAGTCGGGACGCGAGCGGGACGAGGCCGCAGGCCCGAAGCCGGCGGGCTGCGATAGCGCACGCCTCAGAGATGTGGCCAACCAGTAACTGTGCCAACGTCGCGGGCTCGGGCCTCACGGAGACGCCTGTTGGTGTCTCACCGCCGCTGGATTGCCTCAGCTGAAGTGCCATCACGCCGTGGTGTTCCTCCCATTCCAAGCTTCCGGGCAGCAGAGTCAGCTTGAGCAAGGCATAGGCCCTCGGAAGGATAAACTCTTCGTCGCGGTAAGGGCTTGGCCGGATTGACGTCTGGTTGCCGACAAGTGCTAGTCCCCAGATCAGGTCTTCCAACTTCTGATCATCTGTCTTCCCGGTGATGAAGGCGGCGATATCCGCAAGCGAAGTCGACAAGACGCATCCGCGGGACGGCGGGTTTTCGCCGGCATCGTCCACGTCCATCATCCGGCGAATCAAAATCGCACCGAGGTTGCGCGAGGTCGCTGCCAGTCCAGACGACGTGGCCGCCGCGCTCGCCCCAACGCCAGGCGCCTTTAGTCCATCGGACGGGCTCCATGTACGGGCGGATCGATACCGTTCCATTTCTGTCACCAAGCGAGTGTACGAGGCTCAAGGCGAGTCGGTATTCGCGCGAGCCGTCGTCGGCTGCGGAGAGCCAGTGTGCCGAGAGCCCACCGAGCGGTCGCCGGACGCCCCGCTTCCCCGGCGGGACGTCGCCGAGGGCAATCTCTCTCTCGCGGTCCCGAGCGCCGAGAGCACGGGCTGGAACCAGCTAGCATCGTCCGCGCTGTGCGCATATCGGCAGTAATCGAAGATAGCAAGCTCGATCCTGCGCCGGGCCATCCGAAACCGGGCAGGCACATCGTCGCCCGAGCTAGACCACTTAAGGGCTTCGAGCCAAGGATCAACTTCTCTCAATAGATCGACAGACCGGTGAACCCGAACCGGAAAGTCCCCGAGCGGCGCGGCCACAAACGATTTGCCGCTCCGTTTCAGGAATCCGTACCGCACGAAGGCGTCAATGCCGCGATCTATGCCGAGGCCGGCAGCAGCCCGTGCGAAATCGACCCCGTCTCGCGACTGGCGGCCGTTGATCTCGGCGCGCCCTTCGGCGAATACGAGACGGATTTCGGCAAGAGATGCCGGCCTATCCCATCGCGGGAGCCAGATCTCGCCCCGCGAGTTAGCCTCTTCTCCGTCGGCCTCCGACGCATACCCGACGGCCGACGGGCGGACCGTGAATGGGAAGGCGGCCCGGTCGCCGTGGCCGACTCCGAGTCGCCGCGCCGCCGCGCCGGCAAGTATCAGCGTTCCTTCCAGCATGAGAGCGAAATCCCACGGATTAACCAGGGCATTTCCCTCCATCCCCATGGATGCGTTCGGTCCTCCGGCCCTTCCGGGGTCGAACTGCCCGACCGCCGCCGAGATCAGATCGCGGGCCGACGTCGCAAACAACGCTTGGCGCAGCCATGCCTCGGCTTCGCCCGCTAACCTCTCCCCGGCGAAGCCCAGCGAAACGAGCCGCTGCATGTAGTTTTGCGTAAAGTCTAGTCGGCCGTCGTTACCACCGGTTCCAAGCAGAGGCGGAAATGATTGACCCGCGGCGTGGAGAACAAGCGCGGCATCCATCCAATCGACAAAGCCGTCCGGCAGTTCACGCCGGTAGCGGCGAAGCATCTCTTCCTTTTCCAGCGGCGAGGGCTTGTTCTTGATTCCGAGCTCGCTCAGCAACTCTTGAACCTGTCGGATGAGCAGGGCAAATCGGACTAGGCGCTCAGACTTGCTTTTGGATATCGCGTCGACGGCCTCTCGGTTGTCCGACCCAAAAAATCCAGACCCACCGGCCCACGGAGCGATTACTGGCGTAGGACGGTACCGCTCCAAGAAAAAATGAACCAGCCCATCCGCGTCGAGATTCGTTTGCAAAGCGAATGCCCCGCCACGCCAAGACCCGCAAACGTTTCCGTCGGCCTGTTCGGCTACAGTCCGCAGCACCCCAAGGGCCTTCAAGTAGGCCATGAGTGGCGTCGTTGTGCAGCCCTCGAGACGTATCTCCCCCACTGGTCACCTCCTGGCCTTTTCATCGGCGCTCTTGCTGGCCCGCATGTCGGCCGCTCTGACAGCCGCTTCAAGGAATGCAAGCCTCAGTGGTCCCACGTCGGGGTGGTCGCGTAATCCCAACATGCGCTGCGCCCAGCTCGGCGAGCCGTTCGAAGACTCGCCAAGTTGCATCGGCGACAGATCGAGTGTGACCTCAGGGGCAACCGCTCCATCGCCAAGGCTGATCGCTGGCAATTGGTCGCCATCCCATATTCCACGGGCAAATCGAGCCTCCCTCGAAATAGGCTTCCTCTCATGTGGCATGGAACGTATCGAAAGCCGAACCTTTCCGTGATGCGAGGCGATTAAATACAAAGCAAGGTTCTGCATAAGCCGCGAAAGGTCGCTCCACTCTGGTGGGGGCTCGTCGTCGCGGAGCAGCGCCAATATTCCGATCGCCGAGGCGAGTTCATGGCGGAAGTGTTTGCGATCGTATCGCCGCCAGAATCCGGATGGCTTGGCCTTGGCAATGTCGCGTTTTCCTATCCAATCATTGGGACGTTTTCCATCAGTTTCCGACTCCTCCTTGATCGCATTCTGAAAAACCGAATGCGCCTTTCCCCAGTCGTGCCAGCGGAGCGCGAGCCGAAGAGCCTTCCAGGGAATACCGCTGAGTTTCACCCTCCGTTCAATCTCGCCTAACTCGGCGACCACCTCGTTGGTGTGCTTGGCAATCGACTGCCAGCCGAACTGGGATAGCAGGTCGGAATCGTACTCCGGTTCCGACGTCCACAAACTGCTGGCGTCGTATTCCTCTGGCGGGACGTAACTTTTTAGGCCCTCGTCCCATGGCACTCTTGGGTCCCAGCCTAGATTACGGGAGTAGCCGCCTTCGTCCGTTGGTATCCAAAGAAGCTGCCCGGGGAAGACAGCGGCGGAATTCGCCCTCGCCCACCTGCCATCAAGGGCGTCCCAAAGGTAAGCAACTTTACCTGCTTTCTCCAGGAAATCGCGAAACGCGCCCACCGGAACCGGACACAATTCCGTCCGGACCGGTGCAACCCGGCGGGCCTCCTTCTGCTCCAAAACAAAGGTTGGAGGTGGCTCTGCGCCAAAAGACCTGCACGTCGACGTCGTCCCCCTCCCTGATGAATCGAGAAATGTCGATGTCGTTGCCGGCTAGGTCCGGGGTCGTGTCGAAGAGATCCACGAAGTCTTTGCTGCGTATGACGTGCGGCGGGTTGAAAGGGAAAAGTCTTGTACGCTCCTCGTCAGACAACGCTTAAAAAAATCATGAAGCGAGTTCAGGCCGCCGTCGATCCTGTCTCTTCAGGTTCTCACGTGCAAGGTCCAATTCGGATTTCGTGTAGGGAGCTCGCCTGCTTGTCATCCTTGGCGGGAACATCGACCCAGAAAATCTGCGCCGGTTGGCCGTCGTTAAACTCGCCCCTGCGGTTACAGCGGCCGAATCGCTGAACGAGGCTCGGCCAAGGAGCCAATTCGCTGATGAGAGTCCGAGCGGAGACGTCGATGCCGGCTTCCACGATTTGAGTGGATATGATGATTCGGCCCTCGTCAGGCCAAGGCGGCCTGAGCCAGTCATTCCAGCCCTCGCGCTCGATTGGCCGGAACCGGGAATGAATGAGCTTAACATCGGGGTTTTTGTCAGACGGTTCGCACGGCTGGATCCTCTTGCCATGACTCTTCGACTCGCACTGCGTGAACAGTTTCTCCAAGGCCAGGAACAAGGTCCGAGCGGATTCCACTGTGTTTACCACGACCAAGGTGAGCGACGCCGCGCGGTGTGCCTTCTTAATTAGTGAGGCGACCGCATCGGCGTTGCCAGCTGGCGCTGTCGCCTGTTCCATTCGCTTCTTCGCCATCCACCGATCCTTCAGACCGGCGCGGAGAAGTCTGCATCGCTCAGTCTCAACGTGCGTAACGCAGGGACCTGCTCTCGGAAATCCACGGTTCGGAGCCATTCGGGAAGGAGCGTCGCCGACATCCAGATCGTCTTGACCTCGCCGTACGCGCCGAAGTGCCGGCGGAACGCCTGCAATTGGGCAGAGGTTGCTAGTCCGACGCCCATGAGCTGGATCTCGTCGAGCACCCACAAGCAATCGTTATTGAGGAGACCGAAATGCATGGGCCAACGGAACCGGCTCATTCCGTAGCCGCGGTTAAGCGCGCGGGAGAGAAGCATGTCTTGCGTTCCGATCACCACGGCTTCGCTGTCCGGCGCGAGGTCCCAGTCCTCGGCCTCCTCACCTCCCATCAGCACATGAACTTTCACTTGATCGCGCAGACCAAGCTTACCCAGCCAGTCAATCGCACAGTCCCTGGTTTGCTCGACGAGAACGCGCATGGGCAGGCAATAGACAAGACGGCGCGGCGTTGAGCTCCGTACGTCCTCCGTCGCGTATCTAAGCCGCCAGAGCCATCCCAGGATGACGGTCGCTGTCTTACCCGCACCTGTGGGGGCATGGACAAGCTCGAACAGATCCTTAGCGTTCGCGAATTCCGCCTGATAGGGGAAGCGCTGCTCGCCGGTGGCGCTAAGAAAAAGATCGTCGAAAGTATTGAATGTCATGAAGTCCCGTCGCAATCATCACACCAGGCCACTCGTGCGGTGTTACAGACTGTCCCAAAGAAGCGGCCTCACTGAGGATATATATTGAAAATTATCATACGATTATGCATATTCCGGGGCTCGATAAGCCATGCGGCATGGGTCACGATTCCAGCCGCATTGACGGCTCGGAGCAAGCTTCTAGAATTAAGTCGAGGGCTCGCCAATTGGCGAGTTCGCTGGGTTCGGCGTCCACAACGGAAGGGGTGGGGGTCGGACCCACGTCAGGCTGGGCCCCTCTAAACTGACACACCTGAACCTCCGGTACAGCAGGGTTTTCTGCGACTGGCAACGGACCCGAGGGTGCTTGGGTCGGAGGCTGTGACGTTGGCCGACGCATGGAAAATGTACGACACCATACGTCGCGACGCTCGTGTCAGTTTCGCCGAAGAACCCGGAGGCATCGAGCTGCTCTGGTGCGGCTGCACGCAAGGCGAAACCTTCACGCCCAAGGTTTGGAACGACGCATTCCTGGCAGCCTTTGCCCGTGCCTGTGCCCACGAGCTGACCACGCGTGCCTTTAATGATGGGCTCGCCGCACAAGATTTCGTTGTCGGTGACGATGCAGCGATGGGCCGTTGCTTGGGCCATGTATCCCCTCCGAACCGCTTTCGACGGGTTAACTCACAATCACCACATCCCGCGCATCATGCGCCTCAATCGGCCGCCCCATCGCCGCGATCGCACCGGCACAACGGCCACACAACGGAATAAATAGGACCTGATCTCGGTCCAAATTGATCACTTCATACAAGCGACTCTTGAGTCTTACCAGATCCACCGCGGCTAGTCGACAAAAAAACACCGAATATTGTCTCCTCAATCCAAAATCCTCGCAGATCTTCGCGACCTTTCTCAGCCGCTTGGGATCGCAGATGTCGTAGGCGACTAAGTATGTATCAATTTATTTTTGTCCTTTGTCCTTTGTCCTTGGTCATCTGTCATCGGTCCCCGGTCGAGATCATCCTTTTCTTCGATCCGCACTCCGTGTGATTCTTTGTTTTTCCGTGGTTCGTCGTCTTCTCTCACCTCACTGTAAATCCCACGTAGCGCGGAATGTCCCCGCGCACGAAAGCCGCCAGCATCCGGGCCTGGACTTCCAGCATCCGGCCGTAGCTCATCTTGTAGCCGAAGACGGGATGCGTCACCTCGGTCGCCTTTCGCTGCTCGTAAACCTCGAAGAATGTCTTGCGGCCCCCATCGGTCAAATGGCACGCGTCGCGCCAGCGGAGGAAATCGGCATCCACCAGCATCCCATTGTTGATCAGGCTCAGTACCACAGAATCCGCAATCACCGGCCGAAACTCCTCCATCAAATCCAACGCCAGCGAAGGGCGGCCGTGGCGGCCGGTATGGTAAAAGCCCTGGTACGGATCGAAACCGACGGTGCAGACGGCCGAGAAACAGTCTTTGGTCAGAAGCGCATACGCAAAGCTCAAAAGTGCGTTCACGGGGTCGCGCGGCGGGCGGCGGTTGCGCGTGGTGAAATCAAAACTCGCGCCCGGCCCTTTGGCTTTGAGCATCCGGCCAAAGTTGCCGAAGTAAACTGCCGCCGATTGGCCTTCTAGTCCCAACAGCACGCCGGATCGGGCGCATTCGCGACACGGCCCAGCATCTCAGCCATGTCGCGCGCTGCCGGCTCATCACTGGCCTTCATGCCCGTCAGGCCACAGGCCTGACCCACAGAATCGACGGCCTCGGCCGGCCAGCTCATCGCTGGCCGTATTGCGTCAGGCCAGCCTGACCTACAGCACCATTCGTCTCATTACCGACAAGAGCACGCGGCTGCGACCGCAGCGATCGCATGAGCAGGGTTCGCTGATTGGCGATCTTGGCCGCGACTACCGCTCGCGCCAAGGTCAGCGCAGCTGATGGGTTGGCAAAGATCTGATACTGGGCTGCGCGCAGCGACACATTCTTGGGCGGAGCCGGTAGGACCGTAGCGATATACTTTCCATACGTGTTCAAATACACCACCGGCACTTCGGCCTGGACCAACGTCTGCAGTGCCTGCGTCGAAACCTGCACGTTGCCAAACACGACGATCTGGCGGATCGAGACGATCGGCAGCGCTGGACGTCCCGTCCATTGTGCGAGACAACAAGGTGCGCTCCCCGTTTACCGACGTGCGAGCCGTTTTCTTGGAGATAAAGGACCGCCTTGTCGTCGTTTTGCGGGATCACGCGGGTGAGCGTTACTGTCGGCGTGACAATTTCGCTGAGTTGCTTGGCCGCGGGCGAGGCGCCGCTTCGGTTTGATGAATGAAGTAAAGGGTCTCTTCGGGAAGGCAGACCGGGGCGAGCGAGCAGCCAAAGCAGCGGTGACGCAGCTCAGGCGGCAGCGGCTCGGGTGGGATGTCGCGGGCCGCCAGGTCCCGCACCAGGCCGATCGCCGCCAAGGTGTGCGACCGCAGCGCCTCGTCAAAGGGTACGTCGACACGTGCTTTCGAGCCAACGTAGTAGATCATTCCCGCCGGGATTGACACACCCTGGCTTTCCTCGACCAAGAGGCCCTGCGCGCAAAGTTGAATGGCGTCGTTTTCGTAGAATGAAGGTTCGCCTGCTTCGTCCCTGGGAGCGGCTGATCGCTTGGTCTCGACAGGACAGGCGACGCCCGCCTGTTCTTCGAGCAAATCGAGCTTGCCCGTGATTCCCAGACGTTCGGATGATAGGGAAACGCTGCGCTCGCACGACGTCTCCCTCGCTGCCGTTCGCGGTTGGCCAGGGCCGGGTCGTTCACTCGCCTGTGCTGAAACAGGCCGTCCTCGACATACTCGTTGATCGGCATCACAGATTCGACATATTCAAGGTAGTACAGTCGTGGGCAGTAACTGACCTGATTCAATGCACGGAGCGGGATCAGCTCGGGTTGATCGGTGTTCATGGTTTGCAAGGCCCTTCCGTTATTCATCGTAGGGTGGCGCCGAACGATCCGTGAGATCGTGAGGCCCACCGCTAGCCGCTGCAGGTTGGTGAAGATCTGCTCAAAACCGTGGTCATGGTCCGTAGTTGGAATCTTGACGCCGGCCGCTAACCACCGGCGGTTGGTGGGCCTCGCTACACGCTCGGCACCACCCTCTGCCTACATACTCTTGAGGGGCTGACCTTGATAGGCCTGAATCAATTGCTCCAGCTCGTGCGCGATCTCGGCGCGTAGCTCCTCCGGCTCGATGACAATGGCGCTACCACCAAAGCTCAGAATCCAGCCTTTGATCTCGACGGTTGTCGAGAGCGCGAAGCGAGCCAGCAGGCTGCCGTCGCGCTCGCGGGCCAACACCTGGCTGTGATGCCATTTCGATTCCTGGACAAACCGTGCGGCCGCCGGCAGGAATTTGACAACCACGGTCACTTCGCCCGAGCCTGTGTAGATTCCAAACGCGTTGGCCAGATGGACCGACATGTCGAAATCCTTGGGCCGCTGGAACACGAACTCGGTGATCTCCGCCGCTTCGATCCGATCGACCTTGTAATTGCGAATCGCCTCGTGCTCGACGGCGAGCGCAACGAGATACAGCGACCCCTTATGCCGCGCCAGGCCATAGGGATAAACGTCGCGCGTGGCCGGCTCGGTCGCGTGCTGCGACTGATAAGTCAACAGCACCGCTCTGCGATCCTCGAACGCGACAGTCAACGTGTCGATGATGTCGGCCTTGGCCTTGTAATCGCCGAACCCGTGGGCCGTCGTGTGGAAGAGCACTGGAAACTGCTCCAGGTATTCGAGCGCCGACTCGCTGAGCGTGGCCCGGATCTTTTTGAGCGCGATGGGCCGCCTCCCAGAGCTGGGTGCCAGCGAGCGGCTCCAGGAACGGCCTCGCCAGGTAAATGACCAGCGCCTCGTCAAACGCGAATGTCAGCGGGGGCACGTTGTCCGCATGCGCCAGCCGGTAGGTTTTGCGGCCGCGTTCCCCGTTGATTTCCAGGAGCGGGAATCCCAGCTTC
This sequence comes from uncultured Isosphaeraceae bacterium, assembly GCA_963850935.1. Lineage (GTDB taxonomy): Bacteria > Planctomycetota > Planctomycetia > Isosphaerales > Isosphaeraceae > CAWFRS01. The sequence continues at coordinate 18,756 of CAWKNT010000014.1, forward strand.
TGGAAGAGCTGGAGGTCCCGGCGGATCGTCTTCTCCGCGACCTTGGCCTCGTGCGCCATGTCGCGGACCGAAATGCCATGCCGCCGGCCGACCAGAGTGCGCAACAAGATCCACTGCCGCTCGATCGAGGTTTGGTCATGCATGGCAATTCGTTCCCCGGCCTCGGCCTTTACATTCACTCGACGAACATTGGTGATCTTGCGCGCGACGACACCCCAATGTCACACAGTGCCGGCCTGAGCCCGCCATGATCCGCTCGGCGACGAGGCAGATGCTGATCGCGGGCACGGGCCGGCGATGTTTCATCCTAAGCAGGAAGATGGTCAGGGCGCGTCCAACGTGACGCGCGTTCAGCGATAGAACGAGCTGGAATGTTGTTTTTTAACAACGGGTTTGGTCCTTGGTCCTTGGTCCTTGGTCCTTGGTCCTTGGTCCTTGGTCCTTGGTCCTTGGTCCTTGGTCCTTGGTCCTTGGTCCTTGGTCCTTGGTCCTTGGTCCTTGGTCCTTGGTCCTTGGTCCTTGGTTGCCGTCCTGGGGTGCGCAGAGTGCCGGCCTCGTTCAACGCGGGTCTTCGACGCAGCGGGCAACGCCAGAACGGAGGTTCCCATGTCATCAAAGCTCAGGTTGGTACAGCAAGGACATGCTTAACGCCGGCGCGTCCAAAGACCCCTCGGGTCGATCCGGCGCGACTGTTCGCTTCCGCGACGCCTGGCCGGCTCGGCGCTTTTCTGTGACGTGAGGAACGAAAAGGGCAAGGCCGCCCAAGCGGTCAACGGACAGTTAGGGCACGGCCCGTCGCGTCGTAAACTGCTGCGCCGACCACACAAAGAGCGATCCACCGCATGTGGACGCGTGCGACGGGCACCGGCTGCGATGCGTGTCCTCTCTCCTTACGGGCACCGGCTGCGATGCGTGTCCTCTCTCCTTATGCGTGTCCTCTCTCCTTTCCTCTCTCCTTCCAATGGAAGTCGACGTGAAGCGAAACGACGTTAACGTGAAGATGGATGCCGACGTAGCCAGGAAGTGCAAGATTGTGGCATCGGCGCGCGGTATCTCAATGGCCGAATACTCTGAGCGAGCTGGTTCGGCCGTTAGTACAGAGGGACTTGAAGGCCGAGATGCACAACGAGCTAGGGCAAGAGGAGCGGCCGGCGCCGCCCGAAGGAATGACACAACCAACCGAAAGACTCTGATGCCCAAACCAACGTTAGTGGGATTTTTCAAAGTGATCCTCTGCTTAACGTGGTGCGTGTCCCCCCTTGGGGGAATCATCGCGTTCGCGGTCGCGACCGGATTTGTGACCCTGATCATGGTGGTCGAACGCGGGTTCGATTCGCTGCATCCCCTGGCGACCCAGCACCCCGCGCCGGCATGGCCGGCGCGGTCGCCGAGCTCGCCGCCCGCGCACGCCGCCCACGCCGGCGGCATCGACAAGCCGGTCCCGGCCGCGGCGCCGCCCCGGCCGCGAACGCTGGATGAAGTAGCCACGGAGCCCGCGAAATCGAGCGCGGGACCCGTCGAAATTGCGGCGGCCGCCGCAGAATGTGAGGGCGTGAATCATGGACTAACCGCAACAGCAACGACATGCACAACGCCCGCGCGTCCAACATACCCCTCGGGTCGATCCGGCGCGACTGTTCGCTTCCGCAACGCATGGCCGGCTCGGCGCTTATCTGCGACGTGAGGAACGAAAAGGGCAAGGCCGCCCAAGCGGTCAACGGACAGTTAGGGCACGGCCCGTCGCGTCGTAAACTGCTGCCGCCGACCACACAAAGAGCGATCCACCGCATGTGGACGCGTGCGACGGGCACCGGCTGCGATGCGTGTCCTCTCTCCTGAAGTACGATGGCCAGTATCGGGAACCTCGAGCAGGTCGATCACAAAACCCCCTTCGGTTCTACGTAAATGCCGGCAACCCAAGCACGATCCGAGTTCGCGCCTGCACGTTCAATCTCTTGATGTTTATACGACTGAGTCATATACTTCATTCGACTGGGGAGTGCGGATGGGATGCTTGAATTTGATCCGAGTGAAATGATAAAGAAACGGTCCGGGCATGGATCGCGCCGCCTCCGCGACTAAAGGCCAGGAAATCGTCGAGGGATTGCGTGAGCTCGCCGACACGTTGCGGGCCGGCGAGCCGTTGGAATCAAGGTTCACCGTGCGGACGCACAAGATCCCGCCACCGCCGAAGTACCGTGGCGCCGAAGTGCGCCGGGTGCGGGATGTGATGGCCCTGAGCCAAGCAGCGTTCGCGGCATTCCTCGGCGTCGACGCATCGACCGTGCGATCGTGGGAACAAGAACTCCGCCCGCCGAGTCCCCTGGCGTGCCGCCTCATGTCCGAGATCGAGGCCGAGCCAGCCCATTGGCGTAAGCGCCTCGCGGCCTCCCTTGTCACCAAATAACCGGTCGTGATTTCAACCCGTCGTCGCGCCAATCGCGCCCCGCAGCGCTTTCAAACCGGCCCCCCGCGAGTCATCTCGACTTGCCCTTCTTCGACGGCTGAGCCGTGCACGGATCTTCCGGCCAGGCGTGCTTGGGATACCGTCCGCGCAGATCTTTTCGCACCTGATGATATGTTGTCGTCCAGAAGCTACGGAGATCATCGGTGGGGTCATCAGCCTCGATACGTTCGGGCGTCTGCCCTTGCGATTGGTCGTCCCCATCACGGACTGGAAGCCCCAGTGTTTTCGGGAATGTTTTTCTTCCGCAATCAGAACAAAGACTTACGTCAAGATCACTCGCCGCCCAATTTGACAAATTGACAAGGCGCGGCAACGCTGTGGATATGCGTTGGATTGTGCGCTTCGGAGTGTAAGAGATTCTCGAGACACGTGGCGCCGTAACGCGACAAATCTTTCGTGCGGTGCGCGCGAATCATCGTTGAAGCGACATCAAGAAAGCCGAACGGAGAGGCCGGTTCGCGCGCTATAGTGCGCCGCGAATGGGCCGACCACGACGACACAAAACCGTCGTCAACTCGCAGGCTGTGGAGAGCAACCATGGCGTCGTCAGCCGTCTCGAGAATTCGTTGTCGATCGCATCTGGCGCGGGCGAGAAGTCTCGGAGACCTTCCCAAAAACTGCCACCTACTGCCATCTACTGCCATTTCGGAGCCGCAAAACCGCTGCATCCGTTACAACCGTTTCATTCGTTCGTTGCCCCTCGAGGGCACGCCGGCCGGCCTGACATTAGTAATTGGTAATAGGTTCATGCCGTTACTTAGGCGTCGAGGTTACGGGGAGGAGCTTGACGACGTCGATCGCGATCGCCAGGCGTCGTGCCCATCACGTCGCGGCGGTACCAGAGCGGATAACCCAGCTTGGCGTCTGGCTTGAACCGCATCACAACTCTGGTCCCCTGGGGCTGGCCGAACGGACGTTCGGTCTTCAACTGGGCGAGCTCGTCGGCGATCGTCAGGAACAGGCCGTCGACACTGTAAAAGCGGGTCTCCGGCGGATGAAGCTCGAACCGGCGGCCGTCGGTTTGAACTGACTCAACCTTGCGCACGTCGCCGCCGCGCACGGTCACAAAATAGTGGTTGTTTTGCGCCGGTGACGGTCCAATCCAGGTCGTAATCGCGAATATCGGCCGCCTTCCAACCCTGCTTGGCCTGATTGATGGCCTCGGGAGTTACCTCCTGTCCGCCGGCGCACCCGATTGTCGTGCCGAGGATTGCCAGGAGGCCGAGCAGTTTGACTTCATCAATCCAGCAGACTTGCTGCAAGCGATACATGATCGGATATGCTCAACTGTTCCTGAATCGGCCGGTGTGCCGAGTCCACTCGAGAGCTAATCTGCCGTTTCTCCAGAATGCCAGGACCGGGATTAGTTGACCAGCCCTGATTGCGGCCGTCAGTCCATGGCGAGCGGGTGTTGTCAGCGGCCGACATGTTCGGCAGCGAAGACCAGATCCGTGGGATTGAGAGCAACCCCGGCAAGCTTGGGCAGTGCGACCAGGTCGAAATTGTTGGCGTTGTCGAAGGCCCAGGTCGCGACCGATGTCCTGCGCCGGACTCGATGCGGCAAACGTGCCCACACGCTCCGCGCCAGCCCATCGATCGGCTCGCCCGACTGGACGACGACCCGACGGCCTTCGATCAGCGCCGACACAATCAGGGCGAGCTTTGGGTCGACGTGGTCCGCGGGCCGGTCGTCCGCGGTCATCGACGTCGCGGCAGATTGCACACCCCTGTGGGCATTCGGCGATTCTGGTCAGTTGGAGTCCACTCCCGGCGGAAAGCGCCTGCGAAGGCGAACGGATCGGCGCCGGCCCAGCGGTAGGCCCAGCGTCCGACGAAAAGTGCGTGAAACGCCGGTGCACCGGGCCGGTCTTGGTCGTCGTAGCCCTGAGGATGGACACCCACGATCATCCACGGGCCGCACTTGAGCCGCAAGGCGAACAGGCTGTCGGCCTCCGCCGAACCCGTCGGGGGCTCGCCGCAGCGCTGGCAGACGGTCCGCAGCTCGGCGAGCCATTCGGGACGGCACCCCGCCGAATGGCCAAGCACGACGTAGCCGCGATGCCAGAACGGGAAGCTGCCGTAGACGGCTTGCTCGAATCGAATGGTCGACTGGCAGCTTGATCATGACGAGCGAGGATAATCGACTGTTTGACTCACTCGGGCCGGCTGAGTGTGGGGACAGAAAAATCGGAGGAGAACACCAGCGCAGTGCTTTCCCCCTTTGGCCGGCTTGATGGTCCCGGTCAAGATTCTCATGGCCAGAGGATCGCCCTCCCGGCTGTGGAGCGCGTAGATCTCGCTGGCGGACCAATCGTAGTCGATGATCCGGATGGTGACCGGGTCGCCGAGCTTCCAGGTGATCGGCTGGGGAAACGTGTAGTCCCAGATCGGCCGATGCGAGTCGCGGATCACCGACGATGGGCCGTAGACGGTTCCGGCGACTTCGATGACGACGCCCAGGTCGGGTGCTCCGCCGGCAAGATACTTGCCGACCGTCGGCTCGACCTCACCGCGCCGCAGGGTGACGCGATAATGGCCGGGCACGGAGACCTTGTCCCACCAGTCGAGGTAATGCTTGGCGTCGCCGGCGTGACGGCCGTCGGGGTGGTCGCGGAGATAGTCGCGCAGCCGCCGGGCGACCTCGGCCACATCGTCGGGATGCGCAATCGCGTGGTCATAGGCCTGGCGATAAGCGTAGGTGTCCCATTCGCGGAGGATGTGATCCTTGGCCTCGACGCCTCGCTGATGTATCGGCCACCGGTCTGGTGCGCTTTCAGGTAATCTTGGTAGCGCTCGATGCGGGTCGCGAACTGGGTCGGAGTATTGCCGGGAGAAGTCGCGAGCCCGCTCGATGTCGCGTTCGTCGAGTTTTTGCAGATAGACATCGAGCCGGTGCTGCACTTCCGGGCGGACTGGACTCTCCGGATGGTCGGTAAGGAACTGGCGGGCGCGATCGATCTGGTCGGTGAGTGAGACGTTGGGGAGCGATTCGGACTGGATCAAGTCATCGACGATCCGCCGCTCGGCGGCGGACCGCTTGGTGGCGAGCTCGTTCTTGAGCGACCGGGCGAGCGACAAGGCCTCGGCACGGCGGGGGGTTTCGGGAAACGCTCGCAGGAAAGCGTCGATCGTCGCGAGCGGAGCCTCGGGGTCGTCGATCGCGGCCAAGCGATGAGGCCTCAGCCTGCACGGCTCTTCCAGCGCTCATCGTGACGCACCTGCTCCTGGGCGGCTTCGACCTTTCTGATCGCGGGGACCAACTGCGGTCGTCTGGTCCTTGAGCTGGACGAGCCGCGCCGGCAGATCGACCGGCGCGGTGCCATTAGCCACCTGGACGTCGGCCGCCTTGACCTGCCATTCGGCCTTTTTTCTGCCGAGCTTCTCTGGCCAAGGCCGGCCAGAACGTCGGCAGTGAAGGGTGCCGTTCGAGCAATTCCGACCAGCGGCGCGCTACCGCAGGAGCGGAGCTATCGCCGGCGCGCTCAAAGGAGGATGCCTGGTAAAAGGCGAGTAAGATCAGATCCGGCCAGAATGGCCGGCTGCCAGGAGTCGCAGCCGCAACCCCACGCATCACCCAGCGCCAGCGCCGCCGCCGCACCAGTTTTTTGAGCCGTCCACGGAACTCGAACGACCGGTTTGACCGCGGATAGCGCCGCTCATACGCCGCTACGCAACGCTCCAGCCGGGGGAGTTCGTCGCGTGCTGCCTCCCAGAGCGAGTTCATGTCGGCGCGATCGCGGGCTTCGAGTTGCTCGGCTACCCAGCAGAGCGGCCCTTCCAGGCCCAAGGGCCGCAGCTCGGCTGGCGGCCGGTTGCCACTGGCATCCTCGCCAAACGAACTGACCGCAAAGATCGCGCCGTCGGGGGCGTGCTCGGCCAGGGCGTGCCGCGTCATCCCGTATCGCTCGTCGACCAGTCCGCTCGACGAACTCCGCTGACAGACTGCCTTGGGACCTGGTGCCATCGCCTTGTGATGAATTGTTCGCCAGCACGCGATCGAATTTGGTCAACAACAATGCGACTGGCCGGCCCATGCTCAGGTCTTCCGATCGATCGATGTAGCGTTCCAGCAGGTTTTCGACTTCCTGCTGGCGCCGTCGTCGTTCGGCCGGTTCGGTCGAGCCCTCGGGGTCAAGGCAGAGGAAGACGGCGTCGCAGTCCGCGAAGAATTCCTGAATGGGTTCTTCGCTGCCGAGCGTGACGTGCTCGCCCTGGTAATCCTTGACGATCAGGTCGAATCGTGCGGGGCCATGATAGAGCCGGAGGTTGAGTTCGGTCTCGGCGAGCGAGCCCGCCATCGGCTGGCCCGACTCGAGCTGGGCGATCTTTTCCGCCAGATACTCGGCACTCTTGGGGTCGGCGGCCGCCAATCGCAGGCCGGGCACCCTCCCGCTCGACGCCTGGCGGTAAAACATCGCCAGCAACGTCGTCTTGCCGACATTGCGATGGCCAAAAAGCGCGATCCGCTTCGGCCCGCTCAGCCGCGCTTCCAGGGCACTCGAACCGGTCGGTCTGGCGGTTGTTCTTTCCCATAGCTCAGGTCCCTCCGGCAGCCGCGAGCGCCATCCCAAGATCATGTGCAAACGTTGGAGTCAGGCCTTTTTCGCCAATGACGCGAGAATCGTCGTCCTGCGGAACGCCCAACTGAACGGCCGAAATATCCACCGGACCGGTAGACCGAAGATCACGAGCACACACAGCACTACCACCAGGCCTGCCAGTCCGATGCCAGCGTATCGAAACAGAGGTATGTCGAGTCCGTAGGCGGCCAGAGTCTGACCGATCGTGGTTTCCAGCCCCCGCACTGCGCCACCACCGACGGCCGAGGCGAGCTGGATTCCGGCCCTGGCGAACTCGCGGACCGCAAACTCGGTAGCCTGGCCGGCGTAATCGACAAACTTCTCCGGGTTGGCCATGAAGGCGGCCAGGATGCCCGCGGCCGCCAGCTTTTTCTTGTGCGGCAGAACCTGCTCGGTGAAAAACGACCAGCCGCCGCGGCCCGTCTTGCGCAAGACGCCGAGGCTTTGTGGTCCCTCTTTGACCAGAACTTCGGCGACGTCATCGCCAAAGACCCGGACGGCGGTCAGGCCCTCGGGTCCGAGCTTCCGCACCATCGTCTCTGCCTGTTCGGGATATCGACGAGCCAATATCTGAGCGGTCTCACCCAACTCGACGACCAGCCGCTTCTCGGCGGGTTCGAGCGCCTCGAAGGCGCGAAGTGTCTGCGGGTCTTGCTTGAGCAGTCGAGAAAACCGAGCCTGCAGCAGAGCCTCGGCTGGCTGCTCGACCCGCCGGCCGGTCTGTGCTAGCTCGTCGGAGCGACGGACGAGCTGCTCGAGCGTTTCATCGGCGTCGTGAGCCACGAATAGCCGGCCTGCACCCCGGATCTCAGCTCGCGCGCCATCGCCTCCTCGCACCAAGCCCTTTCCGCCCGCCTTGGCCTCAAGGATCACTTCTTGCACCACGTCGTCCAGCCAGGACAACTTTCCCGCCCAGACCACGCTCGGGTGGCCCAATATCACGAATGCCAGCGCGAGCAATCCAGCCAGGCGTCCGCAGTCGACAACCGTTCCCGACCCACGGCGGTTTTCGGCAGTGCGACTCATAGGTTCAACTCCTTGCGGTTGCGGACGACTATGTGACATAGCGGCTTTATCCCCCTGGCTATTCGGCAAACCGACGGCTTTGTTGTATGTCTTCCGCGGAACTTCGTCGCCACCATTACATCTACTAGTCCGATTCAGTTCAGGAACCGCGTGGTCGGCGCGAAGCAAGGTGTTCCTCCATTTTTTGAAAGCCGACCACGCCCACTCCGGCCTGTGCGGCTTGCGCTGCTAAGTATTTCAGCCCTCGTTGTGGCGGAATGCTCAGCACGACCTCGGTCCCGTTCCTGAGTAGTCGGATCGGCCGCCATGTGCTCAAGCGTATGCCGGCCTTGGAGGCAATCGGCCCGGCCATTTGGGCCAGCTGAGCCAGGCTGAGGCGAGTTTGGGCCTCAGGAATTTGCCTCAAAACCTGATACAACCCACCGGCCTCCCGGACGGCCCACCACCGTTCCAACCGTTGCGACAACCGTGCCGACCCTTCGCCGCTCAAACGTGCCAGACCGGATCCGGTCTCGTGGCGAGCCACGGCTTTGCCAGTCGCTTCGGCTCCAGTTTCCGCCAGCTCGCGCCCGCGGATCGCGTCACCTGGCGAACGGCTGCCTTGACCTCGGAACGGATCGACTCGGCGGCGACGGCCCCCTGGGGTGCGACAGCCGCCAGACTCAGGGCGTCGGCGACCACGAAACAGCCGTCGACCAGCGCCCAGGTCATCTCGCTCGAGGTCGGCGAATAACCCTGCCGCACCACATTGCCCAGGTGGATTACGTCGTACAAGGGAAGGAATTGATAAAACTGGATCTCACTCTGATTCAACTGGGCGAGTCTCTCCAGTCCCTCGTTCTTAATCGTCCGGATTGTGGCCTGACCGTTATCCCCCGACGCAAATAATGCCGCCAGGGCCAACGACTCAGTGAATGACCGGCGGCTTTTGGCTCCGAGATAAGCCAGCGTATCGGGTCCAGCGTCGGCCTGAGCGATCGGCGGTATGATGGCCGCTCCGTGAGCTCTGAGTATGGCTCGGAAATCCGGGTCGGTGGCGTACTTGTCGAGCATGGCGAGCGCCATCGAGCCGTGCATCGCCAGCGCGGTGACAGCCTGACGGCGTAATGTAGGATCGCTGAAATCCCCAAAGACGACGTCGGCGGCGTCGGGGCCTGCGTGCTTTAGCGCCTGCTCACCAGGTGCGCCGTATTCGACGACGAGCCGTAGAGCGTTGGGACTGCCGCCGACCCATTCAGTCAATCCAGCAGCGGACACATGCCGCAAGTGACCGGCCACGGTTTCCGGCCGGTGCGTTTGCAAGAGCTCATCAATGTAATTGCCATTAACTCGCAGCAGGATCAGGCTTTGATCGAGAGGCAGGGCTGTGCCCACGGCTTCCAGAACGGAACCGTACAGACTTACGAGGGCGAATCCGTCGAACCCGTGGCGACGGAACGCCTCGAGGGTCAACGATGGGTGAAGATCAAATGTGCGCAAGGCACGACGAAGGTCTGATGACCCTTGCTCAAGGCTGACCAAGTTCAGAACGGTCAGCACTTCGGCTCGATTTTTGTCATCGGCCGGCATCCGCTCGAATAGACCGGTCACTCCTGCGGGGTCAGCCAGAATCAGCGGGAGCGCAACGGGAAACCGCGCGGCGATCTGTTTTTGAGTGGGTGTAAGGCTGGTGATTTCGGCGATCAAAATGCCGCGGTCCCTGTCGTCGGCGTGTTTCAAGCCGAAATACTCGCGCCAGTGGAGCAGGAGATCCGCGGCCGCATCACCCCCGAGGAAGTCGCGCAGCCGACGAAATTCTGTGGGATGCTTTTCGTAAAGAAAGACTGCTTCGAGATCAAGCTTGTCGAGCAGTTCTAATCCGCGCAGGCCATCGGTCCGATCGATTGCCACGGCATTTTGTCCGAATCGTTCCGCAACCCGCGCGACAAGCTCACCAACTTGTGTGGGTTCGGTTGCGTATTTCGCCGTAAGCTCGGTTTGGGGGTCCGTAGGGTGCGCCGAGCCGAGGGAGACGCCCGAGCCAAGGGCTTGTTGGGTCGAGCCCGACATCGCGCCTTTGTCGGGGCTCGCCTGCTTGAAAGACAGTTTTGTCAAAAGAGCCAGGGCCGCGATCAGCACGGCTAGGGCCAAAGTTCGCTTCATCTGATGGTTTTGTCCCGTCCAAGAATCGCGCACGAAACGACGGCCTGATTGGTACGCGCTGAATGCCTTTCGCTATGACTGCAGTAATTCTTACCGGGTCGATCAAGCCAATTGTGAATTCATTGGCTTACGCACGGGAATTCTCCGAGACGGTAGCCAAGTCGTCAATCGACGTTACATCACACCACCCAATCAGGCCCGCTTTTGACCGATGTGGATAAAGCGTCTTTCGCCCGGCGAGCTTTCAACATGAATCTGACGTCATGTACATTCTAATTGCGAAATCGGCTGCACTGCGGCAATTGTGGTGGGAATGTGTGGTCGCCCTTGTCCGATAAACGTCATTTTCCCCACGCGTGTGATTTTCCGTGGTGTTCAGATTGATCCGAATGCGTATTCCGCCGGTAGTGCCGCGCTCGGGCCATGCGCCCTCACTATTGTTGGTGTGGGCATTGTTCATCCTATATGCCACGATGCTGCCATTCGATTTCTCCGCTAACGGCGATTTGATCCGGTGGAGATTGCATCGGTTATGGGAGCGGCCATTACGGGGCGGAGGTGGGTCCTGGCACGATGTTTATAGCAACGTTCTGTTGTTCGTGCCGTGGGGTGTTCTGCTGGGCATCTGCCTGGTCGGACGACGTTCGGCATGGCTGACGGCCTTGGTTTGGGCTCTGGTAAGTGGGGCATGCTTGAGCGGATTTGTGGAATTTCTCCAGGTGTTCGCTCCTCTACGCCATATGTCGTTCATCGACCTGGCAGCCAACACGCTCGGCTCGGTCATGGGCGCACTGATCGGTTGGCCCTTGGCGCGGTGGATCTGGCCGGTGTCGTCGGTCCGAATTCGGCAGTTACAGCTCGCGCACCCGCTGGCAGCGTGTGCGCTTGTGGTTGTGGTCGGTTTGCTCGTGGCCGGTCTGGCACCGACGTACGTCAAATACGAAAGGCAAGGAACCGCCGCCAAGCTCAAATCGATGCGGCCGATTCAGTTTGGAGTGTTGCCGGGCGAGCACCTGACCGCGGCGGCGATGAAGGTGGGGTGCCGAGACTCTGACTTGGACGCTGATCGGTGGACTTTTTGTGCTGGCCGGTCGCGAATTCGGCCGTGGCGGCAACCGGGCGATCGGCTGGGCCGTGGCTCTCTCTGGCAGCCTGAGTCTTGCCATCGAGATCATGCAGCTCGTCGTGCCCGGGCGAGATGCCGACGGAACTTCGGTCGCTCTGGCGGTCGTCGGTTCTGCCTTAGGCGCAACGACGGTGATGCGGTGGTCAAACCGGGAACCTCGCCGCTGGATCATGCCGGCGCTGGCAATCTGGGCTGTAGCTACGGTGCTGTCGGCGTGGAGTCCATTCCGGTTCGCCTTGCCCCATCCACCGTTTTGGACAACAGCCATGTTCGTCCCTTACTGGTCGTATTTCGGCAGCCGCAATATTGAAGATCTGACCGACGTCGTCGGACAGGCGATCATCTTCGTGCCATTGGGGGCGCTTCTGGCCGCTCTATCATGGAGACAAACGCTTCAGAGGACAGTCCTATTCGGCTTCGGGCTGGGACTGTTGCTAGAATCTGGCCAGGTGCTGCTGCCGGACAGATCGCCCGACATGAGCGATGCGATCTCTGCGGCCGCCGGCGCTGGCCTGGGATTGGCACTCTGGCGATGGGGAGAATCTGCCCGGAACTCGTCCATCGGAATAACGCGGTATCGCGTGGGGCCGCGGTCTGGTTGCTGAGCTGGAATGAAATCGATGCACAAAGAAAAACTGGGAACCGTTCGGACCAAAATTGTGGCAACAGTCGGTCCTGCGTCGAGTGATCCGGTGATCATGAAGCAGATGGTCGAGGCCGGCGTTGACGTGTTTCGGCTTAACTTTTCGCATGGAAACCATGAAGTCCATACTGCCTCGTTCGAAGCGATCCGCCGGATCGCCGACGAGACCGGAAGGCAACTTGCCGTGTTGCAGGATCTTTGTGGGCCCAAGATACGATTAGGCGAGATCCATGGCGAAGTCATCGTTTGCGATCTCGACGCGGAGTTTATTTTGACGGCGGAGCCGGCAGACGATGGCGACCCCCATCATCTGACGTCCACCTACCGCAACCTGCCCGACGACCTGGACGTCGGGCAAAGCATACTTTTTGCCGACGGCACGGTGGCGATGGACGTCGTGGCTCGAGGACCGGGCTGGGCGCGGCTGAAGGTCACGTTGCCCGGGCACATTCGCTCGAACCAAGGCATCAACGTCCCGCGCGCGGGTTTAAGTGTGGGTGCGCTGACCGATAAAGACCTGGCTGACCTGGACTGGACCGCTGCGCACGAGGTCGATTATGTCGGGCTCTCATTCGTGCGGAAGGCCGATGACATTGCCTTGTTGCGGGGCGAGCTCGAACGGCGCGGCAGCGGCGCACGGATCATTGCCAAGATCGAGAAGCCGCAGGCGCTTGCCAATCTCGATGCGATCGTCGCCGAGGCCGACGCCGTCATGGTCGCTCGAGGCGACCTGGGTGTCGAGCTCGACGTGATCAGGGTGCCGGCCATCCAAAAGCAAATCATCGACACTTGCCACCGCGCGGGTGCCGGTGATCACGGCTACCCAGATGCTTAACAGCATGGAGTCGAGCAGTCGCCCAACTCGGGCCGAGGCCAGCGACGTGTTCAACGCCGTTCTCGACGGCACCGATGCGGTGATGCTCTCGGGCGAGACTGCGATTGGTGACTATCCCGTCGAATCCGTCTCCATGATGAGCCAAATCGCCGGGGAGGCCGAGAATCTGCTGTTTTCCGAGTTTCGCACCGGTGCACCCTGGACCTGGTCTGTCGCGAACTGGCCCGGTGCGGAAGCTCACCGCGGCGCAACTGCTGAAAACCACGGAGTGGCGCGCGCGGGCCGCGTCCAGCCAATCACCGAGAGCGTCGTCGAGGCTGCCAGCTTGATTTCGCGGCGGCTAAGCGCGACGCTGTTGGTCGTCGCAACGTCTTCTGGACGCACGGCCTTGGTTTTGTCGAAGCAACGTAACTCTGCGCCGACGCTCGCGGTCGCTAATGACGCCCAGACCGCTCGTGCCATGGCCCTTTACTGGGGGGTCACCGCGCTCCCGAGGCCGGACGTGGCGACGCCCGGCGAACTCCGTACGTTTGTCCTCAATTGGTGCCGGGAACGAGGATTGATTGCCCCGGGCGATCGAATCGTTGGCATTCGAGGATCGCGGTCCGACGATCCCACCCACAACGAGATCGTCGTGCTCGAAGTACAGTGATTACGATTGGGAAAATAGCTCGGTCGAAAAGTAGCGCTCCATGCGGTCGGGGAATACCGTCACGACATGCGCGTCGGGCCCGAGGCGGGAAGCGGCCGTCATGGCTGCCCGGTAATTGAGACCCGAGCTGGGGCCGACCGGAAAACCGTGGCGTATCAGGGCACGCGTAACCTCGATGGCCTCGTCGTCTGAGACGTCTAGCTCAACCAGCTCATTCGATTGGGATTGGAATGCCGCATAGATCGCCGATAGACCATCGGCCACACCGGGGATGCGGCCGCTGAAAGAACAGCATTCAGCCCCATCAAGCGCCGCACCGTTCACCGGTCTGGCCGCGAAGGGGGCGACCGAACAGCCAAAATCCGCGAAGCCCTGGTAGAGCCCGACGAGCGTCCCCCCCGTTCCCACCCCACTGATCACAGCGTCGACACATCCGCCAGGGATTTGTGCAATGATCTCGTGCGCGGTGCGGTATCGATGAGCTCCAGGATTATCCGGGTTCGAAAACTGGAGCGGGGCAAAGCCGCCACGTTCGACGGCCTCGAGCGCGGCGAGCGCGAGGGCGCCGCGGATTCCCGCGGCGCCGGGCGAGAAAACCACCGCGCCGCCGTAAGACTCAATAATCATTCGCCGTTCCTGACTGACGCCCTCAGGCATCACGGCGACGAACCGAAGACCGAGCTGAGCCGAGGCCAGCGCCATCGCAATGCTCGTCGAGCCGCTTGAGGCTTCCACGACGGTCCCGCCGGGGGCGATCTCGCCTCGGCGCAGAGCCTTGCTCAAGATATACGTCGCAATCCGGTCCTTGGTCGACCCGCTCGGGTTTAAGAATTCGAGCTTGCACCAGATCGTTGGGCCATCGTCGTTGAGCCGCACTGGCACGAGCGGTGTCGGCGCGGTCCGATCATGGTATCGGTTGATCTCGGGGAGTCTCGTCCGTGTGCTCAAGTTCCTTACTTTCCTTTAGAGGCCAAGAGATGACAATCTCGACTTACCTCGTCTCAACAGGCCGGAGTAGACGCGCCGTGCGAGACGGACCTCGTGAGGGTCGACCGCGGAGGTGCGAGGGCGGCCTGGTTTCGGCCCCGGCTCTGAGCCCGCTCCAGTGCGTCGTCGGCCGCGCTGAATAATGATAAGACATTGTCGGCGCAAGAGGGGAACGTAGCCACGCCGATCGAGACCGTGACGCTAGGGATCTCGGAGTTGGCCTGCGTGTTCGCGGCGACTGCGCGACATATTCTCTCGGCGACGTCGAGCGCGCCCTTTCCCGGAGCACGCGGAAGGACCGCGACGACACGATCATCGTCGAGCCGCACGACAATATCGCTGCCTCGGATCAGAGAGCCAACCGTCTCGCCGACGTTCTGGACCAATCGGTCGACCGCGGCACGGCCCAGCAAGTCTTGAATTCCACGTAGACGGTCGATGGATAGGCACACGATCGACAACGGCTCCAAGTGCCGCCGCGCCTGGCTGAGCGCGAACGGGAGGATGGCATTCAAGAACGTGGCGTCTTGCAATCGGGCGGCCTCTAGAAGCGTGCCCTCGGTCTGTGCAGATCCCTGGTTAGAATCTGCTCCACGCGGGTCACTCAGGTGGGCCACGTTATCGTCCCAGGGCCATTCTTCCTGGAGACACAGCCGATCTAGTGCGGACGCTCCAATTGTGCAAAGGGTATTCAGTCGCCGCACAGTTTCGTTTCTGAGCGAGGCGGTCCCTGCACCGCGCGACCGAATCCGCAGCCGTCCGCGGACTAACGAGCCGCAACGCAGTGGCACTTCCAGAACAAATCGTCCGCTCCGATCGCCGCGAGCATTCGTCGGAACTTCTCCAGCTGTCGACTCACGGCCTTCGCGCTGGATGACATTGCTCGGCTCCTGCGACGGTGCCGGCCCGGCGACTAACTCGATCCGATAGCCTGGCACCAGCCGCCTTGACTGTCGCAAGATACCCGCCCGAACTGTCTCGGGACTGTCCGTCGTTTCGATGATGGCGCTCAACTCATGAAGGATATCTTCAAAATTCACGGCGTTACCGCCTAAGCCCGTGAAGCTCTCGCGCAACCAGCGTTTCAGCGCAGGCTCCACTGCGACACGCGCCCGAATGAAGCACAATTCGACTCCGGCACGGTACCCAGTTCCTCAAGGCCCCGATCGCCACCTGGCGACGGTTCGGCAGACTCGTTCTTGTCGCTCGACCCGCGGCAAGCTCCAACAACGTCGAATCGCCATGTACGTTGAGTCATCGCGGCCTCATTCATTGGGTTTGACCAGGTTGAGGGGTTGATGCTGAAGAAGGAAAGTCGACTTCGGTCAAAGCAGAATCGACGCCACGAATCAACGAATTTGAACACCACATACCTTTGTCTAGATAAGCACTCGCAAAGCGACATCGAATCGATTCCAAGAGCCGGTTTCGAATGCCACTGAGGTGGCGCTGAACACATCAAATGAGATGCGCACGGCGCGAGAGCAAATCTCGTTCCAACGCGGGAAACACATCAAAGGCCGTTTGTGAGTCGAGCCGGTCGAGCACAGAGGGCGACCACCGAAGTAGTCGAACTGTAATTCGCAGCCGGCTAGCTCGGCCTCGCTTGTTCGTCAACGCATATTGCGAGTGAGCGCGATACTTGCGGGAACGGCTCAGTGGCTTGGCCCAAATTAACAATAGGTCACAGGGAACCGGGCGTGGGAATCGGGCTTGTCAGGATGAGCGAAAACGATCAGTATACCGGCCTGATCGGCACATCTCTGTTGAGAAACTGCAACGTCGCGGGAGCCAGTTTTTGATCTGGACTGGCCCTTCACGAACCTGCTCGATCGAGCCAAGTCTATACGTGCCAATCTTTACGGATGGTTTTGGCCCAACCTCGCTCGAGTTTCCTCAATCACTTGAGCGCCGTGCTCAGGAAGAGACCGCGGGCGAGCCGATGGACTTGGTAGAATTCGGCCAAGCTGCGCGGTGAGGATGGAGTAGGGGGAGTGACGACGAGGCCGTTCATGATCTTGAATCGCAGGAGTTTCGCGGCGTGCTGGGTTGGTCTCGTGCTGGCGAGCCTGGGCGGAAGTCAGGTTGGCTGCAGCACGGGCCCATCGGGCTGGCGCGGGCCGAGCGTCAGCGAATCTTTGCGCCTCGTCCGGTCGCCACCAACCCGCTTCTCGTCCCTTCTGCAGAGTTCGAGCACTTGTGGAACAAGACCGTCGCGGTCGTCGACAAGTACTTCGACATCGAGTCGGAAAACCGGCTGGCACGAACGATCAAGACGCAGCCGCAAATGGGGGCGACCATGCTGGAACCGTGGGCTTTCGATTCCGCCAAAATCCAAGATCGAATCGAGGCCAGCCTACAGACGATCAGGCGGGCGGCCATAATCCACATCGATCCGGCGCCGACCGGCGGCTTCCTGGTGAAGGTGGAGGTGTACAAATTCCTGGAAGACATGGTAAAGCCGGATAAGCAAGCCGGCCGGCCGCGCGGTCTTCACCAACGATTTTCCCGTCAACCGCACGCGTGAGATCGTCGGTCCCGTCCCCGCTCCCCTGGGATGGATCAAGCGGGGACGAGACCCCGACCTCGAGCAAGCCATCCTGGCTGGCATCCGTGACGCCATGTTTCTGTAACGGCGACCGGTGATCGGCATTGCACATCTGCCACCCGCCGCGTAGTTCCCCGCTGCGGGCGGTCGTGCCCGGCGATCGGTCTGCGTCACGGTCCATCCGGGCGTTGTCGTGCCCGTCTGTCACGCAGTCCGATGCGATTCCTTCTCCGTCGGCACCAACCGTGGCACGACGTTTCGCGCCCAGCCAGTCATTCGCACGACCCGACCCGCGTTCCCGGCAGACGACCGATCACTGACGCCCCGACCTTGATGTCATCACGATGGGTTGTCTTTTCACGGCGAACCCGACATCAGTGCCAACACCTGTTCAGTAAGCGTTGAACGTCCAGTACGCACCCAGGCCGGCAATCCCGATCGCCGTGATCGTGGGATCGAGCAAGGCCGCACGATGGGCGGGTGAATTCATCCACATCGACCCGATGTTGGCGAATGCACCCATGGCTGAATTCTGTCGTCGAGCCGGGCCCATCACAAAATGGCCCATGCCGCGTGCGGCCTGCTGGTCGTTGTTCATCGCCGCCCAGTTCGACAGATTGGCATCGTAGCCGACCGCTGGCAAGCCGTAGGAGGCCCGGGTGGCATTGAGCCATCCCAGGAAGCCGTACGGATCGCCCGCCTCGGTGCTAGCTGCCGCAGTGGCCACCGGAGCGGCATTGGATGTCGTGGTTGGAGCGACCTGATTAGCAGACGGGCGCTTGAACGCTCTGAGTCTGATACGTTGGTTGAGAATACTGGGGCGTAACAATTGTCTGTGGGTTTTGTGCCGTATACGCAGTCTGATAATACTGAGGCGGATAGCTGTACCAGACGACCTGGTTGCGTACAGTTCCTTGCAACGTACACGGGTCGTGGCAAAGTTCGCACCAGGAGCCACGCTGGGAGCGGCAGGCACCGAAGTCGGATAATAGTAATAAGTTTGGGCTTGCGCCGTCATCGAGACGGCCGAGAATGCCGCACACCCAAACCATAATCTAACGACGGTGCTCATCCAGCGAGAGCGGTTCAAATGGTTCTGCAATGGAGAAGACTCCCACGAGAAACATGGGCCGGAGCCGCACCTTACGGCTCCGATTCTCGCCGCTGAGTCCACCCGAATCCGGGAAAGACGGCTTCGGGTCTCCCAGCAGTACCCATGTGAACGCCAAGGATGGGATGGTCGTCCCCGAAATGCAAGACATTTCTGGAATGTTGAAAAAAAACAACAAACCTGCGATTGCACTTGCATTACAGTCACATGACATAATTGAGTCATTATGCCAACGAATTCGTTCGTTGATGATTGACTCGAGACGGCCGTATGTAACCCCGGATCTTGTTTAGGTAAGCGCTCACGACTTGGTAGAAACGGGCCAGGTAGAGCCGTCGTTTCTAATCGCCACGAAATCGCCCAGCTGTCGGAACCGCAGGGCCTCGCAAGCGAGTTTGTGGTAATTGCGCGATATTGAAACGATGAAGGCGGCACGTCGCGCGCGGTGTCGATTCCGGGAGAACGATTCACGAGCGTCGCAGCGGATAAACTTCGACCTCGACCCCTTGGGCGAAATGGACCAGCGGCAGCGTGTCGGGGCGGTCGATCCCCAGCGCGGCTAGTAGAGTCTCATCGAGTGAGAGAACTTTTGCTGGTTGAAGAGGATAGGGAGTGTGGTGGACACGCCCTTGATAAAGGCGACTTTTCCGAGCGGCGAACAGGATGTACCGTTCGACCAAGAAATGTTCGAGGGACCCTGGTTTAGCCGGTTCTATACGGCCTTCAGCCCGGGCACGAATCGCATACGAGGCGGGCACCGGTCCTGGCCACTGCCGCGTCCCCGCGTAGAGAATCGAGCCCGGCTCGTCGGGCGGCGAATTGACTTCGTGTTCCAGGAACATGCGCGCATAGTGATAGGGCAGGTAAAACAGCCACCGCGCCAACCGCACGGCGATAGCGCTCGCTGCCTCGAGGTTGAAAAACCAGACGCCTGGGTCACGATCCCCTAATCGAACGTACGTCCGCACATTGGTCTCGTGAAAGCTCGAAACGCCAGGCACCGAGGGCAAGCCAACAGGCCGTACGCCGGTCATCGTAAAGGGGACCAAACCCACGTAGGCTGTGCCGTCATATAGATCCAGCTCCAGTTGCGCTGGTACAAGCGGTCGCAGGGCCTCTGACTCGATCGGCCAGTGTACGAAGAGCAGGTCCCGCCACTTTTGTCGCATAACCGGGCGTTCCGAGGGGCGAACAGAAGGCGTAAGGCGGTCAATCGCTGGCACACGCTTGGGCACGTTGGGCAACGAATGTTGTGGATCTGCGGCGATATCTGTCATCAAGTCGCTCACCCGTGAAGCGGACGGCAATCAACTCCGCGGCACGCACATGCGGCTTCATTTGCCGACGCATTAATACTGGTCGGCACTGACGATCTCGCCGCCGCGGGTCGTGCTCATCGCCCTCCAGGTCCGGACGTCGACCGAATTCTTGACGAAGCGGACTGAGCCGTCCCCCATTGCGACGTTCAAGCCCCCCGGATGTCGACTGCGTGCCCCGTAATTGTCCGGAAGGGCGGTCGTGGTGCCGGTGCAGGGGGGGTTGGGCGGCTGGTTGATACAATAGAAGGGGCTGAACATTACGTCAGGAAATGAGCTGTTGGGCGTGAAGAAACGTCTCGAACGTGGCGGCGTCGCCCCACCAGGAGAATCCCCGCAGGTCTGGTCCCTGGCCGACGATGACCTCCGCAGCCAGCATGGTGTTCGAAAGTCCATCCGAGAACGCGCTGAATCCGACGGTCGGACGCCCAGCCTGGTCGTGGTCGCCTTCCGGCGAACCGATGTCAACAAACGGTGCCCCGCCAAAGCGAATGTTCTGAAAATCGGTCTGGATCACGAGCGTGTTGCCGAAGTTGACCGCGTAGTTCTGCGAAGTGCAGGCGAAAGACTTGCCGTTCGTCGTGGCGGTGATCGGCGCGTTGGTTTGATCACTCGGACACAGATATACGCTGATGAAGGTTGAGGTCACGCTCTGGTTGGCCACGCCAAAGTAGCGGAGGTCCAGGTCGTAGTTAATCGGCGCGCCGGCGCATTGATTCCGCAGGAGTTCCAGGCGTTGTAGAGGGCTTGCTGTTCCAGAAAAGGTAACGTGTACACGAGCCAGGTTCCCCAGCAACAGCCCTTCTTACCCGGCGGCACAACCGCATGTGTCTCGTGGTAGCTATGCATCGCCAGGCTGACCTGCTTGAGATTGTTGACGCATTGTGCGCGCGCGCGGCCTCGCGAGCCGACTGTACGGCGGGAAGCAATACGGCGATCAAGACGGCGATGATCGCGACGACGACGAGCAATTCGATCAACGTGAAACCGCGCGGTCGGGGTTTCAAGACAGCGGCCCTCCGGAGTTGCATCAAAACACTCGCAGCAAAAAATCACAATGGCGAGGACCGGTTAACGGATGTCGGTCAAGCCGTCGGAAGTCAGGTCGAAAGGAAATCGATTTGCGGATCGATCTATCACCCTGACGCGAAGCTCCGTCCGGGTATTGTATCGGGGCGGAAAGCTCTCGACCATTGGACGTGGTGTACGGTCGGTCTGGCCCTTGGTTGGGGGAGCTTGAATATTTGAGCCTGAATACACCCGCACCAGGTAAAGGCCCGGAACCGGTCCCTCACGCGTTGAGATGGCGAACGCACCCTGCCGGATGATCGCTCCCACGGCCGTTCCTGCTTCTGGCGTCGCCGGCTCGAACAGGATGGCTCCCTTTGAGATAAGTTGCCCGTCAAGGGTCACGGTTCCGGAGATCGCTTGACGGTTCAATCCATCGGTCGATCCGCAGCCCACGATCGCAGCCAGAAAGAGAGTCGCTTCTACGCGAGCAATAAAGCGAAATCGTTGCCCTTTGAGCCTGCCTCTCGCCATCTGATGAGCCATTCGATTCGCTGGGTACCTTAATTACGAGCTGTCCGGGAGCAACAGTCGGCGCGGTCCTCATTAACTTCCGTCGACCGACCGCGAACTGCAAGCCTCGAACCGGCACGCGGCTATCGGAAAGTGCAACTTGAATGCCATGGTTTTTCTTCGCCAGACAACGGTAGGTTACCGAGGGTCGAAATTTTTGAGAAAGTTGAATCCAAGGGCCCGCGCGGGTGCAGAATGTATAGAATCGGTTGGGTTTCCGCACGGCAACGACGTCGCCTCCGATTTGATCAATGAGGATAACAATGCAGGGAACTGTCGTGACCGATAGTCATCTGCTGGATTGTTTTGTGAAAGCGAAAGACTCCGTGGCGTTCCGGGACTTGGTGGCTCGGCACGGACCGGCGGTGCTTCAAGTCTGTCGCGCAGTGCTGCAGGATCCGCACGAAGCCGAGGACGCGTTTCAGGCCACGTTCTTGGTGTTGGTTCGGAAAGCGCCGTTGATCCAGGATCCTGACTCACTGGGAGGGTGGCTCCGTGGAGTTGCCTACCGTACATCTCTACGGGCGCGCAGCCGTGCCGCACGGCGTCGGGTGATCGAAAGGACGCGGGCCGACATGTCGCCCACCGAGTTTTCTCCCAAGCAATTGGAGCCTGAGGTGCGGCAGATGATTCAAGAAGAGCTTGAACGGATGCCGGAGTCTTATCGTCTGCCGCTGATGCTCTGTTATATGGAAGGTTTGACGCATCCGGAGGCGGCGAGTCGACTAGGTTGGCCGGTCGGCACGGTCAAGGTGCGTCTTGTTCGAGGTCGTCGGTTGTTGCGCGAGCGACTTGATCGCCGCGGCGCCGGTCTAGGAGCCGGAATACTGCTCTGGTTGGTCAATCCCCGCCATGCGGCGGCAGTGCCGGAATCGCTGATCGAATCAACGGTTCGGGTAATGGACTTGGGCGCGGCAGGCCGCTCGGCGGCCCTGGAAACGAGATTCACTGGCGCGCTGCGGCTGGCCGAAGCGATGCTGGGCGCGGGGATTGGTCTGAAGATTCACTGGCTATGGGCTGCCCTGGTGTTGACAGCGGTCTTGCTGGGGTTTACCGGCTCAACGGCGCTCGCCTTCCACGAAAGACTGGTCCCGGACGTTGACCCGACGACGCTGCCGAGCAATTTGACCGACGTTCTCAACGTCGATTGCGGTTGAACCCATCGCGGCGTCTGGGCGCTTTGAGCCCTTACATCCGCGAGATCCGAAGCATGGATGGTCAGTGGCCCCAGGCGGGGGCACGAAAGTGCCGCGAGATGAGCCTCGCTGACGGTCGGGCGATCGCGCCTCTGACCGCGAGCGAGATGGTGCGCGCTTTGGTCATTCCATTCACGTGTTCTGGTTCGACCTGGGGGGGAAAGACCGGACGAGTTTATCTCAGTTCATTTTGTTCGTCGCGAGGCCTTCCCTCCCGGGTTTCCTCTTTTGCTTGTTTTTCAATTTCACCAGGGACTTTATCAAGGAGCTGTACGATGGATCCAATTCTCACCGCGATGAAGGACGACTCTTTTGGTTCTAACTGGCGACCGGGTACGGGGGACGAGTCGGGCAAGAACGGCCGGACGGGGCGTCGAGGGTTCTTTCGTCGCGGCGCCGCGGTCGCGATTTCGGCCCTGGCCGTGTCCGCGGGGCGCGAGGCGTTCGCCGGCAATCCCAACTACCTCCCCAGTCTGTACCTGGGAGAAAACGCGAGGGAGTTCGAGGCAATCCAGTCGCACGAGAACGCTCACGTCGCGTTCCTCGTGAAGGCATTGGGATCCTATGCTCGCCCCAAACCCTCGTTTGTCAACCTCACCCAACCCAACTTGGTGGCCTTCGCTCAGACCTCCCGGGCGCTGGAGAACACAGGCGTCGGCGCTTATCTGGGCGCTGCCCCTGCGATTTACAACAAGGGCTACCTCGCCGCCGCCGGTTCGATCTTGACCATTGAGGCGAGGCACGCGGGCTATATCAACGTGCTTCTCAATCAGATCATGACAGACAACGTCTATGGTAATGTCGTCAGTTTCGACGACCCGCTCACCGTAGATCAGGTCGTCGCACTCGCAGGACCATTCGTCACCAGTCTCAACGGTGGTCCCCCCTTGACGTTCTCGACAACGCCCTCGGCCGCAAACGATTATGCCATCCTCAACTTCGCGCTGGCGCTCGAGTATCTGGAGGCCGCCTTCTACAACATCAACGTGCCCCTCTTCACCTGAGAAGATGCGAACACTTAATTGAAAACTGGCTTGTCGTTGGGCGCAGCGATGGAGAACTTGCACAAAGCGAGTGTGAGTTTTCCGCGCCGCGACCACTGCGTTTGAGGGGTCGCTCTCGACCCCGTGCCAGAGCGATCATTCTTACAAATTATTCACATCAAGGAGCTCATGTAATGATCTATTTTCGTACGGCGATGGTTTGGCTGGCGATGATCGCGGCCGCCGCCTCGTGTGGTGGGGCCGCCCAGGCTCAATCCGCCGTCCCCGAGTCGCAGCTGGAATCTTTTCTTGGGCTCTCACAAGGTGCCTTGGCCGGTCTCAACAATGGCCCGGTGATGAACGGATCGGCCATCATGCAGACGATCACCGTCGGGGCCGGCGGCGGCACGCTAGCCTTCAACTACGACTTCCTGACCAACGCGCCGTCGCCAGCCAGCAACCCGCTCGCCGCACTGAATCCGTTCGCCTTCACGACGCAGCCGACCCTGACCGATTTCGCTGATAATTTCTCGCACGTTGATGGCGGCGCCGCCCCAGACGGGCTTCTTGTATCAGACCGGCTACCAGTCCTACTCCGTAAACCTGGCGCCGGGAACTTATTCCTGGGGTATCGGGGTGGTTGATGTGACGACGGACCAGTTCAGCTCGGGCCTGTTGCTCAGTGACATCTCGCTGACTTCGGGAACCATCGTCAACGGATCATTTGGCACGGGAGACTTTACGGGCTGGTCTACAATCGGCAATACCAGCGTCGTGACTTCGGATTTCGGAATCCCCCGACGAACGGGCCGTATCAAGCGTTTCTCTCGACGGCCAGCGTCCCCGAACCGTCGCCAATGGTGCTGCTGGTCGTGGGTGGTCTCGGTGTATCAATCGCTTACCGTTGCCGCAAACCGCGGTACTGTTGACGTTCCCCAAAAACGTGAACCACGGGCGAAAACCCACTCCGAATCGTCAGGATTCGGGAGTGGGTCTTTTTGTTTTTTGGCCCCCCGTCTTGCCGTCCCGTCCAGACGTGACAGTCGTCCATTTTTTTGTTGTGCGGTCCGGCCGTTTCGTGCACATTATCAGCTTTGATCGAATGAAATGCCGGCTGCGCCGAGCCGGAATCGCTGGCCTTTTAAATCAACATAAGGATTGAAATTCGCATGCCTGAGGCTCCCAAAGCGGCCCTCGAGGCCGAAACGATCCGCCGCGTGGCCAGCGAGGAGGTGATGATCTCGCTGACGCAGGCGGAAGTAGACGAGCTTCACAACTTGCTCAACTCCCTCCTTGAGGAGATCCGCCAGATATCTCCGCGCGACCGGGCCGGCGCAGAGCCCGAGGCGGGCATTGTCGTGCAGGAGTGGCCGGGATGATCGACCTCACGAAAGAAACGGCCCACACGATTGCCGCGGCGGTACGCCAGCGCGAACTGACCGCTGTCGCAGTTACGCAGGCGGCCCTGGACCAGATCGCGCGACTCGACCCAACGCTTCATGCGTTTATTACGGTAATACCGGACCGGGCCCTCGCGTCGGCCGCAGAGGTCGACCGCCAGATTGCGGCCGGCCACGGCGATCGACTGCCACTGGCCGGTGTCCCGATGGCGATCAAGGACAGCTTTTGGACCAAAGGCGTGCGAACCACCGGAGGCACGAAAGTGCTTGCCGACTTCGTTCCCGGCGAGGATGCCACTGTCGTTGCACGCCTCAAGAGCGCCGGCTGCGTGCTCGTCGGCAAGTCGACGATGCATGAAATGGCCTATGGGTTTACCAGTCGCAATCCGCATTACGGCGACTGTCGTAATCCCTGGGATACGTCGCGGATTCCTGGCGGCAGCAGCGGCGGCAACGCCGCGGCGCTCGCCACCGGGATGGCGCTGGCCGCCGTAGGCGGTGACACGGGCGGCTCAAACCGCCAGCCCGCGGCGCTTTGCGGTATCGTCGGCGTCAAGGTTACCTACGGCCGAGTCAGCCGGCATGGCGGCATCCCACTCTCATGGTCGATGGATACGGTCGGGCCGATGGCGCGCACCGTCGCTGACGCCGCGGCCTTGTTGCAGGTGATGGCCGGATACGATTCCCACGATCCGACCACGCGCCGCGGCCCGGTTCCTGACTATAGGGCGGCGCTCAATGGAGGATTGCAGGGGCTGAGAATCGGAGTGCCGCATAACGAATTCATGGCGGCGATGGAGCCAGACGTGGGGACCGCCGTGCAAGACGCACTGGGTGTTTTAAAGCAGCAGGGAGCAACGCTTGTCGATGTCCGATTTCCACCGTTGGGGCCGGTGGTCGGCGCTCACCGGGCGATTATCTTTAGCGAAGCCGCCGCGGCCCATGAAGAGCTGATCCGCACTCAGAGCGCCGGCCTTTCCGACGAAGTACGACCTCTGTTACAAGCGGGCCTTTTCATCACCGCCACCCAGTACCTGGCCGCCCAACAAGTGCGCAAGAACACCATCAGCGCCTATCGCGGATTGTGGCGGTCATTCGACGTACTGGTTACTCCCGACTAGCCCGATTGCGGCGCCGCCTATCGGGACGACGACCATCAAGCTGGGGGACAACGAAATCCCGCTAGTTCGCGCATTCCTGGATCTCACTCTGCCGTTCAACCTGACCGGTCAACCGGCTCTTTCTCTGCCATGCGGGTTTACTCGCTCTGGTCTGCCGATCGGCCTGCAGTTGGTCGGCCGCCCATTTGATGAAGCCACGCTCTTCCGCGCTGGCGCGGCATACGAGGGGGCCACGGATTGGCATACCCGCAAGCCGCCAATTGTCGCCGGTCTTAAGTAGACCCGGCCGAATCGCAACTCAGCGGGCAGTGGTGAAGGGCGTCTGATCTGAAGTGCTTCCGGCTCTGGCGGCTCGCTGGTAACATGATTTGAATCGAGGGATTACGCACACCATCGATCGGAGTACAGCCATGAGCACCGCGATCGAGACCAAGGCGCATTACACCCCTGAAGACTTGCTGGCGATGCCCGACGGCAAGAGCTACGAGCTCGTTGGGGGGCAACTGGTGGAGCGAAACATGGGCGCGGAATCCAGTTGGATTGGCGGACGGTTGCTCTTGCGGCTTGGCCGGTTTTGCGAGGACCACGAGGTCGGTTGGCCCTTTCCTGCCGATAACGGCTATCAGTGTTTTGCTCACGCTCCGGGCCTCGTCCGCAAACCTGATGTGTCGCTCATCAGGTATAGCCGTCTTCCAGGGAAGACGCTGCCCAAGGGCTGGATTAAAGTACCGCCCGACCTCGCGGTCGAGGTGGTTTCTCCAAACGATACGGTTTACAACCTCGAGGATAAGCTGGAAGACTATCAGAAAGCCGGAGTGCCTTTGGTATGGGTCATCTATCCGAATTCGCGGACAGTGAGGGTTCACCGAGGCGATCGCTCGATAATCTACCTGCACGAAGATGATCAGCTCTCAGGCGAAGACGTCATCCCCGGTTTCCTCTGTCCATTGCGGGAGATTTTCCCGCCCCTTGAGCCATTTCCGCAAGTCCTGCCCGCCCCGACGGCTCCTAACGGACCTCAGGCGTCGGCATCAGCGTGACGGTCGCAGCCTCTTGCTTTTCGCTTCTGTCGGGATGACCTCGCGCCTCGAGCGCCTTCGATTCCACCACGACGCCCGTCTGCGCGAAGAAAGTCCGGGGTAGCGCGCATCCCTGCGCGAAATCACCCCTTCCAATGGGTGTTCTACCCCTTGTCGCCCAGTAGATGCCGGTGTCGCGCGGATCTAGTCACCACGCCACGCGGTCTCGTAAGGGTAAGTTGCGTCAAACGCGACCTATTGGGACGCTATTTCCTCCGAATTCCTTCGGACGATATGCGTACTGTGCGATCTGGCAGATTCCGTAGGCTAGCTCTCGAGACCCTTGGGCCTTTGGGCAAACCACGGGTAAACGGCCGGTAGCACCAGGGTTGTCAAAAGCGTGGAAGTAATCAGTCCACCGATGACGACCGTGGCCAAGGGGCGCTGGATCTCGGCGCCTGGTGTCGTCGCAATCGCCATGGGGATAAATCCCAGTCCGGCGACCAGGGCCGTCATCAGGATCGGCCGCAGTCGGACCACGGCCGCCTCGCGCGCGGCCGCATGAGGCTCGACTCCCTCCTGCCGCAGATGCTCGACGGCGCTGACCCAGACCAGACCATTGAGCACGGCCACTCCAAATAGGGCAATGAAGCCGACACCGGCGGAGATCGAGAACGGCAGCCCCCGCAAGAACAAGGCAAATACGCCCACCCGTCGCCGCCATCGGCACCGCCGTGTAGATCAGGAATGCAAGCCGCATCGAGTGAAATGTGCCGTACAAGAGCAGGAAGATCAAGAGCATCGCCACTGGCACGACGATCGTCAGCCGCTTCGACGCAGTTTGAAGGTGTTCGAATTGTCCACCCCAGCGCAGCGCGATAGCCAGGAGGGACGTCTTGAACTGTTCGTCGATTGCGGCTTGAGCCTCGGCGACGAAACTGGCGATATCGCGGCCGCGTACGTTGACTCCGACGACTGCCCGGTGCTGTACGTTTTCACGCTCAACCTCGTTGGGCCCTTCCTCTTGGGCGATTTCGGCGAGATCTTTGAGAGGAATCGGCCGACCCTGCGGATCGATGACCCGGATCGAGCCGATCTTGTCGGCATCGTTGCGCCACGACTCAGGGAGGCGGACTCGCAACGGGTGCCGCTTGTCTTCATCGAACACGGTGCCCACCGTTGTGCCTCCAAGGGCGGCCACTGAGTCGAGCACGTCAGAGGCCTTGATCCCGTAGCGGGCCAACTGATCGCGGCGTACCTTGATCCGCAGCATCGGCAGACGGCCCGCAGTCGGGTTCTTGATGTCGTGCGCCCCGGGTATTTGGCCAAGTACATGCTCGACCTCCAGCGACAGCCGGCGCAACACCTTGAGATCCGGCCCGTAGATGAGCACGGCCACGTCGCTTTTGACTCCAGCAACCAACTCGTTCACCCTCATCTCGATCGGCTGGCTGAAACCGAATTTCATGCCCGGGTACGTGTTCGGACAAGAGTTTGTCCATTTCTTCGATCAATGCGTCGCGAGTCAGACCCGGGCGCCATTCTTCTTGGGTCTTGAGCATGGTCCAGACATCAGTCTGGTGCACGCCCATCACGTCGTTGGCGATTTCGGGGCGGCCCGTCTTGCAGTAGACCAGCCGCACCTCGGGGATGGTCTTGAGCAGGTTTTCGACCTGGGTCGACGCCGCCACGGCCCCTTCGAGCGAGGCCGACGGAATCCGGACGGCCTCGATCAAGAGGTCTCCCTCATTGAGCCGCGGCATGAACTCGCCCCCCAAGGATAAAGGCGATCGGCACGCTGGCATCCCACGAGCGCCAGGGCCAGCACCACCGCGGCCACCGGATGGCGGACGAAGGCATCGAGCGCCGGCTGATATAGGTGCTTGATCCAGCGCAGCAGCCAGATCTCCTTCTCCTGCGGACGTGCGCTCAAGCCCATCGCGGCCAGCACCGGCATCAGCGGTCAACGACAGGAGCAGCGAGCCCGCCAGGGCGAAGATCACGGTCAATGCCATGGGCCGAAACAGCTTGCCCTCCGTCCCTTGCAGTGCCAGGATCGGCAGATAGACGATCGCGATGATCAATTCGCCGAACATCGTCGGCTTGCGGACCTCAATGGCCGCGTCGCGGATGATGTCGAGCTTTGGCCGTGTTCCCCCTTCATGGGCCAAGCTCCGGACGCAGTTTTCGATCATGATCACGCTGGAGTCGACGATCAGGCCGAAATCGATCGCACCCAGGCTCATCAGGCTGGCCGAGATCCCGGTCGCCAGCATCACGTTGGCGGCGAACAGCATCGATAGAGGGATCGCCAGAGCGACGATCAATCCGCCCCGCAGGTTTCCCAGAAGCGCGAGCAACACCGCCATGACGAGAATGCCGCCGGCTGTCAGGTTGTGCAGCACGGTGTTCAAGCGTTTGATTGATCAAGTGGGTGCGGTCATAGAGCGGCTCGATCGTCACGCCCGGTGGCAGGCTCTTTTTCAGTTGGTCGATCTCGGCCTTGACCCGGTTGACGACTTCGCGGCCGTTCTGGCCGATCAGCATCATCACCAGCCCCGTGACGATCTCTCCCTGGCCGTCGCGCGTCGCCAGGCCGGCGCGGATCATCGGAGCTGGGTAGTACCTTGGCCACATCGCGCACGGTGACCGGAACTCCGTCGCGTTCGTCGATGACGATCGCCGCGATGTCGTCGATCGTTCGCACCTGGCTCACGCCGCGGATGTAGCGTGCTTCCCCTTCGCGCACCAGATAGCCGCCGCCGACATTGGCGTTATTGGACCGAAGTGCGTTAAAAAGATCGGTCATCGACAGCCGGTAATTCGCCAGCTTGTCGGGATCGACCTCGACCTGGTACGTCTTCATCTCGCCGCCATGGGCGTTGATCTCGGTAACGCCTTCAACGCCGCGCAACTGGTACGCGATGAACCAATCGAGAAGGGTTCGCAAGTCCATTGGCGACAGTCCGGATTCCTTGGTTGCCTTCACCTGGAACTGGAATACTTCGCCCAAAGCCGTGGCGATCGGCCCGAGCATCGGTGTGCCGTAGCCAGGCGGAATTGCCTCGAGCCGCCCGCGGCAAACGTTCACCCACCAATTGCCGCGCACGATAGATGTCCGTCCTCTCCTTGAAGACAATCGTCACAACCGAAACGCCGAACTTGGACACGGACCGGATCTGCTCGATCTCTGGTAGCCCGCTCATCGCGCCCGGCGACCGGAAATGACAACAGCGAGTCGACCTCCAGCGGCGACAGAGCCGGCGCCTCGGTGATCACTTGGACTTGCACGTTCGTCAAGTCTGGCACCGCATCGATCGGCAAGTGGAGCGCCGAATACACACCCAGCCCAGCGACGAGCAGAGTCGCCATCAACACAAAAAAACGGTTATTCAGCGACGACTGGATGATGTTGTTAAGCATTGTCCTTGGTCCTTGGTCCTTGGTCCTTGGTCCTTCCTTTGTCGTAAGACACTCAGCCGTCGTAGGAATCACGGACCTTTTTGCTGCACCGTTTCCTTCTGCCAAGCACACTACCGTTGACTGAATGCGTAAGTTCCACTCAAGGACCAACGGACCAAGGACCAAGGACCAAGGACCAAGGACCTATTCCTCATCAGGCTCATTCTGAAGAATCAGGTCACTCTTCAGAAAGTAGGCGCCTGAAGCTACGATTTTGTCTCCGTCGGCCAATCCCGACTTGATCTCGATGCGATCGCCTGTCTGGCGGCCGGCCTCGATCGGGCGCAGGGTAAACCGATGATGGTCTGGTTCCTGACCGGACGGGACAAAAACATATTTCTCACCATCGATGTCGACCACGGCGCCCGCCGGGACGGTCAAAACGCGTTCGCTGGCGGAGTTATCGAGCATGATCCGGACGAACATATTTAACTTGAGTACGTCTTCCGGATTGTCGGCTTGCGCCAGCACGGGAACGGTTCGGGTCTGGGGGTCGACCACTGCCCCGCGCGACAAAAGCCGGGCGGTGAATTCGCGGTTGGGGTAGGCTGACGCGGTAAAATGAAAGGTGCCGTCCTTGATGCTTGGCAGTTTGTCGACGTCGGACTCAGAGATGTTGGCTGTCACCCAGACTGTGCGCAGATCAGCCAGGACGAAGAGAACGTCGTTGGTGTCGGCCTTTTGGCTGGGGACGGCGTTTGAGTATTTCTTGATGATCGTACCATCAAAAGGAGCGACGATCGGATAGAAGGTCACGTCCTCGTCGCGGGCGATGGCGTTGGCTTCGTCTGCATGGTCGAGTAGGTGTTGTATGTTCTCCGACACGCCGAGAATTCGCAATCGTTGGGCCGCGTCGACCACTGCGGCCTCGGCCTGCCCCGCTCTCTGATCGGCGAGCCGTTTTTCCTGGGCGGCGTCGAATCGGACCTGTTCAATCGCCGCTTCGAGCTTTGCCTGAATCCCCTCGCGCGTGTGCCTGGCCACCAGCGCGGGGTGCTCGCCCACGATGTTCTGACTGCGCAAGCTCGCGGTCTTTTGCTCTTCATGGCTGGCGATGTCAAATTCGGCATACGGTTGTAGCAGCGTCCCGCGATACGTCGCCGAGCTGCTTGTCGGCAAACTGCTTTTCGATTCGCCTGGCATCGGTGCCTTTCCCGATTGGAACAAGAGGTCGCTTGCCGGGTTCGTGAAGAGGCGTTTCGCTATGTTCCTCGTCATCGGCGAACGCAGCGCGGCGCTCGTTGATTCCTTTATGTAATTCGGGGATCAGGAGCGCGACATTGGCGGCGATTTCCGATCTCCAGCGTGCCTCAAATCGCGCGGTCGACAGCTCGCGTTGCTTGGCGCGAAGGTTGAGCCGCGCGGTCCCGATATCGGGGCTGTCGAGCGTTATTAGGGAGTCGCCGCGTTTGACGTTCTGGCCCAGTACCGCATGAACCTCGCGGACTATACCGGCGGCACGCGGACGCACCTCGAATTGCCGATCCGCGTTAACCTGGATCATCCCCACAACAGGCACTCCGGTCGCGATTCGATCGAAGCGAGCCGGCTCGATCGTGATCTTTGCCTCCTGGCATTTGAAATCCGATTCTGAGACTGCCCTCCGGCCAATAGCGGGCTGCGTTTTTTCTTTTGCTGCCGCCCCCGGTTCAGATTTGCCGTATGACGACATATGAGCATGAGCGAACACATCGTACGCCACGTGTGCGAGCAAGACCGTCAGGCAGACTGCCAGCCCCGCCCAGGGAAGTGAGCGTCCCATCGACAACCTGCTCGGCGTGCGTTGGCTCAACGCGAATGACATGACAAAGCCTCCCGTCATGACCATGACTTGGCATGCTTGATAGGAATAAGAATTCGATATATCGGTGCTTTGGATGATTTCGGTCGAAGTCGAATCCTCGCCTCAAACGACCGTTGGCAAATCGACAGATGCGGCCACGGCTCGCGTGCGTTTCGAAGACGACGGATGTCGGTGCGACGGCCCCCATCGCAAGATGGCCGCACCTTAATGGATTCCCCCTTGGGATGATGTGAGGGGGTAGGGGGGGCAGAACCGGATCAGCAGTTCCAGCGTTGCATCATAGCTGTGCCTGTGCGCGCAATCCACCTGTCCCACCGCGATCGAGCGCTCGAAAACGCGCCCCATGCGGGTCAAGCACGATTGGTTGATCCACCGAATGCGCCACGCACGCGTGAGACAGGCCGAGGACCAGATGATCCAAGAGTCGTCCGCGGCTGTCCGGGCGAATGACTGGCTCGCCGCGCCAATCAGGTGCAGGCCAATCCCCCAGTTGCGCGTGTACGGACGGGCCCGAGTCGGGCCGGTGATGCTCGTCGTCGACGCGCTGGTGGTGATCGCCGAACTCCACGATCGGGACGAACCAATGCCAATGCAGCATGGTCACGTCTTCGTCCAAGTCCGCCGAGGGATGCCAGCGCAAAAGGTGATCGTGATAACCGCAGATTTCGCCAGGCGCGTCATGGTGGCGGATGTTGTGATAGTCGGCCTGGGGCAATGGTACGTGAACGACGCTCAGAATCAGTATCCCGATTCCCAAAGCTCGCGAACCTCGTTGGTTTGCAGGCCGGCGAGACGTCACGTTTTTGCCTCGACCCCAGGTGAATCACATCCTTGCGGTGCGTGGCTCGCGCAACACAATTCGCAGCCACCAAATTCTTGTCCTATTAAGCCATTATGGACCAGCCTGATGATCTGGTCAAGCTTTGTAACGATCACTCACAATGTGGAATGGACCATCTCGCCCGGTCTTGACATTCTTTGTGAGATAGACAAACTGAGCTGCCTTTCCTACGCGGAAACCGCCTCGAACATGGATGTTGAGGGTTGGTGCGATCATGTTGCGCATACGACTAACGGGATCCGGCATCGGCCTTATCATGGTCTGGGCTGGCTGGTCTCTCCTGACAGTTTTGACGACTGTAGCCGATTTGAAGGCGGACGACGGTCCTGTCGCCGGATCACCCGGCCTGGGCCGCGGTCAGACCGAGCCGGATACGCCGCACCACGCCGTCAAACGGTATGAGATCGGCCAAGGGCCCCGGTCATACTGGATCTTTGAGCCTGACAAGCCCGCGCCCGAGAGACACGCGCCGGTGGTGGTCTTTCTGCACGGCTGGTTTGCAGTCAATCCAGGATTTTACGGGGCCTGGATCGACCATCTGGTCCGTAATGGCAAAATCGTCATATTCCCTCGGTACCAGAACGACATCGGAACTCTGCCGCAGGATTTTTTGCCCAACGCGCTCGAGGCGATTCGCGATGCCTTACGAGTCGTGCATGATGGTGTGGGGCATGTTCGGCCCGACACCGGCCGATTCGTTTTGATCGGCCATTCCATGGGCGGCAACCTGGCAGCGCAGATCGCTGCGTCGGCGGCGGACCCACGGTCGGAAATTCCCCCACCCCAGATCCTGATCGCGTTGATGCCCGGTGAAATCATCCCGATTCGTAAGCCGAGCCTGGCTGATATTCCCGCCACAACCCTCTTGGTCGTGGTCGTCGGCGAGGAAGACCTGGTCGTCGGCGACCATCGCGGCACGGCAAATTTTCTCCGAAGCGACCTCGATCCCACGGTCGCGTAAGCGGTTCGTCCTGTTTCGATCCGACCGGCACGGCTTCCCGCCGCTGATCGCCGAACATACCGCACCCACAGGTGTTCACCGGCATCTCGACAACGGTGAGGGGGTGTTTCGAGCGTTTCAGCTGAGCTTGGGCGAGGTCAACGCGTTCGATCGCGCAGGCTTTTGGCGTATGACTGACCTGACGCTGGATGCGGCCGCCAGGGGGCAAACCCTTGACGACATCACACGTGATCTGGAACAGTTCCGACACCTGGGATTCTGGAGCGACGGCCGCCGCGTCACTCCGCCGATCATTGGCGCCGACCTTGACGAGATCCCCCGCGTAATCCCAGGAAACGGCCTGCGCATTTTCCCGTGGAGTCCCGGACACAAGGCTAGCGTCGCGCTCGACTCTGACGCCACGGCCCGTCCCTAATCCCGACTTAACGAAACGTCAGGTTCATTCCGGGTAGGGAAGCGGCCGATACCCTGATGTGAGTGATGAGACGCGAAGCAATCTTAGGGCCGGGAGGGCTCAGGGTTCGATGGCTACCACACGCAGACTCCCGGCTGGATCGCCTACGCCGCATCCATCCCAGGGGACCGCGACACCCGCCGGGACGACGGGTGGTTCGGCATCGATGCCTGGCTTCTCGTCCGAAGAGCTGGAAGCGTCGGCCCTGGAATCTTTGAAGCGGCAAGTGATCGCGCTGCAGCGCATTAGCAGCATGGGTGTACTGGCCGGCGGGGTCTTCCACGAATTGAACAATGCGTTAACTCCAATTCTCAACTACGCCAAGCTGGGCCTGCGGAATCCAGACGTCGCTTATCGCGAACGAGCCTTGACGCAGATTGTCGAGGCCGCACAGCGAGCCGCCACGATCACTCGCGGAATGCTGGGCCTATCACGGCCCGGCAATATCAACCACCGCGAACCGACCGAACTCTCGCGCCTGGTCGACGAAGTTGTCGTCCTCGTCAAAAAAGACATGATGCGCTACCGAGTGCGGCTCGACGCCAAGACCGCCGCGAACCTGTACGCCCGCGTCAATCCTGCGCAAATTCAGCAAGTGCTCATCAACCTGCTGATTAACGCCCGTCAGGCAATGCCTGAGGGGGGCGTCGTGCGGCTTCGCCTGGGGCTCGACGCCACTGGCCGACGAGCCGAGATCGGTGTAACTGACACGGGGGTCGGTATCGCGCCAGCCGACTTGCGACGGATCTTCGAGCCATTTTTCTCGACCAAGACCGAGCCCGACGCCGCCGGGCAGGGGGGTACAGGACTGGGCTTGGCCGTCTGTCGCGATATCGTCGAAGCACATCATGGCCGCCTACGTGCCGAGAGCCGGCTCGGCCAGGGCTCGACTTTCACCGTGATCCTGCCAGTGTGCCAGCAGCCCGCGACGGCCTCTGCCAGCCAGAAGCCGGCCTGAGCGAATTCGACCTTCCTCTTGCTACTCGTCGCTCCCGGCGTGCACTCAGGAAAGAATCTGCTCACGATTGCGCCACGGCGTCGCTCCCATCTCGCATGTCCTGCCATCGCCACTGCAAAATGGGGGATAGTCGAGCTTTGCTCCGGGCACATCTTAATAGAGGCGTGCGCGAAGAATTGGCTCTGGGAGCCCCTGATCGATGGCCATCGGTTCGTCCATCAACGTTTTGCATGACATCCAGACATTGTTTGATGACGGAACCGCCAGTGGCCTTACCGATCACCAATTGCTCGAACGGTTTGTAAGCCGGCGTGACGGCGCGGCTGCATCGGCTTTTGAGGTGCTTGTCCTGCGGCACGGGCCGATGGTACTTCGGGTCTGCCAGAATCAGCTGCGCGATCCCAACGACGCGCACGACGCCTTCCAGGCGACCTTTCTGGTGATGGTCCGACGGTGCGGATCGATCCGAAAGCTCGATTCAGTAGGTGGTTGGCTGTATGGTGTCGCTTGCCGTGTGGCCGCTCGCGCTCGGGTCGAGTCAGCGCGGCGGCGGAAGGCCGAAGAACGAGCGGCCTTGCGGGTTGTCGAGGTGGTCAACCCTACTGACGTTGATGAGACAGGCGATTCGGGCTTCGGACCGATCATCCAGGAAGAGGTCCGGCGCCTTCCGGAAAGGTACCGCACGGCTGTGGTTCTCTGTTAC
Organism: uncultured Isosphaeraceae bacterium; assembly: GCA_963850935.1. Taxonomy (GTDB): domain Bacteria; phylum Planctomycetota; class Planctomycetia; order Isosphaerales; family Isosphaeraceae; genus CAWFRS01. The sequence goes on from CAWKNT010000014.1 coordinate 54,672, forward strand.
TGGCAAGGGTTGACACACGAGCAAGTCGCGGCGCAGCTCGGCTGCCCAATTGGGACCGTGCGCAGCCGAATTGCGCGTGCGCGTAACCTGTTGCGAAGGCGTTTGATCCGTCGCGGATTCGCTCCGCTCGCCGCGTTTGTAGCCGCAGGGCTCGATCGTGTGCCGGCATCTGCGTCGGCGGTAGTGATAAGTCGCTCCTCGGTTCCACCCCAATGGGTTCATTCGACGATCCAGGCGGCAGTCCGCGTCGCCGGCGGACAACCGGCTGCTCAAGCCGTATCTGGTGTGGCCGCTACCTTGGTTCAAAGTGTGCTTTGGAGCATGGCGATGATCAAAATTAAGATGGCGCTAGTAGTGATCGCGCTTGTCGGGTTGGCCGGTTCAAGTGCTGGATTTGCAATGCGGAACGGCCCACGCGCCAAGGTTCAAGTCGGAAGAAGCAAGAAGACGGCGCGGGCCGAACACGATAGCGCCGCAAATTTCGACAAGATTTATTCGTTGATCAAGGGTCAGACGAGCATCATCATGCTCGTTCCGGAGGGTTCGATAGTCAAGAAAGGACAGCTCGTCTGCGAGCTCGACTCGGCCGCATTGAAAGATCAGTTAGTGAACCAGCAGATCACCGTCAAGACGGCGGAAGCCAACTTTGAAAATGCAAAACTGACCCGCGAGAACGCCGAACACGATGCGATCGCATATGCGGAGGATCTCTTTCCTCGTCGGCAACGCGAGAACGAGGGAGAAATGAAGGTCGCCGAATCCGAGCTGGCCCTCGGTAACGAGCAGCTCGACGCTGCTACGGCAGTTGGAGGAAACAACAAGCTGGAAATCATGCGGGCTGAGCTCGCGATCTCCCGAGCTAAGCTCGCGCTCGAAAAGGCCAGGAACCGCCTGCACTTTTTGACCGATTATACCAAGAGAAAACAACTCAACGGATTACAATCGGCGGTCGAGAAAGCCCGCTCGGCGGAACTCGCAAAACAGGCGGTTTGGGAGCTCGAGAAGTCGAAGGCAGAAAGTCTCGAGCGCCAGATCGTGAATTGCAACATCAAGGCCTCTCGCGACGGCACGCTCATCTATGCCAATCCGCCCTCCGGTCAGCGATACATCGAGGAAGGGGCGACAGTTCGCGAGCGTCAGCTCATTTTCCAGATCGTCCCGACCCCCGAGACAAACGCCGACGGCAGATGATGCCGCTGAGGTTCGCAAAATCGAGTCTTGTGATTCCCAAACCGCACGTAGATACCGCCGATGCCGGCGGCGAGTGTGGACGTCCCTCCACTTCTTCCTATTCAGCTATCCCACCATTTCCCAAAATGGTGGGATAGCTTGACACCGTTCCAGGCACTACCTGGCGATTGTGGGCGGTAAGAGATTCAGCAACGGGGGAGTTGACGATGGCTGGCGGCCCATCCGTCGCACTCATTCGCGACATTGGAGCGTTGTTCGACGCCGGCACGGCCAGTGGACTTTCGGATCGACAGTTTCTCGAGCAGTTTAGTGGTCGGCGTGACGCTTCGGCCGAGGCGGCCTTTGAGGTCTTGGTACTGCGCCATGGGCCGATGGTCCTGCGGGTTTGCCGCAATGTGCTGGGTGATTCGACCGACGCCGAAGATGCGTTTCAGGCGACGTTCTTGGTACTGGTACGGCGGTCTGGTTCGATTCGCCGGCTCGAATCACTGGGGAGTTGGCTTTACGGCGTCGCGTGCCGGGTGGCGGCGCGGGCGCGGGTCGATGTGGCCAAGCGGCGCGCCGCCGAGCGGCGCGGGGCGTTGCGAGTCGTTCAGGCAACCGATTCGAGTGAGACAAAGGAACCGGACCGTGCCGAATTCGGCACGGCGATCCAGGAAGAGGTCCGGCGGCTGCCGGAACACTACCGTGCGGTGGTGGCGCTCTGCTACTGGGAGGGATTGACCCAGGAGCAGGCTGCCACGCAGCTCGGCTGCCCGCTGGGAACGGTGCGTAGTCGGCTGGCGCGGGCACGCAGTCGGCTGCACCGGCGATTGACGCGACGTGGCCTGGCTCCCCTCGCCGGATTAGTGGCGGTTGCACTGGATTCCCCGTCGGCCGAGGCTGCTCGTCTCTCCCTGGTTCCAAGTCCGCTGATACGTTCCACAGTCACTGCAAGTGTACAAGTCCTGGCGGGACGTGCGATCAAAGACGTGGCTTCGACGTCCGTGGCGGTCCTGACCCAACGTATGCTCAGGAGCATGTTGATGATGAAACTCAGAACAGTCGCGGCATCGCTGGTGCTCATTGGCCTCGGAGTTTATGGAGCCAGCCTGGCGGCACCACAGACGGATCACGAAAAGGCGCCGGTATCCAGACGCGGTTTGCGTCTGACCGCAGAGAAGCCGAAATCCAAGGCGCAACCTGCGATCGTCTCCTTGGGAGACTATGTGGTCGAGCCCCCGGATATGATATTGGTTGAAGTCTTGGAGGCTTTACCGGGCCGGCCGATTTCCGGCGAGCGCCTGGTTCGGCCGGATGGGAAGATCTCGCTTGGCTTCTATGGCGACATTTATGTGGCAGGCCTGACACTTTCTGAGGTCAAGACAAAGATCATCCGCCACTTACAAAAGTACTTGGCAGACAGCGTACTAGACCTGTTCGAAATTGACCAAGCGACCGGCAACCCGAAGCTCGACCGCGTGACAAATAAGCCGAAAATGGTCGACCCGAAAGATTCGTCGACCGTTTTTGTCGAGGTAACGGCGTACAACAGCAAGAACTATTATGTACATGGCGCGGTCCACATTGCCGGTAAGCTTCCCGTCACAGGTACAGACACCGTCCTTGATGCAATCAATTATGCCGGGGGTTTGGCTTCGTCGGCCGACCATCAAGGCGTGGTCGTTTATCGCCAAATGAGAAAGGGCGAGCCGCCGCAAGCCATGCACGTCGACATCGATCAGATTCTCATGGGGGACGATTTGTCGACTAACTACCAGCTCCTACCCGGCGATCGCCTCGTTGTCCCGTACAACCCGAATTACATTGCGGCGCCCGTTGACTCCGGAACGGAGCTACGGGAACAACCAGTGCGGCAGCGATCGACGCCGTCTCTGTACTTCGACAGGATGCCCGACGATTCTGACACACCAAAGGAAAGACCCACTCCGAGACGCGATCATCCTGTCGTCAATAATGCTCAGCTGCGTCGGGTAGAAGCCAGATTGAACGCCGTCGAGCGAAAGCTCGACCAGATCTTGGAAGTGCTCAAGACTCGCTAGCCCAGACACTTCATCACTCGGGCCGCCTCTATCCCCGTCGCCTCGGCGCTCGCTACATTAGAGACGTCGGGGCGATGGCATTTCGTGGGCCATCGTCGCACGATCGATCCAACTGGACGATGGGAGGATGGTTCGCGATGCGCTGGGTGACCGTGGCGAGCGAAGAAGGGCCGAGAGCCTGCGGCGTGGTCAATGGCGAATACATTGATGTCAACGCGGCCGATCCCGAGATGCCGGCGACGGTGCGCGGGCTCTTGGAGCTGGGACTAGACTGGCAGCGCCGGGCCTGGGCCGCCTTGCCGCGAGGAGTCGTCCGCCACGATCCCGCCACGTGACAGCTGCTGGCGCCGGTGCCCGATCCGCGCAAGATCGTCTGCATCGGGTTGAATTATCGCGACCACGCCGCCGAGAGCGGCGTGCCGGTGCCGGCGGAGCCGATGCTCTTCAGCAAATACCCGACCGACCCTGATCGGCCACGGTGCGCCGATCGTCTTGCCCAGCGTAAGCCAGGAGGTCGACTACGAGGCCGAACTCGTCGTGGTGATCGGCCGAAAGGGGCGGCACATTCCCCGGCAGCGCGCCCACGAGTATGTCGGCGGCTATGCCGTCGGCCACGACGTCTCCGCCCGCGACTGGCAGCTCAACAAGCCTGGCAAACAATGGATGGCCGGCAAGACATTCGACACCTTCGCACCGGTCGGACCCGAACTGGTGACTCCCGACGAGGTTCCCGACCCTCAAAACCTCGGCATCCGCCTGCGGTTGAACGGCCAGACCATGCAAGACTCGAACACCAGCCAGCTTGTCTTCGGCGTCGACGAGCTGATCGCGTACTTCTCACAAGTTTTCACGCTGGAGCCGGGCGACTTGATCTTTACCGGCACGCCGCCGGGCGTGGGCATGGCCCGCAAGCCGCCGGTCTGGCTCAAGCCGGGCGATACGTGTCGAGGTCGAGATCGATAAGCTGGGGACGCTGACCAACACTGTGATTGCTGATAGTGCCGCTGGCTAACTGCGCGGCAATATCCGCTATCACAGCGCCTCTTTGGATAGGATAAACTGGGCTATTGCCAACATCCGAAACTTCTGAGGACCGCCACGATGAGCAGCGTACCTGAGCGATTGCTCGTGCCGGAAGGTCTCCGATATGGCGAACCGACCTGGGACGATCGCCCAGTTATTCCCCGTTCAGGGAACCTGGAGCGAAAGTGAGTACTTTGCGCTCGAAACCAACCGCGGGCTGGAGTTCTCTCACGGATACCTCGAGTTCCTACCCATGCCAACGGTTCTTCATCAACGAATTGCCGCGTTCCTGTACGACGCTTTACGTGCGTTCATCATCGGACTGAACCTTGGCGAAGTCCTTTTTATGGGCGCACGCGTGCGTCTTTGGCCCGGCAAGTTTCGCGAGCCCGACGTCTTGTTCATGCGTGCCGAACATGCCGACCGAATCACCGAAGAATACTGGGCGGGGGCCGACTTGCTGATGGAGGTGGTCAGCTCGGGCGACGAAGACCGCCGCCGTGATCTCAATGACGAAGCGTGAGGAATATGCCCGGGCGGCATCCCCGAATACTGGATCGTTGACCCGGAACTCGGCCAGATCACCGTTCTGACACTCGACGGCCAGACCTACGTCGTCCACGGCGAGTTCAAACGAGGTGAACAGGCCACGTCGAAGCTATTGCCCGGTTTTGTCGTCGACGTGACGACGGCGCTCGACGCCAAAACGTTAACAGGCCGCGTTAGGCAAGGCTCGTGGCGATGGATCTCACTTCGCTGGATCGGCAGGCGCTTCATGCGTCACTCACCCTGGATCCGGGCCTCGCTTTGTCGCCAGGCTTGATCGCAAGTGCGAGCCGGTGTGACAGCCCGCGGGCGTCGGCGAAGTCGGGTGCGAGACGAAGGGCTTGTTCGGCGGCGCGGAGGGCGTCGCCGGCTTTCTGGTCGGCCTCAAGGGCCAGGGCCAGGTGGTAGTAGATGTCGGCCCGGTTGGGGAACCGTTTGGCGGCGGCGCGAAAATCGTCGCTCGCCTGCGCGAAATGCCGCAGCGTAAGATTGGCGCGGCCGCGAAGGTCGCGGGCCTCGCCGTTCTCGGGTGCGAGCTCGACGACTTGGTCCAGTCGCGACAACGCCTGATCGGGCTGGCTGCGCGCCAACTGGATGGTCGCGATGTTCAGGCTGACCTCGGCGTTGTTCGGTTCGAGCTCTAGTCGTCCGGAAGTACTCCGCCAGCGCCTCGTCGGTTTTTCCCTGTGACTCGAGCAAGTCGGCCCAGGCGAGAAGTGGGCCCGCGGCCGATGGGGGTCGATCTCGATGGCCGCTTCGAGGTGCTTGAGGGCGGATCGATCGTCGCCCTTGCTGGGCCTCAACCTGTCCCAGCCCGATCAAGGCCTCGACATAATCGGGGTCGCGCTGCAGCGCGGCACGGAAGCAAGCTTCTGCCTCCGGTAAGTCGACCCTCGAGCTGCAAGACCATCCCCAATCGCTGCTGGGCCTCGGCCGAGGCCGGCGCCTCGGTCGCCAGTTGCAAGAGCTCGAGCCGGGCTTGCTCGTAATCACCCCGATCGATGGCCTCTTGGGCGTGCTCGCTGATCTGCCTGGTTCCGCGCGGCCTGCTCCGGGCTTGGCCTCCCCGTGGTCGAGACCACGGCGCAGACCGATCCAACTGCATCCGGCCTGAGCCGCAAGCAGGCAAAGCAGCAGCCAACCACCTGGCGTTGAACGCCCGGCGTCGCATGATCAATCTGTCCCTTCCCTGGGACTTACTCACCGGTCAACCCGACAAGCCGCCGCACCTTACGTCACGAATCTTTCTCGGTCAATGCCGGTTACGGCGACGTGTAGATTTGGCGAAATACCACGCCATCCGGCTTGCGGAATTCGGCAATATTTCGGATTGTACGGATCTTGTCGAATAATCCGACAATACGGTCAAGTTGGGTCGCGCGACCGGCCGATCATGCATTGAGGCAAGGTCCATTTCGGTCCGGCGCGTCAAGCTGCGCCCGGGTAGCCACGACCTGACCACCGACGCCGCCGTGTCTCGGGCTTGCATGGATGCGAGTCATGGGATCGGAGGCAGCTTGGCCGAAGGGACAGATCCGGACGAATGCGCATGGAATGGCGCAATGTCCTGATAGCATTGATCTTGTTCCCGCTGGGAACGGGCCCGCGTGCTGCGCAGCAAGATCACGGCCAGCGACGCTCGGGCTCCAGTGGAGAATTGGTCCGGTTGACGCTGGACGTAAGTTGGGGAATGCCGCGAAGTGGGGCGGTTCTCCCGGATAGTGCACCGGCCGAGGTCGGTTCGGTTCCCGACGCCGAATTTGTCCTGGAGATGAGTGAAGGGCGGGTTGTCGACGCGCTCGCTGGCCACCTAGCGACTCGGGACTACGAGGGGCGATCACGCCGGCTGCCGAGAACGGGCGCGGACCGGGCTCCAAAGGGAGCTGGCGGCTGGGGAAAGAGCCCAAGGGGTGCGTTCGTGTTTCGATCGAAGCGCCGCTCGAGGCCGGCCTTATTGTTCGAGGCGGCGACCAGATTGTGACGCTCCCGCTGCTGGCGATCCTCGAAAGACCCCAGCATACTCCGCCCCAGTCAGCATTGATGGTCAGTGTCGAGCGTCTGGCCTGGGATTCGTTGGCGATCGATCTGGGGGAGGCGGCGCAGTGACGGGATCGTCGCGCCGGGGACTGACGTTCCGGTGTCGGTTGCGTTCAACATCCTCTGGCCCGAGTCCGCCGAGGTCGCCGTTCGTACAACGGCCGTTCTGCGCTCGATTCGAGGGGGCGACGACTTATGGCGGCATGAGCCCCGCGATCGCGAGGTGGTGGCGACCAACCGGCGGGAGCCGTCGGCTCGGACATGGAGCGTGCCAGCGCCACGCAGTGAAGGGACCTATGTGCTCGAAGTCCATGCATCGTGGGTGCCGACCTCAAGCCGCGAGGGTTCGGTGCTGGGGCGTTTGATCCGGCGCCGCAGGCCGGCGGCTGTGCCCAACTCGGCTGTGCGACGCGTGGTTTTCACGGTCGTCGATCCGGCCGGTCGACTGAATGCGTCGGCCAAAAAGGGACGCGACGGCCACGGCCGCGAAACCGAAGTCGACGCGATCGACCTGACGCGGTCGCGGAGCTATCGGCCGCTGGCTGCCGGCCGATCGCCGGCGGCCGAGCCCGGCCGATTTGCCTGGGCGGTTCCGCCCGAAGCCCTGATCGAGCCGTCGCGACGTGACCGGCTTCGCGGCTGGATCATGCGCACGGGGGCCGAGGCGGCCAAGCTCGACCCGGCCGACGCATCGGGCCTGGCCTGGTCGGCCATGGGTCTCAAGGTCGACTCATCCCGAGCGGCCTCATCGCCTGACGCTCAAGGTCAGAGGAGGTGAGCCGGCGGCGCTGGGCGTGGCCCTGATCGAGCCCGGCGGTGGCGGCCCCGGCTCTTCACCGCGCGTCTTGCTCGACGCCTGCGCCTCCGGACCGCCGATCCTGCAGGACGGTCCCCCCGCGACGTTTACCTGGCTGGTCTGGCCGAGCACCGCCGAGATGGTGCTCGTGCTGTTGAATCGCAGCTCCGGAAGCCGAGGTCCGTCTGGGGACGGTGACGCTGACGGAGCTCGACGAGCTGCCCCTGATTCCCCCGCTTGTCCGAGCCGCATTCGACGGCGGCTCGAACGTTCGGGCTGTATCTGACCGGGCCGCATCCCCTGGAACCATTCGGCGGCAGCTCGTCCGCACACGACCCGCTGGACGACCGCCCAAAATCTGGTGAGATATCTGGGCTATTGCGGCGCGTCGGCCGTGGTTTTGCCGGAAGCAACTGGCCGACCGATCGACTGCGCCGGGCACTCGATGGCCAGGCCGACGAAGACTCGACCGGCCCCGATCGCCTGGAAGTCATCCGCCGGGTCCTGTCGCGGCAGGGGTTTTCGCTCTGGCTGGAGCTGGACTTCGACGGCCCGGGCGCGTTGCCCGGGCTTGCCCCGTGCTGATTCGCCCGAGGCAGCTCGGCGCGGGCTGGTGCGAGTCGATCGCCAGGGGAGGCCCGACGGACCGGCGTACCATCCGCTCCATCCCGAGGTCCGCGAGGCCATGAAGCGTCGCGTGACCCAGGCTCTCGCGCAGAGCAAGCTCGGCTCGGGCGAGACTGGCAACGCCGGCGGGTTTGATGATTCGGTTGGGAGCCAGGTCCGACTCTTGCTCGGAACGCCCGACACCGGACTGGATGACGCCACGTTCGATCGGTTCGTACGCGAGTCGTTCAGCCCGGAGACCGCGCGCGGCATTCCCGGATTGGGAGACGCGGATCCGGATCGGTTCGCCGTGCGTGCTCCGCTACCTGGCCGGCGTGGGACGTATGCCCTGGCTGACCTGGCGGTCCCGCGCGATCGCGTCGCTTTACACCGAGCTGGCCGAAGCCGCTCAGGCGGCGGCCCCCGGTGTCGGTGCTGGCCGTGGTCACGCCCGGACTGGACGACGGTCCGGCCGGCACCGAGGCGCGGCGGGTCGATCGAGCCGGACTGGCTCCCAGCCAGGCGTGGCGCAGCGTGGGCCTCGATCTTGCAGGCCTGGCCGAGTGCTCCGGCCGCTCCGCCGGTATTCCGCGGCGTCGTGCTCTCGACCGACGCCCTGGGGCACGACCTGGCCACCAGCCCCGACCTCGACGCGCTGGTCGCCGGCCGCGGCACAGCGCGGCCTGCTCCTGACGATCGACGACGACCCGCCGACGGCATTCTCCCGGCCTGCTGGCGACGGCTCATTTGACTGACGACTTCCGGAGCCGACACGGCCGTCGTCCGACACCGATTTCGCCCGCCGCCAGCTCCGATTCGACTCGGTCGGGACTCTCGGCCGCGATCACACCGGCCCGCAACACCAGCCCGCGAGCGAACGACCGAAGGGTCTGGCTGACGGCGTTGCCTCTCGGCGACGGTCCGGCCGCCGACGAGCCGCTGGGACATGCATCGCCGCCCTCGACGCACGCTGGGTCTTCCTGGCCGAAAAGGCCGTCGCCGGTCAAGAGGAACGGCTGCGCCGCTTTGCCGCCGTTCTTCGCGCTCTCCCCGCCTGGCCGGCGGTTACCGTCGATTCCCAGGCCGATCCCAATCCCAAGCCTTTCGGCGTCGCGGTCCGCCGCATGAGCGACGATGCACAGACCTTCCTGGAGATCGCCAACGATTCCCCCTATCCGATCCGTCTGGCTGGCTTGCTCGATGCGCCAGCTCGGCCACCGTCGAGGATCTCGGCCGCGGCCTACGTCTTTCGCCGGCGCCCGAGTCGGGCGGACGCAACCTGGTTCTCGACCTGCTCCCCTATGGCGTCGCCGCGATCCGGGTCGGGGCGCCGCGCGTGCAGCTCTCGTCGGTGACGCCCTATCCGTCCGAAGCCGTGCTGACAACCATGCAGTCGCGATTCAACGAGCTGTCGGCTCAACTGGCTCGTCTCAACCACGGCATGGTCGACGACCCCGGCCGAACCCGCGAATCCGGGTTTCGAGCCCGGTCCGCAACCGATCCCCCTCTGCCGGCCGAGCCGGTCGCCAAACCATCCAGTTCAACGCCCGGAAAGATGGCTTCGAGCACCGCTGCCGCCGCCGCTGCCGCCCGGCTGGCGGTTGGAGGCAAAAGATGGCCGGCTCGAGCACGATCGCGATCGACGCGTGAGAATCCGCACCTGGGCCAGGGAGCCTGCGGTTGACCGCACCCGCGGCTCCGCGTCCGTGGTCAGTGAGTCATTCGTCCCCAACGTCCAATCCAGCCTCGATATCCAGGTTTTCTTCCGGCGTCCGCAGCCGGTTCCAAGGTTCGCGTCTGGATCGAAGGGGAATCGGGCGGAAAGCCGTATGTTCGTCGCACGGAGCTGGAGTCTCGACCGCATGGGAACACGGCGGTGCGCGCCTCGGACATCCCGGCCGAGCGGGCTCGACAAAGCGCGGCTGCGGTTTGAGCTGATGACCCCGGGCGTCCTCTGGATCGACGATTTGCACATCCGGGGTGAGACGACCTCGAGGTCGGCGCGGCTCAACGCGCAGCGATACGCTGCTGGCGGCCTTGCAGGCTTATCGCGAACAACGTTATGCCGACTTCGCGCGGCTGGCGGGGTCGCACTGGATCCGCCAGTCGAGCACGGCGGCCACCGGCCGGTTGGCGCGAGACGAACGACCTTCCGTCCAAGGTGGGAGCAGGCGTACCAAGACGGCTAGGCCGACGCACAGGCTTCTGCCCTACCGCCCGAACGCAAGCTCAGGTAAGATCATGAGCCGCTGGTCGACTTGCGGAAATGGAAGGGTCAGCCGACCAGCCACATCGGTCGTAGCCTCCGGGCACGGCGCAGATCGATGGTTATCTGGTCCGCGAGAGCAAGAAGGGAATCAACTGCCAGGTTGGTCGAGCCCCGAGGAGGGCGGAAGAGGAGGGTCGGATGTTCGTCGCCTGTAGCACGCTCTGCTTCGCGAGGGAGCCGCTGGAGACGGCCCTTCGACAGATCGCCGAGCTGGAATTCGACAAGTTCGAGCTGGCACTCGTCGAGGATGGCCAGCATTTGCGGCCGTCGGAAGCCGGCGACAACCCCGAGGCGGCGCTGCAACGCCTCCGCAGCGGGCCCGAGCCTGATCCCGTCGTCCCTCTACATCGACTTCGGCACCGTGGACTGGTCTGATCCCCTGACCCGCAAACGATTTGACGGACTGTGCCGGTTGGCGAAATCGCTCAGCGTCGCCGTGCTCACGATCCATGCTTCGCCCGTCAGGCACACCGGTCGCCGACGAGGTCAAGCGGCTCACGCCGCTGGTCGGCTACGCGATGCGCGAAGGCCTGGTGCTGGCCCTGCTCACCCACGTGGACACGCTCACCGCCGACCCGAAAGTCGCCGTGGAACTGTGCCAGCTCATTGCCCGGTCTGGGCCTGACGCTCGACCCCAGCCACTTCCTCCAGGGCCCCCATCCCAACGTCGATTACGACGCCGTTTTTCCCTACGTTCAAAACGTCCACTTGCGCGATACAGGAGTCGGTTCCCGGCGAGTTCCAGGTCCGCGTCGGCCAGGGCCAGATCGAGTACGCCCGGATCGTCAACATGCTTCAGCGGTATGGCTACAGCCGCTCGCTGACCGTCGCCATCATCGACCGGCCCGACAACCCCTTCGATCGCGAAGTCGAGCTGCGCAAGCTCAAGCTCTTGCTGGAGACGTTGATCTGAGCGAAATTCCCGCGGCCTATTCCGCCAGCCCCAGACGCAGCAATTCGCGATCGAGGAGTTCGAGGTCCCAGACCTCGACCAGAGGATCCGTGCCCGCGCTGGCCAGACGGTGATTCTGGGAGTCGAAGGCCAGGATAGTGCTGGGCCCGCGGTGTCCTGGAAGATGGAATCGCAGTCGCGGCTGTCGTGGCTGGGCGACCGACCACAGCGAGATCGTCCCCTCCCATGAGCCTATCGCAAGAGATTGCCCGTCGGGCGAGAACGCCAGGGCGAGCCAGGGGTTTTCCGAATCTCTGTTGAGCGGTTGAATCGTCCCCACCACACTGCGAGCGGACGTGTCGATGAGGCTGACGGCGCCAGTGCGGTCTCCCACAGCCAAAAGTGCGCCGTCGCCTCGCAGGGCAATACTGTTAGCGGCTTCGCCGAACGTCAGTGACCAGTCCAAGTTGCGGGCCTGCGGAGCCGCCGACGGTGATGGACGCTCCACGCCCCAGACGTGCAAAGGGTTGCCCGTCGCCTGGAGCTGTTGCTCGAGCAAGTAAAGGCGGTTGGCTCCGGGAGCGATCTGGACTGCTCGCAACCGAGGAAAAGTCGTCTCGGGGCCAGTGGCCCCGGGGGGGCGAGTGGTTTTGTTGGCGATTGAGCCCGCGTCGGCACCCCATCCGAGCGGTGGTACGACGGGCATGACATCGCCTGGTGAGTCGGCATTCCAGAGGAAGAGAGCCGTTGACCGCAGTAACGCGATATCTCGGCCGTCAACCGTTTTCGCCATGTTTAACCGCAAGGGCCCATTACCAGGAACGCGCGGCATTGGCTCTTTGATCATAGGCGGCGTTTGCACCGAGATGGATCCCTCGGGCCAGATCCTCAGTCCTTGTGCGTCATGAACCACCAAGCGGCCCAGCCCGTCATAGGTAAGCCCTACCATCGAGCCCATCCGATCTCCGCGATTCATCGACCGGTTGCCGTCGCGATCCCCCTTTCTGGTGCCGTTGCGTCCCTGCGATTCGGACCGTCCCGCGCCGGCAGCCAGGATATTCGACGGACCTGCCGAGAGTGGGTTTTGCGGAGCCGGCGGCACGAGTTCCGGGCACCGGCCATGTCGCCAGAACCAGATATCACCGCGCCAACCTCCGCCGGCCAGTACTCCGTCGGCACCGAAAGCCAGAGACGCGGGCGCCGAGTCTAGACCGCTTAGTTGCGTACGTGCCGCGGAGTCTTGCACGGTCCAAACGAAGGTCCCGCCCGCGCGGCCGACCGCCGCAAGCGTCTGTCCGTCCGAGGCGAAGGCCAGGTCGGTTGCCTGATCGTTCATCCTCAAGGCGGCGACCTGGTTGTGCGCCATCGGGTCCCAAAGCTCGATCGGGCCGCCACCGGCGATGGCTAACAGCGTTCCATTGGGACTGAATCGCATCATCCGGGTGTTATTCTGGTTGACTGGCAGGCTAATGGGAACGTTGCGGGGGTCGGCGAGATTCCAGATCTTGATCACCACGCCGCCGTCCGTGGTTCCCGCTGTCGCAAGCGTGTCATTGGGCCCCAAAACAAGCGCAGATAACTCTGTCTGGGTGTCAATCTGGTTTTGGTTTCTCTCCTGATTTCTCTCCTGAGGTCTACCGTCATTCCTGATGTTGAGCGGACTGCCGTCCGCGCCTGAGAATAGCCTCAAGAACTTGCCGCGATGACCGCCGACGGCCACGATCTTGCCATCGGGACTTATGGCGATAAGCGGAATTGGCGGGCGTCTCGAGGGCCCGTCAACCGCCCATTGCAGCCGTTTTTTTGGCCGGTCAAGCTGGTCCGGGTCCCAGAGGTTGACCTGGAAGTCGTTCTGACCGAAAGGCTCGCCCCACGACAAGCGTTCAAACGCCGTATCGGAATCTTCGATCACTTGCTCGATCGTAACCAATCGCTTGCCGACGGGGTCTCCAACCATGCTGAGTACCGCGCGATCGGGGGGATTGAGAAGCCGCGGTGGCGCACCGGGAGCCAGGTCGAGGTCGACGATGGCCAGGCCGTTATCGTCCGGCAAGATCACGGCCACGCTTTGACCGACCTGAGCCACGCGCTGACTGACGTACCAGCTCGGGAGCCGCCGGCTGCCGGCGCCACTCGTTGCGGAGCTTGCCGAACTACGATTCACGACCGGTCCCAGCGTGCTGGCCTGGACCGTCTCGTTACGAGTGCCAGCCGGGCCGTCGTTGGACGCCAGGTCCGATGAGGTCGGACCAATCCCGGCGCCAAACCGTAGGGAAAGCGCGCTTTGGCGCTGCCGTCGTTCGACGTCCCAGAATGATAAGCTCCTCGTCGTCTTCGGACAGAACGGCCAGGCGGTGGCCGGTGGGACCGAAAACCAGTCCATGGTGCGCGCCCGTGGGCAGCTCGGGCTCATGGGCCTAGACCTCGCGAAGTACCAGAAACTTGACGGCCTCGTCACGCAGCTTGGGCCGGAGCTCGGCTTCGGGCTCCAGGGCGACCGTCTCGTCGGATCAATTCCAGGCCTTGACGGCGGCGGTTGGGAGCGCCGAGACGGCCGACTACCTCGACCGCCTTGACCAGGCCCTTCCTTCATCGCTGCACGTTCTCTATGATTGGCGTCCTCGGCCTTTTGCAAGGCTTGTCGTTCTTGTTCGTATGCGTGTTGGGCCTTGTCGCGCGCGGCAACGACGCGAACGTAGGCGAACGTCGCGATCGCCAGGATCGACGCCGCGGCGGCCGTGGTCACGCTGGTGATCCCGGGATGCCGGCGCGCACTCGCCAGAGCCGCCCGGCCGGGCTGATCCGCCGCGCCTTGACCGGTTCGTGATTGAGGAACCGCGCCAGGTCTTCGGCCAGCTCGGCGGCCGTCGAATAACGGTCGGCCGGTCGCTTCGCCAGTGCCTTGAGCACGATCGTTTCCAGGTCGCGCGGCACCCGCGGGTCGATCGTGCTTGGCGGCGACCGGCTCATGTCTGGCCGATCTGCTCGATGAGCTCGGCCGCGGACCGACCGTCGAACGGCGGCCGCAGCGTCAAGAGCTCGTAAAGCGTGGCTCCCAGGCTGTAGACGTCGGTCCGACCGTCGATCGAGCCGGTCCGGGCCTGTTCCGGACTCATGTACCGCGGCGTGCCGAGCAGGCTGTCGTGGTGGGTCAGCCCCGGGTCGGCCAGCCGGCGAGCCAGCCCGAAGTCGGTCACCCAGATGTTCCCCTTGCCGTCGATCAGCAGGTTCGAGGGCTTGACGTCGCGGTGGATCACACCCTGGTGGTGCGCGTGCGCCAGCGCATCGGCCGACTGCAGACCCACCTCGGCGACCCAGCGAAAATAGGCCGATCCGCGCGGCGGATCGAAAGGGACCGGCTGGTCGTCGCTCGCCGCGGTGCCGGCCATCGATCGATCGCGGGCGAGCTCCCTGAGACGCCGACACGATCGCCGACGATGCCAGATCATCGTCGTCGCCGCGAGCCATCTGCAGACGGGTTTGCCGGCTGCCGTGACTCCCACGAGGCCGTCGAATCGCCCAGCACGACCGCTGAGAATGCACGTTGATTGACCGGCTGGCGACGTCGATGCCGCCGGCAACGCGGCTCGAGCGGACGTCGATAGATTGTCGCCCCGGTCCGGTTGTGGCGTGCTGCGGCGTTCGCCTGAGCCATCCGCGAAGAAACGCGGATCCAGAGATTGTCCCAGCCGGGAGTTGATCGACGACAGCGCCCGAGGCACCCTGCGCATCGTGGGTCACGAACCGGCCGCTGGCCGGCCCGCCGCCGCCTCCCGGCAACGGGTGGCCGGCTCCGGCGGAGATGGCGAACGACCCAATCCAGTCCGCTCCCTTCGATCCGCTGCATGGCGTAGTAGCACAGGCCGCCGACCTGGCCGACGTCGAAGACCGGCACGATGTGCGTGTGGTGCAGCCCGGCCGCCGTGCGGGCTTCGTTCAAGAACCGCCGCCGAGCCGATGAGTCGGGCGCGGCGTGGATGCCCAGCACCTTGAGCGCCACCGGACGATCGAGCCCCACGTGCACGGCCTCGTAAACCGTCCCCATTCCGCCGCGACCCAGCTCGCGCACCACGCGATAGCCGGCGATCCGGCGCCCGGATTCGATGCGATGATCGCACACCCGATCCTCGGCCCGACCCCGAGCCATGGGCCGAGCCGAGCCCGAGCAAGCCGTGCACCAGCTCGAGCCCCTCGAGGGCCGGCTCGCACGTCGTCTTTCAAGTCGGGATACCGCGCGGCGAACTCTTCAATCTCGGGCGCCGGGCCCTGCTCGGCCAGCGCCAGGTAGGCCTCGATCGCCTCGCCCACTCGCTCGTCGTCATCGCTGGGATCGAACGAGCCATCGTCATCGGCGGCGGGTCGTCATCGTCAATGCGCTGAACCATCGTTAAACCTCAGGGGGCCGCCGGGAGGCCCTTCCAGCGAGCGTTTCAGGCGTTTCAACCCGCGAGCCCAGATGCCGCGGATCGACTTTCGGCAGAGGCCGACCCGCTCGCCGATCGCCTCGAACGAGAGGTTCTCGGCCGAGTAAAGCCAGAGAATATCGGCCTCGGCCACGGGGAGCGCCGCCAGGGCATCGGCGAGCAAGGACGATCTGCTCGCGCCGGCTGACGGCCTGGCTGGGACTGGTCTGCGAAAGTGCCAGCATGTCCAGCAGCCGGCCGCTCTCTTCGCCGGGCCGGAAACCGCCGACAGCGTCGGTCGCCACCCCCTCGAGCGGCAAGGCCGTGGACGCCCCGGCTCGCTTGGCCCGGCTGTGGTATCGGCCCAGGTCGGCAAGCTTTTGCCCCACCAGCCGCCGCAGCCAGCCGACCAGCGCCGCCTCGTTCTGCCCCGTGAACTGGGGAAACTGCCGGACGACCTCGACCAGCACCTCCTGAACCACGTCCGACATCTCGACCCGCTCGCGCAGCCGCGGACCAAGTCCGGTGCGGACCACCATTCGTAAATAATTGCGATAGAGCGCGCACAATTCACCCAACGCTTCGGTTTCACCCGCGCGTGCCTTGGACAGCAAATCAATCGGTCCATCAGCCATCAGCATCGGCTTTCGTTCCGTGGGGACCGGACGGCTGAGGCCATGGGATCGAATCGGTATGGGTCGAAAGCGTCAGGAACGAGGGCTGACCGGGTAGAGTTTAGCCTGATTAAACGCTGGTACCCGTCATTTCGTGATGATGATCGCTCGTTTCCCCGCGTCTTGCGACTTTCGTTCTCTATATCCCAATAGGCGTCATTTCATCCGGAGTCGGGCCCGTTCATCTCCAAAATCCAATAGCAACGGCGCCTGGCGCACCATTCTTTCCTTATCTTAACATAATGATCGGACCCGCCGCGCCCCGCGGCAAGTGCCAGACTACCGGTTTCAAGGGGTCTCTTCATCGACCCCCCTTGAACGGGGGCCGTAATGGGGGAGCGGCTCACCTACCTCAAACGCCCCGATATCCGGTCCCGCGCCTTGAAAATGATCGTTGATGTTGGGCAGCCTGAGCGCCGCATCGACGACCACGGTGCCAGCCCGCGGCCGTAAGTCGGCAACCGCACGCTCAGGCACCGGCGGGATCGGAAAAGCCACGTTATTGAAGAGGCTCATGTCGACTTTGACGGCGTGCATTTCGTTCGGGCCGCGACGCAATTCCTCAAGGCTCGTAAATCGTTGCGGCCCGATATTTCCCGCGAACGGAGTCTCGAACGTCCCGACGGCGTCGTAATCGTAACTGCAATGCGGGCCCGGCGCAACCACCGACTCGGCAGCGCCGCGACCGGCAGAGTAACCACCAAACCTCTGCCCACCGGAAGGACCGCCGATACACAGATTGTTGCGGACAAAGGTGAAGTCGGCCGCCGCCTCGGTGCGCAGGCCGTCGCCGATCTTGATCGCAGTGTTGTGCAATACGACGTCCCCAATGCTGTAGCGATTGAGCTTGAACGGCGTATACGTCAGATTGTACATGGCATTGCGTATAAAATAGGTCGGGCCACCCAAGCCCGGTTGCGAGCTCAGGCCCACAAAGCAATTGGTGAGCCGATTGCGCATGATTCGGCAATTGTGAAAGCAAAAATCGGCTTCGATCCCATCGTCAGCACCGGTGTAGATGTCGTTGTTATAGATGTCAATGCAAAACTGGTCGCTGGTCCCCCTGTCTTCCATGGTCGAAATACAGTCGCGAAAGGCGGTAACACGGTTGAAGCAGATCACGTTTCCCGGGCCGGTAACCTGGATTCCCTCTCCGATGTTCTTGCCATTGGCGCCCATCGCTTCGGGAACCCAGGGTGTGATCCCTTGCAGGACATTGTCGGCGATGTAGCATTCTCTGGCTCCCGGGGGCCTGGACGCGCGAATTCCGTACACCGCATTCACCGTGCAGTGCCGCACTGCACACTGCTCGGCCCCGAGCAGATCAATTCCTGCTGCGCGCTCATCCGCGTTTTTGATTGTCAAGCCTTCGAGATGGACATTCTTTCGGCCGCGGAGCGAGATCGAAGAAAACACGGCGCCGCCGTCTGCCGAGCGAAAGACGATCGGCCGCCCGGGCTCACCGTCGCGAGGCACTACAAACTCGCCGTAGTCTCCAGCCGCCAATAACAGAATCTCTCCGGCGTGCGCGGTGGCGAGGTCCCCTTTGGTGACCGTTCGCACCGAAGCGTTTTCCGCGAGGCCGGGGGACCGACCGTGTATGGGCGCGAACCGTCCGTTCGGCCCTACCGCCGTCGGGGTCGTTAAGGACAAGCGAGATCTCATACTCGGTGTTGGGTCGCAGGTCGAAAATGCTGCCCGAGTGCTTGTTCTCCCAATGGAAGATGGGCGTCGTGCGGCGGCTCTGACCGGCCGGAACCCGCCGCAGCGGCATGGCCTCGCGCCAGGCACTCTCTCCCACCGCGCGATACCGCACCGCGACCGTGCCATTCAGGTTGGCGTCGCCGGAGATCTTCCATTCGACGGCCAGATTGAGGATCGTGGGATGAGGAGTGGTGACATCACCGGGGACCGTCGCGTTGTCATCGGCCGCCGCCACGCTCGACAGCATCAACACAACCAATGTCATCGTCGCCACACGGCACATGATCTGCCCCCGGTTATTAGATGGCCAGCTCCGACGAGTAGCGCTCGGCCTTGCGATATCCAGGTTCCATCTGGATTACGTTCCTTGTTCAGAGTCTTTACTCCGCTGGCCGTCCCGTCAATCCGCCAACTGTCGAAAGCGGATTTGCTGAACTGCGACGCACCGGCGTCGAGCCGAACTTGGCGGCCATACTTGCAGCTTCCATCGCAGCTTGACTAAGAACATACTGGAACCGCATAAATCACTCGCGACCGCCGCTCTCCTGCTATTGGGCACCCCGAAATTACGATTCACCGGGAATTTGGAGTGACGGCCGAATCTGGTCCAGGAGGTACGAATCCATGTTGAGGTTTCCATCGGTTATTCTCTTGCGACAACTCGGCCGGGTCGCATTGGCTGTTTGCGTCAATGTCACATTCGCTGTCGCCGATGACGTTTCCCCCAAGTCAAACGAGCGGCAGTTGCCGACCGCCATGCATTCGGAAATGAGCGAACGTCCCACGATCACGGTGGGCCGCATTGGAACTGACGTGATCGGGGCTGATAACCGGGCGCTCCAGGCCGCCGTCGATTATGTCGCAAACTTGGGCGGCGGTATCGTCGAAATCGGAGAAGGCGAATACCTGATGCGCGATTCGCTTCACCTTCGATCGAATGTTACGGTTCGCGGCAGTAAGGGTAAGACGATCCTGCGCAAGGCCGACGCGGCCGTCTCGCGCCTGACCCTGGACGGCGACTTCGGCGAGCAGCAGATCACGGTCGCGGACGCCTCTGGCTTCACTGTCGGTGCAGGTGTCGCCATCTGGGATGACAAGGCCCAAGGCTTCCATACCACCGTGGCTCGAATCACCGGCCGCCGCGGCAATACTTTCTCGATCGACGCGCCGCTTGATGGCCGACTGCATGGTCGCGGACCACGCGACCGCGGCCACCGTCTTCCCCGTGGTGAGCGGCTCGAAGATCCAGGGTGCGCGCAGTTGAAGATCTCGTCATCGAGGGAAATAAAGCGGCCAACCCACTACTCAATGGCTGCCGCGGCGCCGGAATCTACTTGAATCTTGCGTTCGGTACGGCAATTCAGGGTTGCGTCGTGCGGGCCTATCACGGCGACGGGATCAGCTTCCAGCAGTCAAATGACGTGTCTGTCATCGATTGCATTAGCGAAGACAACACCGACCTCGGGTTCCATCCCGGCAGCGGCTCGCAGCGCCCCGTCGTGCGGAACAATCTGGCCCGCCGCAACGGCACCGATGGCCTGTTCCTGTGCTGGCGCGTGCGCCACGGCATATTCGAGAACAACCGGCTGGAATCGAACGGCCGGTTTGGAATCTCGATTGGACACAAAGATTCGGACAACTTGCTGCGCGAAAACCATGTCGCCCGCAACGGCTCAAACGGCG
The DNA here is from genome assembly GCA_963850935.1 of uncultured Isosphaeraceae bacterium. GTDB lineage: Bacteria > Planctomycetota > Planctomycetia > Isosphaerales > Isosphaeraceae > CAWFRS01. The sequence goes on from CAWKNT010000014.1 coordinate 74,538, forward strand.
TGTTCTTCCGTGACGAGCCCACGGGAATGTCGCCCCACCGCAATCGACTGGAGAAGAACGTCATCGAGGATAATGGTAAGGAGGCCGGTACCGCCGGTATCCGCATCCGGGGAGTGCCGTCGGGGCTGATCTTCGACAACAACGTGATCCGCGACACCCGATCAGGTCCGCAGCAAACCCAGTCGGTTGGGATCCTCGTCGAAGATCGGGTCGGCCCGGTTCAACTCGGCTCGAACCAGATCGAGGCAACCAAGGCCATTGACGACCGCCGGCGGAGCGAGACGCAATCCGTTTCTTCCGAGTGAAAAAAAGCGCATTGCCGCAATCAGCGCTAGCATGCCAGCCTTCGTCTGCCTTAACACGTCGGAAATTTCCGACATAATGTGTGCAGTAGCATGACGACTCCAGATATTTTCGCCGTTTTGGCAAACCCGGTTCGCCGGCGAATTCTGGAACTCCTGATGGACCGGCCATACACGGTCAACCATCTCGTCAGCGAGTTCCAGTTGCTTCGGCCAGCGGTTTCGGAGCATCTGCAGGTATTGCGAAATGCTCGGCTGGTTCGTGATGAGCGGCGCAGGCGCGAGCGCTACTACCATCTCGATGCGGGGCGCCTGAATGAGGTCGACGAATGGGTGAAGCCATTTGCGCGCTATTGGCGCAAACGTATGCAGGCCCTTGAGGCAATTCTGGGCGAGGAAGAACGATGACGGAACGCGGCGTGATCCGATTATCGCAGTTTATCAATCATCCCCCTGCCAAGGTGTGGAAGGCGCTGACGGATCCGGCAATTCACGCCAAATGGTGGGCGTCAGGCGACGTGAAACCGGTTGTCGGGCATCGGTTCACGCTCGATATGGGGCCCTGGGGGCAACAGCCGTGCGAGGTGCTTGCGGTCGAGGCGGAGCGTCTATTGAGCTACAGCTTTGCGCCCGGCACGCTCGATTCGACGATCACGTGGCGACTGGAGCCGGAAAACGACGGCACGCGTCTGCATCTCGAGCACTCGGGGTTTGACCTGGACTCTCCGCTGGCAAGAAAGGCTTTTGAAGGCATGGGAAGCGGCTGGCCGGCCGTCTTGCAACGCATCGCGCCGGCCATCGATTCCCTGGTCGCTGCGTGAGTCGTCAAGTCACTATTTGTCCAATCTCCCCAAGCGGCGTTTTCACGCGGGCCGTAAGGTACCGTGGATCTTCAGTCCCAAGGTAGAGCGAATATCGTTACCATATCGCCCCGCTGACAGTAGACGTCCTCGTAAAGCTCCTGCGGATCACCCGGCACATTGACGACGATGAACCGCGGGTTGGTCCCTTGGGCGGTGTGCTCGGCCTTGGCAATCACTCGCCGCGATCGGTCCAGCTCGAGGCCGCGTAGGAGAACGAGCCAAAGATCCGCTGCCGCTGGCCGGTCGTTCGGAACTGGCGTTCGGCCCGCGCAGTCCAATCGGCGGCCTGGCGTTCCAGAACAGGGTTGCGTGCCAGACCAAGCACATAGCCGATCCCGTGGGAGTCGCACCAACGCATCAGCCTCCAGCGGCAAAAGCCGCTATCGGCCCGGATCGTGAGCTTGACATCGGGCCAGACCTGGCGAAGCCGCTGGACCAGCAGCTTTAGCAGTGCCCGGCTGTGCTTGCTGGCGTCAATCTTGCTGGGCCTTAAGTAGGCCGTCACCAGCTCGTCACCGCAAAAGACATAAAGGGGCAGATAGCAGTAATTATCGTAATAACCATGGAAGAACCGCCCTTCCTGACGGCCGTGGAGGGGATCGTCGGTGGCGTCGAAATCGAGGATCAGATGCTCTGGCGGCTCCGCGTGAGAGGCGATGAATTGTTCGACGAACACGCCGGCGATGCGGACCAAGGTCCGGTGCTCGATGCGGTTCTCCAGACGACAGAGCGTCGGGGGCGAGGCCAGTGCCGGATCATCGTCGGGAACCCGCCCGGCGGCCACTTGGAGGGCCGGGTCGTTGCGTAGGGTCTGGTGGTCGTTGAGGTCTTCGTAGCCTAAGGCGATTGCCACGACCCGCTGGGCGATCATCGACTCCTGGTCGTGGACGATGTACACCGGGTGGCGAGGGTCCGGGATGGCCTGGTCGAGGGCCTCGAACAGGCCAATCTTCTGGCCGACCTCACGCAGCAGCAGGGCCCCGGCGTCGGAGGTCAGCCGGCCACCCAGGAAATCGGCGACAACTGACTTGGAGCCGAGACTGGAAAACGACAGGGGCTTGCGATTACAGTCTGTCATAGCGATGGCCTTTCTGTTGGAGGATCGGGATTGACGTTAACCCAAACCCTACAAAAAGTAAGGCCATCGCGCAACTACATTATTAACACTTCGTGTGAAATATCCGGGCTAAACGACAGCGTGCCATGCCCGCTGGCGTGGGAATAAGCTCCAGAGCCCGCATCGACTGTGAAATTCATGCTGGGCAGATCGCTCAGGCCTCTCGGGGGCCCAATGGCCAGGTGCAACGACAGGGATCCCTGTTGGCCGCTCAACGTGAGTTCACCGCTCCCGGTCTCTCCTGACGGCGACACTGTGGCCGTCCCTGAGTAGCTGACGGTACCGCGTGGGCGGCACGCTGCCCGTCCCCTGAATCGAGTTGTTGTTCGCGTCGGACGACGGATTCGCGATCCGCAGCGTCCCAGTCAGGCGAGTAGGATGAGTGCGCCCGTGAACAGCGCTTACTGCCGTGATCGAATGAGCGGAGACGGAGAGGCAAACTCGATCCTCCAGCGACTCGAACTTGAACGCGCGGCGTGATTTCAAATCCATTGAAAGCCTCGCAATCCGTCTATTCCACGAGAATGCGCCAGCGGACCCTGTCCGGGGACCGGATCCTACCCCGGGCTTCGACCTCGGCGACTGCACTAGCGATCGACCTGGTCTCACTCGGCCTCCACTGAATCTTGCTCTAAACCCGCAAAGGATCAGCTTTCGCCCGCGCACTTCGTTTAAACCGGTTATTTTCCGCTCCCGGAACATGCGGGCGAATTACCGCGCTCAGCACTTCGCCGGTGCTCGCGTTACTGATCTGCATTTGCGCGGTCCGAGACGCATCGTCGATGACGTCGTGGCCCTCGATGCCGTAGGTTCCGATCCAGTTGCCCTCCGTCGTCAAGTCCTCGTTGACGAGCCCGGCCGGCACAGAGGCAGTCACCGTCACGCTGGCAGTGCTGGTGATGCTCGCTTTGACCGTGTCGACGACCATGATGGATTGCTTTCCGGCCGTATTGAACGTGACGCCGAAGCCATGGATTCCGGCATCCAGGGCGAGGACGTGGTACGGCGATGGCAATATGGCCTTCGGATCGTAGGTTCCGTCAAGCGTGCCCTCGCCAGGGTTGTTTGCCAGACAGATGGCGACCGGTCCGATGAAACTGGTCTGCACATGGCCCAGATTGCCTTCCACCGCGACTTTCAGGCCAAACGTAGCCCCGGCCATCAATGAACTTGGCGTCTGGCTCGTTCCAGCCAGAACGTTCGGAATCTGGACCGAGAACCTCGAGATGACGCCAGCGGCGACCGTATTACCCGCGAGATCGGCGATCGGCGCACCGCGCAAAGTCACTGCATACGTGCCATTGTCCGACGACGCCCACTTCCCTCCAGGAGGAGTGATTTTGTACGTCACGATAAATTCCTTGGCATCGCCCAGCGCGTCGGTAGACCCAACCGATTTGGTCGAGGTCACGGTCGCCGTGATCGGGCCCATGCCGGCGGGGGGGACGACCTGAACCGTGGCGCTTGCCAGGGTCGCCGCGGCGATGGCCACATTATCAGTGTACGTGATCGTGAAAGTATAAGTGGTCGAGCCGGAGACCGTCACGTTCGGTGCACTCACGCTGGATGTCGGAGCGGCGGTATCGGCTGTTGCATTATGCTGAAAAGCACCAATGTCGGTGCCCCCCGAACCCGTGCGCGGAGGACCGCCGCGCTGGTCGGTGAAGAGGTTTTCGGGGTTGGTGCCCTTGCCGATCGCCGGGCTATTCGTTTGGAGAGCGATGGTCTTGGTCGGCCCGCCGTTTGAAGCGAGCCCCGCGACCGCAAGCAGCGGATTGACACTGACCAAGTTTGTCGCATTGACCTTACCGTTGATCGGAGTCGTCTGGAACAAGCAATAGTTGGCCGTCACCGGACCGGAGTAATCGACGGTGCCGTTGCCGGCGAACAGTGTGCTCGTGGCATTGACCGTTCCCGCAATCTGGACGACGCCCCCGACGCCACCGACGCCGCTCTGCTTATTGAGCGCGACGGTGCTGTTATCAATGCTGACGCTGCCACCGTCGATGTAGAACCCGCCGCCACTAGCACTGCCAGAACTGCCCGTCTGACCGGCAGTTCCGTTTCCCTGGCTAAAGCTTCCGCCCTTCCCGCCAGCGCCGCCGCTGCCTCCCGCACCGCCGCGGACAGCATCGTCGGCAACTGTCAGGTTGAATAGGGTCAGAGCGCCTCCGACGACGTAAAATGCCCCGCCAGTCCCCTGTCCGCCACTTCCGCCGTTACCGCCGGGTCCACCGCTGGCAGCCCCGATCGATATCGACGTCGACGTCGATTCCGGCGCACCTCCGGATTTACCGACACCGCCGATCCGTGCAAATCCGCTCAGGCCTCCGGCGAGCCCACCGTTGCCGCCAGTTCCGCCAGTTCCCCCGGCTCCGCCGTCGGCAATGTTGGCATTAAGCGTGTCGGCATTGAGAGACAACGTCCCGCCAGCGAGGTAGACAGCACCGCCGGCGCCCGACCCGCCGTTGCCGCCCGATCCCCCAGACCCGCCCAAGGGAATCGTTCCAAATCCGCTCAGTGATCCGCCAATCGATGGGAAGCCGGCCGTGCCTCCCTCACCGCCAAGCGCCCCTGTCCCCCGGTTGCCTCATTACTGGCCAACGTGGTCGCAAAGATCGTTAAACTTCCGCCGGCAACGTACAACCCACCGCCGACTCCCGCCCCGCCGTTGCCCCCAGCCCCGCCGTTGCCGCCAGGGCCGCCATGAAACAGATTGGAGAGACCCCCTCCGCTACCACCGAAGATAGATCCACCCGAGAGACTGATGCTTATACTGGTGCTGACAAGTAAGCTGCTTCCTCCACCCCCCGCGCCACCCGCACCCCCGCCACCGCCAACTGCGGAATTGGCCTGAACGCTACTCAGGTCGAGTTTTATACTTCCTTGGCTGATATAGAAGCCACCCCCTTGGGCCGCCCCGCCGATACCACCATTCCCGCCATCGCCGCCAGGTTTGCCGAGTATCCCGTTACCACCCCTACCTCCGTCACCGCCGGCCCCACCTATGGCTTGGTTGGTGGCGAACGTGTCTGCACCACCCACGAGGGTCCCGCCAGCAATATACAGACCGCCGCCAGCGCCGGAGCCGCCGTTGCCCCCTAATCCGCCGGCAGCGCCGGATTTGGCCGCACCCGATTTGGTGGCATGCTGGTTGCCGCCAGCCCCGCCGCTGCCGCCAGCGCCGCCACGAGCCATATTGTTGCTGATGACATCATTTTCGAGGGACAAAGAGCCGCTTGCCATGTAGATGCCGCCACCACGAGCATCGTGCCCATTGCCGGCATTTCCTCCCGCTTGGCCTGTGGCACCCGCAGGCCCATCCGTGCCCATTGCTCCCTGCGCGACATTGTCTGACACGCTCACATTGGTCAAAAAGACCGCGCCTCCGTCGATCAAGAGGCGCCCCCCAGGGCCGATTTGCCTCCCAGCACGCCGCCACCAGTTGCGTTACCCCCCGTGAGCCCCAGATTCTCAAACACGACCGACAGACCTGCACTTCCGGTGTTTACGACCTCGAATAGACGAGATGTCCACGGGTAAACGCCGGGCTGGATCACTGTGCTGGTCTCTCCCGCGCCGACGATCGAAATGGTCTTGCTCGGTAAGCCCGAGGTATTCTTGATCATCACGTTGCCTTGACTCTGATTGGTAAGGACGTAGGTCCCGACCGACAACACGATGATGTTGTTCGCATATGCGCTACTGTCGGCGGCGCTGATGGCGGCTCGCAGGCTGGCGTCAGTAGCCACTGGGTAGAAACTGGCCGCGTCGGGCCTCGGGTTTGCGATCACATTCACCGCGGCGGTTTCGACGGCCGTAAAGCCCATGCTCGATATCTTGAATGCGTATCCGTTGGCTGGATTGTTCAAGGTGAGCCCGTCAAAGACTGCCTCGCCGTGGCTGGCGGTGACCGTGAGGGTGCCGCCGAGCTTACTGGCGCCGGGGTTGCTCGCAAGCGAAAGAGTGACAGTACCGCTGAATTCGGGGTCGATGCCCCCTTCGGTGTCCTCGAAGGAGACAATGAGCCCGAATCCATCGCCGGCGATCACGCTTGCAGGTGGCTGGTTGGTGACGGCCATCTTGGAAGCTGTTCCATAGGCCAGCAAGTCAGGGACTAGCCGATTTGCTACTGGCGTTCCGATGCCAGTGACCTCATCATAGCCGAGCCCCGCCTTGAATCCGCCGTTACTTCCCTGGGTGATGTCGTTGAAATCGCTCGGCGATAGCGAGTAAAGTGCCGGCAACGTTTCCCTGGGACCGCGCAACGTTGAACCTCCCGCGGCGATCCGTCCCTGATTCGCAATCGCGATCAGGCCCGCCCAGGCTGGCGCAGCCAGGCTTGTGCCACCGACCTCGACCCACGGGCCGGAGCCGTCGGTGTCGTCGTACGAGTCGTAGACCGCCACACCGGTGTTGGGATCGGCGTCGAAGGCCACATCCGGTATTGTGCGCCGCCCGGTCGACTGCACGCCCTCTTGATACGCCGGCTCTGGCTCGTAGGCGCTGGTGCCGCCACCGCTGCCGGACCACGCCGTTTCGCTCTGGTAAGACCCATTTGGGTTGAGATTGAGGGTCGTACCGCCGACTGCCAGCACGTTCGGCGAATACGCCGGATAGTAGCCGGGTGAACCCTGGTCACCCGTTGCCGCCACAAAGGTCACCCCTTGGTGGCCACTGGGAGTGGTAAATGTACTGTCGATTTGTTGTTCACCGCTATATTCATTAATCCCCCAACTCATCGACACAGCCGACACACCAGGCAGACCGGCGGCGGTTTTCACCGTCGCGAACAGGTCGCTGTTGCTGTCCGTATTGGCTTCAACCAGGTCAATATTGGCCCCTGGCGCAATGGCATGGGCCCACTCGATATCAAGGGCTTCTTCAATCTCCCAATTGCCATTAAGATTGCCCGCGCCCGCTGGGTCGGTGCCTGGAAGTTTTGTCGTCTGCCCCGATTCGTTGTACTTGGTAAAGCTTGGCGGATTCGTGAGGCCCACTGCCAGGTCGAACTGCGCCAGGTCGCTGCTACCAAACGCAGGGTTGGGGCTACCGTTTACGGTGCTATCCACGAAGCCAGGGTCGTCGTAGGCATCCACAATTGCAATCGTCTGGCCTGTCCCGTCCCCCTTGATCTTGCCGAAGAGAATGTTGTCGATTCCGTAAGCTGTGCGTATCTGGTCCGGCAGATATCCAACGGGCGACTGAGAGCCGTTGTCCTGAGGAAGGATGCCGACGGGACTGGGCGTCAATCCAGAGAGATACGTACCCGGTGCGTGATACTCCCTGAATCCCAGCAAAACTGCGGAGAGGACCAAGCGGTCTTCCAGACTTTCCATAACCAGATGATAGGATCGACTCCGCTTTGACCAAGACTTATCGCACGATCGCTTGCGAGAGGACATGGTGCCCTCCATGCTGAATATCTGAGATGATGTAGGCGCAACGAATCTGAACGTCGAACTGAAGAGCCGCATTATGAGTTGGTTTGTCGCATTTGTCACTAGTGCCGCGTGTGTAAGACCCAGATCTGCGGTAGAAATGACGTTCCTACATTCGAGCGATCAAGAATTCAGGTCGTAATTATTATATAAAGTATATAATTACATTTATTTAACTTAGATTTGTAAATGTGTAGACGTTGACTGATTCCCGTCGCCGACATAATCCAGTTCCATGAGGCAGACAAACTGGGGCATTTGGCCCCCCCCATAAGGCGTTTCGGGCGAAATGCAGCCGGAACAATCACCGCTCGGGAGCGAAGCGATCCACGCCCAGCGGGCCGATCAGCGGGCTGCACGGACGGCGCGGAGTCTTCTCAGCGCCGGCTATCGCGCTGGCCGACACGCGACTCATCCAGAATGCGGGCGGGAGATCGCGCAAGACATGCAATGCGGTGCTGGCTGTCATCGCGCGGATCCTGTATATTCGCGGCTGTGGGACCCTCTCCAATGCGTCCGTCCGGTCGGCGCCGCAGTTCCGTTTGCCGTCGCCAACAGACGTCCACCGCAAATGGCGCTTAAAGTCATCAATGGACATTCGTGAGATTAAGCATGAACTTGATGGCTCGTGACGCCCGTGCTCGTTCTGCGATTCTGGTGATTGAAACCTGGCTCGCTCTGTCGCTAGTGTCATCCCCGTTGCGGGCCGAGCCGCTGGACCGGCAGGTTGCCGAATGGGTGATCCTGCATGGGAGGCTCGGTACGCCTCGAGGGGCAGGAAGGGCGCATTCGAGAGCTGACGCAGCTGCCGGCGGCCGACTTTCATCTCGAGCTGGTGGACCTCGTGGGAACCAACATCAACCCCCCCGATTTGCAGAGACTGACCGGGCTGACGCGCTTGAAGACCCTGAATCTCCCCGGACCCATGTGGAATCCCAGCGCGAAGTCGAACATCGATTACAGCCGCGAGCTGCGCCACCTGGCGAGCATTCGTTCGCTCGAGGAGCTCACCTTCAGCTACACCTATCTCGAATCGATCAAGTTCGAGGACACAGGGATCGAAGCCATCGCGGCGCTCGCGCCGAGTCTCCGGCTGTTGAGCCTGGAGAATACCCAGGTGCGAGGTCGTCATCTGGCTCCGTTCACGAATCTCGAGGCGCTCGACCTGGTCTATTGCCCCGTGGACGACGAAGGCCTGCGGCAGATGCAAGGGTCTCACCAAGCTGCGCAAACTCCTGTTGCGGGATGCCGTGATCAGCGACGAGGGCCTGCGAAGTCTCAGCGGTCTCGTGAACCTCGAGCAACTGGACCTGGGTGGGACGAAGATCACGGATGCCGGCATCGCTCACTTGCGGGGGATGACCAAGCTGAAGAAGCTGAACTTGCAGGGGGCTGGGCTGACGGACGAGGGAATCCGGCAACTGGCGAACATGACGGAACTGGAAGAATTGAACCTGTACGGGACCAAGGTCACCAACGTGGGCGTGGAGGTGCTCAAAGACATGAAGCATCTGAGCGTTGTCGATTTGCGCTACACGCGGGTGACCCGGGCAGGTGTCGATCGCCTGCGAGCTTCGGTGCCGCGATGCGAGGTTAGCTTTCTGGACCGTTCGCTCCGGCCTGGCCTTCCCGCTGGGGCTGACAGGATCGTGGCCGGCCAGGGGGACGAGGCCGTGGCCAATTGGGTGCGGTCGATCGGTGGCCATGCAGTTATCGAGAACGGCCGGTTGCGGGAGATCTCGCTGGCCGCGACGGGCGTGACCGATGAACTGCTGCGAAACCTCGAGGGTTTGAAGCACCTGCAAACGCTGGAGCTTCGATCGACGGAGATCGGAAACCTCGGCGTCCAGCACCTGGCAACACTGACCAGCCTTGAGGAGCTGGACCTGGACGGGAGCGGCGATTTCCGATGAAGGTCTGGCACCTCTGGCCGGTCTGACGACGCCTGCGCACGCTCGTGCTCTCGCACACGCAGATTACCGGTGCCGGATTGAAGCACTTGCGAGGCCTCGCGCTCGTGAAGCTGCATCTGTCCAGTTCACCCATCAACGATCAAGGATTGGCACAAGTATCGGGCATCGCGTCTCTGCGGGATCTTGCCCTGGCCTATACCGATGTGACCGATGCCGGCCTGGCTCAACTTGAGTCGCTGGGTGCACTACGCACGGCTCGACCTGGCCGGCACGGACGTCGGCGACAAGGGACTGCCGACACTGGGACGCATGACAGGGCTCATTTCCCTCTTGCTCAACTACACACGGATCACCGACGCGGCGATGCCCCAACTCGGAAGCCTCGTGCACTTGGAGGAGCTGGAGCTGATCCGCACCCGGATCACCGATAAAAGCATGCCCATCATCGGCCGCTTCGCCGAGCTGGTGGAACTGAACCTCGACTACACCGACGTCGGCGACAAGGGCCTGGAAGCAATCGGTGGCTTGACGAAACTGCAGCGGCTCAGCCTCGACAGCACCAACGTCACCGACGCCGCCATTAGGTGGCTGAAGGAATTCCACCAACTCCGCAAACTGAACCTCTACCACACGTTTATCACGGAAAAAGGTCATCGACAGGTCCGCGAGGCGGTACCCCAGTGCGAGATCATCTTCGATCCGAAATCGAGCGATCCCAAGCGCCGCCGTGGCTGATCAACCCGGCGGGCCGTTGAACAAGCAACTATCGAGACAGCGAGGAGTGACCATGGTTCGTACGGCGGCGTGGTGTTGGTTATTGGGGCTTGGCGTGGCCTTGACTTCGCCCATCGCTTCGGCTGACGACAGTCCCGATGCAGAGATCGCCGCTCTCGGCGGCCGTTGCTTCCACAATGCCACTGCGGAAACGATCGGCGTCGACCTGAGCAACACCTGGGTGACGGACGCCGACCTCGCGAAGCTGGCGCGCCTGTCGCGATTGGAGAGACATCAACCTGGCCTATACGAAAATCACGGACCAGGGCCTGGAGCACCTGGCCCCGCTCAAGAACGTCAAGTTGCTCAACCTGTACTACGCGGAATCCGTCACGGATGAGGGAATCGCCCACCTGAAGCACTGGAAGAACCTCGAGTATCTCGAACCTGCGCGGCACGAAGGTGACCAGCACGCTATTCGAGCACATTGCCCGCATGACGAAACTCCGATTCCTGGATGTCGGCACAGCCGGGTCAACGACGACTTCTTCGAGCTCCTGGAGAGTCTCGATCATCTCGAGCATCTCTCGTTCGGCGGCAACAAGATGAGCGGCGCTGCCCTGCCGTCTCTGAAGTCATTGCCCGCGCTCAAGGAGTTGAGTGTTTCCGGCCAGCAGAGGACGGATTCGGGTCTCTGGAGCGTCTCCGTGACAGACTTCAACATTGGCCACATCGCGCAACTTTCTCGACTGGAAGTTCTCGACCTGGGCGAGACCAACGTTTCGGATCGGGGCATCGCGGAGCTGGCGCACTTGAAGAATCTGCACACGCTGGACCTCAGGGCGACCCGGGTGACCAGCAAGGGAATCGCGGCGCTGAGCGACCTGCCCAGGCTGCGGCATCTGAAGCTTTGGAAGGCCAGCGGCATCGACGACGACGGCAGTCCCCGTCTTCCTGCGGATGGAGAACCTGGAGGTCCTCGAACTGCCGGAAACGAGCATCACCGCAAAGGGGCTGGCGCAGCTTTCGCCGAAGCAGGGCTTGAAGCAGCTCTTCATCGGCGGCATCGACGTCACGCCGGAGCAGGTCGAGACACTCCGCGAGGCCTTGCCGGGTTGCCTGGTAAGCTGGTGGAAAAAGCCGGCGATCCCGAGCCCCGAGCCCAGGCGGCGCGGCGGCAATTGACGAGGTGTCGATCGGACGTGCCCTGCTCAGGCAGTCGGCCTTCACATCGATACGCCGGTCAGACGATCTCGGACAGCTTCTTCTCGCCCGTAGGGAAGCTGCCGATCGCTGCGCCGACAACCTCTTCCGCCAGGGTCAGATACAGGTCGCCCACCGTTCCGGTCACGCCGCGTGTGCAGCCCGGTTTTCAGCTTGCCCGCATGCCCCGCGGCGATCATGGCCAGGCCGGCGTTCTTGTGCGAATTGGCTTCGGCATGCTCGTGGACGTAAAGCGCACAGGTGTGGTCGAGCAGCGTGCCATCGCCCTCCGGGATCGACTTGAGCTTGGCGAGGAAGTAGGCGAACTCCTCGACGTGCCAGCGGCAGATGTCCCGCATGATCCGCTGGCCTTGCGGGCGTTTCCACCTGGCCGTGCGTGTACTCGTGGTGTCGCTCGTAGGTATAGCCCAGCCAGGGAAAGCGCGAGAGTCCCTGGCACTTGGTCAGCATGTAGGACGCCACCCGGGTCTGGCGCGAGGCCAGGGCGTGCACCAGCAGGTCGGTCTGCAGTTTCGCGATCCGCGGCCAGTCCTTCAGATCGCCTCCTTCCGGCGGTTGCTCCACGACCTGAGCATACTCGGGCGGCAGGCTCGCGACCGAACGCTCCAGGCTGCGCACCGAAGTCAGGTACTCCTCGAGTCGCTGTTGATCGCCGTGTCCCAGCGCCGATTTGAGCGACCTTGCCTCGTCGCTCACGGCGTCGAGGATGCTCTTCTTGCGCTCGATCCAGTATTGCTCCCTGGAGCCGAACAGGCGATCGAACAGCCGGTGCGGGATCATTTCCGGCGGTAGCGGACGGTCCCGCCCGGCCCAGCTCATGTTGCGCTGAATGCTCTCGCCGAACGATTCCTGGCACACGCCGATCTGCAGGGAGCGGAAGCGACTGTCATTGCCGATCTGCTGGGCGATCGCCTGGTCAATGGAGGGGCCGCCGGCCCCGCGGCCCGAGAACATTTCTCCCGAGACGAGGCCGCTCATCGAGTTGTGGTGCCCGTTTCCCGGCCCGGGCAGGCGGGCCGCCGGATTATCGATGCCGCTGAGCACGTGGATGTCCTGGCGGTACCGGGCCAGCGGCTGCAGGCAGGGAGGTCATCTCGTAGTCGGCACCGTCTTCGCGTGGGATCCAGTACTTCTCGATGATCCCGTTGCCGTTGAACCACAACACGAATCGGGTCTCGATCGGCCGGGCGGCAGCGCCTGCCTCGGCCGCATAGGCGGTCCCGCTGGCATTGAACATCGCCTCGAACGCCGGCAACCCGATCTGAATCGCGGCACCCGACAGGCCCACGCCCCTCAGAAACGTGCGGCGTGACAATTCGTTTCGCGGTGCCATGAGCTAACCCGAGCCTTTCTGGAGGAAGAGCTCCGACGTGACCAGGGCGACGATCAACTCGCGGAAGCGGAAGCCGGAATCACGAAACTTCGACGAGCAGCGCATCGATGACGGGTTGGTCGTTCACGGTCTCTTGCCGACCAAACGCATACCGGAACAACTGCTTCACGATGGCCTTCTGGCAAGTCTTGCTCTCGGCGAGCAACCGTCCCAGCTCTCGGGGCGTCGAGAACTCCGAATCCTCAATCCCCTGGATGTACCCGGATGGGTCGACGTCCAGTTCCTTTATCGTCGACCTGCGCCCGCGTCCCTCATCACCCCGGGCTCCCGGGAACTGGAGCACCATCTTCTTCTGGAACACGCCGATCGCGTTGTATTGCTCGAAACCCAGCCCGATGGGGTCGATCAGGCGATGACAGCCCGCGCACGACTCGCTGTTCAGGTGGACGCCCAGCCGTTGCCGGTTTGTCATCGGGCGTATCTTCCCTGACAGTGGGCAGGACGGTGTTCACGCCCGGCCGGAGGCGGTGGGATTTCCTGGCGCGAGAAACTGGTTCCGGACGAACAACCCCCGCGCCGTCGGCGAGGTCTCGGCGGGCTTGCTGGTCAACACCAAGAAACTGCCATGCCCCAGCACGCCGGAGCGGCCGGAATCCGCCGGATACTCTACCTTCGCGAATTCCTCGTCGGGGGCCGGCAGGCCGTAGAGCCGGGCGAGGTCTGGATTCACGAAGGTATAGCTGGCCGTGAAAAACTCCATGAAGTTCTGATCGTCCCAGACCAGGTGATTGAATAAGCGCCGCGTTTCCTCCACCATCGCCGCGGCGACCTCGGCGTTGAATTCGCGAAACCGCCGGCGATCGCGCGTGGCATCCAGGACCCGGTCAAACCGCATCCACTGCGCCAGGAACTCCTCCATCGCATCACGGGCGCGGGGGTCCTCGAGCATGCGTCGAGCGGCAGCCTCGATCTGCTTGCTCGTCGCCAATTCCCCTCTACCGGCAGCACGCAGCAGGTCGTCGCTGGGCATCGTGTCCCAGAGGAAGTACGAGAGGCGGCTGGCGATCTCAAACTGCGCGTCGGGACCGCTCGCAGTCCGTTCGACGCGGAACAGGAAATGCGGCGACAGGAGCATGGCCTCGACGACCATCGTGGCCCCGGCGTAGAAGTTCCTCGTCCGCCCGGCTTCATCGAAGAACAGGCCGGAATACTCGCGCACCTCGCTTTCCGTCAAGGGGCGCCGGAACGCCTTGAGACCAAACGTCCGAACGAACTGGTTTACACTCGCGGCATCGGTCGGCGACTCGGGCTGGCGGGGAATCAATCCGTGTGGTTCTCCGCCCCGAAAGGCTGTCCGGGCCAGTCGCTCGGCCGCCTTGCTGTAGGCTTCCGCCTGGATGCGGTGAGACTCCCTGCCCCTCCAGCTGGTTCTTGAACCCGTTGACAAAGTCCTCTTTGGGGAAGCTACTCGCAGGCTGGGTCTTGTTCGCCGAGCAGATCCCGCACAGTGTGGTTGTACTGGCTGTGCGTCAGACGCCGCACCGTCAACGCCTCCAGACCGCCGCGATCGGACCGAGCGATTCGCTCTCTCGCCTGGCGTACCTGCTCGTCGGAAAGGCCGGCCAGGTAGTTGATCCAGCACCGCAACACGATTTCTTCGTCACTGCCCGGCTTGATTCGCTGGCCGCCGGTGTGTTTCGCGCGCTTCGTCGGCTTCCGCAGCAACAACGATTGCTCAGGGTCTCGCCGATCGACCAGATCCAAGAGCGAGAGTCCGAAAGCCGTGATCTGATCACGGCCCGCGTCGGATTCGGGGAATTCGAGCCGCGTCTCGGATGCCACGCCATTGTCGCTGTGGCACCGTTCGCACTGCAGCGACATGCAGCGCGGGGATACACCCTCTCGACGAAGAACGACTCATCCACGGCGCGAGGTGACTGCGCACGTGCCCGGTTTGAATCCGGTAAGCACCACGGCGATCGACACGGCAGATAACAGCACCGCAAGAGGCCAATGCCTTACCATCGACTTCCTCACACCCTGACCTTAGCCGGTATGGTATCAAATCGGTGAGAGGAGCCCAGAGGCCGCGCCGGGGGAATGCAATCTCTGCGGGCAGCGTTCTGGCTCCCTGTCTTGCGAGTTAATCGTATCATATCCCGATAATGTCCGACAGGTGTGCGGTATTTGCTCAAACCGGCTGGCGGGTTGTCTAGCGCGACGACCGAAGTTCAAGCTTGATTTCGTCCTTCACTGTGTCGAATCCGGCGCTGCATAGACAGCTCGCCGGCGACTGCGCCGACGTCGTCGGGTGCTTTTGTCATCGTCTCTTGACATTGCGTAAGCACGCGCCAAGTTCAAGGTCCGCTCAATAGCGGCGATGTTGTCGGCATTCGCACCCAAGGTAGAGAGCCCTTTCAAGTGATCCGACACAAATATCCAGCGCAATTTCAAAAGAATATCTGCATTAATGGCGCAGATCAAATAGGCAGCCAACCGCGATCTGATGACGCGGCACCGTCCGTTCGCGTAGCCAAAAATCAGCGTTTCCGCCTATTGGAGCAGCTTCGGCACGGTGGATAGGCTTGTCGATGCGGCGCATGTCCTAGCGATTGCACGCTGCTCTGCTCGGCGGATCCTTGAGAATCTCCCGCGCCGCGACATCCGCGATGATCTCGTTGGCCAGATCGGAATAATGGTCGGCGTGATCGAAAAGGCGATCGGTCGAGCTCGCTCGCGTCCTGCACACAAATTCATCCGCCGTTGGAACGAATTGGCTGATCCCCGCTATCTTCTCCAGCAGAGACTCATCGAGCCCGATGCCAAGCTGGCGCAGCGTGGCAAGCTCATCCTTGACCGGAGCGTGGACGACCAAGAACCTCGCCCCCGAGCTTGCAACATCATCGTGGAACATTTTGATGATGGCAACGCAAAGGTCCTCGGCGTTTTGTGCGTTCCGGCTCATTTCCAGCTGTCTCGTTGTGCGCGCTTCCACATACGACACTAGCTTGCTCGCATTCCAGAGATGCCATTGGTAATCGCCGGCTCTAAACGAGGTTTCGTAAGGGGCCAGGCTCCACTGATCGATGTGCGCAAGTGTTTCGACCGACTCCTCGGGCGATAGGCAAGGCACGTTGAGCAGCCGAACCGAGTCGCCTTCGAGCACGAACCGCGGCTTGGCGAAGGGTAAGTTATTTCCTGGATATCGGAGAGGAAAATAGAAGTTAAGATTCCTCCATCTGTTTTCCAATTGACAGAAGAAGATCACGAGCTGCGGAGCAAACCGTGATCCCTGTTTCTTCCATCGGAGGTAGGCCTGGTCCATCCCATAGCTGATGACACCGAAATTCAACACCTCAGTCTTGATTCCCCGCGCCCTGAGCTTGGTCTCGAGCTGAGCGCCAATTGTTTCTTGATAATTGTTGGTAAGTCCGTAGGTGAATGAGTCGCCAAAGATGCAGATTCGCAGGCTATCCGGGGGGGGTGCCGGCTCGTATTCGTGGTCGATCGAGTCTGTGCGGATAGACGCCGAATTGTGTGAGAAAACCCCATCTTCTGTGGTAAAGCGCGGCCGCGGGACCCAACCGATCTCAGGGTGGTAGACCAAGACCGAGGCTTGGGTCTCGTTGTACCGCTTGAGCGCGGCGCCCACGGCTTTTGTGGGTAAGCGATACGGCCGCAACATGGTGTGCCGAAAACTGATGGCGCCATCGTCATCCGTGGTAGCCAAGAGTCGGACCATGCTCTCGCCCCCGACCGCCAACGCGAGGCCGCTGCTCACGACGAGCGCAGTGACTTGATAGCGATGGGTGATCAACCACCCTCGTCCTCGCCCCGTGAAAGCAACGAGCAAGACGATGGCCAGCCAGGGACCGCAGAGGAGCGTCAAGATCTGCATCAATCCACTCAGGGCGGGTCCACACTCAAGCTGGATCAAAGCCTTTACCAGCACGGCACTTGGAATCACGGCCTGCGTGAGCCAGAGCCCAGATGGCCAGGCCGGTCGAATTGTCGCGATCCGCGGCCGATCGGCTAAGGCAATGAAATGCGAATGTGCGGTCATTCGCCACCTCCGTCTGCGCCTGAATGTTCGTATCGTAAGGGCCGCGCGAAGTGTTTCTGGGGTACGGCGGTGAGAAAAACTTCTCCGCGAGCACTATACTTCCGGATCTTGATGGGATCGGACGTTCAGTTGAGGAATTGGTCCGATTGGGAAACTAGGAGTGACATGCCTACTCGGCACACCTTGATTATCGGCTAGTTCATAGCCTTCTCTGTCATCGGATGCGGTCAAACCACAGTGCCCGGCGGAGGGCGATCGGTCAGCGATGTGGAACGCTTCATCCCTCTGGTCGCTGCTACGTCGTATGCGACAACGATTTAAGGAAGTGGTACATCCACCATAGGCCCCTGACGCAGGGGGCACTCTTGCTGGTACTTACTCAGGGAGCAACGACACGCAAGGCGCGGCGTGCACGGCGCCGAGAATTTTATAGCGCGGGGGCATCGCACTCCAACACAACCGCATCACCGATTAAGAGCCTTTGGTCGTGGGCGTGAATTCCTTCAGTTACGGCTGATGAACAGGATTCGGCTCGTCTTGGAGAGGAGGTCGCCGGCCAGCGGCCGAGGGGCAGGGGGTGTGAGTTGAGCGGGTTCGTGTTGATCGGGATCGTCCTCGAACCGAAATCTCAAGTGCGCGATCAATAGCTCGTCGCCAGGACGTAGCCGGCCGATTTCCACATGTTGCCCATTGATCCGGATGCCGTTGGTACTGCCGAGATCGCGAACCGTGATCTCGCCATTTTGTTGCGTCACGCAGCAGTGACGGCGAGACACCCGCAGGGAATCGAGGCGCGCATCGCACGATGGATGGCGGCCCACGACCACTACCTGGCGGTCCAGCGTGATGTTTGGAGCTTCATCGAGGGCGACAAGTCGTGTGGGCATTGGGAGGAATCCCCCGGGAAGACCGCCGATCAGCAAAGGCAGCGTGATCAAAACCCTGAGAGGCGATTATCTCCGTTCTTGTCGCCCCAAGCCAGTGGGAAATGGTCATAAGAGGTCTCCGACGGTGCGCAGGTGACTGTGCGCGTTCACAGTAAACCATGAACGCTCGAACTGCGTGCGCGACTTCAAGATTCAACATCAAAGCCCATTCGAACAACGTCGGCACAGTGGATAGACTTGATTATCCGCGTGCGTGTCCTGGCGATCCATCGACCCAGAGACGGGTAGCGACGACTTTCTTGTGGTCGCAGGCCGAGCGTTCGGCGTTGTCTGCGGGTTTATCTCACCCCGCATCAGGGCTCGGAGCCGTGGCTCCCGTGTGAGTCGGACAACGCCTTCGCTTCCTTGTAGGCCATCCAAAGAATGAGATCGTCGGCGTTAGCATTGCCGACCAGAGGATATTTCTCGTCGGCCGGAAGCGCTTTCATTTTGGCAGAAGCCGCGGTCGCCAGCTTGTGAGCCTCGGCTTCTCTGCCCAGCTTGAACAGGCTCATTGCCCGGTAGAACGCTGCGGTGCCGGCGATATAGTAATTGCTCTTTCCGAGCTCGGACGCGGCGAGCAGCGCCGAGTCGGCTGCTGCGTAATGGCCGCTGCGGTATTCGGCCATGCCGAGGGCCATCTGGAAGTAAGCCAACAAAGGATGTCTCTTCCCAAGCTCCACCGCTCGTCGTGCAAGAACAAGCGCGGCGTCGTGGGTCTTTTCATCGGACGAACGCAAACTGCAGATCTTGGCCGTGCGCTCGGCTGTGATAGGGTCTTTCGTGTCCTTCACGAACTTGAGCACTAGATCGCGGGTGGCAGCGAACTCCTTCTCTTGCCCGAACCAGGCTTGTGTTGCGGCCGATGTAATTGATTCTAGGGCCTTTTGTCCCGCTCGCATTGCCTCGCGTTGCTCGCGGTACCGGCGGGCGGCGGCCTCTATGTCGAACTCCTTGGCTAAAGACTTCTCGAGCGCCTCGTCCATCGCCATCGGATGGCCGATCCAGGCGATCTTGCCATCCCGCACGATGAAGGCCGTCGGAATGCCGTACTGGTCGGCGGCCTCCATCCAGCTCTCGGCCATGTTGCTCTTGCTCCCCTTCGCTCCCTCGGGAATGTTATCGATGGCGACGGTGTAATCCATCTTGTCGCTCATCTCTTTGATGAACGGCGCAACGGCGCTGTGATTCTGATCTACGCTCACACCGATGATGGTGACGCCTTTGTCCTTGTACTTCTTCTGCAGCTCGGTCAAGTGGGGGATGCTGGTCCGGCAGGGTCCACACCATGTGGCCCAGAACTCGACGACGTAGGTCTTCTTGCGATCAAGGCGATCGACGGGAGCTCCCTTGACCCAGTTCGAGACAGAGATCGCCGGGGCTTCGTCTCCGATCATGAGCGTTTCGCGATGAGGCGAAGCCATTGACTCCTTCTTCGAGGTAGGAACCGCCGTCGTCAACTCCGGCACCGGAACTCGCGCCGACTCGGCGCGGAGCCGCTGCAGTAAATCGTTGGCTCTCAACTCCAACTCCGCCACCCGCGCCCAGAGCGCCTGCCATTCCTTCTGTTCGCCCGCCGGGAGTTTGGCCAATGCCGCCGCGTCGCGGATTCCGGCCAGATCGCCGCACTCCTTCCAGTGCTCGAGGGAGTTCACAACGACGGCGCGGTCCATTGGGTTGGCGGCCTCGAGTTTTTTCGAGCACAGCGCGAGGTCGGCGTTGAGCCAGTTGAAGGCCTGAGCGCGGAACCGGTTCCTGGCGGCCTCGTCGGGTCGTGGGTCGTCCAATCCCTGACCGACACCGGCAAGGACGGCGCGACCAGTGGCGTGGTGGCGATGGCTGGCTTGGAGATCGTCGCCGAGCTTGGGGTCGGTTTCCATGGCCTCGGCCGTTAACCGGGCGGCGGCAGCGAACCGGTTCGTTTCTTGACACATCGAAGCCAATGACAGGCGCTCGGCGTTATCTTTCGGCCGGTCTTCCCCCTTCAGTACGACGGTCAGACGCTGGGCCATTGCCGCCTGCCGTTCGGCGTGGGCAACCCACTCGGCCGAGGGGTAGCGCCAGCCTGGCTGTTTGCTGCCCAGCTCGTGCCCCTTTCGGAACATGGCGAGCGACCCAGAGTAGTCGCCTTGAGCCCGGAGGATTCCGCCAAGATTGAAGTGGGCCAGGGCGCTATCGGACTTGAGCCGAATCGCATCACGGTAGGCCGCGACAGCCTCGTCCAGCTTCCCCTGGGCCATCAGCGCGCGGACGAGGCTGGAGTAGGCTTGAGCGTGGTTGGGCTCAAGCCGGATCGCCTCGCCGTAGGCGGCGACGGCCTCGTCCAGCTTCCCCTGGTCTCTCAGGGCAGCGCCGAGTGTGAAGCGATCGTGCGCGACGACTGCAGGGTATCGCACGATTGCTTCATCTATCGAGACAAAGTACATATAGTGGGTACCCACTGCTGGCATACTAATCTTTGCGTTGGGATCGACCCGCCTCCTTGTGCGGAGTTCGGCGATAACCTCGTCGAGCTTGCCCTGTTTCGCCAGCAGTCGCGCGAGGCAGCCGAGATGCCGGGCAATGTCTGGGCGAAGCTCGTTGAGATCGCGGAATACCGCGATGGCCTCGTCGGAATCGCCTCGCTTTTCCAGGGCATGGGCAAGCTCGTGGGCCGTCTCGGGGCGGATCGACCGCGCGGCGGTGTAGTAGCGAATCGCCTCGTCGGGCCGTTTCAGCTTCTCCAGCACCTTGCCCAGTTCGTAGTTGACCCAGACATCGCGTGGATGCCGCTGCTGAGCCCTCCTCAGCACCGACTCGGCCCCCTTGAGATCTCCGGCGTCTTCCAGGCCGGTCCCCAGCAATTGCAGGCTGATCGGCCCCAGTTCGTCGTACTTCGCCGTCTGTGCGAGTGCTTGAAGGGCCGCCTTGTCGGATAGGTCGAGCGCGGTGCGCAGATCTTGCGCCAGATGTCAGGGTCACCGACACAGGCGACTTCGCTAAGCCGCGCCGCGCCGCCTGGGTTTCGTCGCTTGCCGCGGCGGATCGACGCCCAGTCGTCCAATGCCACTGCCAGGCCAAGCACCAACGACGCACGGCGAGCCTTGAGATTCGATCCCACCTCGGCCGGCGTAAGGCTGGCCACGTCGATGCCGGCCTCGCGGAAGGCGTTGGCATAGGCGGCCTCCGTGGCCGAGCCGTCCACATCGTCGGCCCCGGCCGAGCGGATGTCGATCAGGCGATCGAGCAGGGCCTTGTCGCGTTGGGCGGCGTCGAGTCCTGCCTGGATCTCGGTGCGCAGGGCGAGCAAGCGAGGTGCGGCGCCCGCATGCCCGGCGACTTCGGCTTCCTGGACGGCGGCCAGTGCGACCTGCCAGCGAGCGAGATCCTCGGGGTTCGCCTCGGCCTGGTCGCGAAGCGTGGCTGCCCTGCCCACGACCCGGTCGGTCGCCGCGAATTGCTCCGTTCGCTGCCGAGCCCGTTCGGCCCGCTGCTGGAGGTAATACGTCGTGCTCAGCCCGCCGAGTGTGGTGAAAGCGAGCACCGAAGCCGCGAGCGCGAGCTGCACCTTTCGCCGCCGCCGCTCCTCGATCGCCCGTGCCACGGCCACGGCGCGCTCGCGCTCGGCCGCCTGCACCCGCTCCTGCACGCCCGCCAGGTAGGCCGTGACCCGTTCGGACACGACATTCGCGTCTCGCGGACGGTCCTCGGGCTCGACAGCCAGGCAGTCCCTGGCCAGGGCGATCAGCTCGCTCTCGGCGCCGCAGCCGTCCAGCCTAGTCAGTGCATCGGCCGTGTCGCCACGGGCCGCCTTCCGGAGGATCTCTATCGAGTTACGCCCCGTGAAGGCCGGCGACCCAGTGAGGGTCTCGCAGAGAATCGAGCCCAGCGCGAATACATCGGCCCGCTCGTTGATGAATTCGGTCTCGCCCCGAGCCTGCTCGGGGGCCATGTAGCTGGGCGTGCCCAGGACCGAGCCGGCTTGGGAAAGATCCGTGTCCGAACCGCTCCGCGCCGTGGCGATCAGCGTTTCCGGCAGGCGGCTCCTTTCCGGCCTTCGCATCAGCGACGACACCGCCGCGAGCCAAAACCTTGGCCAGGCCCCAGTCCATCACCTGGACCTCGCCGAAGCTGCCCACCATCACGTTGGAGGGCTTCAAGTCGCGATGGATCACGCCTCGCGTATGCGCATAGGCCATCGTTTGCGCGATGGCCGCGAAGATCGACAGCAGCCGGGGCAACTCGTCCGCCGGTCCCGAACGGTCGGCGAGCAGGTCGGCCAACGTCTGCCCTTTCACCAGCTTCATGCTGAAATACGGCCGCTTGTCGGCGAATGTCCCCAGCTCGTAGATCGGCACCATCCCCGGATGCTGTAACTGGCCGCCGATCTGCGCTTCCTCGACGAACCGGCGGACCAGTTCGCCGTTGTCGCGGAGGTCTTCTCGCAACACCTTGATCGCAACGTCGCGGCCGAGGTCGGCGTCTCTGCCCTTCAAGACGGTCCCCATGCCGCCGCGGGCGATCTCGCCGTCGATTCGGTAACGAGGTGTGAGTTCCGTTCCGACCACAGGCCGAACGATAGGCGAAGGTTGCTCGCCCACGGCAGTGTCTCGCAAAAGCACGTGGGGGACAGCGCCAATCGTGTCCGATCGTCTCGAGGACGCTTTTGCCGGGAGCCGTATGCACGAGCGTTTCCGGGTTGTCTTCCGGAAGTGAGCTTTCCGATCCGTTGCCCAGCCCCACCATTAACATGCAGCGCGGGCAGAGGCTTTCCGGCGAGCGGATTGGTACTGGGGATCCACACTTCTGGCAAATTCGAGGGTCGGCCATCGCGGATTCTCCCGGTCTGTTATCGGGCTGGTCACAACCTTGAATACCTGAAAAAAGTGAGAACCATACAGAGGACGGCGAAATTTTATGCGTCGGCACGAGGGATCAAGGCGCGAGGGCGGCGAAGAGAGCTTTCAGCTCGTCGTCGACCTCGGCCTCGTCGGCAACCGTGGCGGCGATCGCCGCCCTGAGGGTTTCGCGGTAGCGCTTGCGGAGCCGGTGCACGGCAACTTGCGCTGCGGCCTCGGTCGTGCCCAGCCGCGCGGCCATGTCGGCCTGAGAGACCCGGCTCGAGCCGGCTTCGAGCACGACCTTCAGCACCTCGAAGTTCGCACCGCGGCCGGAGGACTCGTACTCTCGGCGGACTTGGGCCACGACGCCCTCGAGCAACGCCAGTGCCCAGTCGCGCTCGAAGAGCCGCTCGGGTGTCTGCTCGTGGACAGGCTCGAGCTGGTACTGGGCTTCGGCGTCGTACGCGTTGATCGAGACCAATGCAATCCGTCCCCCGCGCCGGGCAGCCTCGTCGCGCCCGCGCTCGTGGGCCAGGAAGTGGCGGCAGTCAGCGAGCAAGAACGA
Source organism: uncultured Isosphaeraceae bacterium (assembly GCA_963850935.1). GTDB lineage: Bacteria > Planctomycetota > Planctomycetia > Isosphaerales > Isosphaeraceae > CAWFRS01. The sequence goes on from CAWKNT010000014.1 coordinate 97,819, forward strand.
CCGGAATCGCCCCCGGGCTGGATCGGCGGCGGTCACGGTCCCGCGTTCAAGCAGGCGGGCGAAATATCCCTGCGTCAGGTCAAGGGCCTGCTCGGGACCGTTCCCCTTGCGGCGAATGAACGCATAGATCGGATACCAGTAGGCCCCGCACAGCTCCGCGACCGCGGCCTTCGCCTCGGGCGCACCTGGATCGGCCGCGTGAGCCACCCGGCTCCAGCGCGTGGTCGGAAACCCAGCCGGCTGGGCGGAATCGTTCATCCTACGGGCCTTCCACGTCGAAAAGGCCAAACACTTGGAACCTCACGGGCCATGGCCTGCCGTTATACTACGGCCCGCGTGTCGGCCATGCCAAGGCTTGGATGCGGCCAAAGTCGGAATGGCTCAACGATTACCGAATGATCCAGGTGAATCGGTTACGGCAAGGGAGCAAACGCACGCAAACCGCGGCATGTACTGCGCTGAGAAGCGCACAGTGCGAGGGCAATGAAGCCGTTGACAGGTTTGGGAAGACTATCCCGCGATGTAAGCGACTTGCGCCACGATTCTAGCAAAGCCTGCCCACGACATTGGCATGAGCGTGGCGTACAATAACCAGGCAACGGGTGAATTGCATACGTCTGCCCATGGGCGACGAGCCAAGTGTGTCTCGAGCACATGCTACGCGCAGCAGTGGTGGAAAACCGGGGGGCGTGTGCATAGACAAGATTTCGATAAGGTACGGAGGATCCCCGGCACCAGCGCAGGCGATTCGGACGGGAGCGGCGGTCTGTGTGTCGATTGGATCTCGAGTGAGGTGAATGATATGGACTGGCAGGACCGAATCAGCGTTGACCCCAAGGTGCTCGTCGGTAAGCCCGTCGTCAAGGGAACTCGCATCGCAGTGGAATTCGTAGTCGATCTCTTGGGCCGAGGGTGGACCACTGAGCAAATCGTCAGGGAATATGACCACTTGACGCCTGAAGACATTCAAGCATGCCTGGCCTACGCCAGTGAGATCCTCAAGTCGGAACGGGTTTACCTCGTTCCGATGTGAGGGATCGAGCCATGCGCTTTCTCGCCAACGAGAATGTCACTGGTACGGTGATAGGGGAGTTGCGGCAACACGGTCACGACGTGTTCTCCGTCAAGGAGTCGATGCGCTCTGAGCGAGATGACATGATCCTATCCCGCGCACAGGCAGAAGAGCGAATCGTGGTCACGCACGACAAAGACTTCGGTGAACTTGCCTTTCGATCTCGACTTCCCGCGTCGTGCGGCGTCATCCTGCACCGGCTGTCGGGGCCGGGACCGGATGCCGATAACCGACGCATTCTCGACGCGCTCGGGAGTCGTGGCGATTGGGCAGGACATTTCTCGGTCGTCACCGACTCGCGCATTCGAATGCGGCCATTGCCGGGCGCCCCTTCGCCGCCATCGGGTACATGACCGACGCGGTGGTTTACCGACCGTACGCCACGGTCGCCCGCCCCTCTCTTCCAGAGCTGGGCAGTGGGACCAAGACATGCAAAGCGCGGACATGCAAAGCGCGGCATGAACTGCGCCGAGAAGTTGATAGCGTGAGGGCAATGAAGCCGTGAATAGCTTCGGAACGACTAACCCGCGAACCAAACGACATGCCGGAGGTTCGCCGCCGTACCTCAGGTAGATCTGTCCTAGCTCCGTGTCCTAGCGATCAATTATCGCAGATCCCTGACGGAGTGGAAAACAGATAAGGCGGGCGGGACGCGGAAGGGTGGAAGCTCTTGTTTTTCTGGACCGGCAACCTGGAGTGACCCTGCAAGCCGGCCTATCCAGAGGGTCCGACAGCGATCACGGTGATCTCAGGCCGCGAGCAGAACCGTACACGCGGCATGATGCCACCCTCCATTCCGATCCCCCGGTTCACGTAGAGCCACATGTTCTCGAACTGGTAGAGCCCGGCCTCGAACCGCTTCCCAAACTTCGACAAGGTGATCAGGGCCCCGTACCACGGTAACGCGATCTGGCCGCCGTGCGTATGGCCGGCACAGTAGATGTCGGCGCCGGACCTCGCGGCTTCCTCGACGTCGTCGGGGTAATGGTCGAGGAGGATGGAAAAGTTGTCCTTCGGGACTGCTGAGAGAGCCTTGGCGATCAGGTTCGCGGAGTCGGCCGGGACCCCGGCGATCCAGACCGGCGTCTCGCGGACGTCCGCCCTGACGGCCTCGCCCTCGAGTACCCGCACCCCGGTCCCCCCAAATAGGTCGAGGTCGCTGGAGTACCAGACATCCCAGTTGCCCCTGACGGCGAAGGTTGGGGCGACCTTGGCGAGTTCGCTCATGCAATTCCTGAAGTTCGAGAGTCCCTGAGGTGAGTTGACCGAGTCCCCCGTGAAGACGATCAGGTCGGGCTTTTCGGACGCGATGATTGCGGGCAGCCGGTGTTCGAGTCGAGTAACCGGGTCGGAGTGCAGGTCCGAGATGTGGACGATCCTGATCGGGGCCGAGCCCTCGGGAAGTTTCCGGGTTTTGATGCGGACGAGGGTGACTTGCGGCCAATAAGGTTCGACGAAGCCGTATGCGATGCAGACAATGCCCAGGGCCGCCAGTCCCAGAATCAGGTGACGGAACAGGGCAGCCGCCCTGCCCGATGACAGCGTCGCTCTGCCAAGTCGTCGCAGGGCGAGCCGGACGAGGATGCCGGCCGCCAGGAAGTAGATCAAAACGACGGCAGAGACGAAGAGGCCGAAACGGAACAGTTCGGCTGGCAGCAAGGGCGCCTCCGGCAAACTGGGCACGGGGACTCCGCGACAATATGACACATGTACGAGATTCCGGACTGCAATTCAAGTCCTTGCCCGGTGAGCCTGTCGTGCCATCGGGACTGGTCCGGCGAGAAATACCCGCGGAGGTCGTCTTCTGGCTCGATCACAGCTGGAGAGGAGCCGTCATGCCCTCCGAAGGCCCCGGGTAAGCTCCTTGAGAACGAGTGGTTATGTCACCAATTCGAGCTTACTCGCAACGACTCACATCACATATCACTTACTGTCCGCTCACGTATTATTTCGCAGCTACGCATCGCAACAAAAAGGCGGCCGCTGACCTCGTTGGGTATCATGGCTGCGGCCGTCTCGATCAACGCCAGTCCGTGAACGCGGTCAGACGTGACGATTCCGACGGCGTGCCCACGCTCCCAAGCCGACGACAGCGGCGACGCCGGCCAGAACGAGGGATGTAGGTTCTGGGACTGTGGCAGTGTTAAAGGTGATCTCACCCCAGGCAGCCGCCGGCCCGGGGAAAGGGTCGTCGTTGAACTCAACGATGGTGGTGTACGCGTTCGCGGCAGAAGGGTACTGCACGATGTAGATTGATGTCCGAACGCCCTGTTCCGTCGCGACGCTCACTCCCGTGACTTGAGTCGGAATACCGGGATCGAGCCCGGAGAATATTGAGGAGTACGCTTCAAATCTGATCTCGTTGGGCGGGGGAAACGGCCAGTTGGGCGTCCAGGCAAAATCACTCATGATCGGAGTGCCATCGACACTAGTCGAAATGAGCGTTGGTACATTGAAGCCCTCCCATCGGCCGACCGCTGCAAAATCGAAATGGTGCCACTGGAGTGTGTCGCCCTGGATGATCAGATCATCCCGGCCATCAATCAGCGCCTTGACGTCGAGAACGATTGTGCCTGCGCACGCAGGCATCAGGCCATCGGACCCCGCAAGCGCGAGCAACAACGCGCATACAAATAAACGAATTTGCCGCATCTCGAACTCCTTCACAATTAAAGTTCCAGCCAAACGCTGAAATGTTTCGGACTAGCGCCAAAAAAGAACAGGCGCCGATGTGTCGGGATAGGGGCGCCTTCCGAAGTTGCGAAAAAACAACAACACGGCAAAAACAGACCGCGCAGGAACTTCTGGCTGGCGGGCATACAGCGGGCAGATGATCCACTGCGTACTCCACGAAAATGAATGCTTAAAGATAAATCCGAACATCTTTATATGTTTTTGTAGCGGCCGACGTAGCGTCTTCAAACGGTTCTTGACCACCCTTCATCGCTCGAATTAGGCGATCAGTTGTCGAAATGCGTCGGTGAGGCGTTCAGACGCCCAAGTTTTTCGTGACATCAGGAGGTCAAGCAGCGGCGCTTGGTCGGTTTTTTTTGTGGGGTACTTGACACGGAAGAGGGAAGTTTGTACGTGTGTCCATTCCTATTGTTATGGACATGATCTAGGCCGCGAACGCCCGCGGTCGTTGCAGGAGTCTCATTGATGCCCATCTACGCCCGGAGCCAGATCGTCCTTGAAGACCAGGTCGGCGTTTATAACTGCATTGCCCGCTGCGTCCGGCGGGCCTTGCTCTGTGGCGTCGTCCCTACACCGGGCACGACTTTAGCCACCGCAAGAATTGGATTCTCGACCGGATGCGTGAGTTAGCAGGGCTCTTCGCCGTCGAGGTTTGTGGCTATTCCGTGACGAGCAATCACCTTCATCGCGTGCTCCGCAATCGACCGGACATCGCTGAGCGATGGTCCGACGACGATATCGCCCTGCGATGACGGAGGGTTTTCCCGCCCCGCAACGACGCCACGGGTGAGCCCGTCGAGCACCACCTGGCCATTGAAGTGCTGAGCCGCCTGGCGCACCCAACCCGCGCCCCGGGGTCGTCTCGACTTGTCGAATCGTTTAACTTCTCGCATCAAGTGATCACGCAGACGCGACGATCGCCTCGATGAGCTAGTCTCGGACCGCCGCGCAGCTTCGAGAGCCGATGCCCCGGTCAATTGCTCCGACCGACAAGTTGATGGTTGTCTAAGTTTCGGCGTCACCGACAAGTTGATGGGTGTAGTTGATGAGTGACTGAATTCCCTCGTATCGCACGCGTTAGAATATCAACCCCGCAGATGAAAACCGCAGGAAGTGGATCGCGAACGGGCCCAACGGGCTTCCCTTCCGGTAAACAGCGGACGGTGCAATGCTCGGTGCAGTGCCTTGCGGTTAAGACCTTGCGATTCAGGCGGGACACTTGTCGGCGCCCAGCTCTGCAACCAATCGGCGGTACACGTCGAACGCCGGCTTGACGACATAGTCATGTCGCAGAAGTCCGAACTGAGCTCCCATCTCAGGTCGTTCAGAGTCGCTGTCCCGCAGCAGGAAGTACTCGTAATGGCTGATGTTCAATTTCGTCCGCAGGCGGTCAACCGCACGCACGACGATCTCGAGCACTTCGGCTTGCCGATCGGCCGACCGACCGGGGCCTGTTGGCCAGCCATTCTCTGTGACCCGCAAAGGCCCGACGCCCGTGTAGACGACGTAGCATCGGACGAGGAATGGCCGCCCGGCGGGTTGGAGCAGTCGGAGTGCCTGTTCGGTCCGCTCAGGTTCATCGGGAACGGGCCCCCTGTGGACATTTGCCTGGGGCAACTCTTGACCGGTCATGCCCGGGTAGATGCCGAATGTGAGGCGCGGGCCGTCCTCGAGATCCAGTCGAGGTTCAGCGTCAGACATCGGCGACCCCCCGTGACCCAATTCGTAATGCTCAGCGGACAACGGCCGTCGAGACGAGCTTCGATTCTATCAAGACCGATGCGATCCATGTGGAGCGATCCCAACCTGGAGACCGCTCAACTCCCCTTGGCGGCGGCGGCGAGATCGAGCTTGCCCGTCGATGGCGCGGCACGCTGCTCACGGCGCTGGTTCCAGGGCGAGGAGGCGGTCCGAATGGCCTTTTTGTAGGCCGCCGGCTCTCGACGCCGAGACATCAACAGACATCTCCATGACGCTTTAGCTTGAAGAGCTGAGCCGCATGGCGCGCCCACTCGCGGCCCCGGGGTCGCGATGTCAGGGCGAATCGTTCAACTTCTCGCGTCAAAGTGATCACGCACACGCGACGATCGTCTCGATGAGCTCTGTCTCGGACCGCCGCGCGGCTTCGAGAGCCGATGTGCTGGCCAACTGCTCCGACCGATACTTTGATGTGTGTCTGAATTCTTGATGGGTGTCTGAATTCCTCTGAATTCCTGAATTCCCTGGCCAATTGCTCCGACCGACAAGTTGATGGGTGTCTGAATTCCTCTGAATTCCGGTGACTGAATTCCCTGAATTCCCAATTGAGAGCCTTTCGTCGTGGGCGTGATTTCAATCAGTTACGGCTGATGAACAGGATTCGGCTCGTCTTGGAGAGGAGGTCGCCGGCGAGCGGCCGAAGGGCAGGGGGTTTGAGTTGAGCGGGTTCGCGCTGATCGGAATCGTCCTCGAACCGATATCTCAAGTGCGCGATCAAAAGCTCGTCGCCGGGCCGTAGCCGGCCGAATTGCACATGTTGCCCATTGATCCGCATGCCGTTGGTACTACCGAGATCGCGAACCGTGATCGCGCCATTATCTTGCGTCAGGCAGCAGTGATGGCGAGACACACGCAGGGAATCGAGGCGCACATCGCACGATGGATGACGGCCCACGACCACCACCTGGCGGTCCAGCGTGATGTTTGGAGCTTCATCGAGGGCGACAAGTCGTGTGGGCATTCGGAGGGGTTCCCCCGGAAGACCGCCGATCGGCAAAGCCAGCGTAATCAAAACCATCAGAAGCGATTATCTCCATTCTTCTCGCCCCAAGCCAGCCGGAAATGGTCATTTGCCGGCCTGTCGCGCCTATCGATTTAGGACCGGAACAATGGCTCGACACCCCCTCCCCTCGACTCTATTTTCATCTGGATCTTGTGTAGGGATTGGGCGAATGCCCGCATGTTCTCCTCCAAATGGATGAGCAGCCGGAGCATGCCCCCGAAGGCCGTGAGGTGCAGCCCTGAGAGCAGAAAAGCTAACGACCAGAGAATGGAGAGTGTCCCATCCAGACCGGCGCTGAGAAACACGACCCTCACTTGAGTACCCGACAGGAGGTTATAGAGTCCGAAGACCAACAGCAGGCCGCCGATCGCCAGCTCTATTGCCCCAATCTGGATGAAGAGGGCTCCGATGATCCGGAGGGACCTATAACGTTTGCCGGACTGGTGAAACGAGATGATCCTGTCCATGCCGAGACTCCGGGTGCGTGGGTGTGTGACTTCGCCGCTTAACCCCCGTTTCTGCCAACCTGTCTCAATCCCGCACCGGTCCGCGTGAAGCAGACTCGACTGTAACATCTCGGTTCACGGCGAGCATCGCCGCAACGGTCGAAGACGCGGTATATAATGCAGAGATTTGTATCTAAAGGGGATTATTTCCCGCTATCTTGGAAAGCCAAGAATTCAGTTCGTGCGCGCATCAATCTGTACGCCTCTAGCGATCTCCCAGGCTGTGGTATATTGATGAGTGATTGAGCCGCCCTATATGAACAACGATTTGTCCGCGGACCTTGAGCAACTCGTCCACGCCAACGCGCAAAGCAACTGATTCAAGTTCTCCGACAGGGCAATCACGGCGTCCGGGCGGTTGCGTTGGCTTCCTCGCCCGCTCTAACAGTTATCGGCGGTCGCGCCTGACGTGCAACTTGTGCTTCAGCCAGCCGGTTTCTGCGGCATCGAGCGGCGGGTTTAAAGACTTGCTGTAGTCGATGCTTCGCGGGTAGCGGAACCGCTGATAGATTTCGTCGATCATCGGCCGAAGGGCTAAAGGCGGCGCACGGCACGAGGTGGCTGCAAACCGTGTAACAGCTCAGCCGATGAGGATATGCATCGCAACCGCAAACGGTCCCCGGTGGTCGGATCAGATACACAGTCCTAAGATGTTCTACCGCTGCCAGCGGGAGTTCTTCAAGAACGCGGCTGCCTGGGGATATCCGATGAGCACAACGCGATCACCGCACGCGACTTCTGGTTGAATGCGCTGGATTAACAGATTTACGTCTCTGGTTGCCATCCAACCCTTAGAGGTAGAAAACCCGTATGACAGCCATCGCCATTTACCTGGCGCTGCTTTTATCCGCACCGGCCGCTGAGCAATCACCGGCCATCTCACCGGCAACCGCCGACGAGCACGGCATTCTGGTCCACGATGTCGAATCTCCGTTCCAGCAAGGCAAGACGCAGATCAGGGTCTTGCGGCCTGAGCCCGTGGACTCCAACCAGCGATACCCGGCGATCTACGTCCTTCCCGTTGAGGCCGGGAACGAGAGCCACTTTGGCGACGGTCTCTTGGAGGTCAAGAAGCATGACCTGGCCAACAAGCACGGGGCCATTTTTATTGCACCCACTTTCTCTCAAATGCCGTGGTACGGCGATCATCCAACCAACTTGAAGATTCGCCAGGAATCTTACCTTCTCAACGTCGTTCTGCCCTTCGTCGAGCGGACCTATCCTGTTCCAGCGAAGCCCGAGGGCCGATTACTCGTCGGCTTCAGCAAGTCGGGCTGGGGGGCGTGGAGCTTGTTGCTGCGGCACCCCGATCTCTTCAGTCGAGCAGCCGCCTGGGACGCTCCGATGATGATGGATCACCCCAAATTTCAATCAACTGACATCTTCGTGTCGCAAGAAAACTTTGATAAATATCGAATCACCGAGCTGCTCCGTGCCAAGGCCGGAGCGCTTGGCCACACCAAGCGGCTGATCCTGACCGGGTACGACATCTATCGCCAGGATCACGAGCAGGTTCATTCACTCATGAACGAATTGAAAATCTCGCACGCGTACCAGGACGGTCCCCAGCGAAAACATGATTGGCGCAGCGGATGGCTGCCCGAGGCAGTGGAGTTACTTGTGGGAACGCCGCAGAATTAATCGAAAAGGCGGACATAGCGCATTACGTCCGCCTTTGCACCATCAACGCTCCTTGCGGGCACCAAAAATGGGGACAGAGCGCATTACGTCCGCCTTTGCACCGTGAACGCTCGTTGCGAGGTCGCCCTTGGGAAACAAGTACGACTGCAGCGCCAATGCGCCGGCCCCGGGGAGACCGAGAGCCACAACCGATGGAGGTCCGCAGTCGAGCAAATCCCTCGTCAGGCGGCCACGACCTAGATCTTCGTGTCAACGACGGCACGATGCACGACGAAGTCCTTCCCTCCGATCACGCGCGTCTTCCTTATATTTCCTATTCTCTACAACTGGTCGCGCATTTGCGGGATGCATGCCGCGCGTTGCGCGTGATTATTCGATCCACGCGGGATAATCATCTCTCAGGCGAAGAATCTACGACGAAAATATCCTGCACATAGCCCAATCGTAGTCCATCCTGCTTATTGGCACCGTATGCCGAGCTTACATAAACTTCGTAGTTCCCCGAAACGTCGGACACGACCCACCCGCAACAATCCTCGATGAATAGAGGAGTCAATAGCCATGGCCACCGCCGCACAGATCGAAGCGAACCGCCGAAATTCGAAGAGGAGTACCGGTCCTGTGACCCAAAGCGGTAAGAACCGGTCGAAACTCAACGCCCTCGTGCACGGCTGCCGGGCAGAAATCCTGGTGTTGCCCATGGAAGATCCGGACCTGTATGAGGATCGTTCCCGCACTTGGAGACTCAGTTTGAAGCCGCGCAATCCGGCCGAGGAATATATGGTTAACCGGATGGCGAGCCTGGCGTGGAAGGGGGAGCGGATCGATCGGGCCCAGATGGCCCAGCTCAACAAGCGAGTCCACCATACGAGCGTCGACGCCGCCGACACCGAATTAGAGGAGGTCATCGCACTGGGCAATCAACTGTTGCGCTGCAAGTCCGTCGCTGACGAGAACGCACGCGGGTTCGACGATCCAGTCGACGCCGACGATCCCATGCACTTCGTTCTTCACCTGCAATCGTCAGTAACGGGCTGCCAGTGGATGCTCGACCAGTGGGCAAACCTGCGCACTGTTCTCGAGCGGAACGTCCCCTGGGTCGCGGCCGATCAACGGAAGGCAGTCCGGCTGCTGGGCCATAATCCTGTCGACGTGCTCGACAATATCGACGTTGCCCGGTTATACCTCGCAAGCCATGTACTCCTGAATCAAGGGGGCGAGCCGTTTCAGGACATTATCGATGAACAGTCACCCGCGGAAGCGCTGATATTTCGGCGGTCGCTCCAATCGCGTCGATACGTAGTTCTCGCACCCAAGGACGCCGCAACCGCGCGGCAGGCGCTCTTGGAAATCGTGGATCTGGCCACCGAGCAGTTGCAGATGAAGAAGGAGGTGCTGTCGCAGATCGCCGAACTCGACGCCGCGTCGGCGGCCGATCGCGCGTCCTGGGACGACAGCCCAGAGGGGGAACGGCTGCGCCGGTATGAAATCACGTGTAGCCGGACCTGGCTGCGGATGTTCGATCTACTCTTGAAGACGCGCACCGCTGGGGAAGAACTGGATTTCGATGCAATCGCGTCGATCGAACGCATCGCCCCCGCCTGCAATACCGACGCAATTGTTAGCTCCGCGCTGGCCGTTTCCAACGTCGTTACCTCAACCGCGGAACACGCCAAAAACCTCGATCCGCCGATGGAAGCCAAACCGAGTCGCGAAACGGCGCCGAACGAACCCAATTCCAATATTCAGGCGCTCAGTCCAACGCGTCGGGACAGCCACAAAGAGTTCAGAGTCGATACGCCTCACGTTGAACGCAGTTCTGGCGGAATCGGAATAACCGGTAACGAGAAGATCCACCCCGCACTTCACCGTCTACTCACTGGCCGGGCGTCTACGCTTTTGGATCTCTCGGCGATAGTCGGAGAGTAGGCAGTAGGCAGTAGGCAGTAGGCAGTAGGCAGTTTTGAGAAACGAGAACGCACTGGTTCGTGGTGCGCGCATGGGCGGAAACGAGTGCCGGGGATATTTTCAGGTGCCATCACCGGCTCGAGCATTCGCGATTTCGGCCCTATGAGCCAGCCACATGCAAGCCCAGGGCAGCGCACTGTGGGGACAATGCGAAGATTCGATGAGGAATATGATCCTGAAGCTGTCCAGACGGCAACGCCTGGTGTCCGGTTGGTTGAACGCTCCTACCTGGTCCACTATACTGCCAGGCGTGAGGCATCTTTTGGCCTCAGACCTCCGGAGATTTGGCCGATTGATCCTTCAAGCATCCCCAGCGAAAACGACATGACTCCGATCAATCGGCCCCCCCGATCGTGCATTCTCACGGTCAACGGCGGCTCGTCCAGCCTGAAATTCGCCGTGTTCGATCGCGATTCAGCGCACGCCGACTCGCCGCAGCGCGTAATGGCCGGCAAGATCGAGCGGATCGGGCTCCCCGACGCGCGTCTGACTGTCTCCCGACCGGAAGGCAAAACAAAGGAGACCTCGAACGTAGACGTATCCGACTTGGGGGCGTCGGCGGAGGTGCTCATCACGTTGCTCGACAAGCACGTCGGTCGCGACGCGCTCGCCGGTGTGGGGCACCGCGTCGTGCACGGCGGCCCGCGGTACCACCGTCCCGAACCGATCACTGGCGAGGTCATCGCGGAACTGCGCCGGCTCAGTCCGCTCGATGTCGATCACCTTCCCGGCGAAATCGCGCTGATCGACCGATTTCAGCAGTTGCGGCCCGGATTGTTTCAGGTCGCCTGCTTTGACACCAGCTTTCACCATGAAATGCCGCGCGTCGCCCAGATCGTGCCGATTCCGCGGCGGTACGAGGCGGCGGGAGTTCGCCGCTACGGGTTTCATGGCCTTTCGTATGCGTACCTCGTCGATGAACTGGAGCGGGTGGCGGGTCGCGAGGCCGCTCTGGGCCGTGTCGTTCTGGCTCACCTTGGCTCGGGGGCCAGCCTGGCCGCGGTTCGGCACGGGAAGTCGATCGATACCACCATGGGGCTGACGCCGGCGGCGGGAATCGTGATGGCGACGCGCACCGGAGACGTCGATCCCGGACTCCCCTATTTCCTGGCAGAATACTCGGGTACGACGACCGAACAGTTTCACTCGCTCGTAAACCACGAATCGGGCCTCCTGGGCGTTTCCGAGACCAGCACCGATCTGCGTGACCTGCTGGCGCGCGAAGTGCATGACGTCCGAGCGGCGGAAGCGGTCGCGTTGTTCTTTTATCAGGCCCGGAAAGCGATCGGGGCCCTGGCGGCGGCACTTGGGGGACTCGATATTCTCGTGTTCTCTGGCGGGATCGGCGAGAATTCGCACGAGGCCCGAGCGCGGATCTGTGAGGGGCTCGAATTCCTGGGAATCACTCTCGACCAGGCAAGCAACCAGGCGAATCAGCCCTTGATTAGCGCGGGCGACGCCCGCACTGTGGTACGTGTCATCCGCACCGACGAAGAATTGATGATCGCGCGGGACGTCGCCAGCTTGCTGGCGGCAGCCCGCTCCGGTTGAGCGAGCGGCCAATCGCGTGGCCGGATCTCGTACTCGTACCAGGGAAGACGACCATGAACACGCCGATCGACCGAGACCTCCAGGCCAAGATTGACGCATACTGGCGCGCCGCCAACTATCTGTCGGTCGGCCAGATCTATCTCTATGACAACCCGCTCTTGGCCGAGCCGCTCAAGCTCGAGCACGTCAAACCCCGGCTGCTGGGGCACTGGGGTACGACGCCCGGCCAAAACTTCATCTACGTTCACTTGAATCGGATCATCAAACAGCATGATTTGAATATGATCTACATTTCCGGCCCCGGGCATGGTGGGCCGGCGCTCGTGGCAAATACCTATCTCGAAGGGACCTACACCGAGCTTTACCCCAACATCACCCAGGACGCGGCGGGGCTCAAGCAGCTCTTCAAACAGTTTTCCTTTCCCGGCGGCATTCCCAGCCACGTCGCGCCCGAGACGCCAGGCTCGATCCACGAAGGAGGCGAACTGGGTTACAGCTTGAGCCATGCCTTTGGTGCGGTGTTTGACAATCCGGACTTGATCGTAGTAGCTGTTGTCGGTGATGGAGAGGCCGAGACGGGCCCTCTTGCCACGAGCTGGCACGGCAATAAGTTTCTCGACCCGGTTCACGACGGCGCCGTGCTGCCCGATCCTTCATTTAAACGGGTACAAGATTGCCAACCCCACCGTGCTGGCGCGGATCGGCCATGAAGAGCTCGAGCACTTGCTGCGCGGCTACGGATATCATCCGCATTTTGTCGAAGGGGACGACCCGGAGAAGATGCACCCGCTCATGGCGGCGACGCTTGACAAGGTTGTCGCTGAGATCAAGAAAATTCAGCATGATGCCCGGGGCAAAGGGCTCTCGCGGCGGCCGCAATGGCCGATGATTGTCTTCAATACCCCGAAAGGCTGGACCGGGCCCAAAACCGTTGATGGTCTTCCGGTGGAGGGGACGTATCGAGCGCACCAGGTGCCGCTGTCGGAACCACGGAAGTATCCCGAGCACTTAAAGCTCCTGGAAAGCTGGATGCGGAGCTATCGGCCCGAAGAGCTTTTTGATCGCAACGGCCGACTTCGGGCGGAACTGGCGGCGCTGGCTCCGGAACGTGAGCGCCGGATGGGGGCTAACCCGCACGCTAACGGCGGTGTCTTGTTGCGTGACTTGCGGCTGCCCGATTTCCGTGATTATGCGATCGATGTGCCCGAACCCGGCAAGGTCATGGGGGAAGATACGCGCACGCTGGGCAAGTATCTGCGCGACGTGATCAAACTCAACGCCGATGAACGTAATTTCCGCATCTTTGGACCCGACGAAACCGCCTCCAACCGGTTGACGGCCGTCTTCGAGGCCACGGATAAGCAGTGGCAGGCCGAAGTCGTGCCGACCGACGATCATCTGGCGACCCAGGGGCGGGTGGTGGAGATGTTGAGCGAGCATCAATGCGAGGGCTGGCTGGAAGGTTATCTATTGACCGGCCGCCATGGGATATTCAATACCTATGAGGCGTTCGTCCACATCATCGATTCCATGTTCAACCAGCATGCCAAGTGGCTGAAGGTAACGCGGCACATCCCGTGGCGGCGTCCGATTGCTTCGCTCAATATCCTCTTGGCATCACACGTTTGGCGGCAGGATCACAACGGATTCACTCACCAGGATCCCGGCTTCATCGACCATGTGTGCAACAAGAAGTCCGAGATCATACGCGTCTACCTGCCTCCGGACACCAACACATTGCTTTCGGTTGCGGATCATTGTTTGCGCAGCCGGCATTACGTGAATGTGGTCGTGGCCAGCAAGCATCCGTCGCCGCAATGGCTTGACATGGACGCGGCACTCAAGCATTGCACGGCCGGGATCGGCATCTGGGAATGGGCCAGCAACGACCGGGGGAGCGAGCCCGACGTCGTGATGGCCTGTGCCGGCGACGTGCCGACACTCGAGACGCTCGCCGCCGTCCAGTTTCTCAGAGAATACGTTCCGACTCTCAAGGTTCGCGTCGTCAATGTCGTCGACCTCATGAAGCTGCAGCCATCGACCGAACATCCCCATGGTCTCGACGATCACGACTTTGACCTCTTGTTCACCAAGGACAAGCCAGTCATCTTCGCGTATCACGGTTATCCCTGGCTGATCCATCGACTGACCTACAGGCACACCAATCACCACAACATTCACGTTCGCGGCTACAAGGAAGAGGGGACGATCAGCACACCATTCGACATGGCCGTGATGAATGATCTCGATCGGTTTCACCTGGTCGGCGATGTCGTCGACCGCGTGCCGGAGCTGATGAAGACGGCCGCCTACGTGAAACAGGCGGTGCGTGACAAGCTGATCGACCACCGGCAGTACATCACGAAATACGGTGAAGATATGCCCGAGATTCGCGACTGGGTCTGGACGGGACCGGTCGCGAAATAAACGAATTCTATTCTGTGTAATGACCGGTCAAAAGGCGGGACACCGACGAACGACGATAGCCACCACTGTTTATTCGGACGAGGCCATGTCAGAACCACTTCCCGAAATCTACCTGGCCCGGCATGGCGAGACGGCCTGGACGATCTCGCACCAGCACACGGGTCGATCCGACATTCCCTTGACCGAGCGTGGCGAGCGGAATGCGCGGCGCTGGGGCAGCGATTGCGAGGAATGACATTCGCCAAGGTTTTTACCAGTCCGATGGTGCGGTCGCGCCGCACGGCCGAGCTCGCTGGTTTTGGCGATGTTGCGCATCCGGAACTCGACCTGATGGAATGGGATTATGGGCACTACGACGGCAAGACCACGGCCGAGATCCTCGAGGAAAAACCGGACTGGTTGCTCTTCCGTGACGGCTGTCCCGGGGGCGAGTCGGTCGCGGCGATCGAGTGCCGGGCGGACAGAGTCGTCGGGCGGCTCCGTCATGTCGATGGTCGTGTTCTCCTCTTCGGTCACGGCCACTTCTTTCGGGTGCTGGCTGCTCGCTGGCTCGGACTACCGGGTGGCGACGGCCGTTTGTTTTATTTGAGTACGGCGTCACTGAGCGTGCTCGGGTACGAGCATGACCGAACTGAGCCAGCGGTCCACCTCTGGAACGACGACCGCCATGTGACGACGTGAACCAACGCGATGATCGCATCTAACCGATTCTGTGGAGCTTCTGCATGGCCAAGACCGCGAACGTTCTCGAGCGCTATGAGTGCGGCCCGTTCCGCTTCGCCGATGATGACTACTACGACCGCCATCTGGTGTTCGACCACGTCGTTCTACGAGGACAAGGCCAACACGCGCCAGCGATTCGAGGCGATGGCCAGCGCGATCCGCGATCTGCTCGCGCAGCGCTGGCTTTTGACAGGGCAGACCCATGATAAGCAAAACCCGAAGCAGGTGTATTACCTGTCGATGGAGTTTTTGATCGGCCGAACGCTCGCAAACAATATCACCAATCTGCAGGTTGAGGAGTTTGTCCGTAACGATTTTGCATCAGACGCTGGCCAGGATTGGCACACGCTGTTCGAGCAAGAGCCGGATGCGGGGTTGGGCAACGGCGGCTTGGGCCGGCTGGCTGCCTGCTTCATTGATTCACTGGCGACGCTGCAGATTCCGGCGATCGGTTACGGATTGCGGTACGAATACGGCATGTTCCGTCAGGAGATTGATGACGGCCGCCAGGTCGAACATCCCGATAACTGGTTGAGGCATGCCGATCCCTGGGAGGTCGTTCGACGCAGCCAGACCGTCGAAGCTCGGCTTAACTGCGCGTTTCAGTTACGCGAGGGGCGGCTGACGGTGGTACCCAACGTACCGACGATCCTCCGCGGAGTTCCCTTTGATCGCCCGGTCGTCGGCTATGGCGGGAGGACAATCAACGCGCTGCGGCTCTGGGGCGCTGCCGCCCACGACGATTTCAATTTTCTCGAATTCAGCCGCGGCGACTTCTTTGACGCTGTCCATGAGAAGGTCGCCGCCGAGGTGGTGACCCGCGTCCTCTACCCGGACGATTCCACTCCTCGAGGCCGCAACCTGCGGTTTGTCCAGGAGTATTTTCTGGTTGCCTGTTCGCTTGGCCGACATCGTGGCGCGGTTTCGCCGCCGCGGCAACGATTGGAAGGCCCTGCCGGATAAGGTCGCCATCCAGCTTAACGACACGCACCCCGCGATGGCGGTCGCCGAGTTGATGCGCATCTTGCTCGACGACGCCAAACTGGGATGGGACGAAGCGTGGGACCTGACCCAGCGCACCCTGGCCTACACCAACCACACTCTCATGCCCGAGGCCCTGGAAACCTGGCCGATCAGTCTCTTCGAGATGATGGTGCCTCGTCTCCTCGAGATCATTTACGAGATCAATCGCCGATTCCTCGACGACGTTCGTGCCCGCTTCCCCGAAGACCCGGGCCGACTCGCACGCGTCAGCCTGATCGCTGAAGGGCCAGAAAAGCGTGTTCGCATGGCCAACCTGGCGATCGTGGGTACCCACAGTACCAATGGCGTCGCGGAAATCCACTCACGGCTGTTGCGTACGACCGTCGTGTCTGACCTCGCTGCGGTTTTCCCCGATCGGTTCAACAACAAGACCAACGGCGTGACTCCGCGCCGCTGGCTGCTGCTAGCAAACCCCGATCTATCGCGTCTAATCTCAGGCGCAATCGGCGACGGCTGGGTCAGCGATTTGTACCAGCTCAAGAAGATCGTTCCCCTGGCTGACGAAGTGTCGTTCCGCGACGGCTTTCGCCAGGCCAAGCGGGCCGCCAAATCCCGCTTTGCGGTCTGGCTCAAGGCGACGACCGGCCTCGCTGTTGACCCTGACACCATCTTCGATAGCCAGGTGAAGCGGATCCATGAATACAAGCGTCAATTACTCAATGTGCTTCACATCATCATTCTTTACAATCGAATCCGCGACAATCCCAGGCATGACACACCGCCGCGAACATTCTTCTTCGCCGGCAAGGCCGCGCCGGCTTATACACTTGCAAAGTTGATCATCAAGCTGATCAACAATGTCGCCGCGGTTGTCAACGTCGATCCCGATGTCGGCGACAAGCTCAGGGTGTTTTTCTTGCCGGAGTACAATGTCAGCCTGGCACAGCGGTTGATTCCGGCGAGCGACGTCTCCGAACAGATCTCCACCGCCGGATTTGAGGCCAGCGGCACGGGCAACATGAAGTTCATGATGAATGGAGCGCTCACGATTGGCACGCGCGACGGGGCCGTGATCGAGATGGCGCAGGAAGCCGGTGAGGAGAACTTTTTCCTGTTTGGCTTGTCCGCCGAACAGGTGGCGAGCAGCCAGGGCTGGTATAACCCGCGGTGGCATTACGAGCACGAGCCCGAAACCCGCCGCGCGCTCGACATGATCGCGGCAAACGCTTTCAGTCGACGCGAGCCGGGTATCTTTGGGCCAATTTGTGATACGCTGCTGCCGCGCGGCGATCATTACATGCATCTGGCCGATCTATCGGCGTATGTCCGGGCGCAGGAACAGGTGGGGTCGCTGTATGCAAAGCCCGATGACTGGACCCGGCGAGCGATCAAGAACGTCGGCCATTCCGGCAGATTTTCGAGCGACCGCACGATTTCGCAATATGCCAGCGAAATCTGGGGTGCAAAACCGTGTCCTGTGGAATGACAGCGAAGCCTTAGTGCGCCGTCAATCTTCGATTGACGGGTAAAGATGAGTGGCGGCACTTCCGAGGACGATTAAGATTAGGAGGAAGATTAGGATCAGGAAGACGATTAAGGGAAGGATAAAGATTAAGAGAAGGACCTTTGTGACAACGGTAACGTGGCGAACTAAATCCCAATTTTACTCGTGCTCTTGCTCTTAATCTTTTTCCTAATCTTAATCTTCATCTTACTCCTTGACTCATATGCGAGCCGGTTGCCAACCCGTCAATTGAAGATTGGCCGGCCACTAGAATTGAGTATACCTTCTATGCCGGGCGAACTGCCGTCTCCCTCCTCTGTGATCTGCAGTAAGAGGTAAGTTCTATGGCGATCCATCCCTTGGCTGGTCAACTGGCTCCGGCGAACGTTCTGATCGATGTCCCCGCGCTTGAACAGGCTTATTACTCGAACACGCCCGATGCGGCCGATCCGCGCCAGAGAGTGGCCTTCGGGACCAGCGGGCACCGGGGCACGCCGCTCGACAACACCTTTACCGAGGCTCATATTCTGGCGATCACGCGGGCCATTTGCGACTATCGCCGAACTCAAGGTATCGATGGACCGCTATTCCTTGGCAAAGACACCCACGCCGTGTCGAATGCTGCGCAACGGACTGCGCTTGAGGTGCTAGCCGCCGAGGGAATCGAGGTCATGCTCGAGCGCGACGATGGCGTGACACCGACGCCGGTGATTTCGCACGCGATCCTCGTCTACAACCGGGGCCGCGCCGAACACAAGGGCGACGGCATTGTAATCACGCCGTCACACAACCCTCCCGCCGACGGTGGCATCAAGTACAACCCACCCAATGGCGGGCCGGCCGACTCCGACGTGACGTCGTGGATTCAGGACCGCGCTAATACATTGCTCCGCACCCGCAATGCTGAGGTAAAGCGACTTCCGTTTCCCGAGGCACTGAGAGCCGGCACGACCCATGCGGTCGATTTTGTCAAACCATACGTTGATGACCTCGCGAGTGTGATCGACATGGACGTTCTGCGCACAGCCGGCCTCAGGCTGGGCGTCGACCCGCTCGGCGGAGCGGCCGTGCATTACTGGCAGCCGATCGCCGACACGTATGGCCTCGATATCACTGTCACCAATCCGGCGGTTGATCCGACGTTCCGGTTCATGACGCTCGATCACGACGGGCAGATTCGCATGGACTGTTCTAGCCCTTATGCCATGGCGAGCCTGGTGAAGCTCAAAGACCGCTTCGATCTTGCCTTTGGCAACGACCCCGACTCCGACCGCCATGGGATCGTGACCCGGTCGGCCGGGCTGATGAACCCCAACCACTACTTGGCCGTCGCGGTTCGCTACCTACTTTCACACCGGCCCGAATGGCCCGTCCGCGCCATGGTCGGCAAGACGCTGGTCAGCAGTAGCCTGATTGATCACGTCGTGCAAGGCTTAAACCGCAAGCTCTGCGAGGTGCCGGTTGGCTTCAAATGGTTTGCGCCCGGGCTGCTCGACGGCACGTTTTGCTTTGGTGGTGAAGAGAGTGCCGGAGCCAGCTTTTTGCGGCGCGACGGTACCGTATGGACGACTGACAAGGACGGTCCAATACTCGACCTACTTGCCGCGGAGATCCTCGCCCGCACGGGCAAAGACCCAGGAGAGCACTTCCATGAGCTGACCGAGCAGTTCGGCACACCGTACTATACGCGGATCGACGCTCCGGCCTCGCCCGAGCAAAAAGCTCGGCTGCAGAAGCTCGATCCTTCAAATGTCAAGGCGTCTGACCTTGCAGGTGAGCCGATCACCGCCAAGTTGACGCGTGCCCCAGGAAACAATGCGCCCATCGGTGGTCTCAAGGTCGTCGCCCAGAGCGGTTGGTTTGCCGCGCGGCCATCGGGTACCGAAAATATCTACAAAATTTATGCCGAAAGCTTCTGCGACCAGGGCCACTTAGACGCAATCGTCGCCGAAGCCCAGCAGATTGTCACCGACGCGTTGACATGATCGATCGACCTTTGGAACTCGTGCATTCGCAGTTCTGACGTCCCGAATCGGAAATCTGGAATGTCGATTGTCGCATGGGGAAATTCATTATGAGCACAACCGCATTGCGTGATCGCCCCGCGTGGAAAGCTCTGGAAGCGCACCGCGTTTTGATGCGCGACGTCCATCTCCGCCGCCTCTTTGCCGACGACCCCGCACGCGGGGAACGGCTCACTGCCCAAGCCGCGGGCATCTTTCTCGATTACTCCAAGAACCGAGTGACTGACGAAACACTTGGTCTGCTCGTTCAACTGGCCGACGAATCCGGATTGCGAGCCCGCATCGACGCCATGTTCCGTGGTGACAAGATCAACGTCACGGAAGACCGAGCCGTGTTGCACGTGGCCCTGCGCCACCCAACGGGGCCTCCATCGTCGTCGATGGTCAAAACGTCGTCCCCGAGGTTCATGCCGTACTCGATCGCATGGCCGAATTTGCCGGCAAGATACGGAACCGGACCTGGAAAGGACACACGGGTAAGCCGATCAAAAGCATCATCAACATTGGCATCGGCGGCTCGGACTTAGGGCCCGTGATGGCGTACGAGGCACTCAAGCATTACAGCGACCGAAACCTGACCTTTCGGTTTGTCTCGAATGTCGACGGTACTGACTTTGTTGAGGCCACCCGCGACCTCGATCCGGCTGAGACGCTCTTCATCATCTCTTCGAAGACGTTCACGACTCTGGAGACGATGACCAACGCTCAAACGGCTCGCGCGTGGAGTCTGGGAGCTCTTAAGGACGAACAGGCGGTCGCGAAACATTTCGTCGCCGTTTCAACGAACGAAAGTGAAGTCAGTAAATTCGGCATCGACACAGCGAACATGTTCGGGTTCTGGGATTGGGTCGGCGGCCGGTACTCGATGGATTCCGCCATCGGTTTATCGACGATGATCGCGATTGGCCCCGACAACTTCCGCGCGATGCTGGCAGGCTTCCACGCGATGGACGAACATTTCCGAACGGCACCGTTCAAGCAAAATCTTCCCGTGCTGCTCGGGCTCTTGACGGTCTGGTACACCGACTTTTTGGGCGCGGAAACGATCGCCGTCTTGCCTTACGACCAATACCTCAAACGTTTCCCCGCGTATTTGCAACAGCTCACAATGGAAAGTAATGGTAAGTCGGTCACGCTAGACGGCAGCCGGGTCTCGTATTCGACCGGTCCTGTTTACTGGGGCGAGCCAGGCACCAACGGCCAGCACTCGTTCTATCAGCTCATCCACCAGGGGACTCGCCTGATACCGTGCGACTTGATCGGATTCGCTCACACACTCAACCCCTTGGGCGACCATCATGATCTCTTGATGTCCAACGTGTTCGCCCAGTCTGAAGCACTCGCTTTCGGCAAGACGGTCGAAGAGGTCAAGGCCGAGGGAACGCCCGACTGGTTGGCGCCGCATCGTACTTTCGAGGGGAACCGGCCAACCAACGTGCTGCTCTCCGAACGCCTCACGCCGGAGGTTCTCGGGACGCTGGTTGCACTTTACGAGCACAGCGTCTTCACCCAAGGTACGATCTGGCACATCAATTCATTTGACCAGTGGGGTGTCGAGCTGGGGAAAGTGCTCGCCAAACGGATTATCCCCGAGCTCAAGAGTAAGGAGGATCCGAAACTGGCCCATGACAGCTCGACGAACGCGCTCATCCGCCGCTACCGACAATTCAGGAATGCAAACAAAAAAACCCCCGGCGTAAGCGCCGGGGGTCGGGGCGGAGGCAATTTCGCGGATCTTTGTCAATTCGAGTTTCGGAATGGCGGGAGCGTTGCTCGTTCACCGAGCGGCACGGGTCAACGCTCTCGCCGCAATTGGTTCAAGCGTGGCTGCGCTGACGGCGAGCGAGCACATACTTACGTAGGCCCAAACCGCAGACGGTGCTAAGGAAGAGCGCGATCGTGCTGGGTTCGGGAGCGGGTACTTCGTTGTTGGACGACAACGTGGTCGAGATCATCCCTTCCACGGTAGTCGCGCCACTGCCCGCTGACGAAGGAACCAGAGGCAGCATGCTGCCTTGTGGAATGGTCAGCGTGCTGGTGAAAGTGCCACTGGCGGCGGTGAGGTTCGAGACGCCGTTGAAGGTGTTGAACGTGGCCACGACGCTCGACTGGTTGCTCCCCGTGATCGTTCCGTTGAAGACGCCGGTGATTTTGATCGGACTCGCGCTGGTCGGAGTCTCGCCGGCGACCGTGCCTGGGATAAAGTTAATGCTGAAAGGAGTGTTGGTGTAAGTTGTTGACTGGCCGGTTGGCTCGGCGGCGACCTGGAAGTAACCCAATGGTACATTGGAGGTCGCACTGACTTGCGAATTTGTGATTGGCACAAAGCTGATCACATTTGTACCGCTAACTCCGTCGGTTGCGGTTGTTGTGTCGATCGATCCGGCGGTGCTATATCCCAGGATCGAATCGTTGGTTGTGCTCGAGATCGCAGCGGCATTGACGCCCGTTTGTGTACTGGCGACGAGCCCCAGGGCGACGACCGCGGTTCGCAGCCCCGTCCACCCTTGTGTCATACGCATCATTTCCTCCTGAAACGGATGGGATAGTCGCGATCCGAGCCGCGACTTCGCAAAGTCTTAGTCTGGACTCGAAGTGAGGTGTCCTCCCCAGGACCAAAATGCTCTGGAGCTTCCCACCGGCCAGACCGGCGCGGGACTACTCTTGCGCGAGGCGGACGAACGACACGGATGGCGGCAGTCACACCAGGCAGAGACCCGGTCCGCAATGCGGTTGAGGCCTCATGAACGCGACCCATTGATCAGGAAATGAGGGCCACGGAGGGGTTGATCAAAATCTCGGCCTCCATGCCCGACCTGACCGGAACTCAACCATGAATTCCGTTGTCCCCTAGCCGGGTGTGAACGAACGGCTGGGAACTTAACCCGTTAGTCAAAACTTGTAAACGGAACTTTAGGGATTTTTGACCAAATTCGTATCTTTTTTTTCAGAAACCTCGCCCGCACTCACTCAAAGCATCGTGATCGGATCGACATCGATCGCCAGTTCGATGCCATTCGGGGCTGGATGGTGCCTGGGAACCGAGTTCACTAAGCTTTGAAGCGGCCTGGAGTTCGGGCAGCGTAACTGGAGGTGGAAGCGAAACAGATTTCGGATCTTGATGATCGGTGCCGGTGCCGGTCCGAGCACGCGCACAGAAACGTCAGCGGCAAGGCGTAATGCGGCCGCCAAGTCGTTCATGTACGCGGATACGCCCCTTTCGTCCGCCCCGCGCGATGAGGCGCACCTGGCGGCCGTAGGGTGGCACACCGTATTTCTCCCGCTCAGGCAGCTCATTCTGGGCGAATTCAAGAAAGTCGTGCTTAGCCGCCGAGCGGATCGCGGGATGGTCCGGGGCATAGGTTTGCACGAGCACCCGCCCCGGCCGATCCCCTCGCCCCGTGCGGCCTGCAACCTGCGCTACCAGTTGAAAGGTCCGTTCCGCGGCGCGAAAATCAGGAAGGTGAAGCGCGGTGTCGGCGTTGACCACTCCCACCAAGGTCACATTGGGAAAGTCTAATCCCTTGGCGATCATCTGAGTGCCTAGCAAGATTCGCACAGCGCCGGTCTTGAACGCACCCAAAACCTCCTCGTGGCTCCCTGGCGAGCGCATCGTGTCTGAGTCCATCCGTCGCGCCACTATATCGGGAAACGCGGCGTGGATCTCACGCTCAAGCCGCTCGGTGCCGATTCCTCCATAATGCAAGGCCGGCGCACCGCAGCCCGGGCATGCCGGCGGGCAGGCGCGTTCCGCATCACATGTGTGGCAAATCAGAGTATGACGGCTTCTGTGATACGTCGCCGCCACGTCGCACGCATGGCACTTGACGACATGCCCGCACCTCGGACAGAGCACGAACGTATGAAAGCCGCGCCGATTCAGGAGAAGGATGATTTGCCCCCCCCGATCAAGCGCTTGAACCATGGCCTGGCGAAGCGATTCGGAGAGCCCACCAACTGTAGCCTTTTCATCGCGCATGTCGATTATCTCGACGCCCGGCATCGGCCGGCCGCCAACGCGGCTGGGCATCGCCAGCCGCGTGTAACGTCCCCGCTCGGCATTTCGCCAGCTCTCGAGTGATGGCGTGGCCGACCCCAACAGCACCGGCACCCCTTCCATCTGCGCGCGCATGACTGCGACATCGCGCGCGTTGTATCGCGGCGTCGTTTCTTGCTTGAAGCTGCTCTCGTGCTCTTCGTCGACGACCAATAGACCCAGCCGACGCGCGGCGCAAAGACCGCCGACCTCGCGCCGACGACAACCTGGACCTCGCCAGATGCGATGCTCTGCCAGTGGCGATGCCGTTCAGCGTCGCTCAAGTGGCTGTGCAAGACTGCCACACCGGCAAACCGTCGCCGGAACCGGCGGATCGTTTGAGGTGTCAGGCTGATCTCAGGCACCAAGACGATTGCCTCGCGGCCCCGTGCCACGACTTCCTCGATCGCCGCCAAGTACACCTCGGTTTTGCCGCTGCCAGTGACTCCATGAATCAGAAAAGGAGCAAAGCCGCCGGACTCGATCGCCGGCACGAGCCGTTCCAGCGTCGCGGCCTGCTCGGCCGTCAAGTCGGGTCGCGGCGGAGTCTTGGAGGCTGTCGCAATTGCGGGCGCGTCGTCTGAACCGATGGTTGTCGACAGTCCGACGGGCAGTCGCCGCCTGATCGTGCGTATCAATCCTGATTTTCGCAGCACGTGGATCGGGCCAGGCGTGGTCTTGGCCAAACGGCATACGTCGGCTACGGTCAGCGGCTCTTCACTCCGGGACAAGACTTCCAACACTGCAGTTTGCTTGGGTGGCAACCGCCGTTTCAGGATCTCGTCGCGCAAATTGGCTCGTATTTCATCGGGCACTATCAAGAAAGTACCGACTGCGCGTTCCTGCGTGTTTCTTTACTCCGGCCGGTACGACGGCATCGAGCGCCTGGCCCCATGAACATGCGTAGTAATCTGCAAGCCAGCGGGTCAACTCGAGCATCGTGCCGTCGATCAAGGGGAACGGATCGAGGACATCGACGACCTCTTTGATCCGCCCAAGCTCGAGATCCGCGGGAGCTGTTGCGTCGATCCGCACCACATAACCGACCGCAAGCTTGCTGCCTCGGCCTAGTGGAACGCGAACCCGTTGACCCGCGCGGATGACACGCTTGAACCGACTCGGCACACGGTAGGTCAACACTTGCTCGATCGGCCGGTTGAAAACGACGCCGACAAATGGACCGTCGGCGACCGTTCGGTCGACTTCGTCAACGCCGAACCATGCGCTTTGCCGTGCCGTATTCAACACGCTCTGTTTGACCTCTGGCGCCTGGTCCGGCCCGCTTCCGAAGTCGGAGCAGTCGGTCAGCTCGCCATCATCCTTTGCGTGTGTCCGTTTCATGAACGGGCCCTATCGCCCGAAGCCGATTTCGGTGCGCCATTGCGCGCAATTCCGCAATTCCGCGAGTCGTCGATAATTCGGACCAACTTCGAGTCATTATATCGCATCCCGGCCAAGATCTGGGTCACAGCCACCAAGTTTTCGTGTTCGCATTTCTGCATGATTGCCTTGGCGTTGACAACTCTGGCTGATCGGACCTATCGTCGAAACTCATTCGACCAGTGTCCATCGGCTCGTTTCAGCAGACTCAAATTGTGGACGTTTGTCTACCGCAAACGATGCTTTTGATCCTAAACACCGGGAAACGGACGGTCCCTGACCTTGAAAGGATTTTTGGTCGATGAGATTGGGAGTTTTCGGCGGCACGTTTGACCCGATCCATCTGGGGCACTTGATCCTCGCCGAGCAATGCCGTGAGGCATGCCGATTGGACCGCATTTGGTTTGTGGTCGCCGGTGCGCCTCCGCACAAACTCGGTGAGCGAACCGTGGTGACACATCGGCTGGAAATGGTCCGGATCGCGATTGCTGGGCATTCGTCATTCGCGGTTTCGGAGCTCGAAGCGACCCGTCCGGGCCCGCACTATAGCGTCGAAACACTCGAATCAGTCCAGAGCGATCGCCCCGGTGACGACCTGTTCTTCCTGATCGGCGCCGACAGTCTGGCCGATCTGCCGACGTGGCGCGAGCCTGCGCGAATTGCGCAGCTAGCCACGATCGTCGTGGTCAATCGCCCCGGACTCGAGGAGGTCGACGCCGCTAACCTGCCTGACTTTGGGCCGGGCTCTAAGTCCCTCATCTCGGTAACGATCCCATCGATCGGCATCGCATCAACTGACTTGCGGCGTCGGCTAAGCGAAGGCCGAACTATCCGCTACATGGTGCCGCGTGCAGTTGAGGCCTACATCAAAGCCCACGGATTGTATCGGGCGTGAACGATCCGAAAAGGACCTGAAGCGTTCGATGTGGAGCAACCTGTCCCGCTGCTGGCAACGGTCTGGCCGCTCGCTTAGTCTATACGGACGGCTGAGGTTGCCGTGCCGTAATCACAACCGGCGGGGCGTCGCGGACGAGTCGTCCGGTTGGCGGTTTGGGAAGTCGGCTCGCCCGGGAGTTGTCAGATGAGTAAGGTGATCACTTACGCCGTCGTTCTCGGTGCCGCAGTGATGATGATAGCGATCATCGCCATCACGCAGGCAACAGCGCAACAGCCCTCAGCGAAGACCCCGGGACCGGACTCCCAGTATCGGCTGGGGCCCGACTCATTGCCGCAGGAGGGCGTGCCCAAGGGGGAAATCCGCGGACCGTATACGCTCCCCAGCCACGTCTACTCCGGCACGCAGCACACGTACTGGGTTTACGTGCCCGCGCAATACGACCCGGCGGTCCCAGCGGCACTCATGGTCTATCAGGATGGCCAGGCGTTCAAGGACGAGAAAGGGGACATGCGGGCGCAGAATGTGATGGACAACCTGATCTATCGGCGCGAGATCCCAGTCATGCTCGGGGTGTTTATCAACCCTGGCCGCCGGCCCGACCAGCCCGAGCCCACCCTGAAAAACTGGGGCGACCGCGACACAAACCGGCCGACCGAATACAACTCCTTGGACGACCGTTATGCACGCGTAATCACGGAAGAGCTGTTGCCCGCCTTGGCCCAGAAATACAACATCTCCAAGGACCCGGAGATGCACGGAATCGGCGGATCGAGCTCAGGGGCGATCGCGGCGTTCACGGTCGCCTGGGAGCGGCCCGACCACTTCCGTAAGGTGCTCAGCAACGTCGGCAGCTTCGTCAACCTGCGTGGCGGGCACGTGTACCCGGAGAAGGTCTTGGCGGCCGAGAAGAAGCCGATCCGCGTCTACCTGTGCGATGGCCGGAACGATAACCGCGGACTGCGCAACAGCAAGTACGACGACAAGCGTGACTGGTTTTATCAGAACGTGCGCCTGATGAAGGCCCTCACACAGAAGGGTTACGACGTGAACTACACATGGGGGATGAACGCGCACGGACAGAAGTTCGGCGGGGCGATCCTGCCGGACATGATGCGATGGCTGTGGCGGGACGGCCCGGTATCCACCGACCCGCAAGACAAGGTCGAGCGAGGTTTCCGCCAGCCGGAGCAGAAGAAGGATTAGAGGGCGACGTTCGGACCGGCCGGCGAGCCTGCGATACCTGGGACAGACACGCTGCAAGGACGGGTCGCTCACAGCTTAGAGCAGACAGGCCGGTCCGCCATCTCGCACGCAAGATCAACCGTGCGCCGAAATCGAGCCATAAGACACTGTCGTGCGGCCGGCTTATCGAGGTGATCGGCGGCGTTCCATACCTGGTGACAATCGAGGATCTTGCGATCATGGGTGTGACGATTGCTTACCGCGGCCGGCTCGCCGATCTCACGCGGGTCGAGGATTTCGAGGACCGCCTCGTCGACTTTGCGCTCGAGATCGGCGGCCAGGTGCAGCTCTGGCGGAGTTGGGCCGACGACAATCACGATCGCATGGTCCGCGGCGTCTTCCTCGGTCTGCGCCGGGTTAGGAATCGGCCAGTTTGCTGTTGTCTCCTGAGGGATGGCTTGTCGGTTTGACCGAGATCGAAGACGCAGAACAGGGTCGACTCCAGGAACCTCCCTGGTGTTTTACCAAGACACAGTTCGGACCGATCGAAATCCATGTGGCGCTCGTTGAGATGCTTGCAGCCCTCAAGCGTGAGTTCCTGCCCGATCTGGAAGTGTCTGACGAAGGCCGATATTGGGAGACGCGTGACCTTGGCGAGCTGGTCCGACTTCGCTCGCTGATACAGCAAGCGATCGACGGTCTGGCCGAGGGGCTGAGGCGCCACGGACTCAGTAGTGAGGCGGCGGAAGATCCGAGCATCTTGCTCCGGCACATCGAACGGGTCGCGGAGAAAGTCCACCGCACTTTGTGTGGCCCGTCGGAGCATCCCCCACTGACGCCCGCTGGTGACGACTTCGGCGGCGCAGCGGACCCGGGAGCCATCGAAAAACTCTGGGATGAAATCGCCAAACGCAACCGCCTCCAGCAGGAACAAACGCAGTGCGCGATCGAGGAATTGGGGAGCTGTGACATCGACGCCAGAATAGAGGAGCGTCATTCACTACTTGCCGAGTTTCTCGCGTTGCTTCCCGGCGAATTGGGCCGAAAGCGGATTTGCGAAGTTTGCTGCGATGATCGCTTGACCGTCGTAGCTCAGGGCGAAACGGAGAAACTCGACAACAGCCCGATCCGTCGGGTCGCAATGGTATACATAAATGTAACGCCAGATCGGGTATTTGCCCGTGCTGACGGTCTTCCAATCGGCGAGCACGAACGGACCGCCCTCCTTGGCCGCGACACCGATCACCTTGGCACCTGGGTCCGGCGTGTGATCGATGTTGTACGAAATGCCTCCTCGGTCGGCCGCCACGGCTTGGCCGTATTCCCTGTGGGGTAGGCTAATGATGCCGACGCTCCGGTTCAGCGGGCCGCCACGTAACACAATATGCCGAAAAGTTTCAACGGTCCCGTTTTTTTCTTCCAAGATCCCGTAAGGCGAGATCTTCACTTTCGCGAGGTCACCCTTCACACCGAGATCGGCCCAGGTCGTAATCGGCTTTTTGTAGCCGGCCAACCGCTTGGTGCCAAAGAGGGCGTCCAGTTGGGGCAGCGCGATTCCCTCGACCGGATTATCCTTGTTCACGAGCACCAGGATCGCATCGGCAGCGAATGCGACCTCAACAACATCGCTGTCGGCATTTTTCTTAATGTCGGCCTCTTCCTCGGCTGTCATTGCGCGACTCATCACACCAACGTTGTACTCGCGATTCCCCAAGCCTGTGGGAGCCGTCGCGCTGCCGCGCAAGGTGATCTCGTAGGAGACTTCCGGATAAAGCTTCGTGAATTCAACGACCAAGGGCCGGACGAACCGCTCAGTCGTGCCGCCGCCTCCGATGCGCAATCGCCCTTTGATGGACGCTGCGGCTTTGGAATACCTTGGGAGCTTGGTATCGACAGTCGGCCCAGCCGGCTCGTCTGGGGCAGGCTCCCTGTCGAACCCGTGCATAAGCAAATGATAATTGATAGAGACCAAAGAACCTTCGAGGATTGGCCAAGCATGTTGTCTGGCTCCGGAGTAGCGGTCCAACGACTCTGACGTTTTGAATATCAATCCTTTGATCCACCATCCCTCGCGGTCCGATCGACGGTCGGCTTCGGGTGGCTGGCACCAACAGCCGCAATGCACAACTTCAGGTAACCCGCCGGCGCTTCGTTTTGATGGAGGGCCCGTTTGAATTCCTTGCGGGCTTCACTGTCTTGACCGCGGTTCCAGTAACATCGGGCTAGCATCAATGGCGAAACAGACGCGCCTTTGGAACGGGCCTCTTCCAGGAGCTCCACGGCCCAACCATGAACGCCTCGGAAAGCATACCAACTACCAAGCGAGACAAGGGATTCTGGATCGTCCGAATTTCGAGTCAGGAGATCATGAGCTCGAGGAAGAAGTGTTTGAGTGAATTTGATGTAATGATCGGCCCGACCGATCCGCCAAAATTTCATCGTGGCATCTGCACTGCCGGATAGAGCGGCCAAAAGCTTGCTGGGCTGTGCCGGTTCGTGAAAGAGGGCGACGCTGTTCACGTCATTGGTGTGGCCGGTGAATGTCAGAAGTTCTTTGCCGCTGTCCACGTCCCATAGTTTGAGCATGTCGTCCTTGCCGCCGGACACCAAAGTGCGACCGTCTGCCGAGAAACCGACGCTATTCACGTTGTCGTCGTGCCCCGTCAGGCTCCAGCTTCCCGGCCGCTGGCGAGGTCCCATAGCCTGACTGTGTCGTCGTCGCTGCCGGAAAGTGCCCAGCGGCCATCGGGGGAAAAGGCGACGGAGTTGACGGCCCCTTTGTGGCCAGAAAATGTCCGCGGTTCCGCATCGCTCGCCAAATTCCACAACTTCACCGTTGCGTCAGAGCTACAGGCGAGCACGGCACCGCCATCATGAGAAATGGCAACCCCACTGAATCCGCTATACTGCTCGGAAGACTTGGACAATGTGCGCGCCTTCTTGCGGTTGACCAGGTCCCATAACTCTAAGGTCCTGTCGTCGCTGCCGGACAAGCCGGTGCGGCCGTCGGGCGAAAACGCGACGCCGGCCACTCGGCCACGAATGACGGCGGCCGGAAATGAACAGATGTCCGTGCCGCCGTCGATGTCCCATAGCCGCATCGTCGAATCCCAGCTACCGGAAAGCACTTTGCGTTCGACAGGCGAGAAGGCGACGCTTGTCACCTGTCCTTCGTGTCCGGAAAAGGTCTGCAATTCCTGGCCCGTTTCTAGATCCCATAGCTTCAGCTTGTGGTCCAGGCCACCCGAGATGGCCGTGAGACCGTCAGGCGAGAAGGCGACGCTAGTCACGCTTGACCCACCAGAAAAGGTCCTCACTTCCTTGCCAACACCCAGATCGAATAGCTTGCAGCCATTGTCCGCTGAGCCGACGAAGGCGGTGCGACTGTCGGGCGACAAAGCGAGCGCCGCAACCTGATTTGTGTACGCCGAGATGGTGCGCCAAGGGTTTACCGCTTGGCAGATCCCAGAGCGTGAGCACCGTCTCCGCGCGACCCGAAGATGCAACCCGCCCATTACCCGAGTACCGCGTCCGGCGCCAGTGGACAGGGCTTTGGTACCGTCTCGGGAGAACGCAACGCTGATTTCGTCGATCGAATGCATTGGGAGCATCTTCAAACTTTCGCCACTCTCCAGATCCCAGACTCTGAGCTCGTGATGGAAGCTGCTCGGAGGGCGGTACGGCCGTCAGGAGAAAACGCGACGCTGGTGACGGCCGTGCCATGCCCGGTCAGGGTTTTTAATTCATTGCCGCTCTCTAGTTCTACTGTGTCTTCAATTTCTGAGCTGGTTCTTCAATGGCGGTAAGATGTTACGTGAACGATAACGGTAAAAGCGTGCTTGTTCGTTGCGCTGTAACCAACGCGTGCTCCGGCGGCAAAAGGGAAACGTTCAGATTCGTCTGCAGGTAGGCGTCGATCAGGCCGGCGATCAACTGCCGAAGTTGTGGAAACGTCAGCGCCGGGGTCTGTATTTTTTCCCCCGCCGCGTCTCCTTGTTCAGGAACCACGCGGCTATCAGCGACAGGGTTTGGTGATGATGCCAGCCTATCCAGTTCCTCACCTGATAGTCCGCCAAGCCCGCTTCCCCTTTGGCTCGCTCGATACACTCCTCGACCCGATGAGCCGCCTTGGTCACCCTGGCGAATTCCTCCAGCGGCACCTGGGCGTCCGCATTGGACAAATAGTAATGGCTCTTCTCCAAAGTGTGTGGGTGAAATAACGCGTCTGATGGCCTGCTGGCCTCTTGATTTCAGGGGTTTTCCATCGTTCTCTCAAGGGGAATGAACTGGCATGATGAACGAATGCGAAAAAAACGCCGGCTTGATGATGCGTATTGCTTCCCCGGATTCCGTCCGGAACCGGCGGTTCGCGGTCTCTTCGGAGATCCCAAGGCACGTCTTGTTCGCCTCGTGCGCGGGAAAAAAAACGGCATGTGGGGCCTGCGGGAGGATTCGGCGAACGTTCTACGATCACAAGGTCCGGCGCATGCGCGATCTATCCTGTGGCGACACTCGGGTGCACCTGGAGTTCGAGATCCGGCGCGTGTCCTGCCGGAGCTGCGGCACCGTGAAGCAAGAGACGTTGAGCTGGTTGGCCGACAATCCGTTTTACACCAAGGGCTTTGCCTTCTACGTGGGGCGGCGCTGTCGGGCCGCGACTATTCGGGATGTAGCTCGCGAACTCCGCCTGGACTGGAAAACGGTCAAGGCACTGGAGATCGAATACATGCGAGAGCAACTCTGTCGTGCCGGGACGCCCGCCCCGTCGGTCATCGGCATCGACGAGATTTCTATCGGCAGGTGGCACAGTTACCGAATCATCGTGAGCGACTTGGTCCGCGGTCGGCCGATCTGGTTCGGGGGCAAGGACCGCTCCGAAGCGAGCATGGACGAGTTCTTTGCCTGGCTCGGCCCCAAGAAATGCCGGAAGATCCGCCTGGCCGTTATGGACATGTGGAAGGCATTCCGCAAATCCACTCTCAAGGAGGGCCACGCCCCGAAGGCTCGGATCATCTACGACAAGTTCCATGTCCTCAAACACCTGGGGGCAGCTATGGACAAGGTGCGTAAGCAGGAATACGCGCGCCTCTCGGGGAAGGACCGTCGCTTCATCAAGGGGCAGAAATACACTTTGCTCTCCCGTTGGGAGAACCTCACCGTCGAAGGAAAACAGGCGCTGAAGCTGCTGTTCGGGGCCAACCGGCGGTTGAACAAAGCTTACCTCCTGAAGGAGTCGTTCGGCCAGCTCTGGGACTACAATCGGCCGGGTTGGGCTCGCCGGTTCTTCAACAACTGGAAAGATGCTTTGAAGTGGCAACGGCTGGAGCCCTTTTGCAAGTTCGCCGCGATGGTAGAGGCCCACTGGGACGGCATCGAGGCGTATTGTCACGAGGAGAACAAAGTTCCGCTGGGTTTCGTCGAGGGGATCAACAACAAGGTCCGAGTCATCCAACGCCGGGCCTATGGACTGCGAGACGAGGAATACCTTCGTCTCAAGATTCTGACCTGTATGTTGCCAGAAATCTGAAGAACTCATCGCGAGGTTTGTGATCCAGCAACTGGAGTGGATTTTGGGAGGCATGGCTCCGGTGTCCGATGGTGTCAAGCAAAGACCCCCGATGGCTTTGCACCACCAGGGGTCTGATGCACCCTCGGCACACCGTCGACCTGGTTATCCCTTGTCGGGTTGCGTCCCCGCAGAGCCCGACTCCGTTTCACCAGGTAGCGTCAGATTAGCTTCGGCACAACAATGCGGCAAGCCGCCATCGGACACCGGAGTCATGCCTCAGAAAATCCTCTTATATAGATTTCCAACTGAAAAAAGGTCACGAAGTTACCCACACACTTTGGAGAAGAGCCATAGTAATCAAGCTTGTAGGTGTTATCCGCTTGGCGTTCTCGAGTCACAAACAACAGCTCGTCCGGACCGGTACCACCGGTCTCGGTCCGTGCCTGAACCCGAATCTTCACGGCTTGGATCACCAGCGGCCCTTTCTCCCCGTCACGTACATCAATCGTGGTCCAGGCATCCTCAGGCAGCTTTTTGCACCAAGCATCTACTCGTATGAAAGGACTCCGGGGACGTGGTCCTCGTCCCGAGTACTCCGGCGGTGGTGCGTCGAGGTCGCGAATCAGCGTGTTCGAGGGGACCGCCAGCAGATACCGCTTGCCGAGGTTACGCAATTCCAGCCGAAAACCAGAGGGACGGCCCATTTCGTCATCACCCGCGATCCACATGTGTGGCAGTACCCCTCCGCATTCCTCCAACATCTCCAACGCCAGTTGATGGCGAGTACGAAACTTGATCGATCGGGGCACGCCGGCTTCCTTGCGACGCCGAAGGTCCTTGGCCCATGCTTTCGGAAGATACAAACGTGTATTAACGATCGCATGTTCCTTCCGTGTGACGTATGCCATATAGACCCCGACCTGGCAGTTCTCAATTTTGCCGAGACGACCGCACCATTGCTTGGCGACGCCAACCGATTTATCGCCTTTCTTGGGAAACGCCGAGGGGTCGAACACGATCACTCCTTCCGCTTCGCCCAACTCTATGCCGACCTGAACCGCGAGGGTGCGCAGCAGAGGTTGATGATCCCAAGCTGTTTGTCCGACGAACTTCTGAATTCCCTGTCGGTCTTGGTCGTACAGGTAGGCAATTCCCTCGCCAGTTTTGTGCTTCAGTCCGGACATCAAGCCCGTCGTGTACTCCAGAGCATGCTGCTTTTTCGAGGATCCCGACAAGCTCTGCAAGAAAGGCTCGAGGAAAAGACGCACCCGAGGCAACAGATCCTTGAGCAGCTCGGGAGAAACCTCGGCTTGCTCCATCATCTCGTCAAACCGCCATTCGAATCGTCGGTCCATGACATCCATCCTCCATAGAGACCTCCGTGACCGAAGAGGATGTCACACAACCTGTTAAAATTCGTCAAGCCCGAGATACAGTAGAACTAGATCCCACCGCTTAATGGTCTTGTCGCCGCCACCGGAAAGGGCCGTGCGGCCGTCAGGAGAAAACGCCACGCTGGTGACGCCTCTGACGTGCCCCGAAAACACCGTCTTTTCAGTGCCGCTCTCGAGGTCCCATAGCCTTACGGTATCGTCATCGCTGCCGGAAAGACCCCAATGCCCATCCGGCGAGAAGCAGACCGTCCTCACACTTCCGGTGTGCCCGGAGAGGGTCCGCTTCTCCTCGCCGCGAACCAGGTCCCACAGTTTTATGGTGTTGTCGTCACTGCCAGAGAGAGCCCAAAGTCCATCAGGAGAGAAGCAGACGCTTCTCACACGCAAAGTGTGCCCGGAGAGGGTCCACTTTTCGACTCCACGTACCAAATCCCAGAGTCTCACCGTGGTATCGTCGCTACCGGAATTATCGCCGCTCACCGGATCCTTACCGCTGCCTGAGAGGGCCCAGTGGCCGTCGGGCGAAATGGCGAGACTATTAATTGCCGCTGTGTGGCCCGCGAAGGTCATCAACTCAGGGGGTGATTCGTAGTAGAGGTCCCAGAGGACCAGCGTTGCGCCCAGCGAAGACAAGCCCAATTCGTTCAACTCGACAAGCGATTGCATCAGGCACCTTCTCGAATCACTGCACCGCCCCGCCAGCCTGAGCGCATCACCCTGCAAAATAAGCCCCATAGCGAGCTGATGCTTGGCATCATTGTAGAGCCGCAGCAGGCCAACACCGACGCCACTCACAACAACCAAAGCAGCGGCCATCCCGGCGATGACCATCCCAAGTCTCCTCCGTTGCCGTCTCGACGTTTCGCGCATTTCCTGCGCCTGCTGCTCGGCACGGAGCATTGCTTCTCGACTTTGGCGCTCGTCGCGGCTCTTCCTGACTACCGGCGTCAGCACGTCGTGCGTTAGCTCGACTCGCTGGATGGCCATCCGATCTTCCAGGCGGATCAGTCGACGCTTGACCAGGTCGCCGATGGCGGATGCCGGGGCCCCGCCGACCGAGGGCTTTGATGGCGCGTTCGAGGGCGATATTTTCGCGCAAGCCAGAATCGGTGACGAGTTCATCTTCGACGAAGGCGCGGACAGCCGGCGGCTGGTCGGCGAGGCAACCGTCGTAGAAGTCCTGGAGAATGCGTTCGCGGTTGCCCGCCACCAGATCGCTCGAGATCTGGGGCAGACCCATCGCCGTGCGCCGGTTGTTGAGTTCTCGGCAAACCAAGCTTAGCAGCGATGGCTCGACTTCCAGGTTGGCCAGCCCATCGTCGTCCCGGCGATGGCCGGCGGATTCCGCCGGCCGCATCCCCCCGCCGGCCACGAAGTGAACGACCTGGGCCGCGACTGGCGATGTGATGATGTCTCGGCCAGGATTCGCGACTGCCTCCAGGGCGCGCGTGCCGTTCATGCGAGTCAGTCGCATCCGGTTCTCGGTGATCGACGGCATGGCCTGGCGCAGGCTTTCCAGGTGAGGAAGATAATCTTCCCGCAAGCTAATGAGCACCCGGAAGTCTCGATCATCGAAGACGAATTGCGTGCCCACATCCGGGTCGTTTTCGAGACGATGCTCGAGCGCCACGGCGCCCGATTTTCGACGAAATCGGCCAATTCCATGAGAAAAGTCGCGGACCTCGAGCGTGTATCTTCGCTCGTCTGGCCGATCGCAAACAGCTCCTCAAACTGGTCCAACACCAAGACGGGGCAAATCGGCCTTCCTAGCGACGTGCTCAGTCGCAGGCTGCTCCGGTGAAACCGCTCCCAAATCGATTCAGTCGCTACCGGAGCCGCCTCTTCCCATCTACCGTCGGCCGCGATGATCGCCATGGTAACCGCGGTATTGACCTGCTCGGAAAGTGGTGGCGACGAGGGCGTGTGATCGAGGCGAATCGTGATCGGTAGGTATCCTTCGGCCCGCAGTTGCGGGCACAGCCCCGCTTGCAACAAAGAAGATTTGCCCAACCCCGATTGGCCGAAGAGCACGGTCAAGTTTTTGCGGGCGACGCGCCGAAGTAATTCGTCGGTTTCCTCGGATCGGCCATGGAAGAACGCCTTCGACTCCTCGGTATAAGCAACGAGACCGGGCCACGGGTTTTGCGCGTCGACGCCCGAATCGAGCAGACGTTTCGAGGAGGCAGGGTTCATCGGTTTGAATCGGCAAGAAAAGTTAGTGTCGGATACCGTTGACGATCGCACGCAGCTCATTGACAAACATCGGCGTCACGGTGCCACCGGGCAACCAGGTGTAATTCAGTTCCGAAAATCGGGGTGGCACCGTGTTGGGTTCAGCGGTGTCGTCTACCACGACCGGTATGATGAATTTTCGTTCGTGGTGGATGCCCCGATCGCGTTCCAGAGCGATGTTCCATTCGCGCCGAAAAAACCCTTCGAGGCGCTGCTCGGTGTTCTTGGAGATAACTGCCACAAAACAACTGCACACCCTTCCGATGTAGCGCTCGATCTCGGGATTAAAGTTGCCGCCGGGCCGCAAAGTGGTCTGGTCAAACCAGACCGGCAATCCGCCAGCTTCCAGGCCCGATCTCAGAGCGTGGGCGGCGGCATGATCTTCTCTTGCGTAGCTGATGAAAACGGCGTTTGTGGGCACGCCACGGGTTTGAGTGTCTTCCGCGGATGGCAATGATTGCGGATGCCGCTCACGCCATCGCCGCCATAGTTCATCAACGAACTCAACCGGCCCACCCGCTGGGAAAACTCTCGTGTGGCTGCTGAAGTGAACCAGGAAGGAGACCAGCCTGGGATCAGTGTGGGTTTTGCCGTCGGCCAGAATTTCGAGGAAATCGTGAGTCGTGGACAGTCGCCCTCCTTTGGCCGTTCGGAGGAAGATTCTTGTCAGCCAATCCGTTGACAGATCGACGCCCAGGATCAGCAGGTGATTTTTCTTGAGCTCATCGAACAGCTTCACGGGGCGCCGGGCCTCGGATTGGAGCTCGCAGAGCTGTTCGAGGAGATCCTCATCGGAAATGACATAGTCTTTGGTGGTAGATAGCTTGCCCATCAGGTGATAAATCGTCGGGCGGGGGAGCTTATCCTTGGCGCAGGGTAGATCGTCGACGCTCTTGGGCGAATACGAAATCGATGTCGTGCCTGGGTTGTTGCCGAACCTAGCCTCATTGATCGCCTTTTCCAGTAACGAGTCAAACGTGGTCGAGACGAAGAGATTGAATGGGGTGATCTCCGCGAGTTGTCTCAGGGGTGTGGAAGGGTGAAAAACTCCCCGCTTCATGATCTGGAATATCTCGTTGCGGATGGAGTGGCGGTCTCTACGGCGGAGAAGCTGGCAAACCACGTGATTAAGCGCTCTCTCGGGCAGTACGCTGTCTAACGGCAGCTTGTGGTTTAACGCGAGCTGGCCGGCGATGTACTGGTCGAGAAGGGTCGTGGTCCCGTCAATCTCTACATGAAGGAGGTCCGGTCCTACAATGGGGATGACATACTGCTCGTCGATAGAATCGAGAAGCCAGTCCCAAATGTCGTCGTTCCATAGATCGGGCGCGGCCTCGGACATAAGCACCTCTTGAGTCATGGCCATGGACTTGCCTTAACTGGTGAGAACGGATGCAGGCTGACGATTCGCCGGTCGTGCGACAGCTGCGTCGGACGACTCATTTCGGAGTCGAAAACTTATTTTACAGGCACTCGAGACAAGAAAAAACACGTCGGGTCGAATTACAACGCGTTCACTCTTGGAAGAACTGGATAGCGCTCTGTGGAGTCCACTGCGAGCTGTTGGCCATCTCGACTCCGGCTCCATCGACACAACCGTATAAGGCGGACTCAATGGAATTCTGAGTTGTACCGAGTATGAATGGCGGTCGATGTCGCCGTTTTTCGGGTACAACGGGGGCATTCAATGGTTTGCTCGCATGTCCGCGGTGATGTAGTATTGGGCCGCATGCCGTTGATATTGTGGCATGGACCCTGTCATTCGGAAAACCTCCGTATGGAAGCACGAAACCAGCATCAGCACTCGAGCGCGTTCGGCATGATGAATCCGCACGAGCGGGAAGGGTTGGTCGTTGCCAGCCGGCGCAACGTGCTCAAAGCGAGCCTGGCGGGGCTGTGCGGGCTGAGCTTTCCGGAGGTGCTGCGTCATCGCGCCCAGGCAAGTGCGACGAAGGCCCCCGAAGAACGGAGCGGCAACAAGGCGGTCATTCTTCTATGGATGACGGGCGGTCCCAGCCAGATCGACACGTGGGACCCCAAACCCGATCGTCCGCTGCAGAATCGTGGCCCGTTTGGCGTGATTCAGACGAAGCTGCCAGGCGTCTTGTTCTGCGAGCACCTGCCCAAGATGGCGTCGATGCTCGACCGCTGCACGATCATTCGCTCGGTGGACGCACGACATAGCAACCATGAACCGAACAGGGTCTTTCAGACCGGGCATCTCGATGCGGAGCCCCGGCTCGATCCCAGCGCGGAGATGACTCCGGCGATCGGCTCGGTGGTCGCCAAGTACCGCGGGGCGAACCGATCGGGCATGCCTCCTTACGTGGCGTTCCAGACCTCGAAGTCGCACGTCGCCCACGGAGGTTATCTCGGCAGGCAATACGACCCGTTCATCGCCAACCGGGCCGCCGAACTGCCGATCTACACGAACGTCGGCGTCGACACGGGCCGTAAGACCCAGGCCGAGTTTTTCAAGCTCCCAAGCGGACTGAGTCACGAACGGCTGCAGATCGCGCCGGACGCTTGCTGGAGGACCTCGATCGATTACGCGGACAGATCGACCGATCCCCGGCGATCGACGTGATGGACCGGCACGCTCAGGCGGCGGTCGATTTGCTGGTGGGCCGCCGGGCACACGAGACGTTCGACCTGTCGCGCGAGCCGGCCAGTGTTCGCGACCGGTATGGCAAACACCTGTGGTGCCAGCAGGCCCTGCTTGCCCGCCGGATGGTCGAGGCGGGCGTCTCGTTCGTGACGATCGACCTGAGCTATCACCCCTCCTCGGGAACCTGGGACAACCACGGCGACAACATCCCTCCCTACGGCGGGATCAGCAAGGGCCTGAAGCCGTTGCTGCCGCTTTTCGACCACCTGTTCACGACTCTGGTCGCCGACCTCGACGAGCGAGGCCTGCTCGACGATGTCCTGGTGATCGCGATGGGAGAATTCGGCCGCACGCCCATGATGGGCACGCAGGGCAGCACCGACGGCCGCGACCACTGGGCGGTAGTGATGTCGATGGCCCTCGCCGGCGGCGGCTTCCGCCACGGTCAGGTCATCGGTGCGACCGAGGCGGACGGCGGATACATCAAGGAACGTCCTGTAACGCCCGGAGACCTGGCGGCGACGATCTATCATCACATGGGCGTGCCGCTCGATGCCACTTATGTCGATGGAACCGGCCGCCCTCGATTCATCGTCGAACTGGGCAAGCCGATCGGCGAGCTCATTTAAGATCGCAGGTTTCCGGTAAATTCGGGCTGGTCCGGCGAGCTATTGAGTTAGGCCACCAAGGGACCAAATGGCGCTTATCGACGTAGTCCGCACTGCCGCAGGCATGCGTATGGAAAACGTGGACGGCTTGGTCGAGACGCTCAAGCTGAGTCCGGGCCTTTCTGCTGCTGAGATCGAGGAACTCGAGCGCAGTCTGCCCTGTGCGTTGCCGCAGGACGTGCGCGAGTTGTTGGCGTTCAGCCGTGGCTTTGAGAACGGCCCACTTGATGGGCTGTGTTTCTCAGGTCCGCCGGACGCTGGATGGATGGAAGAGATTTTTCCGAGCCCGCTAGTGATCGCTCACGATGGTTTCGGCAGCTACTGGGTGATCGACCTCCTTCCCGGATCCACGACGTGGGGACCTATCTTCTTTGTTTGCCACGACCCTCCCGTGGTTGTGTTCCAGACCTCAACGCTCGAGCACTTTATCTCTGAGGTCCTACGTTTGGCTAACCCGCCGCACGAGAGCCAGATCGACGACGTCCACGAGGCGGGGGCCAGCCGTATTTGGCGAAGCAATCCGGGAGCGGTCCAGGCGACCCAGCTACGCAGGTCGGCCGACCCAATGTTGAAGTCGTTTGCTGACTCGCTGTCAGAGGCTTTCCTCATCGTCGACCTCAGAGAGGCATCGCGGGGCGATGGATTCTCCTGGGGGCGATTCGGTCCGAACACGCGGGTGGTTCGGTTCGGCAAAGAGCGATTGTTCGCTTACGAGGCGAAGTCGCGGTGGCAGCGACTACTTGGGCGATAGTTGTCGTTCGCTTGATCACGATGGACTGCATCCTTCATCGGAACGAATGACTCTCAGAGGGTCCTCCTTGACCAGTTCCAGATAGCGATCGCCAAGAGGAATAATATGCGGTAAACAAAAGCAGGTCCCGCGCAGTCAATTGATCGACCACCTGCCCGTCGATGGATTCATCGCCATGAATGCCGATCTCCTCAGGTTGCATCAGAACGAAGTCTGGGATCCGACGACTCCTCAAGACGAAACGTGCGGCTGAAAGTATCGCGCCATCCCTGAAAGTGTTCTAAGTTAGGGGAGTGTGCGCCGCGCATGGCCGGTCCGCGGGCTGAGCATCATGATCGGTCGCATGGCTTGTCTCGCCCTCGACGACATCGGTACAGGATCGACCATCGGCCCTGGTTCACGCCACTGGCTGGCGCCACACGGCTCCGCGCGCCGCCGATGTGTTTCACAGCAGCCATCAACCATGCCGGAGAACCTGCGATGTCGCCTCTCTCCGTTCTTCGCTCCCTGAAAGCCGGCTTGGTCTGTCCTCGCTCTCAGGACAGGCGACGACGTTCTGTGCGATTCGGGCCCATGATGGACGGGCTGGAGGCTCGGATCGCGCTCGCCTCACAAGCGAGTGATCCCTTCGAGATCGCCTATATCGGGGATGTTGGCGCCGACTACATGGGCCCTACCAATGTTTACCTAGCGGGGGGATCGAACCCGATTACCGCGGAGGAGTGGAGCACCTACGCTCCGCCGACGGACTACATCAAGAATACAACGCGCAATCCGCAGTTCGATTCCACGGAATTCCTCACGAGCCCAGACTCGACGACGGGGACTACCTATATCACGACATCGGATGGATATACGTGGCTCTTTGTAACTCAGACGGTGAGCGCCAACTGGCCTTTTGATCCTGCGGACTACCCCGGCGCGACCTACACCACAGGCTACGAGGCCGCGGCGCTGAGTCCCACACCACCTCCGGGCGTGATCAGGTATTCGGCCAATACAAAAAATGCGATTACCACGTGGTCCGCCAAGAATGCGGATAATCAGCCAACCCTGCAGTATTTCATCAAGGATGCCCGGGGCAACACATACATCATGCAATCGTCGGCGGCCACGGACGACTCCCAGGTCGAGAACAACTTTTACTCGGCAGTGCTGCCTGCCGGCTGGAGCGAGTACACGGGCTATTTGAAACAGAACCTCACAACGATTCCGGCCTATGATTCCAGAGCCAGTGCATATCGATCTCGTTAAATGGTCAGTACTTCGGCGAGGAACTCATTGTTGAGACTGCACCGAATCATCTTGCCTCGTAAGCTGTCGTTGGAGGAATGACGCTTCAGAAGGCCAACTGCGAAGCGTCTTAACCAGCTCAGATTGTTGCCAAGTGTTCGTTCGCGTGTGCGGCTGTCATCCTCGCGGAAGTTCACATCCAGTACCCAGTGCATCGACTCGATGGCCCAATGACCGCGGACCGCCTCGCTGAATCGCTTGCCGCTGAGATAACGACTGAGAATGTAGTACCGCATTTCGTCCGTTTCGGTGCCGTCGGCGTGCTGTGTAACCCGTAGGGAGTAGCCGATGGCTTTGATCCAGGGCCATTCCTTCTTGAGCGCGAAGTCGGGTGGAATCTTGGTGAGAAAGTATGATCGTTCATCGAGTCGGCCGTGAGAAGATTCGCTCGTTTCATGACTCCGATACTGGAGGTACTCCAGGTCAAGCTTTAGATGTTTATTGAAGTGTGCTTCGATCGCTTCTCGAAGCTTGGGTTGGTTGTCCTTGAGGTTGATCACGAAATCGCCACCGCCATCGACAATGTCCCGCGCGATCTCTTTTTGGCAACCCATGGCGTCGATCGTGATCAATGAGTCCTTGAGCTCGATCTGCTTCAACAGCTCGGGAATCGCCGTGATTTCGTTGGATTTCGCCTCTGTGGCGACCTGGCCCAAGGCGATCCCTTCCTCGCTGGCCCAGGCGCTGACGATGTGGAGCGCACCGAGTTCTTTTGAGGCGTCATGGGACCGCCGACACGTTTTGCCGTCGATCGCAATCAGCCGTTTCGGGCCGCTATTGTCGGTCTTGGTTACATGTGCGAGCCAGTCCTGAAAGCGCCCCTGGAACGCCTCGGGCTTCAGCGCCATCAACAGTCGACGAATGCAATCGCGTGAAGGAATTCCGTTGGGAAGCGATAGAAAGTTCTCCAGCCAATCCCGCCGATTGTCGGCCCAGCGATGGATGGCGGTCGGACCGTCACTACCACATAAGATGCCGCACACTGCGATCACCACGATATCCACCAAGAGATGTTTCCGATTCCGCGTATGCCGCGGGTCGGAGAGCGACTCGAAGTACGAACCAATTGTTTCGATGTTCACCAAGTTTGTTGCCATGCGTCACATCCTGGCAGGAGGCAAGCGGGCTCTACAAGCGATCCGCGATCGCGCCGATGTGCGAGCACCGCTGATACCAAGATGTAACATTTCTTGATTGATCGCGCTAGTCTATGTAGGTTACCTAATTATGGCGGGCCCTGCCTATGATTCCGAGGGCTATGCTCAATACAACATTTTCCGCGACAGTGCGGATGATGCTTTCCAGCAGATCACCTGGTCCCATAGCGGCATCGGCATTGCCCAGCAAATTCCCGACATGATCATCTGGGGTGGGCCACGCGGCGACATAATCCGCGGACGCCCGCAAGCAGACAACGTGATCCACGGCGGGCAAGGCAATGACACAATCTACGCAGTTGGTAGCCTTGACACCATCTACGGTGACGGTGGAAGAGACGCGGTCGTTTTTCAGGGCAAGCGTTCACAATACACCGTGACTCGTGTGACTTCAGATGGATCGGAAGTTGTCGTCCAGCGTCGTGATGCCGCACCAAATACGCAAGTCGCAACGCTCTACGATGTGGAGCTCCTCCGGTTCAAAAACGGTATCTTCTCGACAGCCTACAAGAGACGAAGTCGAGGACCGCATTGCTAACTGGCCGAAAGGCGTGGTCGAGGATTAGGACAGGGTGTGTGGGATCTCGGCTTCCCGCGGAGCGCATGCTGATCTCCATGACAACGACCATGGGAGGGAAGGGTAGGAGAGATGAGGTCGCGTTAGTTCTAGAACCGTGAGCACCAAGTCAGCGAAGAATCGCGGCAGGACTCTGGACAGGCTTCATGTAGTGATCGAAAGCTTGCGCAATCTACGACCTCTCGACCTGATATGCAGAGATCATCCGCTCGGCGGTGAATTGGAATTCTTCGTTTCCTTCGTTTCCTTATGTTCCAGGAAGCGACCAACACCATGCACCCGCTATTCGGCAGAGTTAACAGGCTCTCTGGTGTGGACGTTGGTGCCGCCACGCTAGTGCACCGGGTTTTAAGGCCAGGAACGTTGGCGAGGATTTACGAACGTTGCTGGATCAAACTCTGTAACGGAATCTCATGGCAATTCGCCGTATTCTTCAATACGCCCTCCAGACCGCTCCGTCCACCTTCTCGCCGTCGCGAACCTGTCGGATCCCCTCGAGAACGATCCTGTCGCCCACACCGACTCCCTTCTTGATGACAAAGATGTCGTCCATTTCGTGCTGGATGACGATCTCGCGCCGATGCACCACGTCATCTTTGTCGACGACGTAAACGTACCGCTTGTCCAGAATCTCGAAAGTCGCCCGCTGAGGGATGACGATGGCGTTATTGCAACTTTCGGTGGATCAGGATGGTGCCGGTCTGACCGTGACGCAGCAGGCCGTCCGGGTTCGGAAAATCCGCCCGGAAGGCGATGGTCCCGGTCTCTCGTTGTTGAATTGGCCCTCGATCGCACCGATCTTGCCGGGCTGCGGGAACTTGTTGCTGGTTCGCCAGCACGAGTTCGATTTTCGTCCTCCTCCTCATGCTGCTTCCGGTTGGCCATGTATTCGAGGTATTGTTTCTCGG
This sequence comes from uncultured Isosphaeraceae bacterium, assembly GCA_963850935.1. Classification (GTDB taxonomy): domain Bacteria; phylum Planctomycetota; class Planctomycetia; order Isosphaerales; family Isosphaeraceae; genus CAWFRS01. Next base: position 142,267 of record CAWKNT010000014.1, read on the forward strand.
GTACGTTGAAATAAACCCACATCACGCTGTTATCCGACAACGTCGTGAGGATGTCGCCCTCCTTGATCAGGCTGCCCGATTGCTCGTGCAGGCGGCCGACGATGCCGTCGAAAGGTGCTCTGACGTTGGTAAACTCCAATTCAGCCTGCGCGAAATCCCTCTTGGCGTTGGCCCTGTCCAGTTTGGCCTTGAACAGTGCCACCTCATTCTGAGAGACCGCTGGAGGCTTTGTCCTCTGACAACTTCTTGGTGTTCATGAACTCGAGTTGCGCGAGCTCGGCCTCGGCCGACACGGCGTCCAGCTTTGCTCTTGTTAAGAGTTGGTACGATCTTGAACATCAGATCGCCCTTCTTCACCGCCTGGCCCTCCTTGACTTTGATCTCGCTGAGATACCCGTTCTCCAAGGCACAGACGTTAATGTGGCGCTGCGAGTGGATCTGGCAGACATATCGCTGGGTGATGGCGACGTCCATTGCCTTGGGGCTGGTGAGCACGATCTTACGGTGCTCCTGGTCGTGTCTTTCCGCAGGCAGTCTGGCGGTCGGGCTCGCCGTCGCGCTTGGGCTGAATGAGAATGATGCGCCGGGTGCGTCGACGCGTATCGGTGTGTCGCCGGTCATCTCGACGACCGCCACCTTGCGCGGCGGCTCGCCGTTGCGAGAGACCAGAATGTGGTAGGTCCAGCTCGGTGAGCCGACGTGCTGGGGCTTGCCGGTCCCATCCTTCGGTCTACCGATTCCCGATTGGGCGAGAGCGACGGCACCGGCCGCGAGCGCTGCCACGACCGCTGCGGCCGTCATCACGAGTTTGACCTTGCTCAGGAACATGGATATCAGGACTCCTTCGGTAATGACAGCGACCGATGTTGGAACGGCGCTCGCCGTTGCCGCGTAAACGACCGTCGACTCTGCCAAGCCTGTCGGCACAGCCGCTCGAGCGGCGCCGCCGGCGGATGCGGCCGCCAGCGCAGGCGCCGGTGCCACGCCCCGACGCACGAGCCGCCCGCGCAGCCTTTTCCTTCCCCGGGCGAGGCGGCTCTTGACCGTTCCGACCGCGCATCCCAGATGACGCGCGGCTTGCTCGTGGGTGCGGCCCTCGAGATCACAGAGCACCACCGCAACCCGGAAGCGACCCGGCAGGCGGTCGATCTCCTCATGGATGATCTTCTCGAGGTCGTCATCGTTGGCATGGTGCGGCGGCGCCACCGATTCGGGCCGGAGCGCGGCCGCCGCGTGTTCGTGCGAGCGGCGCCTGATGTGTCGCCGATCGGTCGTGAACCGCAGCCCGATAGGCCGCCTGGTGCAGCCAGGGGGCCAGTGAGTCTTGTGCCCAGAGCGATCCGGCCTTGCGAGCCAGGGCCAGGAACGTTGCCTGAAATGCGTCTTCGGCCGCGTCCTCGTCGCGCAGGACGGAACGACAAACGCGCAGGACAAACGGCCCGTGGCGCTCGACCAGTGCGGCAAAGGCCAACTCTCTCGGCTCACCGCGGCCGGTGGCGAACTGCTCGAGCAACTGGCCGTCGGAGAGCGCGCCGATCGCGCCCACGTTGAAGAGCGTCCGCAGTTGCAAGAGCGCGTTGCCGCTGTTCTTGACCGCCATGAGTCGTCACTTCCGGTCGGGCTTCCGCAAATCTCACGAGTAAACGCCGCGAGCGGCCTCGCGCGTTCCCGATTTGTTGCTCACCAAACGATTTTCCGTCCAGGTTCGGGCGTTCCGGGGACACCATACCTCATTCCCGGCGTTACCGCTGGTGCTGAACCGAGACACCGCTCTCCAATCTCCGCCGTGGATGCCGTAAGCGCTGTGAAGTTCGCATAAAGTGCGTGAGCCACGATTGCGAAAGCATCACCCATCCAGAAAAATCGCGGCCTTGACCTTGAAAAACCGAGCCAGCGCTTCGACCTGCTTGACGCTGAGCTTTCGCTTGCCGGCGAGGATCTCCGAGATCGTCGAATCGGCCAGGCCCGCTCCCGCAGCGACCTCGCGCTGGGTCTTCTGGCGGGTTTCGATCAGGTAGCGCAGCATGTCGACACCTGAAACCGGCGGGATCGGGTGGTGTTCCTCCTCGTATTTTTCGACGAATACAGCGAGTGCAAGTAGGTATTCTGTCTCGTCGGCAGTTCGGCCGTTCCCACGATCATTTAGCCGGTCGAGCGTCGCGATCGCGCTGGCATTCTTCTTCACAATGGATAACGCGCAGAGGGTTTTCGCGGACCATTTCGAGATAGCGATCACCAGGCTGAGTAACATTCGGCGGCATCGGTTTTGCCTTCGGTTCGCGGCGATTCTTCGGTCGCGTTTTCATTACAGATGACCTCAGACGCGGAAGAGGGCGGTGTCCAGGTCGCAATGGAGACGGAATTGCCGGGCGCCGCTCAAGTGGAACAGTCATCCGTCGTGGGCACATGGCAGGCGATGTCCGTGATGTCTTGGGCGTCGCTGATTGCTTTTAACAGGCGCGGCGGGATCCAGAAAATCGTTGTCTCTATAGCATTCACAGCTAAATACAGTACTTGTGTTCACTGGTATAGGCATGGTAAACTTAGGTTAAGTGCTGGAAATCGAGCCGAGACAGATAACTGGTATCTATATTAACGTAGCGAGATGACATCAATGGCAGAGAGCAAGCCGGCATTTCCCAACGAGGATGCCGTAAAGGTTATCACAGTACCTCGGATCGGAGGTAAGAATGGAGGGAGGACGCTTGAGGTCTCGACTTCTTCGGAAAGCTGCGTGAAAAAACGGGTTCGCGGAAATGGTCGTCCGGTTGCCTGCATTTACTGCGGTCGCCCAGGCAAGACGACGAAAGATCACGTCGTGGCCAAAAGCCTCTTCCGCCGTCCATTGCCCTCCAACATGGTGACTGTGCCCGCCTGTCTCGAATGCAACCGTGAGAAGGGCAAACTCGATGAGTATTTCAGAGATGTGCTCACGGCCGACATTGTCTGCTCTGATAATCCTGTTGTGAAGGACATTGTCACCGGGCCAGTGAGGCGCTGGATGGGGACAAGACGATCGCTCCTCGGGCGAGATTTCCTGACCGACGGTCGATTCGTCCCTGTACAGACGGCAGGTGGTATCTATCTTGGCCATCACGCGGCCGCCCCGTTGGATTGGAACCGCGTGACAAGCGTGTGTTCGATGATCGTCCGAGGTCTCCACTTCCACCACACGAAACGGAGGTTTCCGGATGAGACCTCATTTCGTGTTCTTCGAGAGAGCAGCCCGGAAAATGTGTCGCGGTTGATTAAGCGATTTAGCGCACGTCAAGATACGAACGGAGTATTCGGCATAGGGGAAGGGGTATTCGAGTATGTGTTCGTTGTCGATCTCCACGAACATTCCGCCTCCGTCTGGTTGCTACGTTTTTATGGCAGCTATGATATAAGCGTGATCACTCTACCCAAATAGACTGCGTGTTCTGAATGCAAACTAGAAAGATGGCGATTTTTCAATCTCAACGCAGGTGTGGCCGAAGGCGGTCTTGGCACGGAAACCGGCCGCGAACGATTCGGCAGTCAGCGCACTCGCGACGGTGCCGTTGGTTAGCGTTCTGTCCAGCTCCCTTGTCACATCTGGGCGGAACGATAAGCGATCGCACGGCTGAGCCTTTGAATCCTGACGATCGTGTGCTTGAAAGTTTAATCCGACATCTCATTGGGACCGTCTGCGCCCATTCGCTGAGCCAGCCCTCCGCCAACACGGAACAAGGCCACGTCCCGACAGCAGGCTTCGTCACGGAAATCAATGGTTCTGGTTCCTGGCACGCTCGAAGCATACGTTTCGTCGATCGGCAGAGCCGATCAACTGTGCGAATCTCCCGATCTCGCGATTCGTGACATCTGAGGCGCGATCCACGAAAGGCCGATCGCGAAGAATCGGGTGCTGGTCGACGACATCCGGCCGGCGATCGATGAGCTTTTTGCCGACCTGAGAATTCCGCCGCAAATCCGTAGCGACTTGCACAAGGGGTGGGATTTGTTCTCTCAGTCGCACGCTTCGGCGGAAATCTGCAAGGAGCCGCGGTTCGCTTCGTGGGAAGCGTGCTGCAGGTATCAGCGTTCTTCCATGATCGCGTCCAGCGTCTTGGTCACGCTGTGGTGGTCAATCTCGAAGAATGACCTTCGGTATGACGGATCTTCTATCCAAGCGAAGTGGGTAGATTCTGATGCAGATCACCGAGTCGATTTGCGATGTCAGTAGTTCTCCTATAGAATCAGTTTGTCGGGACGCGTTCTTTTTGACACTTCCGGGAAGTATTCCGATCGCCATCACGAACTTGAACAGCCTGAAGTCGTCGCTGTCCATAGAGGAATTGATCTGGATTCAACACCGCCGGGGTCCGATTCCACTTCGCCGTAGAGGTGTGACACGATAGATGTGGCATTCGATCAGCCAGGATAAGTGCGGAAAGGGCATTCACCGATGCCGGTGCAATGGTACTACCAGAATCAAGCGGGCGATGTCGGCCCTGTCTCCGTGGCTGAATTGAAGTACCTGATCAACGTAGGAACCATCGGCGATTCGACGTTGGTGCGAAGCGGTGACAAGGATCACTGGCTGGCTGCGGTGGAGATCAAGGGTCTGCTTGCAGCGGCCGGTGGAACCGAGAACCCAGACGAATCCGGCTCCGAGATTCCGGAGTGGCATTTCAATCTCAAAGGCCGGAACAAGCAGGGGCCCGTCCGTGGAGCGTCCTCAAGGCAGATGATCGCTGGAGGGCGAGCTTCAGTCCGACGACCTGGTCTGGAAGCCGGGGATGGCGTTGTGGGTCGGCGTCTCAGGTGCGGGGGCTTCTGGCCGAATCGTCACCTGCCACGCACGATGCACGCCTCGCGTCAAACAGGGTTCGCCCTGCCGATGCGTCGTCGCATTTTCTGGGCCGGCGTGACGGCGTCTGGCGCTGATCGCGGCCGTTGTCGGCTGGAATTGGGCCCGGACAGAGTCGAGAGACCTCGTGGACAGCGGGCGCGGCCGAGTCGCTCGCGACCGAGCATTCCTCCGGCAAAGGCACAGGGCTGAAAGCCCCCTCGGGAGCAGTTGAGCATTTGCTCGACGACGCCCAGACGGCCGTGCGCGTCGAACAGCTTGACCGTGCAACGCGCTTGTTGAACCAATACCTGGCCAGCCCGGTGGCCAAGCAGGCCGACGCAGCGAAGCTCCTGCTGCGCGAGATCAAGCTGGCGACGTCGACGTCCGCCGCGGCTCGCCGTGGCGAAGAACCTGGGCGACGAGCCGCTCAAGGCCTATCTCCGACAGGGAGTGGAGCCGCTGGTCGCTTCGATCGAGACGCCGGAGCTCCGGCCGATTTACGAGAGGACGCTGCTTCGAGCTTTCCGGCAGGAGAGCAACCGGCGCCAGATGATCCCCAGAGACGCGTGATCGCACAAAACCCTGAACCCGGCCGCCGCAGACCAGATCGCCGAAGGCGAGCAAGGCCGCACCCGAACGCGCCGCCGCCGCCGAGCCGCCAGAGGCCTCCGGATCAACCCAAGCTGAGTGTCTTGGGCCCGGACCCGTCCTGCCGGGCGAGGCCCAGCGGGAATCCCGATCCCCCAAAGATGAATCGATCCTCCGCCGGCGGGCCGGATGCAATCCCGCCGACCTCGACGATGTCCTGGCCAGGCCGGGTGAATTTGCCGGAAATACGCTGGTCTTGAACGGGCTATTCAAGATCGGAACCAAGATCTCCGAGGTGAAAGGACCGGATGGGCAGGTCCTGGGCTGGTCGCTTCCGGTGGCGCCAACGATGACAGCACCGTCTGCGCGGGCGACGGGAAGGTCGGACGGCAGAACGTCCTACTTGCTCCTCGACGATCGGCTCGCCACGTTCCTGGATCGCGTTTTCAACAAACTCGGCCTCAGGCCGACGATCAAGCCTTCGTATAAGTGCATATTGACCGTGACGACTCGCCGCCTGCTCGTGAACGGCGCGCCGACTCCGGTCGTCGTGATTTCGTCGATGGAAGTCCTGGGTGGATGTAATTACCTCAGTGTCGCCCGGCACCAGTACAGTCAAGCGTTCCGAACGCTCACCGTCACGCCCGACGAGGCCAATGTCGATTTTGGTGACGGCGATCTTTGGGTCGAGCGGCTGGGTGGCGAAGAGAATTTCGTCCAGCCGATCCGACGGAAGTTCCGCGAAATGCAGCGCCGCGCGATCACCAACCGTGACAGTGCCATGATCGATAGCATCCTCCAGCGTGAGCTGGCCAAGTCGTGAACACGGCCAGCGCCATCAATCAGATTGTGGCCATGGAGGGACTGAGGCGGATGAGGATCTGGCCCTGAAACTGCGCCCATTTCAACGAGATGCTGAGGCCGATCGGTCCGGAGTAGAAGCTTCCCGGAATAGGCATCCTAGTTACCAACAGTGACGATCGTGACATTTTGCCCGGTTGGACCAGCAAAAATGTCACTTGGACAAGAGGTCGGGCACTTTCCGGCTGATTTCGTCCAAGGCCTGATTGAGGCTAACGGCATAGTACTTCACACCAACACCGGCCTTTTCCTTGTCGAATGCAACGAGCGTGTTGATTCCGATCACGCTGCCATCGTCATAAATCAGCGGTCCGCCGGAGTTGCCTCCGCTAATCGGTGCGCTATGTTGAATGTACTCGGTGCCCAATTCGGTCCGCAGCAGACTGACAATTCCATCGGTGATGCTATAGCGGTAATCCGACTCGTCCAGAACGCTCTCGACATTCTCGCTCAATTTGCGACGTTGACCTCTGGATCGCTCCTTCGACGGAGAGGGGATCGGAAGAAGCGGCGGGAAACCCCATCGCGTAGATATGGGTGCCCTGGACGATACTCGGATTGGAATTCACGACGGAAATAGGGTCCTTCGCGGTCGACCTTCAAAACGGCCATGTCATACTTTCCGCTCATATAAATGACCTTCGCTTCATATTTTTCCTTGGCGAAGTAGACCCACAAGTTCGGCTTGATACGGCAGGAGGTTTTCGCCTGCACTTCCTCGATCGTGGCGTCGGCCCTCGTCAGTTTCACATACTCCTCGACGACATGCCTGTTGGTGAGAAGATATCCCTTGGGGCTCAGTGCGAAACAGGTTCCCCGGCTTCCAGGAACTTCGACAAGCTCTCCGCTTTTCAGGTTGGTGACGGTTGCCCCCGAGACGACCAGCCCAGTGGCGTGTGGGATGTCCATCGACATGTGCGAATTGATATAAGAGATTTGAGAGACGTTGGAGAGCCGCAGTTCACCCTTGCGATACTTGTCGGCCACGAAGATCGCCGATGCAACCAGGATGACCAACAGGCCGGCCGCGGCACCGATCATAAGATAGCGGGATGGACCGACTGGAGCGGCCCATCGCCACCGTCGCCGGCGCCGCGATGCATCCCCACGCTTCCGAGTTGAGCCGAGGCTCCGTCCGGCCCCGGAGCTGCGGCGAAAAGGCTGGCGAACTCGGGAACATCACGTAGCGTCAGCCAACGGGAAGCCCTTGCCTCCATATGGGAGTGTCGGCCAGAATCTGCCCGCTTCGCACCAGCGCGGCGATCTGCTCGGCGCTTACGGGGCCGGGCTGCCGGCCACGTTCGCATAGAACCATCCCTGAGCCGTGTGCGCAGACGGCGGGGTGTTTTGTCAGGCCATATGACTTCGGCTGCTTGACCACTCGCGGACCGGTCGCCGAAAAGCTCGCGGAGCGTCGACGCATGCACCCAGGTTCGTTTGTCCTGGGAGACCTCATGGAACTGCGCCAGTTGCCCCCGGTCGCGAAGCGACTCAAGCTGTACCCATGAGAAAGGACCAAGTGTGCGTCCCTTCGCTCGTACATACCAGCCGCCGGATCCCTGAGACATCGGCGTGAACTCGCTCGAATGAGGAGACGATCAATTACGGGAGTCTCATGATACGAAGACTGGTCGTCCCTCGGCCATGGATACGAATGTCTGCCGCGTCGATTTTCGGTCTTGCCACCGGCGATCGTGCCTACTTTTCTCCACTCGCCGCGTTTGTCCTCCAGGGGCGCGACGACCCAGAGATCTCCGTGGGGAGGAACGATGCGCCGGAACGAAGCTGCCAGCGATCGGCATTTCGCGACAGCCAGCCCACAGTCCGATAAGTGCGGGCGATGTCCGTTCAATCTGGTCTCGCCGGGCAAGGGCTCTCTTGCGTGCCAGTGCGAGATCAGGAAGCGACTGAACGAGCTGAGCTGCCTCCGTGCGATTCGCGGAGACGGGGTGCCTCCGGGTTCATCCAGGGAACGTTGACATCCACGTGGTCTCGTCAGAGCTGGCCTTGACGGTCTCGAGCGCTTCTCGGAGCGGCTCGCTTCCCTCGATGGCCGCGCCGGACACTTGCGAAGCAGCGCCACTTGTAAGATGGGATCGATGTCAGGCTGGTGGCGAATCGCATCAGCCAGGTCGATCATCACGGTCTCCCACTCGGCCAGCTTGGACTCGTCGAAGAATGGGCTTGAACTGGGAGGCGACCTTGGATTGCGGAGACAAGCCCATATAAGAGATCCTGTCCTTGTTGATGGTGCTTGCCAGCTCCTTGCCCTCGAAAGAGATAATGCTGCTGAATTGAAAATAGTCGCGGTTTTCTCCGGTTGCTTTTTCGAGTAATAGCTTTATGGTTGACTTGCCGATATCGTTGTCGTCCTGAATTGTTACCATCCAGATGTGATTGACAAATATATCCGAGAGCAGACGCCGGAGATTGGCAAACGGGGCTGTCGTCGACCGAGGAGCGACGAGCGATCGCCTCGGCGTAGCGCTGGTAACGGAGCGATCTCCGCGGTCGCCTGGGAATGGGGATGCTGCGTCACAAACTGGCCGCACATATCGGCACGGTGCTTGGCCTCCTGCGGGCTTAACCCGTTGCGCTGGCCTTTCCAACCATCCACCAGCTTGTTCCACGCCTCGACGTCGTACCAGAGTGCTTGCTCATCGCGCGTCTGCTTGAAGACGGGAGAGCGGGCATCGTCGGGGAATGACTTGATGTAGGCGTCGAGGCCGCCGGCAAATTTCGACCAGCTTGCCCGGCCCGATCGTCGCCGAATAGGCGACGGCGTCGGTGAGTTCCTGCTCGAGTTCGCGCCTGTTTCCGTCGCAGGTCGAGCCGGGCATGCGTCGCGTCAATCTTTTGCCCGAGTACGGTAGCCAGGCTCTGGAGGTTATCACCGACGTAAGAAAGGTCTGGGCTAAGGTCGGCGAGTTCCCGCCGAGCTTCGGCAAGCGGACCCAGGATATCCGATTCGTCGGTCATTGCCGGAATTGGCTGACTCCACTTTCTGTTGAACCTGGAATATCTTGCGACTCACGGCGTCGAGTCGTGGTCCAACTTCCATCTCGTGGATTGCGCGCTCGGCCGCCAAGGCCGTCGCTCGCCGCTGGACAAGCTGTTCGATGGCCTGCTTCTCGGACTGCTGCCGCGCCAGTTTCCGCGCCGTCTCCAACTCGGTGGGATTGAGCTGGTTGAGGGTGCGTGCTCCGCCGCGCGAATGTCCTTGTCAAATTGCACCGCCCGTTCGGTTTCCTTGTCCTGAATCGCCTGAAACTTCTGGCGAGCCTCGATCATGGTTGGATAGGCCAGCAGCCCGGCGTCTTCTTTCTGCAGTTTGTCCAGGAAGCCGCCAGCCTGCTCAATCTCACCACAGCTCCAGCAAATCGCCGATCGCAGAGGCGGCCTGCACCGCGTCGCTCGCTCGTGCCCAGTTGCGAATCAGATAGAAGGTCAGGCTGCCTGCCAAGAAGATCCCGGCGGCCGCTCCAGCGAGCGACCATTCGCCAACGCCGCGTTTGAGCCGCTTCCGCGGACCGCAGCCGGGCGACATAACGGTGCTGAATTTGCTCGGGCATCCCACGGCCATATTGCAACACGGCGTGCGCGAGCCGTTCCAGTTCGGCGGAGGAGATGTGCGCTGCGTCATCAATGCTTGTACCAGGGAAGCGGTCGCTTGTTCATGAGCACGGCCTAGTTCGTCGCGGCGGTCCTCTTCGTCGAGCCAGTTCAGAGGCGGCTGGACGCGGTCCCAGATCGGATCAGTCGGGCTCGAGCGGAGCCGTCGCGGTCAGCGCGATCCACTCTTGGCGTGCCAATCGGCCCCGGATCGGGTCGCGGGCGGCGAACGCATCGTTGAGCCGGGAATCGAGATCCGTGAGGATGGCCCGCGTCTGCTGACCGCGGAATTGCGCATCGGCTTTCCGGAGCCCCTGGACAAGTGCCTTCGGCGGCGGCTCGACCCACGTCTGTTGTTCGATCTCGGCCAATAGCTGGCCAAGGGTTTTCGAGATTGCGGCTTTGTACGGCCTGGGCCGCCGCAGACTGGACCTCGCGAAAGCGGGCCTTCTCGAAAGTCCGCAGGTCGTCGGTCCAGATCGAGTTATTGGCATCCTGGGCGGCCAGCTTTCGCATGACGCCGATCCGTGAGCGGAGCGGAGCCCGTTGCAACGCCAGACGCCGATGCATTCGCAAGAGATCTTGGAGCGGGTCTTCCTGAGCGTAAGCCTCGTTCAGAAATTGCGCCTGCTCGATTAGAAGTTTCGGGGCTGCGGCCAGCTCGTAGATCTGCACCAATTCGTCCCAGTCCGCCCGCTCGGGAAAATCGAGTGCAGTGAGACGAGTCGAGCAGATTGGGCTCCGACTCGGCGAGCTGGATCGCCTCGGACCGCAGCCCTTGCTGTAGCAACCGATGACACCGGCCCATCCGCTGGTTGACCTCGACGCACGCCTCGGCGTAGGTCGAAGCCAGGCTTTCAAGGAAGCCGTTCCGCGTCTGGTCGCTCGATTGGACGAATGCGCGGATCTGGTCGACGAGTTTGGTGGTGATCGGCCATGAATGAGGTCCCATTGGAGTGAATCTTCAAGAATCTAAGGTTGGCGGATCGCAAACTCACCAAACTTTGCGACGTCGATTACAGTCTTACTCTCATCATTGATCACCAAACTAACAATCAGACTAAGAGAGGCTTCGTTTGAGTGCAATAGATGATTGTATAAATTATCTACTACATTATTATTCTTTTCGTCATTTTCTATCCTCTTAATTTGTTTGTCCCGATCGGTCGTCCGATCCTTCTTTTTGAGTTCAACGAGCTCTTCGAGGATTTTGGACCGCTCGTTTCTCTTAGAGATAATCATATCGGGATAAAATCTAAAACGAATTCGGACAATGTGTAGGGCTTCGGGTGCGATCTCAATTTCGATCTTGACTTGTCCTTGGATGATATCCGATTCAACCTTTGGTGTAAGCTTTTCCTCATCGTTGCCTTTCGCGATCACAATTGATTCCGCAGACCCGCTGAGTCGAGAGACAATCGTCCATTTTCGGATACACAGCTTCCATCTGCTGCCCTTCAATGCGTTTTCATCAGCCCAAGATAACAGGAGTTCGCGACGTTTGTAATCGTCGCGGACAAGGGGTCGAAATACCTTGTTGTCCAACCGGTTCGTGAGATCAAATGGTTTGGGTTCGGAGACGTGCAGATCTCTGAGGAGGATAAAATGCTTTCGACCTCCTCCCTCGAAATCCAGAATTGTGTTGCGCAAGGCGTTGGTCGATTGATTCTCTTGCCTGGCTTCTTCCAGCCAATTGAAGTGTAGATTATTCTCTTCCGCCTTGAATCGCGCGAAGGGAAGCAATCCGCCGGTCGATTTCATTTGGAATTCCATTCCATCGGTCTGGCGATTGATATGGTGATCGAGCTCGCTCATGTTCGATACCTTGATGTTTCTAATATCCTCGGACAACGCAGTAATCTGCTGGGCGCAACTACGGGGCATCGCTGGAGCCAAGACCGACGGCGACCCTTGGGGAAGCTTAGGAAGCGGGAAGGACTCGATAACCGGCTCGGTGGTCTTGACCTCTGCAATGATTGGACTTGGTACCGCGATCTTTGCGGATTCTCGGGTCGCAGTGTCCCTCTTGGGCTCAATGGCGGCTTCAGCCGCCTGATTTTCTGTCTTTTTTGTCGGCGCAGCATTTTTCCGTGGCCCACGAACATCGCTTGACTGATCGTTCGGAGGGCGGGGTGGGTCTTCGGACGACGCTGTCTTGCTATTATCCCCGGTTTTTTTGAGCTGTTCGGCGACATGCTCGGACTTCAGGCCAACCTTTAGTAAGATGGTCTCAAGGTCGAAGAGTAGTGCGGCAACGAACAACGGTAACAGGCACGCTGTGACGAGGGCTGCCCGGACCCAATAACGAGTCTGGCTGCCTCGGCCGGAGCCTAGATCCGCAGGCGCCGTGCCGAATTTCGGGCCGCGGACGAGTCTGGCCAACTCCGGCGCCAGGTCATAACTCCCGCTTGTACTTTGGCGCCGAGCTGTCCCAGTCTGGCCAGATGGGTCGGAGACACTTTCCACTCCCTCGCGTGGCATTCGGGGGATATGTCGGCCGCTCCCAGGCGCGGTCGCCGACATCTCGAGGTTCGAGGCTAGCCGCTCGCCGGTCCGGGCCAAGTGAACCAGCGCACCTCCATCGGCGGGCCCCAAGCCGTTGCAAAGATCAACATCAATCGCATTAGGTAATGGCCGGGCGTTCCTGGCGTCGTCCGATCCCTCCAATACACCACGCCAGGCGCAAGTGACTCCTTGCGGAAGCTGATTGAAATACGTACTGAAATCGACATCCCAGCGCCGCGATACCGGCAAAAGCGCCATAGCCTCAATGAAGAGCGGCAAGAGGTCCATTCCTGGTCGGAATACCAAGAAGACCGTTCTTCGCGAGTCGGCGAGGAATGACTCGGCCAAAACGCCGGCCCAGCCGCCGTCGCCGGTAAGCGATTGCCAGGCATGCGCCACACCGGGCTGGCGATCTCCCGGGGGAGCAGTCCGTCCCGACGGAGATTTCGCGCGGGTCTCCCTCCCAGGCACCTTGCATGAAGCCTGGCTGGCTCAGCAGCCAAGCGGGACCACCCTCGGGCCGCTCGCTTCCGTCCAATACCACGTGGTGGGCGTACTTGTTGGGCCGCCCCGAATAGTCCATCCCCGCCGGGCCGATCCGCGACAGCACGCTCACCACCTTGCCGCTGATGGTCAAGCGCAAGTGCGAAAACACGATCGGATTGAGCCCGGCCGAGGGGTCGTGCGGAGGGAAAACCGGCTGGTAGCCACTGAGTGATTCGAGCCGATCGACCGAGCGGGCCGGGAATTTGAGGGGTTATGCCGACCGTGCAAAATCCCCGGCTGCCGGGCTTCAGCCCGCGAGGTACCGACGTGTAGTGCAGCTCGTGGCTCATCGCGTCTCAACCTCAGAACGTTACTGCTGCTGAATTCTCGAAGCGTTCTCAGATCACCGGTGGCTTGCCGAGGGCTTCGCCCGCTGGGTTTCGGACGGCGCGCCGGATCAGTCGAGGGATCAAGGCAGGCTGAACCCGCGACAGGGCATACAGCAATGGGACAGTGACCCAGTGCGGGTGAATGTTCTTGGGCCGGATGCCCGCCAAACCGGTGGTTGGATCGGCCTCGACTTGTTCGCCCAGCGAGCTGACGGCGATATACGTGATGTTCTTGGCGAACGACTCTGCGGCGGTCACAGTCTCCGGGCAATACTGCATGAGCACCTGGCGTAGCCGTGCTGACGTTTGCTCGATCCGCTCGATGTCAATGCCGGTCAAATTTCCTTGCGTCTTCCACGGCTCGCCCGCGTCTGGATCGAGCAGGTGTGACCACTCGTCGAACTTGGACAAGATGACGATCATGGGCCGTTCATATTTGGTGCCATGCGACAGTCCGGCATGACGGCGGATCCGCGCGGCCGCTTCGTTGAGGATGGTCTCCTGGCGGCTCAGCCGTGCGGCGCGCTGGGCCGATCCTCCGCCGTCCGCACCGCGGCAGGCGGCGCGAAATCGTGGGTCTTGCGTCGGATCGAAAAGAAACAGCACCGCTCGCGATTGGGCCAGGTGTCGGGTGACAGGGCTAGACGTGGTGTCCTGGCCTGGCTGGAAATGTTCCCCTGCATTATCATACAGGCAGAGCATCCTCGCCGGCGTCATCCCCTCCCCGCCCGGATGGTCCTCCCGCGGCTCCATCGTAAACAGGAACGGACGTGGGTAACTGACCGTCTGCTGGCCATAAGCGACAGTGTCGTACAACTCGCCCTGAAGCTCGGTCTTGCGGATCAGGCTGCCCAGCGGAACCAGCGCGGACTCGTCATGATGCAGAAACAGCGACTCCTCGCACTCGTTCAAGACCCGGTTGGAGGCTGGGTCGGCGTCAGTGAACGCGACTTTGAAATGCAGTGGCAAGATCTGCCTCAATTGCCAGGTCATCGCCGTCAGAAAGTACGACTTGCCACTCGCCGGAGCCCAGGATCGAGACAAACAGCGGCTCCATCTCCAGCATCGCCCGGGGAATCGGTAAATGACACTTGGGACATGCGAGCGTCCGGCAGGTCATGCCTCTGGCAGTCGATCGCATCGCCGTCGATCGTAAACCGGCTCGGCAAGAATCTCTGCTGGCGCTCGGGCCCAAGAAGCGGGTCTCCCAGCAAGTCGACGTGTTCCGAGATCCAAACGACCTGCTCGGGCGCGAACCGCTCCCAGCAGTGCGGACAGGTGACGTGCGGAAGGAGTTTGATCGCCGTTCCTGCCGCCACGGACTCAGTTGTTTCAAAGCGAATCGCACTTGTCATCGCCCTCACCGCGATCGATCAAAATGTGCCGGGTAAGATGCGTTTTTCGCGACGAGAATGATCCCCGTCGCGTACCAGGCAGCGTTGCCCGTGATGCCTCAGTTCATCCCTTCAAGCAAGCAATCTAAAAGTATACCGATGGCCATCAGCCAGCACAACCGCGCGCTTTTTTTGTCAGTTTTGAGTCGGGCCAGATCGCCCTCGACGGCCCGACCAGAATCCTCGTCTCGGATCACTGAGAGCACACACCACCATCGACGGGCAGCGTATGCCCCGCGACGTACCTGGCCTCGTCCGACAGCAAGAAGACGACGGGATCGGCGATTTCGCCAGGCTGACCGATCCGACCCATCGGGACAAACGCGGCGTAGCTGTGAGGGTCGCCTCCGGTCCCTTTGGACAAGAGCGGCGTCTCCACCGGGCCGGGCCGCCCCGCCACCCGCGATTGATCCAAGCCGGCCAGCCGCGGCTAGATCATCCTGAGTCATCTTCCGTCCAGCCCTTAACCGGCGAATGGCCATGGACGTCGTGATTTTCAGGTCGATCAGGAGCGACTCTGCTTCGCCGAGTCCGAGGAAATCGACGCATCCCCGTCCACTCATCCCGGCTGCCCGGCGACTTCTTTGACCTTGCCCATTGTCTCATCCCTCCGGGTCAATGATCGCTCTCATCGTAACGACGAAGCCGCGATTTGCACTGGTCGATCACGACTTGCGGGGTCTTCCGCGATGTCTTGGCGAAGACGTCGAGTCTGCTGTGGTCATCCATAATCCTTAGGGCTAAATCGTCATAATGTCAACCCGATGTTGTGCGTCTCCGCGGTTGAGATCGTCGAGAATTCCGGCGAGATCGTGTTCGGGCACGGCGTCTTGCTCCGTTTAGCGGCCGGGCAGCAGACGTTCCGGCCAGGGACGATCGAGAGCAGTCCGGCGGGCGATGCTCGAAATATAATTTCCTTCGCCCAAGGGCGAAGAGCACGTTAAAGGAGCGCCGGGGACGCCCGCACTTGAGGAACGAGCGCCCCCGGTTTGAGCGGGGTTAGAAAGCACGCCAACGAACAATTCCTACGTTTGTACGCCAGCGTACCGACCCAGCCTGGCACTCACCGCCTTACCGTCGTGGCTGGGGTCTGTGCAGTTTGACTGCGAAGTTAGCGTGCGTGCAAGAGTGTGTTAAAATGTCAACATCGTTATCGAAAGTCGAAAATGACCGGTGGCCAGCATCCCGCCTCGTGAATCAACTGAACGAAGAAATCGTTCGCTTCAAGGCCCATCAGGTGACTGCAGCCAAGTAATGAGGAAATCCGGACACACCCGAATGCCGTTGCACGATCCTGGGAGGACGAGCCGCCCGGCGAGCCACGGCGCATCCGGCTCGGACATAGCCTCGCCCTGGAGTGATGAAAAGTTAGATAAGGAAACCAGGAAAACAGGAGGGAAGAAAGTTGGCGTTGGAACACGAAGCCTTGACCGAGCGAATCATTGGCGCGGCGATTGAGGTGCACCGACGGCTCGGGCCGGGTTTTCTCGAATCACTTAAAGGCCGTGGGTAGGCAGCACGGTTTAGTACTGAACTTCGGCAAAACAACGCTCGAAGCCAAGCGAGTCATTGCTTCGTGAGGCTGTTCCTGCTTTCCTGCCTTCCTCATGTCGAATGAGCGGTAGCTTCTGCCCGAAAGCGCAACCGAGTCGAAGAACCGGCCCAAGTCAGAAATGCGAGAATTTCGCCAGGTTTTCATCAGCCCAGCCTCGCCTTCCCGGAACCACGCAAGGCCGGTTAGTCTCTTAATCCCGCCAAGTTGGCCACGGCAATGTCGCTGCGGATGACCTTGCCGTTCATTTTTGGCTTTGGAGCTCAGGACTCGCATCAGCCGTTCGGGTCATCGAGCAATCGCTGCAAGCGATCACCGAGCGGTGCCGGGAAGCGGGCGGGCCAGGTCGCGTCAAGAAGGCCGACGCCGATCATGTCGAGGATGTGAACTCTGTCTTTGAGTCGATAGGAGGTCAACTTCATTAGCAAGAGCGCTTCGAGGTTGACGACCTGAAATTCGACGGCTCGTTCCGATTCTTCGATTTCGGGTAAATGATAGTCGTCGTCCTGTCGAACTTTCTCACCGGCGTAGAGAAGATGAATTCCGCCGCTTGGTTTGCCTTGCGGCCCGTCGATGAAGGTATCGATGTCGAGGAGTTCGTAATAAATAAATCCGACCGCTTCAAGACAAGCTTTTACGGCGGGAAAGTCAGGACGTCGGATCAGGATATCGACATCGCGAGTATTGCGAACGGCATCCTCGTCAACCCGGGCGACCCACTCGGCGACGGCATTGCCACCGACGACCGCGTAAGGTACGCCGGCCGCGTCGAGCGCGCGGGTTGCCCTGCGCAGCCGCTCTTTGACCTTTTCCGCTGCCATGAGCGCCCTTTCCCAACCGACGGGTTCGACTGATGCTTCTGCCATGGCAAACGCTCCCTATGATTTTGCTATCCTAACCGATTAACGCGAGGTGTGGCGACTCGCAATGTTCGATCGCAGACCTCAAACGGGTTAGAATCTGGTGAGTTCGACTCTCGGCGCCTTGTTTAGCCATCGCTTATTGGAAGAGGCCGATTCATGGCTCGCCTAGCCTCAATCGCCGTATTGTCACTGGGCCTTTGCTTTGCGACGCCCGCCCGGGCTCAAGTCCCGGTTGCAATTCCCGCTGCCATTCCGCCCGGCGACCACCGAGCAGGTACAGCAGACGGTCGATCGCGCCATCGGATATTTGCAAACCGAAAGTGCCGCCTGGCTGAACACCCGCAAATGCGCCGCCTGCCATCACGTGCCGATGCCGCTATGGGCCCTGAGCGAAGCTAAACGGCAGGGGTACACCATCGACGAGAAATTCGTGGCGGATACGACCGAGTCATTGCTGGGCAGCAAGGCCAAGTTGATGGCCTCGAAGATCTTTCCCAATCCGGCTGACTCACCCGATCCGCGCCCACAGGGTAGGGGACTGAACATGGGGCTGCCGTTTCTGGCCGTCGCCGCACAGTCGTTGCAGTCGCTTGAAGACAGACAAAAACAAAGCCTGAGGCTAATTGTGGAGGAAATCGTCAAGAAGCAGCAACCGGACGGTTCCTGGGAGTTTTTTGCCACTCTCAGGCGACCGCCGATTAACGAAAGCCAGACCACCGACGCCGCCTGGATCATCATGGCACTCGAGGGCGAAACCAGACCCGACGCGCCGGAATCGCAGCGCACGGCGCTGACGAGAGCGGTAGCCTGGCTCGACGCGGCAAAGCCATCGGACATTCATCAAGACAAGGTCATGAAGGTGCTGATGGGGGCGCGCTTCAACAAGCCGCGTGAGACGATGCAAAGCACCATCGACGAGTTGCTTGCACTGCAGCGCGCTGACGGTGGCTGGAGCCAGACTGTTCCTGAGTTGAAAAGCGACGCCTTTGCCACCGGCCAGACTTTGTATGTGTTGTCGCTCGCCGGTTATACTACCGAACGAGCCGAGCTCAAGCGAGGAATTGACTTCTTGGTCGCCACGCAAATGCCGGACGGCAGTTGGCCGATGACATCTCGATCGACCCCCGATGGCTCGCCCGGCAGCGCGAAACTGTTGACGCCGATCACCTGCGCCGCCAGTTCCTGGGCCACGCTCGGCCTGACGAGACTTGCGCCAAAGGTAAAGTTGAAGCTCCCGACCAAGATCGCTGGCGCGTAGAGTGAGGGCGAGTTGGTCGAACTGAGAGTGAGGGACCGCAAGGCTTACAGAATCACGTTGAAAACATCGAGTACGAACTCGCGAATTGGATCGGTCGCCCACGCAATACGGGGCTTGGTTTGCACCGTTTGCGGCCTGCCTTCAGCGCGAACGCGTCAGCTGGGAAGTTCCGGTCTGGCACCTTCGCCTCAAGCTCGCGACGGAGGACCAGGGCCTCCAGCCAGTCCGGCATGCGCAGGCTGCCTGCCTCGTCGAATACGGCCGGGCGGGCGTGGTCCAGGAAGGCGGCGGCCTGATCCGACCACCGTCCGGCCTCGGCGTCGTGGCCGAGGGCGCGGTGGGCCAAGGCGAGCACCAGCCAGTTGGTGACCTGGCCGTCCCAGTTGCCGATGGCCTCCGACTTCTCCAGCATTCGGATCCCGTCAAGCGGCCGTCCGGCGCGGAGGTAAGCCTGCCCCAGCGTGTGCAGGGCCCACGGTGAAGGACCGCCGCGGGCGGCCCGCTCGCCCCAGCGAACCAGGTTGGCCGGTGCGGCCACGGCCCCAGGCGCGAGCGAGCCGGTGCGAGCGAGCACGAAACAGCGGGCAGGATCGGTGGTCCAGCCATCCTCCGCGGCCATCCGTGCCACATGCTGGCGGTAGCTCTCATTGTCGCCGGCCAGGAGCCGCAGGCAGGCGTGTTCGAAGGTGTATTCGCTGGCGGCCCCGAACCAGCCGGCGCGGTCGAAGGCAGCGACGGCCCGGCCCCAATCGCCCCGGCGGGCCAGGTCCAACCCGAGCGCAAACCGCAGGAGCGGGTCGTCCGGCCGTCGCGCCAGCACGCGCCGAACACCTCCGGTCGCGCGGTCATTTCGTTGCAGAAAGCGCTACGGCTCGACCAGAGGTTCAGGTCCATCGGCATCCGTTGCAGCGCCGTGGCGAAGTCGGCGGCGGCCTTTTCCGGACGCCCCGATCGCTCGCGGATCCGGCCGCGCTCGAGGAGGGCCTCGGCGTCCTCCGGCTTCAGGGCCAACATCCCATCGAGATGGGATTCGGCCTCGGTCTGGCGGCCGATGATGGAATAAATGGAGGCTGCGAGTTGATGGTCTTGAAACCCGGCGGCCGACGGCGCGGGGATCTCACCACGGAGTACGAGATCGGCCTCGGCCTGGATCGCATTCAGTTCGGCGACGCGGTCCGGATCGGTCCGGTCCTCCGCCCGACGGGCTCGGACGGCCTGCGCGAAGCAGTCGTTGGCGTCACCCGCCTGGCCGAGCCGTCGGAGGCAGATGGCCTGAAAGAACTGGTCCGAAGCGGTGGGCCCCACGCCTTCGGCTCGGCCGGCGTCGCCCAGCTCGACGAGTGCATCGGCCCATCGACCGAGCCGGCAGTAGGCTACGCCCAGGGTACTCCGGCAGATTGGGTCGCGGGGAGCCAAATCGACTGCCCGCGCGCCAGCGGCAGGGCGGCTTCTGAATCGCGGATCGCCGGCGGGCCCATTCAGGCGCGCCCAGGCCAGCTCCATGCAGGGACCCGCCTGATCGGGGCGGGTTTCAACGACATATTGCAGCAGGCCAGTCCGCAAGTGCGCGATGATCCCGCCGAGTCCCGAGCTGAACGGATGCCGCAACAACGGGTGTTCCCCCGGTGGCGCAGTTCTCGGGCGACCCGGGCCGTGCCTTCCGACCTCCGGGTCGAGGCCGAGGTCGGCGAGCACCGCGGCGATCGCGCCTAAGTCCCAGAGCGTGATCGACGCCTCGGCCGTGGCGACGGCCAGGCGCGAGCCATCGGGGGCAAAGGCCAAGTCGGTAATCGGGCTCTCCAGCGGGGGAAGGTCGAACAGCTTACGTGCGGACCGGGCGTCCCAGATCGCAACCCGTCGCGACCGATCGCTGGTCGCCAGCCGGCGGCCGTCAGGGCTGAAGGCCATCTGGTCGAGCCTCACAGAATGAGACGCGCCCGGCAGCACGGCGATCGTCCTCAGGTCCGACGAGTCGACGATGCGGATCACCTCCTGGCTGTCGGCGGCGGCGATGAGCCGGCCGTCGGGCGCCACGGCCAGACCAAACAGGCCATCGGGCAGCACATCCTGCTGGATCGTGCGGCCGGAATCGGCGTCGAGGATCAGGACCTGCCCGCCGCAGTATCCGATGAGGATACGATCGCCGCCGCCCAAGAAGGCCATCGCCGGGACCGGCCCCCGCGCCGGCTGCCGGCGCCATTCCGTCCGGTTTGCCGCCAAATCTCGGAGCACGACCGCCCCCGAAGTGTCGGCCAGCGCCAGCCGGCTGCTCGAGGGATCGAAGGCAGCCACGATGGCCGAGTCGGTCCCGAGCGCTCCGAGATCAGTGCCGGTCTCGGGATCGAGCAGTACCGCCGGCCCCGGACTCGACACCCCGCGGTTGCTCCGGCGGCCGATCGCCGCCAGTCGCCGGCCGTCGGGGCTGAAGACGAGGTTGGACGCGGTGGCGTTCTGGGCCCAGAGCTCGCGCCTGCGCGGAGGTCGTGCAGGCTGATGCCCTGCGAGGTCGCGGTGGCCAGTAATTGCGGCCGCTTCGGGTGTATCGCCACGGCGGTCGCCCTCATGCCCTGAATGGGCAGGCGGCTCACCGCCCGGCCCGTCAGCTCGTACATGACGATGCCGGTGCCCGCGAGGGCCAGGTGGGAGCCGTCGGGGCTAAACCGGACGGATTCTGGGATGATTGAAGTGACGGTCATCAGGAGCCGACCGCTCCGGGCATCCCAGAGTCGGAGCGTCACGTCGTCGCCGCCGGTGGCGATCCACGCACCATCGGGGCTCCAGTCGAGGCTGGTCAACTGGCTGGCGTGGCCCTGGAGGGTCAGCAGCTCCTGTCCCGAGCCGACCTCCCAGACCTTGGCCGAACGATCCTCCGAGGCGGAGGCCAGGCGGCTGCCGTCGGGGCTGAACGCGAGGTCGCGTATCTGGGCGCCATGCCGGCCGACGGTCCGGGGCCTGCCCGCGCCGGTGACGTCGACGACTTGCACGGTGAAATTCGGACCGGCGAACGCCAACCGTTCGCCGTCGGGGCTGAGGGCGACCGGCCGGTAGAAGACGCCGACGGGCGATGGGCCGAGCTCGCGGCGAGAAGTGCCGGTCACTGCGTCGTAAAGAACGACCCGTCCGTCGCTCCATGTCACGGCCAGGAGGCGACCCCGGCGGTCGAACGCCAGGCCGCGCGGCTGGCCGCTCCCTTGCAGTGCGGCGACCGGCGGCTTGCGCCCCTGCTGGCCCAGGAGGATGACGCGGTGGTCGCCGGTCGTCGTTGCCAGGTAGTCGCCGCTGGGGTGGGACCGCGCGCCGGGAAGTGCGGCCTGGTCCGACCAGGGCTCGACGCTTGCCATCGTGGGGTCGTCAGGCAGGGGGGTCACACGGTCGCCGGCCCAGTCCCAGAGGAATCGGCTGCCCGTGTAACCTGCGCCGATCACCGTCCGGCCGTCCGGACTGAAGTCGAGCCCGAAGATCAGCTCGAGCCCGGAGATCACGGCCCTCGGACCCAGATCCAGGCGGGCGACCTCGCGGACGTCCAGTTCGGCCAGGCCGGCGACCGCCTCGCTGCGCAGGTCGCTCAGATCGCGCCGGGGCGTCTCCATGGTCGCCAGGCGGAGGAGGTTATCTCGCGGTGCCGCGCCACCCCGGGGTCCGGGCCAGTCGGAGGGCCTGAGTCTCGCCCATGAGGGCCCGATAGGCGACGGCGGTCGCCTCGCTCCGACGGTACTCGGCCAGGTCGCGCGCCTGGCCGATGCTCCGGTACGACCAGGCCCCGATCGCCGCGAGGCTCGCCACGGCCAGCACCAACGTCGCGGCCGTCACCGCTGCCGCCGGCCGCCGCCGGGCTAATTTGACTGCCCGCTCCCAGGTGCCGATCGGCCTGGCCAGGATCGGCTCACCCGCCAGGAACCGCCGCAGGTCCTCCGCCAATTCCCCGGCCGACTCATACCTCCGGCCCGGCTGCTTCTGGAGGCATTTCAGGACGATCGTCTCCAGGTCGCGCGGCGTCCCCGGCACCAGCCGCGTCGGCGGCACCGGCTCAGCGTGCCGCACCTGTTCGAGCGTCTCAAGGATGGAGGCACCTCGGAACGGCGGGCGGCCGACGAGTAGCTCGTAGAGGATCGCGCCGAGAGCGTAGACGTCGGCCGTCGGACCGACTTCATTGCCACGACCCCCGGCCTGCTCCGGCGCCATGTAGCTGGGCGAGCCGAGGATCGAAGCGGTGGCGGTCAGTCCGCCGTCGCCCTTCAGCCACTTAACCAGGCCGAAGTCGGTGACCTTGGGCGTGCCGTCCGCCGCCAGCAAGACATTGGACGGCTTGAGATCGCGATGGACGATCCCCAGCCGGTGCGCCTCGGCGACCGCCAACGCCAGTGGCTCGACCAGCGTCGCCGCCCGTCGCGCCGGCCATGGCGTGCCATCCAGCCGCCGGTCGAGAGCCCCGCCGTCGAGGTATTCCAGCTCGAAGTACGGTAAGCCCTCGGTCTCGCCGATGTGGTGGATCTGAACGACATTGGGGTGCTGGAGGCGGGCGATCGCTTTTGCCTCATCCAGAAAACGCATGACGGTAACGGCATCGGTGTGGGCACCGGCCAAGATCATCTTGAGCGCGCATGGGCGGTCGAGGCGGACCTGTCGGGCGTGGTAGACGACACCCATTCCGCCGCGGCCAAGCTCGCCCAACAACTCGTAGCCGACAATGGCCGGGACATGCCGCTCGCCAGGTGCCCAGCGTGCGAGGCTGTCGGATGTCGCCACGGCCGGATCGGCTGATGGACCCCTGGACGCCGCGGCCGCCGCGGTTTGCCCGGGTTCAAAGCCGGGGTGGATAACGTGCGGCGAGCACGATCCGGAGACGGTTGAAGGACCAGCCTCGAGCGTCGCGGCTCCAGGATGAGCCAAATCGTGCTTCAGCTGGCCGGAGGTCGAGGCGTGCACGGTCGGAAGGTCGCGGCCTCCACTCCCCCTTGTGGCGTCGGTCGTTTCGCAGCTGGCCGCGACCGTATGGGCGGAGCGTGTTGGGCCGTCACCATCGCCCGCGGACGCCGGTCCGGCCACGAGGTTCTGGTTGTCAAAGGGGTCCGTGTTGCGCATCGCCCGTCCTCCCGGCTCGGCGTTCGAGGCGTCCGCAATGGGAAATTACGGATCGGTCGCGCCTGTACCGGTTTGGGCGAGGGCGGCCGAGGCCCTGCGCTGCGAGCGTCACGCATACGGCCTGGTCAGTAGCAATGATTGTCGCAACAGAGGATTCGTCCGAACAACATATTTTTTTAAAAACGAATTGTTGGTTAGTTCTCGTTCATCGAGTGGTATCGGCGCGGCGCGAGCCGTCATGCGATCGCCGAAGCAGACCCGGCGGGACGGAAGGCCGGAGCGGACGAAAGCGAACTGTTACGATCGGAGTTGTGCTACATTAATATCTCCAAAATTAAATTTTGGAAAAATACCCAAGTGCAGCCAGGACACAATGCTCAGACGCGGATTCACACGGAAAACCGAGTAGGTGCATTAACGAAATTCCGGAAGCCAGGTATAATGTTATGTAGAAGCAGTGAGGGTGCGCGTTCAGTTTTTCGCCAACTGACACTTCGTCCCCAGGTTCACGCGGATTGCTCAGGTTTGACTCACGTCACGTGAAACGTTCGTAGGGAATTTCCCGTCAAGCAGAACGCTCACAATCGACCCATCGACAATAGCACGGCGGTCGACTTGTGCCGCCCAAGGGTGCCGATTCTGCTCGGAATTGACCGGTGCGCATTACCGCCGGATTGATGAGCGTGATTGCGATCCGGAGCAAATCCGGTCCGACTACATAAAGCTTTGGAGGATGAGAGGATTGGTTTGCACGCCGTCTGCCGTACGTGCCACGATTTGGCACTCGAGACCTCGTCAAAAAGTGCCAAATAGTGCCATTCTATAATTGGTATCAGTTCATGCAATAAACGCAACGTTGCCAACACGTTGTCTTGCCGAAGTGCGAGGCGATATCCTGGAAATTTACGAAGCGCAAATCGCTCGGGGAAACGCCGGCGACTGTCAATTTCGGCAGAATTCCTTAAAAATGGTGGATTGGCGAGCCGCTCTCGTGGCGTTACTGCGTGTCAAAGGATGACTGGCTCATCAGCGAGCTCTGGCTCTTCCTCAGTCCCATGGAGAACCGATGATGAAACGCATTGCTATGTTCGCGCTCTTGTTCGTCGATCCTGTCACGTTGCTGGCCCAGGACAAAGACGCGAAGACTGTGGCGCAGGACGTTCTCGACAAGGGGTCGGCGCTCTTCGATACGAGAGACGCGGCAGCAATGGCCGCGACTTACACCGACGACGCGCAGCTCCTTTGGATCGACAAGGACAGTTCGACTGGCGAGATCAAGGTTACCGTCAAGAAAGACCGGTCCGAGATCGAATCGTTGTATGGCGATCTCTTCAAGGACGCCACCGAGAAGACGACATCCAAAAACACAGTCGAATTTGCCCGGGTCGTTGCACCCGACCTGATGGTCATCCAGGGGGTCTTCCAACCAAACATTGACAAGCATGCAAAGTTTCCGTTCGTGCAAATGCGCGTGAAACTAGGCGAGACGTGGCTCATGAAGAATCTGCAGCTCTATGTCATCGAGCAGCAGTGAACGGTTTGCTCGATTCTTTTGCGCAGCCACTCTCTTCTGGGCTCACGAATCGAGTTCGGAGGATTCGATGGGCGCGTGAAACCGCTCGAGGCGTGCCAGCTTTTCGAGCAAATGGCGGGCGATATAGAACGAGCAGCCGATTGCGACAGCGGCAACGGCGTTCGTAGTCAAGACAGCCAGGGCCGTGACCAGAAAAGCAGCCGCGTCGAGCCGCGCATGCGGTGCAGGCGGCGCCAGGTGCTCCATTCCAGGAGTCCAATGCCGACATAGGCTGTTACGCCGGCGAGTGCCGCAAGTGGGATCCGCGCGATCACGGTCGAGCCTAAACCGACGAGGAGAACGAGAAAGACGGCGTGCAGAAGGTTAGAAAGGCGAGTCGTGCCGCCGCAACGGACATTGGCGAGGCTGCGGGCGGGGATGCCGACGCTCATGGGCGCGCCAAAGACGCCCGCACAGAGATTGGCAATGCCGTAGGCGCCCAGTTCTGCATCGGCATCGGCCGCACGCAACGGGCGATGCCTTCCCTGGAAGTGCTCGACCACGCGCGACGTGATCAGGATATTGACCGAGGTCACGAAGGCCAGGCCGAGTGCTGTGGGCAAGACGACGGTCACGTCCGTGGGTGTCCAGGTGAAACCAACAAAGGGAGGAAGTCGCAGCAATATGTTGCCGAGAGCGCGTTCGTGCCAGCCGAGCAAAAATCCAGCGGCGACGGCCATGCCGACACCGACAAGCGCGGCCGGCGACCGCGGCCAGCGCCTCGCGGCCGCCATCGCACCCGCGATCACGATCAAACCGAGCAACAGCGGCTCCCATCGAGCCTGAAACATATTCGATGCAACCTTGACAAACTGACCGAGCGGGCTCGCAGAGCTGTCTGAGGGAGAAGCCGGCAATCCGAACAATGTGTGGAGCTGGAGGATCACCATCATCGCTCCGACCCCGCACGAAAAGCCCGAGACGACCGCATGCGGCACCTTGGCCACATAGCGCCCCAGGCGGAGCACGCAGAAGATCATCATGAACACCGAAGCAGCCAGGCAGACCTTGGCGGCGCCACCCACGCCCTGGGCGCGCACGGCCGCCGCGATGAACGGTACCGTTGCGCTGGCGGTGCCGCCGATCAGGACCGGATTTCGGCCCAGTACCGACGTGATGGGCGCGGTCAGGATCGATGTAAAGAGGCCGAGCTCGGGAGGTAAACCCATCAGCCGTGCCAAAGCGAGCCCGTAGGGAAGCGCGACCAGCGCCGCGATAAAGCCCCCCGAGGCATCGCCCGCCAGGCCCCGCCAACCGTAGCTTTTCGCGCGCTTCCGAGTGCTTCGAGCTGGCTCATCAGACATTCATCACGTGCCCGAAGGCGGCCCGAAACTTCGCCATCTCTTCCCGAGTTCCGATTGTCACGCGCACATGATTGGGCATCGAAGGCCAGGTCCTACCGATCGCCACCTTTTGCTTGAGCAATGCCTGAAAGACCTCACGGCCGGGCCGATGGACATCGACCATGAGCATATTCGCTTCAGACGGCAGCACGGCGAATCCCCGCTTGTCGAGCCACTCGGCGGTCTCTTCGCGAATATCGGCGATGGTCTTTCTGCGTTCGGCGACCAGGCCTTTGACTTTTAGACTTGCGGTCGCACCCACCATGCCGGTGACCGGTAGCGCGCCGGCACCATAACCCCGCAATTTGGCGATCAGGTCAGGCCGGCCGAGCGCGGCGCCGGCGCGGAGACCGGCCATACCGTACAGTTTGGAAAAGGTTCGCAGGATGATCACGTCTTTGTCGGCTGCGACCAAGGCCGAAGCCGGCTCGGCTGTCTTCGACAGATGAATGTATGCCTCATCAAGAAGAACAATCGCATCTTTTGGTTTGTGGGCGACCAGGTATTCGATGTCTTCCTTGGGGGTGATCGAACCAGTTGGATTGTTGGGATTGCAGACGTAGATCAAGCCGGCGTCGGGGTCGGCCTGTGCCATGGCGTGCACGTCGTGAGCGCAGTCTTTGCGGAGCGGAACCTTGAACGTCTTGGCGCCAATGAATTCTGCCGCACGCGCACCGGCCTCATATCCCGGCTCGGCGACGACGTAGCTCTTGGTCGGACTGGTGAACGCCAAAACCGCGCGATGCAATGGGTCGCTCGATCCGGCAAACGGCATCACATGATCTTTTGACACCCCATCGATCTCGGCCATGGCCGCAGCGAACGTAAAGGTCTCGTTGTACAGGTAGCGCCCTCCCTGGGCGACGACTTTGTGGATTGCCTCCGCCGCTTCGGGGCAGGGGCCCATCGGATTTTCGTTGGCGTTGATCTTTACTGCGTCGGGAGGAAGGTTGGGCATCGCCGAGAGGCCCTGTGCGAGCGCTGCCTCGTTGTAAAATGGCAAGGCCGCACCGGCAGTGAGAAAGGCCGCCAGGCGGCCGAAATCGCGGCGGCTGAATCCGCGGCGAATCAGGTCCCGACCTGATTCCGGGCCGAAAAAGTTGTCCATCGCTCCTCCAGGATCAACGTGCGTGTCGTGTGTGAGATGAAATTGGAAACTGCCGGACAATCGTGCTACGGCGTCGACCCAAGCGTTAGGGCAGGCGTTGAATCAACGGTCTTAGCTGGGCCGAGAGAGGAGAAGATGCAGGATAGATTTCAAGATTTATTGATCCACCCTGTGGGGCGCTCGGCCGCGAGTTCGGCCATCATTATAGACTCGGTCAGGTATTTCGTAAACCGACTCGTGATATGGCGTAAAATTCACCCCACACCGCAGGCAGCCCGCGCTCGATCGAGCACTCGTCGGGCGGTGGCTTTCGCGCGAGCCGCGGCGGACGAGCGGACTTGAGCGACGCGCTCTGGATGCGCCAGCCACTCGGCTCGCTGTTCTCGGGCCGGTCCGAACCGGGCGATAATCGACTCGGCGAGCCGGGTTTTTACTTCGCCATAGCCAATGCCCCCCTCGCGGTAGCGCCGCTCGACCTCTGCTCGTTCATCGTCCGCCGCGAACAGCTTGTAAAGGCTGAAGAGGGGGCAGGTGTCAGGGTTTTTGGGGGCTTCCACAGGTGTGCTGTCGGTGACAATTTTCTTCACTTTTTTCCGGATCGCGGCCGGTTCGTCGAAGATGTCGATCGTGTTGTTGTAGCTCTTGGACATCTTGCGGCCGTCGGCGCCCGGGATAACCGCCACAGCGTCAAGGATATACGGCTTGGGCAGCCGAAAGACTTCTTCACCGCCGCCGTAAGTGCGGTTGAACCGTTCGGCGACGTCACGGGTGATTTCCAGGTGCTGCTTTTGGTCCTGGCCGACCGGAACGAGGTCGGCGTCGTAGAGCAAGATGTCGGCCGCCTGCAAGACGGGATAGGCAAAGAGCCCGTGCTCGGCGGGAAGCCCCTGCTGGATCTTGTCTTTGTAGCTGACGCATTTTTCCAGCCAGCCCATCGGCGTGACCGTCGAGAGCAACCATGCTAGCTCCGTTGTTTCCGGCACGTCCGACTGCACGAACAGGGTCGCTTTCTCGGGGTCGAGTCCCAGCGACAACATGGTGACAATCACGTCGAAGGTGTAGCTGCGCAGCAAGGCCGCATCTCGAACGCTTGTCAGCGCATGAAAATCGGCGACGAAATAGTAAGCGTCGTGGTCGCGCTGTAGATCGAGAAACTGCTTTAGCGCTCCGAAGTAATTGCCAATATGCAGAGCCCCCGAGGGCTGGATTCCCGACAAAACACGCATGATGCGTTCGTCTCATTCCGATCAGTCATCGAGCCGGTACGGCGCTGACTCAGCGCCCTCACCCTCGGCATCCATGAGGCAGATCTACTGTACCAATTCCCACACGAGTCGTCCAAATTGCCCGCACGGAACGGTCCGGCTGACGACATCGATCTGAGGAATAGCCACGGCGTACCTGGAGTGGCAAACCACCTTATGCATTGCTAGGATATTAAGCACAATGGGAGCGGCAATTAAGGATTTGGAGCGAACCATCAAGCCCTTGCCTGCCCCGGCTCACGAGCGAGCCAAACGCCAGGCGTGTTCGACCGGGAGGAGGCGGCCGGTGACGGCTGAAGTGTACGAGGACCGCGGCGTTCACTTCGAGTATCCTTCGAGCTGGTCGCTGGATGTAACTGACGAAGGACCGGTGACAACCGTCGATTTACAGCATCCCGGCGGGATCGCGTTTGTGCTGGTGCGGACTGACGACGAGCGGCCGGACCCCGCGGATCTCGCAGATCAAGCGCTCGAGGCAATGCGCGAAGAGTATCCGGATCTTGATGCGTATCCCGCCATGGAAACGCTCCACGACCACCGCGCCATCGGGCATGACGTCGAGTTTTTCTCGCTCGATATTGCTAACGCGGCTGCGCATTCGCTCTTTCCGCACCGCGCCGCACCGTTTTCGTGTTCGGCCAGTGGTCAGATCTCGGTGAGGACGACCTGGGCGAGGTCGTAGGCGACGTGTTCCGCTCGCTGGAAGAGCTGGACGATTGATCCCGTGCCACGGGTCTCCAACAGAGCTTGTTTGTGCCTAGCTCAGGCAGTGTCCCGGACTACGCTTCGTGCATGGCGAATTGAGAGGCGGCAGGCTCGTTGGTCACTTCTGCGAGAAATCCAGCAATCCGATCGAGAAGGGGCTCGCCTCCTTGGTCGATGACGTCGGTATTGCGGGCGTCGGGAACCTCGATCCAATGAGGCGCTGAACCGAAGGCCTGGGCCAGACGGCGGACCTCGTCAATCGACACGAGGGTGTCGTTGGTCCCGTGAACGATCAAGGTCGGGCATGCGACGTCGGGCGCTGAGTCGATCGGACGGGGGCGATGAATCGAAACGCCAGCCAGTTTGGTGGCGCGGCCCGTGATCACTCGGGCCAAGAGCTTTGCGCAGGGGAGCCGTCGCCTCGCCAGGACGATGGCCATGGAGGTCTGGAGATCAACCATGGGTGACTCGAGCACGAGAGCGGCCAGCCGGTGATCTAGGGCCGCGACGCGGATGCCGATGGCAGCGCCCATCGAGCGGCCCCAGAGCACCGGGCGCAAAGAGGTGTCCCGACTGGTGCGGGCGATCCGTTCCGACAAAGAATCGAGCCAGAGGCTGACGTCTCGCGCCTCGTATCCGCCAAAAGTCCCGAAAGCACCGCCGCTCTGGCCATAGCCGCGCGAATCGAGCACCGCAACGTTCCATCCGTGCCGGTTCAAGGCTGCCGCCCGGCGGGCCTCCAGGACGGAAGAGGCTTCCGCAAACCCGTGGAGAAGTAACGCAGTCCGTCCAGTTACGATCGTTCCAGGGGCGGGAAGCCAGCGGCCGATAAGCCGCGCTCCATCGGCTGCCCGAATTTCAATCGGCTCGGCCTGTGGCTGCTCGCTTATGGTCGAATTGTCAGATCGCGCGCCGTCGGCGTTCATCGTGCGTGGAGGTGCCAACAACACCCAGGCCCCGAACTCGATCACCGCTAGAACCAGACAGGTAAGTGCCCCAAGTACAAAGCCAATGCTCGCTACCAATAAACCAAGCGCGCTCGCTCGTCTCCCGCCGGCCACGTCTATGGCCGTCGCGAGGCGTGGCGTGATCGACGACCATTCGGGCCTGGTCGTACGTGGGTGACCTGAGTCTCGACCGTGATCGGCAATTGGCTCGACGAATCCGCTGGAAACGATGCCGTCGTCGCCCCACCGCAAGCGGATCGACCCCTGGCGCCACGTGCGAAGGACCGGTATGCCCCGTTCCTCGAGAGCAACGAGCGCATCGCCAGAGCGGGCGGATTGCGGCCGCTGGCTCACGATCACCGCGCGGGGGTTTGCCCAATCGTAGAGCCAATCGGGATTGGACGACTTGCCGCCGTGGTGCGGGGCCAAAAACGCATCGGGTGTAGGATCCGGTCGAGGACTCGACACCACAAGGTCGAGTCCCGGCTGTTCCAGATCGCCGGTCAAGAGCAGATGGCGTCCCCTGTAGGCCACATCGAGCACGAGACTGCGTGCGTTGTCGGAAGTGTCCGGCTGCCAGCCGTCGGGTGGGTGCGAGACCGCGAACTGGACGCCGGCCGATTGCCACCGCGCAGGGGCCGTGATCGGTCGCACGTTTATGCCGCGCTTTCCCAACAGATCGATCAGCTCCACCGCCAGCGGATTGTTGGGTCCCGCGAAACCGGGCGGCAGCCGTACTTCGGTGATCGAGAAGCGATCGAGCAGGTCCGGTAAGCCGTCGTAATGGTCTTGGTCTGCGTGACTGAGAAAGACTGTGTCGATACGGTTGACCCCGCGGGACCAGAGCGCCGGCGCGATGATCCTGCGGCCCACGGTGGGATCACCGAGGCGTCCGCAATCGTAGACCAAAGTCTGTCCATCGGGAAGCTGTAGCACAACCGCCAGGCCATGCCCGACTGCCAGGACTTCGGCCTCGAGGTTAGCCTCTCGCGTCGCAAAGCCGGTAATCCACCAGCCAGGTATGAACCATGCCGCCAACAGCCACCAGGCGCCGCAGCGCCAAATGCGCCCGGTCTCGGTTGTGGCCGGCTGCCGGCGCGATGTGGTCACGGCAACGGCGGCCACTGCCAAGAGGGCGTAGAATAACAGCACCCATCCCCAGGTCGGTCCGACGACGAATCGGTGGCCCAGCGGTTGTGCGACGCCCCACAGAACGATCGTTTGCGTTAATTTCAAGAGCCACGCGGCCGCCCAGGCCACGCTGGATCCGAGGGCGCCCCACACCAGCGATAACACCAGCGCCAGCCCTCCCAGCAAGAGCGCCACCGAAGTGATTGGAATGAGCGGAATGTTCAGGAGGATCCCGATCGGTGAAACAAGATGAAATTGAAAAGCGACGAGCGGCAACGCCGCCATCCAGACCACTGTCGAAGCCACGACGCCGTCGATCACTCTCGCACCAACTTGACGCAGCGCGGTGTACCACCAGGGTTCCAGTACCCGCTCCAGGGAATCGAGCGCCGAGCGGGGCCCGAAGAGGCGTCTCCGGATCGCTTCATAAATGTAGCGGACCAGGGCGCACGCGGGCGAGACCAGCCACACCAATGCGCCGATCGCGAGGAAGGAAAGCTGGCAACCCACGTCGAAGAGATACGTTGGATTTATGGCGAGCGTGCAGAGGGCGGCGAGCGAAAGCGTGTTGGCCGACCTTGCGAGCCGCTGGGCTATCGCGGCCAGACAGAAGGTCGAGGTCATGACTGTCGAGCGCACGACCGAAGGAGCTGGTCCGACGAGCAGGGCGTAGCCAATCATGGTCGCGCCCACGAACAGATAGGAAATCCGGCGGGGGAATCCGAGCACTCGCAATAAGAGCAAGAGGGAAATGGCGAGCGCCTGCAGCTGCAGACCTGAGACTGCCAGCAAGTGGGTGGTGCCTGTGCGAGCGAACGCGTCGTTGATCTCGGGATCGATCTCTTCGCGCCAGCCTAGCACCAAGGCCGCTGCCAGGGGAGCGGTTTCGGGATCGAGCCAGTTAAAGAGGCGCGTGCGGCTCCAGTAGCGCTGGCGATCGAGCCAGAGCGTGAAGGGCCAATCCGTGCCGCGCGGATCAAGCCAAATGCTCTCCGCGTTGTCGATCGTCATCCGTAGCCTGATTCGCTGCGCTCGGAGGAACGCCCGATAGTCGAACTCGCCTGGATTAAGCGGTCCGGCGATGGTGCCAATTTGACCTGCTGCCTCGATGGCCTGCCCGGCACGGATCTCCGATCGATCACCGGCTACCACCAAAAGGGCGCGGCCCGATGCACTATGCCAGCGCTCGCCGTCGCTCAAGGATATGATGTCGAGTACGAACCTGGTGGTCACTTTTTCTTCGTTGCCGTTGCCGAAGCTGTCCTTGCGGTGCCGCAATCCGCGTGCTTCGCTCACCACACCGCGGACCCAAGCCGGCCTGGGAATTTCGGTGACGCTCTGGGCCAGGTCGTCGGCACTGTGGTCTGACCAGCGGTGGTGATGCCAGCCGCCACCGATTGCGACGACCGCGGCGAGCATCGTCACATAGAAGACGGATGTGATGCGCGTTGTCAGTGCCGCTACTGCGCCGAGAGTCAAGCCAATCGTGACCCAAACCTTCGTTTCCCATGGTTCCCAGTAACGATCGGCAATGATACCGGCGGCCAAGGCCGCGACCAATGGCGCCAGTGGAGCAATCACGAATCCTTGAAGGTTCGCGCGTTTGCTCTCCGAATCGGCGGGGGAGGCGACGACTGAACCGCATCGTGACGCGGCGTTTCCGTCTCGAGCCTGCATTCCGTGCGATTGGAACGAGGCGAGTTGGTCCACGAAAAGGCCCCATTTTGATGGTTTGCGTCACCGGCGCGCGCTTTTCAAAAAGTAACATTCTGGCTGCTGCACTGGGTAGGTTGTGGACGCCAGGTTGTCAATTCTTGAAGAGGACGACGATCTCCTTCGACCGTTCCGATTCTTCTGACTGGACTGTTGGCTACCGCATGCTGATTCTTTATACTCATGTTTCCCCTGCAGATACTGAATCTTGCCATTGCGTATTCTACCCGCACAAGGGACCAATCGATGAACCATCGCTACCCGTGTGGCGGCATGAGCCGCCGCCAGTTGCTGGGCGCTTCGGCGGCAGCGGTTCCGCTCTTTTCGGCCGCTCGTCTTGTTACCGCGGCGCAAGAACAAGTTGCCTCCGGTAAGGAGACTAATCAAAATGCCGCGGCCAAGCCGCTTTCAAAGCTGGCCGCACCTGGTCTCTATCCTGGCCACGTCGTCGAAGTTCGCAACCCGACAATGTGCCGTGGCGGTGTTCGCAATACCGCCGCAATCAAGGCCACTATGGATCGGGGTATCAAAGAACTGACTGGTGCCACCAACGCCGTGGAAGGCTGGAAGCACTTTTTTGAGCCGGGCGACGTTGTGGGAATCAAGGTTGTCCCCAACGGACAGCCTCACGCCCATTCGTCGTTCGAAATCGTCCTGGAAGTGATCGACAAGCTGAAAGCCGCTGGCGTCAAAACCAACGACATCTTTGTTTACGACCGTTATCGCAGCGAGTTCATGCAGGCCGGCTACCACAAGATACTCCCCGCCGGAATCCACTGGGGCGGCTTGGACCCTGATGACAACCAATTCACCCTCGATTTCCCGGCATTCAAAAACGATCCAATTGCCGGCTTTGATCATGACACATTCGTATGGATGGATCTGATTGAGTACGGAGCTGATCCCAAGGACGACCGCAAGTACCGTTCACATCTCGGCAAACTGGTCACCAAGACTCTCAACAAAATCGTGGCAATTCCGGTCGTGAAAGACCACGGATCGGCCGGAGTGACCGGGGCCTTGAAAAACATGAGCCACGGGACGGTCAACAACGTTGCACGATCGCACAGTACTCCCTTTACCAACGTCTGTAACCAGTTCATACCGCATATGGTGTCTCATCCCATCATCCGTGAGAAGTTCGTTCTGCAAATCATGGATGGGATCCGCGGCGTTTACCAGGGTGGCCCTTTCGCGCGGGGCGGGCAAGTGGACGTGGGAAAATAATTCCATCCTGTTTGCGACCGACCCCGTCGCTCTCGATCACGTCGAATGGGACATCGTCGATGCGCAGCGGATCAAGCAAAAACTTCCTCCGGTCGCCGCGACGGGCGGTGCGGCATCGAAATCGCCTTCAATCAGGAAGGAGATCGATCCTCTTCAGACTGAAGGCTTCGACGTCCGCCAGCCCCAGCACATCGCGTTGGCTGGTGCTTTGGGACTGGGATATTTCGACTACAAATCACCCAAGGGGCGGCGGTTGTCGGTCCAGCACCGGGTTGTCAATGTGTGACCCTACCTGATCCAGACGAAACTCGTCTTGCGAACGACCCGTTGGAGCTTACCAACGGGTCATTTGTTTTTACTACGTCTCAAAGATTGGCAATAGATTTTAGCTTCGGGCCATACGAGGCATAATGCGGACGGATGCAAAGGAGTTTTTCCGATGACTATTCGTTCCAGAGCTCTCAGCCTCTTCGCGGTTATGGTCGCGGTTACAGCAGGCGCAGCCGCGCTCAGTTCACGGTCGTGGCACCCAGGCTTCGGTGCCTTCTTACTGGATCGCGGGATTTCGAGAACGGGGCTCGGCGAAGCGAAGTCGGGATCCACTACGGGGTCGTCTGCTCCTTCCACTTATGGTCGGTCGTTGCTTATTTACCGTCCTCGTCATACTCCGCTCGACACCAGCGGTTTTGGTGCACTCCCCTTCGTGATGAAGCCGTGGAAGCCGAACGCCTCGCTCGAAGAGATCAACAACGACGTGGCAGCGGGCAGGATTCAAGGGTGTGGAAGTCGTCGATCGACGACTTGCCGTCGCCAATCAAGCTAAGGGCGCGCAAATCGCCGATATGATCATGAAAGCAGCATTGTTGAATTACGACGATCAAGTCGAGCAATCATACGCGCTTTTGCAGCAACTTAGATCAATCGTCGAAGGAGACGATCAATCGGCACAGGCTTCACTAGCCAGCGTGATTTATTTTCAGGGGGTAAACGCGCTACGGATCGGGGAAAACGAGAATTGCATCATGTGTCGCGGTGAAACGTCATGCATTCTTCCCATCTCACCTGCGGCCGTTCATACGAATCCCAGGGGTTCACGACTGGCGATCAAACACTTCATGGAATACCTCCAGATGTTTCCCGACGATCTCGAGGTTCGATGGTTGCTCAATGTTGCTCACATGACGCTCGGCGAATATCCGGACAAGGTTCAACCCGAATTCGTGCTCGATCTGGCTCGGTTCTTCCATTCGGAATTCGAGATCGGCAAGTTCCGCGACATCGGTCATTTGGCCGGAGTCAATCGGTTCAACCAGGCCGGCGGCGCAATCATGGACGATTTCGACAACGACGGATTGCTCGACATCGCTCTCACGTCGTTCGACGCCACAGCACCCATGGCTTTCTATCGTAACAGAGGAGATGGCACCTTCGAGGACCGCTCTGTCGCGTCGAAGGTTAACCGACCAGCTTGGCGGAATGGTCTGTTATCAGGCCGACTTCAATAACGATGGACGGCTGGATATTTTTGTGCCGCGCGGAGCCTGGGTCACCTGGCCGGTACGGCCGACACTTTTGCGAAATGATGGCGACGGCGGCTTTAGCGACGTGACCAAAGAAGCCGGGCTTCTCGCCCCGATCAATTCCATCGCCGCATGCTGGGGCGATTACGATAATGATGGCTGGATCGACTTGTTCGTGGGATGCGAGCGACAGGAAAACCGTCTTTATCACAACAAGGGAAACGGCACCTTCGAGGAAGTCGCCGTGCGGGCCGGCGTGCAAGGACAGCCAAAACGATGCTGCAAGGGATGTACCTGGGTCGATTTCGACAACGACGGCTACTCTGATCTGTTCGTGGATAATTATCGAGGACACCGGCCGGCTGTATCACAACAATCGCGACGGGAGTTTCACCGAGGTCACGACCGACCTGGGTATCGATGGACCAAGAGAAGGGTTCTCATGCTGGGCCTGGGACTACGACAACGACGGCTGGCTTGACATATTCGCCACATGTTACGACCGATCGCTGGGAGATGTCGTCAAGGGGCTGCTGGGACAGCCACATAGCCGGCCTTCAAACAGGCTCTTTCATAATTCGCGAGGAAAGTCGTTCAGCGACGCGACGAAGGATGCGGGACTCGACATCGTCTTCGAGACGATGGGGAGCAACTACGGCGATTTCGATAACGACGGCTTTCTCGATATGTACCTTGGTACGGGAGAACCCAACCTCGCAACCCTGATCCCTAACCGTATGTTCAAGAACGTCGGAGGCGAGCGGTTCGCCGAAATTACAAGTTCCTCGGGGACCGGTCACCTACAGAAGGGCCATGGAGTTGCATGCGGCGACTGGGACCGCGATGGCGACATCGACATCTTCGTCGAAACCGGTGGCACTACTAATGGCGACAGGTATCACAACATTCTTTTTGAAAATCCTGGCCAGGGAAATCACTGGCTTACGGTGAAGCTCGTCGGCGTCAAGACGAATCGTGCGGCAATCGGGGCCCGGATCAAGGTCGTCGGCGCCGGTGAGAATCCGCTCACAATTCACCGGCACGTTTCCTCGGGAAGCAGCTTCGGCGCAAATCCTTTGCAACAAACAATTGGCCTGGCGAAGGCCCAGGTTGTCGCGCTCATGGAGATTCACTGGCCCACAAGCGGAACGACCCAAGTGTTCCGCGACATTGGCGCCGACCAGGCGATCGAAGTGACGGAGTTTGCACCTGGTTACCGCCAGCTTTCGTGGACGCCGATTCGACAGGCCCAGAAATGATAGCTCACATCAGGTGGTCGCACGTGGCATTTGGATGGATCATAGCTTGGACATGAAGCGGGCGAATCGCGCTTTCGGGCCGAGGTGTTCTTCGATTCGCGACAGACGATTGTATTTCGCCAGCCGTTCCGAACGCGCTACCGAGCCGATCTTGATCTGCCCGGCGGCAGTGGCAACGGCCAGGTCGGCGATTGTCGTATCCTCGGTCTCGCCCGAACGCGCTGACACGACTGTGCGAAAGCCGTGTTCGCGCCAGCTCGAGCGCATCGAGCGTTTCGGTGAGTGTCCCCACTTGATTGAGCTTGATCAAGACGGCGTTACCGGCATTACGCTCGATCCCCTGCTTCAGACGAACAACCTGCGTGGCGAAAAGGTCATCGCCGATGAGCTGGACCGAACCGTCAAATCGGCTGGTCATGGCGGCCCAGCCGTCCCAGTCGTCCTCGGCGAGCCCATCCTCGATGGAAATGATGGGGTATTGCTCAACCCAGTCAGCCAGGAGGTCGATCACGCCCTGACTATCCAGTACCCGCTCGCCGGTCGAGTGAAGTCTGTAAACTCCACGGACCGGATCAAAGAAATGCGTGGAAGCCACATCGACGGCAATTGCAACCTCACGCCGAGGTTCAAAGCCACAGGCGAGAATGGCCTCCACGACGATGTCGAACGCCTGTTCGTTGCTGCGGAGCCGAGGCCCAAAGCCCCCCTCGTCCCCGACCAGATCTGACTCGAAGCCGTGTTGCTTCAACACCGCGCCGACAGAGCGATAGAGCGCGACGATCATCTCGAGGGCTTCGGCATAGCCGCTTGCGCCACTGGGACGATCAGCACGTCCTGGATGTCGAGGTTGCCGCCGGCGTGTAATCCGCCTGAAATCATATTGACCATGGGGAGCGGCAAGATCGGCTCGCTGGCGACGGACGAGGTTGGCGATCCTCTGAGTTCATTCCGCCAGAGTCTGTTCAAATGAACGAAGAGTTCTTCGCCGTGGGTCGCCGCCGCCGCGTGGGCGACGGCGAGCGAAACGCCGAGCAGAGCGTTGGCCCCGAGCCGGTGCTTGTTCGGAGTACCGTCGAGCGCAATGAGCTGGGCATCGAGGCCGGATTGATCGTCCAATTCTCTGCCGACGACGGCCGCGGCAATCTCGTGAATCACATTGTCGACAGCCCTAGTCACGCTCAAGCCGCCATAGCGAGGGTTTGCGGGGTCGCGAAGCTCGATGGCCTCGTGGCGGCCCGTGCTGGCACCTGATGGTACGATGGCTCGTCCGACCGCGCCGGTTGATGCGATCGCATCAACCTCCACGGTAGGCCGGCCGCGCGAATCAAGCACTTGGCGGGCCTTCAGCGCCTTCAAACTTGCCATTCGATCCCCCCACCAATCGCGTTATTGAGAACCACACACAGATCGTCCCACGTAGCCGGCTCATCGCGTAGAGCCTCACCGGCGAACAACCGGGCGACGGCTTGACCGGCGGCGTCGAGGTATTCGACTGGGCTCTTGCCGTCGACCCGAGCCAATGTGCAGGCCGCGACATGCTGGATGGCACGACCGACCAGCTCCGACCTGGAAACCATATCAAGTCCTCTGCGACCCAGATAGCTTTTCCAGAACGGTGGAGTCAGCGCAAGATATTGTGAGGCGAGCAGTCGCTCACTTGCGGCGGCCCGGATCGTTTTGAGCACGAGATGACTCAGGAAAAACCCCAGGTCGAAAGCCGCGTCGCCCGCGTGCGCGCACTCGAAATCAAGCAGGATAAGACCTCGCGAGTGTACCAATATGTTTTTCGGGCTGAAGTCTCCCAATACCAGGGTCCGTTCGTCGGCAGGCCGATCCATCGAGGCGATCAATCGAGCGATGGTCGGCGCCAGTTTCGGATGAACACGCGCGGCTGTGCGGTAATAAGGGTCGACTCGCAGTTCGTCGAACAGGCTCGTATCGGACAAGTGTTCGTTCAAGGAGGGCGACGAAGGAGCTTTGGCATGGAGCGTACCAAGAATTGTGCCCAGCCGCGCTGCAATGCCATGATCAATCTGGCCCATCATCAAGTGCGTCTTCCACGTAACCGCGTCGTCAGGGCGCAGGTCATCGCAAAAAGGTAATTGGGGCGATCCTCGAACAATATCGTCGGGACGGTGCCTTCCGGCAGGATTGTATGGAGTAGATTGAGCATGGCGCACTCGGTCCAGATCCGGTCGAGCGGCGCGCGCCAGTCCATCGCCACACGCAGCCGCTCGCGGCATTGCTTGATCACGAATGGCGCTCTACCTTGAATATCGACCCGCAAGACGATATTGGAAACCCCGCCACTCAGCTCGCGGACCTGGATCTCGGCTCGATCGGGAATCTGCCCGGATTCACGGAGGTATTCGGCAGCGGTTTCCGCGGTGATTTCACGCATTGGCTCTGCGGGTGAGCTCGACGGGCGTGTGGTGGTCACACTTCGGCTTGAGTTTTCAGATAGGCGATGAAGTCGCTATGTTCCTGACTGGCCAGGCCGCGCTGGAGCGTTGACTGCACAGTTGGCGTGTCGCCGCGCACCAAGGCCGCAGGGTCGAGCCAGAGGCCGGGAAAAACTCCGCTCCGATAGAGGCCGGCGTTGTCGACGGGCAAACGAACAAATTCGCCCTCTCGCAAAACAAACCAGTCGATTTGCTGATCAAGCACGCGCCAGACGACGTACTCTCTCACGGCATTGCGACGATAGACATGGAGCTTGGAGTTGAGGTCGTAGCTGGCGCTGCTCGAAGCCACTTCGGCGACCAACTCGGGAGCTCCCTCGAGGTAGTCGTCGGGGGCAATTCGCGCTTGCCCGCCGTGATCCGGATCGATGAAGAGTACGGCGTCCGGTTGTGGTTCGTTGTCGAGATCGAGGCGCACGCTCGCATTGTCGGCAACCAATACTCCCGGAGTCGCAGATTCGTAGTTTCCGATCCAGGTCACAAGATGGGCATGGGGTTGGCCGTGTCGACGCGCACGAACGGGTGATGGCACGTAAACCACTCCTTCGATCAATTCTGCTCTCTTTAGGTTTGGCATTGCCATGTAACGTCGCTCGAACTCAGCGCGGTTGAGGCGGTCGCCAGTTTCGAGAGGCGGGACCGCGTTTTCCCGGCTCGGTGGAAAACCGGGATGAGAAACCGTCGCCATGGAGTAGTCCGCCTTTCCGATCCGGGCGTCATCGCGTGCCCAAATTCGGTGGTTATCGATACGAGAGTAGCACCACGTTTTGCACTTGCACTTCTATGAACTTTACCGCGGCACGCATTCGCCGATCAAGGAACTCCCGGGCCCCTTGACACTTAGGCCCGGATGCGAGGGTTGTCTCCATGCCACGTCTTTTGCCGGTTTTGTGCCAGTCGTCATGTGGGCCTAGGTGTTGCCCGGAAGTTTCTCCCATTGACCGCGAACCTCCACTGGCCCTATCATTGTCGTTAACGAGAGAACGAACACTCGTTTAGGATTTTCAGATATGCGATATTTGACGATGAACCTTCGACTTATCGGCAGCCTGAGCCTACTAGGCCGGGCGAGGTGGGTTTCTTAGGGTTCGTCGACTCCGCACTGGATAGAAGCCAACGAAGCCCCGAGACCCGCCCGCCAGGTGGATCTCGGGGCTTCTTGTATTTCGAGCCTCGGGTTTTCGCCGCAGCGGCGCGGATGGGCAATTAAATCCGACATCGATCTACGCGACTTTTAGAGCCACCTAAATTCCAGGAAAGAGCCGAATCATGAGCAAGTCTCAGCCCGAGAAATCGAACGTGCCGGCATCTCAACCCGACTCGAACCGCGTCCGGATTTTTGATACGACCTTGCGCGACGGCGAGCAGTCGCCGGGCGCCAGCATGAACATGGCCGAAAAGCTCGAGGTGGCCCGAGCACTTGCAGCAATGGGAGTCGACATCATCGAGGCTGGCTTTCCAATCGCCTCGATTGGCGACTTTGACGCGGTGCGGGCCATCGCCGCCGAAGTAACGGGCTCATCGGTTTGTGGGCTGGCGCGGTGCAATGACCGCGATATCGATCGGGCGTGGGAGGCGATCCAATTCGCCCAGAAGCCGCGAATCCATGTCTTCCTGGCCACCTCAGCCATACACCGGGAGCACAAGCTCCGAATGACACAAGATCAGATCATCGACAAGGCCGTCGCGAGCGTACGGCATGCAAAGAGCTATTGTTCCGATGTCGAGTTCAGCCCAGAGGACGCGGCGCGGACTGAGCTCGACTTTCTTTGCGACGTCGTCGCCGCAACCATCGAGGCCGGTGCCACCACGGTCAATATTCCCGACACCGTCGGCTATGCCACTCCCCTTCAGTATGCCACGGTCATTCGCACACTCAAGCAACGTGTCTCCAACATCGACCAGGCGATCATCAGTACCCACTGCCATGACGACCTCGGGCTGGCTGTCGCCAACAGCCTGGCCGGCTGTGAGGCCGGCGCGCGACAGGTCGAGTGCACCATCAATGGCATCGGCGAACGTGCCGGCAATGCCGCGCTCGAAGAGATCGTCATGGCCTTGAAGACCCGGTTCGATTATTACGGACTTACGACCGCCATCAAGACCGAGCGGCTCTATCCCACGAGCCGGATGCTCTCGATGCTGACGGGGCTGGCCGTGCAGCGGAACAAGGCAATCGTGGGCCGCAACGCATTCGCACACGAGTCCGGCATCCACCAGGATGGCATGCTCAAGGATCGCTCGACGTATGAGATTATGCGACCGGAGGACGTGGGCGTTCCCCGCACCGACCTTGTCCTCGGCAAGCATTCCGGGCGACATGCCTTACGTGATCGCGTTGCCGAGATGGGGTACACGCTGAGCGAGGAACAGCTCGAGACCTTGTTTCACGACTTCAAAGCGCTTGCGGACAAGAAGAAGGAAGTCTACGACGAAGATCTGGTCGTGCTGATCGAAAAGTATTTGGAAAACGTGCCGGCTCACTGGCAACTGGTCAATTTGCAAACGACAGCCGGCCTTTCGATCTTGCCGACAGCCACGATCGCGATCCGTCGGCCGGATGGCGAAGTCGTGCAAGACGCCGCCATCGGCGACGGCCCAGTCGACGCGATTTTCAAAGCTGTCGAGCGCGTGACCGGTGTGCGGGCCAACCTCCACGAGTTTGTGGTCCGGAGCGTGACCAAGGGAGAAGACGCACAAGGTGAAGTGACCCTTGAGCTGGAGGTGGAAAGCGGCGATCGATCATTCCGCGGTCGCGCCGCCTCGACAGACATCATCGAGGCCTCGGCGCAGGCCTACTTGAATGCGGTTAATGCCATCGTAACGTACAAGGACCGCGGCCACGTGCGCGAGGTGATCGGCCGGCCGGGTGCAGGGGCGTGAGATCAAGTCAGAGCCCTCGCGCGGCCTCATTGTCGATTACCCAGGTAACCCTCTCGGCGACCGATCGGAGCAGCGATGCCGGTACTTCGGCGGTCATTGGTCCAGTGATGGCTTGGCCGACGATCTCGGCCTTCCGTCCGCCCGTGGCGAGGATCACGATCGACCGCGCTGCCAGGATCGATGTGAGGCCCATCGTGAGCGCACGGGGAATCACCAGATCCGCACTGCCGAATTCTTTTGCCGCGTCGGCGCGTGTGATTGGGTGAAGCGGGACCAGACGAGATGGCAGTCGAAGTGCTTCCTCGACACTCAAACCGCTCGGCTCATTGAATGCGATATGGCCGTTGCGTCCGATACCGAGAAGTTGCACGTCCAGTCCCCCATCGGCCTCGATCCAACGGTCGAAGTCCGTCGTGTGTGCGGCGGCAAACGCCTCGGGTACCGTGCCGTCGAGGACGTGCGCTTGATGTGCTGGGAGATCCACCTGGCTGAACAGGCAACGGTGCATATACGAGTGGTAGCTCCGTGGATCGAGCGGGCTGATCGGGTAATACTCGTCGAGGTTGTAAGTCGTCACATCACCAAAGGAGAGCAAGCCCGCTCGATGACGTTCGACGAGCAGGGCGTAGACTCGTTCCGGCGTCGCGCCCGTGGCCAGGCCCAGCACCGCGCGGCTGCGAAGTGCGCAGCTTTTTCGATTGCTTTGACGAGGAATTCGGCGACTGCCCGGCTGGCATTTTCTGCATCGGGAAAGACGAATAACTTCATCCCGGCATAGTCTCGCGCCGTTGCGTACATCGGTGTGAAAATCCTTGAGCAAGCTCTCAGAGATGCGCGACGGCCGCGGATTTTGAGGTTGATCCCGAGACCACCGCCGGCGTGGGGCTGGCCTCGTTGGACGCGTCGATTGTGATCTCGCCGCTCAAGATTCCCAGAGCGATCTGGATCGGGTCGGGTGGGTAAGACTTGGCCTTTCTGGGATCATAAGTGTCGATCTGAAAGAGCTCAACCCCTACGAAGCGATCGTCGGTCCGATGAGCACGGCCAGCCAGGCTGTGGCCCTCCGCCCATTCGCGAACGAGGGCGGCATAGGCTCGGCCCAGATGCGAGCAGTACTGAGTATAGTCGGTCAAGAGAACCTGCGAGGCGTGGCAATGAATGGCCCATTCCTTGGTGCGCTCGGCCTCGCCGTCGTACGGGAAGTAAGCGTTCGGCTCCGCGAGCGGTCCCCACGGAGTCCAGCCGGTAAGGACCAAACAATCGGTCAACTTGGCACCGACTAAGCCAATCGCCGCCAGAGCGCGAGTCGCCCGGTGAGCCATGTGAGCATCGTTGGCAGGCGGGACGATCACAGCGCCTGGCTT
Source organism: uncultured Isosphaeraceae bacterium (assembly GCA_963850935.1). Classification (GTDB taxonomy): domain Bacteria; phylum Planctomycetota; class Planctomycetia; order Isosphaerales; family Isosphaeraceae; genus CAWFRS01. The sequence goes on from CAWKNT010000014.1 coordinate 186,170, forward strand.
GCGCCACGAACCATTCGACGACTTTGCTGATATCAAGTGCCGTCGGCTCGTAGCCTGGCATGCGATAGGCCTCCAAGTCCCAACAGACTCCTTCTGCACCGAGTACATTGCTTTCAAGATGAAACTCGGCTTCACGAACCGTGACTTTCTTTTCATTGTTGAGCCATGGAGCAGCCACGTTCCGTTCGCCCGCGAACAACAGGACCTCGATCACGGGCAGGCCGCGGCGAACTGCGTACTCATGTAGCAAGCACGCCGCGGTGATCGCTCCGTCGTCGGCGTGTGGACAGAGCATGACCAGGGGCCGAGTCGGGCTCAGGACGGATCGGAGTGAGTCGCGGACGTCCACAACGAGACCGTGCGGGCCGCAGCCCCGCACCGTATCAAGAAGGAGATCCAACGTTGACTGCCACTGGTCGGAACTCATCGTGGACGATGGTTTAGTCATGGAGGGAAATAGCTCCGACGGCGCACGACCTCGGCCCTTTCCGGCAAAGTTATTGTGCGGTCCAATACAGCGCGAGTCAACCTCCGCCACACATTCGAAAAGGATGATCGTCGCCGGTTTGGCGTTATGTCTAGGAACACATCATGATCAATTCGCCGTATCGGCCGGGAAAACGCAGCCTAAACAACATTCTTAAATCCCGCGCTCCTCGAACAGGCGAGCACGAAACGTTGCCCACTCGCTCTTTCTGGCCGGCTCATCAGAATGCTGCATCGTGAATTCACTAAAAAGTTTATCGATCAGGTCAAAACGTTCCGACAGAGCCCGAACGACCGCCAGCGCCAGCGCTTCAGCAGCGCGGGGATTGGCCGCACGCAGAGCCTCGTGAGCGGGATGATAGAGTGACAAGATCCAAACGTCGGACGTGGCTTTGACCGTGACCGTTGGCGGCTTCGGTTGAAAGAACGATGTCGTACCAAACACGGCCGGCGCCGTCACGTCGGTGATTATCTCTCGACGTCCCGAACTAAAGGTGCGAACGATCTCCGCCGTCCCCGCGATCAAGAACGTCAAATGATCGTTCGGTTGCCCTTGTTCGAGCAACGTCGCTCCGGTCGACGCCCGGGCCTCGACGAGCGCGCCACTGATCGCTCGCTTGGTGTCAGGTTCGACTTCCGTGAGCCACGGTGCAGCCATAAACCGTTCTGTAGCTTCCACATCGATCATCAGCAGGCCTCGCGATGAGCCCGACAAGACCTCATATCCGACGCCGACACGCAACTCCGTGTCTCACCGGAAATCTGGTTGCTGGTCGGAGCGGAGGAGAGGATGCAGCCCTCGTAGTACATGATTCTATTGTTCACAATGTGCGGAATGCGGCAATTAGAAAGTTTAATTGCGACGAAGCAATAGTGACGACCTTAAAACGGGCCAACGGCTGAATCAATCGGATGATGGCGGGCGCCGTGCCGATGAAGACTTGCACGGAAAACGAATCGACAAAGATTCGTGCTCCAGGGACTGGAGCGGAAAGTCAATTGGGGTCGAGGCGGGAGGATACGCCATGAGACGAACGCCGGCGATCGCGCTGGTCGGGTTGTTGCTGGGACTTTCCGGCTGTGCCGCTGTCCCGCAACGGTTGGGCTGGGCGGCGCCCGCGACGGATCGATCCGATCCGGCTGATACTCCGGCGCCCGGTCGATTGACCTGGTGGCGCCTACCCCGACCTCAAAATTCGACGACCGACCAATCTGCCAAGATCGCCGAAACTCCCGAGACCACTCAACCGGTACTGTCTAACAAACTTCCGAATGATGTATGGCCCGAGTCTCGCTCAGAGTGGTTCGCGCGACGCTTCCCGCTTTTGAATCGACGATTGAACGGGTCGACGGAAACAGCCGCGGTTGATAACAAAGCGCATCTGCGCGAACTTAACAGCCGTTTATTGGCTCGCTGGACTGCCCCGGCGGCAGCCAGTAACAGTCGGGAAGACGACGACGTCCGGACTGTCGACGCGACAGCCAGTAATGATAACGAATCCAGCGATGGCCAGGCGGTTCGCGGGCAGCGACCGGATCGTGTGCCACCGGCTTTGGAGACACCCTCGGTCGCCAAGTTGCGTCCACACTCGTTACCTGAGACCTCAGGCGACGTCGCACTCGACATAAACCAGGCCGTGCCTCGCGAAGTCAGCGCGACCGCACCGGATGACGCGCGATCGGCGTCGCCAGAGCCGACGCCGGTCTCATCATCTTCCGTTGGCTCGGCGACGGCTGTAGCGATGACTACGGGCGACCCGGCGTCAAACGAGCCACAAGCCACGATTCCGGCTGATGCTGCGCTCGAACCGGTGACTGCCCAGAGCGAAACACCGGGGCTTGAGACGTCGCAAGTGCAGGTTCCCGCGCAGCCTGCGCCCAGTACGCAGCCGCCGTCATCGATTCCGCCAGCGCCGCCGCCCGTACGCGAAACGCCGCCCCCGTCTCCGCCAGTGGCTGGGAATAAGCCGGCTGCAAATCCAACCGAGCCGGAAACGCCAACCGCGCCAGCGGTGGATGAGACAAAACCCAAGGTAGCTGACGAAACACCGCCCCAGCCGGCACCGGCTACGGCGGCAGAAACGCCGACCACACAGCCCGCGCAGGCCGTTACTTCAGTGCCGACGACCTCGCCCCCCCCGGCAGCTGCGGCTGCGTCCCCGGTACCGCGATACAGTCAACCACTCGTAACCGGCTCCTACCAAAGTCCGTACGCGTCACCGCCTCCGATGGCACCACCGCGGCCCCGGCACAAGTTCCTCGGTATCTTTTTCGTCGAAGACGCGCCGCAGCCGCTCGCGACACCTCAATTGCCGCCGGCCACTTTTCCCGCAAGCTACCGCGTCAAGTCGCCTCCCCCGCGCCGGTCGCGCCTGCATCGCAAGCCCTTGCCGCACCCCAACCGGATGCCTGCAATCCGCCGCCGAAACCATGTGTGCTGTCGGTCCTCTTCGAGAAGATCAAGAGCTGTGGCAAACGGCTGGGTTGCTCGGGCGGCCATCACGATGGATCGCCGCCTTGCTGCCAGGGTTGTACGTGTTACATCGGGACCTACAAGTCGATTCAGGCATCTCCTCAGGGGAGCCTGGCATCGCCTCCAGGTAAGCAGGCATATTACAAGGGGAATCCAACGTCGCACGCAGCAGCTCTTGGCTCAGATGGGACCAAGCCGAGCGACGTCACGGAGGAAGGGAAGCTCTTCGAGCGAGTCTCGTTTGAGCGCTTCGACGAATCGTCGCAGCGCTAGCTCGAGGTGTTCTGCCACCTCGACGTTTTGCTCGATGACGTTGTTCTGATCCCAGCGATCCTCTGGCTTTCTGAACAGTTCGGCGATGCGCGGCTCATCCGGGTCCGATTCGATCGGAACAATCAGATGCCAGAGATGAGTGCGGATTGCAAACTCGGCGACGTCCATTCCCAGGCAGGCGTAGTCGCGGACTTTGGTCCGCTCGCCACGTATCAAAGGCAATAAATCATGTCCATGAAACGGCGCTTCATCCCGCACGATTGGTGGTAGGCCGAGGGCTGAAACGATTGTCGGCAAGAGGTCGACTGTTTGAACGATGGCCTGATGCCGAATGCCGCCAAACTGACCGCGCGGCATCCGGATTATCAACGGAGTATGAATCAGCTCTTCGTAAAGCCAGGGCCGAAACCGGCGAACGAATCCGTGCTCGCCTAGCGGCTCACCCTGGTCGCTCGTGAAGATCAGGAGTGTGTCGTCCATGCGGCCCAGCTGGCGCATGGCCGCGAAAAGCTCGCCAATCCAGCGGTCGGCCAATGTGACGCAGCCCGCGTATGTCCGCCTCAGTCGAAACAGCTCAGCCTCGTCCAGCACGTCGCCGACGGCCCCGGCGGGTACGTCAATCACGGCGGCGACGTCTTCGATCTCGATTTCATCGTCGAGGCCAGACTCATCCTCGATCAGGTCTCCCTCGTCGCCGGTCTCGAATTCATCGGGTTCGACAGTTACATACTGGTCACGATACGGTTGAGGCGGGTCCCAAGGTCCATGCGGCGTGAACAGATCGAGCCAAAGCACAAAGGGGTCGGGAGCGTCCTTGCGCCGTTCAAGCCACTCGATCGCAGTTTTCACCGTGCGGGCGACTCCCGTATTCTCCTCACGGTCGGTTCGCAGCACGGCTCGGTTGCGTAGATACTGCTCCCACCGGCCTTTCCACAGCCCGCGTTCGGGATCGTCTTCTGGGGGCAGGCGCAGCCCGTGCTCGTCCTCGAGCTTGATGGCGCGAGCGCGCGGATCCCCGCGCGGCACGAGCGGGTCGTATCCCTGGCCTCGAACCCAAATGACATCGTCAAACCCGCGTCCGTATCCCAGTCCGGCTTCGCGCAGCAGCGGGACATCCGAGATCAAGGCTGTTCGCACCCCTTTGTCGCAGAGGAAGTCGGGCAGAATCCATTCCTCTGGACGCAATGGAGTCCAGCCTTGGTCAATGTCGGCGAACCCGTACCGCCCGGTCCACCAACTTCGCCGGGTAGGCAGCGTGGTGAGGTTTTCGGGAAAATGATGATCAAAGACGATTCCCTCCGCGGCCAATTTGTCGAGGTGCGGCGTCTCGATCCACGGATTCCCGTATGCACCGAGAAAGCCAATGTGCAGGCTGTTGCAAATCACAACGATGATATTCATGGGCGCAATCCTACCCGATAAAGTTCGGAGGCCCAGGATTATCCTCTCGTGTTGAGAATCTGGGTGGAATGACAGTATATCGACCGTGCGCTCGTCGACGCAGCACCCTGCTCCAGGCCCTTTCGTCATTACGCCGGGCCGAGTACCATCGAAACCGATTTCTGATAGCAATGGGCCAGTCTGGTTGACGGCAGCCAAGGCGTGTCGCCGATTGAATCTCGCACGGCCTCGCACCAGGGAGTTGATCCTGCCATGACGCGATCAAGATGTTTTGTGCCTCGCCTCGTATTGGTGGTGTTCGCGGTTTTTGGAATTGCATCGATCGATGCCCCGCTTAGAGCGCAGCTTGGTGGGCAGGCACATGCTGTCAAGCTCAAGGAACCAGTAGCGTCTCGTGTCTATCAACGCGACATCAACGGCAAGGCCGAGATCCCCGTTGTCCTCGACGACAGCATAAAGGGTGGCGAGTTGATCGACGCGCACGTCAATGCCGGAAACATGGCCACGCAGGCGATCAAGCTGGTCGACGGCAAGCTGGTGGGCGTGCCGGTCGGCGGTCCGTACACCATCACATGCAGAGCCAGGGTAAACGACGCGATGATCGCGAGCGGTTCGGTCGGTCCCGTGTTTGTGGGAGACCTGTGGGTGCTTGCGGGCCAGTCGAATATGGAGGGTGTCGGCGACTTAGTCGACGTCACACCGCCGAATCCGCGGGTCATGCTGCTGGGCTCGGATGGCAAATGGCAGCAAGCCGAGGAACCGCTGCACTGGCTGGTCGATTCACCAGACCCGGTTCACTCCGGCGATCCCAAGACGCGAGCGGAGCGGTCGGCACAGACTCACAAAACCCGCAAGAAGGGCGCCGGTCTTGGGCTGCCTTTTGCCGTGGCGATGGTCGAGGCGACTGGTGTTCCGGTCGGGCTCTTAGCCTGCGCTCACGGCGGGACCAGCATGGCCCAGTGGAGCCCGGCCAAAAAAGAGGAGGGGGGTGCCAGTCTCTACGGTTCGATGCTGAGGCAGGTCAATCTCGCCGGCGGCAAAGTCAAAGGCATTCTCTGGTATCAGGGCGAGAGCGATGCCATGGGGGGCGGCGCGAAAGCGTTTCCCAGAGTGTTCAGCGACTTCATCGCCTCGGTTCGCTCGGACTTCGGCCAGCCCGAGCTTCCCTTCTACTACGTGCAAATCGGCCGGTTTGTCAACGGCTCTGACCCCAAAGGCTGGAACACCGTTCAGGACGCTCAGCGCGTGCTCGTGGATCGCGTACCTAATACAGCCGTCGTCTCGGTGATCGACCGGGAGCTCGACGACGGTATTCATGTGGGGACGCAGGGCCTGAAACACGCCGGGCAGCGGCTGGCCGCGATTGCCCATCGCGAACTTTTTGGCCAGGTCGGCGCGACCACCCCGACCTTTGACCGTGTCAGCAAAGGTCCGAACAACACGCTAACGATCAAGTTCAAGGACGTGAATATAGGATCCGCGCGACCAGCACGGATGGCCGCACTGGGGCCCGGGGGCATGGGAGCGATGATGCGAGGCAATGGCGCGAGCCTGGCAGACCCGAGCGGCATTGGTCTCAAGCCCGAGCGACACATCGCCGGATTCTCGATTCGCAAGGACGATGGAACCGCGCTTCCCTTGATCTTTGAGGCCTGCGTCGGCAAAGCCCGCGACACCGTCGTTATGAAACTCTCGGGTCCAATTCCTGAAAAAGCGTCGCTCTGGTACGGCTACGGTCTGGACCCATATTGCAACCTTGTCGACGGCTCCGACATGGCGGTCCCGGTTTTCGGCCCGATTGCACTCGATGACTTCAGCGCCGCGCCACCGACCGCTACACGAGCCCAGGCATCGGCCGCGCCGGTCAGAGTGCTGATTATTACCGGTGATAACGTTTCGGCTCATAAATGGCAGGAGACCTCCAACGCAGTCAAGGACCTTCTCGAAAAGGACGGGCGGATCACCGTCGATATTACCGCGACGCCGTCGAAGGACTTGACGGACGATAATCTGGCCAGGTACGACGTCTTGTTGCTCAATTACAAAGAGACTCCGAATGGGCCGCCCGAGTCTCGCTGGTCAGATTCCAACAAGCAGGCGTTCTTGAAGGCGGTGCGGGAAGGCAAGGGGCTCGTCGCCTACCATTTTGCCTCAAGCGCATTTACGAAGCCCAACTGGGACGAATTCGAAAAGGCGGTCGCCGGCGGTTGGCGAACGCAGGGATTCCATGGCCCCGCGCACGTGTTTACCGTCAAGAAGACCGATGCCAAGCACCCGATCACTGACGGGATGACCGCCCCTGAATTCACGCATGCAATCGACGAGCTGTACCAAAACTCGATGTTGACGCCGGGCAGCGTCGTCCTGGCGACGGCCTACTCGGACAAAAACAAGCCGCGTGGAACGGGCAACGATGAGCCTGTTATCTGGGTGAACAATTACGGCAAGGGACGAGTCTATGAGAATGTACTGGGTCACAACCAGGAGGCGATGGCCGACCCCAAGTATCAAGACTTGATGCGCCGGGGAGTGATCTGGGCCGCCACAGGTAAAGTAGATTAAGAGTGCGCCACTACGCTGACAGTGGGACGGTGAGGCTCTGCCCGAGCTGGGCTTGGTGCTTGGCAAGGTTAGGTTCTCGCGATCCCAATTTGCCGCGAAACGGCTCGCGCGGTGTACCACAGTCAGAAAACAACGGATAACGGACCAGAATGTCCGGCGTTCCTCCGGGACAACACGACTACAGCGCGATGCGGCTCTCGCGTCACGCGCTCGAGCGGTTCGTGGAACGATTTTCGGTCCAACCGGAGCACGCCGCCAACGATCTTCGGCGCGTCTTGTCCCGAACGCGCCGGCTGGGGCGAAACCCGGAAAATGGAGCGATCGCCGTGCTGGCTATTCACGGCGACCGCGCGCTTGTGGCTATTCTTCAGCAGGCAACCTGCTTGACCGTCTTGACGTGGAATCAGTTCGTGCCTCGGCTGGCGGAGTTTGGCGCACGAAAATTCCGCGCAAGTGGGGGCGGCTCTTGCGCCGGCTGTCCAGCGAGGCTTGATCGCGATGCATGATGCGATTCGAAAGAATTGCTCGCGGCTTTAAATCTCGATGGGTCTAACCGGTGCAGGAGTTGGTCAGGCTCTGTTCGCGGTAACGGGAAGGAACGGGAAGGGACAGGCAGCGCTTTTCTTTGGCGGCCAAATGGGATTGGCAAGGAATCCTAAATATTTGGAACTGAGCTCTTGACGTGGGCGCTGCCGTCGCTATAGATAGCGTTTAATGTGCATCATCATTGCTGGCGAGGAGGTGCGCCGTGGCCGTTCCATTCATGCCGAATAACAGGGGCCCTTCCACTCCAAACCTTAATAGCGCGGGCAACTGTCCAATCATCCGCAGTGCATCCGCACCGGCCGTCGCTGAAGATTCACCGAGTGGCGCCTGCCCAAGCAGTGGCCCGCCAACTTTTCCCATGCCACCCCCCGCCACGCCCGTGGGCCCGCCAGTCGGGTTCGGACCAATTCACGGTCCAATCAACCCTTTTCCGCCTCCTGAACCGAGCCCGCCCCCGCAACCTACTCCGCCACCAGAACCCAGTCCTCCTCCGGTCTCCGGTCCACCTGTTCCGACTCCGACTCCGACTCCGATTCGCCCCAACCCAGTCCTTCCTCCGGTCAGGTACCCGCAGCCCCCGCCGTCATCGCCGTCCCCTCCTCCGGTTACCCCGGCGCCGCCTCCGCCAACTCCAGAACCTCCGATCTCGGGTCCGCAGCCTCCGTCACCTTCTCCATCACCGACCCCAAGCCCCACGTGCACGCCGGGCGGGACGTGCCAGTGTCCGAAACCCACACCAACAGGTGGAACGCCCCCCGGCGGAACGACCTCCGGCAGCCCGAGCGGCAGCGGGTCCGCGGGCGGAGGGCCCTGTGGAGGCGGGGGCACGTATATTGCCAATGGCATCATCGCCGGCTCAATCGGCTGCGCAGGTAGCACGGGGGGCACGCCCACAGGCAGCGGAACCACGGGCGGAGGAACCAAACCTACAAACAAGCCAGTTAATCCCATTGCCGGTCCCCTCGCGCAGTCGGGCTGGCATTTTCGTTCTCGGTGGCAACGTCACCGTTGCGCGGTCTTTCTCGCCTCCGATCGTGACGAACGCCCTTGGCAGGGGTGATGCCGCGATTCAGCAAGCCATCGCAATCGGCGGCGCGGCTTCGCGACAAGCATTTCCGCCCCTCATTTTCCCGACAGCCGGTTGCCGCTCGCTGGGGGGCGTCTGCCAGATCAACCCTGCAAGCGGCAACCTGCTCCTCCAGGTCACGCCCCCGGCGGGCAACACGCTCACCCTGCTGCCAACGCTGTCGTTCAATAGCACGAATGCCGCCTCCGCCTCCGAGGTTGGCAACGGCTGGAGCCACACCTTCAAGCGGCATCTCGCGATCGCCGGCTCATCCAACCTCGAGATAACCGCGGGCGACGGCAGTATGTTCGGCTACAGCAGCATGAACCCGACCAACGGCTTTTATCAGCCGTTAGTCGGCAACAACCCGCCCGTTCATAACTCGCTGTCGAGCCCCCAGCGGCTAATCGGTCCATTCACTGAGACACGACCCGATGGCTGGGTTTACTACTATCCCATTGAGGGGGGACTGCAGGCACTGATCAACCCTGCCGGCAACCGCTGGACCGTTTCGTATAACACGAACGCGGTGCCCAACCAGATCACCGACCCTTTCAATCGGACCACGACACTTGCATACAACTCCTCCGGGAAATTGTCTGCGATTCAGGACCCAACGGGCCGAATCACAAGTTTCACCGTCAATAGTTCGGGCAACCTCGCTCAAATCACCACGCCCGAGCTGTGCGTCTACAGCCTGGTCTACGACGGCTCGAACCGTCCCACGGCCTGGATCAACCCGCTCGGCGACCGGACTTCCTACAGCTTCAACGCCAGCAATCAAGTGACGAGCGTCCAATCGCCGCTGGGTCAGGTCACGAGTCTGACCTATTTGACCAACCAGGCGGTCGTGACCAATCCGCGCGGCTATGTCAGCACGCTCAATTTCACGGCAGCCGGCGCCCTCAGCTCGGCCATCGACGGCTCGGGCATCCTCACCTCGTACGCCTGGGACACGAACACCCGCCTGCTCTCGATCGGTGACGGGCTGGGGCGGTTGACCTCGTTTTCCTATGCGACCCTTGGCAATCGGGTCGAGAGCCTCGCGACGGTCGTACACCCGTTGGGTGGGATATTCACGTTCGCCTACAACAGCTCTAACCAGGTTTCCTCGGTGGTCGATGAACTGGGGAACACGACGAGCCTGGCCTGGAACAGCACCGGCTATCTCGCCGCGGCGATCGACGCCCAGGGCAATCGCACCTCGTATTCGTTCAACGGTTTCGGCCAGGTCGCGTCCATCGTCAACCCGCTTGGGCAGACCATCACCCACGTCTACAACTCGCAAGGCCAGTTGAGCGCGCGGATCAATCCGCTTGGTCAGCGGGTGAGCTTTACCTACAACCCGAATGGAATCGTCGAATCCGTCCAGAATCCTCTCGGCGCCATCACCACGTTCTTGCGCGACCAGGTGAATCGCCTCACCACGCGTATCGATGCGCTGGGCAATCGATTCAGCCTGACATACGACATCAATAGCCGGCTGATCCAGACCCTCAATGCCGTGGGTGCAGTGACCACGCGTAATTATGACGTCAATGGCCGGCTCGTCGCGGTGGTGAATTCGATCGGGAATGTCACTTCGATGGGATATGACGCCGTCGGCAACCTGGTGAGCGTGACCAATCCCAACGACCAGACCTACTCAAACGTGTATGACGGTGCCAACAAGCTGATCGCGAAAATCGACGCCCTGGGCAACATCCATTCGTTCGTCTACGACGGTGCGGGCAACTTGCAGGCGCGGATCGATCCCCTGGGGAATCGTTACACAGCAGTTCTTGACGGCCAGAACCGATTGATCGCGGCCGTCGACCCGCTCGGCAACCGGACCTCCGTGGCCTATAACGCCGCCAACCTGGTCACGCAGATAACGAATCCACTTGGCAACATCTCATCAAGCGTCTACGACAACTTGCAACGATTGGCTGCCACGATCGACCCGCTTGGGAATCGCTCTACTTATGGCTTCGACGTCGCGGGCAACGCGGTGTCTCTCACCAATCCGCTAGGAGCAGTCTTTTCGACCATGTTCGACTCAGGTGGCCGCCGGGCCGCCACGATCGATCCCCTGGGAAATAGGGTCAGCTTCGGCTACGACACGGCGAACCGATGGGCGAGCACGACGAATGCACTTGGGTTCACTACATCAACCGTTTATGATGCTGCCGGTCACAGTATTGCCGCGATCGACCCGCTGGGCAATCGGACCAGTTTCGCCTACGACTATGCTGAGCCATACTACCTGCCTCCCTTAAATATTCGCCGGCCCCTGAAAAACCACTCCGCAGCGGTTTTTCGGGGCCAACTACTGGGTTTGAATTGTCGCTGTCGTTCTGACGTGGCTTCTGGTGCAGTCGGCGGCCCGTTCAGAGCGGTCGGCGTCCCTTGCTGCCTAAGCCGCGACTAGTTTCTGCTATGGCGGCGTCCTCCTTTTCCTCCCCCTGAACGAGGGCCGGGGGTTGTTAGTTCGGCTGGATAGGGAGGGGGACTGTTGATCGGGCGGAATGCATGCAACTTACGCAAGCGATTAAGTTCCCTGCTGTCCGCCCAAATGATCAAGCAGCCTTTGGGACCAGATAATTTGCGACAGTGGACCCACCCGCGCCGGCACCAATTGCTCAGAGTCTTCACCGGAATGCCAAGGTGGCGGCCCAATCCCTTCAAGCTCCACTCGTGGGTCCCCAGCATCGTATGGTCTAGTCTCGGCCCGGGGCTAGGGCCATGGAGACCCAACCGCTTGAGGAACTCAATGATCATATGGTTGCTAAATTGTTCTCCACCTCGGGGCGGCCGATAGCCTTGCTCGTTGAGCAGCTTGGCGATTTGGGCCGTTGTGTGCCCCGATCGCCGCAACTCGAGCACGCGGTCACGTAGAGATCCGTAATTACTCAATTGCTCATATCCCATGACCGGGGCGACGCAGCTCGTGCTGCGTCTCTGCTCCGCCTGCCCATCGGACCGTCACGTCAACCCACTCAGTTCGGCCCCGACAGGCAACCACGACCCGTTCGATCAGCAGTCGCACGATCTCCTGGCGGTCCTGGATCGTGGTGGTCTTCGCGTGCCAGACCCCCGGCAGGTCGGAGGATAGTTTGAGCAATGCCCGACGCTCGGCCTCAGTCACGTCGGGAGGTTGTTCGTGAAGGAAGCGGTCATACTCCTCCTCCAATTTGTGCTGCTCCAGCAGAAGCCGCTCCCACGCTGCTCCAACTCCCGGGCAACCAGCCGATTCTCAGGGTCGATGGCCTCGTGCTGGCGCTCGGCACGCCGGGTTTCGTACCGCGCTTGTTCCAGCCGTTGCTGCCACAGTTTATGGAGTCTTTGTCGTTCGGCCTGGAGATCGCCGACGGCCGCCAGACTCAGCTCCAACTTGGCCGGTTCCATCACCTCCAGCACCAAGTTAGTGATCAGCTTCTCCAGCGGCCGGCCCGTGAGCGATTGGCACCGCGGTCCAGCCCGCTCCGCAGCGTCCCACGCCAAATGTAGTAGGCGGGGCCTCGGCCGGTTTGATATCCCACCAGCATCCGGCGTTGACACCGGCCGCAGAAAACCAGCCCCGACAGCAGCGATGACCCGCTGCGCAGGGCGCCCGGCGTCGAGCGGCGTGATCGATTGGCCTCCAACCGTGCCTGGTTGGCCTGGTACTGTTCCCAGGTGATGTAGGCTGGCAATCGCTCCGGGATCAGGACCTCCCACTGGAGCCGCGCAACTTGGACTCGCTTCGGCAGCCCCCGGCCCGCTGTTCTATGGCGGCGGTCGGTTTTAGTTAACCCATACACATAACATCCCGCATAAATGGGATGGCGAAGGGCCTTGAGAATGACGGCTCGACTCGCGGGCTGCCAGCGGAGCCGGCCCGCGTCGAGCCCGTGTTGGGTTCGCAAACCCAGTAGGATCTGGTTGGTCGCCAGATACCTCAAGACAGCACATGCTGACCCCAACTCCTGGAATTTGTCGAACAACAACCGGAGCACGGCCTGCACCTGTGGGTCAGGGTCGAGTTCGATGCCGTTGTCGCCGCGACGAACGTATCCCATCGGAAGGGTAGTGAACAACTCGCCGCGGCGGGCCTTGTTCATCCGGCCCTGGTAGAGACGCTGACGGATCAGGTGAAGTTCAGCCTCGCCCATGATGGCCTTGAGCCCCAACAGCAACCGATCATTGAAAACGGTCGGATCGTAGACGCCGTCGAAGTCGGACAGCAAGGTGTTGAAGAGGGTGCACCGCTCCATCAAATCGTACCAATCCTTGCAAGAGCGGGCCAGGCGGTCCATCTCAATCCCCAGAATGATGCCGATATGATTGAGATTGACTTCAGACCAAATCCATTGGAACCCGAGCCTCTCTGTCGCCGTGGATCCGCTTTGGGCCTGGTCGTCTTCGATGACCAGCACGCGTTTCGACGGCCAGCCCCACTCGATGGCACGCTCGCGTAGGCCGCGCTGAATCTCCGCAGATTCTTTGTTGTGCGCTACCTGGAAAGGGCTAGACTGCCGAACGTAGACAACGGCCAGGCGGTCGAGATGACAAGCCTGGACCTTGGTGGGCCGGTTCCAATGCCGGCGGTCAACGGACGCGGAGACCGCAGTAGCCGGTTCCGCTTTGGGGAGCTCTTTGGACGATCGATCAGCGGGCCTCATCGGCGCCCTCCTTTCCCGTGGTGGCGCTTCTGGTGCGCTGCTGCAGAAGTCGTCGCCAGGCCTGAATCAGCCGCAGTCGCTGTGACGGCAGAAGAGTCTGCCAAATCAGCTTGACGTTTTGGGCTCGATCGGCACGATCGGCGACCGGCGGGCACGGGGGGGACCCCGATTGCTGGCGAGAATTGCATGTTGGGCCTCCTTCAAGCTGCCGATGTTGTTGGATCCATTTGGTCAGCGCCAGCAGGGCTGACACATTGACTATAGGCTGCTCCGAAGCCCTTGGAAATGATGAAGGAACACGGGCAGTCTGATTACGCTTTGGACGCGTCAGGCCGCCCGGTGAGTACGACGAATGCCCTTGGTTTCGTCTCATCGACAGTGTTCGATGCAGACAGCCGAGTGATCGCAAGTGTCGACCCACTGGGCCACGCGGTCAGTTTCGGCTACGATGCTGCCAATCGCCGGGTGAGCACGACCGATGCATTTGGGCACACGAATACCGCGGTGTTTGACGCTGCCAACCGGCTCATTGCCAACATCGACCCGTTGGGGAATGTCAATTCGATTGTCTACGACGCGGCCAATCGTCCCGTCGAGTACATCGATCCGCTGGGCAACACCAGCTCGGCAGTCTACGACGCGGCCAATCGCCCAATCGCGGGCGTGAATCCGCTTGGTTTCACGTCGACGAGCGTGTTCGACAACGCCAACAGGCTGGTGGCGACTGTCGATCCACTTGGAAACCGAAACTCGTACACCTTTGACGCGGCGAACCGACGGGTTGGCTGGATCAACCCGCTGGGTTTCCGATGGTCCAGCGTTTATGATGGAGCGGCCAGACTGATCGCCAGTACGGACCCTCTTGGGAACAGTAGATCAATTGTCTATGACGCGGCCAGCCGCCGCATTGCCTCAATCGACCCACTCGGCAATATCAGTTCGACGCTCTATGACGCGGCCAGCAGGCCCGTGGCGAGCGTCGATCCCTTGGGGAACACGAGCACAACGGTTTTCGACGCGGCCAGCCGTGTCGTGGCGCAGGTGAACCCCCTCGGTTTCATTTCAACCAATGTGTTTGACCAGGCGAACAGGCTGGTGGCAACTGTCGATCCGCTCGGAAATACGAACTCGACGGTTTTCGACGCGGCGAGTCGTCCTATCGCGTATATCAATCCGCTCGGTATTCACCTCGTCTAACGTCTTCGACGCTGCCAATCGATCAGTGGCGAGTATCGATCCGCTCGGAAACACCAGTTCGACGATTTACGACGCTGCCAGCCGCCGTATCGCCGCGGTTAATCCGCTCGGAAACACGTATTCGACCCTTTACGATGCGGCAAGCCGAGTCGTTGCGACGATCGACGCATTGGGAAACCGTAACAGCATGGGTTACGACGTGGCCAGCCGCCCAGTAACCTACACCAACGCCCTCGGCTTCGTTTCGACCACGGTCTACGACGCGTCCAGCCGCCAGATCGCCGCGATCGATCCACTTGGAAATACGTCGTCAAACATCTACCTCTGTTCGGGGCAACCTGGAAGTCGCTTTTTTTCAAAGTGCAGCCCTGCTGGGTTGCCCCGCGTGGCGAGCACGGCCGGCGCACGGCGGCTTGAGCGCGTGGACTGGCCACGTGCCCTGTGAGTGAGCAAAGGCCGCGCGACGCGGTGCGCCGTGGATTCGAAACGCTTTCGAGTACGAACTCCACCCTCCCTCCCGCCTTCGCCATCGCCTCGCCCTCAACTTGGCGGGGCGAGGCGATGGTGAAGGCGGGAGGGGGACCTCCTGTCGAGCCGGAGCTGAGCTTGCTTCCTGTCTTTCTCTCGCTGATCCTACCGGAGCCTCTTCACTTCTCACTTCCTGGGCACGACTTGTCGCTGGTCCAGCGAGGCGACGTATGGCTCGGTTCCGCTCTCGCGGACCATCCGCTTTTCACCGTCGGTGAGCGGCTGTCGGCTCGGCAAGCCCTGGCGGTCGTAGACTTCGTCCAACGAAGGGGTCGTCCGGCTTCCGCCTGTGCCTAGCTTGGAGACAGCTTGGATCCCTTGGGGCTGCCACCCTTGCGCTTCTCTCCCGTGGCACGCACCCGCAGCCCCGCGAGCTTGTCGTCGGTGGATCGAGGCATGGCATAGCGATAAGGTTCTTTATTCTTGAGCATATGCCACGCGATCGTCACCAACTTTCGTGCGGTGGCCACCACCGCCACGTTGCGGTTCTTCCGTTTTTCGAGCTTGCGAAAGAAGGCTCCCAGCGGTCCTGGATGCCTGCTGACGCTCTGCGCGGCCTGGATCAAGAGCCAGCGCGCTTGACTGGAGCCTGCCTTGGTGATCGGCCCGTTGTAGCACTTGCCGGCCGACTGCTTCACGCTGGGCACGAGCCCCAGATAACTCGCCGCCTTGTCGGGTTCGGGAAAGCGTGTGATGTCGGCGAGCGTGGCCTTGAGCGTCGCGCGATCGTGTAGTCGACGCCCGGCAAGGTCATCAACAGTTGAACATCGGGGTCCTCATAGGATTCGTTAACAATCATAAGATCAATCGCCATGGATTGCTGGGCGATTGCCTCGAGGAGGCGAAGGTCGGCGTCGATCAAGTCTCGGTCCAACGGGTCGAGCTCGACGTGCTTGAGCCAGGCGAGCCCTTTGTCGGTGAAGAGTCCTCCCGCGGGTGCTTTGACGAGCCGGCGTGCCAGCACCGAGTGAATTCTGTTGCGGATGGCGGTGCGCTGATTGACCAGGGCCGTTCGTCGGGCGGCGAGGGCCCGTTTGTCCTCGATGGCGGGCGTGGGCACCCAGACGCTCGGCAGGTAATCGCAGCGGAGGAGCTGGGCCAGGACCAGGGCGTCGACCTTGTCGGTCTTGACGTTGGCCTCGGCGATCGCCTTGGTCTTCATCGGGTTGGAGACGACGATGTTGGCGACCTAGGGCCTGACCAGCCTGACGAACGCCCAGGTGTTGCTGGTGACTTCGACGGCGAGGTTGTCGGTGGGGCGGAGGTGCTCGGTGGCGAACCCGCGGATCGAGTCGGGGTCGACGTCGAAAGGAACCGGATTTGAGTGACGTGCCATCATGCGAGAGAATGTGAAACGTGGCGATCTCTTTATGGAGATCGACGCCGACGAATCGCGGTTGCTGTTGGTCGCGAGGACGAGGGGCGGCGGCCGTTTGGCCTTGGCCCTGATTTTGGGTTGAGTTTTGACCGAGCTCATGGCGATAAACTCCATGAGGCACTTTCCCAGGGGTGGCCCCCTTGTGCGTTGAGCACGTGAAGGTGGCCGGTGGGCCGAATCGACACCTACCTCTTCGAGCTCGAAGCTCAACCGGATTGGTCGTAAGGGCGCTCAGATACGACGGCGGGCTCAAGGCCCATAAGTGTAATCGAGCGGCCCTTAGACGATCGGCCCCTGGGGAAGGCCTTGTTTTGGTTGAAGAAGAAATCGGAGAAAAGTGATCGTCTAACCCGGCATCCGGTTAGACAAAGCATCGGCAAAATCGGCGTGGCTCTTTCGACGTAGTCAGAAAATGAACTGGCTACAGGCGAGAGAGTGAGAATTTGAGCAACCCCGGCAGCGCCGGTCACATCCGGAAAGCAAGGCAAGATCGAGTACTGAACTGACTTGGAAAAGCCTGCGCCCATGAGCCCGATCCAGATAACCGATGACTAATCACGTGCGACTCTCCCAAACATACCAGGTACGATAACGCGGACGAGGTCCTGCTGCTCGCCAACCTTACGTCCAGCGGGGCAACGTTATCAAGTTTCAACTACACTTACGATTCGGTCGGAAATAAAATTCAGGTGGTTGAGGCCAGTGGCGACGTGCTGACTCTGACGTACGACCCGACGTACCAGTTAACAAATGAGCGGCGGAGCGGTGCCGACAGCTATAACATCACATATGTATACGACTCCGCTGGTAACCGGACAGTGTTGCTAAATGCCGGAACGGCCGCGACGAACACCTATAACGTAGCTAACGAAATGGTAACGAGCCAGTCGAGCACGGGCGTAACAACCAGTGCATACGACGGATCGGGCAATTTGCTAACCACGCTGGCGCCGCGAAATTGGACAACATACACCTGGGATGGCGAGAGCCGTTTGACCCAGGTTTGCTTGCCTTCGGGGATCGTCAACACGTTCAATTACAACGGCGAAGGCCAGGGGGTGAGGACACAGGACTCGACCGGAACTCGAATTCACGTATGGGATGATGAAAATATATTGGTTGAAACAGACACCAATAACAACATATTGGCGGAGTATACGACGACCGCGGAATCGTACGGGATATATGTCTCTCAGCGGCGAAGCGGAGTTACAAGTTATTATTTGACCGACGCGGTCGGTAGCGTCAGGCAGCTGGCAAACAGTGCTGCGGTCATTACAGACACCTATCTTTACGACTCGTTCGGATCGATCCTCGTCGATGGCACGACAGTAAACCCGTTCAAATACATCGGTAGGATCGGCTACTATGAGAATGCTGATCTTAAAACATACTAGCTACGTGCACGTCAATATAATCCATCGACTGGAATCTTTTTGGCGTGCGATCCTTTGTTTCCAACGAACTTAAGCCCTTCGCCGTACGTTTACGTGGCGAACCGCCCCGTAACAAAGGTAGATCCTTCCGGTCTTCACGGGGTCTTTGCGGGCGTGGACATTGTGCCTGGGCAGGCCACCACGGCTCCGTGCGGGGGAGCGGTGTTCCCCATCAACTGGAGCCCGTGGTTTGTCTCCGGCTGGATCGTGCAGCACGTGATAGTGGTGCTGAGTCCTTCGATCCCATGCGTGAATGATTTCGGAAAGTGCACGTTCTCTTACTGGGAAGCGTGGCACGTCGTTGGCGGGGCGGTTGGTTGGGGAATTCCAAATGATACGTTTACTCTGTCGCCACTCCAACCATATGGCAACGCCGCCTTCGCGAGGTATTCGATTCAAGGGTTTGCGAAATTCCTTTTGGACAAGCAAGTGATGGGAAATAGCCCCGCAACCTGGCCGGTGGGCGAGCCCGTACTACCGGCGGATTGTGAGGGACTTCCGTACACAGGGGGCGTCCTTCCTGTGTGGCAGCCGCCGGTCGGAAACAAAAACGGCAAGCCTGCGTGGTGGAGTCGGGATTGGGATCGGGGTGGCGGTCAGTCCACGTTCCACTCGC
>CAWKNT010000015.1:0-147960 GCA_963850935.1 uncultured Isosphaeraceae bacterium
CAATTCTAGCGGAACTGTCGATTCCCGTCCTCATGGACTCCCAGTGTAAGGCTCCTCGGCTTCCGGAATTAGCGGTCGACAGCACGGGCTGTTTCATAGAAGGGGGTATCACGAGCTATTAGGCGGTTTCCCTTTAGGACCTTTAGGCGTACTGTTGCTGTTTGATGTCGATCCTCCTAACCCTCCTTTTCCCACCGGAAGGCTGGGATCTTTGTTCGGAAGGTTCTGGGAGCCGGTTTTGGGGTCACTCGGCGGCCGAGCGCCGTGGTCTTTAAGCCATTTCAGAATCGCGTCGGCGATCTTTTGGCCCTCGATATCCTGATGACCGAAATCCGCACCCGCAGAGTTGCTGGGCAGGTCCTCGTATGAAAACGCAGTGCGGTAAGGGTCATCATAAAAGAACTCTTGGATCCCCTCACCATTCGGCCATGTAACCCAAAGACTTCACCATGGTAGGAAACCCGCTCTGATACGTATATCTCGCGGCGCAAAGAAATGTCTGCTGTCTATCCACCCATAATCGTCTGTCCAAAAATATCTCCTGCCTTCACTGTGTCCCTGTTCAAGCTCATCCAGAATATCAGCCGTCTTGCCCCCTTCCGCTAGCATCGACTTTATCTCATAATATAGCTGCTGAGCGTTATATATCGCGCCCTTATACGGAGCAAGCCCGCTCGGATCCGTGAGTCCGGTCGAGTCGTTTAGCACGTAGCGGTATAAGTTCGATCCTTTGCCGCGAACCCTTTCGGATCCTGGCTCATAAACCTGCCTGCCGCCGGGTCATAGTCCCTCGCATGGTCATAATATTGCCCTGTGGTTGCGTCATAAGCCGCCGCAAAATGCTCAAGAAGATCCCACCTACCATTCCTCGCCGGTCCCCGTTACCATAGCCCTGTCCGCACTGCTTCGTCTTGCGGACTGGATGGAATCACAACGCGCATCTGGTCAAGGAGGGAACCCATGCCACGCAGCTATCGTCCCCCAGTCCCCGCCCAGCGCAAAACTGAAACCGCATCATCCGCCCCGGCTGGATCTCCGGTGGGCCCTCCTGCCGCAGCAGGTTCGCCTTCGCGTGGTCAGCACTCTGGGGCGGGTGCTCATCCAAAGGCTTCGCGACGCCGCGGGACAGGAGGGCGATCATCAGCGCACCTGACCTGGTGCCGGTCTCCAGTACAACTCTTGGGCATGCCGAGCCTCGAACTTCCGTCGTGGATGCAACGGCATCGCCGGGACGGCCCGGCAAGATCCAGCCGTGGCATCTTGAGCGACTGGCGATCGTGTATGTTCGCCAGTCGAGCCAATATCAAGTCATCCACAACAAGGAGTCCGCTGAAGTCCAGAGCGGCTTCCGCTACCTCGCGGAGGCTTGGGGCTGGCCAGCATCGCGGGTCATTGTCGTCGATCACGATCAGGCCCTGTCGGCGACATCCGCTGTGGCTCGCACCGGTTTTCAGTGGATCATGACCGAGTTGAATCTCAACCACGTCGGGATCATCCTGGGGTTCCAGGTCAGCCGCCTGTCACGTGCCAATTCTGACTGGTACCATCTGCTGGAGCGGTGCACCGTCTTCCACACACTGCTGGCAGACTTCGACGGTATCTACGATCCAACGCTGTATAACGACCGGCTGCTTTTGGGGCTCAAAGGGACGATGAGCGAGGCCGAACTGCACTTCCTCAAGCAGCGGCTCTATAACGGGCGGTTGAACAAGGCGCGACGCGGCGAGCAGTTCACTTCAGCCCCTACCGGGTACGTCCGCTCGCGCTGGGTAACCAGCTCGAGCTGGACCCGGACGAGCAAGTCCAGTACGTCGTGCGGCTGGTCTTGGACAAGTTCGAGGAGCTGGGATCGATCGGAGCCCTGCACCACTACATGGCCCGGAACGACATCAAGGTGGGGGTCCGCGTGCGCGGCGAGGCAGGTGCCGGGAGGCTGGAGTCGCGCACCCCTTCGGTGCACGCTCTCAGGCGAATCCTCCGGCATCCCTACTACGCCGGGTGTTATGCCTTCGGGTTCACCCGTCAAGACCCGCGGCGGAAGAAGCCGGACCGGCCTGGCTCCGGCACGGTCCAGGTTCCCAGGCTGAAGTGGCAGGTCATGATCCCCGACGCGGTCCCCGCCTACATCACCTGGGATCGCTACCTGGCCAACCAGCAACGACTGGACTCCAACCGCTACCTGCCGACCACGCCAGGCGCACCGCGAAGTGGCCCGTCGCTGGTGACCGGCCTGGTCTACTGCGGGCGATGCGGGCAGAAGATGCGGGTCGCCTACCACGCCAAGGGGCTGCCGGCATATTACGTGTGCACGAATCGACATCAAAAACCCCTCGATCCCGCCTGCCAGTGCTTTTCGGGAAAGCAACTCGAGGCTCTGGTCACAGAGGAGGTCTTGCGCGATCGAGCCAGCGCGATTGGAACTGCACGAGCGGGCCCTGGCCGATCTAAAGCGCAAGCGCCAGCGAGTCGAACAGCACTGGCAAAAACGGCTGGAACGGGCCCAGATCCAGGCCGATCGAGCAGCCCGGCAGTATCACGCCGTCGAGCCGGAGGACCGCCTGGTTGCGCCGAGCTAGAACGGCGCTGGGAAGAAGCACTGCGGGAGCAGCGACCTGAAGGAGCAGTATGATCGATTCCGGGCTGAACAGCCTCCCGTGCTCGGCGTGGCCGAGCGCCGCCGCATCGAGGCCCTCGCTACTGACATCCCTGCGCTCTGGCACGCGGCCACCACCACAGTCCAGGACCGGCAGACGATCGTGCATCATTGGTCGAGCGGGTGACCGTGGCGATTCGGGGGGAGACCGAGTGGGTCGATGTGACAATTCAGTGGGCCGGTGGGATGGAGAGCCGGCACGTCATGCGGCGTGGCGTTCGGAAATATGAGCAACTCAGCACGTACAGAGCTCTTCGAGACCGCGTGACCGCGTTGCGCCGGGCTGGCGCGACGGCCGGGGAGATCGCGGAGCAGCTCAACCGCGAGGGCTTCCAGCCGCCGCGCGGGACAGGCCTGTTCCGTTGCGGACATGTGAAGCCGTTCCTCCTCCGGTACGGACTGCTGCACCCGGAAGGAAGCCCGCGAATCGATCGTGCAGAGCTCAAGCCCAATGAGTGGCGACTGGGCGACCTGGCCAGAGAGCTCGGCATGTCGCCCATGACTCTGCGCCACTGGCACAGTCGCGGCTGGGTCGTGGGGCGGAAGTCCAGCACAGTCGGTGGCTGCTGGATCATTTGGGCTGACAAACGGGACCTGGAACGGTTGCGCCGTCTTCGCGCCGCGCATCGCCGCGGGTACAACCGCGAGTGCCCGGCGGAGCTGAAGATTCCGGGTAGCCGGAGACGGCAGCAGCCACACCGCCAGGCGGAACCCGCGCGTCGCTCACGCCGCAAGTCGCCGCGGAACCGAGCGAGAAAAGGCGACTAAGAACCGGTAATCGAGCACTCTGATGAACGTCGACTTATTCCCCCGGCCCGGCAACGCCACCGGACGAGGGGAGCAATGGCAAGTACCACAAGGAGAGCAGTATGAAATCGCGTAGTCATACTGCATTCCCGCGAACTTGATCCGATCGCCGTTCGTGACGTTGGTCTCGGTCAAGATGTTGCCGAAGCTGTCGTAGACGATGTGATCCTGCTCAACGCCGGTAACGCTCACAATATCCCTTACCGAACCCAGGTTATCGGGCAGATACCAGTCAGTCGTTTCGCCCGAACTCGTGCGGGCCAAAAGCTGGTCCACGACCGCGCCCAGCACCACGCCTGGGCCATACAAGTACCGCTCTGTCCAGTTGCCCGAACTGTAAGAGCAAGACATGCACTGCGACTGGTGTCCAGCGCAACCACGCACCTGCTGTCGGTCGCTCTTTGTGTCACCCGCCACCAGTTTACGACGCGGCGGGCTGCGCACTGACCGTTTGCCGGGCGGCTCAGAGAGCTGAAGACCGCACCTAGCTCGTGACTGGCGAACTTGCAGCCATCGCGTCATGCCTCAGCCAGCGCGATCCACCGCGCCACTTCACCGGGCCCCGCCCCTTCATTGCATATCGATCGTAGCGAGACAAACGGCTATATTTAGCGTTTTCTTCTGCAGAAAAGGCTCATTTTTGCCGAATGTAGCCGTTATAAGAAGCTGCTTTTCGTCGTGGTACGAACGTGGGGGGTGACGCGATGGTGTGCGACGGAGTTGCCAATGTCGTCATCAGGCTCCAGGAATCCGGGTTCGATCCACGCAAGGTCGGCCCCGACTCGTGGGAGTCGCGCTGCCCGGCCCACCGAAGCGCGGAATGGCGCTCTCCATCACCCGTAACGAGCACAATCATGTTGTGCTGGAGTGCCGGAGTACGCAGAATTGCCAGGATGCGCGAATCATCGGCGTGCTCGGTTTTACGAACTATCATGTGTACGCGGAAACCCCCGATTGGGTGATCAGCCGGCTCAGGCGTGTTCCCATCCAGCCCGCGTCCTTTGCGATCCCCGACGCGACCGACAGTAACGCAGCCGGCGCGGGCGCGGTTGAGGCACGGGAGGGATCGGGCGGAACTTCGCCGCCGGACGAGGGAGACCCCGGCGCAGATGCGCTCACCGCGAGCGCCGACGGCTCGCGCGATGCCATGCCGGGCCAGTTCGAGGTTCGCGCCGAGGGCGACTCCTTGCCATCCCAGGCACTGTCACCGTTGCCGATCTCCTCGCCAATCAGCTCAGGCTCGCGCATTGAGCAGACGCTCGGCAGTGCCCTGGAACTCCACGTATCGAATATTACATTGATTGAGGAAACCGGCGAGAAGCGCGAGCGTCAGAGCTCGGTTCGGGTTCTGACCCAGCTTGCCTCCGGCGCGCGGTTGTTCCGCTCGGCCGACGGCCACTCTTGCGCCAGGTTCGGGTCGGCGATCGACTCGAGATTTATGGGCTCAGGTCGGCTGGGTTCCGCGACTGGCTGATCGACGGGTACATGAACGACCAGACCGAGCCGCCGTCAAGCTGGGCGATTCGCCGCGTGGTCGGGATGCTCGAGGCCAAGGCGCGGTTCACCACCGGCATGCCCGAGGTCTTTGTCCGTGTCGGCCAAAACGGCGACGGTGCCGACACGGCTTATTTCCTCGACCTGGGCGATTCCAGTGGCCGGGCCGTCGCGATTGGGGATCAGGGTTGGAGCGTCGTTGATCGGCCCGGCGTCCACTTTCGCCGCCCCGGGGGACTTCTGCGGCTGCCCGTGCCGGCCCGTGACGGCTCGATCGACCTGTTGCGGTCGTACGTCAATCTCACGGAGCCTGATTTCCGACTCATGATCGCCTGGCTGACGGCGGCGCTGCGGCCGGTCGGCCCGTATCCGATCCTGGTCTTGAACGGCGAGCAGTCGTCCGGCAAGAGCACGCTGGCCAGGATCCTTCGTCTCCTGATCGACCCCCATACCTGCCCCGTTTTGGCACTTCCGAGCAGCACGGAAAACCTGATGGCGACCGCGCTCAACGGCTGGCTGCTCGCGTACGAGAACATCAGCACGATTCCCGACTGGCTCTCCGACTGCGTCTGCCAGCTCGCGTTCGGCGGGGGATTTGCCGGCCGCACACTGTTCACGAACGACGAGCGGAGCGACATTTACGCCCAGCGGCCGGTGATTCTGGTCGGGATCGACGACTTCGTGCTGCGCGGCGACCTGCGCGATCGCTCTGTCTTCCTGCACCTGCCCGCAATCCCAGAGACGCGACGGCAAACCGAGAGGACGTTTTGGCCGGCGTTTCGCGCCGACTATCCGCGGATCTTGGGCGGCGTGCTCGACGCGATCGTCGGCGGCCTGCGCGAACTGCCGTCAGTCAATCTGACGGACTTGCCGCGCATGGCTGACTACGCCGAGTGGGGTGAAGCGATCAGCCGGGGCCTGGGGTGGGGTGCCGACACGTTCATATCAACCTACAAGGACAACCGCAAGGAGGCGACACAGATACTGCTCGAAGATTCGCCGGTGGCAACCGTCGTGATCGCTCTCGCCCGAACGGGAGTCAACTGGTCGGGCAAACCCCAAGAGCTCTACAACGCGATCGTGAAAGTCACGGGCAACACGCTCGGACCGCGCTGGCCCAAAACGATCAGCAAGTTCGGCAGCGAATTGCGCCGCATTGCTCCCCAGCTTCGGCTGCATGGAATCTCCATCAATTTTGAGCGGAGAGGCGGCGACCGCGTCGTCACCCTGAAAACGGAAGGCGCCACCACGGGCATGCCGTCAACCAATAAGCCGAAGGCATGAGAAAGTCGCGGTTGTAACGCTCGCCCCGATTATCCAGGCGCCCAGCCGTAAGCACATACTAAATCACTGATATATGGCAATACTCCGCCACGGATCGCTTTATGCGGATTAGTCAGGCGCCGAAGCATAACTCGATGTGGACATTCAACATACGTTAGATTGTTAAACTGTGCCGGTTATGCAGGCGCCCATCCGTAATATGATGGTGCTTCAAGAGATACGACAAAATGTCCGGATCGTGCCGGTTATGCGGGCGCCCAGGTGGAAGTTGATGATCTGCATAGGGTTAGAGCGATTCTTTCGAACTTCCGATTATTCCGGCGCCCAAGCGGAACTCGAAGCTGCATAGCGAGATGTGGACGAATCCCTTTTTGCCGAGGGCTTTTTGGCGCGCGGTCCGAGTGCGCGACGCTTCACGAGGCTTTGACGAGCGACACGCCTGGCGCAGCTTTTCGAGCGGCGGCCTCCCGGTCAAGAGCTCATAGAGCAATATGCCCAGCGAATAGAAATCGCTGCGAGTATCGACCCCAAGCGCGTTCATCTCCGCCTGTTCCGGACTCATGTATTCGAAGGTTCCCACGAGCGCCCCGTATTGGGTGAAGCGCGTCCGCTCAGTCAGCCGCTGCTCGTTCGCCTTAACCACGCCAAAGTCGATCACCTTTGGGCATCGGCCTGTCGTCGTACATCGTCACCAGGACGTTTGACGGCTTGATGTCCCCGTGAATGATGCCCTTCTGGTGCGCGTGCTGGATCGCCTGGCACTCCGGGACGAAAATTTCAATCGCGATCAGCCGTCGCGTCAGAGACGCCGAGAGTCTCCGCCGCTTGATCCATGGTCACGCCGGCGAAAAAGCGGAGCTTCACTAACTCTGCTTTTCGCGCGTGCTCGATCGCCAAAAGATCCAGCGCTTCGTCAAGAGCCAGCAGATCCTCAGATCGCTCAGGCGCAGCCAACATAGCCGGATCGATTTCGACACGTTGCCGACTTCCACCGCGTCGCAGCGCTCGTATTCGCCTGGCGCGCTCGATCAGTATTCGGCGCATCGCCTCGGCGGCCGCGGCGAAGAAGTGGCCGCGCCGATTCCATCGCGGATCCTCGGCGCCGATCAGCCGCAGGTAAGCCTCATGTACGAGCGCGGTCGTCTGGAGTGTGTGTCCAGGCGTTTCCCGAGCGAGCCGCTCGACGGCCAGCCGGCGCAACTCGGCGTATACCAAGGGCAGCAATTGCTCGGCGGCTTGCGACGTCTCCTCGCTCGATTGCCGAGATAAGCCGCGTCGTCTCGTTCATGGCTCATCGTCAATGGTGGAACTGCGCCAGCTCTTCTGCCGCCACGCCCCCCGCCCCGCGCACCGTCTCCTGGTCGCGCGGCAGGTAATATGAACCGATCAAGAAGAAGAAAAAGCCGAGTAACAAGATCGGTCCAACCGACGAGCATCGCCACGGTCAGATTGGTGTCGCCGACGGGCGTGGCGCCGATCGAGGCGAAGAAATGGCCGAATCGGTGAAGCCATCACGTTTGGTTCGCCAAACAGCTCGGAAATCCAGCCGAGAAGGATCGGCGAGCTGATATCGCCGAACAAGTGAATGAAAAAGATGAAGGCCGCATAGGCGGCCGCGCGCCGGTTCGGGGCTACGACGTTCGCCGTCACCGTATTGCAGGGTCCGAGTACCATCGAGAGCAAGACCGAGGCGCCGAACAAGTAGGCGATCGATGAGTTGGTGTGCCGTTCGAGCACGCCGAAGACGCCCAGCGGGACTGGCGCAATGCCACGGCGATCGCGGCGAGCAGCAAATAGGCCCGCTTGGTGAGCTTGTAGAGCAGGTCCGGTAAGAACATCCCCAGAAGAATGCCGATCAGGCCGGCTCCAACCAGCACGATGCCGATTCGCTGGCCGGCCTCATCCAGTCGTCAGACCGTGAATGCGCTGGAAGAATGCGGAACCCCAGGCGGCGTAGGCGCCCGTCGCGAAAGTCACCGCTGCCATGCCGAGAGTATTGTAAACAAATGTCTTTGTCTTGATCAGTTCGAGATAGTCGGCCATGGCCCGGTCGGGCGGTCTTGACCTTGGTTCCGCTGACCTCCGATGCACCGCGACCGGGATCGCTGAATGACAAGCGCGGCAAGTGCGGCCAGAAGTCCGGGCAGGCCGACGACCCAGAAAACAGCCCGCCAGCCCAGGTGCTCGGCGATGGTCGCCGCCCATGACGAATCCCAACGCCGTGCCGACCGGCAGAGCCAGGTAGTAGACCCCCATCGCCCGGCCCCGCTCGTTCACCGGAAAGAGGTCCGCCAGCAGGGCCGGCGCGATCACGCCGTAGCTGGCCTCGCCGATTCCCAAGAAGAGCACGCCAGAAAAACATGTGATAGAAATCGCCGGAAAGCGCGGCCCCAACCGTCGCCAGACTCCACAAACCGACGCCGCTGAAGATGAGGAGCTTGCGATTGAAGCGGTCTCCCAGCCATCCCGTGAACGGCGCCACAGCCGTGTAGACGATCATGAACGCGGCACCCAGCCAGCCGAACCAGTAATCATCGATGTGCAAATCGCGTTCGATCGGCGTGCTGACAGCGAAGAAAGCATAACGATCCACATAATTTAGTGTGTTCATCACGAACAGGACCGCGAGCGCGAAGTACTTGCCTCCAATCGTGGGAAGCCGAGATGTCCGGGCTGTTGTCATCACCACCGATTGCGGGGTCGAAGTCGGCATTACCACAAGGCCTCTTGCAAAAATGGTCGGAAAGCGAGAAGCTCGCCCAGCTTGTGATTTTCAGGGCCCGCCGCTGCGAAGTCAGACCGCATCGTCCGCTTCTTCGGTCGTGACAGTTGCGGCGACTTTTTTCGGT
Organism: uncultured Isosphaeraceae bacterium; assembly: GCA_963850935.1. Lineage (GTDB taxonomy): Bacteria > Planctomycetota > Planctomycetia > Isosphaerales > Isosphaeraceae > CAWFRS01. The sequence goes on from CAWKNT010000015.1 coordinate 9,088, forward strand.
CGTATAACGTTCGCTTTATCGAATGTCTAAAGCGCGCCGGCCGTTTCCGCTGTCTCGTTGGCAACATAATCGAAACGGGCACTCTGCGCGAAGAAAGTCAGAGGATTATCGAACACGACCTTCTTGATCCTGGCATCGTCGTGGCCGCGTCGGCGCATTTCAAAGATCAACTCGGGAACGGCCAGCGGATCGCTGTGGCCCCAGTCACCGGCGGAATTCACCATCACCCGCTCGGTGCCGTACATTTCGATCAGGTCGGCGGCTCGGGCGGGCGTGCATTTGGTGATCGGATAGAGCGTCATCCCTACCCAGTGCCCGGCATCGAGCGCATCGCGAATCGTGTGCTCTTCGACGTGGTCGATGCACACGCGCTCGGGATGAATCCTCTGGTCGTCGCGCAGCATGTCGAGAATCATTCGCGTCCCCTGATACTTGTCCGCCAGATGTGGCGTGTGCACAAGGATCAGCTCTTGCGTGCGGGCAGCAAGGTCCAAGTGATCGAGAAACACCGTCGCCTCATTGCGTGTGTTTTTGTTGAGGCCAATCTCGCCGATTCCCAGCACACCGGGACGATGGAGAAACTCAGGGATCATCGCGATGACTTCGCGCGACAGCGACACGTTTTCGGCTTCCTTGGCGTTGATGCACAGCCAAGTGTAATGCTCGATGCCATAAGTTGCCGCCCGCTTGCCCTCGTACTCGGTCAAGCTGGCGAAAGTAGTCGCGAAAACCCTCGACGCCCGACCGGTCGAATCCAGCCCAGAACGCCGGCTCGCTTACCAGCACGCACCCCGCGAGCGCCATTCGCTTGTAGTCGTCGGTCACGCGAGACACCATATGAATATGAGGATCGATATATTGCATGGCGAGTTTGCCTCTCGACTACAGGCTAAAGAGCAGAAACCACCTTTGGTTCTTAGGAGGAAACACGGGAGTTCGCCCGCGTCACATTCATCCGCTCGCGCCAGTGCGGCTCATATTCGAGCGAAAAAATGTGCTGCACCGTTTCGGCACGGCCAGGCCCCGGCTCCAAGAGCGCCTCGACCGCACGGCGCAACTGGCCCAAGCGTGGGTCGGGGTGTTCGCGATGGCGTGCCGCGCGCGGTCGATTCGATCGAGCGTCGCGGCAATTTCGAGAATCTTGCACCGTGTTTCCAGAAAATCGTGGTCAAGAACCTGGGCCGCGTCACGCGTGTTGACCATCTGCGCCCCTCCTCTCTTTTTCTTATCCTGGTTCCTTTTATCATGGCAAAACCGGCGGCGACATGCAAACCGTCGGGACGGTCCCAGGTTGTCCATGGACAATTCACATTTGCCAGTAAAAGCAACCGGGAACTTGACGCCAACCAAACGTTCCCGGTTCTTGGTTCGCGCTCTACGTTTTGGTATCCTTACTATGTGTACCCGCGCTCCATGAACGACTCTAGAGCCAACGAAGCGGGCAATTGGCCGCTTCTGAAGGGAGATTCGTGATGCGATCACTTGGCTTTCACTTGCCGATCCTCGCCGCAATCGTCTGGGCGGGAGTTGGTCACTCTGCTTGGGCGATGGATCTTCGCTACGCAGAGACTGTTTACTTGACACCCACTGCTGAGACAGTTGTGTGGCCGACCACCTATGTCTCGTCTCGATCATACGTGTTGCCAACCGCGTACGTCGCATCGAGCTATTTTCCGACGTCGTACGTCGCATCGAGCTATTTTCCGACGTCGTACGTCTCAGAACCGTTGGTTTTGACGTCGACCTATCGGCTTCGTAGAGGTCTCTTCGGCAGGCTTCGCCTGGTCGAAAGACCGGCGCTTGCAAGCTACGGGACTATCGTTCCCACGGCATTCTACTTGCCGAGCTATTACACAACCTCTTATCGGCCAAGAGCTTACTCGCCGACGCTCTATACACCCACAATCTATTCGCCTAAGGTTTACGAGTATCCGACCGTATGGCAAACCGGCTACTCGAGCTCGCCCGCTACTGAGTGCTGCGACCAGGTAGCCTGGGCGACGCCGACGACGACGGCCCCGATTCAGAGCTATGCGGCACCGTCACAGGGATACACCGCACCGCGGTCAAATGGGAGCTCGAGGTCGGTCCAGAGTGACGTTATGGATGATCCGACAATCCCATCCAACGTCGATCCAGCCCCGTCCGAAGTAGCCAAAACCCAGCGAAACTTGCCGCGGGACACAACCAAGGCCCAGACCCAGCCGGGTCGCGCTGACAATTCTCCGACTCCGCCGGCCGTGCCGCGCGAACAGTCGACAGCACAACCGGGTGCGACGAGCCCGAGCACGAAGGGCGCCACCAGCCCAACGACCACCCCAAAGACGCCGCAATCAGCGGCGCCTGCAGGGGAGCAGGGAGAACTTGAGCTGCGTCCCGCACCCATCGACATGCTCCAGGCGGCCGGCGCGAATCACTTCGCCCGGTCTATTCCACGCCCACGCGCAAGCCGAATGCGCAATGTCCTTTTAGGGAGGGTCGAATCAGATGCCGGCGAGCCTCTGGGCGAGGTTGCCGTCTCGGTGACCAACCGAGACAACAGTGCCATTCGTAAGGACGGCATGACAAACGCATTCGGCAATTTCGCGATTCGTCTGACCGACGGCGAGTGGACCGTCAACGTGCGGGTGCCGAGCGGACGCGTATATCCCGTCCGGTCCATCACCGTCAGCAACGGCAAGATTCTCGATAACCAGGAGGGTCGCGAAGTCCGCAACCTGATCATCTCGTACTGATAAGCGACCAGTCAGCAGAACAAGCAAAGTCGGTGGGTGTCGCCGGATTGTGACCGGTCACACCCACCGCTCCTTTTGTTCAGGCAGTTAGCTCTCGGCTCACTTGGGTCGAGAATACTACCTGTCTCCCAATTCGATGGGAGCAAGCTATGGACGAAGTTCCTGAAATCCTCTTGTGCGAGGTTGCTAACGAAATCGAAGCAACCTTGGTCGTCAATTTGCTGAAAGAGGAAGACATCCCCGCGCGGAGCGATGCGACCGCGGCGATGAACCCCTTCGGCGGTCTCCCGTTCGAGCCCGGCCACAAGATCTTCGTCCCAGCGTCTCAAGCCAGAAAAGCGCTAGAGATACTGGGTCATTACCCCCATTTCAAGAATCTCAAAAACGTCCACGAACCGGAGTGAGCCCCGCGAAGGAATGCCAGATCTTGCTCTAGATCCGGTGCGCATCTGCTATGTGGTGAGCTTTTTTCATCCCTTCGCCAGTGGCGCAGAACGGCAGGCCCTTGTGCAGGGGGCTGAGTTGGCGCAGCGCGGTCATACGGTCCACGTGATCACGCGGGCCGTCCCGGGTTACCCGATCGTCGACGAAGAGCATCAAGGGATCTTCATCCACCGCTGGATCAAGACAGCCGCGGCCGGTCCTCTCTTTGGGCTGAGCTTTGTCGCCGGCATAATGGCTGCAATCAAGCGGCTTCGCGCCGAAATCGACGTGATCCACACCCACCAAGGCCTGTGGGAGGCGGTGGCGACCGGGCTGGCGCGGTCGGTGATCACGCGCAAACCGACCCTGGTTCAACCGGCGAGCTCGGGCTATTACGGCGAGGCTGACGAATTAAGGCGAACAAGAGCCGCCCCGATCCTGCGTCGGGCGATCCTGGCGAACACCGGTTTCGCAGCGATCTCGGCGGAGATTGATCGCCAGTGGCGCGAGCTCGGGGTGCCACCCGAGCGGATCGTCCGCATGGCCAGCGGCGTCAATACCCAGGACTTCTGCCCGGGCCCCAGTACAGTCGAGGCTGATCTCCTGCCCCGCCCACGCGCGATTTTCACGGGTCGCCTCCACCCGCAGAAGAATTTACCTCTATTACTTGAAGCGTGGGCCAATGTTGCCCGCCGCAGCAAGGCCAACTTGATCTTGGTCGGGCCCGGCAACGATCGCCAGCGCCTGATCGAGCTAGCAACTTCGCTGCGAATCTCCGATCGCGTTCAGTTTGTCGGTGCCGTCGACAGTGCCGCCGAGTATCTTCGCGCGGCCGACATCTTCGTCTTGCCCAGCGTCGCCGAGGGAATGAGCAACTCGTTGCTCGAAGGCATGGCGACCGCCCTGCCCTGCGTGGTGTCGGGAATTGGCGGCAACACGGACCTGGTCGCCGACGGTCACACAGGTCGGCTGATTAGCCAGCCCACGGCGGAAGCATGGTCCAACGCCCTCATCGAGCTCTTGGAAAACCCAAACGAAGCGCGCCGCCTCGGCAGCGCCGCCCGCGAGCGGATCGACCAGGAATTCGCCCTCGCAGTCGTCGTCGATCGTTATCTCGAGCTTTATCGTCGGATGATCGCCGGATTCTGGCCGTGAAGTCTGGCATAGCCCGACGCTGCGGCTCTTCCGTTGCTTCCGCTCACAGGCGCCCAGAGCGAGGCCATCGACTTGTTTTCGTGTTGTTGGTTCACCCTTCCGGAGCACGCAGTACGCGACCCGTGGCGAATGCGATCTCGCTGACGACCCAGCGTCCCGCCGCGTCTTGGCTAATCTGCGCCTCGAATCCTTTTCCCTGCACCCCCTCGGGTTCGAGTGTCTCGTCGCCGAGCAAGAGCTCGTAGGGAACTATCAGGAGCCGGGGCTGGTCGGGCCTTACGCCCTGGACCCGAATTCGCATTTCTATCCGGTCTGATCCGGGCGGATTCTCTTCCAGTGTTGCAATACGTACAATCCCGTGTATATGCATGGCCGACCTCCGTCTTCGACCCGCTGATCCGCTCGATCGTTATAACTGCAACAAAAAAAATCAAGGTCCATAGTGCCGTAACCCTCTACGTTGTGCACAATCGCATGTGGGTCGAGAGTGTGTCAAGCAAGAGACTGGTATCCGGACTCAAACGTCCTCGTGTCGCGTTCAAGGCTCTTGCCGCGCGAGGACGATCAAGGTGATTTGCGACGCTGATGTTGCCCCCGTTACGGTTTGCTCGCTTGGACGCGCCGATCGTGCTGGCTCACGGTCTGTTCGGTTTTACGCGCATCGGCATCGGTCGCCTCACAGTGACGTCATATTTCCGTGGTATTCCCTGCGCGCTCGAAGACGCGGGAAACCGCGTGTTGGTGACCCGCGTGCCGCCAATCGCCGGAACCGAGAAACGGGCCAAGCGGCTCGCCGATCAGATCGATCGCACGTTTCCTGATGAACCCATCCACCTGATCGGGCACAGCATGGGGGGTCTGGATGCGCGCCGGATGCTTGCCGATCGAGAATGGCAGCGGCGCGTTCTAAGCCTGACGACAATAGGCACACCGCACTTGGGGACGGCGCTCGCCGACTATGCCAAGTTACGCGTGGGGCGTATCTACCGGCTGTTAGCCTCTCTGGGAATTGATCCGCAGGGCTGCGTCGACATCACGCGCCGGGCGGCTCGGCGGATCCATCGCCTTCATCCGCCTCCTGCCGATATTCCTTGTTTCAGCGTGGCGGGCGACCCGATCCACGAAACCGTGTGCTGGCCTCTGCAACGCACTTCGGCCGCACTTTGGGAGCTGGAAGGACCCAACGACGGCTTGGTCGCGGTCGAGTCAGCCCTCGCCTTTGGCACGCCGTTACCGCTTTGGCCTGTCGATCATTTTCGCCAGTTGAACTGGCTGCCTCCCGGCGAGGGCGACTCGGAACCCTTGACACCGATAGGGCTCTACGCTCAGCTGGTTGGCCACCTGGCGGCGCTCGGTTTTGGCGCGAAGTGCAGTTCGAGCGTGGGCAGGATCACGTCGACCCGCCGCATCTTGCCGCCGGGCCGCCAATTGGTTGAACTGAAACGGACGCTGTCATCCAATCGAACACTGTCCGTCCCGGGGGGAGCGTGCCCAAAATGTCCAATGAACGCGACTGGAACCGCCGCGGCATTCTCAAGGCCGCCGCGGCTAGCAGCTTAGCCGCGGTAATCAATCCCGCATCGACTCAAGCCCAGGATAAGTCGACGGCCGACCGGGATCGAATTCGGCGCGAAAACGAGCTGCCCGGCACGCGCGATTGGATGACCACCAAAGTCGCCGTCGATCCCAAAACGAAGTACCGCAGTCCATGGATCGAAGGCTTCGCGTCGCGGACGAGCGTGCGGCCCGGCGAATCGATCACTTTCTACGTGAGCACAAATCCGCCGTCGCAGTTTCCGGATGCAGATCTATCGCCTCGGTTATTACCAGGGCCACGGCGGACGACTGGTTATGGAGCCCGCGCCGTTCAACGGCTCTGTCCAGCCTGATCCCCCTGTCGGCCCTAATACGGCTCCGCGAGTGCGCCTGGGCCCCGTGCGCAGACAATCACGATCCCGCGCGACTGGACCAGCGGCGTCTACCTGGGAAAGCTGACGGCCGAGCTTGAAGGAATGCAAAGTTACATCGTCTTTGTGGTCCGGGACGACCGTAAGTGCGATTTTCTCTTTCAGGTATCCGACACAACTTGGAACGCCTACAACCGCTGGCCCAACCAGTTTTCACTCTATGACGACGGCAAGAAAGAGTGGTACTGGGGCCCGAATGTCGCGACGAGTTTCGACCGGCCGTACGGCAAGTATTGCCAGGTCGTCGACGCCCCCCTGTCGGTCGGATCTGGCGAGTTCTTGCTCTGGGAATTTCCGCTGGCCTACTGGATGGAGCAGCATGGCGTACGACGTGAGTTACATCTCCAACCTCGACACTCATTCCGATCCGGCCGGCTTGCTTCGGGCCAAGGGCTGGCTTTCTGTCGGGCACGACGAATACTGGTCGTTATCGATGTTCGAGACGATGAAACGTATGGTCTCGGAGGGATTGAATCTCGCGTTCTTGTCGGGCAACAGCATCTGTGGCGTGATCGACATCCGCCCATCGAGCGATGGCCGCCCTGGCCGGATCATCGAACGCGTTGGGCGATTCGGTTCGCCGCGAATAGAAGAGATCGAAAAGGGTTTTCCCGAGGAGGCGCTCTTCACCAAGAACGGCCCGAATGAAGCAACACTGATGGGTGCACAAAGCACCTATCCCGTGACCGGCGGTGGCGACTGGATCTGCCGCAAGCCCGACCACTGGTTATTCGCCGGCACCGGCATGAAAGCTGGGGACGGCATACCCGGCCTGGTGGGCTGGGAGTGGCACGGTGAGCCTGCCCCGATTCCCGGACTGGAAGTTGTTGCCAGTGGTAAGACTCAAAGCCCCCGTGCCCAAGGAACGTATACGGCGACGATTTACCCAGGCCCGAAGGGAAACTTTGTATTCAATGCGTCCACGATCTGGTGGGCCGACGGGCTTTCCGCACCTCCCGGTTACGTGCGCCCGGCTGTTTATACCCGGCCCCAGGGACCAGATCCGCGCGTCCAGCGGATCACGCGGAACTTGCTCGAACGTATGCGGGGCACCTGAACCTTACCGCCGCACCGCGAAGACAATCCATCCTCCCGCACGGAGACTGTGCGCGAACCAAGGCAGCGCCGATCGACGCCGACGACACTTCGTCGAGCGGCAAGACTTCTTGGATCTTGAAACCCGCCCCGCGCAGCTCGCGTTTCAGCTCGCCCCAACGATAAAGGTGAACCTTCATTCCAGCGAATCCCACGGTAGTTCATCCGCCTGTCACCGAGGTTGGCCCGATCGAAAAAAGCGGGCCACGCCTGGGAAAAAAGCCAGCGCCGCCCCTGGGAATTGCGCAGGTTGAGCCAGAAATTATGAACGTGAAGCGCCATTCGCCCGCCCGGCCGCAGGATTCGCCAGGCTTCACGCCAAAGCGCGATGCCGCGACTTGCGGCTGCGGATCATCCCCAACGTGCTGAACATCGACAGGGCGTAGTCGAAGAACGCGTCGGGGAAACAGCCCAGGTGGCACAGGTTTGACTGCACTGTAGTCAGCTCCACCCCTCGCTCCGCCGCCTTTGCACTCACCATCTGGAGCATGGGCCGTGACAGATCGACCGCCGTTACCGAGAATCCCCGAGCGGCAAAGCGGAGCCGTGTCGGCCCGTCCCACAGCCCAAATCCACCAGGCGACCGGGCTCGATGAACCGCTCATTGACGGCACGCTCGTCCGCCTGAAACAAAGGATGATCGGCAAAATAGGCATCCTCCTCGGCGGCCAACCGCGAAGTGTGTGTGTATTCCCACAGCGGCGCGTCGATACCCTCCGGGAGGCGCCATGCCGGTGGAACTCGTGTGAAGCTCATAAGAACGACCGGGTACGAGACTTTTGCGGCAATCCCGCGACCAAGGAATGCCCGAGAGACTTGTCGATCAATCAATATAACCTCAAGATCGCCGAAACGAAGCCTCTGGACGACCGGCATCGTGAGTAGTAAAATTTAATGCGTCCGAGTTTGCAGTTCGCCAATTCCGTCTCTGTCTTGTTCTGATCTGTATATTCTAATTTTCGTCGCAGTAAGGTCACCGATGCGTGGCAAGTTTAGTGGTTCGCCTCGATTGAAGAATTCCTGTTGTCCTTTTCCTTCCTCCTCTCCCTCGATCACCGCGAACCGACTTGCCTTGGCCACTCATGTGAATCCCGTCTGCGATCGCATCGCGAAAGGATGACTCGCAATGAGCGATTCAAAGGAAATCTCACGGCGGCGGCTCGCCGCCTTCTTCGAGGCGCGACTGAGGGCACGCTTGGTTGAACAAAATAAGGCCAAGGCACCCAGCGCAGAATCGATCGCGGCCTCGTCTCCTCGAACTGACGAGCGGGCCGCGCCTATCAATGAATCGTGAGGATAAGCAGCGGTTGATTTTGACTCGGCCTCCCGATATAGGAGAGGCAAAACACCCGGATTTCGGCACCTTTCGCCCCTGCGATGAGTGCCGAGGCGGGTTTTTTTGTTGCCATCACTTACACTCGGCCAAGATCGACTTGATGCCGATCGCTCGCCCGATTACCGCAGTTGGCGATCAAAGTGGAGTGGCGTACACCCGCGACGAGCGGGGTGCGAGCTCCAAGTGGCGGAGCGCCCCCGTCTCGACCCGGACGACTTCACGTCCCCAACATCCCGTCAGGACAGTCTCGTCGGCGAGTAAATTGGCCACGGCTAAATCAAGCCGGCGAGTCTCGTGGCTGGCGTTGAAGAGCGCGATCAAGGTCTCACCATCAAGCTGCCGCGCCACGGCGACACGCCGTCGGCCGCCCAGAGAAACTGAAACGACCCGCGCCGTAACGCGGGCCGCTGCCGCCGCAGGGCGATCAGCCGCTGAAATTCGTGCAACAGGTCCCGGTCCCAGATTTCGGGCTTGTGCCAGGGAAAGGCGCCGCGGTTGGCCGGATCGTGGCCGCCCGTCATGCCGATCTCATCGCCGTAGTAGATCGACGGTGCGCCCGGATAAATCATCTGAAAGAGGGTCGCCAGCTTGAGCGCAGACTTGTCGCCGCGCGCCAGGCTGAGGAACCGCGCCATGTCGTGGCTCCCCAGCAAGTTGAGCATCACGCTCGACACGTTGGGATGATAGAGACCCGAGCAGCCGCTCGATATTGCGGCGAAACGCCTCGGCCGTCGTCGGCCCGACCGGAAAGAGGCTCGTCTTCTTCAGCTCGTCTTCAGTCACAAGTCTCGCCGATAAAAAAGGCGATACAGGCGCGGGTGAACTGATAGTTCATCACCGCGTCCCACATGTCCCCTTTGAGCCAGCGCTGCGAGTCGGTCCAGACCTCGCCGACGATGTACGCGTCGGGATTGACCGCGCGCACGCGAACGCGGAACTCACGCCAGAACGCGTCGTCGTCGATCTCGTTGGGGACATCGAGCCGCCAGCCGTCGATGCCAAACTCGACCCACGTGCGGGCGATTCCCCAGAGGAACTCGCGCACTTCGGGGCACGCCACGTTGAATTTGGGCAGGGCGGGCAAGCCCCACCACGCTTGATAGTTGGGCGCCTTCTCGCTGTCGTAGGCGTTGAGCGGGAATTCCTTGATCGTGAACCAGTCGAGATAGGCCGCGTTCGGGCCCGTTTTCCATGATGTCGTGGAACTGGAAGAAGCCGCGGCTGGCGTGGTTGAACACGCCGTCGAGCACGACGCGGATATTGCGGGCATGAGCTTCGTCGATCATCCGGCGGAGGGCGGCGGTTCCGCCCAGCATGGGGTCGACCTTTTCGTAATCGTGCGTGTGATAGCGGTGGTTCGACGCCGACTGAAAGATCGGGGTGAAGTAGATGGCGTTCACGCCCAGGTCGACGAGATAATCAAGGTGCTCGACCACGCCGATCAGGTCACCCCCTTGATAGCCGTGGTAGGTCGGCGGCGAGCCCCATTCGTCGAGGTGGCTCGGCTTGGGCACCGTCAAGCGACCGCGCAAAGCGGTCGGGAAAGATCTGGTAGAAAATCGCGTCGCGAACCCAGTCGGGTGTATCAGGATCGGCCACAGGCGGCTCCGTCGTCCAGGCAATTCCCCCCTTTGTAAAGGGGGGTTAAGGGCAATACCGTTGAATTGGTGATAAACTGAAGGCAGAAAAGAACTTGGTTCTCGTTCCCGCGCTCCCGCGTGGGAACGTCCTCGGCGACGCTCCGCGTCGGCTGGGGCCAACATTGCGGCGGGGAAACGGCGGGGACGCTGAGCGTCCAGGATCGGTGTTCCCACGCGGGAGCGTGGGAACCAGTAGATCGCAAGCCTTGTCCGCTTTCCGGGTTAACGCTAATTCAGCAGTACTGGGGTTAAGGGGTGGTGCTCAGCGAGCAATCCGGTACACTTTCTTCGAACACAGTGTCTCATTCCCGTCCACTCTTATCCAGGGATTACAGCGAGCACACCCGGTCAATCCAGCCGGATCCTCAGCGTGTGAAACCGCTCCGTGCCAGTCGAATCGGCGACCGTGATGATCGCCGTCACGACATCACCGCGCCCGCCACTCTTGGGCGGCAGCCAAGTCAGTTTGCCGGTCGGCGAGACGGCCAAACCTTCCGGACCCTGGGCGATGGCGCATCGGATGCCGCCCGCTTTCGAGAGAACTTCGATCTGATGGCTGAACGACTTGCCGGCCGACGCGTGTAGATTTGAGGGGCTCGTGACCACGAGGTAGTCACCTCCTAACTTCTCCAGAGCCTTGTGAATGTCGAGCCGGCGCAACACGAGCCGATCGTTGGTAAACGGGATGGTGACGAGCAGATTAGCGGCAGGGACAAAATGAAATCGCTTTTCGAGGGTGAAATCGTCCTGGATGAACGATTCGTTTTGATTCGCACCATTCATTTCGTCGAAATCCCTCACAGTCAGGAGGCGTGTTCCGTCGGCGGCGGCATGGACCGAGGCCATCACTTTAGCCGTCGTCGTCGCACTTCCCGTGCGATGCGGCGAGTTGCCTCCAAGGCCCTGTATGTTGAGATAATAGGCCCCATCGGTCGCGGGAATGGTGAGCTCAGGATTCGTTCCGGGCCGAGAATCGCCTCCGCGCACAGGCTTACCATCGGGGTCGAGTGCCCCCGCTCGGCCCGTGTAGACCGTATGGCCATCTGGGCCGGGAGCGAGGTGATCGAATCCGTCGTGGTTGTAAATGCCCTTGAGCGTCGATCTGCGCACCTCGAGCGTCTGAAAGCCTGAAGGTGACGAGTCTGTGTGCCAGATTCCATACAGGTCACCGCCAGCCGACGCGCGGACATGAACCCGATCACGTATGGACGGATGCAGGGTGATACTCCCCCTCGATGGTGACACACTACCGATCCCTTGGAACCCGCCGTTGGTGATCGACCCCGCTTTGAGTACCGTAAACGTCTTGGCGTCGAGAAAGCTGAACCGGGCTTGATCGGCGATGTTATTGCTCGTATCCGGGGACCAAACCGCCAATAATGGGCCGTCGCAGTCGTTGCCCATTGCCAGAGCCTTGAGTCGGCCTTTTATAGGCGACGAGAAACTCGCGCCCTGACGCATCAGGGTTTCCAGGTCCCAGCGTTGGAATAATCTTTGGTCGGGGAAGGCAATAACCAGCGACTTGGCCCCGGCAGCAACGAGGCTATTATCCGCTGGGAGTGTGATCGACTTGACAAAGTCTGCCGAGTTAACATCGAACACGACGAGCTTGCGTGCTGTTTTCAATGTCAAGATGAGGTAACGTCCAGCTCCTCCGACGGCCACGTTGTGAATCGTGCTTTCTAGCGTCTTGACGAGAGGAGTGCCGACGTTTTCGGCAGCCACCTCTGGCACCGGCAGGCCCCAAAGTTCGGCGATGCCGCCGCGAGCCAGAGCCATGGTGTGACCGTCGGCGGAAATAACCATGCTGGATACTGCGGTCTTCAGCCCGTCAAAGCACTGGACCCCTCGGCCGCTGGCGATCTCCCAGAGGCGAACAGTCTGGTCCTTCTCTCCTCCCCCGGACAGCATGTGGGCGCCGTCGATAAAGGCGACGCTTTGGACGCCCCCGTCGTGTTTGGTGAGGCGGCCGACCTCACGTCCGGACTCGACGTCCCAAACGCGTACGGTGCCGTCCTGGCAGCCGGCGGCAGCAAGACGGCCATCCGGTGCGACGGCAACGCAAGAAATCATGACCGGTCGCGCACTGAACTGGCGCAACACGCGACTCGTTTCCAGGTCCCAGAGCGTCGCGGTCCCGTCAACGGTCGCCGACAATGCCCGGCGGCCATCGGGCATAAAAATCACCTTCGTAACTTCGGATGCGTGCAGCTTGGGCTTGCCGACCTCTCGGCCGTTCTCCAGATCCCAGATTCGAACCGTCCGGTCCGACGCACTTGAGAGAGCGCGACGGCCGTCGGGCGAAACAGCGACAGCCGACAGGTCCGCCGTGTGGCCAACGAATCGACGAAGCTCACGGCCGGTCGCGAGGTCCCACAACCGCAGAGTGTCGTCGTCCGCTCCAGAAATACCGCGCACCGTCGGGCAGAAACGCCACCCCTTTGACATGGTCGGTGTGGCCGGACATCACCAAGAGTTGCCTGCCGGTCTCCACGTCCCAGAGTCGGACGGTGTAGTCGTGGCTGGCGGTAAGTAGTCGACGGCCATCAGGGGACATGGCCACGCACCAGATTCCGTTGGTGTGGCCCACGAACGCGCGAATGGGACCATCGGGATGCGCCGAACTCCCGACCCTCGCCTCACCCATTTCGACCGTCGGCGGCCGGATGGACTTGCCGGACCCTCGAGTCACGCCATCGACGGAGAGTTCGCCTCCTATCTTGACCAGGCCATCATCGTTCGGCCCCCGCGAGCCCGAGGTCATCGGCATCTGCCTCCGATCTGGTACGATTAAGATGTTTGGCCCGATGCGCACGGCCACCCCCCGTGAGACAGGTGCCCCGGCCAGTTCTGCCCGTTTGACTACCGACGCCAGCACCTTCGATCCCTGCCTGGCCTCGACGAGCGCCTCGACGGCCTGTACCGGTGCTGGCGGGTCGAGCGGCTGCACCATGATCTGCGAGGCCTGATTCAGGTCGATCATGACCGTCTTCTTGCCCGACTTCGTCTTGACTGTCCCCAGCCCGAGGATTGGGCCGACGACCATTTGTCCGCGGGCCGTTTGTGCGCGGGGCGACGTGCCCCCGATCAGTAGTCGCAGATCACTTAGCATGAACTTCGCGTTGCCTACCTTCACATCACTGTCCCTAACCTGGACCTGCGTGACCTGGCCGTTGGGCGCGCGCACGTCGAGGCTGACCTGCCGCTCCGGGTCGCGCGGCACTGGCGTGACCTTTACCTTGAAGATCCCGTTTCCCGCCGACTGCGCCGTGAAGACGCGAGGTTCGCCAACGCCTATGGCAAGAGTGACGTTCACCGAGAGCTTTTCGGGAAGCTTTGCCTCGGGAGTCGGGGGCTGCACCTTGATCGTCCAGGTCACCAGCCGTGACCGGTCCTTGTAAACCAGGGGGGGCGGCTCGAAAATCAAGCCTGGAGCCATCAGAAACTCGGAAAGACGGCCGACCGGGATCGCCAGATTCATGGCCGCACCACGAACGGTCGCCACGGCGACCCCGATGACCCGGCCAGCGTAGTCCACAACCGGGCCGCCAGAGTTGCCCGGATTGAGCTGACCATCAAACTGTATTCCCTCGAGCCGACCGGCGTCTTTCCGCAGCGCGGTTATCTTGCTGGAGAGGACCGTCATGTCGGGGTACATCTCGTTGCCAACGGTCGTTTGGCGGCCGAAGGGGAAACCGAACGTGACGACAGGCGCCGTCTCGACCAAGGAATCTTCTTTGCCCAGTTCGAGCGCGCTCAATCCCGCATCAGCATCGACCTTGAGGAGCGCCAGATCGAGACCGTCGTCAGTCCGCAGGACCTTGGCCCGGATACTCCGTTGTGTCTTTAGACCGATATCGACCACCAGGCGGACATCGTCCTTCCCCTGACCGGCCCGGCGGACGACGTGGGAGTTGGTGATGAACAAGCCGGACTTGTCGATGCAAAAGCCGGATCCGCTCGCTGCGCCCTCAGCCGTCTTGACTTCGACCAGCGCGGTCGCTTTTTTACCCCGCTCGATGACGTTGGACTGGTGCTGGGCACGGACCGGCGCCGACACGATCAAGAGGAGCAGGAGGTTCAGTGTTGAGGAGGCGGACTTGCACATCGTGGGCTCCTTCAAGTGACTGCGGACCGGAACCGAAAGAATACCAGCTCGTCACTTTCCTCGTGCCGAGAGTGAGTACTTGGAAGGTAGTACGCACGACGTTGATGGACCTTACACGGTGTCTAGTTGGGACCAAAAACGTCCACAGGGAGAACACTGGGCGGATCGGTCAACACAGCCTCGGCCTCGACGCGGAATGCGGCCAGCTCGTCCGAGTGTTGTTTACTCAGGTTCTTCTGCTGGCGTACCCAACCCACTGCACGGTGGACGTAGCCGATTGCCTCCCTCCGGTGTCCAAGGCGATGGTGAGCCATGGCCAGGAAGAAAAGGTCGAAGGCGTCAGACTGACGACGGCCAACAGCCAGGCTTTGCTCGAGGGTACCGATCGCCTCGTTGTATTGGCCGGCGCGATATCGAACCACGCCTAGTGTGTTAAGCGATGTTGCTTGAGCTGGATCTAACTCCACCGCTCGCTGGCTCAATGCCAGCGCCCGTTTCAGATCGCGCTTCGGCTCGGGACAATTCGCCAGGTCCCAGGCAAGGTTGTTACAGGACCGAGCCAGCCTCTCGCGAACGAGGGGCTCGTCCGGCCGGCGCACCAAAGCAGCTTCCATGTCGGCGATGGCTAAGTCGTACTGCCTTATCGCGGCATGGACACTTCCGCGCATCGCCAAAAGGTGCGTATCATCCGGCCGCAGGCGGATAGCCCGGCTGAAGTCGTCGATCCCCTCGCTGGGGCGATTCACTTCAAGCAGAGCGTGGCCGCGCATGTGGTAGGCATCAGCGTCCTCGGGGTTCTGCTTGAGTCGCGCAGTGTTCGCTTGAATTCGTTTTTCGGGTGGCTCATTAAACCCTTCAAGGCGTTCTGCAAGTTTGCCGAAGTCGACGCTCAGAGTATGCAGGGTGGGTACCGATTGAAAGCCTGGCTCGTCGGGGAAGGCCGGCGCATCCCAGTCGAGGCCCATGACAGCGAGCTGCTTTCGAATCGCTCGCAGGTCCCACACATGCACAGCCGGGCCGTCATTGGTGCTGACGACGAGGCGCGTGCCATCCGGGCTGAAGGTGACCCATCCCGCGCAAAGATCGGGACTTTCGAAGCGAGCCACCGTTCGGCCCGTTTCCGTTTCGACGAGGCGGAGAGCCATGTCCGCATCCTGAACGACGAACTGTCGGCCATCGGGTGAGAAGCAACACCCATAGCCACCGCTTTGCCGGACCTCCTCCCAGGAGTCAACCGACCACAGCCTCCACGTACCGGCCCCAGTCAAAAGCCATTTTCCGTCGGGGCTGAACAAGACGCCCGTTCCGTGATCGATGGGCAATTCCTTCACCTTAACGCCGTCGCGGATGCGCCAAATCTGTACTCCGCAGCCGGTATGCGTGCCAGTCGCCAGCCATGCCCCATCTGGGCTGACGGCCACGCCTCGGCAGTCATCGAGCGGTCCGACTCGAAACCGCCGTTCAGGCGTAAGGACGTACGCCTCAGAATGGTTCGCCAGGGCGACAATCCCGCCTGAGCTGTCGAAATCGATGGCGCAGTCGCTGCCTGGGAGGGGGAGCTGTTGCGGCGGACCCAGACGGCACTCGTTCCCGTCGGTGCTGATTTTGACCGGCCAGCGCCAGAGGCCGAGCGAGCCGTTCGTAAACAGGTCCCCGGACGGCGCAAACGTCGTGTGCCAGGCGAGCCCGATCGGCAGGAAGGCGAGCTCTTTCCCTTTGGCGAGATCCCAGAGCACGACGCCGCGGGCGGTACCCAAAGCCAGCAGTCGGCCACTCCGATGGACCGATACTCGGGCATAATTCAGCGGAGGGGTCGCTGCGCGTGCGAGGGTGCGGTATTCGAGAGCGGGGTCAACCTGATACGTGGTCAACTTCTCTTGATCCAAAACGAGCGATCGTCCGTCCCGACTGAATTCGAACCCACCACCCTTCGTTTTTAGCCAAGGACGGCCCAGTACCGGGTCCCAAATCCGTAGCTTCCCTTCCCAGCTGTTGCTCGCGAGCAACGCGCCGGACGGGTCGAATGACGCTCTCAATCCTTGACTGGTCTCACCTTCGAGGACGGCTCTTCGGGCACCGGTAGCGACATCCCAAATGTAAATCTTCATGTCATCGCACGGCGTCGCCAGTTTGCTCCCATCGGGGCTCCAGACGACCGTCACCCCGGACGGCAGCGGAAACGTCCGGACGATCCGGCCCGTCTGGACTTCAAGGATTCTGCAAGCCCAGTCTTTCTCGGCGCGGTGAGGGACGGCGATTTGAGCCCCGTCCCAGCGGAAGGCCACATTGTGCGCCGGAGCCGGCAGCCGCCAGTTCCGGCCCCGCTGGCCGGTCGCCAAGTCGTAGAGGAGGAGCTCGCCGTCCTGATGTCCCACGGCGACCTGCCGGCTGTCCGGGCTGAACGTGGCCGCAACGCTGTTGATGGGATCAGGGTCGCTCACTACCAGCGTGCGCCGATCGACGTCCCAGACCTTCAGGGCTCTGCCAGGATGATGTACAGTCATGAGGAAGCGGCCGTCAGGGCTAAACTCGAATATGAAGATATCGCGATCGCCACCCGCGCTGAATCGAGCGACTTGCCGGTCGTCGGCATAGCGAAGGATCTGGATCGTCCCATCGCGGAATCGGAGCGCATAGCGGGTCATGGACGAGTCAAAGGCCGTCGCGATGACTCCAGGCGGTTTGGTTATCACTCTCCCCACGGCTTTCAGATCTGGCAGCGTCATACACGCGATCGCTTCATCGCGCAAGGCATCAAGGCGCTCGCGAGGCAAATTCAAGTCCCTGGCGATCCCGGCCGCCTTGCCCAATGCCTCGAGGCCGTCGAATCGCTGTCCCATCTGCCGGCTGAAACGGCCGGCGCGAGCACGCGCCAGCAAGGCTCCGAAAAGCTGCTCGCGGGTTTGGTTCTCTGCGCTGGATCCGCAAGTTGTCGTCGACGACCTGCTGGTTTTTGTCGCGATAGATGAACGCCGCAATGGTCGAAACAACGGCGAGAACCGTCGTTAGAGCAGCCGCGGTAATGTTGGCCGCGGCCAGCCATGGATTTCGCTTGCACCACCGCCAGAACTGTTGGTAATAGGGGATCGGTCGTGACCAGATAGGCCGGTTCTCGACAAATCGCCGCAATTCAGCGGCGAATTCCTCGGCGCTTTGGAACCGGTCGTCCGGGTCCTTGGCAAGCGCCTTGAGGACGATCGTGTCCAGATCGGGGGGAATCTTGCGATCAAGTTGCCGCAGCGGCGCCGGTGGGTCGTTCTCGATTCGATGAATCAACGCGAGCTGATCCTTACCCTCAAAGGCCGGACGAAAAGTCAACAGCTCGTAGAGTGTCGCGCCCAGCGAATAGAGGTCGCAGCGCGGGTCTGAAATGCCGCGGAACCGCTCGGGTGCCATGAATCGCAAGGTACCCACCACGTCGTGAGACTGCGAAAGGTCATCCCCATCCTCAAACTTGGCCAGCCCGAAATCGGTAACCCAGATGTTCCCCAGCGAATCCAGGATCAAATTGGGCGGCTTGATGTCGCGATGCAATACGCCTCTTCTGTGCGCGTAAGCCAGGGCGTCGGCGACCTGGGCGCCAAGCCGGGCGACTTCGCGGTAGTACTTCAGATCGGCCGTCCCGATCAGCGAGCCAGTTGTGTCGTGATCAGGTGAACTCGCAGGATGACGTGCCGTTCGCGATGCGTGTGGCGGGTCAATCGCGGGATTGATACTAAATTCGGCCCGACGCAGGTCCGACAGCAGTCCGCGGGTCTCAGATCCCATGTTTGCCAGGTCGGCTACCGCGCCGGGTGCCTGGGCCGGCTGTTGGATCGCCGCCGGTGCCAGAGCTCTCATCGGAACCGTCGATCGCAAACCGGCCGGTCAAGAGCCCCAAAGTGACTGTTTTTCTCAGCGAGCTCGTCGCGCGAGCCTCCTGGTCGTCGCGGGCGACGTTGCCCTCGGCCATGCAGCTTTCCATCGGGCGCTCCAAAATGACGGAGTCGCAAGCGCCCAAACCCCCGTTCTCGAGTCGGAGTTTACGGATATCATCCAGGACCTTGTCGAGGCTCTGGCCGGCAATGTATCGCATTGCGTAATAGCAAATGCCGTCATGCTCGCCGTAGTCGAAGACGCTGACGATATTGGTGTGGTGCAACCGGGCCGCCGAGCGAGCCTCGGTATGGAACCGGCGGAGGTAGTTCGGCCGGTTGCGGTACTGGGGATGCATCACTTTGAGCGCGACGTGGCTGCGCAGCGACTCCCGCACCGCTTCGTAAACGACGCCCATGCCCCCTTCACCCAGGTAGCGCAGAATGCGGTAGTCGCCCAGTTGTTCGGGGCGGCTGCCGCTCGCATACGGCAACGACCCGTCAAGTTCCTGACGTGCCGGCTTGAACTTTTCTACCAGGGCGAGTGCGGGAAACAAATCGCGGATATCGTCGGCGTGCTCTGGATAGTGCTCGATGTACTCGGTCAATGACACGTGTTCGCCACGCCGAATCCTCTCGGCGAACTCCTCAGCCAACCGCTCAAAGGGATTGCGATCCGCAGTCGATTCGCTCATGGTTCGGCCCTCGCACTCCTCGAACTCATCGGACAAGTCGGGAGGCATCCGAATCGCCACCAAGTCCTAATGTCGGCGCCAGGACCTCCTTGAGCCGGCGTAACGCCCGGACGTAACGGTTGCTGGCCGCGGCCTTGTGCAAGCCCAGAACGGCAGCGGTCTCGCTGTTGTTTAGCTCTTCAAAATGCCGCAAGGCCAGGATCTCGCGGTCGATCGGGTCCATTGCGTTAAGTGCATCCTGGATCTTGATCTGGACCTCGGCCCGGATCGCCGCCCGGCTCGGCGAGGTCAGCCGGCCCAGGAGTTGGGCCGCCAAGGATCGCGCATCGGCCGATGGCAGCGGCCCACTGTGGAGTGAAACTTCCCGACCGGCGTCCCGTGCCTTTACTCCCAGGTGAATTCGATGCAGGGTGACGAGCCGCTGGGCCGTCAGGAATCGGAGCCACAGAAATGGCGGCATGGCGGGATCGACCGTGTACTCGGGGAGCCGCCGCGCGGCGTCAACAAAAGCCTCCTGAATCACGTCGGAGGGATCGATGCGACCCTGCAACCGCCGGTCCAAACGTAATTGCACCATACGCCGAAGTCGCTCGCGTTGTGCGCCAAAGAACTCACCCAGCGCGTGCTGTTCGCCCGCGCGGATGCGGCGCAACAGGGCTTCATCGGCGTCGGAGTCGCTGGCCATGCATATTCCTCTAACATGATGACCGCGCAGCAGTGTCGTTCGTAAACAGGTCGACTGAGAAAAACGCGGAATTAAACGCCACGCCAAGGTATGCCTATGGATTCTGGCCTGCAGTTTCGGCGATGACCAACAAAAGTCCCAATGATCGCTGTAAGACTCTTTTTAGCTCATCCACAATCCGGTCTGCTTCAACGCCGACCTCGTGGATCAAGAGTATCGCAACGGATCGCACCAGCCGCGTGGCCAAGAGATTGTTTTGTCTGGCAATTCAACCCGCCGAAATCCGATGCCAGTAAATCTGCTGCCGGTCGCCGCGAACGCGCAGGTCTTCGAGCATTGGCTCGCATTCGAGCTTGACCTGGCCTTTGTAATACGGCTTGTCCTGGATGCGGATCTCCATCCTTCGCTTGAAGTCGATCAGCTTGGGTGAAAGCCACACGTCGAGCCGTTTGATGCCGTTGACCTCTAGTCGTATCAGGTTGGAGATGCTGCTCGACTTCATCTCGATCGTGGCGGGATTGAGGTTTTGGCCGAGCTCGAGGGCGGCCTCAGGCGCGGTCATGCGGCCGGGACTGAACTCGCGGATCACCGTGCCGTAGAAGCGGTTGTCTGAATCTCGCGCCGTCAACACCTTGAACGACTTCGGGTACGGATCGCGACGATGACGGTCCATCCACTCGAACGCGGGGACGATCTCCTCCGGGAGCTCTTCGCGGCCACGCCGGTAGTATTCGACGTAGGTGATATCCCACGTTTTCAAGATCAGCGGCTTGACATATTTTTCATAGATGAAACTGCTGGCCGCCGGCGTCTTGTCGCCGATGACGAAAAACAGCGGCAGCCGCTCGTGGTGCGATAGGTAACGGGGAACATATTTAAAGGGGAGGCCCGAGATCACGATCACGCCGGCGAACAGGTCGGGATGGGCGAGCGCATAATCCCAGGCCATGTCGCCCCCCGTGAGCTGGCCCGCGGCAAAGACGCGGTCACTGTCGATCGCATAGCGCTGGCGGGCATCACGCAGCGCCAGCTCGACGGCGGCATGTTCGCTCGCAGTATAGTGATACCCCGGCGGCTGGCCCTGCACGGTATACTCCGGTGCGATCAGAATATAGCCACGGCGAGCCGCCTGGGCTGCCCAGGGCTCGATTGCCTTCACCGGACCTTCACCGCCGTGCAAAACGACGATTGCCGGGTAACTTCTTAGCGGATGATACTCGGGTGGCAGCCGCACGGCGTAGACCGTCGGCTCGTTGTTTTCGTCATCCATCACTCGATGGGTCGTCGTTACTTCCGGCTCCGTCTGCCCATCATTTCGCGGCGGCGGCATGAGCTGGATGAGCCGTGCGAGCGCTTCCAGCCGCCGACGTATGTCGGCCGAACCGACGGCGGACTGCCAGTCGAGACCATCAAGCTGGGTAAGGAGCTCGCTGCTGCGCCGGCGTGGCTGGAGAGATAACTGGCAACGATATCGCGGGCTTTCCAGAGAATCTCTGCGGCCTTGAGATCGGGCACTGCCATCTCGATTCCGGCGACGTAGCCCGACATTGCCAGGGCAAACAGGGCATGCGGCGGTGACCCCGCCCGGGCCTTGGCTTTGCGCCAGGCGGCCAGACGGTCGCGGACAGAATCAGGGGCCTGACCCAGGGCCTTCAGTACCTCCGCCACCCGCTCCTTCCATAACTTGCGCTCGGCTGACGGCAGTTCATCGGCGAGCTTACGCAGCTCGGCCGCCACACCCAGATCGGCAGCGTGCTGATGCTGATCGCGCCGCTCAAGGTCACGAATCTCGACCAGGAGCTGGGTCGGGAGCGCTTTGTCTGTAAATGATTTGAGCAATTTCGTCGCGCGATCGTACTGCTGTGCCCGTTTGCACACGTCGAAATCGGTACGTCGCTCGAGCGCCTCGGCTTGCACGATGAACTGACGCGCGCTGGCGGCTCGCTCTTTCAAGTTTGGGTCGGGAAAGTCTTTCACCAGGCGGTCGAGTTCCTGTTTCGCCTCGGCGAGCCAGCCGACATCCATCAAAAACCGGACGACGCGTTCGCGCTCCTCGACGTTAGTTTGCTGGACGCGGCCCAGAAGTTTGGTCACCGACTCGCGCGGCACCTGGTTTGTTTCGATCTGGCCCACCCAAAAGCCATCGATCCCCCGAAATCGGGTGATGTGCGGGCCGATCTCGATGATCGCCTGCTCCATTCGGATGGTCTTGTCGAGCCTGGCGCCGACGTACTGAAACGAGCGGCGGCCGAGTTCATTCCAGGGAGTGGCCTGCACGCTGACGACCTCGTCGGGCATGATGCCGCCGTGCTTGGTGATCGGCTGGTCAAGCTGGAACCTCTCGCCGGTCCGGAACGCGTTGTTGGCCTCGATCCGCTCGATCTTGGAGTCGCGCACCACCACCCGCTTAAGCCCGTCGGAAATGAAGACCAGAGTGTTGTCTCGGTCAGGCGCACCCTGGCCGCGATAGACGATCCCATTTTTCATGATCACGGAATCACCCCGGCAAAAGCCGCCCGCGACGAGCGTCCACGCGATGGTCGAGCCGATCAGGGCGCCGCGAAACCATCCGTTCAACCTGCCATTCGAGGTCATGCTGGCGGTCCTCGTGGTCGTACCGACATCCGTTAAGGTCGACGAGCTCGGACGCGATCCGCGCGTGGCTCAGTAGCTCATTGTGACACCCATGCCGAACAGGTCAAGCCGCCACGTTGTTGGACGTCGCGGCCCGCGTGGCTATTCAATGAGCGGTTTCGAAGCCGCCAAGCGGGATAGCCAGGGTGGCGAACGGCGACAAGTGGGCGTAATCTAGAGGCATGAGAGGTTCAGAGCGGAGTCGCCTCAGGGGCCGATGGTAAGACGAAAGGTGGCGCCAGTTGGCGGTTGAACGACTCAAATTTCGCTGTTACCGCTGCAACCAGTTGCTGGCATCGGTGCCCGGCAAGGCCGGTACGGTGGTAACATGTCCCAAGTGCAAGGCAGAGCTGCAGGTACCAGCCCCCGAGCCCAGTGTTTTCGCCGAAGTAGCGCCTGCAGCAGCCGGCGCCAGCAGCTGGCAATTCGGTCCGCGCGGCCGCAACCGAAGCTCCGCCCCAGCCGCCCCCTGTCCCGGCCTACCTCCAGGAAATCGCCGCCGCGCTCCCGGCCGAGGTCGCCGATCTGCGCCCCGAGGATCTGCGGGTCGAAGCCGAGTTTTTCCAGAGTCTCACGCGTGTACCGGAGCGGCCGCCTGAGCCGGAGCCTTTCCCCGCGTTTGGTTCCGGCCCCAATGCGCCCTTTCCGACCCTCGATCCGCAGCCAGCGTCGGTCGTTGGAATGACTACTGCCGACATCGCCGTCGATACGCGCCCACGCGCGGATTTCACTGTTGAGCCGACCGCTTTGCAGGGGGTTTCCCGCCCTGCTGAGCCCCCGCGGCCAGATGTCCATCCCGACGCCCCTCCAATCCAGATCGAACCCCCCACGATTCTGCCGCCGGGCACCGAGCTCCGGCCGATTCGAGAGGTGGTCTTGCCCGCCTCGGTCGTGCTCGCCTGGTCGCTTTTTGGCTTGATCGGAATCGCCACTTCGTTCCTCGCCGGGCTGTTCATCGGCCACTTCTTCTGGGTCATGCATTGACGGCGGGCAGCCCTTGGTCCTTTGTCCTTGGTCACTGGTGACAAGATCAATGGAGCGACACCGGTTCTCAGCCGGGGCCCCCAAGCTTGTTGGCACGCCCGCGAGGGGCAACGAATTTATGGGTTGAAGCGGTCGTGGCGGTTTTGCGGCTCCAAAATGGCAGTAGATGGCAGTAGATGGCAGTTTTTGGGAAGGGCTCGCAGCCCTCTCGCCTCGCCCGATGCGACCGACAACGAATTCTTTAGATGGCTTTCGAGCCTGCCGCGTTTGTTCTCTGGGCATGGCAGTCAGGCTGGAAAGCCTGACCTATTTCGGTGCGAGTTCTGCGGAGCCACTTAGCTCCCGTCCTATTGAGGTTTCGCTCGGAAACAATGCGCCGTCAGATTTTGCCGAGTCCGCGAGATGTAACGGCAAATCGCACAGGCAGCGCGGAAATGACAGGCGCAGTCTACCCACATTCCCCATATACAATATACCTGCTTCCGCGAATTTCATTAATGCACCTACTCCAGTCTCGCAATCAACGTCGATCCGAATATTCTGCCAAGAACGGACTTACGGGTTCCTCCAAAATTTTATTTTGCTGATATTAGCGAGCACTATTATTCGGCCGGTTCTGCAGGATTCACGGGACGAAAACCGTGGATGACGCGGGCTGGAAGCGATGTCGGCCGAGAACGACCTTCCTCGCCGCGAACTGATGGATGGTTGGCGAGCCCGGCTCACGCGATCCGGCTCTCGCCGCGCATAGCACGGCCGACGTCCCCACCTAAGGCTTCTCATCGATGAGTTTCGATCCGAGTGGGACGTTGGTTTAACGTGATAATTGCTATCCCAATCATCGCATGGCCCAAAGTGATCCAACGAAAACGTCCCATCGCGACACTTCTCGCCCAGCACATCCGCAACGACATTCAGCTTTGCAGGCTCCTGCAGGAACCGGATAAACGGAGTCAGCAAGACGTTAGAAGGGTGATTCTCGGCCTTGTCGAGGACCAGCTCAAGGACCTGAGCACCATCGTGAAGGACCTTTGACCAACCAGCACGGGTTGCAAGGGGACGAAAGACATGCAGAGCAAGAGCGTACCTATTGGTACCGATGCCACCCGCTGATGGATCGATCTGGTGATCAGACGACTGCTTGCGCTGCGGGCTGTGGTGTCGCAAGCGATTGAAGATATCGTGATGATTGGACGCGCGATGCCTGTGTTTCTGGTGCAGCGACACTCGCCGCCCGGAATGTCTGGAGGAGTTGGACCGATCTGATCATCTGAAATGAACCAAAGCTATGTGCATATCCTTAATTCCTAGCCTTTGAACCTAGCGAATCGGGGCGGCCCTTTGCGTGAGGCTAGTGGAGATCCCAATTCCCAGGATTCTCGGCATCCTCTTTCTGGTGCCAAATGCTCCACACGAGAACGACCTGTTGGGCGGGGAGCGCATCGTGATACACGTAGACGTGATGTACTATCCCCTCGACCGGTCCGTGCGAAAAACCGGACCGGCGGCTAAAATCGCCTTCGCGAGGCAACTTGGTTGTTTCTTCGTCATCGAAGGGAGATTTTGCCAATTCCTCCAAATGCCGGTGCGTCACCTCTCGGAGCCACGTTGGCATAATGGTTAGAACGTCGAATGCATCGTCGAGATACTCTACTTCATACGCCATCGGGTGTTTGCGAAGTGACTAGCTCATCATAGGTTCGACGTCGACCACCCTGAATCTTGGAACGGGCTTCGCGCACTTTGCCTGGCTCCAGGCCAGGTGCTACGATCTGTTTTCCGGACGAATCAAATATCCGGCCGTGTTCATCAACGCGGATTGGTTCTGTCTTCGGACGCATAAACGAGGTCACTCCCTCCCATCGTTTTGCATTCTCTGCGTTGTCAAAAAAAGAGCTTCGTCCTATCGCGACATTCTTTGCTTCGACGCAGTTCTTTTGAAAGTCATCGGCACCCACTACCGTTGGATGCCTGCGACTCATGACCTTGATCTCTCCCAGACACCGTTCCGTGGGCGTGAGCCAGTCCCTGAAAAAGCTTAAGATCTGCTTTTCATCAATCGGATCGAACAGCGTCTTCCCGGCCAAAACCTCGTTCCGCCAGTTGCTTTCGACTCGGCGGATCATCTGAAAAAGTGCATTGCCAACACCGAGAACGCCTTCCAGCCGCCGCAATTCAGGGGACGTGAGACTAAACGCCAGTAGCCTCCAAGTCCTCGGGGGTTTTCCCGGGCCGCTGAGCGGGGCATCTAGCGGATCGGCATAACTGCGTA
Organism: uncultured Isosphaeraceae bacterium; assembly: GCA_963850935.1. Lineage (GTDB taxonomy): Bacteria > Planctomycetota > Planctomycetia > Isosphaerales > Isosphaeraceae > CAWFRS01. The sequence goes on from CAWKNT010000015.1 coordinate 34,671, forward strand.
CTGTCGCAGTAATCGACGGCCCCATGTACTCGGACGCATTGGTAAACGTCGGTACCATGGGCGCAAGCGTCCATTTAAAGGGGTCGGAAGATTATCCCGCCAGACCTCACGACAGTCTGGGAATGCAGCGACAAGGTCGCCAGCCAAAAGTATACACTTGGACCTTCGCGAGGGCAAACTTACCAAGACCGGGGTGCTGATACAAGAGGGTTTCGCCCGAACTGACAGCAATGATGCATTTTTGTCATTATCCCTCTCGTTGAAGCGGACAGACGATTTGGATGCGGCGGGTTAGTGCATCCCTTTCGGCGCGACGCCAAACGGCCAAACAAGTTGCTCCGTTGCTTCAAGTAAGTCATCCAGCGCAGCCGGACCAGTAGGGTCGATGTCGACATTGGCATGAGCTGTCGACGTTGAGATGTGCGCCATCATGTAAATGCGATTCTCCAGAACATCTGCCAGCTTGGCACTGGGAGGCCGCAAGTTACGGAGCTGCCTGCACGCCTCTTGTATCTGGTCTTGCTGCGCCGGTTGTGGCGCTTTTGCCCGGGTCACGATGGATCGTCCTCATTTGGTGCTTGTGATTCATCAGGTTGATCCGCTTTCGGATGTTTCCCAGGCTTTGCCCCATGGGTAGTCAAAACCTTCAACGCCACGGCCTTCCGCGATGTCTTTCTCTTGCGTTGCTTATATTCGGCAATCGACTGGGTTAAATCGGCAACGGAAAAGTTGCTGTTCTCAGCAGGCAAAATATCCAGGCCGTGAAGACGGCGCTCGGCCGCCGCCCGGAATGGCTAGAGGCGTTGGAACGATCTGATCATCTGATACGACTTGTTCCTCGGTCTCACCCTCAAAACGGCAACGACCTTGAGTGCCGGCATCAAAGGAAGGCCGACCGCGACGGTGATGGTCTCATAGTTATCCACCATGGTATGATTTGTCATTTGGTGGATCGGATAAGATATGCAGAATTGGACCGTCGACCGTTTCCGAGCGGACGTGCCTCAGTTCCCCTTGACGGCGGCCAGCAACTTGTCGGCCTGTTCCTCCGTGAGGATGCCAAGCAGAGCGAATTGCTCGGCATGCATCAGGAACTGTCGCTAGCGAGACGCTGCCATGCACTACAAACTCCCACTCGTTTTCGAGCCGCAGCCCGAGGGAGGTTATACGGTGACCTCTCCGGCCGTCCCGGAATTGCTAACCGAGGGAGACTCGGTCGAAGATGCCCTCGACAATGTTCGCGATGCCCTCGCGGCGGTTCTCGAGATTTATCGTGACCTCGGGAAATCACTCCCGCCCGACCTGGCTGTCGGTGAGTTTGGCAAAGAACTCCATTTGGACCTGGTCATCGCCGTGCCATGAGGTATCGCGAGGTGACCAAGAAGCTGTCAAGCCTGGGATGTCGCGAAGTACCTCGGACAGGCAACGGCTCGCACAGGAAATGTCTCAACCCAACGAACGGCGGCCCGACCGTCGTGCCTGATTGGGGCAGCGACGACTTGAAACTGGGGACGATTCGCGCAGCCGTCAGAGAAATAGCTGCAGCGACTCGAAGGCGCCGCCCAGGGCTTGCTTCGATCGCAGGCCGAGCCAATCCTCCAGGACAGTAGCATAGACGCGGCGGAAGTCCACCGCGATCTTGAGGTCGGCGTCGACCAGATCGGTGAGCTCGGGTGGGCCCCGTGCAGCCCCGGCCGGATGCATGGTCCGGCCAGGAGGACCGGGCCGGCCGTTCCATGGTCGGTCCCCCTCGATCCGTTCTCGGCCACGCGGCGGCCGAATTCGCTGAAGACCACCACGAGGACGCGGTCGGCAAGCCGTGACGTCGCCAGGTCGTCGAGGAACGCTCTGAGCGACGCAGAGAGCTGCTCCAGCAACGTAGCGTGGCGCTCGAGTTGGTGGCCGTGGATGTCGTGATCACCCTGCTACTGGCGACGAATTGTGCGCGTGGAGGTGCGCGATGCGCGAATCGGCGACGTCGCTTGGCCGGGCGGCGTAAGCACCAGGGCCCAAGCGATTTCTTCGCCTAGCCACCAGCCGGACAAGAACCAAGAGTCAGTGGTGACCACCCGCTCAGCGGTGCGCCTTCTACACAAGAGAAAGTTTGGCTTCGATGTAACGCCCATCGGAAAAAAGGAAGCAATCGAGGCGTTCGTGACCGTCGTCATTTGTCGGGGCGGATCTCACTGACGCGACCCTCATCGGAGGATTTGCTTCGTTTCAAAGCGCGTCGTTCGAGGAGGCAATTCTGATTGGCGCGAAGCTGTCGGGGAGCTTCCAGATCGTGAACATCAGTGGCGCGAGGCTTGAGGCCGCCGATCTCTCGGCGATCGCTCGCGACGATCTGGCCAGTTGCTACTTCAAGGAACCGCCCGCCTACGACGCCAGGACGAAATTCCCGCCGGGCTTCGATCCCGTCGATCGCTCATGGAGGCGGGTCGAGTAGCGGCCAACCCTCAGCCCCGGCAACAAGTCCGCCGTGATCCTGTGCCTGTCCGCTCGGTCGAGCGGCTGAATGGGGTAGAGACGATCAAGCGACAGCTCTGATCCCGGCAGGGATTTCGGACAGCAGGCTTTGCAGAACCTTTGTGATATTCATATAGTTATATGTATGAGTCATCTTGTGACCATTATCTCACCTCTGCGGCCGTGTGGCCCAGGATGGTCTTGATGCCCGTGTCATGCCGCGAGGGACCCCTTCGAGCGGTCATTGTTGGTGTGGTTCCTTGGCCTTCACGTCGCCCAGCTCACGGACTTCGCCCGGTCTCAGGGCTGGCTTCCGGAGGGCATTGCCGCCGTCGAGCTGGACGCCCCTGCGATTCGTGACTGCGATCGTAACCTCGGTCTCAACGCCCGGCACGAATGCCTCGACCCGGAAGCGACCCTGGGCGTCTGTGGTGACCGCCTCGCCGAAGGCACATCCGAAGCCTAAGCTCGGGGGCCGGTCCGAGTCGGACATCCAGACATGGAGCGTAGCCCCCGCCCACGGCAGGCCATCGTCGTCGACGAGCCGTCCCGCGATCGCGCCCGCGGCGACGAGCTTGACCTCCAGCCGCGCGTTGGATTTCAGGTCTTCGTCCGTGAGCACCGCCGCCCCGACCAGCTTGCTGGCCTTGTGCATGAAGACCAGCAACCGAGGTTGGCCCGGCTCCAGACCCCCGACCTCAAAGGTATCGGCGTCGAGGTCAACTCTGTCATTGATCTCCCAGATCGCTCGGACCCGAACGACCACCCCGGCGACGGGCCGGCCTCGCGAATCCACGACACGCCCGCGGACGGGCACATCGTCGCGGACCAGCCGCATCCGCCATCTCGCCCCGCTTGACCATGTCGCCGGCCTCGACCCATGCCGGTGCGAATCTCGGTGCGGCGACCGCAATCTGGGCCTTGTGCTAACCGGTCACGCCGGTCCAGTACGAGCCATCGCTCGCACCCTTGTCCAGATCGAAATGGAACCGGCCGTCCGCATCAGTCGACGTCACACGCCCCTTCTGGGGGGCGGCCATCGGATCGTTCTCGCCCAACGACGTTCGGCATAGGGACGCACGTAGACCTCAGCGCCAGCCACCGGCCGGGCAGCCGGGCGATCTCCTCGTGCAAAGCCGGCAGCAGATCATCCGGGGCGGCCGGGCCATTCTTCGAAGTCGCGAGAGCCATCTCTCCCACCTGCCTTTCGAGCCTGCGCCGCCGGGCAGCGGCGGCATTGGCCTGGTTCGCGACGCGATGCGCGACCCGGTGCAGCCAGCCCCCCAGGGCGTCTCGCCCCCGGATCGCGCCACCGTTCTTGACCAGGATCAGGAAGGTGGCCTGAAAGGCGTCCTCGGCATCGTGCGGGTCGCGCAAGATCGCCCGGCAGACGCTCAGGACCATCGGCCCGTGCCGACCCACCAGCGCCTCGAAGGCCCCGGCGTCCCCCTCGGCAACGAACCGCTGGAGGAGCTGCGCGTCGGAGAGCCCCGCGACCACCCCGTCGGCGAACGGGCGGTTGATCTGTCGGAGGGCGGCGCCCAGTGTCTCGATGGCCATGTGTCGGACTCCTACCGTGCCCGTGCTCTATAATCAATGTGGGTCCAACCCGGGCCGCGGCGCAGATTTTCTTACGGAATTCTCAGAAGGGCGCGGATGATCGAAAAGCCCTTGCACCTGTCCGAGCTTGTTCCAAAGGAGGGGGTAAGAAAGGTCCGAAGGCTCCCAGAGGTCAGCCCGAGGCCGAGTGGGTGTCCGACATCGTGAAGCGCTAAGCCACGTGCTCGATAGGTGCCGTCTTGCCGCCTGATCCGGCCGGTCCTCGCGCCGCCGGGCTTCTTGCACATGGATCGGAGTCCGGCTGCGCGGACTCCAATTCATCTTGGTCAGGCGCGTCTCTCAATCTGACTCATCATGCTCAATTCCACTCAGATGCGTGAGGTAGGACCTACCGCGCTGGGTTATTTCGAGGTGGTTCCTGACATCGTCGCCAGCTGAAAACATCGAGCGAATTCCACATCCTGGTCGCCGGCGAATCAATCCGAGCGCCAATAGCCGTCGCAGCTCTGCCTCGAACGTATCGGACCGCTTGAAGGGAAACGGTTCTCCGGAGCCCAAATTCCGTAGGTGGGTGAGCTCGTACTCCGTCACGAAGTTCTCCAACAGAAACCTGAGAATTGACTGGAGATCGCTTCGTTGGCGCACCTGCTCGTCCTGTACCGCACGGAGCTGGGTGCTCATCTTCGTCTCTGAAAACCCGAGGCTCCGGATCATTTCGCGGATGCTGTCGCAGGCGGGCCCCATCGCCGCTCGCGGATTGCGGTCGTCACGCGGCCAGTCGTATACAGCGGCGCTTAGCCCTGCCAAGTCGCTAGGCATCCTGATCTGGCCCACCCGCGGTCGAAGCACGAACGTTCGCGAGCGTCCAAGTCGTCCCATGAATAGACCGAGTTCGAAGAGCACGTTGTCTCGAGCGCTGAGAACCATCACCTCACGACTAGTCGTCAGATCGTCTGGCGTAAGCACCAGAGCAGCAAAATCGAATTGCGGAAGTGCGCTGACTAGGCTTTCGATGAAGGTGTCCCCGATGCCGAAAAAGCCCTCGTTCCACAGCGTAACCTCAGCCTCTTCCGCGAGAAGCGCACGTACCGCCCGGGCCAGGTCTAATCCCTCTGACGAGGAGCCAACGAAGAGAGCGGGCTTGCTCATCCTGTTCCCCTTCCGACGATGTCAATCGCCGGCGTGGGAGAGGTCATCGAAGGATGATTCGACAGAATTCCGTCTGTCTGAATCGCCTCAGCTTTCTGCCTAATACCAGTGACAAGGTGAACGCACCGAACCGGCGCGAGACGCAAGTGATGACCGCGACTGATTCAAGCTATCCAACCGATTGGGCCGTCGTCAACGAACCACCGGGGAAGTACTGATCTGCGATTCCTTGACTTCCGCCCTGAGAAATCAACGGCGTGCCAGGCCCGCAAGGCGCCTCGGTCCGACGTCACCGACGCGCAGGGAGGCTCGCCGATGCGTCGGTCAATCATACCGACGCAGAGTAGGACAGCAGGTAGACGGCCACGCGGGGTTCAAATCCAGTCGCCCCGACTAGAACCAAACCGGCTCGTGGTTGGGCTGTGCGATCCCAACCCGGCCGTTGAGGGCCGCCGCCGCTACTCTGATGGACCAGCACCCACGGCGTTGCTTTCCGAAAAGCCCCACGCGGACGCGAATTGATGCGGCAGCAACCACCGTAGCAGCGTGGAGCCCGAATCGATTCCCGTCCCGGTTAGTTCGGCCATGGGCCGTCAAAAGCGAACGCCGAACAGGTCCCAGTAGAACATGTACGGGACAAAAAGGACCAAGCAAAGTACATCGAGTGAGAAGCGGATTCTTCTCGCTGCCGTCCAGCCCTGATCGCGACGACTGCTTACAAGCACGATCAGCAGGGCGACAGTCGCCAGGGTGGAAACGGTCCCCAGTAGTGGAACGAACAACAGGACGGTCGGGCAGCGCGGGTGCAGCTGGTCCACCACCAACACCACCGTGATCGTCAGCGCCACCAGAATCAGCAAGTTGAGGGCGCCGATCGCGCGTTGCAAGTTCACAACCCTGTTGGATGCTGGCAAAGCCACACTTTGCCGACGGCGGAATATGCGGGCCAAACAGCACCAGGCACCTGCGATCGTGTCGGCGCTAAAACTGATGAGGAAGAGAATCCATAGTGCTGCCTGCACTGTTCCGTTGCCATACCATCGCAGACTTTCGTAGCTTGCCAACCTGGGAAGAATCCCTGCTTCCGGGGCGAAGCCCTCCTGTTTCATTTTCCCGATCTCCAAGGGGTGATCGATCGCGTTCAAGGCCCAGTCGGTCATCGTTTGCAATGCCCCCGGCGGATAGCCATGCGACTTGCTGTGAAGCGCGCCCGCTTCGGAGATTTTCAAATCGTGATTTGTCCGCGGCAGGATGACGATCGTCCAGTTCTCATTGTTCGCCTGAGCCAGCGAATTCTTCAAACCCGCAACACTTTCGCCGACCGGAATATGTTGATCCAATTGTCCCCACATTGCCAGGACCGGCTGATTCACATGGCTCCATGCGGGATGCACGTATTTGCCCGGTGGAGGATATGATCGGGGCGCAAATGAAGAGAGACGGAAGCCATCTTGAAATGTTCGCTGCAAATCCTGTTCTACGAGATACAATTTCTCGGCCACGTCACGCAATGTGTCCGATAACCCATACCTCCGGAACAGGTTGTCACGATAGTAGAGCATCATGCCGTCGGCGACGTCTGCCCCGACGACAATGATGAATTGAATGTCCTCGGATCGGGACACCGCGGCGGCGCTGATGTAGGCGCCTTGACTGAGCCCCCAGATGCCGATCTGTGATGCTGCGATCTCGCGGCGCTCTTTCAGGAAGGCGATGGCCGATAGAGCGTCGTTGACCAGGTTCTCGTAGGGCGCATAACTCTCGTAGGCGCCGCCGGACTGGCCCGTTCCGCGCTTGTCGTAGATCAATGCGGCAATGCCCTGGCTCGCAAAATACGCACCAACCTCACGGTAAGACTCCCGAGTCTGTCGGCCCGCGCCATGGACAAAGACAACGGCCGGAACAGGTACTTCGCTTCTTGACAAAAGCAGACTTCCGGCTAGCTTGATGCCCCGGTTGTGAAACTCGATGCGGTGCTCGTCGAACCTGCATTCCGCCCCGGTTTCACCGGCACTGGCCGCCGGTCCTGCAATCCCCGACACAAACGCGGCGACAGGTATCGCGGCAGCCAACGTCGGTAGTTGGCACCGCCGCCCGGACGAACCGATCCGGGAGACTAAATCCGCCATAGACGCCTCGGTAGCTCGAACGGATACGGTTGTCGGGGTGGAAAAAAGGGCGACCTCGCCCATCACTTTCCCCCGATCTTTTGCGATCTTGACTCCGTTCCGGGATCGATGCAAGAGAAAGATCCAAAGAATGTTACGCCAACAGTCGCCGTCGCAGCTCGGCTTCCCAGCCTTGTACACCGACCAAAAAAAGTTCTAACGGTGTCCAGTCGCCCCGTCGTCGGAATACCTGTTAGGCAGCAGTACGGTCACGTACAATTGGCCATGCCACATCTGCGTCAGCTTCAACTGCGATTGTTGAACGGAGGCCTCATGAGCGATCGCCCGACGCAGCTGGGCGGCACGTGCAGCGCCGCTTCGACCCCGTGCGCGAACTGTTCAAAGCTAAGCTCGAGTCGGGCGAAGACCTCGGCGCCTCACTCGCCTTCAACATCGACGGCGAGATGGTGGTCGACCTGTGGGGTGGCTGGGCCGACGAGGCCTGCACCGTGCCGTGGACCGAGAACACGATCACCAACGTGTTCTCCACCACCAAGTGCATGACCTCGCTCGCAGCGCTCATGCTGGTCGACGGCGGCGAACTCGACCTCGACGCGAACGTCGCCCGGTACTGGCCCGAGTTTGCGGCCCGGGGCAAGGCGGAGATCAAGGTTCGCCAGCTCCTGTCGCACACCTCGGGCATCTCGGGCTGGGACCAGCAAATCACCCTTGAGGACCTGTACGACTGGGACAAGTCGACCGCCTTGCTGGCCGCCCAGGCGCCCTGGTGGGAACCCGGGACGGCCGCGGGCTACCACATGCTGACCTACGGCCACCTGGTCGGCGAAGTGATCCGGCGCATCACCGGCCAGCGCCTGGGTGAGTTCATTGCCGCGCACGTTGCGGGGCCGCTGGGCGCCGACTTCCACATCGGCCTGCCGCCCTCGGAGTTCCATCGCGTCGCCAACGTGGTGCCGCCGCCTTCGTTCGACTCGCTCCAGCTCGAGCCCAACAGCGTGGCGTGCAAGACTTGGACCAACCCGACCATGAGCGCGGAAACGACCTGGACCGAAGGCTGGCGGCGCGCCGACATCGGCGCGGGCAACGGCCACGGCAATGCCAGCTCGCTGGCGCGCCTCCAGTCCGCAGTGGCCTGCGGCGGCCTAGTCGATGGCGTCCGGCTGCTCTCGCCCAAGACGATCGACCGAATCTTCGAGGTGCAATTCAACGGGACCGACCTCGTGATAGGCATCCCGATCAAGTGGGGCGTCGGTTATGGCCTTGCCCCGGAAGGCCGGGTGTGTTCCTGGGGCGGCGCGGGCGGCTCGTTGGTGATTATCGACGTGGATCGCCGCATGACCTTCGCCTACGTGATGAACAAGATGGCGGCGGGCGGCGGGACCATCGCATGGGCGCTGGCCGAGCGGGTCAATGAGATCATGAATCGCTAAAACCATGTGCTCGACAGGCTTTCCGTGATTCAGCCGCCGACGCGGGTAGGCTTCCAAACCTCGGACACCAGCGATAAAAAGTTCTCACTGTGTCTTGTCGCCCCGACTGTTTCACAACCTCAAATCCCTTCGCTGGTTGCGGAAGCGCCTTGCGACGGGATTCGAACTTTCGCGGGGCGGCCCGGCGAAGGAGATTAAGCCCTCAGGGCGCCTGCGAAAAGTAGTTGTAGCGGCGTCCATTCGCCCCGAGCTATCGCGCTTCGGTCCGACGACACCGAAATTGATGGCTCCGATAACGCTTCGGTCGATGAGACCCGACGCGCGCAACGGATACCCGGCATTTCGGGGGCAAAGAAAGGACGAGAGCTTGCCCCGCCTCGTCCTTCCGCCGTCGGAACCCTCCAGACTGCGCGACTACTACTTATCGTTCTTCTGCCTCTTGCCCTCGATATCCCATTCCCGCTTCTCGCCTCCGAATTCCGCCGCGCCCTTCCCCTTGAGCTTATCCCCGTCAATCTTCAGCTTGTACTCGACGGTGATGCCGTCATCCATCCCCGCCAACTTCCGCTCGGCGGAGAATGTCAGCGTACCGTCCTTCAGCTTCAGGTCCTTGAGCTTCGTCTCGTCCTGGTCCGGCCAGCTCATCGTCCCGGCGAGGTTGTCCCCGTCCTTCTTGATCTTCAAGGTGGATGTCCGCTGCTGTCCGCCGATCTCATACTCGCACTTCCATGTCCCGACCGGATCTACCACCTTGTCGTCCGCCGCGCCCGCCAGGCCGCATACCCCGAGAACCAACGCCATTGAGAGAATCGCCTTCATGATCGCCTCCGAGATAGTGGCGCAACGGAAGCAGTCTAACGTAGACCGCCACCCGCCGCGCACGATGCCATACCGCATGGTGTACGCGATTAGTCACACTGACGAAAGAGATTGAACAGTTCGCATCGACGTACCAGTCAATTCGATTGTGGCTGAGCGGGAACCGGGCAGCGAGCACGCAATGACGGGAATGCACACCCATGACTACGCGATTATCCGCTCTTGCTCGGCTCCGCGGGCATTGGGAAGCGTTCCTGGATCCACGCTTCCCACAGCGGTGTCTCCTGGGCAACGGTTCCGGCCGCCTGATCGCCGTATAGGTAGAAGCTGAGCGTCACCATGCTCTGACCGCCGAATCTGACGGCGCCCAGGGCGGCGGTGCCTGGCCCCGGCTTGTCGAGCCGCACCAGGGCGTTGTACGGACTCTGGCTGGCGTGCTCCACGACGCCGCCGAGCGCCGGGACGCCCGCCGGGGCGGTCCAATGTTGCCCGGCGCCCACGCCTTTCAGACCCAATGCCGCGGACAGCGTTTCCCAGGCCTCCGCTTCGGTTCCCGAGGCGGGAGCTATCCACTGCATCATCGCGGAGCGTTGGCCGCGGAAGTGCGTGAGATAGATGCGCAGGATGCGGAAGAAGCCGGGCCAGCCGGATTCGGTGCCTTCCAACTGGTTGTCCCAGTCGTCCGTGCTGGCGAAGAGGCTATGCACCACGCGGACGACGCACATGCCTCCCCGCGCGCTTCGACGATCCACTCGTCTGCGATGGGCGGCGAGCCAGGCTTCCAGCCAGGGGCCTCGGAGGCAAACTTTCGCGGCGGATCCCACTCCGTCACCACGGAACTGGACTCCATGCCCGGGCCGAAGTTCAACTTCACCGCGACGGGCTTCCCGTCGCGCTCCTCGAACTCAGCCGGCACGAACCAGGACGAAATACCCGGCCCGGTGGCGATGGCCTGCCAGACTTCCTCCGGCGTGCCGGGGACCTCGACTTCGACCTGGACCGAACGGCGTCCGGAGGCTTCTTTCTTCACGCTCATGATGGCTCCTTGGTATCGGATTTCAGCGGCAGAGGGTGCGCCACGACCACCAGGCGATGCGCCCGGCCGCCGGGGGCGGATTCATCGTGATACTTCGAAACGAGTTTCGTGATGGCCTCGGTGAGTTCGTTGCTGAAAGCCGCCCGGTCCGTCGCCGACCGGAAGCGAACCTCGGTATCCACCGCCAGGGTCGCCAGGCGTTTGCCCGCCTCTTTCGCACGACGAACGAGGTCACCCACCTCGCGGACGACCCGTGCACCTAAGGCGATGAGATAGCTCGCGGACAGCCGATCGACTTCCCGATTCGGATCGACGGCAACCGCGCCCAAGGCGCTCGGCGAAATAACGTAGGAAGCGGCCGTCGCCACGAGAAGCCGTTCCGTCAGCCCGCCCCACTTGCGTTCCTGGGCCAGCCGCACTAGCCCGTGCGCCTCGAGCGCGTGCAGATGGTAGTTGACCTTCTGCCGAGCCAAGCCGACCCGCGTGGCCAACGTCGCCGCCGACGCGGGGACGGCCAGCTCGGAGAGGAGTCGACTCCGCACGGGCTCCAAGGCCACCGTCGCCGCCGCCGGATCATCGATGACTTGGATGTCGAGCATGAGGAGAGGGTAGCGTTGACAAAAATTGTTGTCAAGCGTTGATCAAGGCTTTCTTGGTTGTTTTAACGGCGGAGCTTTACTCCGTACTACTGCGAATCGATTCATCGCCGGTCGTCGAACTCAATCGGGCGGTCGCGATAGCGATGCGAGACGGACCGAAGGCGGGGCTGGTCCTGATCGATGCGATTCTAAAACGCGGGGACTTGGTGAACTATCACCTTGCCTACGCGGCGCGAGCGGAGCTGTGCCGTCGCTCCGGAAAAATGTCCGAAGCCAAGAAGTCGTATGAGCGAGCACTATCATTGGCTCGGCAGGAACCCGGGCGGCGATTTTTAACTCGTCGACTGTCCGAAATCTAATTGTCGCCCGCAATGTGTTATGCGAAATGTGTGGGCAACAGGTTCCTGGCCCGATTTTGCAGATTGTTGTCGATTGGCGAGTTTCTCGTTCGACTACTGGTCAAAGTGGGAAAATGACCGACTTCAATAGCATTCCCATCCACCAAGTTCAGGAGCTCCGTCATGCAAGTCATGGTGATCGTCAAAGCGTCAAAGGCGTCAGAAGCGGGCGAGATGCCGCCCCCCGAATTGTTCGCGGCCATGGGCAAGTTCAACGAAGAATTGATCAATGCGGGAATCCTGGTCGTTGGTGGGGGACTGGCGCCAAGCTCTAGCGGTGCCCGTGTTCGGTTCTCCGGCTCAAATCGCACCGTCACCGACGGGCCATTCGCCGAGACGAAGGAACTCATCGCCGGGTTCTGGGTCTGGAATGTCACTTCACTACAAGAAGCGATTGACTGGGTGAAGAAATGCCCGAACCCGATGATCGAAGACTCCGATATCGAAATTCGTCCGTTCATTGAACCGGAGGACCTTGCCGCGGTGATCGACCCCGCAGTGCCAGAACAGGAAACCCGCCAGAAGGTCCGGGCTCGAATGATTAATTGGACTCCCTGAGTCCCAACCCCAAGTCCCGCTCACCGCAGAGAACGCCACGCCGCGAGAGGAAACCACGACCTTCCTCGTGGGAACCCGGGACAGTCTCGGGCTACCACGCGCTGACCTACGACCACCTGATCGGTGAAGTGAGCCGGCGCATCACCGGCCAGCGCCTGGGTGACTTCTTTGCCGCGCACATTGCAGGACCGCTGGGCGTCGACTTGCACATCGGCCTGCCGCCCTCGGAGTTCGATCGCGTCGCCAACGTGGTGCCGCCGCCTTCGTTCGACTCGCCCCAGCTCGAGCCCAACAGCGTGGCGTGCAAGACTTGGACCAACCCGACCATGCCGCTGGAATGCAGCTGGACCGAGCGCTGGCGGCGCACCGACATCGGCGCGGCCAACGGCCACGGCAATGCCCGCTCGCTGGCGCACCTCCAGTCGGCGGTAGTATGCGGCGGCCTAGTCGAGATGGCGTCCGGCTCCTCTCGCCGTAGACGAGCGACCGGATCTTCGAAGTGCAAAGCCACGGGATCGACCTCGTGATCGGCATCCCGAGCAAGTGGGGGCTTGGTTATGGCCTTTCGATGAAGGTGTCCCCGATGCCGAAAAAGCCCTCGTTCCACAGCGTAACCTCAGCCTCTTCCGCGAGAAGCGTACGTACCGCCCGGGCCAGGTCTAATCCCTCTGACGAGGAGCCAACGAAGAGAGCGGGCTTGCTCATCCTGTTCCCCTTCCGACGATGTCAATCGCCGGCGTGGGAGAGGTCATCGAAGGATGATTCGACAGAATTCCGTCTGTCTGAATCGCCTCAGCTTTCTGCCTAATACCAGTGACAAGGTGAACGCACCGAACCGGCGCGAGACGCAAGTGATGACCGCGACTGATTCAAGCTATCCAACCGATTGGGCCGTCGTCAACGAACCACCGGGGAAGTACTGATCTGCGATTCCTTGACTTCCGCCCTGAGAAATCAACGGCGTGCCAGGCCCGCAAGGCGCTCGGTCCGACGTCACCGACGCGCAGGGAGGCTCGCCGATGCGTCGGTCGATCATACCGAAGCACGCCGGACGATCGGCAAAGGTCGATGCAAGTCCCGTTCTGCTCGCCAGCCCCGTGCGAATACGAAGCACCTGTGTACGGGAGGCCCGCACCTGGCCCCGTGCCGCTCAGAGGCAACGAGTCGCTGGACCCTCTGCCTCATGCGAAGAGGTGCGTGACGCGCGCGCTCAATACTCCTGCCATCGGCGATCGCCAGCGCCGGCATTCTGCTGGTCTCGTCACGATTGCAATCGGTGTCCGCTGCTCTCGCGCCGCCAGGCGGGTGTCTTCTAATCCCTCGCCGACAGGTTGGCGCCTTCTAACTCGTCCAATCGCGCGCACCTGGTCGTCGATCTCCCGCGGGCCGAGTCACTTGGTCTTCGTCAGGGTGAGCGGCCACGTCCCGCCCGGCTGCGTCCAGTCGCCGGTGATCTCGCCCTTCTTCTGATCCACCTTACCGGCGAACGTCGCGGCGATGCCCTTGTTCTCGAAGGTGAGCTCGTCGCCCTTCAGCCCGATGGCCGTCACCGGGATGCCGTTGGCGCCCTGGTCGAGGCTATCGATGACCGCCGTCCAGCCGTCGCCGGTCTTGGGCTTCTCCACGCGCAAGGCCAGGCGGAACGAGACCTGATCATTGACTTTCAGGGTGCCGGTCCAGCGGCCTTCGAGCTCCTTTGGGGCAGCGGCGCCCACTTTCAACTCGGCCTCCTTGGTGCGCTTCCAGGTCAGCGGGAACGAGCCGCCCGGCTGCTTCCAGGTGCCGGCGATCTCCCCGGCCTTCTCATCAAGCTGGCCCTCGAAATGGGCCTTGATCTTCTGGCTGTCGAACGCCACCTTCCCGTTCTCGAGCGTGAGCGACGAGACGGGGATGTCCTTGACGCCCTGGTCGAGGCTATCGACCACGGCCTTGCCGTTCTCGACGCGGAAGCCCATTCGCAAGGAGAGCTGATCGTTGATCTTCAAGGTGCTGATCCAGGCCCCGTGGAGGGCTTTCGAGGCGGCAGCCGAGATGTCCTGCGCCGTCGCCGGGCCGCCGACGAACAGCAGGCCCGTCAGGGTCAGGGCACCGAACGCGAATCGGGTCATGGGAGCAGCTCAAGGGGAGGAATACCGAGCGCACCACCGGGTTGCACGCCCTCAATCGGACCGCTCGGTCCATTCCACGGAGAGCCTACCCGAGCGATCGCGCCGTCGCAAGCCCCCGCCGAAACACCGCGGCCCCGCGCAACCTTTGGGCCGATCGCTAGGACGGCTTAGCCTGCGAGCGGTCTTGCGCCTTCGGTCCGACGACGCCGATGCTGATTGGAGCGAGGTGGCTTCGGTCGATCCGACGTCGGTCCGGCGGAAGCGCGCAACTGGCAGCATCGTGCCGCTTTGGGCCTGCGCATCGGTGCTCCCGGCGCACCCGACGAATGTCAGAGAAAGTCATTGCCAGTGATGTCCGTCGGCCCTACGATGGGTGAGCGATGGCCCGGGCGGAGGATCACCCGGGCCGCGGATCCCCGTTCCGACGCGGCCGTGCCGCGCGAGGGCCTGAGGCGATGCGCTGGGGGCTGGGACCAGTCTTTTTCTATGAGTTCCTGGCCAACTCGCGCCGCTGGCAGACCTTCGCCATCCGGTCGGTCGGCGTCGCGCTGCTGCTCGCCGCGATCGCAACGATCGCCTTGCGACTCACGTCGATCGACCCGAGGTATGCATGGCGGGAATATGCCGCACTCGGCGTGTCGTACTTCTATGCCGTCATCGGCGTGGAGCTGACCCTCGTCATGCTCGTCGCCCCCGCGGCTACCGCGGGCGCCATTTGCGTCGACCGCGGCCGCGGCACCCTGGCCCACATGCTCGCCACCGACCTCTCCGACCCCGAGATCGTCCTGGGCAAGCTGGCCGCGCGGCTCTTGCCGATTCTGGGCCTGGTCGCCTGCTCCTGGCCGGTCTTGGCGCTCTCGTCGCTCCTGGGCGGAATCGATCCCCAGGCGCTCACACTCGCGTTCGCGATCATCCTGGGCGTCGCGCTGCTCGGCTGCGCGATGGCGCTGGCGCTGTCGGTGTGGGCCCGTAAGCCGCACGAGGTCGTACTGGTCGTCTACACCTTCTGGGCGCTCGTGCTGCTCCTCTGGCCGATCTGGTACGTGCTAGCCTGGATGAAGCTCGTCGGCCCGCCGGCCGCCTGGAGTATCCTGGTGAACCCGTATTATGTGGCATTCGCACCCTATTCCGCGCCCGGTCGGCTCGATTTCTGGGACTATCTCGGTTTCTTCGCGGCGGCGCTGGGGGCAGCCGTTGCGCTGGTGGTCCTGGCAGTCTGGCGGATGCGACCCGTCGCGCGGCGAGGGACCGACGAAGGCCGCAAGGGACGACGGATCGGCTGGGTCGGCCGGCTGTCGCGATGGCTGCCCGGACCGTCGCTCGACGGCAATCCCGTGCTCTGGCGCGAGTGGCATCGATCGCGGCCGTCGCGCTGGACGACGATCCTGGTTGTGCTGGTTGGCGGCTCGACCGGCGCCGCCTGCGCCGTCGGCGCCGTCTTCGCCTTGATCCAGGGGCTGGACTTGCGAGCGCGGCCGAGCCTGTGGAGCTGATCGTAGGAGTCTACGGCGCGATCCTGCAGTTAATCTTCGGCCTGCTGATGCTTGCGGCCGTGGCGCCGACGTCGATGGCCGAGGAGCGGCAGCGGGGCAGCCTCGATCTCCTGGCCGCGACCACGCTCTCCACCCCGACGATCGTCCTGGGCAAGTGGCTGGCGACGCTCCGCCCGGTCGCGCTCCTGGCGATCGGGCCTGGATTGCTGGGTGCCGCCCTGGCCCTGGCCGTAAAGGCCCCGCAGACGATCCCTCTGGGAACCCCGGCCTGGTACTACGACGAATTGTCCGACGGGGCGCTGCTCTTCGGTGCCTGCCTCCTGATCACGACGATCCTCGCACACGGCACGTTGATCGTAAGCGTCGGCCTGGCGCTCGCAGTTTGGATCGCGCCAGAGCCGGGCGATCGCCCTGAACGTGGGACTCGCGGTGATCGTGGGCGCCGGCTGGCCGATGCTAGTTACTGCAATGCGGACGGGCCCGCAAGGACGGGGTCTCATGTGCCTGAGCCCCGTCGTCGCGGTCTTCCAGCTCTTCGGGATCGTGGCTGAACGCCGCCAGCGGAGCGACCTCCTCTGGTGGATCACGTTCTGGGACATCGAGTGCCTGGCCCTGGCCGTGGGGCTCTTGTGGCTGACGGTGCGAACCTTCGACCACTGCTTCGACCGCGTTCCCGACCGACCCGGGTGCGCGCCGGTGCTCGCCGACGTCATCGTGGTTCTGGCCGGGATGATCGGCATCGGCAGCCTGATCGGTGGGATCGTGCCCTGGGTCTATCGAAACCGGGAGCTCATGCCGGTGCTCGACGCCGAAGTATCGGCTTGCATCTTCCTCGTCGCCGTCGGCTTGGTCCTGCTGGCCGCGCTGGCTGCGTCGTCGATGTCTCCCGCCGCGACACCGCCGTCCATGGCCCCGGTATCCGCGGCGGCGATCTCCGACCGGCGGTCCTTCGCGATCCGCTGGTGGGAGGCCTTCCGCCTGGTCCTGCTGCTGGCGATCGGCCCCGCGATGATTACGCTGGCGCTGGCCACAGCCCCGGTGCCCTTCCGGGTCGCGACGACGGCCAAGCCTCTCCCCGGGGGCGGCTCGTCCATGATCGAGACGGATTCTTGGGGAGATACTTACGTCACGACGACCGACGCATCCGGTCACACGGCCGCCCCGCGGCAGGCTACCGACGCGGAGATCGCGGAGGCTGGGCCGGCCACCCCGACGCAGACCCGCGGCGGCTTGCTGCAGGTCGCGGCCCTGGCTATCGTCACGATCCTGGCCCATGGGGCGGCGTTCGTCAGCCTGGGTGCGGCGCTGGGGGTCTGGATCCGGCGGCGGTCCCGGGCGATCGCCGCAAGCGTCGGCCTGGTCCTCTTTGTGACGGTGGGCTGGCCGATCGTGTATCTCAACATTTTCGGCGATCCGAGTTATCCCCGCTGGGGCCTGATCCTGGCGAGTGTGCTCCCGGCCTTCAGCGGTCTCCTGTTCAATAGGAGCCGCCCGCAGTTCATCGCGAACACGAGCGCTTGGGTCGCCTACTGGGATGTAATCCTGGTCCTGTGGGCCTCCGTCATCTCGGGGCTGGCGATTCGAACCGTCGGCCGCAGGTCCCGAACGGATCCGCCCGCCGAGGCCGACGATGCCTCGCTCCAGCCGGCCGGCGCCGAGTCTGGGAGCGCCGCGATCTGGAAAGGGGAGAAGGGCAGATAAAGGTGGGCCTGGCGTCGCCGGGTCGCCGCATGATCCGGGACAGCTCCATGCCCCGCGTGCTTACGCCGACCCACCCCGGTTTGACACAATTTATTGTCTTTTAATTATTTCTGTAATTATGACGCACTTAAGCTAGCAGCATTCGTCGATCCGACCGAAGCGCCTAACGAGACTGCCGGATTAGCAGTTCATATTCTCTACTGATCCTCGGAAAGGGGCTCGAAATGGTCGGTGTCACACTCCGGCCAAAACATCTGGTATGTCGCCCCGGCTTCGCTTCGGCGATAGGCCGCCCGGGAGATCTCCAGGAGGCCGACGGATTCGAGGAGGGGCCTGAGCAGGTCGAAGGCTGCCCGGGGGTCGTCCGAGAGGACGACGTACGCGCGGACACGGCGTTGGGGCTTGCGGGCGCCGAGGGGCGAAAAATCAGTCCAGAGCTCGGTGTGCCAGCGATGGGGGTGCGGGTCCGGTCGTCGGGGGCCCCGAGAGCCCCGTCGATCGCCCGGTCATCCAGGGAGCTCCCCGGATCGGGGCAACGCTGCACGAACAGGAGGTAATCGTGGTCCTCGGCCGGGGACTCTTGCATGGCCAAAAAAACAGCGCTGTGCGCGTTGGTGCCAGGCCATGCCGTTCATGGATCGACCTTGTCATGAGACAATAACTCTGCGCAGACCAACGACAGATGTGGTACGATCGGCGATCAATATTTGGTTTTCGTATGGCGAATGACGCCGGAGGCAGGTGAGAAAGGCCGCATCGCGAGATTCTGGCGCCTGGGATCGAGGAGGTCACCATGATTGTCGCTGGCTTGTTGCTGATGGCACTGGCGCAAGTGCCAGCCAACTCGGGGACACTTTCGGGCCAGGTGGTGGATGCCTCCGGCCGGCCGTTGGCGTCGAGGTATTGCTTTCCGCGGTGAGGCGCGCGACCGGGGGTCGACCGGTGCTTGCGCGGACGCGGTCCGATCGCGAAGGACGGTTTCAGATCGACGTTCCGGCCGAAAAGGACCCGCGGCGGGCTCGTTTTCTCGTGGCGCTTTGGGCCTATGCGCCGAACGAAGGGCTAGCCGCGCAGGCGATCTCGCCGTCCGCGCTGCCGGCGCCGGGGTCGGTGCAACTGAAGCTGGCCGGGCCCGCGCAAACGGCGATTCGCGTAGTGGGACCAGATGGCAAGCCGGTGGCCGGCGCACGCGTTGCGCCGGTTTGGGTGCGTGTGACCGGCGGGGTCCGGCCCACGTCGACGTTTCCCCCGCCCGACTCACTCGCTGACTTGCTCGCAGCGACGACCGACGCCGCCGGCACGGGCGAACTGCACGGCTGTCGAGCCGAGGACATCGAGGCTGTCCTGGTGCAGGCGGTCGGGTTCGGTCATCAGGGAAGCGTTCTTAGCACGGCGCAGGCGCCGACGGCGCCGGGTGATCACACTCAAGGCCACCGGCCGGCTGACGGGTCGCGTTCAGACCAGTGACCCGTCCGCAGCGCGGGCGCTTGAGGTCGTCGCCATGACACGTCCACAGACACCCAGCGGACCACGAATCTCGGGCGAGGGTTCTGCCAAAACCGATGCCGACGGCCGCTTCGAGATCCCGGCGCTGGCGGCGGGCACGCTGGCGCTCAACGTGCTTCCCGCCGATGGATCACAGCTTCGGCCCAAGCTTCCCTCCGGCCTCGCGATTGTTCCGGGCAAAACCACGGAAGTTACGATTGCGCTCGAAGGCCCCCCGCGCGAGCGGAAGGTGACGGGCCGGGTGGTCGACCGCGACGGCCGGCCGATCGGCGGTGTCACCGTGTTTCAGTCGGGCGATTCCCCGGCCCGAACGGAAGCCGAGACCGGCGCGGATGGACGATTTGAACTTACCGGTGTCGTCGCGCGGCCGACTTTCCTGTTTGCGCGGAAATCCGGTTACCGCTTTTGCGGTCTCGCCATCGCGCCCGAGGCTGCAGACGTGACGATCATGATCAACAAGGTGGACGAGCCGCCACGGATCGTGCGGAAAACGCTGCCGCCGCCATTGCCCCACCAGGAAGAAATCGCGCTGGCACGCCGCCTGCTTGACCCGTACGCGGATCGCGTGCTCAAAGAAGGGGGGCAGCCGGAGAAGATCCGCACGCTCGAAGCACTCGCGCGCATCGAGCCCGAGCGCGTGCTCGAGCTGATCCACAAGAAAGTTTTCGATGTCCCGTTTTTCAACGGAATGATCGGCCTGCGAACCGCGATTGGCCTGATGGAGGAAAGCGTCGACGAAGCCCTGGCGGTACTCGAAAGCCTGGAAGATCCCACGGCGAAGGCGATCGGGTACATCGAAGCGAGCAACAAGCTTGGCACGCAAAACCGGGCCCGGGCCCTCGAAGTGCTTGACCAGGCGCTCTTGAATGCCCGGGCGGCGAAGGAGCCCGACGGCGCCAGGCTCTTGCTGATGGGGCAGGTCGCCGAGCGGTTTCTCGACCTCGGTCAGGCCGAGCGCGGCCGCGCAATCTTGCGCGAGGGGGAAGCCATGGCGAAGCAGCTTCCCAAGGCGGGCTGGGTCGGCTACGCGCGCGGCGCGTTCGCCGAAGAGCTGGTGCAGATCGATCTCGAGGCCGCATTGGCGCTTACCAAGGATCTCGCCGATGGTCGCGAATTCGACCGTCATCACGGTAACATCGCCCACGAGCTCGCGGGCCGCGATCCCGCCCAGTCCGAGCGCGTGCTGGCAATGGTCAAGGATCAAAGGGAGCGCGATCAGTACACGGTCCGGGTCGTCTATCGCATGGCACCGCTCGACCTGGCCGTGCCCGCCGCCTGGCGGCATCGATCAGCGACGACTGCCTCAAGGGGATACGCTCTGGGAATGATGGCCCTCCGCCTGGCCGAGACCGGCAAAGACTCGGCGCGAGAGGTGCTCGAAAGCGCGTACGAATCGCTCGAGCGTTCGTCCCCGGCGCGAGCCAGGCGAAATCCAACAGCATCTATTATCACGACCTCTATCGCGGCCGTTCTGCTGCCGGTCGCCGAGCGCATCGATCCCGGGCTCGTCGATGAGTACCTCTGGCGCGCCCTCGCGATGCGGCCGCCGAAGCCCATGGGAGACCAGCCCCGGCGGCCGCAGCGCACAGTCCGACGTGCTGCTGGCGATGATGCTGGCCCGGTACGACCGTGCCATCGCCCGCTCCCTGGTCGAACCGCTCACCCGGGGAGATGGGCCGGCCGCGGTCTATTTCTCGAGCCGAGGTGAACTGCACGCCGCGGCCGCCGCGATCGACCCCAAATGGGCGGTCGCGCTCGTTGAAGCGCTGCCCGACGATGCCGACTTGAAAATACAAAGCTCCAAGAATTCCGCCCGGATCGCGGTCGCCACCGTGCTGGGCCGCGCGGGCGACCAGCGGTTCAGGAAACTCCGGTCATTTCTATCCTTCACCTTTGGGTGCCGGACATTGAAGACATCAATCCCTACGATTGAAACAGAAATCGAGCCCAGCGCAATCTCAGGAGTCGTTGAAATGTTCGTTGCTGGACTTATCGCCGTCGTGGGGGCTGCCATCGGCAGCGGATGCCGGGGATGCAGCGGCGACCTGGCGCTATGTTGTGCCGCCGCCGGGCGACTCATTCGAGAGTCCTCCTCTGCGCGATCGGTCTCGCGAGCGAGAAGCCCGACGATGTGATTGTGAAAGTGAAGTTTCGCGGTAGCCGCCAGCGCTATGCGCAGCTTCGTTTTGGCAGCCCAAGCTCGGTGCGCGTGACCATCGTGCTCGACGAGCTTGGCCGAGGCGAGGCCGACCTCTATGTCGACGCCAATCGCAACCGCCGGATCGAGGCGACGGATCGCGTCGACGGCGAAAACCGTACCTGGCGCGTCCCTCTCGACCTGGCGATCGTCGAGGGTGAAATGACGCGGTACACGCACAGGATGGTCAACTTTCGCCTGGGGGCGACAGGTATCACCTTCAGCTTCGCCGCGGCGGGTTATCTCGAAGGCAAGGTCGAATTCGCCGGCCGCTGGCACGCCGTCAGGCGCATGGATGGCGACGGCAACGGGCTCTTCACGGACCGTGCAGGATCGGCTCTGGATCGACCTGAATGACGACGGCCGCTGGGACGCGACGTCCGAGCAATTCTTGTTCGCATCGATCCTGATGATCGGCGAAAACCGCTACGCCGTCCGTTCCGACCCGTACGGCCAGCGTCTCTCGATCGAGCTGCTCAAAGGCAGCGGCACGGTCCGTCTGGCCCTCGCCAACCGCGCAGGGCTTCCGGCCGCGGTCGAGCTTTCCGCAACGCTCATCGGCCGAGACGGGTCGGCGGTGGGGCTAACCGGCGCGCGGCCCGAAGTTTCGATTCCGATCGGAGAATACCGCCTGGGAACCGTCACCTGTGCCTTCGAAGACGTCCAAGGGGGACCACGCTGGAATTTCGTTTTCTCTGACATCAGCCGTCGTGGCGATGCCCGCTGGTACAAGATCGAACAAGCCGCGCACGGCCAAGATCGACCCGATCGGCATCCTCGACTTCAAGACGGGAACCGAAGGCACGGGGACAGTGCGCCCCGGTGACGACCTCAAGGTTCAGCCTCAACTTTTTACCGGCGACGGCCTGTTGATCGTCACTTGCTACCGGGGCATGCTGGCAAGCCCCGCGGGCGATTCCGGTACTGGAGCCACGATCGCACTGGCCACCGCCCAAGGCCGCTCTCTCTTTACAGCCCATTCGGGCTTTGCCTGAGGCACTTTTTGCTCGGCCTCCGTGCGAGTGCCATCGTCTCTGCCGGCCGGAAGTTTGTCGCTGTCCATCGCGTTCGACTCCGGCCCTCTGGCGGGTCTGCTCCGCACTGAGACAAACATCGCCGTCGTCGCAGGTCCATGATCCCGGTGGTTGTCATAGCCGCCATGTTGGGTTCGAACCGAATTGCCGGCACATCCCAGCGTTGCCGCACCGCGACCGGCTCAGAACATAGACAACGAGGTGCGCCGGATGCGGCCGCTGATGGCTATGAGCCAGCTCGAATCAGCCAGATGTCGCCCGGTCAGCGGATCAATGCTAACGCATCGCCGAGGGGCCGGAGATCCGCTGAAAGCGGGCGAGGTAGCGGCCATGGCGATCAGCGGATGGCGTCTGTTTGCAAATTCAGCTCCTGCCGCAACCGGGCCAAAGCTCGCACCCAGAGCATTCGGACGGCACCCACGCCTCGGCCCATACGCTGTGCGATCTCTTCGTGCGGATAGCCTTCAACATTACGTAAGAGGATGACTTCAGCATAATCGGCGGGAAGCCGGGCGAGGGCATCGGCCAGGCGCAGCTCGAGGTCGTGGCGGCCAGCTCGCTCGCTGGGCGACGAGCCAGGGGCCGCAAGCGCGTCGCCCAGCCGGGCGACGATTCGGCCAGCGCTTGCTCGAGCGACACCTCGCGGCCGATGTCGCGCCGTTGGGCGCCGCCGAAGCGGCGAATCTCGTGCAACAACACATGGGCCAGGATCTGCCGCAGCCAGGCTGCCAGCTCGGCCTCGGTATCCCCGCGAAACTTGGGCCAGTCGCGCACCGCCTCGAGCATCGTCTGCTGCACGATGTCCGACGGGTCGAACTTCGCCCGGAATCGCGGTTCAACCTGAAGGCGGGCCAGCAGGCCCAGCCAGCTTCGATAGCGCTCGAGCGCCGGTACGGCGCGTGCATCAGGATCGACGGCTCGGGGATGGTTCATCGCGTTGAGCTCGACATCGGAATCACGGTGAAGCACCGGCGGGCCTGTCGCGCCACGAAGGCGGCGACTTCCCGCGCGGGTCGTGCCAGGAGCGCCAGCACGCCCACCGCGTAGGCGCCCGGATAACCCGCTCGATGCCATCCCGACCAGTTGTAATGTTCGATCGATGGTTTCGCCAGCAAGTCAAGCCCGAGCACGATCGCCCCGATCAGAATGGCCGCGAGCAGTGCGCCTGCGACGAGAAGCCCCAGTCTTGCGCCAT
The DNA here is from genome assembly GCA_963850935.1 of uncultured Isosphaeraceae bacterium. Taxonomy (GTDB): domain Bacteria; phylum Planctomycetota; class Planctomycetia; order Isosphaerales; family Isosphaeraceae; genus CAWFRS01. Next base: position 58,049 of record CAWKNT010000015.1, read on the forward strand.
CGCCGGCGGACCACGGATAAAGCGAGCGCGGCCGCGTAAGCCACGATCGGCAATCCGCTCATCGACAGCAAGGCCACCGCAAGAGGGATTTCCCACCACGGAGGTTCTGCCGATTGAGGTCGAGCGGGGATCAAGAAATGCAGGACCGAAGACCCCGCAACAAGAATGGCGGCCACGACCGGGAGGGCCAGCACCAGCTTCAACCACCGGAGGCGGACCAGGGATAAAACGAACGCGGTCGCGTAAGCCACGATCGGCACACCGCCCATCGTAAGCAGGATGACAACCAGGATTACGTCCCACCAACGAGGTACGGACATTTGGGGTCGATCGAGAATTAACGAGCTCAGGGCCGAATAGCCGGTCAGAAGAATGGCGACCACGACCGGGAGGGCCAGCAGCAGCCGCACGCTCCAGAATCGTCTGCGGGTGGCCAACCAGAGAATCGCCAGGGGAATACATACGTTGATCAAAGTCGCCGCCAAGGCCATTGCACAAGCGGGTCTGCATAGGGCTCAACCGGGCTAACCCAGGGGAGCGGGCGCATCCCAGCGCGGGTCGTCGCGAGCCAGGCCGGGCGGCGCGGGCGTCCCCTGGGCCGGCTCGAAACCGCCCTCGGGCGTGGTCGGCAGGGCCAAGCGGCAGATCGTCGCGTCGTCGGCGACCGGTCAGCACGCGAGGCCGGTTCGCCGAGGAACCCGCTTCGATCGCCCGCCCCGGTCGTCCCTTCCAGAGCGTGTGGCCGTTCGCGCCGTCGAGGCCGAGCGACGGACTGAGGACCACCGTCGCCGGTCGTCCCGAGTGCGACGGGACCACCTGCTCGACTCGCTCGCGATTCGGCCGGGACCAGAGTTCCGAGAGATCCCCGCGGCAGGCGAAGAGCCGATCGTCGCCCTGGAAGAGCAGCTCGTCGCGGCCGTCGCCGTCGAGGTCGGCGCAGGCTGCGATCGTCCCGCGCGTCCCCGCCGGTTCGCGACCGGCGCGTTCGTGCCCCTGACCGTCGAGGATGACGACCCGTCTCCCGACATCGAAGCGCAGACGTCGTGGCGGCCTTTTCCGTCGAAATCGGCCAGATGCGCCGGTTCGATACTGCGGTACGGAACATCGACGTCCCCGCCGCGCCAGGCCCAGCGTGCGGCACCGTCGCGACCATCGAGCGCGGCGAACTCGACGGCAGCCTGCGTGCCGACGGGCGGATGGTCTCGGACGACGACCTCGGGGCGGCCGTCGCCATCCAGATCGCCGACCGTGAACGCGGGCTTGGCGTCCCGGTTAGCGTCCCCGAGCGGGTGAGTCCAGAGCGTCTTGCCGTCGCGGAGCGATAGGACGCGCAGCTCGAAGCGTCGTCGGCCCGGAGCGTGGACATCGCGTAGTCCGCAGGACGACTCGAGGCCGCCATCGCCATCGAGGTCGCCGAACGCGTGGTCGAAGCCCATGAGTCTCACGAATCCCCCCTTGTGCTCCGCCAGGAGGACGTCCCAGACGACCCGGCCATCGCGCCCCGAGAGCCGCGCCATGCGGGTCTGCTCGTAGTGTGAGCCTGGCGGCATCGAGCCTGCGCCGGGCAGCCAGGGGGTCTCGTGCACCACCAGCACGTCGGCAAGGCCCTGGCCTTCACACGCACGGACATCGATCGCTTCGGACCCAGGAGTACCCAGAGGCGTTGTACCCCAGCGGCGGCAACGGCCCCGCCGACCAGAGCTGGCGGCCGGTGCGCCCCGAGAGGACCTGGATCGGCAGGGTCACGGCCCCCCGGGCCTCCACACGGGCCTACCGCTGTCTCTCTTGACGACCACGACGTCCGGGGCCCCATCACCGTCCAGGTCGCCGCCGGGAAGTGGCACGGAATGGAAACCATAGGCTCTTTTCCATCCCCACGGGAAAACCCAGTCGTCCCAGGGATCGAGCAGCGTCCGCCACAAGATGCGGCCGTCGCGGCCCGACCGGGCGATGACCGTCCGACTTTCCATCGTCTCGGCCAGGCCGGTCCGGAGCGTTTCGAGGTCGTTGCTCAGGACGTCGGTCATGCCGTCGCCGTCGAAGTCGCCGGCTGCGTGCAACCGATCGAGGACACGCCACGCCTCGGGCGGCCCACCGCGAAAGGCGCACAGCTTGCCGTCAACCGAGCCCCAGAGGTCGGTCAGGCCGTCGCCGTCCAGGTCGGCGGTCTTCGGCCAGGACAGCCCGGCGATCGTATGCTCTTCCTTGCCCGTCGCGGCCGCCAGGAAATGAACGACCGGCGGGTCGGGAGAGGAAAACGGGTAAAACCGAGGCGGGGTGACTACCGGGGGCCAGGTCGCCGCCGATCGGGACCGCCAGCATCGGCCAGCCGTCGGATCCCCGGCCCCACCAGAACACCGGCCCGCTGGGAGTCGTGTCCCAGAAGTTGATCTCGGTGCGCCAGTGCCAGAGTCGGCGGCCGTCCTTGCCCGAGACCGCATCGACGTAGACCCGAGTCTGGTCTGGCATCTGCCCTCCGAATGCGCTAGACGGCGTGCCGGTCCATCAAACCGGGAAACCACCACGAGGTCGCTGGTGCCATCGGCGTCGAGATCGGGACCGGCGAGCAAGTGGACCAGACTGTCATACGCGAATTTCATACCTGGCCAGAGGGGACAATCCCACCGGGTCTCGCCCGTGGCGCCGTCGAGCATCCGCACGCCCTGACCAACCATACCGACGTGGGGAACCACGATCTCAGCGCGACCGTCGCCGTCGAGGTCGGCCGCCACCGGCCAGTCGCGCACCGGGACCGCGGGCATTGGTCTGTAAAAGGACATCAGTTCTTTTCACCCAGAGCCGCTTTCCGGTCGCCACCGAGAATGCCGCCAGCGTCGGGTCGGTCAAGGGTTCGAGATCCATGTGCCGGGCTCGAGAGCGAGAATCTCCGCCGAGCCATCGCCATCCAGGTCCGCGTACTGGATGGGTTGGACCGGCGCGAAACCCAGCTCGATCGACGGGCCCCGCGGCCGGCCGGTCGCCGGGTCGAGGCCGATCCACTTCGAGCCATCGACCACGGCCACGAACGGCCTTTCGGCCTGGGAGACGTAGGTGATCCCATGGTCGAAGGTCTCACTCGGGAGGTCCGTGGGCTTGCGGTCGATCAGGTAATTCCAGAGCTGCTTTCCCGACCGGCCCGACACGGCCACGACGATGCGACGGCCGCGAAGGTTTTCTCGGCGGCCGTGCCGCGTCCGGGCCATTCGACGGGCGGGGTGACGAGCCCTTGGGGATCGTCGAGAACGACGAACTCCGCGATCAGGTCGGTGATGCCGTCGCCATCGACGTCGACCGCCGCCGGTGCGCCCATGATTCGGCCCGGATGAAGGACTCCCTGGACCGACCTGGGCATCGCCGGACCGCCGGGATCGGCCGAGTACGCCCAGAGCAGCGACCCATCCTTGCCCGAGAACGCCAGCAGGGAAGGCGTGCCCATGAATGGCCCAGACGAGGTCGCCGGTGCCGTCGCCATCGAGGTCGGGCGCGGGCTGGACCAACTCGCCCGGCCGCTTTTCATCGCCGAAATGGGACAGCCGGCGCATCGCGGCGACCGGGTCGCGTTCGGGACTCCACGGCCGCGCGGGCCGCGCGGCGTCCCAGATCGGCTTGCCCGTCGATCCGTCGCGACGGATCAGGGTCTCTCCGTTCCACTCGATGAAGTCGGCCTTGCCCGGAGTCAACATGACGGCTTCGGTGACGAGCGAAAACGGGATGGGCTCGCTTCCCAGCAAGCGGTCGTCGTCGAGCGTCAGATCGGTGAGTCCGCGTCTCGCCGCGGTTGACCGCGACCCGGTAGGTTTGGCTCATGAGCCCCGCCGCCTTGACGCGCAAACGGTAATCGCCGGCCGGCAAGGTGAGGACGGTGCGAGTGCCGACGTCGAACGGCTCGCCGATCGGCCGATCGCCCGATGACGCGGGCAGTACCTCGGCCGCGAGCGGCGGCCCGTCGGTCGTCAGCACGATCCGACCGAGCCGCCACTCGCTGTAATAGCGCCAGGCTCCGAAGGCACCGATCATGAGCAAGACGCGTGGCCGCCGCGGCCAGGCCGGCGCCGGTGAGCGTCTTGCGCCGCTGGCGGACGTAACGCACGATCCGTTCAACCGCGGGAGCCCGCCGGGCCTGGATCGGCCGGCCTTCGAGCACGGCCCGGAGGTCATTGGCCAGGGCCTGGGCACTCTGGTACCGCTGCGGCGGCTCCTTGGCCAGGCAGGTGAGGATCACGGTCTCGAGGTCACGGGGCAGGGCCGGGCGGACTTGTCTGGGCCGCGCGGGCTCCTCGGTCAGGATCTGCGCGATCACGAGGTGCGGCATGGCCGACTCGAAGAGCGGCACGGCCGGTGGCCAGCTCGTAGAGGGTCGCGCCCAGGCTGTAGAAATCGGTGCGGCGGTCGACCGGCTGCTGGAGCGACGCCGCCTGCTCGGGGCTCATGTACCGCGGCGTGCCCATGAGCGTGCCATGAACCGTCAGCGTCGCCTCGTCCATTCGCTTGGCCAGCCCGAAATCGGTCAGCCAGACGACGCCGTCGGCGTCGAGCAGCAGGTTCGAAGGCTTGATGTCGCGATGGATCACCCCGCGCTGATGGGCATGCGCCAGGGCCTCGGCCGCCTGAAGGCCCCAGCGAGCGACGTCCTCGGACGGCAGCGGCGTGCCCGTCCGCTGCGATTCCGCCAGAACGTCGGCCAGGCTGCGGCCGTCGATAAACTGCATGGCGTAATAGTGCACGCCGCGCTCGCAGCCGACGGCGAAGATCGGCACGATGTTGGTGTGGTGCAGCGGGCGACGGTCTCGGCCTCGCGACGAAACCGATTCATCGCGTCTTCGTCGGCCACGACGCCGAACCGCAGCACCTTCAAGGCGACATGACGGCGTAGCGAGGTCTGCTCGGCCTCGTAGACAACGCCCATGCCGCCGCGGCCGAGCTCGCGGATGATCCGGAACTCGCCCAGGGTCGCCGGTGTTTCCGGTCGCCGGACCGGTCGCCTGGTGGATGAACTCGATGCCGGCCAGACATGCATCGAGCTGCGCGGCCAGCTCGGGATGGGCGTCGATTAAGCGCCGGCGGTCGGGAGCGATCCCGGCCTTGAGATCGGCCATATAGCGGTCCAGGATACTTGCCAGCGTCGCGGCGGAATCGAGCGAGGCGACCGATTCCAGGGCGGCTGGCTCGGTGGAACAAGGCTTATCCATCGTGGCATCAGGCTCGGTCATGGATGGACGATTCCTCAAGTCCCCCGGTCGGGTGGTGGACGATATATCGCATCCTCCTTAGTACCCTGGGGCCTGAATACGGCCGAGTGTCACACACAGCGCCGAATTTTTCAGTGGGTGCAGGCAGGAGACAAGACGGAAGCGCTGCCGCATGGTTAAATCTGGGTAGCGGCCATGACGATTAGCGGACAACCACATGCTATACGCGGCGCAATGGAGGGGCATTGCCCGTGCATTTCGCTCGAAAGACGGTGCCCATTCGCTTCGTAGAGTTTCATGCTTGACGAAGTAACCCGCGCGTATTGAGCTTCAACCGACTGTGAAACCTTGTGTTCTTAGGTCGGGAAGACTTTCGGCGTCTCATGGCGGTTTCGGCGGCCGAAAAGTTTTTGCCGCCGGTAAAGTGTCAGTTTTCTGGCTCGATAATGCCGCCGATATCGGGCTCCGCTTGCACGGATAGCCTCGGCTCAGTCATTTATGCTCCGAGCCGTTCTTGGCATTCAGGCGGCTTCGACCGCGTGCTTTAACGCGGGCCGTCGTGTCTTCGTTGAACGGCTGCACCTCACCACTGTCGGCCTGATCAACGGCGATGGCGATGTCTCTGCGAAGTTCGGCGAGTTTGCTCTGATGCAGCTCGTCGCGTTCCTTCATCAGCCGTAGTCCATCGCGGATTACCTCGCTGGCCGAGTGGTACAAACCGCTCTCGACCTTCTTCGTGACGTAGTGCTCAAACTCTTTGGTCAGCGAAATATTCATGCCGGAATCCTCCTCTTGATTCCACTCGATTCTAGCATGGAATAACGACCAATGCCAATTTTTGTTATAACCGGCGCGTGCAAATTCGGTCGGTGGGCACTTGGTACATGGAAAGCGATCACGCTGACGTTTGCCCCGTGGTCAAGCAGCCATTGGACTGCACCTGTGTGCTCAAAATCGGCGGCCTTATGTAATGGTGTGAATGAATACTCATCCTGAGCACAGATCCATTTCGGGTCAGCGATCATCATCTCGATCGCCGCGTTCGGAAATCCACTCTGGAGATAGTCGTGCGGCGTCTTCAGTCGCGCATCGATAAGCCGCGTGGTGATGGGGGCTCTGAGACTTGACTGTCCATACCGGATCGCGGGAACCATTTGCCGGGACGGTTGATTCGAATTGCACGGAGAGCGCAAAGCGATCGGCTGAGTTCGGACGTGGCAGGCCTTCCCACTCGCCACCGTCCCAACCCCAGCGACTCAACTCGAATTGCGAGGTCAGACTGCCTTTCGCAGCAATCTCGAGAGTCGCTGATTCCACATCGATCGAGTCATCGCGCGACTCCCAGAATCCCTTGTCATCGATGCGCCGTCTGCGCACGACATGCGTTTCGCCGGACCGCAAATTCCTGAAATGAAACGAGAACTGGTAATACCCTTCCTGAGTATCCGGATTGAGAACTCGTATCGCGCGATTGCCGTTGTTTTTAAGAGCGACGCGGAACGGTTCCTCGAAATTGAGAGTCCGTGAGTCATCCGTGCCGTCCAACTCGATTCGCACAACGAAGCCATCATGCGCATCCTTGGTCTCGGCGGCGTCCACTCCCATTGGGGCGGATTCATCATGCGCACGCACGGAATTCGACTTTGCGACGGGCGCGGCCGTCTTGCGACCATCGTCATTCGGCGTCGAATCGCCAACAGCGACCCGTTGGAGTTCTGGCTCCGTCTCGATCGAACGCGACGGAGGCTGGTGAGTTCGTCGCTCGCAGCCAGCGATGAGCAAGCAAGCGACGATCAGAATGCACAAAGGCAGTGTGCGCCGTTTCATTGCGTCTATATCTTAGCTCGAATTCGGGAACGCGCGGCGTTTTTCATAGACGCACGGCCAGGATTGGGGTTTGTCTAGCACCTTCCGAGTCGCCGTGTTGCGTATCAAAAGGCCAATCGACCAGGTGAGCGTGATCAAGATAATCAACAGCGCTCCGATTAGGATAATCTATAGGATCTCGCTGCCCCAGTGTTGTCACCTGAGCGTCGGCGTTCCCATCGTCCAGGGTCTCGCGCCGTTGAGAGGCTGAGGGGGCTCAGCTCAGGCTCGACAAGAGGAACCGCCCCTCCCGCCTTCGCCCTCGCACCGCCCGGTCTGGGTGAGGGCGATGCGAGGGCGAAGGCGGGAGGGGCTAAGGCCAACCACTTTGGGCAGTCAAGGAGATCAGGGCGGACTCCGCCATTCAAAATCGCGATCTCCGGCGCCAGCCCTGTGCGGTGCCGATGGATTGCGTCCGCCTCCGGCGGGCTCCGCACGCATTGACTGCAACGCTGGCGAACGACCGTTCCGTTCCCTCTCAACTCCCTATAGGGAATGGGAACGGTCGCTCACCATCAATCCCGGAGTTGCCAACCAGCAGGCGTGCGGCCAAGCCGGCCTGCTCGCTCCAGGGACTCCAGTGCTTCGCCCAGGCGCTCGTTCTTGACGCCAAGCGAATCACGCAGCTTCGCTCGTGTCACGGTCGCGCCCCCACTCAGAAGGTCCAGCACGCGCTCTTCGAGACTGCGCTGCTTGCCGTCGCTGGCGAGCTTTGTCGAGCCGCCCCGCAGTTCTCCGACGACCTCCAGATGGGTTGTCTTTTCATCGGTCGCGACCAGTTCCAGATACACCGACGACGCCGCCGGCGCGGCCCGGTGCTCGCTTGAAAGCACCAGGTGTTCCCTGGTTCGGCGGAGATACAAGTTCGAGTCGCCGAAGGCGTGGATATCACTCGAACCGCGTAATCCCTGACCGGCGGCAACTCCCCCTGCGGCGTTCTTTCGCGTGTGATGCACCAAGAGTACCGAGAGATCGAACTGCCGCTGCAGCGACCGAAAGTACGCCAGCAACTCGGCGACTTCGCCGGCGTGATTCTCGTCGATGCCGTGGAGTCTCACCAATGGATCCAGCACCAGCAACCGAGGCCGAAGCCGCCTGGTTGTCTCACGGAGCCGCGTGCGATCGCGATCGCAATCGAGCCGCAGCACCGGCGCGGTGATCACGTGGATCTCCACCGACCCGAGCTCGAGGCCACGATGCCGGGCCATTCCCTCGATGCGCTCGCGCACGACCAGCAGTGCGTCCTCGGCCAGGTAGACCAGGACCGGCCCCGGCTGCGGCACGGCGTACTTACCCAAGCACGCCGTGCCGGTGGCCACAGAGAGAGCCATGTCCAGCCCCAGCCATGTCTTGGCGCACTTGGGGGCACCGCCGATCACACCCACCGAACTGGCGCCCCAGAGCTCATCCACCAGCCAGCGCTGGGTGCTCGGCTCACTGGAGATGTCGCCCACACGCACCACCAAAAACGAGTTATCTGCATTCATATGCATCTTCACACCTTCGCTTTCTTCTTGAACGCGGGACGTGAAGCCTTCTGCTGGTAGAGCTCCAGGTAACACTTCTCGTCGAGCATTGCGACCTCCTGCGACATGCCGTAGGCCAACAGGTCGTTCCCCATATTCATCAGGAGGCGGTAGTTGCCCGAGCTGTGATCGACCAGCGTGTCCAAGAGCTCGGCCGTCATCAGCGAGGCGTTGCCGGCCTTCGATAGCGCGTGCTGGAGCAATTCCAGCAGCTCGTCGCGCGTGGCGGGCTCGGTGACAAGACGGGTACGGATCCGACTCCCCAATGGGATCAGGTCTTCGTGCCGGAGTAGTTCGACGAGCCGGCCGTCTCCCGAGAGAATCACGGTCAAGAGCGACATGGCGTCGAAGTCGGCACTGGAGAGAATCCGCAGTTCAGAAAGGACGTCCGGGCCCATCTCCTGCGCTTCGTCGATCAAGAGCACCGGGCGGATCCGTGAGGAGGCCACGTGCGCTTTCCAGCGCTCGCGCAGTGCCTTGAATCCGCACCAGCGATTGTGCGGCACGAGCTTCACCGCGAAGATGTCCCCCAGCTCCCGATAAAAGTCGGGGCTTTTCGACTGGGGCCGTTCGATCACACCGACCGTGACATCGCGCACCGCGGACAGCCGCCCGGCGACGATCCGCAGTGCCACCGATTTGCCGGTGCCCGACTCACCCGTGACGAGCGCGAATCCCCCCTCCTGGACCAACTGTTCGACACGCCAGGCGAAATGCTCGATCTTGGGCGTCGCCAAGAGCGCTTCGCCGGGGAGCTCGGGGGAAAACGGATTCCATTTGAGCCCGTAGAGGGCCAGGAGATTCTTGCTGCTCATGATGATTCTCCGTTGTCTTCTTTTGATGTCTTGGGCAAATAGGCCGGTGGCATGCCCGTGGCCGAGTACTCTTGCAAGATCTGTTTCAAGAGAGGCGGCAGCTCGCCCGGGGCACGCCGCCGATCCAGAGGCGGTGCATCGGTGCTGCCAGGCTCGACGACGGCCCGGCGGCCATCGGCGTTGGCGGTTTTGTCGAGGGGATAGATGGCAGCCAGAATGGTCCCATTGTGGTCGTCGACGAGGTCGACGCGGCCGAGGTCCCAGCGAGCGTAGCGCACGGTCACTGCGTGGAAGTGACGGTATCTCGCTGGAATCTCGAAGCGTACGCCTTCGACCGAGATCGTCCCATCGCTGCGCCGCTGAATTCGCTTGGTCTCCAGGCGAAACGCGTCGCGGAGCGATTCGCTTTTGGGGCTATCGCGGAGCACGCTCGGTGCCCGCTTGAAGCGCTCGACTGGCGTGCATGAAGTCTCACGGTGTAGGGCGCGGTTGTACTCGATTTCCATCCACGCTAAGGTCGCCTGGTTCAAGAACTCGAGCGTTAACTCGACCGCGCCGTCGAGCATGTTCAAGAGCCTCCCCTCAAGGGTCCCCCAGAAGGCTTCTTGCTTGCCGTTCTGATAAGGGCTGTACGGCAGGGTTCGCTCGTGGACGATTCCGAGGCGCAACAGACCCTCTGTGACTTCCTCGGCCACCATTGCCGAGCCGTTGTCGGTCAACAGGGCACGCGGCAGGCCCCGCTTCTGGATCGCCTGGGAGAGTCCGTGGACCAGATCTTCCGCGGTCTCGGAGAGGTACCACTGCACGTGGCAGCACAGCCGCGAGTGATCGTCGAGGATGCCCAGGGCGATGGGGCGCAACCACCGGCCGCCGGCAGTAAGCACCTTCTTCGAACCATGGTGGAAATCGAGGTGCCACAGCGCCCCGACGTACTGGGCTTCGTAACTGCGAACCTCGCGCGTCTGTCGCCTTCGTTCGGCGTGGGCCTCGCCAGGGCGAGTGTGCGGCACAATCACAGACTTCTTCAGCAGACCGTGGGTCTGCATGTAGTGCTTGACCGTGGAATAAGAGGGGAGCCGCCCCAGTGAGGGATTGGCGTTCACCAGCGCGGCGAGGTTGTCGTAGTGCAGTTGGAAGCTCCAGCCCGGGTGATCACAGTACTGGAGATGAAGTCGCTCAGTGAGGGCCGGCGCCAAGGAGATCTTGCCGCGGTCCTTGCGTACGGCACGGCGTAAGGCACTCACGGGATCGTCGCGTTGGCGCCGCGCCGTGTAATACCAGCTAGCAATCGTGCTGGGCGCAAGACGGATATCGCGCCCGGTCACGGGATGCGACCAGGTCTTCTCGGCAAGGGAGCGGATCGTCGTCTGAAGCGCTCTGCGCAGGGGGAGAGCTCAAGAGCGAGCCCACCACGGAGAATCGAAAACGCGCCCAAAGGGCGCCGGTCGAACTGGGGGTCGATTGGATCATCACGCCTCCTCATGAATGGGATGAAGGGACTGCGACGATCCGTTTTCACCGACCAAGAAGCGTGGGCGAAGAGCATCTTCTGCGGATCGGAAGCGATCATGGCGAGACCTTGATTTGCAGGCCCCCGGGAACCGTGATGGGCGAGAGGAACCGCAAGAGGTGCGTCCACCCTTCGCACGGCGGATGACGGCGGAGGAAGATGTCGACCAGCGAGTAGGGCAGGCAGACGATCTCGCCGAGGGTGATGAAACCGGCGCGTGCAACCTTCCAAAAGGGTGTTTGTGGGAAGTGTTCGCGCCAGAAGGTCTGCCAGCGGGTGATTGTGCTTTCGTCGGCGCCGAAGCGTGTGGAAAGCTCGCGGACGCGGCGTGGTGAGGGTCCCTGCCGCATGGCGCTGATCAGGATGACGATCGCGCCCAAGTAGACCTTACGCCCGAGGAACCGCACCGACGGCGGTGTGACTCGCTTCCTGCAGCCATCACGATCGCAGCAGAAGCTGAATCTCAGGCATTCTTGCTCGGGTAGCCGAACTGGAGTGCCGCGTGGCTTGCGAAGGTAGTTGGCGGAGTGGAGGCGTCCGCCACAAGGGCACGCTTTCTTCCGAGTTTCCTCTGCGAGATCTTGATCGACAGCCAAAAGAAACGACCAGAACCTGGCGGTCCGAGGCAGATCGTGATACATGGTCGAGTACTCCGCGCTTGTGGTAAACCACGGAGTACACCCCTCGGGAAGCTTGATCCAGTGATCAGGCTCTTAGAGGGGAATTTTCTTGATTGCCAGAGCGATCTCGCTCAGGAACGGCGGATTTCGCCTTGATTATCTTGCCCACGCACACCAGGCTCAAGAAATTCTGTGAGCGCGCGTGCGCGGATTCGTCCGGGCCGCTTCGGTCGAACCGCCAGGGAGTGGGCCCGCGCTTGAGATGGATTCGGACATACCGAACGCGCCGCAGTGTCTCACGGATGCGAAAAGCTGCCCGTCAAAGGAATCCGAACCGTCGTTTCGGCGTTCTGAAAGTCATTCGCTCTACGCTCTCGTGTCTCGCCACTTTCGGCTCCGTTCTGCCATCGACCGATTACGTCTCGCCTGGGTGACGAGTTCGTGAAGCACCTTGAGCAGCTTGCGAAACGACCGCGATCGCGCGGTCATCCCTCGCATAAAGGGCAGAATTCGCGTAAGGGCAGGCTGGTGGATCGTCGGCCGATATTTGTCGAGCCCGAGTAACGCGGCAACGTACCTCTTGCAATCAGCAACATCTTCGATATCCGTTTCGCGCGGCCGGGATCGTGACGTCAGTTGATAGCGGTTCTGCTCTAATGCCTGTCGAAACCGCGACGAAGGAAAGGCCGCCAGGAACCAAGCCTCGTATTCCCTCTTGGCAACCACGACATCGATCGGGAAGTTCGCCGGGACCGATGCCTTTGCCCTATTAAGCAGGCCGGCAGCGAGGGTTCTTGGACATTCGTCATCGGCATCGAGAAGAATGAGGATGACGTCCGGCCTTCGAAGTAACGCTAAACGTACGTAGTGCTCTACTCCCCGACCGTGTACACTATCATGAGCGACCACAATAGTCCCGTCCCGCCCGTCCAAACAGGTCCGGCGAAGTCGACTTCAATGTTTCTGTATCGCCGATACCGCAGCCAGTTGCGGAGCAGGATCGGCAACGCCTCTAACTCGCCGCGGCCTTCCACGATCGGCACGATGACATATTTCGGCATGATTCCATCAGGGTGTGAAGAAACCGTCTTCAGTCCCGGTCGTGGAAGCTTCGGTCTCGGTCCAGAGAGCGTTCGAGCGGAGCAATTGGCCGACCGTCAGGGGAGGCTTTAGCTTCGCCCGAACATTCTCGCTCAAGTCGTAAATTTGACTCGCACCATCGCTCCGCTGGACGATGCGGACACGTTCGCTTCGGGCCGCCGGATGGTTGAGGATCTCGGGGCTGTGGGTTGAGACGACGATCGGGAATTCCGCGCTCGCTTCGTCGATTGCGTCGAGTAAGACACCGTGTGCCAACGGATGCAACGAGTCCTCGATCTCATCAAGGAGAACGATCGACGGGCGCGGCGTTTGCCTGAGGGCGAGCAGGATGCCCAGGCTCCGCAACGTGCCGTCGGATATCGCGGACGCATCAAAATACTCGGGCCGACCGTTGCCGTAATCCTTCGCGAACCCGATGACGCGCCGGCCTGCAACCGTCTTGATCCGTACCTCCCGGATGCCAGGGACGACCTCGGAGAGATATTCTTCGATCCATTTTTTGTCTTTGAGTTTCAGGTGCTTCAAGACATCCCCAGCGTTGTGACCGTCGCGGCTCAAACGCTCCTCGCCGCCGATCTTCGGCTCGCTCCGAATGGCCTGGGGGGAAAACTGATGGGCCGAGATCAGTCAAAGCGAGTCGATAATCGTCTTCCAAATTTCGTTCGATCCCGCGATCAAGGGAAAGACCAATGTTTCCGCGTCGATGGCTGGCCGGAGTGAAACGGTCTCGGGCTTAAAACTCTTCTCGTCTCGCTCGAAGGACATCGCCGGTCCGCACCGTAAAGTCTCGTGTTTAACAAAGAAAGCTCGCGCGTTTTGAATCCCAACCGACCGTGAAACCGTAAAGAACCCTGGATTCAGGCTCGCACTCAAGGCAGACCGCGACCGAGACGCCCTGTCGAACCACACGACGCGGGTCTCGAGGAAAGAGGCCCCGCAAGTTGCCGCGACGGTCGAGCGCCGTCGTCAACGAATCGGTGACGGCTTCGCGGATAAAGCTGAAAGCATCCATCAGCGTTGACTTACCGGCTCCGTTGCGACCGACTAGGAAGGTGACGTCGCCCAAGACCAGCCGGGCGTCGGCAAACGCCCGGAAGTTGCGGAGCCGAAATTCCTTAACCGTGACGCGAGCCATTGAGGCCTCGAACGTGGAAAGCGTGTTGATTCTGGGGGAACCCGTCATTCTACGAGATTTCTCTTCCACTGCGCGGCCCCTGATTTACCGACCTCTCGGCCAGCGCGTTGGACACAGTACGAGTTAGCGGCGTTCGACGCCACCCTGCCGAGGATATCTTTTGCACCCAGCTCACTTTCCAAATCCGGCGATGTGGGCGACATTGATCCAGTGAGAAGTGGCCTTCCCGATCGACTCTCGGATCGGGTGGACGGCACAGCGGATGGGGAGTTGGACGACCCTACTTTGGTCTGCTACGATGATCCTGGTAATCAAGATCCGTTTTCGCCCGTCAAATGCCCGGGCGATCGAGCCCATCCGGGAGCTGCCTCATGCGTTCCGATATGATCAAGCAGTGGTGATGCCCGCGCTGCCCACCGCAGCCTGCTTCGGGCGACCGGCGTTGGCGAAGGACGACTGGGACAAGCCCTTTATCGCGATCTGCAACAGCCACGTCGACATCATTCCCGGGCACGTCCATCTGCAGGCGGTCGGCAACTTCGTCAAGGAATGCGTGCGGGCCGCCGGTGGCGTGCCGTTCTTGTTTAACACAATCGGCGTCGACGACGGCATCGCCATGGGCCACGACGGCATGAAGTACTCGCTCCCTTCTCGCGAGCTTATCGCCGACTGCGTCGAAACCATGATCCAGGCCCATTGCTTCGACGCCATGATCTGCATTCCCAACTGCGACAAGATCGTGCCGGGCATGTTCATGGGGGCGATGCGCGTCAACATCCCGACCATCTTCGTGTCGGGCGGACCCGATGGAAGCCGGCAAGCACGGCCTCGGGCAAGACCGTCGACCTGATCGACGCCTTCGTAGCGGGCGTTCAGAAACAAAACGGCGCAGCTCTCGGCCGAAGAGCTCGACGAGATCGAAAAGGCCGCCTGCCCAACTTGCGGCAGTTGCTCGGGCATGTTCACGGCCAACAGCATGAATTGCCTGGCTGAGGCAATTGGCCTCGCACTGCCGGGCAACGGCACAATTCTGGCGACCTCGGCCGACCGAAAATCGCTGTACGAACGGGCATCCGAACGCATTGTCGCCATGGCGCGCGAATTCGCCAAACGCGGGGCCGGGCACGGACTTCTGGCCCGCGAGGTCGCTCAGCCCGCGGCATTCGATAACGCGATGATCCTCGACATGGCGATGGGGGGCAGCACCAACACCGTTTTGCACATCCTGGCGATCGCCCACGAAGCCGGCGTGCCGTTTTCACTCGAGCGGATCGACGAGCTCAGCAAGAAGACCCCCAACCTTTGCAAGGTGAGCCCGTCGAGTCGTTATCACATCGAAGACGTCGCCCGCGCGGGGGGCATTCACACGATCCTGGGTGAGGTTGCACGCGGCTGCCCGGGGTTGCTCGATCTTTCGTGCCGGACGGTGACGGGCAAGACGCTGGGCGAAAACATCGACGAGTACGACATCCGCCGCAAGACCGCCATCGGCCGGCGCCAGACTCCTGGCTCAGGTGCGCGCCGGCGGCGAGCGTACCAACAAGGCGTGGACTGTCCCCAGCGTGGCCGCCGAAAATCGCTCGCAAGCCGCTGGACTCGCCTTGCTCGACGCCGAAGGAGAAATTGGAGACGGCGACGATACCCAGGCGCTGGGCAATGGCAACAGCTCCGGGTCAAACGGCCACGGAGACGGCGACGCCTTCGACCCATTCGACGTGATCCGCACCGTCGAAAACGCCTATTCGGCGACCGGCGGCCTGACGATGCTCAAGGGAAATCTTGCACCCCAGGGTGCAGTCGTCAAGACCGCCGGCGTCAGCCCGCGGATGCTCAAGCACTCCGGGCCGGCGGTGATCTTCGACAGCGAGATCGACGCCTATAACGGCATCGTGTTTGACAAGGTCAAGGCGGGGGACGTCGTCGTGATTCGTTACGAGGGGCCCAAGGGGGGTCCGGGCATGCAGGAGATGCTCGCGCCCACGACGGCAATCAAAGGAGTCGGCCTTGGCGAAACGTGTGCTCTCATCACCGACGGCCGTTTCTCGGGCGGGACAGCCGGGGCCTCGATCGGCCACGTGAGCCCCGAAGCCGCCGTCGGCGGCCCGATCGGTCTCTTGAAAGACGGGGATATGATCGACATCGATATTCCAAAAGGAGTTCTCTCTGTCCGGCTTTCCGAGGAAGAGTTGGCCAGGCCGCCGCCAAGCCTGGACGCCGCCCAAACCCAAGGTCACTTCGGGCTACCTGGCCCGTTATGCCAAGATGGCCACGAGTGCTGACACCGGGGCGATACTTAAGTGGGATTGATATAAGTCGCCGCCAGGTTTTTCGTCGACGCCACGCGGATGTCGAGCGTATTGGTGTCGTCGTTGACGGTTGCCAGCCAGTAGCTCTGGCCGACCTTCTTGACGACAAGACCGAATGCCGCCCCTTCGGCCGGGTCGAGCGACATCGCATTGACGAATGCGCCCCGCGGCCGGAACTCGAGGAGCAATCTCGGATTGTTGGGGTCGGTATTGACGGCATCGCCATTCGTGACGAGCAGGTCGCCATTGGGCGCGAACGTCAGTCCGATTGGACCCTGCAGGTTGGCGTTGTTTTGCACGACGGCGATCCCCTCGTTGACCGGTCCGTTCAGCGACGAGGCGTTGGGGATGGCGTAGATGGCATTCTCGGCCGTCGATGCGACGTTCAGCAGATTGACCTGGGCATTGTAGGCCAGGCCCGTCGGTCCAAGCACGAGCTCCGTATCGCTCGTCTGGGTTGTGTAGCCCGTGGCGATTTGCTTGGCCGATGTGATGTCCGGCAGTCCGTTATTGATGCTGACGTTCAAGCGTGTGATCGTGCCGTTCAAGACGTTGGACACATGGATCTGGGCCGTGTCCCCGTTGTCGTTGACCGCCATGCCCCAGGGCCCGTCGAGCAGATTGGGGTTCTTGAGGTTGGCGATCTGTTTGCCAAAGCGGTTGAGCACCAGCAAAGAACCCTGCTGAACGGTCGCCGACGTGCCATCGGTCGCAGGCACGCTGCCGACAGCCCTTGCTCAGCACGCCGATCGCCTCGGTGAGGCCAAATCCTTGGGGGCGCCTGAAACCACGTCTGGGTGGTTCCATTCAAGAAGACCTTCGTGATCGTCGTTCCAGTGCCTTGAAGGTTGTCGGAGTTATTGAAGTTCGTTACCAGGAACCCGCGGGGCACCCTCGCCATGCCGTAGGGATTCAAATCGCCATTAACAGCCGCTACAAATTATCTAGAATATTTAGACTATGCATTACACTCAAACTAACACAATTAACAAAGTCCTCTAAGGTTTGGCAAAGAACGGCGTGGTGAAGATCGTTGCTGAGTTTCCTCTTCAAAAGACGTTTCCTCGACAAATCGTCAAAACGAGCAGCCGTTATGGGTCGTTCTTGGTGGTTGCGACCGCCATTGTGTACCGTTAGGCTGGCGTTTCTGAGCGATGTGCGCGATCGAATAGACAACTGGCTTAGAAGGTGGAGCGAGCGGTGAATTCGTTTGATCTGTCAGGTAAGGTGGCGGTCGTCACGGGCGGAAATGGTGGAATCGGTTTGGGGATCGCGCAAGGTTTAGGCCAGGCGGGTGCGAAGCTCGCGGTCGTGGCCAGGAACACCGAGAAATCGCAGATGGCCGCGCAGTGGCTGCAGGCGCAGGCCGGCGCAGACTGCCTGGTGGTTACGGCTGATGTGGGCCGAAAAGTGGACGTCGATCGCGCAATAAAAGAGATCGCCGACCGTTATGGCCGAATCGACATCCTCTTTAATAATGCCGGCATGAATATCCGTAAGCAGCCAGAAGAGCTGACGCTCGCGGAATGGCAGGAGGTGATCAACACCAACCTGACAAGCGCATTTCTGATGTCGACGGCGGTTTACGCCTCCATGAAAACCGGCGGCGGCGGCAAGATCGTGAATATCGGCAGCATGACCTCGATTTTCGGTTCCCCGTTCGCCTCGGCGTACGCGGCGACCAAGGGCGGGATCGTTCAGTTGACCAAAAGCCTGGCGCTGGCCTGGGCCAAGGACAACATTCAGGTCAACTCGATCCTGCCGGGCTGGTTCGATACCGAGTTAACCGAGAAGGCCCGGGAACAGATCCCGGGCCTTCACGAGCGCGTTCTGTCTCGAATTCCGCAGGGCCGTTGGGCCAAGCCGGCCGACATGGCGGGCACGGCCGTGTGGCTGGCGAGCTCGGCCAGCGACTATGTCACCGGGATTGCCATCCCCGTGGACGGGGGCTACTCGTCGTCGCTCTGATCGATCGAATCAGGGTGTTTCCTGGTCGGGAACGATCCTGCCCAAGACCTCGATCTCGACTCGCTGGCCAAATGGGAGCTTTAACGACAGCGGCTTAATCGGTAGCAGGAATTGAAAGCCGAGCGAAGGACTGGGCATGAACAAGCTGGGCAGGAACATGGTTGCCGCTTTAGGTAACGAAAACTCGGCCTTGCTGGTGTTAGCGTCTGTCGTTGGCTTGGGCTTGGGCGCCTTTGGCGTCTTGGTTTGAGGGCTGGGCATCGGCTCGGCCGACTCGGAATCAGACGGTGTGTCTTCATCACTAAGCGAGGGCAGAGGCGGCAAGTCGGCCGGTGTGCCGTCGGTGTGGACGCCCTGGGGAATCGACCGGCTCGGCATAACGGGGGTCGGCAGGGCGATCTTGGGCGGTTCCGGGATCTTCGGCAGCAGGTGAGGCATGAGCGGGGCGGGCGGCGGAATTGGCGTTTTGAGAGTCGGGATCTCGACCTTTGGGACAACGGCGACCAGACCGGCGCTCGATGACGCGTCTACTGCCTCGATCAGCGCGAGGCGTTCCTTGACGATCGCTTTACCGTCGTTGTCGGCAACGGTGAAGGCGCCGAAGCTGACGAGCAAAGCATCCCCGCGCGGAATGAGCCACTCGCCCAGGACTTCGCGGTTGTCGATCTCGGGAACGTCAAACGATGCCGTGGTAACTGCCGCATCTTTGGTTTCTTTTTCTTTGGCAGCCGCCTGGCAGCATGTCTGAGACTCGGAGCAACAGGCGTCGAAGCCACCATCTTTGAGAGCAGCCTGGGCAATTGCCATCAGCCCCGTCGCCTTGCCGCTACCGGTGAAGACATGCGAGTCGCACGCGGCCGCCGCCGCCGCGGATTCACACGCGCCATTCGACGCGCTGGAGCGATGGACGTTGACGTGGTGCACAGCTCGGACGACGGTATCCTCAAAGACCAACTGGACCAGGACTCCCTGATCGAGCTTGCGGCCGACCATCGTCGTGTGCCAGCCAACGCGGATGTTCTCTGAAGTGCTGGGCCGCGACGATTCGTCGTTGCGCCAGGCGGCCTGGGTGACAAGCTGGCGATTGCTTCGGCATTGAATTGTGGCGGGTGCTCCGCTCTGGGCGGTCACCTTGGAAGCATAAACGAGGCGGGGCGATGAGCTCTTGGTGACTTCATTGAGGAGGCGAGTCGACGCACTCAAGGGCAAGGTCCAAACCGTCGCCGATCCCTGGCGCGTGACAGGCTGCAATGAGGCAAACACAGCCTCGCGCCAACCCACGCCGCCGGCTTCGATCATTCGGACCGTATAGGTAATAGGCGGCCTTTCGCGCTCAGCGCGGGGCAATTCCGAGCGCGGCAACCGCCAGCGCGACCCATCCCAATGTGACCCCCATGTGACAGCCTCCCTTCCGTCCACCTTGCCCGTCGAGTTCGTTCGGCATCCATGCTGGTCGCCAGACCAGAGCGATTCGAGCGGGATCATACGGTCGATCCCCGAGCGCGTCAATCGCGGCTGTCGGCAAACCGCCGAGAAAACTTGAGGTTAGTTTGGAACCGCCAAGAGCAAGCCTGGTAAATGTTTACGAGGCGGAGTCGTGGCCGAGATCGCAATTGAAGGCGACACGCTTTACGCCATCCTTGAGCGTCGGCACCTTGAAGTTGATCAAGAGGCCCAGGGATCTATCAAAGGCTTTGAGGTAAGAAATGACCTGTGCGAAGTGGATTGCAGCGAAGCTATCGACCGTCTTGAGCTCGACCACCAAGATACCGTCGATGAAGTAATCAACTTCACCTTTACCGACCGAATCCCCCTTATAGAACACTTCGACCGGTTTCTTGCGCTCAAAGGGAATGTCACGTAAGCGCAACTCTATTGCGAGGGCGTTGCCATAAACCGCCTCGGAGTAGCCAGGACCGAGGTGACGATGCACCTCGATGGCCGCCCCGATCACCGCATGGGCTACACGATCATAGGCTTCACCCGGCTCACTCCGCATTTCACACTCCCTTACCGCCAAGTCCTATCAGCACAATAAAATTCGTTAACCGCCAAGAACGCCAAGGACGCCAAGAATACAAAGAGAATATAGAACAGCATGCGGACACAAACGGGGCCGATTGCAGAATTGCGACGCCAACTTCGACAGATATAAGAATAATAATACTAAAATTGTGTATTTTTTTGAATAGTTTGTATTCTCGTTTTTCTTGGCGTTCTTGGCGGTTGATAAATTGGTATTCCTTATCATCTTGGCGGTGCATATGTCCGTTGCCTGGCGGTGCGGATAGAAATGTGTTGATCGAGGTAATTTTCCGCGGCTCGGCGGTCTATATCAACCTGTCCCATCGGGATGCTTCCGTCCCGCGGGTCACATCCTGAGTTCGTCGCGCACCTTGGTAAACGCCTCGATTGCAAACTCGAGGTCTTGGCGGTTGTGCGCGGCCGACACCTGTACGCGCACGCGCGCCTTCCCCTGCGGTACCACGGGATAGGAAAAGCCGATGGCATAGACCCCTTTCTCGAGCAGTCTCTCGGCCATCTTGGCGGCCAAGGCTGCGTCGCCGATCATGATCGGCGTGATCGGGTGCTCGCCGGGAACGATGTTGAAGCGACGTTCGGTCATGGCCGCGCGGAAGTACTTCGTGTTTTCCTCGAGCCGGTCGCGCAGCTCGGTCGAACGGCTGCAAATCTCAAGCGCCTTGAGTGAGGCGCCCACGATCGACGGAGCGACCGAATTCGAGAAAAGATCAGGGGCGCGACCGCTGACGGAGCATGGTGACGATTTCCGACCGGCTGCTCGTGTAACCGCCGCTGGCGCCCCCTAAGGCCTTGCCCAGCGTGCCGGTTAAGATATCGACCCGGCCCATCACGTCGCGGTACTCGTGCGTACCCCGCCCATGCTTGCCCATGAAGCCGACTGCGTGCGAGTCGTCGACCATCACCAACGCATCGTACGCGTCGGCGAGGTCGCAGACTGCTTGCAAGTTTGCGATCGTACCATCCATCGAAAAGACGCCATCAGTGGCGATCATCTTGAAGCGCGATCCGGCGGCTTCCTTGAGCTTGGCCTCGAGCTCAGTCATGTCGTTATTCCTGAAACGCAGGCGCTTGGCCTTGCATAACCGAATACCATCGATGATCGAGGCGTGGTTGAGCTCATCGGAAATAACCGCGTCTTCGGCACCAAGAATCGTTTCAAATAATCCGCCATTGGCGTCCCAGCACGAGGAATAGAGAATCGTGTCTTCCATTCCCAGAAACTCGGAGATCGCCGTTTCGAGCGCCTTATGCGGTTCCTGCGTGCCGCAGATGAAGCGCACCGATGCGAGGCCGTTGCCCCAGTGGTCGAGAGCTTCGTGGCCGGCTTTCACAACCTCGGGGTGGTTGGCAAGGCCGAGGTAATTGTTTGCACACATATTCAAAACGTCGGGCCAGCCCTTGACGCTGACATGGGCTTGCTGTGGCGAGCTCAGCATGCGCTCACCCTTGAACAGCCCGGCATTGCGAATCTCATCAATTTGTCCGGCAAGATGCTGCTTGATCGCGCCATACATGATGGTATGCTCCTATTTCTTAGCCTTCGTGCCATGTCAGGATCACCTTGCCCGACTCGCCTGATTTCATGGCGGCGAATCCCTTCTCGAAATCCCGATAAGGATAGCGATGGGTGATTACGGGAGTGATGTCTAGGCCGGATTGCAACATGACAGTCATCTTGTACCAGGTCTCATACATTTCGCGCCCGTAGATTCCCTTGATCGTTATCATGTTGAAGACAACCGTATTCCAGTCGATGGCGATCTCGCGGGTCGGGATACCCAGCATGGCGATCTTGCCACCGTGGCACATGTTGGCGAGCATGTCGCGAAAGGCGTCAGGGTTGCCCGACATCTCCAATCCAATATCAAAGCCCTCTTTCATCCCCAGCTCTTTCTGGGCGTCCGCGATCGAGCGGTCGCGCACGTCGACCGCCAGGGTCGCGCCCATCTTCCGCGCCAGTGCCAGCCGATAGGGATTGACGTCGGTGATCACCACGTGCCGCGCCCCGGCATGCCGGACCACGCTCACCGCCATGATGCCGATCGGACCCGCCCCCGTGATCAGCACGTCTTCTCCCAAGACATCGAACTGGAGTGCGGTATGGACCGCGTTACCAAACGGGTCGAAGATCGATTGCACGTCGCGGGGAATATTTGGATCGTGGGCCCAAACGTTGGTCATCGGTAGTGACAGATACTCGGCAAACGCACCCGGCCGGTTGACGCCAATGCCCTTGGTGTCCTTGCACAGGTGCCTGCGGCCCGCCAGACAATTGCGGCAGCGGCCGCAGACCACATGCCCTTCCCCACTGACGATCTCGCCGACTCGGAAATCCTTGACGTTCGAGCCAACCTCGAAAATCTCACCCACAAACTCGTGGCCAACTACCATCGGCACCGGGATCGTCTTTTGCGCCCAGGCGTCCCACGCTTCAATATGAACATCAGTACCGCATATCCCGGTTCGCAGCACTTTGATCAGCACGTCGTTGATGCCGATTTTGGGCAACGGCACCTCGTCGAGCCAGAGGCCAGGCTTGGCCTCCTTCTTCACGAGGGCCAGCATCATCTCCATCGCAGTTTTCTCCCGGTCGCCTTGCGTACGCTCTCCGCCTCGCACAAGGCGAAAATGATCTTCCCATTCAATTGGATCTCCCTTGAAGGCTAACTTTGCCGGCCGGGTGTCGCAATGCCCAAAGAACCGCCCGATGCGGTATGATTTTTTCATGGGATCACTCTCGCGTTCAGAAAACCTCGGCCGGCTGCGCGATAGGGCGGTCTGGGACATCGTGGTCATCGGTGGTGGCGCGACTGGGTTGGGGGCGGCTGTCGACGCAGCGTCGCGCGGCTACAGCACGCTCCTCCTCGAATCACACGACTTTGCCCAGGGAACCTCAAGCCGCAGCACCAAGTTGATCCACGGCGGAGTGCGGTACCTCGAACAGGGAAATGTCCCCTTGGTGCGCGAGGCGCTGCGGGAACGGGGAATTCTGCTCAGGAACGCACCCCATCTTGTTCACCCCCGCGACTTCGTGGTTCCGGCGTACCGCTGGCATGAGCTGCCTTATTACGGCACGGGTCTCAAGCTCTACGACTTGCTGGCGGGGCGTCTGCGGCTCGGGTGGTCGCGCGTCATCTCGCGAGCCGAGGTGAAACGAAGGATTCCGACGATCCGCGGCGCAGGCCTGCGCGGAGGGATCGTCTACACCGACGGTCAATTTGACGATGCGCGGCTAGCGATCACGCTCGCTTTGACCCTGGCCGATCTCGGCGGCACAGTACTTAACTAAGCACCCGTCACTGGACTGGCCAAGCGCAATGGCCGGACCAGTGGCGTCATTGCCCGCGACGATGAAAGCGGTGAGGAACTTACAGTCGAGGCGCGCGCGGTGATCAACGCGACCGGAGTCTACGTCGACGCCGTGCGACGATTTGACGACGCCGGCGCACCACCGCTCTTGACCCTCAGCCAGGGTGCCCATCTTGTACTCGACAGGTCGTTCTTGCCGGGCAGGACAGCTCTCCTCGTGCCCAAAACCGAAGACGGCCGGGTGCTCTTTGCCATCCCCTGGCACGATCGCGTTTTGGTCGGGACGACCGACACGCCAACGAGCGAGCGAGCGTGCGAACCCCGTCCTCTCGCCGAGGAGGTCGCATACATGACCGAGTATGTCGAGCGCTACCTCGATCGGCGCCCTGGTCCCAGCGATATCTTGAGCACATTCGCCGGCCTGAGGCCACTGTTGCGAGGCCGCGATGGCGCGGTCACGTCCAAGTTGTCACGCGAGCACGCCGTCGTGATTTCGGACTCGGGTCTTGTCACTGTGACGGGAGGAAAATGGACGACCTATCGTCGGATGGCTGTCGACGCCGTCGATCAGGCGGCGCGCGTGGCCGGACTGTCCGTTCGCGCATCGGCGACCGCAAGCCTCCGCCTTCATGGCTGGCATGCCGACCTCACGAGGGGAGACGATCCCCTGTCGGTTTACGGTTCCGACGTACGACGCTTACAAGACCTGATGCGCGAGCGCCCCGAGTGGCGCCAGCGGCTGCATCCGTCACTCCCATATCGAGCAGGCGAAGTGATCTGGGCGGCTCGAGAGGAAGCGGCACGATCGGTCGATGACGTGCTGGCGCGGCGCACGCGCTCGCTGTTCCTGGACGCCCGCGCCAGCATCGAGGTCGCGCCTGCGTGGCCGACCTGCTCGCGACCGAGCTGGGTCGTGACGAGATGTGGCAGGAACAGCAAGTGGCTCAGTTTCGAGTTTTAGCCGGGGGCTATTTGCCCCCCTCATGAAACCTCGTCGAGCCAATACGGCACCTACCGGTGGTCGTATTTCGGTGAGCTCGTCACTTCCAGAAGCAATCCATGGGGTCAGAGGCGATGAAATCGAGGGCTTCGTGCAGCGGCAGAATCGTGCCGCCAAATAGCCCTACCGTTCGCCACCGCTCGGTCTCGGGGCTCCAGTAGAGCACCTCGTAGTTACCTTTGGTATCCTTGGGTCGAAGGCGAGCAATGGGTGCGCCCGTTTCTTCGCGGACCAGGGTGTATCCATTGCGGTCCTTCCGCACCAACACCCCGCCCCCCTGTTCCCGGTTGAACGCCTCGATCCTGTACTGAACGAAATCGAGTGCGACCGCCCGACCGCCGTTGCCCGCGCGGCTCGCCGAAGCCGGTGCACCCCGGGGGACGCGTTGCTTGGACGGATTTTTCGATTTCATCGGCAATTCCTCCCCGTCGGCTTCGCCATTGCGACTCATCAATCGCAACCCGAAACCAGATTCATCGTCTTCAATCGCACTTATCATACCCGATTCGGGTCGGCGGCAAGAGGAGGCAGCCCCCCGGCCGAGCATCATGCATGCGTGCAATGATTTGGGCGGTTATCGTTAACTGGGAAAGTGAGAGACGTAGTACCGACCATCAAACCTGGTACCGACCGACAGATTGAGGACTTACATATGAAAACAGGGGCGGATCTACTGGTGGACGGACTGGTTCGTTGGGGCGTGCGGCATCTTTTTGGGATGCCGGGTTCGCACTCGACGGCGATTTACGACGCGATCAGCCGGGCCGGGACGATCGGCACGACCTTGATTCGCAACGAGCAAGCCGGCGCGTTCGCCGCCGATGGCTATGCGCGGGTGACGGGCAAGCCCGGGGTCGTCTGCACGACCGCCGGACCGGGCGCGACCAACGCGCTTGACGGGCGTCGCCGAGTGCTGGGCCGACTCGATCCCGATCCTCTTGCTCGCCGGGCAGGTCAACTCCGACGCCCTCGATCGCGAGTGCGGCAACTACCATGAGATCGACCTCGAGGGGATCTTTCGGCCGGTGACGCAGTGGTGCGGGACCGTGCGCCGGCACGATGATATCCCACGCTTCCTGGGCCGGGCCTTTCAGGCGATGACGTGGGGACGGCCCCGCCCGGCCGCCCTCTTTCTGCCCCAGGACTTGATGCGGGCGGCCTGCCCGAGCCCGATCGAGTGCCGGCGTTTCCTCATCGACCCGAAGCCGGCCGTGCCCGCCGAGGCGATCGCTCGGGCGGCAGAAATCCTGGCCCGGCCGAGCGCCCGATCATCCTGGCCGGCGGAGGCGCTCTCTGGTCGGGAGCGGCCGCGGAGGTCGAGGCTCCTCGCGCGCACGCTCGGTGCGCCCGTCGTCACCACGCTCAATGGCAAGGGCTTGCTCGACGAGCGACATCCGTTCTCGCTGGGCCATGCCCGCTCGCGCCGGGGCCGGCATGCGTCTGCCGCACGCCGACGCTGATGCTCGCCGTCGGCTGCCGGTTCACCGAGGTCATGACCGACTGGCGGCGCATGCCGGTTCCCAAGACTCTCATCCAGATCGACCTCGATCCCGAACAAATCGGCATGAATCATCCGGTGACCGTGGGGATCGTCGCCGACGCCCGCGCTGCACTCCATGCCTTGGTTAACGGCGCTGTCTCCAAGCGCAAGAGCGCGACGGCTGGGGCAAACTGTGGGAAGAGGCCCGACTCGCCCGCCCACCCAGGCCGGAGTGGCTGATCGACACGCTGCGCGAAGTGCTGCCGGGCGACGTCCCGGTGTTCACCGATGCCTGCGAGATGGGCTATCGCATGCAGGCGGACTGGCCGGCACACGGCCCGCGGCGGTTTTTCTATCCGTCCAATTACATCACGCTGGGCTGGGCATTTCCGGCCGCGATCGGCGCGGCCGTGGCGTTGGCCGGAACACCGGTGCTCTCCGTCAGCGGCGACGGCGGGTTCGTCATGACCGCACAAGAGCTCGCCACCGCGGTTCGATACCGCTTGCGCGTGATCGCCCTGGTCCACAACGACTCGACCTATGGCGCGATCAAGAACATTCAAAAGCGTGCCCACGAGGGCCGCTACCTCGACGTCGAGCTCAACAACCCCGACTTCCTCCAGCTCGCGGCCGCTTATGGAGTGCCCGGCAGCCGCGTGCACGGGCCAGACGAGCTCCGCGCGGCCGTGCGTGACGCCCTCGATCGCGACGGGCCGTCGCTGATCGAGGTTCCCGACGAGTGGCGGTTTCTGCGCGATCTGGCGAATAACGGTCGTAAGGTGCAACCGCGGCAAGTCCCGCTGCTTGCGATCCCGGCACCCGGACGTGGGCACCGCCAACCGCCGGACCGAGCCGCCGGCATTCTCCATGAGCAAGACCTCGGCGCCGGCACCGCCCTGATCGGGAAACTGCCGGGGGCACATCCAGGTTGCCTCGGCGCTCAGTCCGGCGAAGATGACGACCGAGCGATCGGCGGCCAACGGGTTCGGGCCCGCCGCGACGATCGCCGTCAGGGGATGCGCGTAGGTCTCGCCCGCCAGCGTGAACGAAGCCGTGCCCGAACGCGACCGGCAACGCCTTGGCCAGTCGGGCCGACAGGCGATTGGTCGCCGGCCGGCCGACCAAGCAGGATGTGAGAGTCTTTGATCATGCTGTCGGTCACATCCGTAGTCGGCCTTGATCGGGAAGAGTGATATTGGCCCAGCGGCCGGCCAGCTTGCGCTGCAAGGTTGCGGCGGCCTCGCGCTGAGAATCGGCCTCGGCGATGGTTCCGTAGACGATCAGCGTCTTGTCGAGCTGCCGCTCGAACGAATCGACCGACCAGAACCGGCCCGACGCCTTGCGAGCGCGCGCGTCGGCGCTCAGCTTCGACAGGGCGTCGCCGTTGAGCCAGGCGGCCTTGAGCTCGCCGAGCGGCTTGCCGTGGGCCTTCTCGGCCGCCTCGAAAAAGCGTGCCGACGAGACCGTGCCGCCGGCATGGGCGCGGCCAAATTCGTCCATGAACTTGTCGAAGGGCTTGTCGCCCATGATGGCCCGCAGCTCGGCCAGGACTAGCACGCCTTTTCCCGACGCGATGTCGTACCATTCGTCGGAGCGCAAGTTCGGCGTGGACCTCGGAAAGAGGCGAGGTCATGGCCGCCGCGGCGGGCGACCGCCGTCAAGTAACGCGAAGTCGGCGCGAAGAGCGCCAGCGCCAGCCGCTCGCGGTCGCGGATGCCCAGCTTGCCGCCGGCGGCATGGGCCTTGATCGCCTTTTCGTGCGGCGACGATCCGCTCATAATCAGCAAACGCCGCCGCCAGCCAGATATCGGCGTCCGACGTCGGGCAAGATCGTGCCGTGCCAGGCCGGCGGGTTGACCGTCTCTGGTTCGTGATCGCTCCGGACGTTGATCCGGGCGAGGTCGACGGGCTTGACGCTGGCTGGCTTGATGGGCTCGCCGGCGGGTCGACGCTGCAGCATCGTCCAGTCGTTGCCAACCAAGGGGCGAATCTCGGTGAACCGCCTGCGCTCGGCGTCGGTCGGTTCCCAGGTGTGCCCCAGCGGGGGGCCGAATTTCGCCCACGTCTTGAGCTCGCGGGCCATCGCCGTGGTGGTGAACTTCGCATCGAGGGAGTGTGCGGCCGCCAGGGGCGGAGTCGTGAACGCCAGGAACCCGAAGTCGACGTCGATCGTCTTGTTCTTGCGGTCGAACAGCTCAAGCCAGGTCCGGTCGCGATCGGACGGGATGAAAGACGACGTTGGCCGGCCGGCCGTCAAGGCACGGCACGGTCTCGAGCCTCACTTGCAGGTCCTTGGCGTTGTTGCACCCCCAGTAAAACCCGGCCGTTCCGCCGAACCACTCGTTCTTGCTGCTCCTCCACAGCCGGCTCTTGTGCGTGCCCAGCTCGAACATCGCGATCTCGTTCGTCTTGGTGTCGGCCAGCAGCCACTCGTTGGTGTAGAGGCCGTTGTTGCCCTGCCGCAAGATGTCGACGGCCGTGTCGATCGAATCGCCATACTGAAGGGCGCGGCGGATGCGGTCGACCAGCGGGATGCCGGTCGCGTCGAACTTGGTCTGGGCGATCGTCGTCTCGCAGACGACGATGCCCGCGATCGTTCATGTAATAATCCAGGCCGCTCATGATGCCGCCGGGGTAGGTTTGCATCAAGACGCGATGGCCCCGCGCCGGCTTGACGTCGAGCCAGACGTTGTAGTGGTAGGCGTGGAACAGGTTCCACATGGTGATGTGGCCGAAGACGACCTGGCCGTCGGCCGTGGCGGGCCCGGTCGCCGCGAAGGCGCTGCAATGCGATTCCTGGGGGCGAACCGGCCCTTGCTGGGCCGGCTCGCGAAACCGCCGGCCTTCCAGGCCGGTCGCGGTGGCCTCGAGGGCGTTTTCCAGAAAGTTGGTCTCGACGTCGGCGTTGATCGTGACCAGGTCGAGCAAATCGAGCGGCCGCCCGTCCCACTTGGCCCCGGCCGCCGCGGCCCCGTCGGCGATTCCCTTCATCTCCTCGAGGTATTCGGAATCAAATCGGCGCAAGAAGAGGGCATCGGCCAGCAGCCGCAGGTCTTGCCAGGCGTCGGCGGGTGCCTTGCTGCTGCGATACCGGGCGATCTCGCCGACGAACCGGGCGATCTCGGGCGCCATCAGCCGGCCGTGCTGGTAACCCCGCTCGTAAGGCTCTCCCTCGATGTGCAGGACGATCCAGCCGGCCTGCGGGATAGCGATAACCGCGCCCCAAACCGCTCGCACGGAGGCGGGATCGGGCCGAAACGTCTCGCGCTTGGCGCTTGAATCGGGACCGCCGGCCCGAACCCGGACCGATCCCACGGCAAGTCACGATCAAACCGGTCAAAAGAGAATTCGCATCCAGGTCGACATGATCATCCTCGGCAATGCTGGGGGAGCCTTTTCGGTGATGCAGCGCGTACCGCACGGGGATCGGCGCATCAACATGATCACATTAATCGGCATGAACCACCCACGCGAGAGGCAAGCCATGGCAACGTTCGAGAATCGGCCTCGGTAAAGCGATCTGCCTTAGAACGCGTTGTCGCTGAACAGCTCGCCATCGGCACGGTTGCCCAGAAGCTGATAGACTCGCTCGTTGATCTGGTTCTTGATGAAGCGTACTGAGCCATCGCAGAAAGCGAAATTCGCCCCATTGGGATGCCAGCTCGAGAATCCGCCCACAAAATCGACCGGGATCGCCCCATCTTCGACCATTTTGGCTGCTGCTGCCTGTCTCTCGGCTTCGCTGAGCCAGGCGATGCGGTAATAGAGCGCCATCATCGGATTCTCGCTATTCGGATCCCGCTCCGGTGTTGCGCAGCGTCGCGCGCGTTCCCGATGCCCAGGTCGAGTAGTGGATCATTCGACTTTACCTCGCCCAGGAGGATCGTCTGTGTTGGCCCATCGGTGATGTCGTCGAACCGGACGTGGCTGTTGAGATAGAGCACTCCATGGTTGTCCGCCGCGATCGGCGCCTCGACATCATGATGGCAGCCCGCGTAGCTGATCGAGCCATTCCGAGCCCAGCCCGACGAAGGGCAAAGAAAAGTGGCGATCGTCACTGATCGCGCCGTATCGTTGCTTGGGGCGTAAATGCTGGCATCAACATCGAACCGGCGATAGACGTTGCTTTGGCCCATGAACGGCAGAATCTGCACGGTCCAGCCATGGTGATATCCCACCGGCAGACTCACGATCGGACCATCGTCATTCACCACGCCCGGCGGCAAGACCGAATGGGTCGAAGCATAATTACCCATCGCAATGCCCAGTTGCAACAGGTTGTTAACGCACTGGGCTCGCCTGCGCCTGCTCGCGCGCGACTGGATCGCCGGGAGCAAAAGCGCGATCAAGATCGCGATGATCCCTACCACAATCAAGAGCTCGATCAACGTGAAGGCGCGCGAACGGTGCATGGATCAGTGGCCTCAGAACGTATTGTCGCTCAACAGCTCGCCATCGGCACGGTTGGCCAGAAGTTGAAAGATGCGTTGGCTGATGCTGTTCTTGATAAAGCGAACCGAGCCATCGCAGAAAGTGAAATTTGCCGCCTGGGGATGCCAGCTCGAGAATCCGCCCACGAAATCGACCGGGATCGCCCCTTCTTCGGCCATCTTGGCTGCTGCTGCTAATCTTTCCGCTTCGCCGAGTCGCGCGATTCCTGCATAGAGCGCCGTCAAGGGATTCTCGCTATTCAAACCGGCTCCGGTGTTTCGTAGCGTTGCACGCGTTCCCGAGGCCCAGGGGAGCAAGGGATCATTCGCTTTTATCTCACCCAACAGCATCGTCTGTGCCAGTCCATCGGTGATGTCGTCGAACCGGACGTGGCTGTTGAGATAGAGCACTCCATGGTTATCCGCAGCGATCGGCGCCTCGACATCATGATGGCAGCCCGCGTAGTTGGTACCGTTACGGCCCCAGGGTGAGGACGGGCAAAGAAAAGTAACAATCGTCACTGAACGTGCCGTCTCGTTGCTCGACGCGTAAACGCTTTCATCAAGGTCGAAGTGCCGATAGACGTTGCCCTGGTCCAGGAACGGCAGAATCTGCACGGTCCATCCATGGTGATATCCCACAGGCTGACTCACGATCGGACCATCGTCATTCACCACGCCCGGTGGCAAGACCGAATGGGTCGAAGCATAGTTACCCATGGCAATGCCCAGTTGCAACAGGTTGTTAATGCACTGGGCCCGCCTGCGCCTGCTCGCGACTGCCTGGATCGCCGGGAGAGCAACGCGATCAAAATCGCGATGATCCCGACCACAATCAATAGCTCGAGCAACGTGAAGGCCCGTGGGCGGCTCATCAATTCGTCTCCGTGGGCGTCAGAATTTGTCGGCACTGATGATTTCGCCGTCGGCGCGGTTTGCCAGCCATCGAAAGATTCGCCGATTAATCGAATTCTTGAGGAACCGCACCGAACCGTCGCCAAACGCGAAATTGGCTCCGCCAGGATGCCGGCTTGAGTAGCCGCCGACGTAGCTCAACGCGTCGGCAGCGGATGTGGCCGTGGCGCTCGCACCTGACCCGTCGCCATCATCGTCGCCTCCAGAACCAATCCCCGGCGATAACGACGGGGTCAAGTTTATTCCCGATCCCGAATTCCGCAGGCTGGCTCGAGTACCCGACGCCCAACCCTCGCCAGGCCGTTGTATTCAGCTTTTCACCCAGGAAGATCGTCTGCGACGTGCCGTCGGTGATGTCTTCAAACCGGACCGCGCTGTTAAGAAAAAGCACCCCGTTGTTCGTGGCGGCGATCGGCGCCTCGACATCGTTGTGCGAACCGACATAGCTCGTCATGGCGACGCCGGTGGGCCCACGATTGGCACCGGGTCGGACGGGCAGAGGAAGACCGCGGACCAGGGTCGTCCGGGTCGTGAAGTTCTCGCGTCTCATAAACGCCCATCTTGAAATTGAAATGATTATAGATGTTTCTCTGCTCGCAGTACGGGCAGGATCTGGACCATCCAGCCGAAGTGGTATCCTTTGGGCTGATCGAGGATCGGGCCGGTGAGGTTGACCACGCCCGGTGGTAGCACCTCGTGCGACGACTCGTAGTTTTGCAGCGCGATGCCGAGCTGCATCATGTTGTTCAGCACTGTGCCCGCCGGGCCGCCTCGCGGGCGGCCTGCACCGCCGGCAACAAAAGAGCGATCAAGACGGCGATGATCGCGATGACGACCAACAGCTCGATCAGCGTGAAACCGCGAGTGAGCAGACACCGCTCGTTGAGCTTTTCGGGCTCGCGGTCGATGTCCGAAAACAGTTCGGATCATGGAGCGGCTCCTCATTGGCTTGGTTCAAGATCGATCATGATTTCCTTGGTATGGCGCGACCGCCGTGGCGGATCGCGGGGATAGTCGGCCGTGACCTGCACCCGGCGGCCAGCAGGGTGGCCGGCAACGCGCTCGACCGCGATCGTGACGGGCCGCCGTGTCGGCCGGCGGCGATGTGCCGAGGCTCTGTTCGCTCTGTCCCAGATCCTGGGCGTTCAGCGACCAGGTCTCTCCGGCGTAATCGCGATCGGCGGCAAGGCGAGCAATGGCCCGCTGCGCTCCTGACTCGGCGAGCCACTCGGCCTGAAGCCGGCGCTCCTGGCGCGAGCCAGCTCGCGCTGGGCCAGACTGACCTTCAGGACGGCGCCGCTGATCAGCGTGATGATGATCAGGCAGACGAGCACCGCGACCACGGTCATCCCTCGAGACGGCCTGGCGGTCTTGTTCGACGATCATCGCGGTTTGCCTCCCGTTTTCCCGGCCGTCGCGGCACGGTCCTTGCCTCTG
Organism: uncultured Isosphaeraceae bacterium; assembly: GCA_963850935.1. Lineage (GTDB taxonomy): Bacteria > Planctomycetota > Planctomycetia > Isosphaerales > Isosphaeraceae > CAWFRS01. The sequence continues at coordinate 90,699 of CAWKNT010000015.1, forward strand.
TCGCCACCACTTCGAGCGGCCGGGGCGGCTCTGCCTGGCTCTTGCCGGCCGGGCGAGTCATCACTAGCGACCACGAACTGGCTCGGGCCTTCGTCACGAAGCTCGAACCGCGCCGTGCCACCGGATGAGAGCGAATACGTCTCGTGCCGGACCACCTTGCCCGCCCGCGATTCGGTCCGGACCACGCCGCCGTCGCCGGCCTGATAGACGACGCGTGCGATCGGGCTCGAAGACCAGCCGCAGGCTTGCAGTCGTACCTTGGGTTTTCGCTTCAGTGTCGATCTGGCCGGTCTCGCTCGCGTGAGCGTCGTCGCGAAGCTGTCGCGCCAGCCGCTCGAGTGCGACGGCCGTGGCATACCGGCCCTGCACGTCGCCGTTCAATCTCATCAAGAGCTGGATCGAGACCGCGCAGAGGCCGAGCATCATGGTGACGCTGGTCACCACGATCAAGACCTCGATGATCGTGATGCCGCGGCGAGCCGGCCTGCGATCTCCGATGGGCAGACGGGGCTCTCATGAGCCGTCCTCCGCCGTTCGATCCACGAAGTCAGGCGCACCGGCCTATCCCACTCGCCGCTACGGCCGCGCCAGCTTGAGCCTGATCGCGATCCGCTTGGCGGATCGGCCCGGCCCTGGCTCGCTGTCGGCGATGTCGACGGCCAGCTCGGATCGGGAAGCAGCCTACGCGTGTCGTCCGAGAGGGTAATCCGCTCCGCCAGCTCGGGCGTGACCAGGTCGAACGGCTAGGCCGTGATTCGCTCCATCAGGTTGGCGACTTCGAGCAAGCCGCGCTGCCGCCGCTCAGTCGCACGGCGCTCGATCGCGGCTAACCCGATCACCTTGACCGTCAGCGTCATGGCGATCATCGAGAGGACGGCGGCCATCGCCACCTCGACCAAGAGCGAGCCGCGCCGCGCTTTCTGTTCGATCGTGCCGTCATTGTCGCGTCAACTCCGAGATCAGCGCCACCAGCGGAACGAAGTAAGCCATCGCCATGAAGAAAACCGACCATGCCCGAGCATCACCACCACCAGCGGGAACAGGGTCTGGACCGCCAACTGAAATCGGGTCGCCAGCCGGCGCTCGGCGGTTTCCGCCAGCTCTGCAGGGCCCAGGCCAGGTTGCCGACCTCCGCGGCTGACGCCAGCACATCGGCATCGGACGATCGGATCAGCCATTGTCGCTCTGAGGGACTCGATCCAGTCGGCCCCGTCTTTGACCTCTAAATCAGACACGTCGCAGCCGGCGGCGGACCCACCCGGTCGGATAATGTTGCGCCAGGGTCGACAAGGCAAGCAACATCGGCTTGCCCCCCTCGACCATGAGACCGAGCGAACGAAGCACAAGAGCCGTATGCCGCCGGCCCAGCAGCCGATCGAACAGCGGAATCGTGTAATTGCCCCAGGCCAGGAACGAGAGCGGCAGGAAAACCAACAGGCCGACCTCGATCAGGAGGAACACAAGCGTGATGTACCCATATTTGATGAACACATGTGTGCCGTCGATTACCCAAATGGTCGTTGCGGGCAGAGGCAGGTTGAAATCTTTGAAGATCGCTTCAAACTTGGGTATGATAAAATACAAAATAAAACATGCGATGGTCTGTGTGACAAGAGCACGCCCAGAACGTACGACAACCTGGCCGCGATTGCCGTCCAGATCGGCAACTGGGTCGAGCGGGTGGTGGCGGCCAGGCGGAGGGCTCGCGGCAGGTTGCCGGCGGCCTGTCCGACCCACGCGAGTAATACCGCGTCGCGCGACACGACTCCGCGCGACTGTTCGAGCGCCTCGGGGAGCATGGTCCCCCCGTTCAAGCGGGCGGCCAGGCCCATGATCCGTGCATAAGCCGGCCCCCAGTACTGTTCGGCGAACGCCGCGACGGCGGGGTAGAGTGGCATCCCGTGTTCGGCCGCGATCGCCAGCACCCACAAGAGCGAATCCTGCCGGGTCGAGCACCGGCGTGCTAGGATAACGCCCCCGCCCATCACCATCGCGAACGCGAAAATGATGCCCGCCAACATAAGAAAAGCGAGCCGATATCGAGTCGTAGACCAGGACCACCAGCCAAAGAACACGGCGGCCCCGGCGACCAAGTACATCATGTGCGACAGCCGCCATGGCGTCGCCCGCTGTGGCGAAATATACTCGGCGAGATCCATCTCGACCGGCGATTCGCTTTCGTGGAATCAGCCGGCGAGGGACTGAGACGGACGAAGCGACGTCCCCTTCTTCCCAGTGGGTCTCTTGTCTCGCAAACGGCTCGGCGGGTCCCGTGGCCACGGTGTTCTCCCTGAACGATCGATTTATCCCGACAAACGAGATCAACGTGATGAGCGGCACGAACAGTGCCGGGACAACCATGACCATCGACATGACGAGCAGCACGCAGATGACATTGAGGACGGTTCCGACGAACGTCGAATACGTGCGGCCGCGCGACTCGAACATCGCGCCGGCCATGTGCAGCACCTCGGGCAGGCTCTCGTGGTTTTCGGCCCAGCGCAAGAGACGAGGAAGCCCGACGGGAAAGAGCGGCGCTTGTCCATGGCTTGCGAGAGCGAACGGCCCGACTCGACCGGCCTTGGCCATGATCCGGCACGAGGCGTCGACGTCGGAGTCTTGAACACCTTCACCCGTCAACCGGAGGGCTTCGGGCAACGGCAACTGGCTTTCCAGGAGCAGGGCCAGCAAATGGCAGAACTCGGCGAGCGACGTCGCCCTCCAGACGCGACCCACAAGCGGCAGCCGTCCCGCCAGGCCGCGCCGCAGGGGCGGCGGTCAGAGAAGATGCGCCCGCCAGCCAGCCGCATACGAGAGCACCTATGACGATCGCCACCGGGGCCCAGGCCGTGTTGACCACCCGCGCCGATCGAGATCAGCGCGATGGTCATCCGCGGCAGAGGGATGCTGAAGTCCCGGTAGATCGCGTCGAACTGGCCGACCAGGATCACGCAGACAAAGAAGAAAAGCGCCATCGCCGTGCAGACCGTGAGGATCGGATAAGCGAGATTCAGCCACAACCTGCGCTTGAGCTCGGTGCCGACGCCGGTATACTCGGAAAACCGGCTCAGAACGTCGCCCAACCGCCCCGATCGCAGTCCGGCGATCACCAGGCCGCGCAGATGAGGCGGAATGCGGTTCTTTTGGATCTGAAGCGCCTGATCGAGCGTGGCACCCGATTCGAGCGTCGCCGCCAGGTCGTTCATCGATCGCCGCAGCCGGCCTCGCGGCAACTCTTCGCCGAGCGCGACCAGGCCATGGGCCAGCGGCAAGCCCGCCTGCGCCAGACCGGCGATCTGGCGCGATAGCTCCGCGGCTTCGGCCCCGCTCAGCCTGACCCCTGCCCCGTTTTGTCTCCAGGAATCGGTCATTCAAACCCTTCCGCTCGCAAGCTGGGTATCACTCGAGGCCACCGTAAAAAACTCGCTCATGAGGACGACTTATATTCACCAGTGGCTGGTTCACTGCCCCGTCAATTCCCGCAGCAAGTTCGACAGCGGTATGAAGAGCATCAGACCATAAAACAAGGTCGCGCTCGCGCCGATCGCGATCATCAGGATCGTGGGCAAAAACACCGCCAGCTTGTCCGCCTGATAATGGGCTCTTTTGCGATAAACATCGGCGAGGTTTTGCAGCGCCGTCACCAGCGAGCCCTGTTCCTGCCCGGTGGCCAGCACCCAGCGCAACATGGGCAAGAAACGTTCCGCGATCGATTGTCCCCAGAGCCGCCGCGGCGGATTCGCCGCGCTCAATCGCCTCAGCCAGTTGCCGGGCCCCCTGCGTCAGCCGCGGGTTGCCGGTCGACTGGGCCGCCAGAACCAGCGCCGACGGATAGGGGACCTGGTGCTCGAGCAAGAGCCCGAGCAGCTCGGAGAAGTTGGCGGTCTCATAATTGGCCAGGATCGACCTCATCCAGGGAAAGAGCCGCAGCCAGCTCCATGACCGCGATCCGAAACCGCGCCGCCGCGCCGGTCCGGATCCACGCGATCAAAAGCACAACGAGCAAGATCGGCCCGACCGGCCACCAGTACGGCAGCTATTCGCCGAGCCATGACATCATGCGCACCGGCGCGGTCACCGTCAGACGCAGCGAATCAAAAGCGGCGATAAACCTGGGCACGGCCAGCTCCACCATCCCGACGAACAAAACGTAAGCCAGCGTAAGGACGATGAGTGGATACCACAGCGCCAGCCCGATGGCGGAACGGGCCTCGGCGTAGCCGCGGACATACTTCGCCAGCCCCTCAAGCGCGATCGGCAACTGCCCCGACCGCGCCCCCGCCTCCACGACCGCGCGGTAAAGGTGGGGGATCGCCGGCCCCTCCCCCTCGAGCGCCTGCGGCAGGCTCTCTCCTCGATTGAGCCGCTGCGATAGTGCCTGTGCAATCCGGCCCAGCCGCCCCCGCAGGTCGCGGCTGGCGACCACCAGCCCTCGCTCCAGCGGCACGCCCGCGCGGACCAGCGCCGCGATCTCGGCGTTGAGCGCCAGCAACTGATCGATCGTGATCGAACCGACACCCCTGGGCTCAATCTCCCCTTCTGACATCACGCACCTTTCCAACTCGCCCGACCCGTCTACGACACTTGTATCACTCTTATCTCACCACAATTGTCAGAGGAGGTCAAGACAGGTCGGTGCGAGAATGTCGAGCGCGTCCTTCGGGAGGGAAACGCGCCGACGCCCAGTACACGTCGCACCTCGGCCGGCGAGGTGAGCCCTTGCTCGACGGCCGTACAGGGCACGCTCCCAGCGATCGATCATGCCGGCGGCGACGGCCGCGCTGCTCGAGCTCGCGCACGTCGGTCTTGGCCAGCAAGGCCTGGGCAAGCTCTTCGGTCTCGGGCAAGAGCAGCTCGGCAAGCACGGTCCGCCCCAGGTAGCCGGTGCCCCGGCATTGCTCACAACCGCGCGGCAGCTTGGCGTGTTGGACCGGCAGACCGAGGAAATCGTCGATTCTATTTGACGCGACCGCGCAATCGCACAAGCGGCGAACCAGGCGCTGGGCGACGACCGCGCAGTCCACTGCGCACGACGTACGGTTCGATGCCCATGTCAAGGAATCGGCCGATCACTTCGCATGCGCTGCCGGCGTGAAATGTGGTGAGGATCAAATGACCGCTCAATGCGGCCTGGAGTGCAATTTCGGCTGTGGTCTTGTCGCGAATTTCGCCAATCGCGATCACTTCGGGGTCTTGACGCAACAGCGATTTAAGCCCCAGCTCAAGCGTCAGTCCAGCGGCCGGGTTGACCTGGGCTTGCGCGACGCCCGTGACCACGGCCTCGATCGGATCTTCCAGCGTCGCCAAGCTGCGCTCGCCACGCGAACGAGCGGCCAGCTCGCGCAGGCAGGCATAGATCGTCGTGGTCTTGCCGCTGCCGGCAGGGCCGGATAGGACGATCGCCCCGGACGTCTCGCCCAGCAAGTGATCGAGCTCATCGCGGACAGTCGCTGGTAAGCTCAGGTCGACCAGGCGAAGAAATCGCCCCGGCCCTGCGAACATGCGTACAACGGCTTTCTCGCCGAACAACGTCGGGAAGGTGCTGACTCGCATTTCCACCGCCCCTGGCAAGCCGCGAATCCGCCCTTCCTGGGGAATGTCGGTGCGATAGGTCAAGAGTTCCGCCAAGACCTTGAGCCTTCCGACAATATTGGGCGCCGTCTTGGACGGTAGGTTGGCAACGGGTTGCAACACACCGTCGATCCGCCATCGCACTTCGACGCCGTCGGCGCCAGGCTGGAAATGAATGTCGCTGGCACCGGCAGCCTGCGCCTCGGTCAACGCAAGCTCGACCACGTCGGGCGCATATCGGCGCACTGGCTTGATCAAGCTTGCCGATTGCCTCGTTTAGCCGGTTAGAGAGCATCGGTCGCCACTCTTTCTACCTGAGGCTGAACTTAGGCCGGCAGGATGCGCGACAGCAACCGCACGCATGCGACGCAGTCTGGATGATCACTTACCCAGCACGGCCGCAGCGCGGGCGGGCGAACCCGGCACGTCTTCAAGAACGCAGCGGATTGGATCGCGGCGCCGCGTCAGATCGATTGCCAAGTCGATCGAGTGCGAGCCGCGCGCCAGATCGACGATCACCGAGTGCGGCGATTCGCTCGCCGGAGGGACGCGCTTGGCGTCAATCCAAAGCGTTAAAGAATCCGTCGAATTGAATGACAGCTTCACGGGACCGGCGGTCGTCACTTCCAGCCCCCCCTCGCCACAGCAAGCCGACGCGTCCCCGACCGCCCGTCCGATTTTGGCCATTCTGAGAGCGGCAGAAACCCCGCGACTGTCGTGTAGGCCGGCCGCCAGGCGAGCGGGACTCGCTTCGCTAACAATGTCTCCACATTGTCTCGATCGCCAAGGGAATTCAGTTCCGGGAATGGTTCCAAGATTTGCCAGCGGCGCAGAACGCGGTCGGTTCCGACCGAAAACGGCCCGATCTTGCCCAATTGCGACAGAAACCGGACCAGGTCGATCAGCTCGGGCCGGGTCAAGGTCTCGGTCAGCCCCGCTGGCATCAGCGAGCCGGCCTCTTTTGTTCTTCGATCGAGCCGGTGGGGATCGCGATCTCGCGGTCCTCGGCATCGCGCAAGACCAGCTCGGAGTCGGTCTGGCGCAGCTTGATGCCCGTATAAACCTTGCCGTCGCTGGTCGCGACCGACCAGGGCGTGGTAGTTCTCCTTGACCGCCTTGCCGGGCTCGAGCAACGAGTCGACCAGGTAGTCGGGCTGGGCGCTGGCACCGATGCTCTCGAGGCCAGGGCCCACCTGCCCGCCGGCGCCGGCGATCGCGTGGCATTTCTGGCAGTTCAAGTCCTTGCGGCGAAAGATCGCCTCGCCCCGCGCAGGGTCGCCCGGTCCGTGACACGTCGGTCAAGAGCTGGTTCATTTCCTTGTCCGACAGCTTCTTGAGCGCTCTCCTTGAGCCGGCCCGCTTTTTCGAAGGGCGGCGATCAGGTCCGGCTCGTCGCGGCCCGAAGCGCGGACCTGGCGAACGCACAGCTTGGCCAGATCGGCGGACAAGTTCGGCGCCCGTTGATCGAGGGCGGACGCCAATAAGCGCGGGTGCTCCGCGCAGCTCCAGAACGCGCGCCAGCACGATCGCCGGCGCGCATCGAACTGGTCGGGCACGAGCTGGCCGAGCCACGCCGCGCAGCCGCGGTGCCGTCGCCTTGGGGTCGGCTTCCAGCAAGCGCGGCCAGAACCCGCGCCTGGACCTCGGCCGTGGCACCGCCTCGCGTCAGGCCCTCGACGACCCGGCGCCCTTCGGCTCCGCCATTCTTGACGACGTGCCTCGATCGCCGCGGCGCGAACACCCCGCGGTGTATCGGCCGCACGCTACCAGCTCGACGAGCCGTTTCATTAAGCGACGCGACTTTCCAGGTCCCGATCGCCCGGACCGCCGCTTCACGCAAGTGATTCGTCGTCATTCGTCAAAAGCGTGCCGATCCGCGCCAGGTCACCCGGCCGGAACAACCTTGCGGTCTCGCGTGGCGCGGACGAGCGTGTTCAAAAGCGACACGCGGCGCGGCGCCGGCAATGTCTTGCCGCCGACTACAAGATCGAGCATGACCGCCAAATCCGCCGGCTCTCCCAGCCGGGCAATCAGAGGTCTGAACGTTTTCGTCGCGATCCTTGGGAACCTTGCCCGCTTCTGAGCAATGCCAGGAGCGGCTTGACGATCGCCGGCGAATCAACGGCCTCGCAGCGCGAAGATCAGGCGCTCCGGCCGGCCGCCGAAATCGAACCGCGCCGGCCTGGACCTCGGGCAGCCAGATCGGGGCGAGCTGGCGGGCCGTCAGCCACAGACCGTATTCGAGGAACGCGTCGATGGGCCGATCGAGCGCCGTCAGCGCCAGGCTCCGCCGAATCGAGACTGGGGATCTGTGCCAAGTGCGCGAACCGCCTCGAGCCGCACGCGCGGCTCCGCGTCGACGACACGCTTGCGGCCAGGGACGACCGCGGATCGGCCAGCCGCGTCTTCCAGAACGGGACAACCCGCGTGGCCGCCGCCCGCACTCGTGCGTCACTTCGAATGAAGCAGCGCCTGCAGCAGACCCGGCTCGGCGACGTCGAGGGCCTGGTAGGTCCAGAGCGCTTCCAGACGATGGTGCTCATACTCGGGGTCGCTCGGGATCGAGCCCCTTGACCCAGCTCGCCAGCTTGGGAACAACCGCCGTCGCGCCACGCTCCTTCAAGACACGCTTCGCCTGCTGCCGCGTCCAGTCTTCGGGGGCCTTGAGCTGCTTCGAGCAAGCGCATCGATCGTCGCCCCGACCAGCTCGGGCCGGCTGCACGAGCGGCCGCCCCTTGGCCGTCACCCGCCAGATCCGCCCGCGCGTGTGGTCGCGGCGGGGATCGCGAAAATCGACCTCGCCGTGCTGGATGATCGGGTTGTACCAGTCGGCGATATAGATCGCCCCGTCGGGCCCCATCTTGATGTCGATCGGCCGGAAGGCGACGTGCTTGCTCTTGATCAGCTCGGCTTGCTCGCGCGCCGCGAAGCCGGCGCCGTCGTCGGCCAGCACGAACCGGCAGACCCGGTTGCCGCGAAAATCGTTGGTCAAGCAGGCTTCCCCGCCACGCCTCGGGCATGTGCCGGCCGCTCACGACCTCGAGCCCGCAATACTTGGGGCTGCCCGGGATTGAGCCCCTTCAAGAGTCCGCACGGCATCGGGGCCGTGAAATAATAGGCGCCCGGGCATGCAGTAGTTGATCCCCTCGCCCCCCGCCCCGTCGGTGGCGAACGACTGGCCCCAACGGTCGAAATGATGCCCCCACGGGTTGACCAGCCCCCGGATGAAGACCTCGAGCTCCATCGTCTCGGGCCGGAACTGCCAGATCCCGCCTCCCCCCAGCCGCCGCACGCCCGTGCGGCGTTTCGATATGGCTATGAATATAGATCGACTGATTGAAATAAAGCATGCCGTCATACCCCCATCGCAGGGTGTGGAGGATGTGGTGGGTGTCTTCGGTGCCGAAACCCGAGAGGACGACGCGGGTCGCGTCGGCCTTGCCGTCGCCGTCGGTGTCTTTCAAGTGCAAGAGCTCGGTGCTGTTGGCCACGTAGGCCCCGCCGTCGCCCGGCTCGATGCCGGTCGGGATCAACAGCCCGTCGGGCGAAGACGGTCGTCTTGTCGGCCCGGCCGTCGTGGTCGCGATCTTCCACGATCAGCACCTTGTCGTCGGCGACCGCGCCCGGCTTGATCTGGGGATAGACCTCGGAGCTGGCGATCCAGAGCCGGCCCGCGGGGTCGAAGTTCATCTGGAGCGGCTTGGCGATCAACGGGTCGGCCGCGAACAGATTGACCTCGAAGCCGTCGGCGACCACAAACGATTTCCGCTCGATCTCGGGGTCGGGATCGGGGATCGGGAAGGGTGCGCGCTGGGCCGACGCCGGCGAAGACGCCGCGAACACGAACGACAAGCGCGGCCAGCAGCATCATGCGATCGAGCCAGACGACTCGGTCGCTTCATCGCGCCACCTCCTTCTCGACCCGCGACAAGTTCATAAATATGAGCAACCGGCTTCTTGAGCCGCGCGATGATCTTTTCCTGCTCGGCGACCAGCGGGTCGAACTGCGGGATCTCGACGGCGTTGTTGCCTTGCTCGTGCTTGCGAAAGCCAAGACAGATACGTGATGTTCTGCGGCCGCCACCGGTAGAAGAACAGATCGTTCTTGCGGTTGATCGCGGCCCGCAGTTTTTCGGACTGCTGAAGTTCGGGGCTGCGCCAGAGCGTCACGCCGTGTTCCCACTCGGCGGACAGGGCCGTCGCCACGCTGATCCCGTCGATTTTCAGCTCATACCTTCCGGGCATGAGTCCATGGATCAAAACTGTCGGCGCAGACCGGTTTTCCTCGCCAGCCGTTCCTGGCTCGGCCAGCGATGTCAGAGGCAGGAAATCACCGATCACCTCAAACCTCAGTCCCCGTGGAGTGGTACTCATTCGAGACGTTTTTGCATGTTCCTGGGCGATGATCTTGCCGTCAGACCCCAGCCGGAGACGCGAGCCCGGCGGCGCTTGACCATGGCCAAGTTGTTCGGCGAGCCTGCACGCCAAAGCAAGGTATCCCGCCTCGCTCAGGTGGATGCCATTGGTCGTGAATAAAGACCGACGCTCGCGCCCGCCAGCATATTGATTCTCGAAGAATTCAAACAGATCGACGAAGCCAATCTTCCGATCGGCGGCGACGTCGCGAATAACGTCGCGATACCGCGCGAGGTCGTGGTTGTGAGCGGCGGGGTCAGGAAGCGGCCGGCCCAGATTCCGCATGGGCAACCGGCGACAGCAGAATGACCCTCGCCTTCGTCGAGTCGATGACGTTGAGCAGCCTGTTTAGTCCCTGCTCGAAGCCGGGCAAGCCCGTCTCACCTGCGAACGAGTCCGCCATGCCGTAGCCGACCAAAACCACGGTCGGCTTGACCGCCGGGATCTGCTGCCTGAGCTGCTCAAAACCAGCTTCGGGCGGGTCGAATCCCGCTCGCGAGATCCCGCCGACTGTGTCGCCGCTCCAGCCCAGGTTGCGGAAGACCAGGTCTTTGTCGGGATTGGCGATCGAGAGCAGCGTCTCCAGGTAACCATACCGCTGGTCACGTTCGATCAGGGTGTCTCCCAATAGCGCGACGCGGTCGCCGTTGTGCAACTCGAACCGAGGCGGTTGCTCGCTGCGAGTCTCTCTTGGCGCGACGAGAAACATTAACCCGATACAACACGAAACGACAAATCTCACTGAGAGGACTCCCGAGCTTGGACGTCTGAATCCCGAATCAGGCATGATTGAGCGGGCTGGCCTATGGCGGCGGGATCTCACGACGGTCTTGATTGTAAGCAGTGATCCCGCCATGGTCGAGGCCCGCGGGATGGATGGAGCGGATAGGGCGAAATCAGTTATACTACCGATAGTCGAGCGATGACCGAGTCTTGACAGGAGTTGACTTGATGTCCACGATCACAACCGCACCATCGCCCGTTACCGAATTGCCCACGCTGCCCGTTGCTGACGTCGTCTCCATTACGGGTGAGCAGCGAATCGCGATCCGGGACATTCCATGGGATCTTTATGATCGGCTGTCCGACGCGATTGGAGACGGTCAAAAGGTTCACCTGGCCTACGACGGGAGGGATCTGGAGATCATGGTGACGGGACCGACTCATGAGGACGCAAAGGAAAGCTTTCAGGTGTTCATTAAGGCGGTGGCGTTTGAATTGAGAATTCGTTGTCGTGGGCTCGGCCAGACAACCTGGAAACGGCCTGAAACGCTCCGTGGCATCGAGGCTGACCTTTGCTATTTCTTCGATCCGGCAAAGTTGGCGATTGTCGCCGACGCGCGCACGCGTCGATCCAACAACGTCGCTGATTATCCGAATCCAGACTTGGCCGTTGAGATCGATATATCCCCTTCCCAGATTGACCGGCCGAGCATCTATCGTGCGCTCAACGTCAAAGAGGTTTGGCGTTTCGACGGAAAGTCATTGGTCATTGAGCAACTCCGCAGTGACGGGACTTACGGCCCAGCTGACACAAGCCTGTTTCTTCCCGTCAGGGCCCAAGAGGTGCTTCGATGGGTGGCCGAGGAGGATTCTAACGACGAGACGGCGTGGGAGCTACGTCTGCGCGAATGGGCCAGTTCAGAGCTGGCGCCACGGATGAATTCATGATCGAAGCCGCTCAATCTAAATGAGTCACACCCCTGTGCCATTGCACCCTTCTACAACGCTCGCTTTGCTCACCTCCGCAAACGACGCACGCCCGCTCAGGCCCAGTGTAAGGTCGATGTCAGCGATCAGATTGGCAAGCACATCGTGCACGCCCTGCTCGCCGCCGACCGCCAGACCATAGGCATACGGCCGTCCAACGAGTACAGCACCGCGCTCCCAGCGCGACGGCTTTGAAAACGTCCGCCCCGCGGCGAATGCCACTATCGAACAGGACCGGTACGCGGTCGCCAATGGCCTCGGCAATTCGGGGCAACGCCTCAAGTGCCGGCAAAGCGCCATCGAGCTGGCGGCCGCCGTGGTTGGAAACGATCACGCCAGACACCCCTTTGTCTACCGCTTTTCGCGCGTCGTCGTGATGCAACACGCCTTTCACCAGCACTGGCAGCTTTGTCGACTGGCAAAGCCGGCTTCCAGGTCGTCCCAGGTGCGCGCGGGGTCGGAGAAGACCTGCCCGAAATAGGCGAGTGCTCGCACTGGATTAGTTCGCGGATCTTCGCCGACCGCCGCTTGAAAGACCGGGTCGCTGAAGTAGTTCGCCAGCCCGTCGCCGCGCAGGAACGGCAGATAGGCGTTGGCAATGTCACGCTCGCGCCAGGAGAGCAAGTACGTGTCGAGGGTTACCACGATCGCGGAATAGCCGGCCAGCTCGGCACGGCGAATAAAGCTAGCGGCCAGGGCATCGTCGCGAGGCCAGTAGAGCTGAAACCACCGCGGAGTATCACCCAGAGCGCCGGCGACATCTTCCATCGTGTAGGAAGAAACGGTGCTCAGAATCATGGGCACTTCGAGTGCGCGGGCGGCCCGCGCGACAGCCAGTTCGCCGTCGGCATTGAGGATCGACTGGACGCCGATCGGTGCCAGCATGACCGGCGCGGAGCTTGAGTCCGAGGACCTCGACCGCGAGATCGCGTTGCGACACGTCGCGGAGGAAGCGCGGAACGATGCGCCAGCGGCGGAATGCATCACGGTTGGCGCGCCGTCATTTCCGAGCCGGCGCTGCCGGCCACATAGTCAAAGGCCTCCGTCTTCAGAACGGCCTTCGCCTTCTCTTCCAGCTCGTCAACGGAAACTGGCTGCGCGGGCTTTTTGCCGGCCAGTCCCGCCTGGTAGATCTCCATCTGGCGTCGTAAGCCCCAGGAAGGTTCGGGCGTGGGATTGGCCATGGTGATTTGCTCGCTATTGGGCAGCACGATGTTTCAGATTTCGTAAAGCCTGATCACTCAGGGTCTTGATCGGCCAAGAGCACATCGAGCGACCGTTTCGGGTTACTCAGAAACCCCCGGGTCACCTGGTAGTGGTCCGTCTCGATATACGGCACGCGCCGGATTCCTTCCTGGCTCAAGACGTAAATCCAGGCGTCGGGATACGCCATGATGATCGGCGAGTGGGTGGCGATCAAGAACTGCGAGATTTGTGTGCGACGCCCGTGTGCTATGGGTGAAATTCCGGCTTCCTCCTTCCGGGTTCAGTCCGTACGAGACAGCGATCGCTTCGATCAGCGTCGATTTGCCGGTGCCGTTTTCACCGACAAAGAATGTGACCTTTGGGTGAAATGGCAGATTCGTCTTCAGGCTACGAATCGACGGCAGGAAGTACGGAAACTGGTTGGGGTCGGGAACGCGATCATAGCGCAGCTCCACATCCATGAGGTACGGGCCGGGGCTCGGTTTGGTCTTGCGCCGGCTCACGATGGTAACCCCTGCCCGTAGTTCGACATGTTCATCGATCCCGGTAGATGTCGCGCCGATGACCGATATTGAGGACAAGCACAACCAGTTGCTCATCATCTACCTGGTAAATTACTCGGTAGTCTCCTACTCGAATACGGTAGACGTCATCAACTCCTCGAAGTTTCTTTGAACCGGGTGGATGTCGAGCGTCGGCCAAACCGCGGATGGCTGCGTCGCATCGGCGCAGCGACGCCTTGTCGAGTGCAGACAAACCCCGCTCAGCCATCCGTGTAAACTGGACTTCAAACCTTCGCGGCTCGGGCCTTGGCACCCGGCCGTTTCGCTTTTTGCTCATCGTCGAGCCCCAATTTCTTGCGCACCTCCTCGTATGGTATTCGCTCGTTGGATTCGGCCAGGGCGTCTCGAGCGGCATTCACGTCAAGCCCATCCTCGGCGTCTTCGATCAGCCGTTCGAGCAATTTCAGATCCTCGATCGAGATGATGGCTGCAGCATCCTTGCCCCGCCGATGAATGACGATCCGCTCCCCCTGGTATTCCGCGATTGAGGATGTCGGCGAGCGACTGCCGAAGCTCAACGACATTGAGACGCATCACGTCCGGCCCTCCTTTCGGCACACTTGACCCGGGCCGCTTTGAGGCAACGATGCCATCGGACCGGTCCCATCTGTGCTCACGCCGCCACAATCCCAAAATCGGTCAGCCTTCCGATCGCTCCAGTGCCTTGTGTGCATCAGGCGCTTCAAGGTTATGATGTACATGATGCGCGTGTGTGTGTCAACGTGGAACCTCGGGCTTAGCCGGCTCAGTGACGTCTTCCAAGCCGACTGACGACTATCAGCCCGTCTTGGACCGCGCCGAAATCAGCAGATCGAGAGCAACAACGTCAACGGGCTTGGTCAAATGGTGGTTGAAGCCGGCTTCCATCGATCGACGCCGATCATCGTCTTGCGCGTATCCGGACAGGGCGATCAGTATCAACTCCTCCTGCGCCCGGAATGCTGCGAATGGATTGCGCGACCTCGTAGCCATCCATTCCGGGCAGACCAATGTCCAAGACGACGATCTCGGGCGGGCGACGGCGGATTTCCTCGAGAGCGGTCGGACCATCCTGTGCAATTCGTACGTCGTGCCCTTCAAGTTGAAGCATTTTCATCAGACTCTCAGCCGCCAACGGATAGTCATCCACGACCAGGATCTGGCGCCGTTCCCGGTCGATTGTCTCGGTCGCGATCGCCTGATCCTTACCGTTAACAGACACTCCTTGCCCGGTGACAGGCAGACGAATGACGAATTCACTGCCACGGTCAGCCCCGTCGCTGGAGGCCGTCACGTGTCCTCCGTGCTTTTCAACCAGACGACGAACCAGATTGAGGCCGATACCTAGCCCCCCGTGGGAACTTTCGCAGGGAGTGATCAACCTGAGTAAAGAGGTCGAAGATCGACGAGAGCTTTTCGGCGGGAATTCCGATCCCGTTATCGCGCACGCGAAAGACTGCTTGATTGGCGCACTCGGCGACCTCTAAATCGATCCTTCCTCCTTCCGGAGTGTACTTCGCCGCGTTGTTCAGCAGGTTTGACAAGACCTGTGCGAGCCGCACCAGGTCGGCGTTGACCCAGAGGGGTTCGGCGGGAAGCGTGATATTGATCGCGTGCTTGCGCATCGATCAAGGGACGGCTGGTTTCGACTGCGCGAGCCACGGCCATGGAAACGTCGAATGGCTCTTTACGAAGCTGAATTTTTCCTCCAGAAATGCGCGAGATGTCGAGAAGATCGTCCACGAGCCTCACCAGGTGCTCGAGCTGACGCGTGATGATGTCGCTGGCCCACTCGAGCGTCTCGTCGTTCAGCTTAAGCCGCTGCACGATCTCGACCGCACTGCGCATTGGTGCCAGGGGGTTGCGTAGCTCATGCGCCAACGTCGCCAAAAACTCGTTCTTGCGGCGATCGTTTTCCTGGACGTCGCGATAGAGACGAGCGTTGTCGATGGCAATGGCGGCGCGTCCGGCCAAGTCGAGTGCCAGTGTAAGATCGTCCGGGCCAAAGCGACGCTCAGCGCTCGATGTGCCCAGCGCGATCGTCCCCAGCGACCGGCCGCGGGCTAAGAGCGGAACCACGATTGCGCTCTGCGGTTCGGCATGCGGCCTTCGAAATGTAGTCGCAGGAGCGTCGGCTTTAATGGCCACGTCTCCTTCGCTGCGGAAGCCTTGCTCGACGTCAACAAAGAGCTTGCCCTCGCCTTTATCGAGTACGTCTTTGATCAGGCTTTTTAGCGCACCAAGCCGAGCCTCACCACCGAAACTGTCGGCGTGACGAGAACCAGTTTTCCGGTCGATCCAAGCCAGCTCGGTCTGCCACTCGTCGCTGTCTGGCTCGCCG
Source organism: uncultured Isosphaeraceae bacterium (assembly GCA_963850935.1). Classification (GTDB taxonomy): domain Bacteria; phylum Planctomycetota; class Planctomycetia; order Isosphaerales; family Isosphaeraceae; genus CAWFRS01. Next base: position 106,485 of record CAWKNT010000015.1, read on the forward strand.
ATCAAGGTTACAGCGCATAAATCGCCGAGGAAGGGAATGGCTTGGCCTGCGAGCGCTCGGGGAATGGCCTGGTAGTCGAGGGAGCGGACCATGATCGCGCTGGCCTCGGATAGGAACGCGAGACGACGGTTGGTCTCCTCGGCTGCGTCGCGGGCCGCCTGCACCCGCGCTAACGCGACATGCTCTTCGGCTTGGCGTTTGACCTGCTGTGTCTTTTTGTAGAGGTCGATAAAGACCCCCACCTTGGTGCGAAGGATCTCCGGCACAATCGGGGTCAGGATGTAGTCGACCGCCCCCAACGAGTACGCCTGGGCCGTGTTCATCTCGTCGCTCAAGGCGGTCACGAAAATGATCGGCGTATGAGCCGATTGGCGGCGACCACGGATCAACGTGGCCGTCTCGAAACCGTCAATGTCCGGCATGTTGACATCGAGCAAGATCACGGCAAACTCGCGGTCGAGAACGAATCGTAGCGCATCCCGTCCCGACAGCGCCGTCACCACGTTCTGTCCGAGCCCATGGAGAATGGTCTCGTACACCAAGAGCTTCTCTGGCAGGTCGTCCACGACCAGGATGTCGGCTTGGTCGGTGGCCATGTTGTCTTGCCCGTTCTCCGCGTCCGAAAACGATCAAGGCGAAGTTCTACCGTGATCGGGTCGGAGCAAACTTGAACGTCGAATTTAGCGATGGAGCCACACCCGCAAAACCGACAGCAATTGCTCGGTGTCCACGGGTTTTGAGAGATAATCCCACGCCCCAGCTTCGATGCATTTCTCGCGGTCGCCCTTCATCGCCTTCGCCGTGACGGCAATGATCGGCAGCGCATTAAACTGCGGCAGTTTGCGGATCACTCTCATCGTATCGAGTCCGTCCATCTCGGGCATCATGATGTCCATGAGCACAATATCGATATCCGGCTCGGCCTGGAGGATGCGAATGGCGTCGCGCCCGGTCTCGGCAGAGACGATCACCATATTGCGCCATTCGAGGATACTCGTGAGCGCGAAAATATTGCGAATGTCGTCATCGACGATCAACACCTTTTTGTCCGACGAGAACCTGATCGGTCTGGTAAAGGTGCTCAATTGACCGGCGCTTGGATTCCGGCAGCTTGCCCACGGGGGTGTGCAGGAAGAAGGCCGTCTGATCGAGAAGCCGGTCGAAGGAGCACACTTGCCTGAGTGTGATTGAACTGGGAATCGACTTAATGCGGCGTGCGTCGTCGTTGGGCGGCGGCTCGTCGGAATAGAGGATCACGGGAAATGGCGACGCGCTTTGATCGCGTCGGATCCGCTCGACGAACGCCTCGGTCGACATATCCGGGGGTTCCGAATCGAGAACCAGGCAATCGACGTCGTTGCGCGTCAGGAACTCGAGCGCGGCGCTCGCCGTCGACGTCTGCGTGACCCGAAACTCGTCTCCTCCTAACAGGCTGGCAATCTGATCGCTCTTGGCCGGGTCGCCGCTTAACACAACCAGATTCCTGACGCGATGGTCGATGAAGCCGTGAATGTCATCGAGCAACTGATCAATCATACTTTTGTTCTGGAACGGCTTGGTGAGGGCGCTCATTGCGCCATATCCCAATGCACGATGGCTTACTTCTTCCGTCGAAATGACGCAGACGGGAATGTGCCTGAGGGCAATATCATTCTTGAGGCGATCCAGCACGCGCCAGCCATCGATGTCGGGCAGGCAAATATCGAGGGTGATGGCATCGGGCTTAAATTCGCGTGTCATCGCCAGCGCGGCTGCTCCCAGCGAGGTAACTAGCCCCTTGAAGCCCTTCTCGCGAGCTGCTTCGAGCAAGAGCTTGGCGAAAGCGAGATCGTTCTCGACGATCATGAGGACCAGATCACCGGGCCGGATCAGGTCCCGATCGTCACCCACCTCGTTGAGCAGTTTGGGCGTCTCGATGACCAAGGGCGCAACTTCCGCCCTGGGCGTGGTCTTGGGCGCTCCATTTTCAGCGACGGCCGCGCCGGGACGACGCGCGGTCTTTTGCGGGATGTAATTCTGCGGAACGTACAGCGAGAACGTACTCCCCCTCCCAGGCGAACTAACCAAACGGATTTCGCCCCCCAGCAGCCGGGAAATCTCGCGGCTAATCGCCAGGCCGAGCCCGGTCCCTCCATACTTCCGGCTGGTGCTGCCGTCGGCCTGCTGAAAAGCCTCGAAGATGATCTGCTGTTTATCGGCGGGAATTCCAATACCGGTGTCAGACACCGAAATCGCCAGCACAGCGCTCGCCCGGTTCAGACCTTCGTTCTCGGCGTGCCAACCGCCCGTCGCGGGCTCGACCGTCAACGAGACCTTTCCTTGCTGGGTGAATTTGAATGCATTTGACAGCAGGTTTTTGATGACCTGCTGCAGCCGTTTGGCATCGGTGTAGATGGACTTCGGCAACAGGCCGCTCATCTCGATGACGAAGTCAACTCCCTTCGACTCTGCCACATGCCGGAACGTCCGATCGACAAAACTTTGCAAATCGGCGAGCCGTAGCTCTCCGACGTCCACTTCGACCGTTCCAGACTCGATCTTTGACAGATCCAAAATGTCGTTTATCAGCATCAACAGATCGTTACCCGACGAGTGGATCGTCTTGGCAAACTCGGTCTGCTTCAAGCTGAGGTTGCCGTCGGGGTTTTTGGAGAGCTGGTCCGAGAGGATCAAAAGGCTGTTGAGTGGAGTGCGCAGTTCATGCGACATGTTGGCGAGGAATTCTGACTTATACTTGGACGTAAGTGCGAGCTGCTCGGCCTTTTCCTCGAGTGCCTGCCGCGCCTGCTCAACTTCCTGGTTCTTGCGTTCGACCTCCTGATTCTGGTGAGCCAGCAGCCGGGCTTTTTCCTGCAGTTCCTGGTTTGTTTGCTGCAATTCCTCCTGCCGGCTACCCAGCTCTTGAGCCAGCGATTGCGACTGCTTGAGCAGGTCTTCCGTGCGCATATTGGCCTCGATCGTGTTGAGCACGATGCCGATACTCTCGGTCAATTGATCGAGGAACGCCTGGTGTGTCGGATTGAACCGCTCGAACGATGCCAGCTCGAGGACGCCTTTGACCTGGCCTTCAAATATGAAGGGCAAGACGATGATATTCTGGGGTGCGGCATCGCCCAGGCCGGATGAGATGCGTATGTAGTTGGGCGGTACGTTTGAGAGCAGGATCTTCTGTTTCTCGAGCGCGCACTGGCCGACGAGTCCCTCGCCCAGCCCGAGTTGACTGCCCACTGCGCTCTGCCCTTTGTAAGCATAGCTGGCCAGAAGCGACAACTGCGGCGGTTCTTTGCTGGCGTCGAGGATGTAGAAAACGGCGTGCTGAGCCGAAACGACCGGTGCGAGCTCAGAGAGGATTAACCTGCCAACAGTGAGCAGGTCTTTTTGGCCCTGGAGCATCCGGCTAAATTTCGCCAGGTTGGTTTTGAGCCAGTCCTGTTCACTGTTTTTGAGAGTCGTGTCCTTCAAGTTGCGAATCATCTCATTGATGTTGTCCTTGAGCACCGCCACCTCGCCCAGTGCTTCGACCTTGATCGAGCGGGTCAGATCGCCCTTGGTGACAGCGGTTGCGACTTCGGCGATCGCGCGCACCTGGGTCGTCAGATTGGCGGCAAGCTGGTTGACATTATCTGTCAGGTCCTTCCAGGTTCCGGCGGCCCCAGGCACGCTCGCTTGCCCCCCCAGCTTTCCCTCGACGCCCACCTCGCGCGCGACCGACGTCACCTGGTCGGCGAATGTCGCCAGCGTGTCGATCATGCTATTGATCGTGTCGGCAAGCGCAGCGATCTCTCCCTTCGCTTCGACGGTGAGCTTTTGCTTCAAATCTCCGTTGGCCACGGCAGTCACTACCTTGGCGATGCCGCGGACCTGGCCGGTGAGGTTGCCGGCCATGAAATTGACGTTGTCGGTAAGGTCTTTCCAGGTGCCCGAAACCCCCTTTACCTGCGCCTGGCCACCGAGCTTGCCTTCAGTGCCGACTTCGCGCGCCACGCGTGTGACTTCGGCGGCGAACGAGCTCAACTGATCGACCATCGTGTTCACAGTATTCTTGAGCTCGAGGATCTCTCCCTTCACATCGACCGTGATCTTCTTGGACAGGTCGCCGTTGGCGACGGCCTTGGTCACATCCGCAATATTGCGCACCTGGCCCGTCAGGTTGCCGGCCATGAAGTTGACGCTGTCGGTCAAGTCTTTCCAGGTGCCGGCGACATCCTTGACATCGGCTTGACCGCCCAGCTTTCCTTCAGTACCTACCTCGCGCGCGACTCTCGTCACTTCGGCCGCGAACGAGCGGAGCTGATCGACCATCGTATTGATCGTATTTTTGAGCTCGAGGATCTCGCCTTTGACGTCGACGGTGATCTTCTTGGACAGGTCGCCATTGGCGACGGCCGTCGTCACCTCGGCGATATTGCGCACCTGGGCCGTCAGGTTGCCCGCCATCGAGTTGACGCTATCGGTCAAGTCTTTCCAGGTGCCCGCGACGCCCTTGACATCGGCCTGGCCTCCGAGTTTTCCTTCGGTGCCCACTTCGCGGGCAACGCGCGTCACCTCGGATGCAAATGAGCTCAATTGATCAACCATGGTGTTGACGGTGTTTTTGAGCTCGAGGATTTCCCCCTTGACGTCGACAGTGATCTTTTTGGACAGGTCGCCGTTGGCGACGGCCTTGGTCACGTCGGCGATGTTGCGAACCTGAGCCGTGAGGTTGCCCGCCATGAAATTCACGCTGTCCGTCAAGTCTTTCCAGGTGCCGGCGACGTCGCGTACATCGGCTTGGCCCCCAAGTTTTCCCTCGGTGCCGACCTCACGTGCCACGCGCGTCACCTCGGCCGCGAACGACCGGAGCTGATCGACCATGGTGTTGATCGTGTTCTTGAGCTCGAGAATCTCCCCCTTGACATCGACGGTGATTTTCTTGGAAAGGTCGCCGTTGGCGACCGCCGTCGTCACGTCGGCGATATTGCGCACCTGGGCCGTGAGGTTGCCGGCCATGAAATTCACGCTGTCGGTTAGGTCTTTCCAGGTGCCGGCCACCCCCTTGACATCGGCCTGGCCCCCCAGCTTTCCTTCGGTACCGACTTCGCGGGCCACGCGGGTGACTTCGGAAGCAAACGAGCTCAGCTGATCGACCATCGTGTTGACGGTGTTCTTGAGCTCGAGGATCTCCCCCTTGACGTCGACGGTGATTTTCTTGGAGAGGTTGCCGTTGGCCACGGCCGTTGTCACTTCGGCAATGTTCCGTACCTGGCCGGTCAGATTGCCGGCCATGAAGTTGACGCTGTCGGTGAGGTCTTTCCAAGTGCCGGCGACGCCGCGTACGTCGGCTTGACCCCCCAGTTTTCCTTCGGTGCCGACTTCACGGGCAACTCGCGTGACCTCGGAGGCGAATGAGCTCAGCTGGTCGACCATCGTGTTGACGGTATTCTTGAGCTCGAGGATCTCTCCCTTGACATCCACGGTGATCTTTTTCGACAAGTCGCCGTTGGCGACGGCGGTCGTCACCGCGGCGATGTTGCGGACCTGGGCGGTAAGATTGCCGGCCATGAAATTGACGCTATCAGTCAAGTCTTTCCACGTTCCAGAAACGCCCTCGACTCGCGCCTGGCCGCCGAGCTTTCCCTCTGTGCCGACTTCACGAGCCACGCGGGTAACCTCGGCCGCGAACGACCGAAGCTGATCGACCATGGTGTTGATGGTGTTCTTGAGCTCGAGGATTTCTCCTTTGACATCGACGGTGATCTTCTTCGACAGGTCGCCATTGGCGACGGCTGTCGTGACTTCGGCGATATTGCGGACCTGGCCAGTCAGGTTACCGGCCATTGAGTTGACGCTGTCGGTCAGGTCTTTCCAGGTGCCTGCCACCCCCTTTACGTCGGCCTGCCCTCCCAGCTTTCCTTCCGTGCCGACTTCGCGAGCCACCCGCGTAACTTCGGAAGCGAATGAGCTCAGCTGATCCACCATGGTATTGATCGTTCTGGCTGTCCGGAGAAACTCCCCTTGGAGCGGCCGGTCGTCGATCTCGAGGGCCATCGTCTGGGAAAGATCCCCCTGCGCGACCGCACCGATGACACGGGCGGTTTCGCTGGTCGGATGCACCAGATCACCGATCAGAGCATTGACGGATGTGAGCGCCGCGTCCCACGAGCCACTCACCGAGCCCAATGATGCACGCTGGTCAATCTTTCCCTCTTTGCCGACGACGCGACTGATTCGCTCAAGCTCATTGGCCATGCGCTCGTTGAGCTCGATGACCTCGTTGAATGTATCGGCCACCTTGCCGGCCACGCCGGTCCAATCCAGGGGCAACCTCGCCGCGAAATCCCCTTTTTTCAGTGCGATGAGCGCCGTCAAGAGCGCCTTGGTGTCGATTCCCTGCGTTGGCGGTTCATGTAAGGCGGGCATGGCTTCTTCTCCGAAACGGGGATCAAAACAATCCGCCCAGAGCCATCGTCAACTGGGTGTGTTTGTCCCTCGCGGTTCATCAACGATTGAGCCATTGTCGAAATATAATGACTCGACTTTTGGTAGTCAAGCCTTTGAATCACACCCACTATTCGCAAGGCGGGATCGGCGAAAACGGATATTGAAGCGAACGGAGTTACGCACGCCCCTTTCGCTCTCCTGTGCGGCGACGATCTGCGTCGCCGCACCTCTCGGGAACGCCATTTCCAAAAAAAACCGAAAGCGGACGGCGCGATGCGCGTCGACCCCCCAACCCGCCAACCCATCACGCAGCGCTAGCCGTTCTCGAGGGGCACATGCGGGTGTCAGCAAATAACGTGCCACAACGCCGTGCCGAAGGCCGGGTAATTGTGAAGAAATATTGTCTTGTGGCGCTTACCCAAGCCGTACTTTTGGTACTTACCCCAAGCCATATTCGACGCGAGCCCCTGGAACGCCATACGGTGTCAATATACAATGGTCGCGTTCCTTCCCATTCATGGGAGATAGCAATCACCGTAATCGAACTTACGCGTCGGTCGCAACGTGGCGGCCGTTGTGCCGGAACATCATGACCGCGAATATCCAATGGCAAGAAATCGCGCTGCGACTGGCTCTTTCGTTCGTCGCTGGCGCGGTCATCGGGATCAATCGGAGCGAGCACGGCCGGCCCGCGGGACTGCGAACGACGCTTCTCGTGTGCCTGGCGGCCTCGATCGCCATGATCCAGACAAACTTGCTGCTGGCGACATCGGGAAAACCGTCAACGTCTTTTGTCACGCTCGATCTCATGCGGTTACCGCTGGGAATCCTGTCTGGGATGGGCTTTATCGGTGCCGGGACAATTCTAAGGCGCGACGACCTGGTTCAGGGCGTCACCACCGCTGCAACGCTCTGGTTTGTAACCGTGATCGGCCTCTGTTTCGGCGGCGGTCAGCTGATCCTGGGCTCGACCGCCCTCGGAATTGGCCTCGTCGTGCTCGGGGGTCTCAGATGGGTCGAGGAACTCTTGCCGCAGGATCGGTATTCAACACTTAGTCTCACACTTGCTTTGGATCGACCGACCGACGAGGAGGTATCCGCGACGATACAGGCCGCAGGACTACGGGTTGTGGTGCAGGAAGCGCACTATGATGTGATGGGCGAGCGGCGCGAGCTCAAGTGCGAAGTGTGCTGGAGGGCAAAGTCGGGCGATACGCGACTCCCGTCGATCGTGAAGGAGCTGTTGCGGCTCCCTGGCGTCGCAAGTCTCAATTGGACTCCGACGGGCACGCGCGGGCGTGGGATAGTCGGTTAGATGAAAGCCTCCTCCGGCATCGCCCAGTTTAACGGTTAACGCTGCGTTGCGGCTCTTCCTTTTACTATTCTTTACTATTCTGCTCGCCAACCAGAAAAGTCACACCGACCGGACGGATTTTCTCGACCGATGGCAGTCGCCAGGTCGCGTCTTCTTCGACTACAAGGGCATAGTGGCATTCGCACTATTGTCCGACGATGTTGGTGTGATGGCGACGGATTCGCCGACAGGATATTTTGCGACGATTGCGAAAATGGGTTTGACACGTGCAGGCAGCGCCGACGAAACCGATCTTCTCCTGGGGGATGCTGCGCACGGCGATTCGGATGCCATCCGCAACCTGCTCGAGCGGCATCGAGCGCACCTGCGACGGATGGTCACGCTGCGTATCGACTCGCAACTGGCTGCGCGTGTGGATGCATCAGACGTCGTGCAGGAAGCGCTCTTCGACGCGGCCCGTAAACTCGCCGATTTTGCCCGCGAACGGCCCCTGCCGTTTTACGCCTGGCTGTACCGCTTGGCCGTGGAACGCGTGGCCGATGCCTACCGGCGCCACTGGCGATGTGCATCCCGTAGCGTTCGCCGCGAGGAAGTCGGGGCGACCAATGGTACGGAGCTAAGAGCACGGAGGCTGGCGGATCGCCTGGCTGTCACCGATTTGACGCCGGGGCACATCCTCATCCGCGACGAGCGTCAAGAACAGGTCAATGCTGCTCTGGCGCGGTTGGTTCCGACCGACCGGGATGTGTTGCTGATGCGCTATTTCGAGGATCTCAGCTTTCGTGATATCGCCGCGATTCTCGGTATCGGCGAAGGCGCGGCCAAGATGCGCCACCTTCGCGCTTTGCAGCGAATGCGTACCCACATCGAGTGTGACGGGTCAGGTTCGACACGATGAGTGGCTCTTCCGGCTCTACCGAAAACTATCATCTTGAAAACGAAAATGCCGAGCTCGCCGAGCTCGCCGCCGAGCTCGGCGAGCGGATGCGGCGCGGGGAGACGATCAACCTGACGGATCGCGATGGCCGCTTCGGCCAGTTGCATGCGCTTCTGCCGACGATCCAGATGATGGCAAAATTCCCCTGCTCGGCGGCGCCGACCGCGGACCTTGGCATCCTCGGCGACTTTCGGCTTTTGCGTGTGGTAGGTCGAGGGGGAATGGGGGTCGTGTACGAGGCTGTTCAGGTCTCCCTTGATCGCAAGGTTGCTCTCAAGGTCTTACCTAACGCCGCGGTGCTCGACGCGAGACAACTCAGGCGGTTTCAGGTCGAGGCGCAGGCAGCCGCCAGCCTCCATCACCCGCATATCGTGCCGGTTTTCGCCACGGGGTCGGCTGAGGGTATCCCCTACTACGCGATGCAGTTCATCGAAGGTTGCGACCTCGCCCGTGTTTTGCGAGAGCTCCGTCAGGATGGTGACACCGACAGCCCGAGGGCCACTCATTATCTGACCTCGAGCTTTGCCCCCGATTCGATTCGGGATCGCACCTTCGCCGTCGGCGCCGCCCGCATTGCCCGCCAGGCAGCGCTCGCGCTGGAACATGCTCATTTCAACGATGTATTGCATCGCGACATCAAACCATCGAACCTGCTCATCGATGTGACGGGCCACCTCTGGATCACCGACTTTGGCCTGGCGCGAATCCGAGGCAATCTCGATCTGACACACACTGGCGATGCCCTGGGTACGCCGCGCTACATGAGCCCCGAGCAGGCTCAGGCCACCCGCATTCCGCTTGACGGACGTACTGACATCTACTCGATCGGCGCGACGCTCTACGAGCTCTTGACCCTCCGACCGGCATTTCCCGGCGATGATCGGCTCGATATCCTGCGGCGGATCATCGAAGAAGAGCCGACAACTCCTCGCAAGATCGATCCGACAATTCCTGTCGATCTTGAGACCATTGTCTTGAAGGCAATGGCCAAGGCACCCGCTGACCGATACGCGACGGCAGCAGAGCTGGCCGCGGACCTCGAACGCTTTCTCGACAACAGACCGATCAACGCGCGCCGGACAAGTCTCGCGGACCGCGCCGCTAAGTGGACGCGACGCCATCGCTGGATCATTGCGGCCGCCGCGGCTTGGATGTTCTTGCTTGCACTTGGCCTCACCGCGGCGATGTTTCAGTACGCCGTTTGGCTGCGTCATCACAGTGCGATGCTCGAGGCCGAGGTTGCCCGTGCCGATCGCAATGCCGACGACGCCCAGCGCCACCGCCTGATGGCTGACAGGCATTTCCACGGCGCACAAATTCGTCTGGCGTGCCAGGCGCTCGAGGACGGTCAGGTCGAACGCGCTCAGGATCTCCTTCATGACGACGATCCCAAGCTCGGCGCCGACGGCCCCAACGATTTCGCCTGGCAATTCCTCTGGCGCCGCGCCACCCGCGAGATTATCCCATTTTACGGCCATGAACGGAATTTGATCGCTTTGGCGATCAGCCCCGACGGCCATACACTCGCTAGCGGCGACGACGTGGGATTGATCCGGCTTTGGGACTTGCGCGATCGATCCGCCCGGATGTTCTTGAAGGGGCACTCGTTGTCGATCCGTCGGCTTGTGTATTCGGCCGACGGACGCTTTCTAACCTCGGTGGGGCAGACCGACGGCCACGAGGGCACCGAAGTCTTGCTGTGGGACGTGGCGACCGGACGCGAGCTTGCCAGAATTCGCGGACTTGATGCCCTGTCGCAGGTAATCCCCGTGTTCCTCGCGAATCAGTCCGCGCTCTTGCTCGCGACTCGATCCCGCCCGCGCGTCGACGAGACTACCCGGCCAGGGGCACCGACCGAAATTCGGAGCTACGATCTCGTGCCGGACACACACCAGCTCCGACAGCGATCGATTTGGCATTCAACCGCTTACACCTGCCTGAGCCCGGTGGGCCAGATCTTGACGTTTGTAGCGTGGCCGCCATCGGGACCAGACCGATGGACGATCCGCGACGGCGAGTTCTGCTACGCGCAATGGGTAATCGACCCGCGCGAAATGGGCGAGGATTTGCAAATGGCATTCACCGCCGACGGCAAGACGGTGGCGGCTGTGCTGGGGACGAAGGTTGTCTCTTGCCGGGACATGAAGACCGGCCGTGAGTTGTACCGCTACGTCAGCGACTCGCTCATTCGCTGCCTGGCACTGAGCGCCGATGGCCGCACTCTGGCAGCCGCTTGCCAGTCAGGCGTCGTCGAGCTCCGGTCCTTGAGCAGCGACCGACGTGTCCCGATTACGGTAAGCACGACGTCCCGGCAGAACGCAACGACAAGGATGGCGTTTTCGCCCGACGGAACCAAGCTGGCGACGAGCGAATGGGGTATCCCTGGCGGGGCCACTCCGCTCACCGTTTGGGAAGTCGCCACCGGCCGGCTTCTGGCTCAATATCCCGGCCGACGCGCGTTTGCGCAGGACTTTGCTTTCTCGCCCGATAGCCGCTCGATTTTGATCACTGCTGGCCCGACAATCAGGCGCTGGCTCCTGGAAGGAGCCGAACTTGAACCACCTGCAGCGGGCCATGACGACGAGGCGTGGGCTGTCGCGTTCTCGCTCGACAGCCGCCTGCTTGCCTCGGGCAGCGACGACACAGGCAATCCCGAGACGATCCGGATCTGGGACCCGAGGAGCGGGCAAAAGCGTCTTGGCTGGTATGCCGGAGTCGGGACGACGGCCGCACTCGCGTTTTCGCCCGATGGCCGTATATTGGCGTCCGCCCATCTCGAAACGCTGGACAATGTCCGGCTGTGGGACGTCGCGACCGGCAAGCCACTGGCGACGCTCTCCGGACACACCAACCGTGCCCGCACGGTGGCTTTCCAGCCCAATGGAGAGCTGCTAGCGTCGGCCGGATCGGACCGCACCATCCACCTGTGGAATGCGAACACCAGGCGTCTGTCGCGCGTGTTAACCGGACATGGCGATACGATCCAGCAAGTTGTATTCTCACCGGATGGAGCCCACCTGGTTTCGGCCTCGTCCGATCATACGGTGCGATCGTGGGTAGTCGGCGAGGATCGACCGCGCTGGATCTTTCCGGGTCCGGAGAAATTCGCGGCTATCGAATACTCCGCAGACGGCCTTACTCTCGCAGCCGCCGACGAGGATGGTTCCATCACGCTCATTGACCCGGAATCGGGTACCCAACGCGGACTCATCCGTGATGAAGAGCGGGTTCTGCGCAACCTTGCGTTCTCACCAGACGGCGGGATCCTGGCCGCGGCTGGCGAGACGGGCCGCGTACGGTTCTGGGATCCGATGACCGGCCAAGAATTACTGGCGCTCGCCGACAATGCCAGCATTGTCCACACGATTACGTTCGCGCCAGATGGATCGGCGATGGCCTACGCCAGCCACAACGGGACTGTCACAATCTGGCAAGCCGGACGCGACAATGTCGTTACTCCGCCACTGGCTCCAAAATAACCGCCGCCACAATCGCGGCATTCACGCCGGGGCGTGTGTGGAGCGGTGGATTTGCTCAGGGTATAATCCACCGTCATGAACGTCGATGCTCCTTTTTTTAACAGTCTCAAAGCTCACGTAAATCGCGCTCGGCTGCTCGACACCGCGCGGCGGCTGATCGATGTGCCCAGCCCAACCGGCGACGCCGGTGCCGTGAGTGACCGGTTGGCGGAGATCCTCCAGGCCGATGGATTCAAGGTCGAGCGGCCGGCGGCTGGATATCCCCAGTCTCCGGCCGTAGTGGTGCGGCTTGAGAGTGGCCGGCCAGGGCCGATACTTCAATTTGATGGCCATCTCGACACGGTTCACTTGCCATTTTCTCCATCCGCAGTCGACGACGGCCGGCTCAGCGGCAGCGGCGCGTCCGATATGAAAGCGGGGGTCGCCGCGGCCGTCGAAGCGGTCCGCGCCCTGCGCGACTCGGGCGTGCTTTATGCTGGCTCGGTGCTCGTGACTGCGCATGATCTCCATGAAGCGCCATGGGGCGATGGCCGCCAGCTCGACCAGATGATCCGCGAAGGAATTCATGGCGACGCTGTTCTCATTCCCGAGCCGATCCGCGACGTGCTGCCGATCGCCGGCCGAGGCGCTGCCACCTGGAAAGTCGCCATTAGCCGCAAGGGACCTCCGGTTCACGAGGTCATGCGTCCGCGCCATGAGCCCAGTGTGCTGGCGGCCGGCGCCCTTCTTGTCACGCGCTTGGGGCGGCTGGACACGGAATTAGCCGGCGTGGCCCACCCGGTCTGTGGCGCCGCCAGCGTGTTCGTCGGCCAGTTCCACGGCGGCGAGATTTACAACCAGTATCCTCAAACAGCCGGACTTGAAGGGACCCGGCGGTGGCTACCGGGGACCGATCCTGCGAGCGTCGAACGCGACTTCCGACTGATGCTAGCTGATCTCGCTACAGACACAGGGACAAGAATCGATTGCGAATGGATGTTGATCCGAGACTCTTTTGCTCTCGATCCCGCCAACCCGCTGGTGACCGCGTTTCAACGCTGCTACCAGGCGACATCGGGCGGCACATCACTGCCCACTGGTCCCAAACCGTTCGTCGACGACGGCAACAGCTTTTACGGGAACGCCAGAGTACCATCGATCACCCATGGTCCGCGCGCCGGCGGCCAGCACACGATTTCCGAATGGGTCGAGATCGACGATCTGATGCGGCTGGCATGGCTTTATGCGGCGGTTGCGGTGGAGTATTGTCAACCGTCCAGCCAGTACCCCTCCCCACCATCAAAGCCCAACTCCTCCAAGGACCACATCGCATGACGACCGCGACCAGCCCCCTCCCCCTTTTGATCGAAGAGGCACAGACAACGGAGGAGACGTTTCTTCGCCAGATTTTCGTGCGCGACCAGATGGCGGAGTGGTCGAAGCAGCCGCTCGTGATGGCGCGCGCCGACGGCGTGTATTACTGGGACGTTCTTGGCAAGCGTTATCTCGACGCTCTCTCAGGCATCTATGTCGTTTCGGTCGGGCACAATAACCGCCGGGTTATCGACGCGATCAAAAGCCAGCTCGATGTCCTGACCTTTTCGCCTCCAATGCACGGCACGAATCCGCTGGCCGTTCAGTTGGCCAATCTGCTGGCTGAGCTGGCACCGGGCGACCTGTCGACGGTCAAGTTTCAGTGTGGCGGAGCAGAGGTCGTCGAAGCCGGCATCAAGCTGGCTCGCCAGTACCACAAACTGACAGGTTCTCCGGGCAAGTACAAGATCATCAGCCGCTACCAGTCGTGGCATGGCTCGACCTTGGGTGCCCTCTCGGCGTCGGGCTTAAAGTCGCGCAAAACGGTCAATGAACCGATGGCGCCGGGGTTTATTCACGTTTTCCCACCGACGTGTTACCGCTGTCCTTTCGGCAAGAATTACCCGGACTGCGGAATCACCTGCGCGACCATCATCGAGGATGTGATCGCCATGGAAGACCCCGCAACCGTGGCCGCTATTTTGGTCGAGCCGATCGGCCATACCGGCGGCGTGATCGACCCGCCCCAAGAGTATCTGCCGATCCTCCGCGAGATCTGCGACCGACATAACATTCTCTTGATCTTCGACGAAATCATCACCGGCATCGGACGCACGGGCAAGATGTTTGCGGCCGAGACTTTCGGCGTCACGCCCGACGTCCTCTTGATCGCCAAAGGGTTAAGCGGCGGGTATGCGCCGTTGTCAGCGATGATATGCCGACGGCAGATCGCCGACGCGTTCTGGGGACCGATCGCAACCAACCCCGGGTTTGTCGAGGGGCACACATTTGAAGGTAACCCGATATCGTGCGCGGCCGGACTCGCCGTACTAAGCGAGATATTCGAGCGCGACTTGCTGGCGAATGCCCGTAAACAGGGAGATCGACTGCGTTCTGGCTTTGTAGCGCTGGCCCAAAAATATCCGATAATTGGCGATATTCGCGGCAAAGGGCTCTTTCAGGCCATCGAATTCGTGCGCGACCGCGCGACCAAGACACGATTTGCCGACGCGACTTCATTCGGCGTCCAGGTCGGGCGCCGTGCCTTGGCCCACGGCCTCTTGTGCCGGTTCGACCCGCACTGGATCGCCTTCGGGCCACCGCTGGTCGTCACAGCCGACGAGATCGATCAGATGGTCGCGATCCTCGACCGCTGCCTGGGCGAGGTCTTGAGCCAGTTGAACGGCGCGGGGAGCCTTGCGAGCTGACAGCCATGAGACGAATGGTTCCTCACGTCCGCGCGCCGGTGCGATTCTTGATGTATGCCCGGTTCGCACGGTACCTGCTTTGGGAGTTCCGCTGGCCGCTCGGAGTCTTCACAAGCTTGGTGCTCTTAGGAGGTTTGATCCTCCACCAGCATTACGATCACGGGCGTCTGCCGTTTGCGCATGCCTGCCATGCCGTCTTTCTGATGATCTTTCTCGAGTCGTCGCTCGACTTCCCCCAGGAGTGGTATCTTCAACCGCTTTTCTTCCTGCTGCCGGTCATTGGCCTGGGAGCGGTCGCCGACTCGGTCGTCCGGCTCGCCTTCCTGGTCTTCACCCGCAAGCAAAACTTGCCGGAGTGGAATCGCATGCTTGCCTCGCTCTGCCGTAACCATTTCGTCGTGATCGGGGTCGGCAAGGTTGGCTATCAGGTCATCAGACAGCTCCTCGAGATGCGCGAAAGTGTCGTCGCGATCGAGATGGCCAGCGGTTCGGCGCTCCTGGGCGAGCTTTTCGACAAGGGCGTGCCGGTGATCCAGGGAAACGCGCGCGTTTCCTCCGTCCTGGATCAGGCGGGCGTACGGCAGGCGAGAGCCGTCATCGTCACAACGAGCGACGACTTGACGAACCTTGACGCTGCGATCACCGCGCGCGAACTGAACCGCGACGCCAAGATCGTGATTCGACTATTCGACGAGACTCTCGCAACCAAGGTAGCTGGAGCCTTTTCGATGCCAACGATTTCGACGTCGCAGGTAGCAGCCCCCGCGTTCATCGCCGCGGCAACCGGGCGGAAGATTTATCAGGGATTTCAACTCGCGGGCCAATATGTCCACTTTACCGACATCACGATCTGCCCGACCGGTCGCTTGGTGGGCGTGAGCGTCGGCGAAATCCAGGCCGACAAGCAGATGAATATCGTCATGCAGCAGGGGGCGAGAGGCGTAAACGTCAATCCTGACCCGGATATCGTATTGGAGCCGGGGGATACGATCCTGGTCATTGCGCCGATGGAAGCATTGCTGACGCTCGAGTCGCTGAATCAGCCTCATACAATGCCCAACAATTCCAGCGCGAAGGCCGGCGATGCGAGTCGAGCGCAGCGAGACGGTGTCGACGGTGGCCGTCGTCCCGCGCTCCCAACCGGCGGCTGAGCCCTTTAGAGCGATTACCATGTCAGACCCAAAGCTCGTGGCTTATGTCAGCGACGAGCGCTACGTCGCCTTGCCCGATGTCATCCTCGAGTTCGAAGGAGCCGCCGGCTCGTTCGAGGCACGCTCGCGTGCGACCGGCGCGGTTTACGGTGTGATGCCTTGGGGACCATACAAGGTCACGCTGCAAAAGCCTGGATTCGGTGCCAAAAGCGTGCATGTCGAGATTTGTCCCTCCGGCCCGCCCCATCAGTTCCGTCTCCTGTCGGACGCACTATTCGGCTATGCCTGGCCGAAATGGGTCAAGTCCGGCGAAAAGGCCGAGTTCCGCGTACACTCTGTCGAGCCGTATCACTTGAGTCTCTGGCGGTACGGCATCAGGAAGGTGCTCATCCGCAGCGTGGGTTGGTTCGACGAGCACGGCCCGCGGGCCACGATGCAAATCACGCCCGACGGCGATTATTCCCAGACCGGCGTCGCCTGGAACAAATTCGGCTACTCCAACCCCGCGCTACATCAGTATGTGGATGCCCCTGAACGTTCTGGTCTTTATTATTTTCATGCGCACACGGCCCAGAAAAACGAGTTTGCCTTTCCCTGGGTTGTCGCGCCCGAGGAACCGACGTCGCCTACCGCCGTGCTCGCATCGAATATCACCTGGAACGCCTACAACTACTTCGGCGGCCGCAGCAACTACATAAACCCCGATCGCCTGCCCTCCTTGCCCACGGTTAATGCCCGGCTCGAGCTCAAGCGTTACACCGATCCAGACGCGGTCACATACGACACCGACTGACTACGCACCGCTGTCTTTCGAACGACCGGAGTCGATCAACCATATCGACCTCTGTACCGAAATCACCGACCCGATCGAGGGCCGGGCCGCCTGCCACGTCGCGCCGGCCGAGTGGCGGCTCGTCGGTTGGCTCGAACGCGAGCAGTTCGCCTACGACTATTACGCCGAAACTCAGCTCCACGACGGCACGCTGAACCTTGATGCGTACAAGGTCTTGATGATCTCTACTCATCCGGAATACTGGTCGCCGCCAGATGTATTTCGCCGTCAAAGCGTGGGTTCAAGAGCGCGGCGGCAAGCTCATGTATTTGGGTGGTAACGGGCTCAACTGCGAGGTCGAGTTCGTCGATCCAACGACTGTGATCTACCGAAACGGAGACGCCCGCGCCGTCAAGCGGGGCGGGTTCGAGAGCCGATTCCATGCGCGGGTGGAGTCGGAGGCTCGGTTACTTGGTGTGGTGTTTTCCGAGACCGGCATCATGACCGCTGCCCCGTATCGTGTCTTGAAAGCGGACCACTGGGCTCTCGAAGGGACAAATCTCAAGGTTGGCGACCTTTTTGGCCAGTCGAGTCTGCACATGCGCTGTCCGGGCGGGGCCTCCGGCCATGAAACCGACAAGGTCTCGCCCAGCTCGCCTGTGAACGTGATTCGCCTCGCCAAGGGGACCAACGTTGATCAAGGCGGTGCCGAACTGACTTATTACGAGACCGCCAGCGGCGGGGCAGTCTTCTCGGTCGGCTCGATCGCGTGGTCCAGCGCGATCCTGATCGACGATTGTGTGTCGCGGATCACGGCGAATGTACTCAATAAGTTTATCTCATAACTTTAGCTCGTGATATTTAAATCATGCGAATCACCAAGCTTGAAGCAATCCCGGTCCGCGTGCCACTCAAGGCCGGCATGGTAACCAAGACCGCTCATGGCGATCATCACACATCGGACTACGTCATCGTCAGACTGCATACGGATGACGGCCTTGTTGGCCTGGGTGAGGCAACCGTGTCAGCTCTCTGGAGCGGCGAGACGAGCAAGAGCTGTGTCGCCGCACTTACTGACCTGATAGGGCCGGCCTTGTTGGGCGCAGATCCGACTCAGATCTCGATTCTCCGCAAGTTGATGGATTTCTTGATCAAGGTCAATCCGTTCACCAAGGCCGCAGTCGAGATGGCCCTCTGGGACATCGCCGGCAAGGCGCGGGGAGTTCCGGTCTACCAGTTCCTGGGGGGCAAGGCTCGGGATACGATCCCGACCAAGATGATGATCGGGGCATTCGACTTGCCGCACGTCCGTGCGCTGGCCGAGCAGTTTCTGAGCTGGGGCGTGCGATGCTTGAAGGTGAAAGTCGGGCTCGACCTGGCGGGCGATTTGGCGCGAGTCCAGGCGGTGCGCGACGTGGCGGGACCTGATATCCCAATCACTGTCGACGCCAATTGCGGCTGGAACGTCACGACGGCACGAATTGCACTCGATCGCTTACGACCGCTCAACGTCTTCTGTTCGCGGAACAGCCGATCGCACCCGGCGATACCGAAGCGATGGCATCGCTTCGGTCCGCCGGTATTCCGATCATGGTCGATGAGAGCGTCTTCACCCTCGCCGACGCATGGAACGTCCTGCGGGCCCACGCGGCCGACGTAGTCAGCATCTATCCCGGCAAGAACGGTGGCATCGCCGCGGCCATCGAGATCGCACACGTTGCGCAGGCCGCTGGAGTTCCCTGCCACGTCGGTAGCAACCTCGAACTGGGAATCGGCTCGGCGGCGATGCTGCACCTGGCGTGCGCATGCCCAAATATCGACAGCGAAACCTATCCGGCCGATATCCTCGGTCCGCACTACCACGAGACCGACCTACTGAGCGAACCGCTGGAACTCGAACCCGACGGAGCCAACGTACCTGACGCCCCCGGCCTCGGCGTCTCCCTCGACGAGGATAAGCTCAAGCACTACCGCGTAGACTGACCGCCATGAAGACGAGAGGAAATAAAAGACTTCAACCGCCAAGAACGCCAAGACAAAAAGAAGGATTAATCAAACCGACCACAAACTTACAAATATTTATAAGTTATATTCATATATCAGGTGTTTCTGTAGAATAAATACGTTGTTCGCGTTCTATTTGCTTTTCTTGGCGTTCTTGGCGTCTTGGCGGTTAATCGTTTTATAGTAGCTCCGTGTCGTCACACTATCGCTGCCACGTCAAGCCTGCTCGCCTTGTTATTGTCACACTTCGCGGCAATTGGGCGACCTGGAAAATAGGCTCAATTTTCTTGGCGGTAATGCCGACTTGGCGTTGCCCGACCGGGCTCGCCTAGCTATACTCCGCCCTGTGAGATCGACTCAGCGGTGAACAAATCGACATACCGCCGTGGGACGACTCAGATTCAACTCATCTTCTCCCTTCGGGATCCGCCGTCTCCGGTCCACCGGTTGATAATGGCGGTTGATCATGCAACGGATCTGGACTTTCAGGCGAGTTGCCCGTGGACTAGCCCCACTCGTTTTGGCATTGGCGTGCGGGTGCACCAGTGTCACCGTCACGGGAACTCCGCGCACTGGCACTGAGCAACTCTTGCTCACGGGTACGTTTGACGATGCGCTTTATCATGTCGACTTCAGTCCGCTCACCGGGTCGAAGGTATTTCTCGACACACAATATCTCACGATCGTCGACAAAGACTGGGTGATCTCCAGCATTCGCCGCACAATGGCGGAGCAAGGAATTTTGCTCGAGAACAACAAGGACAAGGCCGAGCTGATCGTCGAAGCGGCGTTTGGTGCGTATGGCACCGACCAGCGCGATCGCAAGTTTGGTCTGCCGGGAGTCAGCCTCACACCATCGTTAACTACGGGCGCTGCCGTGACGACCAGCGGTTCTTCAAACGCCTTGAATCTCTCAGAGACCAACCAGCAAGATGCAGTGGTGAAGGCACGGCTATTCGCGTACGACGCCAAGACCGGACGACTGGTGTGGGAGACGGCCCCACTCATGAACGCACAAGGCGTCCGCGACCATTTCGTGATCGGGTCTGGCCCTTATCGTTTGAGCTCGCGTCCGGAAGTTCAGCAGTACCCGACCGAATCGCAGAGTCAAACACGTAAGCACTTGTTTCGGCAAATATTTGGACATTAAGGTGTGCCCGCGCACGGCAATTTACCCCGTGGAAATCTCATGCCTCACGCGCCGAGCGGCTTCTGGCCCCACGGGATGGGCATGGTCGGCGGTGTGCGGTGCCAGTCGCGGCGCTCGTCCTTGGGACGGTTCTTGAACCAGCTCACAAAACGGACCAATTGCGTGACTGATTCGTCATAGGCCGCGCGACCTTTCTCTGCGGTCGCGAGTTCAGCATCGCCCAGGACGCCGGTCTCGGAATAGCTGCTCGTCCACGACACGACCGTGGCCGGACCGGCGGCGAAGAGGTCGACCCATTGAAACGGGCTCGATTCGTCGTTGAACGAGACCGTACCACTCTTGATTTGATCGATGCGGACGTCGTCGCCCGCCAAATAAAGATAGAGCGACGTTTCGAGTTCGCAGGCGTGCGAACAGCCCCCCGGAAACTTGCTCTGGCGCCACTTCGGTAGGAATTCTTTGTCAACGGTCAAGAGGCCCCACCAGCACAAGGGCACGCATTCGGCATCGGTCTCGAGATTGGTCCGACGGGCGACCAGGTCGAGATTCGGCCAATTTGACCCGTGGCCGTTCAAGAGGATGATCTTCTTGAACCCGTGATAGGCCAGGCTTTTCGTGATGTCGAGAATTCCCTCGATGAAGTGCTGATAATGCGTATTGATGGTTCCCGGAAAGTCCATCACGTGCCCGGTGTAGCCATAACAGTGGGTGGGTAGTAAAAGCATCTTTTCAGGAACGATCCGGCCGGCGCCTCGTGCGATCTCGGTCGGGCAGATCACATCGACGTCGAGGGGCAGATGCGGCCCGTGCTGCTCGACCGCGCCACAAGGAAGGATGCAGACCTTGCCGAGCTCGACCGCGTCGTTGATCTCCGGCCAGGTAAGTTTCTCATAGCGATATTCGGATTCTGCTCTGCTGGGCATCGTGAAGGTTCCATTATTTTTGTACGAAAGAATGGAGCCGCGCTCCCCTCAATTTGGGCCGCGGAACGACCTCGCATATGATAGTTATAAATATATAGATGATAAATATATGCGTTGTCAATATAGATGTTACCAAGGCGAGACCCTCGAACATGCGTTAACACAGGTGCATGCGTATTGACCTGAAAGTCCGCAACTTCTTTAGCGATTGGGTCGTGTGGGCCAACGAGCTTTACTTCAAACGGATTGATCCAGAGGTCTGTCAATTGCCGCATCGACCGGTACACGATCTTGTAGGCTTCGGTCGTACCCATCTGGTCGACCACATCCGAGACCAGGTAAAGAAACCATTGATCTGCCTCGCTCGTGTAAAGCCAAAAGGCAGCTTTAACGCCGAAACTGTCTTTCTTCAGCTGATCGATCAGCCTGGGAACGTCGTCGATCTGGTGTTCTACCAACGTTGCTTGATCCATGGGAGCACCCCGTGTGCGGCGTCCGTAATCGCCGCGATAAGTTTTTGGGCTTGAGCCTGCGTCTTCCGCTCATACCGGGTCTCCTCGGTCCAGTCCTTGACGACCCCCCAGTTAGCCTGTAGGTCGGGATCAGTAGCGGCGTCGGCGTCCCGCTGTGCCGTCAAACCGGCTGTCTTGACGAGTTTCTCGATCTCATGGGAGTAATGATCGTGAATGAACTTCGGTTTGGGAGCGAAATCGTATTGGTTCGTCAGCTTGGCAATACTCGCCTTGAGACCGCACTCGATGGCATACCCGGCCAGATAGTACGCACCATCGTTCTTCCCCTGGCCCATGAGCACGACCGCCTCATCGATCCTTAAGTCGGCGAGCTATTGGTATTTGGCACGATTCATCACGGCAATCCGGTTGGCGCTAGTTAGCGGTGATTCCATGGTAATCGAAGCGATTACCGGGAACCACCTTATATTGGGGGTGGCGGTCGAACGCCGCATACTGATTGCTCTAGTCAGCGAAGCTCCGACCCCATCGCGCAAACCCTCTCAGGCTTTTCTCAGCATCGTCGCCGTGGAGCTTGATTTGCTGGCATACCAACGCGGTGAGCAGCGCATGACAGTCGCAATCTCGGTGAGACTGCCCGCCAACGTACCGACCGAGCTGGTACAGCATATCAAGCCGTAACCCGAACTTTGAAAAGTCGGCCGCCGCGCCGCACCGTTTTGCAGGGTACTCAATATCGCCAAAAAAGATTTTGAAAGTACGGCACGCGAATCTATTGAAACCGATCCAATCAATTTTCATGCAGAGAACCGCGGCAACGCATTAACGGAGTCCGCAAGACACCGTATATTGTCTCGAAACTCTCCGACGACCACGCGACGAGGAACACCCATGAGATTTCGCAGACGATTCGGCTGGATGTTGGTCACCACGGCGGCCATGGGCTCTGTCGCATTAGGTCAGGATAAGCGGCCCGAGCCAGTCGATCTCCTGATCCGCGGAGGCAAGATCGTCGATGGGACCGGCAATCCCTGGTTTCTCGGCGCCGTTGCAATTCGAGGAGATCGGATCGAAGCTGTCGGCTCACTGGACCCGCAAGTTACCGCACACCAGATAATCGACGCAACAAATCTGATCGTCGCCCCAGGATTCATCGACATCCATTCGCATTCGGATATGACTCTTCTCGAAGACGGATCCGCGCAGAGCAAGATCCGCCAGGGGGTCACGACGGAAATCTTGGGTGAGGACTCATCGGCGGGACCCTCCAAAGGTAAGCGGCCGCCGCGGTCCACGACCTACGGCGGTGTTCCACTTACCTGGACAACTCTCGGAGGCTACTTCGACGTGCTCGAGCGCCAAGGCGTGGCGGTCAATGTCGCCAGCTACGTTGGTTTGGGCACGCTCCTCGACTGTGTGCAGGGCGACTCGCTGGGGCGGCCGGACGGACCGCGTCTAAACGAGATGAAAGTGCTGCTCGACGAAGCAATGAACGAGGGTGCGATCGGACTATCCACGATGCTCGCGAGCCCCGGCGAGTTCGCGATCAAAACGCAAGACCTGGTCGAACTTTGTCAGGTCGTAAAACGACATGGCGGCTTGTTTTCGTCACACATTCGCAATGAGGGAACCAACGTGTTCGAGTCGGTTGAAGAGGTGATTAGCGTCGGGCGATCGACAGGTGTGCCGGTTGATATCATTCACCTCAAGATCGCCGACAAATCACTTTGGGGCCGAATGAAAGACATCGTCCGCTTAATCGATCAAGCGAGGAGTGAAGGCGTCAACGTGCAGGCCAACGTTTATCCATACACCCGAGGTAACAACGATTTGGTCAGCATCATTCCGCCTTGGGCCCATGAAGGGGGAAAAACTCAGTTGATCGCACGGCTGCAGGACCGGTCGATGCGCGACCGTCTCAAGCGCGAAATTCGGACCGGGCTTCCTGGCTGGTATAACCATTACACGGCCGTCGGCGGAGACTGGTCGCGCATGTTGGTCAGTGGGCACCTCAGCCCCATCAACCAGCCGTTCGAGGGTCAAACGATGGACCGAATCGTCGCGGCAAAGTCGGCCGGAATCGCCCCTCCACCCGACGCGCTCGATGTGCTCTTTGACTTTCTGATCGAAGAGAACGGGTCGATCAGCACGATCTACGCCCATCACTCCGAGAATGACATGAACTTCGCGCTCGTTCAGCCTTGGTGTTCTGCGGGCTCCGACGGTTCGGCGCTGGCTATCGATGGACCGCTTCGTCGCGGCCATCCCCATCCGCGCAACTTCGGAACGTTCCCCCGAATCCTAGGTGAGTATGTTCGCAATCGCCAGCTCTTGCGACTCGAAGACGCCGTGCGCAAGATGACCTCGCTGAATGCGGCAAAGGTCAGTCTGGTCGACCGCGGCCTGCTCAAGCCGGGACATTTTGCCGACATTGTGATCTTTGACGGTGCAAAGGTGATCGATCACTCGACGTACCTTGAGCCGTTCCAATACAGCACCGGGATCAATACTGTGATTGTCAACGGAAAGTTGGTGTTGGACAACGGCCAACCTGGCCGGTCGCGCCCTGGCCGAGCCTTGCGACACCGCATGGCAATGTCGCCGAATCGAGCGGTTGGCGACGCCCCAATTAAGACCGGAAGTTTGTCGAGCTTTTCGAAATGAATAAACCGGCCAGAGAACAAATCCCAAACGACTACCTCTCCCCTAGTCGTTTGAAACCGATTCGACTGGCCGGTTGGTCGCGATGCCGAAGACGATATCAGTCGCCTTCTAAACTGTGGTGAGAAAGGGCGAGCGGGGGGTCGTGCGAGGCAACCCGCTCGCCCTTTGGCGGGGAGCCGCTCCAAATTCCTTGAAACGACTATCGCCAAGTGGGGTGGCTTCGTAAAAAGTGATTCCTGTGAGCTTGATTGCTTTCCACATATTGTTGATCTCGCTTCGTTGCTTCACATGAAATAGGCAAACGCAAATCAAGTGCCAGAATGAGTTCGTCGCGGTGAACAGCCCGATTCGTGCACTTAAGATCGCAACCCTCGTTCATCACAAGTCCGGTGATTGTCTGGTGATTGCGTCGGTTGATATCCAGGAGGATTTCGACGGTCTTGGTCGATGCCGCTAGTCATGCTCTCCGTGGGGGAAGTCCATTTTGTGTGCACTCAAGCCCAAAAGGGCTGCAAGCCGCCGTCGGAAGCCGGGTATTCATGATGAATGACGACCTCGCCGCGCGGGAAAATGTTCTAAGTGCGCTCCATCAAGCGATCGAATGCTGGCGTCGCCTTGGAAACGGGCGGCCATTGACTCATTGGCTCAGACGCGAGTTGGATCCACGAGGAACACCAATCCGACTTCCGATTTCTGATTGGCAACCTTGTCTCAAAAACTTGTTAGAGGCAACGACGCCTACCAACGGTCAGCCATCCTTCTGGATTGAATCGATCGCAAAGTTCCTTCAAGTGACCATGCTTTTCTCACGGACGGATGGAACGCCAGTAACTCATTTCGGCGAATCGCAACGCAGCGACGCGGCGGTCCGTGCCGCGTTCCATAAGTTGGTTGAATCCGCAATCGCAAAAATCGTGAGTAACTTCGCAAGCTGGAATACCGGGAACCCCAACGGCACATCCGAGGAACTGTCAGCAGCGCGAAGGGGTTCGGCTCGCGGCTCGCTGTGCTCCGGCCCGGATGGCCCGACGCCGGCGATTTTCTGGCAATCGATCACCGCCATGCCGACGCCTCATGCCGCCTCGAACTCTTCGCTGCTGGTCGATCGTGGCTTGGACCTACGTGGATGCTTGTCGGCGAATCGGCGACCACATCGATTCCAAAGCCTCCGTCATTGATGCCGAACTCGTCGGAATGCTTGGCCGAATGGTCGTATCGCGCTGGCTACTCTCACATCACTCATTTTGCATTACTTCTCCGTGAGAGTAAGCTCGCGTTAATCTCGGCGTTGATCGAGCAGCGTGCCCCGATCGATTCGCCTGTCGCTCTCCGCGTATCGCTTCCATGCGTGATCACGGCGACACCGATCGTCGACAGCCGAGCCATCGTCCTTACCCCGCCCAAGAAACCGGGGTCGGCTCAGGTTCTGCCAATTGCGGCTCCCTTCGCTGTCTTATCCTTCCGATCGGGGAGCGTTCCAGATCGACGACGGTTCGGTAGTTCTAAGGCAATCCCCCGCAGGCCGCCGCTGTTGGCTGCCTCTCTTGGTGTCGTGGGACTCGAATCGCCATCGGAAAGATCCGACTGGCGGGTCCTGTCCGTTTCGGAAAAATCGCGGAACGTTACGGCCGACCGGGCCTTCGCAGCACGCGTGAGCTGGGGGCGAGACGAGACTTATGTCATCTACCGCAGCCTCGCACAAGCCCGCTCCCCGCGCGTTTCTCGGCCACCAAACGACCGCTCGGTTCCTTGTGGGTCGTTCAACGTCCGAAGGGGTCGTCGAGCCAATCTGGAAGGTCGACTGACGGCGACAAGAAAACCTCGGGCACTGGCGATGCACGAGGCATTACCGTCAGCATCACAGCCCATTTCGCTTGGGCGTTGCGGCGATCACCGCCAGCGACCAGCAGATATAGATCAAACTGACGGCGACGGTCAGATAACCTGAATGTTGGTGGGCGGTCCGCATCGACGCCTGGCCTTGCAGAATCAAGAGCCCCATCACCAGTTGTGAGACAATCAAGATGGCTGCCAGAAATCCCACGATCATCAGAAACGGTTTCATCGACTTGCCTTGTCCTTCAAAATAGACCAACCTGGATTCGGAAGCGTCGGTTGTCGCGCTGTCCTGGCCGCGTGCCGCACTGCCGTGCAATCGTCGGGAACTCGGTTCGGTCGGCAACGGTCTCACGGAGTTTGCTCCTTCATGATCGCGGAACGAATCCGGCACAATCTTGAAGCGGTCCAGAGCCGGATTGCCGAGGCCGCGCAGCGAGCGGGACGTCCCGCCGGAGGCCATGCGGTTGATCGCCGTGACCAAGAAAACCCCGCCGGAATGGATCAAGGCGCTGGTCGCCTGCGGGGTCCGCGATCTCGGCGAGAACTACCCGCAGGAGCTTTGGCGCAAAGCAGGATGCGCTCGCCGATCTTCGAGCATCGGTTCGCTGGCACCTGATTGGACACCTCCAGACCAACAAGGTCAAGAAAACGCTTCCCATGGTGCGGATGATTCATTCTGTCGACTCACTCAAGCTGTTGCGAGCCCTCGACGACGCCGCGCACGTCCGTCGACGATCCGCCCGGCGTCTGCCTGCAGGTCAATACCTCCGACGAACCAAGCAAGCATGGCTGGACGCCAGAACAGATCCTGAGCGAAGCCGAGTCGATCGCCGCCTGCCGAGCGATCCCGATTGTCGGCTTGATGACGATGGCCGCGCTGGGCACCACCGCCGAGACCGCCCGAGGATCGTTCGCGCGCTCGCGAGCTGCGCGACCGGCTGCGGCGAGAGACGGACCTGCCGCTCGTGGAGCTTATCGATGGGGATGTCGAACGATTTCGAGACGGCCATCGAAGAAGGGGCGACCCTGCTGCGGGTCGGCTCGGCGCTTTTTGAGGGGGTCGAACCATGATTGCCACCGCTGCCCGCGCGACGGCGGCATCGTCTTGCCGGTGCTGGCCCACCCGGCGCAAAGCGAGACGGGATCATCGGCGAGCGGGCCGGCGCACTGCGGGTCGCCGTGACGGCCCCGCCCGAGAAAGGCAAAGCCAACGCGGCGATCCAGTCCGTGCTGGCCGTAGGCGATTGGCCTGCAAAGCGAATCAGATCACCCTGCTGTCCGGGAGGAACCGTCCCGGCGGAAGACGGTTCCTGATCGACGGGATCACCGCTGACGAGCTGACATCGCCGGCTCGCCGCCTCGTCGACTGAACGCGGAGTCGTCACGGACTCGCAAAGCTGATCGGAGCCGCGGTCTTCCTCAGAACGAGCCATCCCGCTCATGACCACGGCCGGCTATCCCTCTGAAATCCTGATCGAACCCTGGACCGGTCCTCCGCCACGGGCCGTCGCGCGCGTTCCCGGCTCGAAGAGCCTGACGAATCGTGCCCTCGTGGTCGCCGCGCTGGCCGAGGGGCCGAGCATTCTTCGCGGAGCACTCGACTGCGAGGACACGCAGGTGATGGTCGCGGCCTTGCGGACGATCGGCATCGAGGTCGAGCACGATGCTGCGTCCGCCGCTGATCACGGTTCAAGGCTGCTCGGGCGTCATCCCATCGCGCGAGGCCTCGCTTTACGTGGCGAATTCGGGGACGAGCCTCCGCTTTCTGACGGCGATGCTGGCCACGGGACAGGGAACCTTTCACCTGGACGGCAGCCCGCGCATGCGCCAGCGCCCCATCTCCGACTTGCTCGTCGCGCTCAACCGGCTTGGGGCCGTCGCCAGGTCCGACCTCGGCACGGGCTGCCCGCCGGTGACCATCGAGGCCAGCGGCCTCGCCGGCGGCGATGTCTTCGTGAGGGGAGACGTCTCGAGCCAGTTCTTGAGCGGCCTTCTGATGGCATTGCCCGTCGGCAAGCGAGACGTACGATCGTCGAGGTCCAGGGTGTCCTCGTCTCCCAGCCGTACATCGCCATGACTCTGGCGGTGATGGAGTCGTTCGGCGTGACGGTCGAACAACCGCGAGTTCCGCCGCTTCGACGTCC
The DNA here is from genome assembly GCA_963850935.1 of uncultured Isosphaeraceae bacterium. Classification (GTDB taxonomy): domain Bacteria; phylum Planctomycetota; class Planctomycetia; order Isosphaerales; family Isosphaeraceae; genus CAWFRS01. The sequence goes on from CAWKNT010000015.1 coordinate 134,476, forward strand.
GGCCCGCCCACTACAAGGCCGCGAATACGCCATCGAGCCCGACGCATCGGCCGCCAGCTACTTCTTCGCCCTGGCCGCGCTCACCGGGGGTACGGTCACCGTCGAAGGGCTGGGCACCTCGAGCATTCAAGGAGACATGGCGTTCGTCGACGTGCTCGAACACATGGGCTGCACAGTCGAGCGCGAGCCGGCGCGGACCACGGTCACCGGCGGCCCGCTGCGCGCGCGTCGACGTCGACATGAACGCGTTTTCCGACACGGTCATGACCCAGGCGGTCGTGGCACTCTTTGCCGACGGAGTGTCGCGGATCCGCAACGTGGCCCACATCCGCCACAAGGAGACCGACCGGATCGCCGCGCTCGCGACCGAGCTGCGCCAGCTCGGCGCACGGGTCGACGAACAGCCCGACGGCCTGGTGATCGACCCCCCGCTCCCGACCAGCTTCACGGAGCACGAATCGCCACCTACAACGACCACCGCATGGCCATGTCGTTCGCCTTGGCCGGCCTGCGAATCCCCGGCGTGACGATCCTCGACCCGGGCTGCGTCGCCAAGACGTATCCCGGCTTCTGGACTGACCTCGAACGGCTGCGCTCTCGATCCCACGACTGAGCCTTCTCAATCGGCGCGGACCAGTCGGAACCTGCTTGAACCGCGACGACTCGAAGGTCTTGATCCCTTCCGGCGTCGAGCGGACGAAGATCGCCGCGGCCCCCGGCGTGTCGTCGACGAGCTTGAGTCCGCGCTCGGGGCCCAGATGTAAACGGTCGTCTCGAGGGCGTCGGCGGTCGCGCCGTCGGGCGCGACGACCGTGACGCTGGCACGGTCTTCGACGCCGACTCCGGTGCTCGGATTGATGATATGGGAATAGCGATGGCCGTCGATGACCACATAACGCTCGGCGTCGCCCGCGGTCGAGACGGCCGCGTTGGCGAGCAAGAGCACGCGAGTGGGACCTGCCTTGCCCGGTTCCAACGGTGCGATGGCGACCTTCCAGCCGCGGGCGCCGGGCGGCGGATCGCCGACGACGATGTCCCCTGCTCCGCCCACCAGGGCCCGCGGTGATGCCCTGCTTTCTTGAGCACGTCGAGGGCGGCCTGGGCGGCGTAGCCCTTGGCGATCCCGCCGACGTCGAGCTTCATCCCCGGCTTCTTGAGCTGAACGGTTCGGGCCTTCGGGTCGAGCACCATCTTGTCGGAGCCGACCAGCGGCCGGGCTTCGGCGAGCCGCGCAGGGTCCGGCAGCTTGTGGTCGCGGCGTGCCCGGCGCCAGAGCCGGCCGACCGGGGCGATCGTGACGTCGAATGCGCCGCCTGAACGCTCGTAGATCTCCTTGGAACGCCTGCAGCACCTCGAACAGGTCGGCGCTCACCGGCACCGGCGCCCCGCCGGCCGATCGGGCCAGTCGCGAGAGCTCGCTTTCGGGGTCGTAGTCGCTCAAGATGGTGTTGAGGGCGGCGATGCGATCGTAGGCCGCCCGGGAGGCACGTCTAGCGGAGGCGCGTCGGTGGAGTATAAAACAATGTGGAACGGGCTCGCCATGTGCGTCTCTTCGAACTCGAAACGCGACAGACGCCCGGCCGCCCCCGGCCCCTGTTCGCGCAGCAGGGCCGGCCGCGATCATCGCGAGGAGCCACGCGACCGCCAGATCTCAAACCCATTTTCCCCTCCGAAACGCGAACGAGATTCCAGCAGACCGTACGCTACCACGAGGGCCTGTTTTTCCCGACGCACCGCGCCGGGAACCGGATGGAACACGAACAAGCTGGAGCATACCGAACGTGAGCCGTTTCTCGCATGCCGTCTCCATGGCTGCATCGTGGTGCTTGGCCTTCTCGACCGTCAAGGTCGCCCGGTCGGCGCCGCAGGAACCGCCGCCGGCGCAGTCGCCCGCCTCGATGAAGACTTACGTCGAAACCATCCCGGCGACCGAAGTCAAGTTTGAGATGGTGCCGATCCCCGGCGGCACCTTCGTGATGGGAAGCCCCGCGACGGAAGCCAACCGCGCCAAGGACGAAGAACCCCAACATCCCGTTCAGATCGCCCCGTTCTGGATGGGAAGCAAGGAGGTGACCTGGGACGAATACGAGCAGTTTGCCTTTTCCCTCGACCTGAAGAAAAAGAAACGCGACAACGTCGACCCGGCCAAGCAGTCGGACTGGGAAAAGAAGGCCGACGCCGTGACCCGGCCCACCTCGCCCTACGCCGACGAGACCTTCGGCTTCGGCCGTAGCGGGCAGCCGGTGATCTGCATCACCCATCATGCGGCCATGGAATACTACCCGCTGGCTCTCGGCCAAGACCGGCAAGATCTATCGGCTGCCGACCGAGGCCGAGTGGGAATATGCCTGCCGGGCCGGCACCAAGACCGCCTACTTCTGGGGCGACGACCCGGACAAGATCGACGAATACGCCTGGTACGTCGAATAACGCCGAGAAGCCGATGCCGGTCGGCAAGAAGAAGCCCAGTCCATGGGGGCTCTACGACATCCACGGCAACGTCGCCGAGTGGTGCCTGGACCACTACGTCGCCGACGCTTACAAGCAGTATCCCACCGACAAGCCCACTCTCGGCCCGGTCATCCTGCCCGACGCCAAAGAGTATCCCTACGTCGCCCGCGGCGGTTCGTGGGACGACGACGCCCCACTGCTCCGCTCGGCGGCCCGCCGCGCCTCCAACCTCGAATGGAGCGTTCAAGATCCCCAACGGCCCCAGAGCATCTGGTGGCATACCGACGCGACATTCGTCGGTTTCCGGATCGTCCGGCCCTTGAACGAGCAAGAAAACCTCAAGGGCCTCAAGTCGCAAGTCGTCAAGGGCAAGACCACACGCTGATTCGCCAGAATCGAGTTCTCCGGGCTTGACCGACAGCCCGGGCGAGCAAGTGAGTGACCGCTTGATCCAGGCTCATTCCCAACCCCAGGAGAATGCACCATGACCGAGCCCAAACCCCTCGAAGGCATCGTCCGGCTTCGCGCCGTGATTTCCTCAAGACATCGACCGCGGCCACGATCGGCCTGGGCATGATGACCAACGCCCACGCCGCCGGCAGCGACACCATCAAGGTCGGCCTGGTCGGCTGCGGCGGCCGGGGCACCGGCGCCGCCGAAAACATCTGCGAGGCCGCGGGCACGAGCTACAACATCAAGATTCACGCCATGGGCGACGTCTTCGAGGACCATCTCAAGAACTGCCGCGACCACGTCCGCAATCACGAACTGTGCAAGGAGAAGTTCGACGTCTGCCGACGATCGCTGCTTCGTCGGCTTCGACGCCTATCAAAAAGTCATCGACTGCTGCGACCTGGTCATGCTGGCGACCCCGCCCGGTTTCCGGCCCCAGCACATCGAGGCCACGATCAAGGCCGGCAAGCATCTGTTCGCCGAGAAGCCGGTCGCCGTCGACGGAACCGGCATCCGCAAGGTGCTGGCCGCCTATGACGAAGCCAACAAGAAGGGGCTGTCGGTCGTCACCGGCACCCAGCGCCGCCACCAGGCCGGCTACCTCGAGAGCCATGAAGCGGATCCACGAGGTGCGATCGGCGACCTCGTGTCGGCGAGGGTTTACTGGAACCAGGGCGACATCTGGGCCCACAAGCGCCAGCCCGGCTGGAGCGACACCGAGTACCAGATCCGCAACTGGTATCACTTCCTCTGGCTCTGCGGCGACCACATCGTCGAGCAACACGTCCACAACCTCGACGTGGCCTGCTGGGCGCTCAAGGCACATCCGGTCAAGGCCGTCGGCATGGGCGGCCGCCAGGTGATCACCGAGCCCGAGCGCGGCCAGAGCTACGACCACTTCGCCATCGATTACGAGTTCCCCAACGGAGTGCACGTCCTGTCGCATGTGCCGGCAGATCGCCGGCAGCGCCGGCAATGTCTCCGAGACGTTGGTCGGCACCAAGGGCCAGTGGCACAGCAAAGGTTCGCCCGAAAGTCAACGGGCGTATCTCTTCACTGGCGCGAACGCGGACAGCTGCGCATCCACGAAGTCAATCCCTACGTCCAGGAACATATCGACCTGCTCGAAAGCATCACCTCCCACAAGCCGGTCAACGAGCTCAAGCAGGTCGCCGAGAGCACGCTGACGGCCATCATGGGCCGGATGTCGGCATACACCGGCAAGGAAGTCTCTTGGGAGCAGGCGCTCAACTCCAAGCTCGACACGTTCCCCAAGACCCTGGCCTGGGGCCCGATGGAAGAGCCGCCCGTTCCCAAGCCGGGCGTGACCGAGCTGATCTGAGCCCGTGGGAAACGTGAGCCGACGACTGTAACTCGTTTGATTCGCCAATCCTGACCGCGGAACGACGATTTCTCAACTTGTCGTCCCGCGGCGAATGTTCGCTTGTCGCCGCAACATCTTTCTCGATCGCTCTTTCAGGAGGACTCTCCACCATGAGGAAGCAGCTTGCTGCTCGCACTTTCGGCCCTGGCGTAGCGTTCGGGCTCTGGCCGCGTCCGCTCCGGCCGCGGAAACAGCCAAGATCGTCCTGATCGCCGGCCGCCCCAGCCACGGGCCGGGCGACCACGAGTTCAACGCCGGCTGCAAACTGCTCGCCAAATGCCTGGCCGAAGTCCCGGGGATCGACCCCGTCGTCGTCGCGGGCGGCTGGCCCAGGGATGAGGCGGTCTTCGATGGCGCACGCACGCTCGTCTTCTTCATGGATGGAGGAGGAGGACACCCGATCATTCAGGAGGACCACCTCGAAACGATCCAGAAACTGATGGACAAGGGCGTCGGCCTGGTCTGCCTGCACTATGCGGTCGAGGTCCCCAAGGGAAAGCCCGGCGACAAGTTCCTCGACTGGATCGGCGGCTATTACGAAACCGGCTTCTCGACCAACCCGCACTGGACCGCCGAGATCACCAAGCTCCCCGAGCACCCGGTCACCCGCGGCGTCAAGCCGTTCGCCGTTCGCGACGAGTGGTACTTCAACATGCGCTTTCGCCCCGAGATGAAAGGCGTCACGCCGCTCCTCGCCGCCAAGCCGGACGACAAGACCAGCCAGGGCGTTTCCGCCTCTCCTCGCGGACCGTACCAGCACATCGTCGATGCCAAGGGCCGCGAAGAAGTACTCGCCTGGGCCGTCGAACGGCCCGACGGCGGCCGCGGCATTCGGATTCACCGGAGCCCACGCCCACAAAAACTGGGGCGATCCCAACTTCCGCAAGTTCGTCTTGAACGCGATTCTCTGGACGGCCAAGCTCGACATTCCCGATGGGGGCGTCGAGTGCAAAGTCAGCGACGACGACCTCAAGCAGAACCTCGATCAAAAGTAAACGACCAGATACTGCTCGAACGTCATTCCTCCTCTCGGTGGTTGTCCCCGACGGTGGACTGATCACCCGCTGTTGCTACGATGTCTTTCGGACCGGCGAATACGTCGATGAGCCGCTCACCCAGCACTAGTAGATCGGGATGACAAACCGGCCGAGAACCGTGCTGATCACCATGCCGAACGCGATCACAATCCCCAGCGAATTGCGGCTGTAGGCCCCGGCGCCGGTGGCCCGCGCCATCGGCAGGACGCCCATGACGAACGCAAACGACGTCATCAAGATCGGCCGCAGCCGCTGCCGCGACGCCTCCTTGGCCGAGTCGATGATGCTCATCCCGTGCTTCTCTCGAAGCTCGACGCCGAACTCGACGATCAGGATCGCGTTCTTGGTCTCGAGCCCGATCAACATCACCAGGCCGATCTGCCCGAACACGTCCAGCGGCATGTCATAAAGCCAGAGGCCGACGACCGCACCAAACATCGCCAGCGGCACCGTGAAGATGATGTACCAGCGGGCGGATCCAGCTCTCGTACAAGGCCGCCATGAACAGAAACACGCACACGATCGACAGCGCGAAGATGTACACGGCCACATTGCCGGTCTTCTGTTCCTGAAACGTGGTGCCGGTCCATTCGTAGCCAAAGCCCTCGGGCAGAACGGCGTCGGCAACCCGTTCCATAGCCGCGATCGCCTGGCCCGAGCTAAATCCCGGCGCCGGCTGGCCGGTGATTTTGGCCGCAGTGTACATGTTATAATGCGGAACATCGATCGCCCCCAGGGCGTATTTCACATCGCCCAGAGCACTCAAGGGAACCTTGTTTTTCTTGCGGTTGAGCACGTACAGGCTAGTGATGTCGACGGGCCTGGTGCGATGGCTTCCCTCGGCCTGGATGATCACCTTCCAGACCTTGCCATAAAGATTGAAGTCGTTGACATAGAGGCCCCCCAGGTTGGCCTGCAGGACCGCGAAGACGTCGGCGACGCGACATCGAGCCGCTGCGGCCTTTGATGCGATCGAGATTGAACCGGAGCTGCGGCACCCGGGCCGAAAACGGCGTGAACATCGGCCCCGAGCTCGGGATGCAGCGGGTTTGTCGTCCTCGACCTTCCTGGCCTCGTCGAGGAAATCGTCGGTGACCTTCGCGAGCGCCTCGACGCCTCGGCCTTCGCGATCTTCGATCATGAATTCGAAGCCGCCGGTCTGCGAGAGCCCCCGGATCGGCGGCGGCTGCAGAACCAAGACCGCCCCGCCGCGAACTTCCTGCGAGATCTTCGCTTGCAGCCGACGCGAGAGTGCCGTCGCGCGCAGCTCAGGCTTGTTGCGCTTCGACCATTCTTCGAGGACGATAAACGCCGTGGCCGAATTGGTCTGATTGGTCGCATTCAAGACGTTGTAGCCTTCGAGCACGAGCACCGAGTTCACGGCCTCGAGGTCCTGCGCGATCTTGCCGACAGTCTTGGCGATCTTGGCCGTCGCTTCCTTCCCCGTCCCATCGGGCGTCTGGATCGTCGCGATCAAGTAGCCCTGATCCTCGGTCGGGATGAATGCCTTGGGCCGCTCGATCAACATCCACCACGTCAACGCCAGTAAGCCCGATCGACGGCAGCACGATCGTCCACCAGTGATGCGCAGTGAAATCGAGAAACGAGTCGTACGAGTTTTCCAGCCAGCGCATGCCGTGGTTGAACCAGCGGAAGAAGAAGAACTTCGACTCACCATGCTTGGGCCGCAGAAATATCCGCGCCATCGCCGGGGTGAAGGTGAGCGAGTTGATGGCGGAGAACACGAACGAAAACACGATCGTCATCGCAAACTGGTTGTAGAGCCGGCCCGTCAGACCGGGGATGAACGCCACCGGCACAAAGACCGCCGCCAGCACCAGCGTGATCGTGACGATCGGTGCCGTGATCTCGGCCATGGCCGCACGCACCGCCGGCAGCGGCCGCTCGCCGCGCTCGAGATACTTTTCGACGTTCTCCACGACGATGATCGCGTCGTCAACCACCAAGCCGATCGCCAGGATCAACCCGCACAGCGTGAGCGTATTGATCGAAAACCCAAAGGCAGCCATCATCGCGAAGGTCGCTATCAAGGCGACCGGGATCGCCAGCATGGGGATGATCGTCGCGCGTACTCCCTGGAGAAACACAAAAACAACGATGAGAACGAGTAAGAACGCTTCCAGCAGCGTTTGCTCGACCTCATCGATGTTTTCGCGGACGTACTTGGTCGTATCGTAGTTGATGCGATACTCGAGCCCCGGCGGGAAGCTCTTGGCCAGGCGATCCATGCTTTCCCTGACCCGCTTGACAATGTCCAGCCCATTGGCATCGGCATACTGGTAGATCGGCAGCGTGCCAGCCGGCTTGCCGTCGAGCCAGCCGGCCGTGTCGTAGTTTTCCGAATCCAGCTCGATCTTCGCCACATCGCGCAACCGAACGATCGAGCCGTCATCGTTGCGGCGCACGATGATGTCTTCAAACTCCTTGACCGTCGTCAGACGCCCCTTGGTGAGGATCGGGTATTCCTTGAACGCCTGACCCGGCGGCAACGGCTGCGGCACCGATCTTGCCCGCGGCCGCTTGCCGGTTCTCGGACTGGATCGCCTCGACCACTTCCGTCGGCGGGATGAGCTGGCGGCCATGCGGTCCGGGTCGAGCCAGATTCGCATCGCGTATTTGCGGCCGAACACGGTGACGTCGCTCACACCAGCAATCCGCTTCAAAGTGTCCAGCACGTTGATCTGTGCGTAATTATCGAGGTAGGTCGAGTCGTAGCGGCCGTCAGGCGAAACCAGGTTGACCACGCAGACCATGTCGGTCGACGTCTTCTTGATCGTGACGCCGAACTGTTTCACCTCCGGCGGCAAGACCGCCTGTGCCGTCTCGACTCGGTTCTGAATGTCGACCGCGCCGATGTCTTGGGAATAGCCGACGTCAAAAGTCGCGACGATCGTCGAAATGCCGTTCGTCGTACTGTCGGAGTTGAAGTAGATCATCCCCTTCACGCCGTTGATCTGCTGTTCGATCGGCGTCGTCACCGTTTCGGCGACAGTGATGGCGTCGGCGCCGGTGTAGGTCGTGGTGACCTGAACCTGCGGCGGCGTGATCTGCGGATACTGCGCGATCGGCAGGATGAAGATGCAGATCCCACCGATCAAGATCATGAGCAGGGCCAGGACGGTCGCGAAAATCGGCCGCCCGATGAAGAAATTGACCATCTGGCGTCTTACCTCGCGTTCTTCTCAGGTGGCGCCGCCGGTGACTTCTCGGGCACGGCTTTAGAGTCAGGGGCGAGCTTTTTCGATTCCGGTTCCGTGTTCTTCGAATCCGGCTGGGCCTGTTTCGATGCCGGCGCCGTCTTCTCGGATGGCGAAATGGTGGCGGGGAGTCGCGAAACCTGGCTGTCGAAGAAGCGATCGTCATCGGATGTCGGTGCAGCGGCGTTGCGGAATTGATCGAGAGAGACTTCGACTGGCTCGACGACCTGCCCCTGCTTGACGAGCTGGATCCCTTCGACGATGACTCTTTGTCCCGGCTCAAGTCCCGACTCAAGAACTCGGAACCCCTCGTAATCGTCGAGCGGCGTGACCTTGGCGACCTGAACCTTGTTTGCCGCGTCGACAACGTAAACGCGCGGTCCTTCCTGACCTTCGAGTACCGCTCGTTCAGGGACGACGACGGCTTCGTACATGTTGACGGTGATCGTGGCCTTGATGTACTGGCCAGGCAAGATCGAGCCATCGGGGTTGGGCACTTCGGCTCGCACCAGGAACGTCGAAGTCTCACGATCGACCTTGTTGTCAATGAAGATTGTCTTGCCAACGTACGGATGCCGTCGCTTTCCCTCGACAAACACCGTGACTGGAATCCCTCCCTTCTCTTGCAGCTTGGTGGCGATCGGCAGGCGGGCGGCGGGAGGGTTCAGATCGAGTCCCATCGGGTCGAGCTGCTGAATGTTGACCAGTTCGGTGGCGCCCATGTCGCCAACCAGGTTGCCTACCTTGACTTTGAGCTCGCCGATTCGGCCATCAATCGGTGAATACATCTTGCAATAGCTCAAGTTGAGTTTGGCATCATCGACGGCGGCCTGTGCGACAGCAACCTCGGCTTTGGCACTGGCGATGCCGATCCGATAGTCAGCCTCGGCCTGTTCGAGGCTGGCCTGATCGGCTTCGACCTGGGCGACGCTTTTCCTGCGCTGGGCATCGGCCTTGTCGTAATCGTCCTGGGACGCGGCCTTGCGGGCCAGCAAGTTCCGTTCGCGCCGTTCCTCGATGGCGTCGAGACTCAACTGGGCCTGATCGAGAGCCAGCCGCGCTCTGGAAACCAGGTTCGCCTTGGAGGCCTCGGCCTTCTCGAGCGACGCCTGGGCCGATTCGAGCTGTGCCTTGGCATGCCTCGAGCACAACCTCGTACGGTCTCTGCTCAATCACGAGCAGAAGGTCGCCTTTCTTGACGTTCTTGCCATCCTCGAAATGCTTTTCCTCGAGAAACCCCTTCACGCGAGCGCGGATCGTCACATCGTTGAGCGCACGCGTCGTACCGATCGGTCTGACTACATTGGGGACGGTCTCCTTGCGCAACGACAACGGCAACTTGAGGATGCCTCGTACCCTCTTGCGTTTTCTCGGTGGCGGTGCACCCCGCGACACCAAGCAAGGCCATCGCCGACGCGCACGTGCATGCAAACATCAAAGGACGGCTCACGGCGAATCTGGGCATCATGTCATCCACGGGGTCATGGCGCTATCGGTATTCTTGATCGCACGGCTACTTTACTCGGTGCTCGCCGGGAGAAGCCAGAGGGCCTTGCACGGTGGCGCGGGCAATTGCCCACCGTGATCGCGATCCAAGGTGCCGACCCGCGCTACTCGAGACGGAAATTGCCTGCGTGATTTGGACCGCATCGGACGGTGGTCGATGCCCGCCCTGCGATTTTATGCGCTCGAATGCACTAGATGAATGGAGTTCGTGGCGTTCGACTCCACCGGTCCGTACTCGTAAACTCCGCGGTCAGCCGTGTGACCGTGCTCTCCAGCGCCTTCTTTCTTCCCTCGTGCGAGACGGGAGCGCCGAAACCGGACCGTGTCGGATTTCCCGCGAGGGGTCATGGCGGGCGATGACGATCCGCACCGCCTGGCAATCCGATCGCGGAGCTGGGAGAATTGACCACGAGTAGTAGCCAATCGCACCCTTTGGTGTTGGGCACGTGAGGTCGTTCGTCGACAGATAACATTTCGACACTGGGAAGTCATTATCGTTCGCCGCTGCTGTTCAGGCACGCATGCCGTCGGTCGGATTTGCGGCCGCTGGTGGAATTTGACTTGTCGTCTGGCTTTCTACCGTTTTGAACGCGTGGGAGATTTCCCGATGAGCCTGACATTGAAAATCGTAGATTGCCTGGCTTGGCTCTTGGGTGCACTGGCGCTGGGCATAGGCATCGTGTTCTTTGTCGCGACCGTCGGCATGTTGTCGGCTTACGTTGCGGGCGGCAACAGCTTTCCGAGCATGGTGTGGAATTTCGCCGACCCCAGAATACTCAAGGGTATGGCCGACGGGCCTGCTGCCATCGCGTTAATGGGACTCTCGGCTATCGCGCTGTCCGTCGTCGGGCGAGGGCGGCCACAGCGGGTGTCGATGGCGGCTTGGGCGTTAAGATCAGGAAAGTGGGCTCTGGTTTTCGCGGGGCTGTTAACGTCGCTCATGGCGATTCTGTTTGCTTGTCGGCAAGTCTTGTTTCCTGGACTTTGATTGGTGTAGACCTTCCGGGCTGAGATTCTGAGCGACTTCTCCAAGTGCAATCCAGCTACTCAATAGCTTCCCAACTGATCGTACCTGTGCACGTGCGAGAAAGCGATTCTGAGAGCGGTTTCCGAGTAGCGGAGCGTTCTGGATTGGTTTCGGTGGCTAGGACACACGGGGACTTCTCGGAAGCCTTTGTTCCAAGCAGGTTTGGAGCGAGGCTGCCCGGAGGAGATCACGGTGCCTATCGGGTTCAAAAGGGACGGAAGAGGCCAAGGACAGGCACGAGACGAGAGACGCACGAGGCAAGCGACGTGTGCAGTGCGCACTACAACTGGACGCCGAGCGAGGCGCGGTCGACCCCGATGGCATGCGAGTCTTCGCATTGGTGCCGCTGAGAAGGAGGGCGGGATCGGGCCCGGCGGATTGCCGGGCCCGGGGGCCGAGGTCGGTTAGTTCAACTGTTCCGTGGCCGTCTTGTTGGTCGTCGTGTGGGACAGGTTGGCGAAGAACCAGTTCGTACCGGTCGACCCGCCGCTACCGGTCAACGTGTTCGCATTGGAGGTCGAGTTGTCGTGGACCGTGGTTCCCCAGACGAACTTGGAGCCCGAGCCGACTCCGGCCTTGATCTTCGAGATTCGGGTCGAGTAAGAGTCGGCCGATTGCCATTCGTTAAAGATTGCTTCGAGCGCCAAGTCGTGCGCCGTGGAACTGGTGTCGTAGTCGGTGTAGCCGGCGATGAGGATGTCACTGCCGGAGTTGCCGGTGACCGTGTCCTTGCCTTTGCCGCCGATCAGGATGCTCCGCCCGCTACCCCCGACGATCGTATTGGTGCCGGCGCCCCCGATCAGGATATTCCCGCTGGCGTTTCCCGTCAGCGTGGTGCCGCCCTGGCCGCCTCGGACGTTGCGGATTCTGGCGATCCCGCCGCCGATGCCGGTCGCAGTAAGGGTGGTCAAGTTGACCGTCACCGCCGTCGTGTACGCCGCGTAGTCGAGCCAGTCGGTGCCGCCGCCACCGCCGTCGATCTTCCCGGAGATCGTCTTGCCGGCGCTGAAGACAAATTCGTCCTCTCCGGTGCCGCCGGTCAAGTTCTCGACCGCCGAAAAGGCGAAGGTGCCGACCGTGCCGGCGTTGACACCCGTGATCGACCACACGTTGGTCGCATTGGGCCCGATCAAAGTGTCGGCCGTGGACGAGCTGCCGACGAGCTTCTCGATGGCCAAGAAGCCGCCGGTCTTTGTAGCGGCGCCGGTGGCGAGGTTGACCGTGACCGGGATCCCGCCGTCGCCCGAGTAATCGAGCGTGTCGGTCCCGGTGCCACCGTTGACCTTGCCCGAGACGCTGCCGGCGGTGAACTTGAACAGATCGTTGAGAGTACCGCCGGTCAGATTGGCGATCCCGGTGAACGCAATCCCGTTGACATTGCCCGCGTTGGCACCTGTGATAGTCCACGTGTTGGCGATGTTGGCGCCCAGGATGGTGTCGGTGGTCCCGGCGCCGGTGACGGTCGTCCCAGAGCCTTGGGTCGATCCCAGCATGAACAGATCGCTGCCGCCGCCTCCGCCCTTGAGGACGTCTGTCCCCCCGTTGCCGTTGATCACGTTGCTCGCGGCATTGCCGATGATGGTGTCGTTGGCCGGGCTGCCCGTGACATTCTGGATATTGGTGACCCCGCCGGTCCCGGTCGCCGTCCCCGTAGTCAGGTTGACCGTCACGCCGGTCGTTCGGAGCCCGTAGCCGATCCCATTGGTACCACCGCCACCGTTGACCACGCCCGATACACTGCCGCCGTTCGGGAACTTGAACCCGTCGGTCGACGTGCCGCCAGTCAGATTGGCGATCCCGGTGAACGCGATCCCGTTGACGTTGCCCGCGTTGGCACCTGTGATAGTCCACGTGTTGGCGATGTTGGCGCCCAGGAGGGTGTCAGTGGTCCCGGCGCCGGTGACGGTCGTCCCAGAGCCTTGGGTCGCTCCCAGCATGAACACATCGCTGCCGCCGCCTCCCCCCTTGAGGACGTCGGTCCCCCCGTTGCCGTTGATCACATTGCTCGCGGAATTGCCGGTGATGTTGTCGTTGGCCGGGCTGCCCGTGACATTCTGGATATTGGTGACCCCGCCGGTCCCAGTCGCCGTCCCCGTCGTCAGGTTGACTGTCACGCCGGTCGTTCGGAGCCCGTAGCCGATCCCATTGGTACCACCGCCACCGTTGACCACGCCCGATACACTGCCGCCGTTCGGGAACTTGAATCCGTCGGTCGACGTGCCGCCGGTCAGATTGGCGATCCCGGTGAAGGTGACGTTGCCGACCGTGCCGGCATTGGAGCCCGTGATGGTCCAGGTGTTGGCCACATTCGGGCCAACCAGGGTGTCGGTCCCGCCGTCCCCGTTGATCGTGACCGGGGTGCTCGGCGACGTGCTGACGAGGGTGATCGTGTTGTTGCCCGTCTCGGCG